>CAWGHI010000001.1:0-290331 GCA_963822355.1 uncultured Flavobacteriaceae bacterium
TTCTTTACTATAAAATAAAGAATTATTTGTCGGTGGAACGGAGTTGAACCGTTGCTATTATTCCCTTTTCACCATTTTTAAGACCGTGCCTGTTTCTCTAAGCGGGTGCAAATATACAACCACTTTTTTCATTATACCAAACTAAAATTGAATTTTTTTGAAAGTTTTTTTTCGATATTTTTTAAGCAACTGAAAACTATTATTTTAAAGATAAATTATTTTCAAAATAAATTCTTCAATTAAAAATTCGTTCCCCGAAAAATCCAAAAAACAACATTTCCTATATAAAGGGACTTTCTTTAGTACTTTCAAAATTTAAAGAGCGGACGACAAAAGTAATACCTTTTAGCATTCTACACAACCCAAAATTACTTTTAGTTATCAACAGATTTTCGTTTCCATTGCGAGGTTAAATCCAGGTAATTTATTTCAAATGCGGGAGCTTGACGCTCAAGTATATTGTCCCGAAAAGACCTTTCCAATATATCTTCAATTAAATAATCTTCTTTCACCTTAAAAGGTTTATATTCTTCTTTAAGTGATATTTCAAAAAGATTGGCGGTTGTATTGTACCAAAACGCTCGCCAGCCCGTGCGGAGTTCCTTCACTAAATCAAAAGCCGTGCGTCCCGTCTGCCTGTGAATGAGCTTTACCAATATCTGACCTTCCGTATGGGTGAGGTTCTTCAACTTTTCAGAAAACTCCCCCTCAATGTAATTTTGTACGCGCTTGGTGTATATTTTTCTGTCCCTCTTTTTTTCTATGGTCCTTAATCTTTCGGTCATAGTCGTCAATCGTTCCGCAGCCAATTTTGCATAGGGATAAACTTTTCTTGTTTTTCTGCGAAGAATTAAATAGCGACGCCGATCCTCTTCAGACATGAATTTAACCTTTTTCAGAAGGTATACTTCATCCAAATTAATTATTTCACGAGCGATGGTATCTCCCTTAATAATGTAATACATTATCTCGGTTGAATCTATTTGCTTCTCCAGCGATCCATTATCATTTTGTGCAAAAACGGAAAAACTGAAAAATAGGATACATATATATATGAGTACTGTGATTTTCATCAAATAGTTTTTTAGAAAGCTGTGTTATCCAAAAACGTTCCAAAAATAATCAAATTGCCTTGTGGAGCTGAATAAGAAATTACTAATTTTACCAACAATCATCCTTTCAGAACAAAAAACTATATGAATACTTCAATATTAACTGACAAGTCATTAAAATTTTTAGAAGAATATTTAAACAATGCAGCGCCAACTGGTTATGAGTGGAACGGACAAAAGCTGTGGATGAAATATCTGAAACCCTATGTTGATGAATTTTTCACAGATACCTACGGAACAGCCGTTGGGGTTATAAATCCCAAAGCTAAATTTAAAGTAGTTATTGAAGGACATGCTGATGAAATATCCTGGTATGTAAACTATATATGTGACAGCGGTTTGCTTTATGTAATAAGAAATGGCGGCAGTGACCATCAGATAGCTCCTTCAAAAATTGTGGATATCCATACCAAAAATGGAATCCAAAAAGGAGTGTTCGGTTGGCCGGCCATTCATACCCGCGATAAATCCAAAGAGGAAGCGCCAAAACCAGAAAACATTTTTATAGATGTGGGCGCCAAGGATAAGGAAGAAGTGGAGAAAATGGGCATACATGTGGGCTGCGTAATTACTTATCCCGATCAGTTTCACATATTGAATGAGGATAAATTTGTGTGCCGTGCCTTAGATAACCGAATGGGCGGTTTTATGATAGCGGAAGTTGCACGGTTGCTTCATGAAAATAAAAACAAACTTCCTTTTGGACTTTATATAACCAATTCGGTACAGGAAGAAATTGGGCTTCGCGGTGCCGAGATGATTGCAGAACGCATAAAACCTAACATAGCAATAGTTACAGACGTTACCCACGATACCACTACCCCAATGATCGACAAAAAGAAACAGGGTTTAGCTGAAATTGGCTGTGGCCCTGTAATAGCATACGCACCGGCCGTGCAACAAAAACTACGTGACTTAATAGTGGAAACTGCTGAAAAGAAAATGATCCCTTTTCAGCGCGCGGCCCTTTCCAGAGCAACCGGAACAGATACAGATGCATTTGCTTATAGCAACGGAGGCGTAGCGAGCGCTTTGATTTCCTTGCCTTTGCGATACATGCACACCACTGTGGAAATGGTTCATCGAAATGATGTTGAGAATGTAATCAAACTTATATATGAAACATTGCTCAAAATAAAGGATGGGGACACCTTCAGCTATTTTGAATAAAATCTATTATCAAATAAAAGTTTTATAGAAAGTAATACTTTAAAAAAACCGACTGCTAAAATGTTAAATTGAAGCGGTCGGTTTTTTGTTATATTTACGCCAAAACCCAGCAACCTTTGTTATTCAACTCCTTTTCATTTGGATTGTTTTTGCCAATTACCCTCCTTCTATATTGGGCAGTTGGCTTTAAAAGAATAAAAGCCCAAAACTTAATTCTGCTTGTTGCGAGCTACTTTTTTTATGGCCTTTGGGATTGGCGGTTTCTGTTCTTGATTATAGCCAGTTCATTAGTGGATTATTTTGCAGCTCTTGCAATTAAAGGGACAGAAAATAAAAACAAGCAAAAACTATATCTCTACAGCAGTATTATTTGGAATTTAGGGGTACTTTTTCTTTTTAAATATTACAACTTTTTTATAGAGGAATTTGCGCTACTGTTTAATATGCAGCAGGGCGAATACGGCTTTAGCACATTAAACTTAGTACTTCCCGTGGGTTTAAGTTTCTATACTTTCCAAACCATGAGTTATACAATTGATGTCTATAAAAAACGGATTGCCCCCACGAATAATTTACTGAATTTTTTATGTTTTGTGGGTTTCTTTCCACAACTCGTCGCAGGTCCTATTGAAAAGGCTAAAAACTTATTGCCCCAATTCAACCATAAACGAAACTTTGACCAGACCGAAGTTAAAGAAGGTTTACGTCAAATATTATGGGGATTGTTTAAAAAAATGGTAATTGCAGACAATGCCGCTTTTATTGTAAATATGGTTTACGCCGCCCCCGAAGATTATGGAAGCCTTTCATTGCTTTACGCTTCCGTACTTTTCTTTTTTCAGATATATGGGGATTTTTCGGGTTATTCCGATATTGCTATCGGTACTGCAAAATTATTTGGTTTCAAATTGAGTAAAAACTTCCATATCCCATATTTGGCAAAAAGTGTTACAGAGTTTTGGCAACGGTGGCATATAACCTTAACCCGTTGGTTTACAGATTACGTTTATCTTCCAATTACAAAAAAAAATCCGCGTAGTAAATGGCTGAGGAACGCAGCTGTGCTATTAACTATGGGGCTTGTTGGATTGTGGCATGGTGCAAATTCAACCTTTATAATATTCGGTGTTTTTCAGGGATTTTTAATGATATTGGAAAGAACTCCCCTATTAAAAAACGGTAATTCTCGATTACTCAATAAAACACAGAGACCACATATACTATTTCCTTTGTTCAGTTTTATTGTAATCGTCTCATCAAGCATCCTTTTTAGAAGCAAAAATATTGATGAAGTCTGGTTAATTTTTAAACGCATTTTTTTCTTTATACCCAGTGATAACTTTAGTTTATTGATAAACAAATACTTTTTAGTTTGTTTCTTTATTATGATAGCTGCTGAAATAATTTCTCGCCATAAGGATTTCCCATTAAGTCAAATTAATAAATATGTTAGTTGGCCTTGGCGTTGGATTATTTATTATATTCTTATTTATTTTATTTTTCAATATGCTGGATTTCAGGAAGATTTTATCTATTTCCAATTTTAATAAATTGCAACTGCAGTTTTTAAAATACTGCTCGCTTTTTTTTGTGCCTGTGATAATCATTTATTGCATCTTGGAAATCTTGGCTTCAAATCTCCCTATTAATTATAAAATTGCCGGAGAATATTTAAATAAAAATTCCAATAAAATAGAGTTGCTGGCATTGGGTTCATCCCAAGTTAAATGCGGATTTAATCCTGAATTTTCCCATAAACCAGCAATAAATCTCGCTTCAACATCACAACATCACAAAGAAGATTTTTTAATTCTGCAGGGAACGATAGATAGGCTTCCAAGTTTAAAATATGTATTGCTGGAAGTATCTTATTTACATTTGGAATTGCCATATCATCCAAACGATTACTGGAAAAACAACATTTATCTAAAATATTACAATGTAAACGCTTTTGAGCGAAGGACATATTTTAAAGATAAATTTGTTTATCTATCCAATCCTAGATTTTATTCGGCCAAATTAAAAGACTATTACCTATTTAAAAACGATAAGGAACAGCTGAATGAATTTGGTTTTGATACCAATAGATTTTATGGCTCTTTCAATAAACTGGATTACGATACTTTGAAAATCAGAAACAAATATTTTAAGATTCATACCAAAGAAAACATAGAAGTCTTCAAAACCAACACTACCTATCTTTTTAAAATGCTGGACTACATGCAATCCAAAAATTTAAACGTCATCATTTGCACTGTTCCACTCTACAAAACGTACTTGAAAAAAAGAAATCCAAACGTGGTTCGCCGTCGCGACAGTGTACTTTCAGTGATTAAAAAAAAATACAGTAACGTGGTTTTATTAAACGAAGAAACGGATACAATACAATTTACGGTGAAGGATTTTTTAAATCAAAACCACTTAAATCCAGACGGAGCAAAGAAATTTACAACTTTGGTAAACCAAAAACTTGACAGCTTAAATTAATTTATCCCCAGTTTTTCAAAATATAGCTTCGCTTCCTTTACCACTTTTGGTGCAAGGATTATAGTAGCAGTCATCGTTGGGACTGCCATAAGGGCAAAAAAAGTATCTATTAAATTTATCATCATACTCAAGGAGGTTGTAGCGCCAACAAGAATACTTGTAATATAAATATAATTATAGATTCCTTTATTTTTTGCGCCAAAAAGAAAAGACAAGCACTTACTGCCATAATAGGAATACGAAAATAAAGAAGAAATACTGAAAGTAATAATACACACAAGCAAACCATATTTACCATAAAATGGGATACTTTCTTCAAAAGCGGAAGCGGTTAAACTTACCCCATTTGCATCACTACTTTGCCAAACTCCGGTTACCAAAATTGCCAATGCGGTTAAAGTGCAGATCACTAAGGTATCTATTGCCGGCCCTAACATTGCCACCAAACCTTCACGTATGGGTTCATTGGTTTTTGCCGCGCCGTGGGCCATTGGGGCTGTGCCAATTCCTGCTTCATTTGAAAATGCGCCACGACGAATCCCCAAAAGGATTATTCCGCCAATTACTCCTCCTAAAAATGCATCCCCTTTATAAAAATTAGCTGAAAACGCATCAGTAAAAATCAACTTAAAATAATATGGAACCACATTAATGTGGACAATCAAAATAATCAGAACCAAAATAAAATAAAGAATAAGCATCCCAGGGACCATCTTTGAGGCCGTCTTGCTTATTCGCGATAATCCACCTAATATTACCACTGAAGTAATTGCCGCCAAAACCAAACCTATAATCAAATCAGTCTGAAAACCATTGTAGATTCCAGCAGGTTTTAGAAGTATATCGTTAATTGCCTGCGTAAGTTGGTTTACATTAAAAACAGGCAACGCTCCAACCAATCCGGCAACACTAAATAAAACTGCAAGTGGCATCCATTTTCTGCCTAAACCTTCAATTATAAAATACATCGGGCCGCCCTGTATTTTCCCTTCGCTATCTTTTCCTCTATATAAAATGGCCAATGTTGCGGTATAAAACTTTGTTGACATACCAATAACGGCACTTACCCACATCCAAAACATAGCTCCTGGCCCGCCAATTGAAATCGCCACAGCCACCCCTGCAATATTACCCATTCCCACCGTTGAGGAAAGTGCTGTCATCAATGCCTGAAAATGTGTTATCTCGCCCGCATCACTTTTGTTATCATACTTTCCACGTAGTACTAAAATAGCATGTCCCAAATACCGAAAAGGCAAAAAACGAATTCGAATCAAAAGATATAATCCCCCACCAATTAAAATAATCAATAATGGCAAACCCCACGCAATGGAAGCCATTTCTGCGATAATTGAATCTAATTTTTCCAACATGGAATTTTAAAATTTCATCTAATGTAGGATTAAAATTTTTAAAATTAACTGGGAAATTGTTACTTGCAGCCCCAAATGAAACAACAACTACTCCTTTTTTTATTTTTTACTTCGGTTTTTACATTCGCTCAAACTAAAAATGAGTGGAAAAAAAGTGCGTTCAATTTTTCTCCTGAAATTCTATTTGGCCTTACAATGGAATCCAACGATGGATTTCCGGATACCGAATTACAAAAACAGGCCATTTTAAATTTCGGACGAAATCACACAAACAATCCTCAACAATGGGCTGAACAATTGAAACATCCAAAAACGGGTTTGTCTATTGGGGTTACGGATTTTGGCAATTTGGATAGTTTGGGAATCGCTTTAACAGCCATGCCTTTTATTGAATTTAAGGCTTTTGGAAGTGATCGATTCAAAATTCATACTGGAATGGGCGTTTCCTATTTCACTAAAAAATTCAATGCAGAAACAAATCCGCAAAACCAAGCCGTAACTACCGATCTTACCTGGGCTTTCAGAATGTATCTTTATTATAAATTTCTTTCGGTAAAAAATATTGATTGGCGTGTAGGTTTAGGTTATTCGCATCATTCAAACGGACATACGCGATTATTGAACCAAGGTTATAATTCGTTTTTGCTTAGTCTTTCGGCGGATATAAAAAATCCTTTAAACTCAACTGAAACTGCTTCTTCCGAAACAATTTCGGAACATAAAAAATTTGTTTATAATTATTTTGCCTTTCGAGGCGGATTGGGCCAAAATGTTTTTGCACTAGCCTTCAACGACAAGAAAAATGTGTATACCATTGCGGGCGAATACGGCAAGGTTTACAATAATACCTTTAAAGTGGGAATTGGTTTTTATTATCGTTTTTATCAGCACTATTACGATTATATAAAAGGCAATGAATCATTGGTTCAGGATGGAAGGGAATTTGATTATTTCAGAAATGATCCTTGGAAATATTCAACCAATTTGGGTATAAGCCTTCACGGCGAAATATTCTTAAATCACGTGGGAATAGATTTGCAATTGGGCTACAACTTTCATAAACCAGCCTACAAAATTGAATGGCAAATAAATGAAGGCTGGGATAATGCACCTCGTGAAATTTCAGAAAATTGGATGCTTGGAGAATTGGATTCAAAATTTAAAAAGAAGTATCGAATTTCTTCAAGACTTGGGCTGAAATATTATTTGATTGGAATGGAAAAAGCCCCAAAAAATAATCTTTATATTGGTGCCCACCTAAACGCAAACCTGGGACAAGCAGATTTTACTGAGCTTAGTTTGGGTTATGTTCACAGTTTTAATTTTCGCGAACGGAAATGAAAGAAAAACAACTTCATTAATAAAATGAACTCATTTTAAATATTCCAATACGTTTTTCTCTATGCGTGCGTGAATATTGGAAACATCTGCCTTTTCAAACTTTTCACCCGTAATATTTTCGTAAAGTTCAATATATCTTTCTGAAACGGTTTCAATATATTCATCGCTCATAAATGGAACTTTCTGCCCTTCCAAACCCTGAAAGCCATTTTGGATCAGCCATTGACGAACAAATTCCTTTGAAAGCTGTTTTTGTGGTTCGCCGTTTTTTTGTCGTTCCTCATAACCTTCGGCGTAAAAATATCGTGAGGAATCGGGCGTATGTATTTCATCAATTAGAACTATTTTGCCATCTCTCGTTTTTCCGAATTCATATTTTGTGTCCACCAAAATTAATCCGCGTTTAGCAGCAATCTCACTTCCACGTTGAAAAAGCTTTCGGGTATAATCTTCCAATTGAAGATAATCCTTTTCGGAAACAATTCCTCTTTTTAAAATATCTTCCCGCGAAATATCCTCATCGTGATCGCCCATTTCGGCTTTGGTTGCGGGTGTTATTATAGGTTGGGGAAATTTATCATTTTCCTTCATCCCTTCTGGCATTGCAACACCACAAAGAATTCGCTTTCCAGCCTTGTATTCGCGTGCTGCGTGTCCGCTCATATAACCTCGGATTACCATTTCAATCTTAAACGGTTCGCAAGCTTCACCAATTGCTACATTTGGATCGGGGGTGGCAATTAACCAATTTGGCACCAAATCTTCCGTATCGCGCATCATTTTGGTCGCTATTTGGTTTAAGATTTGACCTTTGTACGGTATTCCTTTTGGCATAACAACATCAAAAGCACTGAGCCTATCTGTAGCAACCATTAAAAGTTTATTATTTTCCAAAGTATAAACTTCTCGAACTTTTCCGTGGTACACACTTTTCTGTCCGGGGAAGTTGAAATCTGTACTAATTATGGTATTATTCATTTTGATTTTTGATATAGGATTTTAGATTTACGATTGTGAAAACTGTAAACTCTTTTAATCAATATTTTCAATATTCTTGTAAGCGGCAATAACCTCCTTCACCAAGCGATGACGGATTACGTCTTTGTCGTCCAAATAAATCATTCCAACGCCTTTAACATCCTTTAAAACCAGAAGTGCTTCCTTCAATCCCGAAATAACTCGACGTGGAAGATCAATTTGTCCGGGGTCGCCCGTAATCATGAATTTTGCATTTTTTCCCATACGGGTCAAAAACATTTTCATTTGAGCATGGGTGGTGTTTTGGGCCTCGTCCAAAATAACAAAAGCATTGTCCAAGGTTCTACCGCGCATAAATGCCAATGGCGCTATTTGAATTATTCCCGTTTCAATGTGGGATGCCAATTTTTCCGCAGGTATCATATCGCGAAGTGCATCGTATAATGGCTGCATATACGGATCCAGTTTTTCTTTTAGATCGCCTGGAAGGAAACCTAGGTTTTCTCCAGCTTCTACTGCAGGTCTTGTTAAAATGATACGCTTTACTTCTTTGTCTTTCAATGCTTTAACTGCAAGCGCAACTCCCGTATATGTTTTTCCGGTTCCTGCTGGCCCAACGGCAAAAACCATATCATTTTTACTCATAGACGAGACCAATTTTCGTTGGTTTGCTGTTTGTGCCTTTATGGGCTTTCCGCTAACACCGTGCACAATTGTTTCACCACTACCTACCGGAGCTTCGTATTCTTCTTTGTTTCTGCTCAGCAATACTCGTTCAATTACGTTTTCGTCTAATTTGTTGTACTTTACGTACTGATCCAAAAGCATGGAAATACGACGGTCAAATTCCTCCAACACATCTTCATCGCCATACGCTTTAATTTTATTGCCACGGGCAACGATTTTAAGTTTTGGAAAATATTTTTTAAGAAGGTCAATATTAGCGTTTTCAAGTCCGAAGAAATCCCTTGGGCTAATCTCTGTGAGTTCGATGATAATTTCGTTCAAAAGGCGTGCTTTTTTATTATTTGGAATATGCAAAAAATAGTTTTGCCACTAACAAAAGTAACCTATTTTTGTGGTAACTCTTTTAAGAAAATATCAACAATCCATTTATGGCTATAATTACACTTACTACTGACTTCGGCGAGAAGGATCACTTTGTTGGCGCAGTAAAGGGAGCTATTTATACCGAAATGGAAGACGCAAAAATTGTTGATATCTCGCACTCCATTTCACCCTTTCACTTGCACGAAGCCGCTTACATTATTCAAAATGCATACAAGAGTTTTCCGCAGGGAAGTATTCACGTAATTGGGGTAGATTCCGAATTAAATCCTGAAAATAAGCACATTGCGGTTTTAATGGACGGGCACTATTTTGTGTGCGCGGACAATGGCATTATTTCCATGCTAACTTCTGAAATTCGACCTGAAAAAATAGTTGAAATTAATATCCATGACCGCATAATCAGTAATTTTCCGGTTTTGGATGTTTTTGTGAAGGTTGCCGGCCATATTGCCCGTGGCGGAACACTTGAGGTTATTGGAAAAAATATTTCTGAAATAAAGGAATTAACTGGCATCCGTCCCGTTGTAAACAACAAAGAGAGTCAGATTATCGGCAATGTTATTTATATTGATAACTACGGAAACGTGATTAGCAACATAAACAAAAAACTTTTTGACGATGTGGGCCGCGGCAGACAATTTATTATAAATGCCCGAACCGCAAAATTCATGAAAATACATACACATTATAGCGATGCCATTAACTTTGATCTTCCCCCGGAAAAACGAGAGGAAGATGGGAAAAAACTGGCCCTTTGGAATTCATCACAATATTTGGAACTCGCTATTTACAAAAGCAATCCCACTTCGGTGGGTGGAGCTTCCAGTCTTTTTGGATTGGGATTTAGAGATACGATAACGGTAAATTTCAATTGAAAATTTAAAAGCAAAAATGTTTACAAGAATTGTAAAAATGCAGTTTAAAAAAGAAAACGTCCCTGCTTTTCTCGCTAATTTTGAAGAGGTAAAAGAAAAGATTCGCAATTTTCCCGGATGCACATTTTTAGAACTTTATAACGACAAAAATGACGAAACAATCTTTTTCACTTACAGCCGTTGGAAAGATGAAGCGGATTTGGAAAATTACAGAACCAGCGAACTTTTTAAGGAAGTTTGGAGTATAACAAAACCAATGTTCAAAACAAAAGCCGAAGCCTGGAGCGTTGATACTCTTTTTAGTAGTGAGTAGTCAGTTGCAGAAACCTGAAACCTGACCCGAGCGAAGCGAACTGGCGAAGCAAACTTGAAACCAGGAACTTGAAACTTTGAACTGAAACTTGAAACCAGGAACTTGAAACCTGAAACCTGAAACCTGAAACCTTAAATGTTTACAATAATAAAACGCGAAATAAATTCCTTTTTTTCAAGTACCATCGGGTATTTGGTGATTGCTGTTTTTTTGGTGATAAATGGTTTGTTTCTATGGGTTTTCAGCGGAAGCTACAATATTTTAGATTCTGGTTTTGCGGATCTTTCCCCCTATTTTGAACTAGCACCCTGGGTTTTGCTTTTTTTGATTCCAGCCGTATGCATGCGCGCTTTTAGCGACGAAATGAAAATGGGCACTTTGGAACTTTTGCTCACCAAACCCATTTCCCTGAAAAAAATAGTGCTGGGAAAATATTTGGGCGCAGTAATTTTAATTTTAATTGCATTACTTCCTACTGTTTTATATGTCTTTACCATTTCTGAATTAGGAAATCCTTCCGGTAATTGGGATGTGGGCAGCACAATTGGTTCTTATATCGGTTTACTATTTTTAGTGTTTGCCTATACTTCCATCGGAATATTTTCATCCACCCTTTCCCAAAATCAAATCGTGGCTTTTATAATTGCCGTATTTCTTTGTTTCGCACTTTATTATGGTTTTGAAGGGTTTACTTCATTCACATTAAATATTTCAGACTTCGGTATGAAAGCCCATTTTGACAGTGTAGCCAGAGGGGTTTTGGATACTCGTGATTTGATTTATTTTTTGAGCGTTACGGTATTTTTTATAGCACTAACCATTTTTAAATTGAAGAAACAATAATGAAGACTTCAATTAAAAAAAATATCGTTTCATTAATAGTTTTGATCGCGGCATTAATCTTATTGAATATACTGGGAAACTATTTCTACAAACGCTTTGACCTAACCCAGGACAAACGTTTTACGCTTTCCGAAGAAGCGAAACAAATTGTTGACCGAGTGGATTCGCCCCTAATTGTTGATGTTTTTCTGAAAGGAGATTTTCCACCCGAGTTCCGAAGATTACAAACTGAAACCGAACAACTTTTAGAGGAATTTTCAGCTTACAACCCCAATATAAAATTTGAATTTATCGATCCCACCGAAAAAGGCAATGAAGCCTTTCAATCACAATTTGAAAAATTTGGATTGATTCCCGCACAGGTTTCGGTTATGGAAAATGGCAAACAAAGTACCGAGCTTGTTTATCCGTGGGCACTTGCCCATCACGACGGTAAGTCAGTTAAAATCGGTTTATTGAAAAACCAACTCGGCGCAACTTCTGAAGAAAGAGTAAATAGTTCGCTTCAAAACTTGCAATATGCCTTTGCTGATGCATTCAAAAAAATTGCAAGTGAGAAATCAAAGAAAGTGGCTGTTCTAAAAGGAAATGGGGAATACGAAGACCGTTACATTGCCGATTTCTTTTCAACCTTACGCGAATACTATTTTATTGCACCTTTTACCTTGGATTCAGTTGCTTCCAATCCAGAAAAAACTTTAAAAGCGTTGGAAAGTTTTGATTTAATAGTTACCGCCCAACCTACGGAAGCTTTCAGTGATGAAGAAAAATACGTATTGGACCAATATATTATGAATGGCGGCAAATCGCTTTGGCTTTTGGATGCAACACAAATGCAAGTTGATACTGTTTCCGGAACAACCTTTGCTTTTGGAAAAGATCTGAACTTGAACGATTTCTTTTTCAAATATGGAATTCGGATAAATCCTAATTTGGTGAAAGATGTATATTCCGCACCTATCGTTTTGGCAAGCGGTGATGAACGCGACTCACAATACAACCGCTATCCATGGTTTTTCAGTCCGCTAAGTAGCAGCGCAAACAATCACCCAATAGTGTCGAATATTGAAGCGGTAAAATTTGATTATGCAAGCGCCATCGATACGCTTCCGAACAATATTAAAAAAACCGTTCTGCTTTCCACCTCGCCTATATCAAAAATTGTGGGACTCCCCTTCCCTATTGATTTTGATGTGGAAATTCCAAAGAATTTAAAGGTTGTAAACGAAGGTCCAAATCCAAACGAATACAATGCTGGCGAAATTCCCCTAGCTGTTTTATTGGAAGGCGAATTTACTTCCGCATATAAAAACCGCGTGAAGCCCATAAATTTAGAAGGCGAATTGAAAAATATTGACGAAGGAAAGCCTTCGAAAATGATAGTTATCAGCGATGGTGACGTTATAAAAAATCAAATGCAGGGCAATCGCCCGTTGGAACTTGGCTTCGATAAAATGACCAATCAATTCTACGGAAACAAGGAATTTCTGCTGAATGCCGTTAATTATCTTCTCGATGACAGCGGACTTATAAACATTCGCACACGGCAAATTGCGGTGCCTTTTCTCGATCCCCAAAAAACAGCGGAACAACGCGCAAAGTGGCAAGTGCTTAACCTCCTGTTACCGTTGGGATTATTAGCCCTTTTCGGAATTGCTTTTATCATCTACCGCAAACGTAAATACACCCGCTAAATGTTGATAAGTTTGTTTTAACAAACACTTCAATTGAAATATATTTGTACTTCGACTTCGCTCAGTAACCTTAATGAAAACATTAATTTTTATGAAGTCGGACAAGCTTACCAACTTTTATTCCATTATAAATTAAAAGTGTTGAGCGAGCATTTTTGAGGACTATTTCAAATAAAAAAACAAATAATGAAATTCATCGTATCGAGTTCGTATTTATTAAAACAACTGCAGGTTTTGGGCGGCATTATCAACAACAATAATACCCTGCCTATTTTAGATAATTTCCTTTTCAATTTAGATGGAAAATCCCTTACCGTTTCAGCTTCCGATTTGGAAACAACCATTTCCTCAAAACTGGAAGTGGAAAGCACCGAAAAAGGAATGGTTTGCATTCCTGCGCGACTTTTGCTGGAAACGCTTAAAACGTTTCCGGAGCAGCCTTTAACCTTTACTGTTGAAGACAACAACACTATTGAAATAAGCAGCAACCACGGAAAATACGCTTTGGCATACGCCAATGGCGAAGAATTTCCAAACGCTGTTGAATTGAAGGATCCTTCTTCAACCGTTGTGCAGGGCGATGTACTTGCAACCGCAATTGGCAAAACTATTTTTGCTTCTGGAAATGATGATTTACGACCTGTAATGAGCGGTGTATTCTTTCAGTTTTCTACAGACAATTTAGTATTTGTGGCAACCGATGCGCACAAATTGGTAAAATATACCCGTGACGATATTAGCGCTTCGCAAACTGCGGAATTTATTATGCCGAAAAAACCACTTAACCCTTTTAAAAAGCATACTTGCGGGAAGCGAGGAAAACGTTACAATAGAATATAACGACAGCAACGCCAAATTCATTTTTGAAAATACCGAAATGGTCTGTCGATTGATTGACGGAAAATACCCAAACTACGAAGCGGTTATTCCGAAGGAGAATCCAAACAAGTTGGTTATTGACAGAAACCAATTTTTAAATTCCGTTCGTCGTGTTTCTATTTTCTCAAGCAAAACCACACACCAAATCCGTTTGAAAATTGCTGGAGCGGAATTGAATATTTCCGCAGAAGATATAGATTACAGCAACAAAGCCGAAGAGCGTTTAACCTGCGATTATCAAGGCGACGATATGCAAATTGGCTTTAATAGCCGTTTCCTTACTGAAATGCTTAATAATCTCACCAGCGATGAGGTTTCATTGGAAATGAGCTTACCCAACCGTGCCGGAATTCTTACACCCGTTGATGGACTGGATGAAGGCGAAACCGTTACTATGCTTGTAATGCCGGTGATGCTGAATAATTAGATTATTCGACGTTTCGATTGTTAGATTGTTAGATTGTTAGATTGTTAGATTTAAAAATATCCACCTTTCGGTGGATATTTTTTTTGAAATGATGATGATATTTTCTTTACCATTTCGATGTGTAATTAGTTTAAAAATCATAATAACTAAAAACGAAACACATGAAAATCTTTAAAACTCTTAGCATTCTTTTTCTTTCTGTAGTAATTATTTCCTGTTCTAAAAAGGATGATGGCGATGAGGGCGGAAGTGCTCCCGAAGCAGAATTTAGTGCAACTCTCAATGGCGGTGGCTTTGGCAATAATTACGTAGCCCGCTTGGGTTTTTATTCAAGTGATTACAGCAACGAAAACGGTTTAACCCTTGCGGTCACAGATGAAAATACAAATATTATCCGCATCTTTTTAAATCAAACAGGAGGTTTTGGAAGTGGAATAACCAAAATTATTGGTGATGTGGCTACCAATGGATTTATAACCAGCGTGGTTATTAGGGACCAAGACGCCCAGGTTACTTACAACGCTTCCGAAGGAGAGGTAAATATCACGGAAAACAAAGCAAATCCTGAAAGCGAGGATGGCCGTTTGATATCCGGAAATTTCACAATTACGGCTATTTCAGGTGCGGGACCAACAGTTACTATGACTGGAAACTTTAAGAATTTTGCTTATTGAAATAATATAAATTATTCCGAAAAGAAAAAGGGTTGTATACGTGTAACCCTTTTTTTATTTCCCTCACTCCCATTTCTACAAATTTTTAAAATATACCAAACTAATGCTACCTTTGCAGCCAATGACACACACAGACACTATAGTGGCAATGGCAACCCCTGCAGGCGCGGGAGCAATTGCTGTTTTAAGGCTTTCAGGACCGGAGGCCATCCCGATTGCAGCCGGTATTTTTATTTCTACAACAGGAAAAGAACTCTCAAAGCAGAAAACACATACAGTCCATCTGGGACATATAAAGGATGGCGAACGCGTAATCGACGAAGTGCTCGCAACCATTTTTAAAAATCCCAATAGCTATACCGGGGAAGATGTGGTAGAGATTTCTTGTCACGGCAGTAATTACATCCAACAGGAAATAATTCAATTATGCCTCCGTAAAGGTTGTAGAATGGCACAAGCTGGCGAGTTTACACTGCGTGCCTTTCTTAACGGAAAGATGGATTTGAGCCAAGCGGAAGCAGTTGCAGATTTAATTGCAAGCGACAGTGCCGCAAGCCACCAACTGGCAATTCAGCAAATGCGCGGCGGGTTTTCTTCAGAAATAAAAAAACTTCGTGAAGAACTTTTGAATTTTGCCTCATTAATTGAGTTGGAACTCGATTTTGCCGAAGAAGATGTGGAGTTTGCAAACCGCGAGGAATTTCAAAAACTTATTTCAAAAATTACACAAGTGCTTAAGCGTTTGATAGATTCCTTCGCCACAGGAAATGTATTAAAAAATGGAATTCCCGTAGCTATTGTTGGGCGAACCAAATGTGGGAAAATCTACG
Organism: uncultured Flavobacteriaceae bacterium; assembly: GCA_963822355.1. Classification (GTDB taxonomy): domain Bacteria; phylum Bacteroidota; class Bacteroidia; order Flavobacteriales; family Flavobacteriaceae; genus Aequorivita. The sequence goes on from CAWGHI010000001.1 coordinate 16,068, forward strand.
CTCTTAAACGCACTACTGAATGAAGATCGCGCAATTGTTTCAGAAATTGCTGGAACTACCCGTGATACTATTGAAGACGAAATTATAATTGGCGGTATCGGTTTCCGCTTTATTGACACTGCGGGAATCAGAGAAACCGTAGATATAATTGAAGGTTTGGGAATTCAAAAAACCTATCAGAAAATAGAAGCCGCGCAAGTTGTAATTTATCTTTTTGACGCGGAAAAATTTAAAGTTCAAAGTTCAAAGTTCAAAGTTGAAATTGAAACCATAAAAAATAAATATCCCCAAAAAAATCTTTTGATAGTTGCCAATAAGGTCGATAAACTTTCAAAAGAAGAAATCCAACAACTCAATGTCACCCTGAGCGCAGTCGAAGGGTCTTTGTATTTATTACTTTCCGCAAAAACAAAGCAAGGCGTTGAAGAGCTTCAAAACAAGTTGCTTGATTTTGTAAACACCGGCGCACTCCGCAACAATGAAACCATAGTAACAAATAGCCGCCATTATGATGCTATGCTGAAGGCTTTGGAAGAAATAACCAAAGTACAGGAAGGCATTGACAACAATCTTAGCGGCGATTTATTAGCTATTGATATTCGACAGGCCCTTTATTATTTTGGTGAAATAACCGGAGAAATTTCTAACGACGAACTGCTCGGGAACATTTTTGCGAATTTCTGCATCGGGAAGTAACAATTTACCCTGTTCTGACCCTCCTTCTCTTCAAAAGAGTATTAATTCACTAAAGCCAGATTATCGCTCTTTAACCCTTCAATAATAGTATTGAATTCAAATTTAATTTCCTTTACATTGGTTTTTAGAAGGCTATGATTGTCGGATTCCTCTTTTAAAATTCGTCGGCATTCTTTTAAAAGTTCACTCAAAGGATCTGCCTGTATATAATAAAATGACATGGTGCTCTTATGGATGAGATCAGAAAGTAATTTGGCATCTTTTGTAATTAGTACATTTTCAAACTCCTTTTGATAATTAATCAAGGCCTCTAGGGTACTAAGCCGAAATTTATCAAGATATTCGATATTCTTATCGGCCATTTTTTCATAGCGCTCCAAATTATAACTTGCAGTAGGCGTTTTGGTTGATTTTACAATAAGAGCGTTCCCTTGTTTTGTGGGATTTTTGCTTGCGGGCTTCTTCTTTCTGGGCTCTTGGTACTCTTTTAATATTTCAAAGAGTTGCATGGGTTGAAATGGTTTGGGAAGATGATTGTCTATGCCGGCATCAAAAAGTTTCTCGGATATTTCGCCGATAGAGGAAGCGGAAAAGGATATAATAGCGGGCCGTTTCTTAAGCTTTAATTTCCTGATTTTTTTAGCGGTTTCATACCCGTTCATTTTTGGCATTTGCAAATCAAGCAAGATAATGTCGAAGTGCTGTTTTTTAATAAGATTAATTGCTTTTTGCCCACTTTCAGCAGATTTATATGCAATTTTCCATTGTTCCAAGTATTTCGTAGCGATAAATATATTTGCGGGATTATCGTCAACTACTAGAACATGTAATGATTTAAAATCATGTCTTTGTATGGTATTGATAGTGGTTTCTTTTTTGGGGATGCGTATTTTGGATTTTTTATACCAAATATTAAAACTAAATTCTGAACCTACATTTAGTTCACTTTTTACGTTCAAGGTACTATCGTATAATTCCAATAAATTTTTACTTATGGTCAGTCCAAGTCCGGTTCCTCCAAATTCAACATTAACATCATAGCTCGCTTGTGAAAATTCCTGAAAAATCGTTTCTATTTTTTCTTTAGGAATTCCAATTCCTGTATCCGTCACTTTAAATTGAAGGCACACTTCAGCCTTTTTATTTTTAACAACTAAAATGGACAATGAAACCCACCCCTTTTTCGTGAATTTAATGGCATTGCCTATTAGGTTTGTCAGTATTTGATTAAGTTTCACGGGATCGCCAATAAGGGAATGCGGCAGATTTTTATCCAGCTCCACTTTCAACTTGATCTTTTTCTCATTAACCCTCACTGAAAAAGTTTGCTTTAAAATATTTGTTAATTCAACAATATTAAAAGGAACTTGTTCCAATACAATTTTTTTGGCTTCAATCTTACTTAAATCCAAGAGATTATTAACGAGACTTAACAAGTGTTCAGATGAATGAAGTAATAACCGCGCATACTCTTTCTGATTTTCATTCAAAGGGGTCTGGTGCAGAAGATTCCCGATGCCTAAAATTGAATTGAGTGGTGTTCTAATTTCATGGCTTATGGTTGCCAAAAAATCAGCTTTGGCCTTAGATTCGGCTTCTGCCTTTTTTTTAGCCGCTAAAAGCTCATTTTCATAATGCAATCTATCTGAAATATCTAAAATGATAGCTTGATAAGATATGGGTTGATTATCGTGTTCAGGTATTTCCCTTACATTAATCATTACGTGAAGTATATCTTTATTTTTTTTTAAAATATCAAAATTCACCTCTTTAATAAAACCTTGCATTTTAATGGATGAAAAAAAATGCGTTTCAAAGAAATGTTGGCCTTCTTTTTCAAACAGACTTGCTATGGTTCTTTTATTTATTAATTCATTTTTTTTATAACCCAGCCAATTGGAAAGTGTTTTATTGAAATCTAATATAAGGCCGTCATTTTGAAAAGTAACGGACCCGCACGGTGCGTTATCATATAAATCCAATGCTAATTTTAAACGTCTTAAATCCATAGTATTACAATAAGAATTAAGTTCAGCAAGAAGATTTTATGCCTAACTGCAAGAACAGGGGGTTAAATTTTCTGAAATATCCCGAACACAGAAATCCTGCATTCGTTTAAAATATTTCAATTACCCCTTTTTTAAAATAGTATCATTGGAAGAATAACAGCTGTAAAACCATGTTGAATAAAGTTATGGTTTTTATAGCTTTTTTTTTAATTAAAAATCCGTTGAATGTGTCTTCTTAAATATTAGGCTGAAACAGCCGACTTATTTTTTTTGTATTCACGAGGAGAACAGTCAAATTTTTCCTTAAAAATCTTAGAAAAATAACTTCTATTGCTAAATCCTATACTATAAACGATTTCTGAAATGTTTAAATCCGTATTGGTTAAAAGTTCTTCCGATTTTCTTAGTCGTACAGACCGAATATATTCGCAAACGGTCAATCCATGTTTTAATTTAAACCCTTCCTGAAATTTGGCTGCCGACAGCCCGTACATTTTAACTAAATTATCAATTTTATGATCTAAAGCTGGTGCGTTGTCAATGTAATCTATAACGTCTTGAATGATGAGAAGTTCTGTTTTGGTGAGGGTTGTAGCGGCTAGTTCCGTATTTTCTTTATCTCTATTGTGCTGGTCAATTTCAAGCGCTAAAATAACGTTTACGATTCCTTTGGTTAAAAGGGCCCTAACCAATCCCTTTTGCTGTATTGACTGTAATTGTTTTATACTTTCAGCTATTTTAAGATTGTAAGAACCAATATATAGGTAGTCTTTTTTTTGTTCAGCAATAAATAAATTGCGTAAGCTGGTGTTCCAATAAGAATCGGTGCTATACTCATATTTTGTATTTATGGAAATCACCGTTGCAACAATTTGGATATCCTTTTCAAACAAAATGGTATTTCTGGCAGAGGTTATATTGGATAATATGCTGGTTTGAAATGTTTCAATTGAATTAACGGTATCATGAATGCCAAAAGAGTGTGATAATTTTCCTTTTGAGCAATAGATGAAATTCACATTTGTTTCAAGCAACGAATCTACAGTTATTTGTATATCCTGGGTGAGATTTAAATTAAATTCAAAGACGGAAATTCCTTCCTCTAAGATTATTGATCGTACACTACCACCTCCTAATTTTTGATCCAGTTGAAGTGTAAATTCGGTAGCGTTTGAAGTCAAAGTGCCACCTAGCTCATTCTTTAAAGTTTTAAAGAATGAATTGGCATCATTTATTTTTGACTCAATGTTGATCATTAATTATCTTAAATAAGATTATTGAATTTGAGAATTTTTAGTAGTAACCAATGTTCTAATTCGCGCATTAGTGGCATTGCTGAGTATTTTGGGGAAGGTTCTTGCAACTCGCGCATACTGCTTTAATTGTTGTGATCGGTTAGTTTGCATAATGAAAAGATTTTAGGGGTTTATCTTTTACAAAGAAATATCCAAACTCATTGATATTCGTTACAGAATTTTCTTCAATCGTTATACAATTCACTTAAATTGAAAAAATGGAGAGTGAACGGGAGTAAAAAACTTCAGTTTAACATGGCAATAAAGAGAAACAGGAGGATATAGCCTTAGGAAAGGAAATGGAAAGGCGCAAAAAAGAGGTCCTTTCTTAGGGCATTTTATAAGAATAAAACATTTAAAACGATAAATAAACAAAGAAAACTTTAAAAGTTTTCTATCCGCAATGTAGTAACCTAAAGGCGCAATACAAAATTATCTCTGTTTAAACTGTTTGTATCATATTGCCAATTCATAGTCACTACGTTACATAAAATTCTTTTCAGATCGTTAAAGGTGCTTGGTTTTTTAATATAGATATTAGCTCCATTAACAAAGGTATTCTCTATATCTTCTTCCGATGCCGAGGTTGAATAGATGGCAATGGCGAGATCCTTAAACCTATCACAGCTTTTAATTTCCTTTAAACATTCCAATCCAGATTTTTTGGGCATATTCAAATCCAAAAATAGAATATTTGGCATAACAGAGTCGGGATGGTTCAAAGCCTCCATCAGCGCAACACCATCTTCATAAGTAACCACTTTGGTTTTTATTTTTATTTCCTCAAACGCAGCCGTAAAAAACAATCTGTCGTCTTCATCGTCCTCAGCCAATACAACGTATGTGTAATCTTCTGTCATTTTTTAATTTTACTTTTTACTAACGGTCAATTCCCTTCGTTTGTTTATGATTCGTTGAAATGCCGTGGGGGTAATACCAACTGTGTTTTTAAATTGCCTGCTTAAATGGGAAACACTGGAATAGTTCAGCTTAAAAGCTATTTCTGTCAGGGTTAATTCTGTCCTGGCAATTAATGTTTTTGTATATTCAATTTTTTGAAGAATGATAAAGTTCTCAATGGAAGTATAGGTTACTTCTGAAAATAGGTTTGACAGATACCCATAGCTATATCCCAATTTATCTGATAAATAAGCAGAACTTTTTACATTTATTGTAGCCTCATCATTGAAAACCATATTGATAATGGTATCCTTTATTTTTTGAACCAATATGACTTTTTGATTTTCAATAATTTCAATCCCATATTCCTTAAGTGATTTGTCAAGTGATTCCAGTACATCAAGGGGTACCTGTTCTAAAAACTCAACTTCTCCAAAACTCAATATTTTATAGTTTATATTGAGCTCGGTAAGTTTTTCTTGGATGACTTTATTGCAAGCCTTCGCAAAATCAAATTTGACAAAAATTTTCATTGGTTGGTTATTGTTAGGGCTAAATTAATTCTTTAGAATATGAACTAGAAATTAGCGTCTCAATAGTGTTACAAATAATTCAAATGAGTTATAATTAATTGAAATTGCATTAAAATTATGTACTATCCACTGTTATAAAGTTAAGATAAATGTTTTAATGTTTGTATCTTTTTTACTACAAAAGGAGAGTTTAAACTAAAATTATGCCAAAATACTTTTTAAAGAAATGAATAAAAATTCAGTCGAGTTTATATTTACAGATATTTTTACATTATAACGCTACGGGAAATACTACCAAAATTTAATAATTTCTCATTATTTCGGATAGTAAAATAATAAATTGGTTAACCCAAATTTAGACTGTGTAATTTTCATCTCATACGTACTCCTGAAAATGTTCATTCAAAATTTCGGTAAGCATTTCTTTGGTTAAGGGTTTTGTTTTAAAGCCTGTTACATCCTCTATTGTCTTTGCCATAATTATATGCTCGGGGTTTGCAGATGTTGTTAAAATCACAATAAGCACTCGTGCTTTTTGGCCTATACCTAATTGTTTATATTGTTCTAAAAATTCCCAACCGTTCATTTTGGGCATGTTGAGGTCTAAAAATATGAGGTCTGGCGGCAATTGCTTATCATTTTTAAGATATTCTAATGCTTCAATTCCGTTTCTTACAACATCAATGTTGTTGACAATGTTCATTTCCTTGATTATGATTTGGTGATAGAAGTTATCATCCGGATCATCATCAACTAATAAAATGCAGTTTAGTTTTTTTCTCATAATATGATTGAATTAACTTTTGGGTATTGTAAAATAAAATGTGCTTCCTTTTCCGTATTCAGATTCAACCCATAATTTTCCTCCATGCAATTCAATAATTTTTTTGCATAGTGAAAGTCCTATTCCTGTGCCCTCATATTGCTCTCGCGTATGCAGGCGTTGAAAAATTATAAATATTCTGTCAAAGTATTCTTTTTCAATGCCGATACCATTGTCTTTAATGGTGAAAAGAAATTCTTTTCCCTTATCGGTTGCTGAAATATTTATAACAGGCGGAATGCCCTCTCTTTTAAATTTGATGGCATTGATTATAAGGTTTTGAAAAACTAATGTTAAATCGCCGCAGAGTAAAACGGGCAATTTTTCAAAATTAATTTCTGCCCCATTTTCTTCGATAATTGCAGCTAAATCAATTAATATCTCCTCTATTAATACATTACAATCTGATTCTGACTTTACCATATTTTTTCCAATTTTGGAATATTCCAGCAAATCAAAAATTCGGTTTGACATACGGGTGGCGCTTCCTGTAATCACACGCATGTATTGATTCATATCTTCATCAGGATACTTCTCTAATTTACCGGCTAATAATTTAGAGAAGTTTGAAATAGTTCTAAGAGGTTCTTGCAAATCGTGTGAGGCAGCGTATGCAAACTGAGCTAACTCTTTATTTTTTATCTCTAATTCAATGTTGTATTCGTTTATTATTTTTTGGGCTTTGTGCTGTTCATTTATATCCTGCACAGTTCCAGACATTCTGGTTACTTGTCCGTTAGAGTTTAATATTATTTTGCCTATGCCCTGTACCACTTTTTTACTGCCATCGGGCAAAACAAGGGTGTATATGGCCGGATCGTTTTCGTGCTCCAGTGTATTATTTTCCTTAAATGCCTTTAAAGCATCCTCCATATGCAATTTCATTCTTGTCCGTGTTCGTTCCGCATCTTCTGGCAGCATACGCTCGAGAGCTTTTTCAAAACTAACCTCAAACCTTTCATTTCCGTATCCGTAAAGGTTAAACATCTCATTGGACCAATATACTTTGTTAGTCTCAATATTCCACTCCCAATTCCCTATTTTGGATAACCGTTGTGCATCCTGAAGTTTTTCTTCACTCTCTTTTAATTGTTGTAAATGGAATTCAAGTTCTTCACTCATTGTGTTTAACCCAACGGCAATGGCATCCAGTTCGTCCCCTCTATCGCTGATATCAAGCTTTTCTGAAAAATCCATTTGGGTGGTTTTTATCAACGCCTCCATAATATCAACTATTCTTCTTTCATTTTCCCGAATAAAATTTGTTTTGGATTCTAATTCCTGGTTTTTTCTTTCTAATTCAAGGTTATATTGATTTAGTTTTATTTCGGTTTGCTTGTGTTCCGTAACATCCTGCGCTGTGCCATTCATCCTGACAATCTGGCCTTCCTTATTTAGAAAAACACCTCCTCTTGCATGTAGGGTACGCTCTTCTCCATTGGGTAAGATAAGCCGGTGAAAAAAACTGAAAGGTTGATGGTCTTGATATGCTTTTTGTATTATTTGGTCCACATTCTCCCTATCTTCAGGGTGAATACATTTCAAATAATTTTCATAATTCGCCACGAAGTTTTCTCGGGTCATTCCATAAATCCTGTACAGTTCGTCAGACCATTCAATGGTATTGTCGGCAATATTCCATTCCCAACTACCAATATGGGCCAAGCGTTGTGCATTGTGCAGTTTTTCTTCGCTCTCTTTTAATTGTTGCAGATGGGATTCCAGTTCCTCACTCATTGTATTCAGGCCCACGGCAATGGCATCCAGTTCATCACCTCTATCACTTATAGCAAGTTTTTCTGAAAAATCCAATCGAGTGGTTTTTAGCAAGGCATCCATTATGCTTACAATCCTTTTTTTATTTTCCTGAATGTAATTTAGTTGGGCTTCTAAATCTTTATTGGATTGCTTTTCTTTTTGGATACTGTTGGAAAGTGCAAGGGCCATATCATTGAATGAGTTTGCCAAATCACCAATCTCGTCATTTGCAAATACTTTTGCTCTAGCATCAAAATCGCTGTTGGCAATACGTTTTGATGCCCTCGTAATTTCATTTAATCCCCTGGTAATACCTCTTACTACAAAATAGGTAAGTATCAGTCCGCTAATCTCAACGGTAAATGCAATGACAAGCAAAATTGCCAAAATGGTATTTTCAAGCCAACGCGCGCCTTCTCCCAGTGTATAGGAAAAATCATCTTCGAGCTGGGTAAGTGTTTGGTTAATTGCCTGTATTTCCTGAATAATTCCATCCAAATTATTTTGTGAACTGGATGTAGAATTTATTTCAGCCTGTAATCTTTCTGCAATGGGTATTAACCCCGCAATGGTTGAATCTGCTACTGTCCATATATGAATGGACTTATCAATGTATGAATTGTCCTTAAATCGCCGAAACAATCTTATCATTCCATCAATATCATCGGGATGGTTTTTCCTTCCAAGAAGGCCCTGTCGGGCAACGCTCAAAATCGGTATTCTTCTTCTTTATTTCCAGTAATGTTTTATGATAGCCCAAAGGCACTTTCATATAATTATAAAATGATTGTAAATCTTTTTCATTATATGTTTGGGAATATTTTTGCAAAAAATAAACGGCATCCTTTTGTGATTTTGACCATAGTCCCTCAGCTCCCACAAAAGCTCTTATTGACGAAAGTGTATTAACGGCAAAGTAAAGGGTGCCAAGTTCCACAAAAATAAGAACAGCCATAACGCCTACCACAGTATATAATTTTTTTGCGATAGAAACATTCCTGAGCCATTGAAAGATGGGGAGATTAAACATGCTAAAGTTGTTTTATAGATATTGCTTTAGCCATTCCTTAGCTTCATTTTCCTCGTTGAACATTTTTACAGGATAAGGTTGTTTTTTGATGCTGAAAAATAAATTGGCTGCCATTTTCCCTACGGCAGATCTTGATATTACTGCAACCGCTTTTGCAATTTCCGGGATTACCTCGGCGGCATAATCACGCATTTCTTTATTGGAAGGAGGTGAATCTGTGCTGTCTGAAAGTAGACAGACTTTTTTTCCACCCGTTAATTTTCTGAATTCAATCATTGTTTTTTTTGCTTCCTCCAATGTTTGGGAGGGCACCTTTTTAGCAACTGAGCAGAGAATTCCATGCTCGTCAAACCACATAACGGAAGTAGGAAAATCTATAATTTTAACGTCTTTGGGTGGTACCATATTTTTCAAGTTAAAGATTAAACTTCAATTTGCAATATCACGATAACGCTGGGAATTTTAGCAATTAGGTTAAATTATAAATTTCATTTTAATTGTTGTTGTAAAAAATCCATTTCCCTTCTTGAATGGATTTTAAAAAATTTTAATCGCTAAAAATAAGGAAATATTTTTTGAAATTCCGTACGTTCCTTTGTTAGGGAAATCACAAAAAAAGCTTACGTCAGCATATATATAGTCATGAATTGAAACAAAAAGTAATCGGTAATCTAGGCATATCTGAAAAAAAAACCGCTTTAAACGGGGATATATATATTAAATGTAGCACCTTCATTTACTTTACCTTCTGCCAATATAACCCCATCATGATTTTCTATAATTCTTTTAACGATAGCAAGCCCCATACCCGTTCCTATATATTCCTCCTTCCCGTGAAGGCGTTGAAACACTTCAAATATTTTTTCGTGATATTGAGGTTCAAAGCCAATCCCATTATCTGACACTCGAATATGAATATAATCCACTTCATCTGATAGTGATTCTATACCTGTTTCCTTTCCCTTTACTTCCTCACAATCAATTTCAATAACTACTGGTTGTTCTGCCTGGGCAAACTTTAATGGCGTTACTTACCAAATTAAGTAGCACCTGCGTGAATTGTACCGGGATAATTTTAACGTCGCAGATGTTCTTTAACTTGAAGGTAACATCATTCTGTTCCAGTTCTTCAGATAAGGTTTCCTTTACATCTTTAATAATCTCGTTGAGGTCGGTATTTTGAAATTTTGTTTCTTTAATATTTACCCGGGAATATGCGATTAAATCCTGTATCAGTTTTTGCATTCTAAATGCCGAACGCTGCATTCTATCAAAATAATTCTTTGCATTTTCGGATAATGAGTGATATTCCGTTTCTAAAATGCGGGACGAAAACATTTGGATTTTCCGTAAGGGTTCCTGCAAGTCATGGCTGGCAACATAACTGAATGAAGTTAACTCATCATTGGTATGTTCAAGCTCTAAATTCATTTTATGTAATTCTTCGGTACGCTCATGCACTTTCTCTTCCAATGCTTCGGTAAAGCTTTTTTGTTCCGTGATATCGGTATTGGTACCTATCCATCGCTCCACATTTCCGTTCGCATCTTTTAAAGGCAATGCATTGGTGAGAAACCAACGATATTCTCCGTCATGCCTGCGCAATGGAAAGATGAGCTCAAATGCTTCGCCTTTTTTCCATAACTTTTTTGTTAGTTCCATTATTTTTTCAACATGGTCGGGATGATGCACTTTTTCCCATCCCCAGCCTTCCATTTCTTTTAACGTGAATCCTGTATAATCGAGCCATCGCTTGTTATACCAGTAAACCCATCCCTCGCCATTGGCAATCCACGCAAGGTTTTGAATACTGTTGGCAAAGGTTCTGAATTGTTCTTCCCCTCGGGCCAATGCTTCGGTAATCTTTACCTGTTCCTCAATTTCAGTATTTGTTCCTATCCATCCAATAATTTTCCCCTCATCATCTTTTTGAATGTTGCTATGGCATAAATGCCATCGATAAGTTCCATCCCGATGTTGAATTCGCTTTTCAATTATGAAATCCTTTCCTGATTTTATTGCCTTTCTCCATTGCTTCAACCCCTTCTTCAGGTCATCTGGCCAAATAGTTGACTGCCAACCATCACCTTCCAATTCTTCAAAAGTTTTTCCTGTGTAATCCAGATAAAATTTATTGAAGAAATTTTTCTTTCCATCGGGTGTTGAAGTCCAAACTAAGTGCGGAATGTTTTCTGAAAGTGTCCTGAATTTTGCCTCGCTTATTTTAATTTTTTCCTCGGCCTTTTTCTGTTCCGTAATATCAATACTAATTCCTGTGAACGTCTCAGTCTCGCCTTGTTGATTATAATTAAATTTTCCTACCGAATGGATATATCGGATAGCACCATCATCTGCCCTCTTAATTTTGTAATCTACATCATAAACAGTACCGTCAGTTTTTGCTAACTCCATATTTTTTAAGACTTTCTCTTTGTCGGCAGGAACAATTAGGTTAACCCAGTCATCATATTTAATATCTTTTTGCTCATCAAAACCCCAGATTTTTTTATGCAGCGTGTTCCATTCTAATTTTTGCGTTTTCACATCTAATAGCCAGGTACCCAAATTGGCGGAATCGGTGGCAAGTTTTAAATGTGATGCAATTTTTGCCTGAGCGGCCTCACTCTTTTTTAATTTCTTTACCAATCTACTATCGGTAACATCTTCAATAGCGAGTAGAATTAGCGGTTGGGTATTTTTTTCGCTTAATATACTCTCTTGCATTCAAAAGCATAATTCTTTTATCGACGATCATTTCAAAATCCTCGACCTTATTTTTCTGTGGAAGAATTTTTTCGAGCATTCTTCTTAAATCATAATTATCCCATTGATGGTTTTGCAATTCATAAAATAAGTACCCCTCCGTTTCTTTTTCGCTAAGTTGAAACTTTCTATAAAAAGATGCATTGGCAGATTTTACACGAAGGTTTTTATCTAAAACAAGCAAGGGTTCTTTGATGGTACTTACTATGGAATCCGAATAATCACGGCTTGTGTTATATTGTTCCTGTTTCTCGCTCAATTCCTGGTTAAGGATAATCAGTTCTTCATTACTTGATTGCAACTCCTCCTTCGATGTTTCCAATTCTTCGTTAAAACTTTGCATCTCTTCATTTACACTCTGCAACTCTTCATTGGAACTTTGCAGTTCTTCATTGGCAGCTTCCATATTTTCGGTGATGGAAAGCATGTCTTCCCGGCTTTCTGCCAGCTCTTTTTCTAACTGTTCGTTCCGTTTTATTGTTGCCCCCATATCACCCACGGGGCGAATCAAAATTTCTTCCTTTGCAGGTAAATGGGTTTTGGTAAATAATATTAAATAATGAGGCTCAGCAGTGTTTGTAAGCGTAACTATTTCAATACTGGCCAGCGCTTTTTTTCGGTTTGTTTTAAAAGGTATTTCCTTTTTAATAAAAGTGTTCTGGCCTGTTTTTATTTTATTCATAGCACTTCGCAATTCAAATGCTAATCCTTCCCTTGCCATTTTTATAAGATTAAGGGAGGGTTTGCCGGGTAAATGTTTTAAAAAAGGCTCTATGTCTCCATGAATATGCACAATGTCCATTTCTGCATTTATGACAACAGCTGCGGGCGATTTTGAAATAAGTATGGCATCAGCGCTATCGCGAAAGTCGGTTTTGGGAACCTTTTTTTTGGATATGGTATCATTTGTAGTTATTGTATGTTCCCTAAGCCTTGAAGCAACCTGCATAAAATGGCTTGTACCCATTTTTCGTGAATAGATTTTATTTTTCTTGTCAAAAGGTGTAAACAATTCCGGCGAGGCAGTAACCGTTTCAGATTTGCCAAGTAGAAGCAAACCATTTTTGTTTAACGCATAATGAAAGGTGGACAAGGCTCTTTTCTGCAAAAAAGTTTCCATGTAAATAAGCACATTTCGGCAACTAATCAAGTCCATTCTTGCAAATGGCGGATCTTTTAAAAAGTTGTGATTTGCAAACACACATAGGTCTCGAATATTTTTATTTACACGGTAACCTCCTTCCGTTTTTGTAAAATAATAACTGAGCCGAGGTTCTGATATGTTTTGCAACTTATCTTTGCTATAAACACCTGTTCGTGCCTTGCTTATGGCACTTTCAGATATATCGGAAGCAAATATTTGAATTTTTATATCTGGTATTTTTTTTCCTAAAAACTCGTGCAGGCAGATAGCGATAGAATAAGTTTCCTCACCTGTGGCACATCCGGCAATCCAAAATCGGAGGGCCTCGTCAGTCTTTTTGTTTTTAAGAAGCGCAGGGAACACTTTTTCCGTTAATGTCTCAAATGTTGCTGGATCCCGGAAGAAAGAAGTTACAGAAATAAGCATATCCTGAAACAGTGCCTGCTGTTCGGTCTGATCGTTGCGCAAAAATTTAAAATAATCTGTTAGATTACCTCTTTTGTGCAGCGCCATTCTACGCCCAATTCGTCTGTTTACCGTACTTTGTTTATAATGCTTAAAATCAACACCGCTACTTTGATGCAAAACCTGTAATATTTGCGTAAGCATTAGCTCATCATTTTTTGGCAGTGGTTTTTCTTCACCTATTGCATGGGCAGAAGCGTAAGAGCTATTAATCTTCAACAGTTGGCCGGGAATTTTTTCGGCAGGCAGAACAAAATCCACTACATTGGCATCTACTGCACTCTGTGGCATGCCGCCGTAAGCCGCCGACTCATCCTGAGCAATGGTAATACCTCCGTGTTCCTTAATCATTTTTAATCCCACAGTGCCATCAGCGCCCGTACCGGAAAGTACCACACCAACTGCCATGCTCTCCCAAACCACAGCAATGGAAGTAAAAAAGATATCAATTACTAAATTAGTTTTTATACTGTCTCTCTGTGTTAGCTTAAGTACCCCATCAATGGAGGTGAGTATTTTGCCGGCAGGCATTACATAAATATGGTTTGGCACTATTAGTACTTCATCGGTAATTTCCTCAATGGGAATTTTGGTAACTCGGGAAAGAATATCTGTAAGACTACTCTGATGGGTGGGGTTTAAATGCTGTACCACAACATACGCCATGTCTGGAGTTTTCCGGTATTGATTCAAGCAATTTCTTAAAGGCATCAAGTCCGCCGGCAGATGCTCCAATACCAACTATAGGAAAATTATGTGCAGTTGAGGATGAATTTGGTTTTCTTCCTAGTTTGTCCACTTTCTTTGGCCATCATTCAAATTTTAATATATATCAAGCAAAAATAAAATTTATCCTTTATACGATTCCTCCCTTAATTAAAAATCATCTCACTTTTTATGTTATTTTAGGAGCAATTTAATGTCAGTAATGCTCCCAAAACAGTGCACATTCAAAATTATTCCTTTAAAAGTACTGAACTTCAAGCAGTTGGAAAACCAAATCAAAAAAAATACTTCCAGATTGTTCCTCTTGGTTAATTTATGGCGCAAGGGTAAGTTTATACATCGAGGTAAAGGTGTAAATTTTCCTTTGTACCGCAATTGAAATAACAAAAGTTGTACATACCTAAAATAGTAATCATTTCATTTCTAGTGAATTTCCCTAATTAAAAACTTTCAATTGCCGCTAAGGTGGTGGCCCACACAATTACGCAGGAAAAGAATATTCCTATAGTATTTGCCAAAAAAGCCTGTTTTCGTTGCAATCCAAAAAGATATGCCGCAATGGTTCCAGCGTAAACCCCCGTTCCTGGAAGGGGAATCAGGACAAAGATTATCAGACCCCAAAAACCATATTTCTTAACATTTTTCCCAGCCCCGGCTTTTGCACGTCGAGCTACAAATATTGCCGCCTTTTTATAGTGATACCATCGAATAAAATAACGGTTCACTACATCAAGGAAAAAATTCATTATTGGAAAGACAAGTACATTCGCAATAAAACATACTATAAATGACACATACATATTTACCCCATTAAAGAGAGCATACGGGATGCCCACTTTTGCCTCCCCCAGTGGGGAAATGCTCCAGAACATGGCAATTAATATGTCGATAATCATTTCACTTTTATTTGATTTGGCAAAAATAACCTATTTGCATAGTGGCACGCTTGGGTTATATATTAAAGTTTCGCTAAAAGCAATACAATTAAATAAAGAGCCACAAAAATCAATCTCTTTGCTTGTTCACCTTTTTTAATCCGAAAAGTTAAGATTTTCTTAATTCATCCGGTTACTGCCCTAATTCTGTGGAATTGGCTACACAAACCCATAGTTTTGCCGCTTATTGATTAATAATCGAAAAAATCATAATTATATGAATCAAGTACAAGGAAATGAAACCGTAAAACTTCACTACACTGGTAAACTGGATAACGGACAAGTGTTCGACAGTTCAGCTAACAGAGAACCTCTTGAAGTACAACTTGGGCAAGGTAAATTAATACCAGGTTTTGAAAAGGGTTTAGTGGATATGAAAGTAAATGAAAAGAAAACCATTACAATCCCAAAAGAGGAAGCTTATGGTGATGTACAAAAAGAACTTTTCCAGAAAATACCAAATGATAATCTTCCCCCAGAAATTAAGCCTGAAGTAGGGATGGGACTTGTATCCAAAAATCCAGACGGTTCTGAACGCCAATTGCGCGTAGCCGATGTGAAAGACAACTTCATCATCGTGGATGCCAATCACCCATTGGCCGGACAGGATCTTACTTTTGAACTGGAACTATTGGAGATAAAATAATCCTCATTAAGAATATTAAAAAAAGAAGGCTGCCGTTTTTGGTGGTCTTTTTTTTGTGAATTATTAAAATTAAATCACCACGGTGTTGTTAATCCGAAATTCAAACTCACAAATTCACATACTCACAAATTCACCTCTTTTTTAACAATCGCATCCACACAATTAATCCCATCAATAGCTGCGGAAATAATTCCTCCCGCATATCCGGCTCCTTCCCCACATGGGTAGAGCCCTTTTACTTCAATATGTTCCAGGGTTTCAGGGTTTCGGGGAATGGAAACTGGGGAAGAAGTCCGGCTTTCCGGTGCGTGCAGCACCGCTTCGTTGGTGTAATAACCTTTCATCTTCTTTCCAAAAGCTACAAAGGCTTTTTTCAATCTTTTTGAAATCAAGGGTGGCAGCACCTCATTCAAATCTGCGGAAACTATTCCTGGTTGATACGATGTTTTTGGAAAATCCGTTGAAACTTTACCCTCCACAAAATCAATCATCCGTTGGGCGGGAACTTTTTGGGTCTTCCCTCCTGCTTCCCAACAACGCTGTTCAACAAATTTTTGAAAGTCGAGGCATACAAATGGGTCTCCCTCTTTATAATTTGGTAAATCCTCCGGGGATACGCTTACAACTATTCCAGAATTTGCATACGGATTATTGCGTTTACTGGGGCTCCAACCATTAGTAACCACTTCCTCCTGTTCCGTGGCACAGGGCGCAATGATTCCGCCGGGGCACATACAGAACGAATAAACCCCGAGTCCATCCACCTGTTCTACCAACGCATAACTGGCGGGCGGTAAATATGGATTGTCAACTTCGCCGTGATACTGGATATAATCGATGAGTTCCTGTTGATGTTCCACGCGCACTCCAATTGCAAAAGGCTTGGCTTCAATTTTTATATTTTTTTTGTGGAGCAAATAAAAAATATCCCTGGCGGAATGGCCCAGTTGCAAGAATTACATTATCAAATTCCAACCAATTTCCACCATTAATTTTAATGGCTTGCATTGCATTATTCTTCAGCTTAATATCCGTCAATTTCGAATTGAAATGTACTTCCCCGCCATTTTCAAGTATCGCCTCCCGCATTGCGGTAATAATCTTTGGAAGTTTATTGGTGCCAATATGTGGATGGGCATCTACCAAAATAGCTTCATCGGCACCAAAATGGACGAACCATTCAAGTGCTTTCAATACATTGCCCCGTTTTTTGCTGCGGGTATAAAGTTTTCCGTCTGAATAGGTTCCTGCGCCACCTTCGCCAAAACAATAGTTGCTGTCTGGGTTTACAATGTGGTCTTTATTGATGGCCGCCAAATCCCGCCTGCGCTCGCGTACATCTTTTCCCCGCTCAAAAATTATGGGTTTCATACCTGCTTCAATGGCTCGCAATGCAGCGTAGAGTCCGGCAGGGCCTGCACCAATAATTGCTATCTGTTTTTCCTCGGAAACATCCTGCGGCACAAAAGGTGGAATTACTTCCCGCTTTTCACCTTTCAGCCATAATTCAATTTGAAGATTTATTTTGATAGGTTTTCGCCTTGCATCAATGGAACGTTTACGGATTCGCCAATCGCTTATACCGTCCCTACGCAGATTTTCCTTTTCCAATGTAAGCTCCAGAATATAACCCAAATCTTCCTGTTGGTGTGGCAGTACCGCTATTTGAACCAATCTACTCATATGGGCAAAGATAATTTATAAATGGTGAATTTGTGAATTTGTGAATTTGTGAATGCGTGAATTTGTGAATTCGTGAATTTGTGAAAAAACAAATTCTAAAAACGCAAATCCCAACTCACCTTCTCACAGATTCACCTACTCACTGATTCACCTACTCACTGATTCACCTATTCACCTATTCACCTATTCACCCATTCAGAAACCGCAATCCGTTAAAAATTATTTAAACTTTCCGCAAAACGATGTATGCCAAAGGCTAATTGGTTATTTTTAATAAAAACAATTCTATGAAGAAATGCTTACTCTTGATGCTTTTTATATTTTCCATCCATTCCTGCAAATCGGAACAGAAAAAATATACAGAAGAAATGGGTGGAGCCCAAATAAGTCAAGCTGCCGATACGGTTCAAACAGCTATTGGGCCTTTGGTACTTCCAAAACCCTATGCTACAAAATCGGTTACAAATACAACCACTTTGGAAGAATGGCCAGAAGGTAAAATGCCTGTGGCGCCGCAAGGTTTTAAAGTCACAAAGTTTGCAGAAGGGTTTAAAAATCCACGCTGGACTTATATTGCCCCCAATGGCGATATATTTGTGAGCGAGGCCAATACGCGAGGAAGTGCCGGAAAAATAATATTATTGCGTGATAAAGATGGCGACGGCACTGCAGAAGTTCGGGAAACATTTCTGGAAAACTTAAACCAACCTTTCGGCATGCTTATAATTGGCAATAATTTTTACGTAGCCAATACAGATGGGCTCTATAAATATCCATATACTGAGGGGCAGATTTCCTTGCAGGGAAAAAAGGGAGAAAGAATTGTTGAGCTTCCCGCCGGTGGCTATAACCATCATTGGACCCGAAATGTAATCACCAACAAAGCGAAGAATAAAATATACATTTCCGTAGGTTCTGCCAGCAATGTTGGGGAATACGGAATGGACGAAGAAGTGCGCCGGGCAAATATACTTGAAGTAGATTTGAATGGGCAAAACGAAAAAATATACGCAAACGGACTTAGAAATCCAGTGGGAATGGACTGGAATCCCGTTACTGGTGAATTATGGACAGCGGTCAACGAACGCGACAAACTGGGGGATAATTTGGTGCCAGACTTTGTAACAAGTGTAAAGGAAGATGGTTTTTATGGATGGCCTTACTCCTATTTCGGCCAGTTGAAAGATCCGCGAATGGTTGGAAAAGGTGCTGATCTTGTAGCAAAAGCAATTGTGCCCGACGTTTCAGTTGGGCCTCATACAGCTTCTCTTGGCCTCACTTTTTATAATGCGGAAAATTTTCCCCCCAAATATAAAAATGGACTATTTGTGGGACAGCACGGTTCTTGGAACCGGTCGGTGCTTTCGGGATATAAAGTAGTATTTATTCCTTTTGAGAATGGAAAACCTTCCGGCCCACCACAGGACTTTCTTACTGGTTTTATTGCCGATGAAAATGCATCCGAAGTTTATGGAAGGCCGGTCTGTGTTACCGTTACGCCTAAAGGCGAACTTTTGGTAAATGATGACGCAGGAAAAGTAATTTGGAAAGTAAGCTATTAAATCGTGTCTGTTTATGAATTTATAATGGAATCGGTGCTTTTTAAAACTTTGGCGGTTATACTTTTGACCGCTTTTTTTAATACCGGCTGGGCTCAAAACCAAGGGATTGTTTATTCTGAAAACAATCTTCCAGTTTCGAATGTATCGGTTTTTTACAATTCTGAAAAAATAGCGGAAACCAATAGTAATGGGATATTTTTACTGCCCAATAATTTAAAGCTTCCAATAAAATTAAGGTTTGAGCATCCTAAATTTTATATTTCAACGGTTGAAATGAATGAAAACAATTCGAATTTTATTCTTTCACCACTTTCAAAGTTCGAAAATCTTGATGAAGTTATACTTTCTTCAACCTACAATACGGATACTTCAGCAGGTTCCACAACCGAGTTAATTATTCCTATCGATATAATTTCTGTAGAAAATTTTGACCAATATAGCCCTATCGATCTGGTGTCGGCAATTAATGAAACACCCGGGGTTTATATACAAAGTGGCGCAATAAATACGAATAGAATCATAATCCGTGGCGTGGGCTCGCGAACGCTTTACGGGACCAATAAAATTCGTGCTTACTTCAACGGGATACCAATAACAAATGGGACAGGTGAAACGGCAATTGACATTTATGATCCCGAGGATATACAATCCTTGGAAATTGTGAAAGGCCCAAAAGCTACGCAATACGGCACCAATCTGGGTGGCACCTTGCTGCTCCATTCCAAACAAGCCGCTATTGGGGAATCATTTTTTAAAAGCAGTTCAACGGTTGGCTCCTTCGGATTGATAAAAAACTCCGTTTCTGCAGCCACTTCAACTGAAAAGTTTTCATTGAACCTAAATTATGACTTTTTGGAAACGGCAGGCTTCCGGGAAAACAGCAATTATGATAGGAAATATGTGCTGCTAACTTCAAAGTATAGAGTCAATCCTAAAAATGAGTTTTCACTTTTGGTGAATTATATAGATTATTTTGCCCAGATTCCCAGTTCAATCGGTAAGACAGCTTTTGAAGAAGACCCATCACAAGCAGCCTTTACTTGGAAGGAAGCACAAGGTTTTGAAGATAATAAACAAACGCTCGTAGGCATTAGCTTTACACATCGCTTTTCTGAAAATTTCAGCAATACCAGCAGTATTTTTTATACCTACTTGGACCATTACGAACCGCGCCCTTTCAATATTCTGGACGAGTTCACTAACGGCTATGGGGCGCGCACGATTTTTGCGAAAGATTTTATTTTTCTGAAAAACCGGGCCAGTCTTAATTTTGGCGGTGAATTCTATAAAGACGAATACAACTGGAAAACTATAGAAAATCGTTATGAGGAAAACAACGGCAACGGTAGTTTGGAAGGCAATATTTTGAGTGATAATATAGAGGTTCGCGACAACCTAAATGTTTTTGCAACTGCAACGCTACCTTTTACGGAAAAGCTAAAAGCCCAGATTGGGCTCAATTTCAATGTAACCCATTACAATTTTAAGGATCAATTCTACTTTGATGAAATCGATAAAAGTGCGAAACGGGATTTTGATCCAATCCTTGCGCCCAATTTCAATGTATTATATCAATTCACTCCAGATTTTAGTGCCTACTTCAACTTAAGCAAAGGTTTTAATTATCCTTCCATTGAAGAAACGCTGACCCCGGAAGGTGTTATAAATCCAGAGCTGGGCCCAGAAAAAGGATTTAATTATGAAATGGGAAGCGAACTTTTTTTCTTTGGAAAAAAACTTCATCTGCAAATAGCCGCATACATTTTGAAAATTCACGATCTATTGGTCGCAGAACGCGTGGGCGACGATCAATACATTGGTCGCAATGCAGGAAAAACAGAACATAAGGGAATTGAAATAAGTGCAGGATACACGATTGTGGTACATAAGGAATTTTTACATTTCTCCTTTTATAAATGCAGAATTCAACAAACACAAATTTATTGATTTTGTGGATGGCGAAGACAACTTCTCGGGTAACCAACTCACCGGAGTTCCCGACAAAAAAGTGAATGGTGGCATTAATCTAGGGTTCAAAAATTTGAGTTTGAATACCAATTTTCTTCACATTGGTGAAATTCCAATGAACGATTCCAATTCGCTCTATTCAGAAAAATACACGGTTTTCAATGCAAAAGCTTCCTATAAAAAAGAACTTTCCAAAGCGCTTACTTTAGAAATAAACACAGGCATCAACAATTTTACCGATGAAAAGTACGCTTCCTCAATATTGATAAATGCCACAGGTTTCGGCAATTCAGAACCGCGATATTATTATCCGGGGCTACCGCGAAATTGGTTTGGAGGAATTAAGGTGAGCTTTAGGCTGTAGGCTTTAGGCTGTAAGGGTAAAGCTTGTTTCAAGTTAATCTTGTTTCTTGTTTCTTGTTTCTTGTTTCTTGTTTCTTGTCTCTTGGCTCTTGGCTCTTCGTTATTGCCTCGTCGCTCTGAACTTCCTTAGAATACTTGAATCTTTATTCTCAATTCTCTTTTCCCTTTTCTATCTATTCTCTATTCCCTTTTCGCTACAATAACTCCTATCTTTACAATCCAAACAAACAACAATGATTTTTATAGAAAACGAAGGCATTACCAACCCAAAAATAAATCTCGCGCTTGAGGAATACGCCCTACGCAATTTTAGTGGGGAGAATGATTATTTATTGTTCTACATAAACGAACCTTCCATCATTATTGGCCGTAACCAAAATACTTTGGAAGAGATAAACCACCAATATGTTGAAACAAATAATATTCATGTGGTACGACGTGTTTCGGGGGGTGGTGCGGTTTATCACGATTTTGGTAATTTAAACTTTAGTTTCATCACCAATCACGACGTAAAAAGCCTCAACAACTTTAAAAAATTTACTGCCCCCGTCATTAAAGTTTTAAACCAATTAGGATTGGACGCTGAACTGAAAGGCAGAAACGATATACAGGTAGCGGAAAGGAAAATTTCTGGAACTGCCCAATTTTCCACCGGAAAACGAATGGTGAGCCACGGTACGCTTTTGTTGAAAACAGATTTGGCCGAAGTGGTGAATGCCCTTAATGTGAAAATGGGCAAGATTGAATCCAAAGGACACAAATCGGTGCGAAGCCGCGTTGCAAATATTTCGGAATTTTTAAAGAAACCATTGGAGATTGAAGATTTCCGTCAACTTTTATTGGAAGGTCTTTATGAAGAAAGCGAGCCTTTTGAGAGTTACCATTTAACACCGGAAGAATGGAAAGCCGTTCACCAACTAAAGGAGGAAAAGTACGACACCTGGGACTGGAACTATGGCCGTTCCCCTAAATTCAACATTCAGAGAACGAAACGTTTCCCAATAGGTGAAATTGATCTGCGCATTTTTGTGGAAAAAGGACATATAGTGGAGTTTAAAATTTTCGGGGATTTCTTTGGCAAGGAACCCGTAGAAAAACTCGAAAAGCTATTGGAAGGTGCCCGTTATGAAAAGGAAGACATTTCTGAATTATTGAAGGATATTGAGCTACACGAATATTTTGGTGATATTCCAAAACTTGATTTTATTGAATTGGTTTATGGCACAGATGAAGAAAAATAGTTAACCTTTCCGGTCGCTTATAGCTTATAGCCTATAGCCTATAGCTTAAAGCTAAAAAGCATAGGAATACTCAACTCCACCTCCTACACGAGTATCCTCCACATTTGAAAAATCCATTCCCCCCATAATTTTAAAAGTTCCAAATTTTTCAGTTTTATAGGAAAGTGAGCCGTAATTGTACCAATATTTCCATTCGGGATAAAATGGCTATGTAGTAAGTTCCCAGATATTTGGAATAGGTACTTTTTAGCATCCACTGACAAATTGTCTGAATACTCCCGCCACTCCAAAATGGTGTATTTTTGAGCTGATTACTTATAATAGCTGTAGTTGTCTTCATTAATTTCAACATCTTTGTCGAATAAAATAAAAGGTACCCAATAATATTTTCTTCATAAGTCCACCCACTTCTATAAATCATATTACTGAAATAATTATCCCTACCACTACCAACGGAAATACCACTTTGGTCTGACTGTATCTATATATTCATAAAGCACTGAAGAAATAATATTTTGGTTTTTCGGCTTAAAATAAACACCCCATAAACCATCCGGAAAATTTGCCCAGCGCGTACCCGAACCATCTTCTATGTAATGGTCATGGTAAAGTGTAAGGTCACCAAAACTATTTTTAAATTCGTAATTGATCAAGATACTGCCTAAATGATTCCCTAATTTATTCAATGTTTCACCCTCAATTCCATATTCTTCGGTAGTGTGGGCAAAAAAAACATTCACATAATCCTTAAACCCACTTTTCAATTTTCCCAAATACGGGGAAGTTCCTCCCCATTGGGCATAGTGCTGTACGGTAATTGACAGCTTATTATTTTCATTGAAATTGGTAATTATGCCCAATCGTTTATAGTGAACATTGGTGTTCTTAACATACCTATCATCGTTCAATTTATAATGACCAATTCCCCAGTCTATCCCGAAAGTGTTGGAAATTTTAAATGGATTATTTGCTTCTAAAAGTACTCCGGATAAAGGTCGTGCATTCCCCGACCACAAAAAGTTTTGATTGGTTGCCGAAAGACCGTCCAATACTTCTTTTTGCTTTTTTGCCCCAACTGTCGCAAAAAGCCAGGAATTTTCAAATTGAAGATATAAATCCCTTCGCTGTACCGCATCTTCCACCCCATCCCTTCCATAAACCGCGGCCCCTGCATTTATTTTAAAGGATGAAAAGGATACGCTTCCAATTAGTTCGGCGGTGACGGAAAGATTGCTGAGTTCCCCCACCGCATAATTTGTGTTGGTGTGGAACCAAAAAGGGTTTTCATCTGCATTGGTAAGAATTGCTTGTGCTCCCACACTTCCATTAATGTCAAATTCCTGGGAAAAAAGCAGATTCGGGACAAAGAATAAGAAAAAGATTGTTAAAAGTCGGGCAGCCTCAGTTAGTTGCATTTAATATAATTAAAGTTCAAAATAAGAATAAGTATAAACCCTTCCAGCCTTAAGCATCCAACCTCCAAAAATCCAAGAATCCAAACATCCAAAAATCCAAAAAATCCAACTTCCAGCCTCAAAACCTCCAAGCATCCAAAAATCCAACAATCCAACAATCCAAGAATCCAAAAATCCAAAAATCCAAAAATCCAACTTCCAGCCTACCCCCTTCCAGTAATTTTTTCCCACATACTTTTGTCTTGGCGACCGTATGCATAGCCATATTTATTTCCATAGCCAAAATTGTTTAGACTTACATTATTGAGCAAAATGGCCACGTTTGCCAAGCGACCATCGTTTACTGCATCCTGCGGAAAATCTAACAAACGCTTATCTGTATAGCCTGCACGTACTACATATAGCGTGATGTCTGCAAGTTTATTAATTAGGATCGTATCTGTAACCAACATGGACGGAGCCGTATCCATAATAACATAATCAAATTCTTTTCTAAGTTCGTCAATAAAGATGGCCGTGCGCTTTTGCATTAGCAATTCTGCAGGATTCGGAGGAATGGCCCCGGA
Organism: uncultured Flavobacteriaceae bacterium; assembly: GCA_963822355.1. Classification (GTDB taxonomy): domain Bacteria; phylum Bacteroidota; class Bacteroidia; order Flavobacteriales; family Flavobacteriaceae; genus Aequorivita. The sequence goes on from CAWGHI010000001.1 coordinate 40,589, forward strand.
AAGTACAATACTTAAATTTGCATTGTATTCGCTTTGACTTACAACTTCATTTACTTGAATGTTTTCATTAACAATAAATTCGGTAAGACCTTTTCTTGATTTTAAATGTTCGGGTAAATACCGTTGTAATTGCGGGTTACGGATATCCGCTCCCACCAAGACTACCTTCTTACCCGTATTTGCAAGGGTCAATGCAAGGTTAAAAGCTACAAAAGTTTTTCCTTCCCCTTTAATGGTTGAGGTTACTATAATGGTTTTGCCCTTCTCGCTTTCTTCCAACTTATTTATAAATAAATACTGAAGATTGGTTCGCAGTATTCTATAGGCCTCGGCCATTATACTACGGTCGTTATGCTGGATAAGCTCGGAATCTCCTTTTTGGATTTTAGGAATTTCCCCAATTATTGGAATGGTTTTTAAATGTTTTTCAACATCCTTTCTAGTTTTCACTTTGGTACTAAGCAGATAAAAACTGTAAATTCCACCAAACGGTATCAGTAGTCCCGCCAGAAAAGCACCCAGATAAATAATTTGTTTTTTTGGAGATACCGGATCCTTGGAGCCATATGCACTGTCAACAATCTTTGCCCTATCCGATGTTGCCGCCAACGCAATAGAAGCCTCTTCACGTTGTTGCAACAAGAACAGATATAGTTGCTCTTTAATGGTTTGCTGCCGTTCTATTCCTCTAAAAATCTTTTCCTTTGCGGGAACTTGTGAAATTTTTGAACTTATAATATTCTCTTGCACGTTCAAATCCTTCATTGCAATTTGCAAGGCATTTTTTGAATTTTCCAAACTTCCTAAAATATTGCTCCGCATTTGGGCTATTTGTTCGTTCACACTCACTACAACAGGATTCTTGGGGGTGGACGTCTGCAATAGTTTATTTCGATACAGTATAAGTTCGTTGTAATTATTTACTGCAGAACCTACATTCTCATTCGAAATACCAATATTGGCGGGGAGCAGTTCATACGTAGAACTGTTCTTCATATAATCGATCATGGTGTTGCTCAATTCCAATTGGGTGGAAACGTCCAACTGTCTTTTATTGAATTCACTGGCATTCTCAAGCGTTAGCTGTGCCTCCGCCTGTATGTCCGTCAAGCGGTTTGTACTTTTGAAATCCTCTTTATTGGTTTCTACCGAATCTAGCTCGCGCGTAATAATCTCAAGACGGGATTCAATAAATTCTGAAGTCTTTCGCGCTATCTCGTTTCTGTCCTGAACCGCATCCTTATTGTATTGTATTACCAGTTCATTTAGAAAATCCTGTCCTTTTTCTTTATTTTGGGTCTGGATTGATAAGTTCTACTACGTTACTTTTGGCATCCGTATTTAAAATATTTACCCTGTCCTGAAACCCCAAGGCCACATTTTCAACAGAATTGTAACTAACTAAAATTGTTTTATTCAATATACGATTCAAATTTTTCAGGATTCTCCAAATTTGGCAAGACCGTTATATCTCCAAAGGCAAGTGAAATGCGCTCTCCAAACTTATGGGTTGTTTTGTTGCTGCTTGTTTTCATCTTCTAAAAGAAACTCAGCGTCCGATAAAATTTCTATGTATAAAGTGTGGGTATGGGTTTGTTTTTGAAATCGACTTCATTAAAAGTTTGGTAGCGAACTTCAAAAGGTTTATTTCCGTAAATTTCCGTGGTTTTAATATTCCCCACTACTTCATATTTAATATTAAGCTGAAGATTCTTCACGGCATCTGAGATAATTCTTTTGGAATTAAAAATAGCCAGTTCATTCTCAATTTGGTTGCTTTTGAAACGCGACAAGAAACTACCAAATTGAGAAAAAGCTGCCATTTCCAATGGGCTTTGGCTCTTTTCATCCTTGATGATTATAGTGGCCTTGCTTTGATACAGTTGTGGAGCATAGCGCAAATAAATAAAGGCAATTACAAGTGCGGTAATTACCCCAATTGCAAAAAGGTACCAATAACGGGAGTATTGCTCTATTAACTCCCGTAACGAAAGTTCGTCTGTTTCCTGGTTATTCTGGCTTTCTATCATAACTTCAATCTGTACAAATTCAATGACGCAGGGGGCACTGCAAAAATTTTATGATTTTCAAAAAAGATCATTATCTAAAAATTATTACCATCGCCGAAAGTAGTAGTGAGGCAATACTAATGTAGATAGCAGCATTTCTGTTAAAACTACTGCTTTGCACCTGGGCGTTATTTGGTTCCACATATACCACATCGTTCTGCTGCAGATAGTAATATTCGCTATTTAAAATATCGGCACTCCGAAGGTCCAAATATTTATAGTCTTTGGTTTTTCCATTATCCCGAATAACCAATACGTTATCCCTTCTGCCATAGATAGTCAGATCCCCGGCCAATCCTAATGCTGCGGGCAATGTTAGGCGTTCTCCCTCAAAGTTATAGGTGCCCGGTCTCGTTACCTCTCCCAATAGGCTAACTTTAAAGTTAAGAATTCGAATGCTGACAATTGGATCCTTTACATATTCGGAAATGCGCTTGCTCAGCAAATCACTTAACTCCGTTCTTGTTAGGCCCGCCACCTTAATCCTTCCCAAAATGGGAAAATCGATAGTGCCGTCCTGTGCTGTAAGATAGGCTTGTTGTTGATTGCTATTACTAGTGGAAATCCCAGATATTTCATTTGTAGGACGGGTTTCGCTAACAAGGTTGAAAGGGCGCACAGCATTCAAATCATAGGCTGATACCACAATACTGAGTAGATCGTCCGGCTGGATTTTTGAACTTTTTTGAATAGTATCCAAAAGCATTTGACCCTTGGACAAATCCTGGAAATAAACAATTTTTTTTGAAGAAACACAGGAAACGGAAATGCTTCCAAGCAAAAACAAAATAAAAATTTTCGTGAAAAAATCGCTCATCAATATTTTTTTGCAAATATAAACTTTTCCCTTGAGCATATTCCTTGAAGTTGCACATAATCGGGATATTATCATTTTATCTATTAAACATCTTACAGGACCTCTATGAGTTTAACCGTTAAATATGTCAACACTGGTAGAAACCCTTATAATTTTTGCTGTTGCTTTCCTAACAACAAAGAACCTTCATATGTAAATACGAAGGTTCGGTATAATAAAAATTGTTTTCTATTATTTTAATTTTGATGGTGAACATCTAATATTTCGAATTCGGAATTTTGACTCACAAATTCTGGAACCAATGCTTTGAGCTTTAAAACCACTATCCATTTTATTTGTTTTTGAGGTAGCATTGATTATAGCTTCAATTTTTTCACTTACGCTGCTGTATTTCTCGCTGGGTATTTTAGAGACCATAATTTTAGAATGAAAAGTGGGCAATGTCTGTGCTGTGTCACACAGCAATTCCTCATAAAGTTTCTCCCCAGGACGCAAACCGGTTATTTGTATATCAATATCTTTATAAGGTTTTAGGCCGGAAAGGGATATCATCCGTTCAGCCATATCCAATATTTTCACCGGCTTACCCATATCAAAAATAAAAATCTCTCCTCCTTTTCCCATGGTGCCTGCTTGTAACACGAGCTGACAAGCTTCAGGAATGGTCATAAAGTAACGTATAATTTCCTTATGTGTAACGGTCACGGGGCCTCCCGCAGCTATTTGTTTTCTAAAGTATGGGATCACCGATCCGTTTGAACCCAATACATTACCAAAACGTGTTGTAATAAATTTTGGACGTGTACCTATCCTTTCCTGAAGGGATTGTACATACATCTCTGCCGCACGTTTGGACGCGCCCATTACATTGGTTGGATTTACGGCCTTATCCGTGGAAATCATTACAAATTTATCAATGCCATGCTGCACTGAGAGATTTGCCAAATTTACGGTACCACCAATATTGACAGCTATAGCCTCATGCGGATTTTTTTCCATTAAGGGCACATGTTTGTAGGCGGCCGCATGGTATACGATATCAAACTTATAAGCAGAAAATATCATCTCCAACCGATCTATATTTCTAATGTCTGCAAGGACCGTGGAGAATTTCAGATCGGGAAACGCACTACTTAAAATAAGTTCCATCTCATAAAGAGCAGATTCTGCATTGTCCAGCACAACAATTTCCCTAGGGTTAAATAGCGCTAATTGTTTAACGATCTCACTTCCTATAGAGCCTGCCCCGCCAGTTACTAATATGGTCTTATTTTCTAGATCGTCCTTAATAATTTCAGTGTCTATTTTTATAGGACGTCTATCTAAAAGATCCTCAATTTCTATTGGCTTTATCTGTGTTTGGATATCCTCTTTTTTGTTCCAGTTTTCAACCGATGGAACATTGAAAACTTCAATACTGTTTGCCAAGCACGCTTCTACTATTTCATTGGTCTCCGCCATGGATAGGGAATCGCGAACCATTAAAATACCATCTATTTGGTGTTTTCTAATCAATTCTGCAAATTGGAGGGAGTCTTTATTTATTAATAAAGAAAAAACAGGTTTTCCCAATATACTTAAGCTATTATTGGAAGGGTTTTCTGTAATAATACCAATTAATTTGAAAGGCATATTAGATTCCGTAGTTAGTGCTCTACCCAAACTTATGGTCTGACTATCCATTCCCACTATCACCACTCGCTTTTTAAAGCTACTGTTATTCATTCTTTGCAAATAATGGTATGATTCCTTTACCACTATCCTAAAAAACAGCATCAACGTAAACGAAAAGAACATGTATAACAGCACGGAGGTAGTAAGAAATATTTTTTCCCCATTCACATAAAAATAGACTATGTTAAAAGTAATTACGGAGAAGGTAGTTAAAAAAGAAGCTGCCGCAACCCTAAACACATCGGTAAAAGTGGAATGCCGTACTATTCCCGCATAAGTGCGGAATATATGAAAGAAGAAAACGTTGGTTCCAATAATAAAGGAAGCCCTTATGGGGGTGGACCAAACCGTTTGGAATTTTAAAGGAGTACCATCCAAGATGAGATAAGCCACAGTGAAGGAAAGAACACATAAAAAGATGTCGATCATAAATACTGCCCAGCGCGGCAAATAACTTTGATTCAAATAAAACATAGTTTTGGTGCGCACTCTTAATTTTTCTATAATCGAAATATACAACTGCATTTTATAAAGATCTGGGACTGCAAATATAAACTATTTATCGATGAAATGCATTAAAACATCGGTTATCTTAGCAATTTCTTCTTTTTTAACATTTGATCCGGAAGGGAGACATAACCCTATATCAAAAAGGTTTTCCGCCACTTTTTCGCCATAAAAAGGGGCAGTTTTAAAAACAGGTTGTAAATGCATCGGCTTCCATAGTGGCCTGCATTCTATATTATTTTCGGCCATAACCAACCTAATTTCCTCTGATGTAAAACCACAAAGGGCTTTATTGACTAAGATACATGATAACCAATGGTTTGAAAAATAATGGGTCATCAGGTTCAGCAAATACAGTCACTCCCTCCTTTTTCTTAAAAAGTTCGCGGTAAAAAGAATTCATTCCCCGTCTTAGAGCTACATGTTTATCAAGTACCTCCATTTGCCCCCGTCCTATACCAGCACTAATATTGCTCAGGCGATAGTTGTACCCAATTTCTGAATGTTGATAATGTGGTGCGGCATCGCGGGCTTGCGTTGCCAGAAAAATTGCTTTTTCCTTATGCTTATAAATTTCGTGGAAACCAAAGCCCCACCCCCGAGGTTGTGATAATTTTATTGCCGTTGAAGGAAAGAATGGAAATATCGCCAAAGGTGCCGCACTTTTTGTTTTTGTAACTGCTTCCCAAGGCTTCGGCGCTATCCTCCACAATTGGGATTTCATATTTTTCAGAAATCCTTTTTATTTCATCCACCTTATAGGGCATTCCGTAAAGGTGGACGGCTATGATTGCCTTTGGTTTCTTTCCTTTGGAAATTCGGTCCTTAATTGCTTCCTCCAAATGGTTTGGGCAAATGTTCCACGTATCTGGTTCACTATCAACAAAAATAGGCGTAGCGCCTTGATAGACAATAGGATTTGCGGACGCTGAAAAGGTCATACTCTGGCAAATTACCTCATCGCCTCTTTCCACTCCCAATAAAATCAACGCCAGATGCAATGCAGCGGTTCCGGAGCTTAATGCCGCAACATAATTACCATTGCCAAGATACCTTTCTAGATCCTTTTCAAAACCTTCAACATTGGGGCCTAACGGTGCTACCCAATTGGTATCAAAGGCTTCATTGACGAACGACCGCTCATTGCCCCCCATATGGGGAGAGGAAAGTAAATTTTTTCATTTTTCATTTTTCTCTATTCTCTATTCTCTTTTCTCTTTTCTCTTTTCTCTATTCTCTATTTCTCTATTCTCTATTCTCTATTCTCTATTCTCTATTCTAAAATTGTTTCAATGGGAATTTTAATGCTTAATAAGTCTGATAAGAGTTTTAAAAATAATTCTTAAATCCTCTTTAAACGATTGTTTATAATAGTATTCCAAATTCATTTTTACTTTATCGGGGAAAATTACTTCATCATTATATGCCAAAGGATTGTCTTTTGTTTAATAAAACTGATTCTTCATTATAATATTTTAAGGAAGCCTCGCTCGTTAAACCCGGTTTTAATTCCAGTATTTTACGTGCTTCCCCTTCCAAGGAATCATAATATCCCGGAATATCTGGTCTGGGCCCACAAAACTCATTTGCCCTAAAAGTACATTTACCAATTGTGGCAATTCATCAAATTTAGACTTTCGAATAAATTTTCCATAACTCGAAATGTTTCCAGAGGAAGTATTAATGGAACATATCTTATAAATGTTAAAGGGCTTCCCGTATTGGCCTATTCTCTTTTGAATGAAAATACCTTTCCCAGTATCGATATAGGCAAAAAAAATTAAGATGAGTAGTAGCCAGCCGAAAAGCAGCAAGATTATGATAGAAAGAAATATGTCAAATGTTCTTTTGATGGGAGTATTTATTATTAGAATATGAGAATATTGGATGATTAAATAAATAGTGACCGACCAAATGAGTTAATGTCTATTTCTAATTGTTACAATTGATCATTGTTATCGAATATTGATCACCCTTCCCGGATTACCAACAACAGTGGCACCATCAGCAACGTCCTTTAATATTACTGCCCCGGCACCGATGGTGGCCCATTTGCCTATTTTGATGCCGGGAATAACATTGGCACCAATACCAATATGGGTGCCCTCACCTACTGAAACCTCCCCCGCTAGGGATACATTGGGGGATATATGTACATAATCGCCCACGATGCAGTCGTGTTCAATTACTGCACCCGTATTGAGTATGCAGTGTTTACCTACTCGGCTATCTGCATTAAGTACTACATTGGGCATAACCACAGTCCCATCTCCTACTACTGCGGAGGTAGAAATAATAGCAGAAGAATGAACCATAGGCGCTGCTATTTTTTCTTTACAACTTTCGGCAATATTTTTTCTGGTTTTATTATTGCCCACCGCAATTACAATAGCATATTTATTTTTTTTAACTTCAGTATTTACGGAATAGTCTAAAACAGAAGTAATGGTTTTATCATCGTCTGTAATATAACCAATTGTATTACCGGCTGATACCACCACGTCTATAACCGACTTGGCGTGACCACTGGCTCCAAAGATATTTATTTTATTTTCCATATTAATTTCCGGTAAACCGTTCTGTTGTTGCCTGTCCTTCAGTATTAATCCCTTCTGAGACAAACACTTTTTTTACAGTTAAAAATAAGATTTTTAAATCCAAGGCAAAACTTTGGTGCTCCACATACCAAACGTCATATTCAAACTTTTGTTCCCACGAAATAGCATTCCGTCCGTTTACCTGAGCCCAACCAGTTATTCCGGGTTTTACATTATGGCGTTTTCGTTGCCGTTCATTATACAAAGATAAATACTCCGGCAATAGGGGTCTCGGGCCTACAAAACTCATATCGCCTTTTAAAACATTGAGCAACTGCGGCAGTTCATCCAGCGAGGTTTTACGCACCAACTTGCCTATGGCAGTGAGCCGCTCCGCATCAGGTAAGTGGTTGCCATGGATATCCTTTTTATCATTCATCGTCTTGAATTTGACAATATGAAAAATGCGTCCATATTTTCCTGGACGCGCCTGGATAAAGAAAGGTTTGCCGTGGTTGGCCGCCATTAGTAACAGCCACACCACCATAAATACCGGGCTCAATACCAATAAGCCAATAAGAGCAGTAAGAAAATCCAAAGGGCTTTTTAAATAGGTTGCGTACATTGTGGCAAAGATAGTGTCTTTTTTCACTCATACCTACCAGCTCTACCACTCCCCCTGAATCCTACTGTCAGTTCGAGTGTTTTTCAACGCAGCGATAGCAAAGTTGGAAAATGTATCGAGAACCATCCGTCCTGACATGCCACTGTCAGTTCGAGTGTTTTTCAACGCAGCGATAGCAAAGTTGAAAAATGTATCGAGAACTATCCGTCCCGACATGCGACTGTCAGTTCGAGTGTTTTTCAACGCAGCGATAGCAAAGTTGGAAAATGTATCGAGAACCATCCGTCCCAACATGCGACTGTCAGTTCGAGTGTTTTTCAACGTAGCGATAGCGAAGTTGAAAAATGTATCGAGAACAATGCTCTGCCCAGACAAATTTGTAGGGCTAACGCTTTTTTTTCCCAACAATTCGTCTGGATTAATCTATTCCGGCTTCACTCAGGGACCAATTTCATTTCCAATCATTAATTTATATTCTTCTAAAAGCGCTTCCCACACTTCTTGTCTTTCGTAGCGGGAAACAATCATTTGGCGGGCATTTGTTTTTAGGTTTGAATACAACAACTGTCCGCAAAATTGCTCCATTGCGGTTTGAAGAACCTTACTGTCTTTGGGGGGAATTATAAGTCCATTAACACCATGAATAATAATTTCGTTACAACCATTAATATCTGTAACAATAGATGGCAAACCCATAGCTCCTGCCTGCATAACCACATTTGGAAAACCTTCTCGATAACTCGGAAATACCAAGACATCTGAAATGGCAAAATATGGACGTACATCATTCTGATAACCAACAGCAATTATATTTGGATTGTTTTTTATAGCATGAAGGGTTTCGGCCTGTAGGGGATCTAAATCGGTTTCCAAGGGACCAACCAACAATAATTTTGAATTCTGAATTCTGAATTCTGAATTAGTAAAAGCCGCTACCAACTCATTAATACCCTTATCGCCCACCAAACGGCCGATGAAGATAAACACAAAATCCTGTGGGCCTATGCCAAGTGTATTGCGCAGGGTATTTTTTTGGGAACCGCTCACTTGTTGTGGACTGAAATAATCAGTGTCTATTCCGTTACTGCTGCCCTGTCCAATTATTTTAAGCTTTTCTGGCTTGGTAAAGTTTTCTGTGATAATAAAATCGTATATTCCTTTTGAGTTGGGATAGACCTTGGTGGCAAACCGATAAGTGAGTTGCTCAACCAAATCCAACACTTTCCGCTTAAACCCTGTTTCTTCCATCAACGGCAGTCCTGCTACCGTATGCAATCGGTTGGGAACTCCAGCTAGCCAAGCCGCCATCATCCCCACAATTCCTGCTTTTGGGGTGTGGGTATGGACTATTGATGGTTTTTCTTTTTTGAGAAATCTGTATAATTTAAAAACCGCAGTAATGTCTTTTATAGGGGTAATTTTACGCGTAAGTTCCAAATGAAAAACCCTTACTCCTTCCTTATTTCCGTAAAATTCCAATCTTTTTTTCTCTGCTGAAACCGCTACTACCTCAAAATGGGTGTTCATAAAAGCCAATTGCCCTTCAAGGAGTTTTTCCAGCGAAAGCGGAATGGTGGTAATCCGTATTAAGCCTTTCCATTCCATAGCTGGTTGTATAATTTAAGATGGCTATTCACCATTTTGTCAATACTGTATTTTTTTGCCCTCTCCTTACAGCTTTTTGATATTTGTTCATAATACGCCGAATCTCTAAAGAGCTTGTTTATTTTGGTGGCAAGATCTGTTTCGTCTTTATGGGTAAACAATATTCCCGCCCCATATACAAGATTTGACAAGCCGGGTACATTGGAGGCAACCAATGGAGTCCCGGAGGCCATAGCTTCCAGCCCTGACAAAGATAAACCCTCATAGTTTGATGACAAAACCGCCACATCTGCCATTTGCAATAAATTGGGCACATCTGTTCTGATGCCTAAAAAGATCACCTTTTCATTTAGCTCCAATGAATCTACCAGTGCCCTCATTTCTTCCAACATATAGCCCTGGCCAACCAACAACAATTTTACGGGGGTATTTATAAAAGGCATTGCCCTAATCAGTGTCTCTTGGTCTTTTTGGGGGGTAAAACGGGAGACTTGAATGATTATTTTGGTAGTTTCATTGACAAATTCGGTTCGGTCCGCCGGGCGGGCGAGTTTTAGTTTATCCAGATCAACGCCATTGGCAATGGTAACAAAACGTGAGCCCTTCAGCTTTAGATGCTTTATAAGGGCGACTTTTACTTCATTGGAAATGGTGACAATTTTACAATACCGTCGATAAATAAACCTGTCCGTCCAAATCAATAAAAGTAACGGCGGCGTTTGTTGGTAGTGCTGTGTTCGGTATAAATCAATTTTGTTTTTGAAAATGAAACCATCTTGGCCAGTGCCGTCCAGTACAAGGCAGGAAACAGATGCACATGCACAAAATCATAATTTTTAAGAAAGGGTGCTATTTTAAAAATAAAAATTGGACTGTAAATGTTGCGTTTTCCTAAGGAAAAATTTTTACGTTGGAATGTGTCCTAAGTTCCTCTAAAAAAGGATAAGGCGTATCGTCGAGCAGTAATACATCCACTTTTAATTCCTCCCCATTTAGGCGGGGTACCATTTCGGTCAAAAGTCGCTCCGCTCCGCCAGGAGCAAGGCCATCTATTATTTGAAGTATTTTTTGTGGTTTTTTGTGAGCCATAGTCTAATAGAATGGGTTGATTATCACTTTTTCCCAATACAGGTTTTTCAGTCATAAGTCAACTAGGTTTTTTTGCGGCTTGTTTTTGTTGGTATTAAATGCGAAATAGTATACAAACTGGCATTTTTATTCATTTAAAAAGTCAATCATATTAACTGAGGTAAAATTGTATTGTTCTCTCAACATTTTAAAATGAGATAAAATTTCAATAAGTTGCGCTCTATTACTTTCAATATCATTACCAAAATTATGGGGATGCCACCAAAGATGGTAATTTTTTTTATGCTTGGCAGCATAGCTCATTTCCCTCTTTATTCGCCTAATTTTCATTCCTTGAATTATTTCTTCTTTGGCCTTATAAGGTCTAAAAAAACGACTGGCAGGTAAACAAAGGATGCCCTCTTCTTTATATGGTTTATCAAAAACAAAGAGATTTACTTATTGGCATAAGCGTATCAAGTGCTCTAAATAAGGGAGTACAGAAAATTCCAAAACTCTTATTCCAAAACCATACATTAGGATTTGACCGTACAATCTTAAATCCGTTTTTACTTGCAACCTGCAAATACTCCTTATTAAATTGATTCCTGGGAAATACGAGCGATTGTAAGGTCATCCCAAAATTCTCTTTTGCAATATTCTGGGCGGCTTTTAGATCAGCATCAAACTGATCCACTGTTTGTCCTGATTCATTACAATAATAGTGAGCAAATGTGTGTGATGCTAATTCCTGTCCCGGCGTATTAACTATTTGCTGTATTAAACTAGAAGCATAATGAAAAGGATCTTCATTTTCATCATTACCAAGTTGTGGGAAAATTTTATAATAAGACAATTCCTTTCTGTGATATGACGGAATTAAATCTGGAGAGCAATCTAGTAATTGCGTTTTGTTATTGGCAAACAGAAATCCTACGGTAGCCCAGGTACATTTAATATTATCTTCTTTAAAAAGGGTAAGAAGTTCTGGAATAAATTGTACTGTGTTTAAAAAGTAAGATTTCTTCTCCTCTATGCTCCATTTTTCCGCACCCCCCCAGTGTAGTTCGAAATCAAGAGATATTATAAACTTCCCTTTTCCCATTTTATACAGTATCAGAATTCGAGTAACTTAAATACCAATTTTTTCTGTCATATACCAAAGGTTTTAATTCTTCAATAAAACATCTTGCACCTTAGTGTGGTTCCAGGGTGTCTTAATTTCTCCGGTAAGTTCACACAACCAAACTTTTCTATAAAGTCTATAGTTAGGGGATTGTTTCTTAATATGAACTAGAATAATAACTGCTCCTTCTTTTTTAATTTCTGCAATAGCATATTTCATAAGGGTTGCTGCCGCTTTAGAATGGCTTAGGTCATATATCAACTCCATAATGTAGGCTATTTTACCCCCATGTTTTTCTTTAATTGTATATATAATGTAGCCAACATGTTTAGAATTGTTGTCATAGCAATGTGCTATTTTATAGTTTTCAAATGGTTTTTTTAAATACCGCCATTCTAAATAGGTTTTATCTCGATGCACTGCTACCTGTATTCCACTCGAAAAAGATTCCCATAGTTTGTTAACTGTATTAGGAAAAAAAGTATCTTCCTTTATCGAATAATCTTTTGACTTTCTATAGATGCTTAATGACAAATTGATATTTGGCATATACTTTAAAAAAGATATTCTGTCTGTAAAATAGCGTGATTTTAAGGGTTTTATTAAAAAAGGTAATGGGTCTAATGCTTCCCAAGCCAATTTTTTTTTAAAACCGTGAATGGAATTGCCGTTAGGAAATCCATATACTAAGGCTACCCCTGCTTTGCTCGCTTTCTCATAAACGTCCATAGCAAGTTTAATAAACAACCCTTTACCTCTGTAGTCTTTATCAGTAATAGTATCTAAAGATTTGGAATCTTCTTGAATAGTATTGCCCAACTTAAAGCTGACTGGAAACACAGCATAAATAGCTGCTGTTTTTTGCTTATTATCGTCAATTGCTATATCTACAAGTTGTTTATTTATCGGATTTAGTAAAAATTGCCATTCTATATTTTCAACCCTCTTTATATTTCCATTATTTTCAAAACATTCTTTATATAAATTTAAGGTATCCTTATCCAGGTTACATATTATAAAATCTTTCATTTTAAATATTTTTTAATATCTCTCTTTTTATTTTTCATATTTATTAACTTTAAATACCATATAAAACCAAATGGAATTGCAAGAAATACGTATAACTTATTTGGAGAGTCAGAAATAAAATTAAATTCCCTTAGCATTATTTTTGAAGAAATAAAATTGTATTGCACTCTTAAATTTACCAGCTTTAATTGTAAGATACTCCAATTCAATTTTTCTGAGATACTTAAAACCCTTTGGGTTTTTAAAGTATTGATCATAAATATTCAAAGTTGAGCCATCTTCCAAATATTCAACAACACAAAATATTTCATTAAAAACAAGTAGGCTAAAATCCCTATCAATAATAATTGGAAGGTATAATGGCACAAATTTTTCGCCTTTAAATATGGGATAATGTGGATATTTTTTTACAACTTCACTTCTATAAATTATTTTTTTATCACCCACAACACCATGTTTCACTAGAAAGATTTGAATATTTACACTCTTTCAAATCTTTAGGAAAACTTGTTCCTATTACCTTACCCTCTTTAGTTATGTTCAGTCCTATTAAACCTGCATATTGATCTGAGCCAAACTTTTTCCAAAGAAAGCATATTTTCTTAACTGCATCATCTGTCATATAATCATCCGAATTTATACATACATTTAGTTCAGTTTCTATTAATGAATAGGCAGTATTATGCCCCGTATGCATACCGCCATTTTCTTTGTAAAAATACTGTATGGCAATTTTGTTCTCTTGTTTCCAGCATGCCACTAATTCTTTAGTACTATCTGTAGAGCCATCGTCAATAACCAACCATATAAAATCCTTTGAAGTTTGCCGACATAAACTTTCATAGACTTGGTGCAAACAGTAGGCACGATTATAGGTTGGGGTAAATACAGTAAGTGTTTTCATTTATTCTAAAAATATATTAAAAAAGTAGGTAAACCCAAAATAGACTAGTATAAGTACACCTATCTTTTTGTATTGTTGTCGCAGCAACTCTCTTTTTAGCAAGGGGTAACAAATCACAAACGCCAACATAAACCAGGACAAATAAGCAAAACGATTAGAAAAGTTGGCACGTATCACCAAAATCCAAAAAGCATTGGCAAGCAGATAAACATTAAACAGTTTAAAGTAAACCCTATCGTTAAACTTTTTCTGAAAAATAAAATACCACCCTGCAAATACCCCGGTGGCACTGTACACCAAAAAGTCCCAACGAAAACCAGTATAGGCAAATTCATCATCATTTACATTGCCTTCCGTTAAATAGCCAATTCTATCATCTTCAAAGCCCAAACTTGCAAAAAAGCCTTCCCAAAGCCTGCTGCTGCTAAAGATAAAGGGATACATAGTAGCCAAAACAATAAATAGGTTTTCGGTTTGTTATGAAATTGAACCGCTATAAAAGCAAGGATAGGCAACAAAATGGAAAAATGAATATTTACAGACACAAAAAGCCAAAGTAGTTGAAAGACACGTTTTTCTCTAGATATACCGAACAAGAATAATGAACCTGCAATTGCATTTCTAATACCATTGGTACCTGCCGCCCAAAAAGAAAAAGATACCACCAACATCAAAAAGGCATAAAACCAATAGGTAGGAAACCATTTTTTAGATACTAAATATAAGGGCACTACATATAAAAGCGCACATACCAGAAAAAAGGTATGGATCTCCATAAGCTTCGAACTTAAAAGCATAAAAAAATGAAACAGGATATCTTTTAAGCTGGTAATTGGAGCCCCATCTTGATAGTTTTGAAAATAATTAGCATAAGTACTCATATCACCAAAATACCGACCACTTAAGGGGCGTAGACCCATATATAATACTACAAAAAGAATAACAAACACCCCCATCACACGTATAAAGCTTTTGTTTTGGGAGTCGTCTATTGCCAATGCTTGCGAGTGTAGCAGAGTTAACAGCACCACAAAGAGCATCCACATGGTAGTAGATTGGAGTGTAGAGTTCTAAGGGTATCCAGTCGAACATGTTTATTGGGTCATTAGGGTGGTAAACGAGTCATGCCATTGTTGCATTATCCGTGGCTGGATATAGGTCTTAACGCTTTGCCTTGCGGAGCTTCCCATATCACTTCGAATCCCTTCATTTATTATCAGCTTGGTTAATGCATTGGCAAAGATAGCAATTTCATTAGGTGGCGTCAGCAAACCATTTACTTCTTTAATTACAATGTGCCGCGGGCCGTTGGGACAGTCATAAGACACTATAGGCAACCCAGCTGCCTGCGCCTCAAGCAATACCATTGGAAAACACTCCGTAGCAGAGGTCATAGCGTACATGGCTGCTTTTTGCATTTCTTCGTCCAGCTTGACTGTTGCGCCCATTAAGTGGATATTAGGTACTTGTAATGTGTCTATTTGTTGTTGCAACTTTGCAATAAGCATAGTATCACCATCGCCAAAGATTTTTACTTGCCAATCAGGGTGCTGGTCTTCAATCAACGACCACGCTTCTATCAAATGGTCAAATTGCTTTACAGAGGCTATTCGCCCTGCGGCAATAATGGTTTTTTCTTTGGCTATGATCCTTGCTTCTTTGGGCAGGTCTAAAAAATTGGGAATTACAAAGATGTTGGAAAAGGGATAGTATTTTCGTTCATCTTCGTTTAATACTACTAAGGCATCATACTTACCAAAGAGCATAAACAATCGGTACTTTAGTTTTTCTATGAGACTTCTTGGCTTTTTTAACTTTACCCCAGAGGAATGAAACTCCTTAACTTTGGGAATGTGCTTGGCAATAAAGGGAATTAAAAACTGCTCAGGCGTATAGTTTACAGAAATAACCAGGTCTGGTTGTTCTTCTTCCAACATTACGCGCAGTGCCTTGTAATGGATTATACTTTTTAATACATTTTTAGGATGAAAATAACTTTTGTCTCTGTAGTAATTTATACCTAAATCAATGTGCTTTACTTTGTTGTTTATGGCATACACAAAAGAATTATTCTTTTGTTCTGTGGTGCATAAAATAACATCATATCCATAGAACGCTTTCCAATAATTGAGCTTTTGAGCCAGCATTTTTTCAATACCTCCATGTAAATAAAGCTGATTGGTCAAGTAGACAAGTTTCATTGAACCAATTTTTTAAAAAGTGTATCCCATTGTTTTAGAATGGTTTCTGGCAAAAAACGCTGCACATTGGTTTTAGCTGCTGCTCCCATTTCTTTTCTTACTGATTCCTTTGCTATTAATTTGCCTAAACCACTTGCTAAAGCTGCTACATCGCCATTTTTCACTAACACGCCATCTACTCTATCGCTAATAATATCTGCAGGACCATGTGGACAATCAAAAGACACGCAAGGCACACCACAAGCCATTGCTTCTATAAGCACCATGCCGAAACCTTCAAACCTGGAAGACATTACATATACCGATGAATCTAAATATTTACTTTCTATGGACTGAGTTGGGGGATAAAATGAAACACTTTCAGTAATACCTAGTTGCGATGCTTGTTTGTTTAGGTTTTGATCTGGTTGTATCTTTCCATAAATTTCCAAATGCCAGTCAGGATACTGCAGTTGTACCAAATACCAAGCATCCAACAAACGATCATAACCTTTTTGATACCCGTGTTTGCCAACTGCAATAACTTTTTTATTTAACAATGTAGAAGATGCTTGAGGATAAAATGAGGTGGGATTTGGAATGACTTCTATATTTGACAACATTTTCCACTCCTTAACATTCCCAGTTGTTAACACCACGAATTTAGAAAACTGTTTAGCTAATAGTGACATAAGCAGCCACTTAAAATATATCCACCCCTTTTTCCAAAATGGATAATCTATATTCATTTCTATTTGTTTAGACACATGCCGTTCATATACCAATGGACATTGTCTGGATAAAAACAAAGGTAGGAAAAATGCTTTCAACCCGTCATCACATACCGAAATCACGTTTGGTTGCACCTGGCGTATAATTTGTTTTATGCCCTGTATATAGCTTTGCAGATAGCGTGCCGCATTACCACCCACCGCAATGCTGTGGAGTGTTATTTTTGGGCTAAAGGTATAGAAAGGGAGTTCGGCACTTTCATTTAAACGTAAAATATGCACCTCATATCCCAACACCTCCGCCAGATAGCTCGCCTTCACAGACAGCACCCGTTCTAAGCCACCTGCGCCGTTAATTCCGTTGGTGATGTATAGTAGTTTCATTAGGATTTCTTGTTTTTATTGTAATCAGTCTTAGTATTGGATGGTAAAGCATATTTATTAAATTGGATGCCACCACACTCCAAAATACTAAGTTTGCAAATATTAAGATTGGGTATTTTGGGGCATAGATAAAAGATTCGAAAATAGGTCATGTAAAAAAACATATGCACTAACCACAAATTAGTAGCGTGGTCACTGAGCCAAAGTAAGAAACGCTCCATATATTTCCCCAAGGCTATCTGATTCCATAAAAAGATAAAAGGAATTGCCAGAAATGGTGCAATAACAAAATTTGGAATGAAACCGTGTATAAGTATTAAAATACCTATGCCTAATAACGCTGCAACATTTTTATGTTTTAGCGCTCCGAAGCGATTGCTAAATTGTTTATGCCAACTTTTTTGTAATACTAAAGCGCCAACTATAAATGGAAACAAGGAAGTGCCAATTAAATAAAATTGTTTAAAAAACCAAGCCAAATAAGGATTTGTAAATAGGTCGCTATTATAAATTCTATAGTAAAAGGACACAAAATAAAAAAGGAAAACAAAAGCTATAAACAACCAAGTATTAAACGACTCTAAAATTTTAAAAAGAAAAGGAGATGTTAGCGTTAAAAGTATATAGGTAAAGAAAAACCACCAAGCCCCGTTATACGAACTTTCAAGTCCGAAAAAATTTAATGCAAACTTGGTAAAAGTCCCCGGATATCCTTCTTTACTGAGCAATACCCCCAAGAGCACCGCAAATAATAGCACTACAAGCCAATAATTTATATATAGTTTAAAAAGCCGTATGCCATTGCTTTTTAGTAAGGCCTGTTTGTCTTTTTGGTATTTAAAATATAGCCCATAGCCACTAAATAAAAATATTGGCACACAAGCATCTGAAAATAAGGATATAAAGTAAGATAAAGGGTGTTTTCTAATAAATAGCACAGGTGTAAACAACCCTTCATAAGGTCTATTAAATAAGTGTAAACATAGCATCATTATTATAGCAATCGTTTTTATAATTTTAGACTGGGTGATGGATATTTCCATTAATTCATTAATTTTTCAAACTGCATTAAAGTTTCCTCTTTATCCTTATTTTCTAAGCGCGATAAATTGGTGATTAATTTATTTTTTAGTGACTCGTTATTAATTAGTAGCTCAATTTTAGTGACAATGCTGTCTACATTCATTTCTGCTATTAAGCCAGTTTCATTATCTTTTAAAATCCCATATACGCTTGGAAAATTAGTACACACTATTGGCTTATTTAAAAATGATGCTTCAATAACGGTAGTTCCTAACCCTTCAAATAAAGATGTTTGAGCAAAAATATCGCAATCATTAATATAGGGATAAGGATTATTCACCGCTCCAATTAAAAAAAAAGAGTTTTCAATTTTATATTTTTTGATTAATTTCTCCAAATAATGTCTTTCACTACCTTCTCCCAAAACATACCAGGCAACTGCGTAACCTTTATCCAGAATTTTCTTACATGTATTTTATAGCTAAATGCAACCCTTTTTGTTTTGCTAGTCTTCCAACAGAAACAATATTAACTTTATTAGTATTGAAGTTAATTTCTTTATTTTCTAAACTTTGTGCTTTTAATGCTTCTATATCAACAATATCAATTATAACATCAATACCTAGACTTTTTTGAACTGATTTTAATTCATCTTCTAAAGCTATTTTTACTTCTGGTGAAACGGCTATAATTTTATTATATGAACTATAGATAGGATAGTCAAAGTTAATATTATACCCAGCTTTATTATAATTGATATTAAGCCAGCTATATTTTTTTTTGGAATTAACATAACTTTCTGTAAAATAGGTTGAAAAACCCTGATTAAAAGCAATAGCTACGTCATAATATGTGGGAATAGGAATAAATTTATGTTTTATAATCTTCCACAATGTTTGTGCGGGATGATATTTATTATTATACCATAATTTCAGTGTTTTGAATTGAATTCTTTCATTTAGACTTAATTTAGGATGTTTTTGAATTTTAACATTAACTTGATCAGGTACGAGATTCTGAAAAATTCCATCATCTTTAAAAATGATTAAATCCACTTCATATTTAGAAAAATCTAAATTTTGAAGTAAAGAAATTAAACATTTTTCTGCACCTCCTAACCCCAAAGATTCAATTATAAATACAATTTTTTTCATATGTTTATAATATTGTTTTAACAATCAATGTAACATACATATAATTATTTTCTTGTGTGAGAAATTATATCCTCATTCATATTTCATTCAATTAACCTCTTTTAATAAGGTATGTTTTTAACTTTTGAAAGTAATCGTACAGCTCAATTACTATAATTTTAATTTTCTTGAGTGCTTATTAATAAACACATCTATATTCTCATAAAAATCGTAAATACTTTCTTGAACTTTTTGATCTTTCCAATCCCACCAAGCTATATCGTTTAATTGGTTTATTGTGTTTACATCAAACTTCATTTTTATGAGTATCGCAGGTGAACCCGCCATAATAGCATAATCAGGTATATCTTTGGTTACAACACTATTTGCTGCTATAACCGCTCCATTTCCAATTGTGACTCCAGGTAAAATAAAAGCACCCATTCCTATCCAAACATCATTACCAATTGTTATTCCTTCTTTCTGACTAATTTCAGTCTTTGGATAGTAATCGATATTTAGATTATTTATTAATGGATAATTGGTAATTGGACTTCCTTTATGAAACCCTTCGTCAACAATAAAATTAACATCGTAAGCAATGCTACAATAATTACCAATAGTTAATTTTGCATTAGACCATCGCCATACTTTTGCTCCATTATCATATGTTTTAATACCTTTATAGGTGTATTTATCGTTTTTTAATAATACATAGTCAATTTTATTTAATAAGATTTGATAGTCCACTCCTAATAATCGCCAAACTAATTTTCTGAAAGCTTTTATCATATTAATTCGAATTATCATTTATATTTTCAAGTAAAAATTCTTTAGATTCTCTAATTTTTAGTTCGATCTTTTTGTTTATTATTGAATAATCTATATATTTTAATTTTTCAAATTCTTCATAAGTATTTATTAAATTTAAAAGCTTAAATAAATTTAATAAATCACGCATTCTAGTATTGATTTTATCTGTTCTATTGATTACCACAAACTGCTTTTTAAAAATGAGGGAAAAAGCCACCGAATGAAATGAGTTGGTAATATTGTATTGGGAGTTATAAATTAACGTTAAGAAATGTGCAGGTCCATCTAAATAATAATTTTTATCTGCATAGGAAATATTTTTATTTACGGTATAAATTTTATAACCTTTTTCCTTTTTAAGAGATAAGGCAATTTCTTTTATTAACGGATTGGAATCAAAATCATATACAAATAGGTATTTTTCGTTTATTGGTTTAACAAAATTATTTTTCCAATGTTCTGCTCTAAGTAAAAACACGGGGTCTAAAACTTGCACAGCATTTTCGATTCCTAAATCTTGCAGCATCGCAACAGCAGATGTTTCCCGAACACTAATTGCATCAAATTTTGACACATTTTCTTTAACCAGTGGCTTTACTTCTTCAGCTATTTCGTCAATAGCAAAGGAAGCTGCATAAGATAATTTCCGTTTCTCTTGCGGCACAAAGTTTAGATAGAATGCAGGGTCTTTGCCATTTGCGAAAAAAGAATTCCATATTTGATCACTGCCACAGATATAAGCATCAGCTTCAGGCAAATTAGCTTTTAATTCAGCATTGTTTGTATATAGAATTGGATCTGTTGGTATGTGTTGTGTGGCAAATGCATCAAATGCTTTTTTTCGTTGTAGATCCCATATTCTTCCCGGTAGCTTTGCTAATAAATACAATTGCTTGATAAATGGTTGGTTAAACTTTGGGTTGGAAACCGCATCCAATTTAAAATGTCCTGACAAATAAGGGGGCTTGTAATGTATGGCTTCTGCTTGGTGACCTAAAGAATTTAAATAAACAAGAAGCGCATATTCCTGTAAAGAAGCCCCATGATTATATACTTCGTGACAGGTTATTGTTTTTATTTTCATAGTCCTACAATTTTCTTTTCTTCTTTACTTAAAATAAACAAATAGGCAAGCAACAAATAACAGCTCACATAGCTACTTATGCCTATTAAAAGGGCAAACCAAGTAGCTATAACCACAAATTCCTGAAGCAACCAAAAAACCAAAACGACCAAACCTATATTGACGAGTATGGGTTTTAAAAAAGTATCTTTTAAGAATATACCTACTGTAAGCTTAAATACTTTTTTAAAATAGTACAACATAACCAAACTATTAATCAAAAGGCCTGTTGTTATAGGCAACAAAACTCCATACATCCCATAGCTTTTCGATAGAAAAAAACCAAGGACTACCGCCACGCTAAGGATTGTAATGCTTAAAACGGCTTTGAATTTGTTTTTTTTCTTTGCCTCCAATATGGAATTGCCAAAACCCTGCACCAAGGGCAGTGTCATTACTAACATAATAAGCATTGCTATATGCCATGAGGGAAGGTAGTTAGCCGTTAACCAAAGTTGTATAAAAGCTTTCCCAAAGAGGAAAAAACCAGACAGTATCAACAATAAAATAACAAAGTTTATCCTGCCTACTTTAACCATAGCATTTGTATAGGTTGCACCATCTGCATTGCGCACCGTCATTTGAGTTGCTTTTGGCAATAAAAGTGTATTGATTACACTAGCAAAAGCACCATAATAACCACCAAGTAAAATACCTACCCCAAATATAGCAACAGTAACAGTATCTGATTGTATACCTAATATGGTTTGACCAGCATTCCACTGTAATTGTAAAACCAACGCGTACAAGAAAATCCATACAGAATAGGAAAAGATATCTTTTACTAATGCAAGGTCAACTTTATCTGCAAACCTAAAAGTAACTCGAAGTTTCTTAAACACGTAAAAAGCAGTAATACCAATAATCACAACATTCAAAATAGTATCTATCCAGACCATGGCAATGGCATCACCACCATATAATAAAACAAAATAGATTAATAAACTTCTAGATATATATTTTACAATATTTAAAGCCCTGGGAAATACAAAATTTTCATAAGCATTACATATAGCGATAAATGCACCTCTGGGCAAGGTAATTGCCAAATTAAAAATCAATATCTGAAACATGATCTTTGCTTTGTCTAATTCATCAATTGTCAAAGAATTTACAAATATGTTCTCTATATTAAAATATATAAAGCCACCGATCAAAACAACGACTACAGAAATAATCCCATATATAACCATCGTGGTTGCTAAAAAGCTTTCTTCACCTGATTTATCATTTTCTGCACGATACTTTGAAACATATCGTATAATTGCATTATTTAAACCTAAATCCAGTATACTTATATAACCAATAACTCCACCAATTAAAATATATAATCCATACTCTGAATCGCCCAGGCTTCTAATGATGAAAGGGGTTAACACTAACCCAATAATATTGGTCAGTAAAATGCTGACATAAGATAGGATAGCCCCTTTTTTTAGTTGACTCATAAAATGTAAATAATATATACCCCTCTAAGAGAAGTGTATCTATGTTTATGTAGTATAAGTAATTTTTATATTCTTCTACAACTTCATATGCGCTTTTCTAAGACCCCTTTTAAATAGTAGATCATTGCATTCTCATTTAGGTGATTCTGAAGGTATAATGTGTTAAAGCTGTTACGTGAAACGGCTAATAATACTCATCCTTCAAAACCTAAACGCACCATCAATAACGCAACATTCAACATTCAAATAATCCGCTTTAATTACTCAAAATAATCCCCTCTCATATCGGCAATCGGGATTAACACATTCCTTTGAAATCCCTAATTATTAAAATAGTATTCATTGAATTATATTTGGATGCAAAGCTTTCTCTTTTAAACATTTACTATTAAAAGTTGGCAAAGGTACTACCCTACTATTTAAAGTTTCCCATTTTGTTAGAAAAAACTGTTTAATTTTTCTTAAAAATAGTTTCCAATTCGTCAACCATATCTTGGGGGAGCACAATTGTGGGTTTCTTTTTATCCCTTACCCGTTTTAGAATTTTACCTTTAAAATCGCTGTTCAAAAATTGTGAGAACCAATCTTTCAGACCCATTTGTTTTAGAAAGTAAAATAATTTTTGGTATTTCAAAACATGCCCTTCATTCACTTTTTTCAAAAGGTGGTTCGGAAACGCTGCAATATCCAGAAAATTGGCAACCTTCCCCATTTCCCGTTCTGTATTCGAGACAAGATCTTCAAGAGAAAGCACCAGCACACTTTCAAAAATATTATGATAATGGCGGATGGGTTTGTTGTAGCAACTCATATTCAAATAACTGTACCAAGGTAATTTTCCCTTTTTATACAAATCTATATCTCTTGCCATAACATCAGCAAATGATTTTCGTTCCCGGCCCAATCCAAGATTCATATTGTAATGGGAAAAGGCGCGCTGCAGGGGTTCGCGCGTTAGTATTATTATTTTTGCCTGGGGATTATAATTAAAGATTCTTTTGGTGGCTTCGGGCGCATGCAGATAGGAAGTACTGGCCTCGGCAAGATACTTTTCGGTAGTAGCATTCAAATAGAGATGTTGATATTGCAAGGCATTCATAATTTGGGCGCGATGTAACGGGGCGGGATATTTATTTTTGAAATAGTCATCCAAGGAAAAGAAACGCGAGGTTTCCAAAAACTGTTTGGGAAGCGGATCTACAAAAAAGTGTGGTTCCTTTATTGGGGAAACGAATATTTCAGGATGTTTCGATAGCGCATGGGCAAAAGAGGTTGTGGCAGCCTTCATAGCTCCAACAATAAAAAGATTGGCTTTTTTTGCTTCCATTCAAAAATACTGATAGTGGATTTTAAAATCGGTGTAAAGATAACTTTGTGTTTGTAAAAAATTGTAGAATCTATAGAAGTTCTAGGTATTAGTAAAATTTAAGGGAACATTCGGGATTAGGATTCGGGTCTTTTGATTCGGATCGAAAGATTCGGTTTGAAAGCTTCGTATTGAAAAAATACGGGATGTGGGATTTGGGATATTTTATTTGGTTTTTGGGATTTTGAACCTTCTTTTGGAATTTGTTATTTGATTTTTGGAAAATTGGACCTTCTTTGGGATGTGGAATCTACAACTCAGATGAATCTCGGTCCTAGTCCTCAGTAGTTGGGATTGCCCAATGCCCACAGATCACTGCCTATCGCTTAAATCTAAAATCGTTAATCAATTCGAGTCCATCTGCCTAATAACGGCAAGTATTATTTCCACATCCATCTCCAGATGTTCGGCAGCCTCATATACAGTAATCGGACTATTTTTTTTCTTCTTTTTAATTTTCCTGATTTCCCGCAAGGTTTTATTGCAGGTTTCCGGTGTCTTTCCGGTAATCACAGCCAAGTCCTTGGCGTAAACACATTGTCTTAACATAGCTTTTAAATTTAAAACGTCAAATTTCCAAGTCCCTCACTGAAGTGAAAAATCAAGGATTTTTCCGTTGTAAATTAAAGCTGATTCCACTCTAATCCCCAACCTCCAGCGAAGCACGATTGCCTACACTTTTCATAATACAAGTCTTAAAGGTTAATATTTGGTTAAAAGATAGACTAATGTCCATAACAAAAATAAGTTGTTTTAACATTTAAATAAAAAATGTTCTTAACATTTATCAACAGGGTTATTAACATATTAACCTCAAAATCAAAGCCTAAACCTAAAGCCCACCCCAATCCAGAACCCGCAACCAAGAACCCGCAACCAAGAACCCGCAACCAAGAACCCGAAACCAAGAACCAGAAACCAAGAACCAGAAACCAAGAACCAGAAACCAAGAACCAGAAACCAAGAACCAGAAACCAAGAACCAGAAACCAAGAACCAGAAACCAAGAACCAGAAACCAAGAACCAGAAACCAAGAACCAGAAACCAGGAACCTGAAACCAAGAACCAAGAACCTGAAACCTGGAACTTGAAACCTGGTACTTTAAACCTGAAACCTACAAACTTGAAACCTGGAACTTGAAACCTGGAACTTGAAACCAGGAACTTGAAACCAGGAACTTGAAACCATCAACCAACACTCCCACGATACTCCCATGACGCTTGCACCATGGTAGCACAATAAGACACCGCTCTAAAATTGAAAAGAAATAAGTAAACCCCACGATTTTAGGAAATCCAAAGGGATTTAAAACGAAATGTGCTTTTTGAAAAGCTTATCAGTAGATAACCCATTTAGTAGTAAATAAAAAAAATCTCCCCATATAGGAAACTAAAACCTGTTCTAAAAACAAAAGCCAAATCGCAATAAAAAAATAGAAAAATATACTAAAAAAGAGAATTCATTTAATTCTAAAACCCTCTGTTTGCAAGGGTTTACAAAGCATCGTAATATTGTCCTATGGCTAAACAAAAAGGCCCCTTAAAAATTGTTGGCTCCCTGGAGGACATCAATTTTTATAAACTGAAGAAAGGATACGGCGTCCGCATGAAGGGCGGCGTGGACAGAGACCGTATCCTAAGCGAAGCAAGATTCGCACGAACCCGTGAAAACATGTCTCGAATTTGGCCATTGTGCCACTTCTGGCAAGTATTTACGTAAAGCTGCTGCAGGATTATCCCTCACAGCGAAAGACAGTACCTCGGTCGCAAGACTGACCCAGGTTATGACAGGCATTAAGAACCTGGATGGCACTTCCCAACGAGGAAAGCGCCGAGTAGAAATAGGTATCCAAACCCCAGAAGGCTTGGCGCTGCTTAACGGCTTTAACTTTAATGACAAAGCCCCTATCTATTCCGTTCTAATTGCTCCTTACACCGTGACCACAGCCACGGGCGAAATTGGGATTCCGGCACTAATTCCTGCTAAAAATCTCCAATCTCCCCCAGCTGCTACACATGTGAGCCTAATGGCTGCTTTCATAAACATTGATTTTGCCACAGGTGAATTCAATTCTACCGAAAGCCCCATTACCAATCTGCCAATAGATCCGGTAGCCACCTCGGTCACATTGACCCCTGCAGGTGTACCATCAGGTACTGGTGTTTCTTTATACCTCCTCGGAATACAATTCTTCCAGGAAATAAATGCAACCCAATATCCATTGGCAGAAGGAACCTTTAATACGCTTTCGATCGTTGAAACCGCAAGCTAATTAAATTCCCAAACCGACACTGCAAAATCCATATTCCAAAAAAAAAACGAACCACGAATAGGATAAAAACAGTGTCGGTTTTTTTATGCCCGTTTTGTATGAATAACATTTCGATTGACCAAGTGGGAAATACGAATACAAAGTGCAAAATACGAATTGGGAAGAGGAAAAATAAGAACAAATTCACAAATTCACCAATCCAAATCCAGAGAATGGGCAAAGATTAATACTGAAGTACGAAGTATAAAAAAATACCTTCCCACAATCCGCTAATCCGCTAATAAACCAAATGACTCCTCGACTAATTCACAAATTCACAGACTCACCTATTCACCAATCACCAATTAACCCTAAATTTAAATTAAAAACCAAAAAAAAATCGCTATTAATGCCTACTTAAGTTGCCCCAATGCATACCTTATAGCGTCCTAATGCATAAGTCAAGGTCACCTAATGGGTAGTTCAGGGGGGGCTAATGTATGGCGAATGTATGGTTTAAGCTAGGTTCATGGTACCCAAAGGCTACCTTTACCTATGGGCGAATGTGTCATTTCGATGATTAGTCCATAATGAATTTCACATTTTTAACTTGGTATTTCCCACATCGCACTTCGTATTTTATAAATCGTGAAACGTGGCTCGGGATCATGACTCATTAATTACGATGTCATTTAACCAATTAAACGGTTCCACAATTAAACAATTCCACAATTCCCCAATTAAACAAAATAGCGCTAAAGAAAATTTCCCTCAACCAACAACCAACAACCAACAACCAACAACCAACAACCAACAACCAACAACCAATTAAACAATCATCCCCGCAGCAACAGTCTCATGCGTAGCATCATCAATCAATACAAAGCTACCCGTAATTCGGTTATCGCGATATTCATCAACCATCAGTGGACGCGTAGTGCGAATACTGATTCTGGCAATGTCGTTCATCGTTAAAGTCTTGTCCTCCTCCTCGCGGGCGTAGGTGTTAATGTCTATTTTATAGAGCACTTCCTTTATCATTGCTTTTTGCTCATTGGAAGTATGCATAATGGTGTATTTCGCACGCTCCCGGGCAGGACTGTTATTGAACCAACACAGCATAGCATCAAATTCCTGCAGGGCCTTGGGCCGGTTATTTTCCTTTACAATCATGTCGCCACGGCTAATATCAATATCGTCTTCCAAAGTAATAGCGACAGACATTGGGGCAAATACTTCGTCTAAAGTACCATCCATTGTGTCTATACTTTTAATTTTTGAAGTAAAACCAGAGGGCATTATTACCACATCATCGCCAGGTCTAAAAATACCACTGGCAACCCTGCCGGCATAACCGCGATAATCTATAAAGCCTTCACGCTGTGGGCGCAAAACGGTCTGTACAGGAAAGCGTGCATCAATCTTATTGATGTCGCTACTTATGTGCATTGTTTCCAAAGTATGCAACAACGGCGCTCCTTGGTACCAGGCCATATTGGTGGAGCGGTTCACAACATTGTCGCCATCCAAAGCGCTTATAGGGAGAAATTGAATGTCTTTCACATATAGTTTTGAAGAGAAACCCTCAAATTGATGCACGATATTCTCATAAACTTTTTCCGAATAATCAACTAAATCCATTTTATTGATACAAACAATAATATGCGGGATCTGCAAAAGCGAAGCAATAAACGCGTGGCGTTTGGTCTGTTCAATTACTCCGTGGCGGGCATCAATCAATATCAACGCTGCATTGGCGGTGGAAGCTCCGGTAACCATATTACGGGTGTATTGAATATGGCCTGGAGTGTCGGCAATTATAAATTTTCTTTTCGGGGTTGTGAAGTACCTATAGGCCACATCAATGGTAATCCCCTGCTCCCTTTCATCTTTTAGACCGTCGGTAAACAAAGCAAGATCCACACCTGCGTGTCCTTTTTTACGACTGGTATTTTCCACAGCTTCAAGTTGATCCTCAAATATTGCCTTGCTATCATACAAAAGCCTTCCAATCAAGGTGCTTTTTCCATCGTCCACACTGCCGGCGGTGGTGAAACGTAGTAGTTGGTTGTTGTCTATCATTTATTACTAATTTTTCCGAATTCATTCGAATTAATCCGAATTGGGTTTGTTAAGTATTCTTTTATAGGATAGGGATGATTCGCCAAAATTAACAAGAATACCTAGCTCAAGGTTTGTTGCTTTCAAATAGTTTTTTAATTGCTTGTAAAAAGCTACAGGCATAATACTTACTGATTTAATCTCTACAATAATTTTATCAAAACATATAAAATCCGCTCTATAGGTTTTGTTTAATTTTTCATCATCGTAGAAAATATTTAATTTAGCTTGTTTTAAATAGGGAATATTCATTTTATGAAATTCCATTTCCAAAGCTTCTTCATAAACAGCTTCCAAAAAACCAGAACCTAATTTGGTATGAACCTTCATACAGGCACCAATTATCTTATAGCTTTCGTCCTTATAAAGTATTTTATAAGAGTTCATTTTCATTCGGATTAATTCGCAAAATTCGTTTAATTCGGATTTCCTAGAAATACCCCAACCTCTTCCTATCTTCCATCGCCGTTTCGCTTCGTTTATCATCGCTTCGGTTTCCGCGTTCGGTTTGTTTCATTGCAGCAACTTCGGCAACAATTTTTTCCAGCGTGTCTGCTTCAGATTCAATTCCGCCAGTTATGGTGATATCTCCCAAGGTTCTGAAACGTATTTTTTTAGTTTGAATTTCTTCATCTTCTTCCAGCTTTAAGTGTTCGGAAACGGGAATCCATGCATCATTCCGCCAAACTACTTCGCGCTGGTGTGCCAAATACAGCGAAGGAATCTTTATATCCTCCCGTTTTATATAATTCCAAACGTCCATTTCGGTCCAATTGCTGATGGGAAAGGCGCGGAAATGTTCGCCTTCAAAATGTTTGCCGTTCAATAAATTCCACAGTTCCGGGCGTTGGTTCTTGGGATCCCATTGGCCAAAATCGTCTCTATGCGAAAAGAAACGCTCCTTGGCACGGGCCTTTTCCTCATCCCGTCTTCCACCACCAATTGCACAGTCTACTTTATTACTTTCAATAGCGTCCAATAAGGTGGTTATTTGCAATGCATTACGGGTAGCATTTTTTCCTCTTTCCTCGGCTACCCTTCCCGTGTCAATAGATTCCTGTACAGACCCAACAATTAGTTGAGCGCCCAATTGCTTTATTAAATCATCACGAAATTGAATGGTTTCGGGAAAATTGTGTCCCGTATCAACATGCATTAAAGGAAAAGGTATCTTGGATGGATAAAAGGCTTTTTTTGCCAAATGCGTAACAAGAATGGAATCTTTTCCGCCTGAAAATAAAATCACAGGGTTTTCAAACTGTGCCCATACCTCACGAAGAATGTAGATGGCTTCCGATTCCAATTCATCCAAGTAATTAAGGTAATACTTACTCATTTTGTTTTTGTTAGTTCTTTTAAAACAAATTCTTTTATGTATTTTTTCAAATTATAGCATTCCTGCCTACAGTGTAATTCCTCAAAATTCCCAGCCATAATTGATGAATTTTTATTTTTTGATCCCAAATTCCTAATTCCTAATTCCTAAATCCAAATCTTTTATCAATCACTTTCAAAATTAGAGAAACCGCTTCTTCCACAGAAACTACGGTTGTGTTAATCTCAACATCTGGTGCCATTGGTATTTCGTAGGGGGCGCTAACACCGGTGAAATTTTCAATCTCCCCCGCCCGGGCTTTGGCATACAATCCTTTAACATCACGGCGTTCACATTCTTCAATGGGGGTGTTCACAAAAATTTCCACAAAATTTTTATAACCTACAATTCGCTTTGCATTTTCACGATCCTCGCGATACGGTGAAACAAAGGAAGCTATTACAACCAAACCGGCGTCCATCATTAAATTGGCTACTTCAGCAATACGGCGAATGTTTTCGGTCCTGTCTTCCGGTGAAAAGGAAAGATTGTTGTTCAGTCCCTTTCTCACGTTATCGCCATCCAATAAATAGGTATGTAAACCCTTTCCAAAAAGTACTTTTTCCAGCGCATCTGCAATAGTGGATTTTCCCGATCCTGAAAGGCCAGTAAACCAAATTAAAAGTGGGCTGTGCTTTTTTAATTTGGCTCTTTCATTTGGTGTTATACTAAAATTTTGTTCGATAATATTTTCCTTCATAAAAATTAATTTCTATTTGGCAGTCCATAATTGGTGCGGTACCAAACGCGTTCGTGAAGATAATATAAAATCATTTTTGTCAAAAGTTCCGAAAGGCCAATTTTGAGCCCTGTTAAGGGATTTCCGGTTATTAACCAGGAAAGCAGCATAGTATCCAAGGTTCCCACGCCGCGCCAAGTAAACGTTTTTATAACATGGCGCATCCTACTCTCCCCAATTATTCCCTTTTTTGAAATATTGATTCTAAACCATACCCTTTCGTGCAAATAATACAAAAACATTTTGGTGATCACTTCTGCCAAACCAATTTTAAGTCCCGTCCAAGGGTTACCAGTGATAAGCCAGGACAACAAAATAGTGTCCAGCGTACCCACAATTCGCCATGTTATGGTCTTGGCTATATGCCTTTTTCGGGATTTGTTTTTCATTGGGCTTGAACCAAAAAACAGTTATTCAATAAATTTGGTTTGTTGTATTGCATTGAATTTCCAGTAGTTTGATCAATAACTGAAACCCCCACGGCATTACAAATGGCCTGGCCAGCGGCAGTGTCCCACTCCATTGTTGGAGCATAGCGCGGATATAAATGTGCAAGTCCTTCGGCTACCAAGCAAAATTTCAGGGAGCTTCCCTTTGAAACTATCTCCACTTTGTTTTTCTTTTCTAATTCTGAAATGAAATTTTTGGTTTCTTCATTCAAATGCGAGCGGCTGCCAACAATTTTTACTTCGGAAGTGGCTTTTTTTGGATTTATATTTTTTGCGTTTTTAAAAATCTCCGCAACGGAATCTCCTTCCGAGGAAACAATAATTTTTTTTGAAGTCTTTCCGTCGTCAGAAGTAAAATAAAGCTCCTTTGAAACTGGTACGTAAATAACCCCAAGTATCGGATTTCCATTTTCAACCAGGGCAATGTTTACTGTAAACTCGCCATTTCGTTTTATAAATTCCTTAGTGCCATCCAGCGGATCTACAATCCAGCATTGTGACCAATCCTTCCTTTCGGAATAATCAAGTTGTCGGTTTTCTTCACTTATTATTGGGATTTCGGTTGTCTTTAGATAACGGTTGATTACCTCATTGGCATTTTTATCAGCCTGTGTTAATGGTGAATCATCTCCTTTTTGTTCTACACTGAAATCTGTTTCGTAAATTTTCAGAATTTCCGTTCCAGCTTCCAAAGCAGCCTGAATAGCTACGGACAAATGAGTTTTCATAGGCATTTTTGTTCAAGGCGAAAAGTTACAACTTTTGTATAAGGGAGCGATAATTAAAAAATATTTTATAAATTTTATTACAATATATCCAACAATTCCACAATTCCACAATTCAACAATTCAACAATTCAACAATTCCACAATTCCACAATTCAACATTTCCACAATTCAACAATTCCACAATTCAACAATTCAACAATTCAACAATTCCACAATTCCACAATTCAACAATTCCACAATTCAACATTTCCACAATTCCACAATCAAAATGGATACTCCATAGCAAAGCCATAGCAAAGCCATAGATGGTTCATTAAAACGTAAGAAAACACCCTGTTTTTCCTACAAAATAATTTATTTAGTAATGCGCAGTTTTTGAGCAGACAAAAACACAACATTTCAAGTTAAAAAAAGACTAAAACCACCATCAGAATTGATGGTGCAAAAAGGGTTGATTATCTTTACAAAACCTTTAAAACCAAAACCATGAGCTATTTAAATCTCGATAAAAAGAAAACCTCAACAACAGCTAAAGAACTTAACGTATTGTTAGCTGATTATCATTTATACTATCAAAAACTCCGAAATTTCCATTGGAATGTGGTAGGTAACAATTTCTTTGATCTTCACATTAAATTTGAGGAAATGTATGACGATGCAAAATTGAAGATTGATGAAATTGCCGAACGAATTTTAACGCTTCGCTTTCAGCCAACCAGTAATTTTACTGATTATTTAAAAATGAGCAACATTAAAGAATCCCCGTCAGAAACGAAAGATTTGAAAATGGTTGAAATTCTCCTAAATGACCACGGCAAATTACTGAAACAAATGAGAACGGTTATAGAAAAAGCCGACGCCGCAGGCGATGAAGGAACTATAGATATGATTGGCGGCTTTATTGGCTATATTGAAAAAATAAGCTGGATGCTGGATGCTTGGACTATGAAAACAGGTGATAATCATCCAGAAGCATAGGCTATAGGCATAGCTTTAAGCATTAAGCTTTAAGCTTTGAACTTTAAACTTTAAACTTTAAAACTGATAACAATTCACCAGTTCAACAATTAAACAATTAAACGGTTCAACAACCAATCAAAAATCAAATCCCAACCCAAAGGTAATTCTTGCTCCCTCAATAGAATTAAAGACGCTGAAATTGGCATTTAATCCTCCCGAGCCGTTAATCCAAACGCCTCCGCCGTATGAACTATGCCATTTTTTGGAGCTTTCCTCAGGCAACCAAACTCTCCCCAAATCCGATCCTATAAAAATTCCGGTTTGTAGCGGAATCAATCCAACCTTAAACTTTGGTAAACTGTACCGAACATCAGCACTTCCCACCAAAAAGGACTTACCCGTAAAGCGTTGTTCCCTGTAACCTCTTAAACCAGTATCGCCGCCTAAATTGGCAGCTTGAAAAAACTGATATTTATTTCCAATGTTTTGATGGTAGTTAACATTGGTTTTGAGTACTAATGTCCGGTTTCTAACCAGCGTATTATAAAATCCCAATCGGGATTTTATAAAACCAAAAACATCATCGGTATCTGTAAGATTATCTGTAATGCCGATGTTTAGATCAAACATCATCCCTATGGTGGGATTTAAACTATTGTCATAACTTCTGTAATTATAAATTCCTTCCAAGGTCCCAAAAAAGCTGGTTTCTCCTTTGTTTTCTACATTTACCTGAGATATATAATTCAATGGAGAATTATTTACTTCATAGCCATCAAAAGTAGTCTGCAGTTTGAAAAAACTACCAAAATTACTGTTGCGAAGCAAACTAATATTTGCTGAAATTTGCTGTACATCTACCCTATTGTATTCATACCCTTTACTTTCTTGAAAATTAGCGGTTTCATTTCCGAAACCGAAAAAATTCACTTTAAAATTTGGGCTGGTGTATCTTGCGCCAAAGCCAAGGTTGAGATCATCTTTAATATTGGCGAATTCCCCCAAATATGAAATTTCAAAACTATTAATATCCGTAAAATAAGCTACATTAACAACATGCTTCTGAGAAAAGGGGTTGCGCTGAAAATTATCAACCCGATAGGCGAATTGTAAAGCGGACCTAAAGCCATCATCGGGATTGTAGCCAATCGCTGAAACCAAGCCCTGCGAGCGTTCAATCTGTTTTCTGTAATCATAAGTGTTTAGGTTATATACATCAGTAAAGCGAATGGTTCCTCCATTCTTTTCCTCCACAATATTAGGCTTGCTTTCATAGTCGTACACTTTCACCCTTCGCCCTTCGTTTAAAATGATAACATCTTCGTCCTGCCCACCAATAATTCGGGTGTAAACCAAATTATCTCCAGTTCCGTTTACGACAAATTTGTCTTTTCCCCCCAGTCCATATATCCAAAGTTCTTTTGTATCGTCATAGGAGTAATTTCGATTAATTAGCGTATCAGATTTAACTCCGTTTATAGTTGTAAAACTCCTTACATTTGTTTTTCCGTCTTGCTGGCGGGTAATTTCAAAAAGATCATCATAGTCCGTTCCAATAATTGTTTGTAGCGTAGAGAGGTAGCTGTAATAATTATCTGCAATATCTACTAGGTTTTTTTTGCGTTCTTTTAGCTTTTGTTTAATATCATCAAGTGATTCGTCCTGCACTTCCTGTGGAATTCTGTTAAAAGCATTTTCAATCACAGCATCCGTAATGCTATCTTGAATTACTTTGGCCAGATATTTCCACTGTGCACGTCCTGAGTTTTCAAGTAGCGCCCTATCAAGAATAACGCCCTCCTTATTGAACCATCTTAAATCGGTTAGGTTTTTTCCGTAAACATGTGTTTGTTTTGACCCGATGAACAGAGAGCGGGTAATGTCGAAAATATCGCCCTCAAAACTGGAAAAAGCGTTGTCGCGATTTTTCGGAATAGGTACATATACGTTCTTTTTGTAAGTATTATAATATTCCGCCCATTGCCAATGGTCCGGTTCGCGATCCCAATCACCAATAAGCATATCAAAAAGTCTGGATTTTATATAGTTTTCCTCATCTACGAAAACATTTCCCGTTTTGCGGAGTTTTATTAAAATATCATCCGTGGTTTCCACATCATCGGGATATTTAAAAAGTCCCTCTCCTTCACTTTTTTCTGAAGGTTCAATAGAAATAAGATACAGATCGTCTCCAAAGTTTTGGTTATAATTACCCAACCGTTTTTGCTTGGGCACATAAAACAATTGAGGCGTTGTATAAAATACATTAATTGCCTGGGCCATATAAGGTATTGCCATAACCGCATACGGATGGGACGCCGTATAAAAACTGGCATCCTGACCTCTTATTGAGGGAACATCTATTTTTTCAACTTCGGAAGGCTTAGTGCTATTATCCTCAAAAACCAGTTTTTTTGAAATCTTTAAAGCATTTTTTTCCATGGCCCTCATCCTGTATTGATTACCGGTTTCATCGGCCAATAATAGCGAATTGTAATCGCCCTCATTTCCTTGGCGAATAACGTGCAGCCCACCAAACAGGGTATCTAAAGATGCTACCTTAGCAGTAACGGGCTGTGAATAGGCATTTTTGTATTTGGCACCCCAAACAGTTTTGAAAAACAGAGGCTCTGTTATGCTGTCTTGTTTATAAATTGGCACCGTATATTCCTGCGGAAATATTTCCGCATACTTTGAAACATCCAAATCTTTTGGAGCAGGGATTACTTCTTTCTGAAAAATAAGTTCGGGTTCAAAACTTTCGCCTTTCACAAAATAGCGTACCCAGGAAGAGCCGTCCTCAAAAACATCCAAAACTGCAAAACCCTCTTTTCCGGTACTGAAAAAACCATCTTCACCCGTGGCAGCATACGATTCTTTTGACCCAGCGCCTGATACAATTTGATAAAAACCTTCTTTCTCTATATACTGAAGGTTATGGTCATGGCCCGATACAAAAACAAGGCGCTTGTTGTTTTTGGCAAGTTCCTGCAATCGGGTCATCAAATTATTGTAGAGTTCATTATATCTGTCCTGAACCGAAACTCCACCCTGGGACCTAATCTGTACAATCAACGAAGATAATATGGGTAATGGAATATTTTTTTGGGTTGGATATAAATGTTTTTGCAGGGCAAAATAACCGCCATGATTTCCATTGGTGAACATGGGGTGGTGCATGGCAAAGACAATGGTTTTGTTTTGATTTTTGTCCAACTCCAATTGAAGTTCAATAAAAAACTTTTCACGGGTTTTTATATCACATTTTTCATTGATTGTTGGGCTTTGGTCCCAGTCTTCCAAAAACCATTGGGTATCGATAATAATCATTTGAATATTATCTGATACTTCAATACTTTCCAACGGACATCCATTGCTTGGTTTAAAGGCATCTTCATCGGGAAATAAGGCTTCAACATAATTCTCTTCCCGGGCAACGCCAATAACTCCATTATTATACCATTCATGATTTCCCGGAATAAAAATAGTTTTCCCTTTAAAATTTTTTACCGCCTTGTATTGGGCGTCAATCATATTTTCAGATTCTTCTCTTTGAGGATGGCCAACGGGATACATTCCTACGGGATAAATATTGTCTCCCAAAAAAATAGTATAGTCTCCCGAGCTTTTTTTGTTTTTGAGATAATTCTGAAATGTAGCAAGCGCATCGCTCATTCCGCCCATGGGAGAAAGACCGGCATCACCAACAAGATAAAAAGTTTTCTCTATCTTTTTTCCGGAAGGAAATACTGGTTTTGCATCACTATCCTTAAATTGTGGAGCATAAGTGGCACAAGAAGAAAAGAGAAAAATTGAAAAAAATAATAAATAGAACTTTTTAAGAATCATAAATTTTTACATTGAGAACGCCATACCAAAAGTAAAACGCAATCCTTCATCACCAGCAAACAGATTGAAAGTAGCACTCAATAAATCAGCTGTATTAATCCAAAATCCTCCGCCATATGAACTATGCAAGACGTCCGAAGTATCATTAGGTACCCAAACCCTTCCCACATCATAGCCACCAAAAACTCCCATCTGTACGGGCAGCAAAACTGTTTTAAATTTATTGAAACTATATCTAATATCTGCACCCGCAACAGCAGCACTTCGTCCTGTAAAGCGCTCATTGCGATATGCCCGAAGGCCGGTGTCGCTTCCTAACTGTGCCCCTTGATAAAACTCAAAGTTATTACCGATATTAAATTGCCCACGAACATCAGTTTTTAACACCAATTTTCTGTTTCTGGTTAAAGCGTTATAAAAGACTATTTGAGGTTTTACATAACCAAAAATTTGTTCGCTATCATCAATATTTTGTGTTCCGCCGGCCACGAGGGTAAAATCCATTCCACGGGTTGGGTTCACTTTATTATCAAAACTTTCATATTGATAAGTTCCTTCTGCCGTTACAAAATATTTCGTTTCATCAAGTGTTGTAGGACTTGGAATTACATCTGTAATGTATCTATCCGAAGTTGCCTCTACTTCAATACCTTCAAAAAGTGCTTTTAGCTGAAAAAGACTTCCATAGGGTGAATCTTTCCTAATTCCTATGGAACCACCATAACCACCAATGCGTACACGGTTATAGTCCATTCCAAAGTCAAATTCATAATTGGGATTTATGGTTTCATTACCAAATCCAAAATAATTCTCTGAAAAATTCGGATTTTTAAAATATCCGCCTAAAAGGAAATTCCAACTTCCGAAGATGTTGGCAAATTCTCCTTCGTATTTTATATCAAAGCTATTTGTGCCGAAATAATAGCCTACCCCCAAGCTGTGTTGTTGTGAAAATGGATTTCTTTTAAAACCGTAATATGTTAAAATATATGATGGTCCAATTTTAAAACCATCATCAGGATTGTAACCTATGGTGGGGAGA
Organism: uncultured Flavobacteriaceae bacterium; assembly: GCA_963822355.1. GTDB lineage: Bacteria > Bacteroidota > Bacteroidia > Flavobacteriales > Flavobacteriaceae > Aequorivita. The sequence goes on from CAWGHI010000001.1 coordinate 78,266, forward strand.
AATAAGTTTACTGTTTTGATATTCTTTTTATAATCATATGTATTATAATCGTAATTATCAGTAAACCTAAAGGAAGCGCTCCCTTTTTCTTCAATTGTATTCTTTTTGCTTTTTTGATCGTAAACCTTCACGTTTCGACCATTGGATATTTTAAAAGTGTCATTATTTTGCCCTCCAACAATGCGTATATAAATAGGTTTGTCTCCATCGCCCTTCACTTCAAAAACATCCTCATCGTCCAAACCATACACCCAGATTTGTTTTGTTTCACTTGCATCATAGGTGCGATCCAACATTAAAATACCCTTTTCCCCGTTTTTTATGCGATAGGTCTTAATATTGGTTTTCCCCTCGGGTAATCGTGTAATTTCAAAATAATCATCTTTATCTGTTCCTGTAATGGTCTGTAGTTTCGCAAGATGTTCATAATATTCTTCGGCAATTTTAACGATGTTATCTCGTCTTCCTTTTAGTTTTTTCTGAATATCGGCCGCGGTCTCATCCTGAACCTCAATTGGAAGTTCTTTAAAAGCGCTTTCTATAACTTCATCAGTTATACTTTCTTGTATAATCTTTGCTTCTTCCAACCAAGTTTCTCTACCATTTTGCTGTATCAAAGCGTGATCCAGCTTTATTCCAGCTAAATTAAGCCCTCCAATATGTTCTAATTCTTTCCCATAAACTTGGAATTGCTGCGCTGTATTAAATAGCGTTCTGGCTAAATTTAAAAGAGCGCCATCAAACTTAGAATAAACTTGGTCCCGGTCTCGGGGAATGGGTTCATAAGTTACTGTTCCATCCTCATTTTTATGTTCCGTAAATCGCCACTGGTCAGCATGCCGGTCCCAATCGCCCACCAACATATCAAAAACTCTTGCGCGCACAAAAGCTTTTTCATCGAGCATGTATTTTTCGTCTTCCCTAAGTTTGGCAATCAGGTCATCTGAACTTTCCATATCATCTGGGTAATTAAAAATTTCTCCAGTAAAGGTTTCATCAGGTCGTTCCACAATCATATAGAGTTCATTTCCATATTCAGCATTAAAATTGCCTAACGCTTTTTGCTTTGGCACATAATAAAGCTTTGGATTTGTATGAAGAATGTCCGCGGCCTCAGCTAATTTAGGTATAGTGAAGGCCCCATAAGGATGTGCGGCAGTATAGAAGTCAAGTATTAAATCTTCGGGAATTGTATTTATAAAATCATTTTCTATAATTTTATCTTTAATAATTACTGTTTGTAAAAATTGCACAGCACTTTTTTTTAAGGCGCGCATATTATAGGTTTTTCCATCTTTATCCTCCAATCTGAGCGAGCGGGTTTGGTGGCCTCCCCCAGCGCGCATCACTTTCAAGCCTCCGTATAGTGTATCTAAAAGAACCGTTTTTGCGGCTACTTCTTTGCCGTATATATTGCGGTAATGGTCTCCCCAAACATATTTATAAAAGTTCGTTTTGTCCACCATTTCATCTGTATAAACTTGCGCTTTGGTGACTTGTGGAAAATTTTCCTGCAGCGTAGAAAAATCAAAAGTTTCTTCCGCAGGGAAAATTTCTTTTTGATAAAGTATTTCAGAAGAAGCATCATCATTGGCTTTAAAAAAACGCACTTCCGAAGCACCATTTTTTTCAACATCAAGCCTTGCAAAACCTTCCCCTCCATACACAAACTCGCCAAACTGGCCTAAAGCAGCAGCCGTGGCTCCAGAACCTGAGCCAGAAACAATCTGCTTTACAGACCCGTCTTCAATATATTGTAAGGATTCATCAAGCCCGGAAACAAAAACAAGACGATCCAGGTCCTTTGTAAGTACCTGCAAGCGGCTCATCAGATTATTGTACCTTTCATTATAACGATCTTGTTTGGAAATTGCACCTTGAATTTTCACTTGTTTTATGAAGGTGCTAAAAAAATCTTTGTGTATCAATGGGTATTTGCCACCGTGCTCGCCGTAGGTAATAAGTGGGTGGTACATTGCAACAATTATAGTTTTATTTGCATTTTTTTTAAGTTCGCCTTCAATTTCAATAAAAAATTTTTCCCGTGTCTTTATATCACATTTGTCATTCATTTTGGAATAATCTTCCCAATCCTCCAAAAACCATTGTGTGTCCAAAGCCAATAGATGTACATTCTCATTAATATCTATGCTTTCCAATCCGCAGCCATTGTTGGGTTGAAGCACATCGGCGTCATCAAAATGTTTTTTAAGAAAGTCTTCTTCCAATTCCAGCCCATCCACACCGCTTTTCCAATCGCGATTGCCCGGTAGCACTACCACTTTGCCCTTATAGCCCTCCAGAGCATCAAGTTGCAGCTCCATGGAGTTTATAGCTTCCTGTTTTGCAGCTTCATCTTTGGGTTGCATACCCGAGGGATAAAAACTATTTCCCAGAAACAGTACATAACTATCTTCCGAATTATTCTGTGCTAAATATTTCTTTAGGGATTGGATCGACTTTGAAGCCTCTTTTCCCGATTTTCCCGCATTTCCAATTAAATAGAAAGTTTTGTCTATTTCTTTTTTAGAAGGATTATTTGAAGGGTTTTTTTCAGCACTGTTGTATTGTGGTTTGTAGGTTGCGCAGGAAAAAAGTATGGCTGCTGCAGCAAAAGTTATAAAGATGTTAATTTTATTCATATATATATTTTCACATTTATTTTTTAGTACTTTGGATAACTAAATTTTCTCTATGAACAATATTGTTGAAGCTACAGACAATTTTATATTCCAACTTTTTAAAGATAAGCTTCCGAACACATTTGTATATCACAATTATACACACACCAAACGAGTTTATAAAAGTATAAATGAAATTATTGAAAACTCACAAATTGATGTTAAAGATGCTCTAATACTGCGTTTGGCGGCTCTGCTCCACGATTCTGGCTATACTGTTTCCAGAGAAAACCACGAAGAGGAAAGTGTGAAAATTGCAACAGATTTTTTAAATAAACACGATGTTGAAAACGATGTAATTGAAGGAGTAAAAGAATGTATTTTAGCCACAAAATTTAAAAATACAACACCTAAAAACACCCTTGAAAAAATAATTAGGGATGCTGATTCTTCCCATTTTGGAAAAGATTATTTTGAAGAAGCAAGTGAGTTTTTACGACAGGAATATCGAACACAGAATATTCACAATTTTACACCCAACGAATGGCTTGAAGAAAATATAAAGGTACTTGTTGAAAGTCATGAGTTTTATTCAGATTATGCGTTAAAAAATTGGCAACCCGTAAAGGAAGAAAATCTTTCAAAACTTCTCAAAAAACGCAAAAAGCACAAAGAAAAATACCAAAAAGAAAAAACAAAGGCCAAGCTGAAAGCCAGATATAAAAATGACAGTCCGGAGCGCGGAATCCAAACATTTTACCGTACCGCTCTAAGAAACCATATGAAGTTAAGCGATATTGCAGATACCAAGGCAAACATAATGCTCTCAGTTAATGCAATTATAATTTCGTTAGTGCTTTCAAATCTAATTTCAAAACTGGACAACAATAACTATTTGATAATCCCGACCGCCATTTTTGTTCTTTTTAGCGCCATTACCATGATTCTGGCCGTAATTGCAACACGACCTAATGTTACGCGTGGAGAATTTTCCAAGGAAGATGTAGAAAAACAAAACGTAAATCTAACCTTCTTTGGTAATTTCCATAAAATGGAACTTGAACAGTATGAATGGGCTATTAATGAATTACTGAAGGATCGGGAATATGTTTATAAATCACTTACGAAAGACTTATACTTTTTGGGAAAAGTTCTGGACAGAAAATACAGACTTTTAAGATTAACTTATACCATTTTTGTAGCAGGAACTATAATTTCCTTAATTTCATTTGCAGTTTTTTTCTATCTGGAAATGTAAAAATTTATTCCTGAATTTGTGAAATAAGATCATCGTAGGTATAATATTCTTTAGCCTTATCGCTGTTTTTGGAATAAAGAATATTTACCCGCAAAGCTTTTAACCCCGTAACTCCCTGTAACTCTTCAAGCTCAAAAATTTCAATCTCATCCCCAAGTAATTTTTGGTGCTGGAGAAAATGGAAATATTTCAAATATTCCTCCTCATCCTCCTTTTGGGAATAAATAACTGATATTTTGCCCGGCTGGGTAATACGCTCCTCTGTTCCTTTTATATGGGCCTTGTCAACACGTTTTTTTATAACTTCATAGCGCGCATTATAGGTGCCGTCCACATCAAATCGCTTTTCATCCATTCTAAATCTTAAGGATAGCGAACCGTTAAATGCTAAAATCATGGAAGCTACCTCCAGCGCTACGGGCAGTTTGTCCTTAAAGCGGTAATAATTGTTCTCCATTTCGCAAATCACTTGTAGCTGCCAAAGCTTTAAATTGTTCAGGAATATTTTATTGAACGATTTTTCCTTTGTAATAGCTTCGCCTATATACAAGTTATGCTCCACTCCATCGGTCTTAAAACGTTCAAAATAATGTGGATACATTTTCTGGGCCTCATCCTGCTTTTTATCCAATACCGAAGCCAATCTTTTATTAATTAGCATTACCGACTCATCATAATCTTTTCTGTTTTTATATACCAACCCAGTGTTAAAATCGATCATCTGATAATATTCATCAACCAGTTCCTTAAATAATTCATTTCTTTCCCTGATATATTTGAAAAAGGGCACTATTTCAGAAGTAAGGAAATCAATTATTTTTCTTTCGGTATCCACCTGTAGGTTTTCATCAATTTCTTCCAAATAACGAGTAATTGCAAATTTCATTTGTTCCAGAATGGGCAAAGGAGTGTGGGCGTTCAACTTTTTTATAACAGTTTCTATGTAGTTCAACTGTAATTTCAAATCCTCTTTTGTAGCTTCATTGCGTGCTTCAGATGAACCTTTAATATCTGTCTGCCCATAAAGCGGGTAAACGTCTTCAAAGACTATTTCTCGGAAAAAAGTAGGATTGCCCTCCGTAATTGAATTTAAATAACGATTTGCCTCCTTGCGAAATTTCCATTGCACACTGCTGTGGATAGCGGTACATTCTTCTTGGATTATAAGTTCCAAATCATTTTCATAATTTTCCTTTGATCGCACCACAGAGTCAATAAGAAATGGCATAATGTCGCGCAATTTGTTGGCATTTATGGTGTTTAGCTCATTGGCATGGGGAGAAACCAGCTCCAAAACCCCCAGAATTTTTTCTTCCGATACAATAGAGGCAAAGATCGCGCTCTTCATTCCCTGGTCCAATATTTTTTTATAGAGTAAATTCTCCGGATACATTTTATGATATCTTTCCGCATCGGTCACGCAATAAAACTCCTTTTGTTTGAAAAGTGTATAATATGAAGCACTGCACAACGCTTCCTTGCTGGCTTGTGACTTTTCACCATTCAGAATAAAGCTCGGTATCTCCTTGAAAAGTGTTCGCTCAAACGACTCATTTTCTTCGTTGTAGTCCGTAAAACCTATCATCAGGTCTTTCATATTAAAAATAGCACGAAAAATTCGGCTGAACTCAGTATCATAAAACCCGCCATTTTTTTCCAACCGAAGCAGATTGCTCTTGAAATCGGAAATTGATACATCCATGGTAACATCTGTCAATGTTGCAATTACGAAGCCGTTGAATATCCAACTTTCAGGTGGAAATTTTTCTTTCCAGACAGAAATATCCTCAAAGCTTTCCAGCAATTTATTAATATCATCTTCCGAAATATCTTTTGCCTTTTCTGTTTTTTGGATCTCAACAAAATCGGCATTATAAAACAATCTATAATTTTTAACCATTCCCCGATCATCCGGAATATTGTAATAAAAAGAGCGTTTAAAATCTACTTTTTTGTCATAATAATGTTGAAGAATCATACTACAACCCAAGATATAGAATTGGTCTTCATCAAAATTTATGATGTCCATGGAAAAATCATTTCCGGCGGCTTTCAAAATATTTTTATAGCGCTGCGTACTTTTAAAAGCAACTTCTTGAAAAGGAATTGTAGCAAATTTAATCTCATTGTTTTCCAAAACCGAAGGAAACAACGGATCGAGAATAAAATCAATCTGTTCCTGATATTTTGAAAGTTTATCAAAATCCGCTATGCCAGAAGATAGTTTAGGAAAATCGGTTTCGAGTGAAAGGATTTCTGAAATATGCTTTTTTTCTAACTCACTTTTATCCACTTTTTCTTTGTAGGCATCAAAAACCTTTTTGAAACCTATTTTTATCTTTAATGGGAAATCTTTTTTCTCTCTAGGCATTTTTTCCTGTTGTGTTGTATTCATAGTAGTAACCATTAAAAGTAAGCTTAATAAAAATTGAAAATGTTAATTAAAAATAAAATCTTCACATTTCCACTAATGAAGCAAGAAACCATTATTTTTGTCCAAATTTTAAAAACAATAAATATGAGACTGATTTTTGCATCACTCCTTACAATTTTATTTATTTCCTGCAATAAAGATACCAACAGTTATAAACTGGAAGGCGAAGCGATAGGTTTTGCAGACGGAACTGAAATTTTGGTTTATACCCTGGAAAATAAACAACCAAAATTAATTGATACTTTAAAAGTTAACCAAGGAAAATTTTCCGCCTCCTATCCAAAAACCGACGATATAAATTTGAGTTTTTTAAGAATCAACGAAATAAATGGTTCTGTTCTATTTTTTCCTGAAAATGAAGATATGACGGTGAAAATTTATAAGGACAGTATACAAGAATCTCGCGTTATCGGGGGGAAACAAAACGAAGCTTATAGCAATTTTGTTTCCAAGATGACGGCATTCAATGAAAAGAAAAAAGAAAGCATGGAGCGTTTTCGTGAGGCAAGACAAGCAAATGATACTGCTTTAATTGCTCAGATACAAAGCGAAAACTTGAATCTTGTTGGAGAGGAAACCGAATTTAAGAAGCAATATTTAGAAGATAATAACAATTCCATTTTCGCTGTAATGCTTATTTCTGAAATGTTAAGCCGAAAGGAGCTTACTCCGGCCGAAGCCTCCGTATATATTGAAAAATTCGATCCTAAACTTGCGGCTACTGAGGTAGTAGAGGAATTAAAGACAAATCTTGAAACCATGAAAAAAGCTGAGGTAGGAAGTGCAGCTCCCAGTTTTAGCGCACCCACCCCAACCGGTGAAACAATGTCATTAAAAGATGCCATGGGCAAATATACAATCATTGATTTTTGGGCTTCTTGGTGTAAGCCGTGCCGTATGGAGAACCCTAATGTGGTAAACGTTTATAACAAATATCACGACAAAGGTTTGAACATTATAAGTGTTTCTTTGGATAAAGCGGAGCAAAAAGACAAATGGATACAAGCCATAAAAGACGATAAAATGGATTGGTACCACGTTTCCAACCTTCAATTTTGGCAAGATCCTATTGCACAGAAATATAATGTGCGCTCCATTCCAGCCACTTTTCTGGTTGATGAAAATGGCGTTATCATAGACAAAGACTTGCGTGGAGCAGCTTTGGAAGCTAAAATTGCAACCTTGCTAGGCGGGGAATAATATTGGCTCTTGGCTAAAAAAGAAAAAACCTAGGTTCATATACTGGACCTAGGTTTTTTTTTGAAATTAATCCTAAACTTCTTTCCCTTTCAATTGTTTTAACTCAATTCAAAAGAAAGCTAACATTTACTGTTGTTTTAACTTCCATTTCCCCAAGAGCTATGGTTTGATCGTTACCTCCTGAGGAGGAATCCATCATTGCCGTTTTATACATCGGCTGTGGCCCTACAGTATTATTGAATTCGCTAATAGAAACCGCTTTACCAACTGTTTGGTTTAAAACAGACGCATATTCCTTTGCTTTCATTTGTGCATTTTCAACGGCCTTTTTTCGGGCTTTACTTTTTAAGGCCTCAATGTTTGAAGAGGAAAACGAAACACCGTCAATCCGGTTAATCCCAGTGTCGATAAGACCTTTCATAACGGTTTCATATTTATTTAGATCACGCAATTTCACGGAAAGAGATTGGTTTGCCGCAAAAGTGTACGTTTTGCTATTGTAATCATAGTTTTTGCTGAGATTCATATATTCTGTTTTCACATCTTTATCGTCGATGTTCATTTTCTTCAGAAATTTCAAAACCTCACTGATGGTTGCATCGTTTTGTTCTTTTAACATTTTAGTGTTCTCACCCGTATTTTCAACGCGTATGTTGATGGTAACCTCATCTGGAACCACTCGAATTATACCCTCACCGGTTACATCAATTGTGGGTGGCGGCAGGGTGTTTTGTGCCATCATAGCTGTAGTTGTTATTGCTAAAATTAAAAGTGTCTGTAAGGTTTTCATAGTTTTATAGTATTGATTATTTCTTTATTCTTTATTCTTTTCTTTTTTCTCTTTTCTCTTTTCTTTTTTCTCTTTTCTCTGTTCTTTCCCACATTATATTTTACCCAATTTATGAAGAACGAATAACAAAATCAACGGAAGCGCGAGCAAAATAACAATCCACAAACTGGTTTCGAATAAATAAGGAGCGAACACAAGAGTTAATACATATCCTCCAATAGCCCCGCCAATGTGTGCATCGTGTCCAATGTTTCCCAATCTTTTTTTCATTCCATAAATGGAATACAACAAATATGCCATCCCAAAAAGCCATGCCGGTATTGCTATTGGAATAAAGAAAAGATAAAGGCCCATATCGGGAAAAAACAAAATGGCGGAATATAAAATTCCCATCACTGCCCCACTCGCCCCTACAGCACTGTAATGATATTCATCTTTGTGAAAATAAAATGACAATAAATTACCAATCAGCAAACTCGCCACATAAATAATTACAAAATACGTTACCCCAACTTGATTGATCACCACATTCGCAAAAAAGTAAAGCGTAAGCATATTGAAAAGCAAATGCGAAAAATCTGCGTGAAGAAAGGCAGAACTGAACATTCTAATCTGTTCACCACGGCGAATTCCGGCAATGTTGAATTTATATTTTTCAAAAAATGAAAAATCATTGAAACCTTTCATTGAAATGATTACGTTGGCGGCAATGATTACGATTGTTGCGATATGTAAGTTTTGCATGGAGGTATTGAAGTTATCTTTTATTAGGTTATAATGATTTTTGAAATCCAATTCGTGTAATAAAATTAGTTAGTTTTGCGGTAACTATTCCTATGCAAAGATTGCTTTATATACTGGCATATCCAATTCTTTGGCTTCTTTCCATTATGCCGATGCGCATTTTGTACATAAAATCTACCGCGCTCTATTTTTTGGCCTATTATATTATTGGCTACAGAAAAAAAGTTGTGAATGATAATCTGGCTTTAGCTTTTCCTGAAAAAACGCAGGAGGAAAGAGACCGAATAGCAAAGAAATTCTTCAAACATCTATGCGATGTTATTTTTGAAACCATAAAAGCCTTTACAATTTCTGAAAAGGAAATCCGCAAACGTTTTGTGGTTACCAACATTGAAATACTTGAACCCTATTATCAAAAGGATAAAAGTATTCTTTTGATGGCTGGTCATTACGGCAACTGGGAATGGAGCGGAATTTTAAATAAACTAATGAAGCATCAAGCACATGCCGTTTACAAACCTCTGGACAGCAAACAATTTGATGCTTTGGTAAAAAAAACCCGGGAACATTTTGGTGGAGTCATTGTGAGCAACAAAAAAATAGTAGGCGTTCTTTACAGAAAATGGAAAAAAGGAATTAAAACCCTGACCTATATTCTTTCCGATCAAACTCCAAAAAAAGGCGCATTCAAACACCGCGATACTTTTATGGGAATAGACGTTCCAATGTTCACCGGGACAGAGGAATTGGCAAAAAAGCTTGATTTTGCGGTATTGTATTTAAAGGTTGAAAAAGTAAAGCGCGGATACTATAAAACTACTTTCGTCCCATTGGTTGACAATCCAAAGGAATACCCAGATTTTCAAATTACCCGAATGTTTTTTGATGCTTTGGAAGCACAGATTCGTGAAAAACCGGAGTATTATTTATGGTCGCATAAACGGTGGAAGCTTCGGAAAAAAGAATAATTATATTCCAGCAATCCCCTCAATCTCCCCAATAATCCTATCCGCCAAAGCATCCGCCTCTTCCTGGCTTTTCGCTTCGGTATAAATCCTAATAATCGGTTCCGTATTTGATTTTCGAAGATGTACCCAGTTTTCAGCAAAATCTATTTTTACTCCGTCAATAGTGTTTATTTCTTCGGAAGCATACTTTGCTTCCATCGCTTTTAAAATTGCATCAACGTCCAATTGTGGCGTTAATTCAATTTTCTTTTTGCTCATAAAATAAGCGGTATATTTTTTTCGAAGTTCGCTAACGGCAATTTTTTCTTCTGCCAAAAAGCTTAAGAACAAAGCAATCCCAACCAAACTATCGCGACCGTAATGTAGCTCGGGATATATAATTCCGCCGTTTCCTTCACCGCCAATCACAGCATTGGTTTCCTTCATTTTTTCAACCACATTCACTTCGCCCACAGCGCTTGCAGTATAAGTTCCCCCGTGTTTCTCGGTAACATCTCGCAAGGCACGGGAAGATGACATATTGGAAACTGTATTTCCGGGATGTGTTTTGCAACACATAATCGGCAACTGCAACAAGCGTATATTCCTCGCCAAACATTTCGCCTTTTTCGTCAACAAAAGCCAAGTCGATCCACATCGGGATCTACAACAATTCCAAAGTCGGCGTGGTTTTTTACAACGCTTTCCATCAAATCGCCCAAATGTTCTTTCAAAGGTTCTGGATTGTGCGGAAATTGTCCATTTGGTGTGCAATGCAATTTTACGGGTTCAACCCCTAAAGCTTCTAAAAGCAACGGCACTGCAATCCCTCCCGTTGAATTAACGGCATCAACAACCACTTTAAATTTGCTTCGCTTAATGGCATCGGCATTTACAAGGGGAAGATTCAATATTTCATCAATATGCAGATCGATGTAGGCATCATTTTTATGGATTTCACCTAAATTGTCCACTTCAGCAAATTCAATAGTTCCCTTTTCCGCAATATCGAGAATTTGCTGCCCGGCTTCGGCGTTTAAAAATTCGCCTTTGTTATTCAGCAATTTTAATGCGTTCCATTGTTTTGGGTTGTGGCTGGCGGTTAAAATTATTCCACCGTCGGCATGTTCCAAAGCAACTGCAATTTCAACTGTTGGCGTTGTGGAAAGGTTTAAATCTATCACCGTAATTCCCATTCCAATCAAGGTGTTCATTACCAATTGCTGAATCATTTCGCCGGAAATACGTGCATCACGTCCAACGACTACTTTATAGGTTTCTTTGTTGCGTTGTTGTTTCACCCAACTGCCGTAAGCTGCTGCATATTTTACGGCATCAATTGGGGTTAAATTGTCGCCCTGTGCGCCGCCAATAGTTCCGCGAATTCCCGATATAGATTTTATAAGTGTCATTTTCTGCTGTTTTTGATTTGAGGTATTTCGTACTTCACACTTCGTTTTTCGTATTTCAAAAGTTATTTTCTGAATTTATTTTTCAATTTTAAAAAGTAAAGCTCAAAATGGGTGTAGGACAAGTGAGCTATCCATAAAGTTCCTGCGAAGGTAAAAAGGTGTAATAAAATAATGGTTAAAGTTTCATTAAGGTTTTGAAGTAATTCCAGTTTCAGAAACAAAAATACGACAGCATTTAAAACAATTGCGTGAAACATATAAATTCCATAGGAAATACTGCCGAAATGATGCAGGATTTTATTGTTTACTTCTACCCCGCGGTTGTTGAAAGCCAAGGAATGAATGAAGAATCCAAACAGTACACAGGTGAACAACGCCCTAAGCCATAAAGGCTCAAACATAAACCAATCAGTAATAAAATAAAGTAATGTCGCAATGCAAATGACTAAAGGAAAAATTGCAGATTTCTTTAAAAATTCCAGCATTTTCTTTTCTTCTAAAATTGCAATGACCCCTCCCGAGAAAAGATAGAAAAACACAAAAAAATAATTTTGCAGTGCTTCAAAAACATCAGACCAATAGAGGATGAAATAGCCAAGAAACAAAAGGCTTAAAATTCGCAAAATCCATTTCACGTTTATAAAAAACAGCATAGGAGCAATCACGAGATAGAACTGTTCTTCTATCCCGATTGACCAGAGAATTTCCAGAATCCCACCGGGTTCATAAATGTTTGCAAAGACATTAGGAAGAAAGAAAATATTATAAAAAAGTGCTTCTTTCCATGTATAATTAATTTCAAAAGGAATGTTTAGCAATGGCAACAGCATGTTGTAAAATAGCAATCCAAAACCCAAAACAAGATAATATAGCGGGAAAATCCGCAGAATTCTTCGAATATAAAAATCTTTTATAGAGAAGGCATTCCTGATTTTTGCCCGATAAATTAATCGAATTATCAAAAAACCACTCAACACGAAAAACATATAAACCGCTTCCAAGCCGCGATGATAAATGGGAAGTCCATCAAAATATGGCAACCCTTGATGGGCAGAAAGTTGGGGCAAGTGAAAGAGCAACACCAAGGAAGCAAGAAAAAACCGCAATGGGTCCAAATTGGGTAACCTGTTCAATTTTCAGTTTTTACAGTCCAAAAATACATATATTTATTGAATGAATTTTTTAGCCCACATCTATCTATCTGGCAACGAAGAAGGCGTTATTATCGGTAATTTCATAGCCGATGGAATTAAGGGAAAACGCTATGAAAAATATCCTCCACAAATTGCAAAAGGAATTTTGCTGCACCGGGCCATAGACACATTTACGGACGCGCATCCCATTGTTCACCAAAGTACGGGGCGCCTTCACCAAAATTATAGCCATTACAGTGGCGTTATTGTAGATATACTTTACGACCATTTTTTGGCTAAAAACTGGAGTAAATATTCCAACCAACCTTTGGAAGAATACGTACAACATTTTTATAAATTGCTTCGGAAAAATTTTACAATTCTCCCCCCGCGAATCCAACAGATGATGCCTTATATGATTGCCGATAATTGGCTGCTGAGCTACGCCACCGTAGAAGGTATAAGTAAAATTCTAGTGCAAATGAACGTTCGCACGAAAGGCGTTTCAAAAATGAATCTGGCTGTTGCAGAACTTGAAGAATTTTATGACGAATTTGAAAAGGAATTTACTTCCTTTTTTGAAGAATTAATGGTCTTTTCCAATCAAAAACTAAATGAACTATGAAATTAACCTCACTCATCCTGATTGCATTTTTGCTTTTTTCCTGTAAAGAAAAAACTCCAGAGCAACCCAAAATTGAAAAGCCAATAATAGAAACAAAAAAAGCAGTAATCGCAGACAGTGCAATGGTGGTTTCGGCGCGTGAGGAAGCCTCAAAAATAGGCGTTGAAATCCTCAAACTTGGCGGAAATGCTTTCGATGCAATGATTGCCACACATATGGCTTTAGCCCTCACCTACCCCAATGCCGGCAATATTGGTGGTGGCGGCTTTATGATTTATAGAACTCAATATGGAGAAATCGGTTCTTTGGATTTTCGGGAAAAGGCTCCTTTGGCTGCCACACGCGATATGTATTTGGACGAGGATGGCAATTTTATTTCGGAAAAAAGTACCGAAGGTGGACTTGCCGTTGGCGTCCCCGGTACGGTTGCAGGAATTTTTGCAGTCCATGAAAAGTTTGGAACACTTCCGATGGAAATTCTATTAAAACCCGTTATAGACCTTGCAAATAACGGATATGTAATAACTCCTAAGCAAAAAGCACGTTTTGATGAATTTAAAAAAGAGTTTGAAAAAATAAACGGTGAACCTTCCATTTTTACTGAAATTTATAAAGAAGGGGATACCTTAAAAAACATTGCGCTTGCCAATACCTTAACTAAACTTTCAAAAAATGGACGTTCCGAATTTTATGCAGGGGAAACGGGAACTAAAATGATTAATTTCCTAACGAAAAAAGGAGGAATAATTTCTCAATCAGATTTGGATGCTTATGAAGCCGTTTGGCGGGAACCAATAGTTTTTAAATATAAGGATGTGAAGCTCATTTCAATGGCGCCTCCCTCCAGCGGAGGCGTTTGTTTGGCGCAGATTTTAAAAATGGTGGAACCTTTTCCACTGGCTGAGTACGGGCACAATGCAATGAAATATATTCAAGTTTTGACGGAAGCGGAAAAACGCGCATATGCAGACAGAAGCGAATATCTGGGCGATCCCGATTTTGTGGATATTCAAGTAGACTCCATTCTTTCCAAGAATTATATTTCCCAACGGATGGAAGATTTTTCATTCGAAAAAGCAACCTCTTCCGAGACAATAAAACCGGGAAAAATTAGTGGATTTGAAAGTATGCAAACAACCCATTATTCAATAGTGGACAAATTTGGAAATGCTGTTTCCGTTACTACTACATTAAATGCTTCCTATGGTTCAAAACTTTATATCCCGGAGCTGGGGTTCTTTTTAAACAATGAAATGGACGACTTCAGCGCAAAGCCCGGAACTCCAAATATGTTTGGTCTAATTGGAGGTGAAGCGAATGCCATTGCCCCTCAAAAAAGAATGCTAAGCTCCATGACCCCTACCATTGTTGAAAAAGACGGAAAGTTATTCATGATTCTTGGCACACCCGGCGGTTCCACAATTATTACCTCGGTACTTCAAACATTTCTGAATGTTTATGAATTTGATATGAACATGCAAGAAGCCGTGGATGCACCGCGTTTCCACCACCAATGGCTGCCAGATGTTATTTTATTTGAAGAAGAAGGTTTCTCTTCAGAACTTAGAAATAAACTTGAGGCTAAAGGATACCCTTCCAATAATGAAATTTTGCCTGAAATTGGAAATGTGGATGCAATACTAGTTTTACCAAATGGCAAACTTGAAGGAGGAGCGGACAAACGGGGTGATGATACTGCTATGGGATATTAAATTTTCGGTTTTTGCACGCTTAAACGAAATCTTGTGCATTACATCGAAAGGTGTATATTTGGCTCGCAAAAAAGGTTAGATTTGAGGGAATTAACCAAAGATTTTTACCAATTAGATTGAGACTTTTTAAACAACCTATTCATATTCGCATTTGCGAAAGCTTATATATTGTTTTATCTCTTATTGCAAGATTTATCACTCCTTTTGCAATAAATCCTTTTTGTCGTGGAAAATCTTTTTAGAATTACCTCTTCGCTCTATTGAGCGAGATTAAGCCTATGAGTAATAAATCTTTTCTAAAGGATTTGTATTCCATTATCGCTTTGGCAATAAGTGGGGCATTATGTGTATTTCTAATATTTCTGCTTTACCAAAAAAATGAAAATACTGTAGGTTTTGAAACCATTTTAAAAAATCTAACTACCATTTTCATTGCAATTAGCAGTTTTTTATCGGCAATCTTAATGGTTTTTTTGGCAACTTCGGCCATGACTTTAAAATCAAACAAGGCCAAAATAATTGCCAAAATAAACAAGACTACACAGAAGATGCACAATTTCAGAACTATTGCTGAAATTTTGTACAACTCAAATATGTGGCTTCCCGGATTGAAAGATTATATGGAAAAAGAATATAGGGATCTTACCTATTTTGATGTAAAGGAATTCTATAAAGGAAAATCAAAAGCGGCGATTGAGTTTCTACAGGAAACACATCATTATGGCGAAACCGAAAATATTTATTTGGAATTGAAATCCTTATTGATGACTAACCCAAAGGAAAAACACATTCCCGAAACCATAAATTATCCAATTTCATACAGTAAGAATATTATTGAAAAATGGGCCGAGCACAAAACTGGTACAGGCCTTTGGTATGTTTTTGGCTACAAATATGGTTCCTATAAAGAATCTATAAACCTTGATGCTATTTTTGAAAGACACCAAGAAAAAATACTGGCGCTCGCAAATACTATAGACAGTGAGGCATTTGAAGATTCTTCTTTCAATGAAGTTTTTTTCTCAAAACTTTGGGAATATATGTCGAAAGACGTTATTCCAAAGCTTTACCAATTTCAAAGCAATATGGATAGGAAAGCACCGCGATTAATTCGTTATCTCTACATAATTTTCTTGCTGTTAATCGTCTTTGGCGTATTGCTCCCTCTCACCTATTTAATGTTGGATTTTTCATCGTTGGCTATAATTGGTGGGTATTCCATCGTTATCAGTACTATATTTTATATTGCCATAACTTTTCATGTTTATCTTTCCAAAGAAGTAAATCCGTGATTTATTAAAAGAACCTTTTTTCGGTAAAAATTAACACCTGCAGGATGGTATGCGTTCTTAAATTTCGGTTCAATTGAGTACCTTTGCAAGCTATGTCAAAAAGTGAAGATTTTATTGAAGTTTTGGGCGCCCGCGTTCATAACTTAAAGAACATTGACGTTCAAATTCCGAGAGAAAAATTAGTAGTAATTACAGGGCTTTCCGGCAGCGGAAAATCCTCTTTGGCGTTTGATACAATTTATGCCGAAGGACAACGCCGTTATATTGAAACCTTTTCAGCTTACGCTCGCCAATTTTTGGGCAGTTTGGAACGACCCGATGTAGATAAAATTGAAGGCCTTTCCCCAGTAATTGCAATTGAACAAAAAACTACAAGTAAAAGTCCGCGTTCCACCGTTGGCACAATTACCGAAATTTACGATTTCCTCCGTCTTCTTTATGCCAGGGCGAGCGATGCATACAGCTACAACACCGGCCAAAAAATGGTCAGCTACAACGATGAGCAAATAAAACAACTCATTCTTGAAGATTTTGCCGATAAAAAAGTTAGCGTTCTTGCACCTGTAATCCGTTCCCGAAAAGGACATTATCGCGAGCTTTTTGAGCAAATTGCAAAGCAAGGCTTTTTAAAGGTACGTGTTGATGGCGAAGTTCGCGACATCGTGAAAGGAATGAAAGTGGATCGTTACAAAACCCACGATATTGAAATAGTAATAGACCGATTGAAAATTTCTGAAGGGAATGATAATGAAAAACGTCTTTCCGAAACTATAAACACCGCAATGTACCACGGCGAAGATGTTTTGATGGTTTTGGATAACGATACTGATGAAGCCCGCTATTTCAGTCGTTCATTGATGTGCCCTACTTCGGGAATTTCCTATCCCAATCCTGAGCCTAATAATTTTTCCTTCAATTCGCCAAAAGGTATGTGCCCAAATTGCAAAGGCCTCGGGAAACTTTATGAAGTAAATTTAAAGAAATTAGTTCCAAATCCAAGACTTTCAATCAAACAAGGAGCTTTGGCGCCCCACGGTCCGCAAAAAGCCAATTGGATTTTCAAGCAACTTGAATTGATTGCCGAACGTTTCAATTTTAAATTGAGCGATCCTTTTGAAGGCATTCCGCAAGATGCCAAAGATGTTATCTTTTTCGGTGGAAACGAAAAGTTCGATATTGAATCGAAAGCGTTGGGAATTACTAGAAGTTATAAAATAGATTTTGAAGGTGTCGCCACGTTTATTCAAAATACTTTTGATGCCAACGAATCTACTTCCCTAAAACGGTGGGCAAAGGAATATATGGATAAAATTCCGTGTCCGGAATGTAGTGGAACAAGGCTTCGTAAAGAGTCGCTTTACTTTAAGGTGAACGAAAAAAATATAGCCGAACTCGCCAATATGGACGTAATTGAACTTGCGAATTGGTTCAAAAACCTAGAGAAAAATCTTTCGGAGACACAGCTAAAAATTGCTTCAGAAATTATAAAGGAAGTGCGTTCGCGGCTTCAGTTTTTAACTGATGTTGGGCTAACATATTTGGCGATGGACAGAAGCTCAAAATCACTTTCGGGCGGTGAAGCGCAACGAATACGCTTAGCTACACAGATAGGTTCACAGCTGGTAGGCGTACTTTACATTTTGGACGAGCCCAGTATTGGATTGCATCAGCGCGATAACGAACGTTTGATTTATTCCCTTAAGCAATTAAAGGAACTCGGCAATTCAATAATTGTTGTGGAACACGATAAAGAAATGATTGAAAGTGCAGATCACGTAATAGATATTGGGCCCGCAGCTGGAAGGCACGGGGGCGAAATTGTTTCGGAAGGAACGCCCGAGGAAATAAAAAAACACGACACCCTTACTGCGGATTATTTAAATGGAAAAAAAGAAATTGAAATCCCAAAAAAACGCCGCAAAGGAAACGGTAAAACCCTAACGCTGAAGGGCGCTTCAGGAAATAACCTAAAAAATATTTCAGTTTCTTTTCCTTTGGGAAAAATGATTGGAGTTACAGGAGTTTCCGGCAGCGGAAAATCCACACTTATAAATGAAACCCTCTACCCTATTCTGAATGCACATTTTTTCAACGGCGTAAAAAAACCGATGCCGTACAAAAAAATTGAAGGACTTGAAAATATAGATAAAGTTATAGACATCAACCAATCACCTATTGGCCGAACGCCCCGGAGCAACCCGGCAACTTACACGGGTGTTTTTTCAGAAATAAGAAATCTTTTTGCCAACACATCGGAATCCATGATCCGGGGATACAAACCCGGACGTTTCAGTTTCAATGTTGCAGGGGGTCGCTGTGAAACTTGTAAAGGTGCAGGGTTAAGAGTAATTGAAATGAATTTCCTGCCAGATGTATATGTGGAGTGCGAAACTTGCCAAGGCAAGCGCTTTAACCGTGAAACGTTGGAAATTCGTTATAAAGGAAAATCCATTTATGATGTTTTGGAGATGACAATCAACGAAGCGTGTGACTTTTTTGAGAACATTCCAAAAATATATCGAAAAGTAAAAACAATACAGGATGTTGGTTTGGGTTATATAACCCTCGGACAGCAATCCACGACCCTTTCGGGAGGGGAAGCCCAGCGAATAAAATTGGCTACGGAACTCTCCAAACGCGATACCGGAAACACTTTTTATATATTGGATGAACCCACAACTGGACTTCATTTTGAAGATATTCGCGTGTTGATGATTGTATTGAATAAATTGGTGGAAAAAGGTAACACCGTATTAATAATTGAACACAATCTAGACGTAATAAAAACCGTTGATTACATTATAGATATTGGCCCAGAAGGTGGAAAAGAGGGTGGAAAAGTTATGGCATTGGGCACGCCCGAAGAAGTTGCAGAAAACAAAAAAAGCTATACCGCTCGGTTCCTTAAAAAAGAATTACATTAGTAATCATCGCTAATCAATTTTTGAACCTTAATTAAAAAGAATGAGAAACGAACAAGTGCCAAAAAACTGGAATGAAGTAAAAACCAACGATTCTTGGGCCATTTTTAAAATAATGGGAGAGTTTGTAAATGGTTATGAAAAGATGAGCCGAATTGGTCCTTGTGTATCTATATTTGGATCTGCACGAACCAAACCCGATAATAAATATTATAAATTGGCAGAAAACATAGCCAAAAAAATAACCGAAAATGGATACGGGGTAATTACTGGCGGGGGCCCCGGAATAATGGAAGCTGGTAATAAGGGCGCGCATTTGGCCGGTGGAACTTCCGTTGGTTTAAATATTGCCCTGCCTTTTGAACAACACGATAATCCCTATATTGACACTGATAAAAGTATTGATTTTGACTACTTCTTTGTTAGGAAAGTCATGTTCGTGAAATATTCGCAAGGTTTCGTGGTAATGCCCGGAGGCTTCGGAACGCTCGATGAATTTTTTGAGGCATTAACGCTAATCCAAACGCACAAAATTGATAAATTCCCATTAATTTTAGTTGGTACCGAATTTTGGGGCGGGCTTTTTGAATGGATAAAAACGACGCTTTTGAATGCTAATAATAACGTAAATGCTGAAGATCTGGATCTTGTGCATTTAGTAGATAATGAAGATGAAGTTCTTACTATTTTGAATGAATTCTATAACGAATACAATTTAAGTCCGAACTTCTAATTCATTTAATTTCTTGATAATACGACACATTTTATATAGTATTTTATTCTGCTTTACTATTTCGGTATCGGCGCAGCATATTCTAAAAATTGATGCCACACTTAATCCTTCACAGAAGACCATTGCTATAAAACAGCAAATCACCTATAAAAATACTTCTGCAGATATTTTAGAGGAAATTTATTTTTTTGACTGGGCCAACAGCTTTTCTTCTAAAACCACGCCACTCGGCAAACGTTTTGCCGAAAACTATGATAGTTCATTTCATTTTGAAAAGAACGAGGAACGAGGCAAAACAAGTATTGAAAAAATTTATGGCAATTCTACGGTTCCGCTCCAATGGCAGCGGGGCCAAGCTATGGACATTTTGAAGGTTATTCCCCGTATTCCTCTAAAACCCGGGGACAGTTACACTTTCAATTTGGAATATTCCATAAAAATTCCTGATGACCGATTTACAAGGTACGGAGTTGATAAGGAAAATAATTATAAGCTTCGCTATTGGTACATCATGCCGGCAGTCTATGATGGAGAATGGCAGATTTACAGCAACAAAAATACCGATGACTTATACTTGACGCCTTCAGAATATTTTATAAAACTTCACGTTCCGAAAAATTACTCCCTAACTTCAGACTTGGATGTGGTTTCTGAAAACATTTCAGAAAACATAAAAAACATCGAGCTTATCGGCAAAGACAGAACAAACGCTGTACTCTATCTTTCAAAAAAATTAAATTTTGAAACCATCCAAACCGATAAATTGCAGATTATAACCAACCTGCAAAACAATAAAGTCAACCCGCCCGTGCAGGCTTTGATGATTGATAGGGTGGTCCATTTTTTAGATAAAAAACTCGGGCCCTATCCCTTTAAAAAAATGGTTGTAAGTGAAACAGATTACCGTACAAATCCTGTGTACGGCCTTAACCAATTGCCCAGTTTTATTAGTCCCTTTCCCGATGGTTTTGAGTATGACATGGAGCAACTAAAAACCATAACCCGTCTTTATATTGACAACACATTAATTATGAATGCTCGTGAAGATTACTGGTTACAGGATGCCCTGCAGATTTATTTGATGATGGAATATGTGGATACCTATTACCCAAAAATGAAAATAATAGGCAACTTGAGCAATTGGTGGATAGTTCGATGGGCGCACGCATCCGATCTTGAGTTTAATGATCAATATCCGCTTCTTTACCTCAATATGGCACGTAACAACATTCACCAGCCGCTTACAACACCTAAAGATTCTCTGTTAAAGTTTAATATGAATATTGCCAACGGCTATTATGGCGCCAGCGGATTTAAATACTTGAATGACTATATGGGCAATGACATTTTGAATAAAAGCATCAGGGAATTTTATTCAGAAAATAAATTGAAACCAGTTAAATCCTCAGATTTTGAAGCATTGCTTTCTGAAAAAACCGAATTGCCTGTAAATTGGTTTTTTGAGGATTTTGCAGATACCCGTACAACTATCGATTTCAAAATAAAGAAAGTTAAAAAGAAAGGCGATTCATTGGAAGTTTTCATCAAAAACAATAGAAAATCAGAACTTCCAATTTCACTATATGGTTTAAATGACGATAAGGTTACTTTCAAAACATTTACAAAACCCTTTGATAGCATTACTTCCATAACAGTACCTGCGGAAAGTATAAGTAGGTTGGCGCTTAATTACGAAGGAAAAGTTCCCGAATATAATCGCAGAAACAATTTTAAATCGGTAAATGGTTTATTTAATAAGCCTTTACAGTTCCGTTTATTTCAGGATGTTGAAGATCCCAATTATACGCAGTTTTTCTTTATGCCAATTTTTGAATATAACTTATATGATGGAATTTCGGCAGGACTTCGGCTTTATAACAAAACGGTACTTCCAAAAGCAGTTCATTATAGTTTAGAGCCACAATTCGGCTTTAGGTCTAAAACACTTGTGGGTAGCGCATCCATTAGTTATACACAAACTTTGGATCAAGAAAATCTGTATGCCATGCGTTACGGTTTTTCAGGAAATTATTATTCCTATGACCGCGGGTTGTTTTACAAACGTTTTACGCCGTACATCACTTTTGCTTTTAGAAGTGAGGATTTGAGGAATAATGAAAAACAATATATAAATCTAAGAAACGTAAACGTGTATAGGGACGAAAACCCCGCTGATCCTAACCAAGAGCCCAATTACAGTGTTTTCAATATGCAATATGTTTTTTCAAACCCCAATCTTATCAATTATTTTAGGGGCGTGGCCGATTATGAAATTTCATCCAAATTCAGTAAACTATCCGTTGATCTTGAATACCGGAAGCTCTTTTTGAGCAACCGCCAATTGAACCTACGCTTTTTTGCGGGCGTATTTCTTTTTAACGATACTCGTGAAAATGAGGATTTTTTCAGCTTCGCACTGGACCGACCCAACGATTATCTTTTTGATTACAATTATTATGGAAGAAGTGAAGATTCTGGTCTTTTCAGCCAACAGCTTATAATTGCAGAAGGTGGCTTTAAGTCGCAGTTGGAGCCAGCTTATGCTAACAGTTGGATAACCACCGTAAATGCCAGTACCAATATTTGGAAATGGATTTACGCTTATGGCGATGTGGGTTTAATCGCTAATAAAGATCGGGGTGTAAATGCAGTTTTTGACAGTGGAGTTCGGGTGAGTTTAGTAGCAGATTATTTTGAGATTTATTTCCCGATTTATTCAAATTTAGGATTTGAACCCGAATTGCCACATTATGATGAAAAGGTGCGGTTTATAGTCACTTTAAGTCCGAAAACATTATTGGGGCTTTTCACCAGAAGATGGTATTAATTATATTTTTTTCAACTTAAATGAACGTACTAAACAACTGGCGAATCATCCTTCTTTTATGCCTCACTTTGGGTTTGGCTCCTTTCTTTCCCGAGCCTCATATTTGGGGGAAGCTAAAATGGATTGCCGGTGGGGCTACAGGAATGAAGGCCGCTGATTGGTTTGATGTTTTGCTCCATGGGTTTCCTTTCATTCTCTTACTTAGATTGTTGATAATTAAGCTTATTTCCTTCAAAAAATAATTGAGTCTTAAAACCATTGCTTTTCAAAAATTAGCTGTGCATAACTAAGCATTGCGAAACACGCTCGATTTCGCTATTTTTGCAAATATAAAAATCATTATAATGCAAACAGACCCTAAGACCAACGGCGAGATTTCCTTTGACGATTTCAAAGAAACAGTTTTAAACGATTATAAAATTGCCGTTACTAGCCGTGAGTGTAGTCTTTTAGGTCGTCGTGAAGTTCTTACCGGAAAGGCGAAATTCGGAATTTTTGGTGATGGAAAAGAGGTGCCACAATTGGCTTGGGCAAAAGCCTTCAATAATGGAGATTGGCGGAGCGGTTATTATCGTGACCAAACCTTTATGATGGCTATTGGCAAACTGACCATTGAACAATTTTTTGCAGGTCTTTATGCACACACCGATATTAAAGCGGACCCAATGAGTGCCGGAAGACAGATGGGCGGACACTTTGCAACGCATAGCCTCAATGGGGACGGCACTTGGAAAAACCTTACACAACAAAAAAACAGCAGTGCCGATATTTCACCCACTGCTGGACAAATGCCCCGATTGTTAGGGTTAGCACAGGCTTCAAAAATATTCAGAAATGTAAATGGCATTGATAAAACCAATTTTTCGATAAATGGAAATGAAGTGGCTTGGGGAAGTATTGGAAACGCCAGTACAAGCGAAGGTCTGTTTTGGGAAACCATAAACGCAGCCGGGGTATTGCAGGTACCAATGGTAATGAGCGTTTGGGATGATGAATATGGAATTTCCGTTCACGCAAAATACCAGACTACCAAAGAAAATATTTCTGAAATTTTAAAAGGCTTTCAGCGTAACGACGATGAAAATGGTTATGAAATTATTCGGGTAAAAGGTTGGGATTACCCAGAACTTATTGAAGTTTATAGCCGTGCCTCACAAATTGCAAGAGAAGAACACGTTCCCGTCTTAATTCACGTGCAACAATTAACCCAACCACAAGGCCATAGCACCAGTGGTTCCCACGAGCGATACAAAAGTAAGGAACGCCTTGAATGGGAAGCAAAATACGATTGTAATGTGAAAATGCGCGAGTGGATGATCGCCAGTGATATTGCCACGGAAGAGCAACTTGCAGAAATTGAAAAGGAGATTAAGAAAAAAGTTCGCGAAGGTAAAAAAGCAGCTTGGGAAGCATTTCTCGCCCCACAAAAAAAGGAGCAGGAAGAAGCAGTTCTACTGTTGGGAAATCTAGCGGAAACTAGCCCCAACAAAAACTTCATTGAAAAAATAAAGAATGAATTGGCCGCTGATAAAGAACCTTTACGCAGAAATATTCTTGCATCTGCGCGAAAGGCTTTGCGATATGTAATAGGTGAAAATTCTTCAGAAAAGAAACAACTTCAGGATTGGATCGAGAATTATTTTGAAACAATCCAGCCTAAATACAGCGCACATCTTTACAGCGAAGCAAAAGAGAATGCAAGGACGATAAAAGAGGTGCTTCCCTCCTACGCCAACGATGCAGAGGATGTGGATGGCCGCATTATTATACGTGATAATTTTGATGCCATCTTCAGCAAATACCCCGAAGTTTTGATTTTTGGGGAAGATAGTGGTGAGATTGGCGACGTAAACCAAGGTTTGGAAGGTATGCAGGAAAAGTATGGCAAATTACGAGTTGCCGATGCAGGAATTCGCGAAGCTACTATACTTGGCCAAGGAATTGGAATGGCCATGCGCGGTCTGCGCCCTATTGCTGAAATTCAATATTTAGATTATGTATTGTATTGCCTTCAAATTATGAGCGACGATTTGGTTACGGTGCGTTACAGAACCAACGGAACCCAAAAAGCTCCGTTGATTGTCCGCACACGCGGCCATAGACTTGAAGGAATCTGGCACAGTGGCTCCCAAATGGGCGGTTTAATTCATTTACTACGCGGAATGTATATTCTGGTACCCCGCAATATGACCAAAGCTGCAGGTTTTTATAATAGCTTGCTTGAAACTGATGAACCCGCATTGGTTATTGAATGTTTGAATGGCTATCGTTTAAAGGAAAAAATGCCCAGTAACCTAGGCGAACTTAAAACCCCAATCGGAGTTGTTGAAACAATAAAGCAAGGAACAGACATCACTTTGGTTTCCTACGGAAGTACTTTAAGAATTGTGGAGGAAGCCGCATTGGAACTTCAACAGGCAGGTATTGAGGCTGAAGTAATTGATGTTCAGTCATTACTTCCATTAGATATAAATCACGACATTGTAAAAAGCGTGGCAAAAACAAACCGTCTATTGATTATTGATGAAGACGTTCCTGGTGGAGCTTCGGCTTACATATTAAACCATATAGTGGAAACACAGGGTGCATACAAACATCTGGATAGCAAACCCCAGACCCTTTCTGCTAAAGATCACCGTCCACCGTATGGTACTGATGGGGATTATTTCAGCAAACCTTCTGTGGAAGATGTTTTTGAAAAGGTTTATGAAATTATGAACGAAGCCGATCCAACCACGTTTCCTAAGTTAAGATAACGCTAAAATCCTGTTTTTCTTCAGTTAAGCTATGTATCTTATAACATAAAATATATGTTATGAGAAATACTTTTATAATATTGCTTTCTATAATCTTTACAGCTACTGTTTTCTCCCAGGATGTAAATGACAATGTTCGATTCATTCCCCAGTCACAAGTACCAAAAGTAGTGGTGGACCATCAAAACAATTTATTTCCAACCAATTTTGTTTCAGAATGGCAAGTTCAGGAAATAGACGGGATGCAAAATGCGTCCAATATTAGATACATAGCTAAATTTGAGGAAGACGGTCGGCCAGGGTTTTCTGCTTCATACCTTCCCAATGGAATGCTAATCTTCAATTCAGAATTTACACCAAGTGAAATTATTCCTACCTCGGTTAGACTAAAAGTTACGAGTGATTATAAAGATTATGATGTTCATGCCGCAGAATTTATAACCTTTTACAATCCTAAACGGGAAATTTATCTCGTTAAATTACTGGATGATTATCAAATGAAATACGCTTTCTATAACACCATAGGCAATGAAATACCTAAAGAAGATCTTCCTGCAGAAATTCTTTTATTGATGGATTAATCACAATAGCTTGGATTTAAAAATAGCGTTTTAACGATTTTTTTATTCATTTAACTAATTAATTGAATTTTCTTTGAATTATATTTTGAAGTCCGGAATTAATTACTTTAAATTAGCAATACATTTATTAAAATAAAACGAGTTTATGTTACACTTCAGAATAAATAATAATAATAATAACGAGCTGCCGTAACAAAGACTTGTCGCGATATATAGCCCGTCAGGTTTTTTACCTGACGGGCTTTTTTTTACATCCCCCTTGCCCCCTTCGAAGGGGAAATTTTTGAAAGAAATGAAAGAACAACTAAATATTAATACTAACCAATTTTCCTATATCTAAAAGGAAATTTAAATCAAGGAGGCCGCAAAAAAGGTTGGGGAAAATTCCCACCTCGCGGGAATTATTATGTGTGGAATTGTATGTGCATTCAAACTAAAAGAACCTGCAGATTTGCTTAGGCTGCAAATATTATCAATGGCAAAGTGTATCCGCCACCGCGGGCCGGACTGGAGCGGAATTTTCAGTAACGATAAGGCTATTATGGCCCACGAGCGACTTGCCATTGTAGATCCCACTTCCGGGAAACAACCGCTTTTTAGCAGTGATGGCAATTTGGTGTTGGCTGCCAACGGTGAAATCTATAACCATATGGAACTTCGGAAGCAGTTTAAAAATTATGATTTTCAAACCAAGAGCGACTGCGAAGTAATTCTTCCTTTATACAAAGAAAAAGGCGCTGGCTTTCTGGATGAAATGAATGGCATCTTCGGTTTTGCTATTTATGATATTGAGAACGATTCCTATTTCGTAGCCCGCGACCATATGGGAATTATTCCATTATATATAGGTTGGGACCAGCATGGCACTTTTTATGTGGCTTCAGAATTAAAGGCTTTGGAAGGCGTGTGCACCAAAATTGAACTCTTCCCTCCCGGACATTACTTAGATAGCCGTGAAGGTGAACTGAAACAATGGTATTTCCGCGATTGGATGGATTTTGAAAATGTAAAGGATAACGAAACAAAAATCGCCGACCTCCGAAAAGCTTTGGAAGCAGCAGTACATCGCCAATTGATGAGCGATGTGCCTTACGGGGTTTTACTTTCTGGAGGGTTGGACAGTAGCATCACTTCAGCTATCGCAAAAAAATATGCCGAAAAGCGCATTGAGAGCGAAGATAAAGAAAGCGCTTGGTGGCCACAGTTGCACAGTTTTGCCATCGGCCTGGAAGGTAGCCCAGATCTTGCAGCCGCACAAAAGGTGGCAGACCATTTAAAGACCGTACATCACGAAATAAAATTCACCATCCAAGAAGGTATTGACGCCCTCCGTGATGTTATTTATCATTTGGAAACCTATGACATTACCACCATCCGCGCGAGCACACCTATGTATTTAATGGCGCGCGCTATTAAGGCGATGGGTATAAAAATGGTTTTGAGCGGCGAAGGCGCCGATGAAATATTTGGTGGGTATCTCTATTTTCACAAAGCCCCAAACGCTGAGGAATTCCATAAGGAAAATGTGCGCAAGCTGGATAAACTGCATATGTACGACTGCCTTCGCGCAAACAAATCTTTAGCAAGTTGGGGCATTGAGGGACGCGTTCCTTTTCTCGACAAAGAATTTATGGATGTGGCGATGCGCATTAACCCGCAGGATAAAATGATAAACGGTGAACGAATGGAAAAATGGGTATTGCGAAAAGCCTTTGAAGATATGCTGCCCGAAAGCGTGGCGTGGCGCCAAAAAGAACAATTTAGTGATGGTGTGGGCTATAGTTGGATAGACACTTTAAAGGAAATGGTTAATGAGCAGGTAACTGACGAGCAGTTGGCAAACGCCCGATATAAATTTCCTATTCAAACACCGAGTAGTAAAGAGGAGTTTTACTACCGTAGTATTTTTGCAGAACATTTTCCTAGTGATACGGCAGCACTTAGCGTGCCTTCAGTTCCCTCTGTGGCTTGCAGCAGCCCTATTGCGTTGGAGTGGGACGAGAGTTTTAAAAACATGAACGATCCAAGTGGAAGGGCGGTAAGGAATGTGCATTCGGATGCTTATGCGAAATAGTAATCAGTGCTCATTCGATTGTTGGAAATTTCGATTTTTGGAAATCGGAATTCCAGTTCGCTTTGTAGTTTATTGCAGTTTAAATTACTATTTACAAGATAAATGATTGTGAGATCTCAATCTTTCTATAATTATTTTCAAAGCAACTGTTAATTTATTTAAAATGTGTTACTAAATTTCTTTTTTGAGTTAATGCTGTATTTCAAACTCAGTTAACTTAGTATCTGAAAAAGAAATTCTCATTTTTAACTTAAAACAAAAAAAGCTATGAGCACACAAGATCAAAAAAATCAGAACAAGAAAAACGGTCCTTCATCCAAAACTTCGGGGCCTAAATCAACTGTTAAAAAAGATGACAAAAGCACTGGCAAAGGTAATCAAGCCGGTACTAACAAAGGTCGCTAAGAATGGGATCAAACCCATTTAAAGCAAGCGCCAGTAAGTAAGTTTACTGGCGCTTTTATTTGTTTCCAATTCATATTTATAAAACTTCGTCACACTTGTTTATTAGTTATTCATCACAATACGTTCTATAATATTTTCACATAACTCACTTCTATTTTTACAATTTCTTTAAGGCAATAACCGCTATAGCTTTTGTAACTTTTCATTAAAAACTATGAATTTAGAGAAACTTAAAATCACAAAAGAGCACATACATCCGCTCCATTCCAAAAAAGATTTGGATCCATTCATTGAGCGTGTAGGCGACGCTGAAATTGTAATATTGGGCGAGGCTTCACACGGTACTCACGAATACTACACTTGGCGCTCAAAAATTTCGCAAAGACTAATTTCCGAAAAAGGTTTTAACTGTATAGCCGTAGAGGGCGATTGGCCAGATTGTATGGCAATTAATAATTTTATAAAAGATTACTCTGGCAGTCCGAATACCGTGGAAGAAGTACTTTCCAATTTTAAGAGATGGCCAACTTGGATGTGGGCCAATTGGGAGGTTGCCGCTCTAGCCACATGGCTCAAGGAGCACAACAGCCACAAACAAAAAGCAGAAAAAGTGGGTTTTTATGGGATGGATGTTTATAGCCTGTGGGATTCACTAAAAAACATGATAGACTATTTGGAAAAAGAAGATCCCGAGGCGGCCTCACTGGCAAAAGATGCTTACCGCTGTTTTCAGCCCTATGAAAGGGATGATTCGTATGCTTCGGCCGTTTTTCATAACCGCGCCAATTGCAGGGAACAAGTAATTCATCTACTTTCAGAAATTCGACGCAAATCGCCACAATATGATACACTACCCGAAGCAGGCTTAAATGCCGAAATAAATTCCTTGGTTATCGCCAATGCCGAAAAATATTATAAGGCTATGTCAGACTTTAATCATTCGTCATGGAATGTACGTGACCGCCATATGATGCAAGCTCTGGAAAAGATAAAGTTGAACGGGAACAATAAGATTATCGTTTGGGCACATAACACTCATGTGGGTGATGCCCGTGCCACCGACATGGCCGAAAATAATATGGTAAATATAGGCCAATTGGCGCGCGAGCAATATGGAAATGAAAATGTGGTGCTATTGGGCTTCGGCAGTTACCGCGGAAGTGTAATTGCCGGCAGTGCCTGGGGCGCTCCCATGCAGGAAATGGATGTTCCTGAATCACCCTCCGGAACTGTTGAAGCTATATTAAATAATAATACAGAAGGAATCAATCTTTTGGTCTGGCCACAGGAAAAAATTTCTGCGGAAAAGATAGGTCATCGCGCCATTGGAGTCGTTTATCACCCAGAAAACGAAAGGGGAAATTACGTTCCCACACAACTTCGCAACCGTTACGACGCGTTTATTTTTATACCTTACACAACTGCCCTTCATCCATTGATAAATACACCACGAAGTGGAGACATGCCAGATACTTATCCTTTTGGAATTTAATAACGAAGATTTTGATTTAATTGATTTCAAAAATCAATTTCTAATTTAGATTGTAAAAATACAATTCCAATGTAAATATTATGGCAACCATTTTTTATCAAAATTAGGTTTGCGCTTTTCTAAAAAAGCATCGCGACCTTCTTTTGCTTCGTCAGTCATATAGGCAAGTCGTGTAGCTTCCCCCGCAAAAACCTGTTGGCCCACCATGCCATCATCCGTAAGATTCATCGCAAATTTTAGCATTTTAATGGATGTTGGACTTTTCGCAAGAATTTCCTGCGCCCATTGGTATGCAGTTTCTTCCAACTCATCGTGCGGGATCACGGCATTTACCATTCCCATTTCAAAAGCTTCCTGCGCGGAATAATTTCTTCCGAGGAAAAATATTTCGCGGGCGCGTTTTTGCCCTACCATTTTTGCCAAATATGCACTTCCGTAACCACCGTCAAAACTGGTAACATCGGCATCGGTTTGTTTAAATATTGCATGTTCCTTGCTCGCCAAAGTAAGATCGCAAACTACATGTAAACTATGTCCGCCACCCACAGCCCAACCCGGAACAACACAGATAACGGCTTTCGGCATAAATCGAATGAGGCGTTGAACGTCGAGAATATTCAAACGGTGATAGCCATCATCGCCCACATAGCCTTGGTGGCCGCGCGCTTTTTGATCGCCGCCGCTGCAAAAACTGTAAACACCATCTTTACTGGAAGGTCCTTCAGCGGAAAGCAAGACAACGCCGATAGAAGTATCTTCTTGTGCATCGTGAAAAGCATCGAGCAATTCCGCAGTGGTTTTTGGACGAAAAGCATTGCGCACATCGGGACGGTTAAAGGCAATGCGAGCTACGCCGTTTGATTTTTTATAAGTTATATCAGTATATTCTTTGGCAGTTTTCCAATGGGGTGAAGACATAATTGTTATTTTAGCGTAAATATATGAAATCATATCTTTAAAGAATGTAATGTCTCCTCGAGTGCAGGCGAGAAGTCATTAAAAATTTTGTAATCAAAATAGGTCTCGGCTGCGCTCGATCGGACATTCAGTATGAAAAAAATACTTTTCTTTTTCGGAATTCTTTTCTCAATAACCCTTACCGCTCAAGAAGCATACAAATTCACAGCGGTTGTAGATTTGGAGGCAACGCCAGTAATAAGTCAGGGCATTACAGGAACTTGTTGGAGTTTTAGTAGCACTTCTTTTTTGGAAAGTGAAATCATTCGCCTTACAGGAAAGAAAATTGATTTAAGCGAAATGTACCAAGTGAGAAACACTTACCCATTAAAGGCTGAAAATTTCATTATGCGCCAAGGAAAAGCTCAGTTCAGTGAAGGTGGGTTGGCACACGACGTTATGAATTCTGTTGCAATTTATGGATTGGTTCCCGAAGAAGCCTTTAGCGGATTATTCGCTGGGGAAACTTCTTATAATCACGCTGAAATGGTTGCAGTGCTTGAAGCTATGCTAAAAACTTATGTAGATAATCCAGGCAAAAAATTGAGCAAAAAATGGCGCCCTGCCATCGATGGTGTTTTGGACGCATATATAGGCAAGAATGTGCAAAATTTCACTTTTGAAGGAAATCAATATTCACCGAAAACCTTTTTGGCAATGACCAAAATTAAGCCAGAAGATTATGTGAGCATCAGCAGTTTTACACAAGCGCCTTTTTATTCAAAATTCATACTCAATATTCCAGATAACTGGAGCAACGGAAGTTTCTATAATGTTCCTTTAGATGAAATGATGGCAACTATTGACAATGCATTGGAAAAAGGATTTACCGTTGAATTGGATTGCGACGTAAGTGAAAAAACCTTTTCCTCGAAAGATGGCGTTGCTGTAATACCTGAAAATGTTGAAAACAATATTAAAGCCCTGCAAGGCATTTATCCCGAAAAGAAAATAACTCAAGAATATCGGCAAGAGGAATTTGAAAATTATAACACCACAGATGACCATTTAATGCACATTACAGGAATGCTTCGCGATCAAAACGGCACTAAATATTATAAAGTAAAAAATAGCTGGGGCACCGATGAAACTAGGATCGCAAATGGTGGTTATGTATATTTCAGTGAAGCTTATATGCGCTTAAAAGCAATAAGCATTACAGTTCACAAAGATGCACTACTAAAGAATACAGCGAACAAACTAAATTTATAGCCCACATAGAAGGTAACACTCAAATACATCTTCCACAGGCTCTTTTAAATTGGCTCAAATTTTGATACCTTTGATGCAATGAAAAAACTACTGTTTCTTCTTCTTTTGTTTCCGATAATTGTTTCGGCCCAGTTGGATTTTGAGAGCAACAAATACAAACTTGATTTTGTAAAGCTTCCGGAAATTGAAAGCTTGATGACGAATTCCCTGCCTTCAAATTCAAATTTCTCGAACAAATATTCCAATAAACTTCCTTCCTTTAAATTGAGCAAAGAAAACTACCGCGAACCCGTGAGTATGTTTGAAGTAATGGCTACGCAGCAAAGTTACGTACAATCTAATATTCAAATTTCTTTGGATCCGAGTGAATATGGGGTTTATGGAGGAAATAGCAGCTACACTGCTGACGGTTCAACTTCCGTAAGAAATATTGCTTATAAGGAATCGAGAGGGTTTTTAAGACCAGAGCTTATGCCCTATTCTTACGGGGTTTACAATCGTTCTCGGCGAAGCGGTTTCTATGTGGGTTATGGCATTTATCCTTCGCCTTCACAATAGTTCTATACCGTCTTCCTTTATAATAATCTGTTTGTCTTTATAGAGGGTCCCTATTGCTTTTTTAAAACTTTTCTTGCTCATTCCCAATAGGTTTTTGATTGAGTCGGGATCAGATTTATCGTGCAATGGCATAAATCCACCAGCAGCTTCCAACTCTTCGCGGATAAAATTTGCATTTGGCTCAATACTTTTATAACCCGGGGTTTGCAGTACAATATCTATTTTATTATCGGGACGTATTTTTTTTATGAAAGCCTTCATTTTATCGCCCGTGCGGATGTCCTCAAAAATATCTTCTATATAAATTAATCCTTTGTGAACACCGTTTACAATAACATTAGCCCCCTTTTCAGTTAGGTGTGTGACCAAAATATCTACTTCCTCAAAGGGTTCAACAGTCAAGGTTTCATTGCTAAGAAAATGATTGGTCTTGCTACTGCCCACCAAACGATTCGTTTTTTCATCAATATATAAATATACAATATACCAATTTCCCTTTTTCATAGGGCGGGCCTGTTCCTTAAAAGGAACGAACAATTGTTTTTCCAGTCCCCAATCCATGAAAGCGCCATATTCCGTGACGTCACTACAGTGCAAATACCCAAAAGTATTCAATTGAAGGAACGGATCTAAAGTTGTAGCAATAGGTCTTTCTTCATTATCGAGATAAATGAATACCGATATATCATCGCCAATTTCATATTCCTCCGGTTTATATTTATGAGGCAGAAGCACCACATTTTCCTCTTCATCACCTAAATATAGACCCGGTTCGGTTTCCCGAAGAATTTTCAAAGTATTGTATTCACCCAGTTTTATCATAGTTGCAAAGGTACTATTTTATAGTATTTAAAAAAACGTGAAACACGTATATAGAAATGAAACTTAAAAAGTAAATTCACGGTAATGGAACAAGTTTCTCCACATAATCTGCCTCCGGAATTCCAATTGACCAAAGTGGTTGAAATGGAAATTGGAAATTATTTTTTCTATGATAATATTGTTATTGTAGAAGCTAAAGAAGGAATAATGCTATCCTACAAAAGGTATCTTTCCGTGATTTTGTTAATATTGAATATTACCGAAAGAAAGCCGTGGATTTATATTTCAAATAGAATTAACTCCTACGCTATACAGCCTTTAGATTATAAATATTTGAATAAAATCCCTTCTCTAAAAGCGTTGGGAATTGTAAATTATACGGAATCGGGATATCTAAACTCGGAATTTGAAGCCCAGTTCTGCAAAAAGCCATTCAGGGTTTTTCACAATCTTACAGAAGCCGTTATCTGGGGAAATGGTTTTCTTATAAAATAAATTTGAAGTAATCCAACAACACTTTATCATTTAGGGTTGAAGGTGTAAATATTTCCAATAAATCTGGTCCTTCATTTTTGCCGAAAAATTCTTTCAATGTGTGCTTTAAATCGTCTTTTTTATTTATTGATAGGTATTTAAAACCGTACATTTCTGCAAGCTGTTCTGCACTTAAATTGTGTTTTGTTTCAAAAAAGGTATCAAAAAGTTTTGAATTCTTTTCCCCTGGAAGTATTCTAAAAATACCGCCACCACTATTATTCACAACAATTATTTTGAAATTTTGGGGAATACAATTGTTCCACAGCGCATTACTGTCATAAAAAAAACTGAGATCACCCGTTATAAAAACTGTGGGAAGTTTTGAAGCGTAAGCAGCACCAACGGCTGTGCTCATGCTTCCATCAATCCCACTGGTGCCACGATTACAAAATACTTCAACCGAAGCGCGAATATCAAAAAGCTGTGCGTACCTAATGGTTGCACTGTTGCTTAACTGTAATTGTATATTATTGGGAAGTTGCTTAAAAATTTCGGAAAAAACCATAAAATCCGAGAATGGAATTTCGTCTTCGTAAATAGCATGTTTTTGCAATCTCTGTTGTTTGATTGCAAGCCAATGGTTTTGATAATCGCTATGTATAACCTCTGTCCTTGGAAGAAACGCAGTAAAAAAATTGTTTATTGTAGTTTTGAAATGTTGATTCAGCACAAAAAAAGTATCATAAGCTTTTTTGGTATCTATGTGCCAATGTTCTTTCGGCGGATAGTTTCGGAGAAAGGATTTTATTTTTTTTGAAACTATCATTCCTCCGAAGGTGAGAAGAATATCGGGTTGAAGTTTTTTAAAATCGTCGTCTGTCAAAGGCGCAATAAGCTGGTCTATTGCTGAAATGAATTTATCATGGTGAAGATTTGAAGTTGTTTCGGTAAGCACCAATATACTTTCATCGTTTGCAAGTTGCTCCACAAACAGCTGTTCCACACTATGGGGCGGTAAAACCCCCACAAGAACCATTTTCTTTTTGCTTTGGTTCCATTGTTTGGCAAAAGAACTTAAATCCTCAGTTATGTTTTGAATTTCTATTCGAGGTGAAACATTTTGTGGCCAAACCAATTGGTTTTCTGTAGTGTGATACAAAGGCTCCGAAAACGGAATATTGATATGAACTGGTCCGTTAAGTTCTATAGCCGTGTTGAGTGCAGTATTCAGTTCGGTTTCGTTATTAATCTGGAATGATTCTTCTTCCGAACAATTTGCGCTATAAAGAATATGGTTTTTAAAAACATTTTCCTGCCTAATGGTTTGCCCATCTCCAATATCAATATAATCTGAAGGCCTATCTGCCGAAATTACAACCAATGGAATATCACTGTAAAAAGCTTCTGCCACCGCGGGATAATAATTTAATAAAGCTGAGCCAGAGGTGCAAACAACAGCGACAGGTTTTTTTAGTTGTTGTGCAATTCCCAGAGCAAAAAATGCTGCGCAACGCTCATCTACTATACTGAAACATTTAAATTTTGGGTTTTCAGCAAAACCAATAGTTAATGGCGCATTGCGAGAACCGGGAGAAATTATTATGTGGTCTATATCCTTATCCAAACATAATTGCACAAGGGTTTGTGAGAGAATTTTGTCAGAGAATTTCATGGGACACAAAGGTACAAAGAAGCCCAAAAATATTATAGCATAGGTTTCAATACTTGTAGCATTGTTTGCATTTTATTTTGGGTTTCCAGCCATTCTTCGTCGGGTTGTGAACTGAGCGTTATTCCGCCGCCTACAAAAAGACGGGCGGAATTGTCGACAATCTTCATACATCGTAGGTTTACCATTAAAGAAGCAGAGGCTCCATTGTTTATAATGGGGCCTAAGAAACCTGTATAAAATTCTCGATCATAGCCTTCATTCTCAATTATAAAATCTCTTGCATATTTTTGTGGACTTCCGCAA
Organism: uncultured Flavobacteriaceae bacterium; assembly: GCA_963822355.1. GTDB lineage: Bacteria > Bacteroidota > Bacteroidia > Flavobacteriales > Flavobacteriaceae > Aequorivita. The sequence goes on from CAWGHI010000001.1 coordinate 114,224, forward strand.
ACAGCAGGTGTTGGGTGAACAGCAGCCGCAATTGTAGTTAAAGTGGCTTTACCATTTTTTAGAATACCCGTAATGTCTGTACGCAAGTGCAGTAACGATCCCGCTTGATGTGTGTGTGGGTTTGAAACTTTTAAGACCGAAGTTACTTTCTGCAAGCTATTGGTAATAGCATCTGTAACCAATTGTTGTTCATCAAGCTCCTTTGGACTCCACAATACAGGTTGTCTGTTTGTGAAGGGTTGCGTTCCTGCTAGGGCCATGGTTTTAAAAGAATCATTCTCAATCTGCACGAGTGTTTCAGGACTTGCACCGCACCAAATTCCAGTTTCCGGATGGTACCAAACATATTTAAAAGCATTTTGATAAGCTGAAAACAATTGCTTTATCAACTTTTCAATTGAAAAATTTTCCAACACGAAATCTTTGTAGCGTGATATTACGATTTTCTGTGCCTTTCTTTTTTTAATGTCATCAATGGTTTTATTAACCAGATTCAAATATCTATTTCTCTCCTTAATATTTTTTATGACAACTACTGGAGATAGATCAACAGGTTCTTTAATAAATTGACACGTAAAACTTTCAGAATCATTTTCAGGAATATAAATAACTGCCTCCTTAGGTTCAAATGGTGCAAATACAAAACCGTTTTCAGTAAGATCAACCTCTGTATATAGAAGGTTGTTTTTTTGCAACAATACTGTTGCACTTTCACTTTCAGGCATAGAAAATATAACAAAAGGTAATTCATTGTTATACTGTTGTGAAATTTTTCCGATCAATTGGTTAAAGTCCATTAGTTGCTTTTGGGTAAAGTAAGGGTTGTTAGTTTTATCAGTGAAATAAGCGCTCCTAATTCATTCGTAATTTTTATCTGCCAAAGTTGTGTAGTTCTTCCATTGTGAACAATGCTGCCGTGTGCATAAACATAACCATCCCGAACACTTTTCACATGATTGGCAGCTATCTCTATTCCTCTAATAATAATATCTTCTGAACTTAAAAAGAAAAAAGCCCCTGCACTACCAACACTTTCCGCCAATGCTACGGACGCCCCTCCGTGCAGAACGCCATCCGGTTGATGTACTTTTGATGTTACGGGCATACGTGCAACCAAATAATCATCGCCTACCTCGGTGAATTCTATCTCCAATGTCTCCATGAGTGTATTTTTACACATCTTGTTGCACGCTACTAATTTTTCTTCGTTGGTGTACTTCATTGTATTGGTTTACCTTTGTAAAAATACGAAATTGAATTTAACAAAATGAGTATCAGCAAAGAGGTTTCTTATACATCAACGAATACGTACCATACCCTTAACACATTTACCGAAAAAACCAAGAATATTTGGATGGTTTTCCACGGAATGGGCTATTTGAGCAAATATTTCATCAATTATTTTTCAGATCTTGAACCCTTGGAAAATTACATAATTGCACCCCAAGCACCTTCCAAATACTATCAAGATAAAGCTTTTAAGAATGTTGGGGCCTCATGGCTGACCCGTGAAAATACAGTGGCCGAAACCAAAAATATTTTGAATTATGTTGACACAGTTTTCAATAAAGAAATTTCTGGCATAATGCCAAACCTTATTGTTTTAGGCTATTCCCAAGGCGTATCCATTGCAACTAGATGGGTGGCAAGCCGAAAAATTCAGTGCGATAAATTAATTCTTCATTCAGGCGGAATTCCAAAGGAATTGCAACCAATAGATTTTGAATTCTTAAAACCTTCCACAAAGGTCATTTATCTGTACGGCGATAAAGATCAGTACATTACTGAAGCCCGAAAAAGTGAAGAATATTTAAAAGGGAGTAATCTCTTTAAAGACCGTTTAAGAATTGAGGTTTTTAGCGGAATTCACGAAGTTAATCGAAATTTCCTATTAAAAATTTCTCAGTGATTTAATCATTTTTTGTGCTTTTCATCGAATAATTTTGTGTTTTAACTTCTTTTATCTTTATTTTACTAAGCCTTAACAATAAATAGTCCCAAACTATGAAAAAGACAACACTAACCTGCTTGTGTATTTTTATTGCGTCCATAGCTTTGGCGCAAGTGAGTAAGCAAGAAAAAGAAGTTCTTTTAAATCTCTATTCTGCTACTAATGGCTCTGGATGGAACAACACATGGAACCTTGAAACCCCAGTTGAAACCTGGTATGGAATTACTGTGGAAAACAATACGGTTACTGGAATTAATTTATTGTTCAACAACCTGAACGGTACTTTGCCAGCATCCTTGGGACAGTTGAAAAATTTAAAAAAGCTAGAGCTTTCCTTCAATTCCATTTCCGGATCGATTCCTGCAGAATTGGGCAATCTTGAACAGTTGGAAGTATTGGCAATTAACGGAACTTCATTAAATGGAGGAATTCCCGAATCTTTAGGTAAACTCTCCAATTTAAAGCAATTGCACCTAAGCAGTAATAAACTCAATGGTACTATCCCGAAAAGCTTGGGAAATCTTAAAAATATTGAAATTTTTAATGTTTTTGATAATGATTTATACGGATCATTGCCCGTAGAATTGGCTAATTGCCATAACTTAACGCAACTGATAGTTGCAGAAAATAATTTTAACAATCCAAATGATTTTTCCGTTGTGTTACTTTCAAATTCTGGAGCATCATTGGATTTACTTGAAAACTCCCCACACATCCAACCTTCCCAATCTATTATAGCTGTGGAACGGGATGAATCTGAAGACTAACACTATTCTATCTGATCAATTTAAGTGGTCTCCATCAAGCCGCTTATGTTTTTTAACGATAAAATATGTAATTTTATCGTTAAAGTACATTGTTACAATAGAAAATATTAGTAGATTACCACCGGTCTTTGAACCAAGTGGACCCCACCCACTCCAAAGACCTTAAAGCTTAATATTTGGTTAAAATAGCTTTTAAATGGAGCGACCTTTTTGAGGTCGCTCTTTTTTTTTCTGAAATACAGCTCGGCACAGGCCAATCAATTGTAGATAATCTAAGGAATATACCGAAAACAACGAATAGCAAAATTATCCGAAAAGAGTTTCCTTATTATATTTATTTCGGTATTCCAAAGGCGTAATGCCAGTGATTTTCCGAAATACTTCACGGAAAGATTTTACATCGTTATAACCAACTTCATACATTACTTCATTGATGGTTTTGTGTCCGGTTTCAAAGGCTTTTTTGGCACGTTCCACTTTTACGCGTTGGGTGTATTCAACAGGCGTATTGCCCGTAGCTTTTATAAACCGACGGTCAAAATTTCTTCGGCTTAAATATTCAGAGAATATAAATATCTATTTGAAGGGCAATTAAAAAAAACCGCAACCTGTTAGGTTGCGGTTTTGCATTTTAATAATTCCCAATTCCCCCTTCGGGGGTTAGGGGGCTTTTATTTCACTTCCTCAAAATCTACATCCTCAACGTCGCTGTTTTCAGCACCGCCGCCAGTGCTTCCCTGCTCAGCTCCTGCTCCGGCATCACCGGTTGGGGCACCTTGCTGTTCGGCTTGGGCTTTGTACATTTCTTCAGAAGCGGTTTTCCAAGCTTCGTTTATTTTATCCAAAGCGGGTTGAATAGTCTCAACTTCTTTGGTTTCATATGCTTTTTTCAATTCTTCCAAAGCATCTTCGATTGGTTTCTTTTTATCGTCAGATAATTTGTCGCCAAACTCTTTCAACTGCTTTTCAGTCTGGAAGATCATCGCATCAGCTTCGTTCAATTTTTCAACTTTCTCTTTCGCGTTTTTATCGCTTTCGGCATTTGCCTCGGCATCCGCTTTCATCTTTTTGATTTCCTCTTCGGTCAAGTCCTGAAGAAGCCTCAATACGGATATCCTGTTTTTTACCGGTAGCTTTATCCTCGGCGCTTACTTTAATGATACCGTTGGCATCAATATCAAACGTTACCTCAATTTGTGGCGTACCGCGTTGTGCTGGTGGAATACCGTCTAAGTGGAAACGACCGATTGTCTTGTTGTCGTTCGCCATTGGGCGCTCACCTTGCAATACGTGGATTTCAACACTAGGCTGGTTATCGGCCGCTGTAGAGAAAACCTGACTTTTCTTGGTAGGAATGGTTGTGTTTGCCTCAATAAGTTTAGTCATTACACCGCCCATAGTTTCAATACCAAGCGAAAGTGGGGTTACATCCAAAAGAAGTACATCTTTCACATCTCCGGTCAATACACCACCTTGAATTGCGGCACCAATTGCTACAACTTCGTCTGGGTTTACACCTTTGCTAGGTTTTTTTCCGAAGAATTTTTCCACGGCTTCCTGCACTGCTGGAATACGGGTACTACCACCCACCAAAATTATTTCGTCGATATCGCTTTTGCTCAATCCCGCAGCTTTCAATGCTTTTTCGCAAGGATCAATTGTTCTTTTTACAAGTGGTTCGATCAATTGCTCAAATTTGGCGCGAGTCAATGTTTTTACCAAATGCTTTGGTCCGCTGGCAGTAGCTGTAATATATGGTAAGTTGATTTCAGTTTGTGTGGAGGAAGACAATTCAATTTTTGCTTTTTCGGCAGCTTCTTTTAAACGTTGAAGCGCCATTGGGTCTTTCTTCAAATCAAAATCCTCTTCTTTTTTGAATTCATCAGCCAACCAATTAATTATTTTTTGGTCAACATCATCACCACCCAAATGTGTATCACCGTCAGTTGCAAGTACTTCAAAAACACCATCACCCAATTCAAGGATACTAACGTCGTGCGTACCACCACCAAAGTCAAAAACTACGATTTTTTGGTCGGTTCCTTTTTTGTCAAGACCATACGCAAGTGCCGCAGCCGTTGGCTCGTTTATAATTCTTTCAACTTTAAGTCCGGCAATCTCGCCTGCTTCCTTGGTTGCGTGACGTTGACTGTCGTTAAAATATGCAGGAACGGTAATTACCGCACGGGTAACATCTTGTCCTAAATAGTCTTCAGCGGTTTTCTTCATTTTCTGAAGAATCATCGCGCTCAATTCCTGTGGGGTGTACATACGTCCATCAATATCAACACGGGCTGTGTCGTTGTCACCTTTCACCACTTTGTAGGCTGCGTGTTCCGCTTCAGATTTTGATTCTGAATATTTGTTCCCCATAAAACGTTTTATGGAGCTAATGGTCTTTGTAGGATTTGTAACTGCCTGACGTTTTGCAGGATCACCTACTTTAATTTCGCCGCCTTCCACAAATGCAATTACGGAAGGGGTTGTTCTTTTTCCTTCGGCATTAGGTATAACCGTTGGCTCGCTACCTTCCATTACGGCAACGCAGGAGTTGGTTGTACCTAAATCGATTCCAATTATTTTACTCATATTATTAGTGTTATATATTTAAACTTCTATTTTAATTACGACTTCATTTAAGTCAAGTAATGTGCCAAGGGAAAGTTACTGCCAAGGTGTCAGTTTTTTGGGAATATGCACAAATGAAAGATTTTATAAATTACTCTCTATTGTATAATCACCAATATTTTGTACAGGGATAAAAGGAAGAACATGACAGAATTTAAAATTAAAAAAATGTCAATCTTTTGAATAACAATTCTATAAAAGGTAACTTTAGGAAAAAACTAATTAAAAAATTACAATAATGAGTAGTAAGAAAGAAAAATTTGCCAGTTTCGGTATAGCCACCAAAGGCGTCGTTTATTTTATTATAGGAGCACTTACCACCTTAGCCGCTTTTGGCTATGGTGGAAAAAAGTCAGGCTCAGGAACTGTTATAGATTTTATTTCTAAACAATCCTTCGGTCAAGTATTATTGATCCTCTTGGCGATCGGCCTGTTTGGGTATGTATTTTGGCGCTGGTATCAGGCATTTGCCAATCCAAAGGGTATTGAAAACAATACAAAGGGTACCGTAAAACGCATAGCTTATTTTATTAGCGGGATTTTATACGGCGCTTTGGCGGTTAAAGCCCTTATAACTGTAATAGGTTCCAATAGCGGAGGAAAATCTTTTACAGCAAAAGTATTTGAATCTGACTACGCAACCGCAATAGCCATAATCATTGGACTTGGATTGGTGGGAAAAGGAATTTATGAATTATATAAGGCATATTCAGGAAAATTCAAAGAAGAGGTTGAAAGTGCCGATATTCCTCACGAAGCTCAGGATCTTGTCTTAAAAGCTGGAAAGGTTGGGCATACCTCCCGAGGTATCGTGGCTGGTGTATTGGGATATTTATTCTTAAAAACCGGATTTGCCGGAAACGCCAATAAACTTAGCAAAATGGATGCATTCGGATTTATTGAAAATGAATTCGGAAACATTATTATGGGCCTCATTGCGCTGGGCTTGGTAGCATATGGTGTGTTTATGATGATCAAGGCCAAATACAGCAGTTTAAGTGTTGAATAATCCCAGTGTATATTGAAAATAAAATATTGAAAATCGAATATTGAATATGTGGAATCTAAACAATAAAAAAGCCGTAATAACCGGCGGCACCAAAGGAATAGGAAAAGCAACCGTTTTGGAATTTCTTTCACTTGGTGCGGAAGTTATTTTTACCGCCCGAAATAAAGATGAAGTAAACGCTTTTGAAAAACAACTTCAAAAAGAAGGGCATAAAGCTTACGGAATTGTTGGCGACGTTTCAGAAAAAGTAGGCATTGAAGCCATTTTTTCCGAAGTTGAAAAACGGTGGGGAACGCTCAATATTTTGGTAAACAATGCCGGAATAAATATCAGAAAAGCGGCGGTGGAATATTCCGAAGAAGAATACCAAAAAATAATTGGCATCAATCTTACCGCCCCTTTCCTTTTAAGCCGAAAATTATATCCATTTTTAAAAAAATCCGGAAATGCATCCATTATAAATGTAGCGTCAGTTTCGGGTGTGATGGACACAAAAACGGGTTCGCCCTACGGAATGTCCAAAGCCGGATTGGTTATGCAGACCAAAAACCTCGCGACTGAATGGGCAAAGGACGGCATTCGCGTAAACGCCATGTCGCCGTGGTTTACTGAAACCCCATTGACGAGCGATATTCTAAAATTGAAGGAACGCATTGAACCAGTTTTGGAACACACACCCATAGGCCGCATCGCCCAAGCCGACGAAATGGCAAGTGTCATCGCCTTTTTCGCAATGGATAAATCTTCCTATGTTACCGGGCAAAATTTGGTGGTTGATGGCGGAATAACCAGTACGGCTATTTAGAATTTAAAATCATCAAATTTCCCGATAGCTATCGGGACACAATCCCAAATTCCAAAATACATTTTGAAATTTGGGATTTATTTATTGGAATTTATTTTTCATATTTGGAATATTTCCATAATTTTGGAATAAATCCAATGCGATGTTTTTAAATTGCCATACCTATTATAGCCTCCGCTACGGAACTTTGAAAATCAGCGATTTGCTTGATTTGGGACAGCAAGGCAATGCAGTTTGTATGGCGCTTACAGACATCAATTCCACTTCCGCTTGCTTGGAATTTGTCCGACTTTCTCCCGAATATAATGTGAAACCAATCTTGGGTGTAGATTTTAGAAACGGGGCAAAACAGCAATTTATAATGCTGGCAAAAAACAACGAAGGTTTTCAAAATATAAACACCTATTTATCGACATTTCTCCATCAGCGTTCCGAAGATCAAAAACCTTGAAAATTCCTTCCCAAGCAAAACAGCTGCCGCATACATTTACCATCTACCCCTTCGCTTCCTTTGAAGGCGAAATCCTTTCGGAAAATGAATTCCTCGGCGTAAAAATAGAGGACATCAACCGATTGAAATTTTCAACATGGAAAAGCCGGCAGGAAAAATTGGTGGTTTTGCAAACGGTAACCTTTCAAAATAAAAAAGGTTTTAATACGCATCGATTACTCCGCGCGATTGACAATAATACACTGCTCAGCAAACTGCCCATTTCGGAACAGGCGAGTGAAAATGACATTTTTATTTCGGAAGAAAAGCTGAAAGAAGCTTTTGAAGAATTTCCGCAACTTATTGAAAACACGCAAAACCTTTTAAAACGCTGCAGCATCTCTTTCAATTTTTCAAAGGAAACCACCTGCAACCAAAAATCATACACGCGAAATGAAGAATTGGATTTTCGCTTGCTGAAAAAATTGGCGTATGCAGGAATTCCCTATCGCTACAAACGTCCCGGCGCACGCGTAATAGTGCGCATTGAAAAGGAATTGGGAATCATAAAGGAAAAAGGCTTCGTTTCCTATTTTCTCATCAATTGGAAAATATTGAAATACGCCCGAAGCAAAGGTTATTTCTACGTGGGCCGCGGCAGTGGGGCCAACAGCATCATTGCCTATCTGCTGCGAATTACAGATGTAGATCCCGTGGAACTCGACCTTTATTTTGAACGGTTTATAAATCTATATCGAAAAAATCCGCCCGATTTCGACATTGATTTTTCGTGGCAGGACCGGGACGATATTACCGATTTCATTTTCGAAAAATTCAAAAATACCGCGCTCATAGCCGTTTACAACACTTTCAAATTTAAAGCTTCCGTGCGGGAATTGGGAAAGGTTTTTGGGCTTCCAAAAGAGGAAATTGACAAGCTTTCCACACAGGACTGCAATTTCAAAAACCTCGATAAACTCTCACAATTGGTGATTGTTTATAGCCAATACATTCAAGGTTTTCCCAATTATTTGGGCATTCACGCGGGCGGAATTTTAATTTCCGAAAAACCCATCCATTATTACACCGCCACGTTTATGCCGCCAAAAGGATACGCCACCACTCAGTTTGATATGGTAATTGCAGAAGATATCGGGCTTTATAAATTCGATATTTTGAGTCAGCGTGGGCTGGGGAAAATAAAGGATGCCGTGGAAATTGTAAAATACAACCACCCCGAAAAAAAACCGCTGGACATACACGATATAAAACGTTTTAAAAAAGACGAAAAAATAAAAACCTTGCTACGAAACGCCCAGGCAATAGGTTGTTTTTATGTGGAATCGCCCGCCATGCGAATGCTGATGAAGAAACTGCAAGTGGATGATTATTTGGGACTTGGTGGCGGCCAGTTCAGTAATCCGGCCAGGCGTTGCCAAAAGCGGAATGATGCGCGAGTACGTGCAGCGTCACCGTTTTCCGGAGAAAAGAAAGGAGGCGCACCCGGTTTTGTTGGATATTATGCCCGAAACCTATGGCGTGATGGTCTATCAGGAAGATGTTATAAAAGTGGCCCACCATTTTGGTGGACTCGATTTGGGCGAGGCCGATATGTTGCGGAGGGGAATGAGCGGCAAATTTCGCTCGCGGGAAGAATTTCAAAAAGTGAAAAATAATTTTTTTGAGAACTGTAAAAATTCCGGTAAAAACGAAGCTTTCACCGCCGATGTTTGGCGGCAGATAGAGAGTTTTGCCGGTTATGCGTTTGCAAAGGGCCACTCCGCCTCCTATGCCGTGGAAAGCTACCAAAGCCTATTTTTAAAAGCCTATTTTCCGTTGGAATATATGGTGGCCACGCTCAACAATGGCGGCGGCTTTTACAGTACCGAACTCTATGTACACGAGGCGCGGATGCACGGCGCGAATATTCTGCAGCCCTGCATAAATCGCAGTTTTGCCGAAACGGTTATTGACGGAAAGGATATTTACATCGGCTTTCGGATTTTTGCAGTCTTTGGAATCGAAACTTATCGAAAAGATAATTCCGAGCGCAACAAAAATGGCACTTTTGAAAGTTTAGACGATTTACTGGAACGCGTTTCCATCGGGATGGAACAGGTTGCTATTCTGATAAAAATAAACGCTTTCCGCTTTACCGAGAGAAACAAACGTGAACTGCTTTGGGAGGCTTATATGAAAATTAACAAGGTAAGTTTTGAGGAAAACGCTCCTACCCTTTTCAAACCCAAGCGTATTGATTACCAAACCCCTTCCCTGCCGCACACCGCCCTGGAAGACGCTTTTGATGAAATGGAACTTTTGGGTTTCCCGCTGTGCAGTCCTTTCGATTTGCTGGAAAATCCTTCGGAAAATAAAATGCGGGCAGCACATCTTCCGAAATTTATAGGAAAAACAATCACTATTGAAGGGTATTTGGTCACCACCAAAAGAACAAAAACCTCGCGGGGTGATTCTATGTATTTCGGGAATTTTGTGGACCGCGACGGCGATTTTATTGATACCGTACATTTTCCGCCGGTTGCCGCCCAATATCGCTTCCGCGGAAAAGGAATTTACAGCATCACCGGAAAAGTGGTGGAGGAATTTGATTGCATAACCATTGAAGTTTCAAAAATGGAACGGCTGGCGATAATCCAGGATCCGAGATATAGTTCAACCTCCCTGCCCCCCGAAGGTGGAACGGTTACGGATAATAGACGTACTACTTTGGAAAATAGACGTAAGACCGCTGCGCTATAAGACGTAAGATTTTTTGATGAGGGAACTTTGCGACTTTGCGCGAAAAATTGCACGCAAACAGTCCTACGTCCTATCATCCTAAGTCAATTTTAAAATGAACGACAAAAGAAACATAGTACATATGGATTTGGACACATTTTTCGTGTCCTGCGAACGCTTGCTGGATAGCAAGTTAATTGGCAAACCTGTGCTAATTGGCGGCACGAGCGACCGTGGCGTGGTAGCTTCGTGCAGTTACGAGGCGCGTTCTTTCGGAATACATTCGGCTATGCCTATGAAACTGGCGCGGCAACTATGTCCCGAAGCCGTTGTGGTTCGCGGCGATGCGGGTACCTACAGCAAATTTTCAGAAACCGTGACCGATGTAATAAAAGAAAGTGTGCCGCTGTACGAAAAATCTTCGGTAGATGAATTTTATATCGATTTGACGGGAATGGATAAATTTTTCGGTTGCGAAAAATTGGCTTCGGAATTGCGGCAGCGCATCATAAAAGAAACCGGATTGCCCATTTCCTTTGGGCTTTCGGTGAACAAAACCGTTTCAAAAATAGCCACGGGCGAGGCCAAACCCAATAACCAAATCCATATTTTAAAAGGAACCGAAAAGCCATTTCTTTCGCCTTTGGCGGTAAACAAAATACCGATGGTGGGGGAAGTTACCTACCGCGCTTTCTGCGATCTGGGCATAAAACGCATAAAGACAATCCAAGAAATGCCGGTGGAAATGATGGTGAAAGTTTTCGGAAAAAATGGACAGACCATTTGGCAAAAAGCCAACGGCATAGACAATACGCCCGTCGAGCAATATACCGAGCGAAAATCCATTTCCACCGAACGCAGTTTTGACCGGGATACCACCGATGTGAAAAAACTCGAAGGAATTATTACGGCGATGGCCGAAAATTTGATTTTTCAATTAAGGCGAGGGAATAAACTTACGGCCTGTGTAGCATTCAAAATTCGATATTCAGATTTTCAGACCTATACTATGCAGCAACGAATCCCGTACAGTTCGGCGGACCACAAAATTATTCCGGTAGTAATGGAACTTTTCAAAAAATTGTATCAGCGGCGGCTTTTGGTGCGGATGGTTGGCGTACGGTTCAGCCATTTGGTGGAGGGTGGTTTTCAGATAGATTTGTTTGATGACAATGAAAAAATAATCAATCTCTACCACGCCATGGACAAGATGCGGAACCGCTATGGCGACCGGGCCGTAATGCGTGCGGCGGGAATGGAAGCAACGAGCATTGGGCGTTGGAATCCTTTTACGGGTGCGCCGCCTCCGCTTTTGCCGAATAGGAGAAGGTAAATGGCTTAGGTTAAGTGAAATTGCAATTAATTCATAATAGAGAATTACAAATTTGGAATTAAATAAGATACTATATTTGCCATTCAAAAGTAATTTTAGATGGAAAGCATCAGCGTTTTTGATATGCTAAAAATTGGGGTCGGTCCGTCCAGCTCCCACACATTGGGACCTTGGCGCGCTGCTTTGCGATGGATTGGTGAATTGAAAGATAAAGGCAATTTTGAAAATGTATCGGAAATTTCGGTAGATCTTTATGGTTCGCTTTCGCTCACGGGAAAAGGACACGCCACCGATGTTGCAGTAATGTTAGGCCTTTCTGGCTTTGACCCGGTAACATTTCCTATTGAAAATATTGAAAAGGAAATTGATTTTATAACTACCAACAATGTTCTGAAGCTGAACGGCGAATTGGAAATTCCCTTTTTTCCGAAGCAAAATATCATTTTCAACCGCAAATTTCTGGAGTTCCACCCCAATGGAATGACTTTTAGGGCAACGCTGAAAGATGGTTCAAAAAAATCTTCATCTTTCTATTCCATCGGTGGCGGATTTACGGTAAAAAAAGAACGCATTCGCAAAAAAATAAAATTGGCAAAATTTGCACAGTTCCCCTTCCCTATTGAAAAAGGAACCGAACTTTTGGACTATTGCAAAGCTGAAGGAAAAAGCATTTCAGAAATAGTTTTAGAAAACGAAAAATCATTGCGAAGCGAGGCCGACATAAACGATGGTTTGAAAAAGATTTGGGATGTAATGTTGGACTCAATGTACGTGGGCGCCCACACCGAAGGAATTCTCCCCGGCGGATTAAATGTTACCCGGCGTGCCTTTGAAATGAACAAGAATTTAATTGGAAATACGACATACACCAATGCAGAAGAATGGATCTCGGCGATAAGAAATACAGAAGTGAAATTTAGACAAATCCTAAAATGGGTTTCGTGTTTTGCGCTCGCCGTAAATGAAGTAAATGCTTCATTGGGCCGTGTAGTTACTGCTCCCACAAATGGCAGTGCGGGTGTTATTCCTGCTGTTATTATGTATTATTTGGTAATCGAAAATCATGATGCCAATTTTGAGGACGTCCGTAAATTTTTACTCACCGCTGGCGAAATAGGAAGTATTTTCAAAAAGGGCTCTACCATTTCCGCCGCTATGGGCGGTTGTCAGGCCGAAATTGGGGTTTCCTCTTCTATGGCAGCTGGAGCACTTTGTGAATTAATGGGCGGAACCCCCGAACAATGTTTAATGGCCAGCGAAATTGCAATGGAACATCACCTCGGAATGACCTGCGATCCCATTGCGGGTCTGGTTCAAATTCCCTGTATCGAAAGAAACGCAATGGGCGCTATAAAAGCAATAAATGCTTGCGAAATGGCACTGGACAGTGATCCAACAAAAGCGAAAGTGCCCTTGGACAAAGTAATTGCAACGATGTGGGAAACAGCCAAGGATATGACTTCAAAATATAAGGAAACCAGCGAAGGAGGTTTAGCCGTGCAGGTTAATATCAGCGACTGTTAATGAAAAGTGATGATTATTCTTCGTGGCAACTTCCAATACGCACGGAATCAATAAGATTTAAAATTTTCCAGCTTTCATCAGTATATACTAATGTAAAGGAATTTGCCCCACAGTGACTGAATTTTCCATCCAAATAAAATTCATAGGGAGTCCAAACGTGGGCTAGGTTTCCATCACTATTAACAATATATTCGGTGAGATTTTCCTCCCACTCTCTTTTTTGTCCATCGGTAGCGGCATATTTTAAAAAATCGGATGGCTTTATGTAAAGCAACACATTTTGTTGCTCTTTATTGAGATAAGCTTTTTGCATCGTCATATTTGAATGCATTACCGATTTCATTTTTAAAGTATCTCCAGATCTGTAGCCATTCATAAAAATGTCAACAATTATTTTCCCATTTGCTGTGGAGAGTGCTTCCTGGGAAAAACCTCCAATACTTATTAATAATAAAAAAAGTAACAGTGTAGATTTCATAATAAAATTTTAAGCGGTTAGTATTCAAAAGTAGTATTTTTACATCTTAATATATTTATTTCTAAAAAATATGTCAACAGCCAAAAAAGAATACAAGCGTATCACCACTAAAACCTTGGTAGATATGAAAAAAAAAGGCGAAAAAATTTCAATGCTCACCGCGTATGATTTTACAATGGCAAAAATTGTGGACAGTGCCGGAATAGATGTTATTTTGGTAGGCGACTCAGCAAGTAACGTAATGGCAGGCCACGAAACAACACTTCCTATTACCCTGGACCAGATGATTTATCACGCTGCCTCCGTAGTTCGTGCTATTGACCGGAGTCTGGTTGTAGTAGATTTGCCTTTTGGAAGCTACCAAAGCGATCCAAAAGAAGCACTACGGTCAGCCATTAGAATTATGAAAGAAAGTGGTGGACATGCTGTAAAACTTGAAGGTGGAAAAGAAATAAAAGAATCGATTAAGCGAATTTTGAATGCCGGAATTCCCGTGATGGGCCATTTAGGGCTAACACCTCAATCCATTTATAAATTCGGAACCTATACCGTTCGCGCCAAAGAAGAAGAAGAAGCCGAAAAATTATTGGAAGATGCTATTTTACTTGAAAAAACTGGCTGCTTCGCGGTTGTTTTAGAAAAGGTTCCCGCTAAATTAGCAAAAGAAGTTGCCGAAAGAATAAGTATACCCGTAATTGGGATTGGCGCAGGTAATGGCGTGGATGGACAAGTTTTGGTAACACACGATATGCTGGGGATGACCCACGAATTCAATCCGCGCTTTCTACGTAGATATTTGGATTTATATGTTGAAATGAAAAATGCTTTCAGCCAATATAGCGCTGATGTAAAAAGTGGAGATTTTCCAAATGATAGTGAACAATATTAAATAGAAAGTTAGATTGTTGGATTTTTAGTTATTTAGAATCCACCAATCTAACAATCGAATAATCCAACAATCCAACAATCCAACTATCCAACTATCCCACTATCCAACCCACATAGCACCAAAGACAATCTTCAGGTTTTGTTTGAAGACAATCACTTAATCATTGTGAACAAACGACCGGGCGATATTGTGCAGGGCGACAAAACTGGCGACACCCCTCTTTCCGAAGTTGTAAAAGAATATATTGCAGAAAAATATAATAAACCGGGCGCTGTATTTTTAGGAGTTGTGCATCGATTAGACCGTCCAACCAGTGGAATTGTAGTTTTTGCAAGAACTTCAAAAGCATTGGCGCGTCTTAATAAAATGTTTTCTGAAAGGGAAACGGAAAAAGTTTATTGGGCAATCGTTAAAAATGTGCCACCCAAAATGGAAGATACACTGACACATTTTTTAAAAAGAACTCCCAAGCAGAATAAATCCTACTCCCACATAAAAGAAATCCCCGAAAGCAAAAAGGCTGTTCTACATTATAAAATCTTAAAAAAATTGGATAATTATTATTTACTGGAAATTGTTCTTGAAACGGGAAGACATCATCAAATCCGCTCACAGTTGTCCGCAATTGGATGTGCTATAAAGGGCGATTTAAAATATGGTTTTGACAGAAGCAATGCAGACGGCAGCATCCACCTTCACGCTAAAAAGTTGACGTTAATACATCCCATTCAAAAAGAAGAAATTACTATTGAAGCGCCCACACCGAATGATGCGATTTGGAATGCTTGTGGTTAAATTTTAATTAAATTTTTCTTCAGTGCAAAAATTACCAATCCTACCCTATTTTTTATGTTTAACCGTTTAAAAAGGTCTTGCCGATAGCCATCAATGGTTTTGGGGCTTAAACCCATAACATCGGCTATTTCTTTATAAGTCATTTCCGAACATGCCAACTGAATAAAGGTCATTTCATTTTCCTTAAAATTCATAATTATTCCTTCTTCATCAGAGTTAAGGGAATGCAATAATGTGGCGGAGACCTTATCGGAATGATAAAATCCTTTTTCCATTAATTCCTTTAATGCAGTATTCAATACTTCGGGATTAATATCTTTCAGAAGGTATCCTTTTGCACCTTGGCGCAGCATTTTAAGAATAGTTTGCTCATCATCATCCATAGAAAGGGCCAGAATTTTTATATTCGGATAATTTTCTATGATCCACTCAGCCGTTTCAAAACCGTTCATCACGGGCATATTTATATCGAGCAAAATTATGTCGGGCAAGATTTGTCCATTCTTAATACGGTTTTGCAGTTCCAAACCGTTTTTTGCATAAAAAAGAACATTGAAATTTGAAAAGGAATTGATGAGTTTTTCCAATGAACGGGCAAAAAGGGAGTGGTCATCAACAACTACAACACTATATATACCTTCTTTGTTCATCGGGTACTTTTATAAGGGTAACTTAAAAATAACTTGGTGCCTTTTCCTATTTCAGAAATAATTGAAAAATCTGCTTTTACAAGTTCTGCCCTGCTGCTCATGGTTTCCATTCCCGAACTATCGGTCTTTATTGAAGTATCAAAACCGATACCATCGTCAATTGCCGATATATCCAGGGTTTTTTCTTTATAATCTAAATGTACGAATAATTTAGAAGCTCTTGCATGCTTCAAGACGTTTGAAAGAAATTCTTGAAGTATTCGGAAAACAATTATCTCGTTAGCACTGTTTATTGGCATTATATCTCCTGTTATTTTTAATGTCGCGTTCAAATAACCCAATCGTTTAAATCGATCAAGCTCCACTTGCAGCGAGGCCAATAGTCCATTTTTAAGAACCACATCGTTGTTGAGTACTTTTGAAAGCGAACGTATTTCCTGTACAGTTTCCTGGACAATGCCTTTTGTTTCATTTATTTGTTCGTAAAAAGAAGCTGGAACAGCATTCAATAGTATATTCAATTGAAGGTTAGCCACCGAAAGTAACTGCCCCACATTGTCGTGAAGCTCCCAAGCTATATTTTTAAGGGTTTGTTCCTGAATTTCTATCTGCGAATCTGAAAGTTCACGCTGATAGCGTTGCTCGGCTTCATACCGTTCTTTTAAAAATTTGTTTTTCCGGCGTTGAAATGCAATAACAAAAACAATTGAAAAAACAGTGAAAAATAACAAAATTGCAATAAAGTAAACTATTAAAAGTTTTTCCTGGGGAAGTAAGGGGCCTTTTTCCGTGAGCATATTATAAATCCTGCAATGTAGATTGAATATAATAAATAATTACTTCCAAAGATAACTTGCTTATATAAACTTACAAAGCCCGGGTCAATAGAATTACTTAAATAGGAGCTATATAGAAATAATGGAGTTGTACATAGGTGAAAAATTAAAGCCCCCACCGATACAAAGAAAGGCAAGCTTTTTTGTACTTGTAAAATTTGATCGCTTTTCAGTAATTCTAAATAGTAAAAAGAAATGCTTAAGAAAACAAACAAGGTCCCGAGGATATTGGAAATTGGCGTAAATTCTACAAAAAATCCTTTAAAAATAAAAAATTCTAAAATACTCACAACCAAAAACACAATTGAAATCAAATTGATAATAGTTATTGATCGTTTATTTGATAAATACCACTTAAAATAATTTATATAAAATAAGTAACTAATTAGGGAATAAATATTTCCTGACCAGTAATTTGCCTCTAAGGATGTTCCTTTTAAAAAATGTAAAAATCCAGAATTTATAAAAAATGTATACCAACTAAAAAGTTCTGAAAAAACAGTTATACCTAAAAACCAAACCAGATAAAAAGTAGGTTTGGTTTTATTTTTTTGATAGTAAATGACTCCTGTAACGAATGCTGTAATTTCAAAAATATTTATGAGTAATTGTGCTATCACAAATTAATAATTTTTAGGAGGAAATCCTGTAAGACATTTATTTAAAGGTTCCAAATTATAATTATTAGGTGAGCCTGCTGTGATTCCTATAGTTGGAGCTAAAAACACGGTCGCTTTGTCTGAGGTATCATTGTCGTAAGCGGCAAAATAGATGCGAACGCCCGCTGGCGTATCCACACTGGTTCCTGCTTTTATATAATTCAAAAACTGTTGAAGTTCTTCAACACTGATTAAAAATTCCCGAGTATCTGCAGAGCCCATTGCCTGCTCAATATCTACAGCGCGCGTTGCTACCCAATTATCTTGCAGTTGTCTTGCTTCTGCTACGGTAATACAATTAGATGGTTTTGACATAATTGAAATTAATTTATTGGTTAAGTATGGACTAATGTAATCAAAACAATTAAAAAAGTCTTTTATAAAACAAATAAACAGGGAAAATACCCTTTCAAAAAAGGGGTTTTTCCTGTTTGTTTGTAAGAGTTTTTCCTAAAAAATTGAAAAATATAGAATATGGAGGAATGAAAAGAAATCCGAACGTAACTATTTTTCATGCTTTGTGTTCAAGGCATGTATTGCAAAGCTGCCTAGCCAATGACCTCCTTCATAACTATCTCCAACAAGATTGGGATATGAATATGCCAAATGTTCATTGGCAAGATTTTGCAAATGTTTGTATTGGGGATAGTGTTTTGCCAAACCATAAAAAACCCAAGCTCTACTAAAATTCAGTCCATCCAGATGCACTAGTTTGCCATCGGTTCGGTCGCTTACTTCTCCTACTTGCAAATGATAGTTTTCATCGGCAAGCTGTGGTAAAAAAGTACTTAACCAAGCCGTAAATTCTTCTGAAGAAAGCACGCGCTGCATAATATCAACTTCTTCCAAACAGGGGGAAAGAAAATCATAACCGCTAGGCTCCCAAGTTATGGGACAATTTTGGTCAGCAAAATAAAAATCGCGTGCACGTTTTTCAATTAGTTGTTTTAGTTCCAAATCGTTGAGCGCTTCAGCATAGTCATATGCAAAAGAAAGCCCAAATGCGGTATTGGTATGTTCACCCACGCGAATTGGGTAATTCAGTTTTGGGAGAAATTCCTTATAGCGTCGCACAATTATGTCAGCCAAGGGTTTTAGGTTTTGTTCCAGTTGTTTCCCCATTGGGTCGTCCCAATTGTGCAATTCTTCAGAAAGCTTTAAAAGCCATGCCCAGCCGTAAGTTCTTTCAAAAGATTTATTAATAGGTTCTTCAAAAAAAGCAACCTCGGTTGCCACTTTTTCAGGAGTAATTTTTTCTTTCAATAATTTTCTTACTTCCGCTGCCCTATCCATTTCTGGAAATTGCTTTAATAATGTAACCATAGACCAATAACCGTGTACGGCACTATGCCAATCAAAACAACCATAAAAAATAGGATGCACAGAAATGGGTTCTACCAAATCCTTTTCACTTTCTAATGTTTCACCAGGTTTATATGGATATTCGGTGGCCACACAATGCAAGGGGAGCTCAATCAATTTATTGGCATCGGCCAAAGTGAAAGTTGGTTCGGGAAATTTTTTGACTGAAGTATCTTCTTTTTTGAGAGTTTCTGAACTTTCTTTTTTATTGTTTTTACACCCAAAAGCAAGAATTACAGAGAATAAAAAAACATAGAATTTATTCATAAACGATGAATTTCGATAAATGTAATTAAATATAAAAAACCACGAACGCACGAATCAAAAAAAGATTTCGTGCATTCGTGGTAACTATTATTCCTATATGAATTTTTACAATTTCACATCCTCAAGTTTCACTTCCTCTCCATTTTTATCTAAAAGCTTAACTTCATCAAAACCCATTTTTTTGAACTGGGCAAACTGGGTAGCAGCATCACCAACAACTAAATATGCCATTTTTGAAGTATCTAAAAATTTATTGGCCAATGCTTTGTGCTGCTCCAAAGTCATATTTTGCACTATTGCTTCTTCATTTTCGATATAATTGGCAGGAAGGTCATATTCGTTAATTTCCTGTAACATTCCCAATAATGAGCCTTGGGTTTCAAAACGTCTGGCGTTCGATTTTATTAGGGCATTCTTTGTAAATTCAAGATCTTCCGGTGAAATACCTTCTTTATATTTTGAAATTTCATCCTTAAAAATTTGAACGGATTCTCCCGTAGTATTGGTCCTAACACTTGAGGAAGCAGTAAAAGTTCCGGGAATTTTGCTTCCACTGAAATTGGTTCGTGCTCCGTAGGTATAGCCTTTGTCTTCACGAAGATTTAAATTTACATTTCCTGAAAAGGAACCGCCCAATTTATAATTCATCACTTCTGCAGAATAAAAATCATTGTCAGTTCTTGGTAATGCAATGTATCCGATATTGATGACAGATTGTTTAGCGTTTGGCATATCAACAAAATAAAGCGAAGCCTTGTCGCGATTGTTTGCAATTGGATATTCGGGAATAGTAACTTCTTTCGACGCCCAACGCTCCTCTAAACCTTTCAAATCTTTCAATACCTTTTCTTTGTCAATTTTTCCAACTACTTGAAAAGTACTTATTGAGGGTGAAAAATTCTTGTTATAAAATTGCTTCAAATCATTCATAGTTATCTCTTTCACAGATTCTACGGTTCCAACAGTGGGATAACTAAAAATGTGATCATCACCATAAAGCACTTTATTGTAAACCCTGCTTGCAACAACATTTGGATTTGCATCAGAGCGTTCAATTTCATTTATAGTCTTGGTTTTAATTCGCGCCAATTCTTCTTCATCCCAACGTGGCTCTAAAAGTATTTCGGTAACCAAATCCATTGTTTTGTCAAAATTTCTGGTCAGCGTGTTTCCCCGAATTACGATAGATTCATTGGTAGTATACATTCTAATGTCTGCGCCTAATAAGGCTATCTCTTCTTCCAATTGTTCTGGAGTTTTACTGGCTGTACCTTCCATCATTATATCGCTCATCAAATTTGCTACGCCATTCTTTTCCATATCATCTAAAAGATGGCCGCCTTCAATCACCAAACTGAAGTTGACTGTGGGAATTTCATTTTGTTCAATTCCGGAAACTTTTATACCATTTTCCAAATTTGTGGTCCACATCTCTGGAACGCTAAGTTCAGGTGCTGGTCCTTGGACAGGCGGTTTTGAGCGGTCAAAATTGGAAGGTGTTTTTACTATTTCAGTATTTTCATCCTCAACTTTTTTGGTGACATTTTCTTTGATTTCCTCCTCAACAACTTTTGCTTTTTCAGAATTTTCCGTAATCAATTCTATCTGTCCTTTTGGAACAAAACTCGTCATAACGTAAGGCTTGTCCTTTATATATTTATTATAAACACGCATTACATCTTCTTTGGTAACTTTTTTAATATTTTCAATATCTTGGGTTATAAAACCAGGGTCACCGGCAAAAACATTGTAATTGGCAAGTTGAAAAGATTTTCCTAAAACGCTGCTGATTCCATTGTAAAACTTTGTTTCTAAACCTGCTTTAATTCGTTCAATATCACGATCTGTCACTCCCTCTTTTTCGAAGAGCGCGAAGGCTTCATTAATTCCGCTTTCAATAGAATCTAAATCCACACCATTATTTGCGGTTATTGAAATTTGAAAATCTCCAGCCAATTCATTCGAGCTATTGTAAGCTGTTGTTCTTGCAGTTAAATCCTTTTCTTTAACCAATATTTTATAAAGCGGCGCTTTTTTTCCTTCGGAAAGAATTTCACCTAAAAAATCCAAAGCATAGGCATCTTCAGTATATTGTTCCACAGTTGGCCAAACCATATTCAGCTGTGGTGCTGTGGCAAAATTATCTTCGTGAAACAATCTTTTGGTTTCGGAAAGGGTTACAGGTTGTGGCTTCAGCGGTTCAACCTCTTGACGGCGCTTTATTTCACCAAAATATTTTTCAATCATTTTCTTGGCTTCGGCAGTCTCAAAATCACCCGCCAAAACTAAAGTTGCGTTGTTGGGACCGTAAAAGCGATCGTAAAATTCCTTTACATCCTCTACAGTTGCATTTTGTAGATCTTCCAATTCGCCAATTACTTGCCAATTGTATGGGTGACCTTCGGGATATAAGTTTTTGTCAATTACCCAGCTTGTGTGGCCGTAGGGATTGTTATCTACCCTCTGACGTTTTTCATTTTGAACCACTTCCTGCTGATTTTCAAAAGCAGACTCTGTTACCGTGTTAATCAAATAACCCATTCGGTCACTTTCCAGCCACATTACGGTTTCCATTGCATTTTTTGGAACCACTTCATAATAAACAGTTCCATCTTTCCACGTTCCACCGTTCAGTGTTCCTCCGGCATCTTGGATTGTTTTGAAGAATTGATCCTGTGGCACATTTTCAGATTCCTGAAAAAGCATATGCTCAAATAAATGCGCAAAGCCGGTGCGTCCTGTTTTTTCACGGTTGGAACCTACCCCGTATTGAATAGCCAGTGAAACAATGGGATCGCTTTTATCTTGATGCAGAATTACATCTAGACCATTGTCCAATTCATATTTTTCAAATTCCACGGAAAGTTTGGCATTTTGATCGGTAGATGCCTCTTGTTTTGATTTACAGGAAAAAGCTATCAATGCGGTCATAGCTATCGCCACAACACTGATTTTAAGGGAGTTTTTAAACATAATTTATTGTTTTTTTGGAAAGCTTTAAAGATACTATGCGAAGTGGGTTAAAATCTTAAAAAAAAGTTAAAACGAAATATTTTGTGTTTTGAAACTTCAATTATCCAAACCATCCATCGCGATCCAAGCTTCTGTATTGAATTGCTTCGGAAATATGATTTCCTGTTAGTGCTTCTGAATTTTCCAAATCGGCAATAGTTCTTGCTACTTTTAAAATTCTATCATACGCACGGGCGGAAAGGTTCAAACGTTCCATCGCAGTTTTTAAAAGTTGGAGCGAAGCCTCATCAAGTTTACAGAATTGACGGATTTGTTTCACCCCCATTTGTGCGTTGTAGTGTACTTTTTCAAATTCAGAGAACCGTTCGGATTGGATTTTTCTGGCTTTAGTAACCCGGTCTCGAATAACAATGCTTGATTCGCCGCGACGTTCATCACTCAGTTTTTCAAAAGGAACGGGTGTTACTTCAATGTGAATATCAATTCGATCTAAAAGCGGACCAGAAATTTTGCTCAAATACCGTTGCATTTCCGCAGGTGAAGACATTACCGGAGCATCCGGATCATTAAAATAACCGCCGGGACTTGGGTTCATACTCGCCACCAACATAAAACTAGAGGGATAAGTAACTGTAAATTTAGCGCGTGAAATTGTTACATCTCTATCTTCTAGGGGTTGGCGCATTACTTCCAAAACGCCTCGTTTAAATTCGGGCAGTTCATCCAAAAACAAAACCCCGTTGTGCGCCAAACTTATTTCACCCGGTTGAGGATATTGCCCACCGCCCACGAGCGCAACATCCGAAATTGTGTGGTGTGGACTTCGGAAAGGTCGCGAGGTCATAATTCCACCCTTTTCCATCGTTCGTCCAGCAACACTGTGAATTTTTGTGGTTTCAAGACTTTCTTGCAAAGTCATTGGTGGCAGAATACTCGGAAGTCTTTTGGCAAGCATGGTTTTTCCAGAACCTGGCGGACCAATCAAAATAATGTTGTGGCCGCCAGCTGCGGCAATTTCCATACATCGTTTTATAGATTCCTGCCCTTTCACATCCGCAAAATCAAATTCGGGATGTTCCAAATGATCGTAAAATTCAGCTTCCATATCCACTTCAGTTTTTTCCAGCGGAATGTTTTCATTGAAAAATTCTATAACTTCTTTTATATTCTCTATCCCATAAACTTCAATTCCTTCAACTATGGCTGCTTCTTTTGCATTTTGTTTTGGAAGAATAAATCCTTTAAATCCTTCTTCTTTTGCTTTTAAAGAAATAGGCAAAGCGCCACGGATTGGCTGAAGATTTCCGTCTAAAGACAATTCGCCCATAATTATATAATCAGAGAGTGGGTTTTTTTCCTCAATTTGTTCTGTAGCAATTAGAACTCCCATCGCCAAGGTAAGGTCATACGCAGAGCCTTCTTTCCGAAGATCAGCAGGCGACATATTGAGGATTAGTTTTTTTCCGGGAATTTTGTAACCGTTGTTTTGAAGTGCAGCCGCAATGCGGAAATTGCTTTCCCGAATTGCATTATCCGGCAAGCCGACTAAATGGTATCCAATACCAATATCTACGTTAACTTCAACCGTAATGGTTGTAGCCTCCACGCCAAATACAGCACTTCCATATACTTTTGTAAGCATGATGTGTTCGGTAAAAACGGGGAGTTTACAACTGAAAGATATGAAAAAAGTTGGAAGTATGAAGTTGAAAACAAGAAGTTTAGAATCTCTCCTTTAAAAAAACATTCAACAAATTACTTGTGGATGCGTTTTTCGTTAAAGAAGTATCTTTTTTTTCGATAGTATTATTGGTGCCTTTTGCAACAGTTTTTCCAAGTTCTACACCCCATTGGTCGTAGCTGAAAATGTTCCAAATTATTCCCTGTACAAAAAGTTTGTGTTCATAAAGGGCAATGAGACTACCAAGCGATTTTGGGGTAAGTTCTTTTATCAAAATTGAATTCGACGGTTTGTTACCATCAAAATTTTTGAAGGGGTTTTCAACCGTTTTATTATGCGTTCCCTCCCAAAGCGCTTCAGTTTGGGCGAAAAAATTGGCCATTAAAATATTATGATTCGAGGTGTTTTTGTGTAAGGATTGGGAAAAACCGATAAAATCGGTTGGAATTAATTTTGTTCCCTGATGCAGAAGTTGAAAATAAGCGTGTTGCGAATTTGTACCAACATTTCCCCAAACAATGGTGCCCGTTTGATAGGTTATTTTTTCGCCATTTCTATCCACACTTTTTCCGTTACTTTCCATCACGGCTTGTTGTAAATATGGAACCAATTTGTGTAGATACTGTGAATATGCAACAACTGCCTCGCTTTCGGCCTTGAAAAAATTATTGTACCAAATTGAAAGTAAAGCAAGTATTACAGGCATATTATTTTTAAAATCTTCTTTTTGGAAATGATTATCCATTTCAAATGCGCCATTTAAAAGGTCCTCAAAATTCTCGTAACCGATGGCACAGCAAATAGAAAGACCAACAGAACTCCAAAGAGAAAATCGGCCGCCAACCCAATCCTGCATTGGGAAAATGTTATTTTCAGAAATACCAAATTCCTTTGCTCCGCTCTCATTCGCAGAAACAGCTACAAAATGTTTTTGAATATCTTCCTTACCTCCTATTTTTAGAAACCACTCTTTAACGACTGAAGCATTTGCAATGGTTTCCTGTGTTGTAAAACTCTTTGAAACGATTATAAACAGGGTGGTTTCAGGATTTAAAATTTTAAGTTTTTCAGCCACGGCATCGCCATCTACATTGGCTATAAAGTGAATTTTTAAATGATTTCTGTAAAACGTAAGTGCCTCCGTTACCATTTCTGGGCCTAAATGACTTCCTCCAATGCCAATGTTTACAATATCTGTAATGGGTTTTCCGCTAAAACCTTTGTGATTACCGCTGCTAATTTCTTCAGAAAAAAGCTTCATTTTTTGAAGAGTGGCTTTTACTTCCGGTTTCATATTGTTAAAATCCCGTAGGGCTGTGTGCAATACTGCCCTATCTTCAGTCTGGTTTATTTTTTCTCCAGCAAATTGCTTGTCCATGGCCTCCCTTAGCCTTACTTCTTCAGCTAGTTTTAATAACAGAGCAATGGTTTCATCAGTAATTCGATTCTTGGAGTAATCCAAATAAAAATCCTTCCATCCAATCTTAAAACGGTCAGCCCGGCCGGAATCTTCCGCAAAAACATCTTGCATTTGCAGCCCTTTTATTTTTTGATAATGGGCTTCAAGCGCTTTCCAAGCTTCAGTTTTTATAGGATTTACCGCAGGTAAAGACATTTAAATTTGAGATTTTGAAATTCTGTTTTTATAATAATCAATTAAACCATCAATGGGACGTTGAACGATATTTCCCAGTTTCAGATTGTGTTCCATAAAACATTCCGTGATTATTTTTGCCGAAAAATGTGCAATGGAACCAACAAAATGAATCGGAACTTCATGTGCCTTTTCAAAACAAAGAATTCGGCATTCAATGAAATTTGAAATACCTTCTTTAATAAGCGTGTAAAAGTATGGGTTTATTTCTTTCTGAGTAAAAATGAATTGCGCAAAAGACGCCAAATATGCATTTGGATTGGGTTTTTTATATAAATTTATTTTTATCTCGTCTGCCCCCAAGTTAAATTTTTTCTCAAACTCTGAAGCAATTTCCGCAGGCATTCTATTATAGTAATAATCGCGAATCAAACTTTTTCCGAAGTAATTTCCGCTGGCCTCATCCATCAAAATAAAGCCTAAAGAAGGAATGGGAACGCTTATTTCAGTACCATCAAAATAGCAACTATTGCTCCCCGTTCCCAGAATGCACACAATTCCTGGCTCTGAAGTTGCCGCAAAAACAGCCGCCGACATATCTTCTAAAACAGTTAATCTTGCATTAATAAATAATTCTTCCAAAACTTCTTTTAAAAGGCTTCTTGGTGTTTCAGTACCACAACCAGCACCATAAAAATCAAGCACTTCAACACTTTTAAATACATTTTTCAAAGTTTCGTTTGAAGTGATACGAAGCATCAATTCCTCTTTCGGAACTACTGTGGGATTTAACCCCGAAGTCGTGGTTTTAAATACAAGGGTGCCAGAATTGTCCAGCAATACCCAATCACATTTTGTAGAACCGCCGTCGGTTATTAGGGTCATAATTATAAAGTTGCAACGTGAGCGGCCAAATCTAAAAGTTTTGAAGAGTAACCGTATTCGTTATCGTACCAAGCCACTAACTTAAAAAAATTATCGTTAAGGGCAATGCCCGCATTGGCGTCAAACGTACAAATGTTGGGGTCTGAAACGAAATCCTGTGAAACAACTTCATCCTCAGTGTAATTAACAATTCCTTTGTATTCGTTTTCTGAAGCTTTTTTGAAAAGTAATTTTATTTCTTCGTAAGTAGCAGGCTTTTTAGTGCGAACAGTTAAATCTACAACCGAAACATCTGTGGTGGGAACCCTGAATGCCATTCCCGTTAATTTTCCTTTCAACTCTGGAATAACTTTGGTTACGGCGATGGCAGCGCCTGTAGTTGTTGGAATAATATTACTCAATGCACTTCTTCCCAATCGATAATTTTTTTTGGAAGGCTGGTCAACCGTAAACTGAGTTGCCGTTACTGAATGTATAGTTGTCATTAATGCTTCTACAATACCGTATTCATCATTTATTATTTTTGCCATCGGGGCAAGACAGTTTGTGGTACAAGAAGCGTTTGAAATAATAGTATCTGATGCTTTTATTTTTGTATGGTTTACGCCCATTACAAACATGGGTGCGGTTTTGGAAGGTGCGGAAAGAACCACTTTTTTCGCGCCAGCTTTTAAATGAGCAGATGCTGAATCAATTTCCTTGAAAATTCCGGTGCAATCAATTATGATTTCCGCACCCACTTCGTCCCATTTTAGATTTTCTGGATTTTTTTCTGAAGTAACCCTTATTTCGTTGCCGTTAACTATTAGATTTCCATCATTCACTTCTACTTTTTCAGAATATTTTCCGTGAACGGAATCGAATTTCAGCAAATATGCGAGATGGTCAACTTCCAGCAAATCATTCACCGCAACAATTTCAATATCCTTTCTTTTTGATGCTATTCTGAAGGCTATTCGCCCTATTCGGCCAAAGCCGTTTATTCCTATTTTTGTCATTCGTTTTTATTTTGAGGCTTTTATATTATTGAAAACTATGAGAAACCGTGGAGATTTTGTCCGTCAAATTGAAATGATATCTGCTACACGTATCAATTCTTCGTCAATTTCATTGTTACCCTTTATTGCTTTAGTAAAAGGTACGGAGGTTACTTTATTGTGAATTATACCAATCATAACGTTTGTTTCACCTCGCAATAGTGCGTCAACGGCCCCTACTCCCAAACGGCTTGCAAGCACGCGGTCAAAACAACTTGGCGCGCCACCTCGCTGTATATGGCCCAGTACCGTAACCCTAACTTCATATTCTTTTAAATTTTCTTCAATGTATTTAGCAAGTTCAAAAATGTTTTTGCCAATTTTATCTCCTTCGGAAACTACAACGATACTTGAAGTTTTACCAGATTTTTTACTTCTGTTTAAAGATTCCAACAAGCGTTCGCGGCCCATATTCTGTTCAGGAATTAGAATTTCCTCCGCTCCTGCTCCAATGCCTGCGTTCAAAGCAATATCTCCGGCATCGCGACCCATAACTTCCACCAAAAAAAGACGGTTGTGTGAATTTGCTGTATCGCGAATTTTATCAATTGCTTCAACAACTGTATTTAATGCCGTATCGTAACCAATGCAATAATCGGTGCCGTTAATATCATTATCAATGGTTCCCGGAATTCCAACGATAGGAAAATTGAATTCTTTTATAAATACAGAAGCTCCCGCAAAAGTTCCATCGCCACCTATTACTACTAGGGCATCTATATTTGCATTTTTAAGATTGTCAAAAGCTTTATTCCTGCCCTTAACAGTTAAAAACTCTTTTGACCTCGCCGTTTTAAGAAAAGTACCTCCACGATTGATAATATTTTTTACGGAACGAGGGTTAAGTTCTATAAAATCGCCTTCAATCAAACCTTGTAAGCCGCGATAAACTCCAACACATTCCAAATTGTGATAGGCACATGCCCTGACTACTGCTCTAATGGCAGCGTTCATTCCCGGGGCGTCTCCTCCACTGGTTAAGACGCCGATTTTATTAGGTGTTTTCATAAAGGGAAAGTTACTATTATTGTTTACAATTCAACATGTTTTTTGACAAAAAAAATACGTGTATGTACGTATAGTGTAGCACGAAATCCTATCTTATATTTGAATCATAGAATTAGTGGATAATGCACAAAACAATATTTTTTGTGGGGATAGAAAATATTATTAGTGCAATTTAAAGTTTACTAAGTTAGGTTTGTTAAAGTTTTCCGGCCAATGGTCGGAAAACTTTTTTTTATACTTAACCGATCCCTTATATCCTATCAAAAAATCTGAAAACTGAGAGTTTGTTTTTTAATGCTTTAAAAGATCTTACGTGTTCTCTCTATTCGGGAAAATAAGTTATTTTAATAATTTTTTTAGTTTCTTCATTTATCTTAAAACGGTCATCCATCCGGTAGCCGATAATCCAAACTATCTTTTCATCACTTAAAAGCAACCATATTTTCTCTTTGTCATTCAAGGAGACTTTTTCGTCTTTTAAAAATTTGCTCAACTTCTTTTTTCCCTTCAATCCGAATGGTTGAAAGGTATCGCCGCTCTTCCACTTTCTAAGTTTTAAGGGAAATTTTAACTTTTCGGCATCTACGTAGATTAAATTTTTTTCAGTTTCGCCGATGTATTTTGATGTTTCTATTTGCAAGTTTATTGGGGAAGAAATCCCTTCTTCGGAAACCTTAAATTCCTTATTCACTTTTTCTGAAGCAATTTCCATAAGTATCAATTCTTCCCGATTCTTTAAAAGCCTGTGTGTTTTTGAAAAAACCTGTTTGCCCGTTTGCGCATCCAATAAGTTGGCAACGTCATCCCATTCTGTAAAACCAAAACATTTCAACAATTCATAAAGCAATGCATTTGTATTTGGCAATTCTTTTATTTTCTGAATATTGATTTTATAAAAATCCATTTCTTCAGAAATAACAAGTTTGTAAACCAACGCCATATAATCTTCAATAAGATTTTGCGAAGCTTGCAGATTTTGTTGGGTATGCTGAAAATTTTTTAAAATTGATTCATTCGTTTTTTTGAATTGTGGCAACACTTCCAAACGCAATTTATTTCGAAGATAATCTGTTTTTTTATTGCTACTGTCTTCGCGCCATTTTACCTTATTTATTTGTGCATATTGGGCAATTTCTTCTCGTGAAAAATTCAAAAGTGGTCTTATTAGTTTGTTGTTTGTTTTCGGAATTCCTGTGAGTCCATTTAAACCTGTACCGCGGGAAAGATTGATAAAAAACGTTTCCAAATCGTCATCCAAATGGTGGGCGGTCAATAAATAATCGTATTTAAAATCTCTCAGAATTTCATCAAACCACGCATAGCGAAGTTTACGTGCTGCCATTTGAGTTGAAACTTTTTGATCCTTAGCATATTTTTTGGTATCAAAAGTTTCAGCGAAAATTGGAATTTCCAGTTGCCTGGCCAAACCGATAACAAACATTTCATCGTCATCACTTTCTTTTCCGCGTAGCGAAAAATTGCAGTGAGCCAAGGCGATTTCGAAATTCAGGTTTTTCATTAAATGTGTCAGAACCACACTATCCAATCCCCCACTACAAGCAATTAGCAACTTTTTTCCTTTCAAAAAAGAAAAATTAGTTTCAATATTTTTTTTGAAGCGAGTGAGCAATTTCAGGATATTTTAAAAGAAATTAATAATTATACCAGCTATAACGGCAATTCCGAAGCTGAGCATCGTGCCAATGAGTACGTATTCGGTTTTTAGGGTTTCGTCATTTCTATAACGGAGAATGGATTTTGCAGCAATCAAAAATCCAACAGCTGAATATTGGGAAACTATGATGAATGTTAATGTTAGAATTCTCTCCAACACGCCTATTACTTTGCCTG
Organism: uncultured Flavobacteriaceae bacterium; assembly: GCA_963822355.1. Classification (GTDB taxonomy): domain Bacteria; phylum Bacteroidota; class Bacteroidia; order Flavobacteriales; family Flavobacteriaceae; genus Aequorivita. The sequence continues at coordinate 144,375 of CAWGHI010000001.1, forward strand.
CATTAGGCATTTCATTATCGCTGGATACTTGTATTTCCGTAGCCTGAAATACTTCCTTGATAAAAATATTTGCCGGTTTTAGGCACACTAAATAGCCTGTAATTATTAAAAGATATTTAAAATTAAAAGAAACTTCAACGGAAGGATTTATTCCGTACCATTTATCAAAGAAAATAACAACGACAATTAATATAGCTACGTGAATTGCTTGGTCTATGAAAAAAGCATATTTTCCTAAATATTTGTTGTTGCCTAGATGTGGCTTAAGCCCATCCAATAAAAAATGGGTTACCGCGATCACTGCCGCAGCCCAAATAAAACCCACCTGCAACGAAAATAACCACGATAGCGCAAAGCATGTCAAAACGTGCCAATATAAAAAAGAACTTTTAAACCCGATGGTGTTTTTCTGCTTTGCCAGTTTATCGGTCTGGAAAAAGTAATCCAAACACAGATGTGCAATAATTTGAAGCAGTAATAATTCCTTTAAACCCATGACTTCTATTTTGACATTACCATTTTAAAATAATTAACCGCTTCCTCAATGGCATTCCAGCCAACGCTAGTGGAGTGTTGATTGACGGCCGATTGGCCAATGCCCAGCTTTTTGGCTATTTCATCTTCTTGGTTGTTCATTAGTTTTAAATATAGAACTTCACATTGTCTTGAGGTTGCTTTGCTCAACAAAACATCTAGTAGCGCCAATAAAGGTTGAAAATTTTTATTTAAATCTTCGTTCTTTGAAGCAAAAAATAAGGTGTTTTTTATTACGATTCGTTCTTTGTTGTACGTAGTTTCGCCGCTAATTTCACGGCCTGAAAAATAAATGGCCTCCCCATCTATTATGCCCTCCTCTGGGTTATAACGGCTCAATTCGCCATAACCAATTGCAAGTCTTATTCCATGGATTTTAAATTGTTTTAGACGATTATCGTCTTTTATATATTTTTTAGTTTCTACTGGAATAGCCTTCACAAAACTTTTAATGGCAAGTGCTACCTGTAGACCCTCCGCAGCATTTGGAACCACACATTCTAAATAATCTCCCTTTATGATGCGGCCATAGACATTAAATTCCTGCCCTAAATTTTGGAGCAACCTCTTTAAATTTTCTTCAACAAACTTACTATCTTCAACGTTTAAGCTTGTTGATGAAACAATGTCTCCCGATATTACTGAATAGTTCATTCCCATTTATTTTATTTCAAAGATAGAAATTTATAAGCCAATACGCTAATAAATAGGTTTTATAAGTTTAAACACTAATAAATAAGATTTATAAGCTTAAATACTGATAGAATGGATTTATGAGTTCAAAAACTCATAGAATATTCAATACTTCGCGCATGGCCTTTGCTTTCAGCAAACATTCTTCATATTCTTTTTGGGGAATAGAATTTATTGTAATTGCACTACCCACAGAAAAGCTGAGGTATTTTTTGGAAGAATTATAAAGAATACTTCTAATAACAACATTGAAATCAAAATCACCCGAAGGCGAAAAGTAGCCAATAGCACCGCTATAAAGACCTCGTTTGGCATCTTCTGTTTCTTCAATAATTTGCATTGCAGAAATTTTTGGAGCGCCGGTCATGCTGCCCATAGGAAAAGTATTTCTCAAAATTTCAACACTGGAAATATCTTGCGAAACGGTACAGCTAACCGTTGAAATCATTTGATGCACCTGCTCAAAAGTATAAATTGCACATAACTCATCAACAGCAACACTGCCTTTTTCAGCAATGCGCGACAAATCATTGCGAACCAAGTCAGTAATCATAATATTCTCACTTCGTTCTTTGGGGTCTCTGGCCAATTGCTGCGCCATTTTCAAATCGTCATCCTTGTTTTCAAAACGTTTTGCTGTGCCTTTTATGGGCTGGGAAATTACAGTGTTTCCCACTCTTTTTAAGTAGCGTTCCGGGGATGCGGAAAGTGTAAAAAGATTATTCAATTTCAGAAAAACAGCAAAGGGCGGTTTGGAAATTTTATTAAGCTGCAGAAATATTTCCAAGGGATTGATTTCAGCTTCTTCGGAATAAAATTCCTGGCAAATATTCACTTCATAAATATCACCGCGTTTAATATGTTCAAGTACATCCTTCACTTTCTGAATGTAATTATCTTTAGCGGTTCGGATGCGAATGCGCAAAGTTGAAGTTTCAAAAGTATCGGGTGGTGGAAATGTTTCAGAAATTGATGCCCAATCTTCTTCAATTTCATCGGCTACCATATTTAAATAATGCAATTCAACACTATTTTCAGAAAAGAGAAATAGTTTTTTGGGTTGAAAGAAATATAGTTCGGGAAAACCCAATCCATCAAAATTATTGGAATGTAAATTTTCAACATCATTTTTCAGGTCATAGGTAAGATATCCAAAGATCCAATCTGCGGTTATGGTTTGATATTCTTTTAATTTGTTGAAGGAGTTTGGAAAATCTGTTTTTAGCGCAGTGAAAGCATCAACTGCCAAGATTGCCTGATAGGTTTCGTGTTTTATGGAGTAGTTGTTGCTGTCCAGCCAAACCACTTCTTCAAATTGCTGTGCCCACTGGAGTAAACTTGTTTTAAGATTGTCCGTTAAGGAAAAAGGAAAGGTCTTTACAGTGCGCATTATTGTTCAATTTGATGCACAAAATTCTGGAGTACGTCAGTAAATCCGAGCAGTAAAACTTCGTTGGAAATTGAGTTGGTTTCTTCGGAAAAATTTTCAGAATAAGAAGGAATGCTAAAACTTTCAACAACTGTGGCGCCAAATCTTGGAAGGATATTTTTAGTGTATTCCAATGCGGAAGCCGCGCCGCGTTTTCCATTGGAAGTGCTCATCAATAACACTTTTTTACCTTCCAAAAACTTTCGGTCAAGTCGGGACAGCCAATCTATTGTGTTTTTAAAATATGCCGATACCATTCCGTTGTGCTCATTTACTGAGATAACTAGCGCATCCGCATCTTTTAATTTATTGTAGAGCATTTTTAAATCTGTAGAATAGCCTCTTTCACGCTCTATGTCCTCACCAAACAGTGGAAGTTCATAATCTGTTAGTTTAATTACTTCAACCGTGTGCCCTGCAATTTGTGAAGCTGCAAAAGCAACGAGCGTATGGTTAATGGATTTACTACTGTTACTGCCCGCAAAGAATAGAATTTTTTTCATCTGTCAAAGTTATTGAAAAGCAAGATGTAAAAAAACCCGCACCAAACAATTTGACGCGGGCTCTAAAAAATTTATTTTAATAAAATACATCGGGTTGGAAGGCTCACTCTATTGGTAACTAATAATTTCATTACATTTACTTCCAAAAAAATTTATGGAGCAACCCAACGCGCTTATACAGGAGATGCAAAATGGAAACGAAAAGGCATTTTCCCGTATATACACTATGTACAGCGAAGCTATATACGGCATAATTTACAGTATAGTTTTGGACGAAAATACAGCCGAAGAAGTTTTACAGGACGTGTTTATAAAGGTTTGGAATAATGCAGGCTCCTATTCCATCAATAAAGGTCGTTTTTTTACTTGGTTGCTAAATATTGCTAGAAATACAGCTATTGATGAAACCCGTTCAAAAGCGTTTAAAAACTCCAAAAAAAACCTAAGTACTACTAACTTCGTAGATATATTATCGTCCTCAGATAGTTTAAACAAGAAAACCAATGCAATAGGTTTAAAAAAGTTTGTAGATGCCCTTAAACCGGCCTGTATTAAAATTATTGATTTACTTTATTTTAAAGGTTTTACGCAAGCTGAAGCCTCCAAAAAATTGGACATACCCTTAGGAACAATAAAAACAAGAAACCGAACCTGTATCAATGAATTACGGGTTATGGTATTAGGATAAAAAAAATATGGATCCCGAAGAAATTATAGCGTCAGGAAATTTGGAAATGTACGTTTGTGGTGCTTTGCCACCCGAGGAAGCAATTGAAATAGAAAAAGCCATTTCAAAATTCCCCGAAGTAAAGCGCGAAATCGAACTTATTGAAGAATCTTTATTACACTTGGCGGAAACCGTTGCTCCTCCAGTTCAAGTAATGACATGGACTAATATTTTAAATTCAATAAGAAATCTTACCGATACAACTGATTCCAAAGTAAGAATTATAAACTGGCCCGCAATTACAGGCTGGGCAGCAGCCATTTTATTTATGGGTGGAATTTTGTGGATGTTGAAACAAACTAATGAACTGAACAATTCCCTTCAAATTACCACTACCGAAAACACTATTTTAAAGGAGGATAAAACCAATGCTGAAAACCAGCTGGCTGAAAACAACGAAATCCTTGAAATTTTAAGATCCAAAGATTATCAATCCTTTACAATTCCCGGAAACCAAGCCGTGGCACCAGAAGCTTTTGCGAAAATTCATTTAAATAAAACTGAAAATGTAGCTTATATTGACGTTAAAGGTTTGCCCGCGCCGCCCCGTGGAAAAGTATATCAAGTATGGTCTCTAAAAATGGAGCCGCTTACTCCTACTAGCATCGGTTTAATTTCAGCGGAAAATAAAACTGCCGATGGCATTTACAAGTTCGCAAACTTTCCAGATCCGGAAGCATTCGGTATAACTTTGGAGCCTGAAGGCGGAAGCGAAACTCCTACTCTATCTCAACTATATATATTAGGAATGGTTACCATTTAATCACAAATAATTTGACCAAAAAAAAGCACCTGTACTTGTCCTTCAAGTACAGGTTTTTTTATACTTAAAATAAAAAAGCGTCCGCAAATTACGGACGCTTTAACTAACAAAAAAACTCTGAAAAACCGGATTTATTCCGGTTTTGAAAATCTATCAATCTCTTGATAGATAACCAACCTAAAATATTTACGTAGTAATTGAAGAATTGGTTTTCAATTTTTTATAAATTTTCAATTTCTTTTGCCTTCAAAGGACCCAATTCATAAAAAGCACCCATAAGCTCTTCTTTTAATGGCGCTACCTTGTCTTCCATTCCATTCGCTTTATATACTAAAGCGGAATGGAAAAGTGCTTTTGGCTCTGAAGTTTTTCCGGCTACGTGTTCTTCAATTGTTTTTAAAGCGGCTTCCTTTTCCCCTGCTTTCAATTGTGAATATGCCAGCAATTGATAGGTTTCGGGAGTAGCCCGATTTGTGATTTCCTTTTCGGCTAGAGCCAACGCTTTTTCTGGCTCTGTTTCTGCATACAGGCTTATGAGATAGGTATTGTACATACCGCCATAACTTGGATTGTCACTTGCTTTTAAAAACATATCGTACTGTTTTTTTGCTTCGGAAGAATTTCCATCAAATTCGGCCATTTCGCCTTTTAAAAGATAATAATCCGGCGCTTTGTGGTTAACCATTATGGAATCCAAAATACGGTTTGCTTCTGCCGTATTTTTTTCAGAAGAATATACCATCCAAGCAAGTTGTTTTTTTACATAATGATTATCAGGCTCAATTGCCAAAGTTTTCAAATAACTATCGTAGGAATCCTTAATTCTTCCCGCATGACCGTAAAAATCGCCGATATTACTATAAACCCACAATTTGAGATTTTTATTATCGCGTTCTTCAGCAATTTGTTTTGCCTGCTCCATATATTTTATGGCAGCATCAAGGTTTCCGTTATGGTCGCTCCATTTTGCCAATCGAATTAAATAGTTGAAATCTTTCGGATCTTTTATATTTCCCAAAAGAGTATCTGCTCGTTTGTATTCACCTAATTCCATGGCTACATCAAAGAGCATCATTTCTGTTTCCTTTCTGTTGTCTTCGTAAGTGTATGCACTATCCAATAAAACCTGCGCCTCTTTAAAGCGATGCTGTGAAATATAGTTATGGGCCAAGCTGCGTAAATATGAATCCTTATTTCGGGCTGAAACATCGTGTGCTTTTTTAATAAGCATTTCCGACGTTTTCAATTCTGAAATTTCACCCGTACTACCAAAAAGGGCGGCATGTATGCCAGAGAGACGGCTCATCTCCATCAAATGGGTCGAGTCATTATTGAATCGTGCTTGCCAAAACTCCAAATCTTTATGTATGGCATCTTTTCCGGGAGTTTTGTTTGTGACCAAATACTTATCATAATCTTTTTTATCTGTTACACTCTTTGGTCTTTCTTGACATCCAATAAGAACGGCTATTGTGAATATTGTTATAATTTGTTTCATTATAAATTATTTTTTTCGGTTGTATTCTAAACCAAAAAAGAGAACACAGTAGGTCCTCTTTTTCGAATTTAAAAAGTTTTCATTAAAACGGTCCTGCCAAATATGGGAAGCTACTGGAGAAAGCAACGTCATTTGATGGCACTCCATCACTGGTTAAACCAGGATTTTCTGTTCCGTCGGGGCCACCAAAAATCAATAATAACGATACATCAATCACATCATCACTCAAAGCTCTACCTGTCAAAATTTCGGTACCATTGAAATAGGTTGTGATTCCTGTTTTTGCTACCCACAACACATCATTTGACAACACGGTTGTAAGTTCCTGTGCGGTTAACCCTACCGCATTTGTTGTATAAGCCGGGTTTAACGCCAGTAATTTATCTTGAAACTTGGTTTGAAAAGCCGCTTGCATTTCTGAAGGAACTGTAGTATTAAAGGCATCTTTAAAACCAGTAGTTCCAAAAACGGTATTTATACCTGGACGACCCATTTGGTCTTCCTGCCTGTAAGTTCCGCTAAAGTCAAGCACTAAGCCGCAAGGCTCGCATGCGGTACCACCGCAGTCTATTCCGGTTTCATCGCCGTTCATTATTCCATCGGTACAGGTTTCCTGTATGATTATGTTATCATCGTCATCTTTACACTGCACGAACAAAAGTGATGTTGAAATTGCAGCAAAAAGGGTTATATATTTTAAGTTTTTCATCTTATTAAATTTTTCAAGGTTAGCAATTATTATATTTTTCTTTTGGCTTCAACCCACACATTATATATGGGCGTATCGGGAGCAAATGGATTTACACCTGCAACTCCACCGGGAAGCATGGATTTTGGAACCTCAACCACAATACTCAAAACGTTTGTTCCAGCAAAAGTATCAGTACCAGGATTGTCAAAACTAGTTGCGTTTCCTGCTAATATTTCGTTGTATTGATTAAAATCAAAGAAAAAAGGATCTTCCCGTGGACCTGCGAAAAATTTCATACCATCTTTTTCGGCAATTTGAACATCATCTTTTGTAGAGATTTTCACGCTTCTTCGTGTTGAAGTTGCAATGGTACTTTCCAATCCTTGAGTAGCTGGGGCAGTTGGACCAAAGAAGTACATAGAATCTCCACGCTTAATTGCCTGGATTACTAAATCTTCTTTAAGATCATTGTCGTTATCAATGTTAATCTCCAACAATACGGTTTCATCAAACACCGCTTGGGTTGTAGGTTGTCCGGGGGCCAAAAGCCCTTGAACGTTGGCGGCAAAAACTAAATTGCCATTATTCTCGCCCTGAAAGGCATAAAAGTCTGTTATATCCGCAGAGGTGCCTGCAACAGCTGGTGCATCAATGTGATCCGCGGATATTAAAAATATCGATAGTGCGGCTATGCCTATTCCACCGATTACTGCAAAAAATTTTGATTTTTTCATCTTTTTTGTTGGTTTATATTATTTATTTTTACTTGTTCGCTTATACTTACGCTTAAATATATAGTATGGTTTTTAAATGGTCGTTAATCTTTTGTTAACGTGAAAATTCACGTTTGAGCGCCCTAAAATAATTAGAAAAATACAATGAACCCCTCTGCGCCCGATTGGATTTTAAAATTTTTAAACCATTTTGATAGAAAAGATCTTTTGGACTCGTTTGAAAGCAACAGAGTATTTTATGATGCATTAAAACAAACTGGTTTTATATATGGCGTTTCCGTAGCGGCAGTTCCAAAAAAAACCCTTGGCAGCCTAAAGCTTACAGAAGAAGAATACGCCAAAATAAATCTGTTCCATGCCTTGCTCTTTCAATATTTTCAGAAAAATGAAAATGGCACCAACGAAGAGGCTATTGCTAATATTCTTTCCTTTTACCAACACCTCGAGAAAAGAAAATCCAGCTTCTTTCAAAGATTCTCGCTTTCCCAAAGTCCTGCAAACACTTTGGAAAATATACTTTCTACACGATTACAGGAAGCAAATATTTTACTGAAAAAAAACACGGTTTTTCTTCTTACCCATGCTTTGCTATATCTTGACGTTTTAGCATATAAACAATGGCAGGTAGACCCAAATATGGTTAAAAACTATTACAAACAGATGGAGACCATTGTGCTAACGGGTTGTTTTTATACCTTAAAATCAAAAAAGAAAAAAAACAAATACGACAAACTTTTAATTGAATTGTTTGAAACTTCCTCAGAGTATATACTTGTTAATACAGATGGAGGTGCTGCTACATTTTTAGAAAGCATAAATTATCTGAACAACAGCCAAGATTCGTTGGAAAAAAAATATTTGCTGGATCTATGCTGTCTCACGGTTTTGGAAGACTTAAAGCTTGACGATGCCGAACATCAGTTTTTACAGCAAATGGTGGTAACGCTTGATTTGGAAAAAGAAGAATTAAGAAAGAGTTTTTTTGCCTTGGATGCTTTTTCTGAAAAATACAGCAAAAAAATCCTCCTTTTCGAATATTCTCATACGGTGAAGCAGTTCTATAAACAATCCGCATCTACCGTAAAGCTTTTAATTATACGCAACAAAGACCGCCTGGCGCGCGAATTGGAAGAAAGTGGGGAATTGGTGGTACTTTTAAGCCAATCTACTTTAAGGGATCTAAGCTCTGATGAAAAAACAAAAGTAAAGGAGCAGCTATTGGATATTTGCAAAACCATCCCGTCACTCACCATTTTTTTGCTTCCTGGCGGAAGTGTCCTTCTTCCTTTACTGGTAAAGTTTATTCCTAAACTTTTGCCTTCTTCATTTCAGGAAAACAGGATTAAAATTGACAAAACCAAGAAATAACATTATTCCAACCAAAGTTTAAAATCTTTCACCCGCTCTCGGGCAACTATTATTTCTTGTGCTTTATAACTGTTCAATTTTAGCTGAAGCCTCGAGTTTGTGTATGAAATTATATCTTTTATTGAATTGATATTCACATAATACTTTCTGCTTATTCTAAAAAAAGTTTCCGGCGAAAGCTCCTGCTCCAGTTGTTCCAAAGTAGTTTCCAATAAATAATCGCGTCCGTCTACGGTATGAGCGTACGTTCCTTTGTTTTCTGAATAGACACATTCAATTTCATCAACAGAAATCATTTTTATGTGCTGCCCGATTTTAGTGGTAAAACGTTTTTTGTACTCACGGCCCACAGGATTTACAAGCAATTTTTTAATATCCTCAAAATCGAATTGAACGTTTTGGTTTGCGGGTTTTAATGATTTATATTTTTTAACCGCAGCTTGTAATTCATCTTCATCAATGGGTTTTAATAAATAATCAATACTGTTCAACTTAAAGGCTTTCAATGCATATTCGTCAAAAGCAGTAGTAAAAATTATGGAGCTTTTTACATCCACAACATCAAAAATTTCAAAGGAAAGTCCGTCGCTCAATTGTATATCAAGAAATATTAAATCGGGATGCTGGTTGTTTTGAAACCACTCCACTGCTTCGGCAACACTGTGCAGCATTTGGTTTACGGTTACATCCTGTTTTTCGAGCATGCGCTGCAGATAACGGGCGGACGGTTTTTCGTCTTCAATGATTAATACGTTCATTTTACTGGTTTCAAGTTCAAAGTTTCAGGTTTCAGGTTTCAAGTATTGAGGTCTTCAAATTTTCAAATTTCGTCTTCATCAAGAAATTCCTTTATTTTCTTTTCTTCCCATCGTTTCAAGAAATTGTTTTTAACATTCAATACGAAAAAAACATAAAGTGCATGTGACACTAAGCCGAAGCCCCAGAAAAAGGCGGTTGCATAATTTCCCAAATCGGCAAAATCCACTTCCTTACTGGAGAATACGTTTGCCAAAAGAAGTATAATCACACTATTCACCAATACATACACTACCAAATGGCCGTAAAAACCTTTTAGCGTTTCCACTTTTTTTCTTGCCCTTAAATAAGAAAGACTTCTCTTAGTTTCCATATTGATTCTTTTAATCTTTATCGATAAATTTTTTCAACTGCCTTTCTTCCCAATTTTTAATGAACGGAAATTTATATTGAAATACTTTTACCGCATGAAACAATAACCCAATTCCCCAAAAAATGGGAACTATTAAAATATTCCAGTCTACCCATTCTATAAAATTTTTATCCGGAGACTGATATTGAAAAAACTCCAATACGTTGGATCGCACAATAAAAATAGCAATGTTCACAAATATGTAAACCAGCAAATGTTTATAAAAACCCTTTAGCGCTTCCAGTCTTTTTCTGGCCTTTCTCAATTTTATGTCTTCAGAATAGTCCATTTTAGCTCAAGTTGTTTTTATTCTTTTTTTCTTCATCTTCCATAAATTGTTTCAATTTCCTCTCTTCCCAATCCTTTCCCATAAATGGTGTCCATCTAAAAGTTCTAAGTGCTTGAAAAAAGATTCCAATTCCCCAACCAAAAGCAGCCCAAAGAAACCAAGGATAATTCCATTGGTTAGTGTAATAATTTACTCCAGCTAGCATTGCAATGAAGATTATATAAAACATCAAGCTGCTGTAGAATTTCTTTAATTCGGCAACACGTCTTTTTGCCTTAAAATACTTGCTGTCATTGTTTTCAGTTTCCATAATTGTTGTTTTTAAATTATAACATAAAAGTAACGGAGGTAAAACTCAAAATGAAATTGATTCTTCTGAACTGGGTTTTTATTAGGATGAACCGTAATTTACTCATCCTTATCCATCAACTCCCTTATTTTACGCTCCTCCCAATTTTTTCCAAAAAATGGATTGTAATTGAATGTTTCCGAAGCATGGCTGGTAACACCAATGCCCCACCCAACAATGGGGAAAAGCGCCCAAGGAAAACCCGTTTGTGATATATAGTTTAAATATATAAACACGGGCACCATCATTAAATATATGGTGAAATGAATGTAAAAACCCTTCAATTTCTCAACTCTCTTTTTGGCCAACTTGTATTTCTTTTCTGATATAAAAGTTTCGGATGTATTCATAATCTGTAAATTTTCTCCCAAAATGGGAATGGCGATACTGAATTCTTTTCGGTTCTCATTTATAATTACGGGACGGTTAGTTAAAAGCGCATACCTATCGCGGATGTTTCGCAAACCCACTCCTGTGCTTTCTTTTAAAACCTGCTTTGGTTGGCTGTTGTTGGTGACTACTAAATTTCCATTCTCTTCTGCAATGGTAATGTAAAGTTTTTTTGAAGGCATTACCTGGTTGTGCTTCACGGCATTCTCCAACAAAAGCTGAAGCGATAGCGGAACAACTTTAGCCTGCGGGTTCTCCAATTTTGCCGGCGAAGTAAACACAATGCTATCCTCAAAACGTACCGCTAACAATGACATGTATAGCTTGGCAAAGTTTAGCTCCTCCTCCAGCGTAACGAGCTCCTTGTTTTTCTGTTCCAAAACATAGCGATACACTTTTGAAAGTGAAGTAGTGAAACGGGTAGCGGCTTTTGGGTTTTCTTCAATTAAACTGGTAAGTACGTTCAAACTATTAAAAAGAAAGTGCGGATCGAGTTGGTTTTTTAGCGCATCAAATTTTGCCGAAGCGGTGCCGGCAATTATTTTTTGTTCGGTTACTTTCTTTTCCTGTTTGTTTCGATAATAATAAACAACATAAAAAATTGTAGTGACCACTACTGATATTATAAATGAAATGTAGTAATACTGCATTTTTTCAGCAGCAATAAATTCCACAAAACCCTTTCCGTCCAATAACACTTCAGTTATAATACGAATAAAGAATAATGCAAAAAGAGTTACAAAAACACCACCCAACAGTCCCTTTAAAAGATTTTTTGCCTGAAAAACTTGATTGGGAAAAACCTTCAATAAAAAATTAAAATAATACGCATTAATCAGATACAGGATGACCGAATACAGCTGATTATATAGAAAAGCAATAAGAATTTCCCGGCCATTACCATACTGATATCCATTGGCATATTGAATCACCCCAAGAATTATAAAAACAAGGGTTCCAACAAAAAATGCTTTTCCTATTTCTTTTAAAATACGCATCAAAATAATGGTTTGTTCACCACGAATCCACAAATATTTTTTTTTAAAAACATTGGTGAATTTATGGTGAAATATTTATTTACAGCTTTCTGCTTGTATTTGCTTTGCCCGTTCTTCGCCGTAAGTTGGGTAAAATTCACCCGCTGGCTTAAAGGTAGCAAAAAGTTCAATGGCCCGCTGAATGTCCTTACAATACGGCGCTATGGGTTGACCAAAATATTTTGCACCGCCCATATCCCATTCTGCTTTTGCTAAAATTATTCGAGGATTATCTGGAGCAAGTGCCAAGGCTTTATTGTAAAGCTCCGAAGCTTTTGCGGAATAAGTCATTCCGTACTGTTGACCGTCAAAAACAATCCACGCTGTATATAATTGTGCCTGTAAAACCAGTAATTCGGGATTTTCTTTTGAAATTGCCGTAGCATCATTGATGAAATCCTGGGCTTTGTCCAATTGGGCTTTCAATTTTGCAGGATCTTTTTCAGTAAAACTGTTTATTACATTAATTTGTGCCACATAATACGGCGGCAACCAATTGTCTGGTTCAGCTGTTGCAATTCTTTCAAACACATTTGCGGCCTCCCACGATTTGTTTTCCTTCCAAAGTTGAAAGGCTTTTTGCATTCCCTGTTGATATTTTGTGGGCTCGGTATTTGTATTAGCTGCTGAATCTGTTTGCGCCTTCATTGTAAGGACTGTAAAAATGATGATAACATAAGTGACTACGTTTTGCATGGTTTCTAGTTTTAAAATTATTTTTAAGTTGATATTATTGAGAAAGAAGAATTAAAATTCCACCCATCAAAAGTGAAATGCTTAGAATTAACACGATTCTAAGTGTTTTTCCTTTTCCCTTTTTGTTTAGTAATATTCCGAGCATAATTTTTGGTTTAAGCATTAATACTGAATCAAATGTATTTTAAAAACTATATTTTAATACATTAAAAGAACCGAACTGTTGAATTTTACTACTGAAATGTAATACTAAAGATTATCCAACTGATTCTCTTTTCCATCATTGCTAATCGTCCAAAAGAACCCAACAAAAAAGAACTGATCTGCAGCTGGGCGTAACTTTCTTCGAGCAAAAATACCATTGGCATCTGGCGTATTAGCGTATTGATATCCATTTATATTCTTAAAAGCGAAGGCATTGTTTATTGAAAAGTATAGAATTTTCTGTTGTGAAATCAGATAGGCCCAATTTAAACTCACACTATTGTACCCTTTTGTTTTTTTCTGAAGGAAACCCGGCTCATTTAAGTCGGTGTAAGTTCGCCCGCTTCCGTATTGGTAGCTGAAGCCAATTTGACTTTTCCAATCATTGATCCAATATTTTCCTACTACGGAAAGATTATGCGTATTTGCAAAACTTGGGGTAGCATCAATAGGATAATTTTTGTACTTTCTTTCTGTATCCAAATAGGAATAACTTACCCAGTAATCTATATTTTTAAGCGTTTCATTATCACGCCAAAATAAATCCAATCCCTGCGCATAGCCATCGCCATTGTTCAAAAAAGAAGAATTTATATCCGGAAATTCATCCGAATAGGTTACAAGATTACTGTACTGTTTTCTATAAACCTCCGCACGAAATATTCTATTATTTGCTGAATATTGATAGTTCATAATGTAATGCTGGGTTTGTTGCGCTTCTAAATTGTGGGAAAATTTTAGCACGTCGCTTTCGGGCTGTTGGTAAAAATCGCCGTAGGCCAATGAAAGCTGGCTATTTTTTCCCGTTTTATAAGCGAATGAAATCCTTGGGGAAACTGTAAACTCTTTAAACAATTCACTGTATTCTCCCCGAATACCCAATTTTAACGCAACTTTTCTGGAAAAAATAATATCCGCTTCCGTAAATGCAGACGATATGTTATTGTGGAAACCAATTTTGGTTTCAAAATTCGGTTCTTCAAAATTTTCGTTGAAATCCGTCACAAATTGCTCCGCGCCAAAGTTCAATTTAAAATGGTTGCTGAATCGTTTTTTCAGCTTAAATTTAAGATGCGCCGAATTTTCAACATCTTTAATATCCGATTCATCAATGCCAACTTTTGTATTGCTGTATGTATAACTTCCGCCCGCAAAAATTGCCCAATCATTTTTCAGCATTTCACTGAAACTGGCGTTGGTATAAAAGTTTTGATTGTTTAATTTAAAACGTACACCTTCGGGCTGATTGATGTCTTCCTGCGTAAGCGCAAAATTGGAAGTATCAAATGCTCCATACACTTTAAGCAACCCATCCCCTATTTTCTGTCGGAAAACCGCTTCGCCCGAAGCCGTTTCAAATGGTTTTTGCCACTCATTCCTGTCGGGTAAAAGTGCAATATAGGGCGCTAAATTTATATAGGAAGTATTCACGCTTAACGAGCTTTTTTCCCACTTTTCAGTATGTCCCAAACCAGCACCAACACTCATAATGGAAATATCGGTTTTTTCCTGTGCAGGTTCATCAATTGTATTCAATAACAAAACCGAAGATAGGGCTTGGCCGTATTCTGCTGAATAACCCCCTGTGGAAAAAGTAATGCCATCAAACAAAAAAGGACTATACCTCCCGCGGGTAGGCACATTGTTTGCCGTTGGCGAATATGGCGTAAAAACACGAATCCCATCAATAAAAATTTGGGTTTCCGCGGCATCGCCACCGCGAACAAAAAGACGACCATCTTCCGCAACGGTCGTTGTTCCAGGAAGTGTTTGTAAAGCACCCACAAAATCGCCCAATGCGCTTGCGGTTGTAACTATATCCAAAGGTTTTAAAACTGATATTTTGCTATTGTCGCCCGCGGAAAATGACCCTGCGGAAATGGTTACGGTTTCTAAAGAATTAACATCATCGCGAAGAACAATTTTTAGGTTTTTCATTTTTGAAACATCTTCGATCAGTTTAAATGGTTCAAAAGAAACGTATGATATAGTCAAAGTTTGAGTTCCTTTTTCTGAAGTTTCAAAAGAAAAATTTCCATTTTCGTTAGATGAGGTCCCGTCATACGTGCCTTCCAAATAAACATTCGCACCGTTTATCGGTGTGCCTTTGTTATCCGTAACAGTTCCTGAAATCGTGTTTTGACCAAAATTGAGAAAAGGTAAAAAAAGAACTAAAAAAGTAATGTTTGAAATTTTCATGGATTGGGTTGGTTTTTTATTTTCAGTTCAAAGGTGAAATTTCGATTTACCTTTTAAGAAAAAAATATTCTGAATTGTAAAAAATGGATGTTCAATTGTAGTTGAAATAATAGACCTTTTTCACGGAACATATTCCAGAATATCTCCTGGCTGACATTCCAATGCTTCACAAATGGCTTCCAATGTGCTGAAACGCACTGCTTTCGCTTTTCCAGTTTTCAAAATAGAAAGGTTGGAGAGCGTCAGCCCTACTTTTTCGGAAAGCTCATTTAATGACATTTTTCGCTTAGCCATCATTACGTCTAGGTTTACGACTATTGGCATAATTAAATTGTTAGTTCGTTCTCGTTTTGGATCTCTACTCCCTTTTTAAAGACCAAAGCTATTATATAAATGATACCAGCGAAAAATAGGAATTCCTCCGCACCCCAATCAATTTGTAGCAAAATTCCCTGTTTTATTATACGGTCTCCATAACCATCTGCAATTATAGCCACCACGGCAATACTCAAAGCGTAATGACTAATTTTTGAAATGATCGAAACCGTGTTTTCATTGAATGGAGAATTTAAGTCGAACTTCAAAAAAAGTTTTACAACTAAAAAAGCGAGATATGCTTTCATTGCCATTAATGCAATTAACATACTGGCAACGCCAATGTATTTTCCGAGATCAAAAATATAAAGATCATAAAGGTTTAAGCCGAGATAAAGGTTCTGTGCGCCCTCTGGGTTAATAAATAGACTTACAAAAAAAGAAATTAGTAGCGCTCCAGTTTTAATACAAAGTCCGATGAACACGATCCAAAAAAGTATGTTCATAATTTTTAAAATAATAGTTGTTTTCATATAGGTTGAATTAAATTATCGGGCGAATATAAGTAAATATTTATTGTTTATCAATAAATATATTTTATTTTTCAATAAAACGAATTTAAATAAGAATAAGTTTCGGCTGTAATGAATGGCAGATCTATTGGTTTTAAAGGTTTCTTAGAAAATTCTATTTTTTTAATGAATCAAAAAATTGAAATATTGTATCTTCGAAAGAAAACAAAGTCTATGACCGATTCCCAAAAAGTAGATGCTTATATCGCAAAACAGACAAAGTGGAAGGAAAAGCTACAACAACTTCGTGTCCTTTTCAAAAACACTGAACTTACGGAAGAAGTAAAATGGGGCAAACCAACATATACTTTAAACGGAAAGATGGTTGCGGCCATGTCAGATTTCAAAAACCATATGGCTCTTTGGTTTCATCAAGGAGTGTTTTTGATGGATAAACAAGAAAAACTCATCAATGCACAAGAAGGCGTAACAAAAGCGCTTCGACAATGGCGTTTTGAAGAGGAAGACGAAATTGATTCCACTCTTGTTTTGGAATATATTAACGAAGCAATTGCCAATTCCAAAGCGGGAAAAGAATTAAAAAAAGCAGTTAAAAAAGAGGTTTCCCTTCCTGAAATTTTTCAAAAAGCACTTTCAGAAGATAAAAACCTGCAAAAAAGTTTTTACGCTCTAACCCCGGGAAGACAGCGTGAATATGCAGAATATATTGATGAGGCAAAACGAGAAGTCACGCAACAAACTCGGTTGGAAAAATCTAGAGAATTGATAAAAATGGGTGTTGGCCTAAACGATAAATATAGAAACTGCTAATGCCCATAAAGCCTTATTTTAAAAGATACACTTTACGTCAACTTTGGTTTTATACAAGGCGGGCATTTTGGATTTTAGTGGCTTGGGTCATTATTTCAAACGTCATGTTTTTTTATGAAGTTATTACACTGAAAAGCAACGGCGTGTTGAGTTCCAATTATGACTTCTATTCGGCAATTATGGCCAATCTCATTGTTGCCATTTCGGCGGGACTCATTGGCGGAATAGTAACCGTAAACCTGATGGAAGGTTGGCTGCGACGATTGGTTTTTTGGAAAGCGCTCTTGTATTTAATACTCGCTTACACTCTTATGGCATTATTGGTTGGTTGCATCGGCGCGCTATATATAACAAGTGAAGATTTAGGGGTGCCCTTTTATCATTGGGAAGTAATTCAAGAAATATATTATTTTTTTGGCACTTGGCTGTTCATCAAGAATTATATTATTTGGCTTTTTATTGTTTTGGCTACGCTCATCGTTTTGATGGTAAATGATAAGTTTGGACCCGGCGTCTTTCCCGATTATTTAATAGGAAGATATTTTAGACCCAAGCACGAACGGCGCATTTTCATGTTTGCCGATATAAAAAATGCGACTGGTATTGCAGAAAGTTTAGGCGAAGAAAAATACTTTAACTTCCTAAAAGATTTTTTCAGACACATTGCACCCGCAATTGTACAAACCCGAGGCGAGGTTTACCAATACGTTGGCGATGAAGTGGTTGTTTCATGGAAAATGAAGTGGGGCCTTAAACACGGAAATGCAATACAATGTTTTTACAGCATGAAAAAAATAATCAACTACAAAGCGCCAAAATATTTAAAAAAATACGGCGTTGTTCCCGAATTTAAAGTGGGGCTTCATTTCGGTACCGTTATGGTTGGCGAAATTGGACAGATAAAAAGAGATATTGCATTTTCCGGTGATGTTTTGAATACAACCTCACGTATTCAAGCTATGTGTAACGAACTTGATGTTGAAATTTTAGCCTCAAAACCATTTGCCGACATTGCTTATAAATTGCCAAAAGGCGTTTCAAAAAAAGAATTGGGCAAAGAAAAGTTGCGCGGTAAAAGTGAAGAGATTGAACTGGTAACTTATATTAAGCAATAAACAGGAAGCTAGAACTTTTATCTAAAATAACCTTTAAATATTTTATTATGAAAACAGACAAATACACAAAAACAATCCTCACCATAATTGCAATATGTTTAACCATAAATGTGCTAAAGGATTTTGAAATTTTTCCCTCAGTATATGCTTCTGAAAAAGTTGAAACCAAACCAATAACCGAAGTGATGGATGTTCGATTGGTAGATATTAACACGTATGACGAACTAAACGTGAATTTAAAAAGTGTTGACACCTATGACGAGGTAAAAGTGAATCTCAAAAAAATTGAAACCACTGACGAATTGGATGTAAATCTTGACGAAATTGGCGGTGGCTGGGTTTCAAACGGAGGGCCTATTCCCGTGAAAGTTCAGTAAACAGGTCGTATTTCAGGTTTCAGGTTTCAAGTTTCAGGTTTCAGGTTGCAAGTTTCAAGTTGCAAGTTTCAACCTTTTCTAAACGGCCTAATAATAAGCCGTGCCGCACGATCATAGTTGATGTAATTATACGTCCAATTAAAAAAAGTAACAACCCTATTTCGGAAACCGACCAAAAACCAAAGGTGCACAAACATCCATAAAAACCAAGCAATGGCACCTCCAAAATGCAATTTGCCCAAATCTACCACGGCTTTGTTTCTGCCCACCGTGGCCATAGTACCTTTATCAAAATATTCAAAAGGTTTCATTGGAGCACCTTTTAGCAATTTTCTGAAATTTTTGCCCAACTGCTTACCTTGTTGGATTGCTGGCTGCGCCACTTGGGGATGCCCTTTGGGATATTCCTCAGTTGTCATCAAGGCAATATCTCCCAAAGCAAATATATTATCAAAACCCTCAACTTTATTGAATTTATCTACCTTATAACGGTTAGCTTTTTCTATCAATGCTTCGCCATTTATACCTTTTATGGGCGCTCCCGTCACGCCCGCTGCCCAAATAAATGTAGCGGTATCAAATTTTTTACCGTCTTTCGTAGTCACGGTTGTTCCGTCATAATCGCTGATGAAAGTTTTGAGGTGAACTTGTACACCGAGATTTTCAAGAAATTTTTGTGCTTTTTTTGATGCCGTTGCGCTCATAGGCGGAAGTACCCGATCCAAACCTTCAATTAGGTGCACGTTCATTTCTTCTTCCTCGAGTTCGGGATAATCATTTTCGAGAATTCCTTTTCTAAATTCTGCCAACGCTCCGGCAAGTTCCACTCCTGTAGGTCCTGCGCCGGCAATTACAAAATTTAGCAACCTTCTTCTTTCCGCTTCATCAGTAGTAATATCGGCCTTTTCAATATTTTGAAGCATCAAACTCCGTATATTCAGCGCTTGTGGCACTGTTTTCATTGGCATACTATTATCGGCTATGCTGTCGTTTCCGAAGTAATTTGTTCTGGTTCCCGTAGCGATTATTAAATAATCATATTTTAAACTTCCAACAGAGGTTAAAATAGTATTACTACCCGTATCAACACTATCTACCTCTGCCATCCGGAAATGGAAATCCATATTTTTTCTGAAAATTTTCCGAAGCGGATAAGCAATAGAATCCGGTTCCAAACCAGCGGTGGAAACTTGATATAATAATGGCTGAAAAGTGTGATAATTATGTCTATCAAAAAGTACAATCTGCACCTTTTGTTTTTGAAGTTTTTTGATGAAGGAAATACCAGCAAATCCACCGCCAATCACAACAATTCGGGGTACACTGGTTTCGGGAATATTCATAATTTTCTTAAAAAATATAAAAGTACTGTTTGTTCATCGAGTTATCTTATTTTTTAAGATTTTTGTAACAAAGCAATTTTAAAGAACACTAATTAAAAAGCCAACAAAAAACCCTTGAACAAAGAACTGGAACATAGTTTTGTTGCCCAACTTGAGGAAAACCAAAACATTGTACATAAAATCTGTAGGTTATACACCAATGACAGGGAAGCCCACAACGACCTGTTTCAGGAAATAACCATACAGCTTTGGCGCGCCTATCCAAAATTTCGTGGCGATTCCAAATTTAGTACATGGATGTACCGTGTGGCGCTGAACACAGCGATAACGCTTTATAGAAAATCTAAGCGTACAATAAAAACACAGGATTATGAAGGGGTTAGTTTTAAGATTTCTTCACAACCTTATGACGATACGGCAGAGCAACAACTGAAACTAATGTACAGCGCAGTTAAAGATTTGAACGATATTGATAAAGCACTTGTTTTTCTGTATTTGGAGGACAAAAATTATAAAGAGATTTCGGAAACTTTGGGTATTACCGAGGTAAACGCACGTGTGAAAATGAACAGGATAAAAGAAAAATTACGAACTATTTTAAATCCGTAACCCACGATGGATGAACTGGAACTATTAAAAAAACAATGGCAAAGCAGGGAACAGGAGCTTCCCAAGTTGAGCTATGGCGATATATATAAAATGCTATTGAAGAAATCCTCATCCATAGTGAAGTGGATATTTTATATCAGCATTGCGGAGATTATTTTTTGGACTTTGCTCGCGCTCTTCGTTCCAGAATCAAGCACCAAATTTAGCGATGACATAGGTTTGCACAATATTTTGGTAGCCGTAAACGTGGTAAACTATTTAGTTTTTGGATTTTTCATAGTTCTTTTTTATATAAACTATCGAAAAATTTCCACAACAGATTCCATAAAAGAATTAATGGGAAACATTTTGCGTACGCGAAAAACAGTGAAATATTTTGTTATTTACAATATAACTACTTCCGTTTTACTTATTGTAGGCATCAATATTTACTACTATTTAAACCAAGATATTGTTTTTAGATTTATGACGGAAGATTATGGCATTGCAAATATTAGTCAGGAAAGATTCATGAAAATGTTTTTTGCCATCCAAATCCTCTTTGGGATTGTGATGATTGTATTTGTGGTGTTGTTTTATAAACTTGTTTACGGAATTTTATTGAGAAGACTCCGTAAAAACTATAAAGAGCTAGAGAAAATTGATTTTTGAAGAACTGACAGATAATTGTGGAAGTACTAAGTTTTTTATGAATTGTCAATGCCAAAAGCTAGTGCATACTGGAGAATATTAGTAACGCCATTCCCGTTCTTTGTTTAGTTCTTCTTCACTTTGTATTTCAGAAGCGGGAATTACTTTTAGAAAAGACGGATGCTGCTCAATGGCATATTCCAGTTTTTCAACAATTTCATCCATCGTGTCATTTTCATAATCAATGTCCAAAGGTGGTTTTATCTCCATGGATTGAAGAATCCCCCGTTTTTTAATACGTATTCCTTTTTTATCAAACGATCTTCTAAAACCATCAATTACTATTGGCACAACCACGGGTTTGTTTTTCTTAATAATATGTGCGGTTCCCCGGCGTATTGGCCGCCATGGTTTCGTTGTTCCTTGCGGAAAAGTTATTACCCAACCATCATCTAAAGCTCTTGTGATGTTGCTTACATCGCTCATCTTCACTTGTTTGTTCACTTCTTTACCTTTCTCACGCCAAGTCCGCTCAATACTAATAGAACCAGCATAGGAAAGAATTTTAGGTAATAAACCCGCTTTCATTGTTTCCTTTGCGGCTACAAAATATATGTTCAACTTGGGTCGCCACAAATATCCTACATTTTTTATACTGTCCTCCCTTCCACTCAAACTTGCGTTAAAAACATGGAGCATTGCAGCTACATCGGCAAAATATGTTTGGTGGTTGCTCACAAACAGTACATTTTTATCGGGAAGGGTTTTTATAATCTCACTTCCGTGTATTTGCAGATCGTTAAATCCCTTAAAACGTCTGTGGGTCATAAGACCGGCAATTCGTATTAACCAGAGTTTTAAAAATAGTATATGCCCAAAAGGGTTTTTTTTGAAGAGACTCATTTTTAAGGTCGATATTCAGTGGTCAGTATTCAGTTGCAGTAAGCAGTTGCTTTTTGGCAAGAGTGGTTTAATTAATCATTTTCCTACATTACAAATATACTAAAATATGGTATTACAGTGCCATTTTCAATAATTCGCGCACTTCGTTGAGCATCATTGCTGTAGCTCCCCACACTATGTGACCGTTCAGTTTAAAAGCGGGTACTTTAATACTGTTGGCGTATGATGTGGAAAGAGTTTGGCTAATAATATTTGCATCATCCATAAAATCCTCTAAAGCTACTTCTATCAAAGCTTCTACTTCTTCCTCATGGGGAACAAATTTGGGCGATTCTGAGGTAATGCCCAAAAAAGGTTGCACAAAAAAATTACTCGGTGGAATATAAATTTCAGTCAGTTTTTTAAGGACAGATATTGTCTCTCTAGAAATTCCCACTTCTTCCTCGGTTTCCCGAAGGGCGGCATCTTGAATTGTGGTGTCTTCCTTTTCCATTTTTCCGCCTGGAAAACCAACTTGTGCAGAGTGAACACCCTTATATGTTTTTCGAAGAATTAAAATTAAGTGTGTTTCAAATTTTTCTGAAGGATAAAAAAGCGACATTACGCCCGCCTGCTTTGCGGTTTTTTTTTCGATGGCAATTCTTTTCAATTCCTGTAAACGTTCTATCGGGGCCATTTTTAATTGAACTGCTTCACCCGGAAGTTCCATTTTTGTTACTTTTACAATCCGTTTTTCAAAATCGCGAAAATCCATTTATGATGAAGTTGTTTATTTATTTATTAGGAATTATTCTTTTTTGCGGAAGCTGTGAAGATAAGAAAAAGGCTTCCGAAATCGAAAATGAAAATGAAATCAAAATCGAAAACGAGATCGAAACGAATGCTGTGGAAGAATTAAAAACGGAAAAAGAAGAAGGGCAGGCCAAAGATTATCCCGAAATCACTAATGAAAATGTAGTTTCTTTCTTAACCGAATACGGCAAAAAAAACCCAGAAACCAAAGTATTGATAACAACCCGTTTCGGCGATATAGAAATTGAACTTTTCAAGGACACGCCGCTGCACCGAGCCAATTTTATCTATTTGGTAAAACAACAATATTTTGATGAAACTTTTTTTCATCGAGTGGTTCCCAATTTCATAATACAAGCTGGAAATAGCGATTTAGTTTCCACACAAAAAAAACGGGCCGCATTGGGAAAAGAATATTTGCTTCCCGCAGAAATTATTCCGGGTCGTGTTCACGAATATGGAACGGTTTCAGGCGCTAAGGAATACCGTGAAAACCCTGATAACAGAACGGCGCCCTATGAATTTTTCATCTTCCTCGGTCCAAAATCTTCTACTACTCACTTAAACGGCAAGTACACCATTTTCGGCACAGTGACCGACGGAATGGACGTTGTTGAGGAAATTTCAAAAGTGAAAGCAGATGATGGTGATTGGCCTTTGAATAATATTTATATTACGGCGAAGGTTATTGAGTAGAAAGTTCCAAAGGATTTACCGAATCTATTCTTTTACAAATTTCTTTATAAAACTTTTTCCATCGAAAGTTATTTGCGCAAAGTACATTCCAGAGCACAACTGAGAAACATCGATGGTTTTTGAAGAAACTTCCTTTATCAAAATTCCTTGTGCAGAATAGATATTTACTGTTTCAATATTTTCTTTTGATTGGATATTTAAAATATTTCCCACTGGATTGGGAAATAGTTGAAAATCTATATTTGAAAAATCTTCAGTGCCAAGTTCGCATAATTCACTGTAAGTTGCTGTGGAATCTTTGCACCAGCCATAGTCGGGCAAATCACACATTTGCGAATTTGCATAAATTACATCATCAACTTGAATGCATTGTAAATCTGGATTACCAAAAGCATACATTTTAGAAAGTTCAGTATTGAAACCATTCTTGAGATTCAAATTAATCATAGCATTATTTGAACAGTCTATCCTGATAAGTGCTGCTTGCTGTGACGCATCATAACTGCTTATATGATTGTCTTGAAAATAAACCACTTTTAAAAGAGGATTTTGAGCAGTATCCAATGTATATAAATTATTAAATCCACACCGTAAATATTCCAATTCGATATTTTGGGTTATGTCAAGTTGATTCAATGAATTATTATCACAATATAAAAACTGTAGTACAGGATTATTAGATGCATCCAATTGGGTAAGATTGTTATTGTCGATTATTGCCCCATTAAGAATTGTATTTTGAGTGATGTTCAGGAATGAAATATTGTTATTGCTGGCATTAAAAAAATAAAGGTTTGGATTATTTGAAAAATCCAACTCTGTTAATTGATTATTGGACGTATTTACATCTTCTAGTTGGTGATTATTTGTTAAATTTAATGTTGTGAGGTTATTATTGTAACAAGTTAGGTTGGTAAGTTCAGGATTATTTGTTAAATCTAGATTTGAAAGCTGGTTTCCTCCACATCTTAAATATCTTAGTTCAGGGTTTTGAGTAACATTTAATGTTTGCAATGGATTGTTACTAGTGTCAAGATTATCAAGAAGTGGATTATGGGTAATATCTAAGGAGGTCATTACATTAGAACTAAAAGACAAATCCCGTAATTGTGGACAATTCGTAACATCTATACTTGAAATTTGGTTCCCATAAAAGCCAAGGGTAATCAATTGGTTGTTTTGGGTAACGTCAAGTGTAGTTAAATCATTATTTCCACAAAATAAATGGCGAAGCTCTGGATTTTGGGTTACATCCAAACTACTAATTGGATTATGAGCGGTGGTGAACTGATATAAGAATGGATTTTGTGTAACATCTATTTGCGTTATTTGATTAAGCTGGATGCTAAAATGTTCAAGGTATGTATTTTCTGAAACGTCAATAGAAGTCAATTGGTTTCTATCACACAGCAACCATTGAAGATATGTGTTTTGCGTTACATCCAATTCTGTCAATTGATTTTCGTCACACCATAATTCATTAAGGTATTGCAGATTTGTAACATCCATTGTATGAATAATATTTTTTCTACACAAAAGCACTTCCAAATTCACGAAATATTCCAATCCCTCAAGTGAAGCTATGTTTTTGTCAGAAATAATTAATCCAACAACCGCTTGAGCTTCGGAAATTTGTATTTCCCCATCATTATTTATATCTGCATCAATATCACCCCACCTATCGCCATTAATGTCTACAACACCATCATTTACTAAAGCATCCTTAAAATTAACATCAGGAATATTAACAATCTGCGCATTTGCAAAATCACAGTAAAAAAGGAAAAGGAGCAAGTAAATGTTTTTCATATTTATGATTTTAGCAATTTAATTTGGGATGTAATATATAAATTTTAAAATATCTCCAATAATTTCTTCACTGATAAACTCATCAAATCAATGCGCTTCACTTCATTTCCTCCTTTGTGTAAATACTCGGCAAAGAAAGATTGAAATAAACCGCCAAAATGCGAACCGTAAAAACGATAGCCCCAGAAATTATCACTATAAAGTCTTCAGAAATTGGAGAATAATGCAATAAAAAATAGGCGGAAGCTCCTAAAATACAAGCGGTAGCATAAATTTCCTTTCTAAAAATAATTGGAATTTCATTACAAAGAATATCGCGCAGCACTCCGCCAAAGCAAGCGGTCATTGTTCCCAGGGCAATGCAAATTATGGGATGAAAACCTGCTGCAATCCCTTTCTCTACGCCAACAATGGTATAAAGTGCAATTCCAATAGTATCAAACAAAAACAGCGACCGACGAATATGGTTCAATTTTTTTCTGAAAATAACCGCAAACACAGTTGCTCCAAAAATTACGTAAACATACGTTAGGTTTCGCATCCAAGCCACATTTGCATCAATCAGTAAGTCCCGTAAAGTCCCACCTCCTACTGCCGTAACAAAAGCAATTATTAAAATTCCAAAAATATCCAATCGCTTATGGAGCGCCGTAAGCACTCCTGAAATGGCAAACGCGAGGGTTCCCAAAATGTCTATTAAAAGTATCAACGTCACATGTTCTGGGTATAATAGTTATAATCCTTAATTACAGTGTCTAAGAATTTTATGGGTGTTTCTTCTAATTTAACTTCCATTACATTCGCCACTTTACTGGCTAATTTCAAAATAACCTTGTGGTTTCCTTTATAGCGTGCTTCAGAAAAAACACTTTTTATAGTCTGAATTTCCGAATCACTGAACACTGTAACTTGCGGGTAATTGGGTTCGTAATTTTCGGGAATATCCATCAAAATAGTTTGTGAAAAACCAACAATTTGTTTTTCCGTAATAACCGTTGTAGCAGCAGCCATATCACCCAAGCGTTGTCCTTTTCCATTTAAAAGAATTGTTATCAATGCCAATCCTCCACTGGTTGCCGTAATATCAATAATCCGTAAAAGCCAGCGCAGTAAATAATTTGAAAATGCAGGTTTTGAACCATCAGTCTTTACAACCCGTAATTTCATTGCGGCCTTGCCAGGGCTGCGTCCGTTCCACAGTGTTTCCCATAACAAATGGTATAGAAAAAGTGGCAACCCAATGGTAAGTCCGACAATCATAGAATAATCATCTGACAGGTTAACGCTGCCTAAAACCATAACCACAATAATAACATAAAAGCCCATAATTAGGCCGTCAATCAAATAGGCTACAATGCGTTCACCCACACCTGCTACATTTTGAAGAATGTTTACATTTTGGGCGGTTTCTATTTGAAAATTATCCATTAAATATGTTTCTTTGGGCAAAAGTACTGCACAATATGCGCGAAGCCGCTTTTGCAAAGCAAAATAAAGATAAATGGTTAAAATTTGAAAATGTTCTTCGGAATAATATTCAAATGAATCCCGATGAACTAAGTGCGCTTTACATTGAAGTTACGGATCATTTAAGCTACGCGCGAACTTTTTATCCCAATAGCAATACACTCAATTATTTAAACGGGCTTTCCGTTTTGGCGCATCAAAAAATATATAAAACCAAACGCGAGTCGCGAACGCGATTTATCACTTTTTACACCCAGGAGTTCCCATTGTTTTTTTCGAAATACCACAGACAACTATTGATTGTTTTTGTTGTATTTCTACTTTTCTCGATTGTGGGGGCATACTCTGCTGCGACAGATGGTAATTTTGTTCGACTTATTTTAGGCGATGGTTATGTGAATATGACTTTGGCTAATATTGAAAAAGGGGACCCAATGGCTGTTTATAAAGAAATGGGAGCGCTCAATATGTTTTTGGGAATTACGATAAACAATATTACCGTTGCCCTTTACGCCTTTGTTTATGGGCTTTTTTTAAGTCTTGGAACCATTTTCATTATTATGCGGAACGCTATTATGCTCGGTTCTTTTCAGTATTTCTTTTATGAAAAGGGATTGCTATGGGAATCCGCTCGAACTATTTGGATTCACGGAACTATTGAAATTTCTGTTATAATTATTGCTGCCTGTGCAGGATTGGTTTTGGGCAATAGCATACTTTTCCCTGGAACATACACGCGGTTGCAATCATTCGTTCGCGGCGCAAAAGACGGATTGAAAATTATGCTCAGTACAATTCCATTTTTCATTATTGCGGGATTTTTGGAAGGCTTTGTAACTCGCCACACACAAATGCCCGATTGGATGGCAATAGTAATAATTGGTAGTTCACTATTTCTGATTATTTTTTATTACGTTTTATATCCGCTAAAATTGAAACAAAGTTGAAGAGTTAATGAGTTTAAAAGTTTGAAGTATCCAAAGAAACAATAGTATTAATAGCACCAATAGTATCAACAGAACACAATGAACGAAGTTATAAAATTCAAAAAACAACGCGAGCTCGGAAGTATATTGACCGATATTTTCAAATTCATCCGGCTAAACTGGAAACTACTTTTCGGGATGATTCTTAAAATTGCGGGACCGGCACTGCTAATCATGCTCGGTAGTTTTGTATTTTATATGCAATCGTTCGTTGGTGGCTTGGGGATGCTTGAAGCCGTTGGAGCTTGGGAAAATTTCACAACAAATATGTTTTTATCCTTTTTGGTTTTATTGCTATCGGGAGTTGTGTATTATGCTTTGTTGAATGGAGTTGTACTGCATTTCATAAAATCATATGTGAAAAATGGAGGGGTTGTTAGTAAAGAAGAAGTTGCCACAGGAGTAAAAAATGATTTTTGGAAATTAATAGGAACTAGTTTTCTCGTGGGCATTATTGTTTTTGTTGGCGCAATGTTTTGCGTCATTCCCGGAATTTATCTCGCCGTAGTGCTTTCAACAGCCTATGCCGTTGTAATTTTTGAGGGCAAAGAAGTAAGTGACACCATAAGCTATTGCTTCAATTTGATTAAAGATGAATGGTGGATAACCTTTGCGACCCTTCTTGTTACCGGACTAGTGTATTACATTATTATGATCGTCTTTCAGATACCGCAGTATATTTATTTCTTTATAAAAGCATTTACAATGAGCCAAGAAGTTTCGGCAGATCCAACTTCAATGTTTGATTGGGTTTATATTTTGCTTACCACTGTCGGAATGGTTTTTCAGTATCTTCTTTATGCTATAATTGTAATCTGCTGCGCATTTATTTATTTTAATTTAAATGAGAAGAAAAACTTCACGGGTACAATGGAAGCTATAGATTCCATCGGGAAATCGGAACAATAAAACATGCAAAAGTCATTTTTTCTTTTAATTTTTTTCTGGGTTATTGCATTTGGTCATGCTTCACCTATTTTGCAGGATACCCTTCCAAAAGCTAAAAGAGAGATTCAATATGACCAAACCGAAAACCTGTATCCGCCGGTTTTCAACAATGAAAAAATTCAGGAATTTAAAAATGAAAAAGCATTTGATTATACTGAAAAGCCAATTGAAGAAAATTGGTGGACGCAGTTCAAAAATTGGGTTTGGGAGCTCTGGCTAAAATTTTGGCACTGGCTGGTCGGCGATTTTGAAGCTGGTGGTTTTATTTCGTTTTTGGTCCATATGCTTCCCTATCTAATACTTTTCTCGATTTTGGCGTTTGTGGTTTGGTTGTTTTATAAATTGAATCCGGGTGCAACGTTTTTTAAATCAAAAGAGAAACCGGGTGTTTTCTTTTCAGAGGAGGAAGAAATTATCAAAAGTAAGAATATCAAAAAAATGATCCAAAAAGCTTTGGCAAATAAAGATTACAGGCTTGCCGTACGCTATTATTATTTGTTTATTCTGAAAAAATTAACCGAAGCCGAGCTGATAAATTACGAATTTGACAAAACCAACAGCGAATACTTTGCCGAAATAACTTCCGAAAAAATCAATTCCGGTTTTAGGAAAGTAACAACTTTGTACGACTATATTTGGTACGGCAGTTTCGCCATGACCGAGGAAGATTTTCTGAAAGCACAAAAAACGTTCAATTCATTGGAAGAACAAATCCCGAAAAGTGTTGACTAAACTCCAAAAAATATTCCTTTTCGGTTTCTTGCTAATTTTAGCGGGCTTGGTATATATGGAAGCTACCAAACCGCAACCTATAAATTGGTTTCCAAGTTATAG
The DNA here is from genome assembly GCA_963822355.1 of uncultured Flavobacteriaceae bacterium. GTDB lineage: Bacteria > Bacteroidota > Bacteroidia > Flavobacteriales > Flavobacteriaceae > Aequorivita. The sequence continues at coordinate 173,814 of CAWGHI010000001.1, forward strand.
CAAAGAAGACAAAATTCCGCTCGGAACGTATGTTTTGAATGATTTGCTAAAGGAATCTTTCAACAAAAAATTCATAGAAAAAGATGCGCCACCGTTTGAAATTTTGCAGGAAGAAAGTCTAAAGGGCACTTATGTTTTCATAAACAATGAAATAGATTTTGACCAAACAGAGCTCGATTCGCTTCTGCATTGGGCGGAAAAGGGAAATACCGTTTTTGTTTCAGCAAATTATTTGGGTGAAAAATTACTCGACACCTTAAAACTGGAAATAGCAACCGAAGTAAACGTGGAAAAAATTGGCACTCAACCATTGCTGAAATTGGTAAATAAAAAATTTGCTTCCCAGAAACCTTTTCACATAAAAAAAGATTTGCCCGTTCTTTATTTTTCAGAAATTGACACGCTTTCTCAAACGGTTTTGGGCATTGCCGGTGGTTTCATTGATTCCCTAAAAATTAACGAACCGCGAATCAATTTTATAAAAGTTCCAATAGGAAAAGGTGAAATTTTTCTTCATTTACAACCAGAAATTTTTTCAAACTTTTTTCTGCTTTCTGATCAAAATGCAACACATACAGCGCAAGTGCTTTCCTATATAAACACCGGCGAAACTATTTACTGGGACAATTATTACAAAACGGGAAAGCATCTTGACATATCGCCATTGCGGGTTTTGCTTAACAACAAATACTTTAAGTGGGCCTATTATTTTGTGCTGATTGGGGTGTTGCTTTTCATCATTTTTGAAGGGAGAAGAAAACAGCGAAGCATCCCAATTGTGGAGCCCTTAACCAACAAAACGTATGAATATACGCGGACAATCGCGGGAATGTATTTGGACAAAAATGAATATCATTTAATTGCGCAAAAACAAATCGCCCTCTTTTTCGAGTTTATACGAACACGATTGCGGGTTTCCACAGAAAACATAAACGAGCGTTTTTACAAAACTGTCGCCGAACGAAGCGGAAACACAAACGAAGATACTTTGAAACTGTTTACCTTTATTGAAAAAGTGAACAATCAAAATAACACCAGCCAAGACGAATTGCTGAAACTCTATCAAAAAATAAAAGAATTTAAAAAGAAAACCGATGGAAAATCCTGAAAATTACAATAACGAAATTCAATTTAATAACCGCATTCCATTGGACGAGCTGAAAGAGGCTGTAGACAATATAAAAAAGCAATTATCCAAAATAATAATTGGGCAGGACGATTTCATTGAAATGTTAATAGTTGCCCTTTTGGCCAATGGCCACGTGCTTATTGAAGGGGTTCCGGGAATTGCAAAAACCATAACCGCAAAACTTTTTGCGAAAACATTGAAAACGGATTTCAGTAGAATTCAATTCACACCCGATTTAATGCCGAGTGATGTTTTGGGAACTTCAATACTGAATTTAAAAACTTCTGAATTTGAATTTAAAAAAGGTCCAATATTCTCAAACGTAATACTGATTGACGAAATAAACCGTGCGCCCGCTAAAACCCAATCCGCGCTTTTTGAAGTCATGGAGGAACGACAAATAACCATGGACGGTGAACAGCATAATATGGAATATCCGTTCATAGTACTCGCCACTCAAAATCCGGTAGAGCAAGAAGGAACCTACGCGCTTCCGGAAGCGCAATTGGACCGTTTTCTTTTCAAAATAAAAGTAGATTATCCCAGTTTAGATCAGGAAATAATTATCTTAAAAACCCATCACGACCGAAAACAAGTAGTTCCCGAAAATACTATAGAAGGGGTATTAACACCAGAAGCTTTAAGAACTTTCAGGGCGCAAGTACAAGAAGTTATCATCGAAGATAAAATCTTTACCTACATCGCGCAATTGGTTGATAAAACCCGCAATCACCCGCATTTGTTTTTGGGTGGTTCTCCACGGGCGTCCCTTGCAATTATGAATGCCTCAAAAGCACACGCAGCTATTAACGGAAGAGATTTTGTAACTCCGGACGATGTAAAGAAAACATTGGCGCCGGTGCTTCGCCATAGAATAATTCTTTCACCCGAACGCGAAATGGAAGGAATGACCCCCGAAACAGTAATAAATCTTATCAGCCAATCCATAGAAATACCAAGATAAGAATTGGTTGCATTAATGTGCACCGAGTTTATGGACAAAGACTAGTTGTTAAAAAATCCTTAAATTGTAAAAAAATAAAAAAACAACCACGATTAACTAACCAATAAAAATCCTAAGTCAGTTTCCTGACTCATTTTTTTGGATTCTTATTCTTTTTTAAAAAGATGATTTCATTTCTTAAATCCTTTTATTTAACTCCCCGTTATTTTTATGTAATGGCCGTTTTTTCGGTACTATTTCTTTTTTCGTATTGGTCGCAATGGCTTTTTGGGATTGTTTGGGTATTGGTTTTGGTATTTATAGTTTTTATTTTGTTGGAGATAATAATGATTTTCAGCAAAAGCGGTTTGGAAGGCGAACGGATATTGCCCGAAAAATTTTCGAACAGCGACAATAATCCCGTTTCAGTACTGCTTGTAAATATGTATTCTTTCAAAATAACCGTCGGGATTATTGATGAATTGCCGATACAATTTCAAAATAGGGATTTTTTCAAATTTGTTTCCGTCGCCGGAAAAAATAAAAATACGCTTCAATATGAAGTTAGGCCAGTGGAGCGCGGTGAATATATTTTTGGAAAATTAAATTGTTATGTTTCCTCAACCATTGGCTTGATACGAAGAAGATACACCTTCAATAATGAGCAAATGGTTAAGGTATATCCCTCTTTCATTCAAATGAAAAAATATGACTTTCTGGCCATCGATAATCGAGTTTCGCATATTGGACTGAAAAAAATAAGACGCATTGGCCACACATTGGAATTTGAGCAAATAAAGGAATATTTGGCGGGAGACGATGTACGCACAATAAATTGGAAAGCAACCGGAAAACATGCGAAATTGATGGTAAATCAATTTCAGGATGAAAAAATGCAACCCATTTATTCGGTGATAGATACAAGTAGGGTGATGAAAATGCCCTTTAATGGGATGAAATTGTTGGATTATGCAATAAACAGTTCGTTGGCATTTTCCAACATTGCATTGAAGAAAAATGACAAGGTTGGGTTGGTCGATTTTTCTAATAAGGCAGGAAATTTTCTGTCTGCCCAGGCAAAACAAACATATTTAAATAATATTCTCGAAGCTCTTTACAACATCGATACAAAATTTTTGGATGCCGATTACGGTGTATTGCAATCTTTGGTGAAGAGAAAAATAACACACCGAAGTTTGTTGATGCTTTATACAAATTTTGAACATATTTCCGCACTTCACAGGCAGTTGCCTTATTTGCTTGCCATTGCTAAAAAGCATGTTTTAGTAGTCATCTTTTTTGAAAATACCGAATTAAAGAGCTTAAGCAATTCTGAAGCGCAAAATCTTTCTGAAATTGTTGACCAAACCATCGCACAAGAATTTGAATTTGACAAAAAAATAATGGTTCGTGAACTTCAACAGCGAGGAATTCAAACAATCTTGACCGCACCGGAAGATCTTACGGTAAACACCATTAATAAGTATTTGGAAATAAAGGCGAGAGGAATTTTATAACAAGTCAGCATAAAAATTCAACAGTTGGGAAATTCCTTTTTTTCTCTAAGGTGAAATTAAAAGACATTTGATTCATAATTATAAATCACTAAAACCTCTAATTATGAAAACCATTCTTTTTAGTATCAGTCTTATGTTCACTGCAACTTTTCTCTCTGCACAGGACACTTCACCATCATCAAAAGAAACAACAATCACTGTTACCGTCCCTTGTAAAAGTAGCGAAGGCACAGTACTTATCGGTCTATATACCGAAGAAACGTTTCTAAAAACCGCCCCTTTAAAGAGTGCAAGTGCAGAAATTGTTGATGGAATAGCGACTGCAGTCTTCGAAAATGTGGCTTCCGGAACCTATGGCATTTCATTGTTTCATGATAAAAACAGCAACAAACGGATGGATTTTGATGCCAACGGAATGCCATTGGAACCTTATGGAGTTTCAAATAATATTATGAGCTATGGACCACCACAATGGATCGATGCTAAGTTTGAAGTTGCGGACCATCCTATTTTAATGGAAATAAGAATGTGATTTTTTCGGATTCGCTTTTGCTATAGACAAAATCTTTGTTTTTTATAATTTCGATATGTTTTTCTGATATTAAAATTATCTTTGTATAAATAACTTTATGCAATGACGATTACCCAATTGAAATATGTTTTGGCAGTAGCTGAGCATCAAAATTTCACCAAAGCCGCAGAAAAGACTTTCGTTACGCAGCCTACACTTAGTATGCAAATTCAAAAACTGGAAGACGAGTTGGAAATACAAATTTTTGATAGAAGTAAAAAACCAATTGAACTTACCGGTATTGGAAAAAAAATTGTTGAACAGGCTAAGAATATTGTCAATGAAGCTGAACGGATGCAGGATGTTGTGGATCAAGAAAAAGGATTTATTGGGGGTACCTTTAAACTCGGTATAATTCCAACCGTAATGCCCACGCTTTTGCCGATGTTTTTGAAGAATTTCTCAAACCGATATCAAAAGGTGAATTTAAAAATTGAAGAGCTTAACACCGATGAAATAATAACTAAAATTAACGATGGTTATTTAGATGCCGCAATTGCAGCTACGCCACTTGGAAACGAAAAGATTAAAGAAAGAGTATTGTATTATGAACCTTTTGTAGGTTATATTCCAGAAAATCACCGATTATTTTCGAAGGAAAAATTGGAAGTAAACGATCTGGATATTGAGGATATTTTACTGTTAGAAGACGGACATTGTTTCCGTGACGGAATTATAAATCTTTGCAAAGCTTCTAAGATTGGTGGAAGTGAAAAATTCCAATTGGAGAGTGGCAGCTTTGAAACACTGGTGAAACTTGCTGACGAAGGTTTGGGAATGACGCTTCTGCCCTATTTACATACTTTAGATATTTCAACAAACCAAATAAAAAATCTAAGATATTTTAAGGAGCCCTCTCCCGCACGGGAAGTAAGTTTGATTTATAGCAAAAGTGAATTAAAAATGCAGATTATTAACGCTTTATACGATATTATTTCCGGGGTGATCCGTGGTGCCATTGCCTTTCAGGACGTAAAAATAATTAGTCCCACAAAGAAGTAGAGCGCCAACAATGGTTACGTTAAATTAACTCCAAAAAAAAATCTCTGATTTCTCAGAGATTTTTTTTATGGGTTTAAATAGATTAGACATTGATTTAACTGTGGGTTCTGCTGGATAAGCGAATTAATCCAGAGTTTAAGCTCCTCTACTTCATAAGGAAGCAATCTGGTTAATGCTTTTTTCAATTCCTTGCAAAACAAATTGACGTCAAAACTTACTTTTGAAAGCACAGCTTTAGTGTAATCAAACATTGCTCTTGCCATAGTTAATTGAGATTTAGTAAAAAATTAAGTAGCTTTTTTCTATAGGCGAAGATATTTTTTGAATTAATTTGATTTAAATATAATAATTTTTTGCGAATTATATTCTTTTGAATGTAATTTTAAATTTGTTAAAATTTGTTATCTCCATCCAATAAGCTTCCCAAGCCTCCCAATACACTGCCTTCACCTTTATCTCTTCCTCCTCCTTGGGGTGCAGCCATCCATACTCTTTTGGCCAATCTACTAAAGGGTAGTGATTGTATATATACGTTACCCGGCCCTGTAAGCGTCGCAAAAAACAAGCCTTCTCCTCCAAAAACGGTGTTTTTTATACCTCCAACAAATTCAATATCATAATCGACGGTTTGTTCAAACCCAATAATACATCCCGTGTCCACTTTAAGTTTTTCCCCAGGTTGCAAATGTTTTATTGCCGTGGTTCCGCCAGCATGAACAAAGGCCATTCCGTCTCCTTCCAGTTTTTGCATTATAAAACCTTCGCCACCAAACAACCCGCGCCCTATTTTTTTTGAAAACTCAATTCCAATGGAAACCCCTTTTGCCGCACAAAGAAAAGCATCTTTTTGGCAAATAAACTTACCATTGAATTTTGTAAGGTCCAACGCCATTATTTTTCCTGGATAAGGAGACGCAAAACATACTTTTTTCTTTCCCGGCACCGTATTATAAAAGGCCGTCATAAACAAGCTTTCACCGGTAAGCAATCTTTTTCCAGCTCCAAATATTTTACCCATTATGGTATTGTCCTGTGAAGAACCGTCGCCAAAAATGGTTTCCATTTTAATGCCGTTATCCATCATCATAAAGCTACCTGCTTCGGCAATAACACCTTCCTGCGGATCCAGTTCAATTTCAACATATTGCATTTCTTCACCGTAAATGAAATAATCAATCTCGTGTGCGTTCATTTTCTTTAATTTATTTTGTTTAAAATATAAGTTGAAAAAAAGTATAATTCGTTACAAAATGGTTCCCAGATTAAGCTATATCTTGATATTTGAAGAATAGAATTCTGTTATTTTTTCTTCAGGGTCCATTCAAAATAAAATACAGAAACCACGTCCCCCTGCGAATCCACGCCTTCAGATTTCATCCAAAGTTTTTCGCCATCGGCATTCGTTATTGTATTTTTAATTGCTTCCTCCACAAGGTGACCATCATTACATGTAAAAGTAATTCTTCCTTTGGCCTTTTTCAAAAATGTTCCTTTATTATTAGCCACCAACATTGAAATTTTCTGGTTGTTTTCTTTCACTTTTGTCATTACCAAGGTACCGGTACTTAGTTCAGCTGCCATTCCCTGTACAGCCCAAAACATAGAATGAAAGGGATTTTGATTGATCCAACTATGAGTTACTGTTGTTACGCATTCTTTTTTTGAAATACACTTTACGCGCACTCCAGTGATGTATGCAGCAGGCAATTTAAACAATAGGAAAGTGTTGATTTTTCTTGGACTTACTTTCATTTTCTACAGAATATTCACGAAGATATTCAATAATTCGATATCATCCTATTTGTTAATTTTTTGTTAATTTTAGTACTATGCGTAACACACTACTGGTTTTTAGACATATATTTGCATAAGAAAATAATAAGTTATGGAAACTACAATTTCAGAAAACCAAAAAAACACAAGTACTTTTATCCACTTGTCTACCTTTTTAAAATACTTTTTCCCCTTTGCAAATTTTATTGCTCCATTATTAATTTGGACTTTCAATAAAGAAAAGGCATTTGTGGATGAACATGGTAAACAGGCAATCAATTTTCAGTTGAGTATTTTAGTTTACACGATATTAATAGGATTGATTTGCCTGCCCTTCTTTATCATTTTCGCCACAGATTTTATTTCACTTATTGAAACAATAGATCACAGTGCTGGAGATTTTTCAGTGAACAACATTCGCAATCTTTCTGGTTATATTTTATTGTTTGGCTTAGCAATCTTATTATTACTTGGACTGTTCATTTTTGAACTATATGCAGTAATAAATGCTTCCATCCATGCTTCCAGAGGACAATTATATCAATATCCGCTTTCTATACCTTTTATAAAAACCAATCTTAAAAACCCTATTCAAAATGAGCACATTAGTTAGTTACCTATTGGCCGCCATTTTACAGCTTATAGGCGTAAGCATGCCCCAGGAACAGGAAACTGTTAGTACATTGACTCATCACCAATGTGAAGAAACCGCAAGCATACTTCCTTATTCATTCATCATCAATAACGACCAGGAATTTAAAACGAGTAAAAACGAATTATGAAATGAGCAGAAGACAAATTCTTACCTTAGGAAAGAATTTTCAAAAGCGAATTCCATTTGACCGTTGAAAACAAACAATTAAGACAAATGAAAATCGAAAACACAAAAGCGCAAATGCGAAAAGGGGTTTTGGAGTTTTGCATCTTATCCGTCCTAAGAGACGGCGAGGCTTACACTTCAGACATTCTTGACACCCTAAAGGACGCGAAAATGCTCGTCGTGGAAGGCACGATCTATCCGCTGCTCACAAGACTTAAAAACAGCGGTTTGCTTTCCTACCGTTGGGAAGAATCTACCGGCGGACCACCACGAAAGTATTATGAACTTACCGATACCGGTAAACTATTTCTAACCGAATTGAACGACACCTGGGCAGAACTGCAACAGGCCGTGAACAAAGTAACCAGTGAAAAAAACACAAAATGAACAAAACAGTAAATATAAATTTGGCAGGCACTTCCTTTCATATTGATGAAGATGCCTTTGGGAAACTTTCGCGCTACCTAGACGCCATCCGCAAATCGCTGAAAGGCGCTGACGGAAGTGAAGAAATAATGCAGGACATTGAAGCTAGAATCGGCGAACTTTTTTCTGAAAAAATGGAAAGTCCCACACAAGTAATTACCCTGAAAAATCTTGATGAGGTAATTGCCGTTATGGGACAACCGGAAGACTATGAAGTGGATGACGAGATTTTTGAAGACGTCCCCCCTTCTTCAGGGTCGTATTCAAAATCAAGAGGAAATGCTACACACAAACAACTTTTTCGTGATATAGACAACAAATATATTTCAGGTGTTTCTTCAGGTTTGGGTCATTATATTGGTATCGATGCCATTTGGATCCGGCTTCTATGGGTGCTATTAATCGTTGCCGGCTTTGGTTCTCCTATTGTTGTATATATTTTATTATGGATTTTGGTCCCTCCCGCGATTACAACTTCGGAAAAGTTGAGAATGACTGGCGAACCAGTGAATATTTCAAATATAGAGCGAAAATTCAAGGAGGGTTTTGACAATGTTGCCGACCGGGTAAAAAATGTGGATTATGACAAATACGGCAATAAGATAAAAACGGGAGCTTCGGGTTTTTTTGATAGTTTGGGTATTTTAATTCTTACACTATTTAAAGCTTTTGCAAAGTTTATCGGAATATTAATAATTATTGTTTCCCTCTTTACAATTATTGGGCTCGTGGTGGGATTTTTCACTTTCGGATCTATTGACTTTTGGGGTAACAATGAAATAATGGAGAGAATTGCACTGGTAGATACTACCAATGTCCCAATCTGGCTGCTTTCTTTGTTAGCACTTTGCGCCATTGGAATTCCGTTTTTTGCATTGTTTGTATTGGGCTTGAAGCTTTTAATAAGCAACTTAAAGTCAATGGGTTCAACCGTAAAAATACTTCTAATAGTAGTTTGGGCCTTATCCATAATTGGATTAGCAATTTTGGGAATTAAACAAGCAACTGAACAAGCATATGATGGAAATTTCATTGAAGAACAGACATTGGCTGTGAATACAGGAGACACGTTGCGCATTTCAATGCTTGCCGATAAACAATTCAGCTATGAAGTGAGCAGGGATAATGGATTGGACATCAAATATACCGCAGATGACAAAAAGGTGATATATTCAAATAATATCCAGCTGAGTATTAAATCATCAAAGGATTCCATCGGTAAAATAGTTATCGAAAAATCTGCCGAAGGCAACAATCATCTCGATGCCAAAAAACGCGCCGAGGCCATTGAGTATAAATATTCATTTGAAAACAACAGCTTGATGCTCGATGGTTTTTTCATTACTGAAACTGCGAATAAATATCGCAATCAGCAAATTGAAATAACTATTTATGTACCCGAGGGAACGGTAATCCATTCCGAAGAAAATGTAACATCATACTACGGTTTCAATTCTGATTTTAAAGAATTAAGCGACTGGGACAATGAATCCCATTATTTCAGAATTTTGAAGAATTCTTCAGAATGTCTTGATTGCCATGAAAAGGAAGAAGGAGTAAAAATGGATTCTATCAATACGCTGAAAAGTACTGACAGTCTTCAGACAATAGATGTCAAAAAAGATAACAATTGGGAAGAAGAAGTGAAATCAGATTTTCAAAATTAAAAATAATTAATCCCGATTTTCCCTTTTAAACAATTAATCAATTAACTAAAACAAAAAATATGAAAACTTTTAATTTTATTCTTGCACTTGGAGCCACTCTCGTATTCAGTTCTTGCCACTTTAACATTAATACAGGTGAAAACGGCAATGGAAATGTTGTAACCCAAGAACGTAATGTTACTGCAGATTTCACGGAAGTAAGAGGCAGCGCCGGATTGGACGTATTTCTTACTCAAGGAGATGAAAACAAAATTGTGGTAGAAGCTGATGAAAACCTGCAACAATACATTCAAACTGATGTGGAAAATGGACAGCTACACGTTACTACTTCCGAAAATATTGGTCATTCCAAAGCCCAAAATGTTTATGTAACCTTTAAGGAACTCAACAATGTTGAGGCCAGCAGTGGCGCGGAAGTAACTGGGAATTCTGTAATAAAAAGTGAAAATCTTTCACTTAAAAGCAGCAGCGGCGCTGAATTAAAGGTGGAAGTTTTCGCAAAAAATCTTTCCGCCAAAACCAGTAGTGGGGCAGATTTGGTAGTTTCTGGGAAAGCTTCTTCGTTAAATGCAGATGCTTCCAGTGGTAGCGAACTGAATGCAAAGGAACTTTTGGTATTAAACTGTGATGCTGAAGCATCGAGCGGTGCAGAAGTGTCGGTTAATGTAAAAGAAAAGTTGGATACCCATGTTAGCAGTGGAGGAAGTGTGAACTATTACGGCAATCCTCTTTCCGTTAATTCAAATAAAAGTCATTCGGGCAGTGTGAATAAAATGTAAAGCTATCGACAATACTTGATTTTAATTTTCCCGAATTACTAAAAAGGCCTAACAGATTCATAAAACTCTGTTAGGTTTTTTATCATTTATAATAATTTTAAGAGGTTTCTTTAGTTAATCTGCCATCTTTGGGAAAAAACCTTTTATTATGAAAAAATTATTGATATTATTTATGGCAATTGCATTTGTAGCTTGTAATTCTGATGATGACTCAGGCGATGCGAACACTAACGAATTTGAACAAATAAAAACTACTTTGCCTCAGGGCGAATGGGAAGTGAGCACATTTATTGAAGCTGGAGTTGACCAGACACCGGTTTTTGAAAGTTTTATTTTCGACTTTAATGCAGATGGAACTGTTAGGGCACAAAATGATCTTTTCACTGAAAATGGAACTTGGGCTTATGACAACTCTGCCAACGGTAGTGAAAAATTAAACCTTCAATTTAGCGGAACAACTCCTTTTGACCGAATTGATGAAGATTGGGCAATTATTTCAGTTTCAAATTCAAAAATTGAATTATCTCGTGACAATGAAAATGGCGATACTGATCTTTTGACATTCATTAAATTATAACTTTCAGTACTTTTTAAAAATCAAAATGCCGCTATAAAGCGGCATTTTTTCTTTAGGTATATAGACACTATGCTGTGATTTCAGTTTCAATAGTTGCCAAATAACGCTCAGCATCCAAAGCGGCCATACAGCCTGTTCCCGCTGCAGTAACTGCTTGGCGATATTCTTTGTCTTGCACGTCGCCACTCGCGAATACACCCGGTTTATTTGTTTTTGTAGATTTTCCTTTGGTAATTAAATAACCAGTATCATCCATATCCAATTGTCCTTTGAAAATATCGGTGTTGGGTTTATGGCCAATTGCAATAAAAAGTCCAGTGATTTTTATCTCTTCTTTTTCACCAGTTACGTTATTTATCATTCGCAAACCCTCTACTACTTGATCGCCCAACACTTCCTCAACCTCGGTATTATAAAGTACCCTCAAGTTTTTTGTGTTGTTCACTCTGTGTTGCATTGCTTTTGAGGCCCGCATATAATCCTTCCGTACAAGCATGGTCACGGAATTACAAATATTTGCCAAATAAGTGGCTTCTTCCGCAGCTGTATCTCCAGCCCCCACAATTGCCACATCTTGATTTTTGTAAAAAAAGCCGTCACAAACCGCACAGGCAGAAACCCCACCTCCGCGCAATTTTTGTTCACTTGGCAATCCTAAATATTTCGCGGTTGCCCCAGTTGAAATAATAACCGTCTCGGCTTCAATTTTTGAGGTGTTATCAACAGTTATCTTGTGAATTCCGCCTACCTGATCGCTAAACTCAACATTTGTAACCATTCCTATTCTAACTTGGGTTCCAAACCGTTCAGCCTGTTGTTGAAGTTGCACCATCATTGTTGGGCCATCAATTCCATCAGGATAACCGGGAAAATTATCCACTTCAGTTGTTGTGGTTAGCTGTCCGCCAGGTTCCATTCCTGTATACATTACAGGTTTCATATCTGCACGTGCGGCATATATGGCCGCAGTATATCCAGCTGGCCCGGAGCCAATAATTAGGCATTTTATTCTTTCAATAGTTTCGCTCATGATGTATTTATTCAATATTTTTCGAGTGGTAAAAATAACAACTTTAAAAAGAATGGAAAGCTAAAAGTTATGTAGATTTATTATTCCAATATTGTGGTTCCTTATTCCGAATTTAGCTAAAACTATCTAAAGTGGATCCAAGTTTCCTTCGGGAAGATTAATTTGAAGCGTTTCCGAACATCTGAAGCGTATCTCTTTAAACTCATCAATATTTTCTACAACGTTTTTATCCCAAAACGGAATCATTTTCAATAGTTTTTGTTGCCATTTCACCGATTGAAATTTTTCTGGAAATGCGAAATTAAGAACGTGGCCCATAATATCCACGGCCACCGAGGCTCCGGGCGAAGCACCCAATAGTGCGGTAATCCTGCCATCTTTGCTGTGTACTACTTCCGTCCCAAATTCCAGGGTTCCGCCGTGATCTTTATCGCGCTTGATAATTTGAACCCGTTGCCCCGCAATTTTTAAATCCCAATCCTGGTTTTTGGCATCTTTTACAAATTTTCGCAACTCCTCCATTCTATCCTCGTGTCCCATCTGTACTTGTTCTATCAAATATTTTGTGAGAGGAATATTTTGCCAAAACACACCCCACATTGATGGAATATTATCCCACCGGATGCTTTTAAATAGGTCGAGATAAGATCCCTTTTTTAAGAATTTAGTACTGAAACCTGCAAATGGTCCAAATAAAAGTTCCTGTTTTCCTTCTATATAACGTGTGTCCAAATGTGGCATGGACATTGGCGGTGCACCTACCTCAGCTTTACCGTACACCTTTGCGTGATGTTTTTCAATTACATCCCTATTTTTACAGATCAGCCATTCCCCGCTCACTGGAAAACCACCGTAGCCTTCCTTTTCTTCTATTTCTACTTTTTGGAGCAACGGTAAAGCGCCTCCGCCGGCACCTATAAAAACGTGCGCCGCATCACAATGAAATTTTACATCGGTTTCAACATTTTTTATTCTCACCAACCAATCCTCATTTTCAGTTGGATCTACGTCTTCTACTTCATGCAAGGTTTGTACGGGCGTGTTAAATTTTTCTTTCAAAATATTGTAGAAAGTTCGCGTTAGCACTCCAAAATTTACCTCAGTTCCCAATTCCATTCGTGTTGCTGCCATTTTTTCGGAATTGCTCCTTTTTGACATCATTAGTGGAAACCATCGTTCCATTTCGCTGAAATCTTCAGTATATTTCATTCCTTCAAAGAGAGGATGCTTTGTCATTTCAGCAAAACGTTTTTTCAGAAATTCAGTGCTATTTTCCCCACTTACCCAACTGTGGTGGGGTAGCGGATGAATGAAATCTTTTGGATTATCGATTAGTCCTTCTTTTACTAAAAAGGACCAAAATTGTTTGGATTTTTCAAATTGCGAACACACTTTAATGGCTTTTGAAATATCGATGGAACCATCTTCCTTTTCTGGCGTATAATTCATCTCACAAAAGGCAGAGTGTCCCGTACCGGCGTTGTTCCAAGCTGCCGAGCTTTCCAAGGCAACTTTATCCAAACGTTCTAAAATTAGTATTTTTTGGGTTTTATCTATCAGTTTTAACATTAATGCAAGGGTAGCGCTCATAATTCCACCGCCTACACAAATTAAATCGTAGTGGTTTTCAATTGTTGTTTTCCTCTTCATTTTTAGTTGTTTTCTCAAAATTAATCAATCGAATAAAGGGAGTTGCTTAAAAAATTATTAATACTTTTTTTGATTTTTAGCTCAAAAAAAATAAGCATTTATTAAAAAAGCAACTTGTGAAACCTTATTATTTGATTATTTTTGCCATTCAATTTTGAAGAAGCGTACTTATAGAAAAAGTACGACATATATCAATCGGGATGTAGCGCAGCCTGGTAGCGTACACGTCTGGGGGGCGTGGGGTCGCAAGTTCAAATCTTGTCATCCCGACTTTATGAAAAATGATCTGGCTTGTACAGGTCATTTTTTATTTCCGGAAACATCAAAAGTAGCTTCAAAAAATGAGCTTCGGCACTGAGGAGCATCTACTTATATTTTTATTGGAGCCATTTTTATTAAACCAAATATGCATTAATTTCGAAAATCGTGCAGAGCCAGCACGGGAACTTTGGCATTGAAGCCAAGGGCTTTTACCATAGGTTTTGAAAAAATAGTGGCCAAAAATGCATGCTTCTTATTGATAAATGCAATCATGCCACTATTACGGCTTTGAGAAAATACATTAAGCCCTGTTAACACATCGGTATTTTTAATGGTATGGTAGGTATATTCAAGCCCATCAAAACATTCCTCCAATAAGTTTTTTTTTGTTTTTTGCTGGAGTGAAAGATTGTCGTTATTTGAAACATAGAGAATGCGGACTGGGGCATTTGTGATTTTTGCTATTTCATATAGGTGGGCCAGTTCTCTTCTTTTAAAATGGGTTTTAAAACTTGTGGGAAAAACTATTTCATTAGGTTCCGAAAAGATTAAGTCTGCGGGAATTATCAACACGGGGCAATTACGCACATATTCCATAAAGTCAATACTGTTACTGCCCATAAGAGTGCCAATGTCATCGGATTCTCCTTTGGTGGATGCAATAACCATATCAATATCTTTATCTTCCACAAACTGTATAACAGCTTCTAAAGGCGAATTAAATACTACATGGGTATAATAAGTGTGATTTGATGGAACATCCAAAATCTCTATCAACTTCAGCAATTTCTGCATTTCCAATTCTGCCTTATTCCTGGCATCCTCATACCATTTTTCGCCAGGCTCGGGCACCATCATATTTTCAATTACAAAATTATTTACGGAAAAAGCGTGAAGCAGAAAAAAATCTACTTCTTCATTTTTATACAATGCGCTGGCATATTTAAGGGCGCTCCAGGCATTTTTGGAAAAATCCGTTGGCAGTAAAAACTTCTTTTTCATATACTTATGTTTAGTGATTGATTAAAAGTATTGCTTCAATAGGAATTTATAAATGATATTTATCATATTACAACAGGGCTTTCCAGCTTATTTTTACTGTAAACATTTCTTCAAAATCCATTCTATGAAAATCTCCTTTATAACAAAGATTTTTGCAGGCTATCTCATTAATATGGTGGTCACGCTCTTACTGGGTATTATCTTATGGAAAATAATACCATTCGCTGAAGACTCTAAATGGCTATGGATTTCCATGTGCCTTATTCTTCTTTCGTTGGCTATGTTAACCACGGTATTTTTTATCTTAAGGTCACAATTGCGGGCAAAGCGAATTTCGGAGCTGGCATTAATGAAAAATGAAAAATTGCTTCAGTCTATAATAGACAATACCAATAGTGCCATTTCGGTCAAAAAAATTAATGGGGAATATTTATTTGTGAACAAAGAATTTCAAGCTTTATTCCCCATAAATGGAAAAAAAATCGTTGGAAGCACCAACCATGAATTTCTTCCCAAGGAAGTTGCAGACCGCTATCGCAATGCAGACTTAGAAGTCGTAAAGGCTGCTAAAGAAATACAAATAGAAGAAAGTTTTGATCTTCCTTCCGGACCTCACACCTATCTTTCTATGAAATTTCCCTTATTTGATTCCGAAAATAGAATTTATGCCATTGGCAATATTTCTACCGATATAACAGAAAGAAAAATGGGAATAGATTCATTAAAAGCTGCAGATGCTTTTTTTAATTTGTCGATAGACAGTTTAGTAATAGCCACAAAGGACAAATTTATAAAAGTAAACCCCGCCTTGGGCAAACTTTTGGGATACACTACCGCCGAGTTATTGGATAAACCCTTTGCTACCTTCATCTTTCAGGATGATTTGGCAAGAACGGAAGCCGAAATAGAAAAACTTACACAAGGAACCGAATTAATAAATTTCCAAAACCGCTGGGTTTGCAAGGATGGCACCATAAAATGGCTCTCATGGAATGCCACTGCCGATAAGACCACGGGCAGCTTGTATGCGATTGTACGTGATATTACGGAGACTTTGCAGCGGGAAAAGGAAGAAGAACAACTCCTGGCCGACTTATACGAAAGCCAACAAAAGTTGAATTTGATATTGGAAAATATCAGTGACGGGGTACTAGTGGCAAATAATAAAAAGAAAGTTATTTTGGCCAATGAGGTGGCCAATCGCCTTTTTGGGATTGAGGAAGATTCGAAGATATCGATTAATTTATCCGACCATTTTGAGGTGCTTTATCCAGAGGGAAACAAAACATTCCCTGCACAGGAGTTACCCGCGGTGCGGGCCTTTAAAGGTGAAATAACCAACGATTTGGATGTGCTCCTGAGAAACCTATCGACTAACGAGATGCATCGGGTATTATTGAGTGGAAGGCCCATTTTAAATACCGAAAATAAGGTGATAGCCGCAGTGGTAACCATAAAGGACATTAGTGAATATAAAAGGCTTGAGGAAGAAATGGAAAAAAGGGACCAGGAAACCCGTCAGCTCATTGGTTTTAAGCCTCGCAAAGGGAAATAGGGACCAGAATAACTAATACTTAAAAAATCTAGCAATTCAATTTTGATTGGGAAAATATTTATACCATTTTAGGGATCGGTTATAATGAAGCAATTAGTAAACTAAAGAAAAAGGGATTTTAATTGCCTTAAAAATTCGTCTTATAAAACAATTCTTTAGCACTTCCATTCCTATCCAAACAAAAGCATTCGCATTGTTCTATTCCTTTCTGGCCTCTTTTTTGGCTTCTCTCTCCTGTTTTTTAAAGTAGCTTTTGAAAAAAAAGTTATGCTTTAGCGCTTCCATATTCTCATTCAATTTTTTTGACGCCTCCTTAATGTTTATAAGCGTCGTATCAATTTGTTTTGGAAGAGCCTCATCTTTTATTATATAATTGAAGCTGCCTTTACTGTTATTGATATCGGTAACCAGCTGGTCGAGTTTTTCGGTTGTTTCGAAAATATCCTTACTGGCCTTTTCCAAATTTGCAATTATAACCTCCACCTCGTTTCCAAGGATAGTATCATTCAATAGACGGCCGGCAGCGCTTTTTTCCATGTCAACTTTTGAGAGTAGATGGTTCAGTCTCGCTATCGCGCTATCGGTTCCCTGAACGGTACTATTGAGATTTACAAAGGTTTGCCGAAGGTCTTTTGTAAGGAGTGAATCGGTAATAAGCGCGCCCAAGGCTCCCTCGCCCGAAAGAATCTTCTGTGTAATTTTTAATAAATCGGAAGTGAGCAGTGCAGCATTTTCGTTGGTTACGTTGAGGGTTGAAAGCATATCGTCTGCCCCAATCCTACTGTAGGAAGGAATGGTATCACCTGTAACTATGCGACTCAAATCACTTTTACCGGGTATAATATTAACTACCATACTGCCTACCAGACCATCTGAGCCTATGGTGGCAATGGCATCCTTTTTCATAAAAGCAGCCGTTTTTTGTTCTACCAACATTTGTATTACTATAGTGGCATCATCCACCATTTCAATCTTACTTACGGTACCTACATTAATGCCTGAATAGCGCACGTTGTTTCCTAATTGTAATCCGTTTACATTCTCAAAAACTGAGTAAACCTGAATATTGTTACTGAAAACATTTTGTCTTCTTCCTATAAAGTAAAGTGCGGTAACCAATAAGATGGTGCCCACTGTTACAAATACTCCGACCTTGATTTTATCTTTTGTTGGTTTTTGCATAAGTTCTAACTTTTAAAAAAGGCTTGTATTTTCGGATCCTTTGAGGCAGCCAATTCCGCAAAGGTCCCTTCAGCATAGTTGAATCCGTCTATCAATAATATCATTCTATTGCTAATTACCCGGGCACAATCCACATCGTGCGTTATTATAATTGAGGAGGTATTGTATGTTTTCTGAATATTTCTCATTAACTGTATGATTTCCTTTGCTGTTATAGGATCCAACCCTGTTGTAGGCTCATCATATAGAATAATGCTGGGCTTTAATATAAGTGCACGAGCCAAGGCAACCCTTCGCTGCATACCACCTGAAAGTTCAGCCGGCATCAAATCAATGGCATGTTCTAGGCCCACATTCTTTAGGGCTTCCATTATGAATGCTTCGTTAGTTTGACCGGAAGCAAATCTATCTTTATGCCTTCGTAAAGGAAATTCAAGGTTTTCCCGAACCGTCATGGAATCATATAATGCACTGCCCTGAAAAAGGAAGCCGATTTCTGTTCGCAAGGTGTTTAGTTCCTTTTTTCCTAATTGAAGAATATCCATATCCTTAATTTTGATAAGGCCGCTATCAGCTTCCATCAAGCCCACCAGACATTTAATCATAACCGATTTGCCTGAACCCGATTTTCCCATCACAACCAAATTCTCGCCTTTATACAATTTTAAATTAAAGCCATCCAATACCACATTGTCTCCAAACCTTTTATATAAGTTCTGGATTTCGAGGATTGGCTTTTTTTCGGGAGTATGTTCCATTAGATATCAAAAAAAATATCGGTTAAAAAAACAGCAATAAAATCGATAATAAACAACAACATTGAAGTATAGACTACTGCAGCATTTGATGCTTCCCCTACTCCCACTGTTCCTTTTGAACAATTATATCCCTTGTAGCATCCAATCAATCCAATTGCGAATCCAAAGAAAAATGATTTTATGGTTGCCGGAAGAACATCGCTGAATTTAAGTGCATCAAAAACCTTGTTGAAATAAAGCAGATAAGAAACCTCTCCTTTTATATTTTCAATTATGGCAGAACCCAACAAAGCGATGCTATCGCCAATTATAATAAGTATTGGAAGCATTAATGTGGTAGCAAGGATTCGTGTGACTACAAGGTATTTGAAAGGATTTGTACCTGATACTTCCATGGCGTCAATCTGTTCGGTTACCCGCATCGAACCCAATTCGGCTCCTATTCCGGATCCAATTCTGCCGGCGCATATAAGTGCAATAATTACAGGGCCTATCTCTCTTACAATAGAAATACTCACCATAGATGGCATCCACGAAGCGGCACCAAACTCCATAAGTGTGGGTCTAGATTGCATAGTAAATACTAGCCCTAGAATAAATCCGGTGACGCCTACCAACAATAAAGATCGATTCCCCATTTGGTAACACTGTCGTAACAATTCCCTCCACTCAAAAGGTGTTGAGAACAATTCCCTAAAAAACTGTTTTGCAAAAAAAGCGATATCGCCAATTTCGGTAAAAAAGTTTTTCGATTTCTGCAATAAGGAAATGGAAGTGGCCATTCTTGTAATTTATTATCAAATATAGATTTGAGTTTTGTCTTCAAAAATGACATTCCTCAGTTACCCCTCCCCTTATATAACTTTCATATTCAATATTTCCAGAGGCACTGATAAATATCATTTGCTAAAGGCTATGCTTAATATAATTTCACATCAAAAACCTCGATAAATTTTAAAAAAGTAATGGATTAAACAATTTGATTTTATTTAAAGCGGTTAAGACTTTACACAATGGAAATAAAAAATGAGTAATGCCTAAAGAAAGTGCTGGCCTGTTGTTATTCAGCTTCATGGATCAGGAATGGAAAGTCTTACTTGCCCATCCTGGTGGACCATTTTGGACAAAAAAGGATGATGGCGCATGGTCTATTCCAAAGGGTGAAATTGAAAGAGGAGAAAATATTGTTGCCGCCGCACTAAGAGAAACTGGGGAAGAATTAGGAATTCAACTCCAAGGAAGTTTTATACCGTTGATGCCATTAAAGCAAAAAAGCGGAAAGGTTGTATATGCAGGAGCAATGAAAAAACATTTTGATCCTAAAACCCTACATAGTAATACATTTTCTCTTGAATGGCCCCCAGATAGTGGTAAAATAAATAGTTATCCCGAAATTGATAAAGTAGCCTGGTTCAGTTTTTCTGAAGCAAAAACAAAAATACTTAAAGGGCAAAAACCATTTATATCTGAGCTTGAAAACATTTTATTTCCACCTTCAAACCATTGTCTGACTTAAAAAATGCCTTTATCTTTTTTAAATCGTTTAAATGAAATTTTATTTCGTAAAGAAGGAAGTCTTCCATACAGATAAGCGAAATCCAGCCACGGAAGAAGTTGTTGTTTTATACGGAGCAATTTTCTATCATTAAAATTAATACGTGCCATGACATTTCGAAATTTAAAAATCCAAGCATAATAATCAGATCAATTAATCTTTTTGAAACAAAAAAAAACTAACCCAAAACGCGCGTTATGGATTAGTTCGATTTAAAATTGAAATTACCTCCTCAAATAATCCAATCTCTTTTTTTTAAGCAATCTGTATGACCTTTTTAGGGGGTATTTTAGCGGTTTCCTTTTTATGAAGTTTCAGTTTAAGGATCCCATTGTCATAATTTGCTTTCACTTCTTTTTTGCCATCTACGCTTTCGGGTAGTTTCATACGTCTTTCAAAGGTGTTGTAACTGAACTCTTTACGTGTGTAGCCTTCTTCGTTTTCCTCGATTTCATTTTTTGATTTTTCAGCACTCACGATCAATTGGTCGTTTTCGAGCACTACTTCAATATCCTTTTTCTGAAAACCGGGAACGGATAGTTCTATTTCAAAATCGTTCTTTTTTTCCTTGATATTCATTGCCGGAATTTTTTTTCCATTTCCATTGGAAAATAAATCTTCATCAAACAAATCTGAATCTATCCAAGAGGAAAGTTCATTGTTAAACCAAGGAAATCTTCTGTTGTTAAAATTAATAAGTGCCATCGTATAACTATTTTAATTGTTAATAATATTAAAGGTATGGTGCTTACCACTTGCACGAAATGACCTGCGTCATTTGGCTCACTTTTTTACTTTTCATTTTTCAAATTGGCAGTGAAATTTAAAATTTCGCCTTTTGTTTTGGCATAATCCGTTTTCAGTTTTTCAACTTGTGCGTTTAAGATGTTGTGGGTCTCCTCTGAAATTATAACAGCATTAGGAGCTTCGTGTATGGTTAATAAATCTATTCTGTTCGCAAATATGTTTATCTCTTGCAAAGTGGAATCCACTTCCTGTTCAATACTTAAGAGTTCATTTTTATAGCCCACCAATCTTTCAAATAAATTGGGAATAGCCCGATCGTAACTTGAATAGGTAACATTTTTCATAACCTCGGGGATATCCTCCTTGATATACAGCAAAGTTGATTTCATTTTAAATACGTCTCCATGCATTTTATCTTCCCATATTTCTTCATCGTACTTCATCGTTTGATCTAATTTTTAAATACCGGATAGTATTGGGCGAAATTCTTTATTCAAGCATTAATAGCTTTTCATATACACTAAAAAACACTCTCAAGAACTTTAATTGAGCTCCACAAAAGGACCTTAAGAGTGTTAGCAACAAATTGGTTAGTTATTTGAATTTACTTATTACAAGAAATTGCCCTCCTCATCCGTTTTTATCTTTATTGTTTCATTCCCATTGGTCAACTTCATCTTATAGATTTTTTTGGCCATAATTTTCTCGTCAGAATAGGTTACTTTATAAATATCACCAGCCACGGTCCAATTGGGGAAACGTTCGTTTATGGCCTTACTCACGGCTATTGGCAACTTAACACTTTTGTATTTTTCTATGGTTCTTAGCAAATGGCCATCTTTATCGTAAGCCGCGGCCAAGTACCCCTGCGGGATATAAAACGAAACATCGTAGCTGTCATACTCATCGCTGTAATATTCCTTATTCGTTACATTATAAGTAGCTGCTTTAAGCTCAACATTTAAAACATTGGGATCCATATCCTCAGTATCTACTGAAGCTATATATTTGTAATTAACGGGATAAATAAATATCTCGGGCATCTCAATAATCTGAGAGAAGGCTTGGCTGGTTAATCCAAAAAACAGAAAACCTAAGATTACATTTTTCATTTTATAAATATTTAAGTTAAGGAAGCAATATGTACCCCATATCGCCTGTTAAATTATTACCATAAAGTAACTGCCTAATCAGATGTTGTGAAATGACCTGAATCATCTAGAATGGAAACCAAAAGAAAAATTTACAACAATCTAAAACAATCCTTTTTTCATAATTTATCCAAATATTATCAGTTTCAGGGTTCAATTATTTTTTTTATTATCAATTATTTATGCTTAAAATAATGTGTACCTTTAGAATTTAATTGGCAGCTGTATTTAATATTCCATAGAGACCTTCCAATCGATGATTTAGTACTTTAATATCAAATGAGTCAAGGTCCATTTTAAAAACGATTCATCCATTTCCTTAAAAATGATATAATGGGCGTTGAGGAAGTTTCAAAAAAAAGTAAAACCCCAGAGGCAAAAAGAATTTTAAAACCGTCCGCTTTGCCTATTTCCGTGCGTTCTAAAAACAAGGGAGGTAAGTTCTCAAATAAAAACGTTGTAGCTCCATTGGCAAACGCTCTTCCACAGCCAAAGCCTACCGAAAACCAATACGAGCAGTTATTTGATTTTGCCCCGGTAGGCTTATTAATTTTAAATGCTGCGGCTAAAATTGAAAATTGTAACTACACTACCTCTTCTATTTTAGGCATAGAAAAGACAAAACTAATAGGAAATTCACTTTCAACATTGCTGCCAAAGCGCGAGGCAAAAAAGCTATACCTGAAATTAAAGGAGATTGAGCAACAAGGTTTTACCGCTCCTTTTTCCTTAATGATTACACATCCCACTATAGGCACCTTTCCAGTTTATATTACCGGAACACGATCCAATATCGATGGCAATGGAAAGAGTCTTTGCCATATTTCAATTGAGGACGGCATCTGCCAACAGAAGACCGAACTTTTAAAACATACTAATGACAATTTGGAATGGGAAAAAAAAACCATAAAGAAATACCTAGACTTGGCCCCAGTTCTTTTTTTGTTAGTTGATAACGACCAAAAAGTACAGCTGATCAATAAAAAGGCCATTCGAATTTTTGGATATTCCCAAAAGGAAGTGTCTAGAAAAGATTGGTTTTTACATTTTATAGATCCGTCCAAATCCCTTAGCAACAAATACACCTACTACAATTCCGAAAACAAAAAATTATTATGGATTCCCTATTTTGAAAGCGAGGTTATCTGTAAAAATGGGGAAAGAAAAAATATAGGTTGGAGAAATACTACCATTTTTGATAATTCAGGAGGAGTTTTGGCCACACTTTGTGCGGGCGAGGACATCACCGTACGCAAAAAACTGGAGAAAAATAAACAGGATTATACGGATGAATTGGAAACCATAATCAAACACCGCACAAAAAAAATAAGTACGGCACTAAAAAAACAACGTGAATTAAATGAAATGAAAAGTGCTTTCATTTCTATTGCCTCCCACGAATTAAGGACGCCCATAACTATTGTCCTCTCCTCTATAATTTTGATTGAAAAATACTTAAAGGCAGGACTGCTGGAAAACCAACAAAAACATATCGATAGAATAAAGGAATCCGTAAAACACTTCACTTCCATTCTAAACGATTTTCTTTCCCTGGATAAGCTGGAACGCGGTATCGTAGTTGTCAACAATGAACCCTTCGATATTTCTGAATTTATAAAACGAATTATTGAAGAATTGAACGATTTGTGCAAGGATGGCCAAAAAATAAATTGTGTTTTCCAAGGGCCCACCCAAATTATTTCCGATAAGAGCATACTTCATAATATTTTAATTAACCTACTCTCCAACGCCATTAAGTATTCGGAAAAAGACATTGCCCTAGAAGTTTCCTTCCTTGACAATCAATTTGTGTTGAAGGTAAAGGATCAGGGCATAGGCATTGGTAAGGAAGAACAAAAATATATGTTCACCCGCTTCTTCAGGGCAAAAAATACGGTCAACATCCCCGGCACAGGACTTGGCCTGAGTATAGTAAAACACTATATGGATCTTTTAGAAGGGAGCATCAAGTTTAAAAGCACACTAAGTGTAGGAAGCACCTTTACCCTCCTTCTGCCGCAAGGGGAATATGCTCAAAACTTATAAAACACTCAGGGATCTCTTTTCATTCAGTTTCGGCTATATAGGTCAATTCCTCTTTGTCAACTAAAATAATACGATGGTTTGCATCCATTTTAATTAGCCCCTCCTCCCTAAATTCCGAAAGCGACCGTATGGCCGTTTCCGTAGCAGTACCAATCATACTGGCAAAATCTTCTCTTTGTATGCTTAAGGAAGTGGCTTTCGAATTGTTTTTGGAGTTTTTGTTATCCAATAGCAGCAAAGCTTTTGCTGCTCTCTTCCTTACCGGCGAATAGGCCATGTTTATAAGCTGTTCCTGTACCTCCATCAGATTATTGGAAATGATATCTATAAATTTATTTGAAATTTCATTATTGCTGTGCAATATTGCATTGAAATCATTTTTTGAAATTCCAATAAGTTTGGTTTTTTTAAGAGCTGAAGCGGTATCCAAATACTGCCCTTTTTTATTTAATAATGAAACTTGACCAAAGGATTCCCCAGGGCCATACATTCCCGTTATAAATTCTTTTCCATCTTTAGTACTTTTAAAGGTTTTTACATTACCACTGTGTACAAAATAAAATCTTTGGGCATTGCGGCCTTCCCTAAATATAATTTCATGGGCTTTATATTCTTCCAAATCCCTGTTTTCAGTAAGACTTTCAAATTTTACAAATTGGGACGCTTCCTTGAAAAAAGAATTTATTCCCACATGATTTTTTAAAAAGTCTTTTTTGAGAAATTCACTTCTTTGCAAACGACTTTCAATGGCTTCAATTAAGTCGGCTTCGTCAAAGGGTTTGGTTAGATAGTCATCTGCTCCTACGTTCATGCCCTTTCTAATCTCCTGCTTTTCATTCAATGCCGATAAAAATATAAAGGGGGTTGTCCCAATCCTATTATTGTTTCGCACCTTTCTTAACACATCATAGCCATCCATGCCAGGCATCACTATATCGCACAAAATTATATCGGGCATCATTATCTCGGCCAGAGCCACTCCTTCCTCACCATTGGCAGCAGATTTAACATTGTATCCAGCCATTTCAAGCATTGCCTGAATATTTTCACGAATGGAGACATTGTCATCAATAATGAGTAAACTTTTCATTCTTTTATCTTTAGCGTTCATCTATAATTGAACCATTGCTCGATAAGGCTAAAATTATTGTAAATGCATGGAAAAAAATATGATAATTGTCAGATTTATAGATGCTTAAACCTTTACCATAATATGTATTAAGGAATCAGAGGTTGTACGTCAGCGGGACGTATTGCGAATGGCAAAAAAATAAAATTAATGACTTCCATATAGCCAACTAAAAAAACAGGAATGCCCAAAGACATTCCTGTTTCCCTGAAAAAGTATTCTCTTATTCAAATACTCACAATAACGTGTTGCGTTTCTTATTGCTAAGGTGACGGTACGATTATCCGATTTGGATTAAAGTTACTGTTTCCAGTAGGTTTCTATTGGTTCTTGGCCAATAAAAACAATATTTTAAAATTATATATTGGTTTTTTAATTAGAAACAGGAGTGCCTTTCGGCACTCCTGTTCCTTTGAAAATAGGCGTATCAAATATTTAGAACAAAATCAACATCCCTATTGCTAAAGTAGTCACCAATCATTCTGAAATAATTTATTATTCTATTTCCAAAGTGAATTTTCTATTGTTACATAGTCAAATCCAATATTTTAAAGAACTTTATTAATTTCTATACTGCTAAGATATAACCGCTTTTTTGTTTTCCGTATGACCTAGGTCAGTTGGAAGATATTTTTTTAAAATTTAACATATTTTCTGCCGCTACCATATTTTCAATACCTTTCATAAGGGCATCCGGATTATACGAGATACTGTTAATCCCCGCTTCTATCAAAAAAGAGGCAAACTCCGGAAAATCACTGGGGGCCTGGCCGCACAATCCTATTTTAATTCCTGAGGCATTGGCCTTTTCTATGGCCAAGGCAATAATCTTTCGCACTGCTGGGTCATTTTCGTCAAAAGTGCCTGCCAAAAGCTGCGAATCGCGATCTACCCCTAAAGTAAGCTGTGTAAGGTCATTGGAACCTATGGAAAAACCATCAAAATACTCTGCAAATTTTTCGGCAATAATTACATTACTGGGTATTTCTACCATCATATAAATTTCGAGAGCATTCTCCCCTCTTTCCAGCCCAATGGTTTTCATAAGTGCCAATACCTTATTTGCTTCTTCCAAGGTTCTGCAGAAGGGGATCATTATTTTTACATTGGTAAGTCCCATTTCATCCCGCACCTTTTTTATGGCCTTACATTCAAGCTCAAACCCCTCTTGGTACAAAGGGTTAAAATATCTTGCAGCCCCGCGGAAACCCAACATCGGATTTTCCTCTTTGGGTTCAAACTGTTTTCCTCCTATCAAGTTTGCATATTCATTGGTCTTAAAATCACTCATCCGCACAATGACTTCTTTCGGATAAAAAGCTGCGGCAATGGTTGCAATACCTGTACTTAATTTTTCAATAAAATATTCGGATTTATTTTTATACCGTTTTGTAATACTATCTATTATTTCCTTTTCAGAATTAGCTATAAGGGCATCAAAATTAGCAAGGGCCATGGGGTGTATTTTAATGTTGTGCATAATGATGAACTCCATACGTAAAAGCCCTACTCCATTATTCGGATAAAAGGAATATTGAAACGCTTTCTCTGGATCTGAAAAAATCAACTTTGCTTCGGTTTTCGGTATTTTAATATCGGAAACATCCATTTGTTGTTCAGTAAAAGGAAGGATACCCTCATATACATAACCCGTTTTTCCTTCAGAACAGGAAATAGTAATTTCCTGACCCTCCATTATACAATCAGTTGCGGTATTGCACCCTACAACCGCCACCACGCCCAGCTCCCGGGCAACTATGGCTGCGTGGCTGGTTCTGCCGCCTCGATTGGTGATAATGCCTCCCGCTTTCTTCAATAAAGGATCCCAATCTGGGCTTGTCGTTTCAGTTATAATTATATCTCCTTTGTGTAGAGTTGAAGCCTGTTGTGGATCTGTCAAAATTCTTGCGGTGCCCGCCACTATTTTACTACCAATGGCATTTCCTGTGACCAACACCTTACCTTTTTGCTTTAATATGAAAGAAGTTATTACCTTATCATTTTTAGGATGATGCACAGTTTCCGGCCTGGCCTGGATTATAAATAGCTCTTGTGACAATCCGTCTTTTGCCCATTCAATATCCATAGGTTTTTTGTAATGATTTTCTATTGCCAAGGCCCATTTTGCCAATTGGGTTATTTCTTTATCGTTAAGTACAAATTGCTCTTGTTTCGGCGTATCTGTGGGAAAATTTATGGTTGCAGAATGCCCGTTGGATTGTGAATACATAAGGGTAAGCTCCTTATTACCTAGTTTTTTTTCTATAATGGCATTTTTGTCAAGTTGTAGGGTAGGTTTAAAAACATAAAATTCATCTGGATTTGTGGTTCCCTGTACGATATTTTCACCAAGCCCCCACACCCCGGAGAGATGAATAATATTTTGAAAACCAGATTCCGGCTCTATCGTAAAACCTACCCCGGAGCATCCCACATCTGCGCGTACCATTTTTTGCACCCCAACTGAAAGGGCGATCTTGTGGTGAAGAAAACCTTTGTCTTCCCTGTATTTTATTGCCCTGTCTGTATATAAGGAAGCATAACATTTTTTAACGGCATCCAACAGAGCCTGTGCTCCACTTACATTTAAAAATGTATCGTGCTGGCCGGCAAAACTGGCCTCGGGAAGATCTTCTGCCGTGGCACTGCTCCTTACGGCAACCGCCAAGGTTTCATCTTTATCCAGTTTCTGGTAAGCGGTAAGAATTGCAGCAGAAATATTCTGGGGAAATTTACCGTCCAATATTAATTGTCTTGCCTGTACACCTATTTCGGAAAGATTGGAAAATTGTTTTCGGTCCAACTTTTTTAGCTGTAAAACCAACTTATCTTCGATATTATTCTCTTTCAGAAATATCCAAAACGCCGCGGCCGTGGTTGCAAATCCGTCAGGGACACGAATGCCCTCCGCCGCCATTTCATTGAACATTTCGCCTAATGAGGCATTTTTCCCCCCTACCAGTGGGATGTGTTCAATTTTCAGTTCGTCAAATCTTTTTATGAACGCTTCCATTTTTCTATTGGCTTTTTGGTTTCCTTCAAAATTATTGGAATCCTATAAATTTTGGAATGACATCCGTCAGTTAGAAAGCACCCACATTGCTTTTATGGTTTGTACTGATTTCAATCATAGCGCACGACAAAATGTAATGATACCTTTCCTTGTTTTTAATCAATAATACCTTGTAATGAAAACTAATATGAAGCTTAAACTACTGATAATTGGAATCTTTTTTCAATTGTGGTTTCTACAAACAGAGAAAGCAAATGCACAACAAATTGTTGCCAGCATTACCTATCAAAATTTTTATGATGAATTATCTCCATTTGGTATTTGGATTAACTATCCCGGCTATGGACATGTATGGCATCCTTCCGTGGATGGCAATTTCCAGCCCTATTTTACTAATGGGCATTGGGAATATTGTGCGGGGGGATGGCTATGGGTATCATTATATACTTGGGGTTGGGCTCCTTTCCACTACGGCCGATGGATTTATGATGATCTTTATGGATGGCTATGGGTGCCGGGATATGAGTGGGCACCAGCCTGGGTAATTTGGGGCGAAGTAGATAGCTATTATGCCTGGGCACCGTTAATGCCTACCGTAAACGTAATTATTTGGTATGGAACTTGGCGACCTCCAGCTATCATTTATTGGAATGTGGTTGACCGTATATATATTTACGATAGGGATATAAGCAATCGAGGAAGAAGTAATCTGGATGTGGCTTTTATCGATCGTATCCAAACCAATAACAACTACGGAAATACACGCTATCACGATCAGTTTTATGCAAGAGGTCCCGAAATTGCCGAGGTAGAAAGAATCACCAATAGAAAAATTGATCCCATCAAGGTAAGGGATCTTAAAAATGCAGCTCCTTATATCCGAAAGGAAAATGAACTACAAATATATCGTCCAAGAATTACCACTCCCGAACCGCAAACATATAGAAATATTGACGAAATAATTCCCAATCCACTTAGAAACAAAACCGACAGATTTAACCTAGATAGGCTGCAGCAGAATAGAAATATAGAAAAACTACCTGTGAATAAAGCTCCCTTAAATTCTACAAGGGGCAGAACCAACAAAGTTATTAAGTCCAGAAACTAAAGAAATTTAGATTTTATAAAAAAATGATGATTGTAATTGAACCTTTACAATCATCATTTTTGTTATT
Source organism: uncultured Flavobacteriaceae bacterium (assembly GCA_963822355.1). Taxonomy (GTDB): domain Bacteria; phylum Bacteroidota; class Bacteroidia; order Flavobacteriales; family Flavobacteriaceae; genus Aequorivita. Next base: position 203,272 of record CAWGHI010000001.1, read on the forward strand.
TACCTAACAGCTGATTTTACTCTTTTACATATATGTTGAAAGGAATTTGTAAAAATCCTTTTTCACATCACCATAAATTTTTCGTTGTATTTCCATACGTTCCCTCAATGCGAAATGATATTTTGCAAAAACGGTGTTTATTACGTCCTCACCTCTTTCATCGTGCGCGGCCATATTTGTTTCGTGTGCATTAATATCATGTTTTAAAATATCTACAACTTCTTCGTGACGGATAAATTGATTTTGAAAATGTTCCAATTGGGCCAAAACCTTTCTATCTGTCCATCGATTTGCCAATTCGGCCAAGCGATTGTTAAACGATTTAATTTCATCTTCCCAAAATAGAAGTTCCTTACGCCATTGCATATGCTCAAAATGCAGATCAATATTGTTGATGATTTCTGTTTTCATATTTTCTATGTTTTATGTTTTATGTATTTCATTGTACTAGGGAGTGTTCTTTTAAGGCAGTGAATTGTGTTAAGGCCTCCAAGGCTTCGCAGCCATAAACAACGGAAGGTCCGCCACCCATAAGTATTGCTATCCCAATAGTTTCGGTAATTTCTTCATCGGTAGCGCCAGATTCAAGCGCGTCGTGAATATGAAAGGCAATGCAGCCATCACATCTTACCGTTATGGCTATGCCCAGCGCGATCAATTCTTTGGTTTTGGAACTTAATGCTCCCCCTGCTATACTGGCTTTGTGCAAAGCATCAAACCCTTCCATGGTAGTGGGGATTTTGGTCCCAAGCTGTTCCATTAGGATTACCAGTTTCTCATAATTTTTTGGAAAATCTTTTATCATGATTTATAAATTTTATGGGCTCTACCCAATTTCTATCAAAGCTAATAACAATATATTTCTCTATGAATGATATGCATCAGTTGGGAATATGTAATACGTGCTTCAACGCGACACACCCATGGGAAAAACTTTTAATTTTTTTTTTGTACCCCCTAAAGTTTTCCAACTTCAAAAATTTATCAAATAAAAATATCATCTCGCTTCGACCGTCAAAAGGCTACCACACCATACCCTAAATTGATCAAATAGATGCCCAAAAGAAAAAGAATCACATAAACTACTTGTACCAATTTCACATTTATATATTCGAGCCACCTGCCTGCAAGACCTGGAAACACAAATAACAATATTCCTATTCCCAATGATATCCAACCAAAAAGGGTAATAAGAATGCTGAAATCAGCGCGCCATATGTTATGACATAAAATATTCAGCAAGCCAATGACAATAGCAATAAAGGCAGTCAATATCGAAAATTTTTGATCCTTCATATTCTCAAAAATTTGTTTGATTCGAGTGGGATTATAACTTAAAATAAAAAAGAAAATCAATAGGTACCATCCCCAAAATTTAGCTAGGAAAAGAGAAATATCCATAATTTGAATTTTACTATGAACCCAATATTACATCACATGTATAACAATAAATATGATTTATATCATTCCCAAAAACAGGATTTTAAGTGAAATTTGAAGAAAATTTTTAATATGCGATTTTTGATCCTGCAATCCTTTTTGGTTTATTGCCTGGTTTCGTGTTCTCCTAAAGAAGAGAAAATCCTTCCCATTAAACAAACCATAACCTCATCTGTATATTCTTCCGTAATTATTCAGCCCGACAGTTTGTATCAAGTTTTTGCAAACGTCAACGGTATTTTGGAAAAAAACCTAGTGGAGGAAAATGACATTGTAGAAAAAGGAAGTCCTATTGTACAAATTATAAACACAAGCCCAGAACTAACGGTTGAAAATGCCAAACTCTCATTCCAGCTTGCCCGGGAGAATTATTTAGGAAACGCGGCCCTTACCAATAGTGTTGAAAAGGAACTCAAAAATGCATTTCTCAAATATCAGGACGACTCCATAAATTATTTTCGGCAAAAAAATCTTTGGGAACAGCAAATAGGTTCGAAAGTACAATTTGAAGTTAAAAAGTTAATGTATGAAACTTCGCGTAATGCTTTGGCAATTGCCCAAGAAAACTACAATCGAACAAAAAATGAATTGCGCACCCAAGTTTCACAAGCCAATAATACCTATAAAAATTCCCTAATCAATTCAACAGACTTTACCCTAAGAAGCAAGATAAGTGGGAGGGTTTATGCGCTTTATAAAAATCCGGGGGAAATGATTTCCACTATAGAGCCCATTGCAAGTATCGGGAGTGCAAATATCTTTATTATTGAAATGCTGGTAGACGAAGTAGACATTGTGAAAATCAGGGAAGACCAAAAAGTATTGCTTACCCTTGATGCCTATGGTTCCGAAGTATTCATCGCACGGGTAAGTAAGATTTACCCCCAAAAGGACGAACGCAACCAAACCTTTTTGGTGGAAGCCCGTTTTGAGGATAGTCCTAAAACCCTCTATCCGGGCTTATCAGGGGAGGCAAATATAATTGTAGATACAAAAGAGAACGTATTGACTATTCCTCGGCAATACCTGCTCCCAGGTTCAAAAGTGAAGACGGAGGAAGGGATTATGCCAGTAGTTGTGGGACTTCAAAATTTGGACACCGTTGAAATTATTTCAGGAATAAATGCCAATACCTGGATCTATAAACCGGAGCCATGATAAAGCTGAAATTGATTCTCACAATAGCAAAAACACATTTGGTCAGTAAAATCAAGCAGACCACAATTGCTGCTTTGGGGGTTACTTTTGGTATTGGTTCCTATATAACATTGGTCAGTTTTATGACTGGCCTAAATGACATGCTGGATAATTTAGTACTGAATCAAACTCCGCACATCCATATTTTCAACGAAATTGAACCTTCAAAATACCAACCCGTTGACCTGTATTCAGAATTTGAAAGAAGTTTGAATATTGTTTCCTCCGTAAAACCCAAGCAAACCCAGAAGAAAATCCACAATGCGGTACCTATAATGCATTATTTAAATAAGGATAAAAACGTGCGGGGCGCAATTCCACAGGTAAAAACACAAATATTTTATATAGCCGGTCCAATAGAACTGGGCGGAAACATAACCGGTATTGATATTGGACGGGAAATAGAGTTGTTTGAATTTAAAAACTACTTGATAGATGGTTCTGCCGAAGCATTGGAAAATACAGATAGCGGAATAATATTGGGTTCCGGAATTGCCGAAAAATTATCATTAAAAAAAAACGACAGGGTCCAAGTAGCCACAAGTACGGGAAAACTGTTTCCGCTCAAAATTGTGGGAATTTACCAAAGTGGGATTGCAGATCTGGACAACATTCAAAGTTTTGCAACCATTAAAACCGTACAGCGCATATTGGGCGAGCCGGAAAATTATATCACCGATATAAATGTAAAGCTTTATGATATTGCCAACGCCTTGCCTCTGGCCCAAACAATGGAGCAGCAATTTAATGTAAAAGCCGTAGATATAAACACCGCCAATGCCCAGTTTGAAACGGGTAGCTCTATAAGAAACCTTATCACCTATGCCGTTTCCATCACCCTACTTATAGTAGCCGGCTTTGGAATTTATAACATTCTCAATATGCTCATTTATGAAAAAATGAAGGATATCGCCATCTTAAAGGCCACAGGCTTTTCTGGAAAGGATGTCCAACTTATTTTTATGAGCCAAGCGCTAATTATCGGGATTATAGGTGGCATTGTAGGCTTATTTTTGGGATTCCTACTTTCTTCCATTATTGATAACATTCCCTTTGAAACGCAAGCACTGCCCACCATAACAACATATCCCATAAATTTCAGGATATGGCACTATTATATAGGAATCATCTTTGCCCTATTATCCACTTTTTTTGCGGGTTACTTACCCTCATTAAAAGCCAAAAAAATTGACCCCGTTGATATTATTAGAGGACAATAACCCCAGTACTATGAAAACAGTTCTTGAAGCGCGAAATATCAATAAATATTTTAAAAATGCTACAACATTTCATGTATTAAAGGATATTTCCTTCAAAATAAACCAAGGCGAATTCACCTCCATTATGGGCAAATCCGGTTGCGGGAAATCTACATTGTTATATATTCTTTCTACAATGGATACCGATTATGAAGGAGAATTGTTATTGAATAACCAATTGATTACAGGGCAGAGCAGTAACCATCTTTCTTATATACGCAACAAACACATAGGTTTTGTTTTCCAGTTCCATTATTTATTATCGGAATTCACCGTGCTTGAAAACGTTATGCTACCAGCAAAAAAATTAGGGGAGAAATCATTTGCTGAAATTGAACACGACGCCATTGAAAAACTGCGGATGTTGGATATTGAAAAATTGGCCACCCAAAAAGCATCCCGCATTTCCGGTGGCGAAAAACAGCGGGTTGCCATTGCAAGGGCATTGATCAACAATCCTTCAATTATAATGGGCGATGAACCCACGGGAAATCTTGACAGCTATAATGCCGAAAATGTTTTTAATATTTTTCGTCAATTGAGTAACGAACAGCAATTGTCCCTTCTTATCGTCACCCACGACACCGATTTTGCAAAAAAAACTGACAGAATAATTGAAATGGAAGATGGAAAATTAGTTGCTGAATCTGCATCCGTGATCACTTAAGGGAGACTGGAGTAAAATTGTTATTACAAATGACAGTCGCAAACAGGAATAGGTTTCCCATCAATAGCTTTCAGAGCAGCTTCCAAAGCTTCTTTCCGTATGCTCAGATTTTCAAAACCGGGATAGATATTCTTAAATTCCACCGTTTCCCCTTTCTCATTTTTGGCTGTTAAATCGTATCTCAAAAACACTTTGGTGCCCAAAGGCGCGTAGTAATATACCACCCACGTATCTGCTTCCCGCAATCCTATACATCCATTTGAATAGGCTTTTTCAAGGGTTTCCAAGTTTGTGGTAGGATGAATGAGTTGTCCCAAACTCTGACCGTTTATAGCGGGTTCCAACCACGGAATTGCAGGCAGTTTGGTTACTTTCCCATCATCCCTTCGGGTGGTTTGGTATTTGTGATTGTCTTTTGGATTGATAAAAACCGGATTTTTATTTACCCGTATTATAGTTCCAATTCCCGGTTTTGTACGCATATCCACTTCCCTATCGGCCATGGCCAAGTAACGCTTGCCGTTTTGCCCCACCCTTATCAGAAATTTGTACACCGGCTTTCCGTTTTCAATGATACGCAACTTGAATTCCGGAATGTTTATATCTAAATAAGTTTTTGCAAGCCGCTCTCTTATATTTTCTGTTTGCAGCGAATCCGGCACATTAATTAGCTGACCTTCACGCAGAGCAAGCAAAGCCTGTGAATCTTCGTTGAATATTCCCTTTTCCTTCAAATAATAGTAATCTGTATTCGCAAGGGTATCTATAATCCACCGATTGTTGTGCACCAAAATATATTCATCTATCCGGTATGTATGATTTGTGTTATGGGCAGCAACCACACTATCCATCCACCTAAAATAATTACGGATGGGTACATCCTTTTCGACGCAAATGGTTTCAGGTTCCTGGGTATTAATTTTGAGATTATTGTCCGCAGCGAGAAGAGCAGGATTTTGTAAAAGGGGCTTTTTTTGACCGCTGCCCACACAGGCGAAAAGTGAATATGCCAAAAACAAAAACAGCACTTTATTTATCATCATTACTTTCATATTATGAAATAGTAGAGCATCTACAAATAAATTTAGCTAAAGTGGAGTGATAACCCGCTCCTTTTCAAGCTGCTTCATTATGGTTGCAACATATTCGTTTACCGTACTTTTTATAGATTGGGGATCTACTATATTCAGGGAGCCTACCCAAATCAGGGATTTATCACTTTGTTCATTAATGTTATAAATAGATGTTTCCACGCGATAAACACTGAACTCATTGTAATAGGCCGGGTTGTAATAGATATCCTGATATCTATAATAATATTTCCCAAAACGGGTCCAATTATAATTTACGGTGTAATAACCGGGGTAATAACTATTTTTTTCATCAATACCTTTCACTGCGGAAATAATTACGGCATCAAATCCTTTTTCGGAAAGGCCTGCAATCATATCTAAAATCTCTTCCTCTGATTTTTCAGAATTGGTGAATGATGCCTCTAAAACCTTTGTGCTTTCCACGGCGTTTATGTTTCGTTTTAAATATTCATTTTTCATTTTCTCCTCAAAAATTATACGCGCGGTAAGGTTGTCGGTTACTCCAACAACCAAAAGCTTTTGGGGCTTAAAAAATGCTATATCCTCATTTTTCCAGCTATCAACTACCTGAATGCTGGAACAACTTAAAAAGAGGAAAGGGATTAACAGCAAGCATATCTTTTTCATAAGGAATGTTTTAAAAGGTTAGAGTCAAATATTTTATTGAGCCGCGTAATAATTTCATCGGAATAATCACTAGCATTTTCAAGAATGGATTCTCCGGCAAGAGCATCAATACCTTCTATTTTATTAGTGCCTTTTCCCGATGTTCCGAGCACAATAAAATTATGTTTGTCTTCAATGTTTTTGGTGATGAAATCCGTGACTGGTGAAGGCGGTTTGCCGTATTCCCAGGTGTGAAGTATTACCACTGCACGATATTCATTGGGATTAACCGTATTGAGTTCCTTTATATCTATAATTTTTAGGAAAACCGTGTCAAGTTTAAAATGGTTTTTTATGTTTGTTACGATTGCCCTTTTAAATTCACTTCCTTGGGTAGCTATCAAAATGTTGGTTTCCAAATTTTCAGAATATAATTGCTCCGTTGACACCTCTTCCATGGAATAGGTGTCTTTATACCAAAGGCTCAACGCCATTAATAGCAGGAAGACTATGGTAAGAATGAATACTGTAATTCGAAGTGCTTTCTTAATATCCATAATTTTATAATTCAGAGTAAAAACTTGTTTCCTAAAAATCTTCTGCTAATCCTTCATCTGCGTTTGCGAGGGAAGTACCATAAATGGAACCCTTGTATGGCATACCAACTGTTTTATTACGGGCTTGAATAATAGATTTTCAAAAAAAGCATGTTTGTTATGTACCATAACAATAAAATTTATTTTATATCGTATTTGAAATTCTTCTACGGCTTCCACAACATCCACATGTTTAGTGATGTGAAAAAGATGGGCGCTTTTTTTGAAATAGGAATCCAGTGCCTCTTTTACCTTTTCCTGTTCGTCGGTCAAAGGGTCACCGAAATAAACATTCAGAATATTCAGCCGCGAAATCTGTTTTGTACAAATGGATCTTAACAGCGGTAGAAATTTATTTTTAATGGAAAAATTAAAATCCGTCGGAAATAGGATTTCTTTGGGGGCTTCGTAAGTAAAGTCTTCCGGAACTGCGATTACGGCACATTTAGCTCTTTTAATGGTGTGTAGCGTATTTGTACCCAAAAAGATCTCTTTGGCTCCCGTGGCGCCCTTTGTGCCCATTACTATCAAATCTATTGCCCGCTCGTTTACAATTGACGTGACTTCACTAACCAATAAATTGAGTGCGGCATGCTTCTCAAAAACATGTTTGGGGTTATTATACTTTTTCTTTAGTTTTTTTTCTATTTCCTCTAAACCACGCTCAGAGTTTTTTCGGGAAATTTCCTCAATCATCATGGTAGAATAGCTGTCGGCTAAACTGGTTACATTATAGGCTACCGGAGTAAAAGTGTTTAACAAAATAAAAGTACACTCATCGTTCTTAAAAAACTGAACGGCATATTCCAGTGCATTGTATGCATTTTCGGAAAAATCTGTGGGAAGCAATATATTTTTCATCGTAATGGGTTTCATAAAAGATTTGAAATTCTCGGCATAAAAAAACCTTAAAAGCTATTGGTGATAAACCAGTTTATAAGATTAATTCCTTAATCCACTGAATTGCACTCGTAAATTTAATTCAGATAAGAAATTAAAAGAATGACCTTTGTCAGTTGAATTAACTTTTTGGGTGTTACCCTAAGCAAATGGTTTTGTAGATTATCTAAGTTTCAAAATGAATTACTTTAGACTTTTAAGCATCAATACATAACCATTCGAATAAGTATTTTAGATTTTATTAAATAAGACTATTTAAAATAAAATACGAATAATTAAAAATCATAATAGTTTCTTACTAGATTATCAATTGTGCCTTTTTAAAAATTTCATTTTGAAAACAATTGAAATAAGTTCACTTCCTATTGATAAAATAATGTTTGAGCTTGGCTTAGCCTTTAAAAAACAAGGTGTTAATAACTGTGATGGATATAAAATAAAAATACCTTCAGCCTGGGGCAGTGGCTATATTAAAGGAATTGCTTTTGCCGGAGGAATTAGTTTTATTGAGTTTATGTGCAAGTTTTACTCAGATTTGGAAATTAAATTTGTTGTAAACCAAATCCATCCTGTAAAATTCCTTTATTGCCTAATGGGCAACATAAGCCACCGTTTCGAAAATATTTCGGGATCGGTATGATATAACCCCATCAGCACACCGGAAACTGCATAACTAAAAGTTTGAAATCAAAAAACAACCTCCACCTATTTGGACTTGAAGTAAAGTTGGCAGACGATCATCTATTTTAGGATAAATTTTTCACTTACTTTTTTCCCACTCCTGGTTCATAAGCTTTACAACATAGATTATTGCTGCCAATAACAATAATATATGTACTATTGAGGTATGTTCAAATAAGGAGAGTATTACGATCCATAGCCCCACTACCAAAATAAATAAGAAATTTAAAATAAAAGTTAACATTGAAATGAGTGATGTTAGGTTTTGGTAAAATTACATATCCATTATAAGTTTAGTTTTACACAATTTTTACAATAATTTACATAATTGTGTATATTTTTTATTTTTTCTGTTAAAAGAGAATAAGTTGACAGCATAGCTTGATGTTCCTGAAAATATTCATCAGTTAATACAGCTTCTAAATTTTAAGACTTTTTATATAAAACTAATTTTTGAAAAGACAACTCTTTTATTTTTTTGTGACAATTCTTCTTACAAAGTTTGTATATCTTCCTTCCTTAAATAAAATTTATAAAACCTTGCTTATGAAATCAATCAAAATCTATTTAATACTTATTTTAATAATTGCACTTTCAGCTTGTAGAAATAACGTGGATGCAACAGACGATGATCTTGATAACACAGAGGAAATAGATATAAATGAGAATTCAGCTAAAAGTAATTTTAGCGAATTAGATCCCACCAACCCTAATGATGCCCAAGGAACAAAATTTGATAAGGCAACTTTCTATGTTCAACTTAATATGACCCCAGAGCAAATTCAACGGTTTGAAAAAGAAAATCCCCATTTTCAGGATTCAATGAGTAATTCCCCATATTTCCGAAGTGCTACTATGGACAAAAGCTTACGAGAAATCTTGGAGAATAACCAATATGAACAATACGAAACCTGGCGAGATAACCGTACAAATAATCCTAACAATTCTACCAATACAAATACTGACAACTATAACAGCAATACGAACACAGGAAATAATTCAAGTAATCTTCCAGATCAAAACCCATAGTTCGCTGTACTTAAGTGGCAGCATCTATTCATTGTTGATTTATAATAGTGAAGGAGACCTCAAGGGTCTCCTTTTTTGAAATATAGAAAGCTAGCTGTTATTAATTTTAACTAAATCAATTTTAAGTTTAATGCTAAAAGAATAATATTCGGGTCTTTCCACAATTTCATGATAATTTTATTTTCTACAAAAGAGCATATTCAAATTTTAACAAATAGGAAAACATAACATAAAAACGAAACTTATGGGAAATACAGAAAACGGGTTTGGAAAAGAAAGAGACCACAACCAATACGGTGATACTGAAAAAGAAAGAAAAGAGAGAAAAGAGGATATTAACAAAGAAAAGGCACCCGGAGAAAAAGAACAGGGCTCGCATGACGCTGGACAATAAATAGACCTTTCATCAACAGCAAAAGTTTAAATATCAATTTATAGAGCTTTTACATAGATTAAACACTCAATTATGAAACCAAAATCATTTCCTGAACAATCACAATCTCAACCGGGTAAACAGGCCAAAATGAAGCCTGAACCCGAAATTATTCGAAAAAATTATAAGGGTTCAGATAAACTAAAAAACAAAATTGCCCTTATTACAGGAGGTGATAGTGGCATTGGCCGCAGTGTAGCTGTTCACTTTGCTCGGGAAGGCTGTAATATTGCAATAGTCTATTTAGAGGAAAACGAAGATGCTTTAGAGACAAGAAAATTGGTAGAGAAAGAAGGCAGAAAGTGTTTAATTATTAGTGGAGACCTGACTGAAGAAAAATTTTGTAACAAAGTGGTTTCACTTTGCATAGCTGAGTATGGCAAACTCAATATACTGGTTAATAATGCCGCAGTTCAATTCCCTAAAGATACATTAGGTGAAATTTCAGTAGAACAGCTCCATAAAACTTTTCAAACCAATATTTATGCTTACTTCCTTGTAACAAAAGCGGCATTAAAACATTTACAAAAAGGTGATGCTATTATCAACACAAGTTCCGTAACGGCATATAGAGGAAGCGATCACTTAATAGATTATTCAAGTACCAAAGGAGCCATTGTAAGTTTCACCCGTTCCCTTTCAGCCAATTTGGCAAAAAAAGGAATCCGCGTAAATGGGGTTGCTCCCGGTCCTATTTGGACTCCTTTAATACCAGCAACTTTTGACGATGTAAGCGATTTTGGACAGGATAGTCCTATGGGACGTGCGGGTCAACCCAGTGAAGTCGCCCCGGGCTATGTTTTTTTAGCATGTGAAGATAGCAGTTATATTACAGGCCAATTCATACATATAAATGGTGGAGAATTGATTGGGGGTTAAATGGCCAACATACAACAAAGGAAAAATATAAATTAGAAAGTGAGCGTAAAGATTCGGAAATCACTTTCCTTTCCTTATTTCAGAAGGCGTAATTCCATAGCGATTCTTAAAAATTTTTGAAAAGTAACTCTTGCTGGAAAGTCCCACCATATATGCTATTTCCGAAAAGGTATAATCGGTATTTCTTATTAGGTTTTTGGCAAGATCCAACCTTCTATTCTGCACAAATTCGTTAACTGTAACTCCATATATATGTTTAAATCCTGTTTGAAGTTTAGCAGCGTTAAGACCTATCTGTTCACTCAATTTTTTAACGGTGGTAAAATCCAAAATATTATTTTCGATTAAAGTCGCAGCTTTCATAATTAACAGTTGTTCGTTTTTTTTCAAAAGAGATTGGTTCTCTGCTGCATTTTGGGCATCATAATATTCCATTATTTGAACCGAAAGCAATCGATAAGCAATTCCGTGTTGATGGATGGTCCGCATAAAATTATTCATCTCGGAACTCTTCAACTGCGAAAAAAGATCAGCCATTTGAACACTGTAATGTCCGTGAAAATAAAACTGCCTTTTTCCGTCGGTATCCATAAACAATTTCTTCAATTCGTTATCCAAACTTTTAACTTCGCACTCCATCCGCAACAGATATTGACTCCTAATAATCTCTAAACTGTTTATAATTGTCCGCACACCCGCTTTAAATTTTAACACGTGGCCATTATTTTTATCGCTCGCCACAATAATGTTTTCCAAAACATTCACATGATGGATTGTTTTTTCATTTTCAAAACTATGGGAGAATCCGCCCTCCTCACAAAAAAGAAATTTTAATGGATGTATTTGATTGACAACAAAGTGAATTTCAACATCTTCATTAAACATACAATCATAAATAAGTAGGCCCAGACCTTCCTTAAAGTTAATTCCCTTTATACTGCCTGAACCATACTTTGAAGGAATTTTCATTATATATTCTTCACATGACTGGGTGTAGTTAGTCTTCAATTGTTTGGATAGGTCGTTTAATATTTCTTTAAAAGGAATGGAATGTGAAATGATTTTATGCATTGCTATTTTTATTTTTCTGAATAATGTAAATGTACTTTAATTATCATTAACTGAATTTGCATTTTCCTAGTGATAATACTTTGGCTATTAGTGATAAAATCTGCAAAATAATCTGTTAAAATATTTTTAATCCAGTGGTATTTTGGGTTCTTATTTTATAATTTCGTTTGCAAATAGACCTCGTGTCTCCCGCTTAATTACCTTATTTACTTTTATTAATCTTCCTTTAAGTCCTTTAAAGGAATTGTAAAAACAACTATCATGGAACAGTGGTTAGAATCAACTCCCACAGAATTATTGGCTATTGCAATCAGCTCATTGGGAATTTATATTTCGGTAATAATATTCACACGTATTTTCGGAAAGCGAAGTTTTAGTAAAATGTCCAGTTTTGACTTTGCGATGACGGTGGCAATAGGGTCTATAATAGCCACTACTCTTTTGTCTAAAAGTGTTTCTTTGTTAGCAGGGGTTTTTGGCTTGTTAATGGTTTATATATTACAGTTATTGGCGGCTTATTTTAGAAGATACAAATCATTTCACAACCTCATAGATAACACTCCCCTTCTTTTAATGGATGGCTCTACCATCCTTCACGAAAATCTGCGAAAAGCGAGGATCACCGAAGGCGACTTGATATCTAAATTAAGAGAAGCCAATGTAATGCAATTATCGGAAGTAAAAGCTGTTGTATTTGAAACCACTGGAGATATGATTGTAATGCATTCGCAAGACCGTAATATTGAAATTGAGGATTATCTAATGAAAGATGTAATCCGCTAAAAGAATTGGAACTAATAATGGTTCTGGCAATTATGTGGTCATACTAATTCTGGTTGATTGTTCTCGTGCTTGTATTTCAAATTTGATTGGGGCAAAAACGGAATGGAAATAGTTATGAGAGAATTTAAAACTTTGATACTTTTCTTTGCTCATTTGCTTAGAAACTTAACAGTATTAATTTTAATTGTTAATTAGTACTTAAGGATATTTTAAAAGTGTTTAAAAGTTGACATTGCAATGGACCATTTTCATTAATTTCAAAAAAAAGAAACTATGAAAGCAGTCCAAATGAATCCAAACCTCCATAATTATCGAGATCAAATAGAGGAAGAATACCGATCGTTCATTATTGATAAAAACCATCCCTGTATTATGGCAAATACGGTTTTTTCCATGGAACAATATACCTTACACACCTATGAAAAATTAGGTAGTAAGGCCACTGCCTCCCAACTTTTAAAAGCTATTGAAGAATATATTGCAAATTATGATTTTAATGCTAAGAGTTTTGAATCTTTAATTGCCGTTTTCCCAGAGACTTCCATTGAAACGGAATTGGAATTTGAAAATTTACTGTGGCGCCAATTACAATTTATCCATGAAAAAGACCCGTGCGCCTGGGATAGCAGGGTAAGCGATAATCCGAAAGATCCTAATTTTAGTTTTAGCATTTACAACCATGCTTTTTATATTGTGGGAATGCATCCAAAAAGTTCCCGAATGGCGCGAAGAGCGCCCTATCCTACTATTGTTTTCAATCTTCATTTGCAGTTCGAGCAATTGCGTGAAATGGGAGCGTATCAAAAAGTACGCGATAAAATCAGAAAACGCGATAAAGACCTTCAAGGAAGTGTTAATCCGGTATTGGAAGATTTTGGAGCAAGCAGTGAGGCGAGACAATATAGCGGAAGAAATGTTGGAGATTCGTGGAAATGTCCATTTCATAAATAATTAAATAATTTACTTCGCCTTTAAAACAAAAATAAATATGTACCAACCTAAACAATATAAAATGGATGACCCTCATTTCCATTTTAATTTTATTAGTGAAAATCCGTTTGCTTCTGTCGTTATTCAAGGTGATCATCTTTTGGCATCCCACATTCCCATACTATCCAAAGGAGATGCTGACAATTTTATTCTTTTTGGTCATATTGCCAATCACAACCCGATGTTACCATTTTTAAAAAATAACACTGAAATGTTGCTGATATTCAAAGGGGTGGACACCTACATTTCTTCATCCTGGTATGAAGAACCCGAAATTAGTACCTGGGATTATAGCGCGGTTCATGTAAGAGCGCAGATCACAATCCAAAATAAGAACGAGTTGAGCCAAAGTCTTGAAAAATTAATCAAAAGGTTTGAAAAAGACAAAAAACATCCATTGTACAGGGAAGATATTCCCGCTCATATTTGGGAGAAAAACTTTCCGCACATCACCGGATTTTGGTTAAAACCGATAGATATTAAAGGTATCAGCAAATGGCACCAAGATTTTTCAGACACGGATAAAGACAATATTATTTCAGGCTTAAATAATGCTTCTGCTTGTCCGCACATTTCTGAACATTTTAAAAAGAAATCCCATGAATCATAAAATACCCCCACAAACTGGCGCGGCCTTTATTTTAAAAAAAGGACAAAAATTAAAAGTAATTGACCCATTGGGAAAACAAGTAAGCGATATGGTACTGTTTAATGCAGAAGATAACAGGGAGAAAATATCATCCGGAAAAACTCTTGATTTTGAAGAAAGTATACTAATTACAAAAGGAAATTTTTTGTGGAGCAATCGAAGCAGAAAAATGATGGAAATTCTTGAAGATACAAACGGAAGAAATGACTTTTTGCTTGCCCCGTGCAGTCCGGAAACATTTCAGATAATGTACAACAATCCAGAATACCACCCCAGCTGTTTTGAGAATCTTTACAAAAATCTTGAACCCTACAATATTCAGCCAGACGATGTGCCCACCGCCTTCAATATTTTTATGAATGTTCAATTTGATACACATGGAAAGTTAAGCGTATTACCTCCATTAAGCGTTCCGGGAGATTATGTGCTTTTTGAGGCACAGATGGATTTAATTGTCGCTTTAACTGCTTGTTCAGCTGAAGATAGCAACGGTGGCAGTTTTAAGCCTATTCATTATGAAATTTTGTAGGAGGAAATGAAAAGGGTTCTTTGAATTTGTAAAGTAAATATTCGCGAAAGTTTCCATAAAATTTATGAATACGTTATAAATAATTTATAAGACAGAATCGTAAATTGAAGAGAGTTAAAATAAATTACCATGAAAAAAGAAGCGTATAACGAAAAGCGGGATTTTACTATAACCAAGGAGCCTAAAGCAGGAAAAAGCAAGCATTCTGAAAAGGGAAATGTGTTTGTAATCCAAAAACACGATGCCACGAACCTTCACTACGATTTTCGACTTGAAATTGACGGCACCCTCAAGTCATGGTCCGTCCCAAAAGGGCCCAGTACAGATCCTTCTGTAAAGCGAATGGCCATTCCCACAGAAGATCATCCAATGGAATACGCCAATTTTGAGGGCACTATCCCACAAGGACAATACGGCGGTGGTACGGTTATGATTTGGGACAATGGCACTTTTGAAAACATAAAAAAAACTGAAGAAGGCGATCCCATTTCTCTTTCCGAAGCTTATAAAATGGGGAGCCTGGAATTTATCTTAAAAGGCAAAAAACTAGAAGGAGGTTATGCCCTTGTAAAAATGAAAGGAGGAAAAATGAAAGGCAATTGGCTCCTAATAAAAATGGATGATGAATTTGCCGATGCCCGAAGAAATCCAACCAGCACCCAAAACAAAAGTGTTAGCACTGGTCGAACCATGAAACAGATTGCCAAGGAAGAGGAATAATGCAAACACTAGATCATATTTTAGGGGCTGCCAAGTTGAGAAATTCAAAAGTGGAACCCATGCCAGATTATCTTCCGTTGATGAAAGCCACATTAACGGAAGATTATTTTGATGACCCCCAGTGGATCTATGAACGAAAATTAGATGGAATTCGATGCGAGGTGGTAATAAAGCAGGGAGAAGTTACCTTGTATTCAAGAAATAAAAATTCCCTGACAGAAGATTATCCAGATATAGTACAATCTTTAAAAAAGAAGAATTATCCCAATATGATACTGGATGGTGAGGTTGTGGCCTTTGAAGGAAACAGAACCAGTTTCAGTAAGTTGCAAGCACGAAAGCAATTGGCCCCAGGAAAAGCCGCCGTCAAACTATTTATCTATTTGTTTGATATTTTATATTATGACCATTTCGCCCTAAATAAAATCCCCCTTCGCACCCGAAAAACCATTCTAAAAAAAGTGATGGATTGGAATGACCCTATCCGTTTTACGCCTTACCGCAATGAAAAAGGCATAAACTATTTAAAACAGGCATGTGAAAAAGGATGGGAAGGAATTATCGCAAAAAATGCAAAAAGTGAATATACCGCTAGCCGTAGTAAAAATTGGCTGAAATTTAAATGCTCACATCAACAGGAGTTGGTAATAGGAGGATTTACAGAACCACAAGGCGAAAGAGAAGGATTTGGAGCTCTTTTGGTGGGTTATTTTAAAAAGGGAAAATTATATTATGCCGGAAAGGTAGGAACTGGTTTTGACAATGCCTTTTTAAAAAAATGGAGATCAAATTTTGATAAAATTATACGTGAAGAAAGTCCATTTGCTAATTTTCACGATGTCAAAAATGGTGAAAACCATTGGATAGAGCCAAAGTATGTTGGGCAATTTGGTTTTACGGAATGGACAAAAACAAACAAACTGAGGCATCCCCGCTTTTTGGGAATGAGGACGGACAAAGAAGCAACTGAAGTAGTGAAGGAATCACCCCAGAAAAATAAATAAATTCAAAAAATACACAAATGGATATAGCAGGCGTAGAAATATCACATCCGGACAAAATTATTTTTCCAAAAGAAAATATTAGTAAACTGCAGATGGTGCAATATTATGACGAAGTGGCAAATAAAATGCTGCCTTATATGAAAAATAGACCTTTAACCCTTCAGCGTTTTCCAAATGGCATAAATGAAGATGGTTTTTACCAAAAAAGTGCTTCAGACTACTTTCCCGATTTTATAAAAACCGTTGAAATAAAGACTGAAGAAGGAAGCAACACCCAAATATTGTGCAATTCAAAAAAAGCACTCATTTATTTGGCAAATCAAGGAACTGTCGTTTTTCATATTTGGCTTTCTAAAAAAGATAAGCTATATAAACCAGATAAGGTGGTGTTTGATCTTGACCCTTCCAATAACTCCTTTGAAGATGTTAAGGAAGCAGCACGCCTTGTAGGTAATTATTTTAGAAAAAAAGGAAAGGATCCACAATTAATGACAACTGGACAAAACGGTCTGCATGTCTGGTATAAATTACGCCGTACCAAAACTTTTGATGAACTACACGACACTTTTAAAAACGATGCTGTGGAGCTTGAAAAGAAATATCCAGATTTATTTACAACCGCAATAAGAAAAAACAAACGGCAAGGAAAAATATTTGTAGATTATCTTCGAAACTCCTATGCCCAGACTTCAGTTTGTCCATATTCCTTAAGGGCAAATGAAAAAGCCAGTCTTGCCATGCCAGTAAATTGGAGCGAACTGGATGGTTTAAAAAGTGCTGCAGACTTTACGCTTAAAAATATAGGGAAAAGTAGTTGAACAAAAAATGATGTCCGAAGAAGAACTTTTCAACAGGCAAACTGACAATTATCATTTTATAAAAAAACTAACAAAACTACTTTTGGCCCATAATTTAAAAGTCATGCAAAGTAGCTTAGTTTCCAAATACAACGTGCCCGGTCCACGATATACCAGCTATCCAACAGTTCCGTATTGGAACAACGAAGATTTTTCGTTAAGTGCATGGAAGAAAAACGTAACCCAAAGTTTTTTGGAAAGCAATGCTAATGAAGGAATTAGTCTTTACATTCACCTTCCTTTCTGCGAAAGCCTTTGCACTTTTTGTGGCTGCAACAAGCGCATCACAAAAAACCATAATGTAGAAACGCCTTATCTTGAATCTGTTTTGAAAGAATGGCGACTTTACTTGGAATTATTTACCGAAAGACCCGTTATTAAAGAACTACACCTTGGCGGTGGCACCCCAACTTTTTTTTCAGCTGAAAATTTAAAGTTGCTCATCAAAGGAATTTTTCGAGACGCAACTGTTGCCGAAAATCCATCCTTCAGTTTTGAAGGGCATCCAAACAATACCTCGCGGGAACATTTGCAAACACTTTTTGACTGCGGGTTTACCAGGGTTAGTTATGGCGTGCAGGATTATAATCCCACGGTTCAAATAGCTATTCACAGACTTCAGCCCTTTGCTAATGTAAAACGTGTTACGGAAACTGCACGGGAAATTGGCTATACTTCAGTGGGACACGATATTATTTTTGGACTTCCATTTCAAAAAAAGGAACACGTTATTTATTCCATTGAAAAAACCAAAGAATTAATGCCAGATCGCATTGCGTTTTACAGTTATGCGCACGTTCCATGGATAAAAGGAAATGGGCAACGGGGTTTTAAGGAGGAAGATCTACCAAATGCCAATGAAAAAAGGGAAATGTATGAAATTGGCAAAAAAATGTTGGAAGAAGCTGGTTACATCGAAATAGGAATGGATCACTTCGCACTAAAAACTGATAGTCTTTATAAAGCTGTTGAAGAAAAAAAACTACACCGAAACTTTATGGGTTATACTGACAGCAAAACCCAATTAATGTTGGGTTTAGGTGTTTCCGCAATTGGAGACAGTTGGTACAGTTTCGCCCAAAACTCCAAGAACGTGGAAGAATACCAAGAATTGGTTGAACAAGGCATTCTTCCCGTGTATCGAGGTCATATATTAAATGAGGAAGATCTAATTATCCGCAAACATATTCTTAATTTGATGTGCAGGATGGAAACTTCATGGAATGAAAAATCACTTGAGTTTAAAGAGTTGCCGGATATTCTCGATAAGCTAAAAGAAATGGAAGATGATGGCTTATTGGAAATGGAAGACAATAAACTTCAAATTACTGAAAAGGGACGCCCTTTTGTACGTAATATCTGCATGGCTTTCGATGTTCTTTTACAACGCAACAAGCCCGAAACACAATTATTTTCAATGACCGTTTAAAGAATCTTTTTATTTTGATGCACTTTAGAAAATAATCTGAATTGATAAATATCATTTATTCTAAAAATTAAAAATAAGACATTTGTATCTTAAATAGTAACAAATAGTTATGAAACCAACAAAACCCCTCGTTCTAATACTCTTTTTCTCCATAAACTTTACCTACTCACAATTTACAATTGATGCACAGCTACGGCCCCGTTTTGAATTCCGTCACGGCTATAAAACACTTTTTCCGGATGATACAAATCCAGCTGCTTTTGTTTCGCAAAGAACACGTTTGAATTTTCAATATGAAACAGAAAAGCTTCACTTCTACTTAAGTCCGCAAGATGTACGGGTTTGGGGAGATGTGCCTCAATTGAATGTAGCGGACGAAAACGGCTTCTCCCTGCATCAAGCTTGGGCGGAAATACAATTGATTCCGGAACTTGACTTAAAAATTGGTCGTCAGGAAATTGTTTATGACGACCAGCGTTTCTTTGGAAATGTGGACTGGGCACAACAGGGCCGAAGCCACGACGCTGCAATCTTAAAATTTGAACCAGCCTTTTTGAAACTTCATCTGGGAGTTGCTTATAATCAAGATGGTGAGGCATTGACAGGAAATATTCTTTCCAAGAATACCTATAAAAGTTTTCAATATGTATGGCTACATAAGGATTGGAAAAAAGTTTCCGCAAGTTTTCTCTTCCTAAATAACGGCATGCAATATATTGACGAAATTGACGAATCCAAAAATGATACCCGATTCAGTCAAACCGCCGGAACTCATTTAAAGATCCAATGGAACAAATTCCAATTTGCCTCAAATTTATACTATCAATTTGGCAGCGATGTTGCCAATAATGATTTGAGCGCATATTTGGTTTCCTTGGAAACAAGTTATGCCGCAACAAAAAATTTAAATTTTACTATCGGCGGCGAACTGCAAAGCGGAAACGATTTTGGTGCGCCTTCAAACGGAAAAAATAAGGCTTTCAACCCGCTATATGGAACAAATCACAAGTTTAATGGATTTATGGATTACTTCTATGTAGGCAACCATTTCAACAACGTTGGATTGGTTGATGTTTATGCAAATGCAAAATATACTTATAAAGAAAAATCAAACTTTTTCATAGCCATTCATAAATTTTCAGCCGCAGCCGATATTGTTAATGAAAGTTCCAATGACTTGGGTTTTGAATTAGATTTAGTAACTTCACATAAATTGAGCGAATTTGTGAGTGTCCAGGCTGGGTATTCACAATTTTTTGCTTTCAATGGCATCGAAACCGTAAAAAATAATTTTGATGGCAATTCCAATAATTGGGCTTGGGCCATGCTAACAATTAATCCGGTATTGTTCACTGGAGAAAAACATATTAATAGAATTAACAACCAATAAATCTAAACCACTCTTAAATATTACGCTATGAATTTAACAATCATTAAGAACCTAAAAAAAATGCTTTTCGGTCTAGGCACTTTAGTGCTTTTCTCAAGCTGTGTAAATGACCAATCCGAAAAAAAATACAACGATACGGTAGATATTCCGGTAAATCAAGAAATGATTGCCGAGCTCACCTCCCCTCCATTTGTACCAACCCCCATAGGAAAACGTATGGCGAAAAAATTGATTGTGGATCTTGAAATCCAAGAACGCGAAGGAGAAATGACCGACGGCGTTAAGTATGTTTATTGGACCTTCGGTGGTACCGTTCCCGGAAGCTTCATCAGAACCCGCGTGGGCGATGAAGTGGAATTTCACCTAAAAAACCACCCAGACAACAAGTTGCCGCACAACATTGACCTTCACGCCGTGAACGGTCCAGGAGGTGGCGCGGAATCTTCATTTGTGGCTCCGGGTCACGAAAAAGTGTTCTCCTTTAAAGTGCTGAATCCGGGGCTTTATGTTTACCACTGCGCCACCGCGCCAGTGGGAATGCACATTGCCAATGGAATGTACGGCCTTATTTTAGTGGAACCTGAAGGTGGTTTGGACCCTGTTGACAAAGAATATTATATAATGCAGGGTGATTTTTATACCGAAGGCAAATATGGGGACCGAGGCCTGCAAGCCTTTGATATGCAGAAAGCAATCAATGAAACTCCGGACTATGTAGTCTTCAACGGCCACGTGGGTGCCATGACCGGCGATAATGCAATTACTGCCAAAGTTGGTGAAAAAGTACGACTTTTTGTAGGTAACGGTGGGCCAGGGCTTGTTTCTTCATTCCACGTTATTGGGGAAATTTTTGACAAGGTCCATATTGAAGGAGGAGACATGATAAACGAAAACGTCCAAACCACATTGATACCTGCTGGCGGTGCCGCAATTGTAGAATTCAGGGTGGATGTTCCGGGAACTTTTATTTTAGTTGACCATTCCATTTTTAGGGCTTTCAATAAAGGTGCCCTTGCAATGTTGAAAGTGGAAGGTGAAGAGAATAAAACAATCTATTCTGGCGAAATCCGCGATGGCATCTATCTTCCCGAAGGTGGTGTAATCCAATCTATGCCAACGGGCGGTCCTAAAGTAGAAAAAGTAGAAATGAAAGCGTTAAGTTTTGAAGAGCGAATGACCTTCGGAAAAGACAAATTTATGGCTACTTGTGCCGCTTGTCACCAAGCCAATGGACAGGGAATAGAAGGTGCATTTCCTCCTTTGGCAAAATCAGACTTTTTAAATGCAGATGTTAATCGTGCCATAGATATCGTTTTACACGGAAAAACTGGCGAAATTACTGTAAACGGAAAAAAATACAACAGTGTGATGACCGCGCAAGCGTTATCTGACGAAGAAGTTTCCAACGTACTTACCTACGTTTATAACAGTTGGGGCAACTCCAAAAAAGAAGTAACCCCTGAAATGGTGAAAGCCGTAAGAAATAAATAAAATCGTGTTCAAACAAAAATTATTCAACATCGCCCTTTTCATATCCTGTTCCTTATTGTTTTGCAAGGTCGCAGCCCAAAGTAACGGAATGGCCACTGTAAAGGGCGGTGTTTACCTTCCACTATATGGCGCGGCCGGCAAAACGGTTAAGGTTGATCCATTTATGATGGACATTTATCCCGTTACGAATGCCGAATTTCTGAAATTTGTAAAGGAAAATCCGCAATGGAAAAAAAGCAACATAAAAAGTCTGTTCGCCGACGAAAGTTATTTAACAAAGTGGAAAACTGATGAAACCTTCAGCGGGCAACCCAGCTCACCGGTAACAAATGTTTCTTGGTTTGCCGCGAAAAAATATTGCGAATGCCAAGGCAAACGGCTGCCGAAAATGGACGAGTGGGAATTTGCCGCAATGGCAAATGAAAATGTGCCTGATGCCCGTAAAGTGGAAGCCTACAATCAATATATTTTAAATTGGTATGAAACTCCAAAAACCTTTAATAAAGAAGTAGGTTCCACTTTTAAAAACTATTGGGGAATCTACGATCTTCACGGATTGGTGTGGGAATGGACCCAAGATTTTAACACCGTTCTAATCTCCGGCGAATCCAGAAAGGATGTTGATAAAGATTCCAATCTTTTCTGTGGAAGCGCGGCAATTGGCGCTTCCGATTTAATGAATTATGCCGCATTTATGCGCTACGCTTTCCGCGGAAGTATGAAAGCGCGCTATTCCTCCCAAAACTTGGGATTTCGGTGTGCTAAGGATTTAGAAAACTAAAATAATATTTATGAAAAACTTCAATTATATTTTAATAGCATTTTCGTTACTGGCTGTTTCCTGCAATGATGCCTCAAGGAAAGATGCTGCAATAACAGCAGAAAACAATTCGGAAATTAATGCTGAAACCAAAATTTCTGATATGTCAATCTACAACCTTCCCTCCCATTGGACCACCCAGGATGGCAATGAAATTGAACTAAAACAATTACAGGGAAAAGTATTAGTAATGGTGATGATTTACACTTCCTGCCAGGCTGCCTGCCCTAGATTGGTGGCGGATATGCGCAATATTGAAAAACAAATTTCCGAAGATAAAAAGGATAATGTTCAATATGTTTTTGTAAGCATTGACCCCAAAACTGATACGCCGGAACGATTAAATGCTTTTGCAAAAGAAAATCACATGGAAGACGATAAATGGCTGTTTCTGCGCGGTAATGAGGAAGATACCCGTGAATTTGCAGCAGTTTTGGCTGTGAACTACAAACAAATTTCGCCAATGGATTTTTCACACTCAAACATAATCAGTGTCTTCAACAAAAAAGGTGAGCTTGTTAATCAACAGGAAGGATTAGGCGTAGATAACAAAGAAACTGTAAAAGCTATTATAGATTTGACGAAGTAATTCTTCATACAAAGTTAGGACGTAAATTGAGAACGTCTATCTTCTCTTTTCGGGATTGTCGTTTTTCTTTTTTCGGTTGTGAACCATGTTTTTTCGCTTTTTGCTCTTTTTCACATAATAGATAAGGCCACCAATAATGACGAAACAAACAATAATAGAAACGACGGTGGCTACTATGCCACCAGTAAAATCAACTAACGGTATGGAGTTTATTATTTTCATCGGTACATATATTTAAAGGTTACTGTCGTTGGGACTGGAAACATCATCATCATCTTTCTTTTTATTGCCTAACACAAAATTAAGAACTATGGCCGTGAGAACGATACACAAAACTGCAAAGAAAATAATGAGGGCGGTGCCCATACCCCAATTCGCTAAAGGCAACATTGAATTGATCATAATCTAAATATTTAATGGTTACTAATTGTTTTATTTTCTGAAATCACCGAATTACAATTGTATTGTGCGTCTACGGTTTCCGTCATTGGCTTTGGTGAAATATAACGTATGCCAAGCCCTAAACCACGAACTATAAAAAGGCAGCCTATGATTACTACCAATATCGGGATTGCACGCCGAATTCGTTGCCGAACTTGACCGTTAAGAAAGTTGCCCAGATAAATGGCTGAAGTCATCAGCGGAATGGTACCAAGTCCGAAGAGCGCCATATACAAACTTCCATGGAGCGCATTTCCTGCTGCAATGGCACCAAAAACAGCCATATAAACTAGGCCACAGGGAAGAAATCCGTTTAAGAAACCGATCGTCAAAAACGTATCCGGGGTTTTCTTTTTCAGTTCTTTTCCCAAAGTAGATTTCACTTTGGAAATAATTCTGAAAATAGGTTTTGAAAAATTGTATTTATTGAAAATTTTCTGGGGTATCAAAATTACCGCAAGCATTAAAACCCCAATTAATATTGAAAGTTGTTGCTGAAAACCGAAAAGGTTCAAACTCTTCCCAACCAATCCAAAAACAAGCCCTATTATACTATAAGCCAAAATCCTTCCAAAGTGATACAGAAAAATTTGTCCTATCTTTTTTAGTTTATTATTTCTATCTACAGGCAGCAAAAAGGCAATAGGTCCGCACATTCCCACGCAGTGGAAACTTCCCAATAATCCAAATATAAGGGCTGTGTATAGCATCTTTGTGACAGGTTAACAGGTTACAGGTTACAGGTTACGGATTTCATTTTCCTTTGCGATTTCGATTTCATTAATAAACTATTTCGTTTTTGTACAAATAATCTTTTCCTTCATACCTCCATTGCACAATCGTGTTCCAGCGACCGCCCACCAAACTCTGGTCAGGTATGAGCAAATTCGGACTTGAAAGCTTCAGTGGAAGTTGAAAATCCAATTGTTTGTTGGACGGCCTGTACAGGAACACGGTGCCTTCTATTTTTGCGTAATCAATATTTTTCGGAAAAGTGAGCATCCATCCTTCCGCAGTCTTTTCCCCCGAAATAGCTCCCTCCAATGAATGGGAATTTTTCTCGGCATCAATTTCGTTTTGATAGACCATTTCCTTTTTATAATATTCTTCGGTCACCAAATCGTAATCATACTTTTTATCGGTACTAATTTTTATTACAAAAAATAGAATAAAGCCTATAAAAAGTACCATCCCGATTACCAATCCTGTTCCCCAATTTATTTTCATAGCTATTTTTTTTATCAGTTTTAATTATAATTTCTAGGGCCTAAAAAGGTAACACTTGTGGTTTCTATCAAGGCTTCATTACTGTAAACCTCTATAACCACTCTGTTTTTATCGCCACTTAAGGCAGCGTTGTTTATTTCAATAAAAAGTGTTCCTTCGGCTAATCCTTGTGCTGGGACGACCAATTCGCCTTGCTTCACAGTGTGTATTTTTCCTTTGTGGGATTTTAGTTTAAAGCTAATATTCCCTATATCTTTTGAAGTCTTGTTCAATAATTTATAGGTAAACACATTGCTGATCATATTGTCATCTTTATGTTCATAAAGCTGTCCCGGAAGGCGCAATACATTTGCTTCCACATCGCTTCTTAAAAACAACAATCCGCTCAATACACCAATCAATATTACCAAAACTGCTGTATACCCTTTTAATCTTGGCGTAAATTTAAACTTTGCCTTCTTCTCAATATTTTCCTCACTTGCGTAGCGGATCAATCCTTTTGGTAAATTCACGGCTTCCATAATGCTATCGCAAGCGTCAATACAGGCAGTACAATTAACACATTCCAGCTGCGTTCCGTTTCGGATATCTATGCCCGTGGGGCACACATGCACACATTGAAAACAATCTATACAGTCGCCTTTTCCTGTAGCTGCACGGTCTTCATTCTTTTTGAATTTAGCACGGCCCACTTCTTTTTCGCCACGTTTATGGTCGTATGCCACAACTATAGATTTGTTGTCAAGCAGCACGCCCTGTAATCTTCCGTAAGGGCAGGCTATTATGCATACTTGTTCGCGAAACCAAGCAAAAATGAAATAGAATACCCCAGTGAATATCAACAATGAAATTAACGTGCTTAGGTGATCGAGAGGTCCTTCAAAAACATATTGCAGTAACCGATCACTACCTATTAAATAGGCAAGAAATATATTTGCAATTAAAAAGGAAATAATAAAAAAGATAAGCCACTTCAATACGCGCTTCCTAACCTTTTCAGCATTCCACGCCTGTTTGTCCAAACGGATTTGCGCGCCCCTATCGCCATCAATCCAATATTCAATTCTTCGGAAAACCATTTCCATAAAAATAGTCTGCGGACAGATCCACCCGCAAAATATTCTTCCAAAGGCAGCTGTAAAAAATATGATGAAAACCACACCGATGATCATCATAATTACAAATAAATAAAAATCTTGCGGCCAGAATGGAAATCCAAAAATGTTGAAACGGCGTTCCAAAACATTGAAAAGCAAAAATTGATTTCCGTTAATTTTCACAAATGGAGCCGCGAACAGAAAAGCAAGCAAAAAATAGCTAACATATTTTCTGTACTCATATAGCCTTCCCGAAGGCTTTTTAGGATAAACCCATGCTCTTTTACCTTCTTCGTTGATTGTACCAATACTATCTCTAAACCGTTCGTTTTCGGGGGTATCCAAAATCTATCTTTTGTTAATTATAAAAAATTTGTTTTTACTTACCTTCTGCCTGCAGATTGTCAAGGACAGGCTCATTGGAAATATCAATTTGAATTTTGGTAGAGTCTATCACTTTCACTTCAACATTGTCTACCGGAGCATTTTCATCAACCCAAACATCTCCTTCCGGTTCCTTGCCATCTACGGGATTTGTGCCGTGTAGCGACATTACATAACTTGCTACTTGGGCCATTTCACTAGGTTTCAGATCGGTTTTCCAGGAAATCATTCCTTTTCCTGCACGACCTCCTTCACTAATAGTGTGAAAAATATTTTTGATACCGCCACCCAATATCCAATAGTCATCGGTTAGATTTGGTCCAATACCACCACCGCCGGACTCTTTGTGGCAAGCTACGCAGTTGGTAAGGAAAATGCTCTTTCCCGCATCAATATCACCGGCATCCGTCAACAATTCAACTGTATTTGCATCAATGAGGTCTTTATTATTTTTCTTGTATTCTTCTACCTCGGCTTTGGCCTGGGCTATTTCAATTTCGTATTCTTCTCTTTGGTTGGTGCCATCAAAAATGTGGTAACGCACCAAATACACGACAGCAAAGATTATTGTTGCATAAAACATATAGACCCACCACGGCGGAAGGGTATTATCCAGCTCACGAATACCGTCATAATTGTGATCCAAAACTATTTCCTGCTCTTTTGCGATAGGTTTTGCGTCGAGCATTTCATTATATTTTCTTTTAAACCAACCAAAACGGTTCGTCTCCCTTAATTTTTCGGCAGCTAAATAGCGCACTTTTGCTTCAGGGGTTAGCCCTCCAAAAAGAATACGCTGTAAGGCGGCGGCAATCATTTCCAAAGCTATGGCGAAGAAAACCAACATTGCCAAAACAGCCCATATTATAGGATATTTAATAATTGCCCACTGCTCTCCGGAATCAATGGTAAGTTCCAACAGAAAAAAAGCGAGTATCGTAAAACTGATGACTCTTAAAAATGATGCTGTGGTTTTCATAATAGCTCTTCGTTTTGGTTGTTTGAATTGTTTTCCAATGGAATGTTGCTTACTTCACTGATATGCTCTTTTTTAGCGGTAATGACCCAGTAAAACAACACTACAAAAAAGATGAAAAATATCAATAAAGAAATCATTGGATAGATTTGAACGTTATCTATGTTTTCGAGGTTTCCTTTTATAAATTTTAGCATAACTATTCGCTTTTTGCTGAAGCAGCTTCAGCGTTTTCAACTTTAATATCTGTTCCCAATCGTTGTAAATATGCAATTACAGCTACAATTTCACGGTCTTTCATCTCTATGAATTCTTCATTGTTTTCTTCAGCATATTTTTTGCTGGCTTCATAGGTGGTTACAAAATCGGGATCACTGTAAAGGTTTTCTTCAATTTTGGTTCCCTGCTCATCCATCCACTTTTGGGCGTTGGCTATTTCCTCTTCCGTATAGGGCACTCCCAAACTCACCATTGCGCGCATTTTTGTTTCAATATTCGATTTATCCAATTCTGAATTTATCAACCATTTATAGGAAGGCATAATAGAGCCTGAAGAAGTACTTTGTGGATCGTACATGTGGTTCAAATGCCAGGTGTCGGAATATTTGCCCCCTACTCGGTGCAAGTCTGGTCCGGTACGTTTGCTTCCCCATAAAAATGGATAATCATAAACGTATTCCCCAGATTTTGAATATTCGCCATAGCGCTCCACTTCACTCCTAAAAGGACGAATCATTTGCGAGTGGCAGCCTACGCAGCCCTCGCGAATATAAATATCGCGCCCTTCCAGTTCCAAAGGGGTGTATGGTTTCACACTAGAAATTATAGGCACATAATCATCAACCATCAATGATGGAACTATCTGTACGGCTCCACCTATTAATATTGCAATAGTCGCATAAATAGTAAGTTTTATAGGCCTACGTTCCAACCAGGTATGATACCCTTCTCCTGCAGTTTGTTTTTTGGTCACGGGGACTAATGGCGCTGCCTCGGCAAGTTCATCTGTAACCTTGCTTCCCCTTCGGGCTGTCATAACAACATTGTAAAGGGCAATAAAAGCACCTGTAATATATAAACTGCCGCCAATGGCACGCATCCAGTACATTGGTATAATTTGGGTAACCGTTTCAAGAAAGTTACCATACGTCAGCGTTCCATCTGGATTAAATTGATTCCACATAGAAGCCTGCATAAAACCTGCAACGTACATTGGTAGCGCATACATAATTATACCCAGGGTTCCGATCCAAAAATGGGCATTTGCCAATTTAATGGAATACAGTTTTGTTTTGAATAGCCGCGGTACCAACCAATAGATCATACCAAAAGTCAAAAAACCGTTCCAGGCAAGAGCTCCCACGTGAACGTGTGCAATAATCCAGTCACTAAAGTGGGCAATAGCGTTTACGTTTTTAAGCGATAGCATTGGACCCTCAAAAGTTGCCATACCATAGCCTGTAATTGCCACAACCATAAATTTTAATACTGGATCAACGCGAACTTTATCCCAAGCGCCTCGCAAGGTTAAAAGTCCGTTTATCATCCCACCCCAAGATGGAGCAATAAGCATTACGGAAAATGCTACTCCTAAATTTTGTGCCCATTCTGGCAGTGCGGAGTAAAGTAAATGGTGGGGTCCAGCCCAGATGTAAATAAAAATCAACGACCAAAAATGGACTATGGAAAGACGGTAGGAATATACTGGCCTATTGGCCGCTTTTGGCACAAAATAATACATTAAGCCAAGAAATGGAGTGGTTAAGAAAAACGCCACGGCATTATGCCCATACCACCATTGTACCAACGCATCCTGAACGCCGGAATACGCCGAATAACTTTTTAGAGCAGATACCGGAAGCTCCATACTGTTTACAATATGCAAAACAGCCACGGTTACAAAGGTTGCCAAATAAAACCAGATTGCAACGTATAAATGACGCTGCCGTCTTTTTACCATCGTCATTATCAAATTCAAACCAAATGCTACCCAAATAACCGCAATGGCGATATCAAAGGGCCATTCCAATTCAGCATATTCCTTTGAAGTTGTGTAACCCAAAGGCAATGTAATTGCAGCACCCACTATAATGGCCTGCCAGCCCCAAAAATTCAAGTTACTGAGAAAATCGCTCCACATACGCGCCTTTAGCAAACGCTGGGTGGAATAATAGACTCCCGCAAAAATGGCATTGCCCACAAAAGCAAAAATTACAGCGTTTGTGTGCAATGGTCTTAAGCGTCCAAAACTGAGCCACGAAATACCCTCAGTCATGTTTGGAAACAAAAACATATAGGCTAACAGTAAGCCTATGCTCATACCAATGATACCCCAAAAAATGGTCGCATTGATGAAATTTTTGACAATCTTATTGTCGTAGTAAAACTGTTCTGTTTGCATAGTGGTAATAGAATTATTTTTTTGGTTCGGTAATAGGTTCGTTTGAAATATTCTTTGTATTTGAAGTGCCTTCTTTTATCAATTCGTCCTCAAAAAGCATCCGCACGGAAGGCGTATAAGTATCATCGTATTGGCCCTTTTTTACTGAAAAGAGAAACAGTACAAAAAAAATGAGCGCTACAAAAACACTGATTGCCAGAAGCATATAAATGATGTTCATACCTTAAATTTATGATTCAAAATTATTGTTGTACGTTCCTATAAAATATGACATTCGTCAATTTTGCTTATTTATATCCATTCTTAATTTCTTGCCGATATATTGAGTTGCGATGGTAGTGAAAACAACAATACTAATGGAACTCAATGGCATTAGAACAGCTGCAACTACGGGTTTCAAATGTCCTGTAACCGCAAACGAAAGTCCCAACAAATTATAAAGCAACGAAAGCAGAAAAGCCCATTTTATAATTTTTACGCTACTCTTTGAAAGGTTCAAATAATCAGCTATTTTTTTGAAATGTATAGCATCCAAAATTCCATCACAGGCTGGGGAGAATACATTTGTGTTTTCAGAGATTACAAGACCAACATCGCTCTGTTTTAATGCTCCGGCATCATTAAGACCATCACCAATCATCAACACCTGCTTTCCGTTTTGCTGAAGATTTTTTATGAACGAAAGCTTATCCTCCGGTTTTTGGTTAAAATACAGTTTAGTTCCTTTGGGGAGTAGCGCTTCCAACCGTTGGCGTTCGCCTTCATTATCACCAGAAAGAACAATCAATTCCTTATCCGTTCCTAACTGTCCAAAAAGTTCAGAAATGCCATTCCTATATTCACTATTGAAAATATAGCAGCCTTTATAAACTTTATTGGCACTAATGTGAACCGTAGTCTTATTTTTTAATTCAGATGTATTTTCATTATAAAAACCCACGAATTCATACGAGCCAACTTTTATGGAATTATTTTTAGAAGTAGCTGAAATCCCCTTCCCCACTTCTTCTTCAAATTCATCCAAGGTCTGGATTTCATTTTTATCTAAAATATTATAAAGCGAACGGCTTAAAGGGTGGTTCGAAGCGCGAAGAGTGCTTGTCAACAACTGCTTTTCTTCGGGTGAAAGCGCTATACCTTCATACGTAATCAGGTTTTTTTGATTGGTGGTGAGCGTTCCCGTTTTGTCAAAAACTACGGTGTCCAGCTTCGCCAATTGTTCAATTACCGAAGCTTCCTTTAAATATAATTTCTCCCTTCCGAAGATCCGCAATACATTTCCCAAGGTAAAAGGAGCGGCAAGTGCAATGGCACACGGACAGGCAACAATCAAAACTGAAGTAAACACGTTGAAGGCTTTTGAAGGATCAGCCATCAGCCAAAAAATAGTTGAAATAAAAGCTATTGAAAGAAGAACCAATGTAAAACGTTTGCTAATACTATCGGTAATATTTTCAAAAACCCCCGTTTTGTCCTTGCTAAAAACGTCGTTGCTCCAAAGCTGCGTTAAGTAACTTTGCGCTACGGGTTTTAATACTTCCACCTCCAAAATCCCAGCTTGTTGTTTGCCGCCTGCAAAGAGTTTGTCGCCATTTTGTTTTGAAATGGGCTCCGCTTCGCCAGTAACAAAACTGTAATCAATAAGCGCATTCCCCTTTATTAATATGGCATCAACAGGAATTATTTCGTTATTGCGAATTATTAACCTATCGCCTTTTTTTACAGTATAGACTTCGGCCTGTTCCTCAATAATTTTTCCTTCTGAATTTTTAGTGAGTCGCGTAACGGCAATTGGGAAATACGATTTGTAATCACGTTCAAATGAAAGGTAACTGTAGGTTTTCTGCTGAAAAAATTTTCCCACCAATAAAAAGAAAACCAAACCGGTAAGGCTATCAAAAAAGCCCGTACCCCAATCCATCACAATATCCAGCGTACTTCGAAGGAAAAGCACCGCAATTCCCAAAGCGATTGGAACATCTATATTTAAAATGCCGGAACGCAGCCCCTTGTAAGCGGAAGTGAAATAGCCACTGCCGGAATAGAAAACCACTGGAAGTGAAAACGCAAACATCAACCAACGGAAAAAAGGCTTAAACTGGTCCAACCAAAATTCGGAATGTTCAAAATATTCAGGAAAGGAAAGAAACATAACGTTCCCAAAGGCAAAACCAGCAATTCCCAATTTATAAATCAGGCTTCGGTCTATGTTTTTTTTCTTTCTTTCGGAATCGTTCAAAGAAATATAGGGTTCGTAACCTATTCTACTTAAAAGAATAACCAAATTCTTCAGCGAATTTTCTTCTGCAGAAAAGGTAATCCGAACCGTTTTCTCGGGAAAATTTACTTGGGAGGATTTAACTGAAGGATTGAGTTTGTTGAGGTTTTCAAGAATCCAAATACAACTGCTGCAATGGATGGATGGAATCAAAAATGAAACTATTTGGGTTTTGCCATCATTAAATTCGAGAAGTTTTTCAACAATAGCTTCATTGTCAAGAAAGTCATATTTTCCGTTTATTTCTTTTGGGGAAATGCCAGGCATTTTCTCAAGATCATAATAATAACCTAGATCGTTATCGCGCAGAATGTCATAAACGGTTTTGCACCCATGACAACAGAAAGATTTTTCATCGTGTTTAATTTCAACGTCCAAACACGCATCGCCACAATGGAAACAGTTTACCATCAATTTAAAATTTGCTTGTCATACCTGTTGCAAAGATTGGGAATGATTGCGGGTTGAAAAATGACAATGGTCAGGTTTGATTTATGATTTAAGATTTGAAATTTGGAATTTGAGCTGTGGATTTAATATTTCCAAAAAATAAAATACCTACGGCAATTGGAAAAAAACAACTTAATGCGGCTAATAAAATATAATACTCTTGAAAGAAAGGAAGGCCGAGCCAAAGCGCTGATGCTTTGTAAAAAATTAGCGATTCGGTTGTAACAAATGCAAAAATAAATATAGGCACGAAACTTTTGGGGAGACGTAGCAATTGAAAATATTTCAAAAACGCCAGTAAGCTTGTTATTACTATTCCCAATAAAACCAAATGAAGATAGCCGATTATGAAATCTTTCAATTGAAAAGCGAGATTGGCGATATACGGAAATGCCGAGAATAGTTGTAACAGCAATTTCACGAGCATCAAACCTCCGGCTATTTTCAAAAGAAAAAAAGACTGAGCCGAGATTGAATTTTTTAAAACCGGAAAACATGTTTCCAGCAAAAGAAACAATTCATAAAAAGCCAAAACTTGTGCCACAGCTCCTATTAATCCGAGAATGTAAAAAATTATGGGTGGTGAAAACCAAAGTACCGAAAGAAACACGGTAAACAGAATACCGAAATTCAATAAAAGAAAAAAAGATTTTAATTTTTCTGGGTTGAATTGAATTCCCTTTTCTTCAAAAATATAAAAAAGTACTCCCAAAAGCGCCAATATAAACCAGGCGTTATATTGAAAATGCAGATAAAAATAAATGGAGGTTTTATACCAAATGGATTCCGGACCCAAGGTTGCCATTACGCCTCCAATTGCCCACGGACCAATGCTGGAAAGGACGAGGTACCAAAGTGCGGTCTTTATAAGTTTCCACGAAAACCTCTTTTTATACTTTTGAGGTACAAAATGTATCGTAAACCAAGTGAACCAATAGGAAGCAAACAAAAAAAGTGTAGAAAATATAATGGAAAATAGCGCATACCCTTGAATTGGGAAAGTCACTAACATTCCAATAATACAAATGTTTGTAAAGAGGAAAATCCGTTTGTAAATCTTCGGTTTTTGGGCTTCTGAAAGGAAAAGTTTGTAAATCAAGGTAGTCAATCCCAAATAAACCCACCCCAACAATGCAGTGTGCGAATGTGCATGGAGGATAAATTTGTAATTCAGCGGAATGGGCGTTATAAAGAAAAACCTGAGCAACAAGCCCATTAAGGCTACAATGAAAAAATAACCCAATGCGATGCCTATATGTTTTTTTAGTTCCATCAAACTTTAAAATTAAAAACAGTCCGGAATATGGCATTAAACATTCATAAATGCCATTCTTCCGAACTGTCCTAAAAACCAATCAAATAAGAATCCGGATTTGTGTCCAGAAACAATCTTCTAAACTTTAATTTTTCTTTAATTTCATTTCTAAGTTCAAGGCCTTCGGAAAAAGTATGTTATTTTCCAAATGCACGTGTTGGTGCAAATCCTGTTCAAATTCATCAAGTTTTGCATAAAATGCGCGATAGGTATTGCAAGCTCCCTGTGGTGGAGTGTATTCATTGCTTAATTTAGCAATTTCACGCATAATTTTACCTGCTTCTTCGTGCTCAGCTTCCATCATTTTGATAGGATTTTCTACCGTTCCAAAATGGATTGCCGGAATTTCATTGCCTTCGCGTTCTGCCTTTACCAATTTTTTTATGAAGGGAAAAAGAATCAATTCTTCTTTTTTCATATGTGCTGCCAATTCTTGTATCACTTGTTTTACCAAAGCTTCTATCTCGCCCAACTCGGTATAATGATGCCCGTGTACCTGATTCACTCTTTTGGAATATTGAAGTAATAGCGGAGCGCTTTCTTCAACATACGCATGATGGACATTTATGATATGGTCCGTTAAAAAATCAAGTTTCCAGCTATTAAAATCTTTTGAACGATCCTGAACGCTATCCAAACTTAACAGTTCGGTTTCCAAAGTTGCAGGATCTATTTTTGCTTTTTCGCAGGCTTTTTTTATAGTGATCCCGCCACCACAGCAAAAATCTATACCATATTTTTTGAAAATGTGTGCTGCTTTTATGTTTTCCGTAACTACATCAGCTACTGTTTTTTCTTGAAGTGTTATCATTGCTTTCAGATTTTATGAATTATTAAAAGCAAATTTCAGCAGAAAAAAAACAACAGAATATGATCGAAATCATCAAAAGGATATTTTTGTCTTATTTGAAGGTATTATTCCCAAAATGGATCGGAATATTCGGCACTTATTTCATTACGGTGAATCTCCGCTATCTTTTTAAGTTGTTCCTCCGTGGCAGTTTTTTGTATTTCGTTGAAGAGAATTCTTTCCTCAAACCGAATGTGTGCATCCAGTTCTTCTTCCAAATGGCTGAGCGATTTATTGGGTTCTATTGTATCGTTAAAAAGAAATTGTATGCGATGGTGTTCTTCCAAGGCACGTTCTACCAATTCATTTCCTTCTTCCAGAATTGGGAAAACATATTTTTCCTCATCGCTGAAATGGGGCTTTATTTCATTTTCAAAAAACCATTTGGCATATTTACTGAGCCGTTCTGTCTCAATATTTTTACTGAAACCCTTCCGAAGTTTCCAACTGAAAAGCAACCCAAAATGATGTTGGCGGCTTAAGGGTTGTAAGGCTTGATGTCGTTTTATAGGTTTTTTCTTTTCCATTTTCGAACTTATATTATTTAGGGTTTGGTGCACATAATTTGAAACTAAACTTTCAAAAATGTTTCGCCATCTTCAAGGTTTGCGGCAAGTTCCATAACCAATGTATTCTCACACATATGTTTTAAGCCGTTGCGCACTTTCATAAATTGATTGTGCACAGGGCACGGATGTTCGGAAGAACATTCACGAAGTCCTAACCCGCAACCGGTGAAAATTTTATCTCCGTCAATTGCAGAAACTATTTCTGAAAGCTTCAACTGTGAATCCTTTTCCAAATAAAATCCACCACTCGGGCCTTTTTTGGAGCGTATAACATTTTCTCTGGCTAACTGTTGACAGACCTTGGCGGTAAATGGCTCCGGAGAATCTACAGCTTTTGCAATTTCTGATATATTTGGGCGCAAATCATTCTGCGATTGTTTTGCGATAAAAAGAACTGCCCTAATACCGTATTCACATGCTTTTGAAAACATATATTTTTATCTTTATATAAAAATAACAATAGTAAGATTATTTAAAGACATAATTGTCCTTAAAATTCTTTTAAGGATATTTAATAATTGAATCTTTTTCTAGCGGCAATTTCCAAAGCTTCCCGATGTGAGGGATGGGCAATTGAAATTAGATCCTTGGCCCGCTGCTGCAAACCTTTTCCGAAGAGATTTACCACACCATATTCGGTAACAACATAATGTACGTGAGCGCGAGTTGTAGTAACGCTTGCGCCTTCCTTTAAAAATGGTGTTATCTTCGAAACCCCCTTATTTGTTACGGAAGGCATAGCAATAATAGGTTTCCCTCCTTCCGAAAGCGAGGCGCCACGGATAAAATCCATTTGCCCGCCCACGCCCGAGTATTGATAGGTTCCGATACTATCAGCGCAAACCTGGCCGGTTAAATCAATTTCTATAGCGCTATTAATTGCGGTAACCTTTGGATTTTTGCGAATGATGGCAGTATCATTTGTGTAGCCTGCTTCCTTAAAATGTACAATAGGATTGTCATCCACAAAATCATAAAGTTTTTGGGTTCCCATAGCAAAGCACGTTACTATTTTTCCTGTTTTAATTTCCTTATCCTCTCCTGTAATTATGCCTTTTTCTACCAAAGGCAGAATACCATCACTGAACATTTCTGTGTGAATCCCCAATCTTTTATGATTATATAGATTATGGAGCACAGCGTTTGGAATGTTACCTATTCCCATTTGCAATGTTGCGCCATCCTCTACCAAACCCGCAATGTGCTTGCCAATAATTGCCTCAACCTCCGTTGGCGTTCCCAATACCGATGCGTGAATAGGGGCATCCATCTCTACGGCAAAATCTATATTTTTTATGTGAATAATACCATCGCCGTGGGTTCTGGGCACTCTGGGATTGATTTGTGCCACCACTTTTTTTGCAGTCTGAATTGCAGGCAATGTAACGTCCACCGAAACTCCCAACGAACAATAGCCGTGTTTGTCTGGCGGTGAAACTTGAATAAACGCAACATCCAACGGAAGAATATTTCTTCTAAAAAGCCAGTGTATTTCGCTCAGAAACACTGGAATATAATCCCCAAACTGACTATTGACCCCCTGTCTAACATTATCGCCCACAAAGCAACTGGAAAGATAAAATGCCTCATTGTAGGGAGCTTTGACAAATTTCGCTTCGCCATGGGTGTGGATTTGAATTATCTCAACGTTTTTCAGTTCTTGATATCTTTCACATAAAGTGTCTATCAATAAATTCGGCGTCATGGAAGCGCCCTGAAAAAATACACGATTATTTGATTTTACTATAGATACAGCATTTTCGGCAGAAACAATTTGCATGGTTTTATTTTTTATGCAAATTTGGGAAATTTATTAAATAGTGAAAATGATAATTATCACATTACTTTTGACGAAACAATCATTTCAGAAAGATCGTTCACCGTTGAAGCTCCTTTATCATTGTTGTACCATATTTGAAGCATTTCCTTTAGGGTTGCATCAATCTTTCCGTGCTCATCTTTATAATCCTGCACTAATTTTGTAGCATTTTTAGAACGTGGTCCCCATGTTTGAATTACGTTGAAATTTTCATCAAGCATAATTAGTTTGGGAATGGATCGAGATCCATTCGTCAAAAAAGCATCCATTAACTCGGGGTTTTCATCGCGAAGAACAATTTTGAGATCTATATTATCTGAAAGTTGTGAAAGCTTATTTAAAATAGGTAGAATTTGAGCTGCATCACCACACCAAGGCTCACTGATTACCAGCCACGTCTGTCGCTCGGAAATTTTTTGAAAAATACCTTTTCTTTTTACTATTATTTCGGCCGTTTTGTCCAATCTTTTGCTTCTGCTATAATTTAGCTTTGTATAATCTATCTTTTCCTGCGTTTGCTCGCCAGTGGTCATCTTCGCTTCCACCAATTGTTTGAAAAGGAAGTTATACTGAACGTATGACATTGCTTTGCTAACGTATTTTTCTATCAAAGTATTCATGCTTTTTCTTTTATGTGTTTTCGTTCGTAATCTATGTTATAATACCCACCTCGGTTTTCTTTTCGGGCCAAGGATTGTTGAATAATCAAATGAGCCACATTAACCATATTCCGAAGTTGGGAAAGTGAAGTGTTCAACTTGTATTTGTGATATAATGCCTCGGTTTCCGTATATAAATTTTTTAATTGGGAAGAAGCTTTTTTTAAATCGTCGTTGCTCCGAACTACCCCTGCAAATCTTCGCATCAAAGATTGTAATTCCTTCGTTTTTTGCTGAATAATTTCTGACTGTCCTATAATAGCCTTCCCCTTATCATTCCAATCGGGAATGGA
Source organism: uncultured Flavobacteriaceae bacterium (assembly GCA_963822355.1). Lineage (GTDB taxonomy): Bacteria > Bacteroidota > Bacteroidia > Flavobacteriales > Flavobacteriaceae > Aequorivita. Next base: position 241,134 of record CAWGHI010000001.1, read on the forward strand.
TACAGTCGTTCGCAAGGGAACATGCTTACCCAGGTAATTAAAAATTCGGTCTGCATAAACAAGGGCCTCTAGCAATGAATTGGAAGCAAGCCGATTGGCGCCATGCAATCCAGTATATGAACACTCGCCACAGGCAAAAAGATTCTTTAAGGAAGTTTTTCCATCCAAATTAACCACAATCCCCCCACACAAATAATGCGAGGCCGGAACTACCGGAATCCAATCTTTTTCAATATTGATATTGTGCTGCAAACAGTTTTCATAAATATTGGGAAAATGTTGTTTGAATTTTGCCATTTCAAGATGAGTGCAATCCAAATAAACACACTCATCGCCATTTTTTTTCATTTCGGAATCTATTGCCCTGGATACAATATCCCGTGAGGCCAATTCCTCCCGCTTGTCATAATTCAACATAAAGCGTTCACCATTTTTGTTGCGAAGAAACGCTCCGTTACCTCGCACCGCCTCTGAAATTAAAAAAGAAGCTCCATTGTTTCCGTCATAAAGTGCAGTTGGGTGAAATTGAATAAATTCCATATTTTTTATAAGGGCTTTTGCGCGATAAGCCATTGCAATTCCATCACCAGTTGCAACGGCAGGATTGGTGGTATGGCCATACACTTGCCCCATTCCACCCGAAGCGAGTGTTGTGCAATCTGCTTGTATGGTAAAAATATTGCCTGAAATTTGATCCAAAACATACGCGCCATAGCAGGATATTTCTTTCGACGCTTCTTCAGAAAAATGATGTTCTGTAATCAAATCTATTGCAAAATGATGAGGTAGCAGCGTAATGTTGGGGAGTTGGTTGGCGCGCTCCAAAAGAGTACGCTCAATTTCGTATCCGGTGGTATCCTTATGATGCATTACCCTAAACTCAGAATGGCCTCCTTCCCTACCCAAATTAAATTTGCCATGAGCATCAGTGTCAAACTGGGCGCCCCATTCCATCAATTCCCTCAATCTTTTTGGGCCGTCATTTATAACCATTTCCACAACCGCTCTATCGCAAAGTCCGTCGCCTGCAATGAGCGTATCTTCAATGTGTTTTTGAAAAGAATCTTCCTTTAAATCAAAAACTGCCGCTACACCCCCTTGTGCATATTTAGTGTTTGACTCGGCTTCGTCTGCTTTGGTAACAACCGTTATTTTTTTCTTAGGAAATTTCTCCGCTAGCTTCACAGCCAGTGTTAAACCCGCAGCTCCAGAACCGATAATCAAAAAATTAGTTTCCATCATTATTTAGATAATTCAAGCATTCGCTTTATAGGCATAATGGCTTTTTTCCGAATTTCTTCGGAAACCTCTATTTGTGGGGTTTCGTTAAGCAAACAATTGTAGAGTTTTTGCATTGTGTTCATTTTCATAAAGGCACATTCACTACAAGCACAGGTATTATCCTCTTGTGCCGGAGCTGGAATCAATACTGCTTGTGGCACTTCCTTTTGCATTTTGTGAAGGATTCCCGCTTCGGTGGCAACTATAAATTTTTCCGAAGGATTTTTTTTCACATAATCAATCATACCTGCAGTGGAACCAATGTAAACTGCAGTTTCTAAAATATGGCTCTCACTTTCGGGGTGAGCAATGATTTTTGAGCCCGGATGCTCTTTGTACAGTTGTAGAAGTTTGTCTATTGAAAATGCTTCGTGAACAATGCACGCACCATCCCAAAGCAGCATTTTTCTTCCCGTTTTTTTCTGGATATATTTTCCCAAATTTTTATCGGGAGCAAAAATGATTGGAACGTCCTTCGGGACCGAGTTTACAATTTTTTCAGCATTGGAGGAAGTACAGATAATATCACTCAAGGCTTTCACTTCCGCAGAACAATTTACGTAGGTAATTACCACGTGATTGGGATGTGCGTCAACCAATTTTTTAAAAGTATCTGCCGGACACGAATCTGCCAAAGAACAGCCTGCCATTAAATCGGGCAACAAAACTTTTTTGTTTGGGTTTAAAATTTTGGCAGTTTCGGCCATAAAATGAACGCCGGCAAAAACAATTATTTCGGCATTGGTTTCCGCTGCTTTTTGCGAAAGTCCCAGGCTGTCACCCACATAATCCGCCACTTCCTGTATTTTGGGTACTTGATAATAGTGCGCGAGAATGACGGCATTTTTTTGTTTTTTCAGATTAATTATTTCTTGATGTAAATCCATCTATTTTGATTTAATTTTATAAATGAATGCTTTGAAAATAGGAAACGCAACAATTAGAAGTGAAACAAAAATTCCAATTCCAAAAATGAAAAATGAAATATAATACGGAATTAGTGAGTCCTGCATTTCTGAAAACAACCCGCTCTTTGAAACATACATCCAATAACTTCTTTTTCCTCCGGCGATTAATAGTGAAATCCAAAAAAAGAACAATGAAATATTGAAAGAAACAAAACCTCTTTTGGTCCATTTCCGATCGGTTTCAAAATCTGGAAAAAGTTGATGCAGAATAAAAAATAATGCCGCAAAAAGAATGGTAGTATTAATCCCGATAGTAGTTCCCATGGAATGTGCCACGGTAATATGAGTGCCGTGTGTAAAGAAATTGATAGCGGGAATTGAAAAAAGAAGCGCAAGAATAATATTTAGGAAAATCCAAAAATCAGTGGCCAATAAAAAACGATATGCCATCGGATGGTTTTCTTTTTCAACCTTTAAAACAGAGCGTTTCCAGTTGTAAATAATTGAAGCCAGAACAATCCATTCTGTCATACTTATTGCATAAGCCACGTACCGAATCCATGGTTGAGTGGGCAACAAATACGTGTGGTGCGCCCATCCAAACATTAAATTGGTAAGACCTAAAAAGTAAAAGAAAAAAGCGGTCTTGTTTCTAGCAACATCACTGTCTTTCTTTATTTTGGACATTAAATAAATGGAAATTCCATAAACCAGCATATTCCACGAGCCCGTATAGGAACCGTAACTTTTCCATTGAATTGTAAAATCCTTGATAAAGCTCAACCTAAAAAAATCGAGCAGCCAAAAATGGGCCTCCATTAAATGGTAGGTCATAAAAATAATTCCTGTGCCCCACATCCAAAAATAAACGGGCCAGCCATTTACATTTTTGTAAACAGTTTTGAAGTAATTAATCCCAAAGAAAATCCAACCCAATAAAATTGGAATAATCAAAACCGGCATAAAGGCGAAATACTCCCTGCCTTCCGTATAATCGAACGCTATTGAAAAGTAAATTGCAAGGCCAGTGAAGAGAAAAATGATGAAATGTAATTTTAATAAAAAAGGCGAAAAGAGTTGAAATTTTTCCACATACGTTAGAAAGAAATAAATACTGCCCGTCGCGCACAAAACAATCCACGAAATGACCGATGAGGTGTGAAAAGGGCGAAATTTTGAAAATGGCACAATATCCTTCAGAAATTCGGGCAATAAATACTGAAAGGAAGCGGACATCCCGAAGAACATTCCCAAAAACAGGGCAATCATTCCGAAAAGCAGAAAATAAATAGAGGCTTTACTTTTCATTTCGGTATTTTATTTTCACCCAGCCCGTGACTTCAATTTCTGCATCGTAGTTTGGGTAAATTCCTGTTTGGTCCACCTGTTTCAGATATTGAATCAAGGCGTCCTTTTCATCTTCGGAAAAAACATATTGCGGCATGCTTTTTACACCGCTATTTAAAAATGCCTTAATGTACAATGGACCCTTATTTTCATCAGAATAAACATTCGTGAGATCGGGCCCCAAATATCCACCCAAGCCATACAATTGATGGCACGACCAACAGCGGTTATTCTGAAACAATTGCTGGCCCTCCACTGCAATTGGTGATAAATTGTCAACGGCTACATAGCCATCGCTGTTGTAAACCACATAATTGTAATAGCAAAAAAGGGCAAGCAAAATTGCAATTACAAAAATGTAAGGTCTGGAATTGGTGGACATTATCAAATATCAGAATTGCCGATAAAATTACCCTTTCAAGCTAGTCCCAAATATGATTTAAATCAGGTTTTAAGATATTTGTATCTTTTATTTTCGCTTAGCCACAAATTTGGGTTAATTTTTTATTTTTTTAATTTAAAACCTATGGTCAATAAACAACTGCTCAACCCTAAAAGCATCGTAATTATTGGTGCTTCCAACGACACCAAAAAACCGGGTGGCAATATGCTGAAAAATATCATTTCCGGGAATTTTGACGGAGATTTGTATGTTATTAATCCGAAGGAAGAAAAGGTTCAGGGCATAAGTAGTTATGCTGAAGTAAAGCAAATTCCGCAGACTGATTTAGCCATACTCGCAATTCCTGCCAAATTTTGTCCTGAGACCATTAAAACTCTTGCCGACGAAAAAAATACCAAAGCTTTCATTATCATATCAGCAGGTTTTGGCGAAGCAGGCGAAGCAGGAAAACAATGGGAACGGCAAATAAAACAAACTGTAGATAACGTAAATGGCTGCCTAATTGGCCCCAACTGCATCGGTGTAATTACCAAAAACTACAAAGGGGTTTTTACAGCTCCCGTGCCACAATACAATCCAAAGGGTTGCGACCTTATTTCAGGATCTGGTGCCACGGCGGTTTTTATTATGGAAGCCGGGATGTCGCTCGGGGTTTCCTTTGCCAATGTATTCTCAGTAGGCAACTCTGCCCAAACCAGTGTAGAGGATATTTTGGAATATATGGATACACAGTTTAATACCAAAACCGACCCCATTATAAAATTGCTTTATTTGGAAACTATTTCAAATCCTAAAAAGTTGTTGAAGCATGCTTCTTCTCTCATTAAAAAAGGTGCAAAAATAGCCGCAATAAAAGCCGGAAGTACAGTTGAAGGCAGCCGTGCCGCAACTTCGCACACTGGTGCTATTGCAGGTAGTGATATGACGGTGCGCGCGCTTTTCAAAAAAGCGGGCATTGTATATTGCAGCAGCCGCGAGGAACTTTTGAGCGTTGCCTCCATTTTCAACTATAAAAAATTAGAGGGAAAAAACATTGCCATTATTACACACGCAGGCGGTTCAGCGGTGATGCTTGCCGATGAGCTTTCAAAAGGAGGCTTAAAGGTTCCGGAAATATCAGGTTCTGATGCTGAAAAACTAAAATCATTTCTTTATCCGGGTTCTTCGGTTAACAATCCCATTGACTTTTTGGCGACGGGAACAGCCGAACAATTGGGAATTATCATCGATTACTGCGAACAAAAATTTGAAAATATTGATGCAATGGCCGTGGTTTTTGGAAGCCCTGGACTTTTTGACGTTGAAAATGTTTACAACATTTTAAGTTTGAAATTGAATATTTGCAAAAAGCCGATTTTTCCCGTATTGCCTTCCGTAGTGAACGCGCAACGTGAGATTCAATCTTTTTTAAAAAAGGGACATATTAATTTTCCCGATGAAGTTGTTTTAGGAAAAGCACTTTCGCAGGTTTTTAATACGCCGAAGCCTATTTCGGAAGAAGTTTCATTGCCGAAAATTGATATTGAAAAAATTCGAAACGTTATCAACAGCGCTTCCGAAGGCTATCTTAATGCATTACAAACTGAAAAATTACTGGACGCCGCCGGAATTCCCCGCGTTAAAGAAATAGTAGGGCATTCAAAAGAAAAAATACTCGCTGCGATACATTTAATGGAATTTCCTATGGTAATGAAAGTTGTGGGGCCGCTTCACAAATCGGATGCAAAAGGGGTCGTTCTCAATATTACTTCCAAAGAAGAGGTTTCAGAAACGTTCGATACGTTGATGAAAATAGATTCCGCTACGGCAGTAATGGTCCAGCCACAATTGTCAGGACTGGAACTGTTTGTAGGTGTAACTAAAGAACCTGGCTTCAATCATATCATCCTTTGTGGCTTGGGTGGAATATTTATTGAAGTGCTGAACGACGTTTCGGCTGGATTGAGCCCCATTTCTAGGGATGAAGCAGAGAAAATGGTGCAGTCGCTTCGAGGTTATAAACTTATTCAGGGAGTCCGTGGGCAGGAAGGCGTGAACGAGGAACAATTTGTGGACATCATCCAAAGATTATCTGCTTTGGTAGAAGCTGCACCAGAAATAACCGAAATGGACATTAATCCATTAATTGGCACTCAAAATAGAATTATTGCCGTAGATACGCGAATAAAGATTGGAAAGCCAGTCTAAAAAACGCCGGTGCTTTTTGTATTAAAAATCTTTTCTTTTTGCAATTCGCCAAATGAAGAATGTGGGGAACAAAACCCATAGTACTAAAAGTCCCGAGGAAAGTATCAATCCAAAACTGGTTCCGAAGAATTTTTGAAAAATCGCTCCGGTATAGCCCAAAAGTGCTGAAATGTCAAGTTTTAAAAGAATCATTACCCGCGACAAATCGATGGGGTTCAGCATGGTAGCCAGAAGAGAGAATTTATCCAAAGGATACTCTTCAAAATAGAGCAACGACATCAAAAAGATACCGTCATAAATCACCGCCATAAATAGCCAAAGTAAAATGGCATAGCCAAAACCTTTAATTCTATTTTCATTGGAAAGCGCAATAACAAAGGCCAGAGCGGTAAATATAAAAGTTAAAAACGCGCCAGTTATCAGTAATAGTGAAAAATCCCAAATAGCACTACTGTTGAAAATTCCGTAGAAAATAAAGGGCATTCCCAAACCAATAACCAAACTCATTGAAAGCGAAGTGGCAACACCGAAATATTGGCCCAAAAATATGGAGCTTCTTGCTACGGGTTGCGCTAAGAGAAGTTCAGTAAATTCTCGGGAATTATAATAATACATAACTCCGAAAATTGTTCCTATAAGCGGAACCAAAATAATAATTACGTTCATTAAGGTAATCACTGCTTTGGAAAGGTCGTTGTTCAAAAACAAAAGCACAATACCAAGAAGCAAATAGAATAAAAAATACACATAGCTCCAGCGGCTGCGCATTAAATCGTAAAAACTGTATTTTAATATTTTAAGCATAACTAGCGGATAAAATGGAGGCTATGGCATTTTCAAAATCGGGCTGATCCGTCTTCTTTTTCAGATCGTGAATGCTTCCCTTGAAATAGATTTTTCCTTCCAAAAGAAACACGATTTCATCAGAAATTTCTTCAACAAAACTCAAAATATGCGATGTGATCAAAATTGTTTTTCCCTTTTCCTTTTCAGATTTGATAAGGTTTTTCAATCGCAAATGTGAAATGGGATCCAAACCGTTGGTAGGCTCGTCTAAAATCAACAATGGACTGTCAAACATAAAGGCAAGTACCAAATTTACTTTTTGCTTGGTGCCACCGGAAAGATTGCCCAGTTTTTTATTTAAAAAAGGTTGCAACTTAAATAGATCGATCAATTCTTGTTCATTTGTGGATTTGGCATTTCGCAAATCCTTTATCATTTCAATTAGCTCGCTCACTTTCAAATTCCCTGGGAAGTTTGCTATCTGCGGCAGATAATCAATTTCATTTCTGTATTTAAAATTGTTTTTTAACAATTTTCCATCAATTGAAATGTGTCCCGAATCGGGTAAAACCATTCCTAAAATACATTTTATTAAGGTCGTTTTTCCCGAACCGTTTGGTCCCAAGACAGAGAAAATACCGCCCCGTTCAATGGTGAGATCAATGCCTTTTATCACTTCGTTTTTGCCGAATTTTTTATATAAATCCTTAACTTCTATCATGGTTTATGGTCTTCATTTTGGGGTTTTCGTCCAACAAATTATCTGGTGTGAAAACAGGGGAAACTTTTTCTGAAAAATCGATTAAGTCTATAAACAGGCTGCGCAATAAAATAATGGCTTCCGGCGTGCGGTTCACGATATACGAAAATAATTTTACAGGTCTGTATGGCACATCGCCAATCCCGTTTTTATCCAGATCGTAACCTGCATAATTGCTCCAATAGTTACGGTCAAAGACATTGTCGTTTATACCGCTGTTATAAGAAATGTCAAAGGAGTTGTACAAAAAATTGTTTTGCACAAAAGAGTTGGTATAACAGGCTCCGCGTACCTTTATCGCCCAACCGTTGCTGACAAAATCATTGTTGGCATATTTTATTCGGTTACTGCCTTCAATATTGATGCCTACCGTATTTTCCTTAAAAACATTGTTGGTTATTGTAGCATCGTTTATTTCCTTCAACAAAAGCCCAAATGCAGCGGTACCCCAATTCTGCTGAAAAGTATTGTGGTGCATATTTACAAATTTCGAAAACATGACGGCCACTCCCGCCCCATTGTTTTCAAAAATATTGTAATTATAAACATTGTGGTTGCTAAACATAAAATGCAGCCCGTAGCGCAGATTGTTTTTGCTTACATTATGACTAATTTTGATGTTGTCCGAAAATTCTAAATAAATACCGTCGCGAACGTTTTCTACTCTGTTTCCGCTAACTTCCACGCCTTTGCAATACCAAAGTTGGATGCCATTGCCGGAATTGTATTCGTTTACGGCATCGCCTTTTATTTTGTTGTTCAGTACTTTTCCGTTGTTGGCTTTTTCAAGATATATACCGAAAAAAAGTTTTTCAATTTCCAAATTTTGGATTAAAAATTCGTTTCGCTTTATCACACGGATCGCAGCGTAATCTGAAGTGTAACTTGTTCCTACATTAATTATTTTGAATCCGTCAACGGTAACATTGTCTGCCACAATTTTGATGATTTCTCCTTTGTTTTCGCCATCAATTGTTGGAAGATTTACGCCCATGAGAACGAGGCTTTTGTCTACTATTATATTTATTTCCTTATACGTTCCCTTTTTCACCAAAACCGTATCTCCATCCAAAGCATGGTGAATTCCCTCTTGGATTGTTTTCACAGAACAGGAACTGCAAACCGTAATGGTTTTTGCCCATCCATTGGAAGTGTAGAAAATAAGCAAAACAAATATGAATATGTGAAGTGTATTTTTCAAGTTTGTAATGAAATTAGTAAATACAAAGTCCTCAGCGATGACGTTGATTTATAAAATGATTGAAGGTACAGAATTTAGCGGATAATCAAGAATTTAGAATTTTCCACCGCTTCCACCCAATGTGGCGTTTCTTTTGGAAATTTAAAACTCTGATGGGTTTTTAGGTTAAATAATTTAGAATTGATATGAAATTGGATTTCGCCTTCCAAAACAATTAAATGAGCATCTCGCGGGGATGTATGTTCGGGAAAAATTGAATCTTTTTCAATGGAAATAAGAAGGGTTTCGGCAGGTCCGTTGTTCAGTTTTGAAACTTGAAGCTTGTTGAAACCTTGATTCCTAATGGCATCATTTATTTGATACATACTTTTATTTTTTTAAATAATTTTGGATTTCTTCCCAAGAATATAATTCGCCCGTAAATTTTTCTTGTGCCTTTTGGGCATTCTTTTCGTTTTCAAAAGCAGAAAGGTTGGCGCCCATGGGACTGGAAATTTGTTCACTAACCAAATAAGTAGCCGTTGTGGCATCCATTAATTTGGCAGGTTGGTTATAATCTGTAGTCAAATACAATGCAATTTCAGTTTCGTTAAATTCGTCCTGTAAAGAATGAACCATACATTCTATGGCATCATATTTATAAGCTTTCCCTTTGGCAGTTACAATTTGAGAAGCGTGCTGCCTATCCACAATTGTCATATTGCAGTAATGGCAGGCATCCGTGCCATATTCTATATTTTGTGGGCTCACATTGCAGGAAACCAAAGCAGTAATTAAGCCTAAAAAGATGAAGTTTTTCATAAACCGGTTACGGGTTTAAAAATTGATTTTTTATCCATTTTTTTGTATTCTTTCTTCCCAACAAAAAAGGCAATAATGGTCAACATCATTCCAACAAACATCATATATGCACCAGTTGCTGGCCACGAATCCACATCAAAGTTTAGCATTTTTTGATATCCTAAAAGGGGTGGTTTATAACTCATTGGTGTGCCATCAGGATTTAGCAGTTTCATAATTGCTTTTGGATTGAGTTCGGTTCCGTATTCTATTAGCCATTGATTGAAATCGTACATTCCCATGATTCCAAAAACAGACATTACCACAAACCATCCAATAAACCATTTATAACTAACTTTTCCGAAGAAACCGAGCAATCCTATAATAGCACCCACGGCAACCATCACTCCAACTACCAAAGGAAACACTTGAAATTCCCACATATCTTTTGGCTTAGGAATTGTTTTCATACCAATATAGTGGTTTAAACCGTTGATGTTTTGAATATCAAATTCTTGGACTCCCTTAATTCCTTCAATATAAATATCCATACCCAGTGGGTCTGGATACTGAGGTGCTCCCAGCATTATGTTCCATAATGGGAACTTAAAAAGCCCCAATAGCAACAAAGAGCCAATTATCATTATTATACCTGCTTTTTTCATTGTGTATAAATTAAAATCAAAACCTTTAGTCCGGTTGGTTTTTCGATTTAAGTTTTTTGTGCGGATCTCTGGAATTTTTCTTATTTTAATTGAGTTTAAAATCATTTTCGATGGTTTTTTAAAAGACGGGGGAAGTCATGGACCCCCGTCTTTTCATTGAAATACCATGACAACAATCACTAATCAGGCATTTCACAACTAAAAACATCTTTAATCTTCGCCCAATGACCATTTTAGTTCTGCTCCAGAACCTGCAGGACTTACGCGAATGTAACCTTGCATTTCTTGATGCAGTGCGGAGCAAAAATCTGTACAATAGAAAGGCCAAACACCCACTCGTTTTGGTTCCCAGACGAAAGTTTCGGTTTGTCCGGGCATAATCAACAACTCAGAAGTATTTGCTCCAATCATACTGATTCCGTGAGGAACGTCATAATCCTGTTCGTGATTGGTAACGTGGAAAAAGACCTTATCACCCACTTTTATGCCTTCAATATTATCTGGGTTAAAATGGCTTCGGATCATCGTCATATAAATATGCACTTCGTTTCCTTTGCGTTCTACCCGTGCATCACCGTCAGAAATGGTGGCATAGGGGTGTTTATTTTCCGCAAGTTTGAAAATCTGTCTTGAATTTTTGGCAACAATATCGGCAGGAATACCGGCAGCGTAATGAGGCTCGCCAATGGTTGGGAAGTCAAGCAATAGCTCCATTTTATCACCACTGATATCATACAACTGTGCCGATTGAGTAACTTCTGGTCCGGTTGGCAAGTAACGGTCTTTGGTAATCTTGTTCATTGAAACAAAATACTTTCCAAAAGGTTTACGTGAGTTTCCTCCGGGAATCATCCCGTGGCCAACGGAATAATAGGAAGGTTGTCGATCTACTACTTCCCAGGTTCCAACTTTCCATTTTACAACTTCGGAAGATATAAAAAAGGTAGTATAAGCGTTTCCTTTGTCGTCAAATTCAGTGTGCAAAGGCCCTAAGCCAGGTTGCTTTACAGTGCCGGCAAGTACATCTTCGAATTTCAGGATTGGAATTCCATATGCCTCTCCATCAAATTTCTTGTTTTCGATAGCGTCCAGCATTTTGGTAAACGAGTGAACCGTTAAATCGGCAGAAAGTTTTCCATTACCTACAATATACTCGCCTGTAGGATCCACGTCGCAACCATGAGGTGATTTCGGTGTTGGAAGAAAATATACGGCTCCGGGAACATCCAATGGATTTACAGTAAGCACCTCATTTATCATTGTGGAGGTGGCTGAATGTGTTTCATCATTATACACGTTGTGTGCATAATTAGTAGGAACTTTTGTTCCCCCGCCATTATTTACATATTCTTCTATTTTTTTCCAATTTACCGCCGCAATAAAATCTTTATCGTTTTGTGAAGCATTTACTTCAAGTAAAGAGTTTGCTTCCTCAGTATTATAAGTTGTAAAGAAGAACCAACCGTGCGATTTATCCCGACCAGGGTGAGAAAGGTCATAATCAAAACCGGGCATTAACAATTGAAACTTAATAGCCATTCGTCCTGTTTCGGGTTCAACACTGATAAAGGAAAGTGAGCCCTTAAAATTTCCCTTATATTCCTTTATCGGCATATCCCGTTGCGGAATGGGTACGGAAAAACGCGTGCCTGCCACAACATACTCCGTATTTTCGGTCACAAAAGATGAGCTGTGGTTACCTGCACTATTTGGTACTTCTATTATTTCAGCGGTTTCAAAAGTGGTTAAATCCACTCTTGCTATACGAGGGGTATTATTCTCATTTATGAAAACCCAACGACCGTCCAATTCCCCATTTGTTTGTGAAATATCAGGATGGTGGGCATCTCCCCAGGGTACGAAGCCAAAGGAAGTGTTCAGCATAGGCTTGCTCTCTTCATTGTAACCATAAGCCTTTTCGGGATCTTGTGAAAACACCGGGATTACCTTAAACAAACGTCCCGATGGCAAACCATAAACAGCAAGTTGACCACTAAATCCACCTGAGATAAAGGCATAAAATTCATCATGCTCACCTGGAGCAACGTACACTTTTTCAGCGGCATTGGAAGCTAAGCCTCCGCTCCCCTTGTTTCCTTTTTTGTTTCCACCATTATTGCAGCTCACCAATCCAGCGAGCATAATTAGGCTAACCAAAATATTAATTGTTTTTTTCATTTTTCTATTATTTAAATTGTTTAATTGATTAGTCTGCTGGCAAAATCACTTTGTCCACAACATGTACAATTCCGTTTCCGGCGGGAATACTTGCAATGATTTTGGCACCTCCCACATAAACATCTTCCCCTTTTACTTCAACGGGAATGTTTTCACCACCTGCCTGCCCCAGTTTTTTGAATTTTTTCAAAAAATCCTTTGAATAATTTCCAGGAGTAACATGGTTTTTTAATATATATGCTAGTTTTTCTTTGTTTTCTGGTTTTAAGAGATTTTCGACCGTGCCGGGGGGCAAAGCATCAAATGCGGCATTTGTAGGTGCAAAAACCATCAATGGCCCGGCATTTACAAGTGAGTTTTCAAGACCTGCAGCTTGAACAGCGGCAACAAGAGTTGTGTGATCGGGTGAACCTATTGCAATTTGAAGCACATTAGGTTTTGACTCATCGTTGGCAATAAAAGCTTGTCCCTGCTTTTCACTTTTTGATGCAGTTTCTGAGGAAGTACCTGAAATAGTTTCTTCCCCGTCTGTTTTTGTTTCGTTTTTACAGGCTGAAAACACGAGTAATGCAACAGAAACAACTATTAGTTTGGTTGTTGTTTTCATATTTGGTTTTTGGTTTTAAAACCTTGTTGGGACCTCACCCTGCAAGGTGGTCTATTGGTTTAATTTTCATATTAAAGAGTTCTAAAATATTCCAGTACTAGTCTGGCTTCTTCTTCGGTAAGGTTTTGGTTTGCCATAGGCGAACCATTAAACTCTACCAAAAGTGCTTTTGCAAGCGGATCTTTTTGAGTCATTTCTTCAGGATTGAGAATCATGTTCATAATCCATTCTGGAGTACGTCTCTCTAAAACACCTTTAGGGGCGGGACCAATAAATTTTTTGTCGGGCTTGTGGCAGGCCATACATTTTGTTTTATAAACCTCCATGCCTTTAGCGGCCATTGCTTGGTCTATAGTAGGAGCCAATTCCACATTTTTAATGGGTCCAATGCCTTTATTGGTTAAGTCAATTGTTACTGAAGCCTTGTTTGTGGCCGCTGCTGGTTCTTCTTTTTGAGTTTCGGTAACAGCTGGCTTTTGTCCAATTTGAATACTTTCATTCTTTTTTTCCTCCTTTCCGCCGCAGCTAATAAGAGTTAAAATTGCAAGCGCAGTAATTGATTTCATTAGGTTTTTCATATTAATAAAGTATTTGTTAAAGTGGTAAATGCCACGCCCAGACATTTCCTCTCTTGAATTATAATTGATGATGGGCATTTCATGGTAGTTCAAAAAATTATAGGTCAAAAATAGCGGTAGAGTGAAAGATAAAATATGATTTATGTCATAAATAAGATATTTTAATCTTTAATATTCTTTTTATATAAACCAACAGTGAAACAAAAATTTAAGCCGGCACAGTTTTGTGACGAAAATCATTTTAAACCACACTTTTAAAATTTATCTTCGAAAAAATCTAAATATTATGAAAAACATACTTCTGCCTACAGATTTTTCAGAAAACTCAAAAAATGCCATTGTGTTCGCTCTAAAATTTTTTGAAGGTGAAACGTGTACATTTCATTTACTCAACTCCCAAAAACCTTCTGGCTTTATAACTGCAGATGTGCTGTATGGAGCACCGGGTACCACAATCTATGATGGGATTTTAAATGACAATAAAAAGGAACTTGAGAAAATGATTCAGTTTTGCGAATCAATTTCTGAAAAGGAAAATTTTATTTTTGTGCCAAAACTTGACTTTGACAATATTGTTGATGCCGTAAAACAGGCAATTGAATTAAACGATATTGATTTAATTGTCATGGGCACCAATGGTGCAACAGGTGCTACTGAAGTTATCTTCGGAAGCAATACGCTAAAAATTATACGAAATGTGGACTTTCCTGTTATTGTTGTTCCCCATTCCTATACTTTTGAAAAAATTGAGTCCGTTTTGCTATCGCTCAACTATCAGTATAATATATCGAGCAAAACATTTAATATTCTTACTGAAATAATAAAAAAAAATAATGCTACTCTAAAAATACTTGAAATAGAAGAGGAAAATATTCAATTGCTTTCTCAAAAAAATAATCTGGATGAAGTTTTTAGTACTATTCATGTTGAGCACTACCGGCTTAACAATATTCCAGTATCAATAGCTATTAGTGCTTTTGAACAGTTGTTTCCCGTTCAACTTCACGTAATGGTGGTGGAGCCTAAAAGTTTTTTGGATCGTTTTATTTTTGGGTCAGAAACCTCCAAAATAAGTTATGGATCTAAAATCCCGATTTTGGTGCTGCGTTCAGGGATTGTTTAAACCTATTCTTTTATTAAAAGTCGATGTTTCTTTAGTGCGCGCAATAGGGTTTTAACATAATTGCGAATGGTAGTAGAGGCTTTTGGCGGGTCAACGATGTCTATTTTTCCCCTCCAAATTAAATCGCGTTCCTTGCCAAGGCAAAGACAGTACAACCTAGTTTCTGTGTTATATACAGGATAATCCTCCATCTGTCCACTGTTGTAAACTGGCCTGTTGTCGTTATAATAAACCTGGAATGACTCAAAGGATTTTGCAAAATTTCTATAGGACTGCGTAATGGTAACCTTACTTTCTTGCCCCGTTACTTTTGAAAAAATTACTGCGTCAAAACCTGCGTTTAAAAGATCTTTTTCAATAGTCTCCAAATTGTTTTCATATTGATCGTTTTCATTAAAATTACTTATAAAAAAATCAACACTTTTCACGGCATTTACATCTTCGGCTTCCAAAGCATCTACCAGGCTGTACTCAAATTGGCGTCGCATTTCTAAATCTGGGGTTAAGCCAACTACCAAAATTTTGTTTGCTTGAAAATTTGGGGTTTCGGAATTTACGTACTCATCTACCAAACGGCTGCTGGAACAGCTAGCCGCTAATAAAAACAAAATAACTAATTGTAATTTTATTTTCATTTTTTCTATCAATTAAGTTATTGAATTAAAATACATTGCGCAGCTTTTTTATACAATTTTAAGTTAGGGTAAAGATACGTTTTTAATCCTTTTAAATTAAAGACAATATTGTCCTTTAAATTCAAAAATGCTATCTTTGTTCTATGAATTTTTATTAATAATTTTTCCACAATGAAAAAGCTAATCGTCACCCTTGCAATTGTTTCAGCATTTTTAATAAGTTGCAACGATACCCAAAACAAAAGTCCCGAAACCGTAATAACTTCAGAGGATGCTCCCACCCCGGAAACCCACGAATTGGAGCTGGAAACTCATTCCATGGACAACAGGTGGGTAAATGAAATAAATCTTAATAATGGAAACAAATGGCAAGCAAATATGGAAACAACACAGGGTGTAGGAAATATGCTGACGTTGGTTAAATCCAGCGATCCCAAAGCGGTTGCTGATTATCACAATCTGGCCGCAAAACTAAACGATGAAAAAAATATTTTGGTTAAGAAGTGTACAATGAATGGAACTTCGCATGACAATCTACACATTTTTTTACATCCCCTTATTGAGAAAATAGAAGCTTTGGGAAAAGTTTCAACCATGAATAAGGGTTCCGAAATTACCGCCGCCATTAAAGCAAACCTTGAGGGCTATTACAATTTCTTTCAATAGGCACCGAAATTTAAAAAAGGATAGTTTAATTTTCATTATACGGAAATCTCTTTTATCCAGTACAACTTGGGAATAGTCACTTTCCATTTATAAGTATCAAATAATTTTACGCGAAGGGCATCCTGTGCTGTAGGCTCGCCGTGAATGAGAAAAACTTCTTCCGGAATGTTTTTAATTTTGCTCGTCCAATCCAGAAGTCCCTGCTGGTCAGCATGTGCCAGAAAGACTTTCAATATGGTGAATTTCTGCATTTACGGGATAATATTTTCCGAAGAATTTCAATTCATAGGCTCCTTCCAAAAGTTGTCGTCCGCGGGTTCCCTCAGCTTGATAACCTACCAGTAAAACGGTTGTATTGGTTTTGTCAATCATTTGCTTTAAATAAGTTAAAACCCTTCCGCCCGAAACCATACCGCTTCCGGCAATAATAACTTTTGGCTGCGGATTATCTATGGTTTCCCAGGTTTCTTTATAGGAAGTGATTATGTTCATTCGGTTGTTCATGGCATTGAAATCTTTCATCGGTAATTTGTGCCACTCCGAAAAGTCTTCAAAAACCGAAAGTACATTATTCCCCATCGGACTATCAATGAAAATTGGGATATTTGGTATTTTGTTTTCCTTATACAACTTCCAAAGCAAAAACATAAGTGTCTGCAAACGTTCCACCGCAAAGGATGGTATAATTAAATTTCCACGGTTGTGTATGGTATTATTGATGAGTTCCACCAGTTTTTCAGACACACTTTCCTGTGGATGAAGTTTGTTGCCATAGGTACTTTCCATAAATAGGTAGTCTGCCCATTCCGGTTTTTCCGGGGGGAAAAGCAATAGGTCATGCTCCCGCCCAATATCGCCTGAAAAGACAAAGATTTTTCCAAAGATTTCAAGTTCAATAAAAGTGGCGCCGATAATATGCCCATTATATCGAAATCGATATTTTATGTTTTCGGAAAGTTCAATCCATTGGTCTTTTTCTTCAGCTTTAAAAAACCCTATTGTAACCTCAGCTTCTTGTATGCTATAAAATGGTTGGGCGGGTTTGTGCTTTGAATATCCTTCTTCATTGGCTATTTCCGCTTCCTCTTCGTTTATTTTGGCACTGTCCAGTAAAATGATTTTGGCGATTGCAAGCGTAGGCGCTGTACCTATAATTTTGCCGCGGAAACCTTGCTTTACCAATCGTGGCAAATAGCCGGTATGATCCAAATGTCCGTGCGTCAATAGTACAACGTCAATCGTAGAAACATTTATGGGTAAGTGCTCCCAGTTTTTTTCGCGTAGATCTTTTAAACCTTGAAACAGGCCACAATCAATTAATAAATTGTGCTCTGAAGTTTCAATAAGAAATTTAGAGCCAGTTACCGTTCCTGAGGCACCCAAAAAGTGGATTTTTAGTTTTTGCATCTTAGTTGTTTTTGCACAGAAGTTTGATTTCCTCTAAAATCCGTTCTTTTCTTTTATCCGAAATTGCCAAGTGGTCTAAATAGAAATGATCATTCAACAATTGTTTGCAAAGAACCACATCACGGCTTAGCAGAAACTGTTTTTCTCTTTGGTTCAAAAGTGTGGAAACGGTGATAGGGTAAAGCCCCAATCGATCTATTCGGTCCTTTATACCATTATCTTTGGGAAGATCCCAACTTAAAAGATAAAGGCCAATGCATTCACCATATTTTATGGCGTCTTCGGAAAATCTTGTATTAGTTACTACCCAACCTTCGTTTGGTTTATTAGGATGATTGCCTTTATTATAAAAATTGAGAATATCGCGATAACGTGAGTGAATGTACAAGGGTATTTTTACATCGCAGTTGCGACTTTCATCACTGTGGAATTTGCACTCGGCAATTATATGTTGGCCGTTTTTATGTGCTACCACATCTACTTCATGCATTACACATTTTCCTGGTAAAAATTGGCCTGTTTTTACTTCGTAGCCACTATAAAATAGCAAGGCACCTATAAATTTTTCAAAAGGAAAACCCGTGGGGCCAAGCTCATAAATTGCTTTTTTAAGTTTGTATTTTGATGCGTAACCTTTTTTCTTTTTTTTGAGAAGTGCAAAAGCACGATGGTAAATTTCATTGGTTGAAATACCCTGGTAAAGCTCATCGCGCACTAGGTTTGAAATTTCATTGACCAATTGTTCTTCCGCGCCGCTTTTCCGTAGGGAGGCTTTCAATTTTTCAATCGAAAATATAGCTCTTTGCCCTGAGTGCTTTACAACCTCAATATTCAAATTATTTATAGTCATCGAGTTAATTTCTCAAATCGTGCATAGCCAATATGGGTACAGTAGTGTGCTTTCCAAGTTCTTTAACCATTGGATTTGAAAATATGCTACTGAAGAAATTGTGTTTCTTATTAACAAAAGCAATCATTTCACTTTCCCTACTTTGCACAAAAGAACGTACGCCATCTTGCATATCAATATCGTAAAGTTTATGATGTGTAAATTCAGCAGCTTCAAAAATACGCTCCAACAAAGCCTTATTTTCTTCCTGAGCCTGGGTTATTTTTTTTTCATTTTGAATATGCAAGATTCGAATAGGCGCGTTGGTGAGTCGTGAAATTTCGATTAAAGTTTGCAATTCCTTTTCTTTATAATGGGTTTTAAAACTTGTGGGAAAAACAATCTCGTTCGGGTCTTTATATGGAGTATTTGCAGGAATGGCAAGCACGGGACAGTTTCTAATTTCTTCCATGGCATTTATCGCATTGCTGCCAAGAATCCTACTACTATCGTCTGTTTCGCCACGTGTTCCCATAATCACTAATTGTATATCTTCCATTTCAATGGTTTTTTTCAACACTTTATAGAATTGTCCAAACTCATTTCTAAAATGGAAATCGTGATTGTCATTTTTTTCGAAAAGTTCCATCTGTACCTTAAGCTTCTCCATTCCCTTTTCAGCATTTTCTTGAATGGCTTTATAATGTTTATCTGATGGTTCCGGTATCAATAAATTATCCTTGTCGAACCCCGAATGATAATAAGTATGCAAAATAATAAACTCACAAAACTCCCTTTTGTAAAGTTCCATTGCATATTTAATAGCATTGTAGGCATTTCTCGAAAAATCTGTTGGAATCAATATTCGCTTTTTCATGTTTTTCATTTTAAATATTTATGGTTTTTTAAGCACTTAAATTTTAATTGGAATTACTAAAGTAGGCACATGCGTGTGCTTCCCTACTCTACTCACTACAGGCTCTCGGAATAATTGTTTTAAAAATACATGCTTGTGATAAACCAAGGCCAATAGATCTATATTTTTGGTATCGGTAAAATCATGCAGCGTGTTTGAAATATTTGTCTTTTTAGGAATAAAATGAAACTTTGCCTCGTATTCCGAAAGATCATTTTTGTATTTTTCCAGGTTTTGCTTTTGCTTAGAATCCAATTCACTTTCCTTGCCTACGTGAACCACATGTATGTACGAGTTATACTGGCGCACCAAACGTACGATGGGTCTCAATTTTGAAAGTTGATAAAAATCTTTATAATCTGAGGCAAATGCAATGTTTATAGGTATTACAAAATCAACTTCACGCGGAACTATAAGTAACGGACAACCTTCGAGTGATTTGGTTATTTTAACGGTTGTGCTACCCACCAAAACTTCTTCGGCGCCGGTAAGGCCTTTACTGCCCATTACCACCAGGTCTATTCCCTCTTTAGAAACTAACTTGTTAATGGTATTTGATAAAGACGCGGGGGTAGAGATAACTTCAAAAGTGTGCGCTACTTTAGAAGAGTCCAATGTTATTTTATGCACCCATTGTTTCCCGTCTTCCTCAGATTGACGGTAGAGCTTTTCAATCATATTATCAGATCTACCAATATCCACACGGCTTGTAAGTTTACTTACTTCTTCATCAAAAGAATGGAGAAGGGTTATATGAAGCGCTTCATCACTAAAAAGTTTTGTAACATAAAACAGGGCAGCATATGCGTTTTTAGAGAAATCTGTGGGAACGAGGATTTTTTTCATTATAAATATTTTAAAAGTTTATCTCGGTAAATTTTGAAGTACTAAAAAAGGGATATCTATATTTAACCCAATTTTTTCAACGGTAGATTGATAAAGTATATTTTCCAAATAGGAGTGGCGCGTGTTCACCATAACCAGCATATCTATAGGGTTTTCGATAATGAAAGTATTAATGGCTTTTGTAATTTCTTTCCCCTCTTCCTGAAAAAAATCCACTTGATTGTCACAAAAAGAAGCTTCTAAAAAAGATTTGTTGTCATGCTGTCTTAATGATAATGAAGGGAATTTTGAAATGTATAGGAAGTTAATTTTTGAAGAAAAACATTTGGCAATATTGCTCACCAATTTCAATTCTCTGCGTTTGTACGGCAATTGATAATCTGTTGTAAACAAAATATTTTTTGGATGCACTTCGCCATAAACTTCCGGAATGGCCAACACAGGGCATTTTACATATTTTATTACCTGTAGCGTATTGCTGCCAAAGGTTATGTTTTTTCTATCAGTTTTACCTTTGGTGCCCATAACCACCACATCCATATTTTCTTTTTCAACCCAATCATTTACAGAATCTACCAACAATCCGAATTCAGCGATAGTGTGCAATGTATGCTTCGGGTTTGGCGAAAAAGCTTGTATTTTCTCTCTAAAATCCTGCAGCGCTTCATTTGTTCTGTCGAGTGCTTTTTGCTTAAGTTCTTCAAAAATTTCATCTGCCAAACGGGTTTTGGCCTCGTATACTTCGTCTGCAAAGGCATGGAGCAGATAAATTTCGGATTGCCCGTGTTTAAAGAGTTCGGTGGCGTATTTTATCGCGTTCATCGAATTTTCTGAGAAATCTGTTGGAATTAATATTTTTTGCATCGCTAAGGATTTATTTGATAAAAATAAAAAAATACAACACCAAAAAATATGACAAATATCATCCAACTCCTTGGTTTTTAGGGAATATTTAAGATAATCCTTGTATACTATTTTGTAATTTGAATCAAAAAAATAATGAAGATTTCAGCAATTACATATCTACTAATAACCACTTTACTTCTCATAATTGTCACTGTTTTTTCAGCAATGGATTTTCCGTTTAGCTGGGTATTTTACCTTACCGTCCTAGGCCAAGCTTTACTCATTTTTTCAGTATTAAAAGTCCTTAAAGATGATTATACAACCAATAAAGATTTTGAGGATTTATATGAAGATCACCCTATAGGAAAAGAGAAAAAATCCTAACATTTTTGAATTTGGACAACTACGCTAATGGAGCTGAAATTACTCATGAAGTATTAAAAATGGAACTTTTGATTGATAGGTTAAAACAATACCTGGTTTTAGAAGAAGACGCTGTATAAAATTCAGATTTTTTGCTACTATGGCTATCATATCAATTTCCCAGGTTTCTACAAAATTCTGTATTCCCGTTTCAATATTTTTACTCTCCAAAAAGTGAAAACTGTGCTTTGTTTCTCTGAAATAGTAGTGAAGAAATCCTTTATTGTCAGTTTGCGATGTGGTGAGTACTGCATGTGGCGAACGTATATGCAGCACCCGGAGTGCAGCAACTTGCAAATTTAACGTTTCGGAAAGCTTACTTATTACCTTATTGCGATAGATGCAATTGTAATCGGTTAAAAAAGCCACATTCTTCATTTTCATAAATTTTGCATTTTCCGGAATCACTAAAACAGGACATTTTACCTTAGTAATCACTTCACTTGTATTACTGCCTATTTCTGCACGGTTCGTTTTTGAAGCTCCCTTGGTTCCCATCAAAATATAATCAATTTCTTTTTCTTCAATATATTTTCTCATGGCTTCAACCAATAACGTATTTTCATAAAGAGCATAAAAAAAATGTGCTTTATTCGTTGCTATTGCTTCAAAACATTTTATTTCTTCCTGCAACCTAATCATCGGGTTTTGTATTGCAGTGGTGGTTTTGGAAAATTTTAAACCCTCCGGAGTATCGGATATCTCATTTTTGAAAAAGGGTTTTTTAGAAATGTGAAGTATATAAAAATTCACCGGAATATCGGCAAAATATTCCAGCGCATATCGAATTGCATTGTGAGCGTTTTCAGAAAAATCCGTCGGGATTAGTATATTCATGTTTTTATCATAATCTTCCCGACAAAATTATCTTTAAGCTTCGGTACAGAAAATGACAAAAATCAGTTTTAGAAATTGTTTTTGAATAGTTCTTAAATCAATTCAATTCGAGCCCCACTCTAATCAATATCACGTAATTTTTCTAAATTTATAATATGAATGTCGCGGCCTTCAATTTCAATGATTCCCTCTTTTTTGAAATCTGATAGAGTTCGTATGAGGCTTTCGGTGGCTATTCCGGCGGTAGTGGCTAAATCATTACGCGAAATTCTGAGTGGAATACCGGTTTTTTTATCCATAATATCAACAAATTGAAGGATGGTAGCCGCAGTCTTTTTACGAACAGAACTGTAAGCCATTTTTAGTAATTGCTGTTTTACATCTGAAAGGTTATCGGTGAGAAGATTTAACAATTCCAAGGAAACATCTTGGCTTTTTTTCAAAATATCTTTTACATATTTTTTTGAAACACCAACCACTTCAGTATCTTCTACGGCTGTGGCAGTTTCACTGTAAGGCACATTATCTTCAAAAGAAGTGAATCCTATAAAATCATCTGCCTTGTATAGTCCTGTTATTAGTTCTTTGGCGTTTGCGTCCATTGTGTGTGTTTTTACCACACCTTTCAAAATGAGAAACATACTGTTGGAGTGGCCTCCTTTCCGGTAGATAGCTTCTCCTTTTTTATAAGAAGCCAATTGGCCCTCATCACAAAAATAATTTTTTAACTGATTTAGGTTTTGGGGTGACTCATCGTCAACCAAGTTGTTATTTTCGCGCATTGCCAAGATGCTTGCTTTTGCCAAACGGCTCTCTATGGCGCTAAGCAATTCTTCTTCCTCAAATGGTTTGGTAAGATAATCATCAGCCCCCATATCCATACCTCTTCGAATTTCCTTGTGCTCTGTCTTTGCCGAAAGGAATATAAAAGGAATATGCTTGGTCTTTTCTTCTACGGCTACAGCTTCCAAAACTCCATAACCGTCAATTTCTGGCATCATTATATCACACACAATGACGTTTGGAATTTCTTTTTTCGCCTTTTCAATTCCAATTTTACCATTGGGGGCCGTAAAAACTTTATAGCCTGAAAGCTCTAAAAGTTCAGCTGTATTTTCTCTTAATGCGGTGTCGTCCTCTATGAGAAGTATTGTTTTCATTTAACTTATATTATTTTTTGTTGGGAAAGAAATGGTAAAAGTAGTGCCTTTCCCTTCCTCGCTTTCAAAATTAATTGTGCCTCCCAGATTCTCTAAGTGGCTCTTTACAATATTAAGTCCAATTCCCGTTCCTTGGTCCAAAAGTGCATTTTCCGCACGGAAATATCTATTGAAAATAAATTTCTGCTCCTTCTGCGGAATTCCCATTCCTTGGTCTATGATTTTTATTTCAACCGCATCTTTTTTGGCAGCCACCACAACGTCAATAGTTGTATATTCTGGGGAATATTTGATGGCATTATTAATTAGATTTGAAAGGGAAAGCTCCAGAATTTTTTCGTCAAAATTTATGGTAATATCATCAATATTATTGGGATAGTTAATTTTTTGTCCATCTTTTAGCAGCATATTTGAATTGTAAATTACCTCATTAACCACTTTACTTAACGGAATGGTGTCAAATTTATAATTTGTTTTTCCAGATTCCAACCGCTCAATAGATAGGAAATCGTTCAGAATATTATTCAAGTATTTTACTTTGCTTTGAATGGTTTTTAAGTGCTTTTCCCTTTTATCCTGTTGGTCTGTTTGGGTATATTTTCCAGCAAGCGTGGCAGAGATAAGAATACCGCTCAAAGGTGTTTTAAACTCGTGGGAAACCAATGAAAGAAACTTTGTTTTCAACTCATTCAGTTCACGCTCCCTTCGCAGCGATTCCTTCATTTTATGCTCAGCTTCTTTACGTTTGGCTACTTCTTCCGTTAAAGTTTTTATTGATTTTTGCAATTCCTTGGTCCGCTCCTCAATTTTTTGTTCCAGGGATAAGTTAAGTTCTGTTATTTCCCGTTCCTGGTTTTTCCGTACAGAAATATCAGTAACCAAAGCCATCACATATTTGCTGCCGTAAACATCAAAAGGGTTTAACCCCGCTTCTACCGGAAATACGCTCCCATCCTTCCGCTGTCCATACAGATCGCGGCCGTGGCCCATTTGGCGTGGATCACTTTTTTTCAAAAATTCGTCAACTTGATGGTGATGGGTTTTTTTAAATTCTCGGGGGATCAAAATATTCAGGTTTTGGCCCAAAAGTTCTTCCGGCTTATAGCCAAACATTCTATCTGCAGCATCGTTTGAAGTCACAATTTCCTGTTTCTCATTAACAATTATAATACCTTCCGAAATTGCTTCGGAAAGTATTTTAAAGATATTGTCTTTTTCTTCCTTAAAAACCTTCATCCTCCAAAAGTAAGGATTTTAAACAGTTATTTTTACCTGATTAATGTCATAATCTTTTTCTTAAAAAGAAATTAGTTTTACCCCCATAATCAATAAAAAAATTGAAACAATTATGGGAGCCGTAGATAAACCGCACTTATTATTTTACCAAAAAATGGGAGAACTATTTTATTCCATTGCTGCGGCAGATAAAGTGGTGCGAAAGGAAGAATTTGACACTTTGAAAAAAGTTGTTGCCGAACAATGGCGAAATCTGGACGCGTATAACGATTCATTCCGTACCGATGCCGCCCACCAGATTGAAGTGGTATTTAATTGGTTTGATTATGAACAACTTGATGCGAACGATTGCTTTGACAGTTTTGCCGATTATAATAAAGAATACCCAAAACTTTTCACTGCTGAACGAAAGCAACTTATTTGGAAAACCGCAAACGCAATAGCCAGTGCTTTTTCAGAAAAAAACAAAAGTGAAGTTATCATGCTCACCAAACTGAAAAACCTGTTGAAAAATTAAATTATTTTAAAAAACTTAAGTTTTTCAACTTAAAAATGTTTGCCTAATTTTATAAATCAAAATGTCGAAAACTATGAGAAATCTTCTGCCTATACTTATTTTATTCATTTTTTTTGGCTGTAAAAAGGATCAGAAAAAAGAGGAAATTGAAACTTCGGCTCCGTTCAATAATTCAGAAGAAATTGTGGATTCCTTGCACGTTTCGGATAAAAATCTGGAACAACAACAAAAAACCCTTACTCTAAAACGCCAACAACTCATTGAAAAAAAAGACGCAAAAGATGAACTTGAAGAACTGCTAGTCTCAAAGTCATTTTTAAAGAAAGGCGATTGGTACACGCTCGATTTTAAATATCCATACCTAAACGAAAAAATAAAACCCCAATTTGAAAATTTCAACGAATACATTAGCAAAGAGTATCTTGATGCGAAAGGCGTAGAAAAGCAAATCTTGGATGAAAAAAGACTTTGCGACTCCTTAGGAATCCCAAAAGAAAATGAATTGCGCATGGTTGATTATAAAATTTACAACCTTAACGATAGACTAATAAGCGTTCTCTTTTACAAAGAAAACCACTACACTGGTGCAGCCCATGCCGCTTACACCTTTGATTGCTTAAATTTTGATTTGGAACGCGCAGTGTTTATGGAATATGAAGATTTTTTTAATAACGGTACAGAAGAAGAGCTTCGTGAGATACTAAATGAACTTTTAAAAGAAAAAATTAATTCTGGAGAAATGTATTACGATTGTTGGGCCATTTCTGCGGATGATTTCCATAAGGCTAAAAACAACTTCGTAATAAACGATGATTTAGTGGAATTCTACTTTGATGATTGTGTAATCTGCCCTTCATATACCGGAACCTATTCCATACAAATTCCACTGAAAAGACTAATGCCTGTTTTGAGAAAATACAAAAGAAATCCATTACTGGGTTGACAGAATAGAATTTAAGAGAGAAAATGCGAATAAAAATCCAACAAATATTACAAAAATGAAAAGCAATTTTAAAGAAATAATAACCTCTGAAACACCAGTGTTGATTGACTTTTTTGCTGATTGGTGCGGGCCTTGCAAAATGTTGGCTCCAATACTAAAACAAGTAAAGGATGAAATGGGCGATGGTGTAAAAATAGTAAAAATAGACGTTGACAAAAACCAGCCGCTAGCCGCAGAATTTCAAGTGCGCGGCGTGCCCACGATGATTTTATTTAAAAATGGAAAACAACTATGGCGCCAGAGCGGGGTACTACAGAAAAACGATTTAATTTCCATAATCAAACAAAACAGCAATTGATGGAATATTCAATTGTATTATAAAAATGTCTCTCAATAAAAAAGCAGGAACCCAAATTTGATTCCTGCTTTTCTTTTTCTATTGGTGTCGATACCAATTTTTAAACTTTAAATGTCAACACCGGCAAATCTGAATGGTTAACTACATCTTCGCCGATACTTCCAGAGAAAAAGTGTGCCAAACCTTGTCGGCCCTGTGTTGGTAAAGCTATAATATCTGCATTGCTAATTTGGCTGTAGCCAAAAATTCCAGCTTCCACAGAATATTCATTATATTGAACCACTTTGTTCAAAATTTCCAAAGGATTTGTTTCCCCAGCCAACTTTAAAAAGTTGAGAATTCTTTTTTCGATTTCTCGGGTGCTTCGGAAATCGCCTGCAAGATTTACGTATAGCAATTGCATATTAATTCCCAACGCATCAAACAATTTTTGTGCGCGCTTGTAAGGACCCACAGAGTTTTCCAAAAAGTCGCAAGCAAAAACGCCAAATTCAGGATGAAAATTTTGGTGACGATGTTTTATGACCAAAACTGGAATTTCAGAAGTACGGACAACTTTTTCGGTATTACTGCCAACAAAAACTTCTTTTAAACCTGAACTTCCGTGGGAGCCCATTACAATTAAATCTGCGCCAAATTCCCGCGCTACATCGTTCAGTTCGCTAAAAATTTTATAATTGTGAACGGCATCGGTAACCTTGATTTCTTTTAAATAATCTTTATCTAAAAAATCGGTAAAACGTTTTTCAGCTAATTTCATATAATACATTGCCTCAAAAACTTCTTTGCTTTCATCGCGAGTTAGAACCGCATCGCTAAGGCCCATCATGTGTATTGCAATTATTTCGGCATTTTGTTTCTTGGCAATGCCGGCGGCAACCTCAAGGGCATATTCGGAATGTTCGGAGAAATCTACGGGTACTAATATTTTTTTCATTTTTATATATATTTGAGAAATTAGGAAGATGGGATGCATCAATTTACATCTTCGGTTTGTTTATATTCGGCCCTCGCGGGGCATTCAAATTGATTAGGTTTAATGTGCCGTGATTTTGGCTTTGCGTTTTTTTAGTTGCTTTTCCAAATCGGAAATTGTTTCTTTTGCTGCCGCTTCAAAAGTTGCTTCTTTTGAAGATGCAAAAATTTTTGGTCCCGGAAGGCTCAATTCCATTTCGCAAATGTTGCCCATGCCGTAAACATTGTTTTCCATTTTAAAAATTACCTCAGCTTTAATAAGCCAGTCATATTTTTCTACAAGTTTTTGTAGCTTTATTTCAACGTATTTGTTTAATGCTTCACTTATGGGCATTTTTACATATTGAATGTTAATAGTCATAATATTCTTAATTGGTTAATATTTTCAAAGATATTCACAATTCGCAATTAATAAAATGACCAAAATCATATAAACTTGAAAAAATAACCGCAGCACCACTAGTGGCGCCTGATGCACTTCATATAAAAACCAGGGGTAAGGGTTTGCTGTAAGGTTTCTGGGACACCAACTTTTTAATAGGTAAATTCAGAAACACAAAATTTAAAGAAAAAAGCCATCCAAATAATATTGAACGGCTCATTAATAAGAAATCGGTAATGGCTACTCCTCAATATCCGCTACCAACTTCCATATACTTTATGGAAGATACTTCTTTTCTCAAAGATTGCTTTTTAACTTTAGAAGCGGTAATTCAAATAAATAAATTCTTGACTCAATGAATATGGCGTAAGAATTGCGGTAACGGCAATAAAACTTTTTATTGAGTCATAAATCCCCAATGTATCTATTTAACTTCGCGAAAGTGCGTGGACTTAATATAAATTAAACTTCAATGATTTCCCGTTTATCAAATACTGCCACACTAAAGGACATTGAAGGTTTTTTAAATATTCCTTACCAATACAAGTCATTATACAAGCCACAGATTGTTGTAAATGGGATGGAAGAAACCTCTGTAAGCATTGTTACCTCCACAATGCCAACTACCATCCAATTTGGAATATGGGGAATTTTACCGCATTGCTATAGTCAGGAATGGAACGACTTTCAGAATTTTGAGAATACCCTTACAACTGAACTTGCAGCACTTCAACCAACCCACTGGCTGTATGAATCACTAAAAACCCGAAGATGCTATGTGATTGTAACCGGATATTTTATTCATTTTTTGGAAGAAAAAAAATTAAAGCCAATGTTCGTGAGCAAATCCGGTGAAAATATTTTTTGTTTAGCTGGAATTTACAATGAAACGGAAGATGGCTTCATAACCTTTACCCTGCTTACAAAAGGCTCAAACCATTTTCAAAGCAAAACCAGTTTTTCTCCTATGGTACCCATACTTCTTTCTGAAGAAGATCGTGCCTTTTGGACAGGGAAAAACCAATTGAAGAATGATTATCTAGATTTTCTGACTGGGCTGCAACAAATTTATTTGAACCAACATCCCGTGAATCCTTCCATAATGGGAAAAGGAAAAAAGACCATGCAGATGTTGGAGCCCTATAAAAAGTAGCGTTCTCTATTATAAATTTTTACGGTAATCGGTGGGCAGTAATGGTACATCGGCTTGTTTCTCAACTGAAAATTTGTTCTTCAAAGGGAACCCGAGTTTAAGGATTTCCGATAATGTGTATAAACTTTTGCGATGCAAAAATGAGTTTCTAGAAAATATAATCTGTCCTGGTTATATGAATATTCTCATTGGTCTTATTTTTACTATTCCATAAGTCGAAACAAAACCAAATCCGAATTTGAACTCTCAACGTCATACATTTTTTTAAATTTCAATTTATTAAGCAGCTTGGTTGAGCCTTTATTGTTTTTGTGGGAATAAGCATCAATGGTTTTTAATTTCAGGGTTTGATGTGCGTATTCAAGTATTCCTTTTGCAGTTTCTTCCATTATTCCCCTTCCTTGATATTCCGGTAAAAGTTCATATCCAATTTCGCATTTTTGAAGTTCTTCGGAAATATCAAAAAGACAAATGGTACCTATAAGTTTTCTGTTTTCTTTAAGTGAAATTGCCCAATAGGAAAGGTTATTGCTTTTTATTTTTTCAATAAATTCCGAAGCGTCTTCCAACGTTTTACACGGCTGTCTGTCAAGATATTTGTTTATGGAAGCGTCAGAGCGAAGCAGAAATATTTCCTTCACATCGCTGTCTTCTAGTTGCCGGAGCGTTAACCTTTTGGTTGATAGTATTGGGAAGGATTTCAATTTTTATTTTACATTTCTATTCTTCACATATTTCTTTCAACTTGTCGAGTGCTTTTGGAAAGGTTTGGTTCATATAATCCAAAAAATCTTCAATCGTATCTAAGTCAACAGTTACATTAGTTGTTCCGTTGTTTTCTTCGAAAGTGTAATTTTCCAATCCGTTGGTCCATTTTTCAACTTCGGGGCCTTCAGTGATTTCCTTATCATTTTTTAAAAGTCCGTAATGCCGAATTGAAACAAAGCGGTTCGGTATATTTTCAACAATTTCCGCGACCATACCCCCTTTTTCACCTTTTTCATCCGTTCCTATAAAGAGAATTTTGCTTCCTTTGTTCCAAGTTCCTTCGTAGGTGGATGTTGGATTGAACATAGCTGTCCACTGTTCATAAGTTGATTTGTTGTCGATACCCAACATATAATCGTAAACTTTGTTTACTGGCGCATCAATGTTTATATTGAATTGAATTTTCTTCATAAATACCAGTGGTTAATTATTCTTTCGGGTTGATCTTTTTTAAAAGGCGACTTATTTTCCAGTTGTAAAAGAAATGTACTTTTCTTTTTTCTTAATTATCGTTTAGAAACTTTTTAATGTCCGAATTAGCGCCATAAACCACGAGAATATCATCTTTATTAAGTTCGGTGTTCGGGCTTGCTAAACCTTTTACTATAGTCACCTTTTTAGTTTTACCGATTATACTTTTAGTCTCTGAACTTGCGATAGAGGTTAACACCAACAGATTATATGTCTGTCTAATTTTTATTTCTTTTATTGTCTTTCCGTGGAATTTGCTGGGAACGTTTACTTCTACAATGCTAAAATCATCACTTAACTCAAAAGAATCAACAACTCCTTTGAAGCTTAATTTTTTTGCCCACCGTTCAGCCGATTCTTCTTCGGGGTGCACAATCTCATCAACACCAATGGCGTGCAACACTTTTTCGTGCAAACTATTTATGGCTCTACTAATTAATCGTTTTACTTGCAAATTCTTAAATAATGCCGTTACCATGACATTTGTTCCCTGGTCTTCCCCTATGGCGATAATTACTACATCGGTTTCTTTGAGGGGCAAACCAGAAACAGTAAGCTCGTCAGTGGCATCCATACAAATGGTGTGGGATATTTTCTGCTTAAACATATCTACCTTGTTCATTTTGTGGTCAATGCCGATAACCTCATTGCCTTCCAGTGTTAGTTTTTCTGCCAATGAGGCTCCAAAATTTCCCAGCCCTACAATTATATATTTCATGGTTACATTTAATTTATTGTAATTTCTTCAGTTGGATAGCGATAATTCTTATGTTTCACTTTTTTGAAAATTGCCACAATAATGGAGAGCATACTTACTCTTCCTATAAACATTATTGCAACAACTATCATTTTGCTTATTGTACTTAAATCGGCAGTAATACCCATGCTTAAGCCAACGGTACCATAAGCAGAGAAGCTTTCAAATGCAATATTGAGCAATCCTTTTTCGGGATCAAAAATTGTGATCAGTACAATACCCAAACCAATTACTATCAAAGATAAGGTTATGGTTGCAAATGCTCTTTTTACAGAAATTTCGGCAATTTCCCTTCTAAATAACTCAATGCGCTGTTTTCCTTTTGCCAAACTCAAAATATTAAGTGTAGCTATGGCAAAGGTACTTGTTTTTATACCACCTCCTGTTGAAGCTGGAGAAGCTCCAATCCACATTAACAAAAAGGTTATCATAACCGTTGGGAATGCCAAGGCGTTCATATCAACAGAATTAAAACCAGCGGTTCTGGGTGTTGCCGCGCCGAATAAGGCCGTAACTATTTTTCCGTAAAAAGAATGCTGGGCAAGCGTGTTGTGGTATTCCAAAAGAAAAAATGATATAAAAGCAACAAGGGTAATGGATAAAGTTGTTGCAAGATTAATGCGGCTATTAATATTTAAAACCCAGGGTTTATGCGTTTTTAAATTGGAATTAAAACTAAAGAGATTGATAATTTGATGTTTGGAGAATTTAAGAATGTTAACCACTATTGGAAATCCGAGGCCACCAAGCACAAACGTAGCAATAATGATTAGTTGCATGGAATAGTTAAAGCGAAAACCTGATTCGTAAATACTATTGGTTAAGGTGGAAAACCCGGCATTGCAAAAGGCTGAAATTGCGTGGAAGATTGAAAAGAAAGCTCTGTCCGCAAAATTGTTAATCAATGATTTATCCAAAGAAAGGAAGATGAGAAACGCGGATATCAATTCCACAATTGCGGTGATTATAATAATATATTTTAAGGTACTGAATACATCCCCGATTTTTTGTGAATTGGTCATTTCACCTAAAGTCAACTGGTTTTCGTAGGTACTTCCTCCTTTAAAAAAGTAACTGAAATAACTAGCAAATGTCAAAATACCCAAACCTCCTATCTGTATTAAAAATAGGATAATGGCTTGTCCAAAACCTGTAAAATAGGTTGCGGTATCCACTACAATCAATCCGGTAACACAAACGGCGCTGGTTGAAGTGAACAGGGCATCCACAAACGTAATACCTGTATAGGTTGCTTTTGGCAACATCAACAGCAATGATCCGAGAAAAATAATGGTAAGAAAGCTTAAAATGAATATTTGCGCTGGATTAAAGTAGGTTCTGTTCAAGTCCAGTCGCTGTTCTGAAAGCTCCCTGATAAAAGACAAGACTACGGCCAAGATTACCCACAGCGGATTCTCTAAAATCAAATCGGTTTTAAATGCTTCTCCAATAAAGAGATACATATAAAAAATGTAAAGAGTATAGGCTACAGAAATAACATCGAAGAAAGCCACTTTGCGCTTTAATAAATTTTTATTTTCTCGATATCTGGCAAACGTTGAAAAAAGGCCTAATGCTATTACCAAAAAGTAAAAAGCATCAATAACTTGTTGCATTAAATAAGTCTGCGAAAAACCAAAGTCAAAAATAAAGGCGAGCATGCCTATAACACTCGCCCAAAATGCAGTGTTATATAATTTTTTCAAATTATAATTCATTCAACAAAAATAGTTTATTCTTCTCTTTTTTTGGTAGATGCTTGACCAAACATTTCTGCAGTG
Source organism: uncultured Flavobacteriaceae bacterium (assembly GCA_963822355.1). Taxonomy (GTDB): domain Bacteria; phylum Bacteroidota; class Bacteroidia; order Flavobacteriales; family Flavobacteriaceae; genus Aequorivita. Next base: position 273,844 of record CAWGHI010000001.1, read on the forward strand.
AAATGTATTTTTAGAATTTTAGATTCGGAAGAAAACTCAGTCATTTTGTTTATGTTCATCCTTTCCTGCTCCATCTTCACTTTCCTTCCAATGCAGAAACCATTTTTCACCGGTAAATACCAAAACAATACCAATCGCTGAAACAATTACTACAAAAATATCCGTAGTTGCTTTTATCCATATAAAACCAATCAATACGATTAGGTCCAGTAACAATGCTGAAATTAATATCACTCCATTTGCTTTTACATCTTTTCTGAGGTGTTTAAATACACCCCAATGGACAATCATATCCATTATGAGGTAAAAAATGGCTCCCATGGAGGCAATGCGTGAAAGGTCGAAGAAAATGGTGAGCGTTATGGCAATAACCACAATATAAATTAGCATGTGTTTTTGGATGCTACCGGACATTCCCAAATGGCTGTGCGGAATAAGCTTCATATCGGTAAGCATTGCCGTCATTCGCGACACGGCAAAAATACTTGCAATTACCCCTGAAATTGTAGCCACAATGGCTATTCCTACCGTGAAGTAAAGGCCATAGTTTCCGAAAACAGGTCTCGCAGCTTCCGCCAAAGAGTAATCTTTTGCACTGATTATTTCTGAAATGGAAAGACTGGAATTCACAGAAATCGCCACTAAAAAGTAAACTATCGTGCAAATAATTAACGATATAACAATAGAACGTCCCACATTTTTATGGGGCTCGGTTATTTCCCCACCGCTATTGGTAATGGTCGTAAATCCTTTATAAGCCAATATGGCTAGGGCAACAGCTCCTATATAACTTGCAATGGAATAGTTGTTTGCATCACTGGACGCAGGTAGAAGATCATTAAAGGCAAACTGTGCAGCCCATAAACCTCCAACAGCAAATACAAGTATCCCACCTATTTTTACATAGGCCATAACTTGGGAAGACTTTCCAATGAGTTCGTTACCTGATATATTAACGATGTAAGCAACTATCAATAAACCTACCCCAAGCACGGGGACCCATAAATCCTGGTTACTTATGTCAAAAAGCTGCAGTGTATAGGTTCCAAATGTTCTCGCCACTAAACTTTCATTGATTACCATTGAAAGTGCCATAAGTACGGCTGCGGCTGCGGTTATTGTGGTTTTTCCATATGCCTTCGTCAAAACCATGGCAATACCTCCCGCTGAGGGATATTTATCAGAAACCTTAATATAGGAGTAAGCACTAAAACCCGATATGATGGCACCCACAATAAAAATGTAAGGAAACCAGGTTCCTGATAACTCGGCTACTTGACCCAAAAGGGCAAAAATTCCTGCACTAATCATGACTCCGGTTCCAAGAGCTATTGCGCCTTTTAGAGATAGACTATCTTTTTTGGACTTGTCCATTGGTATTTTCTATTTAAAAGTTGTTTGTCTGCATCCAAACCCTTTTAATGTAATGATCTTTGGATGTTTGTGTAACTAATTTATAAAATACAAATTGAAAATAAAATGCAGGAGAATCTTTTATAGGTAGTTTAACAAGTAATTACTTATAAATATCAGTGGTTTTGTAGATGAAAAGTTGCAGATTTATTTGCACAAATTTTTAGATTAAAAAAAAATAGCAGAAAAGAACTAAAGTTTGATTTTAGCTCTCAACTGCTATTCTTCCAATGCGTGTATACGCAATTATATTTTTTTAACTACCAGCAAATGGTGTCCCGAAAATTCCAACTGCAAGTTCAGCCCAAATAAGAAAAAGGGTAACGAATAATGCAATGCCAAAAATAATTCTATATTTTAATGTCTTTATCTTTCTCAAGATAAATTCTAGTATCAATCCTGTCCCAACTAATAAAAAACCTGCAACGATAAAATCGAAAAGAGTCCAATTCACATCGTCCGTAAGGTTCATCGCTACAAGCGGGACAAAAAGTATTGCTGTTGCAATAGCCAAAATAGTTACAAGTCTTTTGTTTTGATTAATTATTTCCATAGTATTAGTATTTGTTAAATGATTAAAATCTCCAATTATTGATGGGCGAAACAAAAAAATAACTTCTTTTATAAAAAGTTGATTCGCTTTGTTATATCCATAGTTTTTGTAATAATTATTGAATTGCTCCATTAAATCTCCTTCTATCTCTTCGCGAAAATCTGGACGACAAAACCAATAAAAAAATCGCATTGCTATTTGGGAGGGTTTCTTTGCGTTCTGATTCATTTAATATAAATTGAATGAAAGTCTTGGCATTGCTTCCCAAAGTGAGTTTCTTTGTGCTTTTATTTGGTTAATTATTGCTTGGCCTTCAGCGGTAATTTCATACAGCCGCTTTCGTTTTCCCCCTCTTTCGCTCGTGGCGCCACTAAACTCTGATTTTAATAACCCTTTTTTCTCTAGTCTTTTTAAAACGGTTTGAATGGCTCCCAAACTTACATCTCGATTCAGGCGGTTTTTTATTTCGTTGATGATGCCCACACTGTACGCATCCCCATCGAGTATAGCTACAATCATCACTACAATTTCTTCAAATTCTCCTAATGTTTTTTGCTCCATTATTTTATATTTACCACAAATGTAGTTTAATTAGTTTAAATAAACTACATTGTAGGTAAAATAACAAAACAATATCTTAAGATGCTCCTTGGTTGGATTGCTGGATTGTTGTATGGTTAGATTGATGAACGCATGGAACTATTACTTGTGGGGATATTTTCTGAGGTAGTTTTTTAGCTGTTTTTTGGATTTTCAAATCCCCACCGTTCTCCATTTTCCCATTCTTTTGAAGAATTACCATAATTGGAATACCCATTATTTTCCTTTAGCATCAATGCTAGGTGAAGTATATTGTATGTCATAAATGTGGTGTTTCTATTTGTAAAATCACTATCAAACCCTACAGGTGTTTCCAATTTTTTTCCTTTAAATTCCTTATCTCCATAACTTGGTCCTGGGCCAACTTCTCCAATCCATCCACAATCAGCTTGTGGTGGTATGGAATACCCTATGTGTTGAAGCGAATACAATATTCCCATTGCACAATGTTTAATCCCATCTTCGTTACCTGTAATTATACAACCTCCTACCCTGTCATAAAAAAGGAATTGCCCTTTTTCATTGGTTTTACTGCTTAAGGAGTAAAGTCTTTCAATTAATTTTTTAGCTTCAGATGACTTTTCCCCCAGCCAAATTGGCGAGCCTATTATAAGAATATCGGCTTCTAAAATTCTTTTTGATAATGCAGGCCATTCGTCCTCTTTCCATCCATGATCTCTCATATCCGGATAAACACCACTTGCCACTTGATGGTCAACAAATCTAATTTCATCAAGCTCCACTTTTTCTTTGCGCATAATCGCTTTGGAAACTTCCATCAAAGTTGCCGTATGGCTTTTTTCGGGTGACTTTTTTAAAGTGCAGTTAATATAAATGGCCTTTAATTTACTGAAATCCGGCTTTTTCATAGCTTTTTGTTCTTTCAATTGGCTACAAGAGTAACACAACAAATACGTAGTAACTCAAATATATCAAAAATTTAGCTATTGATGGGATTCTTGGATTACTGGATTACTGGATTCGTGGGTTGCAAGATTGGATCACGGTATTGTATTTTTTAAAAAAGTACCAAATTGTTGGTATTAGTATAATAATCCAAATAATAAAAATTTGGTTTGGTGAAATATAATTTAAGTTTTCCTTAGTCTGTATAACATTGTGTGAAATAAAAAAGAAGGTGTTTCCTGACCAATGCATAAAACCAGTAATCCATAAATTTTTTGTAATTATTAAAGGAATAACAAATAGAACGCCTAACAGAAATATGTAAGTAAGGGTTTCAAATCCATCGTTTAGTCTATAGATGTGGTTCAATAAATAAAGAAGGGAAGATATAATTATAATCGAAGCGGTTTTAGCTTTGCCATTTAGTAGCCGAAAAACTGTTCCTCTCGTTAAAATATCTTCAGAGAAGGAAGAGAACAATACGCCAAAAGAAAATGGTATACTGGCTTTCAAAATATCAACGAAAGTAGGTATTTTTGATATAATTTCTATTCCAAGAAATAACGAAATTATATAAGGTACCGCATAGAGTATTAGGCCTAATATTAGCCCTATTAAAAAATATTTAATCTTAAATTTAGAAAGGGATAACATCCAAAAACCCAATCCATTTTTTTGATTCCAGTTACCTAAAATCCAGGCTGAGAGAAAAAAAAGAAATTGAAAAATAAAGAAACCGGCAATATGATTTTTGAATAAAATCATATATTCGGCTAAATGATAAAACACGAACAATACAATAAACGAAATTGAGGTTTTCAAAAAATCCTTATATGTATTTTTCATTATATAGTTGACTTTTTTATCCGACATTAACATTGAAGAAATAACCAACTAATGCTGTTAGTCCCATTGCAACAGTTCCCCAAAACGTAATCCGGATTATGGCTTTTACAATACTTGAACCACCCGTTCTGGCTGCCAATGCTCCTAATATTATTAGAAAAAATAACGCAAAACCATATAGTGAATATTCCATACTTTTTAATGGAAGAAAAAGCGTTACTAAAAAAGGGAGAACTCCTCCACCTGTGAATGCAGCACCTGAGGCAAATGCAGCTTGCATTGGTTTAGCTTGACTAATTTCATTGATCCCTAATTCATCTCTAACATGTGCTCCCAATGCATCATGTTCGGTTAATTCTTTAGCAACAGTCAGCGCAGTATCTTTTTTCAGTCCTCTTTTTTCATAAATTTCCGCTAAGCGTTGTAATTCAAGTTTGGGCATTTCTTTCAATTCAATCTTTTCACGCTGAATATCAGCTTTTTCTACATCTGTTTGTGAACTTACCGAAACATATTCTCCAGCTGCCATTGATAAAGCACCTGCAACCAATCCAGCCAATGTTGCCAAAACAACAGGCTCTCGCATATCACTTGCCGCAGCAACTCCAATCGCAATACTTGCAGTTGATAAAATTCCATCATTGGCACCAAGTACAGCCGCTCTTAACCAATTACTTCTATGTATGTAATGATTATCTAAATAACTGTCTAAATCGTCTACTTTTTCTGTCATCTGTTCTGTTTTTTTAAATTACACACAACATGCGCATTTACGTTTATTCCCCCTCAAATATAAGAAAAGCTTAGGTTGTTCCATCCCAGAAAAGATTAACATTATTCGAAGGAGCCAAGCGACTGCTTGCGCTGAGCGCAGTCGAAGTTAATCGGCCTTTAGTTTTTAATTGGTTTAGAAAAGGTACTTTAAAATATTAATTTTGAATTATAAACGGACATCAAAATATTTGTACTTTTATTTGCAAATTTAATCAGCATGGAAGAAAACATCTGCATTTTAATGTCTGATCTTTCCGGTTATACTGCACTTACTGAGGTGCACGGCGCAGTTTCTGCAGCCGACCTAATTGACAAATATATAGCACTGGTGGAAGATTGTCTGGTGGGTGATAGCCAACTGCACGAACGTACCGGAGATGAATTGATGATTGTTTCAAAAACTCCCGAATTTTTACTGGCCACGGCAGCCAAGATAATAAACACGACCTCCAACGAACATAATTTTCTGCAAGTACATGGGGGGTTGCATTATGGAAAAGTAATTAAAAGACGTGACAGCTATTTTGGCTCTACCATAAATATTACTTCGCGAATTGCAGCAAAAGCAAGTCCCGGCACTTTTTGGTGTTCGGAAGAGTTTATTGAATCGCTTTCGTTTAAGTCACAAATTAAACTGCAATCCGTAGGAAGGCATAACTTTAAAAACATATCGGGTTTTATGGAATTGTATGAATTAAGCAGTGAAAATAAAAACTCCGTTTTAATTGATAGCGTTTGTAGAATGTTGATTTTAGATAAGGATCAAGCCATTAAACACCCTACTTTAGAGGATATTTATTTTTGTTCACCCGGATGTCTCCATATCTATTTAGACAACCAAGTACCCAATCATGATATTTCCTAACGGTTTTATTGAAAAGCTTCTTAAACCAATTTTTACTTATGGCATCTAATATATTGTTTGTGAAAAATATGGTCTGCCATCGCTGTATTCTTGCCGTAAAGGAAATTTTAATGAACCTATCCATACCATTTAAACAGGTCAGCATTGGCGAAATACATTTAGTGGAGCCGATTACGCAGGAGCAAAATGATAGGTTAAGCAAAGACCTAATGAAAATAGGGCTTGAATTGATTGACAACAGAATGCGCGGAATGGTTGAAAAAATAAAACAGCTTGTACTGATGCGAGCTCGAAAAGAAACTGATGTAAAAGATCAAAAAACGAAACTCTCTGTTTTCCTTTCCGAGCACCTGCACCACGAATATACTTACTTAAGCAGTTTTTTTTCGGCAATAGAAGGGCGCACCATTGAAAATTATTTTATTGAACAACGTATTGAAAAAGTAAAAGAACTGTTGGTTTATAAAGAAATGACTTTGTCGGAAATTGCTTTTGCGATGGACTATAGCAGCGCTGCACACCTTTCAAACCAGTTTAAGAAGATTACCGGATTAACCCCTTCACATTTTAAGGAAATAGGTTCACAAAAGCGAAAACTACTTGACCAGGTATAAACACAAAATTCTGTAAGTGATTCCCAAAGTGATGTAAAACCCCACGTCCACGTTGGTGGTACATTTGCCCTATAAAATTATTAATAACTTAAAACAAAACATTATGAAATCAGAATTTAAAGTAGGTAGCACTGTTAACAACAATCAATCTTGTGGTAAATCAAATTGCACTTGTGTAAATTGCAACTGTGGAAGTACCTGTGCATGCAAGGACTGTAACTAAGAATTTTTTGTATTTTAAAATAAGAGCCATTCTTTTTTAGGGTGGCTTTTTTTTTGGTGAAGGGTGAATGGTGATGGGTGAGTTTGTGAATTGAGTATGGAGTCAATAAGTAATGAGTAATGAGTAATGAGTAATGAGTAATGAGTAATGAGATAATGATTAATGATTAATGTATTTCGAATTTTGTATTTCTCATTTCAAATTTCCTATTTCCTATTTCGTATTTCACATTTCCTATTCCCTATTCCCTAAATTCAGCATTTTTCAGCAAATTGTTTAACACCTCTCTGTCCATATATTTCCCGTTTTGTATAACTCCCGCAATTGATTTTGTGTTTTCTATTTTAAGCAAGGGATTTTTCTCAAGAATTAGTAAATCGGCTATTTTATTCGGTTCCACCGTTCCATAGGATTTTTGGATACCTAGATATTCCGCTGGTGTCAAGGTTGCAGCCTTTAGTACATTAGCATTGGTCATTCCTAGGTCAACAAGATTTTGTAATTCTTTATGTAAGCCAAAGCCTGGCATTGCGCTGGAATAAGGAGCATCGGTACCTGTCATAATAGGCAGCCCGTTCTCAAATAATTTGATGGTGACGGTTTTAAACCTTTCCACTCCTTTATGATGATACTCCCAATCTTCCTCCGTGAACATATTATAGGGAAAGGTGTTTTCAGCCTTATAACTCTCAACTAGTTGCTTTGGAAGGTATGCTGTGTGCAAAAGATTGGCTGTGTTAAGCGTATCCATACTATTGCGCCCATAAACAACTGTGAGTGTAGGTACTATATAAGTATTGTTTTTCTTAAACGTTGCAATGGTTTCTTCGAGTTTACTTTTGGCAATTTCACTATCCACAACAAGTTTAGTAATCTTCTTGGCGTCTTCCCCTACTTTTTGAAACTCACCACCTCGCATGTGTGCCAATACTTGAAGCTTGAGAGAATCTATACGTTCTGAATTGGTTGAGACGCTTTCAGTAATCCAACTTAAGTGTTCAATGCTTTTTTGTCCCTTATTGGAAGCTTGTATAGGTGTTATTTCCATAGGCAAATGGCCTGCAAAAGGGATATCCAATTCTGCACATCTTTCAGCAATGGCATTAAATTGATCTTTAGAAAGAAATTCATAGACCTTTATAAAATCAGCTCCGGCTTTGTACAATGAATCAACGGCGTTCAGTGCATCCGCAACAGTCAAAATTGCAGGGCTTGGCACTCCCGGTGCATCACCATACAGCACGCCGCCCGAATCAAAATCCTTGGGCATTACTTTATTTGCTTTCACAAATGAATCTCTTACCTTAAGATTACCGCTCATTTCTCTAACGCCCAGCACACCGTTGGCGACAAAGAGAGCAGAAAAATCACCATTTCTGGTTATGCCATGGGCATGCATATCCCAAAGACCAGGCATAACGAACTTGCCAGTACCATCGATGATGGTTTGGGCTTTGTTTTCATCAGCTTCTGAAAAAGGTTTTATGCTTGCTATTTTATCATCTTGAATAACGATGGTCTGGTTCGGAATGGTCTTGCCCTGTTTAACGTCAATAATATTGATGTTGGTTATAACCACATCGCCCACTACGAAATTCTTGGAGCAATTAACCAGGAAAACTGATATAAAAAGACAAATCAATGATTTTTTCATAGTTTTCATTATTGCTTTTGGTTGGTATAAAAACAGTTGCGGATTTACCTTCGAGGATTTTCCGCCGTAAACCGAAGATAGCAAATTTGCGAGGACTTTCCGAGAAGAAAGTCAGAAGCAATGAACTATAGCCGGTGTTGTAGCACGTTTTTATTTTCCACTATATTTTTTTATGTTGGCTGAATAGAAGTTTCCAAATGATTGTAAACTATCTCTCGGAATATCATAATTTACCAAATCGGTATCATCAGAGGTAATTACAATTTCGAATCTTTCATTTTCAACCTGTCCGATTGCACTTATTCCGCGTTCTGAAATATTTCTTACTGTTAGTCCTTTTGGAATTGTAAAAATGATTGAGTCAGAAGAAAAAATTCCAATTTGTACATCTTGTTCAAGTCGCCCAAGTTTATATGTCGGGCTATTAATCCAATTTAGTCCGAATCCAATCCATGCGTAATTGCGTTTATTCCTTGATGTACGCTGGTTTTTTTACTCAATCGCAACAGCAATTTTTGTCGCTTTTTGCTTTTTCAAAACATTCCTTTCCCTCTTTAAAAGCAAAGTATGAAAGTCCAAGAGTTCCGATACTGTCTATGTATGGAATTCCGAACAGTTCATAAATTCCACTACTCACAAGCAAAATTATGGACATATAAACGCAAACCATTGTACAATTTGCATCTGCCAAAATCGGTGCAGAATTCAGTCGGTTTCCAACTTTTCTTTTCCAAACAACCAATAGCCACATTATCAGGATTGAGATTGTTGAAATCACAACGCCCCAAAAGGTTGTGAGCGGTTTGTGTCCTGTCCAAATGTTATAGATACTTGTTATAACAAGTCCGAAAACCAAAATATAGAAAGCAGTTCCGGTAATTCTTAATGCTGTACGCTCAAAGTCATCACGTTTGCTATCGGGATTATTTTGGATTCTTAAAATCATATGAGCAATTCCAAGTCCGGAAACCACTTCTATAAAACTGTCCGAGCCAAAACCAAAAAGAGCAAGACTTTCATCTTCAAATCCAAGATATGTTGAAATCAGTCCTTCCGCAATGTTGTAGATTATCGTGAACACTGCTAGTCCAAAGGCTATTTTATATAGTTTTTTGTTATCTGTCATTAAAATCTCTTCCATTTCGTTTTTTCAAGGTGTTCGTTAAGGCACATAGTTTACAAAGTTAAAGTCACATGCTTTACACTAGATTCTGACTTAGTCTAATTGACACTTGTTTATCTCTTATTTTATTTTCATTAAAGTACCCTAAAAATACGTCTCTATAAAATACTCTCCAAATCCCGTTTCCTTGATCTTCCGCACCTACGTATTTTCCCTTTAGTCCAGCAGTTAAATATACCCAATAATATGACTTCCAGCGCATGGATCCATTTTGGCATACTTTCATCACTTTCATGGTTGGTGGATAATCATATTTTGGAATTTTTTCAGGGTATGGCCTATTGGAAAAATCATGGCAAGCTGCAGGTGTTTTCATTGCTAAAGATTCGTGAGGTCTGATGTGGTTATATTCTTTTACAAACCGATTTAAACTACGTTGCTGGGCCTTCAAATCGAATGAAGAGGGTTTGGCACAAGCTGCCTTTAAATCACGGTGCATACGTTCGTGCCGTCCGTTTTGGTCTGGTCGTGCGGGATCGGAATAAACCGGGTCTATTCCCAGTTCAATAAACCAATACGATAGCCTGGTATATCTTTGAATGGCAGCTACAGATCCAAATGGGCTTCCGTTGTCGGTATGTATCTGTTTTGGGATGCCATATTTTCTAAAAACCTTTGTGAACTCTTGCTTGACAGATAGAAAATTCTCCTTGTAATGTCCTTTTGCCGTAAAAAGAAACCTGCTCTTGGAATCGGCAATGGTAAGCGGATGGCAGTATATTTTATTGCCCATTAAAAATTTCCCTTTATAGTCTGCGCTCCAAACTTCATTGCACTTCTTAGGATCGAAAATGGGAAAGACAGGCTTAACCCTTCTGCTTCGTTTTTGGGGTTTAACCAGGCCATTTTTAGAAAGGATGTTGTGAACTGTAACCACACTTGGAATAAGTTCTTCAGGATACTGTTTAAACAACAAAATGCGAATCTTTTTCGCACCCCAAAGCATGTGTTTATCTTTCAATTTTAGAATTGAATCCTCAACTTTCTGATCGGTTCTGTTGGGGTGGTTGATCGGGGCTCTTTCCTGCTCAAATAACCCTGAAAGTCCCATTTTTTCATAACGGGAAATCAATTTGTAAGCGGTAGGTCGTGATATATTAAATGACCTACAAAGTTCTGTGATGGTGTACTGTTGGGTTAACCATTCGTGAATAAATTCTACTTTCTGTTCCATTTTAGTTTTTGCTTTCCAGACCATGATAAATCGCTTTTTCAAGCAATTTATGAATCTTAAAAGTGTAAACTATGTCCCTTTAACTTTGTAAAGGATGTCCCTTTACCGTACCTAAATGTGCTACAACGTTTAGTATAACCGCAGTTACGGGATTAAATTTAATGTTTTTCGGATAAGCACCGACGGTAGCAATTACGCGTGGATTCGGACGCAGTCGAATCCGCCGTAATTGCGGTTATGCATTGTTGGGGGTAGTTTTTATTCTCTGTTCTTTAAACCAATTCTTAGATTCTCCACTAAATAGAATAATTAGAACGTATAATTGAATAAGTATTTGAACGATGGACACAATCCCAATTATTGGATTCATTTGAAATTCAGTCATAATGATAAATGGAAAACCTAACATTTCAATAATAAAAAGAACTAATAAAGTAATCCTTGCCCAATTTTTTCCTTTTCCGATTTTATATCCGAAGAACCCGATTATCAATATCGTTAATATTCCTATCGTTAAGGATTTGGGTCAGAAAGCATTTTCTGATCTGTCATAGTTTCATAAAGAACTGACTTTATCAATCCAATTAGAAGTGAAACATAAACTAAGATTGACGCTAGTTTTATTTTCTTCGGCACCTCTGTCTTATAAATTTCTATTTCCATACTGTTCTATTTCAAATTGCTTCCACAACGGTTTGGCATATGGGCTGTGGCGTGTCTCGGCACGAACCCTTCCAAATATAAACTAACTTTTGGAATTCCTATAGCTTTTCAAAGTGAGGACAAACCAAGCCATAGCTTATATGCGGTGTTAGGCAACGTTTTTATTTTCGTAATGTTTAATTTCGTTCAGTTCTGATTTTTTTGATTCCTTTTCTTCCTCAATGTCAAAATCGTCTTGAAGTCCAAGCCAGAATTTTGCAGAATTTCCAAAATATTTGCTCAATCGCAAGGCTGTGTCTGCCGTTATTCGGCGATTTCCCTTTATTATTTCTGAAATTCGAGTTTGCGGAATTTTCAAGTCTTTGGAAAGTCGGTATGCGGTGATTTCCAATGGCTCAAGAAATTCGTAATTCAAGATTTCTCCAGGATGTACATTTGCTAACTTTTCCATTTATTCTATTTTTTTAATGATAATCAATTATTTCCACTTCGCTCGCATTTCCTTTGTCCCAAATGAAGATGATCCGCCATTGTTTGTTAATCCGAATGCTGTAGAATTCGTTTAATTTTCCAGTCAGTTTTTCCAGTCGGTTTGAGGGTGGAATTTTTAAGTCTGCAATATCTTGTGAGTTGTTCAACATTCTCAATTTCCTACGCCCTATGTTCTGAATATCAATCGGCATTTTCTTGACTCGAATACCGTTCCAAATCTGTTCGGTCTCTTTTGAGCCAAAGGAAATAATCATATTTTTGTTTTACGTTACTAACGCCAAAGATAAGTAGTATTTTTTAATTTGTTGCGGATTTTCTTAAATGTTGCCTAACGTTTAGGCATATGGTTTCGTTGCAAATGTCCGAAGGACTTTTCGGCTGTAGCCGAAGGATCGCAAAACGGCGAAAATTTTCGGTAAAAATTCCGCCGCAATAACAAACTATAGCCATTATTAGGCACAGTAATTTCTATTCCCAAAACTTTTGCGCTATTTCTTCTGTTCCAATTCGGATGGTATTATTAATTATACATTTGAATCTAGACTCACTACAACCCCACATTCCCCCTTGATTTATTTCGTCTGCTACATATTCCTTTTTTAATAAATATTCTTTCTTTTTAATGTCAAACAAGACAAGTTCAAAACTCAAATTTAGATTTCCGTCTTTTTTTTCCGAAATATTCAAGTTATAATATTCTATCAAATAGTCAGATTTTTTCTTTTCTTTAGTTTCAGAATCCTTGTTTTTTTTCTGCTACATAATATTTGTTTTTTGGGAAGCTTTCATAGAGATAGAATTGTAGAATTTGCAATGTTCCATTTCCAATAATGTCATCGGTAGTCAATTCTTCGATTTTCCTTTTTTAGTTTGTCGTTTAAGTTTCCATTTTAAACTTTCCAAACTTTCTTCTTTTGTAATATAAATATTCGTTTTTTCAGCATTATCATTTTCGGATGTCGAAATATTCGATGGATAAATAATTAAAAAATAATTTTATTATTCTGACTAAATAGAATAAAAGGTAGAAATATAAAAATTATGATTATTTTTTTCATTCAGTTTTTATAATTGTGCTTAACGTTTAGGCTATGGTTTGTTGCGGAAAATGTCCGAAGGACTTTTCCGCTGTAGCCGAAAGATAGCAAAACGGCGAGAATTTTCGGCAGAAAATTCCGCCGCAATGAACTATAGCCGTTGTTGTAAAAAGTTTTTATTTGATCCGCACAAATTTTCCAGAATGAGAGATCACGTGTAGATTCACTCGCATTGTAAAGTCAATCGTATCTTTTTTGCATTCCGTAATTTCATAATAAGTATTTTCCGTTTGAAATTAATGCATTTTGAAATTCCGATAATGAGTCCGTTTGCTTTTCAAGTGATTTGAGTCGAAAAGAATTCTCTCCAAGGCTTTCTATAACGAATCTCCGATTAGAGTCAGAGTTTATTTCCGTTAAATTTTGTCCATTTATTTCAAACTCAAATTTCGGATAATTGGAAAACTCTTTGTCATAAACAACTTTATATTTTCCGTTCGTTATTTCGCAATTATTATCCGCGCATTTAAATCCTAAACTTATTAAAATCAATATGTAGAGTGTTTTTTTCAAATTTTTTACAACGGTTTGCATATGGCTTGTGGCGGTTTCGAAGCACTTTCCTGTCCACCGAAACCAAAGCTAGCTACGAAGCGAAAACCTTGCTGGCAGCCATTCCTCCGCCATAAGCTATATGCGTTGTTGTGGTGTCGTTTTTTATTTTTTCCGTTTTTCAAATTCTTCTCTAATCATTCTTTCTAAGTCGTCATATTTTATTTTCAGAGAGTTTGAAATTATCGATAATGGCGAGCCGTACATTTTATGATTTGCTTTCATCGCCCTTTTGGAAATCCCGTTTTTTGCACGTTCAATGTATTTCTCAGGTTTGTCAGTCTCAAGCATTAAAATTTTTGTTGAAGCAACCTGAACGGTTCCAATATCAGTTATATCATCCCATTCTATAAGTCCAACACTTGTTGCATTAGAATTGTCTGTTATTCCGTTTTGGTCAATTGTCAATCCAACTTTATTGTCGAATAGTTTTTTTGCAATAAATACAAGGCAAAGTCCGAAAAATGCAACCGCTGCAATTCCTGCAATTCTAATCGCCTCGGGATTTTGAAATATCGGACTTTTAAACTGTTCTGGATTCATTATGAAAAGAGTTCCAAGAACAACAAAAACGGTCGCACCGATTAAAAGCAGAAGAATCTTAGTCTTACTTAACGGGATTTCGATTTTATCTGTCATTTGTCTGTTTTAAATGCACCACAACGTTTAGTATAACCGCAGTTACGGGATTAAAATTAATGTTTTTCGGATAAGCACCGAGGTAGCAATTACGCGTGGATTCGGACGCAGTCGAATCCGCCGTAATTGCGGTTATACATTGTTAGCTACCGTTTTTATTTCTCAAATATATTCTACGGTCATTTTCCCTTTGAAATATTTCGGACATTAATTTATCCGATGGTTTAGGGAATCTCTTCACAACCAAAAGGTTTCCATTCCACCTCTTTTGCCTGTTTGCTTTTTCATTTTTCAGTATTATCAGAGCTTCATTAATTTTTGTCATTTTTAAGTAATGCCCAGAAACCATAAACACGAATATTAGTGAAAATTATTTTTCGGTCATTTTGATGAAATCTGAAATATTACCCTTCCGATAAATTTTAATGAAAATTAAATGCTGTTCATTGTCGGCAAACCATTTTTCACTAATACATCATTTTTTGAAGTGTATTTATCATTAACTTTATAAGTTTCTTTATTCCCAACTGGTTCATCAATCAGTTAGGCTAAAATCAGATATCATTTAGGTTTACAGATATTTTAATTAATTCATCGACAAGGCATTTTATTCTTTTTGAAGAATATTCTTGTCCGAATGTTGATCCGAAGATGAGTAATGCAAATGATATGAGTGCTGCTTTTTTCAAATGTGGCTAACGGTCTCGGCTATGAGTAGTTGCGTGGGTTAGCACTTAACTTTGCAAGTACACACCAAACTGAAAATCCGCGAGGATTTTCAGAAGTAGGCGAGAACAAGCAATTACTTATAGCCATTGTTGTGCTTTCGTTATTTTTTCGCTTTTATTTCAGATTCTAAGAGTTGAATAATTTCCTTGTTCAAGTCCATACAATCTTTATATCTGTCTTTTACTATGTTGAAAAACATTATTTGGTTTTCTATTCTATTTTCAAATTCAGGTAATTTTAGCATTTGTTTGTTGTCAATGTCAAAGCCAGATTGTGGCAATTTTATATTTAAGCTGTTATTGAAGCCAATGACTTCATCGACATTCAACCAACTGCCATTTTTCATAATAAAATCAATCAATGCAAAATCAGATTTCTCTGAAGCTAATTCTCTTAACGTTAATTCATCTAATATGGTAGGCCAAGAAGATAAAAGGTTACGTAAAGCACTGTTTTTTATTAAGCCAAGGTTTCCAGAACTAACTAAATCATTTAAAAATCCGTTTTTGGCAACGTAATCTGGCGATGCGGCAGCATCATTTAAGTATTTTTCCAAAATAAAGTCTTCTGTATATCTCTTACCTGTGTGGTTAAGTATTATTAAACAAGACTTAATATTTCTTGTATTTACACTATCAATGCGACGTAATTCTGATAGGTTAAAATCAAAATCTTCTTTTAAGTTTTTTAATGCTTCTAATTCTAATTTGTTTCGGGTAGAATTTTGATTCCAATTATTAATTGATAGCGCAATTAAAATTCCAATTACTACAAGAACAATTTCTCCAATGGCATAAAGTAAGTATTTACTGAATTTATTTTCAGTCAATATATTTTGCCTAATTTTTCTAAAGAATTTTATCATTGGTTAGTAGTTTGTCATAATGAAGCACAACGTTTTGGCTATGGTTTCAGTTGCGGAAAATGTCCGAAAGACTAAATATAGAGGAAGGATCGCAAAACGGCGGGATTTTTCGGCAGAAAATTCCGCCGCAATGAACTATAGCCGTTGTTAGGCATAGTTTTTAGTTCCGATTGATTGTGTCAAAAACTGAAGATTCCATCCATTTATTTTTCCATTCAGTGGGGAAATAAAGATTCATTCGATTTTTCATTGGGATTCGAGTAAAAAAGAATTCAGAAATAGAGGAATCAGGTTTCTTGATATAAACTAAATTTTCCGACTTAACCTTTATAATGCTATCTCCAATACTTGTATTGTCAATCACTAATTTATCGGGACTAATTTTTAAAATTTTATTATTTTTTGTTTTAATTTTTATATGACTTGGCGGAACGTATTGGTTGAATATTTATCTAAAACGATACCTTTAAATCCAAAGTTCACGTCATTAATAACTCTATCGAGAGAGGCCTTGTCGGATATTGTGATTTACAATTTTCATTAAAAAAAAGGGAATCAGCAAAATTGAACCGAAAACTATAATAATCCATTTGAGCGCTTTCTTTGTAATCATTTTTTAAATTATGCCTAACGGTCTCGGCTATGA
>CAWGHI010000002.1:0-1423566 GCA_963822355.1 uncultured Flavobacteriaceae bacterium
AGGCAAAACATCTCCTCTTAGCCTCCCCTTCTAAGGGGAGGAGACTTTCAATTAAGATTATTTGTAAAAATAACAAAGTATTTCCGTCCAATGCTATCAAAACACAATATGTGCATAAATTTAAAGTTTACTATTCTGTAAAATAGTGCCATATTTGTCCAAAATTTTAAGCTTGAAAGAGAAATTTTTATTGCTTTTCCTCCTTGTTTCGGTTACGCTGAGTGCGCAGACCGTGCGAAAATATTCCAACGAATTTATGAATATTGGTGTAGATGCCGCAGCCTTTGGGATGAGCAATGCCGTGGTGGCTTCTTCACAAGATGTAAATTCAGGCTATTGGAATCCGGCGGGTTTGGTAAATCTTGAAAACAAACAGATTTCGTCGATGCACGCTGCACATTTCGCAAATATTGCGAACTACGACTATGCCGCCTTTGCAATGCCTTTGGACGATAAAAGCGCGGTTGCTCTTTCTGTAATACGTTTTGGGGTAGATAATATTTTGAACACCACCCAGTTAATTGAGGATAATGGGCAAATTAATTACGATAAAATAACCAGGTTTTCAACCGCAGACTATGGCTTTACATTTTCTTATGCACGAAGGCTGCCGTTGGACGGGTTGAATTATGGAGTAAATGCGAAAGTAATTCGTCGCGTTATTGGCGAGTTTGCATCTTCTTGGGGATTTGGACTGGATGCAGGCATTCAATTTAGAAATGACAAATGGATGTTTGGGCTTATGGCGAGAGATATTACCACAACATTTAACGCTTGGAGTATAGACGAAGAAAAGTTTGCAGAAATTCAGGGAGCGGTAGAAGGCCAAAACCAGGATTTGCCTGAAACTACCGAAATCACAATTCCGAAGTTGCAATTGGGACTGCCGAAAATTCGTTTATCAATACGACTATTCCTTACTGGCCGAAGTGGATCTAAATTTCCGTTTTGCGGAAACCAACGATGTTATTTCAACCTCTTTTGCGAGTATCACACCTTCATTGGGAATTGAATTTGCTTATATTGATATGGTTTACGTACGTGGTGGAGTTGGCAATTTCCAAAATATAAAACAATTGGACGGAAGTGATTCCGTAAGCTTCCAACCCAATATTGGGGTGGGTTTTCGCTATAAAGGAATTCAAGTGGATTATGCGTTGACCGATATTGGCGACCAGAGTGCGGCACTTTATTCCAATGTTTTTTCGTTAAAACTGGATTGGGATATTTTTAGATAAAAAAGTTCAAGGTTCAAAGTTTAAAGTTCAAAGTTTGTTCATTAACCTGAAACTTGAAACATCAAACCAGAAACCTGACCCGAGCGAAGCGAACTGGCGAAGCAAACCAGAACCTACAACCGTTAACAGACAACCGAAAACAGACAACAGACAACCGATAAACGTGGCAAAAAATTATATTCTCTTTCTTGTATTACTATTAACTGTTTCTGCAAAAGCACAGTTTGTTCCTTTATCAGAAACTTCCGAAATTAGCATTCTTACTATTGGTCCCGGGGCTGAGCTTTATGATAAATTTGGGCACAGCGCTTTTAGAATCCAGGATAGTTTGAATGGAGTTGACGTAGTTTTCAATTATGGAGTTTATGATTTTGACACCCCCAATTTCTATACAAAATTTGCACAAGGAAAACTACTCTATCAGTTGGGGGTTAGTTATTATCAACCTTTTCTGGAAAGCTATATAGCACAAAATCGTTGGGTTAAAGAACAAATTTTGAATCTTGACAATTCTGAAAAACAAGCTATTTCAGATTTTCTTTGGAACAACGCCCTGCCTGAGAATAAAAAATACAAATACGATTTCTTTTTTGACAATTGTGCAACCAAAATCCGTGATGTGGTGCAAACAGTTCTCGGGGTAAAGCTTGAATACAAGGAAGGTTATATAAAAGAAAAACATACGTTCAGAGAATTAATCCAGCAAAACCTTCAATCAAATTCCTGGGGAAGTATGGGAATAGACATTGCCCTTGGCGCTGTGATAGATAGGAACGCAAAACCCATAGAATATCAATTTCTTCCCGACTATGTTTATAAAGGTGCAGCCCACGCCGTTATAAACCGAAATGGTTCCAAGGAAAGTTTGGTAAAAAAAACAAAGGTACTTTTTGAGAACACCCCCACCACACCCGATAAAAATTTTTTATTGAGTCCGCTATTTGTTTTGGGAATATTTGGGCTTATAATTGTTTTTATTACCTATCGGGATTGTAAGAACAATACCCGGAGTCGCTATTTGGATTTATTGCTTTTCTTTTTTACAGGACTTGTTGGCGTCTTTCTTTTGTTGCTTTGGTTTGCTACAGATCATACTGCCACGGCAAACAACTACAATTTATTATGGGCTTTTCCCCTTTCCTTATTGTTTGTAGTGGCAATTTCAAAAACGCGTATTTCACCCAAAATGAAGCGCTATGTTCTTCTTTTGCTATTACTTC
This sequence comes from uncultured Flavobacteriaceae bacterium, assembly GCA_963822355.1. Taxonomy (GTDB): domain Bacteria; phylum Bacteroidota; class Bacteroidia; order Flavobacteriales; family Flavobacteriaceae; genus Aequorivita. The sequence goes on from CAWGHI010000002.1 coordinate 2,459, forward strand.
TAGCGCTTTTAAGCATTCATTGGTTAACGGGAGTTCAGGTATTTGCCATTGCACTTTTGCCCTTATTGATTGCATTGGCGGTACGTTATGTTTATTTGATGTATTTTATTGGGAGAGAGGAATGACATCCCTCCCTGCCTCCCTTCAAAGGGAGGAGTTTGAATATCCTCCCTGCCTCCCTTCGAAGGGGGGAGTTCGACATCCCTCCCGGCCTCCCTTCGAAGGGAGGAGTTTTTTAGTGATAAATTTCGTTGAAATATTTTGTAGGAAAATATGGTTGTTTTCTTACAATTTAATGAACCATCTATGGCTTATCCGTGAAGTATCTATGGAGTATTTGGGGCTGTTTTTTATTAATAGCAGGTTTCACCGTGAAAGAAATCAACTGCTTACAGAGAAAAGAGATCAGAGAAAAAGAGGGATAGAGAGAAAAGAGAACAGAGAAAAGAGATCAGAGAAAAGAGATCAGAGAACTGACAACTGAAAACCGCCAACTGTTAATCTTATATCACTGTCCCCTAAAAAACACAATCGTACTTAATGTTTTGATGATTATGGTAATATCCAAAAAGAGACTTCGGTGTTTAATGTAATATAGATCATATTGCAGTTTTTCTAAGGAATCCTCTTCGCTGGAGCCATATTTCGCATTTACCTGTGCCCAACCCGTTACCCCAGGTTTTACGAGGTGGCGTACTTCATAAAAAGGAATTTTTTCAATCAGATTCTCTACAAATTCTGGGCGTTCGGGGCGTGGTCCAATAACGCTCATTTCGCCTCTTATAACATTTATGAATTGTGGAATTTCATCAAAACGGGATTTTCTTAAAAAGCGACCAAATTTTGTAACACGGGTGTCTTTGACTATCGCAAATTGGGCACCATGTTCTTCGGCGTTTCTAATCATACTCCGCAATTTGTATATCTTGAAATGATTCCCGTTTTTCCCTACCCGTGTTTGATTATAGAAAAGAGGGCCTCGATTTCCGATCAAATTCCCAATCAAAAGAAAAGGCAGCAGGATAAGACCAAAAAGGAGTCCGATGATTGACAAAAACAAATCGAATATTCTGTTGAAGAAAAGGTAAAGTTTATTTTGGTTGCTTCGGCTAAAAGGGAAATACCTATAAAAATCCTTTTCCACATGCTGCACGGGAATTCGGTGCGTTAATTCTTCATAAACCTGTGTGTATTCCCTGATAGGTATTCCCTTTTCGAGCAGTTTTATGAGTTGGCTGTTGAGTTCTATGGTCATTCCTTCCGAAAGTGGTGTACCCACCACAATTTCTGAAATAGTGGTTTCTTCCGTAAGCAAATCAATATCGTGAATACCAATGGCATCAATTTCAAGATGGTTCACGATGGTACCATCATTTGGCCCTGTATTAAAGTAACCTATTACGCGGTAATTAGGGTCTGACTTCTGCAGGGATTCAACAATTGCGTCCACATCCTGTGAATTTGCAATCAGCAGCACCCGTTTATTAAAACGTGGAGCTGAAATAAGAACGATGTAGGCATAGCGCCACGTTAGCATAGCAACATTGATAGCCAAAAAGAAATACACTATCTGCAATCGGTTGGAAGGCAGCATAGGAGTATAAAAGGGCGTCAACAAATAGAACAGTACGGTAACGGAAGAAGTGATAATTATGTTTTTTACAACCACATCAAACTTACTTGCCTTTTGAAGGTTATAAAGCTCGAATATAGTGGCAAAAACAGAAAGATAGAGGGCCAAAACGATGGACCACATCCAGTGTTCGGAATTGATTTTGAAATAATCAAAATTGAAAGTAATTCCTACTAAGTACAACAATGCCAGTACGCAGAAAATATCCAGGATCCGAAGAAGAATCTTACGCTCGGAAATGTCAAAATGAATACTGGATTTGGCCATTTGTTGTTGGTTGTTGGTTGTCTGGTTGTTGGTTGTTGGTTGTCGGTTGTCGGTTGTCGGTTGTCGGTTGTCGGTTGTCGGTTGTCGGTTGTCGGTTGTCGGTTGTCGGTTGTCGGTTGTCGGTTGTCGGTTGTCGGTTAAGATTTCCAATTTTTTTCAACATACAAAATAAACCTATATATTTTCGCCCCTAAATCATCATATTTTTGAATTAGTACAGGCACTTCATCTATCTCGTATAATTCTTGAATAGCTTCTAATTGTCCCTTGCACTCTAACAAGGAGGCGTGGGAATAAGTCAAGAATTTTATAAAATCCTGCTTGTATCGTCTTCTTCCATAGCCTTCAATAATATTATCTTTAACGCTCATTGCCGACCTACGGACTTGACTTCCTTGCTCATATAATTCAAACTTTGGCATTTTTAACGAGGCGTGATAAACTTCAATTGAATATTCAAATGCTAAGTTATAAATATCAAGATCTTTATAGCTTTTCATAATCTAGTGGATGTCAGTTGTCAGTTTCTTTTTGCTATTGGTTGGGTTATTGTTACAGGTTCAGTGTTCAGTGTTCAATGTTCAATGTTCAATGTTCAATGTTCAAAACTAATTAAAGATCACTGCAGAAACCTAAAAAACTGAGAACCGACAACTGAGAACCGATAACTGTTTCCCAAATTTACTCAATTTCAAGTGCCCAAAACTTTTATCCAACTATGTTTTACATTTTCCCAATCAAAGTCTTCCATTTTTGTGCGGGCTTTTTTTGTTATTTCTTGTGCTTTTTGGGAATTATTGCATAAGTCTTCAATAGCCATCACAAAGGATTCAGGATTATTTGGGGGAACCAATATGCCGTCAATACCGTTTTGGATTAAATACGGCAAGCCACCCACATTTGTTGAAATCACAGGCAATCCGAGAGCCATAGCTTCCATTACGCTTACGGGCATATTGTCATAATTAGTGGTGTTTATAAAAATATCGAAATCCACGGAAAGTTTAATCCATTCCTTTTTTTGCAACATTCCTGTAAAGGTTACGGGCAGCTTTAAATGGGTTGCCACTTTTTTACAGTGTTCAAGGGAGCCATCCTTATCTGGCCCAACCATACACAAACTGACTTCCAAGCCTTTATTTTTTAGAATTTCAACTATTTCCAAGGCAAGCATAGGGTTGTATATTTCTGAAAAGGAACGTACCCAGAGCAATTTTGGGGTTATGGATTTTCTTAGCAGGAATGGATACCTTTTTATTTCAATAGTGTTTGGAATGTAAGTAAGATTTTCATAGCCCTGTTTTTTGAATTGTTCGAACATAAACAAGGAAGGAGCAACATTGGTATGGGCTTTCCCAAAAAGATTTCTACTTAACTTTTTACTGCTTTTAAGACGATACGGAAGGTTGCCGCCGTGCAGGATGGGGATGTATGGCAATTTAAATAGTCGGCAAAAGGTTGCAATTATAACTGCGTACAGAAAATTTTGGGTACTGTAGGTATCTATTAATACAAGATCTATTTGCGTTCTATTCCTGATAGTGGTAAAAACCATGTCAAGCAGACGAAAGACCTTATTTTGTTTTGAGGATGCAGTTATAACGGAATAGCCCTCCGCCCGTAATTTAACGGACAGAGCGTCTATGGCAGCCGGTGGTTTCCCGTGAGCCGCCAATTTATTTCCTATGTAGAGCAGGTTTTTTCTTGGGTTCATAATCAATATTCAACAAACATAAGGCATATATAAAGGCAGGGGCGGCTATTCGCATGGAGGTAGTGATAATTGTAAGGCCCCAAAAAATTATAAACGGATAAAAATAGATGTTTTTCCTACCGTTCATTTTTGTAATTAACGGGGCTAATAGAAGTATCAATAATGCAAGTATCCCAAAAAGGCCGTGTTCTGAGAGCATACGGGAAATCTCATTATGGGAAGCTGAGGTAATACCCATTTCCTCCTTGAATTGAAATTTACCTTGCCCTACCCCGATTCCAAAAAAGGGATTTTCCATAAAGGAACCTAGCTCTACTTCCAAAAGATCTATCCTTCCTGTGGTAATATCCTCTTTTTCCCTCCCCAAGGCATCCTCATTTGCATAGCGATTACCTATCAGCCCTCCAGTCTGAACAAGGGTATAGGACCAGATCAGCAAAGCAACTCCAACAATGGCCAATACTTTTACCGAAACCTTAGCTTTTGTTTTTAAACCAGTATTGAGGTATATTATAAAAATAAAAACTAAACACATGATCACAGCAACCAAAACACCCCCTCTGGAAAACGTTAAAAGGGCACGGTATGCCATAACGACCATTAAAAACATCATGGTCCAATGCACCATGAAATTTTTATAAGGAATCAAAAGCCTTGAAAACAATAGAAATATCCCCAGTCCCAAAATAGTGGCAACCTGATTCGGTCCATACCCTCCTGACAGTGCCGAATTTGAAGCGGTGTTAGTTATTATATCCTGAACATTTGGTGTATATAAGATCATATAAACCGCCATACTTATAATGGGGTAAATAATATAATCAAGGATTTTGAGAATATCGTGTAAATGGACGGTCCTCCCAAAACAAAATATGGCGGCAAAAGTTAAACATAAAGGACCGCTTAAATTAAAAAGTACGGTATTTCTGAAATTGGCATCAAAGGCGATCACATCCAAAGAAACAAAAACTGCTGGTAAGAGCAGTAAAATGTAGATTACATACGGAAACGCATTTTTTTTGAAACCCAAAAACAACATACCCAACAACATAAAGAACATCACGGCATATTTACCTGTCTCATAAAAAACAAAGGCCTTGGTCATACGCAGAAAAACCTCCGCACCAGTAATATAAGCTGCGGCAAGAAGTATATATTGCACTTTATTCTTTTTTACAAGTATTTGGTAAATGAAATACCCCATCACCGCAAGCATATAAAACAACATCAGAGAACGGAAGGCGTAGGCCAGAAAACCAATCAGAATATGAAAGATTATGGCATAGAGGGGTTTTATATTTCGAAGTATATTAAGCTTAATTACTTTAATGTTTTATAGTTTATATTAATTAAATATTTCTGAGATTAGACGTTCTTTATAATACTTATAGGTAAAACGCCCAGCAAGGTTATAATTATACTGAATGATTTCCTTGAAATCATTTTCCGAAAATCCAAAGCTCTTATTAATCGAATTAATGATTCCTGTTACACTAAGGGGTTCTATCAACACCCCATTTTCTAAATCTTTTACATACTGACCAATACAAGAAACATTCGATACTATAGGTACACATCCAAAATTCATAGCCTCCCCTATTACCTTAGGAAAACCTTCGCTTTTGGATGGAAGAATCATAAAATGGCATGATTCATATATATCTATGACTTTGTCTTTTGCCAAAGAACCATGAAAAATAATCGAAATGTTAAGCATTTTAGCGAATTGTTGCAACTCTGCTTTTAAATGTCCATCCCCGACAATATGCAAACTTCCAAAATTTGTGGGAAATACTATTTTCTGTAGTGCTAGCAGTAACATTAAACACCCCTTATTTTCGTTCAGCCCTCCCACAAAGCAATAATTTATAGTGTGTTCAATATTCTTAATGGCAATAATCGACTTGCCTCGTGCTCTATCGTCTTTATCCAAACATGGATTTTCAAAGGCAACTATATTCTTAGGTTGATTTTCCCATATTCCGTTAACTGTTACTTTTGAATTTTTATTTAATTTCTTTAAGAATAGCCGTTGAAACATATAAAAAAAAGATACTTTACCCTTCCAGTCACCGGCATACTTAAACCAAAACTTCTTTTTTGGGAAGAAATAAGATAAAAACATAGCGATAACAGCCGGATGTGATGGAGCCCTAACGTGTATATTTTGTGCTTTAAATATTGCCTTAAAGATTATAAGGGTATATAGAGGGTAATTAAGTATGATAGCAGACTTCGAAAGTAGACCTTTTCCTCCGGTCATTTTAAGACCTTTTGTACTTATACGAGTATCGTGAATTTTAGAATAAGATTTATTATCAATTTGGTCTTTCCTGTTAAACCCGACCCATACGATCCTTTCAAAGCAATCCAATTCGCTTAATTCTTTAAGCACAGGACCAAAAGCAAATGTTAAACCATTTTTATAGTATAGTCCAGTATCTGATATTACTAAGAGGGTAGAATATTTTGATATATTTTCAGGCATTTATTCAAATAGGTTTTTTCAGAAAAAAAATTTTGATATATCATCCGCACTTTTTGGGAAAGATATGATTGTTGGTCAGGGGCGTTTAAAACTTCTATTATTTTATTAGACCAAGCCATTTCATCAAATATATCCATTATTAAATCATATTCATTTTCTTTAAGCACTTTTGCTACGGAACCTGTATTAAACATCATAAGTGGCACCCCTTTTGACATATATTCAAGTGCTACTAAAGGACCTGTTTCTGAACTGGCACAGTGTATTGCCAATTCATAATTAGCTACTATTTCCGCTATGTACTTTTCATTGGGAATAATATTAATCCTATTTAATATCTCTAATGATTTTGCCCTTTCTAAAATTTCATAATAATATTCCTGATCTACTAACGAACCGTATAAATCAATAGTAACAGTTTCTGGTAAATTTTTTAAAATAGCTAGTAAAAATTCATAGTTCTTTTGCTTTCTAAAATTTCCAACTACTACAATTTTACTTTTTGTGTCAATATTTCTAAAACCTAGTTTTTCTCTAACAATATTTTCAAGTAAGTATATATTTTTGTTAAGTCTATTTTTCATCGCCCAAGCTACCAATGAATCGCTTACACCAAAATACGCATTACACCTTGTTATACATTCTCTCAAAAAAAAGGATACTGTTTTATCAGTTTCAATTTTTCCGTAATGGTCATGGAAGATAACGCTGTATTTTCTAAAATACTTCGGAATTAAAAATGTTAAGCCCACATACCTAAGCACATGCCGTGAATGTACGTGCACAATAGTATAGTTATTTAAGAGCATAAATAGCCTAATTAAATAAATAGGGTTAAATTTATTTTTTCTATATAGGTATTTAACTATGATATTTTTCTGAAGGAGTTCCTCATCCAATACAGCTGGCCCCAAAAGATTTAAAAAATCCACAGCAATCTTATTTTCATATAACAAAGAACACAAATCAACAGCCACCCGTTCGGCACCGCCCACTTCTAATTTGTCTATAACTTGAAGTATCTTCATACTTCCATCATTTTAATTATTGCTCCCTCTTTTAGCTTTACTGAAGCCAATTGCCACGATTTCAATACCTGAAATAGAATAAGGGGAAAGATAAGAACGCTAAGAAAAAAACCAAAAACCATCCCTATTTTGCTTCTTTTAAATTTATATGGAATTATGGAGGGAGGCAAGAATTTAAATAGTGCTAAAGTTGCCCTTTTATTACCATAATACTTTCTGAACTGGTAAAGAACACTGGGAACAGGGCGAGGACCATACCATTTTTTTGGTCTAAAACCATCCCAGCTGCCCATCTGTCTTAAACCTCCAGTCCCGGCCTTAACATCAATACAGGAAGCATAAGGGTTGGAAATACACTTCAGGCCGTTTAAATAGGCCCTGAGTCCAAATTCTCCATCTCCCATTCGCTGTCTTTCATACTGACGGTCGAATAAGCCTATTTCCTTAAATACATTTTTATAAAGTATGGCGTTACCTGTGGCGAATTGTGAAGCGACACAGAAAAAGGAACGCTCTTGTGGAATGGAACTGCCCTCTGGATAGAAAACGCCCGCAGAAATATCTGCTTTAAAATAATCCAAACAGCGTAAATGGTTTTCAATCCAATCTGGGTTTATGCGAACATCATCCTCGGAAAGTGCTATAATACTTCCTGCAGATTTTTCAATAGCGTTATTTCTGGCAAGCCACAATGCGGGTTCATTTTGATGGATATGATGGATTTTTAAATTGTAATCCTTACAGAAATCCTTTTGAAAAGGCTGGGATTGATCTATTATAAGTATTTCAAAGTTTTGATAGGTCTGTTTTTCAAAATCTGCGAGGATATCCTTTAAATATTCATACCTATTCAAGGTAGGGATTACCACGCTCACTAAAGGTTTATTTTCCATTAGGGAAGACGGCTGCTTATTCCAATCAGGATGTATTATGGCATTTTGGAGGTACTTACTTCGTACAGTATCCCTACTTTTCTTCCAAGCCGTGATTTCACGGAATGGTTTTTTAAAAGAAAAAAGCCGCAAAATAAGGACATACGAAACCCAAACAGGATGGAAGTATTTCCGTAAAAAGCGATATTCGTCAACCACTGGCAATTTTTCAAAGGAGGTATAAACATCCGTATTTCCTATATACCCTTTATTGACCGCCTGCCAAGACAGATCGTATTCGCGAGCCGTTTTACTCTTAAATTTGGGCTCTGCTTCCAATTGTTTAATAACCTCTTTTGGAAGCCTTTCAATTACGGGAAAAATGGAAGTACCATCCTTTCTATATAATTGAAAATAATGGGTAGGTTGTAGGTATTTTAGGAAAGAAAACAACATTATAAAATTGTTTTAGGCAAGGGTGCGCTTTGTTCGATGCCTTTTAAATATGAAAAATAGGGTTTCTCATTGGGCAAAAGCAACAAATGGCATTTTCCCCTTGTCCTTACTGGGGCACCAGAGGTTAACTCTTCTCCGGTTTTTAAATACCACACCTTATAGTCCATTTTTTTACTCCAAGCTATCATCATCTCTGTGGCTTTTTCCATTCCTAAGTCTTTGACGTTATGCATTTCAATAAAAAATGTACAATTGGTTTCTTTAGCCAATGTTTTTGCCCCTTCCATAACCAAAGTTTCCGCTCCTTCCACATCAATTTTAACAAGATCGGGACTTACCCCATAATATGAATACAAATAATCCAAGGTTACAGTTGATACATTTTTAAAGGAGCCAACAGCCGCTGCCGACTCGGCATGACTAGCAAACATACTACCTGCCGATCCCACACCAAGTGTGTAAAACTTTATAACTTCATTGGATTTATCGCTTACAAAGGCTGAGAAATATCTGGCTTTGAAGCCCAAGTTGTTATGTAAAAGATTCCCTTGCGCTTTTTGTAGCGCCAAAGGATTGGGATCCACTAAAACATATTCCCTATCTGCATCCTGTACCATTGCGAGAAGCGCCGTATAACCGATATTAGCACCTATATCAAAAATGATCTTGTGATGCTTTGCCAAATAGAAAAACCAAGTATCATCCTGATCTGGAGTAGCACGAATGGTTTCATTATATGTTCGTAAGGGAACCCCGCACAATGATGAAGCCTTAAGTTTATTGTCCTCTTTTTTTAGGGAATAATATATGCCCGAAAGCCATTTTTTAAGCTTCATTTAAAAATATTTTAAAAAACCCACCCATAGTCAGCTTCTCTTTCCAAAGGATTCTATTTGAATGTTGTAAATCTATAAAATCCTCTTTAGATAAGGCGCTATGAAATTGCTTTACTTTTTCCGCCACTTGATGGCGCTCTTTGTAATCTATCCAAACCACCTGCTTTTTCCAATCAATACGATCGTCCAATGGTAGGGGACAATCGGTATTTATAAAGATTGGAATCCTGCCCATGGCTAAGGTCTCATAAAAACGAACCGAGAAATTACCTGCACCCCGCACGCAGACCACGTAATCGGAATCTTTTAAATTCTCATAAAACTCAAGGGTGGTTTTATGGGTATCCTTATTTTAGTAACTCCCGCCCGGTATTTTTTTCGCAAAATAAAATTGGTTTGAACATCCTTGGATACTTCTAAGGATTTAAGCACCGAAGCCCTTAAAAAAGAGGTTGAAAGCAGTTGTTGTGGCTCCTCTTTTGAAAACCCGATATAGTACTTTAAATTTCTAAGAAATGTTTTAAATACTTCCTTTAAAGCATTTAGGCGAGAAGGATTGGCCTGGCCGCAGAAACCGATTACAGGGATGGGATGATAGGGTCTTTGGAAAACCTTTTCACTCTCAAAATATTTCTTTAACGGATCAGCAATAAAAGCTGGGAGGGCGTATTCATTGTCGGTAAATTTTGATTTATAGCCACTGGGGCGAAGCACAATCAAATTTTTAAAATAGGGAATCCGTATCCCAAAATCGCCTGCATTAAAGGCAATGACTTTTTTGTTTAGGGAAGCACATTCTTTTACGAAATCAATTGCAAGTCTTTCCTGCTTTGTTTTTACATAATAGTTCCAAGCCATGGGTAAGATGGCAAAATCTGCATCTTCCAAATGTCTCAGTAAATTGAAAATCCTTTTCGGAAACCCCATAGGATGCAATGCGCTGTGTATCCGTAAATCCTTCCGTTTTTATAAAGGGTTTCAATAATGGAAATACCAGTCCGCGGTGGGTTTTGGAATAATGGGATTTTGGGTAGTAGAGTTTCAATTTTTCTTATGCTATATTAGAATTCTTCTTTTTTTAAACCACAAAGTTCACAAAGGTTTACACAAAGCTCACTGAGGAGTTTCTTTGTGTTCTTTGTGGCTCCTTGGTGTTCTCAGTGGTTAAATTTTCATTTTTTAACCTCTTATTCCTCTGCCCCCTTTCCCCCCGGCCCCCTAAAGGGGAGTTTTGTCATATATAAAAGAATTTTTCTTTTACGATGGTCCCCCTAAATCCGCCGCAGGCGGACTTTTGCTTTGTAAAAATCTATGAATTCTCTTTGCTGTTTTTCAATATTAAACTCATCTTTTACCCGCTTTTGGGCAGTCTGTGTTATTCGAATTTTTTCTTCAGCGCTTAAGGCTAATACCTCTTGGATTTTATTTGCTAAGGCTTTAGGGGAATATTTTGGTACCACCCAACCGGTTTGTTCATGCAGAACATTTTCAGACAAGCCTTCTGCATTACTTACTATACAAAGTTTCCCCATAGCCTGTGCTTCTAATACGGCATTGCAAAATCCTTCTTGAATGCTATACTGCAAATAGATAGTAGCGCTTGCCAATTGCTGCTTTATCTCGTTGTGGGGTAATTTCCCTAGAAACTGAACCTCATTCTGCAAACCAAGCTGGTAAGCCGCGAAAGCGATGCGTTCATATTCATTCCCTTCCCCAATAATTTTATAGATAAAGTTCAAGCCACTTGATTTTAATAAGGCCAACGCTTCAATAGTTGGTACAAATCCTTTTTTCCAATGCAGGCGGCCTGTGGTCATAAATACTATTTTGGCAGCAGGCGCTATGTTTGGTTGTTCCTCTTTAAAAAAATTCACGTCAATGGCGGGGGTTATTTTTACCACGGGAATCGTTTCGGGCAGGCCGTGTGTTTTTGCCAAAACCAAAAGATCATTGGAAATCGTGTGCACTTTATCTAAATATTTCCATAGTTTTTTATAGCAGTCGAGATGTTTCACTGGATAAACGGCAATATCAAAGCCCCTAAAACTCACGGCCATTTTAGCGTCTATACTTTTTGCTACTGTTTCGCTTCCAATAGCCAAAGTAGAAAAACCAAAATGCAACCAATCTAAACTTGACTTTAATAAATGTGCATTGAGGTAAAGCATTTTAACTATTTGCAATAATGAAGAGCCTTCCTTCTTTTCTAATGCTATAAACCTAATTACCCTTTTTGAATACGGTAACAGTTGAATAAATTCCTTCAAAAAATAGCCAGCCATTAAAATAGGATTGGCTGATACTTTAGGCGCCACAACTACCGGACAAAGTTGAAAACTATCGTCCTTCTTTTGACAGAATAATGTTACCCCCATCCCACTTTCTTGTAAACCCTTAATTTTGGAATTAAAAAAAGTTTCAGAATAGCCGGGGCAATTCGATAAAACGATGCCTATGTTCATAATTTCATTCTATGTCGCATTTTTAAGGTCCTGATAAAGTAACTCATGGCTTTTGATAAACCTATCCATATTAAAATTAAAGAGGCAGAATTCCCTTAGCTCTTTCCCCAAGCTGTTGCGTTTTTGAGGGGTTTGATTATATACCCAATCTATCTTTTTGGCCAAAGCCTCACTATCCATAACTGGAAATAACAAGTCTTCAAATTCTTTTAAAACATAACGAATTCCTGAAATATCAGATCCTAAAACAGGAACTTCCATACACATGGCTTCCACCAATGCCATTGGCATGCCCTCTTTTTTACTGGGGATTACGTACAAATCTGAATTTTTTAATAATTGGCGAACATCGGGCCTCTTTCCTAAAAATGTTACCCTTTCCTGCAGTTGCAAGTCCACAATCATTTGCTTTAAGGTATCGGCATAGGGATCTCGTGTGTCCCCCACAATATCCAGTAAAATGGAAGGATTAACTAATTTCATTGCGTTAATGAGTATTTCAATCCCTTTAACGGGTGCCAGATTTGCGACGGTTATTATCTTAAATATCCCATTTGACTTATCCCGAGAAAAAAGTTCAGGATTGTAGTATGCTGTGTCCAACCCAAATGGGATTAGTTTTTGTTGTTTTTTATAGGGGAAAAATAATCGCATATCGGTATTGACAGTGATAATAAAATCACTTAAATAACTCCGTATTTTCCAATGGATGTTGCCCCAGCCCATAGACTTTTTGGTATAAACAAATTTTACCCCTGCCAATCTGCATGATAAAACCTCACTCCAATCGCTGCTCCAATCCCATGAATGCACAATATCTACATTGTGTTTTTTTATAAAATCCTTAAATGGCTTAATTCTCCATGCTAAATTGTAATAGGGACGTAAGGGAACTTTTATTGGGATTAAATGGATAGGGACACCCAAGCTTTCCACCTCTTTAAAAAAAACTCCCTTATCGTGATTGCAAGCTATGGAAACCCTAAACTGTTGGGGATCTAATTTTCTTGCCAAATCGAATACCACCTTGCCACTCCCGGCAGTGTCAAAATTTGGAATTGTATAGAGTATGTGTATTTTCTTGGTCATCATTAATTTCGCGCTATAAAGGGCAGTTTATCTTTTTAATCAATTACCGTTTCGGTTTAAACACAAAGCGGTTCAAACGTAAAAATTGTGATCCCGAAAATATTTGCCATTTATATAGTTTTAAGCTGATAACTCCTATTAGTACTTGAAAAAAACCAATATAGTCCTTTTTTGTAAAACAATAGAAGATTTCGATGTACTAAGCCAATTTCCCTTCTACTCTCCGAACGTTCCAAATACTTAGTGTTCATAAAATAATAACCACTTAAAAGAGATAATTGATACTTAGTTAAGTTTTGTGTTTGGAGTAATTCATTAATAAAAATATAGGTGGCATCGCTTACTGGTTTTAAAAAATTTTTACGGGAACGTATAGGCTTTACACTATAGTAAAAATCGACTTCATTATCAATTACACTATAATTCACACTATTTTGCATAGCACGTATTGCCAATTCCACATCCTGAAGCCGTGGCAGTTGTGGATTAAATTTGCCTATAGAATTAAAAAATGTTTTTTTCCAAACTATTGCTGTTATAGGCCATATAAATCGGGCCTGCAAAAAATAGTCTAAATAGTTCCCTGCTATCTTGGGTGTGGATTGAACTTCTCCATTTTGATCGATAACGGCTGTATTTTTAAAAACTGCAAAATCGGTAAACTCAATTTGGCGAGTCTTAATGAAATTTGCTGAAACGGTATCATCAGAATCTAAGAAAACCAGATTTTCATGAATAGCAATATTTGCTCCTTTATTTCGACAAACAGAAGCATTGCTTTTTTGGGCATTAAATATTAGTTTTACCCGATCGTCATTTATATGCTGGAGCCATTCTTGAATTTGTTTGCGAATATCTATTTCCGATAAGTCGTCAACAATTACCCATTCCCATGAAACTTGTGTCTGCGCTAACAAACTCTTATATACTTGTTGCAACCCAGTAGGGTCATTATAGTGAGGGGTAATGATGCTAATACTCATAAGTTATATAAAGCTTATTTCAAGACATTATTATAAATTGTGATTAAGCGATTAGCTAAAACTTGCGTATCGTAATGCTCAACTACATACCTCCGCCCTTTAATGCCCATACTTGTTTTTAATTCCAAATTGTATAATAATGACTCAATTGCCTTTGAAAAGGCTGTTATCTTCCCTTCTGGAATTACTAACCCACTCTCATTTAATAAAAGTCCATATTTCATACCCCCAACATCCGAAACCACAACGGGCAACTCCATAGCCTGCGCCTCCTGTATTACCAATCCTTGGGTTTCGGCACGCCCTTCTGAGTCGTAACGACCAGGCATGATAAAAACATCTGCTTGCTCAAAACGTGCTTTAATATCCTCCTGAGAAAGAGATCCATAAAATATAACATAATCCTCTAATTGGTACTCTTGTACCTGCTGTTTTAATTGCTCAAGTAAAAACCCATCCCCAATGACATGTAACCGAACCGATTTATATCCAATATCATGTAGTTCCCTTACCACCTCAATAGCTATGTCGGCTCCCTTTAAAGGTATAAGCTTACCACAAAATACCAAATCGAAAAATTGTGTATCAAGCTTGGGATTTGTACGTTTAAAAAATTGCGTGTCCAACCCAACGGGTAATATATAATGTGGTTTATTACAAAAGTTTACTTGTTGTAATAAGTCCTTCCAAATAAGGCGTGTTCACGGTAAATGCATCGGCATATTTAAATAAATTAGCATAGGTGTTTTTATATTGTTCTAACTTTTTGGGTTCCAAATCGTATCCATGAAACGTTGTAATTATTTTAACTGAATTAGGAATAATACCATGAGCTTTTAAATAGGCTATCCGCTCGCCATTCATCCCAAAATGCACGTGAATTAAATCAAAATCAAAAGGAAGCAAAAACCATTGCGCCTCAAAAAACAGCTTTAAAGTATAAGCTTCCTTTCCATATTTAAAAATATTGATACTTTTAAAAAATGTGCGCCATTCTATTTTGAAAACATGTTTAAGCGTCCATCCTAAAAAAACGAGCAAGCGTTTTAATTTGGACACTGGTGGCTTTTTAAAATATTGTACTGTACCTAGTATGTTATGACGCTTTAAGCTATCATGAATAACTTTTGTTTCCACACGATTATAGGCAAATAAACTCACCTGATACCCTGCGTCTATAACCCCATTGATCTGGTTAACAATAAAGGTTTCCGACACTGTTGGGAAGTATTTGACAACAAAAGCAATCGATTTTTTAGTCATAACTTAGCATTGGGCAACCAACCTTTTATACTTTCTAGGTTACGGCGGTATTCAGAATAATGGAACAATCGTAATTTCAACGACCTAAAATAGCGTTTAGCTTGCTCTTTCTGCTCAAAAGAACCAAATAATAAGGCTCCTGTTTTTCGCAAAAGCAATCTAGGCATATCTTGTGAAGCTTCATTTATAAAATCCCTGTGCGATCGTGGACGCCCATTTAATAAATCTAAATATGCCCATAAGGTAAAATTAGATCTAACCATAGCCTCTCGGATTCGTGATACATAGTTTAGATTTAGACGCTCAGAGGCCATGAAATGCTGAAAATACAAGCGCTCGTCATACCAAATCTTGTACCCTAATAGTCGTAACGCATAGCAATATTCAGTATCTTCACCAGAACTTAATTTCTTGCCCGTTCTTCCTTGCAACACTTGCTTAAAGCCTAGAGCCTGTAATTGTTTGGCATGTAATTTTCGCACAACCATTCCCGCCCCATAAACACAGCCTTTTTTATTTGTAATATCACCACTCTGCCTACCTTGTTTAGACACCGCAAAATATTTGGCCTGTGCATCAAACCACTCCGGTTTTTCCAATTCAAATACTGCTTCACACCAACCTCCCAAAGCCCCAATGCCCAGATTAGTATTCATAACGTCATAAGCTGTTTCCACATATGTATCGCATAACCAATTATCATCATCACACCAAAGTAAAATGTTATATTTAGCAACTTGTATCCCTTTTTCCCTGGCAAAGGATAAGCCTGTTTTTGTCTCGTCAAAAACATTCAATGGTGCCGGACTTTCCAATGCTATCCATATATCTTGTGCGGTCTGTTTTGTGGAGTCTGTTGAATTGTTATTAATAACAATAACTTCCCATGGCAAGGATTTGGTAAACCGTTGAGCCGCGATATGCTTCAAAGTTTTTGGCAAACGCTTAGCACTGTTATGGCAACAAAGTATTAGGCTTATTCCATTCATTATGATATCATATCTATTTTACATACCTTAAAAGTGTGACTTTACAGGCATCATAAGCTTCATTGGCTTTACTTAATAAATGTTCTGGCACGTGAATATCTGGATAGCTGGCTGTAGGCTGTAGCACGCCAGACTTAATATTTTCTAAAGGGTCTCCAAACCCCATCACCCCAGTGTCCTTAAAAGTAGAATATGTATTATTTAATGGTTCTTTTAGATTTAACCAATTTGTAGTTTTATTTAAAATTTCATTAGAATTTTCTATGAGGTCATCAGATTCAATAAATAAGTATCCTTTACCTACTCTTTGGGATAAATGCTCCATTTGGCCTAATCTTTTACAATAATAATCTGTAACCTTTATTGGATCTTTATACCAATTAATGTCTGTTTTAAACCCCATATTTATTATACTCTTTATAGTATCTTCGGGTTTTCTTAACAAGAAAAGAATTTTAGGTTTTTCCTTATTCAGCATCTTATCTGAAATGGTAAAATTATTAAGAATTTTGTCAAAAAGATATCTATTTCTAAGTTCACACTTTAGGTCTTTTACCAACTCTATGTGCATATTAATTAATGACGATTGCCCTTTATATGACATATGTAATTCCTTATACCCACACACTTCCGAATTGTTACCTAAAATATGACTCAAAACACTTGACCGACTTCGCATATGACTCACAACGAACAAATACTTCTTTTTACCAAAGAGTATGTCTGGATTTGTGGCTATAATCGCCACTTTTTTTATTTTAGTCTTTATTGACATCTATCCTCTTAAAATTTAATTATACACCGGTCTTTGTACTATTTATAGATGTACCATAAAATATTCTTACGCCACACCGCCAAGGTAAGCAACATACTCAAGGGATGCGAATATTTTACTGCATCCCCGGTTTTAAAGTTATTGTAAAATTTGGCGAGTAAGGGTTTTGAAATAAAGGGATGCAGGTTTTCCGAAAAAAGCCAATGCTGGAGCTTTTCATCGTTTTCCATCCCCAAAAACTGTAGCTCCCAGTTACGCTGTATATAGGGTTTCCCCATTTTATTTTTCAGTTCCCTTCTTAGTTTATTGGCTATGCGATACGGCAGGTTGTTCGGCGATTTATTTTTTTCAAATGTAAAAAGATTAAAAGGTCTATGGTCCTGCCACATGATTTTCGCCAAGGCTGGATTTTCTTTTTTTATATACCCAATTTGCAGTTTTCTATCTGCCAAATATTCTTCGGGGATCGTGCAGATAAACTCACACATCCTATCGTCATAATACGGCAGGGTTATAGGGTGTGCAGCGTCAAAAACCGAAAGATTGACCGAAGTCCATCGCGGAGCCCAATACAGGCTTTTAAAGGCTCTCAGTTTAGCGCTTGTATTTTCAATTTTTAGGGTATCGAGCAATATAGCAATCCGTTCACGCAAATAACTTTCAAAATCATCTTCCAACTCCCATTCCTGCCAAAGGGCCGTGGCGAGCTCCATACCTCCTTTTTTTACAATCTTTTTTAAAACGAGCTCCAGTAGTTGCTCACTGTGTTGTTCCTTCCGGCGCGCCACGGTCAAACAACACATCGCCCCAATGCCCAAGGGAAAAAGTGCCATTCATTTTTTTGAGTTCCTCCAACACCGCCATTTGCCGGGGATGGGTGAAATCGGAATAACATTGGTTTATAGTCGCCAGTTCCTCCAGTTTTGGCCAGAGGTATCCGGGTTCTATTGTAAACTCCTTAAATTCGAAGCCACAGGTTTTAGCGATTTCCGCTCCTATTCTACTTTCCGAATAGCCTCCTTTAAAGGAATAACTATAAGAAGTAACGGGGTTTTTCATTTTCGCCAATGCCACGGCCTGGGTACGGCTGTCCAATCCTCCCGAGAGCGGAAGAATAACTCCTGCATCCTTAAGTTGTTCGGAAATGATTTGTTCAAAAAGCGCAGTAAATTCTTCCAGAGCAGTTTCAAAGCTAATATCCCTGGGGCTGTAATGCCATTGGAACCAGGGTTTGCTTTCAATTAAAAATCCGTTTTCATCCAGCGTATTTACTGAAGCTGCCGGAAGTACTTTTTTGTCCTTCCAATACGTATCCGTATCCAAAAAAAAACCGGTCGCCGCAAAAATACAGATTGCCTTTTTGTCCAGTTCGTGTGGGGCATCCACATTGGCGAACTGTTGGTGGGTTGGGATTATTGGGGTTTTTATTGTTGGCATTGGTGGTTTTAGTATTATTCGTAAAAGTAGTTAATTTTTTTATTGGGAAAGAGGATCATAAAACTCCCCGTCCGCTTACGCGGCCACCCCTCTTCTTTTCAAGAGGGGAGCTTTTTTTTTAGTACTAAATAATATAATCTTGCTAAAATCTTGATTTTAGCAAGCACAAAGGCTTCTCCCTTTTTAAAAGGGAGATGTCCGCTCGGGCGGACAGAGGGTTTTTTGCCTCTTATCCCAAGTTTCATTAAATTTAAATAACATTTTTCATAACCAACCCCATGAAAAAACAAATCCACACCCTAAAACACCTAAAAACATTCCGAAAGGAACTGCGTGAAAATCTTACTCCTGCGGAAGCTTTTTTATGGTCGAAACTAAAAGCCCGACAGTTTGAGGGAAAGCGCTTTACGCGGCAGCACAGCATTGAGAATTTTATTGTTGATTTTTACTGTGCTTCGGAAAGGTTGATTATTGAACTTGGATGGGCAAGTTCATTTTAATCCCGAAGCTGCACAGGAATATGATGCTGCCAGAACTGCTAGATTAAATGAATTGGGTTTTAGAGTGATACGATTTGAAAATAGGATGGTATTTGATTTATTGCCTTCGGTGCTTTTGGAGATTAAGGGGTGTTTTAAAGTGGGATCATGAAACTCCCCGTCCGCTTACGCGTCCACCCCTACTTCGGTTCGCTGGGTACAGGTCTTTTTTTCAAAGAGGGGAGCCTTTTTATTTAGTACTAAATAATATAAGCGAGCTAAAATATTGATTTTAGCCAAAAAGCTTCTCCCTTTCCAAAAGGGAGATGTCCGCCTCTGGCGGACAGAGGGTTTTTTGCAATTATTTGTTTGCCTTAATAACTTTAGCAGGATTGCCTGCTACTACTACATTTGAAGGAACGTCTTTTACCACAATGGCACCTGCACCTATAATTACATTATCGCCCACAGTGATATCGCCAATAATAACTGCATTGGCGCCTACAATAACATTATCGCCTATAGTTGGAAGCAGGCTGTTGTCATTGCCTTTATTGCCTATGGTAATGCTATTTCGAAATTGAAAATTTTTTCCAATCGATTTTGCGTTAATTACCGCGGCAAATGGATGATAGCAAATTAAACCTCCGCCAATTGCTTCAATATTATATATCTCGCATACATATTCCTGCGTAAATAAATGCTTCCAATAAAAATCTTGTCTTTTAATTCGGGAAAAGAAAATATATGCAAACTCTGGATTGGACCTCATTAAATGTGAAAACTTTGCCTTAAGAGAGGGTTGAGGCATATCGCTTTCACTCACACTGTATGTCTGGATTGATATCCTCTTGAATGACCGGATTGTTGGTTACGTATTTATATAACCCATCAATAAGAAATGCTTTAAACCAGTACCTGATTTTAATTAATAGTTTTCCCACAATTTAATGTTTATCAAATTATTTTTTAAAGTTAAGGTTTTGGCTTTTCCTATCCTGCTAAAATTTATTTAAAACAGGTGAGCATGTTGAACAGTTACGCGATGATATTTTATTGCGGTTGATTGAGAAAATTTAAAATTACGTGTTTCATATAATTCTTCCATCCCCCGAACCATTTGTTCTTCATTATGTTGTGTTTCAATCTTTTCCCTGGCTGCTACCCTCACCTCCTCTATCCGTTCCATAGGGAGTTTTGCAAAAGAGGCAATACTTGCTGCCATAGCCTCTGGATCCCGGATAGGCACCAACCAGCCATCCTTTCCATCCGTAATCAATTCCGGAACGCCACCGCAATCGGTACTGATTACCGGCAGGCCGATAGCCATGGCCTCAACTACCACATTTGGCACGCCTTCTTCCAAACTCGGCATAAAGCAAGACAGAGGCTTCCTTCATTTGATTAAAAACTTGCTGTTGTGGCATTCGTCCCGTTAATTGGACACTATCCTGTAACCCAAGATCGTGAATTAAAAACTGTAACTCCTCATCGCCTGCTCCCCCAATGATTGTATAGGTGAAGGGAAGATTTTTTTCTTTTAACAACTTACAGCATTGCAAGGCATAATCATAGCCCTTTATCCAATGTGCCCTACCTATGGATAGTATTTTCAAGGGATGGGAGCGTGTATATTCTTTAGAAAACGCTATTTCATCTAAATTCAAACCGGTATAAACTACTTTATCAATCTTTTGTGGAGCGGTCCAAACCTTGTTGCCATTCCCTGAAACAGCCTTGGAAACGGAATGGAAACCAGCAATTTTAGGGATACCATTCCTGAAGATATTTAAAGTTATTCTCATCAACAAACGGGCGTATATTGCTGTGAAAACCCCGCTGGCTCAATACCACAGGAATTTTTTGCAGTAAAAGTACCTCCTCAAACCAAGGAAGTACCGATGGCCACTGCAAATGGATTACGTCAGGGGATATCCTTTTTAGCGCCAAGTTTAGGTTTTGTTGTTGCAGAGCCTGGCGGTCTCCACGGATTAATTTTTTAAGAGTAGGGATTATCAATTGAAACTTTCCCGGGTGTAATACGCTACCTAAGGATGTGATTGTAAATTTTAGTTTATTTTGATTGCTTCCCAAGGAAACATAATGCACGTTGTTAATGGGTTGCGCCAGCTTTTCATTAAACCCTAAAATATAGACCTGATGTTTCGCTGCCAATCCTTTTACCAAACGGGTTATAAAGGGCGTGGTTTTAAAACTGCCATCGAAGATTATTATTTTTAAAGGTTTTAATGCCACAATATTTATTTTAAAATAAATTTATTTGCCCATTTTTGCCAGGCATAAATATGCCAAACCCCCCAACCATTGTTATGTTTGCCTTCCAAAAAAGATTGCACATATTCCTTTATCATAACTTGGTCAAAATGTGCATTGCCATACAGATCAGAATCTAGAACCGTTTTAATCAAATCTGGTTTTAATTGATTTCTCAACCATAGTACGATGGGTACTGAAAAACCTTTCTTTTTTTGCATTATTAGATTTTCGGGAATAATCTGTTGCTTCAAATTTTTCAACAGTTTTTTCAGATCACGAATGTGATTAATAGGAAAATATGTTTTCCATGATTCCTCTATTACATCTTTATCCAAAAAAGGGACCCGAACCTCTAAGCTGTTTTTCATACTGGTTCGGTCCACTTTTATGAGAACCCGTTGCATGTGTCCATAAAATTCATTCCAACGTAAAAATTGTTGCAGTTGCCTTTTATTGTATTTTCTATCCAAATGATAAAGATTGCTGCTCATTTCTACTGAATACCCTGTCTTAAAAACGGAATCCAAAACTTCGTTCGGGAGTTTAATGTGCTTGTCCATGCAGAATTGTTCCAAGCTTTTGGCAAAAGGGGCAAATGTATTGGTGATGCCCAACCTATTGGTTACTCTTGCCAAGTTCTTTCTTAGAAATTTGGGTAGTTTAAACCACCACGTTTTTTGCAGCACATCATACATTCTCGGATACCCCCAAAACAATTCATCGCCCCCATCCCCAGACAACATAGCAGTATGGTAATGCGCAGCTTTTTTGGTTACCATATAAGTTGGAATACTTGAATAATCTCCAAATGGTTCAGAAAAAGCATCCAAATGTTCTTCCACAATGGCTAGCAGTTCGTTTTCATCCACCTCAACTAAAGTGTGGTTCAGGTTTAAATGTCGCGCGTAACTTTTTGCAAACTCACTTTCATTTAGCCATTCATAATTCACGTTTAGTGTGAATCCTTCAATATCTTCTTTAATTTCTTTGGCATAGCCCGTTACCAAAGTACTGTCAACGCCTCCACTTAAAAAAGTAGCCAGCGGCCTATCACTGTTTAGTTGTAGTTTTACTGCCTTTTGTAGTACTTTTTTGAAATTTGATAAATTATAATGATTGGTTGAAGGTAATTCCTTTGGAAAATGTAAAATTGTATTTCTACTAGTTTTACCATCCCTCGTAACCTTCAAAAGCTCTCCGGGATTTACCTGAAATATATGTTCAAATACTGTATTTGGCGCCTGCATATATCCAAAAGCAAAATACTCACGGATAATTTCAGGTCTTAATTTTAGTTTATCAGCAAACCAAGTGTGTTTAAAAACCTGATCAAACTGCGATGCAAATACCACCCCTAATTCATTTATGCCGAAAAAAAGTGGTTTTATGCCTGCAAAATCACGGGTAAGGTAGAGCTCATTTTCTTTAGTATCTACTATGGCAATTGCAAACATGCCGTTAAGCTGCTTTACCGTTTCCAATACCCCAATTTCATCCAATAAATGTAAAATAACTTCGGTGTCTGATGTAGATGCCAAATTTTGCAAACCATACTGAACAATAAGCTCCCGGTAATTATATACTTCGCCATTATAAACCACATGGTATCTTTGGGACGGGCTTTTTCTGGGTTGTTCGCCTGCGGAAGTTAAATCTAAGAGCGCTAAACGATTAAAACCAAGTCTATATGTTTCTCCAGTTTCAATTTTTGTGGAATCTGGACCCCGATGTTTGGATAAGGATAATAGGTGCGCGAAATTTTCCGCATTTAATAAATTATTTCCAAAGGGGTATTCTCCTAAAAATCCACACATCCTTTTTTAAATTAGCTATTCTTAATTTTGAATTTTATATATTTTAGCAGACGAATAGCCAATCTTCTATTCAACTTTAATGCAACATTAATAAAAAACGGATAAAAGTCATTTTGCCACTTTTTGAGTAGAGCCAAATTAGAATTAATATATCTTTTTTCTTTTGGCGCCATATAAAGGAGCAATGTAAGATTATTTAGAACATGTAATGAAATCCCTCTTTTTACTTCGATATCGTCTCTAAAATTACTATTCATCAATACAGTAGAAATATAGTTCAAACCTTTACATTTCTCCAATACTTTATCAATGGTTTTTCTATTAGAAAGTTTGTCTTCTCCCGATATATCGTAGTATACTAATTTTTCATCTATGCCTCTAACCGAATTACTTCTTACTGCTCTTTCAATATCAAAAATATAATCTTCCCAATTTAAAAAGGCAACCCACTTTGCACCTTTCAAAGCATCAGATTTCCATACACACGATCCTGTACCCCAAGGCCTACCATAAAATAAAATGTGGGGCAAAATGAAGGTAGTTTTATTGAAATTTTTACGATAAGGAAACTTGGAACCATTACAATCAAAATTTTCCCCGTTCGAATAAACCATAGATATTTGAGGATATAAAATATGCTCACTAATAGTTTTTTCTAGAAATTGAGAATGCCAATAATCATCACAATCCAAAAAAACTACAAATTTTCCATTCGCTTTGTCAAGTCCAATATTTCTAGACAAACCTGGACCTAAATTCTTTTGATTTCTAAAGACTTTTATGCGTGGGTCACTATAAAATTTCAAAGGGTTATTTGAATAATCGTCTATAACAAGGATTTCAAATTCTTGGTGGGATTGTTTTAAAACTGAATTTAAACATCTCTCTAATTTCTCAGGTCTGTTGTAATATGGAATTATTATCGAAACCATTTTAATTTTGTTAATTCAAAAGTTCAATAATAACTAAGGCAGTTTAAGCCTGTAAAACTTAAGGATATCTTCATAAAACTTTCTTAATAAGCTTTCTAGCTGTTTTTCTAAATACTTTGGGTTTCAAGGTAATTATTTTAAATAAAAGAGCACAATACCTTCCTTCCATTCTATTAATTATTTTTGATTGGGTTGTTCGTTTAATAAAATCCCTAAGCTCTTTATAATAACCAAAATCGATTAATTTAAAACCATTCTTCTTTAGAAAAGATTTAAATGGCTTCTTTAAATTTTGTGATTCCTTTTTTGTCAATCCAGTGCTCGCTAAAAAAAGTATGGCATGTGTGAAACAATTGATTCTTTCTAAATATATCAATCCACTGCGGGTGTTTTTTTTGGTAACATTTAATTCGTGCTCCCTAAAATTATTCAAAGGTTGGGATATATATGATATTTTGCCTTGTAAAACTACAACGATGTATGTGAACAAGTCACCTGCCGTTTTATAACTAGATAGCTCATTGAGAAAAATTGGGCTACTTAAATTTTTTTTTCGAAAGAGAACAGCACTTGCATTATTTATAGTGACACTATATAATAAAAAATCTATTACTTCACTTTTCCCTATAGCAGTGTAGTCAAATGACCATCTATTGGTTTTGAAACGGTTGTTTTTACGAATACTCCACAAATCAATATGGTTGTTTTTGGCATCAACTACTCTAGAATCTACATATACCAAACTCCAAAATGGATTGTTTTCAAGGCTTAAAACAGTTTTTTCCAAAAAGGTATTTTCGGCAAAATCATCCGATTCGGCAATCCATATAAAATCACCCGTGGCCAGTTCAATACCTCGCCGCCATTGTACAAATGGCGATCCAGAGTTTACAAGATTTACTATCAAATGGCTAACTTTAGGATGCGTTTTGTAGCCATTCAAAACCTCCAAACTATTATCGGTAGATGCATCATCAAGCAGTATGAGTTCAAAGTCCTGATAGGTTTGATTTAAAATACTGTCTATTCTCTGCTTAAGAAAAGATTGGTGATTATAATTGGGAACTATGACGCTGACTTTTGGCATTAACTTAATAATCTACGAGTGATAAAAATGTTTTTTATTCTTCCTTTTCTATCCAAATATTCCCTCCCATATTCATGTATGATAAAGGCATATCCTTAAGGCGTCCTTATGCAAGGTGTGAATAAAATGCGAAAAAAGTTTAATTTTTTCTAATATGGGAAGCTACAAAGACAACAATTTTCAGCAACTTCAAAAATTTAATTTCCTCCTTACTTTTTTAAAAAATTTGCCGATTTCTGAATAATTCCATATCCTATTCAAAACATATCTTTTGGACGTAAAAGGTAAATACCAAAATAAATATTTAAACTGTAACCAGGGCAGTAAACGACTATCATTCACTCCCGTTTTTGAATTTACTTGTGAGGCTTGTTTCTCATGAAGACGGAATTTAATCAATGCTTCATCTGCAAAGCCAATATTAAAATGGGGCATGAGGCGATACCAATATTCAATATCCAGAGCTTGCTTTAACTCCCTGTTAAAGTAACCAATTTTTTCAAAGCAGGATTTGTGCAACAATACAGCAGGGGGTTCCCCAATTTTGTTAACCGGATGGTGATTTAAAAAGTATGGGTCTTTTATATATGCCTTGCCAGAGAGAACCCCTTCGTTAACCACCAGCCACTTCCATGATTGATGTAAGATTTTATAATTCTTTACCCAACTACAATCAGAGGGGTTGGACTCATCATAAATAATATCTCTTTTACAATAAACCATGCCTACATTTTCAGCACTTTCAGCAATGGAGACCATCCGTTCCACACAATGAGGTAGCAAAACATCATCCTGAAACAAAAATTTAATGTACTCGCCTTTTGCATGTTTTATACAATTGTTCCAGTTTGCACCAATACCGTTTGGTTTGTGGGAAAGAATAGTTACTGGAAAATCGACGCCATCCCTAAATTTTTTCACAATTGCAAGTGTGTCATCTATTGAAGCATCATCGCTAACAATAACTTCAATATTATTATAAGTTTGTTTTTTTACGGATTCCAAAGCCTCTTCCAAAAAAAAAGCTCCATTATATGTAGGAATACAGATACTTACTAGTAAATTCAAATTTTTAAATATTTTCTTAGTATTCGGCGTAGCGATTTATTTTCTAGGACTTGTTTTTTAAGCACCTTATACTTATGATATAAAACTGAATAATATTCAATATACAAGTCAGAATGTTTTGTTTTAATATACATCTCATTTTTTGAGACCATTTCATTATTAAAACTTCTAATCATGGAATTTGGGGATGTTCTATAATCAAAAGCTATTTCCTTTAAATAATAAAATTGAAAACAATTTTTTGTTACCCTTAACCAAAACTCCCAATCTTCATGACCCTGATATGGCATTTTTTCGTCGTAAAAACCTACTTTGTCAAATACAGCCCTGCGAATTAAAGAACATGCATCAATGTAATTATGGTTTAATATTTTTAATATATCAAATTCTCCCACATTCCATCTTTCATTTATATCTCCAAATTTCATTGCATCACCATATAACACCCCTACTTCCTCATACTTTCGTAAAATCTGGACACCATTTTCAACAAATTTGGGTCTAATTTTGTTATCAGAATCTAAAGGAACAATAAATTCCCCAATAGCCTTCTCAATCCCATAATTCCGTGCTGAGCCCAAACCTCCGTTCTCTTTTTTATGGTATTTAAAACGCTTGTCTTTTTCAGCCCATTTTAATGCAATATCTTCAATATTATCGGGCGAACCATCATTAATAATCAGCGCTTCCCAAGAATCAAAAGTTTGGTCAAGTACTGACCGTAAGGTTTCTTCAACAGTAGATTCAGAATTGTAACAAGGAATAATTATAGAGACAACTGGATTCATTATTAATTCGATATTGAAAGATAGTGTTTATAAATAAAACGCAATAACCGTGACTCGGGAAACTTCAAGCATGCAATTTCATTTTTATACCCATTAATCTTTAGGGCTGTGATTTTTTTCTCTTCATTAGTTAACGAGGAATGTATAATCCTATAAAAATTTAAATGCTGTCTCTTTTGCTCAAGTTTTGAGTTTTTTTGAAATAAGCCCTGAGAATGTATTCTATATACCGACATATTATCATTTAAGCATTTAATTTTCTTACCTCGGGAAAGCAAAAGGTATAAACCCATATCACCAAAAGGAATTTTTGAAAACCAGTTGGGAAATACAAAATTCTCAGGTTTTCGAAATAACACACTTGCAGTAGTTATAAAATTATATTGCCTGAGAATATCTGAATAAGTAAATATTCCCTCCCTAAATAAATTAGGAATTGGATGAAGTGAGACAGCCCCATTCTCTCTTAGTAAATTAGCGCGATGGAAACAAATTGCATACTCAGGATTTCCCTCCATAAAATCAACCTGCTTTTGGAGTTTTAAAGGGTCTGTCCAATAGTCATCACCATCCAATAATGCAATATATGTACCTCTGCAATTATTTAAAATATCCACAAAGTTATGTAGCCTTCCATGTTTCTTTCTTAACATATAATAAGCATCTCCTACTGTTCTTTCAAGGATGTTTACAGATATTTTCTTATTTAAAAATTGATATTCTTTAATCTTATCTAAATTCCCATCTGTTGAAAAATCATCACCAATAACAACTTCAAAGTTAAAATTTGTCATCTGCATATCAATGCTATGTAAAGCTTGGTCTATAAATGCTGAATGATTATATGTCATAAAACGAATACTTACTAACGGCTTATCTTTTAATTCATTATTCATACCCAAATTCTATAAGTCCTTCCTTGGCAATATTATTAAATATTGCTATTTCCTCATCGCTCAACATATGTTTATATTTACCAATAGCATCAGTATCGGGTTTCTCAAGCGTCTTTTTTTTCCAATCTAGGGTTTCGGTTGGTTCAATTTCTTGCGTTTTATTCATTATGTAATAATTGAGCATAGACTCTTCCAACGGCACCTCTAAAAAATCGGTTATTCTTATGCATTCCTGTTTAAGATTTTTAATGATATCCTCAAAATAGATTCTGATAACTTTTTTCTTATCCATAGTTTTAAAAAAAGTGTGCAATACCATATTATTAGAATTCCATTCCTTCGCTATTTCTGTTATATTACTCGTTAATTTAGGAACATAATTACTTTCAGATCGCAAATCTTTTAAAGCAATATAAGATGTGGCAACATCTCTTCCGTCTCTAATTAAATGTATGTATTTAGCCTTTGGGTAAAGTGTATGCAATAAGGCAGTCTGATGAATGTAATAATTATTCTTGTCACCCCAAACTTTTGTCTTTTTTTTATTTTTTAAACCAAAAGCTAAATAAATAAGCGCAATCAATTCAGAGTAATTCTTTGGCTGTTCTTTTTGTATAAGTGTTATTAAAAATTGCCGATCGAAATTCCAAGTCTCAATTTTTTTTGACGTGAGTAGATCGTTTACAAATAAATTTACTTTTTGGTTGTCCCTACTATCGATTTTTTTCCAATCCATATATTTAGGATACCACCATTCCATAAATCCACTTTCGGGAGGCACGCAAAGCTGTGAATGGCTTTCACAAATAATCCGAAGCAATGAAGAACCACTTCGTGGATTTGATAAAATAAAAAATGGAGATACATTAATCATTCAACGCTTTTTTAACAACAGCAATTATTCTTTTTTGATCCTCTGAAGGTAAATCGTGCGATAAGGGAAGGCACAAAATTCTCTTTGCATAAATCTCAGAGATAGGGCAACTTTCACCATCAACATATTCCATAGTGTTTAATGATGGATAAAAATAGCGCCGTGCAATAATTCCTTCTTTTTCTAAAGCATTTTTTATTTCAATATTGATTGATTCTGTTGGAGAAATAATTGGAAAATAGGAGTAATTCAGAGTTGTATCTTTTCGTACCTGCAAAATTTTTAGCTTCTTGTTATTTTTAAATGAATCTAAATATTTATTAAAGGTTTTTTTTCTTGCCTTAATAATAAAGTCTATATATTTTAAAACTGCCAGCCCCATAGCGGCCTGCAGTTCACTCATTTTGGCATTGATACCAAGTCCTTGAAAACCTCATGGCCCAGCATGTCCAAAATTGTGGTGATAGAATAGTGTATCGTTAAAATTCTCTGTTTGTAAATAATAGCCCCTCCTTCTCCCGTATGAAATAGTTTGGTAGCGTGAAAACTACAGGTACTCACATCGCCATATTCAAAAATGCTTTTGCCTTTATAGGTAACCCCAAAACAATGGGCGGCATCGTAGATTACTTTTAGCTTGTGCTTTTTTGCAATTGCTTTCTATCACTTCAACAGCACAAGGATTGCCAAATACGTGTGTTGCTAAAATAGCGCTTGTTCTGGGAGTGATGGCAGCTTCAATTTTGGTTTCATCAATGGTAAGATATTCTGGGTGAATATCTACAAAAACAGGAGTACAGCCTTCCCAAACTATACTGCTGGTGGTGGCAACATAACTAAAAGGTGTGGTAATTATTTCTCCCTTTAATCCCAATGCCTTTATCGCTATCTGCAATGGCAAGGTGCCATTGGTCATTGCTAATATATTGGGTACTTTAAGATATGTCTTTAGCTTTTCCTCAAGTTCCAATACCAAAGCACCTCTATTGGTTATCCACCCCGCATCCCACGCCCTTTTTAAAATGGCGTTGTATTCTTCTTGGGGTGGGAGAAAGGTTTTGGTTACGTTAATCATTTTATAATATTATTTTTAGGAAATCCTAGGAAGCCTTTTTATTTGTATAAAGCATATATTATTTTTTTCAGTCTGCTTTTCACCCTTTTCTTTAAAGTTTTTTTCACTTGAGGTTTTGGTGTTTTTAAGTGAAAATTTTCCATAAATTGTAATACTTTTTGAAGCTCCTTTATTTTGCTTTCATCGTGGGTGCTTTTTAATAAAGAGGCTATCACTTTAGAGACTTCTTTCTTATTATGATCATCAAACTGCGAAAAATCATTTAGTAACCATGCCCCATCCTCACCAATATGAAAGGTGACATGTACATCTTTAATAATTTCTAATTTTTCACTAAAAACCATCAAATTGGTATACAAAGCTCTTCCTATAAAATTGGCACCAATACATGTATTACCAAAAATGAAGTTTTCCAACAACGCTTTCCTAAATACAAAGCAATCATAACCTGGATGTGATTTACCAATTTCAGCAAACATTATAGCATCGTCTTTCAATGATGCAACAACACGCCTGTTGATGATTAAACTATCAGAACCATCCTGCAATTTGCAGTGTATATAATCATAAAAAAAGGGTAATACTGCTATATCTACATTGGTATAAATAATATAATCTGCATCTATTTCTTTTAGAGCATTTAAAATATCTGCAATCAACGGTAGTTTTCTGTGTTTGGAAAATGTACCACAATCCATAACACTCTTTTCCAAAGGTTTTAAAATTTCAAATCCAGTGGGGAAAAAAGGCACGTCCTCATCATATCCGATTACATATTGTTTTATGGAATCTTTATATTGAGAATCATTTTTAGCCCTAAGCATGGTTCTAAAAGTAACGGGTTGCGCTATAAAAAGATCGGAGCTGGAGGCTACTTTTACAGGATTTATGATATGGGCAAGCTTCATTTAATTTTTCGCCTATTATGTTTTACAAATGCGATGAAAAAATTTATCCAATTTATTTTATATCCGTTTGATATTAGCCAATATCCCGCTAATTTTTCTATCTTATTTATTTCATTTTTTAATAAGTCATTTTCATAGGAGCCTGGAAAATAATTGCCAAAATGATTAAAATGTATTAAAGTTTTTTTATTGATTTTATATCTTCTTCCATTTTTACCAATAAAATCTTCCATCTTTTTAATGTCCATTTTGGATATTAAAACATCTCGTGAAAAATCGGTTTCTATTTGCTGCATTGTTTTTAAATCAACGCTAATATTTAAAAAAGAAGAAATTCTAATACATTCTTGCAGAATATTATTATAAAAATTTTCGTATTTAGACATTAAAGAAAAAGGTAAATTTTTTATTAGATGAAAATATACAATGTAATCTAAAATGAATGTGTCATTCTTAATTAAATTTGAAGCATTACCGTTCTCTTTTTTCGCAATTGAAACAATTACATCTCTAATATCTCGATAACAATAAATAGCAACAGCTTTTTTATTCTTAATTAGTTCAATCATTAAAGGTGATAATGAATGAGTCTTAAAAACCTTTAATTTTTTATCATTAAAATTTTCGAAAATTTCGGAGAAATTTTCAGTATAATCATAAGCTACGGCATAGCCTGAATTACTTTTTTCTACCAGCTCTCTGGTAATATTAAATTGCAAAGTTGAACCAGATCTTACAGGTCCACAACAAAACACCCACATACTCTATATCTTTCTTTTCAAAAGTGTTTGCCTACCACAATGAATTACCTCAAATCCATCTTTTCTCGCCCGAGGTACAATTAAAGTTTGTTTCCATGGGTCAATGTGATCGGTATCGTCTATTAATATAATTGATTCACTACTCATTTTTTTTCTAGCAATTAAAAATGCTTTTAAATAACTCTCAGCTCTAGCAGTACCAGGCACATCCCCTTTTTTATCTTGGATCCAAAAATCTAAATACAATAAGTCAACTTTACCTTGAAAATTTTTTAAAAACTTAAAACCATCAATCTTAAATGCTTCTACATTCTTGTAAACTTGAGTTGCTTCCTTTACTTCACTAATATGCTTTTCTTCTAAATCCAAGCAAAATATCTTTTCAGCATTTGTGTTCTTTGCCCAAACTAAAGCGCTATTTCCAGACATTTCACCCTGTATTCCCGTTCCAATTTCTATTATTGTCTTACCCTTCATCTCATTGAAAAGCACCGCTGCTCTTTCTAAGGATTGTTTAGGAGATTGTCTATTATTCCAAAATCCATTTTTTCCTATTTCAATAACTGATTCCATTACAAACCTTATTTATTATTAATTATTTTTATCAATACTAGCTTTGAATATTTTGCGATAATTTATTCATTTTCTTCAATCAATTATCTACATTTTCAAACTTTACATTTAAAAGGAAAGGCGGCCAAATTTCCTCTTCGTAAATCATTTGAAAGGATAATGCATTATTCATTCTTAGTAAAGGTGCTTTACTTTTCATTGTGATTGCGGTAAAGTTTATAGAATAAATGCCCTTAGATAACTGAATCTTGGGATGGGATATTTCCACCTTTATAAATCCATTATTTATTTTTAAACCAGTGGATTCTATATTTGGTTTAAGTAGTGCCACAGGACGCTGTTCTTTATCAAATATTGTAATATAAAATTCCGGTATTTCGATTAAGCTTTCTATTTTAAGCTCCACCAATAAAACCAAATCATCCTGCCATTCTAGTTGAGGTATTTCATTTATATAGCCTCTTACATTTAACAATTCTAATTTTTTGAGGGATACAGAATTGTCACTAAATATTATATTTTGTTCGTTGTTGGCAAAGCGATTGTAATACAAATCAATCGCTTTGCCTACATTTTCTCCTTGAAAAATAGCTTTCCCCTTATCCATCAAAATAATCTGGTTACAAATTCTGGAAACCATTGGCATACTATGTGAAACAAACACAATGGCTGTTTTGGGTAAAATAGTATCAATCTGTTTTAAAACATTTTAACACAAAGCCCAAATCCCCCACCGCCAAAACCTCATCAATAATCAACACATCCGGCTCCATCTGTGCCGCCACGGCAAATCCCAGGCGCACCTTCATCCCGCTGCTGTAGTTTTGTACGGGCATATCTATAAACTCGCGTATTTCGGCAAAGTCTATTATTTCCTCTACTTTTTCATTTATTTCCTTTCGGGTAAACCCCAGGATGGCGCCGTTGTTATAAATGTTTTCCCGTCCAGTAAGTATAGGGTTAAACCCCGCCCCCAAGTTCAATCAACGCTCCTACCCTGCCCTTAATGGTCACCTTTCCCGCATCGGGGTTTATAAGGCCGTTCAATATTTTTAAAAGTGTAGATTTCCCGGCCCCATTATGGCCAATAAGCCCCAAACATTCCCCACGGCGCAGCTCAAAACTAATATCCTTCACCGCCCAAAACTCCTTGGGGCGAAGCTCCCTCTCATTTTTATTCCCACTTAAACCCGAAGCCAAATCCTTCACCCCATACCACAGGCTGGTCTTAAGGTCTTTGCAGAACTTTTTGGAGAGGTTTTCGACGGATATTAGTACTTCGTTCATTTGTTTAGTTGTGAGTCGTGAGGTCGTGAAGCGTGAGCCGTGAGCTGTGAAGCGTGAGCCGTGAGCCGTGAAGCTGTGAGCCGTGAGCCGTGAGCCGTGAAGCGTGAGCCGTGAAGCGTGAGCCGTGAGCCGTGAAGCGTGAAGCGTGAGCGTTACGTTAGCTGACTCAGCAACTTCACTTTCACCCTTCACCCTTCACGCAAAACCCTTCACCCTTCACGCAAAACCCTTCACGCATCACCCTTCACCCTTTGCCTTTCTGCTTTAAATAATTCCTATATCCTATTAATAATTTCCTGACTTTAATTAATAATTCTTGTAAAGTGTCATTTTCTTTAATAAATTGCAAACGTACCGCAATCAAATATTGCGTTTCCAATTCTGCTATAGAACCTACTGCTATAGCTATAAACTGAATAAGTTCTTTATCCCCTTTTCTGCCCGAACCTTCTGCAATATTGGAAGGTATGGAAACTGCTGAACGACGCATTTGACTTATTAATCCATATCGCTCTTCTTTCGGAAATTTAGCTGTTTCTTGGTAAACCAACTCAACTAAATCCATACTATACTTCCAGACATCTAAATCTTTATGATTCATTTTTTTTCGTTAACGTGAGACGTGAACGTGAGACGTAAAATCGTGAAACAACCGAGTTTCATACCTGCACCAACTTCACAACCATTACAACCCTTCACACCTTCACTACCTACGCACTCATCCTTTCAACCAAAATAGGAATCGAAATTCTATAGAACAACAAAGCAATAAAAAACAAGGGAATGCAGCAAGCTATCACAATTAAAAAATAGGTGCCATATATCGGGGTCATGCCTACGGCCAAATCGCGGGCGGTCAGGATTATTGGGGTAAAGGGGTTTAGTTCCATAACGGTTTTCATAATTCCGCTTTTGGGGATGGCATAGACTACTGGGGTAATGTACATTAAAAAACCCAGTCCAAAACCAATCAATCGTACCAATATCTTTATACAACATCCCCAAAGGAGTGATAAACAACCCAAGCGTTGTTCCAAACAATACCCCTCCCAAAATAGCTAAGGGAAACAGCAATAGGCTCCAATGGAAACCTATTCCAAAAAAGAAAATAAAAAACAATCAGCAACACTATTTTTATGGAGCTATTGAACAAGAGTTTATAAGACCCCAGAAACAATCAAGGCTTCCTTTGGAAAATTGATTTTAGACAATATAGACTTTGCGCTATTGGTACTACTCATAGGCGAATTGATAGCCTCGGTCATAATAGACCACAGCAGTGTACCCGAAAAGGCATACACCGGATAGGGAATACCGGTATCGGTAACCTGTACGGTACCGGAGTTATTAAGAAAAATCCAAACAAAGGCAGTGGCAAGTGGTGTTACGAAAGCCCAAATAATGCCCAGATAACTTTGGCGGTACTGTGCCTGTATATCGCGCTTAGCCAATTGGAATGACAGGAACCGCGACCGGGCAATGTCTGCCAAACTTTCTTTCAGCAGTTTACCAAGGCGTAGGTTGCTTTCCTTTTGATAGACTTTTGTTTCCAGTTCCATTGATTCGGGGAGGCTTGTTTTTTATTGGGGCTAAGATAGGGAAATTTGGTTGACTGTTTGTTGGTTGATGGTTGATGGTTGATGGTTGTGGGTTGTCTGTTGTCGGTTGTCTTTTGAGCAGTTTCTGGTTTCAAGTTCCAGGTTTCAAGTTCCAAGATTCACGTTTGAGTATGGAGCTTGCCTGAATAAGGTTGACTGTTCTTTATTGCTATTTTTTCGATCGATTTCGATTTCGATTCCAATTTTCTCCCCTTTGGGGACGGGGGACTCGGTTGTCGGTTGTGGGTTGTCAGTTGTCGGTTGATGAATTTGCCTAAAGTTGGGATTGGGGATTTAGTGCCCAACCCCTTCCGTCAGCTGGATTGAAAATTTGTGAAGAAATGAAAATTGTTGCCAGCTGCCACCTGCCCCTTTACCTATATTTCGTTTTTTGTTTTAAATTTCTTCTGAGGGGAAGGAGCTTTAGGGGGTTGTTATTGGGGATTGAATTAATTATTTATTGAGGTACACTTTTTACTTTTCGCTCTTCGCTCTTCGCTCTTCGCTTTTCATTGCTAATTATTCATTATTCATTGCCAATTATTAATTGCTCCCTATTCCACAAGATAAGTAAATTCAATATTACAGGGTAATCCAATGCCTACGTACGATCTTCCTGTTCCTGAGTCTCCTCCATTCACAAAGTTATCCGAGACGAACATATCGATTTGAAAACGATATGTGAAGGGTACACCCGCTACTAAATCTACATATACAATTAATGAGGAATCATGCCTAAATTGTTCAAAATAGGTGCCGCCATTAATATCTGTATTATAGATTGAATATGCATGGGTATATATATCGTAGGGAGTAGGCCCAAGTGTTATTCTAAAATAACCTTCTTGCGTAGCCATGGATGTGGCATAACCTACTGCGGGCACAATTTGACCGGCTCCAAAATTAACATTGGCTTTAATTCTATAGGTACCTGTATACTTTGGAGTAAATGATGAACCGGCTCCCAAACCGTTTACATCAACATATCCGCCTGTATTGGTTATCCTTTGCCCTAAAATAGTTTGCTGTGAAATCTTGGAATCTTCCTTGATGTACTGTGTAGTCCATTCCGAGCCATTCCAGGCATAAAGTCCCGGATATACATCGTTGCTACCTGTAGCAGTTGTGTTTGTATTATATACTACGGTTCCCTCTACTAAACTCCCACTTCCATCAGGGTTTTGAACCGGAGCCTCTACAATTGTAGAGGTCAATGCAAAGCGTGGATATACGATCCCCGCGGTACTGTTTTGCATATCAACCAATCCTTTGGGGGTGTTGGTGGCAGCTACATTACTTATGGACACTTGTGCGAAAGTGGTCATTGCAATCAAAAGGAAACTTGCAATGAATATATTTTTGTGTAGGTTACGTTTTCTCATGGTTGGGTTATTAAAAGTTGGTCAAAACAACGCTACATTTATTCTCCTATATAGGTAAACTCAATTTGGCAATTGACTTCATTTCCTACATAGCCTCGGCCTGTATAAACAGTTGGCCCAATAGGTCCAGATGGTTCAGTAATCAAAACATTATCAACGGAGGTATAACCTGCCTTACTACCTCCATTCTTGTATTCAAAACGGATAGTATGTGCGATGTTCGGTGTTACGTTAACGTTGCCACTATAAGATGTGTTTGTCGTTGAGTTTCCAGTATTATTTACTACTAAAAAACTGGTTTCAACCAAGGTTGATTCATTTCGGAGATACACTCGGAAGGAATCATTTTTGCCACTTACGTCCCGATGTAGATAATCAAAACTTATATCTACTGAAGCGACTGTAGGTGTAAACCCTATAAATGCTGTAGCATTTTGGGTACAGTTATTAGGCTCCCCGCTGATATATAAATGATTGGTTGTACATGCCGTACAAGGATTAGGGTTGTTAATTGCCCATCCAGCTGGGGAACAT
Organism: uncultured Flavobacteriaceae bacterium; assembly: GCA_963822355.1. Lineage (GTDB taxonomy): Bacteria > Bacteroidota > Bacteroidia > Flavobacteriales > Flavobacteriaceae > Aequorivita. The sequence continues at coordinate 39,084 of CAWGHI010000002.1, forward strand.
TGAGCATCACCATTGTTAGTTTCACCTATCATTGCACCTTCAAAATCTTCATTAACTAATTCAACCGGTATTGGTGTCCCAGGGGCTGTAGAACCATTCCCAATAAAGCCAGGCGCATCATAGGCATCAAAACACAAGGAGAAAGGATACGTTTGCCCTGCAATAAGGTTAACATAGTTTGTTTCATAGGATTCTTTCCAAATCCCTTCATAATAGGTTCCAGAATTTATATAACTAGAAAAGGCAGAGAATGCCGTAGTTTCAAAGGGATAAGCAGTACCGTCAAATAAAAACCGAAATTGGCCGGAAGCCATGCTTACAAAAATACTGCTGTTGGTTTCGGTCCTACCCCCGGCAAAGTTCGTTTTAACTTCAATTCTATAAAGCCCGGAATATTTTGCCGTAAATGTTTTGGCATCAGCGATCCCTAAGCCCGGAACATCCTGCCAATCACCCGGAAAGTTTGCTTCCGTTCTAAGTAAGGCAGTTTGATTGTGTAATTCAGATTGACGCTTTTTATAATGAACCACCCATTCGGTGCCATCCCACACATATATACCTGGATAAATATCAGTAGTAAGACCCAGGTTTGTTGCATTGGTATTATAGACCACCGTACCTTCCACAATTGGGCCGCCCTGCGGATTAACTACCGTTGTGGCATCATCAGTCCCCAACAAAGCTACATTCGGATACACAACACCCATGTTTGTACTGTTAAAGTCTATAACACCTTTAGGATCGGTTGTATTAATACCAACTTGAGCAGAAGCAATATTCGATATAAAAAATAGTGCTATTAAATTGTAACTATAAGATAAAGTAATTTTTTTCATAATCTCTACGGTTAGATTTCTAATCCAGAAAAACAAATTCAACGGTACACGGAATATCACCACCTAACCATCCCATGCCATCACCAGAATCACCATTACTTACAAATCCACTTGCATCAGTTTGATCGAACCTTAAACTAAATACATAAGGTGTATTGGCAACTAGGTCTTTGTAAAATACAGTAGTAGTCTGTTCCCATATATCATAATAGTGAGTGCCACCACCATGTCTTGCAGACCAAGTATGCGAGGGGATTAGTTCATCTACGCCATTAAAAGTAAAATTAAAATTTCCCGTCATTACAGCAACATCAGTACCTGTTCCCAAATCGTTAACATGCCCTCCCCCCCAATTCATACTTACTTCTATTTTATAGGTTCCTGAATAAGCGGGCGTAAAGGTTCGATTTAACAGACCGGGAATGATTTGGTAAGACCCTGTAGTAACAGTTCTTAATGCGCCACTACTGTTATCCTGTTTAAAAATTTCTGCATTTTTCTTCGGGAATTCATTTATCCAATCTACTCCATCCCACATATAAATGCCGGGATACACACTATATTCGCCAAAGTTGGTTGTTACCGTATTATATACTACGGTGCCCACGGGGAGTGTTCCTGGGGCAGCAAGAGGATCAGGATCAACAATTGGAGCAGCTACGTCTGTTCTTGTTAGCGCAACTCTTGGTAAAACAAGACCGTATTTGTTCGTGCCTGAATCATCATTCAAATCTAGTGCACCTTGGGGTGCAACCGTTCCAATACCCACTTGGGCCATACTTGCAGTAAGGGCTAAAACCATGACCATACAAGTAATAAATATTTTTGGGGCGTATTTTAAGGTCATAAAAGGGGCTTTTAATTTCTTCAATTACAGGACAATAATACATGTTTTTCCGATAAAAAGCAAATTTTATCTATAAAGTGCATAAAATTGATAATTACTTGTTTTTATTATTAACTTTTTAACACGTTTTTGGGTGCGGAAACTGGTTGTTGAAATTGTGGAATTGTGGAGTTGTGGAATTGTTTAATTGTGGAATTGGGGAATTGTAGGATTGTGGAATTGGGGAATTGTAGGATTGTGGAATTGTTGAATTGTTGAATTGTTGAATTGTGGAATTGGGGAAATGGTGAATTTGTGAATTTGTGAATCTGTGAATCTGAGAGTATGAAAAGGTTGGGGAGGCGGTTGTCGGTTGTCTGTGGTGGGTTTGTATAATGTAGAATTCTTGATGTTATTTTATTGTTGTTATTTGTTAAGTTTTCGTTTTCTTCTCGTTTTCGATTTCAATTTCGTTTTCATTTCCAATTTGCTCCCCTTTGGGGTCGGGGGACTCGATTGTCTGTTGTCTGTTGTCTGTTGTAGATTGTGGGTTCTGGTTTCTGGATTAGGTGTTGTGGGACCCTAAATACGATCGACTGTTGTTATAAGTTTTCGATTTCGTTTTCGATTTTCCCCATTGGGGTCGAGGGACTTGGTTTTCTGTTGGCAGTTGAGAATAGAGGTGCTGTACTTAGCACAATTTCTTCCATAAAAAAAACCCTGCAGTTTGGTACCGGCAGGGAGGGTTTTATTTTTTTCTTAAAATATGGTGAAAAGTTGGTGCCTTTTGCTGTTATTGACTAACCAATGTAAACTCAACACTGCAGGGTATGTCTAAGCCCACATGCCCTTGCCCAGCAGTACCTCCAGCAAATTGTGGTGTGCCCCCGGTATAAATATTAACACTCAAGTTAAAAGTATAGGGCATTCCTGCGGTTAAATAACGGGTCCATATTCCAGAAGAATATTGGGCTACTTTATCACTCACTATACTTGCATTTGAATTATAAACTCCAAAGGAATGTGTATAGATCCATCCATCTGCAAAGCTCTCAGAATTAAGGGTAGGATCTATAAGCTTAGTAGCACCCTGTGAAAGAGAAAAAAGGAAATCTCCCTCAGCAGTTGCGGCAGAAATATTATCATCTGTAATAAAATAATTTGTCATTACCCCTGCCCCAAAATTGGTGTTTACTTTTATTTTATAGAAACCCGAATAGGTCGGGATAAATTCCATATTTGTTAATCCCGGAATGTTTTCGGCATTCGCAGCACTAGGGCCAGCTTTCCGAGTAGTACGAAAATCACCCCCAGTTTGCTTTATTATTTTATATTCTTCCATTACAAATTGAGGCACCCATTTGTTCGTGTCCCATACATAAATACCTGGGTACACATCATTTGCACCTGTTTGTGTTTTGGCGGTATTATATACTACAGTTCCTGAAACCAAAGTTCCTCCATTAGGATTTACAACCGGAAGAGGAATGTTCGATTTTGTAAGTGCAACTCGAGGATATACCATCCCCATTGGGGTGCCGTTAGTTTTTAATTCTAAAGCTCCTTGAGGAGTTGAAATATTGCCAATTCCCACCTGAGCTGTTCCTAGTAAGGTTATCAATAAGCAAAATAATACGGCTAAGCAAAAATGGTTTGGAGTATATTTTTCAGATTTCATTTTGTATTATATTAAACTTTTTATTCTCCTATATAAGTAATTTCAACAGCGCATTTTACAGTGCTATCATTTATAGTCACATAACCTCTTCCGTCTCCAGCAGGGGTAATACTTATATCACCATTTCCTTGAAATGCGGGAGCATTTTCCTGGTTAAATACAAGGTTAAATGTATAGGTATTTCCAACAAGGAGGGTTTCCTCAATCATGAAGGAATATTGAGTATAGGTATTGGTGCGCACCAAGGCTGACAATCCCCCCCTAAACTTACTATCATTATTATATCCTGAAAAAGAACGCACATCGAACTCGTATGGGGTACCCCCATTAAAAGTAAACTTAAAGCGACCGGTTTCTGCACTGAAATTAGTGTATCCCTTTTTAGTCCCTATAGTTGGCACTCTTAAGGCTCCCCCGCCATAATGTATTTTTAATTCAATTTTGTACTTACCGTTGTATTTAGGTGATATTGAATTGTTATCAAAAGGAATGGTTTGGTCTCCATTAACACCATTTACGATGTTGTCCGACCCTGTACGAACATCTGTACTTTGTTCAAAAAATTTAACGTCCTTTTTACTGAATTGTGATACCCATTTGCTTCCATTCCAAACATATATTCCAGGATATACACTATTTGCAACAGTGGCAGGGGTATTGGTATTGGTATTGTAAACTACAGTTCCGGCTACAATTCCTGTTGGAACTAACGGATTTGGATTGGTAATAGTTTTTACGGTCACATCAGTCAATGCAACTGATGGGTACACAAACCCAGTAGTAGAGGTATTGATATCCAATACTCCATTTGGTGTTGTAGTATTAATCCCAACTTGTGCATAGCCGACAAAAGAAAAAAACGCTATCACTAAAAACAATTGAAAAGAATAGTTGTTGTGTGTCATTTTATTAATAATTATTGTTCATCAACAAAGCTTACCTCCACAAAACAAGGAACATCAAAGCCTATGTGTCCATTACCGCCTAAAAAGGTTGTTACATCGGGAAGGTTGTTATTTCCATTTCCTATAAATTCTGGACTTGCGTTTTGAAGAAAATTTAAGCGAAAGTTCAATACATCCCCACGGGTTAACTTCACATAATATACTTTGGTCCATTGTTTCCAAATTCCAAAATAATTACCACTGCCGTTTCCACTGTTTCCGTTTGACCCTACGTTGGCAGTTGAAAAGGATTCAGCTCTAAGAATTTTGTAATTAGTAGTACCATCATATGAAAACTGAAAGTTTCCCCCTTGCCGTCCAACATTAAATGATCCATCACTTTTTGAAGAACCCTGAAATGTTGGATCTTGACATTGCCCCCCCCCATAATTTACACTCAATTCAATTTTGTAGGTCCCCGTATAAGTAGCGGTAAAGGTTTGTAAGTCTATCCCTGGAACAAGCTTAACTATCCCTGATCTTGTGCTCAAGTTCATAGTACTTTGGGTAAACAGTTGATACTGTTTTCTGGTAAACTGTGGAATCCATTTGGTACCATTCCAGAAATACATGCCACGGGATACATCGTCTGAAAGGCCATCTACTTTACCATGAGACGTATTGGCTGTATTAAAAACAACAGTGCCCACAGGGATATTGACACCATTAGGATTAACCGCTGGGGCCTGTATATAAGTATCTGTCAAGTCAAGACGAGGTATAACAACTCCTTGAGTTGTGCTTTGAACATCCAATATCCCATTAGGGTTTACCGTTCCAATACCCACTTGGGCAAAAGCATTGAAGGAAAAAATAGATATCAGACCAAAAAAGACAAATAAGCTTATGTTTTTAGCGAAGATGGTGTACATGTTTTGAGACGAATAAAGTGTAAATATTTTATTACGATGGAAATGCTCAATATTATGTACTATTTAGAAATCCTACAAATTTTAGTGGCCTAACTTACTGTAAGTAAAGGTTTTGTAGGAATTATATGATTTATCCGTTAAAATGAATTTATAAATCGATAAGAGGTTTTTCCATATAAGAAAAAACTTACTTCCTATAAGATTTGAAAGAATATTAAAAACTTTAACTTTTCAATTTTCTTAAAAAAGAAAGAAAATTCTTCTGAAAAGGTCTTTTGGGCGAAGTAAATTGAATGGAAAATAAAGAGTATAAAATGGTGGGGAAACACACAGCAGTAATTTGCTGTAATTAGTAAAAACCATGATAATGGTTAATCCTCTTGAGATTGCTTTGCTTTGCTCGCAATGACGGTATTTTTTTTAAAATTCCTTCCACGTAATTTCCAATCCATCCTTTACAGAATACAAGGGGTTATAACCCAAAAGACGTCTTGCTTTATCAATATTTGCCAGAGAATCGCGCACATCACCTTTGCGGGGCGGGCCATAAGTTGCTTTTAGCTTTGTACCGGAAATATTCTGAAGATCATTCCACAATGTGTTTAGGCTGATCCTTTCGCCATAGGCCACATTGAAAACCTCATTTACCGCAACTTCTTCGGCAAAAAACGCACGAACGTTTGCCTGCACTGCATTCTGCACAAATGTGAAATCGCGGGTCTGCTCCCCATCGCCATTAATGGTTGGTGCTTTCCCATCTTTCAAGGCTTGCATAAAAAGGGGAATTACGGCAGCATAGGCACCTGTGGGACTTTGGTTGGGACCAAAAACATTGAAATAACGCAGGCCGATGGTCTGAGTGCCGTAGGTTTTATAAAAAACATCGGCATATAATTCGTTTACCAATTTTGTTACGGCATAGGGCGATAAAGGTTTTCCTATGTTCTCCTCTTGCTTGGGAAGTGTTTTGCTATCGCCATAGGTAGAACTGGATGCGGCATAAACCATCCGTTTAACGGTATTGCTCGCCTTTTGTGCCACTAACATATTCAGAAAACCCGTAACGTTTACCTCATTGGAAGTTAGAGGATCGTTGATGGAACGAGGAACCGAACCTAAAGCAGCTTGGTGCGACACATAATCAATACCTTCCATCGCTTTTTTACAAGTTTCCAGATCGCGGATATCTCCTTCCAAAAATTCAAAGTTAGGGTTGCTGTGAAAAGCTTCAATATTTTTCAAAAACCCAGTAGCCAAATTGTCCAGGACCCGTACTTTTTTAGCGTTGTTTTCAAGCAAATAAGCCACAATATTTGAACCTATAAAGCCCGCGCCGCCGGTTATTAGAAATGTGTGTTTTGAAAGATCGTTGGTGTGGTATTTTGGATTTTGCACTGGTTTATTTGTTAATTTGTTATTCGTGATTCGTCATTGCGAGCGCAGCGAAGCAATCTCATGAATATGAGTTCTAAACTTCATTGAAGCTCTGCTCTATGGGATTGCTTCAGTCACTCCCTGCCGTCGTTTCTTCGCAAGGAGGTTTTTTTCAATGCGCGATTGTCATTACCAGTAAAGGTTTACTTTTTTTTCAACCGACAACCGATAACCGACAACCGATAACTGACATCCGACAACTACAATCTCCCATCAATAGTATTTTTATCAAAAAATGATTTTACATCAAAAACCACGCAGGCTTCTGCTTTGTGTTTTGAAATATCCACATTTGAAAATTCTTTATGGGAAACAGTCAAAACAATGGCGTCATACTTCTCTTTTAGATCTTCAACTTTTGATATAAGCGGAAATCCGAACTCCCGCTCAACTTCTTGCGCATTCGCCCAGGGATCATAAACATCTATATTTAGACTGTATTTCTGAAGTTCTCCAATTACATCTATTACCTTACTATTCCGAATGTCGGGACAGTTTTCCTTAAAGGTAATTCCCATAACCAAAACATTGCCGTCCTTTACTTTACAATCTTTTACGATCATCAACTTAAGAACTTCCTGCGCCACATAATTGCCCATACCATCATTCATACGTCTACCCGCCAAAATTATTTCTGGGTTATATCCTTCTTCCTGTGCTTTTTGTGCCAAATAATAGGGATCTACACCAATGCAATGCCCCCCCACAAGTCCTGGCGTAAATTTTAGAAAATTCCATTTGGTACCCGCTGCTTCCAAAACATCCTGGGTATCTATATCTAAAAGACGGAATATTTTGGAAAGCTCGTTAACAAAGGCAATGTTAATGTCGCGTTGTGAATTTTCAATCACCTTCGCTGCTTCGGCCACTTTTATGGATGGGGCTAAATGAGTACCTGCAGTTATAATGGAAGCATAGAGATTGTCAATATATTTTGCGGCATCGGGCGTGGAGCCAGAAGTTACCTTTAATATATTTGTCACTGTATGTTGCTTATCGCCAGGATTAATCCGCTCTGGTGAATAACCGGCGTAGAAATCTTTATTCAGGCTAAGTTTTGAATGTTCTTCGAGAATAGGCACACAAATATCTTCAGTAACTCCGGGATAAACCGTGGATTCGTAGATAACCACATCGCCTTTCTTTAGTATTTTGCCAATAGTTTCACTGGCTTTTTGAAGGGGGATCAATACGGGTTGGTTGTATTTATTCGTTGGGGTAGGCACAGTTACAATAAATACTGTCGCATCGGCCATTTTTGCAGCATCATCTGTTACGGACAATCCTAAATTTTTTGATTGCTGCAATGCCTTTTTTAATTCTTCTGAAGAAAGTTCCCGCGTATTGTCAATGCCTTGTTGTAATTGTTGGATGCGTTCGGAATTAATATCGAATCCTATTACTTTATATTTTTCTGCAAAGGCGGCGGCAAGTGGCAAACCTACGTAACCGAGACCTATTATAGCGATAGTTGGATTTTGTTTCATATTTTTTCTGTAGATGCTATGGGATGCTTTGGAGATTAAAATTTATGTTTTTTAATTGGTCGTCCGTTTCTATTGTCTGCAAAATTAAGGGTTTTTATTGTTAAGTGTGTCTTAAATGTTTGAAAGGAACATCCCTCCCAACCTCCCTTCGAAGGGAGGGGCTTGATTTGAAATTAATTTTGTCATTGGAGTTAGAATCAAAAGCCTCCTCATAGAAGCCTGTACTGAGCGCAGTGGAAGTCAGGAGTTTGGGGGAGATGTTATTCAATTCAGATATAACTGCAGGATCAAAGCATGAGAGAACATCCCTCCCGGCCTCCCTTCGAAGGGAGGGGCTTGATTTGAAATTAATTTTGTCATTGGAGTTAGAATCAAAAGCCCCCTCTTAGAAACCTGTACTGAGCGCAGTGGAAGTTAGGAGTTTGGGGGAGATGTTATTCAATTAAGATATAACTGCAGGATCAAAGCATGAGAGAACATCCCTCCCAGCCTCCCTTCGAAGGGAGGGGCTTGATTGGGAATTAATTTTGTCATTGGAGTTAGAATCAAAAGCCCCCTCTTCGAAGCCTGTACTGAGCGCAGTCGAAGTGAGGGGGTTGGGAGAGATGTTATTTCTTCCGGAATACCTTTTTCATCCTATCCAAAACCGTGGGTGGTTTCACCTTTTCGTGATACCCATTACTGTAGTTGCCATAGCCTCCTCCATAGCCATAACCGTAACCATAGCCATAACCATAGCCACTCCCAGATTTTTCTATATAATCGTTAAGAACTATGCTAATATGCTTTACTTCACCGGTCTTGTATTTTTCGTTTACGAAAGTGAACATATTTTTATGGGTATAATTGAAACGCGCCATATAAAGAGTAGCATCTACGTGTTTAATTAACTCCAAAGAATCCGACACAAGACCCAATGGGGGTGAATCGAGAATTATATAATCATACCGCTCTTTTAGCTTATCGATGAGCTCGTCCAGTTTTTCGCTAATCAAAAGCTCCGAAGGGTTTGGCGGGATGGGTCCGGAAGGAATCACGTCCAGATATTCAATTTTTGTTTTGCTGATTATGTCATCAATGTCGGTTTCATTTATAAGATAATTCACAACTCCCAACGAATTATTAATATTAAAATCCCCAAAGATTTTAGGCTTTCTTAAGTCAAGGCCCACCAAAACCGTTCTTTTCTCGCTTAATGCAAACACTGAAGCCAAGTTGATAGAACAGAAGGTCTTCCCTTCCCCACTCACCGAACTGGTTACAAGCACGGTTTTTGCTCCCTTTATTCCTTGTTTTTTATAAATAAATTGCAAACTGGATCGTAGTGCCCTAAACGCCTCAGCAATAGCAGATTTTGGTTTATTGAGCACAACAAGATTTGTATCCATATGGCTTTTTCCAATAACGCCAAGTAATGGGATGGGCGTAATTCTTTCCAAATCCTTAACATTGCTGATTTTGGTGTCAAAAAATACCCGCACAAATACAAATAGTAACGGAAGAAAAAGCCCAAGAAGGCCAGCCATCATATAATTTAATTGTGTGTTGGGGCCTATTTGGCCGCCACCTGTATCCTTAGCGGGATCTATGATCATTACATCACTCACGTTGGCCGCTTTCACCAAACCTGCTTCACTGCGCTTTGCCAGAAACAGGTTGTAAGTTCCCTGGCTGAGATTGTATCGGCGCTCAATGTTCAATAAGTCCTGTTGTTCCTTGGGAAGCTTTCTAATTTCACTCTCATAACGGCCAATGTCACTATTGATTGAGCTCAGCTCTTGGTTTTTTAGGTTTTTTGAAGACCGTATGTTTTCAAGTAAAACTGATTTTACGGCATCAATCTGCCTATCAATATCATTAAATATAGGGGCACCTTCCTTAAAGGAATACTGAAGTTTGTTACGTTCTTGGGCGAGGGTAATTATTTTGCCAACACCACTCACCACACTAGCCTCAGAGATTCCTGCTACTGACGGCGCAGGCACATCACGATAGTCGGAACGATTTATTAGGTAATCTTGTAGGGTATTGTAATAATTGAGTTCGCGATTAACGGCTTCCTTCCGAAGGTCCAAAGCGTTTAGCTTAGCGTTTATTTCTGATCCTTCGCTTTCCAGGTCGAAAATGGCATTTTTATTTTTGAATTTATTAAGCTCATCTTCCACATTGGAAAGTTCCGTCGATTTTATGGCAAGGCTGCTATCTATAAATTTAATGGTTTTGGTAGCGAAGAGATTTTTTCGATCAAGCATATCTTCACTTAACACTTCTACGGAAGTGTTTAAATAATCAACCAACTGTGCCTTATTTTCCCCGGTAAGTCTCATTTTCAAGACCGATGAACCCTTACTATCCGGATCAACACGGATGTTGAGGTATTTTTTTACAACGCCGTCATAATTTCTAAAAACAATATAATATGGCGTTCCCGGCTTTGAAACCATATCGGGGTTAGGCATAAAGGTGCCACTAAAAAAGGGTAAGGATATTGGCTGCCCAATTTTGAAATCCTTTGAAAATTCGCCCGCATCCACAAACACGTTGGATTTTTCCTTTGTTGCATAATTTTGTAGATTGACAGTTCCAGCTTCCTCAAAATTAACGCTCAAATTAAAATTTACCGAATCCTTAAAAACAACCTTTATTTGATGGTTCAGCATTTGTGGTTTTGTAGTATCCACTTCCACAAAAAAGGGCGTTTGTTTATAAGCATCTACCTGCTGATATTTTCCATCCCGCAGGTAGTTCATATAATATTGTAGCCGTTCCACTACTTTTTCGTTGTGCGAACGGGACTGGAGAATAATAATTGCTGTATTTACCTTGTCGGTAGTTCCACCCCAATTGAAGGTTAAGCTTGTGTTGGTAGTAAAAAAAGGGTTCTGGTCGTCCTTGATGGAAACCATATTTTCGATTTGGTATATAGGCAATTTTCGAACGTTAATATAATAGGCAATTCCGAAAGCAATGACCAAAGAAATAAGAAACAGCGGCCAATGGCGCAACAGTTTAAAGAGAAAACCTTTAAAGTCAAATGTGGAATGGGTTTCGTTTATTTCGAATTCCTCGCTCATATTTTTATAATCGGGTGAACAATAAAATGGTGGTCACCAAAGCCGTGGCAACCGTTACAATAGTAGTAAAAGATTGAAGACCGGTGGTACCCGTACCCAAGGATTTTTGGGGCAGCGGATTTATAAGAATCAAATCGTTCGGTTTAATATAGTAATAGGGCGAATTCATAGCTTCCAGCTTGGTCAGGTCTATATGGTGCACTTTCTGCCCCGCAGGATATTGGCGGATGATGACAACATCACTTCTATCGCCCGTAAGTTCAATATCCCCACTATTTGCAATGGCTTCCATGATACTCACTTGATCTCGATATATAATCTTTGAACCTGGGCTGCCTATTTCGCCGTTAATTGTATAACGAATACCTGCCAATTTTACGGTAACAAACACATTGGCTTCCGCCTTAAAATAATCTTGCAACAAGCGTCTTCCGAGCATTTCCCGAACTTCATCAACGGTATAGCCCAACACATTCATTTCGCCCAGACTTGGTATTCGTATGTTTCCGTGATCATCCACTACAAAACCGTCATAATACAATCTTTCCTCTCCCGTTGCATTTGGGTTGGCATCACTTATTGGGTTAAAAATACCCACAGTTTCCTGGTCCAAAGCTTTTACGCGAATGCTCAAAAGATCATTTATTTGAAGTCGGTATGGTTCCTGCCTCTTTCTTAAAAGCGCTAAAGTATCGGTGTTGCTTGTGTTTTCCTGTAAATAAGTAAGCTGCTTAGTGGTTACGCAGGAAGTGGCGCACACGGCGAAAATTAAAAACAGCAATACATACGTAAGCTTCATAAAAGGATAGGGTTGTTGATGGACAAATATAAAGTAACGCATTTAATAATGAAACTATTTTAAATATTCAATATTTAAAGGTTCAAGGTTCAAAGTTTCGGAACAAAATTTAGAATTTTAAATTCAGAAAACCTCGCCCTTGCTTTTAACTGAACCCATAGCGTCCACAATCCTAATCAATCAAATCTTCCCAACAAATTATCCTTTAATCATTATTCATTAAACATTTACAGTACTTTTGCCGAAAATTTAAATTGTGAATTACCTTTCAGTTGAAAATATCTCCAAGTCCTTCGGGATGCGGGTTTTGTTTGAAAATATTTCCTTCGGAATTAACGAGGGACAAAAAATAGGTTTCGTCGCCAAAAATGGAACGGGGAAAACTTCCCTTCTGAATATTATCGCCGGCAACGACAAAGCCGATACAGGGAATGTTGTTTTCAGAAAAGGCCTTAAAATTGCCTATTTGCCACAGGAACCAGATTTGGATCCCAAGCTTACAGTAGAACAAACCATTTTTTCTTCAGACAATCCCATTCTGAAAATAATTGAAAATTATGAGCATGCCATCGAAAATCCGGAGGACACTGAAACCTACCAAAAAGCGTTCGATGCTATGGAAGCCCACCATGCCTGGGATTTCGAAACACGTTATAAGCAGATTCTTTTCAAACTAAAACTTGAAGATTTACATGCTAAAGTGGGGAGTTTGAGCGGCGGACAAAAAAAGCGGCTCGCTTTGGCAAACGCATTGCTTACCACGCCAGATTTGTTGATAATGGATGAGCCCACCAACCATTTGGATCTGGAGATGATTGAGTGGTTGGAAAATCTTTTTGCCAAGGAAAATTTTACACTTTTTATGGTTACGCACGACCGCTACTTTTTGGAACGTGTTTGCAATGAAATTGTGGAATTGGATGAAGGAACGCTTTACAGCTACAAAGGAAATTACAGCTATTACCTCGAAAAACGCGATGCGCGAATAGAAAACGAAGCTACGGAAACGGGAAAGGCAAAACAACTTTTCAAAAAAGAGTTGGAGTGGATGCGCCGCCAACCCAAAGCGCGAACCACAAAAAGTAAAAGCCGTATTGACGATTTTCACGAAATAAAGGACCGCGCCAACAAACGCCGAAATGACCATCAGGTTCAATTGGAACTGAATATGGAGCGAATGGGAACCAAAGTGGTGGAATTTCACAATGTTTCAAAATCTTTTGGAGATAAAAAATTGCTGGATAAGTTTGAATACAACTTCAATCGAGGCGAACGGGTTGGGATTATAGGAAAGAATGGAACAGGAAAAACTACCTTTTTGAATATTCTCACGGGAGCGCTAAAACCCGATTCGGGAAAAGTGGTTGTAGGCGAAACGGTGCAGTTTGGCTATTACACCCAAGCGGGAATTAACATAAAAGAAGGCCAAAAAGTAATAGATGTAATCCGCGAGTACGGTGATTATATTCCGCTGAAAAAAGGGCGGCAGATTTCCGCTTCGCAACTTTTGGAGCGATTTCTTTTCGATCCCAAAAAGCAATATGATTTTGTTGAAAAATTGAGTGGTGGCGAACGAAAACGGCTTTATCTATGTACCGTTCTAATTAAAAACCCCAACTTTTTGATTCTTGATGAACCCACCAACGACCTCGATATTGTGACACTAAATGTGTTGGAAAGTTTTCTTTTGGATTTTCCAGGCTGCCTTTTGGTGGTGAGTCACGATCGTTACTTTATGGATAAGATTGTGGACCACCTTTTTGTTTTTAGAGGAGATGCCGAAGTGGAGGATTTTCCTGGAAACTATAGTGATTTTAGGGCTTATGAGGACAGCAACATCCAAGAAAAACGCGAAGCCAGTGAAACCGCACCAAAAGTTAAGAAAGATTGGAAGCAAGACTCCAGCCCCGCTAAATTAAGCTATAACGAACAAAAGGAATACAACAAACTTGAAAACGAAATAGCTGTTCTTGAAAAAAAACGCGAGGAACTTCAAAATAAATTCGCAACAGAAAAGTGGGACGGTCCGGAAATTGACAAACAATCCATAAAACTCCAGGAAATTATTGATAAGATTGAAAAACAAACCGAGCGCTGGTTTGAGCTGTCCGCGAAAATGGATTAATGAGCTATAGGCTATAGGCTGTAAGCAAGTTATTAAGAAAAATGTATTTTAGCCTAAAGCTTATAGCATAAAGCCTAAAGCCTTTTCAAATGATCCACCAGTCAAAAAGCTACATAAAATTCCTCCGGCTTTCCAAAAACAGGCACGGCGTGCATTCGCCTTTTGTGTATAATTTGGTTACGAAATGTTTTAACGATAAAACGAATTATCCCGAATACGATATTTTAAAATCACATAGAAAAGCTTTGCGAAGCGATACTTCAACTATTGAAATGAAGGATTTCGGTCAAGGTTCGCGGGTTTTTAAAGGCAATGCCCGAAAAGTTTCCGCAGTGTTGAAAAACGCTGGAATGCGAAAAAAAAGACAAAAACTGCTCTTCCGGTTGGCGAAATATTTCAAAAGTGAAACTATTTTGGAATTGGGAACTTCACTGGGTTTGGGAACGGTTGCGCTTTCTGCTTCCAATGAATTTGCTGCTCATCCAAACCGTGGAAGGTTGCCCGAATACATTGAGAAAAGGCGCAGGAATATTTTGAAAAATTCAACCTTCACAATATTGAAATACACCAAAAGTTATTCAGCGAATTTCTTCAATCCCGAAATTTCGGGACAGAAAAATTTGATTTGATCTTTATTGACGGTGATCACAACGGCGAACGGACTTTGGGATATTTCAATTCGCTTTTAAAAAATATCCACAACGATTCCATTATTATTTTTGACGATATTTATTGGAGCAAGGATATGACCGAAGCTTGGCAGAAAATAATTGCAAATGAAAAAGTAACCGTAAGCATCGATACTTTTCAATGGGGAATGGTTTTTTTCAGAAAAGAGCAGCCGAAGCAGCGATTTTGTTATTCGGGTTGGTTGATGGTTGATGGTTGTTGGTTGATGGTTGATGGTTGATGGTTGATGGTTGATGGTTGATGGTTGATGGTTGATGGTCAAAATTTGAATTTTTCTCTCTGTTCTCTTTTCTTTTCCCATTTCGCTAATTACTTTCCCACTTAACTTTAATCTTTTAACTTTGAACTTTGAACAAACTTTGTAACAAGCCTTCGGGGAGACTGTACTTCAGTTGTAATCACATTTTTATTTCCAAAGTTTCCAAGGCCGTTTAAATTTTCAAACCAAACAATTTCCCCAGAAGAAAGATTTAAGCTAGAGCAAGTCAACACATCCATATCTCCATCATTGTCTAGGTCTGCCGCATATACAGCCGACGTATTATCTAAGGTACTATTAATTACGTTTTTTGATCCAAAATTTCCTAAACCGTCAATATTTTCACACCACGCCACTTCATCATCAGCAGGGGATGCTGTAACCACATCATTGTCACCATCTCCATCCATATCAGTTGCTATGACTACATCTCTATACACACCCATATCGCTTATTATATGGAGTGTGCCAAAATTACCAAGACCATCCATGTTTTCCAGCCAATAAACAGGAGGGGGAAAAGTGCCATTTGCCAATATATCCAAATCCCCGTCATTATCCATATCTGCAGCATAGACAGAGCGTGTAATTCCAGTAGTATTTGTTATTAAGATTGGGCTGCCAAAATTACCTTGGCCATTTAAATTTTTGTACCATTGGATACCTGAAAAACTAGATGCGGAAACAATGTCCATATCCCCATCCCCATCCAGATCTGCCCCTATAACACCATTTGCTCCATCGGCTGTAGATGATATAAGATTTTGTCCACCAAAATTCCCCAAACCATCCAAATTTTCATACCATACTACCAAATTATTGTTAGCTGAGGATGCAACAATGTCAATATCCCCATCATTATCAAAGTCAGCCAAGTCAACCCAATAGGATTCGCTTAAGTTCCCGATAAAATTCAAAGGCCCAAAATTGCCATTACCAAGATTTTCATACCAAGAAATATGGTTAGAAGTGCGAGCACTTATAACAATATCCAAATTACCATCCCCATTAATATCGCCAGCAAGAGCACGGGTGGGCAAGTTTGAACCTGTACCAATTATTTGTTGGTTGCCAAACTGAGCAAAGACCAGCATCGGCAGTATTAAAAATAAATAAAATAGTAACTGTTTCATGGTTTTTGAAATAAATTTAAATTTGCTTCCATTTAATCAGGGAGTTGTTTCGAATTTAATCTAAATATTTTTGAAGCGCTATCTTTCTATAAAATTTTAATGAAGAATATCCTTCCACTACTCCAGTAATGCACCAACCAAAAATCAAGCTTCTATTTCAATTTCAGTTTCTATTTCAATTCCGATATTGTAACAACTATTGTAGCTTTGCGTCCAATCAAAACAAAAAAACTCGTAAACACAGCAAAGCCAAAGTGTGGGGAACAACTAAAAACTATGAGTTTAGTAATAAAGATCAGAAACATCACCCGCGATTTTGCACTAGGTAGCGAAATTGTAAAAGTTTTAAAGGGCATTGATCTGGACATTGAGCGCGGTGAATACGTAGCTTTGATGGGGCCTTCCGGTTCTGGAAAATCTACATTGATGAATCTTTTGGGATGTTTGGATACGCCCACTTCTGGCAGCTATGAACTCAACGGAAAGGACGTTAGCAATATGACTGATGATGAATTGGCTGAAATCAGAAACAAGGAAATTGGCTTTGTATTCCAAACCTTTAACCTCCTGCCCCGCACCACTGCATTGGAGAATGTTGCTTTGCCAATGGTTTATGCCGGCGCCTCAAAAAGTGACCGTACTGAACGTGCAAAACAAGTTTTAACCGATGTTGGACTTGCAGATAGAATGGATCACAAACCCAACCAACTTTCTGGAGGGCAGCGGCAACGGGTGGCTGTGGGCCGTGCACTGGTGAACAAACCATCAATCATTTTGGCCGATGAGCCAACTGGTAATTTAGATTCAAAAACTTCCGAAGAAATTATGAAACTTTTTGGCGATATTCATAAAGCAGGAAACACAGTTATTCTTGTAACACACGAAGAGGAAATTGCCGAAAATGCCCACAGAATTATTAGACTTCGCGATGGAATGGTGGAGAGTGATACTAAGAAGGAAGTGGTTAATTTGTGAGTTTGGGAATCTGTGAATCTGTGAATTAGCTAACTCTGTCCTTGTTTCTTGTTTCTTGTTTCTTGTTTCTTGTTTCTTGTTTCTTGTTTCTTGTTTCTTGTTTCTTGTTTCTTGTTTCTTAAAATCTAAAAAAGTTATTTCTAATTTCCAATTTCGTATTTTCGTATTTCGCATTTTCCATTTCCTATTTTATCTTTGAAATATGAACCTAAACCTGTCAAACCCCCTCGTTTTAATAATCGGTGGAATTCTTCTTTTGGCCATTCTCTATTTTTGGAACAAACGCAACACAACTAAACAGAGAGCACGAAAACAAAAAAGTTTCCGAAGCAGTTATTACGAAAGAAAAAAGGAGCGGGAGAAGGAAAGTGATCAGTAATCAGTAACAGTTGGCAGAAATTCCTTGCCGTATTCCTTGGGTTATTTGTAACTTTGAAACACAGCAAACTTCAAACAATAACCACAAATTCCAACAATGAAAATATACACCAAAACCGGCGATGCAGGCACTACTGCCCTTTTCGGCGGCACTCGGGTTCCCAAACACAATATTCGAATTGAAAGTTATGGTACTGTTGACGAACTTAATTCTTATTTAGGATTGATTCGAACGCAAGAAATTGATTCGCACAGCAAACAAATATTGGCGCATATTCAGGACCGACTTTTTACCCTGGGCGCAATTTTGGCAACAGATCCCGAAAAAGCTACGCTTAAAAGTGGAAAGGAAAGACTCAACATTCCAAAAATTGTCCAAGAAGATATTGAACTTTTGGAAAAGGAAATGGACAGCATGAGCGATGCCCTGCCAGCGATGACACACTTCATTTTGCCGGGCGGAAATACTACTGTGTCATATTGTCACATAGCGCGCACTGTTTGCCGCAGGGCTGAACGGCGTACAACACTTCTAAATGAAAATGAGCCCGTTGACGAAAGGGTGCTGATATACCTAAACCGACTATCTGACTACCTATTTGTACTGGCACGGAAGTTGTCTAAAGACACCAACGCAGAAGAGACGCAGTGGATTCCGCAGAAGTTATGAATTGTTGGTTATAGATTGATATAAGTTCGTAACCGAAATGTTACCGTCAATAGCAATTTTATAATTAGCTTATATTCAACTCATTAAAAACGTTCTTTAAAATATAGCAGAAATAATTACGATTTTTCTTGACTTTTTGATCTAAAAAATTACTTTTGCAGAAAATTAAATCCTAAAGTGTTATGTACTGGACATTAGAATTGGCATCCTATTTAAGCGATGCACCCTGGCCCGCAACCAAAGATGAATTGATAGATTACGCGATCAGGACTGGTGCTCCACTGGAAGTAGTGGAAAACCTTCAGGCAATTGAAGATGAAGGAGACTCCTACGACTCTATCGAAGAAATCTGGGCAGATTACCCAACAGATGATGATTATCTCTGGAACGAGGATGAATATTAATCCCACAGGTTTGGGAAAATTAAAAATAATATAAAAAGTCTCTTTTACGGGGCTTTTTTTTATTTAAAAAGTATTGAATAATAAAATAGGTTCGTTGTCTGGTCGAGCGTAGTCGAGACCTTAACGAATTTCCTTCAAGGTTTCCAAAACCTTGAAGAATTGACCAATGATTGGCTATAAAAATATTAGTGTATTCGTGGTAAAAAACGAATTTCCTGCAAGGTTTCCAAAATCTTGTTGGTATTACAAAATTATTCGGAATTCGTGGCAAACAACAAAATTGAAATAAAAGTGCTGCATGGCACTTCAAAATAAAACACATCATGGGAATATTAGATAACGTACTAAAAGTATTTGTAGGCGATAAATCAAAAAAAGACATAGGCGAAATACAGCCGCTGGTAAATGAAGTAAAAAAACACGAGGCTGAAATTGAAAAACTCACCCACGATGAATTGCGGGCGAAGTCAGATTTCTTCCGAAAGGAAATAAAAGATGCCCAAAAAGATATTCAAGACCAGATTGATTCCCTCGAAAAACAATCGGAGGAGGAACAGGACATCAACAAAAAAGAAGACTACTACAACCAGATTGACAAACTGAAGGACGACCGCTACGAAGTAGAAAAAGCGACCCTTACCAAAATACTTCCCGAAGCTTTTGCCGTAATGAAAGAAACTGCAAAACGCTTCAAAAACAACGAAACCCTTACCGTTACCGCAAGCCCATTCGACCGTGAGATTTCAGCAAGCAAAGACTACGTAATTCTAGAGGACGACAAAGCCATTTGGAAAAATTCCTGGGATGCAGCCGGAAAACCCATTACTTGGGATATGGTCCATTATGACGTTCAGCTTATTGGCGGGGTAGCACTTCACGAAGGAAAAGTTGCTGAAATGCAAACCGGGGAAGGTAAAACCCTAGTTGCAACGCTGCCCATGTACCTCAACGCGCTTGCCGGAAATGGCGTACACTTGGTAACTGTAAACGATTATCTTGCAAAACGTGACAGCGCTTGGATGGCTCCACTATTCGAATTTCACGGAATGACCGTAGATTGTATTGATAATCACCGCCCAAATTCCGAAGCGCGAAGAAAAGCCTATTTGGCCGATATTACTTATGGAACCAATAATGAATTCGGATTCGACTATCTGCGCGATAATATGGCGCATGCTCCCAATGACCTTGTTCAGCGTCCGCACCACTACGCCATTGTGGATGAGGTGGATTCGGTATTAATTGATGATGCACGTACACCCTTGATTATTTCTGGTCCCGTGCCAGAAGGTGATCGTCACGAATTCAATGAGCTAAAACCGAAAATCAGCAATATTGTTGATGTTCAGAAAAAATATTTAACCGGCGTATTGGCAGAAGCCAAAAAACTTATAAAAGAAGGCGACCAAAAAGAAGGTGGTTTCCAATTGTTGCGTGTTTTCCGTGGTTTGCCTAAAAACAAAGCACTCATAAAATACCTTTCCGAAGAAGGAGTGAAACAAATACTACAAAAAACGGAAAACCATTATATGAGCGACAACAACCGCGAAATGCCAAAGGTTGATGCCGAACTTTATTTCGTTATTGACGAAAAAAACAATCAGATAGAACTTACCGATAAAGGTGTTGATTTCCTTTCGGGCGAAGGCGATCCAGATTTCTTCGTTATGCCCGAAATTGGAACCGAAATAGCAGATATTGAGAAAAAAGGACTTCCCATTGAAAAAGAAGTGGAACTCAAGGAAGAACTTTTTCGTGAATTCTCAGTGAAAAGTGAACGTATCCACACGATGAATCAGCTTTTAAAAGCATATACCCTGTTTGAAAAAGACGACCAGTATGTAGTGATGGAAAACAAAGTTATGATTGTTGACGAACAAACCGGCCGTATTATGGATGGGCGTCGTTATAGCGACGGACTTCACCAAGCTATTGAAGCGAAAGAGGATGTGAAAATTGAGGCCATGACCCAAACTTTTGCAACCATTACACTCCAGAATTATTTTAGAATGTACCGCAAACTAGCAGGGATGACTGGTACTGCCGTAACGGAAGCAGGCGAACTTTGGGAAATCTATAAACTGGATGTGGTTGAAATTCCAACCAACCGCCCTATAGCACGTCACGACAGGGAAGATAAAATCTACAAAACAAAACGCGAAAAGTACAACGCCGTTATTGAAGAAGTTGTAGCCCTTTCGCAAGCCGGAAGACCGATACTTATTGGTACTACTTCCGTGGAAATTTCAGAATTATTGAGCCGAATGTTGAGTATTCGAAATATTCCGCACAACGTTTTGAACGCAAAACTTGCACAAACGCGAGGCAGACATCGTAGCTGAAGCAGGAAAGAGCGGTATCGTAACCATAGCCACCAACATGGCGGGTCGTGGTACGGATATTAAATTGAGTGAGGAAGTGAAAAAAGCCGGCGGACTTGCAATTGTAGGTACCGAGCGTCACGATTCACGTCGCGTGGACAGACAGTTGCGCGGTCGTAGTGGCCGTCAGGGAGATCCGGGAAGCTCACAGTTCTATGTTTCATTGGAAGACAACCTGATGCGTCTTTTCGGAAGTGAACGGATTGCCAAAATGATGGACAGAATGGGCTTGAAGGAAGGCGAGGTTATTCAGCACAGTATGATTTCAAAATCCATTGAACGGGCGCAGAAAAAGGTGGAAGAGAATAACTTTGGAATCCGAAAACGTTTGCTGGAATATGATGACGTAATGAACGCCCAGCGGGAGGTGGTTTACAAACGTAGATACCACGCTTTGTTTGGCGACAGACTTCGTGTGGATATTGCAAATATGATTTATGATACTGCAGAAGTGATTGCCGAAAGCAACAAAATGGCGCAGGATTATAAGAATTTTGAGTTTGAATTGATTCGCTTTTTCTCCATGAGCTCCCCTATTTCCGAAAAGGAATTCGAGAAAATGGACAGCAAGGAAATAGCAGGAAAAGTTTATAAAGCAGCCTATGTTCACTATCAGGATAAAATGGCGCGTAATGCCGAAATGGCTTTCCCTGTAATCAAGAATGTTTATGAGACACAGAAGGATAAATACAAAAGAATTCTTGTTCCCTTTACCGATGGCGTAAAAACCCTAAACGTTGCTACCGATCTTGAAAAAGCATACGAAACCGAAGGAAAGCAATTGGTAAACGATTTTGAGAAGAACATCACCCTAGCTATTATTGACGATGCCTGGAAAACGCATTTGCGCAAAATGGACGAGTTGAAACAGTCTGTGCAGCTTGCGGTTCACGAACAAAAAGATCCGTTGTTAATCTATAAGTTTGAAGCTTTTGAACTTTTTAAGGCGATGATTGAAAAAGTGAACAAAGATGTTATTTCGTTCCTTTTCAAAGGAGAATTGCCACAGGAAAACCAGCAGCAAATCCAGGAAGCCCGCGAAGTAAAACGAAAAGAGAACTTAAGCGAGCAAAAGGACGAAATCCCGAATTTGGATGAGCGTTCCGCACAATCACGTGCAGCAGGAAATACACAACCCCAGCGCCAGCAAGTAACTGAAACCATTACGCGCGAGCGCCCAAAGATTAACCGTAACGACAAGGTGAAAATTAAAAACGTGATGAGCGGTGAAAATAAGGAGATGAAATTTAAGCAGGCTATCCCTTTGCTTGATAAGGGCGAGTGGGTTTTGGTTGATGAGTAGTTGTTTTCGGTTTTGAGTTGTGAAATAAAAAAATCCCTGCTGTTGCGGGGATTTTTTTTGTTTAAAACATTATTTCTTTCAAGTAATTTCTTTCGGGAAACTTCAATCCAAAAATGAAGGGAATCATTTTTTTCGGCTTTAATTTATCTTAAAATTATTGGATATCAGTATATTGAAAAGATATATAAATGTAAAACGTGACCGTATTTTTCATAATTTAGACTCATATTTCAACCCTAAAAACCAATAATTATGAAAAAAATCTTATTTACATTATCAATAATGTCATTGGTTTTCATTTCCTGCAATGATAAAAAGGATAAAATGAAAACTGAGGACACTACCGTTGTAGCAGACACTACAGCATCGGAAGAACCTGAAATAAAAGACGTTCCCATGGACTCCGTGGCCATGCAAAAAGCGTGGGAAGCTTATATGACTCCCGGCGAAGCACACAAACGAATGGCAGCCGATGAAGGCAAATGGAACGATGAACTCACCTTTTGGATGGGCCCAGATGCACCGCCGGAAAAAGCAACCGCAACAGAAGAGATAAAAATGATTATGGGAGGTCGCTATCAAGTTGGCACCACTACCGGCGAGATGATGGGAATGCCCTTTGAAGGTAGATCGACCTTGGCTTATGACAATATTACCAACGAATATATTTCAACTTGGATTGACAATATGGGAACAGGCTTGGCAGTAATGCGCGGAACTTATGATGATGCAAGCAAAACTACAACCTTAACCGGCACTATGGTTGATCCAACTACGGGTACGGAAAAACAAATGCGCCAAACATTTACTGTTGTAGATGACAATACCCGTAAAATTGAAATGTTCGATATGGGCGCAGACGGTAAGGAAAACAAGACTATGGAAATCATAATGAAAAGAGCATAATTTTTTCACATTCTAAAGGAAATCCCGAAGTTATCGCTTCGGGTTTTTTTATGTCTAAAAAGAAGTATATTTATTCAAAATTGCAGATACGATAATCAAACCTACTTTTGTGAAAAAGATTTTTATTGAATTTAAATGGGCAATTATTATCACTATAACCTTGTTATCGTGGATATTGCTCGAAAAAACACTGGGCTGGCACCAAGAACACATTGCCGACCATTGGTGGTTTACCTTGCTTTTTTCGCCTTTCGCAATATTTATGTATGTGTTGGAAATGCGGGAAAAAAGAAGACGCGTTTACAACGGAACAATTACTTGGCTACAAGGGTTTGTTTCGGGAGTCATTCTTAGTGTTTTCGTGGCCTTGCTTTCGCCCGTGGCGCAATACATTACGCATAATTTTATCACACCGGAATATTTCAATAATGTTATTGAATATTCCGTAACCAATGACGTGATAACCCGCGAGCAGACCAATGATTACTTCAACATAAATGGGTATATGTGGCAAGCGGCTATCGGTGCTTTTTGCTTTGGAACTATTACGGCTGCAGTAGTTGCAATTTTTGTGAGGAAAAAGTAATTTTTCCGTACCTTGAACTCTTGTAGGTTTTACTATGAGGGGTTCATTTATTACCATATTTTTTTTATTTTTTCTTATAAATATTTTCGGCCAAAGCACTAACGACTTTTCCGAGATGTTGCAGGAAGCGCAAAATAATTTGTACCTCCAGCCTTCGGAATCCGTTAAAATCACAGAACATATAATTCAAAAAGCTACAAATTCCTCACAACGCATTCAGGCGTATTTATTGGATGCAGAGGCATATACTGTCATGGGAAATTATGACAATGCTGTAAAAGCCAGCATAGAAGCAAAAAAACTTGCGGAAAATACCAAAGATGTGGAGATGCTTGTAAAGGCAAGCATCTCCTCCATCGCACTTCTTAACCAATTGGGAATGGATATAGTGGCTGAAGAATATTATATTAGAACGAAGGCTATTGTGGGAGAAACGAGTAATAAAATAACCGCAACTTATTTAAAGGGCGGGGCTGAATTGCTTGAAGCCTATAAACATTTAGAGGAAGAAAATAATTTCGAAGCCTTACCAAACCTTTTAAATGCAAATATTTTATTTGAAGAAATTTCTGATAATCTACTAAGCAATCAGACAAGAGCGACCATAATTGAAACTTATTTGGCCGCCACCAATCTTGAATCGGCAAAAGATTATCTACAATCAACCCTTCAAAAAATAGCCGACGAACCAGACAATAAATTTCTACGGATGGTAACATTGAACCAACTTGGAAGAGTGTATTTTCTTCAGAAAGACTATCAACTATCCCTTACCTCCTTTCAAACAGCTTTGGAAATCGCCCAAAGTCTAAACAACCAATCCTATATTTCAAAAATAATGGAAGGCCAGGCAGCCAGTTATTTGGCACTGGACAAAGCCTCGCTATTTTATGCCAACAGAATTGAAAGCGGACAAATAGCGAACCAAGTGGAGGCAGAGGAAGAGAAAGCTGTGAACACTCTCTACAATTATATAAATGACAACAACACCCTAAAGAAGGAGACGATAAAAAAAACATATCAGACAAATCTAATGTTTTTGGGCAGCGGCTTGTTTCTTTTACTGCTTATTGGGACAACATTGAAGTACCGATATGGAAAAAGAGCCCGACAGTATGAAAGTTTTATAAAGTATTTTGAAAACAAAGAAAATCCAGTAGAAACAAACCCCGAAAAGGAAGTTTCCAAAAAATTGAACATTCCAAAAGAAACGGAAGAGGCTTTGATAAAAAAGTTGTATCAGTTTGAAAGTTCCAACCAATTCACAAAACAGGATATGTCGTTAGCGCTATTGGCATCGCAGTTTGAGACCAACACAAAATATCTTTCGGAAATAATAAACACCTATAAAAACAAAAACTTCAACAGTTACATAAATGAACTGCGTATAAACTACATAACCGATAAACTCAAAAACAATCCTACCTACCTTCAGTACAAAATAAGTTATTTGGCCGAAGAGAGTGGGTTTTCATCGCACAGCAGTTTTGCCACGGTATTTAAGGCAGTTACCGGAATACCTCCCACAGTTTTTATCGAATTACTTAGAGACAAGAAAAAGAAGATAAAAATTTATACCGAAGAATATGAAGAAGCTGAATAAGATAAGGTTTTTCGTATTCGTTGGAAGCTTTTTGCTGTTTTTAAACAGTTCATTGGCGCAGCAAAAGGTGGACAGTATTTTGGAAATAGCCAATATTCAAATCTATGAAAACCCTGATAAAGCAATATTCCTAGCCCAAGAGGCTTATAATTTTTCTGATGCTTCCGTAAAACAAAAAGTGAATGCCTTATTGACCATTTCAACCGCATATTCTTCCAAAAGGGATTATAAAAAAGCATCGGAATACGTAGAGCGAATAAAGGAATTATTTCCGAAGATAAAGAATGAACGGCAACAGATGAACATCCTCAACAGGATTGCCGGGCATTACCAAGAGCTACAGATTTACGACAAAGCCATCGACTATCTTGATGAATCATTGCAGTTGATTGAAAATTACCCTGCACAAGATTCGGTGCAATCCTTATTGGGATATAACGCCACGTTAAGAGGTTTTATCTATAGGGAACAAATGAATTGTGAAATTGCTTTGAAATATTTCGAAAAGGCCATAAACGCCTATAAGCAAACCAGTGAACCACACATACGAAATGCAAATTTGAGCATTTGCTATTACAATAAAGGAAACTGTTTATTATCCATAAATAAAATTGAAGAAGCAAAAAACAGCTATTTACTTTCCATTGACTATGCGCAAAACGCACAAGCAAAAAGCCTGATAGCATTTGGACAAAAGGGACTTGCAGAAGCAAAAACTTGGGAAGGAAATTACACCGAAGCCATCAATTTATTAAACGACGCCCTATCAACTTCAGAAAGTGTGGGCGATTTAATTTTGAATAAAGGCTTATATGATGGGCTGGCAAATAATTATTTGGCCCTGCAAGATTGGGAAAATTACTCACTTTTTCACGCAAAATATCTATCGCTTCAAAAGCAAACAAAAGCAAGAGAACGTAAATCCGTAAACCAAACCCTATTAAATCTGACAGAAAGCAAGGCAGAAGAGATTGAAACTTTGCAAAAAATTTATAACCCGATTCAAATCGGATTGATAATTTCAATCATTTTAGCCTTGATTATTTTATTCAGAATGCTTCTGACTGAAGAGAAAAAACTTAAAATTCTTCAACAAAAACTTAAAAAATAGGTTGAAAACCCTTTTTTATACTTCCTATTAAAAATTTTTAAATAATACTTTAAAACTGCTTATACACAGTGTTTTATATTCTTTTTATGCTTTTAAAATTCACGAATTTCAAAAGATAACTCCTTTTATTATAGTATATCACCCCATACTTTAGCCTTCCATAAAGTACTATTTAATCAATAAAAATTATTACAATGACAAAAACACTATTACAATTATTACTCTTGTGTGTAGTTAGCACAGGATCATTATTTGCCCAATATGTGGTAAAGCCTACCTTTTTTGAAACCCAAGGAGTTTCAAATGACGGCGTGGTTTCTGGGTATGAAGCGCAAGCAGGCCCCTACTCTCTTTGGAACCCTGATTCCAATACTTTTGAAGAAATAGGTGGTGCCGCTCCCGGGCAGGGCGTTGGTGGTGCCGTTCGTTTTTCGGAGGATGGAAGCCTTCTTTCCGGTACAACCTACATGTCGGTAACAACCCCAACGGAATGGGAAAAAATGAATACTGGCTATAATTATATTTTTACTGGTATTGAATTTCCTGACAATCAAAACTCTCTCGGATATGCAGCGGGACAATCTTCAACCTATAATGGAAATGGAATTATCCTGAGAACATATGACGCCGGAGATAGTTGGGAACAACTATGGACAGGAACGAATCAAGGTATTTTGGGAATAAGTTTTCCAGATTCCTATACGGGCTATGTTGCCGGATGGAGCGCATACGCAGGAAAAACAACCGATGCCGGAAATACTTGGACACCAATGACACCTGGAAATGATATATGGTTTTATACAGATGTTGTTTTCAAAGATTGGCAAAATGGAATTATAGGAGCTTTCCCCAACAGTAACCCGGGAATAATTTACTATACTTCCGATGGAGGAAATACTTGGAACCCAGCCACCGGTGTTGCTGCAATTCCAGATCAATTGACTTATGTTGGCGGCGATACCTATTTTATGGTTTCAAATGGAGGCACTATCCAAAAATCCACCGATAACGGTGCCACATGGACTACGGTTTTATTAGGAGCCGGAGTTTTGACAGGAATCGATTTTTACGATATGAATACAGGTTTCGCCGTAGGTGATGACATCGTTTTAAAAACAACCGATGGAGGAACAACTTGGCAAACAATAAACATTGCCAATAGCCCTGGCCCTATTTGGCGCGATGTAGCGTGGCTTGACGCCGATCACGTAACACTTGTAGGAACTCCGGAGGTAATTTTTGCATCGGAAGATGGAGGTGAAACCTTTCCAATCAACAATTTGAATACTTCTACTTTTAACGAAGCCCTTTATGAAGTTCTTTATACCCCAAATGGCCAAGGCTTTATTTTTGGTTCACAAGGTGTAATGTTCAGAAAGGAATCTGAAAACAATATCTATTCTGTACAATCTATGTACAATGTTACCAATTCCGAATGGACCGTTTTGGGTAGTTTTGATGTTTCTGTTGATGGCAGTTTAAGTTCTGGTTATAACATTTCTGCAGATGGAAGTACAGTAGTGGGAAGCTCGTATGTTGAACCAACTCCCGGGGAACCAGGAATAGCGGTTCATGCCACAGCTTGGACAGCAGCAGACGGTCTGGTTGATTTAGGCAGTCTTTTTACAGATATTAACCGCAGCACAAGGGCAAATGCCGTAAGCGGGGATGGAAATGTAATTGTAGGATGGCAGGACTTTAATGGTCCATGGAAATCGGCCGTATGGCGAAAAGATTCCAATGGTAACTGGTTGCCCAATGAATATCTTTTGGTTGACCCAAATGGCGATCCAACCGATGAATATAATCAACTTGGAGAAGCAAGCGCCATTTCTGCAGATGGTAACTGGATAGGAGGACGTGGAGATTACGCAAACAATAATGAACCCTGGATATGGAGCGAAACAACGGGGTATATATCTTTAGGAACATTGGCCCCTGGAAGTAGCGGTAATGTTACCGGTATTAACCACGATGGAAGTATGGTTATTGGATATTTTCAAATTGGCCCATGGGATCCCAACATTCCATTTATTTGGACCGCAAGCAGTGGGTTGCACGAATTCAATTCATTTATAACAGATACTTTAGGCTATACTATGGATGCCAGCCCAATCTATGTTCCGAATGCAATTTCTTTTAACGGAGAATATATTACAGGTTGGGGCTATGATCCTACCATTGGCCCATGGGGCGATTTATTTACATATCGCGTACAACTTCCCAGCGTGCCAACCAATGATGACTGTGTTG
The DNA here is from genome assembly GCA_963822355.1 of uncultured Flavobacteriaceae bacterium. Lineage (GTDB taxonomy): Bacteria > Bacteroidota > Bacteroidia > Flavobacteriales > Flavobacteriaceae > Aequorivita. Next base: position 67,811 of record CAWGHI010000002.1, read on the forward strand.
ATTCAACACCTTTGGCTTGCGGTGATTTGGTATTAAACTCCACTATATTTGCAACCAATTCCGGTGGAAATGCTTCGCCCGACGTGTTTTATTCCTATACAGGAAGTGGTAATCCCGAAACTATTACATTGAATGCTTGTGGCCCTGAAACAAATTTTGCGACGACTGTAAGGGTATTCAGTGATTGTACGTTAACAACACAAATAGCCTTCAACGACAGCTCGTGTGTGAATCAGCCCGAACTTCAATTTGAATCAGATGGTACAACAACTTATATTATTATGGTTGAGGGTTATGATGATAACCAAGCTGGTAATTTCCAGTTGGAACTTACTTGCGAAAACATTCTAGGAGTAGGTGAAAACCATATAAACGGTGTTGCTTTATATCCAAATCCTGTAACGGACGTTTTACAAATTTCAGCAAAAACAGAAATTACTTCCGTAGAAATTTATAATGTAAACGGACAGCGTTTGTTGCAAAAAGAAATCAAGGCTACCAATGGTTCTTTAAATCTTAGCAATATTTCCAGTGGTATCTATTTCGCAAGAGTAATAGCAAATAACGCTACCGAAACTTTTAAGATCATAAAAAATTAAAATCAGTTAGTATTTTTTTTCATAGTTAGATTGTTTTTAAGGGGCCTCCATAGAATCGGAGGCAGTCCTTAAAAATTTGGTCTCCCCTTTTTTTAATGCACCTTATGTGCGAACCCCTTTTCATTTTTGGAAAGGGGTTTTTTCATCAATAAGGCAATAATCGCTATTGCTATTTATCCCTTCATTTTTGAGTAAAGAAAAGAGGTTGATTTAAAAAAATTCATTTTAACATTCCATTGAGAACTGGTTTTAAACCTTTCTTAAAGATTGTGGCAGAACCCCATGCTTCATTTAACTTTATATAGATAAACAAATAAATATCAATAAATTATCAATAAACCTGAGGTGAAAACTTCAAAGCTAGACATAAATTCAACCATAAAAAATGTAATATTATGAGAAATCAATACATTGAAATTGTAAACGGTAAAAACAAATTTTCACGAATTTCGTGGGGTGCGGTGTTGGCAGGCGCCCTGACCGTAATGGCAGTTTTATTTTTACTAAATCTTTTAGGCTTCGGAATTGGTTTAACCACCATTGATCCGATGACCGAAACCAACACGTTTGACGGTCTGGGCACGGGAACTATTGTATGGTGGTGTCTCGCGAACGTTGCTGCTTTATTTATTGGGGGTATGGTTGCTGGCCGTATGTGTGGTCTTCCCTCAAATGCAGATGGAGGCTTACACGGTTTTTTAGCCTGGGCCTTATACACATTATTATCTTTCTTCCTGGTAACATCTACCATTGGAAGTATTTTTAATGGAATTGCCAGTACAACCCATGATATTTTTAGTGATTCTAAAGCTGAGAATATTGCCGAAGAATTACAAGCTGCCCAAGATAAAACTAAGGAAAGCACCACCTTTTCACTCAACCAATTAAAACGTGATGCCTTTCAATTAATCAATAAAGCCGAGCGAAATAATATTTTGCCAAACGATGCTTCCGAAGAAGTGCGATCTACCTTGAACGAAACCCAACGTGAAGGAGAACAATTTTTAAACGATCTAAATTTGGATGAAAATATTGATGAATTTTTCAATGATATAAGTTTAGATCTCGATGAAAACGGCGACTTAGTTATAAAAGGTGCCGATACGGATGAAATTTTAAATCGAGAAAAAATAAAGGATTATCTAGCTCAAAATACTGACTTGAGCGAAGCTGAAATTAATGGGGTAATTGAAAAATGGGACCGCAAAATCAATAAGGCAGTAACGAAAGCCGAACGGTACTACGCAAAAGTGAAACAGGATGCTATTGAAACTGCAGACGAGACCGCTGATGCAGTAGGAAATTTTTCCATAATCGCATTTTTCTTGCTTCTTTTGGGAGCGGGTGCAGCATTCGGAGGAGGAGCAACAGGCTCTCCCCTACTTTCAGTTGAAGAAGAACATCAGGAAGATTTAGCCAATAATACTTACGAATAAATTAAAATTATAAAAACTTACACTATGTCATTACTAACTATAATATTGAATATTTTATTACCACCACTGGCAGTATACTTGAAACACGGACTTGGAGGAACCTTTCTCTTGAATCTAGTGTTAACCCTCATAGGATGGTTGCCTGGGGTGATTCACGCTTTTTTGGTAAATGATTAGAATAATACTATTGAAGAGAAACATTGCTGTAAGTAGAGTTAATAGTAATTGTTTTATTAGAGCTGTTATTTTGGCTAAAACCTTTTACCAAAACTCTATCAGCACTTTTTGATTCTTTCAGTTGAAGTGATTTTGGATATTTCAAGGTAGATTTTTTTCCGTTGAAATAGAAGGAAAACGCCCCTACCGGCACGTTCACCTTTGCATCGGTATTTTCCAAACGGATATCCAATGTTTCAAAACCATCTGAAACCTTTTCTATTTCTAAATCTCCAAAAGAGCCCGAGAGAAAGGCTTGATTCGTGATGTTTCCGATACGCACATCGCTTGAGTTGGCCTGCAAATTTATATTCTGAACTGTACTAACAGAACAATCATCCACAAACTTCACGTTTAACACCCCTTGCTTCCATGTGTTTATAATCACTGGCGCATAGGAAGCACTGATGAGGGTTTGCCCCCCATCAATGCTATTTGCTTTAAACGGTGTGTAATCCAGAATAGCCTTCATATTGTTTGCATCTGCCACCTTTAGATTGCCGTGACGAATGTTCACGTTAGTTTTAGCGTTTTTTGGTAACCGGATAATAATGGTTTTTTTTGAATTGCCATTACTGGTACTAGTTCGGTTTCCTTGAACAATAATGGTGGTACCATTGGGGCTTTTAGTTACTGTTTTTGTGTAGTCATTACCTTCTTTTTCATACTTTTTTTCTATCTCATCCGCCCATGCTTCCATTTTTTTCCCGTATTCTTCGCCCCAGGCATCCATTCGTTTTCCATAGGCTTCACCCCAAGCTTCCATTTTTTTACCGTAAGCTTCGCCAATACTGTCGGCTTTTTTATCATCCCAGGATTTTGCAAAGCTTTCCCCCCAGTTCTCCATCTTTTTTTGAAAATCCTTCCCGAAATTCTTGTCCATCTGGGCCTCAAATTTTTTCATATATCCTTCTTCATCTTTTTGGTAGGCCTCATAATCAAATTGAATATTACCCAGATTCTCCAACAAATCTTCGGGAAGCGGCGGCACCTGTATGTTTTGGATCATTGGCATAATCATATTCTCCATCATAGGTCCAATAAAATCAATTGGGGGCATATCTTCCATTGCAAAGCTTTGATTACCCGCATTGGAGCTAATACTAACCTTTTTACTGTTTCCGGTTATATTCAAATCCCAATTTTTCATTTGGGTTTCCTTCTCCTTTTCTGAAAGCTTTTCACCTTCAATATAGGCTTCCACTTCCACTTTGTTCTTGTTCCAGGTTTCAAAAATGATGTTTGTAAAGGAAGTATTCACAGAAACTTCCACATCATCGGCCACATTAAAACTCTCTACTCGCTTTTTTTGTGAATAACTTAGTGTACCAATAAACAGCAACAAAAGGACAGCTGTTTTATGTTTGTATAGCTTTAAATTCTTCATTGTTTTGATTTTTAAGTTCTTTTAATTTGTTTTTAAGTTTGAACAGCAAATCCAAACGAATTTTCAAATTATCTATCAATGCGGTTACAGTAGCTTCCGTGGGGCCTACTTTTGTCAACTCAGCGTTGAGTGAGGCGTACTCCCTGTCCAATTCTGAAAGTCTTTGCATATAACCATCAACCAATTCCTTGTTTTCATCGTCTATTTTTAAAGATGCCAACTGAACATTGATACCGGTAATATAATACTCTTCCACTTTTTTAAGATCTGGGGAAATATCGGCAAGCGTAAGTTTGGGTGCATCATTTTTTTCAAGGATTTCCTCATTGTTTTCAACAACGGCGTTGTTGTTACTTTCAATAATTTCAGCACCTGATGAAGACAATTGTTGGTATCCAAAATAACTTATCGAAAAAAACACAATTGCTATTGCAGCAATTTTCAACCACATAGTTGAAGCATTTTTTTCTTCGGGAATAGGTTCCGAAAAAGCCTTGTTCAATCTCGCCTCAAATCGCGCCTCGTGACCCTGCGGGATTTCCGAAGGCCCCGGCGTGTAATTCTCAAACATTTTTTTAATATCCCGTGCCATAGCGCAAGTGTTTTAATTTTTCTTTCAATTTCGTTTTTCCCCGGTGAAGGTAGGTTCTCGATGCATTTTCAGAAATCTGCAGTATTTCCGAAATTTCCTGATGATCATACCCTTCAATCAAAAACAATTTTACCGCTGTTCTATAATTGTCCGGCAATTCATCAATGGCGGCCAAAACCTCCAATACCGTCGTTTCATCAGCCACGGACCAATCATTATCTACTTCAACAATAGTTAAAACCTCTTCGTTAATGGATTCGGTTTCAAGCTTCCTAGCCTTAATCGTATCGAGGCAAGTGTTGATAACAATCCTTTTTATCCAAGCCCCAAAAGTGACGTCTCCCTTAAATTGGCCTAGTTTTTGAAACGCTTTAATAAAGGCTTCCTGCATCGCATCCTCCGCGGCCGCGGTGTCCTTTAAATACCTTTGGGCTATGATAAACATGCCGTCGCAATATTTTCCGTATAGCGCCATTTGCGCCTTACGATTGCTCTGTTTGCATTGCTCGATAAGTAATAAATCGGACAAGAGTGATGTTTTTTGGTTGCTGTTCAGTTAAAAGACGACAAAAGAAATAGGATGTTGCAATTTAAGATGTTTTTTTTGTGAAATATTTGAGAATTAGAATTTTGAAACCCCCATTTTTGTATTAACTTTGGTAAAATTGTACACTATGAAAAAGAAATACGCAGATTTTGATAAGCTTAACCGTTTGCTGGTAGCTTGTTTTGAAGCAGAAAAATTGTATTACAATGCCGCTCTAGACGCCCAGACAACAGATTTAAAGAGATTTTTGAACTATATGGCTGTTGAACGCAACAGAATGAGCCACGACATTTCCAACGAACTTCACTCACGCGACATTGAACCTTTAAAGGAGGATGCCGAAAAAGGAAATTTAGATCGCACTTGGCAGCAAATTAAAGATGCGCTTGAGTATTTTGATGCCGAATCCATTGTGAGGTCTTGCACAAACCGAGACCGAAATAACATTAAAAGATATGATGAGCTTTTGGAGCGCAAAGAATTGCCCATCGGTATTCTAGAGCTTTTGGAAAAGCAGAAATATCAACTGGAATGGTATATTAAACAAGCTGCCCAACAAACTAAGAAAACTCCTTTTGTAGAAGAAAAAAAGGAAGAAAAAAAAGAAGAAAAAAAAGAAGAACCCGATAAAGATCATGACAGGGGAAAGGTGATAAAACTTAAAGCAATGTAAACAAAAAAAGCCCTGAAATCAGGGCTTTTTTTGTTTGGAATAATTCGAAATTATTCATCCAAAAGTAAATTCAATGTAACCGTAATATTATCGCGAGTAGCTCTGGAATAAGGACAGACCTCGTGGGCTTCGTTCACTATATCCTCTCCAGTTTCCACATCTACCCCAGGTAAATAGCAGTCTAAAGTTGCACGTAACTGCAAGTCGCCATCTTTGGTTTTGCCAATTTCAATATTGGCGGTAATACTCATATCATCCCCCAAATTTATTTTTTTTCTTTTGGCCACCAACTGTACCGCACTGCCAAAACAAGCAGCATAAGCACTGCCAAAAAGCTGTTCGGGATTGGTGCCATTTCCGCCATCACCGCCCAAACCTTTTGGGTCAGATAGTTTCATGTCTATTTTTCCATCTTCGGTCCTTACGTGACCTTTTCTGCCTCCTGTGGCAGTAGCGGAAGCTTCATATAATATTTTCATTTTGGTTTGATTTTTAAAATTATTAAATTTCAAGATACTGCGTTAAACCCGTTATTAAAAGAACATATTCATAAATTTGTCCTAAATTCACATTGTGGGCAAGAAGAAAAAAAATATGAGTGCTTTAAACGAAACAGAGGGGATTTTGCACCCGGAAGCATTAAATAAAGAGGGCGTGAAAAAATTTAAAATCAACAAGAAAAAATCCCCTTCTGTTGATGAATTGATTTCTGGCGTTTTAAAGGGGGATCATACCGCATTAAGTCGTGCAATTACTATAATTGAAAGTACGGCCCAAAAACATCAGCAACAAGCAAAGGAAATAATAGAAAGATGCTTACCGCACTCCAACCATTCCATCCGCATTGGAATTACAGGTGTGCCGGGCGTTGGCAAAAGTACGTTCATTGAAAGCTTTGGAAAACTGTTGATTTCCAAAGAAAAAAAAGTTGCGGTTCTAACTGTCGATCCAAGTAGTAGTATAAGCAAGGGAAGTATTTTGGGCGATAAAACCCGAATGGAAGATTTGGTAAAAGAGCCCAATGCATTTATTCGGCCATCAGCCAGTGGTGAAACATTGGGCGGGGTAGCCCGAAAAACGCGCGAATCAATTATTCTTTGTGAAGCAGCCGGATTTAATGTTATTCTTATTGAAACCGTGGGTGTGGGCCAAAGCGAAACCGCGGTACATTCCATGACCGATTTCTTTTTACTATTAAAACTTGCAGGGGCTGGCGACGAACTGCAAGGAATAAAACGGGGTATTATGGAAATGGCAGATTCTATAATAATTAATAAAGCAGATGGCGAAAACTTAAAGGCTGCTAAACTCGCAAAAACTGAATTTAACCGTGCGCTTCATCTTTATCCAGCAAAGGAAAGTAATTGGGCACCAAAAACCCTTTTGTGTAGTGCCATAAAAAATGAAGGAATTGATGAAATATGGGAAGTAATTTCAACCTATTTTGAGACTGTAAAAACAAACGGCTATTTTGAGCATAAACGAAAAGAGCAGAATAAATTCTGGTTGCTGCAAACCATTGAAAGCAAATTGAAAAGTGATTTTTTTTCCAAACCTTCCATTAAAAAGGAACTGGAAAAACAATTAAGGGCTTTGGATGATAATAAGACCACACCCTTTAAGGCGGCGGAGAAATTGCTTTCCATGAAATAAATAAGCTATTCCTTTCGCAATTGTTTCATAATATCCTCCATCATTTCCACTTGCACTTCTTGAATATTCAACAATTCCTGCTGTTGGTTGATAATTAAATGATCCAATTTTTCGTGCAGCATCCGAATTTCCAACTCAGATTTTAAATTTATCATATAATCCTGCTTGCTCCGCTCACGGTCCTTTTCCTCCTGTCTATTTTGGCTCATCATAATTACGGGGGCCTGCAATGCTGCCAAACACGAAAGAATTAAATTCAGCAGAATAAAGGGATAGGGATCAAAAGGTTTACTAGCCAACACAAGAATGTTAATACACATCCAAATAAAGATGAACGCTCCAAATATGATAATGAACTTCCAACTACCACCAAAACTGGCAATTTTATCTGCCCAGCGTTGTCCCGAGGTTAAAGGGACAGCTGCATCCTCCAAAACTATTTTAGAGGTTAGCGTTTCCTGATTTTCGATACTTGCCAAAACATCTTTTTCAAGTTTGCCCAGCTCGCCAACTTCCTCCAGCAAATATTCCGAAATATACTTTTGCCGATATTTATTGAGTTCCGAAACAGAAATATAACTATTATGATTAAAGGCAGCATGCTCCTTTTTTATCAAATCGAATATTGCTTTGCGAATAGCCTTGGCGTGCATTTTCTCACTTTCGGGAAATTCCTTGCCCGAAATACTGCTAACGAACGTCTTCATAATTACAAAATTTAATGTAAAAATAGACTATTATGAAACACAGATATTCAAATTCTTTGGATGTATCGTTATTTCAATTTGTGGCCTATTTGGCACAAAAGATCCCCCATCCTTCTGTGTCTTCAAAATTGAATTGTCAACGCTTCTTATTTCCATGGTTGTAATCTGTTTAAACTTCACTTCCCCCAACCAAAAATGCTTTTTGAAAAGAAATAATAATGCAAAAACAAAAAGTTTAAAGGAAGATAATTCCGGCACGATTACTACATCCAGCAACCCATCTTGCAAGGAGGCCCGTGGCGTCAAACTCATTTTATAGCCCATTTCATTACTATTGGAAACAAAAAGAAGAAAAGGCGAAATTACCTCAATGCCTCCATCGAATTTTAGTTCCACCTCATTTTTGATGTGACGTTTTTTCAGCGTTCTATAAATGGATGCAGCGTAACCGAATAGTCGCCTTGTAGTATTTTCTTCAAAATCTGAGATTACATGGGCGTCAAACCCCACGCCCACATTACTAAAAAACGGTTCGCCGTTTATTGTGCCGGTATCGATAGAAATTGCATTTTGGTTTTTGATTATTCGGAGCGCTTTTTTCAAATTTTTTGGAATTTTTAAATTTGAAGCCAAACCATTGCCCGACCCCATTGGCAAAATTCCCAATAAAACCGTAGTATTCACCAAGCAGGACGCCACTTCATTTATGGTGCCATCGCCACCACAAGCAACAATAATTTGCGCCCCTTCTTTTAGTGAATTTTTAGTGAGGGTTTTTGCGTGCAGCACAAATGCTGTTTTCTTTATTGAAATAGCATATTCTGCCTTAGGAAAAAAAGATTCCAAAAAAGCTTGGGAAAGTTCATTTTTGCCCTTCCCGGAAATAGGATTGATGATAAAGTGGATATTAGTGCTCAAGTCCCAAACTTTTTAATTTCAACCCTCCGTTTGAAAATAAATAGTCCGCGGTTTCATAATATGCAATAACTTCATTTAAGAAAGTTCCATTTTTTTTCAATGGAACAAGCTCATTGTTTTCGCTGTTCCATTTATAAATATTTGAAACTTTTTGGTCCCCAAGCACTATTACAGTATCATCTCTTTTTAGTAGGCCTAACTTTCTATAAGTACCTATAAAAGCACGCTCTTCTTCTGGCTTCATTTTTAATATATTGGTACCGTACAAGTTAGAGTTATAGTTCCAATTAAGCAAAGAAAAAAGAGTGGGAAAAATATCTATTTGGGAAGCCATTTTATCCACTCGCTGTGGCATTGAGTTTGGAAGATTCAGTATGAGTGCAGGAATGTGATAATTTTTCACATCAATTTCCTGCTTTCCAGCACTGGAGGCACAATGATCTGCCGTAATGATAACAACCGTGTTTTTGTACCACTCCTTTTTTTGTGCCTTTTTTATAAATTCTCCAATGGCATAATCTGTATATCTCACTCCACCGCTTCTCCCCGAACCTGACGGAATATCTATTTTACCTTCGGGATACGTGTATGGACGATGGTTGGAGGTTGTCATCACAAAATCAAAAAATGGTTTTCCGGACTTATAAGCTTCATCCGCAACTTTTATAAGCTTGTTATAAATATCCTCATCGGCGATTCCCCAGGCATTTTCAAAGGTCACTTCATCGTCCTCAATATTGGTCCGGGTGGCGGTTATGCTTTCATCCATTAAAAATCCTCGCCCGCGATCCACGATATTGAAACTATTTCCTCCAAAAAAACTATTCATATTGTCAAAATAGCCATCACCTCCGTAAAAGAAATTTCGGTCGTATCCTTTTTCCTTAAAAACTTCACCAATAGTAAAAAGATGCTGGTTATTTTCGCGTTTCACAATGCTCCGGCCTTGTGTGGGCGGAATGGAAAGCGTGAAGGCTTCCATACCTCGCACGGTTCGTGTGCCGTTGGCGAAAAGATTAGTGAAAAACAAACTGTGGTTTGCTAATGAATCCAGCGTTGGCGTAATATTTTCGGTATTTCCGAAGCTTCCCAGAAATTTGGCACTCAAACTTTCAACACAAATAAAAATTACATTCGGTTTCTGTTCCGGCAGTGAATCTGTGTTTTGAATATTTCTGTAAATCAATTGCTTTTCTGGGAAAAGTAAACTATCATTTCGTTTTATAAAGCCGTTTTTCACTTCTACAAAAGCATCATTAACCGGAATAGTATTATAGAAATCGGTAAAAGAAAGTTCATTGTTTTGAAAGGCCGCAAAGAAGGAATAAATACCCGTTTTTGCAATTTCATTGTTGTAACGGTTTTCAAACTGTTCCGCATCTTTATTGTTTATAAAAAAAGCAAAAAAAGCAGCAATAGCGATAAAGATTGCTGTGGGAAATAGTTTCTGCCCAAAAGTTGTTTCGGCATTGAATGTTTTCTGAAAAATACCTTTTCGATGCGTAATAAAAAGCAGCAAACCCGTCATCAATAAAATACCGCTTACCAATAAAGGGATTGGATAAGATTCGTTTATATTTTTTATAACTTCATTGGTATAAATCAAATAATCAACAGCAATAAAGTTAAAGCGGTTTTTGAATTCTTCCCAAAAAGTGATTTCAGCGAAAAAGGAAAAAAGAAAAATTACCAGTCCCAGCGTATAGGCAAACCAAGTAACAATCCGGTCAAACAGCGACCCGTACCACTTTTTCGGAAAGACCAATAAATAAAGGGCGTACGGAACTGCGAAAAACGCTACTGTTCCAACATCAAAAAGAAAACCAATGAGAAAGGTTTTTACAATTTTAAAAAAAGAAATGTCAACTTCCCCAAAAGCCCAACCCACAAAAATAAATCGGAGAATTGTGGACAAAATTATAAATGTAAAAACAAAAAAGAAAAGCAGTTGGAACCGCGTGGGAAATAGTCTGGAAAACATTTTATGAAATAATGAACGAAATTAATACGTTCTTTCCGAAAGAACAGAGAATGGGAATGCTGTTATGTCCAATATGTTTAATTAGGACTTATTTTGAACTTTCACGAGACTTTTTTTATACTCTGTGGGAGTTATTCCTTTTGCTTTTTTAAATGCCGTGTAGAAATTTGATTTTGAATTAAAGCCAACTTCCTTTGCAATTCCCACTAAAGTAAGATTTGCATATTCAGGATTGTTCAATTTTTTTGTAAATGCTTCAATTCGGTATCCATTCACAAAATCTTGAAAATTAGTTTTTAAATGCACATTCAATATTTCAGATATATACTGTTTAGGAATATCCAATTTTTGAGCAAGAATGGGTAATGACAAATTACTATTCATATACCCTTTATCATCTTCCATAAAAGCTATTATTTTTTTTGAATATTCTTCTATTAAATTTTCATTAAGGCCAGAGCTCCTATATTTCTTTATTTCGGAATAAGGGGCTATTTTTCCTGGCGCCACGGCCAGTTTCCACGCCATAAAATAAAATAGTCCGGCAATTATCATCAGGGTGGTCGTTTGGTTTGATGGTTCGTTAAAATAAGGTATTTCAGCAATATTTAACCATACCAAAACCTCATTGAGCAATGCCCCGCACATAATTATGGAAATGGGCAATATGAAATATAGCATCCAGTGCTTCCTATCCATCTTCAGAATATAATGGATAGCCAACAGTAGGTAGCAAAAGAAGATTAGCTCTACCAATAGCTCAATGATTTCTATAATCGTAACATTTTCAATCTTAAAGTAATTTTCATAACCCTCAATAATGAAATAAAACACATTGGGCAGAAAAAACAAAAGATGTTTTGTAGCAAACTTTTCTGCGCGCGAAACAAAATACATTACGAACAGCAGAAAAAAGGTTATAAAAAAGGAAGAATCGAAATAAAACCAATCTATACTCTCTAATAAAAAGCCGCTTTTGCCATTGAAACCTACATAAAAAAGAAGCGAGAGAATACTCGCCACCAAAAGCCAAAATGTAGGTCTACGGTACTTTTTCCTGTTGGCCAATAAGGTTGCGACAAGAAAAATCCCTTGAAGGAAAATTACAATTTTGATTACTTCAAGCATTTATAATTAAAAGATGGTAAGACCCCAAGTTAAAAATTATTTTTAAACCATTCCGTTTGGGCTATTAAACCTTCTTTTAAAGTGGTGTGGGGATCATAACCTAACAATTTTCTAGCTTTGTCAATATTCGCTTTTGTTCGCGATTGATCCCCGGCGCGCGGTGGCATTTTAATAGTTTCAATTTTTTTTTGAAGAATTTCCTCCATAGTTGCTATTCCCTGCGCCGTAGTATTTTCCGTTTCTGTTCCCAAGTTGAAAATCTCCCCGTCACAAACAGTTTCCTTTCCAAATACGCTCACAATACCATCCACAATGTCCTGCACATAGGTAAAACTGCGCAAATGCTTTTCACTACCTTCAAAAAGCGGAAAGGGCTTGTTGTTCAAACCACAATCTATAAGTCGGGTGTAAAGTTTGTCCGGCCTTTCCCGAGGCCCATAAACGGAAAACAACCGAAACGATGTTCCCTTCAGCTTTTTTTCGCGACTCTTGGCCAACACTAATTGCTCTGCGGCTAATTTGGTAACTCCGTACCACGAAGCAGGTTTGGGGGGAACGCTTTCAGGAAAGGTAGCTTCCAAACCATAAATGGAAGAAGTGGCGATATTCACAAAAAATGGTTTCTTTGGAAGCTTTTCAGCAAATTCAACCAACCGATGTGTTGCCAAAATATTATTGCTGAAATAATCCTCAAATGTAGAGGTATTTGAAATTCCGGGATGTGCAGCAAAATGGAAAATATAATCTATATTGTTTGGAAGTTTTTCTGCCAAATCATCGGTTCTCAAATCCACTTTTAAAATTTCAATACCTTTTTCCGAAAGGGCCTTGGCATTCAATTTTTTGAGGGAGAGCTCATAATAAGGTGAAAAATTATCAGTCCCGACAATATCGTGTCCTAAATCCTTTAATCTTTCAGCAGTGTGCGAACCTATAAATCCAGCCGCCCCAGTAACGAGTATTTTCATTTAAAATTTTATGTTTGAATCAGGACAAAAAAGTAATCCAACAGAATAATAAAACCCAGTGAAATTTTCTCTTTTCCTATTTTAATTTACTTGACAAAATAACAGCTTTTTGGGCAATTCCCTCCTTTCTAAAGAAATTTACTTTCCCCCAACTTCCTTGAGAGGCCTAAAATATACTTTCTTCACAATTTTATTGTTTCTAAACTTTCAAACCGGTAATCTTTTGAACTAAAAAAATTACATTTGCAGAAGCTTTTCAAAAACTGCGATGTCCGAATTCACCATTATTGTACCCGTTTACAACGAAGAGGAAAATCTACAACGGGTAGAAAAAGAACTCTTGGCATACACCAAAATAGCCTCAAAAAAAACGTCCATACTCTTTGTGAACGACGGCTCTAAAGACAATAGCCAACCGTTGATTGAAGATATTTGTAACCGCAACGAAGCTTTTCATTTTATTTCCTTTAAGGAAAATCGAGGCCTCAGTGCGGCTATTAAAGCGGGTTTTGATAATGTTGAAAGTCCGCTCGTGGGTTATATTGATAGCGATCTTCAAACCGCCCCCGAAGATTTCAATCTTTTGCTGGAACATATTGATACCTATGATTTGGTTACAGGAGTGCGGGCAGATAGAAAAGATAAGTTTGTAAAAAATATGTCTTCAAAAATTGCAAATGGCATCCGTCGCGCCTTTACGCACGATGGAATGGACGACACCGGTTGCCCACTAAAAGTAATAAAAACGGAATATGCGAAACGCATTCCAATGTTTAAAGGGCTTCACAGGTTTTTACCCGCAATGATTCTTTTACAAAACGGAAAAGTGCTTCAGGTGCCCGTAAAACATTTTCCACGCATGGCCGGAACTGCCAACTTTGGACTTTGGAACCGCCTTTTTGGACCCTTGATGGACTGTTTCGCCTACCTTTGGATGAAGAAAAAATACATCAACTACGAAATTGAAAGTAAGGGATGAGCAACTGGATTGTGTATGGCATTGGGTTTTTGGCACAAATCCTTTTTAGTGGAAGGCTAATTGTACAATGGCTTCTTTCCGAAAAACACAAACGTATCATCACTCCATCTGCTTTTTGGAAATTGAGTTTGTTCGCTTCCTTTTTGCTTTTTGTGTATGGCCATTTGCGAGATGATTTCGCGATTATGCTTGGACAAGCTTTGGCGTATTATATTTATATCCGAAATTTACAATTGCAGGGAGTGTGGCAAAAAACACCCAAATGGTTGCAAATTTTCCTTTATATCTTTCCAATTTTTGTGGTTATTTATGCCTATAATAATGGGGAATACGACATTGAAAAACTTTTTAAAAATGACGCGGTCCCTTTGTGGCTGTTAGTTTTGGGTATTATTTCCCAAGTAATTTTTACCCTTCGGTTTGTATACCAATGGTTTGTTTCGGAAAAAACAAAAACCTCCCAACTACCCATTGGCTTTTGGGGACTTAGCGTGTTAGGCGCTTCTCTTATTTTAATCTATGCAATTTTCAGACATGATCCCGTGCTTTTAGTGGGCCACGGAGCCGGACTTATTATTTACATTCGGAATATTTTCATTTGGAAAAAACAAATGCGCTATGAAATTTGAAAAGAATTATTTATTGCTTCTTTTACTTACCTGCGCAGCCATTTTTTTTGTGAATTTAAACTCGCTACCCGTAAACATTATGGAGGCGCGAAATTTCATCACGGCGCGAGAAATGTTGACTGACGGCAATTGGCTTTTAACCACAATCAACGGGGAACCTCGCTACCAAAAACCGCCTTTGCCAACTTGGCTCACGGCCTTTTCCGCGGCAATTTTCGGAATAAAAAGCATTTGGGCCCTTCGGCTTCCAGCGGCTATAATGACACTTTTTTTGGTTCTATTTTCCTATAAGTTTGCCAAAAATATTACACTCATCTCCCCTTTCGGGGGAGACCGCGAGACGGACAAACGTTACGCTTTTATAAGTTCCCTTATATTGGCAACTTCATTTTACATAGTTGCCTCCGCCCGCGATGGGCAATGGGATATTTACACCCACGGATTTATGATGGGTTGCATTTATTTGCTGTATCTGTTTTTTACTGAAGAAAAACTCAAATACCGCAACGCCATTTTGGCCGGACTTTTCTTTGGCTGTTCGTTTTTGAGCAAAGGCCCTGTTTCGTTTTATGCCCTGCTTCTGCCATTTTTGATTGCCTTCGGAATTGTTTACAAATACAAAAACTTCAAATCCAAGTGGCTTCCACTTTTGGTTTTTATGCTCGTTTCATTTTTGGTTTCATCGTGGTGGCATTGGTACACGCTAAAATTTGATCCCGCTGCGGCGGAAATCACCAAAAAAGAAACCACCAATTGGATCAGTTACGAAACCAAGCCCTTATATTATTATTGGAGTTTCTTTACACAAAGCGGGGTTTGGACCATTCCAGCGTTTATCGGGCTGCTTTATCCGTATTTAAAAAATAGGGTTTTCAATAAAAAAGCTTATCTGTTCACTTTGCTGTGGACACTAATTTCCGTAATACTATTGTCGGTAATTCCGGAGAAAAAATCACGCTATTTATTGCCGGTATTAATTCCTCTTGCTTTGAATACAGGATTTTATATTGAATATCTTTTCCGAAGTTTTAAGGAATTGAAAGACAAAAAGGAAACCATTCCCGTCTTTTTCAATTTTGGCCTAATTGCTTTTATAGGAATTGCGTTCCCCATTGGCGGCTATATTTTTCTGAATGGTGGACTTGCCGGTAATTGGGTTTGGTTTATTTTGCTTTCCATGGCTTTGGTAATTATCGGGATTTTTATGTTCCTAAATCTTTTCCGAAGAAATATTCAAACAGTTTTTTATTTAACAATCGCTTTTATTGTTGCGGTTATTTGGTTTGGACTTCCGTTAAGTGCCGCAATTACTAACAATCCAGAATACAGACCCTTTTCGGAATTAAAACATTTTGAAAAAGAAAAGAACATCAAAATCTACGAGTTTGCCGATATGACGCCCGAGCTTATTTGGGATTATGGCGAAAAGATGCAGATTTTAAAACACGGCGATAAAGTATTAATTCCCGAAGAAGATACTTTTGGGGTTTTGGTTTCCGAAGAAAGTCTGCAACATTTTAAGGAAACCTTTCCAAATTTCCGAAGAGAGCGAGTGGCACGTTACGATATGAACCCAAAAGGAAAAGACAGCCGTACCCACAAAACCCGACTTTACAGAGATTTGTTTATAGTGACAAAAGAATAATCTGGATGTCTCCCCGAGCGCAGTCGAGGGGTTCTTGTTCAATAAGAATTAGCTTAGAAAATTAGGTCTCGACTGCGCTCGACCTGACAGAGGCTATGTATTAAATCGTTTCTGGCCCCACTTCTGCAAAAGATAAAAAAGCCAACCCGTCAAACCACCAAAGGCCATTCCGGTAATAACATCCAACGGATAGTGAACGCCCAGATAAATTCTGCTATACCCGGTAATTGCAGCCCAAACAAGCAATATAAAGGGAAGGTATTTATACCATTTTTGAAGACTTAATCCAAGAAAAACAGCTGCCGCCATGGAACTGGCTGCGTGTGCGGAGAAATATCCAAACCTTCCGCAGCCATCGGCAACAAAGCGCATTTGCTCTCTCAACTCAGCAACCTGGCAGGGCCGCGGACGACGAATGCCGTATTTAAAAAGATTGGCGATTTGATCTGTAGCGGTAATCATTAAAGCCACGCAAACTATTATTACCAAAGTTCCCTTCCATCCGTAATTTTTAAAAATTAAGTAAAGAAGAATTGCATAAATAGGAATGGACGACCATTTGTGGGTTATGAAAAGCCAAAGCCCATCCCAAGGTTCGCTCCCCAGATTGTTTAGAAAAAGAAAAAATTCGGTATCGTATTTTAAAAGTTGGTCGAGCATTATATTAAAATAGAAAGTGAAACACCACAAAATTCACTGATTCACAAATTCACAATTCACAAATTCACTGATTCACAAATTCACTGATTCACAATTTCACTCTTCATCATACAACGCAATCTCCCGATCGTAAAAATCATTTGCACCCTGGATTAAATTTTCAGCTTCTGATTCGAGCTCCTTTTGGTCCTGCGCGTCAAAATCCTCGAGCCATTCCACTTCGTCATTTTCAAGATTGATAATAAAACGTGGAAATTCAGTATGTACCACGAATATCGCTGTAGGATAATCGCTGTTGTCGCCGAGTAAATATTTTGGGAAATCCATTTTTTTGAAAAGTTAATGGTTATTTAGTTATTGAGTTAATTATTATTTTGTCTACAATTATTCGCCCTTCGGGGGCTAGGGGGCTTGCCTAATCAATTTCTTCGAAAGATAATTAAATCTAATGAAAAGCATAACACCGGAAGCCGTCAATCCCGCTAAAAGTCCGTACCACAGTCCTTCGCTGCCTAAATCGGTGACAATGCTCAAAAAATACATCACCGGAAAACCGATTGCCCAATAGGCAACGAAAGTAATAATTGTTGGAATCCTTACATCCTGCAATCCGCGGAGCGCGCCCAATGCCACTACTTGCAGCGCATCGGAAATTTGAAAAACCGCCGCAATAAACAAAAGTTTAGAAGCAATGCTTACCACTTCAAAATTATCGGTGAACAATTCTGGGTCATCATAATCCAAATACAATTTAGGTAAAGCGGTGTTGAAAATCATAAATAAAACCGCAAAAACCACGGCCAGAATGCTAGTGAGCAGCACTATTGAAAATGCAATGCGGCGAAGTTCCCTGTAATTTTTTAATCCTTTTTGATTGCCAACACGTATCATTGCCGCAACGCTAAAGCCCATCGCCACCATAAATGTCATCGAAGCCAAGTTCAGTGCAATTTGATTTGCCGCCTGCGGATTTTTTCCCAGCACGCCCGAAAGCCAAACGGCACAAGTAAAAATAGCGACCTCAAAAAACATTTGCATCGCTGAAGGAAAGCCAAGATTCAACAATTTTTTCAGCATCGGTTTTGCTAAAGTGAAGATTTTTATGTGGGTAACAAAGCGTTTCGACTTTTCCTTATTCGCCAATAAAAACCATAAATACCCCACCAAAATCACTCGCGATGCAAGCGTTCCAATCGCCGCGCCAACTATGCCCATTTCGGGAAATCCGAACTTTCCGAAGATGAAAAGGTAATTGAGAACCACATTCACAATATTAGCCGCAAAGGTGGCGTACATTGGGTATTTGGTCATCGACAAACCATCGCTGAACTGTTTGAAACCTTGAAAAATAATCAACGGCAATAAAGAAATGGCT
This sequence comes from uncultured Flavobacteriaceae bacterium, assembly GCA_963822355.1. Taxonomy (GTDB): domain Bacteria; phylum Bacteroidota; class Bacteroidia; order Flavobacteriales; family Flavobacteriaceae; genus Aequorivita. The sequence goes on from CAWGHI010000002.1 coordinate 85,904, forward strand.
ACCAAATTTAGATACGGCATGGCCAAATCGACCACCTCGGGCGGTTGTCCCATTACGTACATCAAAGGTTTTGCAGCAAAAACCATCAGTACCAACGCAATTCCCAAAACAATACAGAGAAAAAGTCCGTGTTTAAAGGCAGATTTTCCGGCTTCAAAATTATTTTCGCCATCGGCTTCGGCGACCAATGGTGTAATTGCAGTTGAAAATCCAATCCCCAAAGACATTGCGATAAACATAAAACTGTTTCCCAACGAAACCGCCGCAAGTTCGGCCGTTCCCAATTGGCCCACCATTACATTGTCTACAAACGCCACCATCGTGTGCCCCAACATTCCCAAAATTACTGGCGTTGCCAGTTTGGTGTTGTATTTAAATTCTTTGGTGTAATCTGAAAGGGCCAAACTTAAAATTTTGTGCAAAGATAGTTGTTGGATTTTTTAATTTTCTTGTTCACCATTAAATAGTTTAATTTTATAGCTGTAAGCTTTAAGCTGTATGCTTTAGGCTTTTTTTATTATTCATTAATCATTATTCATTAAGCCTTGCCCAGACCCATCCCAAAATCCATAACCGACAAAGAAAAAACCAATCTCCGCGATTCGTTCAAGGCACTGAGGACCATTCCAAGATTTTTTAGGGAAATATTCCGCAGCAGCCCGAAACTGTTTTTTGTAAATACCTTCAGTCGTTTGTTGAATGCCTTTACTCCTGTGGTAATCCTGTGGGTGGGAAAAATGATTATTGATGAAATAATTCTTCAGATTTCCCTCGAAAACCAAGATTTTACCCAATTGTGGAACTTGGTGATTATCGAATTCTGCGTCGCCGTTCTTTCCGATCTTTTGGGAAGGTTGATAAACCTAACCGACGGACTTCTGGGCGATTTATACAGCAACGCTTCTTCCGAAAAAATAATCCGAAAAACCGCAGAGCTCACCATCGCCCAACTGGAAGACCCCGAGTTTTACGACAAGCTGGAACGCGCCCGAACCCAAACCAACAGCCGGGTAGATTTGATGAGCAACGCCCTTGGGACAAGCCGAAAGTTTGATTTCTATGATTTCACTGATTGCCGGACTGGTTTATTTTGAACCCATCCTCATCCTCATTCTCGTCCTTAGCATCGTCCCCTCGTTTATCAACGAAGCCAAGTTCAGCAGTACACGTTATTCGTTGGCGCGCAGTTGGACCGCCGAACGCCGCGAACTGGATTACCTTCGTTTTATAGGCGCCAACAACCAAACCGCCAAGGAAATCAAGCTTTTTGGACTTACGGATTTTATCGCGGAACGATTTAAAAACCTATCCGGCGATTATTACCTTATCAACAAAAAACTGTCGCTGAGGCAAAGTCTGTATGGGTCGCTGTTCAACATTTTGGGCGTGCTCAGTTATTACGGCGCTTATGTGTACATTATTATGCGGGTCTTGGCGGGCGCCATTACCATTGGGGAGCTTACCTTTCTTTCCGGTTCGTTCAACAGGTTGCGCAACAATTTGCAGGGCTTCTTTTCGCGCTTTACGCGTATTTCGGAAAGTGCACTGTATTTACAGGATTATTTCGATTTCATTGACCTTTCCGTAGAAAAAACTGCCGAGGCAAAAACGGCTATGCCCAAAACCATAAAAGAAGGTTTTCAAATTAACGACCTCCACTTCGCTTATGCGGGCAGCGAAACCGAAGTACTAAAAGGCGTAACTTTTACACTAAAAGCTGGCGAAAAAATGGCATTCGTGGGGCAAAATGGCGCGGGAAAGACCACGCTCATAAAACTCTTCCTCCGCTTTTACGAACCCACCCAAGGCGAAATCCTTTTGGACGGCATCAACATAAACCGTTTTGATGTGGACGAATACCGAAAACGTTTTGGCGTCATCTTTCAGGACTTTTTTAAGTATGAGTTCACCCTGCGCGAAAACATAGCCGTGGGCAATATAGACCAAGTGCAGAACGACGAAATAATAAACTACGCCGCCAGCAAGAGCCTTGCGGAACAGGTAGTAACCGAAATGGCAAACGGCCTGGAACAACGCCTGGGCAGAAGGTTTTACAAAGGCACCGAACTAAGCGGCGGGCAGTGGCAAAAAGTGGCCCTGGCCCGCGCCTATATGAAGGATGCCGATGTTATGGTGCTGGACGAGCCCACCAGCGCGCTGGATGCCCAGGCAGAGTACGATGTTTTTGAACGCTTTATAGCCCTCACCAAAGGCAAGACCAGCATTATTATTAGCCACCGCTTTAGCACCGTGCGTATGGCAGACCGTATTTTGGTACTGCAGCACGGCCAAGTGCTGGAGCTGGGCACCCACCAGGAGCTAATGGCAAACCCAAAATTGTATGCAGAGTTGTTTAAGTTGCAGGCGGCGGGGTATCAGTAGATGAAATTGAAAAAAGAAGATTTTAAAAAAATTAATGTAAATTGAACCAACGATGGTATAATTTAAATAGTTAGAAAAATGGAAAAATTAGGTGTAATCTGAATAAGCAATGGAAAATTACATAGGAAAAATAGATTCACCTTTTAATAAAAAAGAATGCATTGAATTCGTCCAACTTTCAATTTCTAATGAAAAAATAGAAATTGAGTTTTCTTCAAGTGAATACAGTTACCATAATATTAAAACTATAACCGGTATCTTCAATGGTTTTGGAAAAGTTACATTAGTAAACTGTCAAAATATTGGAATGTCAACTGGTGCGGGGGCAGCCATTAAAATATATAGTGCTGAATATTTATTTAAAGGCGAGTTTATTATTAATCCAGAACAATGTTATTTCGATAGAGTAAATATTGAAATGAATGGATTACTTGATTGGACTAAAATTTCAGCAATAAATAATAAGCTTTTTACCGATAAAAAACTAATTATTGAAGATATTGATATAATTAAAATATACGATTCTAATAATTTTTCGATAGAAATATACTCTTCAAATAACATAAAATGTAAACGAGAAAATAATCAAATAACCATTAGAGAAAATGTTGGATTAAAAATTAGATCAAAAAATGGAAACATTAATATTTGGGACTATTTACATTTAATAAAAGAATTAAAGAAAATAATTTTTATTCTAAGCAATAGAAATACTCAAATTAATATTACCAACTTTTACAGAGAAAAGGGAATCCCCCCTGTAACGTTGTACTGGACTGGAAATAATTCTTTAGGTTTTCCATCTGTTATGAGTCCCAAGATTAAGTTTGAAGACATTAAACAGGATTTGAATTTAATAATTCACAATTGGTTTGAAAAAAAAGACTTACATACAAGTATAGAATTAATTTTAGAAAAGACAATAAACAATAAGCTTAGCCGAGAAAACTATTTTTTGAATAATTGTTTCGCTATCGAGACATTTCACAGACGTTTCAAGAATTTTAGGTTATTTGACAAAACTGAATTTAAATCTATAAAAGAAGGAATTTTAGAATCAATAACGAATAGTGATATTAAAGAATTAATTGCAAATAACCTAGCTCATATAAATGAACCCAATTTCAGAAAAAGATTAACCGATTTTGCACCTGATTTTCATATCATATTACCACAAGAATGGGATGTCGAAGAATATATTACTAGGATTGTAAAATCCAGAAATTATTTAGTCCACAGAAGTTCAGACAAAAATATTTTTGATAAATTCGATATGTTATATGCCTCTATATATATAGAAAATATCATTAAAATTAATGTTTACAGGACTTTGGAGATAGAAGAAAATATAATAGAAAAATTATTAATTGAAACAGGTCGAAATATAAAAGGTTTTTATGATTCTAATAAAAGAATGAATGTCTAAATAGGCTCCCCCCTGGCGCGCTTTTGAAAAAGCGTGCCCATTTACCCCCCGCTGGCGCACGTTTGCAACGTGTGTCCATAAAGAAAAAATTATCTTGAAAAAAATAAAAGGATATACACTCACCTCCAAAATATTATTGAGCTTAGGATGCTTACCTATTATAGTTGAAGCTGGTTTTAGATTATTTCCATCGGAAAACAATCCTTATGTGTATAAAAACAATACTGAAGGATATATTCTATTTATTATTAGCTTATTAACCTATATAGTTGTGGCTACAATAATTTCTAAACGCACTATTAAATATTTTTTTACATCAAACCAGCAACTAATTCACAATAGGGCACTATTCTTTATCTTTTATCCCTTTTATTATATCTGGCATTTGGATGATAAATTAGTTGATGAACAGAACAAAAGTTGAGATAACTAAATTCCCCGCTAGCGCAATCGTCCCGCCCCCTGGCGCGCTTTTGAAAAGCGTGCCCATCTAATTGGAGCATTTGCAATGCGACCTTCCCCAAACAACCCCCCTGGCGCGCTTTTGAAAAGCGTGCCCATTTACTCTAGCATTTGCAATGCGACCCATCACCAATCCAATTCCAAAATTTTGTATTTTTAAAGGATGTCGACAAATACAAAGTCATAGATGGCCATCAACCCACCTTTATCACCCTAACGGTAATAGATTGGGTTGATGTATTTATACGTTCGGAATACACAAAAATACTGGATGCATCCTTTAATTATTGCATAGACCAAAAGGGATTGCAAGTTCATGGGTATGTGTATATGACCAGCCACCTACACGCAATAGTAAGTTCCAATGGCGAGGAATTACAGCATATAATTCGCGATTTCAAAAAATTCACTTCAAAGAGAATCGTAGAAGCCATACAGGAATACCCAGAAAGCAGGCGGGAGTGGCTGTTGAAAAAATTCAGTTTCGCTGCCCAAAGAACCAAACGCGGCGTAAATTTCAAATTTTGGAAAGACGGTTTCCATCCCGTACTTTTAGATACTTTTGAGAAAGTGGAACAGCGGCTTAATTATATACATTACAATCCCGTGAGTGCCCGTTTTGTAAATCATGAACGCGATTGGGTGAACAGCAGTTATGCGGCCTATGAAGAAGGCAACAGGGAAAAGCCTTCCGTTAAAATAACGCCATTGTGGTAATGGGCATTTCAAATGCCCTTATAAATGGGCACGCTTTGCAAAAGCGCGCCAGAGAGTTGCAACGTGAGCCCATATTAAATATTTAAAGCATCAGTTTTGAAAGTACCCATAATTCAATTTAAACAAAAAGGCTTCTCAGAAATAAAGGTATATGCAGATTATTTTGAAGTAAAGGCAAGAGACCATTGGGAGTTTCGCACTTTTAAATTTAGTGAGGTTCAAAAAATTCGGTATTATGACCCAAATAATAATTGGTGGACTCGAATTGCAATGCTTTTTTCTAGAAATTATATGAGTTTTTATGCTCAAAAGAAATATTACTATTTAAGAATTTATAAAAACTCCGGCGGTTATTGGAACTACATAACTCCAGAGTTTGTATCAAGAGATTTAATCACAGCGTTACTAGAGATTGAGAATCGTTCAGGAAATATTACATTAATACTTCCCCGCTAGCGCAATCGTCCCGCTCCTACCAACAAGGGTAAGAAAATAAAACATAATGTTTACGGTTTTTCAAACCGATAATTTATTCTTTGAAAAGTTTCAGGCTCGCTGCCTTCATACGTTAGTTCAAATTCAAAATAATTTTCAGTTAAACTAATGATTCTTGACGCGCTAATAGGGCGAGGGAGCGAAGATTCCACGGGATTCCCGCTTGGATTTTCGATAATTTCACTATCGTTTATCTCAAAAAAGATTCCATTATTGCTTAGGGAAAAAGTTCCAGTAGTTTCCACTGTGGGCATTGTGTTTTCCTCACAACTTGTATTGCCGGATTGCCTCCAAGTATAAGTATCATCATTCTTCAAGATAAGATAGTTTTGCTCCTGGCATTTCTCCACTTCAAACCATTGCCCAAGAAGAAGGTTTTTTTCTACACTGCTTTCATCATCTTTAGAGCAGGAGGAAAAGAGTAGTATAGCAAATAATGGCAGGTAAAAACACTTATTATATAATTTTAAAAATTTCATAAGAGTCAAATTTAAAGGAGAATGGATTTTTTCCGAGTGCTGCAAAAGTAAAAAATAAAACATACTTTCGATAGAAGCATTTATACCTTCGCTAGCGCGAGTGTCCCGCTCATAAAAATTTTGAAGAAACCACTAAACCACAACTAAACAACAACTAAATTCCATACTTTTAACCCTTCAAAAAGAAATCAAAAACAAACGCAAGCGTTGCCCTTAATGAAACTGTATAGAATGCCAAAAATTACTTTTCTCTTTTTTGCTATTATTACCCTCCTATCCTGCAACAACGATGAAAAAAACAGCGATACAGAGCCAGCCAAGAACTTATTGGGCGTGTGGCAACGCAGCGACTTTTCTGAAATGTATGATTACAGATTACATTTTAATACAGAAGGCAATGGTTATAGCACAGAATATATGGCAAATCCAGATAGTACTGCTATTTCCAATGTTAGGCCATTTATTTGGAGCATCAGTGAAAATACATTGACTCTAAATTATGATGACGGTGGGAGTGAAACATCCTCTTTTTCGATAAATACAGACGGACAATTACTTTTGCCGGGGTTAAGCAGCTTTCCTTTTAACAAGCTTTAATCCACAATGGCGCCAGTTAACGCAAACTTGCCCCATTAAAAATCACTCTCCTTTTAAAAACTCAAGGTCAGTAATTAATTTAATTTCCTTGGAATCGTATGTTTTTAAAGAATCCACAAGTCTGTTACGGTGATTTGCGCCTACAAGGATCAATATCCGTTTTGAAGGATTGGCTTTTATTAATTCAAGGGCGTTTTTAGTAATGTGGTAATCTCTATTGTTATTGAAAACGGTGTAGCTTTCATAGGGGGTGTTTTTATACAGGCTATCTTCTAGCCTATATTGTCTGCCCGCCAGGCTGTCGTATTCGCCTTTTAAAAATTCCGCTGCTGAGTAATTTAGGGCAATTCTTTCCTGCTCCTCATGAATAGCAGGAATACCCGCCGCCTCATAAGCGATAAGGAAAAGGGAATCCTTTTGCATGTTTCCTATGAGTTGTTTCATCCTGCCCATTTGGGTGGTTGTGTCCGTAAACATATTTTTTCTTACAACATCATTCTTGGTCACCTCATTATAAAAATCGATCCCGGTAACTTTTCCGGGGAAGGAATCGCGCACCCGTATCATTTCAATAGGATAAAAAACATCTAGGCTATCACTGTTCATTGTCATGTCTATCGGTCTTATTTCCACCCCAATAGCATCAGGATTGTATGCTTTTATAATCTTTTCCAGATCGGCATAAGTATAATTGGGATTTACTTCATGCGCTCCATGAAGCGTTGGCAGTACAAGTACTTCGGTGGGTTTTTCACTCTTGCAGCCTAATATAACTATGCAAACCAGGAGGATAGTTAGTCTGTTCATTTTCTATTAAATTTCAGTTAATTTTAAATATAAAACTAATATAAATTAGCTTCTTTGGCGCTAGTTACAATTAAAAGTAACTTAATACCTAAAACCGTCAATCATTAATTTTGTATTTTTAAGGAGCAATAGAATTTTCCCAAACTAGAATAGACACTACAATCGAATGGACAACATTAGACTTTATATTGATTACATCGCAAAAATAATGGAGGGGATTGGCGTATTGACAATTTTTTTGGGTTCTGTATTCGCCTTGGGAAAATTTCTATTTAAGCTAAAAAGCGACCACCCTATTTCATATAAAGAACTTCGGCAAATGGTTGGAAAAGCAATACTTCTGGGATTGGAGATGCTGATTGCAGCCGATATAATGGCAACGGTTGTTACGGAGCCTTCCCTTAAATCCGTAAGTATTTTGGGTCTTATCGTTTTAATTAGAACCTTTTTGAGTCTTTCACTTCAGGTTGAATTGGAGGGAAAATTTCCGTGGCAAAGAAATAGAAACGGTAAAACTGAAACTTCGAAGTAATTTTTTCCGTATCTATTTCCCACCTATATCAACAAAATATCCTTTTTAATTGTTGTTACAAAATTCTTAAATCACTTCTAAAAAAATCTAATTAATGTAACTTGCCGCTCCATCAAAAAGTGAAAATATGCAGGACAATAAAATGCTCAACTTTATAAAAGAAGTACTGAAAAATATGCCGGCCGACTGGTTAAATTTAACCACACACAGATTGGATATTTATGATGAAAGTTTAGCAAAGACGCAGTTTTTGGATGAATTCGAGAAACTTTTTAAAACCAATAATACAGATTCCACGGCGCTTGCAAAATTACCCACTGCGTACGATTATATCCGATTGGGCCATCCGCTCTCCAGCATTTTGGAATGGGGAATTGCAAAACAAAATAACTTAAAACCGGAAAGTGTAATAAGTTTTGCCTCTAAAACAGTACCGGTTTTGGCAATTCTTCGGAAGAATTTGTTGGAAAATAAAAACACCCAAATTCTTTATACCGAAAAGCTTCCCGATTTTTTCAATGCTGAAATAGTAAGAAATGTGTACGGTTATAAATTCGATTTAAAACAGGCTGAAAACTTAGAGGCACTTCCGAACTTTAATGGCAGCACGATTTTTATTTCACAAAAAGATGAAATTGGCGCTATTGAACTCAACCCGAAGGTTGACTTTTTCATCAGTCTTTACGGCTCGCTCGGCAGTATTTTAATGGTAAATGGCGAACAAAACGAAAATTACATTTCAGAAATCCAACATGTACGCCGAAGGGAAACAATCGCCATGACGCCCGCTAATTGTCTAACAGCTTTAAATGCGTTCGTGTCACAGACTACAATTGCGTCTACCCAAAGCAATGTTGCTGAAGATAAAAAGAGCGTTTTAAATTCCATAAAGGAAATCACTGGTTCGCCCACCACCCCGCTCGTGGCTTCCAGCGGACTTTCCATTCAGTACGCCATAATGATGGGACTCATTCACGATGCGCAGGAAAACCATCCAGGAAAAGCCATTAAATTTATCGTGCCTCCCAATTGTTATGGTGGTACCAACGACCAAGCAAGACGCGTGGCGGCGTGTAGTGCAAATGTTGAAATAGTGGATTTATTGGTAGATGGTAAGAATGATATGGTAAAAAGCATCGAAACTGTTTTAACCAAAATCGCTTCAGAGGACGCTATCCCTTATATAATAGCTGAAATACCCACAAATCCCAGAGTTGAAGTTCCAGATTTACAAGCATTAAAAGCAGTTTTAAGCAAAGAGCGCAAAACCGCAGCGGGTGAAACGGCAATCGATCCCGTATTTATTTTGGATCAAACCTTTTGCCCCAACTATCACTTTTTGGGTGAAGGGGAAATACTTTCTACGGTTCGGGCCATTTCGTATGCCAGTGGCTCCAAATTTCCTAGCGGTGGAAAGTGTACTGCGGGCTACGTGGTTGGGAATTCCAAAACGATAGGATTAATGCAAAAGATTGGATTGCACCTAACGCTTTGCGATAACGAAGCTACCGCGCTTCAATATGAAATTTTGGCACAACAGCTGCCCTCCATGAACCAACGGATTATTGATGCCTATAAAAATACACGTGAGTTTGTAAATTTCATCCACGAAACCTTACCGGAAGCTAAAATTAATTTTGTTTCGGAGGAACTGGCGAACCAAGGTTTTACACCCTCAGTTTTTTCATTGGATCTTCCCACCAAAGGAAATACGGCAGAAGAAAAAGAAGCCTACAAAAGGGATATGAATTTAAAGTTGATCAATTTGATGATTACCGAAATCCCAAATGAATGCAAGTTCTGTGTAAGCTACGGTCAGTTAAAAGGGAGTTATTGGACCATTCCCGCCACATCAACCCAGGGAACGACGAAAGAAGGCGACAAGGATTATATTGTACGCGCGTCACTGTCAGGAAATTTGGACCTTGAACTTCATAAAAAGGTGTTTTTGGATTTTGTTGAGCAAATGTAAATGCATACAAGAGTCAAGAAATCTAAAATTTTAACCTTCTAATAATCCAATAATCCCACAACCTACTTCCGTTTCCTAAAAATATAACTCATCCAAACCGGATCGTTATCATCGGAAACTACTGATTGGCGGTCAAGAAATTCCCAGTCGTGGGCGTTCATATAATTCAGCAAGGTGGATGTTTCCTCAATATTCTCAATTTCATCAATAGAAATATTCTGCCCAATAAGCGAAGTCTGTTCCTCCACTTTTATACGTTTCACCTTGCCGCGGTTGTTCGCTTTTTGAACAACAATAACTTCCAGAAAATTGTATTTGGTTATTTCTTGGGAATACCCTTCCACAGCAAATAAAAGAAAAAAGGCAACTACTAAAAATGCTTTAAATTTTTTCATCGTTTTATATTTAAATGAAAAGTACAATTATAATTCTGGGCGACAAAAAAGAATTATAACACCAATCACAACAAGCAGTGTAAAAATATTTCTTTTAACTTTGAGCTGTCAGCTTTAAACTTTGAAATCATGCAATCCCAAGCCACTACTGCAGATCAATACATAAACGAACTTCCGGAAGTCCGAAAAGATGTATTGCAAAAACTACGTGAAACCGTTGTGAAAAACCTTCCCAAAGGTTTTGAGGAAACCATGCAATATGGAATGATTACTTATGTGGTACCACACAATTTATACCCAAAGGGTTACCATTGCAAACCCACAGATGCCCTACCCTTTTTGAGTATTGCCTCACAGAAAAACCACATTGCTTTTTACCATATGGGTATTTATATCGATCCCGATTTATTAAAATGGTTTACCGCGGAATATCCAAAACACGCAAAAGGCAAACTAGATATGGGTAAAAGTTGCATCCGTTTTAAAAATCCCAATAATATTCCCTTTGAATTACTGGGGGAGCTTACAACAAAAATAACTGTTGATGAATGGATTGCGAAATATGAAAACGTACTAAAGCGATAATCATTAAAACGACCGATCTTTTACAACACTTTATAAGTACACCCGAACTCATAATACATTCGGAACACTATCCTTTTGAAAATTTTGAATTTTTAGGTGAAGAAATAAACGACGACACCTTCCGCTTTCCGAAGGATTCTGTTTTGGGAATGCAGGCCGAAGCTTTTTTTAAAGCCTACCTAAAGCAATCAAAAAAATTTGAACTTTTGACGGCAAACCTTCAAATTCATGGCGAAAAGGAAACCCTGGGCGAATTGGATTATCTAGTTCGAAATCTTAAATCTGATGAAGTTATCCATATTGAATTGGCCTGCAAATTTTATTTATATGATGTGGATGCAGGTTTTTCAGAAGAAGAAAAATGGATCGGTCCCAACCGAAAAGACAGTCTTTTTGAAAAACTCGAAAAATTGAAACTGAAACAATTTCCATTACTTCATAAAAAGGAAACAATTCAAAAATTGGAAACGCTCGGAATCAAAATACCAAGTTCACAGAAATTGTGCTTAAAAGCATTTCTATTTCTTCCGAAGGAAATAAATCCCGAATCCTTTTCGAAAAATATCCAAAATTGCATTGTAGGCCATTATATGAAATTTACCGACCTTACAGGCGACACAACTGCTCGCTACGCCGTACCATCCAAAAAAGAATGGTTGCTACCGGAAAGTTGGATTACCGAATGGTATTCCTTTTCAGAAATCAAGCAAATTATTAAGGAGCAACTAAAATTGAAAAAATCACCTTTAGTCTATAAAAAAACGCCCCATACAATGGAGCGCTTCTTTATAGTTTGGTGGTAATATTCAAACTGCCCACTGCTACTGAATCCTGAAAACTTATTCTGTTCCGTATTTATCAAAAAGATAAACCAAACTCGCCATAGTCGCCGCTCCAAGTTCAAGTTCACGTTTGTTGACGGCATCAAAAGTATCATTTGCCGCATGGTGATAATCGAAATACCGTTGGCTATCGGGATGCAATCCAGCAAGCACATCAATATTTCCCTTTAAAGGTCCGATGTCTGCGCCGCCGTGGCCCTTTTCGAAATAATGGATTAAATAGGGTTTAAAAAGCGGTTCCCAGGTTTTTATTTTGTTGAAGTTGGCTTCATTGCTATCAAAGGAAAAACCGCGCGGTGTAAAGCCCCCGGCATCACTTTCCAAGGCAAAACGATGGATTTCGTTCTTTCTTTTAGCTTCTTCGGCATATTTTTTTCCTCCGCGTAGCCCATTTTCCTCATTCATAAAAAGTACAACACGGATGGTATGTTTTGGTTTATAGCCCACTTTTTTGAAAAGGCGTAGCACTTCCATACTTTGTACACTTCCCGCGCCGTCATCGTGCGATCCATCTGCGAGGTCCCAACTGTCTAAATGGCCGCCCACGACCATATATTCATTTGGTTTTGTGCTTCCCGTAATTTCACCAATTACATTATATGATTGCACATCGTCAAAGGTTTTACAATTCTGCTTAAAATAAAATAAAAGATTTGGTTGCAGTTTCAGCAAACTGCTTAAATATTCCGCTCCGTTGGTGCTAATGGCCGCAGCTGGAATTCGCTGATCCACGGGAGTATCGCCATAACTCATTGCACCCGTATGCGGAAAATCGTCCATTCGCAAATTCATAGATCGTACAATCACTCCAATGGCACCGTACTTTGCAGCTTCGGCAGCACCAGCATACCGCTGATCTACACAACCTCCGTAGGCTTCAAAAGTTTGAATTAAATCTGCCTGCATCGGTCTATTGTAGAAAACAATTTTTCCTTCCAATTTTGCTTTTCCCAAGGCAGCAAGTTCATTAAGCCCTTTTACCTCCACTACTTCTGCCTTTATCCCAAGACTAGGTGTGGCTACTGAACCTCCAAGCGCACATATTTCTGTAATAGTTTTCTCACCTTTGGCGGTTTCAATATAAGCGTATTCCTTAAAGCCTCTTGTCCACTTTGGAACCATTACCGGCTGAAGCCATACTTTGTCCAACCCAAGTTCATTAAGTTGTGCTTCAGTATATTTAACTGCATTTTCCGCCTCGATAGATCCGGAAAGTCTGCCGCCAATTTCATTGGAAAGATAGTCCAGCCATTCGTAGCTTTTTCCATCAGTTAAAGAAGTTGTATAAAGTTTTTTCAACATCACGGAATCCTGAACTGCATTCTGGGAATTGATTTGTGATGAAAAGACTAGTGTAAAAAAAAGTGTGGGGAAGAAAAAAATTTTCATTTATTGATTTTGTTATTAGTTCTCGATTGTGCTCGAACGAACAGATGTTCACATTGAAAGATGCTCAAACGTAAAGGAGAATGTATTTATGCGAATATAGTATTAATCATTTTTTAGTCGTTCACGATACTCTGAAATTTTTGCTTTAATATCGTCATCCAGTTCTGGTTCTTTTATGTCTTTATATTTTCTTAGTTCCTGCAGCATTATTTCGGCCACTAACACTCGTGAGGTTTTTTTATCGTCTGAGGGAATTATGTACCAAGGCGCGTGTGGCTTTGAGGTGCGATTTATGGCTTCTTCATAATACTTTTTGTAATCATCCCACAACTCCCTTTCATCCAAATCGCCCGGAGAAAATTTCCAGTTTTTTTCAGGTTTGTTTAATCTGCGAAGTTGTCGCTGTTTTTGTTCTTCTTTGGAAATGTTTAAAAAGAATTTAAATATGATAGTACCATTTTGTTGAATAGTCTTTTCAAAATCATTGATCTGCTGAAAACGTTTGTTCCAAAATTCAGGAGTAATATCGTCCAAACTATTTATGTGGGGCAAGTTTTCGCCAAGTATATATTCTGGGTGAACTCTTGTTACCAACACATTTTCATAATGTGTTCTGTTGAAAACCCCAAACTTTCCACGCTCGGGAAGGGCAATATAATGACGCCAAAGATAATCGTGTCTTTTCTCCAGAACTGTAGGCGTTTTGAAACTGTGCACCACTACCCCACGGGCATTAAAATCTTTAAAAACTTCCCGAATCAGACTGTCTTTACCCGCCGTGTCCATTCCTTGCAGGCAAACCAAAACCGCATATTTTCCGTGGGCATATAGCGTGTCCTGAAGTTTACCCAGTTTTTTCCGTGTGTCCTCCAAATGGTCTTCAAGTTCATCTTCAGAAGCATGCAAATTGAAATCATTATGGCTGCCATCCAAACTTATAGATTCCGTTATCTTAAAATCTTCAATTTTTACATCTTTCATTTTGCTACTTATCCATTAAATTTAACTCATCCACTTACTTACTTGCGAACAATTTTACATCTTCCTCACTAATTTCTTTTCCTCCAAGAATAATCAACCGTTCTACTACATTCCGGAGTTCGCGAATATTTCCTGTCCAATCATATTCCTGCAATAGCTTTATGGCTTTAGCGGAAAATTTCTTTTTGGAAGTACCGTGTTCCGTTGAAATTTTTTCTGAAAAATAATCAACCAATAGCGGAATATCCTCCCTTCGAGCGTTTAGGGATGGGACTTTTATAAGAATAACCGCAAGCCTGTGGTATAGATCCTCACGGAAGTTCCCCTCTTCTATTTCCTTTTTTAAATCTTTGTTTGTAGCGGTAATAACGCGGACGTCTACTTTTATATCCCTGTCGCTCCCTACGCGTTGCACTTTATTTTCCTGTAAGGCGCGCAGCACTTTTGCTTGCGCAGACAGGCTCATATCACCCACTTCGTCCAGAAAAATTGTTCCGCCGTTTGCGGCTTCAAATTTACCGGCGCGGTCTTTATTGGCAGAAGTAAACGCTCCTTTTACGTGACCGAAGAGTTCGCTTTCAATCAATTCACTGGGAATTGCGGCACAGTTCACTTCAATCATCGGGCCGTTGCTGCGATCACTTTTTTGATGAAGCCAGTGCGCCACCAACTCCTTTCCCGTTCCATTGGGTCCAGTAATCAAGACGCGTGCCTCAGTGGGCGCCACTTTCTCAATCATTTCTTTTATTTGCGCTATCGCTGGTGATTCGCCGACCATTTCGTAGTTTTTTGAAACTTTTTTCTTTAGCCGGGTATTTTCTACAACCAGTTCCTTTCTATCCAAAGCGATGCGAACTGTGTTCAGCAACCGGTTTAAATCCGGCGGTTTAGAAATATAATCAAAAGCGCCCATTTTCATTGTATTTACCGCCGTTTCAAGATCGCCATGACCAGAAATCATGACCATTGGTATTTCGGGTTTTATTATTTTTACGGCTTCCAAAACCTCAACACCATCCATTTTTGGCATTTTTATATCACAAAGCACCAAATCGAAATCTTCTTTTTTTATGGTTTCCATTCCAGCTAGGCCATCTTCTGCTTCAAAAACTTCGTAGCCTTGATTTTCCTCGGAAAGAATTTTCACCAAAACCCTTCTGATTGCTGCTTCGTCTTCTATAATAAGTATTCTCGCCATTAATATTTGAATTTTAATCCTGCCCTAAAATAAGGCGAATTTTCGGTATTAATCTTGTAAATTTTGTTTCCATCTCCATCTTCCAAACGGAAATCATTATAAACAGAATGTGCTGCATAGCCATAAAACAAAAGATGTTTGGTAAAAAAATGTTCATAACCCAACCCGAGCAGGCCTATTGTTTCTTGTATACTTTCGGCCACTTTCCCATCAGCATTTTGGTTAGAAATAGGCACAAAATTTTCCTGAATGTTCGCGTATACATTGTCCAACGTTGCAAAAGCTTGAAGCGCATCTTTATGGGTATCATTTAAATAGTGCCTCACATTTGTTTTGGGCACTCCTAATGTATACGTCCAATTGGGACGAAATTCTTTGTAATAATTTAAAATTGGCAATGGGAAATTTCTCCCTGGGGTGTTCGAATAAGAAAGTCCCAATACCAATCTATACGGCTTATTGCCGCCCGTGGTATCGTTCTTTTTATCTTTTATGGCATATACCGCGCCATCATATAGTATATCATCACTTTGCAAGCCATTCTCAAAATCGCTTTGGAATTTTGGCCCAAATTTTATACCAAATCTCCAGTTATTCTGGGTGGTCCAGGTATATCCCAAGTACGCATCAATCTGCTGGACCGAAGTTACAAGATTGTCCTGAAAATTTGAAGTTGGAGTTGGCTCCGTAAATGCTTCAACATCTTCACTATCATTTATATTAATATCTACATATCTGTATTCCAACCCTATCACCAAATAGTTTTTCTTTTCCTTATTAATGGGAATAGGCGCTTGTACCAAAGCACGATAACGATTGATGGAGTTAGCCGATTTGGAAAAGGGAAGTGTCAAATATTCTATACGGGCCAAATCTGTTGTTTGGGCTGTAATTCCTAATGCGAATAGCAAAAGAAATGAAGTACTAAAAATTTTTCTTTTCATAATTTTTCTTTTTTAATTAAAGAGTAAAACCGAATCCATAGCAAAATTCGGCTAGGCAATTTTATTAATATTTAAGCCACTTATAAATTTCTTTATAGGTGGGTTTCTTGCCATACATTAAAATACCCACACGGTAAATTTTTGCCGCAAACCAAACCATTGCACCAAAAGTAGCGAACAGTACAACTACTGAAATAATCTGTTGCCACAGCGGAACACCAAACGGAATGCGCATTAACATTACCACGGGCGATGTAAAGGGAATATAGGAGAAAACCTGGGAAACGGTTCCGTGGGGATTATCGATTACCGTAAAAAGCCCCACATACACAGCTAAAATAAGAGGCATTAATATAGGCATCATAAATTGTTGGGTATCTGTTTCGCTATCAACTGCGGCGCCAACGGAGGCGTATAAGGAAGCGTAAAGCAGATAACCACCTACAAAAAAGAGGATAAACATTATAATGAGGTTTGCAATTGGAAGATTGTTAATCTCCAGCATTATATCGTGTAAAATTTGTTGAGTACCACCATCTACGCTATTTTCGATAACTTGTTGTGAAGGTGAGGCAGCGGCGGGATCAATTCCAAAGATGGAAGTTACGACGGACATTAACACCAAAATCAGCACGACCCAAACCATAAACTGAGTAATTCCAGCCAAGGTAGTACCAAATATTTTTCCCAATAATAATACACGGGGTTTTACGGATGAGATAATCACTTCAATCACCCTGCTCGTTTTTTCTTCTATTACGCTACGCATAATCATATTGCCGTAAATGATGATGAACATAAACAGCAAGTAACCGGCCGCACCTCCGAAGGCCAATTTTAGTCCCGAACCCAATTTTGAAGTTTCTTTGCCTTGGAATGTTTCTTGATTAGCGCTGATATTTATATGTAAATTTTTAATGGTTTCGGAATCTATTCCTTCCTCTTTAAGTTTCACGGTATTTACTCTTGTTTCCAGCATATCGTTAATATCGCTCATTAATGAAAGGGAAGGGGAATCTTCGGAATAAAAAGTGATTTCTGAGGAAAGAGTCTCTAAATTTTCAACCTGCGGAATATAGAGTAAGCCATAGATTTTTTGGTTTTCAGCTTCTATTTTTGCTTCTTCCAAGGAAACATTTTTCAATAATTCAAAGCGAGTGTGTGGGTTGCTTATAAATTCATCTGCAAACAATCCGCTTTCATCCAATACCGAAATAGTACGAACGGCATCATTGTTCAAATTTGACAGGTAGGCCACCAGCGCAAAAATTCCCACAAAAATAAACGGACTAAGAAAAGTCATAATTACGAACGACTTATTGCGGACCTTGGTAAGGTATTCTCTTTTTATTATAAGAGGAAGATGGTTCATTGGTTAATTTTTTTTGATGGTTTCAATAAAAATATCGCTGGCGGAAGGAATTACTTCTACAAAATGGGTCAATTGGCCTTGCGAAGTCAGATAGTTTATAAAATCATTTGATGAAACGGAATCCGGTACTTTCACTCGGTACTGCAATTCATCATTAATGCTTTTGAATGTTGCAGGATATATTTCAAATTTTTCCTGCAGCAATGCCGTGGTGGCAGCATGGTTAGGCGTTATCAACCCAATTTCATACAAATTGTTTCTGTATTGGCGTTTAATATCTACCAATCTTCCATCAAGTATTTTGTTTGATTTGTGAAGTAAGGCGATATGATCACACATTTCCTCCACAGATTCCATTCGGTGGGTTGAAAAAATAATGGTAGCACCTTCATCGCGTAGCTTTAATATTTCGTCCTTTATAAGATTTGCATTAATAGGATCGAAACCGCTGAAAGGTTCATCAAAAATCAGCAACTTAGGTTTATGGAGTACTGTAACCACAAACTGTATTTTCTGAGCCATTCCCTTCGACAGTTCCTGAATTTTTTTGTCCCACCAATCGCCAATTTGCAAACGGTCGAACCAATATTTCAATCTTTCTTTTGCTTCGTGTTTGGAGAGTCCTTTTAGTTGTGCTAAGTATAATGCCTGCTCCCCAACCTTCATTGTTTTATAGAGTCCGCGTTCTTCCGGAAGATAACCAATGTATTTAATGTGATGGGGCTGAAGGGGCTCTCCATCTAAAATAACTTCACCAGAATCGGGCATGGTTATTTGGTTTATAATTCTGATTAAAGTTGTTTTTCCCGCACCGTTTGGCCCCAATAGTCCAAAAATACTGCCCTTTTCAACCTCTATGGACACATTGTTAAGCGCTTTATAATCCCCATAGGTTTTGGAAACATTGTTTACAACCAAAAGTTTTTCCATAAATTTTCTTTGAAGTATGTAAATATATTGATTTGCTTGCCCCCTATCTTTGAAAGTGGTAAGATTTTATGATTTTTTTACAACAAATGAAGGCAAAAGAGAGGAAGAAAATAAGGAATACAGGAAAATATACTACGGTAAATTTCTATGGTCATAGATATAAAAATTACCTATAAACAAAACCCACCCAGAAAATGAATTCTGGATGGGAAAAAAAATTGCTATGAAAAAGAAAAATTATCGCCTCTAGATCGAAGCGATATATCAAATATATACAAAAAAATTAAATTAACGTTTGATTAAGAAAACATATCTTTTACTTTTTCAAAAAATGATTTGTCTTCTTTTTCCGGTTTTGGCTGGAAATGCTCATCATCGCTCATTTTTTCAAAAAAATCTTTTTGATCTTTTGATAGGGTTTTTGGGGTCCAAACATTCACATGTACAAGTAAATCTCCTGTGCCGTAACCATTAATACTTGGAATTCCTTTATTGCGAAGTCTCAAAATTTTTCCACTCTGGGTTCCGGAATCTATTTTTATACGCACCTTTCCTGTTACTGTTTCAATTTCTTTAGAAGTTCCCAAAACGGCTTCAGAAAAACTTATGTATAAATCATAGTGAAGATTATCGCCTTCCCGCTGAAAAATTTCGTGTGGCTTTTCTTCAATGGCGACTAAAAGATCACCCGGAATTCCATCGCCCGGCGCATCATTTCCTTTTCCGGAAACTTTTAGTTGCATCCCATCCACAACGCCGGCGGGTATTTTGATGGAAACCGTCTCTTCGGTCACCAACATACCTTCGGCATCGGAATTTTCAGGCTTGGAATCTACAATTTTACCCAGACCCCCACAAGTGCTGCAGGTAGTGGAAGTTTGCATACGACCCAAAATGGTATTTTGGATTCTGGTTACTTGCCCCTGTCCGTTACAGGTTGAACAAGTTTTATATGTTGTGCCCTTAGCAAGTTTTTTACGTTTTACTTTTATTTTCTTTTCAACACCGTTGGCAATTTCCTCTAAGGTAAGGTGCACGCGAATACGGAGATTGCTACCTTTTACGGTTCTGCGACCTCCACCACCGAAGCCTCCTCCACCAAAGCCACCACCAAAAGCGCCTCCGAAAATATCTCCAAACTGGCTGAAGATATCATCCATATTCATTCCACCGCCACTGAAACCGCCGCCTTCAAAGGCACGGTGACCAAATTGGTCATAGCGGGAACGTTTGTTGGGATCACTTAGAACCTCATAAGCTTCCGCAGCTTTTTTGAACATTGCTTCTGCCTCGTGGTCTCCCGGATTTTTATCGGGGTGGTATTGAAGTGCTTTTTTTCGGTATGCCTTCTTTATCTCGGGCGTCGTTGCACTCTTTGAAATCTCTAAAATTTCGTAATAATCTTCCTTCATATTTTATTGACCTATAACTACTTTTGGAAAACGAATAATTTTATCGCCTAGGGTATATCCCTTTTCAATTACATCGATAACTTTTCCTTTCAATTTTTCTTCGGGGGCTGGAATTTGAGTAATGGCCTCGTGGGAGTCTGCATCAAAAGCATCACCGGCTTTAACATCCATTATTTTCAATCCCTTTGCTTTAAGAGTTTCGCGCAATTTACTGTTAATAAGTTCAACTCCTTTATAGAGATTGTCGTCATCGCTTTTTTCAATTTCTTTCAAAGCACGTTCAAAATCATCCAGAATTGGCAACATTGAAAATATAATATCTTCCCCTGCAGTTTTGAACATCTCAACACGTTCACGAGAGGTGCGCTTTTTATAATTTTCAAACTCCGCAAAAAGTCGCAGATAGCGGTCTTTTTCGCGCTGAAATTCATCCTGTAACTCAGAAAGGGCGTCAGTTACGTTTTCTTCGGCAATTTCTTGCTCCTTTATATCTTTATCGTCAAAGTCCACTTCTTCTTTGTTTTCTTTGAATTTATCATTTTTACTCATAGTGACTTTCTTTTCAATTTTTTTCTGAAGGGAGCAAAAGTACTGCCATTTGTGATAAAATGTCAAAATGTCACAGGATTTATTTAATATTACTTTAAGAGAAAAATGCACCTTTAACTATATCTTTGCCCCCTTAATCTAAACCCCTAATCTATGAAATTTACATTTTTTAAAATTACTTTAATTGCTTTTATAGCAGTAGGTGCTATTTCCTGCAAAAATTCAGAAAAGGAAGCAACAGCGAATATGGAGGAAGCTGCCGAAGCAACTGAGATGGCTACATGAATATACTGTTGATACCGCTGCGTCTCAAATTATGTGGGAAGGATCAAAACCTACAGGAACGCACCACGGGACGATTCAACTTGAATCTGGAACTATCCATTTGAACGAAGGAAAAGTTGAAGCTGGAAATTTTGTGATTGATATGAATAGTATCACAGACGAGGATTTGGAAGGGGACCAAAAAGCAAATCTTGAAGCTCACCTTAAGGGAACTGTTGAAGGGAAAGAAGGTGATTTTTTCAATGTGAATGAATTTCCAACCGCAAAATTTGAAATGACAGGCATTGAAAACAACATAGTAAAAGGAAACTTAACTATAAAAAATAAAACAAATGCCGTTGAATTTCCTGCAACTGTAACCATGGAAGGTGATAAATTGATGTTGAAAAGCGAAACTTTTGAATTGGACAGAACAAAGTGGGATGTGAATTACGGTTCAAAATCTATTTTTCCAAATCTGGGCGATAAGTTTATCAGCGATACTATGAAAATCACGGTTTCTTTGGTTGCTACAAAAGCATAAGTAAGAACAGTTTTATAACAAAAGAGAGGCAAATTATGCCTCTCTTTTTTATTTATAGCAAATCCTGCAGGGCGTTTTCTAAATTGTAAAACTTGAATTGATAGCCAAGTTCTTCAATTTTATGTGAACTAACCAACTGTCCTTCCAAAACAAGAATAGACATTTCACCCAATAAAATTTTTAGTGCAAATGCAGGAATATTTGGTAGCCAAATTGGACTATCGAGTTTTGAGGCAATCAATTTGGTCATTTTTTTATTCTGCACGGGATTTGGTGCAACGGCATTAAATTTTCCTTCCAATTGGTTATTGAGAATAAAAAGATAAATGCCCGCAATATCTTTGATATGAATCCATGATTGCCATTGTTCCCCACTTCCCAAGGGCGATCCCACACCATATTTAATGGGTTTTACAAGTTGGGGCAACGCGCCTTCTTCTTTGGCAAGAACAATACCGGTGCGTACTTTGGTGACTTCCATTCCGAGATTTTTAAATTTTACTGCAGCCGCTTCCCAGGCAACGATTACTTCAGCTAAAAAGGTATCATCAATTTCGGTATCCTCTTCGGTGTAAAGTTTTGTTTTTGAGTTTGGATAAATACTTATACCACTGGCTGATATGAAATGTTCAATGTTATGTTCCAGGTTTTGGAGCGTTTGGTATAGAAGTTCCATGGATTTTAATCTACTGTCCTTGATAACTTTTTTATAGCTATTTGTCCATCGTTCTGAAATTGATGCCCCCGCCAAATTGATTATTGCGGTTACACCCTCTAAAGCTTTTGTATCAATCTCACCTGTTTTCGGATTCCAATAAAATCCTTTATAATTTTCGGAGTTTTCAATTTTTTCTTTGCTGGTTGTTAGGTAGTTAACAGAAATACCATCGCGGTGACATTGCCTTATCAATTCACTACCAATAAGTCCTGTGGCGCCTGTTATCAATACTTTCTCAATCATATTCTTAAATTTAGAAATTCAAAAGAGGACTGCCAAGACAGTTAACGGAAGATTGTGAATATGGAAGCAAAATTTATCATTTGGCTTTTGTTAACTCTTGTTGTACCCTTTTAGAATTTTTTAAAATTTATTCTCTTCAAATATACCTGTAATAACTTTTACAGCTATTTTGTACCCCTCAACATTTCTTTTTTCCCCGGGGGCCGGGAAGGCGATCTACTGAAAATCCGACAGTCTGCATAGCGCGACGGGCATTACCATTTGCTGCATAGGTAACCAAAACTCCATTGGGTTTTAAGGCATTGTGCATTTTTTTGAAAATTTCCTCCGTCCACAGTTCGGGCTGCACACGAATGCCGAAGGCATCAAAATAGATAATATTAAAACTGTTTTCGGTAGTTATTTCAGAAAACAATTTCTGTTGTTTTGTGAGATGGAAATTTTCAGAAATAGCAACTTTTTCTTCCCAAGGTGTTGTGTGTAACAGTGAAAAAAGTTCTTCCGAAGCATTTAAAAGTGAAGAATAATTCATTTTTTGGATTACATCCATAGTCAGCGGATATGCTTCTACACCTGTATAATCAACTTTTACATTGTTTTTTTCGGTTTCCAAAAAAGTAAGTAAACCATTTAAGCCTGTTCCAAAACCAATCTCCATTATAGAAACCGATGGAGAATTATTTTTAGAAAGCCAATGATAGAGACCTTCCTTTATAAAAACATGAAGGGCTTCAGCTATGGCCCCGTGTTTGGAATGATATTGCTCATCCCACTCAACAATATGTAAAGTGTAAGAACCGTCACCGGTTTTTAGCAATGTTCGTTTCAAAAAATTATTGTTTTGTCACTTCAGGAATCAATACACCATCTGCCTCAAAGGAAAGTGTTCTTTTAGGTTCTGTGATTGCAGCAATTTCTTCCGGTGTAGCTCCACCATCTTCGGCGTAGTGGCGTTGGTCTTCCACATTCATTTCTTCAACATAGGCTTTTCCGTTAACAATTACTTCCTGCCCTGCTATGTCTTTTGGCATAAAAAAGCCATAATCCTTAAATCTAACCATCGCTTCATTTTCACCCATTCCAAGGTTCATCCAGCAACCTTTTTTCTGGCAAACATCTTTTACGGTTGCCGCAAATTTCACATTTACCGTGTCGCCAGGTTTTAGATTGTTGTATTTTTCAAGCATTTCTTGTTGTGACAAAACGTTTTCATCCGAAATTTTATCGCCAAAAGACTGATAGGTAACTGCAATTTCCGCTACTTCAGCTGTTGGTTCTTGCTCCGATTTTTCGTTTTTACAGCTAAATGCAATGTATGATAGCGCGAGTACGAACAGAATTTTTTTCATTTTAAAAATTTTTAATAATTTATTGAATAATAACTTATTGCAATTTTAATGATTTTTTGAATTTTAAATGGATTAAATTTTACCTATTTTTACCGCATAAATTATTTCTTTGATGAATTCTTCAGCCACACAAAAACTAGCCATACAAAAAGTTCAATCTTCCAGAATTGGGCAAGTGGATTTTAGCAATTTAACATTCGGAAGCACCTTTAGCGATCATATGTTTGAATGTGATTATAAAGACGGCGAGTGGCAAAATCCAACAATTAAACCTTATGGCCCGCTGAGCATTTCACCCGGTGCAAAGGTTTTTCATTATGGACAAGCGGTTTTTGAAGGGATGAAAGCCTATAAGGATGATAATGGCAAAGTTTGGCTTTTTAGACCTGAACAGAATTTTTTACGAATCAATAAATCTTCGGTAAGAATGGCGATGCCGGAATTTCCGAGAGATATTTTCTTTGAAGCCTTGACTACGCTTGTAAAAATGGACAAAGAGTGGATAAAACCGGGGATTGGCAATTCATTATACATCCGTCCTTTTGAAATGGCAACACAAATTGGCGTTGGTGCATCTCCTTCAACTGAATATAAATTTATGATATTGATGTCGCCTGCACAAGCATATTACACGGGTGATGTTAAAGTTGTTATTGCAGATCATTACAGTCGTTCTGCAAACGGTGGCGTAGGTGCTGCAAAAGCTGCCGGAAATTATGGCGCACAGTTTTTTCCAACAAATCTTGCCCGTGAAAAAGGTTTCCAACAAGTAATTTGGACCGATGCCAACAATCATCAATATTTGGAGGAAGCAGGAACAATGAATGTTTTTTTTAGAGTAAATGACACTTTGTTGACCGCCCCCATCAGCGATAGAATTTTGGACGGCGTAACCAGAAAGAGTGTGATTGCGCTTGCAAAACAAGATAAAATAAAGGTGGAAGAAAGACCTGTTCTGGTTTCAGAAATTGTGGAAGCTGCAAAAAATGGAAGTCTTAAAGAAATATTTGGCGCGGGAACTGCAGCTGTTATTAGTCCCGTAAGTGCTTTCAGTTACAAAGATGAAACTTATGACCTCGAAAAACAAAACGATAGTTTTGCAACTCGTTTCAAAAAAGAGCTTTTAGATATTCAGTATAATCGTAGTGAAGATCCTTTTAATTGGAGATATGAAGTTTTGTGAAAAACAAAACTTAAAATACAAATTCCAAATTCCAACAGACTTAAGCTTTGGGATTTGGAATTTTTTTTATGAATCTGGTACGTTCGAATTTTATTTTTCCAGAATTTCCTTAATATTCGGTTTAAAATAATTCGGGCCTTTTAACACTTTTCCGTCCTCGCGGTAAATGGGTTTTCCGTCCTCACCCAATTTGCTCATATTGCTTCGTTGTATTTCGTTGAAAACTTCTTCAATTTTGTGTTGCATTCCGTGTTCTATAATGGTGCCGCAAAGAATGTAAAGCATATCGCCCAGTGCATCTGCAACCTCAACCAAATCATCATTATTGGCAGCTTCCAGATATTCCTCGTTTTCTTCGCGCATCAGTTCATATCGCAATAGGTTTTTTTTGATTCCCAGATTGGCGGTGGGAGAGTGCTTCATACCAAGGTTAAATGCTTCGTGAAATTTAGAAACTGCGGCTATTTTATTCTTCATATTATAAGTTTAAGGTTGTAAATTTGCTTCGTAAAACTACAAATTTATGTTTACTACCGGTCAGTTGGTTTTTGCTATTTTATTTTTTATTGCTTTCGTTTTTATAATGATCTACAGTTATCGTGGCGATAAAAAACTTCACAAAAAACAGTATAAGGGAAGCCTTTGGATATTGGTTGGTTTCATTGCTTTTATTATTTTTTTATTGGCCGTAAAAACCTATTTAAAAAATTGATTCTTCAGCCCTTCTTTACTTTTATACTTATTTGAATTTGTCTATAAACAAAAAAGCTTTTCGGATATCCGAAAAGCTTTTTTTTTAAACTAGATATTTTTAGTTTGTTGCAGGCAAATTGCTGTAATTTTTAGAATAGAACAACATCTGCTCAGCAAATGTATTTGGCTGCTCTATAGTGAAACTTTCAATCTCGCCATTAACGTCCATTTTTGGAACTAGCACTGGGTTTACGAACCCGCTGTAGGGTGCGGATGTAAACTGTTTGTTTCGGTCCAAAATTTCTTTATGAAGGTTTTGATCCACTTTTACGCCGTAGGTTTCCACCAAATTTTCTACTGCTGCATAATCGCCCTCACTTTTAATACGTTGTGTTTCGCGAAGCAACTGCCCGAAAAGCTCATGTAGTTTTTCATAATCGTTGATATTGTAATAGGTTTTCCCATCACGCGTTATTTTCTCTATAACATTGTCTGCCTTTCCTTTTTCATAAACCCATGCGGAAACCCATTGACGGTTACGCATATGCGCTTCTTCAACGTCATCGCCCACATTCAAACGAATTAACTGCGTCATCAAACCATTGCGGATATAACCATCATATGCGGCCATTCCTACTTTTTTCCAGTCGTCAACCAAACCTAATTCCTGTAATTTTGGGCTGTATAAATAATAAAGCCCCACTAAATCTGCGCGACCTTCTTCCAATGTAGAAGCGTAATTTTTAAGTGTTTCCTTTGTTTCGCCAACGCCGGGATTCAATTGGCCGGAGGCATGACCAATTACTTCGTGAAGCGCAGTATGGAGTTTATCGGCAACCTCTCCGTATTTTTCTTCCAACTCAAGTTCGGTGGAATCGTTTACAAATTCTTTCAATCTTCCTGTGTTTCCGGCATTGTTATAGGAATCTATAATATTTCCGAGGGAAACAGATTTACTTCCCACCTCGGCACGAATCCAGTTTGCGTTAGGAAGATTTACACCAATGGGGGTGCTTGGGGAAGAGTCGCCCGCTTCGCCGGCAACGTTTACTACTTTATAGGTAACGCCAACAACACTGTCTTTTTTGTGTTCTTCCATTAAAGGTGAATTATCTTCAAACCATTGTGCATTTGCAGAAACAACCGACATTTTTTCCGACATATCAAAATCCTTGATCTGTACAATTGTTTCGTATGAACCGGTGTAACCCAACGGATCGTTGTAAACTTCAATAAAACTGTTTATATAATCAACATTTCCTTCGGTGGCTCTTGTCCAAGCTACATTGTAGTCATCCCAAGTTTGAAGGTCACCTGTTTTGTAGTATTGAATTAAAAGTCCTAATGCATCGGCCTGTGCTTCGTTTTCAGCAACACCTTGGGCTTTTTCCAGCCATTCAATGATTTTGTCAATTGCAGGACCGTAAAGACCGCCAGATTTATAAACCAATTCTTTAAGCTGGCCGTTCTCTTTTACCAATTTTGAGTTCAAACCGAATGAAAGCGGTTTATTAGGATTTGGAGATTTCTTTTTTGAATAGAAATTTTCCACGTCTTTATTGGTTACATCCGGGCCATAAAAGTTAACGGCACTTAGGGCTACATTGTCTACACCCTTTGCTTGGTTTACTTTTTTTGAATCCTTATCATTAAAAATTACATCAAAAGCCTCTCCTTCCAAAGTGGTATTGGTATCGGTCAAAAGTTGTTTTAAATAATCTGAAGAAAATTTCGGTGTATGCTTGTCATTGGAGTAATGGTGATGAATCCCATTGCTGAACCAAACTTTTTTCAAATATGTTTCAAAATTTTTCCAGTTTTCAGTAGTCTTGTCGCCCTCATAATTTGAATAAATGTTTTCCAACGCCCTTCTTATAGTAAGATTGTGACGGTAGTTTTGGTCCCACATTATATCTCTACCTGCCAACCCAGCTTGTGTTAGGTAATACACAAGTTTTTGTTCTTTCAGAGTAAGTTTTTCCCAGCCTGGTATTTGATAGCGTAAAACTTTTATGTCATCAAACTGTTCTACGTTATAATTAAAATCCGTGGACTCTGGTTCCACTTGTGCCACTTCTTTATTTTCCTTGTTGTCATTACAGGAAAAAAAGAGCAAACCGCACATTGCAATTGCAATAAAAAAGGTTTTTTTCATTTTTAAAAAAATTTTTGTTTCGCCGCAAATGTACTAAAATAATTATCGCCATAAGTGGGATGTTTTTTAGTTAGGGTTTTTTATTGGCAACAATGGCGGCCGTGGTAGCATAGATATCAACTGTATTTATAGAATCTACAGTATTTATTCTCCCCCGTTCATCCCGAAATTTCCTTATCTTAGCAATTGTAACTAACACCCAACCGGATGAAGATTTTAAAATATTTACTTTTTCTTATTCTCCTTGTTATAATAGGAAGTGCAATTTATTTCGGCACCAAGGAAGGAACCTATTATGTTCATGATTCCATGGTTATTAATGCGCCACCGGAAGTTATCTTCAACAAAGTGAATGATTTTAAAAGCTGGGAAAAATGGGGGCCGTGGAAAAAAGAAGATTCCACAATAACTTTTACCTATGCCGAAAAAACTTCGGGCGAAGGAGCTTCCTTTTCTTGGAATGGTGATATGAGCGGTTCCATGACCACAACGAAAGTAATTCCATATAAAGAAATTGAACAGGATTTAACTTTAAACACACCGGCCGGAGAACGCAATCCAAAGGTATATTGGACTTTTGAAGAAGTGGAAGGCGGAACAAAGGTAACATGGGGAATGAAAGGTGAACATACTTTGATTGATAAGGCTTATTATTCATTGAGCGGCTTTGATTTTGATGCGGGAATGCATCAAATGAACAATGCCGGTTTGGAGGGAATAGCTCAAGAAGTTGCCGAAGATATGAAACAATATTCCATTAACGTTGATGGGGTAACGGAATACGGTGGAGGATACTATATGTATACAACATCGGTAGCAAAACAGAATGAACTTGACGAAAAAATGAAACCGATGATGGACGTTGTATTAAGTTTCATTGCCAAAAACAATCTCAACATGGCCGGAAATCCTTTCACTATTTATAATGAAATAGACAACGCCAACAACACGGTTATTTTTTCAACTGCAGTTCCCGTAAAAGAACAAGTAATAACACCAGAAGGAAGCCCTGTGGTCTGCGGATTTATGGAACGGGTTTCTACGGTAAAAACTTCTTTGAAAGGAAATTATAAACATCTGTCCGAAGCGTACACAAAAGCAAGGCAATATATTGAAAAGAACAACCTACAGATAGATCCTAACGGCAAAATGTTTGAAGTTTATATCACAAATCCCGAGGAAACTCCGAATCCGGCTGAATGGCTTACGGAAATTTACATCCCAATAATTTCAAATCCAGATCCTGTTGAATTAGGAATTTAAATGAAACAATTAGCATTGGTTTTTATAGGTGGCGGTCTGGGAAGTACTTTACGGTACGGGCTGTCCAAATATTTAAATAGTTTTGAAACGGGAATACCCTACGGAACTTTTATTGCAAATATTTTAGGCAGCCTTTTAATAGGAATTATTCTTGGGGTTGCATTAAAAAATGAATCACTTTCCTCCAACACCGTTTTGTTTTTGGCTACGGGTTTTTGTGGCGGGTTTACCACCTTTTCAACATTTGCTTATGAAAACCACATTTTTTTAAAAAGCGGTGATTTTATGTCGTTCGCGCTATATACCCTCGCAAGTTTTGTAATTGGTTTTGCAATGGTCTTTTTGGGAATGTGGTTAGTGAAGTTTCTTTAATGTTTTCCAAAAGCCTTTACTCCTGCTTCAATTCTAATTAAAAGATCGTTTTCCTTTGGGGGAATTGGGCACGAATAGCGCGCACTATATGCGCAATAGGGATTATACGCTTTATTGAAATCGATAATTATGGTATCTCCCTCAGGTATTCGTTGATCTAAAAATCTTCCACCACCATAGGAACCATCCCCGCTTGTTAAATCTGTAAATGGCAGAAAGAGATAATCTTCATAACCTGTTTCATCATAAGGCTTTACGCTTTTAAAAAGGTTCAATACAAAATTATTTCCATCAATAGTGAAATGTGCTTCACCATATTTAACATATTCGGGCAAACGCGCTGTGGTTGTGGGCATTAAAAATGGCTTTTCATTTGGGGTGCGGACAAACTGGGCCTCAACAATAAATTTTTCGTCTATTGGATAAAATTCCAAACCGTGAAAATCTTTAAAATCCTCAGGGTCCAAAATGGTGGTTTCGGGGTTACTGAATTCTTCATTCAGCTCTATTTGAGCGGCTTTACTATCTGAAATTTTAGCTTCGTTCTGTGCAAATATCATATTGAAGAACAAACAAACGGAAAGTAGAAATAAATACTTCATATAAAGTTTTCAGTAAAAATAGAAAAGAATTTCATACTTCATATTTATTTCTATTTTTGGACAAAATTAAGATATGTTCAAATTTATCCTCACTTCACTATTTATAGGTATTGTTTCTCAATTCGCTTTTGCGCAACACATTGATATTGATAAAAAGGCACTTTCATTTTTAGCTTCACAGGAAAAGGTAAATGTGGTATTTAGTTATGATTCATTGTTGCGGATTGATGACCTGAAGGAAAAAGAATTTGTTCAGAAAATGAGAAATAAAATCCGAGACCAGTCAGTAGATGAAGAAGCAAATAATTGGACAATGGCTTATAACGAAAATAAATATAAAAAATGGCCTGCAGCTTTCATCAATCAGTTAAATGAAAAACTGGGTGAAAATAAAAACGCACCCGTTTTTGAGATGGACAACCTGCAAGCAACTTACACCATGGAGGTGCACCTATCGTGGATGTACTTTGGTTATGATGCTGTAATTATTGACAGGCCAGCCAAGGTAACACTTCAAATATATTTTTACGAAACACAAAACCCTGCCGCTATAATTTTTTCTACTGAAATAAGTAGAGCTATGGCCAAATACAATAAACAAGATGGAGATGGTGAAGGCGCGGGGCCAAGTTTAAACAGAATGCGGAAAGCCTTTGAAATGGCTGCCTATAAACTTGCAAAAGCTTTAATGAGAGTAGTTGATTGATGCCTATGAAAAAAAAATGTTAAGTAAATATTTTTTTTACTACATTTGAAATCAAATTACACAAAAAATGAAAAATAGAACATACACCTGCACAATTACCCAGGTCATTTCTGGAAAGAAATGTCGGCGATGTATGTATTGATTATATAGAAATAAATTTATTCAATATAAAAACGTCCCGGCAAAAACCGGGACGTTTTACTTTTATACCACCAACCAACCATGAAAAAAATTTACACTAATTATTTGGCAAATTTTCGGGGACTTTCCCGAGAGATTTGGCTTTTGTCGTTGGTGACTTTCGTCAATCGGGCGGGAGCAATGGTTATTCCTTTTTTATCATTATATCTCATAAATGTTGAAGGATTCACTTTGCCACAGGTAGGTTGGATAATGTCTTGTTTCGGCCTTGGATCCTTAGTTGGAACATACATTGGGGGCCGGTTGACAGATACAATTGGATTTTACAAAGTTATTCTTGCCAGCTTATTTATGGGAGGTGTTGGTTTTATATTATTACAGTTTATAAGCACATTTTATGGATTTTGCATCGGAGTTTTTTTATTGACATTAATGGCAGATGCCGGGCGACCCGCTATCTTTGTTGCAGCCGATGCATACAGTCGGCCCGGAAACACCACCCGAAGTATAGCACTGATAAGACTGGCTATTAATTTAGGTTTCTCAATAGGCCCCTTAATTGGCGGGATAATAATTGCAAATATTAATTACACCTCTCTCTTTTGGATTGATGGCCTTACTTGTATGCTTGCATCCTTAGGGGTATTTCTTCTATTGAAACCTAAAATACTAAAAGAAAAAAATCTTGAAAAAACTGTTGTAATAAAAGAAGGATCACCCCCCTATTTAAATAAATTATTTTTGGTTTTTTTCTTTATTATGGTAGCCTATAGTCTCGCATTTGTCCAGTTTTTTTCAGTAATGCCAGTATATTATGAAAAAGTGCATTTACTTTCTGAGGATGTTATAGGTTGGCTTTTGTTTATAAACGGGGCAACAATTGTAATTTTTGAAATGCCGTTGATAGGCTGGTTGGATAGAAAGAAAGTCTCAAAAACCATGGCCACCTTTTGGGGAATTTTCTTTTTGGGTCTAAGCTTTTTGGTTTTGAACCTTACTAATTGGAGTGGAATTTTAGTTATCGCCATGCTACTGATGACGCTTGGAGAAATGATTGGTTTTCCGTTTTCAAATGCCTTAGCGTTAGAGATGGCACCCAAAGGAAGAAAAGGCAGCTACATGGGACTGTACAGTATGAGTTTTAGTGTTGCACATTTAGTTGGCCATAATGGAGGTATGAATATGGTTAACAGCTTTGGCTATTTCAATACTTGGACTGCTTTTACCATTTTCCTACTTCTTTTGGGAGCAGTTACTATTTGGCTTTATTTTCTTTTGAAGAAAGCTGAAATAGAAAATATTTAATTTTTGTTAAAGGGTTGTAATCTTTTCTTAATAAGAACACAATTACCACCCTTTTAACATTTCACAACTTATTGTAAAGGTTTTAAACTATTATTTTTAACTACCTGTGAGAGGACAATTTGGGTTTTTGTTTCACCGTATACAATGAGCTGGTCGATGAAAGTTTCTAAATGTTTTTGATTTTTTAGTACAACCTCCATCACTATATTTTCATTTCCGGTAATACGGTAGCAGTTTAATACCTCATCATAGGTTTTCACAATTTCAAGAAAAGGTTTCAACTTGCCCATAAAGGCACGAAGGGTAATTATAGCTTTAAACTGATAACCCGCCTCTAAAGATGAAACTATCGTAAAATAACTATGAATGACGCCAGAATCCTCCATTTTTTTAATACGTTCTGAAACTGCTGGAGAACTTATACCTACTTGTCTTCCAATTTCCGTATTGGGCAGGCGCGCATTTTTTTGAAGACAATTTAGTATTTTCCAATTTAAGGAATCTATGCTCATATTAAAGTTTAAATTTGAATTAACATAATATTTAAAGCAAATATATCAATTGGCTTTAAAATCGATAGTGAAAAAAAAATTTTTGTCATTAAATTTGTTAGGCTATTAAAAAAAGAAAAAAAAATGTCGCCCTATTCTTTCAGAAATAATTCGCAGTCTGCCCTTTATAAGAAGGCTTTAGAAATATTCACTTTGTCCAGACATATTTCTTTATACATAAGTCATGATTTGGCACATCTTCAAAGAAACGGCAAAGAAGATACGAACATATATTTTACTGGTGATATTGTACAGCAATCGGTTTCGCTCGCGCCACAAATTTTAAAAGCCGAAAGCCAGTCTTTTTCTGAAGAAAAACATAAGTATGCCGCATCGGTAATGCGACTTTCAAATATGCTATACAAAAATTGCGAACGTTTAGAGAAAATAAATAGCAACGGAAAAGATTTTTTACCCCTACTTCGAAAAGAAATTAAAAAATTCAGAAAACTACAGCATATTTGGAGGCTGACTCTTTAGAATTTTAGTCTAGGCTTTAGTATAAAAAGTAGTTAATCATTTTACATATTCCTTCTATACTGTCCTCCTACTTCAAACAAAGCTTCCGTAATTTGACCTAAAGAACACACTTTGGTCGCTTCCATGAGTTGTTCAAACATGTTTTCATTATGAACCGCTGCTGATTTTACCTTTTCAATAGAATTTATGGCTTTATCAGCATACATTTTGTGAAGATTTTTAAGCGTTTCAATTTGTACTAATTTTTCCTCCTCAGTCGCACGAATTACTTCAGCAGGGAGAACGGTGGGAGAACCTTTGCTGCTTAAAAAAGTATTTACGCCTATTATTGGGAATTCCCCATTGTGTTTCAATGTTTCATAATAAAGACTTTCTTCCTGAATTTTACTGCGCTGGTACATGGTTTCCATAGCTCCTAAAACACCGCCACGCTCCGTTATTCTGTCGAACTCCTTTAAAACGGCTTCTTCAACAAGATCGGTCAATTCTTCAATAATGAAAGAACCTTGAATAGGATTTTCGTTTTTGGCAAGCCCCAATTCCTTATTGATTATTAGCTGAATTGCCATAGCCCGCCGCACGCTCTCTTCTGTGGGGGTCGTAATTGCTTCATCATAGGCATTTGTATGTAATGAATTGCAGTTGTCATAAATAGCATACAATGCTTGTAGTGTAGTGCGAATATCATTAAAATCAATCTCTTGAGCGTGCAATGAACGCCCTGAAGTTTGAATGTGATATTTCAACATCTGCGCTCTTGGATTTGCCCCATATTTTTCTTTAAGTGCCTTTGCCCAGATTTTGCGTGCCACTCTGCCAATAACAGCATATTCCGCATCTATCCCATTACTGAAGAAAAATGAAAGATTCGGTCCAAATTCATTGATATCCATTCCCCGACTTAAATAATATTCCACATAAGTGAAACCAT
This sequence comes from uncultured Flavobacteriaceae bacterium, assembly GCA_963822355.1. Classification (GTDB taxonomy): domain Bacteria; phylum Bacteroidota; class Bacteroidia; order Flavobacteriales; family Flavobacteriaceae; genus Aequorivita. The sequence goes on from CAWGHI010000002.1 coordinate 119,870, forward strand.
TGGAAAGCGTGAAAGCCAATTGGGTAATTGGATTTGCCCCTGCTTCTGCAATGTGATAGCCACTAATGGAAACAGAATAAAAATTTCGAACTTTTTTCTCAATAAAATATTCCTGGACATCGCCCATCAAACGCAGGGCAAATTCCGTTGAAAATATACAGGTATTTTGAGCTTGGTCTTCCTTCAAAATATCGGCCTGAACTGTACCGCGTACTTGCTGAAGCGTTTCATATTTTATTTTTTTATAAACCTCTGTCTCCAAAATTTGATCTCCCGTTACACCAAGCAGCATTAAGCCCAATCCATTGTTGCCTTCCGGCAATGCTCCATGATACTGGGGTCGATCAACTCCTTTTTCTTTGTAAATATTTTTTATTTTCTTTTCAACTTCATCTTCCAAACCATTTTCTACAATATATTTTTCACAATTTTGATCAATAGCTGTATTCATAAAAAACCCAAGTAACATGGGAGCTGGACCATTAATAGTCATGCTTACTGAAGTCATTGGGTGGCTTAAATCAAAACCAGAATACAACTTTTTTGCATCATCCAAACAACAGATTGAAACACCAGCATTACCTATTTTACCATAAATATCTGGACGAAGGTCGGGGTCATTTCCATATAAAGTTACGCTGTCAAATGCCGTTGAAAGCCTTTTGGCAGGCAGTCCCATACTAACGTAATGAAAGCGACGGTTGGTACGTTCCGGCCCACCTTCGCCTGCAAACATTCTGGCGGGATCTTCCCCAGTTCTTTTGAAGGGATATAGGCCTGAAGTATAGGGAAATTCCCCAGGTACATTTTCTTGTAGCGTCCACTTCAAAATATCACCCCAAGCCTTATATTTTGGAAGGGAAACTTTAGGAATTTGTGTGTGTGAAAGCGATTCGGTATGCGTCTTTATATTTATTTCTTTTCCGCGAACCTTAAAACTATAGAGTGGATTTTTGTATTTATTTACTTTTTCATCCCAACCGGTTATTATTTCCCAATTATATGGATCTAGGTTTAGTTTTTCACGATCAAATTCAGCTAGCAGTAGTTTCAGCAAATCTTTATTTTTGTCTGAATTTACTATCGATTCTGAAACAATTCCTGCTTTGTCCAATTCAGGTTTTTTGCCAGAAACGGTTTCTATTGTTTTAAAAATTCCATATAGGTTTTGGGCTACTTCAGCTTGTTCAATAGCTTTTTTATCATAGGCACGATTGTTTTCAGATATTTCAGAAAGATAACGAGTGCGGGAAGGTGGAATTACAAAAACTTTTTCCTCCATTTCTTCCGAAACATGAAAATCGCTCTTAAGATCGGTTCCCGTTTTTTCAGCAATTTCTTTCATTACTGCTTTGTATAACTTATTCATACCGGGGTCGTTGAACTGGGAAGCTATAGTACCATAAACAGGAAGAGCGTCTTGGGAAGTTTCCCAAAGTTGATGGTTGCGCACATATTGCTTTTTAACATCGCGAAGCGCATCCAAGGCACCACGCTTATCAAATTTATTGATGGCGACCATATCAGCAAAGTCAAGCATGTCTATCTTTTCCAACTGTGTAGCGGCACCGAATTCTGGGGTCATTACATACAAAGAGACATCGCTGTGCTCAATAATTTCGGTATCGCTCTGCCCGATGCCCGAGGTTTCAAGAATAATTAAATCATATTCAGCAGCTTTTAAAACTTCGATGGCTTCTGAAACATATTTTGAAAGAGCCAAGTTACTTTGGCGTGTTGCCAAACTTCGCATATAAACCCTTGGAGAATTGATAGCATTCATTCGGATTCGGTCTCCCAACAATGCCCCTCCCGTTTTTCTTTTGGAAGGATCTACAGACACAATGCCAATAGTTTTTTTGGGAAAATCTATTAAGAATCTTCGCACCAATTCATCAACAAGAGAAGATTTACCAGCTCCTCCAGTACCTGTAATTCCAAGGACTGGTGTTACTGCTTTTTGGTTTTTAGCACGAATTTTATCGATAGTTTCCTTTGCAACCTCGGGAAAGTTTTCAGCGGAAGAGATAATTCGTGCAATAGAACCCATTTCTTTTTTTGACAACATAGAAAACTCACCATTCAATGTGTCACCTATCGCAAAATCAGATTGCTCCACCAAATCATTTATCATTCCCTGTAATCCCATTTCACGACCATCATCGGGAGTGTAGATTCTAGTAATGCCGTAATCCATTAATTCCTTTATTTCAGAAGGAAGGATAACTCCACCACCACCGCCAAAAATTTTGATATGTCCCGCTCCTTTTTGGTGAAGCAAATCATACATATATTTAAAATACTCATTATGGCCACCCTGATAGGAAGTCATAGCAATAGCATTTGCATCTTCTTGAATGGCAGTATTAACAACCTCTTCCACGCTTCGATCATGGCCAAGATGGATAACTTCAACTCCAGTAGATTGGATAATACGCCTCATAATGTTTATTGCAGCATCATGTCCATCAAAAAGAGAGGCGGCCGTAACAATACGTACTTTGTGTTTTGGTTTATAAGGAGTTACTTGTTGCATGAAATTATTCTTAAAAAGATGAAACGCAAATTTAGTGAAAACCTATAGAACATCGACTATCAGTAAGAATTCATCCCATAAAATTATTAAAAATAATTGCTGTAGTTCAATTTTTTTGTATATTGCAGCTTCAATATTAAACATCTAAAAATTTAACATTATGAAAAAAATTTACTTATTAGCATTTGCTTTAGGAGCCTTTGCAATTTCTGCAAATGCCCAAGTTGAACTTACTGATGATCTTGAATCATATGATTTAGGTAATATTTCAGAACAAGCGGATCATTGGAGAAACTGGTCAGGACAAGACAATGGTCCTGATGATGCAGAGGTTGTTGACACTTATGCAAATTCTGGTACTCAGTCTTTACTTATTAGTGGAAATGAGTTATCAGATATTATTCTTCTAACTCCAACTGCACCATCTTCTGGAATTTATACTATTGAATTTAAAGCATATATTCCAGGTGGAAAATCAGGATACTTTAATATGCAAGCTGCTCTGACTCCTGAAGGGTCTCCTTGGCAACAAGCTTTAATGGGTGGTAACGTATACTTCAATTGTGACGGAGCTTCTGGAGGAACAGGAACGGTATCCGGAGCTATTGATTGCAGTACATTTGACTATTCATTTACTTATCCTCAAGATTTTTGGTTTACAGTAACTTGTATTTATGATCTTGATAACCAAACTTGGGGTATGAATATCGATGGTGCTGAACAATTTACAGGCGCTCCGTTTGCATTTGGAGCACAAGTGTTTATTGAATTGGCTGGATTAGATCTTTTTTCTGCTAGTGCAAACAATGAAATGTATTTTGACGATATAAGAATGGGTGTTGGTACTTTAGGAGTAAATGACTTTTCAAAAAGCAATTTCTCTGTATATCCAAACCCAGTAAAAGATGTGTTGAACATTAGCTCAAAAGCTGCTGTAGACGCTATTACTGTTTATGACATTCTTGGTAAAGTAGTATATACTGCTAATCCTGGTATTATGTCTCCAACTGTAAACATGAGCAACTTTGCTTCTGGTTCTTATCTTGTAAAAGTTGCCATTGGTAACGCTACAAAAACAGTTCAAGTAATAAAATAAGTTTAAATAAAACTTTTTTAAAGACTTATTTAAAGACCCTTCAAATTGAAGGGTCTTTTTTTATCTTTGAAATTATATAATATTAAAAACCATGTTGTTAAAAAAGTTATCTCTTTTCTGTTCAATATTTATTTTTATTTCCTGCGCTGAATTACAACAAGTGGTAAACACGCTTCCAAACCAAACAGGTAATACAACGGATCCAACCATGATTGCAAATGGATTGAGACAAGCCCTAGATTTTGGGATTGAAAAACAAGTAACTAAACTTACACAAACAGATGGTTTTTATAAAAATCAACTGGTTAAGATATTATTACCCCAAGAATTACAGAAAGTAGACCAAACCCTGAGAGATATTGGATTAGGTAGTTTAGCTGATGAGGGTATAAAAGCATTGAACCGAGCCGCTGAAGATGCTGTTAAAGAGGCTACTCCTATTTTTGTGAATGCTGTTAAACAGATAACATTTACAGATGCGAAAAATATTCTGCTAGGACCCGATAATGCCGCCACAAATTATTTGGAACAGCGTACCAATAATGCACTATATTCAAAATTTAATCCCGTAATAAAAAATTCCTTTTCAAAAGTAGGTGCGGATCAAATATGGAGTAGTATAATTACAAAATATAACTCCGTTCCCTTTGTTACTAGAGTGAACCCAGATCTTACTGATTATGTAACCAACGAAGCTTTAAGTGGAGTATATAAAATGATTAGTATAGAGGAAAAAGACATCCGAAACAATATTTCCGCACGTACCACAACTTTGTTGAGGAAGGTATTTGCTTTACAGGATTAATAGATTCCTGGCAAAACCACTTACTTTATGATACCATTAACCTCCTGTTAATAATAAGTTTTGTAATTCAGCACTAAATTTGCATTCATATATTTTAGTAATGAAAAAGTGGTTCAGAAAAAAAACAAAACTTGATATATTAAAAGAAAGATATACTCTTTTAATGAAAAAGTCTTATGAAATTGCTTTGCGAGATTTAAATAAAAGTGAAAAAGTTCATCAACAAGCAGATAGATTATTCCAAGAAATCAAATATCTCACCCTCCAACGTGGGGACAAATAGTTTTACACAGTATGCAGGGTTTTAAAATAGTTAATGGCCATTATTAAACGGAAGCCATACCAACTGAAAAATTCTCCATCTACTAATTTTATTTCTGCATCAAATTTTTCCTTCATTTTTACAGCATCTTTCTTTTTAAATGGATAGGGTTCCGTTGAGAGAAAAATTAAATCTGCATTTTTAAATTCCTTATTTCCTACTTCGGGATATCTAAATACTTCCGAATCAATTACATTTTTAAAATTATTAATCTGAAGAAGTGCATCAATAAATGTGTTCTTACCTGCAGCCATATATGGATTTTTCCATATTAAGTAAAGAACTTTTCTTGGTTTTACATTTTGAACAATCAGTTTCAATTCGGATAGTTCGACTTCAATTCTTGAAACAATTTCAGAAGCCTTTTCAGCTACTTGAAAAATTTCTCCCAACTTCGTAATCATTTGAAGACTCTCAGGAATAGTTGTAACATTACTAATCCAAACCGGCGCAATTTTGTTAAGTTGAAGCACCATTGCTTCGGTATTTTCTTCTTTGTTGCAAATTATAATATCTGGATTGACTGATATTATTTTGTCATATTTCACTTTTTTGGTACCACCTACAATCGTCTTTTCATTTTTTAAATCTGCAGGATGGACACAAAATTTAGTAATACCCACAATACTTTCTTTCAGACCAAGATGTACCAATAATTCAGTTTGGGAAGGCACAAGAGATACTATTCTTGAAGGAGTTTTTTTTAGGAGTACTATTCTATTTAATTGATCAACAAATTCCATCAATTATAATATTCATTTCATGCTGAATTCTTTGGGCTTCATCGGCGGCCGCTTTTGCAAAATCTTCATTGCTAGAAGCATAAATTATTCCCCGGGATGAATTTACAAGTAAACCTACATTTTTTGTAATCCCATACTTACAAACATCTTGAAGACTTCCGCCCTGTGCGCCAATTCCAGGAACCAGTAAAAAACTATGTGGGATTATTTTTCTGATTTCTTCAAAATATTCCGCTTTTGTAGCACCCACCACATACATTAAATTTTTACTGTTTTTCCAACCTTTTGAAGTTTTCAATACTTTCTTATAAAGCTCTTCCCCTTCAATTTTTTTAGTTTGGAAATCAAAAGCTCCTTCATTAGAGGTAAGAGCCAACAAAATAGTGTGTTTATTTTTAAAGGCAAGAAAAGGCTCTACAGAATCCTTTCCCATATAGGGCGCCACCGTGACAGCATCAAAACCTAAATCGTCTAAAAAAGCTTTGGCATAGCGGGAAGAAGTATTGCCAATATCGCCACGTTTTGCATCTGCAATGGTAAAAATCTCCGGATAATTTTCGTTTATATAATGGATGGTTTTTTCCAGCGATTCCCATCCCTTTATCCCATAAGCTTCATAAAACGCAGTATTTGGTTTATACGCTACAACATATTTGTGGGTGGCATCAATAATTGCTTTGTTAAAAGAAAATATAGGGTCTTCTTCTTTTAATAGAAATTCTGGGATCTTATCGAGGTCAATATCAAGACCAACACAAAGAAAAGACTTTTTTCTTTTTATTTCTGAAATTAGATTTTCTGTTGTCATACTTTACATTTCAGAAGATTATACTTTAAAAAGTTTCACCTGTTTCCTTTAATTTCTCTGTATTGCTTACTAACTGTAGTTCGTCAATTATTTCTTGAATGTCGCCATTCATAATATTACCAAGATTATATAAAGTAAAGTTTATACGATGATCCGTAACGCGGCCTTGCGAATAATTGTAGGTTCTAATCTTTGCACTACGATCACCACTGGTTACCATGGAGCCACGCTTTAAGGCATCTTCGGCTTGTTTTTTGGCTAGTTCCATATCATAAAGTCTGGAACGTAATACCCTAAATGCCTTCTCTTTATTTTTGTGCTGCGATTTTTGATCTTGGCACTGCGCAACAATTCCCGTGGGAACGTGCGTTAAACGCACCGCTGAATATGTTGTGTTTACAGATTGACCGCCGGGACCCGATGAACAAAAGAAATCTATGCGAACATCTTTGGGGTTTATTTCAATATCGAAATCTTCAGCTTCCGGAAAAACCATTACGGTTGCGGCACTTGTGTGAACACGCCCTTGGGTTTCGGTCTGTGGAACTCGTTGAACGCGGTGAACACCAGCTTCAAACTTTAGGGTTCCGTAAACGTCCTCGCCTTCAATTTCAATTTGGACTTCCTTAAAACCGCCGCTTGTACCTTCATTAAAATCAATAACATTGGTTTTCCAGCCTTTTGTTTCGCAGTATTTTGTGTACATTCTTAAAAGATCGCCGGCAAAAATACTTGCTTCGTCACCACCAGTTCCAGCCCTTATCTCCATTACTGCATTTTTGGCATCTTCGGGATCTTTTGGAACTAATAAAAATTTAATTTCCTCTTCCAGTTTAGGCAAACGTGTTTTAGCCTCTTCAAGTTGCAGCTTCGCCATTTCAACCATTTCAACGTCACTACCATCGGAAATAATTTCTTCAGCTTCGGCAATATTGTTGGTAAGTTCTAAAAATTCTGACCGTTTATCCATCAAAATTCTTAAATCCTTATATTCCTTATTCAACTGAATATATCGCTTTTGATCGCTGATAATATCAGGTTGAATTATGAGGTCGCTCACCTCGTCAAAACGTTGTTTTATTATTTGAAGCCTGTCTAACATATAGATTTTATAATGGGTGCAAATTTACAATTTTTTAGCTGAATCAAAGCTATAGGTATTCGCATCAATTGTGGGAAAATAGTTTTAGAAGAATATTCTAAAAATACAAAAAAAGGCATCAAAAAGCAGTACAACTCATTATCATGGAAACACTTCCCATTGTAAAATTTTTATACCAATTGTCGTAATGCTTTAAGCGCAAACCACGAATTTAATTGAGAATATTAATATACAAATTCGCCTAAGTCCGATTTTATAGTAAGCTTTTTTGACGGGGCAGCTACTACCCTACCTATAATTCGAGCATCCACATTAAATGATTTTGAGATTTCAATAATAGTTTTGGCAATTGTTTCGGGAACATATAATTCCATTCTGTGCCCCATATTAAAAACTTGATACATTTCCTTCCAATCGGTTTTACTTTCCGATTGAATAAGTTTAAAAAGTGGAGGTACTTCAAACATATTGTCTTTAATAATATGAAGGTTTTCAATAAAATGAAGAATTTTTGTTTGTGCCCCACCGCTGCAATGCACCATGCCGTGAATTTCCTTATTACTGAATTGCGATAGAATTTCCTTAATAATTGGAGCGTACGTACGTGTGGGCGAAAGCACCAATTTTCCAGCGTTTAATGGAGAATCAGCTACAATGTCATCCAGTTTTTTTGAACCTGAATAAACAAGATTACTCGGCACGGCTGCATCGAAGCTTTCAGGATATTTTTGAGCCAAATAATTACTAAAAACATCATGCCTTGCAGAAGTTAGTCCATTGCTGCCCATACCGCCATTATATTCCTTTTCATAAGTGGCTTGCCCAAAAGATGCCAGACCAACAATAACATCTCCAGGTTCAATATTTGCGTTATCTATAACATTGCTCCGCTTCATTCGGGCAGTAACGGTGGAATCTACAATTATAGTTCGCACCAAATCACCAACATCTGCAGTCTCTCCACCTGTGGAATGAATTGTAACTCCATATTGTTTCATTTCAGCAATTAACTCTTCGGTTCCATTAATGATTGCTGAAATAACTTCGCCGGGAATTAGATTTTTATTTCTCCCAATAGTTGAGGAAAGCATAATATTATCAACAGCACCTACGCAAAGAAGATCATCAATGTTCATTATCAAGGCATCTTGGGCAATTCCTTTCCACACGGATAGATCGTTGGTTTCTTTCCAATAAGTATAAGCAAGCGATGATTTGGTTCCGGCTCCGTCTGCGTGCATAATCAAACAATAATCGTCAGCACCTGTAAGATAATCGGGAACAATTTTGCAGAAAGCTTTTGGGAAAAGGCCTTTATCTACATTTTTTATTGCGTTGTGCACATCTTCTTTACCTGCAGAAACGCCTCTTTGTGCGTAACGTTTTGAAATCTCTTTGCTCATTGAAAAATATTATAGCACAAAAGTACGGATTAAAAAAAAGCCCACAAAGGTGGGCTTTCTAGGTTTTAAATATTTTATTGTTTATTCCCAATTGGGCATATAGGAATTTGTGAATAATAACTTATCAGTCGGAGCTTGTTGATCAAAAATTGTTGAGTAGATATCTGGTATAGCTCCAAAATTATTTTTTACTCGAGTAAATATTACACCTCCTTCAGATGGTGAAAATTTTGCATCGAGTTCATTCTCACCCAATTCAACATCGGTTTCTAATTGCATTAACGGATCGGGATTCCCAATGGTATAAAGGAAAATTCGACTATTAAAAATTCTATAAGAAGAGTTTTCTGCTTCATCAATGTCACGGGTATATAAAACTTTATCCCCATTTGCTGAAATATCAATTCCTCCAGCTGCTCCGGGAACATTGTCAAGAATTATTGTTTCTTCAGAATCCGGTTCTAGCCTTGCTGTATAAATCCGTACATCATATCCGCTCGAATTATTGGTTTTTAATAATACTAAATTATCATCAAACTCTGGTGCAGCAACTTCAGATATAAAGGCTCCATCGCTTGTTGTATACTCCAATCTAAATCCACTTCCGTCCGAATTAACAGAATACAATTTATCAAAATAAGGGTAATAAATTTTACTGTCATTCTGTGCCCAAGTAAACTCCAATTCATCTGTCCGGAAACCAGCTACAGGCTTTTGATTGGTTACTTGCCTAACGTCTGTGCCATCAATATTCATTGTGAAAATATGGGTATTACCACCAGAGTTTCTTAAAAAAGCAATCCTATTGAGAATGTTACTTTTTTTAGGTCTAAAACTGTTTACATTCTCACTTGTAAGCTGTATCACATTAAAATCCGGCTCAGGTTGCTGCCCGTTCCCTGGATCCACATCTTCTGCTCCAGAATAAATAACCAAATTATCATTTACATTCTTAACAAAAAGAAATGGGTTGTCCGGTAAGGTTAAGGTTTTAAACTCACTAATAACTGAACTTACAGGATCGTTAGTGTCATCTGTTACCGTAACTTGCCAAAAATATCTTGTAGCTAATTGTAAATTGCTAACTGTATATGTAGTGTCTTGTCCCACTTCAAAAATTTGTGTTTCCTCGGTACCGCCATTTCTTAAATTGAGAGTATAAGAAAGCTCATCATTTTCAGGATCAGACGATTCCCATATAAATGTTACTTCAAGTGGCAATTCCTCTGTTCCATCTTCCGGTGAAACCAATGTAGGTGCTAAAGGCGGAAAGTTTTCCGAATTAGAAAGAGATAGTTCAAAAGCCACGACCGCAGTGCTATTTTCAGCAACAGCTGTAGACTCAAAACCTGTGGCATAACCTGTTAGTTCTGCTTGTACAGAGTAATCATCAACAGCTACATCGTTCAAGTTAAACCTTCCTATGGAATCCGTAAAAACTGTTGTTGATGCAGGATTTGTAGTGATTTTCACATTTTCGAGTGGATCTCCCGTTACTTTATCAATAACTTTTCCAGAGATGTTGCCCGTACGTACAACATCAAGAGTGTCCTCACTGCAACTTAGTGTCATTAAGAAGAAACCCGCAAAAAATAAGATTATATATTTTTTCATCATCAGTTTATAATTAAAGAATTATAGTTTAAAATAATAATTAAGGCCTAAACCTATATTATAGTAAAAATCATTTCTTTTTCCCTGAACAGCTTTCTCCAGTTTATCCGTAAAAACAAGGTTGTGCTCTCCAAATAATTTAATTCCCACTTTATTTGAAATGAAATATTCAAACCCAACCCCATATTGAACTTTGAAAAAGGGTTCTCCTGTATCAAATGCATTATCATTTTTTGGATCCAAAAGAGCTATTATAACTCCAGAACCTGCATAAATAAATGGAGTTAATTTGTCATTCGGCAATAAAGCAAACTGACCATTTAAATCTACACTTCCAAAAACATTTCTATATTGAATTCCATTATCAATTCGAAAAACAGAAGCCTTAAGGTTCGCGTTAAAATAGCGACCAAAATGTCTTTGGTATTCCAAACGAGCTAAAAATCCTATATCCTGGGTTGCATAGTCATTATCAGGCAAATTACCGCCTACTGAAATTCCCAGCGAGTTTTGGGCTTCCCTTCCCACTTGCAATCTATCAAAAAGTAAGGTTGCTTCATCTTTCTCCTTTTCAGCTAGATAGTCTGCAACTAATTGATCATTTACTTCCTTTCCTTCCTGGGTACTCCAGAATTGCTTTTGAATTCCTTCAATAATAAGATCGTGCACCGCCTTTTCAATGGCGTCCTTCATCGCCAACTGTACAGGCTCATTCTGTGTAACCCCTGTTTCAGCCTCCAGCAATCTTTGAAATTTTACAAAACGAAAAAAACTGGCATCTATAGCCTGCGAAAGAATTGTTTTTGAAACATATACCGTTTTCAAAATTTCTCCATTGCTGGTTGAAACCGCACGCAAATAAACAGTTATTCTATCCTGTCTATATTTTGCAGATCCTCCCAATCCAAAATAACGCGCTCCTATCCCACCAGTAATAATGTTTGTATCGTAGGAAATTACCCCACCTTCCAAAATTAGCCCAGCATATAAAAGCGGCGGCAATGGTGGCTCATCGGGATTAATATTTTTTATATATTCCTGTTTCGTATTTCTAATAATATTTCTTTCTGTAGATAGATTGCTCAAATTTTCCCGTTCAATGGGAATAAACCATCCCGAATCTTCCAAGGCCTTAATTAACATTGTTGTTCCTCCCTGCGAAATAGCCGTGCTAAAGGTACTACCGCTTTCAACAGCTTTATACTGTCCTGTTTGGTCACTGAAATTATAGACAGCGACTTCCACGGGTTGGGCGGCAGGTGGTAGGTCTAAAAGAGGTTTTGTTGATTTGGAAAACTCTCCGGTACGGGCAGGCTCTTGAAACAAGGGTTGGTTAAAATAGGCGCCACATGACGAAAAAAATAAAACTCCCAATAAGGAAAGTGATTTTAAGAATATTTTCATGAAGTGTTTTTAATTTGGGACAATAACTTGGGTTTCCTCTCCGGTGGCAGTATCTAATATATTTATAACCAATCCTTCACCAGATTCAAAAATTTCAATATTTAAACTGCCAAAAGTATATGTTCCTTCTTGATTAAAATTAACTCCACCAAATTGTTGCGAGAGTAGAGCCCGCGATATTTGGCTCAACAATTGCCTATTCAGCTGGTCTCCAAACTGTTCCAACTCAGAGCGCTGATTTCTTTGATTGGTAGAGGCGATAAGTTTATTTTGGGCAGTGGCTGAACTTTGCAGCCAGTTATAATTAAAGGTATCTCCTCCAAAAGCAGGGTTCAACGGTTTATAAGAAAACTGTTGGGCGAAACCCGCAGTTCCAATAAATAGCAAAACAGTTATAGAAAGTAGTTTAAATATTTTCATCTCAATATCGTGTTATGGAATTGTCTTTTTGCTTTTGAAGCTGTTGAAGATACGCAATGCATCTGTCTAATGCCGTCTTAGCCATGCTTTGTAAAAAAGATTTTTTAGGTTGCGAAAAAAATTGCCACAGTAATTGGTCGTCTATTTTTACAGAAATTCTTGTGCTTCGCATCCTTCCTGGAACTTCATCAATCACTATGTTTTTTGTTGTCTTTATTCCACGGTTGTAATATTCTGAATAAAAATATTTATAAAAATCACGTCCCGCTTTGGTCAAGGTGTTTTCCACCACTAGCCCATCCATCATATAACCATCTTGGGGAGCTGCCTGATCTTGACTTTCGGCCTCTTCTTGAGGAGAAAGTTTATCTTTAATTATTTCTTGATAACCCTTTTCTGAACTTAATTCAATACGGTCCTGCCCTACGGGTTTGCCGTCACTGTCATATAACATTAGCACCAATGTAAGTTTTCCTTCAGTGTTGTAATTTACGGTTACTGTGGAGAGCACTTTTTTTTCATTCCCCTTTAAAAAGAAAAGATCGGTTTGGTTAGTTCTAGTAACGTTATTGTTGGCATCCGTCTGATAAAGACTGAAATCATATTTAAGATTAATATCCGTGGGGGTAATATTTTCCGCGGTCGCGGCAAAGGTGAAAAATTCACTATCTTTTTTTACAAGAATCTTACCAACATATTCTTTATTGTAAAATTGCGCATGCACACCAAAGGTTATGAAAAGCGTAATTACTGCTAAGAGATAATTTTTTATTTTATTAATATGTGTTTGAAAACGATTCATTTAGTAAAAACTTCTCACTATTATTGTAGGCGAGGCTTCCGTTTGTCTGAATTTTAACGATTTGGTAAGCTCGTTAACACCTTCGCGCTCAAAGTTTAGATAACTTCCATCCTGAATAAGATCCAAGGAAATATCGGCATCTGGATTATTTGCAAAATCCCTTATACGGTTGTTATTACCATTTTGTATAAGATCCGCTACAGCTGTGTTGGCGGTATAATCTAAATTAGTATCGTTATAATCTCCATTTTGGAGAAGATTTATTTCACTTGCATTAGTGTTGGTGACTATTCTGGAAGTATTGAAATCACCTATTTGTCGAACGTATACGGAATTACCCTGAATAAGTGAATTTTTGGGATTGGGCGCAGTGATAATTCCCAAGTTTGCCAGCATTTGAGGTGATACATTTTCATTTTGTATAATATTATTGTCACCATTGCCATTACCTTCCTCCGGTTTGTAGGTTTGTCCAAAAATGGTCGGAATAAATAAGACCGAGACCAAGATACAAAATAGTCATATTTTTTATTTTTCTTGTCTTCATCATTTGCATTTTTAAGTAACCTTTCCGCAAGACCGCGATGCTCTATAAATCTCTTTCTAATAGAATCCTTACCGTGCCGTTAATAACAAATCATTACTAATATTGTGATTTGCACAAACTTGTCCATAAAGATATTAAATTTATTATAAAAGGCAGGAAGTTTAAAAAGGAGGACATAAAATGCCCTCCTTTTTTATTTTAAATAATAATTGTATTATCCGAGATTGGCTTAGCAATTTGGACATGGAGCCCCTATTACAACTTCTGGTAATGAAGGTGGGCAATCTATTTGAACTGGGTCTGGGAAGAAACAGTTTTCACCATCATTAGCGAAACTACCACCTGGACCTAATTGTAATACATCTGCCATGTTAGCAGTACCATTTTGGTAAATATTACCATTATGACCTGCACCTCCTTGAGATTTTTGAACTAACAACGCTTGGTTATCATCACCATATTGTTGAATAACGCCATAATTGTTAGAATCTTGGTAACTAGCAGCTTTGTTTCCATCTCCAGCAAATTGTCCCATGATCATATCATTGTTGTCTCCAATTTGTCTTACATAACCTTTACTATTAGTTCCATACTGTCCAAAAGAAGTATAGTTGCCATTTCCAGTTTGGTCAATACGCCCGTAGTTACCACCACCTTGCTGACCTTTAAAGATCTCATTACCGTTTCCATTTTGGTTATCTTCTGAATAGTTACCATTTCCAGTTTGGAAAACAAGATTATTTATGTTATTGTTTCCATTTTGAACCTGTATTGCACTACCATTGGTTCCAGATTGATTTAAATTTGCAGTGTTACCATTCCCAAGTTGGCTTTGACTAGCTTTGTTTTCAGAACCTGACTGTGTAGCTGACAACGTATTGTCATTACCATTTTGTGATGCCGTACTGCAGTTTTCATCACCAGTTTGAATAATATTAGCAAGATTATTAGAAGATGCATAATAAGGTGTTTGGTATACTGCCGATTTGTTTTCAGTACCATCTTGAGTAATGTTTATTGTACTACCTGTATCATCTTGATGTGCATAAGCTTCGTTTTCATCTCCATCTTGATTTATGGTAGTCGCACTACCAGTACCTCCATGCTGTTCTACTCTTGCTTTGTTCTCTTCACTAGCGGTATTATTTTTACCTTGGTTGATAACAACTGAAGCATTAGTTGGAGGTGTAAATTCACGACCTTGTGATACATAAGCTTGGTTTTCAGTGCCTTCCTGATCAATAGCAGAAGTATTACCGCTTCCTCGTTGCCATACCATAGCACGGTGTGAGCCATCGCCACTGCCATTACCTTGGGTAATATTAGACAGTAAGGTTGTTCCTGCTTGTCTTACATACACTCTCTGGTCATCGCCAGATTGTGTAGAATTCGATGTGTTTTGGGCAAATCCCACTGCCGCAAATAGTAGCGCCGCAGCGCCTAAAATTACTTTTTTCATAATGTAATAAATTTAAAGATTAATATTTGGTTAAAATAAAATTCAGTTTACAGCAAGGAATTGCTTCCTTGGATAAATAATAAACCATCATAAAAATGATTTTATAATTATTAAGGGGGAAATGTTTTAAAATGAATTTAAAACACATTTTAGAAAAAAGGGATACTTTAATTTGTGGAACCAATTTGGCTCAAAACCAAAAGATTCTTTTTTACTAGGGATAGGTTTGTGATTTAACACTTTGAGGAGAATCGTTTTTGATATCTCTACCTCAACGACAATTCAAATATGCGACAAATTATATTAATACACAAGATGTTACCATCCTTAAATCCCTAAAATAGGGAAAACCCCTTTTTAAGGTTAGGATATTTCTTACAAAAAAAATGTATTTGTTAGACGAAAAACTAATTAATAACGATGAAATGTAAAGAAATGGAAATTAACATCAAATGTTAATTTTTTGTTAAATTATAAACTAGGCTTTATTTCGCAAAAACGTAAACATTTAAAAAATCCAATAAGTACCAAGAAATATCTTTTAAAAAAAATAAAGGAAATTCTGAATGCCGCACATTACAAAATATCGCAATTGTTGCATACAGCAATTCTATTCAGTTGCTTAAGGCTAAAAAAAACCCTTCAAATTTATTGAAAGGCTTTTATAATAGAGATAATGTAATCTAAAGATTACTTCGTGAATAGAAGTTCCCTATATTTCGTGAGTGGCCAAAGCTCATCATCCACAAGCAATTCAAGCTTGTCACAATGATAACGAATAACTTCAAAAAAAGGCTTTACTTCCTCGCAATATGCAAAAGCACGTTTCTCGGCATCTTCAATTTTGTTTGCTTTTTTCCGTGCGTCTATCATCTCTGTAATTCCTTTGTTGATTTTTGCTATATGTTCGCTAATTTGTTCAATAAGGTGCATTTGTTCAACAGAGAATTTTTTGAAATCGGTTCCGTAAATATTTTTTAGTCCCTCAACATTTTCAATCAAAATATTTTGATATCGAATTGCCGTAGGAATAACATGGTTGCGCGCAATATCTCCCAGAATTCGTCCTTCTATCTGAATTCGTAAAGCGTAATCCTCAACCTCAATTTCATGACGGGCCTCAATCTCTATCTTGCTCATAATCCCCAGTTCTTCAAATAAGGCAATTGTTTTCTTTGAAACTTTAGCTTTTAAAGCCTCCGGAGTGGTTTTATGATTGCTCAAACCACGCTTCTTAGCTTCTTTTTCCCAAGCTTCACCATAACCATCTCCTTCAAAACGAATTCTTTTTGAATCTTTAATATATTCCTTAAGGACGTTAAAGATGGCATCGTCCTTCTTCATTTTCTTATCCTTTACAAGCGCATCAACTTGTTTTTTAAAATCTATTAATTGCTTTGCAACAATGGCATTTAAAACGGTCATTGGATTTGCACAGTTTGCCGTAGAGCCTACAGCACGAAATTCAAATTTATTACCTGTAAAGGCAAATGGGGAAGTTCGGTTTCTATCAGTATTGTCCAGCAAAATTTCTGGGATTTTACCCACAACGTTTAATTTTAGATCTGTTTTTTCTTGTGGGGATAATTTTCCGCTAGTCATTTTTTCAAGCTCGTCCAAAACATTCGTAAGCTGAGACCCAATAAAAGCCGAAATGATTGCCGGTGGAGCTTCATTTGCACCCAAACGATGGTCGTTACTTGCACTTGCAATGGAAGCCCTCAGCAAATCTTCGTTCTCATTTACTGCTTTCAACGTGTTTATGAAAAATGTTAAAAACTGAAGATTTTTCATTGGTGTACTACCTGGACTAAGAAGGTTTACGCCGGTATTAGTGGCCAGAGACCAATTGTTGTGCTTTCCACTTCCGTTAACATTGGCGAATGGTTTTTCGTGAAATAAAACGGTAAAATTATGTTTTTCTGCAATTTTGTGCATCAAATCCATCAATAAGGAGTTGTGATCCACAGCCAGGTTTGTTTCCTCGAAAATTGGAGCCAGTTCAAATTGATTTGGAGCTACTTCATTATGACGTGTTTTTACTGGAATTCCAAGTAACATACATTCGGTTTCCAAATGGCGCATAAAATTTAGAACACGGGCTGGAATAGAACCGAAATAATGATCATCAAGTTGTTGTCCCTTCGCTGAAGAATGCCCTAATAAAGTTCTCCCAGCTAAAGAAATATCCGGCCTTGATTTGGCCAGAGCACTGTCAATCAAAAAATATTCCTGCTCCCAGCCTAACGTAGCAATCACTTTGGTAACGTTTTTATCAAAATATTTTGCGACAGCCGTTGCGGCATTGTCAACACTTTGAAGTGCCCGCAATAAAGGTGTTTTATAATCCAGAGCTTCACCCGTATAGGCTACAAAAACAGTAGGAATACACAAAGTGGTACCATAAATGAATGCGGGGGAAGTTGGATCCCAAGCGGTATAACCACGCGCCTCAAATGTATTTCGAATACCACCGTTAGGAAAACTGGAAGCATCCGGTTCTTGCTGTACTAATTGTCCGCCCCCAAATTTTTCAATCGCCTGCCCATTTTCCATGGTTTCAAAAAAAGCATCGTGTTTTTCGGCAGTGGCTCCCGTTAATGGCTGAAACCAGTGTGTGTAATGTGTTGCTCCTTTTGCTATTGCCCACTCTTTCATTCCAGTTGAAATGTGGTCGGCTATGTGGCGCTCTATCTTGGCACCATTTTCAACGGCATCCTTTACACTTTTAAAGGAATCTTTTGTAAGATACTGCCGCATTGCAGCTTCATTAAAAACATTTTTTCCGAAAATATCGGAACGTCTTTCAGGTTCGGTAACTGGAACAGGAACTCTATTAAAAGTTTCCTTTAAAGCATGAAATCTTAAAGTGGGCATATTTATTTTTTTATGTTTTTATAGCGCAAAAATATAAAAACCATTAATACACCCCCTCGTTTTTTAGTATTAATTTAATATAAATAATAATATATTTGTTAACACCCCCTAAATTCGTAGGGGTGTTTTGAATAATTTTAATTTAATATAGTTATTCCTATAAAAATAGCATAAGCTAGAACTAAAAAAACCCCTCTTTTTCGGCCTAGTAGGAATGATTTTGGAAGAAATGCCAAGGGAAGCAAAATTCCAGCAAAACCAATCATCCAAAAAATATCATTGGTTAGCACTTCTTCACTTTTAACCGCTATGGGTTGGATTATTGCTGTGATTCCCAATACCGAGGATACATTGAATATATTTGAACCTATTAAATTTCCTAATGAAATTGCCTTTTCCTTTTTGAGAGCAGCAATTACGGAAGCTGCCAATTCAGGAATACTTGTTCCAACAGCAATCAAGGTCACAGCAATAACACGTTCGCTCACGCCAAAACCTTCAGCCAAAGATACAGCCCCTTTTACCAAGAATTCACTCCCCGCATACAAAGAAACAGCCCCAATCAATAACCAAACGGTTATTTTAAAGTTTGAGGTTTTCGATAGTCCATCATCAATACTATCATCCACTGGCATGGTGCTTCTTTGACTCTTTGCTCTTTTAATTAAAATCCATAGATATACAAAAAGCATCAGCAAAAGTGCTACTCCTTCTGAACGGGATATCTGCATTCCACTTTTCAGAATAAAATAAAGTCCGACGGAAAGAATCATCATTATTGGCCAATTCAGTTTATAAAAATCCTTATCAATCCCCAAAGGAGCTATAATTGCTGTGATCCCTAAAACCAGACCAATATTCGCGATGTTGGAACCGATTACATTTCCCAAGGCAATATCTGAAAAACCGTTAAGTGCAGCTTGTAGACTTACCAATAATTCAGGTGCCGATGTGGCAAACGAAACAACCGTAAGACCAATAACCATTTTTGAAAGATGGAGCTTAAAAGAAAGCGCGACTGAAGAGCGAACCAAAAACTCACCCCCTACCACAAGCAAAATTAGACCTAAGAAAACAAATAGATAATCCATAAAAAACAATTGCCTGCGAAGATACTAAATGCAAAAAAGAATTAATTATATTTGTTTCTATCCCCCAAAGTTTTATCGACTATAGATTTCCAAAAATTTATTTGGAAAAATTTTAAATTAATATATCATGGAAACAGAATTTAACAATACAGGTCAAAAAAAATTTTACTTTTTATTTCTGATTTTTTTCAGCTTTTTTCTTCTTTCTTTCAACATTAACAGTAAAGAAAATAAGCAAGAAAAAAATAACGCAACCGCGGAGAAGGAAATATCTATTGTAATAACCAAGAAAACTACTAAGGAAGAGCTGGAAAAAATAAAACAGCAAGTGGTGGATGAAGGGTTGCAGTTCAATTATGGGAATGTGAATTACAATGAAAACAATGAAATAATTTCTATTTCCATTTATTATAAAGACGCTAACAACAACTCCGGAAATTATAGTGTAAGCAGTCAAAATCCAATAAATAATATTGTAATAGAATCAGATGGAACCAAAATTTCGGTTAAAAGCGAAGGCAGTTCAAACCAAGCATTTATAAATCAAGGAAGCGGAGAAAAAAGTTCAAAAGCTTTCGATGAGGCATACGAAGAACAAAGAAAAGCAATGGACGAAAGAAGGGAGCAAATGGAAAAAGAAATGGAAGAACGTATGCAGGAAATGAAAGAAAGACACGCACAAATGGAAGCTGCCAAGCCAACAAAAAATAATATTTCACAAAAGTCTCCAGAGTTTAATGGGAACTCCTATATAATAACAAAGAATACTACAGATTCGGAATTATTAAAAATCCAAAATAATTTTGACTCAGAAAATATTTCATTTAATTACAAAGACTTGCAACGAAATGACAGAGGTGAAGTAACCCACATTTCCCTAACGATAGATAATCAGAATGGTTCAATTTCAACATCCGGATTTGGAAATGGCAGAGATGCAATAAAAGATATTACAGTGGCCGTGGACAAACAAACCACAATAATGAAAAATGCTGAATAAATTTTATTTCATTTCTGAAAATATAATTTTCTGAAAATGAATATTATTATAAGAAATTGAAAGTAGATGAAAAAGAAGATTTTTAAATTCCTCTCAAAAGTAAATAAGAAGGTTTTGCCCAGCTTCACAAAAAATGAAGTTGATTTGGCGAAAGCCTCAAAACTCCAAATGGCTATTTTTGCTTATAAATTATGGGTTACAAAAAATTCCTTGGATTAATATTTCAGAAGTGATTTAACATTGTGCTTTTGCAGTTTTTGACTTCCCTTTAAAAATTCAATTTCAATCAAAAAATTACACTGCACTATTTCGCCTCCCAAACTTTCAATTAAATTGCAAGCAGCTCTTGCCGTTCCTCCCGTTGCCAAAACATCATCGTGAAGTAGAACACGTTCCCCTTTTTTTATTGCATCCTCATGAATTTCAAGCGCATCCAGTCCGTATTCCAATTGATAGGGCTCCTTTAATGTTTTATATGGAAGCTTGCCAGGTTTTCGTATTGGCACAAAACCAGCATTTAACCTTTGGGCCAAAAGTGTTCCGAATAAAAATCCGCGGGATTCAATTCCAACTACCTTATCAATTTTTTCCGTACCTATTAAAGCAATTAATTTATCCAAACATATTTTCGAAGCTCGTGGATTAGCCAACAACGGAGTTATATCCTTAAAATGAACCCCTCGCTTTGGGAAATTTTCAATCTCACGGATGTATTTTTCTATTTCGCGCATGTATTACTTATTTTCTTTACTTGTGGCTGGCCCTTTATTCGGATCCCAATTCTTGTCAGGTTTGGGTGCATTTTTTTCCTCGCTTGGTTTCTTTTTTTCGTCCAATGCTCTATTGTTCTGTTTTTTTTCTCTCTGCTTTTCCATTGTTCTGATAATTAAAATTGAAAAACCTAAGATAACTGTATTTGGGAAGAATGGGAACGATAAAGGATTAAACTATTTTAATTTTAAACACGGTTGTAAAGAAAGATTTTTTGAGGATTAGCTTGTCTTGCAATTTAAAAAGAAATATATTTGCACCCGCTTAAAGCAAAATTAATTGGCCTTGTGGCGCAACTGAATAGCGCACCTGATTACGGCTCAGGAGGTTCCAGGTTTGAATCCTGGCAAGGTCACTAAAAAAAGAAAACCACGTTTTAAAAGACGTGGTTTTTTTATTGTTAACAGTTCGTGACAATTCCAGTTTTTTGGTTATTTTGGATTCTTAAAAGAACAGATTATGACAAAAATCGTAAAAGATTCCGATAACGAAAAAGAAAAAGATTTCATCTTCCAAGACAATAAAAAAACCCGCTTTGGTGCAGGTTTTATAATTACTGTATTAATTATTTTGATAATCGCCGTAATTGTTTCCGTGGTATATTTTGAGTGGTATTAAACTATTTCTGCACTCAATCCCGCTTCCAATAGCATCGTGCAACGCGGCTTTAGCTCATTAAACTCTCCTGTTTTCACTGTGCATTTTCCTTTGTAATGCACTATAATTGAACACTGTTCGGCCTGTTCCGGTGTATGCTCGCAGACGAAAATCAAACTGTTTATTACGTGATCAAAAGTGTTTACATCATCATTGTAAAGCACAATTTCATTAAGGTTGCTTTCTTTCTCGGCAACCGATATATCTTCTTTTATTTTTTCTTTAACATCCATAACTTTTATAAAATTCATAAAACCAATTAAATTTACAAAATTTTAAATTTCGCGGCAACCCATTTGTTTTTCTCCTTACTTTCAACGAAAGTAAAACCCAACTTATTGCAGGTTTCTGCAATAATTGGCAAATCTTCTTTATAAAAACCACTTAAATAAAGTTCTCCCTGCGCATTTAAACTTTCTCGGTAGATTTCCAAATCATTGAGCAGTATGTTTCGGTTTATATTGGCTAATACTACATCATATTTTTTCCCCGAAAGCAAAGAAGCGTCACCGAGAAAAACCGAAATATTTTCAGAATTATTTCTCTGAATATTTTCCATGGAATTCTCAAAACACCACTCGTCAATATCAATTGCATCCAATTTTGAAGCACCGCGCATTTCGGCCAAAATAGCCAGCACGGCAGTTCCGCAACCCATATCCAGCACACTTTTATTTTTGCAATCGTTTTCCAATATAAATTGCAGCATCATAAAAGTGGTTTCGTGATGGCCGGTACCAAAAGACATTTTGGGCTCGATAACAATCTCGTATTCAAAATTTTTCTTTGGGTGAAATGGCGCGCGAACGGTACATTTTCCATCAACTTCAATTGGCGCAAAGTTCTTCTCCCATTCCGAATTCCAGTTGATTTGTTCTATTTCTGAAAAAGTTAACTCAATTGTGAATTCTTCAGAATTAAGAATATTGATTTCGTCCAAAATATCCGTATTCCACTCATCTTTTTGAATATATGCGCAAACCCCCTCCTCTGTTTCCACAAAACTTTCAAAACCTGCGTAACCCAATTCGGCAATTAAAATTTCCGTACCTGGCTGAAGCGGTTCAACTTTAAAAATATATTCAATATAAATTTGTGACATAATTTTGAATTATAGATCAAGATTTGAGGAAACAATGACAATTACTTTTTCCTATTAACTCAAGTTCCTTTTTCTGTTTCGTTTTGAAAAGAATTTACAATTTTCATAAAGCTATCAACTTTCAATGATGCGCCGCCAATAAGACCTCCGTCAACATCGGCTTGTGCAAAAATTTCAGCGGCATTATCCGGTTTTACACTTCCACCGTAAAGAATTGAAACTTCGTCAGCAATTGCTGTAGCATATTTTTCACCAATTATTTTTCGAATGTATTTATGCATTTCCTGTGCCTGTTCTGGGCTAGCCGTTTCACCAGTCCCAATTGCCCAAACAGGTTCATAAGCAATAATTATCTTATTCCAACAATCATTGGGAATATGAAATAAACCTTCGGAAAGTTGGTTTTTTATTAATTCAAAATGGCTGCCGCGTTGTCTATCTTTTAATTCTTCCCCAATGCAGAATATAATGTTCATTTCATTTTCGAGTGCAGTATTTACTTTTTCCGCAAGCAGGGCGTTGTCTTCATTGCAAAAAGCGCGTCGTTCGCTATGGCCTAAAATAACGGTCTTGGCACCAACACTTTTTATCATTTTTGCCGAAATTTCACCCGTAAAAGCGCCCTCGTTTTTTTGGTGCATATTCTGTGCGGCAATTTCTACATTGTGGTCATGTAAAGATTTGAAGGCGTGGTTTAGACTTGTAAACGGTGGTGCGATTATAATTGCTACATTTTCAGGAAATACCTGCTTTTTCAGTTCCACCAAAAACATTTCAGTTTCGGCCAAATCGTTGTTCATTTTCCAGTTTCCAGCTACTATTTTTTTTCTCATTGCTATTTTTTCTATTGGTAATATTGATATTGTACCATTTATTGTCGACTAATTTTCGGGTCCAGCCAACCATAAATTACATCTACAAAAATATTGATTATAATAAACAAAGTGGCAATTACTATTACCGCTCCCATTATTACGGGCAGATCCAAAGTGTTCAATGCGTTGACAATTTCTTTTCCCAAACCGTTCCACCCGAAAATATATTCCACAAAAACCGCGCCCGCGAGCATGGATGCGAACCATCCCGAAATTGCTGTAACTACAGGGTTTAATGAATTCTTCAAAGCATGTCTTTTTATAATCCTATAAAAAGAAAGGCCTTTTGCCTTTGCCGTGCGAATATAATCTTGGTTCAATACTTCGAGCAGCGAATTTCGCATCAATTGGCTCACAACCGCCAGCGGACGAATGCCCAAAACAATTGCGGGAAGTATTAAATTTTTCCACTGAATATATTTTCCATTGCCAAAATCATCTACTTCATAGAGGCTACCAGTCATATCCAAATTCGTGTATTCGTGAAGTAAAAAACCAAAAATCCACGCAAAGATGATCGCGCTGAAAAAAGAAGGAACACTCATTCCCAAAGTGCTTACCAATTGAATCATTTTATCAATAAACCCATCTTTGAAAAGCACGGAAATAATTCCCAAAAAAACGCCGATAATCATTGCAATAACGATTGCCGAAACTGCCAATATAAAAGTGTTTGGAAGCGTTTCAGCAATTACTTCACTCACCTCCTTTCCATTCTTTTGAAATGATTCGCGCAAATAGGGTGTTTTTAAAACTACGTTTGTATTTCCAACTGAAAACAATTTTGCGGCATTATATTTTCCTTCGGAAAGAAATGTGTAATCCTCAGGGTTTTTACTGTGAAAAGATATAGGCGACAAATCGTTCAAATATCTTACATATTGAACATACACCGGTTGATCAAAACCATATTTCTTTTTTACTACCGCAAGCTGTTCAGCTGTTTCATTTTGACCCAGCATCATTCGCGCGGGATCACCGGGAAGTATTGTAAATAATAAAAAAATCACGGTTACCACCCCAAACAACGTTAGCAATGCATAACCCAATTTTTGAAGTATATAGCTTGCCACGTTTTAGTAGTTTATTTGTTCAATAGTGCGGGGCTCATATACAAAATCATCACCAAAAAGAACTTTTGCATACGCTTCAATGGTTTCTTCAAAACCCGCTTCCTTTCTTCTTTGGTTCACCGTTTCTGGATTTTCTATAGGCCAGATAAATGAACCCCGGGCATCGTCATAACTCATTCCTTGGGTGCCATAAATTTGAGGTTTCCCTTCCATCATCAAATATCGATCTTCCATGATTGCGGCCGAGGTTTTGGGAATCTCTCCTTCAGTCGCAGCTTTTTTCACTAGAGGTAAATAAAGTGGAATTTTATCAGGATTATGTTGCAGAACATTCCAAGCAACCAAATTTGATTCCTCGCCTACAACAGATTTGCCGGGATATCCTTTTTGAATGAAGTATTTTTCCACAAAAATCATATTAACACTGTCCAAAACACTTTGCAATTGCGAAAGATCGCCACTGTATTCAGCTTCGGAAAGGCCCATACTTTCGCCCAGTTTTTTCCGTTCTTCCAATGATTGCGCCTGCATTAACTTTCTATATTTTTGATCGAGCACAGCTATGCTGTCCAAACGCTGTTTCAATGAAAGATCTAATTTTGGTTTAGCATTTTCAACCACGGGAAGTTCTAATTTTTGGGCGTCGTTCCAATGAAGTTTTTGTTTTATGGTTCCATTATCCAACTCCAAAATTCCAGGATTACTGCGCACTATGGTTTTTAAAGTAGTTTCATCACAGAAATAAAACTTGAAATTTAGCTTGTATTCCTCCGTCAAAGCTTCGGTCATTTCTGGGGAAGAGGCAGAAAGTCCAATCACGTTATACCCATTTTTCAAGGCTTTATCGGTAATCTTCTTTAATCGGAATGTAGCCGTCTTTTTCAGTATTTCCTAAGCTATAGGCAATCACCACTACCAGATTTTCCATATCCAAAAACTGGGTCGTAAAATCCTCTCCATCCCTTTCCATCGTGAAATCGTGGATTGGTGGTGTGTAGCCTTCTTGAATCATTTCGGTTTCGGTGCTTATCAGCTCCCCGTCAACCTGTGGATATTCGCCGTTTGTGGTAATTATTTTTTCTTCACCGTTCATATTGAATTTCCATTTATATTCAAAAATAGGTTGTGGAGCGTTGTCGGGAACGCTCATTCCATCTTTAATGTTCGCCCCAATTTTGTAGGGACGGAAATCAATAATCGGAAGGTGCTGCAAAACGTAGTAAGTTATCCCAAGACAGACTACAAATGATGCGAAAATAATGAGGCTTCGAGTTTGTTTCGTAAAAAACGGTTGAATACATTTTCTTCCCAAAAAAAGAATCAAAATCAAAACCAACAGCACTATATCTTTGCTGAAAGATTCCCACGGCGTTAACTTTATAGCATCACCGAAACAGCCACAATCAGTAACTTTGTTGAAATATGCAGAATAAAATGTTAGGAAAGTGAAGAACACAATCATTAACAAAAGGCTCCACAAAGTGAATTTTTTTAGATAACCCAAAAGCAATGAAATACCCAGCAACACTTCAACAATCACCAAAAATATAGCGATCACAAGTGCATATGGCACCAAGAATTCCAGGTTTAAGACTTCGGGCGCGAAATAATCTTTCAGTTTAAATGAAAACCCAACGGGATCATTCAACTTAATCAATCCGCTTATTATAAATAATACGCCAACTATTATTCGTGATATTCCGACTAATATTCTCATTGTTCTTGGTTCTTGGTTCTTGAATCTTGGTTCTCTTGGTTTTCTCCTAAATGGATCAACGCAAAAACGGCATAATTAATCATATCCTGATAATTTGCATCAATACCTTCAGAAACTAATGTTTTCCCACTGTTATTTTCAATTTGTTTAACGCGCAATAATTTTTGAAGAATTAAATCTGTCAGCGAACTTACGCGCATATCGCGCCAGGCTTCACCGTAATCGTGATTTTTATCCATCATCAATTGTTTGGTTTTGGCCACTTGTTCATCATAAAGTTGGGTTGCTTCTTCCAGAGAAAGATCGGGCTGTTCCACGACACCTTTTTTCAATTGAATTAAAGCCATAATGGAATAATTTACAATCCCAATAAATTCACTGGTTTCGTCTTCGGCAATTTTTTGTTCTTTATTATTCTGCAAACCACGGATACGCTGTGCCTTTATAAAAATTTGGTCGGTCAATGATGGAAGCCGAAGAATTCGCCATGCACTTCCGTAATCGTGCATTTTATTGATAAACAGTTCCCTGCATTTTTCAATCTGGTCGTTGTATTGATTTGAAGTATCGGCCATTAGTGATTTCTAAGATTTTGCGTAAATTTCGCTTAAATAGTTTAAAGTTCAAAGTTGTAAGCTTAAAGTTATTTTGGAATAAACTGAATAGCTTATAAACTCAAGTCTGAAAAAATAAAGTATTAAAATGACTATTAACTGCCGCGGAAAACTCATAGACCTTTCTGTCCCTAAAGTGATGGGTATTATTAATGTTACGCCAGATTCATTTTATGACGGCGGAAAAACATTTTCGGAAAAAGATATTCTGGATCAGGCGGAAAAAATGTTTTCTGAAGGAGCTACCTTTTTAGATATTGGCGGTTACAGTACACGACCCGGCGCAGATGATATTTCGGAAAGTGAGGAAATTGGAAGAGTTGTTGAAGCAGTTAAAAGTATCTCAAAAAAATTTCCGGACGCTTTAATCTCCGTAGATACCTTCCGAAGTGAGGTTGCAAAACAAGCGGTGTTTGCAGGAGCAGCCATAATTAATGATGTTTCGGGAGGAACTCTGGATTCTGAAATGTATAAAACAGCGGCACAACTAAAAGTCCCTTACATTCTGATGCATATGCGGGGCACTCCAAAAAATATGACGAAATTAACCGATTACAAAAATGTGACAATTGATGTTTTAAAGGATTTATCAGAAAAAATTGCACTTGCCCGAGCGGTAGGTGTTAACGATATTATTGCCGATCCCGGATTTGGATTTGCCAAAATCCCTGAACAGAGTTTTCAGCTTTTGAACAACCTGGAACTTTTTCAAAATTTGGATGTTCCTATTTTAGCCGGTGTTTCGCGAAAGTCCTTTATTTACAAAACCCTGAAAACTTCTGCAGAAAAAGCCTTAAATGGGACTACTTCAATTAATACCATCGCGCTATTAAAAGGCGCGCAGATTTTGAGGGTGCACGACGTAAAGGAAGCAATGGAATGTGTAACATTGATTGAAAACCTAAAAAATAATTCAAATTAAAGATTTATTATTTCTCGAAGCAATCGTTTACATAGCTTCAATAGAATCAATAGTATGAATAGCAGCAATAGAAAACAACAACAGTTTCAATAGAATCATTTTTTAAATTACTTTTACAAAAAAAGCACGCCCTTGGATTTTCTCGACATACGCATTTTAGATATTTTAGACATTGTGCTCGTCGCATTCCTGTTGTATTATCTCTATAATTTGGTGAAAGGCACCGTGGCTATCAATATTTTAGTGGGAATTATCATTGTGTATGCAATTTTTATAGTTACCCAACTTCTGGAAATGGAATTGCTGAGCAAGATTCTTGGCGGATTTCTGGGGGTAGGAATGTTCGCTTTGATTGTGGTTTTTCAGCAGGAAATTAGAAAATTTTTGTTGATGCTAGGTTCAACAAATTTCAACGCTCGACGACGATTTTTCAGGCAATTCAAATTGATGGGAGAGGATACTGGACCAAAAACCAATCTTGAAGCAATAATTTCTGCAATCAAAAAAATGTCTGCTTCCCATACTGGCGCCTTGATTGTGCTTCAGCGTAATAATAGTTTGGATTTTGTGAAAAATACGGGCGACGAAATGAACCTAGAAGTGAATCAACCCATTATTGAAAGTATTTTCTTTAAAAATAGCCCACTTCACGACGGCGCGATGATTATAGAGGAAAACAGAATTACGGCAACACGCGTTATTTTACCAGTTTCAAACGACCGAAAAATTCCATTGCGCTTTGGTCTTCGGCACCGCGCAGCTGTTGGAATAACAGAAAAAACCGATGCTGTGTGTTTGGTGGTATCCGAAGAAAATGGAACCATTTCTTATCTAAAAGATGGTAATTTTGTGCTTTTTGAAAATACGGATGAATTGTTGAAAATTCTAAAAAAGGATTTAAGTTAAATCGCTTCTTCCGCCATAAACTGCACCTCATAAAGATTTCGGTAAAACCCATTTTGAAGTTTCAACAATTCTTTGTGTGTGCCTTCCTCAACTATTTTTCCAGCATCCATCACTATAATTTTATCGGCTTTCTTGATTGTTGCCAACCTATGTGCGATAACTATTGAAGTGCGCCCTTTCGTAATTTTATCGGTCGCCGTTTGGATCATTTCTTCGGAATAGGTATCTACGGAAGAAGTAGCTTCATCAAGAACTAAAATGCTAGGTTTACTAACGTATGCACGTAAAAAAGCAATCAGTTGTCTTTGTCCGGAAGAAAGCATGCTTCCGCGTTCCTTCACATTATAGTGATAGCCGCCGGGAAGCGATTTAATAAACTTATGCACTCCAATTTCCTTTGCCGCCGCAATTACTTCTTCTTCGGAAATATTTGGGTTGCCCAGGGTTATATTATTCAAAATAGAATCTGCAAAAAGGAAAACATCCTGCAACACTACAGCTATTTGGTTGCGGAGTGAGGAAAGCTTATATTCCTTCAAAGATATATTATCGATTAAAATTTCACCGCTATTAATTTCATAAAAACGGTTCAAAAGATTGATAATTGTACTTTTTCCCGCCCCCGTAGCACCCACAATGGCAACGGTTTCGCCGGGTTTTGCCTCAAAGGAAATTCCTTTTATAACTTCTTCGTTTTCATTGTAACCAAAGTGAACATTCTTAAATTCAATTTCGCCTTTGGTGCTGGTGTAATCAACAGTTCCTGTATCTGCAATGTGCGATTTGGTATCGAGAATCCCAAAAACACGATTTGCTGCCACCATCCCCATTTGTAGGGTGTTGAACTTATCGGCTATCTGCCGAAGCGGCCTAAAAAGCATTTCAGCATATTGAATAAAAGCGGTGATAATACCAAGAGTAACAACTCCACCACCAATCACGTTTAAACCTCCATACCACACCACTAAACCTGTAGCCACAGCTCCCGCCATTTCGGCGATTGGGAAAAAGATGGAGTTGTACCACACTGTTTTAATCCATGCTTTTCTATGGTCTTTATTTATTTCCTGAAAACGATCATATTCAGTTTTTTCACGTGTGAAAATCTGTACTATTTTCATTCCTGTAATTCGTTCCTGCACAAAGGTATTGAGGTTGGCAACTTGGTTTCTAACGTCCTCAAAAGCAACTTTCATCGCTTTTTGGAACACACGGGTGGCATATAGAATAAAAGGAAGAACAATAAAAACAATGAGGGAAAGCCTCCAACTTTGTGTGAGCATAAACCCTGCTATTACCACCATTTTCAGCAAATCACTAATAATCATAAAAAGACCTTCGCTGAAAATACTTGAAATTGTTTCAACATCATTCACGGCTCGCGTTGTTAACCTTCCGACAGCACTTTTGTCAAAATATTGCATTTTAAAACTCATCATCAACCGGAAGAGTTTTTGGCGCATATCGCGGATTACACTTTGTCCAAGCCAATTGGTATAAAAAATAAAGGCAAATTGAAAAAATACCTCCAGCAGCAGTACCACAATCATCAAAATGATGTACTTCATAAAGCCTTCACCGTCTTTGGGGACCATGGAATTATCTATGGCCAATTCTAAAAGATAGGGCCTCAAAACGGCAAGACCGGACATCACAATTGCCGCAAAAGCAACAAAATAAAATACGCCCCGGTAAGGCTTTGTAAAAGCTATTAACCGCTTAAAAAGCTTAAAATCGAATGCATTTCCTGTGGTTTCTGACACGGTTAAATTGTGAATTTGTTAATTGGTGAATTCGTTTTTGTTTTCATTATGGGAAAAATTTCCTTTACTCATTTGTGAAAATTTTTTTTGGATAAATTATTTTAGTCAAATACAACCCATGGGCTGGCGCTGAGGCACCTGCGGCTTCTCTACTTTTACTATCCAATATCTTTTGAAATTCATCCAATGAAACTTTTCCAAAGCCTACATCCAAAAGCGTCCCAACAATTGCGCGAACCATATTTCGCAAAAAACGATCTGCGGCGATTGTAAAAATAAGTCTATTATTTTTAGCTTCCCAAAATGCTTTCACAATTGTACAATTGTACGTTTTAACATCGGTTTTGGAGCGTGAAAAGCATTGAAAATCTTTATGGTTCAATAACAATTTGGCAGCTTGGTTCATCAGTTCCACATCCGGCTTGTTATTTATTTGAAACGCATAATCTGTTAAAAATGGGTCTTTTTTAAGCGTAATTATATATTGGTATTCCCTTTCCACGGCATCAAAACGCGCGTGTGCATCAACCTTTACTTCAAAGATATTCTTCATTGAAATATCTTTCGGAAGAAACGAATTTATTCTGAAAAGGAACTCTTCTATATTTTCAATTTTATCATAATCAAAATGCGCGAAAAGCTGTTTTGCGTGCACTCCGGTATCGGTTCTCCCCGCAGCAGTAATTTTTATTTCAGTCCGAAGAAAAGTGGAAAGTGTTTCTTCCAAAACCTGTTGTACGCTAATTTGTTCTGGCTGGCGCTGCCATCCAAAATAGTTTTTTCCGTTGTAGGCTATTTCTATAAAATATCGCAATTGTTTTTTTTCAGAATTGACAAAATTACGATTTACTTTAGGAGTTTTGAGGTTTAGAAGTTTAAAAGTTTAGATGCCTTTTTACATGGGAATGATCCAAAATAATAAATAACTTAGCAATCTAATATTCCAATAATCCCATAATACACTATTATAAATTGAAAAAAATCCTACTTCTAAGCGATACGCACAGCTACATTGACGATAAAATCCTGAAATATGTGAAACAAGCTGATGAAGTGTGGCATGCGGGCGATATTGGCGATCTTTCTGTGACTGATACCATTAAAAATCTTAAACCCCTACGGGCAGTTTATGGCAATATCGACTCTAAGGAAGCGAGAATGGAATTTCCACTTCACAATCGTTTTATGTGTGAAAAAGTTGATGTTTGGATCACTCATATTGGTGGTTATCCCGGAAAATACAACCCTTCAATTCGGCAGGAAATTTATTCAGATCCTCCCACGATTTTTATTTGCGGTCATTCCCATATATTAAAAGTGATGCCCGACAAAACCACAAGACTGCTTCATATGAATCCTGGCGCGGTAGGCAAACATGGATTTCAAAAGGTGAGAACAATGTTACGATTTGAGATTGATGGAGATAAAATTCAGAATTTAGAGGTTATTGAATTTGAAAAATAGTTTCTGGCGAAAAGGAATTAGGGATTAGGAATCAGTAAAAAGACAGCTTAAGCCTTAAAATCAAAAAACCCCCAAAGTTGGCATACTTTGAGGGCTCTGCACTAATATACCAAGATTGGTTTATCGTAACCGATCCACAGATTTTACGAGGTCTTCATCCTTTTTTATGGCCTTGTTGGCCAGCACTAAAAATACGATAGAAATGATAGGAAGAAGCACCCCAATACCCTTCTCTGAAACAAAAGTTTCTCCGGATAAAGTAAGTGATCTGTAAACGAAAACTCCTAGTAATATAAAGTTTGAAATTATATTTAAACGGTTTAGCACAAATTGTGTTTGCCGTTTTTTGAAACTTAAAATTGAAATAATGGCCAATGCAACAGATAGAAAAATCAACCCAAACACCAATGGCTCATTGCGATTAATAATAACTGTTTCATCCTCTCCCAAAACTACTGGAAAAAACAGAAACAGAGCGACCATAATGACAGCACTTATTATTAAATATATGGTTTGAATACGTTGTATCATATTGAAAAGGCTCAATTGTGTCGCAAAAATACGTTATCTTTTTAAAAAAAATAACAGTACTTTTTAATTTATTATTGTATTATTGCAGTATCTATTCGTAACCAACTCAATAAAGGTTACTTAGTCTCCTAAAAATTTTCAACGTACTTACCTTCTCATCAGGATAAACAGTATCAACTTAAACTACAGTATTTTCTACATGTTTGAAATTTCAGAATTAAAAGATAAAAAGCTTCCTGAGCTTCAGGAAATAGCAAAAGAACTTGATGTGCCAAAATACCGCACTCAAAAAAAATTGGACTTGGTGTATCAAATTCTTGACTACCAAGCAGCAAATCCCAAAGCCGTAAAAGCTGTGCTTAAAGCGGAGGAGCCTTCTTCAGAAACAAAAAAAACTGAGCCAGCAGCCAACGCTTCAAAAGATACTCAGGTTAAAGATCAAAAGTCCCGGCCAGAAAGGAACGATAACCGAAACAAAAAGCCACAGCCACAAAAATCGCATCAAAATAAAAAAAATGATGACGACAAAAAGGGAGGTGACACCCCGCCACCTAATGACAACAGGCGTTCCGATAATAATAAGGACGACAAACGTTCCAATAATAAAGAGGACAGACGTTCGGGCAACAAAGACGACAAACGTTCAAGCAATGATAAAAGGGACGATAAAAGACCACAGCACCAGAAATCAAATTCTGGCGATACCGATAATAGACAGAAAAATCAACGGAGCGACAGCAACAATTCAGACAACCGCCCAAAGCACCAAAACCAAAAACAAAAGGACGGCAACGTTCAAGATAACAGGAGCAATGGCAACAAAGATTCCCGAAACCGTTATCGCGAGCCAGATTATGAGTTTGATGGTATCATTGAAAGTGAAGGTGTGCTTGATCTTATGCAGGACGGTTACGGATTTTTGCGCTCAAGTGATTACAATTATCTTTCATCTCCGGATGATATTTACGTTTCGCAATCACAGATCCGCCTTTTCGGTCTAAAAACTGGAGATACCGTTTTGGGCGAAGTGCGCCCGCCAAAAGAAGGTGAAAAATATTTCCCGCTAATTAAGGTGAACAAAATAAACGGATTGAACCCAAATGTGGTTCGCGACCGAGTTTCCTTTGAGCATTTAACGCCACTTTTTCCGCAAGAAAAATTCAATCTTGCAGATAAACAAAGTACCATTTCAACACGGATTATAGATCTTTTTGCGCCTATCGGAAAAGGACAACGTGGGATGATTGTTTCACAACCAAAAACCGGTAAAACGATGTTGCTGAAAGATATTGCAAACGCAATAGCAGCAAACCATCCCGAAGTTTATCAAATTGTTCTTTTGATCGACGAACGCCCTGAGGAAGTTACCGATATGCAACGTAATGTTCGCGGGGAAGTGGTTGCCTCAACCTTTGATAAAGAAGCAAGCGAGCACGTTCGTGTTGCAAATATTGTAATAGACAAAGCAAAAAGATTGGTTGAATGCGGCCACGATGTAGTAATTCTTTTGGATTCCATTACGCGATTGGCGAGGGCATACAATACCGTTCAACCGGCTAGTGGCAAAATATTGAGCGGTGGTGTGGACGCAAATGCACTGCATAAACCAAAACGCTTCTTCGGTGCCGCACGAAATATTGAAAACGGTGGCTCTTTGACCATCATCGCAACTGCGCTTACCGAAACGGGATCGAAAATGGATGAGGTTATTTTTGAGGAATTTAAGGGAACTGGTAACATGGAACTTCAATTGGACAGAAAGATCTCCAACCGAAGGATTTTCCCCGCTATCGACCTTACTTCCTCCAGTACACGCCGCGACGATTTGCTGCTTGATGAAAATACGCTGCAACGTATGTGGGTATTGCGTAAATATCTAGCAGATATGAACCCTGTGGAAGCAATGGAATTCATAAATGACCGCATCAAAAAAACTCGAAATAACGAAGAATTTTTGATATCGATGAACGGATAAAACTATTTCTGTTTAAAATTAATCCCCGAAGGCTTTTGTTTTTGGGGATTTTTATTTGAGACCCAAAGCTGAATGAACTTCATTTTAATAACTTTGGCAATTGGCTTTAAATGATTAAATTTTCTTTTTTTGATAAACAAAAACTATTAGAATCCAACATTATTTCAAAAAAACAAAAACCCTGACCAATGATCAGGGTTTTTAAAATATAAAAAAATTTTACTTTATTGTTTAATGATTTTCTGGGTCAGTGTTCCTGCCGAAGTCACAACTTTTAATAAATAAACACCTACTGAAAGATTTGAAGTATTCATTTCACCATTGATAAGGATAGTGCCAGTGTTCTTACCAAGTACATCATAAAGTACTGCATTTTCAACAATAACATTAGAAGGCATTTTCAAATTCAAAACGTTTGTAACGGGATTAGGGTATATTGAAACCTGTGCTAATAAACTATTATTAACAGATAAAGGAGCACAATCACCGCCAAATAAAAAGTTTCCAAAAAGCTCCCCACTACCATTTGCACCTTCAAGTTCAACCTTTGATACGGGCTCATCAGATATAAAACCAAAAAAGGTTTGTGAATTGGTTGGTGTGGTCACAGAAAAAGTATCTATTAAAGATCCACCAGCACCATATATTCTCACTTCAGTATTTGGATCGTTGTTTTCCCAAATATCCATAGCAATCGCGTAAACTTCGGGCGAAAAATTTATAATAGTATAATTAACAAAAGTTGTAGCTCCAATTAAAGAATCTACATTCCCAATTGCTCCAGTAGGAATATTGATCATTGTAGTAAAGTCAGATGCCTGTGCATCAAATCCTGCCTCCAATTCGCCTGCAGGAAAGCATCCATCTCCATTACTGCTAATAATCAAGCCGCAATCAGTAATGCTTCCTGGCCCACCGGAAAAATCTTCTGATGTTAAAGTGGTTGAGGAGCAATTTGCATTTACAGCCGAATTAAAATCGACCAAAGTAGTATAGGTATCAATAATGGGTAATCTATTGTTATCGACCCTAACAATAGTCGCCTTTTCTGAGCTCCCATTCACAGTAGCTGTCTGATAGGAAGTTGACACTTCGGTATAAGACTGAGGTTGTTGGGCAAAAACAAATGCTGAACCCAAAAATAAAAGTAGAGTAATTTTTTTCATTGTTATAATTTTTATGTTTTTATTTAATCAAATGTATGACAGGGGTTTGGATAAAAATATTTTTTTTCACAAAATCTATTAAAAGTTAAATTGAAAGAAAAATTTTAAATACATAATTGAATGAAAAGTGTTGCATTCAACTTATAATAAAAAGTATTTAAATATTATATTTTCTAACATTCAGAATTCTATATGCTCAAGAAAAGTTTTAGAAACCTCCAACGGCATTGAATCAATTAAATTTGTGGGATTTTTTATTGTTTCAGTAGCGGTATATCCTGAGTAATGGTCATAAAAAAAGCCCGATACATTGTATCGGGCTTTTAAATATATAAAATTAAATTATTGCTTCACAATCTTTTGTGTAAGCGTACCTGCAGAGGTTTCAACTCTTAACAAGTATACGCCCTGTGAAAGACTTGCGGTATTTACAACCCCCTCACTAAAGGAAATATTTAAGTTTTTTCCTAAAAGATCGTAAACAGCTACATTTTTAATCTCCACAGAAGCTGGTACCGTTAGGTTAAGATTATCTTTTACTGGATTTGGATAAACACCAATTTGAGCCAATGCGGCTTCGTTAACACCTAGAACAGTTTCTTCCCCAACTATGTCTAAAATTAAAGCATTATCAGGAAAACCAATAGCTGCTGTTGGGGTTGGAGTAAAAATAGAACATCCTTCAGAACTTAAATAACTAGGATCATTTTCACCCAATGAATTAATACCAATTCGAATATCATAATTATCAGGAACTGGAGGAGCCGCAGGAATATCCACACCTACAATAACTTCTGAATTAGCATTAACTACAACAGGAGTATCCAGAACAACTTCAAATAAAGAACCGTCATCAGCAACAGTTGCCTGTACGGCCTGGGAAGCAATTTCAGTTAATGTTCCCGCAGGGAAAACACCGGTTGAGCTATAAAAACGTACAGTAAAATCCACTGTAGGGTTAGTGCCTCCATTATCATTAAATGAAATGAAGAAATTAGCACCTTGAACTTCAAATCCACCTGTGATCCCAAATTCTGAAGGAGTATAAGCTCTGTAATAAATATTGTCACTGGTTCCTTCATCGCCAGATCCAGGTACTCCATCAGGATCGGATGCACACGCAACAGATCCATTCTCGAAAACTGTATTATCGTTAGAATGTGACAAAACTGTCTGGGCGGTTGTAAATGCGGTTACGGCCAAAGTGGCAATAAGTAATGTAATTTTTTTCATTTTTTTTTGTTTTAATTATTTTTATTTACTGTCTCAAAGCTAACAAATACAAGGGTTTTTAAAAAAAAAATAGTCATAAGATTTAATTTGGAAAAAAAGGAAATTTGTAATTAACTCATTACAATATATTTACTTTGGCCAAAATAAAAACTTTAACATTTGTGTTACTTCTTTCAAGTAAGCTTTTGAGTGAAAACAGGGATTGCTAAAGTATATTTGCTAAAATTATTGATAGTAATGAAGCACATTTTTCAGGTTTGTTTTCTTTTTTTCTTTATGCAGGCCCATTCGCAAATTATTTCTTTTGAAACCTCAAATGGAGCACTGACTGAAACCTATAGAAATACAATTGAGTTCTATTCTTCCTTGGAAAAACAATATCCTTCCATTTCAATTTTTGAAATGGGAGAGACGGATAGCGGCTATCCACTCCATTTGGTAATTTTTGATCCGCAAAACAAAATCCCTCGGAAAACAACAGAAGTATTTTCAAAAAATGAAAAAAACTTATTGCTAATAAACAACGGGATCCATCCCGGCGAGCCCGATGGCATTGATGCCACAATGCTGCTTTTTCGCGATTTGGCCGAAAATAAAATTCCAGCACCAAAAAATACTATAATCGCCACCATTCCTATTTATAACATTGGCGGCGCTTTGAACAGAAACAGTACAAGCCGAACCAACCAAAACGGCCCCGAGGAATACGGTTTTCGCGGAAATGCCAGAAATTATGATTTGAACCGCGATTTTATAAAAGCCGACACTAAAAATGCCCGCGCTTTCGCCGAAATTTTTCATTGGTTAAATCCAGATTTATTCATCGACAACCACGTTAGCAACGGTGCCGATTACCAATATGTGCTCACCCATCTTTTTACGCAGCACAATAAATTGGGTGGCGAAATGGGCAATTATTTGCATACTTCATTTGTGCCACAGTTGGAGGATTCGCTTCATCAAAAAAAATGGGATATCACACCCTACGTGAACGTATTCAATCAAGTGCCCGAAAGTGGTTTTGAGCAATTTATGGATTCGCCTCGCTATTCAACTGGCTACACCACTTTATTCAATACATTGGGAATGATGGTGGAAACGCATATGCTAAAACCTTACAAACAACGTGTTGATGGCATTTATGAGTTGATGAAAACGTTTATTTCCATTGCGGAAAAAGATGCTGAAAAAATTAAAAATCTGCGAACAAATTCCTTTGAAAAATACAAAGTGGGGAGCTACTACCCTATTTCGTGGGAAGTAGATTCCTCAAAAACCTCAACTTTAAAGTTCAAAGGTTTTGAAGGGAAAATGATTTCGAGCAAAGTTACTGGTGCAGATCGCTTAAAATATTTCCGAGACAAACCTTTCACTAAAAATGTAACTTATTACAATTATTTTAAAGCGACAGATTCTGTTACAATTCCTTCGGCATATATTATTCCGAAAGGGTATTGGAACGTTATTGATCTTTTAAAATTGAATAATATTGAATTCTCCCAAATAAAAAATGATTCAACAATTGCCGCTGAAGTATATCATATAAAAAGTTTTGAAACTGTTAAAAATCCGTTTGAAGGGCATTATCTTCATTACCAAACCGAAGTTTCCAAAAACATAGAAAATGTTACTTTAAAAACTGGAGATATTTTAATAAAAACCCAACAACCTGGAGTTCGTTATTTATTGGAAACATTGGAACCTTCAGCGAAAGATTCTTTTTTTAATTGGAATTTTTTCGACGCTATCCTTCAGCAAAAAGAAGGTTTTTCACCCTACGTTTGGGAAGATATGGCAGAAAGTTTTTTGAATGAAAACCCAGAAATAAAAAAAGAGTTTGAAACCAAAAAACTGAAAGAACCCGAATTTGCAAATAACTGGTATTTGCAGTTGGATTGGATACATAAAAAATCTCCTTATTACGAAAAATCACACCTCCGTTATCCGATCGTTCGGGTGGGTGGTTAAATATTCCTTCGGAAATAAAAGTTTGATATTTTCGTAGGAATCTTGAAGAGCCTTTTGGGATTTTTGGAAATTTTTCCACTTAACTTTTTTAATTCCTTCCTGAGGTTCGGGAATTAATGGCCCATCATAATCGCTGAACATTTCGTACCAATAAGTTATTTTTAATCTAAATTTATCGTTTCGAGTAAATACGTGATACGTTTTCATCATAAAGTGGCGGATTTCCAAATCCTTCACACCCGTTTCCTCAATAACTTCGCGTATTGCAGCCTCGCGATGGGTTTCACCTTTTTCAATTTTTCCTTTTGGAAGATCCCATTTTTTGTTTCTTCGGATAAAGAGAATTTCCTTTTTACTGTTGAAAACCAGGCCGCCTGCAGCCTCAACTACTTTTATTTTTTTCCGAAGAAATCGTTCAAGTTTTTCCGCATTTTTGTGATATAAATTCACATATAGCAGCTCGCCGTTGTTTATTTTCTTCACCAATTTTTTAAAATGGGCCTGTTTTAAAGGAATGGTGGTGTAATGCTCCCCAATATTTTCTTCCGTTGACAGAATTATGGGAATATCTTTTACAAAAACTTTATACATTTGCACAATGATATTAAACAAAGAAACGGCACAAAAAACCGCTGCATTATTATTGCAAATTAATGCAATAAAATTACAACCACAAAACCCTTTTACGTGGGCATCGGGATGGAAATCTCCAATTTACTGTGATAATCGCGTCACACTTTCCTATCCAATGATACGAAACTACATTCGTGAAAACCTTGCAAAACAAATTGAGGATATTTACGGAAAGCCCGAAATGATTGCCGGCGTGGCAACTGGTGCTATAGGAATTGGTGCCTTGGTTGCCGATTATTTGAACGTTCCTTTCTGCTATGTGCGTCCCGAAGCAAAGGGTCACGGACGCCAAAATAAGATTGAAGGGCATTTGGAAAACAACACCAACGTGATTGTAGTTGAAGATTTGATAAGTACCGGAAAAAGCAGCCTGTTGGCAGTTGAAGCTTTAAAAGAAGCAAACGCAAATGTGAAAGGAATGGTAGCAATTTTCAGTTATGGCTTTAAAACGGCTGATGAAAATTTTAAAAATGCAAATGTTACTTTAAATACATTGAGCAATTATGAAATGTTGCTGGAAGAAGCCGAAAAATCAGGATATATCAATTCCGAGGAAGCGGCGTTGCTTTCGGAGTGGCGCAAGAGTCCTGAGAATTGGGGGAAATAGTTCAGTGTTCAGTGTTATAATAAAAATAGCAATAAAAAATCTAAAATATTTCCAATGAAACTAAACAGCAAAAAAGTAACAACTCAAAAATCCGCAACAGAACTCTGTGATTTTTTGACAGATGTAAAGAATTATGAAACTTTGATGCCCGAGAACATCAGTAAATTTGAGGTTTTAAGCGAAAAATCTTTCGTTTTTGCACTCAAAGGAATGCCCGAAATTGCACTTGAAGTAAAAGAAGTTGAAAAGCCCAACAAAGTTGTATTGGGAGCTATGAGTGATAAAATACCATTTACATTAACGGAATATATTGACGAAGTGTCGGAAAATACTTCAACCGTGGAATTATTTTTTGAAGGCAAATTTAATACGATGATGGCGATGATGGCTAAAGGACCCATTTCTAAATTTATTGACACCCTAGCTTCAAATTTAGAGCAAGTCTAGAATAATAAAAGAAAAATGTCTGTTCGAGCGAAGTCGAGAACTGTTTGACTCCAATTGACCAAAGAACCAGCCAGCGCTCGAACATACAATATTATACTTTCAATAAATTAATGTAACCTCTTTCAGTTGAAATTTTTGGCACGAATCATTTTCCGTATCCACCAAAAGTTCTCCAATTTCAGAAACTCCTTTTATTATTCCGTTGAAACGGGAACCATTGGCCGTTTCAAAAACCGAGACTATTTCTTTTCGGAATAAACTGTTTTCATAAGACCGTTTCATTTCTGAAAACTCCTTTGATGGAAGATTTCTTAAATTTTTTGAAATATTTTTTAGAGTTTTATGGAGTACTTCCTCCAACTGAAACGTTTTTCCCGTTTCAAGTTTAAGGGAGCTGGCCTGTGGCAGGTTTGGAAAATCTATTTCGTTCACATTGAGGCCGATTCCTATGATGGAATATTTCACAAAACTTCCTTCCAGAACGTTTTCAATTAAAATTCCGCCAATTTTTAAATTAGCTGACAATATGTCGTTTGGCCATTTGATGGATATTTTAGGAATACCCATGCCTTTAAGTGTGTTTGCTATAGCTAAAGAAACGGCCATAGAAATCATGAACTGTTGCTCTATTTTAAACATCTCAAATTCCTTGAACATACTGAATGTAAGGCTTTGCCCCTCCCGTGAAAGCCACTCAGTACCCCTTTGCCCTTGTCCCGAAACTTGCCGGTTTGCGATTACAACCGTTTCGTCCTGCAACCGTGTTTCTTTGATTAACTGCTTCAAGTAAGAATTGGTTGAATCGATGGCATTAAGTTTGATTATCCTCAAAACTATAATTATGTTTAGTATTACGCTTTTATGGCGCATCAAGTAACAAAAAAGTAATAACTTTGCGAAAAAGAAAAGAAAAATAATTAATGCAGAAAAAACAAGCAGGAACAGATCAACTTATTACCCAAATAATACGAGGGATTGAAGAAGTAAAAGGGAAAGATATCGAAATTCTTGACCTCCGAGATATAGAAAATACCGTTTGTGACTATTTCATAATTTGTAATGGTACCTCTAACACACAAGTTAATGCCATTGTGAATTCCATTCAAAAATCCGTAAGCAAAGCTTTAAAAGAAAAACCCTGGCACGTTGAAGGAAGCGACAACGCGGAATGGATACTTATGGATTACGTGCACGTTGTGGTACACGTTTTTCAAAAACACATTCGCGATTTTTATGACATTGAAGGGCTTTGGGGCGATGCAAAATCGGTAAAAATAGAAACAACGAACTAAAAATAAAGTTGCCTTATGGCTGAAGAAAATAAAAATAAAAAGAACGATTCAAAGAGGCCGAAGCCTACTTACTATTGGATTTATATAGCCATTGCCCTCCTCTTTGTGGGAATTAACTTTTTTGGCGGCGGGAGCTGGTCTCAACCAGAAAAAATCAATCAAGCTAAGTTTGAAGATTTTTTAAGAAATGGGGACGTTGAAAAAGTTGATGTTATCAATAAGAAAATTGCAAAAGTTTACCTTACTGAAGAAGCCAAAAAGAAAGAAATACATTCCACTAAAGAAAATACTCCTTCATTTTTATCACCGGGACCAAATGACCCTAGCTACCAATTTGAATTTGGCGATCTTCAGTTATTCCAAGAGGATTTTCAAAAAATAAAAGCAGAAAACAATTTATCAGCCAACTTAAATTTTGATACGGAAAGTAATGTTTGGGGTGATATATTAATGGGTATCCTGCCATTCGTTATCATCATTGGTATTTGGATTTTTATTATGCGAAGAATGTCATCCGGTGCCGGCGGAGGTGCTGGCGGTCAGCTTTTTAATATTGGTAAATCCAAAGCTAAACTGTTTGATGAAAAAACAGATGTAAAAACTTCTTT
The DNA here is from genome assembly GCA_963822355.1 of uncultured Flavobacteriaceae bacterium. GTDB lineage: Bacteria > Bacteroidota > Bacteroidia > Flavobacteriales > Flavobacteriaceae > Aequorivita. Next base: position 162,223 of record CAWGHI010000002.1, read on the forward strand.
CAAAGATGTAGCAGGTTTGGAAGGCGCAAAAGAAGAAGTGCAAGAAATTGTAGATTTTTTGAAACAACCGGAAAAATATACTTCCTTAGGCGGTAAAATTCCGAAGGGAGCTTTGTTGGTTGGGCCTCCAGGAACAGGTAAAACCCTATTGGCAAAAGCCGTTGCCGGTGAAGCAAAAGTGCCTTTCTTTTCACTTTCAGGTTCAGATTTTGTTGAAATGTTTGTGGGTGTGGGAGCTTCCCGTGTACGTGACCTTTTCAAACAAGCAAAGGATAAATCGCCTGCCATTATTTTTATTGATGAAATAGACGCCATTGGTCGTGCCCGTGGGAAGAACAACTTTTCCGGAAGCAATGACGAACGTGAAAACACCTTGAACCAGCTATTAACGGAAATGGACGGTTTCGGAACCAATACAAATGTTATCGTGCTAGCTGCCACAAACCGTGCAGATGTATTGGATAAAGCCCTAATGCGTGCCGGTCGTTTTGACAGGCAGATATACGTTGACCTTCCAGACGTTCGTGAGCGTAAAGAAATATTTGAAGTTCACTTGCGCCCTATTAAAAAAGATAAGGATTTAGATACTGATTTTCTTTCAAAACAAACTCCAGGTTTCTCTGGAGCTGACATTGCAAATGTTTGTAACGAAGCCGCCCTTATTGCCGCACGAAACGGCAAAAAATCTGTTGGTAGGCAAGATTTCTTAGATGCAGTGGATAGAATTGTAGGTGGTCTTGAAAAGAAAAACAAGATAATGACCATGGACGAAAAACGAGCCATTGCTTTTCACGAAGCCGGCCATGCCACGGTTAGTTGGATGCTTGAGCACGCTGCTCCATTGGTGAAAGTTACTATAGTTCCACGTGGGCAATCTTTGGGAGCCGCTTGGTATTTGCCCGAGGAAAGATTGATTATACACCCAGAGCAAATGCTCGATGAAATGTGTGCGGCTCTTGGTGGCCGTGCCGCGGAAAAAGTAATTTTTAACCGAATTTCCACAGGAGCATTGAGCGATCTTGAAAAAGTTACAAAACAAGCCCGTGCCATGGTTACTATTTACGGCCTGAATGAGAAAATTGGAAATCTTACTTACTACGATAGCAGCGGACAATCTGAATATAACTTCTCTAAACCTTATAGCGAAAAAACAGCAGAATTGATAGACAAAGAAATTTCTACACTTATTGAAAGTCAATATAATCGCGCTATAAAACTATTAGAAGAAAATAAAGACAAGTTGACCCAACTAGCGAATGTGCTTCTTGAAAAAGAAGTGATTTTTAAAGACAATCTTCAAAAAATATTTGGTGACCGTCCTTTTGAAATACCGGAAGAAGCAACAAAAGTAGCTACCAAATAAAACTAAATTATTTTTGAATTTGTAATGAAACTTTGTTTTTAGGTAGCAAAACTTCAATATAGATTTTATATATTTGAAGTTAAACCTATTTATAAACTTCTCAATGAATTATTAATGAGTCTATTTAAAAGACTATTAAACCCAAATTATAAATCGGAAGAGAAGGCCAAACGTGCCGACAAAGCCGATCATAGTAGTTATTACCCAGAACAGAAACTTCCTATTGACGAAAAGTTTACCTATAATTTCAAAAACAATGGAGGTAAATTTATTTATTGTGAAAACTGGGAAGAAATTCTGGAAGGCTTTGATAATATAATGCTCGAAAATGATTGGTACGAACAGGAGGTGTTTTGCGTTAATGAAATGCTTACCAACAAATTTGACGGTTTCAATCTTAATTTCGTAAAAAAGGCGGATTCAAAATTTTTTCTGTCCACCTGTGAATCCTTGGTCTCAGACAATGGTTCCATCTTGCTTTCTTCTAACCAAATTAAGGAAAAGAAGCTAAATGAACTTCCTTACAACTTCATCATTTTTGCAACCACTAGCCAAATTGTAGATACAATAAGTGAAGGTTTGCGGACCATCAAAAATAAAAGTTCAAATTATATTCCCAGTAACATCACTACAATTCAAGACTTTGAAACCGAAAAAGAAAAGGATTTTATGAGTTATGGAAGTAGCACAAAAAACCTATATTTGTTGCTACTGGAAGACTTATAATATGAAGGAAATTCTCGTACGGACCCTTTCGGGCGTATTATACATTTCGATCATCATTTTTGCAATGTTCACTTCGCGTGAATGGTTTATGGGCCTTTTCTTTGTGCTGGCAATAATCACTTTAAGTGAATATTTAAAACTAATACACCTCACCAGCTATCTTGCCTACTTTCTTCTAGCCGCAGCTTTTTACTTTTTGAGCTATAATGTTTTTACTGAAAATGCGGTTTATCTACTCTTGATTTTAAGTGGTTTTGTAAATCTTTTTCTTTTGAAGGACGTTCTCTGGACGAGAAAAATACCCATGTTTGAGAAAAAAAAATACGTTACCGTAATTCTTTATATTATTAGCGGATTCGTGTTTCTTACGCTCATACCAGTTATGGATGTGGATGGAAAATTTATGCCAGAACTAATTGTTGCAGTCTTCATCTTAGTTTGGAGCAATGATACTTTTGCTTACTTAATCGGAAAAAACTTTGGAAAACATAAATTATTGGAGCGAATTTCACCAAAAAAAACCATCGAGGGTTTTGTGGGTGGCATGCTTGGCGCACTTTTGGCGGGATTTATTATCTTTAAAGTATTAGAAAACTACGATCCTATTGTTGTTGAAAAGTACTCTTTGTGGAAATGGATTGTACTCGCGATTATCGTTTCTATATTTGGAACAATTGGCGATTTGATCCAATCCAAATTTAAGAGACAGGCAGGTGTAAAAGATAGTGGTATCATCATGCCCGGTCATGGCGGCCTTTACGACAGACTAGACAGCATTATTTACGCCAGCCCATTTATTTATGCATTTTTATTAATAGTTGACCATGTTTCATAAAGAAGGTTTCAAAATTATTTTTATTGCGCTGCTAATTGTTATCGGCCTCAGTCTTTTGGCCAATATTTTTGTGGAAGACCCTACCATTCGTGGGGGTGTTATTATTTCTCTCATAATTCTTTTGCTATTGGTTTTACAGTTTTTCAGAAATCCTAAAAGAAATTTTTTGGTGCACCCAGATTATGTGCTTTCACCTGTTGACGGAAAAGTAGTTGTAATTGAAGAAGTTTTTGAAAAGGAATATTTCAATGATAAAAGATTACAGGTCTCTGTTTTTATGAGCCCAATCAATGTGCACGTAACTCGTTATCCTGTAGGGGGGAAAATTGTTTATAGTAAATACCACCCAGGAAAATATTTGGTAGCTTGGCACCCAAAGTCTTCCGAAGAGAATGAACGAACTACTGTTGTTGTGAAAAATGACGCTTTTGGCGAAGTCCTTTACCGACAAATTGCAGGGGCGATGGCCAAACGCATTGTTAACTATGCCCAAATAAATGACGAAGTAGCACAAGCTAGCGATAGTGGGTTTATTAAATTTGGATCGCGTGTGGATGTTTTTCTTCCCCTTGATACTAAAGTAAAAGTAGCACTAAACGAAAAAGTAAAAGGGGGTATTTCAATAATTGCAGAAAAACAATGACATCTGAGGAACTCGAAATAGCTTTCAGAAATGCCGTAAAAAGCATCAATGAGCATGCGGAACCTTTTCCGGCAGATGTGCTTTTGCGTTTATACGCCTACTACAAACGCGCCACCAATGACGATGACACTCCCACTGGCGGTAAGCCACACATTTCAGCATTCAAAACCAACGCGCTTTTTCAAACAAGAAATTTAACAAGTGATGAAGCCAAAAAGCTTTATATAGAAGCCGTAACACAATATTTTTTATACAGGAAATAAACTATTCCTGCTGCGCTTTATTGAATTTTATTTCATAATCATCAATTGCCTCACGTATTTTTTCCACATTTTCCGAAGCCTTTTCGTGAGCTTCCTCCATCGCATTTTCAAGGTCTTTGTCGGGGTGCTGAAAAAGATCTGTAATTACATGGTTTATTTTGTCAATGATACTATTTTGACTGTTCTTAATATCTTCCAGTTTGTGAAGCATCGCTTCCATTTCATTATACTTCTCTTGGTCCATAATTGTTTATTTTTAAACAAGTTAAAACAAAAGCACTGTTGAAGACAATAATTAACCTTGCTTTAAAACAAATTAAGATAATTTAACTGCTTTTAGTGTTTAAAGAAGTCCCGCTAAACTAGATTTCAACGTTTCAATCTTTGCCAAGGCGTCCGCTTCTTTTTGTTTTTCCAAGGCCACAACTTGCTCTGGTGCGCTACTAACAAAACGTTCGTTTTTAAGTTTGCCCTGAACGCTCTTTAAAAATCCTTCGGTGTATTTTAATTCTTCGGAAAGTTTTGCAATTTCTTCCTCAACATTTATTGCACCAGCAATTGGAATGAAATATTCGTTGCTCTTTACACGGAAAGTAAGGGCGCCCTCAAGTTTTTCTGAAATATAATTTAATTCTGAAATGTTGCCGAGTTTCGATATAACGGCGTCAAATTCCTTTGAAGTATTGTCATTATTAAGCACGCTAAGTGCGATTGTATCCTTAAAGGAAATGTTCTTCTCTTTCCGGATGGTACGGATTCCTGAAATTACTTCGGAAGCGAATTCAAAATCCTTAATTATTTTTTCATCAAAAGCATCGATCTTTGGCCATTCTGAAATTATCAACGCTTCTGAAATATCGCGCTGGGTAATATGCTGCCAGATTTCTTCTGAAATAAACGGTACAAAAGGATGCAGTATTTTCAAATTATCTTCAAAAACAGAGATAACGTCCAAATATGTTTTTTCCGAAATTTTTTCCCCGAAAGGGGGCTTTACCATTTCCAAAAGCCACGAGCAGAAATCGTCCCAGACTAATTTATAGGTAGACATCAAAGCATCACTAATGCGATATTTGCTATAATGGTCCTCAATTTCGGTAAGGGTTTTTTGGAATTTGTTTCGGTACCATTTTAAGGAAATGATATCGCTTTGCGATTGTTCCTTTTCGGTATCTACTTCCCATCCGTTAATTAATCGGTACGCATTCCATATTTTGTTCACGAAGGCGCTCCCCTGTTTGCAAAGGTCTTCATCAAACATTAAATCATTACCGGCAGGCGAGCTCAACAACATGCCTACGCGAACGCCATCGGCACCGTATGTATCCATCAAATCAATGGGATCTGGGGAATTACCCAAGGATTTACTCATTTTTCTTCGCTGTTTATCGCGAACAATTCCTGTTAAATATACATTGGTGAAGGGCTTTTCATTTCGGTATTCAAACCCGGCCATAATCATTCGCGCTACCCAAAAGAAAAGTATTTCTGGAGCTGTAACAAGATCGTTGGTTGGATAATAATAATTGATTTCTTTATTGTCGGGTTCTAAAATTCCATTGAAAACGCTGATGGGCCAAAGCCACGAGGAAAACCAAGTATCGAGCGCATCGGGATCCTGTTTTAGGTTGCTCGTTGTTAATTTTTGATTATTTGATTTTTCTTTTGCGAGTTGAAGCGCTTCTTCAATGTTTTCGGCAACCACAAAATCCTCCTTTCCCTCACCATAAAAATATGCAGGAATTTGTTGTCCCCACCAAAGCTGGCGGGAGATGTTCCAATCACGCACGTTTTCCATCCAGTGGCGGTAGGTGTTTACAAATTTTTCGGGAACAAGGTTTACGTCTTTTTGAAGAACGGCATCCAGTGCTGGTTGTGCCAAGTCTTTCATTTTAAGAAACCATTGGTCGCTCAATTTTGGCTCGATAACCGCGCCCGTACGTTCGCTCGTACCAACTTTGTGCATATGGGTTTCAATTTTTGAAACAATGCCCATTTCTTCAAGTTCCTTCACAATTTCCTTCCGAACTACGAAACGATCTTTTCCTTCATAATGAAGGCCAAAGCTGTTCAAGGTTCCGTTATCATTCAAAATATCGATAATCTCAAGTTTGTGCTTATCGCCAAGAATTTTGTCATTCTCGTCGTGTGCGGGCGTTACTTTTAAACAACCTGTTCCGAATTCAATATCTACATATTCGTCTTCAATTATGGGTATTATACGATTACAAACAGGCACGATTGCTTTTTTGCCGCGAAGGTGCGCAAAGCGATCATCATGTGGATTTATACAAATTGCGGTATCGCCCAAAATCGTTTCCGGCCGTGTTGTTGCGATGGTCAACGTGTCATCGCTGTTTTCAATTTTATATTTTAAATAATAGAGATTTCCTTGTTTTTCTTCGTAAATAACTTCTTCATCAGAAAGTGTGGTTTGGGCCTGTGGGTCCCAGTTTACCATTCTATAGCCGCGATAAATATTACCTTTTCGGTACAAATCAACAAATACTTTTATCACGGAGGCTGACATATCCTCATCCATCGTGAATTTGGTACGGTCCCAATCACAAGAAGCTCCCAGTTTTTTTAATTGTTCCAAAATTATACCGCCGTGTTTGTGGGTCCATGCCCAAGCATGTTCCAAAAATTCTTCACGGGAAAGGTTGGCTTTGTCTATCCCGTCTGCTTTTAATTTTGCAACAACTTTAGCTTCGGTAGCAATTGAAGCGTGATCGGTTCCAGGAACCCAACAAGCGTTGAAACCCTGCAAACGTGCTCGACGTATTAAAACATCCTGCAATGTATTGTTTAGCATATGGCCCATATGCAATACCCCAGTAACATTTGGTGGTGGAATAACGATGGTGTATGGCGTACGTTCATCAACTTCTGAGTGGAAATATTTATTCTCCAACCAGTAGCTATACCACTTGTTTTCAATCAGTTTTGCATTATATTTTGCCTCTATTGCCATACTTTGGTCTAATATTTGTGTAGTGAGGTGCAAAAGTAATTATATCTAAAGGATAATAAAAATGAATAAGTTATTTTGCTCATTGTTCAAAAGTTATATACTTTAGCATATATTAAAAAACAAAATCATGAAAAAATTAGCTCTTATGGCTCTTGTTGCCTTTATCGGCTTTGCCGCGCAGGCTCAACAAGCAAAAATTAGTTTTAAGGATGACACCGTAGACTACGGCACTATCGCGAAAGGTAGTGATGGCGTTCGTGTATTCGAATTCACTAACACCGGAGATGCTCCGCTTATTATTAGTGATGTAAAGTCCAGTTGTGGCTGTACGGTTCCGAAAAAACCAGATGGACCAATTGCACCTGGCGCCAGCAGTACTATTCAAGTTAAGTATGACACAAACCGTGTTGGACCAATTAGAAAGACTGTTACCGTTTATTCAAATGCCGATGAACCTATGGTGGCTTTAAAAATAAAAGGAGAAGTGATGAGCGACTCCAGTAGTGTTTTGGAAAAAAGCTAAAAAACTTTACTTCCAATTAAATCCGGCTGAAGCTAACACCTTCAGCCGGATTTTTTTTTAGAAAACACTTTTTAGGTAAAACTTCACCTTTCTTATCTTGTCTCCTTTTTTTAACTCCATCGAAATTCTTTTTCCCTCATCGGTTGAAAACATTTCAATCAGTTGGTATAGTTCATATTCATAACAAGGCCTCCCGTTAATCGTTGTTACTTCATCCCCCTTTTGAACTCCAGCCAAAGCAGCCGGAGAACCTTCGCGAACATCTGCAACTACATATTTTGGTACCAATGAAAAATGAAGTTCTGTAGTAATGGAAATACTACCCCGGCTCAAACTTTCACTTTGATTTGCCCTATTTGAATTAACGTTTGCCCTTCTTTCTTCCTTTACAAGTTCCATACCTTCATGCTCTAATGTAAGCCCACTCATATTATAATTGAAAGGATCTTTAAAATTGCGATTTTTCTTTAATCGAATTTTTTTATTTCCATAATCAAACGTAACAGTGAATCTACTTAGAAAACCACCCCCCAAACTTCCATCCCGATCTTCATAATAGCGGGCTTTCATTATTGCGTCTTCCTCGGGGAAAGACGTATTCACCTCTTTTAACCGAAAATTTCCAATAGCAAGCTCGGGAACTCTTGCGCGCTTGCCATAAATATTTCCACTAAGGCCCAGGCCCAAAAAATCTTCAAAATAATTTTTTGGCGATTCGTTAATATAATCGTGATCGTCAAAAAGCCACATCACATCACTGGAACCTGAATCAACCAAAAGTGTTACATCCTCCTGATTATTTTCAGAAACAATTTGCAAAGAAATATATGGTTTGCTTCCGACAAAATTCAAAGGTAAATCCTCACACTTTTTACAAGCCTTTAATGCATATTCTTTGGCATCATAAATAGTTATTACCTGTGAAGCATAATTTATTTTAACAATGAAGTTTTGAAAAAATTCATTGCCTAAAATACCATGGATTGGAATGCCCATTCGTGGAGAAAAGTTAAGAGTACTGTCAAAAATTATATAGAGAGAATGGTTACTATCAACAGCATTGCCCAGCCTAATTTTATTGTTGAAACTCTTCAATGCTTCCACTGAGCCACCAGATCCCAATCCCTGCAGAAGTATTGGTGAAGTGTTTCGAAGCTGCAGACTATCCGCCTCTTCCAGACTAAAAAGAATTGTTGACTTAACGCCCGTATCAAGAATGAAGGAGAGTGGAGTTCCGTTGATTTCAACTTCAACAATTGGTAAATTATTTACTAATCGAAAAGGAATTCGATCTCTTTTTTTCTGGCTCTGCAAGAAAAATCCTGACTGTGCGATTAAGGGAAACGAGAAACAAAAAAGGAAACAAAAAAACAACAGATTTCTCAAAGCTTTTAACATTATTTGATTTCAATTGAAGATATAAAAAAAAGCTTAATGTTGTAATCGCCACGATGGAATTATAAAATTAATTTTGCAACTTTGCCATAAATAAATTTACTATGCCTTCAGTTTCAAATAAAGGGAAAAACATGCCGGAATCACCTATCCGCAAACTGGTTCCCTATGCCGAAAAAGCCTATAAAGCAAACAAAACCGTTTATCACTTAAACATTGGTCAACCCGATATAAAATCGCCAGAAATAGCGATGGATGCCGTGGCAAATCACAATTTAGAGATTTTGGCCTACACACGTTCTGAAGGCTCACAAGAATATCGTGAAAAAATAGCTGCCTATTATCAAAATAAAAATATTCCGGTTGAAGCCAATGACATCATTGTTACTACAGGAGGTAGCGAAGCACTTTTATTTGCAATGGGAAGCATTGCTGATGTGGATGACGAAATCATTATTCCCGAACCATTTTACGCAAACTACAACGGCTTTGCCACCGCATCAGGCGTGACAATTGTTCCGGTAATTTCAAAAATTGAAGATAACTTTGCCCTGCCGCCAATTTCAGAATTTGAAAAACTGATAACCCCCAAAACTAAGGCTATCCTTATTTGCAATCCCGGAAATCCCACAGGTTATCTTTATTCAAAAGAAGAAATTCAAACCTTGGCCGCAATCGTAAAAAAACATGATTTGTTTTTAGTTGCCGATGAAGTTTATCGTGAATTTACATATGATGGATCCCAACATTATTCAATTTTAGAAGAGGAAAGTTTGGCAGAAAACGGAATAATTATCGATTCGGTATCCAAAAGATACAGTATGTGCGGTGCACGCATTGGTTGTTTGGTTTCCAAAAATAAACAGGTAATTGCAACCGCCCTAAAATTTGCCCAAGCCCGTTTGAGCCCTCCCACATTCGCACAGATAGCGAGTGAAGCAGCGCTACAAACCCCGCAAAGCTATTTTGACGAAGTAATTGAGGAATACCAAGACAGGAGAAATACCTTAGTTGCTGCATTAAAAGCTATTCCCGGGGTACAAGTGGGTGAGCCCAAAGGAGCATTTTATTGCATCGTGCAACTACCAGTTAAAAACAGCGATAAATTTGCACAATGGTTGTTGGAAGAATTTGACGACAATGGCGAAACCATTATGGTTGCCCCCGCGGCAGGATTTTATTCTACTCCCGGAGTAGGTTTGAACCAGGTTAGAATTGCTTACGTTTTGAAAAAAGAAAGCCTTATAAGGGCAGTTGAAATACTTAAACTTGCGCTTCAAAAATATAAAGATTAATGCGGGTTGAAGAAAACAAATCGCTTAAAAACTACAATACTTTTGGTATTACGTGCATCGCACGGTATTTTTCTTCAGTAGATACGCTTGATGAATTGAAGGATGTACTTTCCCAAAAACCTTCCGAAGAACTTTTAGTACTCGGTGGCGGCAGTAATATGCTTCTTACCAGCGACTTGAACTTGTTTGTTCTACACATAAACTTAAAGGGAATTAAAATTATCAAAGAAACCGACACCGAAGTTTTGGTACAAGCTATGGCCGGTGAAAACTGGCACGAATTTGTGAATCATTGCATAGCGAATAATTTTGGCGGTTTGGAAAATCTTTCCCTAATCCCTGGAAACATTGGCACAGCGCCTATTCAAAACATTGGTGCTTATGGCGTAGAGCTGAAAGACACTTTTGAAAGTTGCAATACTTTAGAAATAGAAACTTTAAAAGAACGGAAATTTACTAAAGAAGAATGTAGTTTTGACTATCGAAATTCTATCTTCAAAAATGATGCAAAGGGAAAATACATTATTACCAGCGTTACGTTCCGATTGACAAAAAAAGACCACAAAATAAATATTGCCTACGGCGATATCGAGAAAAATCTGGCCGAAAAAAATATTGAAACCCCAACAATCAAAGATATTTCTGAAGCTGTCATTGCAATCCGCCAATCTAAACTTCCCGATCCAAAAGTTTTGGGCAACAGCGGTAGTTTTTTTAAAAACCCAGTGATTGATTCAGAAACCTTTCAAAACTTCCGCAGAAATTTTCCTGAAGCCCCATTTTATGAAGTTTCACCTACGGAATTTAAAATCCCAGCAGGTTGGTTAATTGAAAAAGCGGGATTTAAGGGAAAGCGTTTTGGTGATGCGGGCGTTCACAAAAATCAAGCCCTGGTTTTGGTTAATTACGGAAATGCCACTGGCAAACAAATTTGGCAACTCGCGATGGATATCCAAAAAAAGGTAAAAGAATTGACCGGAATTTTTATTGAACCCGAGGTAAACGTTTTTTAGTTCGCGTTCATTACCCCATCAACAACAAAAACAACTCCATTTGAGCCTGTCACACCGTCATTCACAATAGTTGCTTTTCCTCCTTTTCCATCCGCAATCACAATATCATCACCAACTTTGGAAGCTGTCAAAGTAACACCAGCCAATGTCTGCAATTTTGTTTTTCCGCTTTTGTTGATGGCTTTCAGCAAATTTTGGTTATCCATAATTCCCTCAACAATGTGCGATTTTAACATTTCTTCCAGCTTCGCTTTATTTTCAGGATTAGCATAAAACTTCTTTTTTTCAACTGTAAAAGATTCCAGTGCTGAGCTTGATGGAGCAAAAACGGTATACGGCCCTTCTTCTGCAGAAAGCATATTTGCCAAATCCGCTGTAACTAAGTAACTAGCAAACTTTTGTAGAGATGGGTTGCTCATTACTCGAGACATTACACTATTTATTTCTGCAATATCAGCTTGTGTCAATTCCCTCTTTTGGGCTCTTTTTGATGGTTTATCAGTGATTTCCGCATTGGTATTTTCTGTTTTGTCAGTGTTTATTTCATTTTTGCAGGAAACAAATAAAAAAGTAAATATTGAAATTAATAAAATGGTGAATAGTTTTTGCATCTTAAAATGTTTATAATGGAGGCTAAAATTACTTAAAATCCGAGCAATCCAGCAAGAAAGATTGTATTTTTGTATTTTAAAATATACAGATGAAACTTTTATTTATAACCTTAATATTATTACTGCTAGGTGTAGCAGGAATTGCAATAAAAATTTGGGCCAAAAAAGATGGAAAATTTGCGGGAACCTGCGCCAGCCAAAGTCCATTTTTGAACAAAGAAGGACAAGCATGTGGTTTTTGCGGAAAAACTCCGGACCAATTTGATACTTGCAGCGGCGAAATTTCCAAATCGGAAACTCCAAATTCCAAATAGCAAAATTAAATCTTCAATCAACAATTGTAATTGCTTATGGTGCTACTTTACGTTTTCGGCGCAGTCGCGTTGATTAACTGTGCTTATTACATCTTATTTTCGAAATTTTCATTTTTAAAATCTTCTGAAAAAACAACCTCAGAAAAATTTCCTGTTTCATTGATTATATGCGCTAAAAACGAAGCGGAAAACCTTCAAAAACACATTCCGCTCTGGCAAAAACAGAAATATCCAAAATTTGATATTATACTTATTAACGACGCTTCTATCGATGAAACACTTGAGGTAATGGAATCTTTCGCGGCTACCGATCCACGAATTCAAATTGTAAATGTAAAAAACAACGAAGCTTTTTGGGCAAACAAAAAATATGCTTTAACATTGGGAATTAAACGTTCCAAAAATACACGTTTAATATTCACTGATGCCGATTGTTACCCAGCTTCAGAAGATTGGTTGGCAGCGATGGCTTCTAATTTTTCAGATAAAAAACAACTTGTTTTGGGTTACGGAGCGTATGAAAAGCAACCTGGTTTTTTAAATAAAATTATACGTTTTGAAACGTTAATGACCGCAGTACAGTATTTTTCATATGCAAAATCAGGAATTCCTTATATGGGCGTAGGCCGTAATTTGGCATATACAAGCGACCTTTATTATGAAAATAAAGGTTTTATGAGCCATATTAAAATACCGTCCGGCGATGATGATCTATTTGTAAATGAGGCTGCAACTGCAGAAAATACCGCCATTTGCATTGAACCGGAAGCATTCACCTATTCAATTCCAAAAAAGAAAAAGAAAAAATGGCTGCTTCAGAAAAAAAGACATTATTCAACTGCAAAACTTTACAAACCCAAACACCGTTTACTTTTGGGAAGCCATTATATTTTTAATCTGCTCTTTTGGCTACTCGCTCCAGTAATTTTATTCACGAATTTTTGGATTTTTGGACTGGTGATTATTTTTATTAAAATTTTATTTCAGTATCTAATTATTGGCAGCGCCGCAAAAAAACTGAAGGAAGCAGATTTGGTTCCGCTCATTCCTTTTCTTGAATTGTTTTTAGTCTTCACGCAATTAAGTATCTTTATTTCCAACAGCGGCGAAAAAAATTCGCAATGGAAATAACTATAGCACAAATATCGAATCAAATACAAAAAGCAAAAAAAGGAAAGCAGGACGCTTTCAAGTTTTTGCTCGATTATTACTGGAATGAAGTTTACGGATTTCAATTAAAAAGGGTTCGAAACGAGCTTGAAGCGGAAGATATAACCATTGAAGCCTTCGCAAAAGCATTTGACAAAATTGAAACTTTTGATGAAAACTATACTTTTTCTACATGGCTCATCGCTATTTCAAAAAATATCCAAATAGACAAAACCCGTAAAAAAAACGCGTCCATTTATTCAAACACTACAGATACTTCCAACGAGCAAGTTCAAAAAATTGCAGACCACTCTCCCACTCCCGAGGACAAGCTTATAACGGAGCAAAATTTAGCAGAACTTTTGCGATACATTAAACAGTTAAAACCGCATTATCAGGAAGTGATAAACCTTCGTTATTTTCAGGAAATGAGCTATAACGATATTTCTGAAAGCTTGGAAGAGCCTTTAAACAATGTAAAGGTAAGATTGCTTCGCGCACGAAAACTTCTAGCCGAAATTATTACCCAAAAAAAATAAATTTCGCATTTCCAACTTCGCATTTCCAACTTCGCCTTTCGTATTTCGTATTTCCTTTTCGTACTTTTGTCTCCCTTATGAGTACAGAAACTTTGGAACTTCAAAAACCTGAACCAAAACCAAAATGGTTGCGCGTTAAACTTCCCACGGGGAAAAAATATACCGAACTGCGTGGTTTGGTAGAAAAATATAAACTCAATACAATCTGTACCTCCGGCAGTTGCCCGAATATGGGCGAATGTTGGGGTGAAGGAACTGCAACTTTTATGATTTTGGGAAACATCTGTACCCGTTCATGCGGCTTTTGCGGCGTTAAAACTGGGCGGCCAGAAACCGTGGATTGGGATGAGCCAGAAAAAGTGGCACGTTCCATAAAGATAATGAACATAAAACATGCGGTTATAACTTCAGTAGACCGTGATGATTTGAGGGATATGGGTTCCATTATTTGGGCCGAAACGGTAAAAGCAATTCGCAGAATGAATCCCGAAATTACTTTGGAAACCTTAATTCCAGATTTTCAAGGAAATACCCGTAATATAGATCGAATTATTGCTGTAAAACCCGAAGTGGTAAGCCACAATATGGAAACAGTGAAACGGTTGACACGCGAAGTACGGATACAGGCAAAATACGAACGGAGTCTTGAAGTGTTGGATTATTTGAAACAATCTGGATTGCCCCGAACCAAAAGCGGCATTATGCTTGGTTTGGGTGAAAAAGAAGAAGAAGTTTTGCAAACTATGGAAGATTTAAGAAACGTTGGTTTGGATATTTTGACCATTGGCCAATACCTGCAGCCTTCGAAGAAACATCTTCCGGTAAAAGAATTTATTACTCCGGAACAATTCAAAATGTATGAAACCGTAGGCCTGAAAATGGGCTTTCGTCACGTGGAAAGTGGTGCTTTGGTCCGTTCCTCTTACAAAGCCCAAAAGCATCTTACCTAAAATACTTTTTCAGAAATGGACAAAAAGATAACTGTCGGCATTAATGGTTTTGGCCGCATTGGCCGAAATGTTTTTAGGTTATTACTCCACCATCCTTCCATTGAAGTGGTAGCCGTAAACGATTTGGCCGACACTAAAACGCTGGGGCATCTATTAAAATATGATAGTATTCACGGGATATTGCATGAAGAAATTTCGCATTCCAAAAACGAAATAACGGTTGCCGGAAAAAAGATAAAATTTTCATCTGAAAAAAATATTGAGGATATCCATTGGGGAAATGTAGATGTGGTTGTGGAAAGTACAGGAAAGTTTAAAAGCCGAAAACAGCTAGAATACCATTTGAGGAATGGTGCCGGAAAAGTTATCCTTTCGGTTCCACCGTTGGATGACGATATAAAAACTGTGGTCCTTGGAGTAAACGATTCAATTTTAAATCCTGATGACCTGATTATTTCCAATGCTTCATGCACCACGAACAACGCCGCTCCCATGCTCAAAATAATCAATGAGCTTTGCGGTCTTGAACAAGCGTATATCACTACAGTGCATTCTTATACCACAGACCAAAGCCTGCATGATCAACCACATCGGGATCTGCGTAGGGCGCGCGCTGCCGGGCAATCTATCGTACCAACCACTACCGGAGCAGCAAAAGCACTGACTAAAATATTTCCAGAATTTGCAGATGCAATTGGCGGCTGTGGCATCCGCGTTCCAGTGCCAGATGGATCATTGACAGATATAACCTTGAACGTAAAAAAAGAAGTGACTATTGAAGAAATAAACAATGCCTTCAAAAAAGCTTCGGAAAATGCTATGAAAGGAATTCTTCAATATACAGAAGACCCCATAGTTTCAATAGACATCGTGGGCAATACCCATTCCTGCATTTTTGATGGGGGAATGACTTCAGTAATCGGAAAAATGGTAAAAATAATAGGCTGGTA
This sequence comes from uncultured Flavobacteriaceae bacterium, assembly GCA_963822355.1. Lineage (GTDB taxonomy): Bacteria > Bacteroidota > Bacteroidia > Flavobacteriales > Flavobacteriaceae > Aequorivita. Next base: position 177,766 of record CAWGHI010000002.1, read on the forward strand.
TGACAATGAAATAGGTTATTCGGCCAGAATTATTGATTTAATTGATAGAATTTCCGTGAAATAACTATATTTATTCCCCTTTTAATTTAGCTGATGCACCTACAAAGAAAAAAATACAAGATACTCTTGCCCCTGATTTTGTGTTTACTGGTCACAATCAATTCATTTCCAAACCAAATAAAGGACACAATTTTAACCATAAAACAGTTGCAATATAATGCCTCAAAAGCGTTGGAAACTGAAAATTTTATGGAAGCTGTCCACAGTTTAAATGATGCCAACAAACTGGCAATGCTCCCAAAATATAAAAGCTACCAACCAGACGTTGAGCTTAGTATTGCAGAACTTTATTTTTATCTAGAGTATTTTGACAAAGCTATTGAAGAAATAGAAAAAGTTATTGAAAATAGTGACACCAGTAAGGCCGTTTATAAATTGGGGAAAGCTTATAATCTCTATGGTCAAATTCTAACTTCAAAAGGACAGACTGAAAAAGCTGAAAATTACCTGAACAAAGCCGATTCCATTTACACAGAACTTAAAGATGAAAACAGCAGAGCAAGCGTTCTATACAGCAAGGGTTTATTAGAAATCCATCTTGGCAATTATGACAAAGCCATTTCATATTTAAAACCTGCTGCACAAAGCTTTAAGGAACAGGGGTTAATTTATCAAGAAGTAAGTGCCTACAGTAGTATTGCAGACGCCCTTTCCCTTATAGATCCTGCAAAATATGCACGGCCAATCGAAGAAGCCAAAACGCTGTTGCAAACTGTTTCCGAAATTTCGTCTTCACAAGGTTTTTCAAAATTATTAGTGGAGAATCACCGCATCAATTCACAAATTTTGATTGCTGAAAAAATGGGCGCTGATGCTGAAGCAGAACTAAAATATTACCTTACCCAAAAAGACTCGCTGCGCCAAATTCACTTGAAAGCAATTGAACGCGGCATACAAGTAGAATCTGCCATTGGAGATCTTAATGAAATTATTGCCAGTCAGCAAGACGATCTTAGAAAGCAGGACAAATCACTTTTTTTCGGAAAACTTACAGGGTGGTTGAGTATTGCCTTGATTTTGATTCTTTCCCTATTAACACTTTCGCTCTATAAAAACAATAACTTAAGGGCGAAAGCCAACGAACTTTTGCAAGACAAAAATACCGAGTTACAAGAAGCGAAAGAAAATGCTGAAAAAGCCTCACAAGCCAAAGCCCAGTTTCTTTCAACCATAACGCACGAGCTCCGAACGCCCATGTATACTGTAACCGGTTTAACGCACCTGCTTTTGGAAGAAGACCCAAAACCAGAACAAAAAGAGCACCTCAACTCACTTAAATTTTCTGGGGAATACTTGCTCTCGTTAATCAACAATATTTTAGACCTCAATAAACTTGAAGCAAATAAAGTTGAAATTGAAAAAGTGCCTTTTAATTTGAAAAAACGGATAGATGGGGTTTTGATAGCATTAAAAAAATCTGCAGAAGTAAAAAACAACAATATCCACTACGAATATGACCCATCATTACCCACTGAGGTATTGGGCGATTCACTTAAAATTTCGCAGATACTTATCAATCTTATCAGCAATTCTATAAAATTTACTGAAAACGGAGATATTTGGGTGCGGGTTCAAAACGCTGAAAAAACCGCGAAAAAGGTTGTTGTACATTTTGAGATTGAAGATACGGGCGATGGTATTTCCAAGAAAAAGCAGAACACTATTTTTGAGTCTTTTTCGCAAGGTTCGCTTCAAATCAATCGAAAATATGGCGGAACTGGGCTTGGGCTTTCTATTGTGAAAAACCTCTTGGAATTGATGGGAAGTAAAATATTTTTGGAAAGTAAATTAGGGGAAGGTTCCAAATTTTGGTTCAATATAAATTATGATATATCAGAAACGGATGGAATTACAAAGCATGTAAATGAACTTGAAGTTATTTTTGAAAACGAAATTTTTGAAAATAAATCAGTAATGATTGTAGAGGACAACAAGATCAACCAAATGATCACCAAAAAAATTCTGGAAAAGAAAAAAATGGTCTGTACCGTAGTAGATAATGGAATGGACGCCATTAAACTTGCAAGGGAAGGAGATTTTAATGTAATATTAATGGACATTCACATGCCAGGAATAAGCGGGATTGAAGCAACAAAAAAGATTCGGGAATTCAATAAAACCGTTCCCATTATTGCACTTACGGCTATTACAATTGAAGAGAATCTAGAAGATTTTTATAAAGCTGGTTTCAACGAATTTATTCCAAAACCATTCAATGCCGAGGATTTCTTTGAAAAAATTAACAGGGTTCTTCGCAGCAACGATTATATTGTAAAGTAATTATTTTCTTATTTCCTTTTCAACTCTCTTTTTAAATTTGGCTCCATCGTTGTTCAGAATTTCTGTTTTAATAGGCAAATAATAGACTTCAGTATCACTGGTCAACGCTTGTAATCTCATAAAATCCTTCTCGGTTGTAAGTATTAGAAAATGCTTTTTTAATTTCTCGATTTCCGGAGCGGAAAAATTATGATGGTCGGGAAATGACTTTTCTTCAAAATCCAATCCATTCTTATTCAAAAAGTCCACGAGTGGCTTTGGGTTTGCAATTCCTGTAACCAAACAAAACTTTTTGTCATTTAGATAATTGAGGGGTTTCGATTCCTTAGCGTTCCTAATTTCCGCATTATAACCTATTTTGGAGAAATAAATTTGTTGGTGTACTTGGGGTCTTAGCTTTAGTTTTATTTTTTCCATTTCCGAATTGCTGATATTTTCCGGACACTTTGTAACAACAATAATATCAGCCCGTTTTGCACCAAATTTAGGTTCGCGAAGATTTCCGGTGGGCAACATACAATCGTTGCTGTACAATTTATCAAAAGAAGTGAGTAAAATATTTAATGAAGCATTAACTTTCCGATGCTGAAAAGCATCGTCGAGCAAAATTACATCCGCATCTTTTTGAAGTTTATCAATACCAATTTGTCTGTCTTCACAAACCGCAACAGTAATTTCTGGAAATTTCTGTTTAATTTGAAGTGGTTCATCGCCCACTTCTTCAACAGCACTGGTTTTTAAAACTTCACGATACCCCGTAGTTTTCCGTTTGTAACCCCGACTTAAAACAGCTATCCTTTGATCATCTTTTAAAAAGGAAACCAACAACTCTATCATTGGTGATTTTCCAGTACCACCTGTGGAAAGATTTCCCACGCAGATAATAGGTAAATTATAGGATTTGCTTTTCAACCAACCCTTGTTATAAAGAGAATTCCGAAGCGCGGTAACGCCACCGTACAAAATTGAAAAAGGGAATAGTAATTTCCGAAGCAAGTTCATTTAACGAAAGTACTAATAATGATGAAAAGTGGGATTACTTTAAAATAAAATTAGAAGGACGTCAAAATACCTCAAACTGTTATCTTTACTGAAAATGTAAAAAAAATGAAGGTAAAAGAAGTAATTACGCTGCTTGAGGAACTTGCGCCACTTTCCTATTCCGAAGATTTTGATAATACCGGCCTGCTAGTTGGCAATGCTAGCGCTAAGGTTACGGGAATATTGGTGACTCTGGACACTTTGGAAAATGTAGTTGACGAAGCCATCGAAAAAAACTGCAACCTCATTGTGAGCTTTCATCCTATTATTTTCTCAGGTTTGAAAAAATTCACTGGAAAAACGTATGTGGAACGTGTAGTGCAAAAAGCAATAAAGCACGACATTGCCATATTTTCGAACCATACAGCGCTCGACAATTCTTGGAATGGAGTGAATGCAATGATTTGTGAAAAACTTGGATTGAAGAATCGCACCATATTAATTCCCCAAACAGATTCAATAAAGAAATTGATCACTTTCGTTCCTTCAAAAAATGCAGAAAATGTTAGAAATGCGCTTTTTGGCGCAGGTGCCGGCAGCATTGGAAATTATGATAACTGCAGTTTCAACATAAAGGGAAATGGGAGTTTTATGGGAAATGAATCTTCAAATCCAGTAAAGGGCAAAAAGGGAGAAATGCATTTTGAAGCAGAAATACAGATAGGAGTAACGTTTGCAAAACATCTTCAAAACAATATTATAAAAGCCCTTTTTGAAACGCACCCTTATGAAGAAGTTGCTTATGAAATAACCACACTTGAAAATCAGAATCAACATTTGGGCATGGGAATGATTGGCGAATTTGAAAAACCCCTGGACGAAAACGATTTTTTACAATTTCTGAAAAAAACAATGAAAACAGATTGTATTCGCCATTCAGAATTGCTAAAAAAACAAATAAAAAGAGTAGCTGTACTTGGTGGCAGCGGAAGTTTTGCCATTGAAGCCGCAAAAAGAGCCGGTGCAGATGCATTTATTTCGGCAGATTTTAAATATCATGATTTCTTCAAGGCCGAAAACACTATCCTTTTGGCAGATATTGGCCATTATGAAAGTGAACAGTTCACAAAAGACCTTTTACATTCTTTCCTTAAGAAAAAAATTACTAATTTTGCAGTCCTTTTATCACAAATAAATACCAATCCTATTAGCTATTTATAATTTATGGCAACAAAAACCGAAGTTACTGTTGAAGAGAAATTAAGAGCATTATATGACCTGCAACTTATTGATTCAAGAATTGATGAAATAAGAAGCGTTCGTGGCGAACTTCCTTTGGAAGTTGAAGATCTTGAGGACGAAGTGGCAGGAATGAATACCCGTCTTGAAAAACTGAAAGCTGATCTTGAAGTGATTGAAGACCAAATAAAAGAAAAAAAGAACAATATTGAAGAGTCAAAAGCACTCATCAAGAAATATTCTACGCAGCAGGACAACGTTCGCAACAATCGTGAATACAACTCTTTGAGTAAAGAAGTGGAATTTCAAGAGCTTGAAATCCAACTTGCTGAAAAAAATATAAAGGAGTATCGTGCCCAAATAGAGCAAAAAACGCAAGTAATTGAAGAAACCAAATCGCGTTTTGACGAGCGTTCGGAACATTTGAAGCACAAACAAAATGAACTTGACGAAATTTTGAAAGAAACCGAAAAAGAAGAGCAAACGCTTATGAAGGAATCTGAAAAATTCGAAACCCAAATTGAAACACGTCTTATTAAAGCCTACAAAAGAATCCGTGCCAATGTAAAGAACGGTCTTGCTATTGTGGCTGTGGAGCGGGGAGCTTCCGGAGGTTCTTTCTTCACCATTCCACCGCAGGTGCAAATGGAAATTGCGGGTCGTAAAAAAATAATTACCGATGAGCACAGCGGCCGAATTTTAGTAGATCCAGATCTTGCCAACGAAGAACGCGAGAAGATGGAAGCCATGTTCACAAAACTCAAATAAACAATCAAACACAATTATAACAGAGCCTTCACATTTAGTGAAGGCTTTTTTTTATAAATTAATTGAAAGTTTTTAAATAAAATATAGACTTATTTCCAAAAACATTTTAATATGAAAAAATTCACCGTTTTAGTTTTCAGTATTTTTATATTCACTTTGCAAGGAGCCTGCAAACCTTCTAACGACAAAAATAAAGAAGCTGAAGAAATTGCCCAAAAAGAACAAAATCCTGTACAGACCGATACACAAAATGGGCTAAAACGGGCGTATTTTGCCAGTGGTTGTTTTTGGTGTGTTGAAGCGGTATATGAAAGCGTTAAGGGCGTAAAAGAAGCCATTTCTGGTTATAGTGGCGGAAAAACAGAAAACCCCACCTATGAAAATCACGCAGATCATGCTGAAGCAGTAGAAGTTATATATGACCCACAAGTAGTTAGTTTCAGTCAACTTGTAGATGTTTATTTTGGATCACAAAACGTAACCCAAGTTAATGGCCAAGGACCAGACCACGGGGCTTCGTACCGTTCCATTGTTTTTTATCAAAACGATTCTGAAAAGAAAATTATTGATGATAAGATAGTGGAATTAAACAAACAATTAGACGGAGATAAGGTTGCAGCCCAAGTATTACCGTTTCAAAAATTCTGGGATGCGGAAAACTATCATCAAAATTATGAGAAGAACCATCCCGAAAATCCATATATTCAAAATGTTTCCGTACCAAGGATAAATAAATTTAAGGCAAAGTTTCCGGAATTGTTGAAGACAAATTCATCGCATTAAATTTTAAATCAAGAAAAAAACCACGTCTCAATACATATTTCTATAGTAGATGCTTTACATTATTAAACTAGACCAAATCGTTGAAATCATTTTTTTCATGAATTTTTAAGTTTATTCGATATATTTCTTTTCAAATTTTTCTTCATTTTCCATTATTCCATTTTTATAAATATTTTCTACTAAACAATTTAATTTTTTGCCATTTTCGTTAAACATCGGTTAAAAAAATTAATAGATGTTGTCTTTTTTGTAGTTTTAAAAATACTAACTCTTAAAATTTATAATTATGGGTGACATCATTTGGTTAATTGTAGTGCTACTTATTATAGGTTGGCTTGTAGGCTACTTCGGCTTCGGGGAAGCTGTTGGAAGTTTAATACACATCTTATTGGTACTTGCAATTATCGGTATTTTATACCGTCTTGCAACTGGTCGTAGACCATAATTTTTCTTAAAACTAATTTATCAACCCTTTAAACTTAAAAAAATGAAAAAGTATTTTTTAATTTTATTTGCTGCGGGGCTTATGAGTTCAGGTTTCATTAGCTGCCGCGAGAACAAAACAGCTGATGATGAAATAGAAGATGTGGCAGATGATGTTGCAGACGATATGGAAGATGCAGTAGATTAATTTTTAACTGCATAAAAAGGTCCCTTCCTATAATGTTAGAAAGGGACCTTTTTCTATTTAAGGATGGATTTCCATTCGGGATGTTTTTCAACATAACTTTTTATGAAAGGACAAACCGGGTCCATTTTGTAACCAGAGTTTTGGATTGAGTTCAAAACCTTCTTAACCATTTGTGACGCAATTCCTTTTCCTTTTAATGTTTCGGGAACTTCCGTATGAATCAGTTTTAAGGTATTGCCCTGTTTTTCATAGGTTATAATAGCTATTTGACCTTCAATATTAGCCTCAAATCTATTTTTAGATTGGTTATCTTCTACTTTTAAATCCATATTTTTTTCTTTAAAAATACAAATTTTTAAATGTTAAGCTTTAAGTATATTTACAATTCCAAACAACGCTTTATTATAGTAAATTTTTTATGAAAACATGTTTATCGATACTCATTGTGGCAAGCCTTTTTTCGTGCAATTCAAAGAAAAATGGTAGTGTAGAAAAGAACTTCACTACTAAGGACAGTATTGTAATGGCCGAAAACACGGCAGAAAAAATTGCCCGAGCCAATGGTTTTGATATATGGAAAAATGTTTCAGAAATAGCTTTTACATTTAATGTTGACCGAGGTAAAAACCATTCCGAACGTTCCTGGGTCTGGAAACCAAAAACCGATGAGGTAAGTTTTATAGCTGCCGAAGATACTTTGAATTATAACCGTTCAAAAATGGACAGCCTAATTACAAAAAAAGACAGGGCTTTCATAAATGATAAATATTGGTTTCTTGCTCCCTATCAATTAATGTGGGATACCGGGACTACTTTTACTGAAAAAGAAAATGTTGTGGCGCCAATTTCAAAAGATACTCTCGATCAATTGACGGTTGTTTATGACAATGATGGTGGCTATACTCCCGGCGATGCGTATGATTTTTTTTATGACAAGAATTATAAAATAAGAGAATGGAACTACAGACAAGGCAATTCTGAAGCTGTTTCTATGAGCACAACTTGGGAAGATTACGAAAATTTCAAAGGCCTTGATATTGCAACAATGCATAAAGACAGTACTGGGAGTTTGAAAATTTATTTCACTGATATCTCCGTGAAAAAAGAGGTTGAAAATTAAATTTTCAACAGTTTTTGCGTCCATATATTTTTCTTACCATCGCGTAAACTGACAAAATATAAACCTGGGCGCAAACTGGCAACATTCACTTCAAACTCATTATTTACATTGAAATTTGTGTTGGAGGAAAGCACTTTTCTGCCCATAACATCAAAAACAACAGCTTCAAAATTTCTATCCGTTTTGTAAAGAATAGTAATTTTTTCATCTGCAGGATTTGGAAAAACAACACCATTTTCAGCAATTTCGCCAGTAAAGTATTTTTCGGCAAATGAAAATGCTTCCGTGCCAATATTATACCCTATTCTTCTTCCGGCAATATCATCCACGGGCGGATGAATGCCTCCCCATATTCGGGAAAGACTACACTGGTCTGAAGCATCCCGATATGTAGCCCACTGCAATTGGAAATTTTTACTGGGACCTTCTTCAAAAACCAAAAATTCATTTTGCTGAATATCAAAAACCCCCATTCCGCCTGGAAAATATTCACTTCCTGTTAACATTGTCATAACTTCAGCCGCCGCGCGCGAAAAGGTGGAATGCCCCGATACATAACCCGCAAAAGGGGGGGTTACAAAAGATGGACGCTGATAAGGCCACCATTCCGAGGATAGGATCCATCCTACTCCCGCTTCGTCTATATTTGGATTTACGATATTTTCAGGCCCACGCCAAGTATAAAGCTTCATTTTTCCCAAATTCTCATTGAAATTTCCAGCCAAGGAATCTCCTTCTTTTATAAGTTCAATTCTACCCGGAATAATAGGTAATCCATGGGGATCATAACTTGGTTGTGTGGGATCACTGGATTGCCCCTGGCCCCCCATATACCGAATGGCGCTTACAGGCCTTATGAAATCATAATATCCTTTAATTCCCCATGCGCTTACTGCCACGTCGTGCATGGTTCCGCCCAAAATAAAATAGCTTTTCACGTCCCATTCCAAATCTGACAAAATTCGGCCAGTTCCCTTAAACTTTTTTACGGTTGCTGGATTGTCACTCACATAATTTAAAAGCACAAACCAATGTCCGGGCGGAGTTTCACTATTCGGACCATCTGCCCAAAATTCAGCCAGCGCTCTTGTATAATCGCCTCTATAAACAAATTGGCGTTGATATGGTTCTCCCGTAACGGCATTCATTTCTCTTCCGTGACTCGGATCTCCACCTTCCTCAAGATTATAAAAATTTTTATATTCCTGAAGCGTTTGGGGAAATAGATCCATACTTAAATTGCCATTGCTTCTGGGAGAAATATCTATTTTCACGCTATCTGCCGGACTAAGATGTGCGCCCCAAGCAGCTACTAAAGAAAAATTCCATTTATAAGCATCTTCATCACCCAAGCCATCTTGAATATAACAGGGAGGTCCCGGATCATGATATACCCAAAAATCATAGCCTGGAACATTATATATGGTTTTATCTTCTTCATTTAATGAAAAAGGAGCCACACGCCCCCACTCCGGACTTAAAAAAGGAGGCTGCCCGCCTGGAATGGTATGACCGCTTTGATCAACATAAGCTTCAATTTTTAAAGGTTGCCAATTATTCGGAAATTGCAAATCAGGATTTCCCGAAATGTCCATATTTAGAGGCTCGTTTAATGGCTCGTAAAATTGATTTGCATAATTATTAACCTCATTTGAACCATCCTGTAATCCAAATTCAATAATTTTTTTTGCCATATAATTTCCCAAAGCTGCAGGATTTCCAGTGTGATAATTTGTGTCGGTGTAATTTTTATCAAAACCTAAATTATCCATCAGAGCATCTATAGATTCCATAATTTCTGATGCTTCAGGTGAATTTGCAAAACGATGTTTCATCAACCTATAAACCCCATAACTAATTGCTTTTTTTTGTGCTTCGGAAGAGGATTCATTGGTTTCAAAACCATCAAATTCGCAGGTAAAACCATCAACTGTTTTTCCAAGGAAATAAGTATCAGCCTGTTCATCGAAAACCGCCCACAGATCATACATAATTACGGAGGAGTGGAATAAGTTTCTAGCGTGAATTGTGGGGCGCGCATAATCGTTTCTAATACCGTTCAAAACCTCTTCATTCCACTTGCGCGCAAGGGACTGCGAAAATATTGTTCCAGTTATTAACAAGAAAAAAAATAATATCAACTTTCGAAACATAAATTCTTTTTAGTTACCAACACCCAACAACCCAGAACTTTGGATAATGTGCTACAAATTAAACGAATTTTAATTCCTATTTTTGTGAAAAGGCAAAAAAATTAACTCACCCCAATGTTCCAAAATAGTTTAGATTACGCAAAACAACAGGATATCACTGATTCTTTGGCTAAATTCAGAAATAAATTTCACATTCCTAAAAACGCTAATGGGGAAGAATTGATTTATCTCTGCGGAAATTCGCTGGGTTTGCAACCAAAAATCACTTCGGACTATATAAAACTTGTACTTGATGATTGGGCAAAATTTGGGGTTGAAGGCCATACGGTAGCCGAATTTCCCTGGCTTCCCTACCACGAATTCCTTACCGAAAATATGGCGAAAATTGTGGGCGCAAAACCTTCCGAAGTAGTTGTTATGAATACGCTGACGACAAACTTACATTTAATGATGGTTTCCTTTTTTCAACCTACCAAAACCAAATATAAAATTGTAGTTGAAAGCGATGCGTTTCCTTCAGATAAATATGCGGTTGAAAGCCAATTAAAATTCCACGGAATTGATCCAAAAGAAGGCTTAATTCTTTGGAAACCAAGAAAAGGCGAAGAACTTTGCCGTTTTGAGGATTTGGAGGAAATTATGAAAATCCACGGAAACGAAATCGCTTTGTTGATGATTGGCAGCACCAATTATTACACGGGCCAATCATTTCCACTGAAAAAAATCACCGAGCTCGGCCATAAATATAATTGCATGGTCGGCTTCGATTTGGCGCACGGCGCGGGAAATATTCAACCAAATTTACACGAAACAGGAGCTGATTTTGCCGTTTGGTGCACCTATAAATATTTAAATAGTGGACCGGGAAGTCTCGGCGGTTGCTTTGTGCACGAACGTCATGCAAACAATGAAAAACTCAAACGATTTTCAGGTTGGTGGGGACACAATAAAAAAACGCGTTTCAATATGCGCCACGATTTTGATGCCCTACCCGGTGCCGAAGGTTGGCAACTCAGCAATCCACCAATTCTTTCAATGGCCGCAATCCGTGCATCTTTGGATACTTTTGCGGAAGCAGGTTTTGAAAATCTTCGGAAGAAATCTGAAAAGCTCACGGGCTATTTAGAATTCCTTTTGGATGAAATGAAAAATGATGCGATTAACGTAATAACACCAAGAAATCCCGAAGAACGCGGCTGCCAGCTTTCAATTCAAGTGAAAAAGGCAGATAAAATTTTACACTCAAAATTAACCAATGCAGGCGTTATAAGCGATTGGCGCGAACCGGATGTTATACGAGTTGCCCCTGCCCCACTTTACAATAGTTTTGAGGACGTGTTTCGTTTTTCTGAAAAATTAAAAAAGGTTTTAGAATAAAATATGAATAGTAATTCAACATATAAAGATGAGATTCCCGCCTCCGCGGGAATTTTAATCATCGGCGCCGGCCTCTGCGGAAGCCTTCTCGCTTTGCGAATGGCGCAACGCGGTTTTGTAGTAACGCTGGTTGAAAAACGCCCAGATTTACGTAAAGTAACCCAAGATGCCGGACGTTCAATAAATCTTGCGTTGAGTGACCGCGGTTTACGAGGACTGCGACTTGCGGGCGTTGAGGAAGAAGCAAAAAAACTGTGCATCCCAATGAACGGACGGATGATTCACGATAAAACAGGCAACACTTTTTTAAGCCCGTACAGTGGCCGAAAAGACGAATATATAAACTCTATTTCACGTCCGGGACTGAATATGCTTTTGCTCGATGAGGCAGAAAAAATGCCTAACGTAAAAATCATATTCAACCACGCCTGCGAAACTGTTGATTTGGAAAATGCTTCCGCCACTTTCAAGGATTTCAACACAAAAAAGGAAATGTCTATTACGGCAGATGCAATATTCGGAACCGATGGCGCTGGTTCTGTGGTTCGTAAAAGCATGTTTGAAAACCATAAATTTCTATTCAGCTTTTCACAGCAATGGCTCAGTCACGGTTATAAAGAACTTGAAATTCCTGCACTTTCAAAAAACGAATCGAATTCCGCAAACGGTGGCTACAGAACCTACAAAAACGCATTGCACATTTGGCCGCGCGGGGAGGATATGCTAATTGCCCTTCCTAATCTGGATGGAAGTTTCACCGTGACGCTTTTTCTTCCCTATGAAAATAGCGACTACTGTTTCGCAAATTTGACTTCCCCGGAAATGGTGCACGAATATTTCAACAAAGAATTTCCCGATGTTGTGGAAATGATTCCAAACCTTTCCGAAGAGTTTTTTGGAAACCCAACCGGACCTTTGGGAACCGTAAAATGTTCGCCTTGGAATGCCTTCGGAAAAACGCTTCTTTTGGGAGATGCCGCACACGCAATCGTTCCATTTTATGGACAGGGAATGAACGCTTCCTTTGAAGATGTTGTGGTTTTTGATGAAATACTGGACAGCCCCTCCCAACCTCCCCGAGGGGGAGGAGTTGATTGGGAAGGGATTTTTAAAAAATATGAAACCCTTCGGAAGAAAGATACAGACGCCATTGCAGATTTAGCGGTAGACAATTTCCACGAAATGAAGGAACACACAGCGATGGAAATTTTCCAAAGAAAAAGAAAACTGGAAACCGCTTTTGAAGCAGAATTTCCCGAAGATTATTACAGCAAATATTCTTTGGTTACCTTTAAGGAATCAATCACCTATTCGGAAGCATTGAAACGCGGAAGGGCGCAGGACAAAGCGATTTTAAATCTTTTGGATGAGGGAAAAATCACCGATGAAATGTCGTTAAAAGAAAAACTGGAACTGGTAAAAAAAGAAACCGAAGGCATTCTTCACGATGATGAAGTGGCATTTGGATAAAAAATAAAATTATGGAAAATACATGAAAAAGATTCTCGCCAACGCGGGAATTGATAGAAGGAAAAGCAACCCCGCGAGGCGCATATCCGCACGTTAAGCGCGTGGGCGATTTTATATTTATTAGCGGCACAAGTTCGCGTTTGCCAGACAATACCTTTGCAGGCGTAAATAAAATTGACGAAATGGGCACGATGCATTTTGATATTAAGGAACAAACCCGTGCTGTACTCGAAAATATAAAGGATTATCTTGCCACCGAGGGCGCAACAATGGCCGATGTTGTGGACGTTACCAGCTTTTTGGTAAATATGAACGACTTTGCGGGTTACAATCAAGTGTACGCTGAATATTTTAATAAGGAAACTGGACCAACACGCACTACCGTTGCGGTGCATCAATTGCCACATCCTTATTTGGTGGTTGAGATTAAGGCTATGGCTTATAAGCCAGTTTCTTGACCTGCAAGTGTTCCCGCCTTTTCGGCGGACTCCTTATAGGTCTTAATTTCATAAATAAATAATACCTACAAGGTTTTTGAAACCTTGCAGGATAAAAAAAACAGACATTTGCATTGAAAATCCTAAACTACATAAACGGCGAATACGTTGAACCGCTTTCCAAAAAATGGTTGGACAATTACAATCCTTCCAATGGCGAAGTGTATTCGCAAATAGCCAATTCAAATTCGGAGGATATTGAAAATGCATATCAAGCCGCTAAGGAGGCATTTCCAAAATGGAGCAATACAACCATTGATGAGCGCAGCAAAATTCTGCTAAAAATTGCAGATTTAATTGATGAGAAATTGGTTGAACTGGCAGAAGCCGAAGCAAAGGACAATGGCAAACCATTGAGTTTGGCTTTGGCGGTTGACATTCCAAGAGCTTCCGCAAACTTTCGTTTTTTCGGAAATGCCATTACCCAATTTGCAAGCGAAGCCCACGAAAGTGTAGGTTTGAATACGATGAATTTCACCTTGCGCCAACCTATTGGCGTGGTCGGTTGTATTTCGCCGTGGAATCTTCCGCTGTATTTATTTTCTTGGAAAATCGCTCCGGCAATCGCAGCGGGAAATACGGTGGTTGCAAAGCCGAGTGAAATTACTCCAATAACTGCTTTTCTTTTAGGTGAAATCTGCACTGAAGCCGGTTTGCCGAAAGGAGTTTTAAATATTGTACATGGCACAGGACCTTCCGCAGGGCAGGCAATAATGGAGCATAAAAATATTAAAGCAATTTCTTTTACGGGTGGCACCAAAACAGGTGAAAACATTGCCCGAACCGCCGCGCCAATGTTTAAAAAATTATCATTGGAATTAGGTGGAAAAAACCCAAACCTCATCTTCGCTGATTGCAATTATGAAAAAATGCTGGAAGTTACAGTACGTTCTTCCTTTGCAAACCAAGGCCAAATTTGTCTTTGCGGAAGCAGGATTTTTGTTGAAAAACCGATTTACGAAAAATTCAAAAAGGATTTCGTTGAAAAAGTAAAGAAACTAAAAATAGGAAATCCGTTCGATGCTGAAACAGATATGGGTGCTTTGGTTTCCAAACCGCATTTGGAAAAAGTGGAGTCGTACATAAAAATTGCCGAAAAGGAAGGAGGAAAAATCCTTTGCGGGGGAAAAAGAGTAACAGTGAAAAATTTTGAAAACGGATATTATTTGGAACCCACAGTTATCGAAGTTTTTGACGACCAATGCCGTGTAAACCAAGAAGAAATCTTCGGCCCCGTGGTTACAATTATGTCTTTTGAAACCGAGGAAGAAGTTTTAAAAATGGCAAATTCGGTAAAGTATGGCCTGTCCTCCACCCTTTGGACTTCAGATTTAAACCGAACGATGCGCATTTCAAAAGAAATAGAAGCCGGAATTGTTTGGGTAAACACGTGGCTCAACCGTGATTTGAGAACCCCATTTGGCGGAATGAAAGACAGCGGCGTGGGTCGCGAAGGTGGTTTTGAAGCGCTTCGGTTTTTTACGGAGGCGAAGAATGTTTGTATAAAATATGAATAAAAAAAGAAACTGAAAATAAAATCGAAATCGAAAATAGATACTCAAAGGGAATGTCTACCCGAGCGCAGTCGAGGGGTTAATTAAATTTCGGAAATATTTCAACTTTAGACATACTAAAAATTAGACAATACTTAAAAGATACTCAATACAAAATAATATGAATTTAGACTTATCAGATAAAAACGCAATGGTCTGCGGAAGTACCGCTGGCATTGGAAAAGCAACGGCTATTCAATTGGCAAAACTCGGAGCTACTGTAACTTTGGTAGCTCGTGATGAAGAAAAATTGAGAGAAACATTAATTGAACTTTCTTACGATAAAGGACAAAAACACAATTATTTTGTAGCTGATTTTACCAAACCCGACGAAGTAAAAAAGAAAGCGGAATTGGCTGCTTCAAATAAAACATTTCATATTTTGGTTAATAACACTGGGGGACCAAAAGGCGGGCCGATATTTTCTGCAGCAACTGATGAATTTGAAAAAGCGTTTTCAATGCACGTGGTTTGTAACCAGATTTTGGTCACAAGCCGTTGTTCCAGGAATGAAAGAAGCAGATTACGGCAGAATTATAAATATTATTTCAACTTCGGTTAAACAACCTATTGACGGATTAGGCGTGAGCAATACCATTCGCGGTGCGGTTGCCAATTGGGGCAAGACGCTAGCAAATGAATTGGGCCAGTATGGCATAACTGTCAATAATGTTTTACCAGGTTTTACCGCCACCGATAGACTTGACGATATAGTAGGAAACGCCGCAAAACGAATGGACAAAACTGAAAAGGAAGCGAGTGATTTTATGAAGAGCCTCGTTCCTGCCCGCCGTTTTGCACAACCGGGAGAGATTGCAAACGCGGTAGCCTTTTTGGCGAGTGAAGCAGCAAGCTACATCAACGGAATAAACCTTCCCGTGGATGGCGGGCGCACCAAAAGCTTGTGAGCCGTTTCCTGCAAGGTTTCCAAAACCTTGTAGGTCTTCATCATGAATGTTTGTAACTTTATGCGAAATTTAGATTAAATTAAAGAGATTTCCCTCAAAGTTTATCTTTAGTGATAGTCGAAGGGCAAAGAAAAAAAGTACTAATATAAAAAAGATTCCCGCCTTCGCGGGAACTGGTATGAAAAGAAAACTCCGCATTAACGGCCACTCACACCTTCTTCCCTACCCTGAGGAAATTCCACAGTTTATGAAGGATAAAGGGATTTTTTGGGTTGATAAGGACCGAAAATTTATGCTCCAAAAAGATTGGAGCCGTCCGGTAACCGATTCCAGTTTTTTCCTAAATGAAAAATTGGAATGGATGGAGCGTTTCAAAATAGACCATGCGGTTGTTTTGAATCTTTCCCAACTCTACGGAAACGGTTTGCGGGTTGAAGAAATGAAACAGGCACTGCGGTTTCAGAATGATTTCAATGCAAAAATACAGCACAACCATCCTTCAAAATTTACTTGCGGATTTGTGGTGCATCCGGGTTTTGTGCGTGGGGCACTGTGGGAAATGGAGCGTTGCGTGGAAGAACTAGGACTTCAACTTTTGTGTTTGCCAACGCATTATATGGACACCATTGGAACTTGGCGCTGCATTTTTGATGAGGAAAACGAACCAATTTTTGAATTGGCTTCAAAATATAATCTCGCTGTGGAAATCCATCCGTATGATGGCGAAAAATTCATCAAACTTGAAAATACAGCTTGGCGTTTTCATCTTATTTGGATGTTGGCGCAGTGTGCGGATGCATACCACTTTTTAACTTTAAATGGGTACGCCGATAAATATCCTAATATGCGAACCTGTTTCGCACACGGCGGGCAGTTGGCACAAATAAATCTGGGTCGAAGAATACAAGGGTTTGATGGCCGTCCCGATCTTTTCAAGGGAAAAGTACATCCGCGAAAAAGTGTTGGGCATAAAAATATTTTCTTCGATACGTTGGTCCACGACACGGGTTCCTTGGAATTGGTAGTGAAAAATCAAGGCGCAAAACAAGTACTTGTGGGTTTAGATGACCCATATCCGCTGGGTGAAATGGAAAGCGCGCCGCAATCTTCCTATCCAGGAAAAATTCTAGATTTGGCTTTGGAACGACGAATTGTTACCCAAGAACAAGCTGACGCGATGTGGGAAGACAATGTAATTCAATGGCTTTGCGGCGATGATGAAGCTGCAAAACAAAAATTGGTTAACAGAATTCTTGGCGAGGATGACCGAAGTAGCTAAATTCTATATTCTTTCACATATCTGTATTGCCTTTTTGGGTGGGGTTTTGTTGCTGGCTCTTTGGTACAATATCCGTAAAAGATTTAGCCAACTTCTCGAGGAAGACGATTCCCAAAAAAGAGTGGATAAGGCACTGTTATATTTAAGTTTCGCAATGTTTATTTGGGTGCTTTCCGGCTGCTGGACTTTCGGCGGAACGGTTTTCGATATTACTGAAACCCAAGGCTATCACTTGGGAATAAACCTATTTTCCATTATAAATAATATGTTTTTGCTGCTTGCGCTATTCTATTTTTATTACGCGCCCGGATTTATTTATCACAACAAAAAGAACATCAAAAAAATAATTATTGCAATTGTTTTAACCTCTATTATCACATTCGTACTTCCCTTTATTTTAGGTGAAGGAAATGTTTATGGAAATATAAGAATCAGCGCAATTCCAGATTTATTGCTCTCGGCATTTCTCTCTTACTTATTGGCAGTCTCTTTCTACAGAACCTTTGCTTATAGAGGTTTGAAGGTGATTGGTGCAATTTCAATATTGGTGATTGTTTTAATTTTTGTTTCCCAGATTTCTGAAGTTTTCTTAACCTTCGGAAATGATTTCAGCAATAATTTTATCAAAATAATTGCGAAAACTTCATTGATTTCCATCTTTTTGGTTTTGGCGACAACGTGGGTCATTCGGCTTGCGAGTATGCCAAAACCGAATGAAATAACGATTCATTTTTTAGATTGGAGTTTGGTGAAACTGAACATTCCAACGAAAAATATCTACGACCAAACCATCGATTTTGGTTCAAAAACCACGCAATATAAAAATTTGTTGAAATTCGCCATTCGCAGAAAATATGCCGAAGGCGACGCGCAGACCATTCCGGTAAATCTGGGAGGCGAAATAAAAAACCAAACATACCTTACCAGAATTATCGAAAACATAAATCATATTCTTCAACTTGATGATTCCCAAAAACTGGATCGTCGCGATCTTTTCACCTTTATCGGAGAAAGCAAATACCGATTGCGAATTGTTCCGAATAACATTTCAATCGATAAAAGATTGCTTGAAGAATTCTCTGAAAGCATTGAAAACAAAGATTACAAGGCATTTTTGTAATTCATTGTAACCGCATTCACAATTAGTCACATTCCGCTATTTTTTAGTATTATTTAAAACAGTACGACCTTTCGTTCGCTCTCTGTTTTACATTGCCCAAAATTAAAAATCAAATTATGAGCAATGCAATTTCCGAGGCAGATCAACCTCAACTTTTCGGTCACCCCAAGGGACTCCTTTATCTATTTTTTGCTGAATTGTGGGAGCGCTTTTCTTTCTACGGCATGCGTGCGTTGCTCGTACTTTATATGACGAAACATTTGCTTTATGACGATGATATGGCTTTTGGCGTTTACGCTGCTTATATGTCCTTGGTTTATGTAACGCCCATGATTGGCGGAATTTTGGCCGACAAAATATTAGGTTATAGAAAGGCGATCATTCTCGGGGGAATATTAATGGTGTTCGGTCATTTCTTCCTTTCTATTGAAATGCCCATTTTCTTTTACGGGTCCCTCGGATTGATAATTGTTGGAAACGGTTTTTTCAAACCAAATATCTCCTCTTTTGTTGGCGAACTATATGCCCAAGGCGATACCCGACGTGATTCGGGATTCACCATATTTTATCTCGGAATTAATTTGGGCGCGGCAATCGCCCCACTTTTATGCGCTTGGTTTGCCGTAACCTACGGTTGGCATTACGGTTTCGTTTTAGCGGGAATTGGCATGGTTACAGGGCTTTTGGTTTTCAGAAGTGGATTAAAAAATAACGTTTTTGGGAATAAAGGACACGTTCCAAATCAGCAAGTTTACGACCAAAAGTCCTTTGGATTGAATAACGGAAAACTGATTGTTTTAGCGGCAATAGCTTCCGTTGGAATTTTTGCGACGCTGGTTCGGTTCAATGAATTTGAAGGATATTTGGTTTGGATTGTTTCCGCTTTTTTGGTTTTTTACATTGGCTTTATTCTTTCCAAAGTAACATTAAAAGAACGCAAGCGATTACTTGTGGCGGTTTACTTCACAATTCTCTACACTTTGTTTGCTGCCATTTTTGAACAGGCTGGAAGTTCGCTGACACTTTTTGCAGATAGAAATGTTAATTTGGTGGGTATGGACGCCGCCGGAACCAATAGCATAAATGCAGGTTTTATTATTCTTTTTGCTATTCCGTTTTCGATGCTTTGGACGTTTTTGAGCCGAAGAAAAGTGAATCCAAATTCTGCGGTAAAATTTGGTTTGGGGCTACTTTTTCTTGGATTGGGCTTTATTGTTTTTGCGCTTTCGGCACACAGCGTTGATGATTTTGCAAAGACTTCGATGAGCTATTTGGTTATTGGCTATATGGTTTTAACGGTGGGGGAATTATTTCTTTCGCCCATCGGACTTTCAAAAATGACCGAGCTTTCGCCATTAAAATATGTGGCTTTCATTATGGGCGTATGGTTTTCGGCAAATTTTTACGGGCATTTTTTCGCGGGAAAAATCGCAAAACTGACTACGGTTTCAGATGGAAATACAAATGTGTTTTCCGAAGGAGTTTTTGGTAAAATCACAGAATACATTACAGGATTAACCCCACAAATTGCCTCGGGACAAAGTGATGCCTTTCAACAACTGTTTTCGTACGTATCGGTATATGCGAGTTTTGGGATAATTAGTGTGATTGTGGGTATATTTGCAATACTCATTTCGCCTATCATTAAAAAGATGATGGCGGGAATTCACTAAAAATTTTAACATGGATTTTCTTCCCGAGGAAATTAACGATTATATCGAAAAACATTCGCAGCCCGAGCCCGAATTACTTGCGAGACTGAACCGTGAAACTTGGCAAAAACAGATTGCAACCGCGCATGCTGAGCGGACATTTACAGGGCCGGGTTTTAAGTATGCTTTCAAAATTGATCCAACCTAAAACTATTCTTGAAATTGGAACATATACAGGATATTCAGCTTTGTGTTTGGCGGAAGGGCTGCAGGAAAATGGCGAACTTCACACCATAGATATAAATGAGGAACTATTAGATTTTCAACGGAAATATTTTGACCAATCACCTTTCGGAAAGCAGATTTTTCAGCATTTGGGAAACGCTTTGGAAATAATTCCGGAGCTCGATAAAACTTTCGATTTGGTGTTTATTGATGCCGATAAAAACAATTACCCAAATTATTTGGAAATCATTTTGCCTACGCTAAAAAAAGGTGCTGTAATTTTAAGCGATAATGTGCTTTGGAGCGGAAAAGTTGTTGAAAAATTGAAGGAGGATGATGAAGATACAAAAGCACTTCTTCGGTATAACAAATTATTGAACGAAGATCCACGACTGGAAACGGTACTTTTGCCTATTCGGGATGGATTGACAATTTCTAGAGTGATTTAGAATTTTCTTTTAATAGGCCCAGTGGCTTCCTCTACATCATCTTTTACTTGGTCTATCTGTTTTTGAACATCTTTGGTAATGTCAATATCAATGCCTTGTTTTTCGGCACCTTTGGTGATTTCAGATTTAATATCGTTGGTCGCATCTTTTATTTGTCGCATCGCCTTTCCCATTCCACGTGCAATCTCTGGCACTTTGTCTGCACCAAAAACCAAAAGCACGATAAAAAGGATAAAACCTATTTCAGCACCGCTAATAAAAAGAAAAATTGCCTGTAAAATCATAGTGCAAATATACTAACGAGTTATGAGTTATTGGTATTGAGTAATGAGTTTTTCTCAAATTCAATACATTAAAAAGACCTTCAACTTTTAATTTAATTCTTAAAATTGGTAACTATTAAAAACCCCCTTTGCAAATAAAAGCAAAAGGGGTTTAAAGGAACAAAGGTAAAAATTAGTCTGGACTGGTTTGGTTTTTAAATTGATCAAAAGCCCCCAGTTTTTTTCGTTTCGGCCAACTATTGTTCGATGTATCAATATCTGCTGTTTCCTCATCGGGATCTACTTCTATTTTGGTAATTTCCTTTTCCGAAGCAATAACCTTTCCGACCGATTCGTCATTTTTTCGCCATATTTCGGCTGGATACGTAATCTTTTCAGTACTTCCATCGCTATATGTATACTGCGCAATTATTGGCATTGGGATTCCTCCTGGTTTTTCAAAAGTTATTTTGTAAAAATATTTTGGGCGCTTTAGCTTCCCTCTTTCCTCCACAGGAATATTATCCATTATATATTCGTTAAGTGTGGTTACGTCTTCAAGTTTTGAGTTTCGCATGCTTTCATCAAAATCTTCGCTGCCTTCCTCGACCATATAAACCAAAGGAGGCAAATCACTTTCTGAGATACCCCGTGACACCATCATTTCTTTTACTTCTTTATTCATTTTTGAAGTAACATAGAATTTTTTAACCTCCTTAATTCCAATATCAACATAATCTGTAGTGTAAAACCACTCCCTCCAATACCAATCCAAATCTACCGCTGAAGCATCTTCCATGGTTCTGAAAAAATCCTCTGGGGTCGGGTGTTTGAACATCCAGCGATTGGCGTATGTTTTAAAAGAAAAATCAAAAAGTTCACGCCCCATTATGGTTTCCCGAAGAATATTTAAGGCCGTTGCGGGTTTTGAATAAGCATTTGCACCAAAATTATAGGTATTTAAACCTTTGGTCATAATTGGCGCTAACTGGTTTTGGTCTCCAGCCATATAATCCACAATATTTCTTGCAGGACCACGACGCGAAGGATACTGTTTATTTGGTGCGATGGCATCGGGATGGGCTTCGCCAAAATCCTGCTCCGCTACATACTGCACAAAAGTATTTAAACCTTCGTCCATCCAGGTCCACTGACGTTCGTCACTATTAACAATCATCGGGAAATAGTTATGCCCAACTTCGTGGATAATAACACTAATCATTCCGTATTTTGTGCGTTCACTGACCGTTCCATCCTTATCTGGACGGCCGTGGTTCCAGCAAATCATGGGGTATTCCATTCCTTGATTTTTTGCACTTACAGAAATTGCCTTGGGATACGGATAATCAAAGGTCATTCGTGAATAGGATTTTAGTGTGCTAGCAACAGCTTTTGTAGACCAATTTTCCCAAAGCGGATTTGATTCAGGCGGATATAACGATACTGCCATTACGGAACCATTGCCCATTTTTACGGCCATCATATCCCAAATATATTTACGGGAAGTGGCAAAGGCATAATCACGAACATTTTCTGCTTTAAATTTCCAAGTTCTTTTTTCGGTGGAAAAGTTTTTTGAAGCGGCTTCAGCCTCAGCCTGTGTTACGATTAAAACAGGTTTGTCAAATGATTTTTGCGCAGCTTCATAACGGCTCATCATTTCTTTGGAAAAAATTTCCTTTCGGTTTTGAAGCTCGCCGGTTCCATCTAAAATATGGTCTGCCGGAACGGTAATGTTAACTTCAAAATTTCCAAAGGGCAAGGGCAAACTCATCACGCCCCCAAAACTGACTATTTTGCCATCCTTCCACGTCATTATAAACAGCCATTCGCGGATAGAATTGTGCAATAACATAACCACGATTCCCATCCTCAAAAGTTTCATAACCACTTCGGGCACGATCTACAACGTGGTCGTTAATATTGTACCACCACTTAATTGAAAAAACAAATTGTTCACCGGGCATCAAAATCTTCGGCATATCTACACGCATCATAGTTTGGTTGATGGTATATTGAAGCTTACTTCCTTTAGCATCTTTCACTTCCAAAATATTGAAACCACCATCAAACTCATTCCCCATGTAATTTTGAACAAAATCATCAACCATATTTGCAGATTCTGCATCGGAAGGTTCAATCAATGGCGATTTAGAGTCTTTTGCTCTTTTATTTTGATCCAACTGCACCCATAAAAATTCCAAGGGATCGGGGGAATTATTTGAATATGTAATAGTTTCAAATCCTGATAATTTTTTGTTCTTATCATCTAACTCTACGTTCATCACATAATCTGCCTGTTGTTGATAATAATTTGGGCCGGGCGCACCGCTTGCGGTCCGAAACATATTCGGAGTTGAAAACTCTTCGTAAAGCTGTTTAAAACGGTTGGTGTTGTAATGGCCGGGATCCCGCTTGTTTTGGGTTTCCTCCTGTGCTGTGATAATTCCCGAAAAAAGGAAAAGTATTGCAAGAAATAGGGAGTTTTTTGATTTCATTATTAAGTTTTTAATTTAGGAGATTTAGAAGTTCAATTCACCTTTGGGTTCGTCTTTATCGAGAATCAAACTTTTTCGACTTGTTGGGGTTTTAAGATGGATTATGTTTTGCTGTTCAGAGAAAACATCCAATAATATTTTATTTTCAATTGTAATAGTATTCAATTCTTTTACATCCGTAACTTCCAAATAGGCAACCACCATATCAGTATCATATTCTTTGCCAATATAATTGAGGGAAACAGGTTTGCCATTCACTTTAATATTTATTTTTTGTAGAATATATTTTTTTAAATCTTCATTTGCCGCTTCGGTTTCCTTTTTTGTATCGAGCGAAATAGAAGGATTGTACCGCTGCTGCAGTGCATCTTCAATATCGTCAATAAATATTTTGGTGATAATTTGAAGTGATTTTTTTTCCTTTACATATTCAATTTTGGTGATGCTCACATAAAATTTATGGAGCGGAGCGGCCGAAATGATTGGAAATACTAATAATAAAAGGAAAATTCTAAAAAACTTCATATTAAAAAAGAGACTAATGGAACATTAGACGGTTTCTTTTTTAGTATGTTACAAATATTACTTTTTATTTTCTTCATTAAAACGTTTACTATAAATCTTTGCTTTTTCATCGAATACAAGTAGCACACTTCCGTATTTTTCCTTTTTAAAATCATTTTCAATTTGGGTGGTTTCCGCACAGAAAAGAAGGAAATCATACACTCTATTTTCAGGAATTCCATAGGTTGTTGTAAAAAAGGGTAAGGTGTAATAGTTGAGAATTTGGGCTATGGCATTGTTCTCAATTTCCCAACGACGGCGGATTTTCAATTCTTTGTAATATCCTGAAATATATTTATAAAGTGCCTCCAAATCTACACTTACGGGCGTTACTACAAAATATAAAGGCACTATTTTTTCTTCTGGTTTTCCTTTAAAACCTGGAATTCCAACATCATCAAAATCTATAGGTTTTTCTGTTTTTATTTTTTTTAGGTCAGCAGCAATGTTTCCGGAAAGATTGGGCTGTAAAAAAACTTCATCCAATTCGTTTACAATTTCGGTGAGCTGCACAGTTATCACTCCTTTTTCAAAAATAGCATCCGTAATTACTCGTTTTTCAGGCATATATTTTATGGCAGAAAAAAGGAGTGTGTCACCCAAGTTTACATGTATAGAAAAATGACCGTTCTCATTTGTAACCGTATTAAATCGGGAAGAGGTATTGAGAATGTGAATGCCTTCTATGTCCGCATTATTAGTTATTTTCCCCTGTAATGATTTTTGTTGTGCCACAAGTTGCAACATGGATAAAAAACAAAACAATATTGTATATAGCGTTTTATTCCTCAATTCGCTTTTTGAAGTTTGTGTGACATTCCTTAAAAATAAGATTTTGTTTTTTAATGAAAACTTAAGTTTTCATTTTTCAATCGTTAAATTTACATTTCAAAAAAAAATTCGATGAAAAACTTAATAATAGCAAGCACCAGCACCGTGTATGGCGGTGAATATCTAGATTATCTAACCGATGAAATGGCAGCATTTTTTAAGGATACCGAAGAAGTCATCTTTATTCCCTACGCCCGCCCCGGCGGCATCAGCCATGACGCGTATACTGAAAAGGCTGCAAAAGCCTTTAACAAAATTGGTAAAAAACTAATTGGATTGCACACCTTTGATAATCCTATTGAAGCTGTAAAAAACGCAAAAGGCGCTTTTACGGGCGGGGGAAATACTTTTGTTTTGGTAAGCGCTCTTTATCGTTTGGAGTTGATGCAACCACTCCGCGAAGCAATTTTTAATGGATTACCATATATGGGTACAAGTGCAGGCAGCAATATTTGCGGCGTTTCTATGCAAACCACCAATGATATGCCCATTGTGTATCCACCATCTTTTAAGACTTTGGGTGTAATTCCTTTCAATCTCAATCCACATTATTTGGATCCAGAACCGAATAGTAAACATATGGGCGAAACCCGTGAAACTCGTATTGCGGAATTTCATACCCAAAATAATGTTCCCGTTGTGGGACTTCGTGAAGGAAGTTGGCTACGCGTAAAGGGTGATGAAATACTTTTGAAAGGCGAATTGAAAGCACGCATTTTTGAATGTGGAAAAGAACCCTATGAAATAGAAAGCGAAACAATTCTGAATTCAGAATTAATTTAATTCTTTCACAAAATGATAGCCTTTTGCCACAAACCCTTGATTGTAAAAAAATTTATGCGAAGGAAAATTGTGCACATAACTATTTAACTCCACCCAATTGCAGGATTTTTTTCGTGCATGATCGCTTACAAAAGCAACCATCATTTTTCCAATGCCGTGGTTACGGTAGTTATCGTCAATAATAACGTGGTCCATTTCGACACTTCTTCCCGCATAGTGTCGGGTTTGGAACCAAAGTCCGCAAACGCCAATCAACTTTTCTTCATCAAAAACGCCCAGACATTCGTAATTCTGCTGAACCATTTCTTGCAAACGCTCTTTTATAACAGCTTCCGGCACAGTATTATTCCCCAGTTTTTGCAAAAAGGGAACAATGGCGAATATTTCATTTGGATCAATAATACGGATGGAAATGGCGTTATCTTTCAAAATATTGGTAATTTTAAAACTTCACTAAATAATAAAATGAAGCGCAACGAATTTATTAAAATTTCAGGCATTGCCGGACTTAGTTTAGCTATTTTTCCGCAGTTCTCTTTCAATAATTTTTCAGAAGAATTTTCCCGAAATCAATTAATCGGAAAAGGCAACCCAGATATTGTGGGCGATAGTTATACTTCCAAAATGCACAAAACCGCAAAAGAAGCATTTATCCAGATGAAAGCTGCCGCAGCAAAGGAAAACATAAATATTGAAGTGGTTTCCGCTTATCGAAGTTTTCAACGACAGAAGGAAATATTTGAGGGAAAATACAAACGCTTCACTGCCGAAGAGCTTACACCAGAAAAGGCCATCGAAAAAATAATTGAGTATTCCACCATTCCCGGCACTTCAAGGCATCATTGGGGAACCGATATAGACATTATTGACGCCAACGCCCCGCGACCTGCAAATGTGCTAATGCCCGAAAATTTCCACGGAACGGGACCTTTCTGCAAATTGAAAACCTGGCTAAATGAAAACGCTTCAATATTCGATTTTTACGAAGTTTATACAGACAACGGCAACCGAAAAGGTTTTAAATATGAGCCCTGGCATTTTAGTTATGCGCCAGTTTCCATCCCAATGTTGAAAGCTTATGAAGAAAAAATTGAGGTGAAAAAAATGCTTTCAGAAGAAAAAATATTGGGGAATGAACATTTTTCTGAAGCATTTGTATCCAAATATGTGAAAGAAAATATATTGGATATCAATCCCAAATTACTACCTCAAGTTTAAAAGAAGAAAAGAATTCAAAGGCTAATTTTATACAACCCTTCGTACCTTTGCAACATGAATAAGAAAGTCCTTTTAATGATCCTCGACGGTTGGGGAATTACGCAAGACCCTTACGTTTCAGCCATTGCACAAGCTGATACCCCGTTTATGGATTCGCTTTACAAAAAGTATCCACACGCACAATTACGTACAGACGGAATGAATGTGGGTCTTCCCGAAGGTCAAATGGGCAATAGTGAAGTGGGACATATGAACCTGGGCGCGGGAAGAATTGTTTACCAAGACCTGGCAAAAATAAATTTGGCCGTACAAAACGGAACTTTAAGCAATGAACCCGAACTACAAAAAGCATTTGAATATGCAAAAAAGCATAACAAGAACGTACACTTTTTAGGACTGGTATCTAATGGTGGAGTACATTCGCACATTAACCATTTGAAAGGTTTGCTCACTGCGGCCCACAATGAAGGTTTGGAAAATGTTTACGTTCACGCTTTTACCGATGGCCGTGATGTGGACCCTCATTCGGGAAAGGGTTTTATTGCAGATCTGGAAAATCATTTGTCGAAAACGGGCGGAAAATTGGCTTCAATCATTGGGCGTTACTATGCAATGGATCGCGATAAACGTTGGGAGCGGGTAAAGAAAGCATATGATTTGTTAGTTTTCGGAAAAGGAAAACCTTCAATTGATGCCATAACAAGTATCGAAGAAAGTTATACAGAGGGAATTACCGATGAATTTATTGAACCCATAATAATGACAACTGCTGAAGGAAAACCTGTAGCAACTATTAAAAAGGATGATGTTGTTATATTTTTCAATTTTAGAACTGACCGCGGCAGACAAATCACGGAAGTTTTAACCCAAAAAGATCACGAAAACTTTGGGATGAAAACACTCCCTCTTTATTTTGTAACCCTCACCAATTATGATGATTCCTTCGGAAATATACACGTGGTTTACAACAAAGAAAACTTACACGATACCTTGGGTGAAATTTTGGAGAAAAACGGAAAGAAGCAAATCCGAATCGCTGAAACAGAGAAATATCCCCACGTAACGTTCTTCTTTTCCGGCGGAAGGGAGGTTCCGTTTGAAGGTGAAAAACGAATTTTATGCCCTTCACCCAAAGTTGCTACTTATGACTTAAAACCTGAAATGAGCGCTTATGAACTTCGGGATATGATTCTTCCTGAGATTGAAAACGAAACGGCGGATTTTATCTGTTTAAATTTCGCAAACCCAGATATGGTTGGCCATACCGGCGTTTTTGAAGCTGCAGTAAAAGCCTGCGAAACAGTAGACACTTGTGCAAAAGCAATTGTAGAACAAGCCATTAAAAGTCATTATGCCACCATTATAATTGCAGATCACGGCAACAGTGAAACCATGCGAAACCCTGACGGTTCCCCTAATACCTCACATACAACAAATCCGGTTCCAATTATTATAGTGGACAACGATGTTAAATCAGTTAAAAACGGGATTTTGGGAGATGTTGCGCCAACGATTCTTGATATTATGGGTATTGAAAAACCTAAAATAATGACACAGAAATCCTTAATTTAATTAATATGAAAAAGATACTTATCATACTAACCGCAACGCTTTTGTGGGGCTGTAATTCTTCAAAAGAAAAAAATAAAAAGATTGAAAAAAATATTGAAGAAATGAGGTCAGAATCCCGAAGCCTTGGGACAAATGAGAAAATAAACGACACAGTGCCTTACGAAAATTCCGTGATGCTCTTGGGAAAAGCCAACCGAAAAGGTTTTCAAATGGAAGCATTTAAAGATTGGTTTAATACGGGTTATGATGATTACAGTGTAGATTCAGAAATCGTAGAAAAATTGAAACCCCTATTAAAAGATGTAACAATAACTGTTTTTATGGGAACTTGGTGTGAAGACAGCCAGCGAGAAACACCTCATTTTTATAAAATACTGGACAAAGCAAATTTTGATGAATCCAAACTTACTTTAATTACCGTTTCCGAAGAAAAAACAACACCACAAGGATTTGAAGAAGGAAAAGCCATCACCAATGTTCCAACAATTATTTTCTATAAAAACGATAAAGAACTGGGCCGAATTGTGGAATACCCAATAGAAAGCCTCGAAAAAGACATGCTCGCTATTTTGAGCGGCAAGGAATACAAGCACGCTTACGCCGAATAAAACTTTAGCAATGCTATAATTCTTTGTAATTTTGCGTTTTGAAAATTGAAAATGATCAGAGAGACTTTAACCATTGCAATAGATTTTGACGGAACCATCGTAGAAGATGAATATCCAAGCATTGGCCAACCCATTATTTTTGCTTTTGAAACACTTAAAAAACTTCAGGAGGATGGCCATAGATTAATTTTGTGGACTTATCGTAAAGGGCGCCATTTGGAAGATGCGGTAAAATTCTGCAAAAAAAATGGTATTGAATTTTATGCCGTAAACAGGAGTTTTCCAGAAGAAGAATTTGATGATTCGTACAGTCGAAAAATTCACGCAGACGTTTTTATAGACGACCGAAACATTGGCGGGCTTAAAAGTTGGGGCGAAATATATCAGCAACTCACAGGCGAACCTACCCCCCCTAATTATAAAAACCAAAAAAAGGGATTTTTTTCCTTTTTAAAATAGCCATATGATAATTTCAAAAACACGAGAAGAAATTGAATTGATGCGTGAAAGTGCACTAGTGGTTTCCCGCACTTTGGGAATGCTTGCAACAGAGGTAAAACCTGGCGTTACAACCAATCAATTGAATAAAATGGCGGAAGATTACATCAGAAGCCAAGACGCTATTCCAGGGTTTTTGGGATTATATGATTGTCCTTCCACCCTACTTACGAGTGTAAATGATGCAGTAGTGCATGGTTTGCCGAATGATATTCAACTAAAAGATGGAGATATTGTTGCCATAGATTGCGGTGCCATAAAAAATGGATTTTACGGGGACCACGCCTATACTTTTGAAGTGGGCGAAGTTTCTTCAGAAGTGAAAAAATTATTGAAAATTACCAAAGAATCACTCTATATCGGTATCCGAGAATTTAAAGCTGGCAATCGTGTGGGCGACGTGGGGTTTGCGATTCAACAATATTGCGAAGCTCAAGGTTATGGCGTTGTTCGTGAATTGGTTGGACATGGCTTAGGAAGAAAAATGCACGAAGAGCCAGAAATGCCAAATTATGGGCGCAGGGGCCGTGGCAAAAAATTTATTGAAGGAATGACCATTGCCTTGGAACCGATGATAAATATGGGAACACATAAAGTGAAACAACTGAAAGACGGTTGGACTATTGTAACCCAAGATGGGCAACCCAGCGCACATTTTGAGCACAACATTGCTTTGGTAAACGGAAAACCAGAATTGCTTTCCACCTTTGCTTATATTTATGAAGCTTTGGGAATTGTGAGTGACGAGGAGAAAGAATTTCGGGAAAAGGAATTTATCTTATAACAATCTTCTGTCTTTGTTTAAAAAAATTCTAAATACCATTCCTCGGCCCTTACTCATAAAATTGAGTATAATTGGTCGGCCGGTTTTGGCTTTTTTTCTGAAAGGAAATAGATTCACAGATCCCATAGATGGGAAATCCTACCGAAAATTTCTTCCTTATGGTTATGAAGTTTTACGTGAAAATGTACTTTCACCGGGAACGCTTTCATTGGAGCGGCACAGGTTATTTTGGTTATATCTTAAAAACGAAACAGGTTTTTTCACTGAAAACTTAAAGGTACTTCACTTCGCACCCGAACAGGCTTTTTATAAAAAATTCAGAAAGATGAACAATCTGGATTATGTTACTACAGACTTAAATTCACCCATCGCAGACGTTAAAGCGGATATTTGTGATTTGCCTTTTAAAAATAATGAATTTGATTTTATAATCTGCAACCACGTTTTGGAACATATTCCTGACGATACAAAAGCAATGCAGGAAATATACCGTGTTTTGGCACCCGGCGGAACGGCTATTCTTCAAGTTCCCTACAAAGCAGATTTAGAAAATACTTTTGAAGATAATAGCATTACAGACCCAAAAGAACGCGCAAAAATTTTTGGGCAGTATGATCACGTTCGGGTTTATGGAATGGATTATTTCAGCAAACTCGAAAAAATGGGTTTTAAGGTAGAAGCTGTGGATTACACAAATAGTCTTTCTTCAACAGAAATAGAGAAATATAGATTACCCAAAGGAGAATTAATTCCTGTATGTAAAAAATAAAAAATCAATTGGCCATTCTTTTTTTGAAACCTTCGGTCATAAAAACCTGATGATTGTTCAAGGAATCATTATAGGTTAGATAGGCTTCAATATTGGGTAAAATTTTCAGGATTTTTTTTGATTTTTCCAAACCCATAGCCATGAAAGAAGTTGCATACGCATCTGCGATAGCACAAGTTGGAGCAATTACGGTTGAACTTGTAACGTCACTTTTTTCTGCAGAACCCGTCAATGGATTCAATGTGTGAACATATTTTTTTCCTGTAAGGGAATCAATTCTAAATTTTCGATAATTGCCCGAAGAAGCCATTCCCACATTTTTTAAGCTTACGGTGGCTTCAAAACTTCGGTCTTCCAACTCTGAATCTACAGCTTCAATGCCGACTATCCATTCTTGGTTTTTTTCAATGTTTTGTCCCTTTGCGAGAATTTCACCGCCCAATTCAATTAAATAATCGGTTACACCATTTGATTCCAGATAGCGCCCGAGGCAATCAATTCCGAATCCTTTTGCCACGGCATTAAAGTCAAAATATATTTGTGGATATTCTTTGGAAATAGTCCCATCGCTATTGAGTTTCACTTTATGGAAACCTACGTATTTCATCAAGGAATCCAATGTAATGCTATCAATATTCTTCAACGGTTTTACGTCGCCAAATCCGTATGCATTGCGTAAAACACCAATTGTTGGATCAAAATACCCATTTGTTTTTTTATTTACTTCTTCTGAAATTTTAAAAACTTCACGAAAAATAGAATCAACCACAACTAGGGTATCTCCTTGGTTCACTTTGGTAATATCACTATCGGGAATATAAGTGCTTACGGAATGGTTGACAGTAGCAATTACTGAGTCTAGACCGGTTTTAAAATCGATATCTTTTTCAGAATAGAGTTGGATATTATAGGTGGTTCCAAAGGCATCGCCCTGCAAAAAAAGATGTTTTGATTCTTTATTTTCACAAAAAATAAAAAGCAACAAAAGTGGGAAAAAAAATAACTTCTTCATTTTATTTCCTGTAATCCTTTATAGACCATAGTATAATCTTCATCCTTTAAAACGGGTTGACCATAATCGCTTCCGTGTCCAAGACCAACTCCCGCATAGTACGTTTTTGCCTCAAATTTAGCGGCATGTTCTTTAATGGTTTGCATAAAAACAGGATCATAGGAATGGGCATCCTGAGGGAAAGAAACAGCGCGTACTATTATAAAATGAAGAATTTTATTTTTCAAAGCAACAAACTGTGGATCTCTTTTCAGTTTTGAATTGACACCCAAAAATTCATAGCCGTCATCTTCCAACTGTTTTCCCACAATATTCATTGCGAGGTTGTGCAGTTCCTGTTTGGTAAGTTTTTCGCCCATAATTAACTTTAAAATTACGAATAATTGGATTTATTACTTCAATTTTTCAAACATAAAAAAAACCGTTTCAAAATAAATCAAAACGGTTTATATCTGTTTTTTTAAGGAGTGAATTATCCTCCGAAATCATCAAAACGAATGTTCTCGTCTGGAATTCCGAAATCCTCACCCATTTTTTGAACGGCTTGATTCATTAATGGAGGACCGCAGAAGTAAAGTTCAATATCTTCCGGGGCATCGTGATGGGTTAAATAATTATCAATTACTACTTGGTGAATAAAGCCAACAAACCCATCCCCAGCCTCATCATTAATATCTTTTTTCACCTTCCAGTTGTCTTCTTCCATCGGTTCAGAAAGTGCTAAATAGAATTTGAAGTTTGGAAATTCATTTTCCAATTGCTGAAAATGATCCAAATAGAAAAGTTCTCTTTTAGAACGACCTCCATACCAATAAGTTACTTTTCTACCCGTTTTTAGTGTTTTGAAAAGATGGTACAAGTGTGAGCGCATCGGCGCCATTCCTGCTCCACCACCCACATAAAGCATTTCTGCATCTGATGGATTTATAAAGAATTCGCCATAAGGCCCAGAAATAACAACTTTGTCGCCTTTTTTACAATTAAATATATAAGAGGATGCAATACCGGGATTCACGTCCATCCACCCGCCTTTTGCACGGTCAAAGGGTGGTGTTGCAATACGAACATTCAACATAATTTCCCGACCTTCTGCAGGATATGAAGCCATTGAATAAGCCCTTTCAACGGTTTCACCGTTTTTCATTACCAAGGGCCACAGTTTAAATTTATCCCATTCTTCCTGGAATTTGTCTGGTCTATCGTGTTCTTCTGGATGTGCGGTAATGTCCATATCGGAAAACTTCACTTCGCAAGGTGGAATTTCAATCTGAATATACCCTCCCGCTTTATAGTTCATATCCTGAGGAATTTCAACTACAAATTCTTTTATGAAAGAAGCAACATTGTAGTTTCTCACCACAGTAGCATCCCATTTTTTAATACCAAAAACTTCTTCGGGAATATGTATGTTCATATCCTGCTTTACTTTTACTTGACAGGATAAACGAGCGCCTTCTTTTAATTCTTTACGTGTAAAGTGTGGGGTTTCCGTAGGCAAGGCTTCACCTCCACCCGACAAAACATGGCACTCACATTGAATACAGGTTCCACCTCCACCACAGGCAGATGGCAAAAAGATTTTTTCATTTCCGAGGGTGGATAAAAGGGTTCCACCGCTTTCAACCTCAATTACTTTTTCATCATTAATTGTGATTTTTACTGGGCCTGAGGGAGCCAATTTTTCTTTTGTAAATAACAATAAAGCCACCAATAACAAGGTTAATATTAATAGGGCAATGACGGTTACTGTTATAACTCCAAGTGTGCTTATTTCTAAAAACATATTATTGCTTCGTTAGTGTTGAAACTTCTGACACTGAAACCGCAGCGGCAGCTTCTTTTTTATTTTCCTTTTGAATTTGTTCGGTTTTTGCCCCAATATTAGTTGGATCAGAATCTAAAGATGGCTTTTTTTCATCGCCCCCTGTCAGCATCCCTCCAAAACTCATAAAGCCTATCGCCATTAAACCTGTGATTATAAAGGTAATTCCCAAACCGCGCAAAGGCGCAGGAACATTTGAGTAACGTATTTTTTCTCGAATGGCAGCGATGGCCAAAATTGCCAAAAACCATCCAATCCCTGAACTTATGCCATAGTTTAAAGCTAAGCCCAATGTTTGTATATCTCGGGATTGCATAAATAAAGATCCTCCTAAAATTGCACAGTTTACAGCAATAAGTGGAAGAAAAATTCCCAAGGAATTATATAATGAAGGCGAAAATTTTTCAACAACAATTTCTACCAATTGCACCATCGTTGCGATAGTTGCGATAAAGAGAATGAATGAAAGAAAGCCAAGATTATAATCAGCATATTCTGGGCCGAGCCAAACCAATGCACCATCTTTCAGAAGATATTGGTCTAACAACCAGTTTATGGGAACGGTAACAGCGAGTACAAATATTACGGCAGCTCCAAGACCAACGGCCGTGGAAACTTTTTTGGAAACAGCAAGATAAGAGCACATTCCGAGGAAAGTGGCAAATATCATATTGTCTATAAAAATCGATTTAAAAAATAACTCTATGTGTTCCATCTTAATGTTCTTCTATAAGTTCTTTATTCCTTGAACGTTGTACCCAAATAATAATTCCGATAACTATCAGTGCCATTGGGGAAAGCAACATAAAACCGTTGTTCTCATACCCAAATGCGTAAAGTCCAGTTTTTGCTATTGGGTCTCCCAAAACTTTGAAACCCAAAAGTGTTCCCGAGCCAAGAAGTTCACGGAAAAAACCAACGATTATCAAAATCAGGCCATAGCCTGCGGCATTTCCTATTCCGTCAAGGAAAGAACGCCAAGGTTTATTTGCCAAAGCAAAAGCCTCAAAACGCCCCATAATAATACAGTTGGTAATAATAAGACCGATGAAAACCGAAAGTTGCTTACTTAATTCATAAGCAAAAGCTTTAAGAACCTGGTCAACAATAATTACTAATGCCGCAACAATAATAAGCTGAGCAATGATTCGTATTTTTCCTGGGATAACATTTCGCAAAAGCGAAATAACAACATTCCCCACAGCCAATACCACCATTACCGAAATAGCCATAACAATGGAAGCTTTTAGTTGTGCAGTAATTGCCAAAGCCGAACAAATACCCAATACTTGAATGGTAATAGGGTTGTTATCTGCCAATGGGTCTAAAATTAACCTGCTGTCTTTTTTTGAAAGTAAAGCCATTTTTTTAAATTTTTGTTTGTTATAAAAACAACTGTCTATTTTTTTACTGAAGTGAATCAGAAGTTGGGATTACTTCTGTAGTTTCCTTATTATCAGCTTCTTTTAAGTTTTTTAAATATGGAATGTATTGTGCAACATCCTTTTTAATCATTGCTGTTACCCCATTTCCTGTAATGGTGGCTCCAGCAAGCGCATCTACTTTTTGGTCCTCTTTTCGTTCATTCAAAGGATCGTTATTTCCTTTCGCTACGGTAATGCCCTTGAAAACACCGTTATCTAATATCGCTTCCCCTTTGAAGTCATCCATAAAATAACGTTGTTTTATTTCTGCCCCAAGTCCGGGAGTTTCTCCTTTGTGGTCAAAAAAGACGCCTTGTACCGTAAAAGATTTATCTATGGCCACAAAACCCCAAATAGCATCCCAAAGACCTTTTCCGCGCATAGGTATAACATATAGGGTTTTACCATCTTTTTCGCCTATAAACAATGGCAACCTTCTTTTGTAATCAGAATCCTTTGCTTTTGTTTCTTCCTTTTTAAGGTCTATTAAATAGGCTTCATCATTTTCCGTAACATCATCGCCTTGAATTACCAACTGTTGTTTTATATATTTATGAAAAGTTTCCTCAACCTTGTCCGTAGGTACAAAATTAACATCACCCTCATCTTCGTTATTGTTTATGCCCATTGCATACAGAATATTCTGCATTTTTTCATAACGCTCATTTAAGGTTATTTTGCTTTTCAATCCTTGAGCCACTCCGGCTAAAAGAGAGCCGACCACCAAAACCATTATAATGGCAAAGATAATTGTATAGGAATTTTTATCTGTATACTTTGCCATGATTACGCTGTTTTAACTTTTAAACGTTTCATTCTCTTTTTAATATTTCCTTTAATCACATAGTGATCAATAGTTGGTGCAAATACGTTCATCAATAATATGGAAAGCATAAATCCTTCAGGGTATGCGGGATTGAAAACACGAATCATTATTCCCATAAACCCAATGAAGAATCCATAAAACCATTTGCCCTTATTTGTTTGAGAAGCAGTTACAGGATCTGTAGCCATATAAACAATGGCGAAAGCCGCACTTCCAATTATTAAGTGGTGCCAAAATGGCTCACTCATCAATCCATAAAAGTTGCTGCTTGGCTCAATCCATCCGGCATTTGCAACTCCATTAAATATAAGCCCCATAACTAATGCTCCAAGGACTGCGGAAAGCATTATTCTCCAACTTCCAACTTTAGTAAAAATCAAAAACAGGGCTCCAATAATTATTAGAAAAGTAGAAGTCTCCCCTACCGATCCGGGAATAAAGCCCCAAAACATATCCCACGTACTATAAATAGGTTCTGTATTTGCAGCTAGACTTCCCAATATGGTTTCACCGGAAATAGCGTCGGGCTGGCCGGTCATAGCTTTTGCACCGTGGACCCATACTTTATCACCACTCATCCAGGTAGGGTAAGCAAAGAATAAAAAGGCACGGATAGTAAGAGCGGGGTTTAGAATATTCATTCCTGTTCCGCCAAAGACCTCTTTCCCAATAACCACCCCAAAGATTACTGCCACAGCAAGCATCCAAAGTGGTATATCAATAGGAACAATAAGTGGTACGAGCATTCCCGTTACCAAATAGCCTTCCTCTACCTCGTGTTTTTTTATAATTGCGAATACGAATTCCACTGCCAGACCTACACCGTAAGAAACAATTACCAAGGGAAGTACCGTCCAGGCTCCCAAAATAAAGTTATCCCACGTGAAGAAATTTGCAAGTGGATCCAGACGCAACGAATGGTCTATAGCTGCGTAATGCTGATAGCCGGCATTAAATATTCCGAAAATCAAACACGGCACAAGTGCCAATATAACCGTGTTCATGGTCCGCTTTAAATCATCAACCGCACGAACATGCGAACCAGAATGCGTAGTTTCATTCGGAGTGTACAAAAAGGTATGCAGCGCATTGAACGCAGGCGCCATTTTTGTACCTTTATATTTTTCTTTTAGCTTATGTAAATTCTGTTTCAATCCCATAGCGATTATCCTATTTCTTTATACATTAAATCAAGACCGTTCCTGATAATTTGCTGATGCGGCTGCTTGCTCACACAAACAAATTCGGTAAGTGCGAAATCTTCAGGAGCTACCTCATACATTCCCAAAGCTTCCATTTCGTCCAGATCCTGAACCATACAGGCTTTTAGCATTTGCAAGGGATACATATCCAGCGGAAAAACTTCTTCGTAAACGCCGGTTACCACAAAGGCCCGGTGTTCTCCGTTTGTATTGGTATCAAGATCATATTTTTTATTTGGGGTTAACCAAGAAAAAGTAAGCGCTCTTGAGGTTGAAATTTTATTGAAAACCGGCTTATTCCAGCCAAAAAATTCATAATCGTCTCCTTCCGGAATCACAGTTACGGTATTGCTATAATAGCCCAAGTGTTCTTTTGGAGAAATCTTCTTCCCAGTAAGCACATCGCCACTGATAACACGAACGTTTTCATCTTTAAGACCAGAGTCATATAAAAAAGTTGCAGCTTCTGCACCGATTCTTGTTTTATAGTATTTTGGAGTTTTAACTTCTGAACCTGCAAGGGCAATAATTCTTTCGGGATTAAATTTTCCGGTAAGCAATAATTCCCCGATAATTACCAAATCCTGTGGCGCGATTGTCCAAACCACTTCGTTTTTGTTTACGGGACCCAGTTTATTTATCTGTGTACCCACATTTCCTGCTGGGTGCGGTCCACTTACATTATGAAGCGCTATATCTGTCAAGCCTTTAAATGGTGAATTTTCCCGGTTGTTAATCCCAACATGCACTTGCCCTGTGGTAAGTTTGCTCAATGCGGTTACGGCAGCTTGCAATTCCTTTTCTTTTCCTTTCAATGAAAAATTGCAATCGTTGGCCAATGGCGCGGTGCTAAATGCCGAAATAAAAATATCTCTGGGCTCCTGTTCGGTATCAGCAATCACTGCATAGGGACGTTGCATAATAAAGGGCCAGCAACCAGACTCAAGCAAACGAGCCTTAATAGCCTCAGCACTTGAAGAATCTGGGCTCAATATGCCAAAATCCTTAAAGGTATCTTGCGGATCTGCTTCAATGATGATTTTTGTGATTACACGTTTCGCGCCTCGTTCAATTTTGGTGAGTGTTCCGCTTACTGGCGAAACAAACTTTACCTTTTCGTTACTCTTTGAATAAAAAATGGTATCACCCGCTTGAACTTTTCCATCTTCACGGACCACCATTTTTGGGGTAATAAGATGAAAATCGGAAGGTCTTATTGCGAAGGTTCTGGATCGCGGGGCACTGGAGAGTATTTTTTCTGCTTCACCCTTTAAGTTAATGGTAAGACCTTTTTTAATCTTAATGTCTTTGGACATAAATATGGATATTAATAATGCCTTTTTAACTCCTTA
Source organism: uncultured Flavobacteriaceae bacterium (assembly GCA_963822355.1). Taxonomy (GTDB): domain Bacteria; phylum Bacteroidota; class Bacteroidia; order Flavobacteriales; family Flavobacteriaceae; genus Aequorivita. The sequence goes on from CAWGHI010000002.1 coordinate 216,337, forward strand.
TCTCACTACAAAATTAATATAGGAGATAAGGGCGTGCAAATTTATAAATTAAATATACCATTGCGCAATAATAAGGTATAATTTTCTGTGTTAAAAAAAGAGATAGATTTCTTACACAATATTATTTACGAATTTATAGGAGAGATTATAGTAGGAAAAGTTTAAATCTTGAATTTAATGGGTGATTATTTAAACTAAAAACATAAATATTTGACTTTAAGTTAATTACTTTTATGATATTAATTTTAAAACAAAAACCATGAAAAAAATCGAATTAGTTTTAATTCTACTTTTGTTTAATGTACCGCTACAAGTACAAGTACAAAATCAGGCCTCATCCAAATACAATTAACGTATGAAAACCTATGTAATTGAACGCGTTATTCCTGGAGCAGGAGACTTCACAGCAGAACAGCAAAAATCCATCTCTCAAACCTCTTGTTCTGTTTTAGAAGAAATGGGACCAAAAATTGAGTGGCAACAAAGTTATGTTACAGCAGATAAAATCTACTGTGTTTACAAAGCAGAAAATATGGCATTAATAGAAGAGCATGCTAAAAAGGGAGGCTTTCCCGCAAATTCTATTTCTGAAGTTAAAAACGTAATTAGCCCTGCCACTGCAAAACAATAAGTTGCATTTCTTCATTTAGCCAAAAGCTATCTCACAAAGAGATAGCTTTTTGTATTCAAAAAAATAAAATTTAAATAAAAGTGTTGGTTGACGAAAGTTTACAGTAACAATTGCATTACGAAAAACGTAAACAGAAGGGGCACAAAATTTGTTTATCTTAGCTTTTTAAACTATCATTATGTTGAAAACACTATCTGCTACCCTTCTTTTTTTGCTTACCATCTTTCCTGCCTTTTCCCAAATTATTGAAAAAGTAGAACCATCATACATTAAAACCGTGCAATTTCGGGGCGCTACGGACCTCAGCCAATTACCCATTATACGCCTTGGTGAGCGAGTAAATTTATCATTTGACGCCCTAAATGGCGAAGAGGAAGATTATTATTATACCATAACCCACCACAATTTTGATTGGTCGCCCAGCGATCTTTCCAAAAGCGAATACTTGGACGGTTTTGACGACGTGCGAATAGAAACTTACCAAAATTCACTTAATACCCTTCAAATATTTTCACATTATGAACTCACCATTCCCAACCGTGAAACCAGGGCAATCGAAAAAAGTGGAAACTATTTGATTAGCATTTTCAATAGTGATAACGAACTTATTTTCACCAGAAAATTCATGGTAATTGAAAATATTGCAACTGTGGCCGTAGAAATTAAACGTGCCCGCAACCTGAAACTCATCAATGAAATGCAAGTTGTACAATTTGCTGTCAATTCACCAAATCTGTTATTAATAAACCCAAAACAGACCGTTAAAACCCTTGTGCTTCAAAACAGCAACCTGAAAACTGCGATCACAGATTTAGTTCCACAATATACTATTGGTAATGAACTTATTTATAGATATGACAAAGAAGCATATTTTCCGGGCGGTAATGAGTTCCTCGCATTCGACAACAAGGACGAACGCTCCGCTACAAATGGAGTGCGTGCCATAGAGGTTACCGATATTTATGAAAATTACCTCTATACAGATATTCCGAGATATGACAGACCTTATACGTACAATCCTGATATAAACGGAAGTTTTGTGGTTCGAAATGTAGATGCCCAAAACCAAGATATTGAAGCGGAATATGTGCGTATGCACTTCAATTTACAGTACTATGACGACTTGGGCGACAAAGAATTGCATCTATATGGAAATTTCAACAACTGGACTATTGACGGTAGCACCTATATGAAATATGATCCAAAAAGTGATACCTATAGAAACGAGCGTCTTTTTAAACAAGGGTATTATGATTACAAATATGTAGTTGTAAACCGTGACGGAAGCATTGATCCAGGTGCTGTAAGCGGTAACTTTTGGCAAACAGAAAATGATTATACCGTTATTGTTTATTTCCGCGATTTGGGTGCTAGGTATGATCGAATCATTGGCGCAGGTTATGCAAACTCTACCAATATAAACAACAATTGATTTTCTTAATTTTTAAATGAACAAAAAATTCCTTTTTAAAAAAAGGCAATGAAACGCAAAAAAAATAAAAATTCCGGCGACAGAAAATCGTTGCAATATCGTGGTACAAAATGCTTAAACTGTGATCAACCACTTGATATAAGTGATGTTTATTGTCCCTATTGCTCCCAATTGAACAGCAATAAGCAACTTTCCGCGAAAGATTTTTTTCGTGAATTTATAAATAGTATTGTTGTTTTCGACTCCCGGTTACGAAACACATTAAAAGATCTTCTTTTCAGGCCAGGAATTATTACTCGCAATTATGTAAATGGACAACGATTAAAGTATGCAAACCCATTCCGATTTTTTTTAAGTGTATCAATTATTTACTTTCTAATTAACAGTTTCATCCAATTTGTCCAACCAAATTCCGAGATGGACCAATTAGATTTAAATACATCAGATTCGGATATTGTTCTCGATTCCTTGCGCAACAATTTCTCAGCTAATCGTTCAAAAGAATATATGCTTTCTGATTCTTTAAAAGAAGAAGAACCCAAACCTTTTGAAACTATTTCTGAAGATGAATTAAATACAATGTCATTTACCAAAAGCTACATAGAGCGAATTTCTCTCTACAATAAATTTTACAATAAGACTAAAATAAAATCCCCTACGGCTGCATTGGACAGCCTGCATCATCACAATACAGCATTTAACAGATGGGTTTATTCTAAAAACGCTACAGTTGAAAAGATAGATGAAAAACCTTCGGAATTTATAAGATATCTCATTGCCAAAATACCATTTTTCCTGTTTTTCTTTACACCATTCTTTGCGTTATTTTTCTGGCTCATTTATTCCCGTAAGCAGTATACTTATATTGAACATACGGTTTTCATATTCCATATATTCAGTTTTATCTTTTTGGCAATGCTTCTTTTCTTAATTCCAGAACTTCTCCTTGGCTCCAAATTTTTGACGGGTATTCTGTTTATTTTGATTGGTCCCATTTATTTTTACAAGGCGCTGCGAAATTTTTACAGACAGAGTAGACCGGTAACTTTAATAAAATTTGTATTTTTAAACATTGTGTTTGCAATAGGGTTGACATTTGCCGCATTAATTTTTGTGGCAGCAACCGCAGCAGTTTACTAAAAAGAATGGTGCAACAAGTTACACAAGGGATAAAGATTTCGGTAAAAACCGAATTTGACGGTACATTTTACAAAAATCGTAAAATGCAATATGCCTTTGCTTATACGGTAACCATTGAAAATCAAAGTAAAGATACTGTGCAGCTAACTGCACGTTGCTGGAAAATAAAAGATTCACTCAATAAAACTGAAGTGGTGGAAGGCGAAGGTGTTATAGGCCAAAAACCTATTTTAAAGCCAGGTGAAAAACACGCTTACACAAGCGGATGTCTCCTACATTCTCCGTTTGGCGCTATGAAAGGCTACTACAATATGGTGAACTTCACAACTACCCGCAAATTTAGGGTTTCCATTCCCCTTTTTAATTTAAGTGCTCCTTTTTCAATGAATTGATTCTATTATAACCCGATTCTAGGTTTCCTATAGGTTAAATTCTGATTTACTGATTTCTTCTTTTTGTAAATCTTCGTATCGCATTTCGATTGTCGCTTCTTTTTTAACAATCTGCGTAATACTTTTTGTTTTAATGAATCCACGGTCCATAACAAGATTGCTTTTCGAATCTCCTTCGCCGGCGGTTTTATGAAATTGTAGCAGTTCCTCTTCTGAAGGTTTTGCAGTTACCGTCAAAAATTCTGAAAACCACTTTTCCCGTTTTTCCTTTATGTTTTCCGGATATAATGGTGAAGAAGACCATATTTTTGGTGCCAATGGTTCTTCGGAAAAATGATACTTTGTTCCGTCCCAAACCAATTGAAATAGTTGCATTTCTGATTCAAATTCAATCAAAACAGCGGTAAAGGGTTCAATTTCATTGAAATCATACTTTTCAATTTCTTGTTTTAAATTGTCGGTTTTCAACAAATCCTTCACTACCAAACCCCTACTTTTCCGGTAAAAAGGTTTTCGTTCATGAGCTACAAAACCACCATTCATCAAACAAACCATTCTTCCTATATCGCTAACACCTATCCACGTTCCGCCTGCCACTGCATCTTTTGGGTAAAGCAATTGCACCCCTTCCTCCTCATATATTTCAGGCGGAAAAGTTTCACGGCCTGGAGCTTCATCCCGATTGGAAGTGAGTATAAAATCGGTGTTGGATTTTGGAATAAAAGTTATTGTGCACATTTGGTTAAAATTAAAATTTCAAATTAAAAGTGCCAAATTCCATATAAATTTCAAAATATAAGGGTCAAACTTAAAAAAAACGAACTAACCCATTTGGGATTTGGAATTTCAAGGTTTGGTGATTCCATTTTTGTACCTTTGCATTCTTCATAAACAGAAAAATAAAATAGTTATGGGAAATGGATTTTTTGAAGTACCAATCGCCGTAAATGAACCAATAAAAAGCTACGCGCCCGGTTCAGCGGAAAGAAAGGAAGTACTTGAAACTTACAAAAAAATGTACAACTCGAAAGTGGAAGTACCATTATTTATAAATGGGAAAGATGTGAAAAGCAAAGACACCAGCACGATGTCTCCTCCACATGACCACCAACACGTTTTGGGAACCTACCATAAAGCGACCAAAAAAAATGTGGAAGAAGCAATTTCAACTGCTTTGGAAGCTAGGAAAAAATGGGCGGCAATGCCGTGGCAGCAACGCGCAGGGATTTTTTTACGGGCAGCCGAATTGATTGCAGGCCCTTACAGAGCAAAGATTAATGCCGCAACTATGCTTTCGCAATCTAAAAACATATATCAGGCTGAAATCGATTCAGCTTGTGAACTTATTGACTTTTTAAGGTTCAATGTTCAATATATGACTGAAATATATGCGGAACAACCAGAGTCTACTTCTGCTGCATGGAACCGAATAGAATATAGGCCTTTGGAAGGTTTTATTTATGCAATTACACCTTTCAATTTTACCGCTATCGCCGGAAATCTTCCTGCAAGTGCAGCTTTAATGGGCAATGTGGTTCTATGGAAACCCAGTGACAGTCAGGTATATTCGGCAAAAGTGATTTTGGATGTTTTTAGAGAAGCGGGCGTTCCAGCGGGAGTAATAAATATGGTGATGGGCGATCCGGTAATGATTACTGATACAGTACTTGCAAGTCCAGATTTCAGCGGAATCCATTTCACAGGTTCAACGAATGTTTTTAAGGATATTTGGCAAAAAATAGGAACCAATATCCACAACTACAAAACCTATCCACGAATTGTGGGCGAAACTGGCGGAAAGGATTTTATTGTGGCCCACAAAACTGCAAACCCTAAACAAGTTGCCACTGCAATGAGCCGGGGCGCTTTTGAATTTCAAGGACAAAAATGTAGTGCTGCCAGCAGATGCTATATATCAGAAAGTATTTGGAAGGATGTTAAAAAAGAGTTGGTTGCTGATATTAGTTCGTTTAAAATGGGTTCTCCTGAAGACATGAGCAATTTTATTACCGCCGTTATCCACGAAGGTGCTTTTGATAAACTAGCAAAATATATAGATGCCGCCAAGAAGGACAAAAATGTTGAAATAATTGCAGGCGGAAATTACGACAAGAGCAAAGGTTATTTTATTGAACCTACAGTAATTGTTGTAAAAGATCCAAAATACACCACAATGTGTACTGAACTTTTTGGGCCGGTTTTAACTGTGTATGTTTTTGACGATAACAAATGGGAAGAAACCCTTCATTTAGTTGACGAAACCAGTGAATATGGTCTCACTGGCGCTGTTTTCAGCGAAGATAGATACGCTTTGGAAGAAGCTGTAAAAATTCTAGAAAATGCGGCAGGAAACTTCTATATCAACGACAAACCAACCGGTGCTGTTGTTGGCCAACAACCATTTGGCGGCGCAAGGGCTAGCGGAACTAATGACAAAGCAGGGAGTAAGCTAAATCTTTATCGCTGGGTTTCACCACGAATGGTGAAGGAAACTTTTGTTTCGCCAGTGGATTATCGATATCCTTTTTTGGGGTAATAATTTTTTGAAAAATAAATTAAAAAACCCATCCAAAAATAATTCTGGATGGGTTTTTTGGTGTTATGTATTTCTTTCCTCTACTGAAAAATTTTATTTTCACCCAACTCAGCGTGTTGTGAGTTTTTTGCGCTGTTATCTGCCTTCACGACCATTACAACAAAACTTAAATTATTTGCATTGTATTCCGATGGAACTGTGAATGTATAATTTTTTGAATAAACTTCATATGCAGAAGTTTCAGGAATGTTATCTCCAAAAAGGTTTGAAAGAGAATTCCTTAATGCGTCATTATGGACAAAGTTGGGAATAGGATTTCCAGAACCTTGATAGGGATGTCCAGCCACATTGTTGAAGTAATTGGCTTGATCAGCAATTACACCGCTTTCAATTAAATAAACAACCAGCTTGTCGCCAGGCTCGGAGCCATTTTCATACACTACTTTAACATCTACGGAAAGATTGGAACCGTCTATTTGGGAATTGATAGCTATGGACATATTTGTTTCAGACCCCGCAATACTTGTAACCGCACTAAAATCATAGGGATCATTCCAGGCTTCAGTTCTATTCAATTGGGTTTGTGGAAAACTATTTGGAACATCAAATTCAGTTTGAAGATCTACAATCTGTGGAAAATCCATTGGATCTGGAATACTAATAGCTGTTTTATGGATTGCAACAATAGAAAGATTGGAGGTAAGAACTTTTGCAGAATCAATCGCCACCAATGCATCCAAACAGTAACCGCACCATGTGCCGGTATAATCTTCTATTACCACATTTCGTTTTGGAATGTAAACGGAAAAGTCTTTTGTTGGAGTGGTAAACGTTTCATTGTTTGCCATATATTCGGCATATACCTCAAAGCTTCCTTCATTGGCGGAGGAAAAAATAAATCCAGATATAGCATTGCCATTGACATAAAAGGTTGCTTCAGAGGCCGTATTGTTCCCACTTCCATCTAGGAGACCAAAAGTAATGGTTTGATTTTTCATTGCTCTGGAAACATCAATTGTTAGAGCTCTTTCCTCCTGTGCGAGTACTTCAAAATTAAGGATGTTACTGGTGATCCCTTCAAAAACTGCTTTCACGGCATATGTTCCCGTTTCTGAAAAAAGGTAAGAACTTCCAGTTATAGGTGTATCATTAACATAATATGTCGCGCTGCTTGAATAATCTACGCCATCGCTACCAGTTACTGTAAAGAAAACAGAATCGTTTACAGAGACAATTTCAAGTTCTTCTGTTCCTGCACTACTTGTTAGGACAATAGTAAGATTCTGCGAGGGAGTTCCAATTGGGTCTTCCATTTTACTACAGGCAGCAATAGCAATTGCAACAAAAGTAAACAGAAGCAAAAATTTTAAATAGGGATAAGTTTTCATAACAAATTATTAAAAATCAAGAGCGCTAATATAATCTATTTATAAAATAAGGCACAGTTTTAGATTGTTAAATGCATAATTTTCAGCAAAACAAATTAAGTTTTTATTAAAATTATCTTAATATTGCTTCACTTTAATTAATTGTAAAAAATTTTATTCGATGAAAAAATTACTTCCCCTTTTTCTTGTAATGATAACCTTCAGTGCCATTGCACAAAATGAATTGCCAAAAGTAGACATGACCACACTTGATGGAAAGCCTATCAACTCACAAGAACTATCTACCGATAACAACGTTGTTGTAGTTTCCCTATGGGCTACTTGGTGCGTTCCCTGTATTAAGGAACTTGATGCAATAAGTGAAATCTATCAAGACTGGCAAACAGAAACCAATGTAAAACTTTACGCTGTTTCAATTGACGATAGCCGGGGAGTAAAACGCGTAAAACCTTTGGTTAATGGAAAAGGATGGGACTATACTGTTCTTTTAGATACCAATAATGATTTTAAACGCGCATTGGGAGCTGCAACGGTACCATTGACCCTTTTGGTTAAAAACAATGAAATTGTATACCGACATTCAGGTTACAGTCCAGGTGCCGAGATGGAATTATACGAAAAAATCAAGGAGTTCTCCGAAAATTAATTTTTTACCAACCAAACTTATAAAATGAAAAAACTTATTCTTGGAGCCTGTATGTTTATGGGCTTGATCGGCTTTTCGCAAGACAACGGCTACTTTTTTGGAGGTCTAGAATCTAACTCACAATGGCTACTGGATGACGAAGATCTAGGTTTTCTGGCCCCCGAAGATCAATTTAGAGCAAACAACTATTTACAACTCAATTATACTTTGGGAAAATTTACTGCGGGATTACAATACGAAGCATATCTACCTACTGTTTTATTAGGGTATTCGCCAACCTGGGAAAACCAAAATGGGATTGGCACCTACTATCTTAATTTCAAAAATGAAACTTTGGACATAACCGGAGGTTATTTTTATGAGCAATTTGGAAGCGGGTTAATTTTAAGAACTTGGGAAGATCGTCAACTAGGAATAAACAATGCTATAAAAGGACTTCGTGTAAAGTTCACTCCAACCGCAGATCTTGACATTACTGGAGTTTACGGACAAATTAGAAATGGTTTTGAAGTTTCGGAAGGCGTGATGCAAGGCGTTGATGCCAATCTAGACCTTAGCAATCTTTTGAAAGTTGAAGTTGTAGACTTGAAACTTGGTGCTAGTTATGTGGGACGTTACCAATCAAATGGGTCAAATGATTCTATTCCCGCGAATATTAACGCCTATGGAGGAAGATTGGATTTTGTGGCAAATAACTTTTACGGAGGGGTTGAAGCCATTACAAAGGACCCGGATGTACTAGTAAACGAAGGAAATATTACATCCCCCCAACTTTTTGACGGAACTGCGCTTCAAGTGAATTTAGGATATGCACAAAAAGGATTGGGGATCAACTCTACCTTCCGAAGGTTAGAAAATTTCAGTTTCTATGCAGACCGTTATGCAGAAGGAAATGTTTACAACGAACAAATTGTAAACTATGTTCCCGCCCTCACAAAGCAACATGATTACTTACTTTCAAATATTTATGTGTACAGCGCTCAACCACGTTTACTTTTTAATGATACTGAAAAAAGAGCTGGTGAAGTTGGTACACAGCTAGATGTTTATTTTTCATTTGATAAAGAATCTACTTTAGGAAAACTTGGAACCAAATTAGCAGGAAACTTCTCGTATTGGGCAGGACTGGAAGCAACCTATAATACTGCCGAGCAAACTTATGATGCAGAGTTTATAGGTGAAGGTGATCGTTATTTCCGCGATCTTAACATTGAAATTAAAAACCGTTGGTCTTCAAAATGGAGCTCTGTGGCTACCTTTCAAGATGTTATTATAGATAAAGGAGTAACTGAAGGTGGCCCATTAGGGATTCAAGGAGATATTAGAGCGCAAATTGCAGTTGTTGAAGCAACACGAAGATTTGAAGGCGGAAAAGCTTTACGGATGGAACTACAACATCTTTGGATTGACAAAAGCAGAAAAAATGTTGATAGAAAAAACTGGGCTGCCGGCGTTTTGGAGTACAACTTTAATCCTGCGCTTACACTTTATGCAGCAGATTCGTGGAATTATGAAGGGGAAGGAAAAATCCATTACTACAGTTTTGGAGGAAGTTATTCTAAAGGGCCAGCACGTTTCGCAATAAATTATGGCCGTCAGCGCGGTGGACTTATATGCGTAGGTGGCGTTTGTAGATTTGTACCTGAAAATACTGGCGTAAGCGCAAATCTTGTGGTCACTTTTTAAATATTTAAATTACTATAAAATAAAAAGGGCTCCGAAATATTTCGGAGCCTTTTTTGTTATTTTAATTTATGGATGCTTATTGAACAACAATTTTAGTTGTTTGTGTTGCGCCTTTTTCATTTTTAAATTGAACGATATAAGCCTGTGCGCTTAAATCTGACATACTGACTTCTTGACGACCTGTTTCAAAACGAGCTTGTTTTACAATGCGACCATTTAAATCATAAACTAACATATCTACAGTCTCATTCACGTTCAATACCAATTGGCCTGAAACCACTGTAGACTGAATTTTCAACTTAACAACATTGTTTTCGTTCACGCCCAAAGTAGGATTGTAACGATAGGTGAAAGTTAATGGTGTTCCTATTTCCGTGGTACCATCCGCTTCATATTGGTGAAAAGCAAAAACGAAATCCATATTATCTACGCCATTTCCTGGATCTCCATTATAAAAGTGATTTCCTTCAAGAGTTGTATCACCAACAGCGATTGTAAGAACATCTGGTGTTGGTGGAACAGTTTGCCCAACAGCAATTCCGGTATAACACTCTCCATAACATAACTCAAAACCATCGCCATTACCTGAAGTAGCACTCACAAATTCAATTCTGGTATATATTTCTTCCGAAGGATTATCGTTAGTAACATAAAATTCATAAGAAGCCTCCGGATATTCCGTTGTTCCATATTCTATCAAATCGCCGTCGTTAAGGACATTTCCTGATCTATCGGTTACAGTGTATTGAGCATTTGCAATTGCAAAAGATCCAATTACACTTAAAAAAAGTAACTTAAATTTCATTTTTTCTATTTTTTTAGGATTATTACAGTTCTACTAAGATCTACAAAAGTAAAGATAATATTTAAAAATATACACGTAATTATTTATACTCTTACAGTTAATTAACATTTTAACTCTCATAACAATTTAAAAAATAATTTAAGGTTTAATGCTAACCGATCTAAATCAAACATCTTCTTTCCACTTATTTATATTTTAAAAAATTAAAGATATGTTAGTGATAATGCATTTTTACACGATTAATTATGCATTTTAGATTTGCAAAACCAAATTTTTAACATTCAACTCGCAAAAAATTGCATTTCAACCTACTAAAATAAATTATAAAAAAGTACATTTGTAGCTATACTTAATTTTCACAACATAAAAAATCTAAAAAATCATGTTTAAAAAACTACCTCTAAGCTTAGTTTTTGCATTGTTTGCCTTTGTTACTTATGGACAAACAATTGTATCAACTTCCCCTCAAGATCAAAACGTAGTTCTTGAAGAATTTACAGGAATACACTGCGTTTATTGTCCTCAAGGTCATGCAATTGCTAAAGCCATTCAAGATGCAAACCCAGACCGAGTTTCATTAATAAATATTCACCAAGGAGGGTATGCAACCCCCGGTAGTGGTGAACCAGATTTCAGGACTCCCTATGGTAACGCTATTGTTAGTCAATCATATTCAGGTACTGGCTTTGGTTATCCTTCAGGTACCGTAAACCGACACGTGTTTCCTGGTCGTTCCATGGCCTCAGGTGGCGGAACTGCAATGGGAAGAAATTATTGGACTATTTCAGCCAACGAAACTCAGGCAATTTCTTCTCCTGTAAACGTTGCTGTTGAAGCATCTATTGATGTTCAAACAAGTGAACTTACTGTTCACGTAGAAGGATATTATACCAGCAATAGCCCAGAAGGGACTAATTTATTGAACGTTGCTTTATTACAAAACAATACCAAAGGCCCACAAACCGGCGGTGGACAAGGAAACAATTATGTACATATGCACAGACTTGTTGAAATGATTACAGGGCAGTGGGGTGAAGTTATTAATACAACAACCGCTGGCACTTTTGTAGATCGTACATATACATACACAATTCCAGTTGCTTACAATAACGTTCCTGTAGAGCTTGCTGATATGGAAGTAGTAGCTTACATTTCAAATACCCATCAAGAAATCCCTAGTGGAAGCCGCGCATACCCAACTTATACTGGGCTTACAAATGCCAATGACGCCAACTTACGCTATATAGAAGATATTCCGGAGACTTGTGTAAGTTTACTTGAACCACAAATAAATGTGCAAAATTTAGGGTTTGAAGATATAACTTCCCTTGAAATTGGATATGAAATTAACGGTGAAAGCCATACTTACAATTGGAGTGGAACTATCGAACCGTTGAGAAATGAAACTATTACACTTACGGAAGCTCATTTTAACTTAAACTCAGATAATACAGTAACTATTAATTTACCAGCTGACGATGATAATTCAAACAATAGTGCCTCCACTACCTTTGGTAAAGCTATTGATGCCGCCACAACTGTAAACATGGTGTTGACCACCGATGCTTACGGAACGGAATGCAGATGGAACGTGAAAGACTATAACGGTGCCACTCTCTATAACGGAGGTCCTTATCAAAATAACACTACAATCAACGAAACTTTTGATCTACCTTCAAATTGCTATACCTTTAATATAATTGATACTTATGGAGATGGTGGCGCTTCAGTTACATTGACTGATTCGAACAATCTAGTAGTTTATACTACAAATGGTAATTATGGTAGCGGAGAGTCCATCAACTTTTCAACAGATAATTTCGTACTAGGTACAAATGATACACAATTAGATAACATCAGCTTGTATCCTAACCCAGCTAGTACTGTTTTGAATCTTAAAAATGCTGAAAACGCTAATGTTCAAGTTTTCGACCTTCTCGGAAAATTGATGCTAAGTAGAAACAATATTTCTATGGACGAGCAACTGAACATTGAAAGTATGCAAGCCGGTACTTACTTTATGAAAATTTCTAAGGACAATCTTGTAACCACTAAGAGATTCATAATTTCAAAATAATATAATTTCCATAAATATTAAAAACCCCGACTTGTTCGGGGTTTTTTTACTTTGAACTATTCTTAAATTATTTTGAAATGAATTATTCTGTCAAGAAGGAAAAAATCGTTTTCAGTGACCATTACAAAATTGTCAAAGCTAAAGTAACTTATGATACTTTTGCCGGAAAACAAATAAATACAACACGCCTTGCTTTTGAAAGAGGAGATTCCGTAGCAATTTTATTATTGGAAAGAGAATCAACGTCTATTGTTTTAACAATTCAATTTCGCTATCCCAGTTGCAAAAACAATGATGGTTGGCTATTGGAAATACCCGCGGGAACGATAGAAGAAAAAGAAAACCCCAAAGATTGTATTACACGGGAGGTAATGGAAGAGCTGGGCTATAAAATTGAATCGCCACAATTGATTGCCACTTTCTACACTTCGCCAGGTGCTTCTACAGAACGTGTTTTTTTATATTTTTCAGAAGTTTCAAAAAAGGATATGACCGGGAAAGGCGGAGGCAATGTTGATGAAAATGAAGATGTGCAGATGGTGAAAATTCCTGTTTCAGAAATACGTTCAAAAATTCCGGAATTGAAGGACGCAAAAACAATTCTTGCGCTACAGTGGCTTCTATTAAACCATCAAAATCATTAAATTATTGAATTACCTTTAAATTTCAATGGCAAATGCACAACACTTTTGGTTTCAAAAAAAGCTTCTTCAAAAAATTCTCTTAGAGGAAATACTGTTGCTTTGGGATAGTATTTAAGCTCTTCCGCCAAATCGCCTCCTTTCAAATAGAGAATTCCATTTTTTCGGTCATGGAGATTTTTTTTTGCAATCTTACCATTCACCCAGTGTACAAAAGTTTCCATTTGGGCTACTGCTCGACTCACAATAAAATCATATTTCCCTGAAACACTTTCCACACGGGCATTGGTAGTTTTTATATTTTGAAGTTTCAACCCAGCCACAACTTCATCGACAACTTTTATTTTTTTTCCAATACTATCAACCAAATGAAACTGTACCTCGGGAAATAAAATGGCCAAGGGGATACCCGGAAAACCACCTCCCGTTCCGACATCCAAAATTTTGGAACCGGGAAGAAAAGCCTGAATTTTAGCTATCCCCAACGAATGGAGAACATGACGAAGATATAATTCATCAATATCCTTTCGGGAAACTACATTTACCTTTAAATTCCAATCTTCATAAAGCAATTGTAGTTCTTCAAATTGTTTCTTTTGAATATCAGTTAATTGCGGAAAATATTTTAATACTTGCTCCATTTTTTTATTTCAATCACAAATGTATATCAACTTACACAAATTAATAGTTTGAAACCTCTCTTTTAAGTAAAAGATGATTATTTTTGTGATTCCACAATAAAAATCCCCGATTAAACAAAAGATTTTGACATATACAAATTTAAATTTCTCTCGAGTTGACAGAGCTAAATTCTTTAGAACACTAAACACCCGCGTTAACGCATATTTTAAAGATAACAAAATTGCCCGAACAGGGAACTGGAAACTTCATCTTAAAACCGTGGTTATGTTTTCCCTGTATCTTACACCCTATTTTTTAATGCTTACGCTAGATTTTCCCGGTTGGTTGCAATTAATTTTTACGGTAATTATGGGAGTTGGCATGGCCGGTGTGGGAATGAATGTAATGCACGATGCCAATCACGGTTCATATTCTTCAAAAAAATGGGTAAATAAAGTGATGGGCAGCAGCATGTATATTCTCGCCGGAAATGTTTATAACTGGCAAGTGCAGCACAATGTACTGCACCACACTTATACCAATATTCACGGACATGATGAAGATTTGGAGGCTGGAAGAATCCTTCGTTTTTCAAAACATTCAAAATGGCATAAGCTTCACAAATTTCAGCATCTTTACAGTCTTTTCTTTTATGGGCTTTTAACATTCAACTGGGTGTTAACCACTGATTTTTTGCAGACTAAACGCTACTTAGCGCGCAAGCTTTCCTATGGAAAATTACCCAAACCCGTTACACAATGGAGTATTTTGGTAATTACAAAAATTATCTATTTATCGCTGTGGATTTTAATCCCTATATTATTTTTTAATATAGTTTGGTGGAAAATTTTATTGGGATTTTTTATTATGCATTATGTTGCAGGCCTCATTTTAAGTGTAGTTTTTCAACTTGCGCACGTAGTTGAGGATACTGATATACTGCTTCCCGATGAAAGCGGGACTATGAAAAACACTTGGGCTATCCACCAGTTGTATACTACAGTAAATTTTTCAACCAACAACAGAATTGTAAATTGGTACACGGGAGGTTTAAACCACCAAGTTGAACATCATATTTTTCCGAACATAAGCCACGTACATTACAAGAATATTTCTAAAATTGTAAAAAGCACAACAAAAGAATTTAATCTACCCTATAAAGAATATAAAACCACCCGCCGGGCAATTATTGCACATTTCAGACACTTAAAAGAAATGGGGCTTAAGCCTGCCGTACCCGCATAATACTTATGGATCAAAGACTTTCAAAACGAGTGAACGAGATGGCTACCTCGGCCACGCTGGCAATGGCAGCCAAAACAAGGGAGCTAAAAGAACAGGGAATTGACATAGTTGGTTTAAGTCTTGGAGAACCAGATTTTCCCATTCCAGAATTTATAAAAGAAGCGGCTATCCAAGCAATCAGGGACAATTATCATTCCTACACACCCGTAGATGGTTATGGAGATTTAAAGAAAGCCATAATAACCAAATTCAAAAGAGATAACAATCTAACTTATAAACCTTCACAAATTGTGGTTTCCTCTGGTGCAAAACAATCCTTGGCAAACTTAACAATGGTTCTTTTGGATGATGGCGATGAAGTTTTATTGCCTGCCCCCTATTGGGTAAGTTACGCAGACCAATGTAAGGTTGCTGGCGGCATTCCCATAGAGATACCTTCTTCAATTGAAACTGATTTCAAAGTAACTGCAGAAGCTTTACAAGCTGCAATTACCCCAAAAACAAAAATGATAATTTACAGCTCTCCCTGTAATCCAAGTGGTTCCGTTTACAGCAAAAAAGAACTTAGGGCACTAGCTGATGTTTTGGTGAAATATCCAGAAATTATTGTTGTCAGTGATGAAATTTACGAACACATCAACTTTAAGGGAGAACACGCTTCTATGGCTGAGTTTGATGATATGTATGACAGAACCGTTGTAGTAAATGGCGTTTCCAAAGCTTTTTCCATGACCGGATGGCGCATTGGTTACATAGGTGCACCCGAGTGGATTGCCAAGGCCTGCAACAAAATGCAAGGACAAGTAACAAGCGGTGCTAATTGTATTGCCCAACGCGCAACCATTACTGCTTTGGAAAGTTCACCGAGCAAGATAAAATTTATGGTTGATGCTTTTAAGGAGAGAAGAAAGCTGATTTTAGGTTTACTTTCGGAAATTGAAGGTTTCAAAACCAATGAACCCGAAGGTGCATTTTATGTGTTTCCCGATATTTCATATTTCTTCGGAAAAACATTGCGTGGAAAAAATATTAATACGGCTTCAGACTTTTCACTCTATTTATTGGAAGAAGCTAAGGTTGCAACCGTTACAGGCGAAGCATTTGGCGACCCCAACTGTATACGTATTTCTTATGCAGCTTCCGAATCAGATATTAAAGAAGCGCTGCATCGAATTAAAGAATCATTGGCTTAAACATACTGAATTTTTAAAAGGAACTCGTTTTAATAAATCAATCCCTTTTAATTTGATTTTTTCTCTGTATTTTAGACGATTATAAAATAACTTATACAATAAACAAACCATTATCATGAAATTAAAAATTACGTTACTGTTATTTTTTATGGCAATTGCCTTTCAAGGGCAAGCACAGGAAAAAACAAATGCAACCTACGTTGGCACTGTTGGATCAGTGATTCACGTACCCTCTATCGCTTCTCAAAGTAATTTGGCGCCAGCAAGAGTAAAGAAAGAAGTGATGGAAGACGGGAGAGCTTCAAAGAATATAGTAGTTCCCGGAAAAGACCCTCAAACTGAGGATGACTATTTTGTAAGAAATCCCAATCCATTGGAACAAAAAATTAATGGTAGAGCACCACTATTGGTATTTGACGCAGCTTCCTCTAGTTCGCAACCCACAGATCCTGCAATTGGGGTTGGACCAAACCATGCAGTTGTTGTATTCAATACAGGATTCAGAATTTTTGACAAAAGCGGAAACCCACTAACCGGGCAAATAAGTCCGAACCCAACTATCTTTCCAAATGGTGGTTGTTGTGATCTTACAATTTCATATGATAATGCCGCCGATAGATTTGTAATGACCTTTTTGGGCTCAGGAGCACAAATTGCCATTTCTGACGGGCCCGACCCCGTTAACGATGGTTGGTATGTTTATACTATCCCTCAAATAAATGATTATCAAAAACTTTCGGTTTGGAGTGATGGTTATTATATAACAGAAAATACTGGCGCTACAAATAGAATTTACGCACTGGAAAGAGCAAAAATGCTTATTGGAGATCCAACCGCACAAATTATTGGATTTCCGCTACCGGGTATTATAACTAGTGGTTTTTACAGCCCACAAGCCTTGAATGTAACAAATAATAATCTTCCCGCGGCTGGTGGTTTACCTATTGTTTACTTACAGGATGATGCTTGGTCTGGAGTATCACAGGATCATTTTAAACTTTGGACGGTAGACGTGGACTGGTCAAGTCCAGGAAGTTCCACAATTTCAGCACCTACAGAATTTATTACAACTCCATTTATCTCAGTTTTTGACGGCGGAAGTTTTTCAAACTTGGCACAGCCAGGAGGCGGTCCAGATATAGATGCGCTTCAGGCTACCATTATGAACCAGGCACAATTTAGAAAATTTAGCGATCACAATTCCGCAATATTCAATTTTGTTGTTGATACAGATGCCTCTGGAGGAGAACTTGCAGGAATACGTTGGTTTGAATTACGCCAATCTGGCGATAACCAGCCTTGGTCCATTTTTCAAGAAGGCACATATACTTCTCCCGACGGAAAACATGCTTGGCATGCAAGTATGATGATGGATGTTCAAGGAAATATCGGTATGGGCTACACAGGCATGGCGGGACCAACTACTCCAGATCCTACTTCAAAAAGAGTGAGTTCTTATTACACTGGGCGTTTCGCAAATGACCCGTTGAATACAATGACTGTTGCCGAAGAATTAATTGCAGCGGGAAATCAAAATATTCCCGGTCTTCGCTACGGTGATTATAGCAAAATTGATTTAGATCCTTCCAATGATAAACAATTCTGGTTTATTAATGAATATATTAACTCAGGAAGAAAAGATGTTGTTGGAGTTTTTCAAATAGCTCCTAATTTTAATTTAGATGCCGGAGTTGTAGATATTACTGCACCCGTTTCAGGAGTTTTGTCAAATAGCGAGCAGATAACAATTACAATATTTAACTATGGCGAAGATGATATTTCAAATTTTGATGTAACCTATCAAATTGATGGTGGAGCCACGGTAACTGAAACTTTTACGGGCACAATAACCTCCGCATCTACAGCCTCGTATACTTTTTCTCAAACAGCAGATCTATCAGTTGAAGGACAGACTTATTCAATTACTACTTCTACAATGCTATCTGGTGATGAAGAAAATTCAAACGATAGTTTTACTAAAGAAGTTACACATATTTTTGCCAATGATATTGGCGTGACAGAAGTTACAGCACCAGTAAGTGGTGAAGGTTTAGGATCAGAAGCTGTAACAGTTACCATAAATAATTTTGGTACAGCTACACAATCAAATTTTAATGTTGCATACAGCATAAATGGAGGAACCCCTGTTATTGAAAATGTTGCTGGTCCCGTGAACGGCGGTGAGAGCATATCATATACTTTCACTACTTTGGGAGATTTTTCTACCCCAGGTTCATACAGACTTAATTCAACAACTGTATTGACAGGAGATTCAGATTTGTCTAATAATACTTTAGAAGTAACAGTTGTAAATTTTGAATGTGCTTCAGAATCCAACAATAACGTACTGCCTATAGGGCCCGGCGCTGGAACATTAACAGAATCAATAATTTCTTTTACGGATGATAGCTTTATAAATGATGTTAATATTACTTTGGATATTGTACATACCTATGATGGAGATTTAACAATAAAATTAAGAAGTCCTGCTGGAACAGAAGTAGTACTCGCTGATAATGTAGGTGGTAGCGGTGATAATTTTACCAATACAACTTTTGATGATCAAGCAGCATTATCAATTCAGGATGGTTCACCTCCATTTACAGGAACATTTAGACCTCAAGGAAGTTTATCTGACTTTGAAGGAGAGTCAACATTGGGAGATTGGACCCTTTCAATCTTAGATAATGCTAACGGAGATGGCGGAACCTTAAATTCCTGGTCATTGGAATTATGTGGAGCTGAACCATTGGGTTTACCTGAAAATTACACAGAATCCTCGGATCTTCTCGTGCTAAACAAAGGCAACAATCAATTTGAAGTTCAACTTTTAACAACAGATATAACAGATAGACTAACGTTTACCGTAACCAATATGCTTGGCCAAACATTGGTGAGCTACAAAATTGACAACAACGGAACAGGTTACTACTATAATTTGGACATGAGCTATGTTTCAGCTGGAGTTTACTTTGTTCGATTAGGAAACAAAAACGTTTCAAAAGTTAAGCGGATTCTCGTTAATTAATTTTTAAAAATTCTATTATTTTCAAAACCCAAAGCAAAACACGCTTTGGGTTTTTTCATTAAATCTATTCCCGTATTTTTACAAAAACTCATAAAATGGCAAAAATTTTATTATTGGGAAGCGGAGAATTGGGTAAGGAATTTACCATTGCAGCTAAGCGAATTGGACAAACTGTGATTGCCGTGGATAGCTATAAAAACGCACCCGCAGCACAACTCGCAGATTTTTCCGAGGTAATAGATATGCTCGACGGAAAAGAACTTGATGCCTTAATTGAAAAATATAAACCAGATTATATAGTGCCTGAAATTGAAGCCATCCGCACCGAACGGTTTTACGAATATGAAAACCAAGGTTATACCGTAATACCTTCCGCAAAAGCAGCAAACTTCACCATGAACCGCAAAGCCATTCGTGATCTTGCTTCGAAACAATTAGGTTTAAAAACCGCCGCATATCGGTATGCAACCTCAGCCGAAAGTCTGAAAAAAGCTGTTGCTGAAATAGGAATGCCCTGCGTTGTAAAACCATTAATGTCATCCAGCGGAAAAGGCCAAAGCACAATTAAAACTGAACTAGATATTGAAAAAGCTTGGAAATATTCACAGGAGGGTTCTCGAGGTGACGTATCCGAAGTAATAGTGGAAGCTTTTGTTAATTTTAATTATGAAATAACATTGCTTACTGTAACACAACGTAACGGCAAGACACTTTTTTGTCCGCCTATTGGCCACCGGCAGGAACGCGGTGATTATATGGAAAGCTGGCAACCCGCGCCCATGAAAATAAATATTTTAAAAGAAGCGCAAGCCATGGCAGAAAAAGTAACCACTGCATTAACAGGCTGTGGAATTTGGGGTGTGGAGTTTTTTGTAGCAGATGATGGTGTTTACTTTTCGGAACTTTCACCAAGACCCCACGATACAGGAATGGTCACGCTGGCAAAAACACAAAATTTCAACGAATTTGAATTGCATCTCCGCGCGGTGCTCGGTCTTCCCATTTCTGAGATAACCCAAGAGCGTATTGGTGCAAGTGCCGTAATTTTAGCTTCTGAAAATTCCGAAAATCCAATTTTTGAAGGCTTGGAAATTTTGGCAGCTTTCCCAAAAACAGATTTCAGAATCTTCGGAAAACCAACTTCCCGTCCCTATCGAAGAATGGGCGTGGTATTAACCTACGACAATTTGGAAGGAAATATTTCGGAAGTAACTAAAAAAGCAAAAAATTTGGCCCAACAAGTAAAAGTAATTTCAAAATAAAAACAATCCATTACTCTTAACTTTTAACTCAAATTATCTATTTCTCCAGAAAAAAGGTGTGAGCAAAATAAGAACGGTAAATAATTCCAACCTACCTATAAGCATCAAGAAACTGGACCACCATTTTGCGGCATCGGGTAAAAATGCATAATTATTTACGGGACCTAAATCGCCAAGCGCAGGTCCAATATTTCCTAATGAAGAGGCGGCACCCCCAAGAGCCGTTTTAAAATCCAAACCTAACCAAGAAAAAATCAAAGTGCCGATAATAAAGGAAAGCATATAAAGAATAAAAAAGCCAAGAATATTGAAAACAATAGGCTGAGCTACTGCTTTTCTGTTATAGCGAACGGGCAAAATTGCATGTGGATGCAGAGTTCTTTTAAATTCAAGCACGCCATTTTTTATCATTATTAGATGTCGCATGACTTTAATTCCACCAGCCGTTGAACCTGCACAGCCACCCAAAAACATTATTCCAAAAAAGAAAATAGTTAAAAACGGATTCCACATGGTATAATCAGCACTTACAAAACCCGTAGTAGTAATAATGGTTAGAACCTGAAATAGCGCATGGCGAAAGGCACTCTCAAATGGGCCCCAAACCATGGGATGTGCTATACTAGAAAGCATAACATCTGCTTTAAAATAAATAAGAAGAGAAGCTACAATGGTCAGCCCAACAATAAAAGTGGTGTATAATCTAAATTCCTCATCCTGAAATATTTTTTGGAATTTCCGTTTAAAGGCGAAATAACTGAGCACAAAATTACTTCCCGCCAAAAACATAAAGAATATTATGATGTATTGTACCATTGGGTTGTCATTCCAAAAAGCCACACTCGCATTTTTTGTAGAGAAACCTCCCGTACTCAATGTTGCCAATGAATGATTTATTGCATCAAAAAAACTCATCCCCGCTAATTTCAATAAAAGGGTTTCAGCTAATGTGTAGCCCACATAAATCAGCCAAAGTCTTTTTGCGGTATCCGTAATTCTGGGATGCAATTTATCCCCGGCAGGGCCCGGCGCTTCGGCAGCGAACAGTTGCATTCCTCCAATTCCCAATAAGGGTAATATTGCTATTGCCAAAACAATAATTCCCATCCCTCCTATCCAGTGCGTAATGCTTCTCCAAAATAAAACACCACGCGGAACACTTTCAATATCGGTCAAAATAGTAGCCCCCGTGGTGGTATAACCGCTCATGGTTTCAAAAAAAGCATCCGTAAAACTTGGAATTGTATTTGTAAAAATGTAGGGTAAAGTGCCAATAAGTGCCATAAAAATCCATCCAAAAGTAACTATGATGTACCCTTCCCGTTTCTGGATTTCCTTTCGGT
This sequence comes from uncultured Flavobacteriaceae bacterium, assembly GCA_963822355.1. GTDB lineage: Bacteria > Bacteroidota > Bacteroidia > Flavobacteriales > Flavobacteriaceae > Aequorivita. The sequence continues at coordinate 238,403 of CAWGHI010000002.1, forward strand.
GGTTTTTGGTCCAAAGCATTATGATTCCCCCAACTCCCAAAGCAACGGTTCCCGCCAAAAGCATTTCTGTTAGCTTACCATCTTTATAGTACCAACTTACTATGGAAGACAGGAGCATAAAACCTCCATTTACCATGAGTAAAAGGCCCATTAAATGTGAAATTATTTTATAGTTAAGTTTTGTTAGTGAACTCATTATATGAAGAGCTTTTCCACTTTACCAATAGATTGCGGTAAACAGCAAACCACTACTTTATCAGCATTTTTTATTTCGAAATCGCCTAAGGCAATAATACCCTCGCCATCTCTAATTACTCCTCCTATAATTGCAGAAACAGGAAAATCAAGGTCTTTTATTTTCTTATTGCATACCTTGGAATGCGAAGAAACCTGAAACTCGAGCAACTCTGCATTCATATTGTTAAGCTTCGTCATTGCAAGAACTTCGCCTTTGCGCACATAGCGAAAAATATTGTTCGCCGCCAAAAGTTTTTTATTGATTAGGGTATCAATTCCTATGGAATGCGAAAGTTGAAAATAATCCATATTTTCCACCAAAGCAATTGCTTTTTTTACCCCTTTGGATTTTGCCACTAAACAGGACATAATGTTGGTTTCACTGTTTCCTGTTACAGAAATGAAAGCGTCCATATCTTCAATGGATTCTTCGGTTAAAAGATCCACATTTCTACCGTCACCATTTATTACCAAACAACCCGGAATATCATCGGCAATTTCAAAGGCTTTGTCTTTACTGCTTTCAATAAGTTTCACGTTGAAGCTACTCTTACAAAGATCTTTTGCCGTTTTATAACCTATTTTACTCCCGCCTAGAATCATTACATTTTTAATTTCCTGCCGAACTTTTCCGGTGAGCTTAAAAATCTGTTCTACCCCATTTTTTACAGTTGTAAAATAAACCTGATCGCCTTCTTTAAATTGTGTATCACCTCTGGGAATCAAAGTATACTGGGTGCCGAAACGCTGCAAGGCAATAGGAACATATTTTAATTCTGGATATATTTTTGCCACTTGTTTTACAGATTTGCCCACAAAAGACGAAGTGCGCGAAAGGTTAAGCCCAATCATTGTCAATGCACCATCTTCAAACTCATAAGTATCGTTAAAGGCACTTTGATTTAGCAATAGTTCAATTTCATTGGAAGCCAAGGATTCTGGGGAAATCAATTCGTCAATCCCAAATTTTGTAAAACCAACTTCATCTTTTCTGTCAATAAATTCGGTATTGGAAATTCGGGCAATGGTACGTTTTGCGCCTAATTGCTTGGCTAGCACACATACCGTAATATTTGTAGTTTCACTTGAGGTAACCGCTATTACCAAATCTGTATCAGCAACACGGGAGTCCTGCAAAACCGAAATAGAGGTTGCATCACCACGTACCACCCTTATATCCAAATGGGTATCGGCATGTGCCAAGGAATCTCTGTTTGTATCGATAAGTGTGATATCTTGGGATTCAAAGGAAAGCAATTTTGCTAGGTGAAAACCTACTTCTCCCGCGCCCGCAACAATAATTTTCATTGAATAATCTTTTTATTCTTAAAATAATTTTTAAGATTAAATTCAAAAATCTATTTTAAAAGTGAATCTGGACAAATATATAGAAATTTAACGCATCCCTAACAGCTCCGCAATGCATGTATTTATGGCTAAAACCATTACAAATCTTAAAAAATATGTAGTTTTGCAGGCGCAATTTATGGAAAAGAATATAACACCTTACAAAAATTCTTCGGAAGGAAAAAAGAAACAGGTTGAACAGATGTTTGACACTATTTCTGAAAATTATGATGGCCTAAATCGTATAATTTCATTGGGTTCAGATATTAAATGGCGAAAAAAAGTAATTAAAATGGTTGCCGAAAAAAATCCACAAAGCATTCTCGACATTGCTACCGGAACTGGCGATCTAGCAATACAGTTTGCTGAAAAAACTTCTGCGGAAAAGATTGTGGGGTTGGATATTTCTGAAGGAATGCTTTCCGTTGCCCGTAAAAAGGTGGCTGGAAAGAAAATTTCCGAAAAAATTGAATTTGTGCAAGCAGATTCGGAAGCGCTACCTTTTGAAGACAACACTTTTGATGCAATCACTGTTTCCTTCGGTATCCGTAATTTCGAAAACCTGGAGAAAGGGCTTTCGGAAATTTTTCGCGTTCTGAAAAAAGACGGGATTTTTGTGATTTTGGAAACTTCGGTGCCAACCAATTTCCCATTTAAGCAGGGATATTATTTTTATTCAAAAAGTATTTTGCCGCTCGTGGGAAAGCTTTTTTCAAAAGATAAAGTGGCCTACACATATTTAAGTGAAAGTGCTTCGGTATTTCCATATGGCGAAAAGCTCAACAATATTTTGCGCGAAATCGGGTTTAATAAAGTGAAAAATAAACCACAAACTTTTGGAGTGGCAACCATCTATAACGCTACAAAATAATTTATGAAGAAGCTATTTTTTGTACTGACCGTTTTATTCATTGCAAACAGTGCACAGGCGCAGTGGCTTTTCGGCAAGGAACGGATTGCAAATCTGGAAAATTTTGATAAAAAGCGGTTTTCATGGGGCTACTTTTTGGGCTTCAACAGTTATGATTTTAAAATTGATTACAATGACCAATATGCTGACGACAACACAGATATTCAAGTGGAGCGCTCCACGGGTTTTAATGTTGGGCTTGTTGGCGATGTGCGCATAAATAAATATTTTAATGTTAGGCTTGAGCCGGGATTATATTTTACACAGCGAAACCTTACTTTTCCCGGATTCACAGAGCCGAAAGATTATTTGCGGGAAGTAAAATCTACTTACGTCCATGTGCCACTTTTACTAAAGGTTTCAACTAAACGATTGAACAATATTAAACCCTTTATAATTGGTGGTGTTTCCACCTCGCTCAATCTTTCCAGCAACCAAAAAAATCCGGAAGACAACGAGCAGGGAAAATTCCGGATGACTAAGGGAACCAATTATTACGAACTTGGCTTTGGAATTGATTTCTATCTCTACTACTTTAAATTTACACCTTCCATTCGTGGGGTTTTTGCGCTTAACGACGAATTGGTTCGAGATGACGACCCAAACAGTCCGTGGACCGGAAACATTGAAAAACTATCTACACGGGGAGTTTTCGTCAATTTTACTTTTCAGTAAACCTTCTAAATTCACTTAAAAGAATTGCGGTAGCCGTTGCCACATTTAAGCTTTCGGTCTTTTGTGTTTTCCCATAACGGGGAATGGTGATTTTGTGTGTTATTTGTTTACGCAATGCTTCCGATATACCATTGGCTTCGTTTCCCATAACTATTATTCCATTTTGGGGAAGCTTTTCAGAATAAACATTTTCTCCATCCATAAAACCTCCATAAATAGGGAGTTTTGTTTTTTCAAAAAAAGCTGCAAGAGACAAATAATAAATTTGCACGCGCGCCAAAGAACCCATGGTTGCCTGCACCACTTTTGGGTTGAAGCAATCTGCGGTATCTTCAGAACAAAGCAGTTGTTGAACCCCAAACCAATCGCATAATCTAATTATTGTTCCCAAATTTCCCGGATCGCGCACAGCATCCAAAGCGACCATTAAACCCTCGTTCTGCAAGGGTTTTGGTTTTGGCATTTTAAAAATTGCCAATGAAGTATTTGCCGTTTTTAAAAAACTTATCTTTTTAAGTTCGGCATCCGTAACAAGAAAATGATTTTCGGCCGTAATTTGTGATGCCTCGTTTGTAAATAGCGATTCAAGCTCAAAACCTTCTTTCAGCAATTCGGCAATAACTTTTGGGCCCTCACCCACAAAAAGACCAGTTTGGTCACGGTACTTTTTTTGCTGAAGACTCGTTATTAATTTTGTTTGACTTTTGCTGATCAAATTATAGTATTTTTGATTCTGAATAAAAATGTACACTTGAAGCGCGACCTCACAAAAATATCACTATTTATAGTATTAATCACTTTGTTTTTTTCCTGTAATGCAGTAAAGCGTGTTCCCGATGGGAAATTTCTCCTTACAGAAAACACAATTATTGTTGACAGCACAGAAATAAAAGATGCCGGTGTTTACAGTCAATTGGCACAGAAACCCAATACTTCCATTCCCTTGATTGGCGTTCCTTTGGGTTTGCACATTTACAATCTTGCAGATCCGCAACCCGATTCAACATTTAATAGATGGCTTTACAAAAAACCAAAGCGTGAGGAACGCCTTATTCGTTTACTCTCAAAAAAGCAAGTAGCCCAATTAGACAGCAGTTATGTAGGGATCAATGAATGGCTACAAAAATCTGGAGATGCCCCAGTGGTTATAGACGAAAACAAGATTGAAAAATCCATGGATCGATTAAAGCGATGGTATGCGAGTTATGGCTATTTTAATGATGAAGTGGATTATAAGATCGAGCCAAGTGAAAAGAAAAAGAAAAGAGCCGCCATCACCTATTCCGTAAAAAGACACCAGCCCTATTTTGTAGGTGATTCTATTAAAAAAATAATAAGCTCGCCCGTTGTTGATTCACTTTTTCAAATAACCAAAGCCAGTTCGTTCATCGTTCCGGGAAAACAATATGCTGCGAATGATTTTGTAAACGAACGCGACCGACTTACCATTCAGTTCAGAAATTCAGGACTGTATCACTTTGACCAGGAATATGTGGGTTTTGAGGCAGATACTGTAAATACTGAACATAAAGCAGATATAACGTACATTATTCCAAATAGAAAAATAAGTGAGGGAGACAGTACCTATACGGTTCCATTCAAGGTTCACAGTATAAACGAAGTTAGAATCGTTACCGATTTTACATATGAAAACAAAGATGAACAATTTCAGGATTCTTTAAGTTATAAGGGATATAAGCTCTTCAGCTATGGCAAAATGCGCTTTCGCCCAAAAGCCATTACGGATGCAATTTCCATTACACCAGGGAAAATTTATAAAGATATTGACAGGACCTTGACCTATAATCAAATTAGTGATCTGCGCATTTTTAATTACCCGAATATAAGTTATAATGAAGTTGAAAATGATTCAACGGGAAGATTGTTGAATTCTACTATCCTGTTAAATCCACGCGATCGTTTTACCCTTGGGGTTGATTTTGATGTTTATACTTCAACAATTCAGCAATTTGGAATAAGTTTTAGCGGAAATATTATTTTTAGAAATATTTTTAGAGGGGCTGAAATATTGCAAATTTCCGGTCGGGGCAGTCTCGGCTCGTCGAAAGATGCGGCCGATAGTGAAAGCAGTTTTTTCAACATTTCAGAATTTGGCGGCGATGCGAAGCTTACTTTCCCAAGGATTCTTTTCCCTATAAATACAGAAAAACTGATTCCCAAATATATGTCGCCATCTACAAGTGTTAGTTTTGGGGCAAGTGCGCAAAACAACATTGGTTTAGACCGGCAATCTCTAAATGCGATTTATAATTACACTTGGAAACCTTCGAAAATCCTTACCTATCAACTGGATTTGATGAATCTTCAATACGTGAGAAACTTAAATACGGAAAATTATTTTAATGTTTACAAAAGCTCCTATAACCGATTGAATGAAATAGCGCAAGATTTAAATTATGATTTCGAAAATCCAAATTCCAATCCCCTGCTCGGAATTCCGAATGAAACAAACATGTTTATTTCTGATGTTTTAAATGGGGAAATAAATTCTGACGATGAAACCTATCAAGAAGTATTAAGCATTTTCGAGCGTCAATCCCGCCTTAGCGAAAACAACCTCATTTTTGCTTCCAATGTGACGTTAACCCGCGACACACGCGAAAACCTTACTGACAATAATTTTTCGCGGTTACGCCTAAAACTTGAATCTGCGGGCAATGTACTTTCTGGTATTTCCAGTCTTGCTGGAGTTAAAAAAAATGATGCCGGAAATTATAAAACTCTGGGAGTTGTTTATTCGCAATATGCAAAAGCCGAAGCAGAATATATAAAACATTGGGACATAACCAGCAACAACATAGTTGCCGTCCGTGCTTTCGGAGGAATTGCCATTCCGTACGGAAACAGCAACAGTATACCTTTTACAAAAAGTTATTTTGCCGGTGGGGCGAACGATAACCGAGGCTGGAGAGCGTATGATCTTGGTCCCGGAAGTAGCGGAAGCATTCTTGATTTTAACGATGCCAACTTCAAACTTGCATTTAATGCGGAGTTCAGGTTTACCATATTGGGAGCTTTTAAGGGTGCTTTGTTTGTAGACGCTGGAAACATCTGGAATGTATTGGACAATATAGAAGATGAAGCTGCGGTATTTAATGGTATCGCAGATATTAAAGAACTTGCGGTTGCTTCGGGGTTTGGACTTCGGTATGATTTTGGATTTTTTGTATTGCGTTTTGACGTTGGTTTTAAAACCCACAATCCTGCAAATCCTGTGGGCGAACGGTGGTTTAGGGATTATAATTTTCCAAATGCAGTTTATAACATAGGTATAAACTATCCTTTCTAAACCATTAAAATTTTATATTTTTGTAGGCTAGTTTTTAGAGTTTAGAGTTTAGAGTTTAGAGTTTAGAGTTTAGAGTTTAGAGCTGAAAGCTGAAAATCTAAAAAACAGGAATCAAAATATCCAATAATCGAATAATCCAACAATCATAAATATGGGCCACGGAATTAAACCCGGAGTAGCTACCGGAAAAGAAGTTCAAAAAATACATCAGTACGCAAAGCAGAAAGGTTTTGCCATGCCTGCAGTAAATGTTGTGGGTTCGGACAGCGTTAACGCTGTTATGGAAACCGCTGCCGCACTGAATTCGCCAGTAATTATTCAATTTTCAAATGGAGGAGCACATTTTAATGCCGGAAAAGGACTTTCCAATGAAGACGAAAAAGCTGCAATAGCGGGTGGTGTTGCAGGCGCAAAACATATTCACGAACTTGCGAAAGTATATGGAGCTACGGTTATCCTTCACACAGACCACTGCGCTAAAAAATTACTTCCATGGCTCGATGGTTTATTGGATGCAGGTGAAAAATTCTACAAAGAAAATGGAATACCACTATATAGCTCACATATGATAGATCTTTCCGAAGAGCCTATTGAAGAAAATATTAAAATCTGCAAAAGCTATTTGGAGCGAATGAGCAAAATAGGGATGACCCTTGAAATTGAGTTGGGCATCACTGGCGGCGAAGAAGATGGGGTTGACAATACCGGCGTAGATTCGTCAAAACTATATACACAACCCGAAGAAGTTGCTTATGCCTACGAAGAACTTTCAAAAATAAGTGATCAATTTACTATCGCCGCCGCATTTGGAAATGTTCACGGAGTTTATAAACCTGGCAATGTAAAGTTGACTCCCGTAATTCTGAAAAACTCACAGGAATATGTTCAGAAAAAATTCAACACTGGCCCAAATCCTATCGACTTTGTTTTCCATGGCGGAAGCGGTTCCACTTTGGAAGAAATTCGGGAAGCAATAGGCTACGGTGTTATAAAGATGAATATTGATACTGACATGCAATTCGCATTTACAGAAGGTGTGCGCGATTATATGGTGAAAAATCTGGAATACCTAAAAACACAAATCGGAAATCCGGAGGGAGATGATCTTCCCAATAAAAAATATTACGACCCAAGAAAATGGCTTCGAGAGGGCGAAATCACTTTTAAGAAAAGGCTTGAAAAGGCGTTTGAGGATCTCAATAATGTTAATACGCTTTAAAAATTCCCCAAAACCCAAAAAAAGGGAAAAAAGAAAAACAACAGCATCCATAGAATTCTAACATCTAAAAATCTAAACTCTCAATATGCCTTGGTTTAAAAGAACAAAAAAAGGGATACAAACCCCAACGGAAGATAAAAAAGATGTCCCAAAAGGACTGTGGTACAAGTCGCCCACTGGAAAAATTGTGGATAGCGACGAACTGGAAAGAAATTTTTATGTAAGTCCTGAAGATGGCTACCATGTTCGTATAGGAAGCAAGGAATATTTTGAAATCCTATTTGATGACAATAAATTTAAAGAGCTGGATAAAAATCTTACTTCAAGAGATTCCCTGAATTTTGAGGATAAAAAGAAATATACAGAAAGGTTAAAGGAAGCGCAGGACAAAACAGGGCTTAAAGACGCGATACGTTGTGCGGTAGGAAAATCGATGGGAGTTGATTTAGTTATAGCCTGTATGGACTTCAGTTTTATTGGTGGCTCTATGGGTAGTGTTGTAGGTGAAAAAATTGCGCGCGCCGCAGATTATTCATTAAAGAAAAATATCCCTTTATTGATTATTTCAAAAAGTGGAGGAGCACGAATGATGGAAGCAGCGCTCTCATTGATGCAGCTCGCAAAAACAAGTGTAAAATTAGCTCAACTTAGCGATGCCGGAATACCTTATATTTCTTTATGTACAGACCCAACCACGGGAGGTACCACCGCTTCTTTCGCAATGTTGGGTGATATAAATATTAGTGAGCCCGGTGCGCTGATTGGTTTTGCAGGGCCGCGCGTTGTTCGAGATACTACTGGAAAAGAACTTCCCGAAGGTTTCCAAACAGCAGAATTTGTATTGGAACACGGTTTTCTCGATTTTATTACCCACCGTCGCGATCTTAAAAGAAAGATAAATCTTTATCTCGATTTGGTACTGAATAGACCGCTTCGCGAAAAAACTGTATAAAAAAAAGCTGCTCTATTGAAGCAGCTTTTTTTTGTTTCTTAAATCTTAATTCATTGTAAAGGGGTATTCCTGGCCATTATAGATAAAAATTGCCTGATTATCACATTCACCATCGCCAAAATCAATAGCTGCCGTTACACCGTCTTGCGTTACTTCAAGTACGCCACTAACGAGATATCTGCAAGATAATTTTCGAACCAAGGTATCGGTCACCTCCCCGCTTCTTTCAAAACCATTGGAGAATTCGGTTTGCCAATTTCCAGTTACATGATACACATTATCCACCCAAGTGCCAGTGCCAATACCTTCAACCCATTCAGACACACGAAGGCCATTACGTGTTCCTGTGACAATTGTGTTAGGAAAACTAACTGTTATACTTGCATTTAAAGTAGACTGCGGATTTCCGTTTTGATTGGCAATTTCATATAAAAAATTACCTCCTCCGCTCACGCCATTATCATTAAAGGTAAAATCATTATAAATGTAAGTAACGGTATAAGTACCGCCCACCAAAGGACCATAATCCAAAAGAATGCTCCCAGAAACAACATTCCCGTTGTTGAGTGTACAGGTATCACCAAAATCTAGCAAAACCAATACATGATTGCCTTGGGTGCTAACGGTAATTTCTGTACAATCGGGAAACAAAGACAGCAGATTAATACCACGGCCCTCTATTTCATTTTCAACAAAAGCTTGCTCCATAATATTAAAGGTTCCTTCGGCAACATTGTCCATTTTTGCGGCTCTCGCCGAATTATCGGAATTAAAGTTTACTTCTTCTTGAGGATCGTTATCTTCTTTATCGCAACCTATAAAAAGAAAAAATCCACCGAAAAGTAAAGCAACAAAAAAATTAAAAATGATGTTTTTCATACATTGTGGTTTAGGGGTTTAGAAACTTATAACGCTGAAAAATAGAAATAAATATATTTTAAATTATTTTTTAATTGAAACACATCTATTTCAAAACTGATTTTGTACTTTTGCCCCCTTGATTATCAAAAAGGTAATCAGTACATAAAAATCATTTTAACAATATTGGCATGTATTTATCAACAGAAGAAAAAGAGAAAATTTTTGCAAAACACGGAAAGTCCAAGACTGACACTGGTTCAGCTGAAGGACAGATTGCGTTATTCACATACCGCATTGCCCATTTAACAAAACACCTAAAAGCAAACCACAAGGATTACAACACAGAGCGTTCTTTGGTAATGTTAGTAGGAAAGCGCAGAGCATTGTTGGATTATCTTATGAAAAAAGACATCCTTCGTTACCGTGCAATCATTAAAGAATTAGAATTACGTAAGTAATATATAGGAGCGGTTAACGCTCCTATATTTTTTTATCGCCGATTTGTTTCGGCATCTTTTCGAGAAATCGAAAATTTATTAACAGAAAAGCTACCCTTAGGTTTTTCATTGGTCAACCACAACAACACAACAACACTAAACCTGAAAATCAGGTTTTGACCAAATTAACTGTGCAACATGCGTGCACAAAAATGAAAAACAAATGATACCTAAAGTATTTAGAGAGGTCATCGACCTTGGTGATGGACGTGAAATTTCCATCGAAACCGGAAAATTGGCAAAACAGGCCCATGGTTCTGTTGTGGTGCAATCCGGAAAATGTATGCTGCTTTGTACCGTAGTTTCAAACTATCAACAAAGCGATGTTGACTTTCTACCATTAACCGTAGATTATCGCGAAAAATTTGCCGCGTCGGGTCGTTATCCCGGTGGTTTCTTTAAAAGAGAAGCAAGACCGAGCGACGGCGAAGTGTTGACCATGCGTTTAGTAGATCGCGTGCTGCGCCCACTTTTCCCAAAAGATTATCATGCTGAAACGCAGGTGATGATTCAATTAATGAGCCATGACGAAGACGTTATGCCCGATGCAATGGCAGGCTTGGCGGCTTCTGCAGCCATTCAGCTTTCAGATTTTCCTTTTGAGTGTGCTATTTCTGAGGCACGCGTAGGAAGAATAAATGGTGAATTCATTATAAACCCAACCCGTACACAGCTTGAAGAAAGCGATATTGATATGGTAATTGGCGCTTCCGCAGATTCTGTGATGATGGTTGAAGGTGAAATGAAAGAAATTTCAGAAGAAGAAATGGTAGAAGCCATTAAATTCGCCCACGAGCACATCAAAAAACAAATTGACGCCCAATTGAGATTGGCAGAGGCCGTTGGGAAAAAAGAAGTGCGAGAATATGATACCGAACGTGAAGATGATGATTTGAAGAAAAAGATTTACGATATGGCATATGACAAAGTATATGCTGTAGCAAAATCTGCATCTGCAAAACACGAAAGAAGTGCTGCATTTTCAGAAATTAAAGACGAAATTAAAGCAACATTTTCTGAAGAAGAATTAGCTGATTATGGCGATTTAATTTCAAAATATTATAATAAAGCCGAAAAAGCTGCCGTTCGCGATCTTACTTTAAACGAAGGTTTGCGATTGGACGGAAGAAAGACCGACGAGATTCGTCCCATTTGGTGCGAAGTTGACTATTTGCCTTCCACACACGGTTCGGCAATTTTCACCCGTGGGGAAACACAGGCTTTAGCAACCGTAACTTTGGGAACTTCACGCGAAGCAAACCAAATTGACATGCCATCCTATGAAGGTGAGGAAACGTTCTACCTTCACTACAACTTCCCTCCTTTCTCAACTGGTGAAGCGCGCCCAATTCGCGGTACTTCCCGAAGAGAGGTGGGTCACGGAAACTTGGCGCAACGCGCATTGAAGGGAATGATTCCCGCAGATTGCCCGTACACAGTTCGTGTGGTTTCAGAAGTTTTGGAATCTAACGGTTCCTCTTCTATGGCAACGGTTTGCTCCGGAACAATGGCGTTGATGGATGCTGGGGTTCAACTTAAAAAACCAGTTTCTGGAATTGCAATGGGATTAATTTCTGATGCTGAAACCGGAAAATATGCAGTGCTTTCCGATATCCTTGGCGATGAAGATCACTTGGGCGATATGGACTTTAAAGTAACTGGAACCGCCGATGGTATTACTGCATGCCAAATGGACATTAAAGTAAAAGGACTTTCCTATGAGATTTTGGTGAACGCTTTAAAACAAGCATCTGCAGGACGTTTGCACATTCTTGACAAATTAGTTGAGACCATCGCAACTCCAAATGCCGATGTAAAACCACACGCTCCAAAAATGATTACCGTTACTATTCCAAACGAATATATTGGTGCTCTGATTGGACCCGGTGGAAAAGTAATCCAACAACTTCAGAAAGACACAAAAACTACGATTGTTATCAACGAAGATCCGGTTACCGAAGAAGGTATCGTGGAAATTCTTGGAACAAACCAAGCAGGAATTGATGCCGTACTTGCAAAAATTGACTCGTTAACTTTTAAACCTGTTATTGGTGAGGCGTATGATGTGAAAGTAATAAAGATGCTTGACTTTGGCGCGGTTGTAGAATATTTGGATGCCCCGGGAAATGAAACTTTGCTTCATGTTAGTGAACTTGCTTGGGAACGTACAGAAAATGTATCCGATGTTGTGAATATGGGTGATGTTTTCAAAGTTAAGTTTATGGGAACAGATCCTAAAACACGAAAGGAAAAAGTTTCGCGTAAAGCACTTATGGAAAAACCAGAAGGTTATAAAGAACGCCCGCCACGCGACGATAAACGAAGTGGCAGCCGTGATCGTGATAATCGTGGCCGTGACAATCGTGGTCGTGACAACCGTGATAACCGCGATAGAGATAGAAAGAGAGATTGATAAATTCCCACGAAAGTGGAAATCTCAAAACTTTAAAAACAAAAAGCCTTCAGAAAATGAGGGCTTTTTTTATTTGTAAGGACCTCAACTTTTGCGTGTAAATTGAATTTGAAGCCCCGTACTAAAGATCACTCTGTCTGGGTTTAGATTTACGTGAAACTTCAGTCCAATTGAAAAGCCATGTTTCAGCATTACCCTAACAACTCCAGTCAGGGGAACCCCTATATTGGAACTATACATATCTTTATAAGTTCGCTGATTTACATAGCCCAATCCACCAAAAAAATCTGCATAAAGTCGTTTGTATACTTTAAATTCCCGACCATAATATAAATTAAGCTCGTAATAGGAATCTGCGGGATCTAAAAAGGTAAACTATTCAATTCCACCTTCTACTCCGATTAAAAATAAATTTTTACCATAAAAAAATCTAACATCACCGCTGAATGATGCACCTGCAATACTGTTTATAGCATAACTACTTGCTGGCGAAAAACTGAATGAATGGTATGCTAGCTTCGTCCCTGACTCATTTTCTTGAGAGAATCCTTTATAAAAAATAAAAAGTATAAATTAACAAAGTAGCCTTTTCATTATTAAATATAGATTATATATAACCGTAGATAAAAAAAACACAACAACGCAACCTTTTAAAAACTTTCAGACTATAGGGAAAGTACATTCATTAAAAATCTTTAAAAACTAAATAATATGATTCCAATCTCTAAAGTAATTTGCAAATCATTTCTCTATATAAGTATTTTAATAGTTGCTTATAGTTGCAGTAAAGATTCTCAAAATACAGAACCCGAGGAAATTGTTACAAATAATTGTTTTAAAATAGGTGATGAATTTCAAGGTGGAATTGTTTTCTATATAGATGCATCTAATGAACATGGATTAATAGCAGCTAAAGAAGACCAGAGTAGTGGTGCAATTTGGGGATGTCCGGAATCAACTGACCCTATAGCAAACCAAAGAGATATTGGTTTTGGGAATGCCAACACAAATGCTATTGTAAACAATTGTTCTGAAGAAAATACAGCTGCAAAAATTTGCTCAGACCTGGTTCTTAATGGATATGACGATTGGTTTTTACCTACCACCCACGAACTGGAATTATTATACCATTATAGAAATTTAGTTGGTGGGTTTTCAAATACAAACTATTCATCCTCCACTGAAACTAAAAACAACGATGGCATTTATAGATATGTTTTTGCAATTGATTTTGGTTTAAATCCCGTTAATGCAGATAGGCAACAATCAATAGATAAAACAAACCCGTTACATGTTCGTGCAATCCGTAAATTTTAATAATGATATTATGAAAAATAATTTTATCAGAAAATCACTTTTAATATTAAGTTTAGTTTTTTTCGCTACTCCGTCATTTGCCCAAAACGATTGTTTGAAGATTGGTGATGAATATCAAGGAGGTATAATATTCTACATTGATCAAACCGGAGAACACGGTTTAATTGCCGCGGCCGCTGACCAACCGAATGAAGCAATATATGGCTGCCTAGGGAATACTACTCCAATAGCAGACAATTCAGAAATTGGTTCCGGTGAAATGAATACTCAAGCCATTGTGAATTATTGTACGGAAGAAGGAATTGCTGCTAGAATATGCTACGATCTTTCCCTCAATGGTTATTCAGATTGGTTTCTACCCTCTATCAATGAATTGGAAATGCTGTATTTAAATAAAAGCGCAGTTGGAGGTTTTGATACTCCCGCGGGATATATCAGTTCTACGGAATCTAGGCCACTTCCATTATATTACCGCTCTTGGGTTTATATTTTTGGAAATCCTCAAGGTTTTGATTATACCAGAAAAGTAGTCTCTCAAAAGGATAATACATGGAAGATTAGAGCTATTAGGAAATTTTAAAAAAACATTATGAAAAATCTTCGGTATATTCCACTTGTCCTTCTGCTCACATTTTTCAATTCCTGTGAAGACGAGCCCTTAGGAAAAGCCGACCCGTCAACGGTTATTCAAGTTAACTCTGAATTATATGCGCTTATTGAACGAGCCGCAGGTAATGATTTTGAAAACGAAATAACCTGCATCGATTTCAACTACGCATTCACCCTTGTTATTTATGATGAGAATATGGATATTTTCGGATACCAAGTTATAAACAGTGATATTGAATTCAGTGCATTTTTAGAATCGCTGGAAGAGGGGAAATCAATCAGTTTAAGTTACCCAATAACAAGTATTTTAGACAATGGCGACCCTTACATTATCAATAATAATGAAGAGTTGAAAGAAGCGATTGACAAATGTTTGGAGGCAGATACAATTGCAACCTGCAACAACATACTCACCCAGCCCACCTGCATTTGGAAAATAGGTTATATTGACGGTCCCAATACTGAATATGACGGTTCCTATTTTGAAGTTAGCAGTTTCGGAAATGCAGGGTTTTATTTTCAAGAGGATGCTTTAGGCGGAACCTGGGTAACCTATTTTATAGAGGGCGAACTACACTTAAATATTTTTTTAACAGGAAATCAAGAAGTAAGCGATGATTGGAATTTTGATTGGAAAGTTGTAAGTTTTGACCAGTCCCAAATGGAAATAACTAATGGAATCAATACCTATCGCTTAGTAAAAGATTGTTACGAACCCTGCCGAAAATTTCTTTATGAGGAATGTGAAACCGAGCCTGGTTCACAAAGAGCGATTTTTGATTTGGAGAGTTATTTTGAATGTTTCTTTCCACTAACCGGCATACCTGATCCTTCAACTGTAACATGGAGCTATTATGAAACTTATGAGGATATGCTTGCAGGAGTTAATCCTATTGTCAATTTAACGTATGAAAACACTGTAAACCCGCAAATAATTTATATTAGATTTGATGATATAAATACGGGTAATCCGTTGGCTTACGTGCCAATAATTCTAAAAGCAATCAACTGTTAATTTAAAAAGGAATTATGAAAATAGACCAATTAAAATTTTTCGTTCAGTTATTGATGGTTTCATTAATACTTACTGCATGTAGTAATAATAATGACGACAACCCTCCTGAAGAAAATTTAATTTTAGAAATTGGGCAGGAATATCAAGGTGGAATAATTTTTTATCTTGATGACACGGGAGCGCATGGGCTTATAGCACTTCAAAATGATTTGGGCGAAGCAGAATGGGGTTGTTCAGCAAATGCGACGCCAATTGCACAAAGCCACACAATAGGGACCGGTGAAACCAATACCCAGTCAATTGTCGATTTTTGTGATGAAGAAGTGTATGCCGCTAAATTGTGCGCTGATCTTATTCAAAATGGATATGACGATTGGTTTTTACCTTCTATTGATGAACTAGGTCTTGTTTATGAGCATAAAGACCAAATAGGAGGTTTTGCAAATGAGGAATTTTGGGTTTATACCAGTTCCACTGAAGGACATGATGGATGTTCGGGTTCTAATGGTCCCGCGTGTTACTTAAATAATTTCGTTTGGGATTTCAGCATTACCCAAATTTTCAGTACCCGTAAAATTACCTCTTCAAAAGTAAGTGGCAATCGGGTGAGACCAATTAGATCATTTTAATATTCATTAAAAAATATTTGAAAGAAAGCGAATTAATAAAACAATGCATTAAAAATGACCGGGCAGCACAAAACGAGCTGTTTAGGCAGTATAAAGACAGCTTATATTTTACCTCTTTGAAGTATTGCAGGAATGAAGCAGACGCCGAAGATAATCTGCACGATGCCTTTATAACCATTTTCCAAAAAATAAAAACCTTCAAAAACACCGGTTCTTTTGAAGGCTGGATGAAACGAATAACTATTTATAAAGCCATTGACAAATACAAAACCGCCAAACCGATTAATGTTGAAATAAAAGATGACCTTCTTGAAGACACTATTGAAGTGGATGCCGATACCGAAGTGGCATTGGACATATTGCTAAAATTTATTCAGGAATTGCCCGACCAATACCGCTTGGTTTTCAACCTATATCAAATGGACGGGTACTCGCACAAAGAAGTCTCGCAAATGCTATCAATTTCAGAAAATACCTCGAAGTCAAACTTCCACCG
Source organism: uncultured Flavobacteriaceae bacterium (assembly GCA_963822355.1). Taxonomy (GTDB): domain Bacteria; phylum Bacteroidota; class Bacteroidia; order Flavobacteriales; family Flavobacteriaceae; genus Aequorivita. The sequence goes on from CAWGHI010000002.1 coordinate 254,890, forward strand.
GGCAAAACTGATACTGCGGGAAAAAATAACAAATGATACCGTAACCGTCGGATCTAAAATACGCACACATGGAAAATAAAAAAGACATTGGCGATTTTCTAAAAAGCAAACTGGACCAAGGCCAAAAGATTCCGAACGAATCCGTTTGGGGAAAAATAAACGCAACGTTGGACAGCAAAGCAAAGCGGCGTAAACGTGCATTCTGGCTATTGCTTCCCGCAATTGCGATTTTCGGGATTTTATCTATGATGATATTTCAGCAAGAGAATATAATGTTTTTATATGAAAAGGAAAAAATTTCAGTTGAAGAAGTAAACGACGGTTTGGACGAAAATAGTTTGATTGAAACAACAATAAATGAAAATGTTTCTGAAATAAAAATCGAAAATGAAACAGAAAAAGTAGCTAAAGAAACAACCTCCGAAGAAATTGAAAAAGAGACCAATTCCGAACCATTAAATAAAATCTTGGAAAATAAAGTTGATTCAAAAAATAACCAAAAGAAATTTGCCAATTCCGCAGAACCGCAAAATAATCTTGAAACTTCTGGAAAATCAGAAAAAATTAGCGATTCAAATACATTAAATAACAACAAAAAAAACTCAATTGAAAATTTACAAAATCCGTCGGCTGCTAAAAATAATACTTCTATATCAGAAGTAAAAAACGATGATATTTTCAAAAATAATTCTCAGAAAACAGATTCCACCGCGGTGGCCAAAATTGAGAAAAAAGAAAAAAGAGAAAAAGTCAAGAAAAAATTATCCGAAAAAGACAGTACCCAAACACAAACATCGAACAGTCAAAAATGGACAGTTATGGCAATCGCCGGGCCAGTGTTTTATAATGTTTCGGATAAAACTTCGGCTCTCGACCAAAGTTTGGACGGCGCTGAAACTTCGGGAGAAATTAATTTCGCCTACGGAGTTGGCGTAGGCTTTAATTTGACTGACAAACTGAGCTTAAGCTATTCTGCTATCAAAACAAAACTGAGCTATTCCGTAAACAATGTCCGTTCGACCAGTTCCACTGACAGTTTGCGCATCTTTTCCATTTCCGCCATTTCCGGGAACAATGTTTCCCGACGAACGCTTTCCACCTTTGCGGGGAATGAAGCCATCACTCTGCGACAGGAAATAGAATATGTTGAAATGCCTTTGCAACTCACCTATTCATTTTCGAAAAGCCGCTTTGGGGCGCATGTATTTGGTGGTTTCAGCACATTATTATTGACCGATGATAGGATTTTTGCGGAAAATTCCCGTAACGAAGAATTGGATTTGGGCCGTGCGAATAACCTTTCAAAAATAAAATTTAGTTTAAATGCGGGAATTGGGGCATATTATAAATTTTCCGAAAAATTCACTTTGGAAATAAACCCTACATTTAAATATCATTTTAACGTTTTGGACAGTGCAAACCGTGACGCATCGGGCATTCTTTTAGGATTTTATGCTGGGTTAAAATATAATTGGAGCACCAATTAAATACCCAATAAATTTTTTCTTTTGAATTCGCTGTAACCTTCTGTAGTTTCTTACGTATAATTCAATACACAAGTAAAACCTTAATCTACAGGACAAACCTTAAATGAGACAACTCAAAATTACAAAGCAGGTAACCAACAGGGAAACTGCTTCATTAGACAAGTATCTTCAAGAAATTGGAAAAGTTGACTTAATCACCGCAGACGAAGAAGTAGAATTGGCACAGCGCATAAAAGCGGGTGATCAGCGTGCTTTGGAAAAATTGACCAAAGCAAACTTACGTTTTGTTGTTTCGGTGGCTAAGCAATACCAAAATCAGGGGCTTACCCTTCCCGATCTTATAAATGAAGGAAATCTTGGCCTTATTAAAGCCGCACAGCGTTTTGACGAAACACGTGGTTTTAAATTTATTTCGTACGCTGTTTGGTGGATCCGCCAATCCATTCTTCAAGCTTTGGCTGAACAATCCCGTATTGTTCGTTTGCCCTTGAACAAAATTGGCAGCATCAACAAAATCAACAAAATGTACGCTTATTTGGAACAAGCCAATGAGCGCCCACCTTCTGCAGAAGAAATTGCGAAGGAATTGGACATGACCATCAACGACGTAAAAGAGTCCATGAAAAACTCCGGGCGCCATGTATCAATGGATGCACCGCTCGTTGAAGGAGAGGACAGTAATCTTTACGATGTGTTGCGAAGTGGCGAAAGTCCAAATCCCGATCGTGCTCTTTTGCACGAATCGCTTAGAACAGAAATTGAACGCGCTTTGGAAACATTAACGCCACGGGAAGCAGATGTTATTCGTTTGTACTTTGGTTTGGGCGATCAACACCCCATGACATTGGAAGAAATAGGTGAGACTTTTGATCTTACCCGCGAACGCGTTCGCCAAATTAAGGAAAAAGCAATACGAAGATTGAAACACACTTCAAGAAGCAAAATTTTAATGACCTATTTGGGATAACCCCCATAAAGACAACTTACAGTATCAGTTTTTCAGCGAGTCTGAAAAAATACTGTTCGTTTTTTGATTGATGAATGACCTCCGGCTGATTACCGGAGGTTTTTTTTTCGTTAAACTCGGTAGCTTCTTCGAAGGAGATTCAATATTCCAGCACACCTCTCAACTCCAAACTTATACTTACCTTTGCAAAAACATTTTAAACAATGAGTAATACAATTATAGCTCCCTCCTTACTTGCAGCAGATTTCGCAAACCTTCAACGCGATATTGAAATGATAAACAACAGTGAAGCACAGTGGTTTCACATAGATGTTATGGACGGTGTTTTTGTTCCAAATATATCCTTCGGAATGCCCGTAATTAAAAGCATTGCGACCTACGCTAAAAAACCTTTGGATGTTCATTTAATGATTATAGATCCGGACAGATACATAAAGGCATTTGCAGATTTGGGAGCGAATATACTTTCCGTTCATTTTGAGGCGTGTACACATCTTCACCGCACGCTACAAGTAATAAAATCGGAAGGGATGCAAGCCGGTGTTGCCATAAACCCACATACGAATGTTTCTTTACTGGAAGACACAATTAACGATATAGATTTAGTGTGTATGATGAGCGTAAACCCGGGTTTTGGTGGGCAAAGCTTTATTGAAAACACCTATAAAAAAGTAAAACAGCTAAAAAAAATAATTGAAGCGCAGGGAGCAAAAACCAAAATTGAAATTGACGGCGGTGTAACAAATAAAAACGCAAAACAGCTCGTAGATGCTGGCGCGGATGTTTTAGTAGCGGGCAGTTATGTTTTTGGCGCAAGCAATCCTACAGAAACCATAAAAAAACTTATAGAACTAACACAATAAAAAATGGAACCAGCAGCCGCTCCCTCATTTGATACGTGGACGTCTTTCTTTTTGCTGGTTTGTTCTTTTGGTTTTTTCCTTTCCTTTATTCTTATTGCGGACCGAAAAGCGATAAGAGCAAATTTGCAAATTATACTTTTGGTTCTGGGATTTTCCTTTATCCTGCTCCAATACGTTTTTTTCTGGACAGGTTATCTGCACGCTTACCCATTTTTGTATTTTTTTGACCACAGTTGGTATTTGCTTTTTGGACCTTTGATTTATGGGTATATCGCAAAATTTTATAATCATAATTTTAAAATTCATTGGTCCCATTATTTGCCTGCAGCTATTTCCGTAAGCTTAAATCTCTTTTATTATATTAAATCTGAGGGATTTCAACTTTTAAGCGATTCGAAAAATGAAAACCTTTTTTATTTTTATAGCGCGTTGCGCTCCCCTTGGCTAAGTGGAATTTCATTGGCTGTATATATTTTTATCAGTAAGGATTTTATAAAATTCACCCAAACCCCTATTCTTAATCAATACCAAACCTTACGTGATAAATGGGCACGTTTTCTTATCAGTCTTTTTACAATTTTTGTGGTTGCTTATCTTAGTTATTTTATTTTAGTGACCTTTCCCTTTTTCAATCCTCACTGGGATTACGCAATTTCTTTTGCAATGTCGGCCGCCATCTATGGAATTGGTTATATGGTTTATCGGGAGCCATCCATTTTTAATGGCGAATTGATGACAAACTTATTTATGAAAGAAAACCAGGCACCAAGTTTTTCTGTAGAGACAATGGAAGATTTTTATGCCACTCTTTTAAATCACATAGAAGAAAAAAAACCTTATTTGGACAATAATCTGCGGTTGGTACAATTGGCAGATGAAGTGGGTTTCTCAAGCCATACACTTTCAAAAATAATAAACGATAAAGCCGAAAAGAACTTTAATCAATTTATAAACGAATTTAGGTTGCGCGAAGCCGAAAATCTATTACAAAATAGCGCAATGCCAGTGAAAAGTATCTATTACGAAGTGGGATTCAACAACAAAGCTACATTTTACAAGGCATTTAAAAACAAACATCATTGTACTCCGTTGGAATTTAAGGAAAATATGGAGCCAGCAGAGTGAGTTTTTTTTATTATTTATATAATAAAATTCTTTCCCAGAATTAAATTCATAAAAATGAAGCGAATCGTTATACTGCTTATTTTGATTTTTCAAGGTTTTGTGAATTATTCACAAGAAGGAAAATTTATTGAATTGGCCGATTCTAAAATCCATTACCAAACTTTCGGCGATGGTATTCCTATTTTAATATTAAATGGAGGACCTGGAATGAGCAGTGAAGGCTTTATTCCCTTGGCAAAAGCATTTTCAAAAAACTACCGGACCATTATTTATGACCAACGCGGAACAGGATTATCAAAGCTTAATAAAATTGATGCTACAACAGTAACAATGGATTTAATGTTAAAAGACATTGAAACGCTTCGCAAACATCTAAAAATTGAAGCATGGGTTGTTATGGGACATTCTTTTGGTGGTATGCTCGCTTATTATTATGCCTCTAAATATCCTGAAAAGGTAAAAGCAATGATACAATCTTCATCAGGAGGAATGGATTTAAGCCTATTAAATTCCTTAAATCTTACAAATAGACTTTCGAGTACCGAAAGGGATTCATTGAATTTTTACAATGCCAAAATTGATCAAGGAGACAATTCCTATGAAACCTTATTGGGGCGGGGCCGTTTTCTTGCTCCTGCCTACCTTTACAACAAAAAGTATATTCCCATTATTGCCGAACGCCTCACTCAGGGCAACAGAATAATAAACAATTTAGTATGGGCCGATCTTCGCAATATGCAATATAATGTTAAGAAGGAAATGAAAATGTTCAAAAAACCCGTTCTAATCATTCATGGAGCACATGATATTGTTGAAAGAAAAATAGCCGAAACCGCTAATAGTATTCTCCCAAATTCAAAATTAGTTCTTCTTCAAAACGCAAGTCATTATGGATGGCTGGAGCAGCCGCATCAGTATTTTGAAGAAATAGAAGATTTTCTTCAAGCAATTAAATAGCTATACATTCTTTAGAAAAAGTAAACTTTTATAATTTTAAACCCCTTCCCCGGATATTAATTTCAAATTTATGTTTCAGAAATCTAAAAACATAAAATATGAAATGTCTAAAACTTCTCTTTGCTATTTTTCTTCTTTTAGAAGGAAATATTTTAATTGCACAAGAAACTTTTATCTACGTTAGTGATGCCGGAAATTTCAATAATCCGCCATGGCAAATTTTAAAGTACAACATAAATGGCGGTAATCCTGAAGTATTTATCACTGAAAATCTAGCTTGGCCACAGGATATTTTATTTCTTGAAGATGAGAATACCGTAATTGTCTCCAATCTAAATACTGGGAGAATCACAAAATATAACGCTACAACTGGCACCTATATTGAAGATTTCGCCACAGTTTCTGGCGGTCCCACACGAATGAAAATTGGGCCCGACAATCTTTTGTATGTTTTGCAATGGAGCAATACGGACAATAAAGTGAAACGTTACCAATTAGATGGCACTTTTGTTGACGAATTTACGAGCGTTGGTGTCATTCAAAGTATTGGATTGGATTGGGACAGTTCCGGAAATTTATATGTTTCTTCCTTTGGTGGTGCCAGCGTACGTAAGTTTGACCCTTCCGGAAATGATCTGGGTATATTTATAAATACCGAATTAACAGGACCTACCAATATTTGGTTCAGCAATTCGGGAGATTTAAGAGTTTTGGATTGGAGTGAAGGAAATGTGGAAAGTTTTGATGCTAACGGAAATTATTTGGGAGTTTTTATAGCAGAGCTCGCACAGCCAGAAGGTATCGCTACAAAGTCCGATGGAAATATACTCATAGGAAATGGTGGTACGGGAGCGATAAAAATGTTTGATGCAAATGGCACTTTTATTGAAGATTTAGTTCCATCGGGCTCGGGCGGCTTGACGCAACCAAATGCAGTAATATTAAGAGATGTGACGTTATCGGTTTCAGAAAATTCTGCGGATTCACTTTTTGTTACACCCACACTTGGAACTATTTTCCATTTAAATAATAGCGTCACCCAAAATTACCAAATCTTGAAAATTTATGACAACAGCGGAAAATTAATAACCACTCTTTTTCCAGATAAAGATTCACTTTGGGATGCTTCATCATTAGCGGAAGGCATGTATTTAATTGTGGCTTTAAAAAACAATCAACGTTTTTCACAAAAGGTAGTAGTTAAAAAGAAGTAAAATCAAACCATTTCAATTCAATTAAAAGAACCATTTGTTACCTTTACAAAAAGACAATTAGATTGGTTATTGAAAAGGATGTTTTGATTATAGGTGCCGGCCCCATTGGGATTGCCTGTGGATTGGAGTGCAAAAAGAAAGGGCTTGATTATTTAGTGGTTGAAAAAGGCGCACTTACAAATTCAATATACAATTATCCTTTAAAGATGACTTTTTTTTCTACTTCAGAAAAACTAGAAATAGACGGAATTCCCTTTATAAGCAACAACCCAAAACCTACTAGAAATGAAGCTTTGGAATATTATCGGCGAGTTGCGCTTTCAAATAAACTCAACATTAATTTATACGAAACGATTCTTTCTGTTGAAAAAACTGAAAATTATTTCAGTGTAGTTTCTGAAAAACATAAGTACAAAGCAAATAACATAATTATAAGTACAGGCTTTTTTGACATCCCAAAGATGCTGAATGTTCCGGGGGAGTCATTACCAAAAGTGATGCATTATTACAAGGAGGCACATCCTTTTGTTATGCAAAAAGTTATTGTAGTGGGCGCCAGTAATTCGGCAGTAGACGCAGCACTCGAAATTTGGCGCAAAGGTGGTGACGTTACCATGGTGGTTCGTGGTCCAGAAATTGGTGAACGTGTAAAATACTGGGTAAAGCCAGATATAGAAAACCGAATAAAAGAAGGAAGTATTAAGGCATATTTTAATTCGGAAATTGAAAAAATATCTGAAAGTGAAGTATTTATTAAAACCTCAAAAGGAAGAGAAGTTTTAGAGAATAATTTTGTGATCGCCCTTACGGGATACAAGCCTGATCTTAATTTTCTGAAAAATCTGGGTGTTCAATTTTCTGAAGATGGAAATTACTTTCCAGAATACAATTCAGAAACGATGGAAACAAATGTAGAGGGAATTTATTTAGCGGGAGTGATTTGTGGGGGGATGGAAACCCATAAATGGTTTATTGAAAACTCACGAATTCATTCTAAAATTATTGCCGAAAATATTTCCCGTAAAGTCAATATCCCGCAAAATTAAAATTTAGAAGCTTTTTCGTATAATCGTACAGTTTTGGGAAAATCCTTTTAAAATCTTGTGGTGATTCAAAAAAATATTCAGCCAAAACTGCCATAAACTCGTATTGATTGGTGAAGGCATATTCCCGAAAATATTTTGTTTTGTCTAGCTGATCCTTCACTTCCTGTTTTGTCAATTGTTTCAATATGTTTTGAAATTGTCTTGTAAATCGCACAGAATCTGCATCTCCTCCATTTCTAGCCTCTAATTGCATGGCGTGCATGAATTCATGAATTCCCACATTAAGATTATCATTTGTTATCTGAAAGCCATTCTGAAAATCTTTCCAAGAAAGCACCAAGGCTCTTTCTCTGGGATTAAATTCTCCCTTGTGGAAATTATTATTTACCGCACTGTAAAATTCCGTGGGATAAATAAGAATGAAGTCAATCAAGGAATAGCTATAGTTTTTTCTTCCAAAACTAAGCATACAAGCAATAGCAGAGACCAAAATCCTCATTTCTTCCGTAACTATTAATTGACCTCTTCCAATAAATTTCTTTTCAGAAAGAAATTGATTTAGTCTGTGCTGAAATTGTTTTTTATGTTTCTCTGAAAGTTTATTATAAAAAACAACATCCTTTTTAAGTATCTGTAATTGAGAAGTGGATAGCTTTTTATAAACGTAGTAATGTCGAAATAATGGTCTGTCATAACTTCTTGCAAACCAGTTTTCAAAAAGCCTAAATAGAAAAAAGGCAATGCCAAACAATACAATCCCATATGCATATGGAGCAAGCCAAGGGGCATAGGCTTTAGAGAGAAAAAAAATATACATATAAAGACAAATATTACCTATAAAAGCATAAATATAACGTTTTAAAAGGTGGTTTATTTCTTATATAAAACTAGCAAGGAGGCCAAAAAAAAATCCCCGACATTTCTGCCGGGGATCCAATTAATTATAAAATTAATTCTCTTTTAGAAATCAAAAGTATAAAACTTATCCCAGAACAATTGTGTTTCTGGAGCATCGCCACCAATAGCGCTTGATGCAGCTGCATAGTTATCGCCATTTAAAGTTTGCTCACCAACGGGATAGTTGTAGCGCACAGGGAAACCAGAAACAGCATCAGTTGGTTGAACTAAAATTGGATAATCCAAACGACGCACACTTAGGTATGAAGCAAATGTTCTATTATAAAGGCCTAAGTAAGCTTGTACTCCAATAACTTGTTTCCAAGCTGGACTAGAAATACTATTTGCCAATGCAGTTGTGTAATCAACTTCTGGCTGAGCTAAATAGTCTTCTACGTTAGGAGCATTCCAATATTCAAAAGAAGCTCTAATAGCAGCATTGTAATGACTCTCTGCGTCACCACCAACAGAATAACCTCTAGCTGCAGCTTCCGCCATTAAAAATTCAGCTTCAACATATGAGAGTATAACGCCCGGTTCAGTTGGATCTACAATACGGTCAGCTACGTGAGAGTATAGAAAATATGTGGAAGGAGTCCCAATTTCTCCACCTAAGTATTCACCATCAACAGTTGTGAAGTATGAAGCTCTCCTAGGATCTTCTAAGGCATTCATAATGTCAATAATTGTTGCACCGGCAACATAGTCATTACGTCCGCTTAACACCAAGTTGTTGTTCATTGGGTTATTGTTTGGTGCATTAGCAGCGTATTGGTAACTTCCATTATCGTCATTACTTTGAAAAACCCCAGATGCTACTGCAGACTCAACGGTTGACTGTGAAAGACCTGAATCAACATCAGCAAGCATAATACCCATTCTAAGTTTCAAAGTGTTTGCAAACTTTTTCCAATTTGAAACATCACCATTATAAATAAGATCTGTTGATCCGTCAAAACTACCTAGGGAGGTATTCATACTACCAATAGCAGCATTTAAACGAGATAGTAAATCCTTGTAAATGGTAAGACCATCGTCATATACTGGTAATAAATTATCAATATCCAAAGCTTCAGAATAAGGTACATCACCATAAGTTTCAACTAAATTGCTATAGGCATATACCTTTAGCACTTCTATAATAGCAAGTTTATTCGCCTTTAAATTGTTGCTTAAAGGATTATCTGTCTCTGAAATAATAACGGCAGATTGATCTAAATCCTTTAATACATCACGGTACATTTCTCTCCAATGGTTATCAGGGATAGGACGTGTAGTTTGATCATAATTACTTTCATCAGCATAGGTTGTTTCCTGTAGCTGCTGAGTCCATAACCTTAAATTATTAAGGTTAACGTTAGGAGTAACTATCTGATCGGCAAGTTGCTTTTGAGCAGATGAAAATAAACTTTCACCACTTACCGCTGTTGGGTCTTTTATATTTTGGTTCAGATCCTCAAGGTTGTCTGAACACGACACGGCCATAACTGCCGCAGTTAAAATTAAAATCAGTTTCTTCATTTTTCTATGTATTAAAATTGTGCTTTAATGTTAAATCCATAATCTTGGGTAGTTGGCAATGCACCAGTGCTGTATCCTTGTAAGTTACCAGAGCTCAAACCAGATTCTGGATCAGCATATGGCATGTTTTTATCAATAATCCATAGATTGGAACCTGAAAGACTAAACTGAAGTCCAGTCATAAAAGTGTTATCAAGGAATCTTGATGGCATGGTATAAGTAAGAGATACTTGACGCAATTTAATATAACTTGCATCATACACAAAAGCTGAGTTTGGCAAACCTCTTGCATAACCAAAAGCCCCATAACGATCTGCACGTATACGTGTGGTGTTAACAGAACCGTCAGGGTTTACACCTTCATTAATGAAACCACCACCATTATCAAGTGAATTTCTTACAGGATTACCAAGGTCATTTGTAAATGCGGTATTGTCATATAGACCCGTTGCAAGACCATAATATTGGTCAAGTGAGAAAATGCTTCCACCCTCTTGAATATCGATAAGGAAACTAAAGGACAAGGCCTTATAGGTCAAAGTGTTTGAAATACCAGCTAACCAATCTGGGTTAGTATCACCAATCACATTGTTTGATGTAGCAGTTGGAATGTATTGACCATTCTCGGGATCAACTACTCGTTGACCATTAAGATAAGTATAATCAGTACCGTAAATAACACCGTAAGGCTCACCCAAAACAGCGTTAATGGTAACACCACCCTGGAAACTACCCAATTGTAAAGTTTGAATTCCTTCTGGTAGTTCCAATACTTCACTCTTATTTTGTGACCAGTTGATGTTCAATCCCCAAGAAAAGTTGTCGTTTTTAACTGGCATAGCATTTAAAGATACCTCGATACCTTTATTCTCGATTTCACCAGCGTTTAATAATTTACCGGTATAACCCGTAGCAGCTGAGATAGGCACTTGAACAATTTGATCAATCGAATTTGATTTGTAATAAGCTACATCAAAACCAAGTCTGTTATTAGCAAATCGCATTTCAAGTCCGGCTTCATAACTTTTGGTAGTTTCCGGCTTTAAATTGGGGTTATTTCTAACACTTGGTACTGATGTACCAATATCACCATTGATTACATAGGTATCAACTAATCTATCAAATGGCGCACCGTTACCAACTTCAGCGTAGTTTAATCTTAATTTACCAAAAGTAATAGCATTCACATTAAGTAATTTACTGAATACAAAGCTAGTAGATACAGATGGATAGTAAAAAGAACTATTATCTTCAGGTAATGTAGAGAAATGATCTCTTCTTATTGTTCCATCTAGATAAACAACGTTACCAAAACCAAAAGAAGCACTTGCATAAACACCATCAACACCAATTTTCTCTGCTTGTTCAACTGGGTTTGGAAGCGGAGATGCACTGTTTTGTAGTGAATACAACCCAGCAACAACAAGTCCACCTGCGGTAGACGCCGCAACTGAATTATATTCATTTCTTCTAATATTTGTTCCTAAAATACCCGCAAAACTAATACCCTCTGAAAAATCTGTATCAAAGTTAAGCATCAAATCATAGTTGGTTTCTGAAGCAGTTATATCTCTTCTTAAATAACCAGAATCAACATTTCCACGTGCTGTGCCTGGAGGCGCTACCCCAAAAGTAGTAGCAACGGAACCTTTAGCTCTACGTTCTTCTTGATTTTCGTTATATGTATCAGTGGAAACCCTACCAGTTACATTTACCCAGCTAGCAAGTTCATAATTCAATTCAAAGTTACCAATGAAACGGCTTCTACCATCATTTTGGTAGTTTTCGTAACGAGTCCAATATGGGTTATCCCAGAAAATAGGTGGGGATCCCGGTTCAGAAGATGCTGGGTTCCAAGTAACGTTTCTATGAGTTGCAAAGTAAATGTCTCTTTGTTGCTGAACATCAACGTTCGTTTGCCACCATTGTTTCATATTACCTACAACGTTATCATTATAACCAGTTGAGTTACGTCCCAGTGCATCCGTTTTTATGTAATTAGCAAAACCGCTAACAGTAACCTTGTCCGAAAGGTCATAAATACCACTCAAGATAAAGTTATGTCTATCCAATTGGCTATTTGGCATTAAACCAGATTGATCCAATTTAGTATAGGATAAGCGGTAAGAACCATTATCCAATCCATTTGATATAGAGATAGAGTTGGTTAATGTTATAGGTGTTTCAAAAAACGTGATAGGACCATTCTCTGCATTACGCCATGGAGTAGCTGTATGATAATTTGGAGAATCAGGATCGAATGAATCCCATTGGTAAACTAAACGACCATCGAAGGGCGCACCATAAGAAGCATCTTCAGTATAAGGAACAACCAAATCAAGATTACCATCGCCATTAATATCTTCTTCATACCAGAAGCCATCAGGACCGCCATAATAAGGACCATAACCCGCTCCGTATTGATCTTGATAAGTTGCAAAAGTGCTCTTATCTATAAAACCAACAGTGGCATTTGAATTAATTGTAACTCCAAGCCCTTTTGTTTTTTTACCTTTTTTTGTAGTTATAATAATAACCCCGTTTGCAGCACGTGAACCATAAAGCGCAGATGCAGCAGCACCCTTCAACACGTTAATAGATTCAATATCATCTGGGTTAATATCGGCAGCTGCGTTACCGTAATCATAATAATTACCAGAAGCCTGACCTTGATTCGCGTCATTAGTATTCCTGTTACTAATAGGAACACCGTCAACTACAAACAATGCTTGGTTATCACCAGTTAAAGAGGTGTTACCCCTAATAACTACGTTGGTTGAACCACCAAAGTTATTATTTCGTTTAATGTTAAGACCAGAAACCTTACCAGAAAGGGCATTTGTAAAGTTATTCCCTTTAACGGTAGAGATATCCTCTCCTTCTACTTGTTGTGTAGAGTAACCCAATGATTGTTTTTCACGGGAAACACCAAGTGCAGTTACCACCACCTCGTCCAAAACTGAACCAGGATTTAAAGTAACGTTTATTTTATTTGAGGCCCCAACAGCTATCTCTTGGGTCTCAAAACCTACATAACTATAAACAAGAGTTTGTCCTTGGGCAGCTTCAATAGTATAGTTACCATCAAAATCAGACTGCGTTCCAGTACTCGTACCTTGTATAATTATGTTAACTCCTGGAAGTGGTAAACCTGTGTCATCGGTTACTGTTCCGGAAATCGTTTTTTCCTGTGCATAAGAAAGTTGCACAATTAACACTAATAGAAGTGTTAAAATTCCACTAAACTTTGTTTTCATTTTTTTGTTTGTTTGAATTAGCACTTCAAAAGTGCCAATAAAATCTTACAATTCCAACTTTTAATGAAAGTAGATTATTAAAATAATATCCAAATGTTAAATTAAAAAAAAGGCCGTAGCGTACTTTTTTAGGTTTACTTTCACACAAACCCTTGATTTTCTTAAGGTTTCAGAGGGTCTTTAAAATATAAAAGTGATTTTTTAGTATTGAAAAAAAAACCATTTATTTTTAAACACTTTATGAACAATTGCAGAAACAGCACCAATAATAGAACTATAGTAGCTTTAAAGGATATTTAACATGCTAAATTCTTAAGTGCGGATTGTAAATAACGAACTGTAAATTCAACTATTTTAAATAACTGAAACTCCTCTTATTTCCCAGAGCTTTCCCCCTTAAAATGTTGTGAATTATTTTTAAAGAGAACATTAAAAGTAGTAAGGCTGCCATAACAGCGTGTTATATATTGCTGAAGGTCTATTTTATCCTGTTCAGCCAGTTCTTTACTGGCATTTATTTTTTGTTCCATCACCCTAAGCCGATCGCGAAGCATTACTATTTTATGAAAAAAAGTATCAATAGGAATTTCTTTTGATGACAAACTCTTATCCGCTGGCTGTAAAACCATATTTCCGCCCTTCCATTTATCTGCAATGGGAACAATTTCACTGAAACCATTCCATTTTTTTAGAATGTCCCGAAGGCTTTTTTCAACTTCATAGAAACTCACGCTGTCCACTTCATCTTCGGCAGCTTCGATAATTTCAAAATCCTCATCCGTTGTTATTGTTTCCAGTCCATTTTCAATAAATGTTACCCAATACATCTTTGCCGTTACGTTTGTAACCACTCCTTTTCCATGTTTTGGGTGGTTTATACGGGAGCCAATACCTAATATTTGTTTCATTTTTTTAAATCTTATTTAGCTAGTAAAATTAATTAAAAATGAGTTTTAATAAATTGTGATCCTTGAACTTATCAAAAAAAAACCATCCAAACCTTAATCTAGATGGTTTTTGGGTCAATCAAATGCAGATTAGCCAAGAATTCTTTTTTAATAAAATCAATTCTCTTTGTGATCATCAATTATTTGCTGATCACGATATTTACAACACGGATCAATATTTTCATAAACTTCATCCTTGGCTTTTATGTCCTGTGTGTCGTGACCACTGTCTGCAACACTTTGCTGGATTTTGGACAAATCAGTTTTTTCTTCATTATAAATTAAACTCAACTGATGTGTATCTACATCCCAAATGGCAGATTTTACACCTTTTGCTTGAATTGATGCTTTTTCAATTCGCTGTTTGCACATACCGCAAACGCCGTCCACTTCTATGGTTGCTTTTGCATTTTTATTCTGGGCCAATCCTGTGGCTCCAATCAATAATATTCCTAAAATTACAATTATATTTTTCATAAATTTTAAAGTAAGGTTTATTGTTTAAATCAATTTATACTATATCGCAAACCTGCGTAATATGAACTTCCAAAAACCGGTCCATAAATATAGGTTGTATCAAAGGTTGTTCCAAAAGGATTGTCACTTCCCACGATAGGGTTTGGTTGTGAAACATTTGTAATATTTTCTCCTCCTACATAAATTTCAAAATTAGTTGAAAAAACTTTGGTAATCTGTGCATTTAATGTTGAAACACTTGGTGAAAATTCCGAAAGACCAATTGTGTTCAAGTAGCTTTTTGTTGTGGCGAATCGCTGCTCCCCCAGATAATTGAAGGTTGCGTCAAATTTCCAATTGCCTCCTTTTGCTTTTTGGTGGGTTTCATAGGAAGCATTTGCAAAAAAGCGATTGCTCGGCGTTAAGGGTATTTGCTTTTTTCCGCTTAAATAAGTGGTCTCAACATCATAATATTTGTACGCCAATCTCATATCAAAATGTTCAAAAGGATTATAATTGAATTCCACCTGAAAATTATTGGAAAAACTTTCCCCTTCCAAATTATAAAAATTAACTTCTGAAGGATTTTCCCAATCTACAACAATTTGATTCACAAAATCGGTACGGTAAAAATCGAAAGTGATATCTCCTTTTCTGTTAAAAAGATTAAAACCCTGCATATATGAAACACCGTAATTCCAAGCAATTTCAGGGTCCAATCCATAAATATTTCCGTTCGTGTTCAATATATTTATGCTTCGTGAAGTCGCAAAAATCTGTTGGTTTTCGGCGAAAATATTGGCACTTCGCTTTCCTCTTCCCGCTGAAATTCGAAAAGCTGATTTTTCCCACGGAGTATAGCGTAAATGGAAGCGTGGTGTAAGGAAGGTTCCTAATCTATTGTGAACATCTGCACGAATTCCGGCAGAGAAATTTAAATCGCCTAAATTGTCAAAATTGTATTCGAAAAAAGCACCAACAGAATTTTCAATCCGGCTGAATTCTTCGGTTAAAACCAATTCGTCATAGCCATCATATGTAGCACTCAACCCTGTTTTTATTTTATGACGGGAATCGCCGATTATGGAATTGTAAAGCAAATTGGCGTACAAACTATTGTGCTGAATATTATAATCATTCAACCCAAAATAAGACTCTTGATCGTGATGGCTATACGCCATTTGCAATCCGCCGGTACGCCATGGAATATCTGGATTAACAAAACCAAATTTTCCCGAAACATCAAAACGTTGGGTTTTTATTTCACTCCCCCACGCATTGGTTGTTCCGCGATCATTATCCGGATCAAAGAAAATTTGACCCGTTTGTTTTTCATCATTCAAATAGCGAACATTAAAAAATCCAACATATCCATTTTCTTGATCGGTATATTGCCAGCGGTTCATTACATTAACTTGTTGCATCAGTGGAGCATCAAGAAAGGAGTCGTTATTATTGTCAAATTCAGTTTTACGCATATTTCCGTGTAAATATAAACCTGTACTCCACCGCTCACTAACCTTTGTGTTGAGATGTGTATTTAGTTCGAAACGACCATTGCCCGCACCATACGCGTTTACAAAAAGCCTATCATCTGTCATTGGTTTTTGTAGTTCGGCATTAATTTGACCGGCTATACTTTCGTAACCATTTACTACACTCCCTGCTCCTTTTGTAATTTGTATACTTTCCACCCAAGTTCCGGGAATAAAGCTCAATCCATACGCTTGTGAAGCCCCTCGAATACTCGGCACGTTTTCAGTTGTTATCAAAATATACGGGCTTGTAAGACCGAGCATTTTAATTTGTCGGGTTCCCGAAATAGCGTCGGCAAAGTTTACATCAATAGAAGGGTTGGTCTCAAAACTTTCGGCCAGATTGCAACAAGCTGCTTTTAGAAGTTCGGCACTGCTTACATTCAAAACATTTGCAGATTGAATAAAAGATCGCGAAGAAGCTTTCTGCCTTGCTGTAACCGTAACCTCATCCAAGTTAGAAGTAGAAATTAAAGAATGGGTAATACTTTTAGAGGAATTCACCGAAATAGTATCAGTTTTATAGCCCACAAAGCTGATGACAAGTTTTTTATATTCTGGTTTGAACGGAATTTCAAAATTACCGTCAAAATCAGTTACAACCCCAACGGAAGTATCCAGCCAATAAACATTTGCTCCACTAAGCGGAATTTCTTCATTATTGACATTTTCTGTAATAGTTCCCGTTAATTTTTCCTGTGAAAAAACACAAAGCGGGAGAATTAAAATTATATAAAATAAATATTTCATTTTTTTAGATTTGATTGAATATGAGTAATTACTCCACAGAAGATATGGGAGTTTTAAGTCAGGTAAATCCTGCGAAAGCAGGCATAAAATCAAATCAGGAAAGTCTCGTACAGTATATTTAAATCTTGTTTGAGTGGTGGCGGATAGTAATCCGCGAAGAAGATTTTTTGTGGAGAGTCTATTTCCACTTCCGGGGAAACAAATACAGCCACAAAAGATGCTACAAAAGTTTGGTGGATTTTTAGAGTAAAAGAAGCCTTTGCAAAATTATCGTCGGTTTTTACTTTTGTAAATTGGTTTTCACAACATTTATGTACTTCTACGACCGTTAATTCCTCTGCGCAATGGCTTTTTTCCATTTCCATTCCACAGGAAATGTTTTTTTCACCGAAAGTAATTTCCGAATTCATCTCCAACCCGCCGCAGAAATGCTGCGAATAGGCAATTCCAGAACTGCTGGCAAGCATCAATACGGAAAGAAATATGGAAATCGCTTTTTTCATCGTAAAGCAAAAATACGAATATTATCTAAAATGGTTAAATATTCTAACATTATTATATGCCAACCCCTTATGCGGGAAGCGGGACACGGACTATTTAATTTCGGCATCTACCCTGCCGCATTTCAACATTTTATCTCCAAAATAAGGGTTTAAAATATCCCGGCTACTACTGATCCAAAATGCTCCTTTATTGTTGAAAGCCATGGGGCAGAACTGTTTGTAAAGCATTCCTGATTTTATGGCTCCGTTTAATAATGGTTCCATCCCCTTGCTCAGCATTTCAAAATTTTGGCGCTGAATACCAATATCCTCTGTTGAAGACATCGCGGCAACCGCATTTTGGGTTGTTTCATCAGCATTTATTTCTTTAAGAAGCATATCAAGTTTTGCGGCTTCTGCAGCTGTTTTTTCTGCATCGGTATTTACCAAAGCTGCTTCAACTTGCAAATATTGATTGAATATTGTTTCAACTTTTGGATCGTTAAATTCGACTTCTGTTTTGGCTATTTCGTAAACTTTTGGTTCGGCATTGTCCACGGTTACCACTTCGGGTTCGATTTGTTTTGAGTTGTCTTTACAGGAAAAAACGGCAAATGCCATTATCATAAAGTAAACGGGAAATAAATTTTTCATTTTAATATTAATTTAGATATGCAAAGATATCAAAAAATCACTGGGATTTATATTTCTGAAACCAAAACGCCGGAATCAAAATAAGCAAAAACAAAGGCTGGATTAGAAATCTGCGTACATAAAAAAGCACAAAATGTCCGCCTGTTTCTTCCGAGGAAAAAATGATAACGCTAAACACCATAAAAAACACAACGAAGAGCAAACCGTAAATGATGAAGGAGAGTTTTATTACTTCCTTATCAAAAAACACCAGCCATAATATTGCAAGAGATATGATTGTGTTCATTAAAAACCGAAGCGCAATACCTGTTTGCAATGCAAAAGTATCCATCTCCGGAAGCGGTAGGGATTTATAATCCATTTTAAAAAAATCCAAAAGCGGATCATAAAAAAGGCTGGCTTCAAAAGCTCTTATTAATACTAAGAGTGTGGCAAGCGCTATAATCAGTAGTATTTTTAGAATATTTTTCATGGTGCCGCATTAGGTTTTAGCATCCATACCCAAACCATCCATAAAATAAAAACCATGCTATAAATAATGCCCGGAAATACTACGGAGTGAAGCACGCTCTCGTACTCTGGAAATTTATAGGAAGCAACGACAAGAATAGCGATACGCAAAATATTCACAATATAAATCAACACCGAACCCGCAAATAGAAACAGAAATGTCTTCTTAAAACTTTCCGCGAAAGCGATAACAAAAGCGATAAATAGAATAATAACGCTGATGGAATTGCAGCCTTCCACAATACTAACAGTATATTTATTTTCTATTGTTAGCAAAACTCCCTCATCCAAAGGATCTGATGCCAATATTGGATTATAGCCAAAACCATCAAGCACTGCAGCGCTTTGTTTTGCTACAAGATGGGTAATATAATCGGGGAAGAACGCGCCCTTTTCTGAGGCTTTTAAATATCCCAAATAAAAAATTCCAAGAATTATATAGGTGCCCAAAAACAGGACAACAAATTTTACAACTGTTTTGTGTTTTCTGACGATTTCCTTCAATGGACCATTATGTTTTTAACAAAAATACAGGATTTGATTTGGTTGTATGTAACCGTTTTGAAATACTTTTACCGCAGCAATAAGGATTAAAAAAAACCACTATGCCCTTTTCACATTTAAAACAGAAAATTAAAACAATTTTAGCAAACAGCTCAGAAAGCACAAACAACCGACTAACAGAGGTATGTGAACTTTTACAATCTTCTGTAGGCTATTATGATTGGGTGGGATTTTATTTTGCAAACGAAGTTGAGAAAACCCTTCATTTAAAAGCATTTGCCGGCGAACCAACAGACCATACGGTGATTCCTTTTGGAAAAGGCATTTGTGGACAAGTTGCCGTGAGCAACAAAAATTTTGTGGTTCCCGATGTGAAAGCACAGGACAATTACATTGCTTGCAGTATTACCGTGAAATCTGAGATTGTAATTCCTCTTTTCAAAGATGGCAAAAACATCGGGCAGATTGATATAGATTCGCACGTTGAAGATCCCTTTTCTTTGGAAGATGAGCGCTTTTTGGAATGGGTTAATTCAGAAGTTGCTTTGATACTTTAATTTTTCGAAGATATTTTTAGAAGCAACTTCTTCTAAAATCCCAATATTTTAAATTCCAAATTCCAAACATAAAATGAAGAATTTGGGATTTGGAATTTGTCTTTTAAGATTTACAACAATTACATACCGGTTCTAATTGCCTCCACCGGATCTAATTTTGAAGCAGAGATTGCGGGAAGAATTCCCGAGATCAAACCAATTATCGCTGAAATTGCAGTACCAATAAAAAGGTTCCAAGGCGAGAGCACAAACTCAAAATCGCCTGTAAATTGAGAGGCAATTATAGAAACTATAAACACCAAAAACAGCCCAATTAGTCCACCAATTACGGCAAGAATAACCGCTTCAAATAAAAATTGAAAAAGTATAAACTTATTCTTTGCCCCCAACGATTTTTGAATTCCTATTAAATTGGTCCGCTCCTTTACGCTCACGAACATAATATTTGCAATTCCAAAACCACCAACAAGCAATGAAAATCCACTGATAATTAAACCAATGAAATTCATACTTCCGGTTATTTCATCAATAAAATCTGTAAACCCCTGCATTTGGTTAATGAAAAAATTGCTTATTTCATCGGGCTTCAAGCCTCTTTTCATTCTAATCCTTTGATCCAATATTGCTTTAAATTCAGCTTGGTCCACACCTTTTTCAGGCTTTACAACAATTTGGGGAAAAGTCGCTTTATTGTTGTCGCCATAAATACGCCTAACAACATTCACAGGCATCCAAATGGAAGTATCTTTTGAATTGCCAAACAAGCCCGCACCTTCTTTCTTTAAAACACCAATCACATTAAATTTTCTTCCGTAAACGCGCACTTCCTTTCCAATAGCCGTAGCCGCATCTCCAAACAGCTGATTTGCAATTTCATCACCCAAAACCACGACCATCGACCCACTGTTGGACTCGGAACCATTAAAAAATCTCCCTTCGGAAAGTTTCAATTCCTCAATATTATAATAACTGTCGGTTACCGCGCCAATTGGTACGTTATCAACTTGCCTGTCTTCATATTTAATACTTTCATCGGGAACATTGAGCGTAAAAGTTGCTGCTTCAATATTTGGGGTGTTTCGTTCAATATACTGGTATTCGTCATAGGTAACATCTGGAAACTGTTGCCATTTCCATCTGGGAATATCAGTGGGCCCAAAGTTAAAACGCATAATAATTATCGTACTGTTGTCCAAACCGCTGATGCTGCCTTCAATCTCACGTTTTAGGGAATCAACCGCGGCCAAAACTGCGATGATGGAAAAGATACCGATCGTTACCCCAACCAATGAAAGAAAAGTTCGCAATTTATTGTTTCGCAATGCATTTAGCGCAAAATTGAAACTTTCTTTTAAAACGCGAAGATATATTAGCATTTATGAATTTAGATTAACGATATTGAACATTAAAAGTGCAAAATTGATCTTTCAAAAAGTTGATAAAATTATAAAAAGTAAGACGTTTTCTTTATGGTTATGTTACAAATTTACTATTCAATTATGTACTTTTGCACCTTAAATTTTCATAATGCACAATTCCAAAAAAATCACCTCCGCTTTAATTTCTGTTTTTAGCAAAGAAGGTCTCGCTCCAATTGTTAAAAAACTTAATGAGCAAAATGTAAAAATATACTCCACCGGCGGCACCGAAAAATTCATTAACGACCTAGGAATCGAAGTGATTGCGGTTGAAAATATTACCGACTATCCATCAATTTTGGGGGGTCGCGTAAAAACCCTTCACCCAAAAGTTTTTGGAGGAATTTTGAACCGTTCGGACAACGAAAATGATGTTGCCGAAATGGCGCAATACAACATTCCACAACTTGATGCGGTGATTGTTGATTTGTATCCCTTTGAAAAAACCGTTGCTTCGGGTGCTTCGGAAGAAGAAATTATTGAAAAAATTGATATTGGTGGAATTTCTTTGATCCGAGCCGCTGCAAAAAATTTTAAAGACACAATTTGCGTTTCCTCCGTTGATGATTATAAAGAATTTTTGGAGTTGATTTCAGCAAATAATGGTGAAACTTCATTGAAAGACCGCAAGCGATTTGCGGCAAAATCCTTTAATGTTTCCTCAAATTATGATACGGCAATTTTCAATTATTTCAATACTGATATAAATTCAAAATCACAATCATCAAACCTACATGGTTTTGAAAACCTCGCAGGTTTACCAAAAAAGGAACTTCGTTACGGCGAAAACCCACACCAAAAAGGCTATTTCTTTGGAAATTTTGACGAAGTTTTCACCAAACTGCACGGAAAGGAACTGAGCTACAATAACCTTTTGGACGTTGATGCGGCGGTAAATTTAATAAATGAGTTTAAAGGCGAAGCCCCCACTTTCGCTATTTTAAAACACAACAATGCCTGCGGAATCGCCCAACGCGACACAGTGCAACAGGCTTATATGGCTGCCTTAGCAGGAGATCCCATTTCCGCTTTCGGAGGAATTTTGATCACCAATGTTGAAATAGACGAGGCAACCGCAACTGAAATTAATGACCTTTTCTGCGAGGTGGTAATAGCACCTTCATTTTCAACAAAAGCGCAAGAAATTTTAGAAAGCAAGAAGAACAGAATTTTATTAGTGCAGAAAGAAACAGCCTTGCCATCAACAACCGTAAGAACTTGTTTGAACGGTATTTTAATGCAAGAAAAGGACAATATTACCGACAGTACATCAATTTTAACGCATGCAACAAACAATAAACCAAATTCCAGCGAGTTAGAAGACTTGTTATTTGCGTCTAAAATTTGCAAACACACAAAATCGAACACGATTGTTTTGGCAAAGGGAAAACAACTTTGCGCCAGCGGAACCGGCCAAACAAGCCGTGTTGATGCATTACGGCAAGCAATTGAAAAAGCAAAAGCCTTTAATTTTAACCTTGAAGGAGCTGTAATGGCAAGTGATGCTTTTTTCCCATTTCCCGACTGTGTGGAAATCGCAGATAATGCGGGAATAACGGCCGTAATACAACCGGGAGGCTCTATAAAAGACCAATTGAGCATCGATTATTGCAACGCGCACGAAATGGCAATGGTATTTACTGGCACACGTCATTTTAAGCATTAAATTTTATTACATTTGTTACAAACCAAATCTAACAAGTTAACCTTCAACACCACCGACGTAAATTATGGGATTTTTTGACTTCCTGACTGAAGAAATAGCCATTGACCTTGGCACCGCAAATACCTTGATAATCCATAACGACAAAGTTGTGGTGGATGCCCCATCAATAGTTGCCCGCGACCGAACTTCCGGCAAAATAATTGCCGTGGGCCGCGAAGCCGCTATGATGCAAGGAAAAACCCACGAAAATATTAAAACAATACGTCCGTTGAAGGATGGCGTAATTGCCGATTTTGACGCTAGTGAAAAGATGATAAATATGTTTATCAGCGATATTCCCGCGTTAAAAAAGAAATGGTTGAAACCTTCATTGCGAATGGTTATTTGTATTCCCAGTGGAATTACCGAGGTTGAAATGCGTGCAGTAAAAGAAAGCGCAGAGCGTGTAAACGGAAAGGAAGTTTATTTGATTCACGAACCCATGGCTGCCGCAATTGGAATTGGCGTTGACATTATGCAACCCAAAGGAAATATGATTGTAGACATAGGTGGTGGAACCACAGAAATTGCCGTAATCGCTCTTGGTGGAATTGTGTGCGACAAATCAATTAAAATTGCAGGTGACGTTTTTACAAATGATATTGTTTATTATATGCGCACCCAACACAACCTTTATGTGGGTGAACGTACCGCCGAGAAAATAAAAATACAGATTGGTGCCGCAACTGAGGATCTTGAGCTACCGCCCGACGAAATGGATGTACAAGGGCGCGATTTGCTTACCGGAAAACCAAAACAAGTGCAAACTTCTTATAGAGAAATTGCAAAAGCCTTGGATAAATCCATTCTGCGCATTGAAGATGCCGTAATGGAAACCCTTTCGCAAACACCACCCGAGCTCGCGGCCGATATTTATAATACAGGAATTTATCTCGCAGGTGGTGGCTCTATGCTTAGAGGCCTAGATAAAAGACTTTCGCAAAAAACCGATCTTCCGGTTTATATTGCAGAAGACCCGTTGCGAGCCGTGGTTCGTGGAACTGGGATTTGCTTGAAAAATCTAGCTAAATACAAAAGTGTGTTGATTAAATAATTTTTTCGGAAAAGATAGCTTTACTGAAAAATTAAAAGAAAATAGTTGCCCATTTATGGCGTTGCTTCTATTAGTAAACAGAATATTTTAACCCCACAAAGCAATGCAGCAGATTATATTTTTCTTCATTCGGAATAAAAATTTCCTGTTGTTTGCCGTGCTTTTTGTAATTTCTGTTGGGCTTACCGTTCAAACGCACAATTATCACAACGATAAATTTATAAGTTCTGCCAATTTTATCACTGGCGGCGTTTATACTTTCAGAAATAATATCACCGATTATTTAAATCTTGGAAAAGAGAACGAACAGTTACTACAAGAAAATTTAATGCTTCGTACAAAACTGAATCAATTTAAGGAAATTGATGTTATTGAAAAATTGGACAGCACCGTTCTTCCCAATAAATATGTATACTTTACAGCACGTGTAATCAATAACAACTATTCAAAAACCAAAAACCAACTTACCTTGGATAAAGGTATCGTGGACAGCATTAAGATAGATTTGGGTGTAATTTCATCCCACGGAATCGTGGGAATTGTAAGTGATGTTTCTGAAAATTATGCCACGGTACAATCAATTCTTAATACAAAAAGCAGGATTAATGCGAAGCTGAAAAAATCAAGCCATTTCGGCACACTTATTTGGAATACGAAAGATCCAAACGTTGCCCAACTTATTGACATTCCGCGATTGGCAGGATTGGAAAAGGGAGACACCATTATTACCGGGGGCCGATCAACCATTTTTCCTGAAGGCATTTTAATTGGTACTGTGAAGGACTTTCATTTGGACAAGGACGACAACTATTATTATGTGAATGTGGATCTTTTCAATGATATGACAAGTCTTGAACATGTTTATCTGATTCAAAACAATGAAGCCCAAGAAATTTTAGAACTTGAGAAAGGAGTAGATGATGAAGAACAATGATATAATTATAAACATAGTCCGGTTTATAGTACTTGTTTTTCTTCAGGTATTGGTGCTTAACAATGTAAACCTAGCTGGATATATAAACCCTTATTTGTATATCTTTTTCATTTTGATGTATCCTGTAGATGGAAACAAAGGACTGTTAATTTTTCTAAGCTTTCTATTGGGGCTCTCCATAGATATTTTTGAAGATTCGGGAGGGGTACACGCCGCCGCCTGTGCTTTCATCGCCTACATTCGCCCCGTGGTTTTAAAATATTCGTTTGGTGTGAGTTATGAATATAACAGCGTAAAAATTAAAAAAGCTGATCCCTTGGAAAGGCTAACATATATTGCTTCTTTAGTTTTTATGCATCATTTTGTGATGTTCTCTTTAGAAATTTTTAGCTTTAAACATATATTATTACTGCTCAAAAGCACGTTATTTTCCGGGTTGTTTACTATAGTTGTCATAGTTTGTACTATGATTCTTTTCAATAGATCGACATGAGAAAGATTGTTCTTATCGCTTTAGTTTTGTTTACTGGCCTTCTCTTTACGGCCCGACTTTTCTATTTGCAGGTATATGATGCTTCTTCGGATTCCCTTTCGGATAATAGCGCCATTAAGGTAATGTATGATTATCCGCAACGGGGTTATATGTTTGACCGCAACGGAACTCTTTTGGTTTCAAACCAACCATCGTATGACGTGATGGTAATTCCAAGAGATGTAAAACCACTCGATACGCTCGAGTTTTGTGGGCTTTTGAAAATAACCAAAGATGAATTTAAAGAAATTCTTCACAAAGCAAGAGTATATTCTCCTAGATTGCCATCGGTTGTAATTCCCCAATTAAACAAGGCTGATTATGCTTCCCTTTCAGAAAAAATGTATAAATATGAAGGGTTTTACATTCAGCGGCGTTCACTTCGTGAATATCAAGTAGATCACTCGGCAAATGTAATGGGCTACATTGCTGAAGTAAACAACGCCATTATTGAAAAAAATCCATATTACCAAATGGGAGAGCTCATTGGTACTGCCGGTGTTGAAAAGGAATATGAAGAAGTATTGCGTGGCACTAAAGGTGTAAAATACATACAAAAAGACCGTTTCAACAGAGACATTGGCAGTTATAAAGATGGGATTTTTGATACACTGCCCGAACGAGGAAATGATATTCAACTTACCATTGACGCCACTCTTCAAAAATATGGACAGGAATTGATGGTCAACAAAAGAGGCGGTATTGTCGCCATTGAACCAGCTACGGGAGAAATTCTTGCGTTGATAACGGCACCCAGTTATGATCCTTCACTTTTGGTGGGGCGCGAACGCTCTAAGAATTTTACAAAATTATGGTATGATACTTTAGCAAAACCGTTATATGATCGTGTTTTAATGGGTGAATATCCCCCAGGATCACCATTTAAAACTTTAATTGCGCTTATTGGTCTACATGAGGACGTGGTCACTACAGAAGATGTTTTTTCATGCTACGGCGGTTATAGATATGGCAACCGTATACTCGGGTGTCACCATCATCCCAGTCCATTAGCTATGATTGGTGGAATAGCCAACAGCTGCAATGCTTATTTTTGTAATGTTTATAAAAGAGTGATTGATAAATATCCAACTCCGCAGGAAGGCATTGATGTCTGGAGGAGTGATCTTATGAGTTTCGGCCTTGGAGATTATTTAGGTTATGATCTTCCCAGCGGAAAAAAAGGTAACCTCCCCACTTCGGATTATTACAATAAAATCCACAAATTTCCAGAGCACAAGTGGTCATCTTTAGCAACTATTTCCAACGCCATCGGGCAGGGCGAAGTTTTGCTCACACCCATGCAAATGGCGAATTTTACGACTGCAATTGCGAATCGCGGTTATTATTATACACCTCATATTATAAAAAATATTATAGGTCCAGATACCATTCCAAAGAAATTCAAAGAAAAACATTATACCTCTGTTGAACCTGAAAATTTTCCCCCTGTAGTTGAAGGAATGCATCAAGTTTACCAACGCGGAACGGCGTCTTCAATTCAAATTCCAGGCATTGAGATGTGTGGAAAAACTGGAACCGCAGAAAATTTCACCAAAATTGATGGGAAGCGTGTACAACTTACTGACCATTCCATCTTTGTTGCTTTCGCGCCTATGGACAACCCAAAAATAGCTATCGCTGTGTTTGTTGAAAACGGATATTGGGGCTCCCGTTGGGCGGGACGAATTGCCGGACTTATGATTGAAAAATATTTGAAAGGCGAAATAACCCGTACCGATATGGAAAAATTTGTGCTGGAAGGAAGCTTGGAAGCGGAATACGCAAAACCCTATAGCGGTCAACCCTTTTCAATAAATCGGTAATGGCAGCAAGTAAAGGTTACGTTCGTTTTGATTGGTTGATGATTTTTATCTACATAGCCTTGGTAGCTATGGGATGGGTAAATATCTACTCTGCATCATTAAACGATGCCGCAAAAGGATTTTGGGATTTTGACCAAATATACGCTCGTCAATTCATGTTTATTTGTTTCAGCGTAATTCTGATTATTTTTTTACTAGCTATTGAATCTAAATTTTATGAAAGGTTTGCAAGTGTTTTTTATATTATATCTCTGTTATCTTTATTAGGACTTTTCGTTTTTGGGAAAAATATATCCGGAGCCACATCCTGGTATGCCTTTGGAAGTTTTAGCCTCCAACCCAGTGAATTTGCGAAAGCTGCTACTGCATTAGCACTTGCAAAATATGTAAGCGACATTCAAACGAACATGCAGGATTTAAAAAACCAAATTGGCGCTTTCATCATTCTTGCTTTGCCCGCTTTGTTTATAATTCCACAGCCTGATCCCGGTAGTGCGTTGATTTATGCAGCTTTCGTGTTTCCACTCTATCGTGAAGGACTTCACGGTGTTTATTTGTTATTCGGCCTTTTCGCAACAATCCTTTTTGTATCCACACTTGCTTTTGGAGCCCTGTGGGTAACCGTTGGGGTTATAATAATAGGTGGAATAATTTTTTTTAGAAACAGAAAAAAACGGCCCAATATCCTAAAATATATTCTCGTTGCAGCTACAAGTATTGTTTTTGCCCTTTCGGTCAGTTATATTTTCAATAACGTTTTTGAACAGCGACACCGAGATCGTTTCAACATTGTTTTGGGAAAAGAGGTGGATGCTAGAGGAATTGGTTACAACACCCATCAAAGTGAGATTGCTATTGCCAACGGCGGATGGCTGGGAAAAGGCTGGACGCAAGGGACCCAAACCAAGGGCAACTTTGTACCGGAACAGCATACAGATTATATTTTTAGCACCGTAGGTGAAGAATGGGGATTTGCAGGAAGTGTATTAGTGGTGCTTCTATTTGTGGCATTGATAACACGCATCATTTTTAGGGCTGAAAAACAAAAATCACAATTTGGGCGGGTTTATGGATACAGTGTTGCTGCTATTCTTTTTCTCCACTTTTTTGTAAATATTGGAATGGTTACGGGTATTTTTCCCACAGTGGGAATTCCACTTCCCTTCTTTAGTTATGGGGGTTCCGCGCTATGGGGTTTTACTATTTTACTTTTTATTTTTGTGAAATTAGACGGAGCGAATTATCATTACGCTTAAGAAACTAAAATCGAAATCAAAAAAGAAAAATGAATCTAGATTAGGATATACTGCCAACTGCAACTAATCACTAACTACTTTTTCCTCCCCCAAGCCCTCAAGTCTTTCATTGATTCCAATTTATTTTCAATGGA
The DNA here is from genome assembly GCA_963822355.1 of uncultured Flavobacteriaceae bacterium. Lineage (GTDB taxonomy): Bacteria > Bacteroidota > Bacteroidia > Flavobacteriales > Flavobacteriaceae > Aequorivita. Next base: position 283,475 of record CAWGHI010000002.1, read on the forward strand.
ATCTGGCAACTGAGGAAAAAAATCAATTCCTGTTACGACTTCAACTTCATCAATAGTAACAACATATTCATAAAAAGATTCACTGGAAGATTTATTCGGTATTAAAAATGCAATGGCTTTATAACTTCCGCCAGAAGCATCCACTACTATTTTGTAAAATTCATTGGGAACCGAAACATTTTCATCCCCAATTGTTTTCAGATTTCCTTTTAAAACACCCCCCGTAACTACATAAACACCGTCATATTTTTCTGCCCAAAACCTCACTTTTTGTTCCAAACGGTTCCATATTCCGGCATTGAAATCGTGATTTTGCGGGCTGATGTTACTCGTTAAAAAAGTTTCGTTATAGGCTTCAAAGGATTGTCTTCTATCGCCAGCCGGGCAAAGATGGCCGCGATCGTAGCCCGAATTTTTATAGTTCCGCCAATCAGCAGATTTCGTTTTCACTTTTTTGTCTTCAATAAAATAAGGCCGTTCAAATTCGTTCTTTGAAAGATCACTTTTTTTTAATTCATAGGCTACCCACTCTGCCTGTTCACCTTTTTCGGAATAGGAAAGCGTAAAAAAGTTGTGTTTAACAACAACTCCCGTGGTTGAACTGGGAAGAAATGAATCATCAAATTCCTCAGAATTGACTCGTTGTGTATAAGAAGCGCGGGAATCAGAAGCATTTTCTTGTCCTAAAAAATCATCGGCATAATACAATGCAACGGTTACAATTATAATTACTAAAGGATAAATATATTTTCTGTTCATATAAATCAATTAAGCATTGCGCACATCCATGGCATCGCGCAGTGCATTTCCTATTAGCATAAAAGCCGTAACCAAACTCATAATGGCCAAACCGGGAATAATGGCAAGATAGGGCTTACCTAAAATGATATAAGCGTAGTGATCCTTTATTATTCCGCCCCAACTTGGGGTGGGCGGTTGGGCACCTATCCCTAAAAATGAAAGTCCGCTTTCAATAAGAATTGCTCCCGCAAAATTTGCCGCAGAAATAATAATAACAGGCGCCATACTATTTGGCAAAATATGCTTTACAATTATCCTGAAATCATTAAACCCCAAAGCTCGGGCTGCGGTAACATATTGCATCTGTTTTACGCCCATCACTTGTCCCCGCACCACACGGGCAACTTCAACCCACATTGTGAGTCCAACGGCGATAAAAACTTGCCAAAATCCTTTTCCCAGTGCTAGCGTAATTGCAATTACCAAAAGCAAAGTAGGGATTGACCACGTGACGTTAATGAGCCACATAATTGCCGCATCCACTTTGCCTCCAAAATAGCCCGCGATGGCTCCCAATGTAACACCTATAACCAATGATATAAAAACTGCAACAAAGCCAATAGCCAACGAAATTCTTATTCCTATCAACATTCGGCTCAGCAAATCACGGCCGTATTTATCGGTCCCGAGAAGGAATTTTTTTTCTGAAATGTATTTATTTGGAATTTCTTTAATAGAAGAAGCTTCTGGAAAAAGTGAAATAGCATAATCTTTTTGTAATCCTTCGGTTCCATCTGTTGTATATTCTGTTATTTCGATGGCGTTATCAGTTAAAGAAAATTTGGAAATCGGAATTTCGGTATCTGCATTCCTTTTCCCGAAGAAAAATACTGAAAGCGGATTTTGTTCTTCAACAGCCACAGGAACCGTAAGCATTTGAACAGTAAAACCAGGATTTTTGGAATGTATGGAAAGATGCATTTGGTTAGCGTTTTGCGAATTGTCCGGAGCAAGCGCGTAGGCAAAAATTGCAACCAAAACACAAAACACCAAAAAAACCAAACTAAAAACGCCCCAAAAGTTTTTTTTGAACTTTTGGAGCGCTATTCCTGTTAATGAAGTGGAGTTTTTCACACCTCAAATTTAGTAAAATTTAGCTGGGTTCATTAACAAACAAACCATAGGTTTATCTACTAGTTTTTAATGTCTGCTACTTTTCCAGCTTTAATGTTATTCAACTTTAAATCTTCCAGCACGTGTACAGCTTCTTCTACATACATATCCTTACTAAGGTTTTCATGCCATCTTTTTCGTTTCTCAGACAAAGTGGTATCTTGCTTCATCAAAGCAGTTTCATAAGGCAATGATTCAAAAGTGAGGTGGTTGTCATATTCATCAATTGCATCAAAACGTTTTGTTTCTTGTTTGCGTTGTTCAATTTCTGCGCTATAATCTTTAAAGTTTAGGTTTACTACTTTCTCGTCCCTTCGCTCTTTTATCCACTTTGCATTATCGTCAATTAGTGCCAACTGTTTATTTTGCTCCATTCTTGCTTTGCTTTTTTGAATAGTTTCCTCGTAATCTATGTAACCATCCCAAAGATCATAATTTGCAGCATCTATTTTATCATAAGGCAACGGATTTGGATAATCACGTTCACCTATATCAATATAACTATACCGGTCTGGCATTACCACATCACTCTTTACGCCTTCCAATTGAGTGGAACCTCCATTGACACGGTAAAATTTTTGGGAAGTAATTTTCAAAGCTCCCATATCGCCCAAATCATTTTTTCGCAGCCATTGGTTTAGGTCTATCACGTTTTGAACAGTACCTTTTCCGTAGGTTTGCTTGCTGCCTATAATTATAGCTCGTTTGTAATCCTGCATTGCAGCTGCCAAAATCTCAGACGCTGAAGCGGAAAGTTCGTTCACTAAAATAACTAAGGGACCGTCCCACACTATTTCGTTGTTTTTGTCTTCAAGCACTTCTTTGTTTCCTGCGGAGGCAACCTGAACAACGGGACCTTTTTTAATGAAAAGCCCTGCAATATCCACAGCTGTCCGCAAAGAACCACCGCCATTATCACGAAGGTCAAGAACGAGACCTTCCATTCCTTCTTCTTTTAAACGAATAATTTCTTTTTTAACATCAGTTGCAGCATTTCGTTCCTTATAATTTTCCATATCGAAATAGAACTGTGGCAAATTTATAAGACCGAATTTGCGATCGTCTTTTTCAATAAGGGAAGACTTGGCATAAGTTTCTTCAAGCTCTACAACATCTCGGGTTATGGTTTTATCTGAAATGGTACCGTCAACATTTTTAATTGTCAAGGTTACATTAGTTCCTTTGGGCCCTTTTATAAGTTTCACTGCATCATCAATACGCATTCCAATAATGCTTACTGCGTCCTTTTCACCTTCCTGCCTTACTTTCATAATGGCATCGCCTACTTCAATCTTTTCACTTCTCCAAGCTGGACCACCGCTAATAATTTCGATCACGGTTATATAATCGTTTTTCTTTTGAAGCCGCGCCCCTATGCCTTCAAGTTTACCAGACATTTGTAGGTCAAATCTATCCTTTTCGGGCGGCGCAAAATAATTGCTGTGGGGATCGTACCCTTCAACTATTGTGTTTAGATATATTGCGAAATAATCTTTTCGTTCCAAATCTTTGGTGAAATCGAAATATTCATCCAAGGAATTTTTTGTTGTTTCACGGGCTTTCTTTTCAAGTTCTGTCAACGGCTTTGGAGTGAATTTCTCATCTGCTTCCGTCTTTATAGAATCCGTTGCTTCCTTGGATTTGGCTCCATTGGAAGAAGAAATGCTTTTTTCCATGTTCTTTTGCTCTTCAACCAAATCATAATATCCGGATAGTGTGGTGAATTTTAATTGCTGTTTCCAACGAGATTGAAGATCTTTTAAGGAAGTTGCATAAGCAAGATTGTCATAATCTACATTAATCACTCCTTTTTCATCAAAATCAAAGGGTTTGCTCAGAACCTCTGGATATATTTTTTTCACATCTCCCATGCGTTCTTGGAAACGGTTGTAAACCAAATCGAAAAAAGAAAGGTCTTTGTTTTTAATTTGGTCGTCAATTTCGGTTTTGTATTTGCTGAATTCCGCAATATCCGAAGCCAAGAAATATCTCTTTAAGGGATCCAATCCTTTTATGAAATTTTCATAAATATCTGCAGAAAATTCGTCATTTATATCTTTGGGGTCATAATGTCCTTTTTGAAGCACGTAGGAAATAAGGTCTAATAAAAGTTTGTCTTTATCAGGATCGTTAAATTCCTTGGTTGTGAAACTGCAGGAAGCCACAGAAACAAAAACAGCGAGGAATAAAACTTTAAAATTTTTTTTCAATATCCGCATGAGTAATTGTATTATTTTGATAGTGCCTAAATTATATAAAAAACTGTGCCAAGAAAGGAATTCGTTACTAATTTTTTGTTAAACAGTTTCCTGGGTATTTCTTTTCAAAATTCAAATTATTAAAATGTATTTTTGTTTCCTAAAATTTTTATCAATTTATGTCTAAAAAACGACCGCTCATTTTAGTAACCAATGACGATGGTATTAACGCTCCCGGTATTAGAACATTGATCGAGGTGATGAACACCTTGGGTGACGTTTGCGTTGTTGCACCAGATTCGCCCCAGAGCGGAATGGGCCATGCTATAACTATTAACGACACCTTATATTGCAATAGTATAAAAGTTATAAATGACGATCCGCACAAAGAATACAGTTGTAGTGGGACTCCAGTTGACTGCGTTAAAATTGCGGTAAACGAAATTTTGAAACGCAAACCGGATCTTTGTGTAAGTGGCATTAACCACGGAAGCAACTCTTCCATCAATGTGATATATAGCGGTACAATGAGTGCCGCGGTTGAAGCCGGAACTTTGGGTATTCCCTCTATTGGTTATTCACTTTTGGATTATTCGTTGGAGGCCGATTTCCAACCTTCAAAAAAGTTTGTGAAATCTGTTGCCCAACAAGTTATAAAGAATGGGTTGCCAAAAGGAGTTGTTTTGAATGTGAACATCCCAAAATTAAATGCTTCCGAAATTAAAGGTATTAAAGTTTGCAGACAAGCAAATGCACACTGGGAAGAAAAATTTGACAAGCGCACGAATCCCCTGGGACGCGATTATTACTGGCTTACGGGCGAATTTGTAAACGAGGACAAAGGCGAAGATACTGATGAATGGGCATTGCACAACGGTTTTGTTTCGGTTGTTCCCGTCCAGTTTGACCTTACCGCACACCACGCAATGAAAGAACTCAATACTTGGGATTTTTAAAAATTAATTAACATGAAACCCCACATAAAAGACATTTTAATTGGTTTAATAATGGGCTTGGCCGCAAATATGGCTGGAACTTATTTGTATATCTTCTTTTTTTCAAAACTTAGTTTAGAAGCAACACTAAAAGCAGCTTCAGAAAATGATTTTCTGGGCAGCTTAATTGCTTTGGGGGCAATTTTGAATCTTATCGTTTTTTTTATTCTTTTAAAAAAGAACCAATACTATCGCGCTCGCGGGGTTGTATTAGCTACGGTAATTGCCGCTTTGGTAATTTTGATTTCGAAATTTTTCTAAAAATAAAAAGTAGTTTTAGCCATAACTCATTAACTTAGTAACCAATTAACTCACAAGATTATGAAACGTGCCGTTTTCCCCGGAACTTTTGATCCCCTTACCCTCGGGCATGTTGATATTATTACTCGTGCACTTCCTCTTTTTGATGAACTGATAATAGCCATTGGCGTTAATGCTGATAAAAAGACCATGTTCTCCTTGGAACAACGAATTAAATTTATAGAAGATACTTTTAAAGGAGAATCGAAGATTGGAGTAAAAAGCTATTCAGGATTAACGGCAAATTTTTGTATTGCTGAAGAAGCACAATTTATTGTTCGCGGACTACGAAATACTACCGATTTAAATTACGAGCAACCCATCGCCCAGACCAATTTTAAAATGGCGAAAGTAGAAAGTGTTTTTTTAATCTGCTCGCCCGAAGTTTCCAATATTTCATCTTCAATTGTTCGGGACATCATTAGGAATGATGGGGATTATACAAGTTTAGTACCAGTTTCAGTCAAAAAATAGATTTTCCAAAAAGTATAGCACAAAAAAACCCTTCAGTTTCCTGAAGGGTTTTTCAATATTTTTAATAAAAGAACTATAGCGCAGCTACGTGCTTAGCCATATTCGATTTTAAATTGGAAGCCTTATTCGAGTGAATAATGTTTTTCTTTGCCAATTTGTCGATCATAGAAACAACTGTTGGAAACATAGTTTCAGCCTCTTTCTTATCAGTAAGTTCTTGGAACTTCTTCATAACATTACGGGCTGTTTTATGCTGATATCGGTTACGCAAGCGCTTTGCCTCGTTGCTTCTTATTCTCTTTAATGCTGACTTGTGATTTGCCATTGTGTTTTTATTAAATTCTAAATTTTGTAGTCCGTAGGGGAATCGAACCCCTGTTACCAGGATGAAAACCTGGCGTCCTAACCCCTAGACGAACGGACCATTTTTTGTTTTTAAATGCGGATGCAAAAATACAACTATTTTTGAATGGCGCAAATCCTAAATTGCTTTTTTCAAAAAAAATTAATACGCTCTCGCAAATAGCACTTTTCTAGCTGATGGTTTTCCAGTAACCATGCACACTCCGGCCTCTTTCTTTCCCTCCAAAGGAATACATCTAATCGTGGCTTTTGTTTCATTTTTAATTTTTTCTTCAGTCTCTGCCGTACCATCCCATGGGGCTAAAACAAATCCACCTTTGGTGTTCAAAACTTTTTTAAACTCTTCATACGAAGAAACTTCTGTAGTATTTTCAGTTCTGTGTATAATCGCTTTTTTAAATAAATTATCTTGAATTTCTTCCATTAATGAAATTACCTTGTCCACAACATTTTCATTGCTGATAAATTCCTTTTGAAGAGTATCCCGTCTGGCCAATTCTACGGTTCCTTTTTCCACATCTTTTGGTCCAATGGCAATCCTTACAGGCACTCCTTTCAATTCATACTCATTAAATTTCCACCCTGGTTTTTGAGTATCACGGTTGTCATATTTTACGCGAATTCCTTTGGAACGTAGTTTTTTCAACAAATCTTTAGCTACATTATCTACGGCTTCAAACTCTTCCTCTTTTCTATAAATAGGAACAATTACCACTTGGTCTGGAGCCAAATTTGGAGGTAAAACTAAGCCATTGTCATCGCTGTGAGTCATTACCAAAGCACCCATTAATCTTGTTGAAACACCCCAAGAAGTTGCCCAAACATAATCAAGCACGCCTTCTTTGGAAGTAAATTTCACATCAAATGCTTTTGCAAAATTCTGTCCCAAAAAGTGGGATGTTCCCGCTTGGAGCGCTTTTCCATCTTGCATCAAAGCTTCAATACAATAAGTTTCCAAAGCTCCTGCAAAACGTTCACTTTCTGTTTTTGTACCCTTTATAACCGGCATGGCCATATAATTTTCCGCAAAATCAGAATATACATTCATCATTTGTTCCGCTTCTGCTATGGCTTCATCTTTGGTTGCGTGGGCTGTATGGCCTTCCTGCCAAAGAAATTCCGCTGTCCGCAGAAACAGTCGCGTGCGCATTTCCCAACGCACCACATTTGCCCATTGGTTTATTAAAAGTGGTAAATCCCGATAAGATTGAATCCATTTTCTGTAAGTGTCCCAAATAATTGTTTCAGAAGTGGGGCGAACTATCAATTCTTCTTCCAACTTTGCCTCCGGATCAACAATTATTCCGCTACCGTCCTCGGCATTTTTCAATCTATAATGAGTAACAACAGCACATTCCTTGGCAAAACCATCTACATGGCTTGCTTCTTTACTGAAATATGATTTCGGAATAAAAAGTGGAAAATAAGCGTTTTGATGTCCTGTTTCTTTAAACATCCTATCAAGTTCTGCCTGCATCCTTTCCCAAATTGCAAATCCATAGGGCTTAATAACCATACATCCGCGAACTCCAGAGTTTTCTGCAAGATCTGCTTTGATTACCAGTTCGTTATACCATTTAGAGTAATCTTCTTCCCTAGTTGTTAAATTCTTTGCCATAGCCCTGTTTTTGGCACAAATGTTGTGTCATTGTTAAATGATTAGTTATTGTCCGCAAAACTACTTATTTTTATGATGTTCAACAATAAAATTACCACAGATATGTTCACTCAAATTTTTAATATAAAACGTTTCATACCCTTTGCAATTGTGGGCATTTTAACCCTATTGCTCGTATCTTGTGGAACCTACAATAACGGCTATAATCAAAATGATGGTATTTATTCCTCCGGCAATACTGCAAATACAGAGGAAGAAAGCAGTAATGAGGAGGTTTCAAATGAGAAATCAAATTATTACCAACAATATTTTGAAAGCAAATCCAATGCTTACTCCAATCTTCCAGATGAAGGAGCAATTTTCACTGATATTGATGCCTATTCCACGACCGAAAGTTTAGATGAGGACGGAAATATTGTAATTGAAGAAAATTACAGCAATGAGGAAGGTTACGGTCCTTGGGGAAGTAATTCTGAAGATATAACCGTTAATATTTATAACTACGGCGGTTATGGCTATGGATTTTACCACAGACCCTATTGGTACGGTGGCTATTGGGACTACTATCCTTATTATGGTTTTGCACCCTACTGGGGAATAAGTTATGGATGGGGTTATCCATATTATGGCTACGGATACGGTTATGGATATCCTTATTATTATGGTAATGGTTATTACAACGGGTACTATAATTCTTATTACAATAACTATTCATATTATAATGGCGTATCGTATAATCGAGGAAGAAGAAATACCGATTATAACAGGGCAGAAACAAGAGGAAGAACCAATAATGTTTCAACAAGAAATTCTTCTTATAGCCGTTCCGAAATTTCACGCCGAATAAATCGAAACAATGTTAGAGCTAATAGTACTACACGAAGCATTCGCAATAATAGCACCAGGCGTTCTAATTCAAATAATGTAATAAGAAATACGCGTTCCAACACAAACCGAAGTGGTAGTTATTCACAGCCCACCAGGAGCAATACTAACAGAAATAGCAATTATTCTTCCCCTACTCGAAGCAGTAGCTCCGGTTCTGTTAGAAGCTCTAGCAGTAGTGGACGTTCCAGCAGCGGAAGTAGCCGAAGCAGCGGGAGTGGACGTGGTGGCCGCGGTTAAAATAATTCAAAAAATATTATAAGTTCTATCTATGAAAAGAATCCCACTCTTCCTTGTAGCTTTTCTTTCTTTGGCAGTTACACAAGCACAAAACACCACAGACGGCTTAAGATACAGTACAGAACAAAATATTGGCACAGCCCGTTTTACCGCCCTCAGTGGAGCAATGGGTGCTTTGGGTGGCGACTTTTCTGCAATGAGTGTAAATCCTGCTGGTGGTGCAGTTTTTCTGAACTCCAGCTTACTGTTTTCCGCTTCCCTATTCGATGTTGAAAACAAGGCAAATTACTTCAACAGCGTTGAAAAAAGCATTTCAGATGATGTGGCGATAAACCAATTGGGCGGTGTATTCGTTTTGAATAATTCAAACCAAGAATCGGCTTTCAAAAAGTTCACGATAGGATTGAATTATACGGTTAATAAAAATTTCAATAATGAATTGTTCATCGCTGGAACTGGAAATACATCAATTGGTGATTTTTTCTTAGCTCAAGCGCAGGGAATTCCTTTGAACCTATTACAGTTGCAATCAAACGAATCCATTTCAGATTTATATCAATATCTAGGGGAATACGAAGGAAATACAGCCCAAAATGCTTTTTTAGGGTACCAAGCCTTTCTTTTTGATCCCGTAGACCCTAACAATTCTTCCAATACAGCTTATACGTCCAATATTAAAGGTGGAGTTTTCAACCAAGAATATCTATATCTTTCACAGGGCTACAATAGTAAATTTTCGATAAATCTCGCCACTCAAATCACGAATGATCTTTTCTTCGGAATAAATATAAATACCCACACTATCGAATTTGACCAGAGCACTTATTTACTGGAAAGCAATAGTAATCCAGGTTCTACAGTAAATAGAGTTGGCTTTGAAAATAATCTTTCCGTTACTGGTGCCGGCATTTCCGCACAAGTGGGAGGAATTGCCAAAGTGGCTAACAATTTACGGTTAGGCTTAAGCCTTGATACCCCAACTTGGTTCCAACTTTCTGAAGAGACCACACAAAGTTTGGAAAGCCGACACTTTTTTGAAGGCCAAAATCGCACAGAATTTGTGGACCCTCGAATTATAAATGTTTATGAAGATTACACCCTTAGAACTCCCGGAAAAATTTCAGCAAGTGCCGCCTATGTATTTGGTCTAAACGGATTATTAAGTTTTGATTACTCCTATAAAGATTATTCCCAGATAGAATTCATCCCAATAAATGGCCCAAATTTTAATGACTTAAACACCACCTTAGAAAATACATTCAAAGCTGTTTCAACATACAGGGTAGGTGCTGAATTTCGCAGAAATCAATTAAGCCTCCGCGGCGGATTTCATTATGAAGAAAGTCCATATAAAGACAGTACCATAATGGGTGAGTTAATGGGCTTTTCTTTTGGGGCAGGCTATAATTTTGGACGATTTACATTTGATCTTGCCTATTCAAGATCAGAACAAGAACGAAATCAACAATTGTATTCAGTTGGTTTAACTGACGCTGCCAACGTTAATTCCATTTACAGTAATTTTGTAGCATCTTTAGGTTTCAACTTCTAATTGCTTTTTTGAATTTAGCCCTTGGTTTAGCACCTTCCATGTCATTAAATATTTTTCCTGTGAAGATTTATGTATAAATTTTTAATAGATTTTCTTACTTCTATTTCTGTACAAGTCTTATCAAATAGTTTATCGAAATAGAATAGTTTGAAACTATTTGAGATCATAAAAAAGCCCCGCAAATGCAGGGCTCTTTCTTTTACAAATACTATTTATCGTTTTAAGGTAAAATGTCCTTTAAATTCCTTTGATTTTCCGTCCTCGGCGTACTCGATGCGGAACCAATAGTCGCTCGAAGGCAGGGGCCTTCCCCCGTAGGTTCCGTCCCATCCCGGGCCCATCGGGCTCAGCTGCTTGAGCAGCTTTCCGAAGCGGTCAAAGATATAGATTTTTGCCGTAGGATCGCCCGCCTCGATGCCGATGATGTTCCAGGTGTCGTGGTAGCCGTCCGCATTGGGGGTGAAATAGAGCGGATAGTCGATCACGCCCACGTCAAGGGTCACGCTGCCGCAGCCATATTTGTCCCGGATGGTCACGGTATGGTCGCCCGGCTGCACGTTCTCGAAGATATTGCTGTCCTGGAAGGGGCCCTCGTCCAACTGGTACTCATAGGTACCCTCGCCCTGGGCCGTCACCTCGATCACGTGGTTGCCCGCAAAGGCACCGTTCAACAGGTTGGCCTCATAGGTAAACGGCGGCGAGGAGACGACCACCGTGGCGCTGGCGCTGCTCTCGCAGCCAGAGGACAGTTCGGTGATGGCCACCGTATAGACCCCGCCCTGCAGCGCGATGGTGGACGGCCCGGTCTCCCCGACCAGGATCACCCCGTCAAGGTCCCACTGGAAGGTGTAAAGGGCCGGGTCCAGACCCGTGTCGATCACCGGTGGCGAGGGGCCTCCCCCCTCGGCCGCGATCGGGTTCCCGTTCTCGTCCACGCACAGTCGGTATTCCCCCAGGTCGACATCCGGAAGGCTCTCCACCTTCAGCAGCATGTCCACCACGGCATAGCACCGGGGCTCAAAGACGTTCAGCTCGTTGGTCACCCGCACGTAGATGCGCTGCGGGTTGATGGTGTTCACGTACGGGAAGACGATGGCGCCCACGCCGGTCTCCGCACCCTCAAGGGTCTCGTAGAAGGAAATGCTGAACTCCGAAGGGTCCTGCCCCCCAAGTATCCCCGCCCGCAGGTCGGAGACCTGCTGGTTGGACACGTCCTCAAGGTCGAACTCCGCAAAGCCGTCGCTGGGCGGAAGGTTGTCGCAGAGCACGAAGGGCGCCGCGGGGGCCACCGCGATGGCGCCCGGCTGCACGATCAGCTCAAAGCTCTGCACGCCCCCTATGTAGCATCCCGTATCCGTGTTGAGTATGCCCGTATAGATGGTCTGCGGGTTGGTCGTGTTCTGGAAGGTGGTAGTGCCAACGATACGCGGGAATCCCGCCTCGGCATCCAGCGCCGTCAGATAAAAGCTTACCTCAAAGGGAGGCTGGGGCTGCCCGCCCAGGATCTCGCCGACCTTTGTCTCGAGGTCGAACATGGCGATCTCGCTGCCGCCCAAGGCACAGCCCACATACGGGGCCACGATCGCCGTATCGTCCGGCAATGGGTTGACGACCAGCTCCAGCTCCACGATCTCAAAACACAGGGAGCTTGGATTGGTGGTGCGCACATAGATGGTCTGCGGGTTGCTGGTGTTCTGGTAGGCGGTCAACTGCGGAGCCACGATCTCGTTGTCCCCGCTTACCGCGTCCGCATAGCTCTCGTAATAGCCCAGGGTCCAGTTGTTCCCGTTGAGGATCTGCGGCCCGCGGACGGTAAGGTCGAAGAGCTCTGTCCCGTCATAAGGGCCGGGAGGTATTATCACATTGTCGTCGCACAGCTCGATCGCATCGGGAACTACCGGGTTTGGATTGCTCAGCACCTTTATCGTCAGTGTGGTGAACGACAGACAGGAACTGTTGCTGTCCTCTACCCGCACGTACAGTACCTGCGGATTGGAGGTGTTCTCATAGGAGGTCTCCGGGTCGATACGGTTGGTATTGTTCTGGGCATCTGCTTCAGTCTCAAAATAGGAAACGCCCTGGGTGAGAACACCGTTGGTTATCTCCCCGTTCTTTACCGTAAGGTCGAAGGCGGTGGTCCCGTCGTTGGGCTCGCCAAGATCATCGCAGAGCTCCAAGGGGGACGGGTCGGTTATCGGGAGGCCACTGTTGACGATCAGGTCGAACTGCCCTATCCCGAAACATTCCGTCAGGTCATCGTCCAGGCGCACCCAAATGGTCTGGGGGCTGGTGGCATTGGTGTAGGCCGCCGGGGCCACGATCCAGTTTATCCCCGCAATGGCATCTGCCTGGGTCAGGTGGTAGGTAATGGTAACGTCCGTCTGCGGCGGATCTCCCAGTATCAGGTCCTCCTGTACCGTAAGGTCGAATTCCGCGAAGCCGTCATCGTCACAGGCTATAAGGTCCGGCAGGTCCTGTGGGACCACCGGCGAGGGCTTCACCACAAGCTGCAGCTCCACAATGGTATAGCAGCCGGTACCCGCCGGCGGGCCGGCATAGGCCGCGCGAACGTACAGGGTCTGGTTGAAGGCCACTATGTTCGCGTAGGGGCTGGCCAACGGGAAGTTGCCCGTATTGGCATCCAACAGGTTCTCGTGGTAGGTAATGAGCAGGCTCGGGTCGCCGCCGCGTATCTCCGCGGTCTTGCTCTCCAGGTCAAAGTCGGCAACGAGACCGTCGCCGTCCACATCGCAGGCTACCAAAGGCGTCGGCGCCACCGGAGCGGGGTTCGGGTTCACCGTTATAAGGAAGCTCAGGTTGTTGCTGCAGGCATTTTGGCCCGATACGGAAACGAATATCTCCTGTTGTGGGCTGATGACGTTCTGATAGGCGCCCGGAACGGTAATGGGAACATTATTGTTCAGATCCTCCAGCGATGCGTAGTAAATGACCGTCAGCGTCGGATCGCCGCCCGTGATTATAGGGGTGTTCACCGTCAGGTCGAAGGTGGAGATGCCGTCATCGTTGGTGCTGCCGTTAATTTCATCATCACAGAGCACAAGGTCATCGGCGGTGCCCGAGCCCGGGAACTCCCCAGCTATGATCTCAAAGGGCGTTATCCGCGCGCAGCCCGTCGCCAGGCTTTCCAGGCGAACCCAGATGGTCCGGCTCGCACTCGCAAAGGCATCCGCAGGATCAATAAAGTTGGTGCCCGCCTCGGCATCGGCCAAGCTGGTATAATAGGTCACGGGGCCAAAATCCGCAGGGTCCTGTACGCCATAGACCGCCGCATCCTGTACCGTAAGGTCGAAAATTGCCAAGCCGTCGCCGTCCTCATCGCAGACAACGATCGGGTCCTGGAACGTAGCGTCCGGAATATCCGGCAACGGCACCACGATAAGCTCAAGCTCCACGATCGTGTAGCACGGAAGGAGCTCGGGCGGAACATTGTTGGTCACGCGCGCGAACACCGTCTGGCTATAGGGCACTATATTGGTGTAGGGGACCCCTATCTCCGTTCCGGGGACGGCGGCCTCCGCCTCCTGCAGGGTCTCGTAATAGAAAATGGTGACATCGGTCTCCCCGTTCAATATCTCCAGGTCGCGCACGGTAAGGTCGAAGGTGTCCACGATCCCGTCATCGTCGTCATCACAGAAAACTATGGGGTCCGGATCTGTCTTTGCGTTCGGGTTGGGCAGCACGGTAAGGGTCAGCGTGATCCTGAGGGAACAGCCGGACTCGGAGGTGACCCTGCCGATCACCGTCTGCGGGGTGGCTATGTTCTGGTACATCGTCGGGTCGGCGATGGGGTTGTCCGCGGCCTCGTCCGCAGGGGTAGCGTACCACTGCACGAACAGCCCGGGAACGCCCCCGGTCACCAGGATGTCCTGGGTGGTCAGGTCAAAGGTCGAGATCCCATCGGTCGGGGTACTGCCCTGCAGCTCGTCGTCGCACAGCACCATCTCGAAGGGACCGTTGTCCAACGGGATCGGGTCCACGATAAGGGTAAGGGTAACAATGTCATAACAGCCCTCGCCACTGTTGGGGTTGGGCGGAAGGGTACTGTTGGCGTTGCCCACCACCAGCACATAGATGTCCTGGGGGTTGGCCGTATTGGTATAGGCTCCGGGGTTGCCGATGGCAGCGGAATAATCGGGGGCCATCAGCGCCAGGTCGCCCGCCAGCTGGGCATCCACAAGGTCCTCGTAATAGTAAAGGTCAAAGCCCAATGGGTCCAGCGAACCAAGGATCCCGGGCGCGGCCTGCGTCAGGTCGAAGACCGTGAACCCATCGGCAACGCCATCGTCGCACTTGCGCAGGGGCTCCGGCTCGGTGGCCACGGGGGAATCATGTACTTCCAGCGCGAAGGATACCGTGCGGTGGCAGCTGTTCGCAGTGGTCTCCACACGGGCCCATACGCCCCCGGTCCCATAGGCCGGGTCCAAGGGATCCGTAATGGGCACGTCCAGATAGATCTGGTCGTTGGTGTAAAGGTTCGGCAACGGGAGCCTGTTGTTCTCGGCATCCAAAAGGGTGCCGTGGTAGGTCACCGTCAGGTTCGGGTCCGCACCGGTGATGATGTCCGTCCGGGTGCCCAGGTCAAACTGCGCAAAACCGTCGTGGTCGGAGTCGCAGGCAATGAAGGTCCCCGGTGAAAAGGCCAGCGGGGTGGGCTCCACGATAATGAAAAAACTGTTGGTCGCCCTGCAGCCGTTCCCGCTATAGACGGTCACGAAGATCTGTTGCTGGGGGCTGATGGTGTTCTGGTAGGCCGATGGGTCGGCGATGGGGTCATTGTTCGCCTGGTCCACGGCCGTGGCGTAATAGAACACCTCCAGGGAGGGGTCCCCAAGGGTGATCAATGGGGTGTTCACCGTCAGGTCGAAGGTGGAAAGGCCATCGTCAGCGGTACTGCCGTTCACAAGGTCGTCGCAAAGGGTAAGGTCGTTCCCCAGCCCGATGGTCGGGAAAAGCTCGAGCTCCAGCTCGAAGGGGGTGATCCTTGCGCAGCCCGTGACCAGGCTCTCCAGGCGCACCCAGATGGTCTGTGCGCCACCGCTTATGTAAGTGGTGGGGTTCGGGATGGCGTTGGTGCCCGAGGCGGCGTCGAGCGGATCCTCGTAATAGGTGATGGGCGCCACGAAGTCCGCGGGGTCCTGCGTGCCCAGCACACCCTCGTCCTGGAGGGTCAGGTCAAAGATGGCCGTGCCGCTGCCGCTCTCGTCGCACCCGATGAAGGGATCCGCGAACGGTGGCATAAGCGGCATATCGGGAAGGTCGATCACGTGCAGCTCCAGTTCCACAATGGTGAAACAGCCAACGCTCGCCGGCGGCACATCCTTTACCACACGGGCATATACGGTCTGCACAAAGGGCACGATATTGGTATAGGGCATCGTGATCTCGGTGCCAGGGACACCGGCAATGGCATCGCCCAGGTCCTCATAGTAGAGCACGGATACGTCGGGCTCGCCCGCAATGATATCGGTATCGGCCAGATGGAGGTCCCAGCCGCCGACGATCCCGTCGTCATCGTCGTCACAGAGCTCCAACGGGTCCGGGGCCATATTGGGGTTCGGGTTCGGCAGCACCGTAAGGGTGAGGGTCACCAGGGTATCGCAGCCGAACTCGGAGGTCACCCTCCCGATAACGGTCTGCGGGGTGGCCGTGTTCTGGTACATCGTCGGGTCCGAGATCGGGTTGTCCGCCGCCTCGTCCGCAAGGCTCGCGAACCACGTCACGGTAATAGTAAGGTCGCCGCCCGTGACCAGCACGTCCTGGCTGGTAAGGTCGAAGGTGGAGATCTCGTCGTCAAGGGTACTGCCCTGCAGCTCGTCGTCGCAGAGCGACATCTCGAAGGGGCCCAGGTCCGCCGGGCGCGGGTCCACGATAAGCTCCAGTTCCACGATGTCATAACAGCCCTCGGCACTGTTGGGGTTCGGGGGGATGGTGCCCCCCGAGTTGCTCACGATAAGGATATAGATCGTCTGTGGGTTGCTGCTGTTCTGGAAGTTGGTCGGGTCCGGGATGGCCTGCGAAAAATCGGGGGCCGTCAGCGCAAGGTCCCCCGCTAGGGTCGCCTCCGCAAGGCTCTCGTAATAGTACAGGTCAAAGCCCAATGGGTCCAGGGTGCCCAGCACCTCGGGCGCCACCACCGTAAGGTCAAAGAAGGTAAAGCCATCGGCAACCGCGTCATCGCACTTCCTCAAAGGCTCCGCCGGGGGGGTGCCAACGGGCGAAAAGCGGACCTCCAGCGCGAAGGGGACCACAACGGTACAGCTGCTGGTGCTGCTGCCCACCCGGGCCCACACCCCACCGGTGCCATAGTTCGGGTCCAGCGGGTCGGTAATGGGCAGGTCAAGGTATATCTGGTCGTTCACATAGGGGTTGGGAAGCGGCAGCACACCGTTCTGCGCGTTCAACAGGGTGCCGTGGTAGGTGACCGTCAGGGTCGGGTCGCCAAGGGTGATCACCGTGTCCTGCAGCGTCAGGTCGAAGGCCGCGAAGCCGTCGTTGTTGGTATCGCACACCACCAGGTTCGGGGGCGAGGTGTTTATCGTCGGCGGGGAGTCTATCGTGATCGCCACGTTCTGGGTGGTGTCAGCGCACGGGGCACCGTTGGGATCGATGTCCCGGTTCTCAAGGCGTATGTACACGGTCTCGCCAGGGGCGGTCACGAAATACGGGTTCGACAGGGGGTTCGACCCTGCGTCGGCATCCGCCTGGCTGCCATGGTAGGTAATGTTGTAGTTGGAAGAGGGCTCCCCGTCAAGCACAAGGGCGTTGAACTCCACGAAAAGGTCCACGAACTCGCCTCCGTCGCCGTCCGAGTCGCAATAGCTCGCCGTCGCGGGCACCAGACCGGCAATCGCACGGCTGAAGTAGATCCTGAAGTCCGTAAGGTCGAAACACGTGCCCGTGTTGTCCTCGATCCGGGCATAGATCGTCTGTGGGGAAGGCGGAACGATGATGTGCACGCCCCCGACGATCTCGTTGACATCGTCGAAACTGTCCTGGTAGCTCTGGTAGTACTTGATCGTGAAGAGCGCAGGGTCCTGACCGCCCAATATGTTCGCGTCGTTGTCCGTAAGGTTGAAGACACCCGAAGTAGTGCCATAGTCGCACTGGTAAAGATCCATAGCAGGGTTCGCGATGGGCTGGGGTGCCAATATAAGATTAAACTGAGTAGTGGCATAACAACTTGGAGTAGCGTTATTCTCTACCCGAGCAAAAATGAATACAGAACCTGTGGCTATGTAAGGTCTGGGCAACGGATTGTTACCCGAAATAGCGTCAGCTGGATTGAGGTGATATGTGACAGTAAATTGAAGAGGATTCTGTCCATTTAAGATAACAGCATCAAAGGTGTTGTTTAAGTTAATCGGCTCTTGTCCATCAGCTCCAAAATCACATATATAATGAGGACTCGGGGGAGCTGTTGCTGTTACCGCAGCGTATGTAATAGTAAAAAAATCGATAGCAAAACAGACACCTGAAGGCTCTTCAATTCGAACCCAAATAATTTCAGAAGAACCTACTATTGGATAAGCATTTGCAGGAATAATAGGGTTGGCACCAGAGGAGGCTTCGGCTTGGCTATGATGATAAGTTATATTAAATAAAGGATCCTGACCTCCCCGAACATCATCGTCATTTTCCGTCAAATCAAAAATACCCGGACTTGTACCGTCATCACAAATTGAAATATCTAACGGTCGGTTTGCAATTACAGGTTGTGGAAGAAAATTTATTTCAACACTATCAGAAACTGTACAACCATTGTCAGTAGCTTCAACAGAGTATATTCCCGAATTTGGCGGATTGACAGTATAGGTGGGATTGGTAGCTCCGCCGATAGGACCCCCATTAAGAAACCACTGATAGGTAACAGTAGGAAAACCTGTTTCAGCATCTAAAACAATTGGTGATCCGCCACAGGTTTCAATATCAGGACCCAATTCTACCGAGAAGGCAGCTTGCAGAGAAACTTCAACATCATCTGTTAAAACTACAACATCGCCATTACAAGAGTTTGTATAGGTAACTCTTGCTGTATATATTTCTGTTCCCGAAGGACAAACATTTATTGTTGGGTTTGTTCCGATAACATTTCCACCAGCATCTAGCCATTCAAAGACATAAGATGGAGTTCCATCTGGCGAAAATTGCCAAGCCTCGTTAGTAGTTGTCCATGGTGAGTCAGATGTATTTCTTCCAGGAGGAACATAGCCTATGGTACCAGCGTCGTTTTGTATTCCTATTGCTGCATTTCCACTATTCCACCCTGAGCAAGTTGGCTTATTTAAAATGTACATTTCAATTACATTAGAAAACTCATAAAAAACTGCCATTTGGGTTGCCAATAGCGAATTGCAACTGGATGAAAACATTGGAACTTGATAATAGGAAACCACCAACACCCTATTTGGATATGTTCCAATTACCTCATAACCTATCTCTTCTGAAGAAGATTGAGTGGGATCCATGTCATGTACCGGCAACAAAATATTTGCTTCCGCCAATGCTTCTTCCACATTATTGGGAAGATCAGCATCAAAACTCCATGCGTTTGAACCTGCACCCGTATCGCCCGGATTAACATCAAAACGAACCACACCGTTAGAACCAACCTGAAACTGAGTTTCCGTATTTCCAAAAAAACAAAATTCAAACGGTAAATTATCTACCGGAGACCATGCATCATCAATATTTGGGTTCAGTGGATTTGCAAGCCCATTAAAAGGAAATGGGGGCATAAACGGTATTGAAGTTACAGTATATGTACTACTTGCAGTTTCAAAGGTTTCTAAAAAATCTGCAGTTAAATCAGTGCAACCCGTATTACAATCTAACACAACATCCGGACCGGCGTCAATAAATAACGATCCAGGGCCTTGCGAAAAACAAAAGAATGGAAGTGCAAATAATAGTAAGGTTAAAAAAGGACGTGGGGAGTAAGCTTCATTCATGTTCATAGGAAATAAAAATAGGGGGGGAAATTAAGAAATTTTTATGAAAACCGGAGCTTTTAAATCTTAAAAATAAGAAGAACGAGTTTTCTATACCAAAATGTGATTATGTATCTTTGCAGCCATTTTATATATTAAATAATGGATTTAGAAAAACAACTTAAAGAGATTGAAGCAATAGGAAATGACCACATTGGAAGTTCTACAGAAACTCCCATGCGGCCAGATGCTTTTGAAATGAGCGATATTGAAAAAATTGTAAGCATCAAAAAAGATGTCCAAAATATTATGCACACTTTAGGTCTTGATCTTAATGATGACAGCCTAAAAGGCACACCCACACGCGTTGCAAAAATGTTTGTGCAGGAAATTTTTGGTGGTCTTCACCCAGATAGAAGACCAAAAGCCTCAACTTTTGAAAATAAATACAAATATCAAGAAATGCTTGTAGAAAAGAATATTACCCTCTACTCTACTTGCGAACACCATTTACTACCTATTGTTGGGAAAGCGCATATCGCCTATATTTCTAACGGTTCAGTGGTTGGCCTTTCAAAAATGAACAGAATTGTTGACTATTACGCCAAACGGCCACAGGTGCAGGAACGTTTAACGATGCAGATCGTAAAGGAGCTGCAACAGGTTTTGAACACTGAAGATGTTGCTTGCGTAATTGATGCAAAACACTTGTGTGTAAATTCCCGAGGAATTCGTGATATTGATAGTAGTACTGTAACCAGCGAATTTGGTGGCGCTTTCAAAAATCCCGAGACAAAAAGAGAGTTTTTGGATTACATAAAATTAGAGACCAACTTTCAATAGAATTCAAAATACGATGGTCCAATACAACAATCAGGAGCTATACATTTATAATTCCCTTTCCAAGCAAAAAGAAAAATTTACACCAATTCACCAAGACGCTGTTGGCATGTACGTTTGTGGTCCTACCGTCTACAGCAACGTGCATTTGGGGAATTGCCGAACCTTTCTGTCCTTTGATTTGGTTTTTCGTTATTTAAAGCATTTGGGCTACAAAGTCCGCTATGTACGGAACATTACTGATGCGGGCCATTTGGAAAACGACGGTGAAAGTGGTGATGATCCAATTCTTAAAAAAGCCAAAATTGAACAATTGGAGCCGATGGAAATTGTACAAAAATATACTGTGGATTTTCACACTACCATGGCAAAATTCAACGCACTTCCACCAAGTATTGAACCTACGGCTACCGGCCATATCTATGAACAAATTCATATCGTTGAAAAAATAATAAATGAAGGTTTCGCCTACGAAAGAAATGGTTCCGTTTATTTTGATGTTTTAAAATTCAATGAAACCCACAACTATGGAAAACTAAGCGGAAGGCAATTGGAAGATATGATTGCCAACACACGTGAGCTTTCCGCGCAGACAGATAAGAAAAACCCACAGGATTTTGCTCTTTGGAAAAAAGCCGAACCCCAGCACATAATGCGCTGGCCCTCCCCATGGAGCGAAGGTTTTCCAGGATGGCATTTGGAATGTACTGCGATGAGCACCAAATATTTGGGGAACAATTTCGACATTCACGGCGGCGGAATGGATTTGAAATTCCCACATCACGAATGTGAAATTGCTCAAGCTGAAGCTTGCAATCACACCTCACCCGTCAATTATTGGATGCACGCCAATATGCTTACCCTGAATGGTAAAAAAATGTCTAAATCCACAGGAAATTACATTCTTCCCAATGAAATGTTTACGGGCGATAATAATATTTTAAGCAAACCCTTCTCACCTACTGTTACAAAGTTTTTTATGTACCAGGCTCATTACAGAAGCATTTTGGACTTTAGCAGTGAGGCTTTGGAAGCTTCGGAAAAAGGATTCAACCGATTGATGGATGCCTATAGAAACTTAGATTCAATTGTTTCTTCAGAAAAAAGCAGTATCAATATTGAAGATTGGCGAAAAGCATGTTACAATGCGATGAATGATGATTTCAACAGTCCCATTTTAATAGCCCAGCTTTTTGAGGTAGTAAAATTTGTGAATTCAATAAAAGAAGAAAAAGAAACCATTTCAGCAAATGATTTGAAATTGCTGAAGCAAACGATGCATGAATTTCTTTTTGATGTTTTGGGATTAGAAGAAAGCACTTCAGAAAATTCACAGGATGGCGAAAAGCTTTCCGCAGCGGTGGAACTTCTTATACAAATAAGAAATCAAGCCCGGGCCAATAAAGATTTCACAATGAGTGATAAAATTCGTGATGAACTTTCATTAAAAGGAATTCAACTGAAAGATGGTAAGGATGGAACTACTTTTTCATTAAATTAATTTTTTTACTTGAAAAATTTAATCACATATCCTTTTGTTTTGTTGATAAAAGGTTATCAAAGTTTTATTTCGCCGCTATTGCCTTCCAGTTGCCGCTATACGCCAACTTGTTCACATTATGCAGTTGAAGCATTGCAAACACACGGTTTACTGAAAGGCGGCTGGCTTGCCGCTAAGCGCATAGCGAGTTGCAATCCATGGGGCGGCTCAGGCTATGACCCTGTTCCACCCAAAAAGAAATAATATATAAATGAAACATTTGATCCATAATACTTTTTCGCTTTTGCTATCTTTACCCTGCCCAATAAAACCCCTGTTATGCACTATTTAAGTTTTACGTGGAATCCTTCCGAAGGAATTGATCTAGGTTTTTTTATGATCCGTTATTACAGTTTGATGTTCGTCGTGGCATTCACACTGGGCTGGATTCTTACTAAAAAGATTTATGAAAGGGAAGGTCTTTCGCAAGAAAAACTGGACAGTCTTTTTATTTATATGGTTGTCGCTGTTTTAGTTGGGGCGCGTTTGGGCCACGTTATTTTTTATCAACCTGAGCTTTTTGTGCAAGATCCGCTTTCGGTTTTTTTGCCCATACAAACTGTCCCCGAATTTGAGTTTACAGGTTTTCAAGGGTTGGCAAGCCACGGAGCGGCAATTGCTATTTTAATCGCAATGTATTATTATACAAAAAACGTTATCCAAAAACCATTTCTATGGATTATGGACCGTATTGTTATTGCTGTAGCCGCAGGCGGTATTTTTGTTCGTATCGGTAATTTTATGAATTCTGAAATCATCGGAAAACCTTCGGGCGATTTTCCGCTGGGGGTTCGTTTTGTTCACGAAGGAATTCGGAAACAGGATGCCGTAAACGCAACCGGAATTAAAGAGCCCAACAAAGCTTATGATGCTATAGTACATAATCCACAGTTTTCCGAATTACTTAATTCCGTTCCTTTTCGGCATCCAGCACAATTGTATGAAGCAGCCGGCTACGTTATTGTATTTTTGGTATGTTGGTATTTATATTGGAAAACGGAACGAAGAAAACAGATTGGCTATATTTTTGGAGTGTTTTTAATTCTGCTTTTTACAGTCCGCTTTTTGGTTGAATTCGTAAAAGAAAGTCAAGGCGGTTTTGAGTCTGCACTTGGGTTGCTTTCCACCGGACAGTGGCTTAGTATCCCTTTCATAATTGCCGGTATTTATATTATGTGGATTGCTTCAAAAAAATCTGTTACAGGATAAAGAATAACAACGAATAGACAGAGATCTAAAATCCACTATTCGCGGCCTATAATATATTTTAAAATGAAAAAATTATTTATTTCAGCTACAATTGTAGCTTCACTTTTCTGCCTTTACAGTTGTAAAGACACATCCCATTCAGAAAATAAAAGTCTCACCAAAGAAATCACTTTTACTAAAGAAGGGGAACTTTCTTTGATGAAATCGGAAACCGATTCCATCATCGCAAAACTTGATATTGAGATAGCCGATGACGAATATTCAACACAAACTGGCCTTATGTACCGCCATTCTATGGATCAAAATCAAGGAATGCTTTTTATTTTCAACGATTTAAGACAACGCTCCTTCTATATGAAAAACACGGAGATTCCGTTGGATATAATCTATCTTAATTCTGAAAAGGAAATAGTAAGCATTCAAAAAAACGCAAAACCATTTGATGAAACTTCACTGCCTTCATCTGCAGCTTCACAATATGTTTTGGAAGTGAATGCAGGGCTTTCCGATAAATGGAATCTTGAGCAGGGCGACAGAATAGAATTTACGATTGCTGATTGACGAGTTTAGATTTTACAATTTATTCACTTATTTGTTACGTTAAAAGTAATTAATGTTGAATATTCATTTAAATCTAAACCGATGATGAAAAAATTCTTTCTAATATTTACACATTGCCGAAAAAAAAATGTCAATATAGCAAAAAGACCTTTTCAAAATGAAAAGGTCTTTTTTTGTTTATTCCGAAGAAAAAGAAATTACGATTCCAACGCAACCTCTTCTTCTTTTTTATCGATCAAATCCTCAACTTTTTTACGTTTCACGGAGTCATACATAATTGGCGTTGCAATAAACAAGGACGAATAAGTACCTACAACAATACCTACTATAATTGCAAACAACAATCCGCGAATGGATTCTGCGCCCAAGAAGAACATACACAACAATACGATAAGTGTTGTGAATGAAGTGTTTAAAGTTCTTCCCAACGTACTACTTAACGCAACGTCAATAATTCGGTTCATTTTCCAAGTTGGATGTTCGTTAAAGTATTCACGAATACGGTCAAATACAATTACCGTATCGTTCAGTGAGTAACCAATTACGGTAAGAATCGCCGCGATAAATGCTTGGTCAATCTCCATGCTGAAAGGCATAAATTTATAGGTAAGCGAGAAAACCCCAAGAACAATAAGCACGTCGTGGAATACAGCCGCAACTGCACCAAGACTGAACTGCCATCTTCTAAAGCGCAATAATATGTACAGGAACACCACAACCAGCGAACCAAATACTGCCCAGAACGAATCTTTTTTAATATCATCAGCAATGGTTGGGCTCACTTTGTAGTATTCCATTCTTCCAATGGTTTTTCCTTCTTGGTCGCCCACAAATTTTTCATAGGTCATATCAGCAGGCATATCCTTTTTCACAGTTTCAAAAAGCATGTGCTCTATTTCTTCATCTACTTCGGTTCCGGTTTCATCAACCTTATATTTGGTTGTTATCTTCAACTGATTGTCTCCACCGTATGTTTTTGCCTCGGCACTTCCAAAAGTTTGAATAAGATCGTCTTGGATTTCCTGTGAGTTTACATCTTTTGCAAAACGAACGGTATAGGTACGTCCCCCAACAAAGTCAACGCCTTGGTTAAGACCAATCGTTAACAATGAACCTAAACTTATCAAAATCATTATTCCTGAAAAGATATAAGCCATTTTACGCTTTCTCAAGAATTGAATATTTACATTTTTGAACAGGTTCTTTGTGAATGAAGTTGAACATGGCAATGATTTCCCATTTTTGGTGTAGCTATCAATAAACAATCTTGTAATGAATATTGCCGTAAATAATGATGTGGCGATACCTATTAATAAGGTAGTTGCAAAACCTTGAATTGGGCCCGTTCCGAAAACCAAAAGAATTAATCCGGTTAAACCTGTGGTAATGTTTGCATCAAGAATGGAAGACAATGCATTGTTGAAACCATCCTTTATGGCATCCTTCTGCGCTTTTCCTTTTGCAAGTTCTTCCTTAATCCTTTCAAAAATCAGTACGTTCGCATCTACAGACATACCGATTGTCAATACAATACCTGCAATACCTGGCAAGGTAAGTACCGCGCCAAGACCTGCTAAAATTCCGAAGATGAAGAGAATGTTAACCAACAAAGCGATATCCGCAAAAATACCAGCTTTTCCATAGTAGCCAATCATCCATAAAAGAACGATTGCAAGTGCAATTAAGAAAGACATTACACCACTGTTGATGGCTTCGTGACCAAGAGTTGGCCCCACTACTTCGCCCTGAATGATCTCAGCAGAAGCTGGCAATTTACCGGCGCGCAATACGTTTGCCAAATCTTGGCCTTCTGGCACCGTAAAATCTCCTGAAATCTGGCTACGACCACCCGCAATTGGACCGGAAGTAACGCCAGGCGCAGAATAAACAATATTATCCAATACAATAGCAATTTGGCTTTGGTTTTGGTATGCGTTCCCAGTCATTTGTTCCCAAACTTTTGCGCCTTGACCGTTCATTTGCATAGAAACAACTACGCGGCTCAAATTATCAAACTCCTGTCTTGCATCAACAACCACGCTTCCACCAAGCGGGGGAAGACCATCCTTTTCACTTTTTATAGCATACAATGCCGTAATTTCCTCGCCATTAAGTTGTGGACTGCTTTCGGGCAATCCCCACATAAATTTTGCAAAACGCAATTCGTTAGGCAGCAATGATTTTATCTGCGGATTACGCAAATAACTATTGATATCTGACGTATCCTTTAATTTGAAAGTAGCAATCACTGGACCACCTTGGCTTCCCAAAGAAACCATTTTTGAAAGTATTGGATTCGCATTATTATCATCAACCAGTGAATCTTTTACATCTTGGCCCCCTAATAATTTACTAACGTCATCTTCTTCTGTTTTGGTCGAATCGCCAACAGTACTTGTAGTATCTACAGATTTTGTTGTTTCAGAAGTATTTTTAGCCATTGCAATTTCACCTGCTTTGGCATCGGCAGCTTGAAGGAAGCCTGCCATATCTTCAAATTTATAAACATACCAAAACTCAAGTTGGGCAGTACTTTGAAGCAATTTCTTCACCCTGCTCACATCTTTGGCTCCGGGAAGTTCTACAAGAATCCGTGCAGATTTGCCCAAACGTTGAATGTTTGGCTGGGTTACCCCAAACTTGTCAATACGCTTTCTTAAAACCTCAAAAGCAGAAGTAATGGACTCATCAATTTTTGTTTCAATAATGGGTTTTACTTGGTCATTGGTCATTCCTTGATCAATAACATCTTCCAAATTTTTGTTGAAGAAAATATCAGAAGAAGCAAGTTCATTTTCACCTGGAAGTGCTTCGAATGCCTTAAAGAAAGATTCCAAGTAAGTATCCTGGCTGTTTTTCTGAAGTTCTTTTGCATTTTCCAACGCTTGGTTAAATGCTGGATCTTTAGTATTATTCGCAAGTCCTTTCAAGATATCCTTCACGGAAACCTCAAGAATTACGTTAATACCACCTTTAAGGTCAAGACCTTTGTTCAGCTCTTTTTCTTTAGCGGTTTTGTAGTCAATCCCCAGAAATACGGTATTGTTAGCTACAGAGTCTAAGTAGCTGGCTTCTGCATTGTCTCTTTCATGAGGCTGTTCTGCAGAAAATTTGCTGTTGGCAAATTCTTTGGCACTTTCTTCTACTTTGTTCGCGACAAACGTAAAAGAGAGCTGATAAATACTTACCAATCCAAAGAGAATGGCAAATACGGTAATTAGTCCTTTGTTTTGCATGTTATATTTTTTTGGTCAGATTTTTTAAAACGCGCAAATATATGATTTGCTGTTAGATCTGACAATTATCCTGATTTTTTAAAATTATTTTTGCGGCTTCAGAATTGAAAAGAAACCCTTTTAAGAAGAAAATTTAAGACAAAGGTCCTGCCCTAACCTCCGGGATTTTATGTGAAGTAGTATCTGTAAGAAGTACGGTCTCGTGATAAATTTCACACCCTACCTTAACAATGCAATGTTTTAAACTGAAATTAATTCCCGAAGCATCCAGAAATACAATCTGATTCAAATATTGATCCCGTAATGACTTAACTTCAACGGGAAGACCGTGAAGCCCAAAATCTGAATCAAAATCTTTTTGAATTTCAATGACATCCAGTTCGTAGCTGTTTGAATTTCGGTGGAAAGGAATTTTAGAAGAGCTTTCCTTTTCTGTAAATGCAGTACTTTCAAGTGGAAACCCTTTCTGCTTATAAAATAAATTCTTTATTACTGCAACCTCGATTGTGCTGTAATAGGTTACTTTTAACCTGCCTTCACGCAGTTCCGATATTTGAACATCAGCAACGCCAATTGCTTTTAACTGATTGGTTATTTCGGAAATAGCTTGCTTAGCTTCATCAGAACTTATGAAATCGGCATTGAACTGCACAACAATCTCTTGATTGGGCACTGCAGATTGCTCCAAGCTTATACCCAAAAAAGCAAGGGCTATTGTAATTCCGATAAAGTACCATCTCCAATTCACGCGCCAAATATAAAAAAATAAAGAGTGTATATCTAAAGACTTTCACTAATATGTATTTAAAACGCATAAAATTATTTTTGAAATATCAAATCTTCCACGAACCAAAATAATATTTTCAAAATTTGTCAACTTTTTAATGTTGATAAATAATTAATATTCTTATTATCAATAAATTAACAACTAACTCTTGACAACTTAAAAATTTTAATCTCAAATAGAGGTTACAAATTCGCTATCTTTACCTACTTTAAATTAAGAATTCCAAACAACCAAAATCCTTTAGCTATGCAAATAAAAACTGCCATCTCTCCCCTTCAAACCTATACACAAGATGAAGCTTATAATGCTTCTATTGAATATTTTCAAGGCGATGATCTTGCAGCCCGTGTGTGGGTGAATAAGTATGCCTTAAAAGATTCTGAGGGTAATATATATGAAAAAACGCCGGACGATATGCACCGCCGGATAGCAAAAGAAATTGCACGTATAGAGAAACGCTATGAAAACCCATTGACCGAAGAGGAAGTTTTTGAAGCAATAAAAAATTTCAAATACATCGTGCCACAAGGGAGCCCAATGGCGGGTATTGGCAACCCTTATCAAATTGCTTCACTTTCCAATTGTTTTGTAATTGGGAATGAAGGTGATTCCGACTCCTATGGCGGAATTATGAAGATTGATCAAGAACAGGTTCAATTGATGAAACGCCGCGGTGGCGTGGGCCACGATCTATCACACATCCGCCCAAAAGGTTCGCCTGTAAAAAATTCGGCTTTGACCTCAACGGGGATTGTTCCCTTCATGGAACGTTATTCAAACTCAACCCGCGAAGTGGCACAAGACGGTCGCCGCGGAGCTTTAATGCTTTCTGTCTCTATAAATCATCCAGATTCCGAAGACTTTATCGATGCGAAAATGGAACAGGGAAAAGTAACCGGTGCAAATGTTTCGGTGAGAATGGATGATGCATTTATGCAGGCAGTAAAAGACGGAAAAAACTACACGCAGAAATATCCAATATTCAGCGAAAACCCAAAAAATACGAAGGAAATTGAAGCCGGAAAACTTTGGAAAAAAATAGTTCACAATGCATGGAAATCTGCCGAGCCGGGCATTCTTTTTTGGGATACTATTATAAAGGAGAGTGTACCGGATTGTTACGCAGATTTAGGCTACAAAACCGTTTCCACAAATCCCTGTGGTGAAATCCCGCTCTGCCCCTACGATTCCTGCCGTTTGTTGGCTATCAATTTATTTTCTTATGTGGAAGAACCTTTTACCAAAAAAGCAGTTTTCAATTTTGAACTTTTCAAAAAGCACATCGGTATCGCCCAAAAAATTATGGATGATATTATCGATTTGGAGTTAGAGAAAGTAGATGCAATAATCGCAAAAATTGATGCCGATCCACAAGACGCTGAAATAAAAGCTGTGGAAAGAAACCTTTGGAAAAACATTCAAAGAAAAGCAGAAGAAGGAAGAAGAACGGGAATAGGAATTACCGCGGAAGGTGATATGCTTGCCGCTTTGGGTATAAAATACGGCAGTAAGGAAGGCAACGATTTTTCAGTTGAAATTCATAAAAAAATGGCAATTGAAACTTACCGCGCATCCGTTTACGCCGCAAAGGAAAGAGGTGCTTTTAAAATTTTTGATTCTGAAAGAGAAAAAAACAATCCTTTTATCCTTCGCCTAAAAGAAGCCGATGAAAAACTGTATTACGATATGCTGGAATACGGCCGAAGAAATATTGCATTGTTGACCATTGCACCAACAGGAACAACCAGTTTGATGACACAAACTAGTTCTGGCATAGAGCCGGTATTCCTTCCCGTTTATAAACGAAGAAGAAAAGTGAACCCAAACGACAAAAATTCGCGTGTTGATTTTGTGGATGAAGTTGGCGACAGTTGGGAAGAATATGTGGTTTTTCACCACCGTTTCAAGCAATGGATGAAAGTGAACGGAATTGATACTGAAAAAAATTACAGTCAGGAAGAGTTAAACAAAATTGTTAAAAAATCGCCGTATTACAAAGCAACTTCCAATGACGTTGACTGGCTGAGCAAGGTGCGTATGCAAGGCGCAGTTCAAAAATGGGTGGATCATTCCATTTCGGTAACTATTAATTTACCGAACGATGCTTCCGAAGAATTGGTTGGAAAGCTTTATTTAGAAGCATGGCAAGCCGGTTGTAAAGGCGTAACCGTTTATCGTGATGGTTCACGTTCGGGGGTTTTGATTTCAAACGAGGAAAAGAAAGAAGAAGAAAACGAAACGCTTACCGCTTTCCCTACCAAACGCCCGGAATCATTGGAAGCTGATGTTGTTCGTTTCCAAAATAGCAAAGACAAATGGATAGCATTTATAGGCTTGATTGATGGGAAACCGTATGAAATCTTTACAGGTTTTGCAGATGACGAAGATGGAATTTTAATTCCGCGCTGGGTAAATGAAGGTAACATAATTAAAAACCGAAATGAGGACGGAACTTCGCGTTACGACTTTCAATACAAAAACAAAAGAGGCTATAAAACCACAATTGAAGGGCTTTCGCATAAATTCAATCCAGAGTTTTGGAATTATGCAAAATTGATTTCCAGCACCCTGCGCCACGGAATGCCAATTGAAAAAGTTGTGGACTTGATCAATAGCTTACAACTTGACAGCGAAAGTATTAATACGTGGAAAAATGGTGTTGCACGAGCCCTGAAACGCTACGTTGCCGACGGAACCGAAGCAAGAAAGCAGAAATGTGAAAACTGTAACAGCACGTCACTTATTTACCAAGAAGGCTGTTTGACTTGCAAGGATTGTGGGTCTTCTAAGTGCGGGTAAAAAAGACGTAAGACTTAAGACCGCTTCGCTGAAAGACGTAAGACTAAACCCCAAAGATTTTTAAAACCTTTGGGGTTTTTTTATTAAATGGAGGTTTAAAAAAATCGGATCCCAAAGTTTCGAGAACCGATTTTTCTATTCTATAATTAATTTACTTAAAACTACACTTCAAGCAAATCATTCGTTTTACGAACGCCTTCCGCACTTTCTTTCATATGTGCTTTTTCGGCATCGTTCAATTCAAGTTCTACTATTTTTTCGATACCGTTTCTGCCCAAAATAACTGGAGCACCAATGCAGATATCATTCATTCCGTATTCGCCGTTAAGCATTACTGAACATGGGAACATTTTCTTTTGATCGCAAGCAATTGCCTGCACCAAAGATGAAACTGCGGCTCCAGGGGCGTACCACGCTGAAGTTCCCAACAATTTAGTAAGCGTTGCACCACCCACTTTGGTGTCTTCCATTACTTGATCCAATCTTTCTTCAGAAATGAACTTAGTTACAGGAATACTATTTCTTGTAGCCAATCTCGTTAACGGCACCATTCCGGTATCGCTGTGGCCGCCAATAACCATTCCGTCCACATCGCTTATTGGTGCGCCCAAAGCCTCCGCCAAACGATATTTGAAACGGGCACTGTCCAAGGCTCCACCCATCCCGATTATTTTATTTTTATCCAAACCAGATGTTTTATGTACCAAATAGGTCATTGTATCCATCGGGTTGCTCACTACGATAATAATAGTTTTAGGAGAATTTTTTACAAGATTTGAGGAAACATCTTTCACAATTCCAGCGTTTATTCCTATTAATTCCTCACGGGTCATCCCAGGTTTACGTGGAATTCCACTTGTGATTACGCAAATATCGCTATCTGCAGTTTTTGAGTAATCGTTGGTTACGCCCGTGATTTTGGTATCGAAACCATTTAATGAAGCTGTCTGCATCAGGTCCATTGCCTTTCCTTCGGCATACCCTTCTTTGATGTCCAACAAAACTACTTCGCTTGCAAAATTCTTGATGGCAATGTACTCGGCACAACTTGCGCCAACGGCACCTGCCCCTACAACTGTTACTTTCATTGATTTATTTTTTATTGATTATTATTATTTTTTATTGAAATGAGACCCCGTATACAATATCCAAAAAGGTGGGATAAAAATTTGCACAAAAGTACCAATATCTGCTTAAAATAATGATAATAAAGGGTTAAAAACCAAAGCCCATCACTGATTAATTTCAGAAATGGGCCTTAAAAAAAATTATCTACATTTTTTTATGCGTCAATATTGGCATAAACTGCATTCTTCTCAATAAATTCGCGTCTTGGTGGAACTTCATCACCCATAAGCATCGAGAAAATTCTATCAGCCTCGGTACCATTATCTATGGTTACCTGACGAAGCGTTCTAAACTCAGGGTTCATCGTGGTGTCCCAGAGCTGTTCGGCATTCATTTCACCCAAACCTTTGTAACGTTGAATTGAAGCGCTTCCACCCATTTGCAAGTTTAAGGCATCTCGTTCCTTATCACTCCAAGCATATTCTTTTTTGGCTCCTTTTTTTACTAAATAAAGTGGTGGGGTGGCAATATAAACACAGCCAGCTTCAACTAACTCGCGCATGTATCGGAAAAAGAAAGTCAAAATCAAGGTTGCAATGTGGCTACCATCCACATCGGCATCACACATAATTACTACTTTGTGGTATCTCAATTTTTCGAGGTTCAAGGCTTTGCTATCCTCTTCAGTACCAATGGTTACGCCCAGAGCTGTATAAATATTGCGAATCTCTTCGTTTTCAAAAACCTTGTGATGCATGGCTTTTTCCACATTCAAAATTTTACCTCGAAGCGGAAGAATAGCCTGGAAATTACGATCACGTCCTTGTTTTGCAGTTCCCCCTGCAGAATCTCCCTCCACAAGAAATACCTCACATTTTTCCGGATCCTGTTCGGAACAATCGGAAAGTTTTCCGGGCAGGCCGCCACCGCTCATCACGGTTTTGCGCTGCACCATTTCACGAGCTTTTCGCGCGGCGTGTCTTGCCTGTGCCGCCAAAATAACTTTTTGAACAATGGTACGGGCATCGTTGGGGTGTTCTTCTAAATAGTTTTCAAGCATTTCTGAAACTGCCTGGCTAACAGCAGCAGTAACTTCACGGTTACCGAGCTTTGTCTTTGTTTGCCCTTCAAATTGGGGCTCTTGCACCTTAACCGATATGATAGCCGTTAATCCTTCCCGGAAGTCGTCTCCGGAAATTTCAAATTTCAACTTGTCTAACATGCCGGAAGCATCTGCATATTTTTTTAAAGTACGCGTTAATCCTGCACGGAAACCTGCAAGATGGGTTCCTCCTTCGTGGGTGTTTATATTATTTACATAGGAATGCAAATTTTCATTAAAAGAGGTATTGTAAACCATGGCAACTTCAACCGGAATATCATTCTTTTCGCCTTCCATTGAAATCACATCGGCGATAATTGGTTCACGATTGCCATCCAAAAAGCGGATGAATTCCTTTAAACCTTCCTCACTGTGGAATTTTTCAATTGCAACTTCCCCGTTTTCGTCCTTTTCTCTTTTATCGGCAAAGTAAATGGTTATTCCTTTATTCAAAAAGGAGAGCTCCCGCATTCTACTTGCAAGTGTGTCATAGTTATATTCCAAGGTTTGTTGAAATATCTGCGGATCTGGTTTAAAGGTTACAACTGTTCCACGTTCATCAGTTTCGCCAATCGATTTTACAGGATACATCGCTTTTCCGCGTTCGTATTCCTGCTGCCAAATTTTGCCATCGCGATACACGGTTGCGGTTAAATGCTCAGAAAGTGCGTTCACCACGGAAACCCCCACCCCGTGCAGACCACCGGATACTTTATAAGAATCTTTATCAAATTTCCCCCCGGCCCCAATTTTGGTCATTACAACTTGCAGGGCGGAAACCTGCTCTTTTTTGTGTATGTCAACTGGAATTCCACGTCCATTATCTTTTACGGTCACGGAATTATCCTCGTTTATCCATACTTCAATTTTGTCACAATAACCGCCCATCGCTTCATCAATGGAGTTATCCACCACTTCGTACACCAAATGATGTAGCCCGCGCATACCCACATCACCAATATACATGGAGGGACGCATACGCACGTGCTCCATACCTTCCAACGCCTGAATCTGGTCGGCACCGTAGCTGCCTTTTTTTTGTTCTTCGCTCATATAATTATTTGAATGATTTTCAGTAATTTTCGCAATGAACAAATATAACCAAATCCCCAATAAAATTAAGGGTTTGCGTATTTTATAAGCTGTAAGTTATTAACAAATTCATGTGTAAAAAAACAGTTTTTAAAGTGATTTTAAATAGTTTTTAAATTGGGGGTGTTTGCAGAGTAATATTTTCGACCGATTTAACGTTTAATATTATGATTTATATTGAATTTTTAAGTTTGGCTTAAACTTTTCAATAAAATATCGGTCTTATTTTAGAAATGGTATTAGACCATTAAAAAATCCTATTTATGAAAAAAATACTCTTACTGTTTTTTATTGCTTTTTCATCTTTTGCTTTTCAAACATTACAAGCTCAGAATTTTCCCGAAATGGATTCTTCTCCAATGGATCTTGCAATGGCGCGACCCGATAAAAAAAGCCCACCTTTGGCAAGGGTTATTTACAGTAGGCCCCAGAAAAAAGGACGCGATATTTTTGGTGGTCTCGTACCCTATGGCGAAGTGTGGCGCACAGGAGCAAACGAGGCTACTGAGCTGGATATTTATACTCCTTTAAAATTTGGAAATACAATTTTGAAACCTGGAACCTACACGCTTTATACAATTCCCGACGAAGAAAATTGGACTATCATAGTTAATAGTGACACCAATGTTTGGGGAGCGTTCAGTTATAAAAAAGAAAAAGATATTGCCAGAATAACAGTGCCTTGTGAGCAAGCAGCAGCACCTATAGAATCGCTTTCAATGATTTTTAAAACCGATGCAAAAGGAACAATTTTGATGATTGGCTGGGACGATCATTATGTGGAAATTCCCTTTAAAAAAGTCTGATAACTTTTTATAAGAGAATTTTAGATAACAAATTTCAAGCACCAAATTCCAAAGTCAAATGATGGGATTTGGTGTTTTTTATTTGAAATTTAATTTTACGGAATATTTAAATATTTATGCGTTTGCAGCGAAACTTTCCATTGCGGGTTTTGCATTACATAATCAACAATCAAAGGGCTCATTTTATCGCGCTTGCTCCATTCAGGCTGTAAATAAAGGATGCAGTTTTCATTTACTTGGGCAGCCTGTTCCTCGGCAAAACGGAAATCATCTTTGTTGAAAACAATCACCTTCAATTCATCTGCGGCGTTATAAACTTCTTTAGTAGGGAGCTTCATTTTTTTGGGCGACAGACAAATCCAGTCCCACGTTCCGGTAAGTTTGTAAGCTCCGGAAGTTTCAATATGGGTTTGCATTCCTCTTTCTTTCAATTTTTCGGTTAAAGGATTCATATCCCAAGTTAATGGCTCGCCACCAGTAATTACAATAGTTTTTGAATGTTTTGCTGCATTTTCAACAATCTTTTCAATTGCTGTTGGCGGATGCAATTCCGCATTCCAACTTTCCTTAACATCGCACCAATGGCATCCAACATCGCAGCCTCCAACCCTTATAAAATATGCAGCAGTACCTTTATGAAATCCCTCGCCTTGAATAGTGTAGAATTCCTCCATTAGCGGGAGCATTTCTCCTTTGTCAACTAAAATCTGTACTTCCTTTTTCATGGGTGCAAAAGTACAATTATTGATAGTGAAAATTCCAAATTACAAATACCAAATTCCAAAGTTTTTGAATTTGTTAGGTTGTGAATGTGTGTTTTGTGACTATGGGTAAGTTCAAAATTGATTCTTTCAATTTTAAATTTTAAACTTTGAACTTTGAACTTTGAATAGTATTTGGAATTTGGTGGTTGAATTTTAATATTCGTTACATTTGAATAAAATTAGAACGATGGCAAACAAACAGGTTTTTTTTGATCACATAAACAGCGGTTACACAACCAAGGGAGATTTTATAAACCTTGGCGCTGCAATGCTTGATGGCGAAACAGTGAAAGATGCTTTCGTTAAAATCCCCCTAAAAACATTAAACCGCCACGGACTGATTGCAGGAGCAACAGGAACGGGAAAAACCAAAACGCTACAGATAATTGCTGAAAATCTTTCCGAAAAAGGAATTCCTGTATTGTTGATGGATATAAAAGGTGATCTCAGTGGGATTGCGGAGACCGGAGCCAACAATGCCAAAATTGAAGAACGTCACGCAGCCATTGGTTTTCCATATGAAGCTAAAAAATTTCCGTGTGAAATACTTTCACTTTCTGACCAAGAAGGTGTTCGTCTTCGAGCTACAGTCAGCGAGTTTGGCCCGGTTTTACTCTCCCGAATTTTAGACTTGAGCGATGTGCAAGCAGGCATTGTTTCTGTAATTTTCAAGTATTGTGATGACAATAAAATGCCGTTGCTGGATTTAAAGGATTTCAAAAAAATATTACAATACGCTACCAACGAAGGTAAAGATGAATTTGCGGATGAATATGGGCGAATTTCCTCTTCTTCAACAGGCGCTATTCTCCGGAAAGTTGTGGAACTGGAACAGCAAGGGGCAGATCTTTTTTTTGGTGAAAAATCATTCAACACAGATGATTTACTTCGGATTGATGAAAATGGAATGGGTTATATAAACATCATCCGTTTAACGGACATACAGGATCGCCCAAAACTTTTTTCAACATTTATGCTGAGTCTTTTGGCCGAAATCTATACAACCTTCCCCGAACAGGGCGATAGCAGCAGACCCGAATTGGTAATATTTATTGATGAAGCACATTTAATTTTCAACGAAGCCAGCAGCGCACTGCTAAACCAAATTGAAAGTATAGTTAAATTGATACGTTCAAAAGGTGTTGGTTTATATTTCGTGACCCAAGATCCAACCGACGTTCCGGATGCAGTTTTGAGTCAGCTGGGTTTAAAAATTCAGCACGCACTTCGTGCATTTACTGCCAAAGACAGAAAAGCCATTAAACTGACGGCAGAAAATTATCCACTTTCTGATTATTATAAAACCGACGAAGTTTTGACATCCTTGGGAATTGGAGAAGCACTGGTGAGCGCTTTGAATGAGAAAGGAATTCCCACCCCTTTGGCAAGGACGATGCTTCGTGCCCCGATGAGCCGAATGGATATTTTAACGGATGCCGAATTGAAGGATTTGTTAAAAACCTCAAAGCTCATCCCGAAATACAATGAGGTTATAGACCGAGAAAGCGCTTACGAAATGTTGAACGAAAAAATTGAGGTAGCCAACAAGGAACAAGCAAAGGAAAAAGCGCAAAATGAAAAGGAAGCTGCCCGAAAAACTACTTCAAACCGCAATTCAACAGGCCGCAGAAGTACTTTAAATCCGTGGATTAAAACGCTTTCAAGCCCCACTGTAATTCGTAGCGTTTTAGGGATTTTAGGAAAAATGATGCGGTAATTTATAAAATAAATAAAGAGAATAAATAAACTAAAAAACATAAATGAAAAAAACAATTTTAATAATAGGAATAGTTTCACTTGCTTTTGTTCAATGCGGAAAGGACAGCGATCCTTTTGCAATTAAAAACGGTTCAATAGGAAATCTTAACAATGAAATAAAAATCAAGCAAATCGATTCCATTTTTGCGGAAGATTCCATTGTAAAAATTCATTCCTCCCCAAATGCACTTGAAACCCAGGGCGAAGTTGAAATCTATGAAAAGGGAGGAAAAAAGCTATTGTTGCTTTCGCCCGAAGATGAAAGAGATCCAAATTCCACAATAACCAATATACAGGTATTTGATTCCCGCTATAAAACTGAAAAAGGTTTGACAACTGCCAGTACCTTTAAAGACGTTAAAGCCAACTACACCATTGACAATATTGAAACCACGATAAATGCGGTAGTCATTTTTCTAAAGGAAACGGATGTGTATTTAACCATCGACAAAAAAAGCCTTCCCGAAGAACTTCGCTACAATATGGATCTAAAGGTTGAAGCCAGTCAGATACCCGATGATGCCCCTATTAAATACTTTATGATTGGCTGGGAACCTGTTTCGGAATAAATTTTTTTTCCTGCAAAGGTTTTGTTAAGGTTCATTCTTGAATAGATGAATTCCTTTAATTTTAATCCAATTAACCATCTAAAATTTTGAATTATGATTAAGATTCTAGGTTTTATTTTAACCATTGCTGGAGGAATTGGCCTGGTTATGGGCGTTCTTGGAGCCTTTGGAAGTTTCAGTGTAGGTATGAGTCCATGGGCTTTAATAATTTTAGGAATAGTATTCTTCTTTGCTGGAATTGGCCTACTAAAACACCGAAAAGATACAGATCAAACATAAAAATAATGGATACTAAAACCCTCTATTTCTTAAAGGGTTTTATCTTTAAAACTAATGTTATGGCAAAAATAAAAAACGAAGACCAATACGAAGCCCTTCGCGACAAGGGCTATAGCAAAGAAAAGTCTGCCCGTATCGCAAACACTTCAGATGCGGGGGAAAAAGGCGGGAAATCTGAACAGTACGAAGATAGGACCAAGAAAGAACTTTACGAAGAAGCACAAAGAGTGGGTATCGAAGGCCGTTCAAAAATGGACAAAAAAGAGCTTATAAAAGCTTTAAGAAATAATTGATGAACAAATCAATTCAGCCCTTCCATCTTGCCATTCCAGTAGATAATCTGGAACGGTGCAGGAAATTTTACGGAGATACTTTAGAACTTAACGAAGGGCGCAGCAGCGATCATTGGGTGGACTTTGATTTTTTTGGGCATCAGCTGGTAATTCACTTAAAAGAGAAAAATACCGAAGAAAAAGAAACTACAAATACCGTGGATGGGAAAGACGTGCCCATTCCACATTTTGGGGTAGTGTTAGACATGAAAACCTTTAAGGTCTTTTCTGAAAAATTGATTAAAAAAAATATTACCTTCATCATTGAACCATATATCCGTTTTGAAGGTCAGGTGGGTGAGCAGGCCACCATGTTTTTTAAAGACCCATCGGGAAACGCGCTCGAGTTTAAAGCCTTTGCTGACGCAACACAACTTTTCGCCAAATGACCAAAGAAATACCCGCTCCAATAATTCGACAAGTATTTGTCATTTTGCTCATTATATTAATGGGCAGTCTTATTTTTAGGGAACTACTTCCATATCTTACTGGCGTTTTAGGCGCCATCACCATTTATGTTATTATGCGGAAATGGATGGCAAATTTGGTCAAAAAGAAAAAATGGAATCCTTCCCTCGCCGCTTCCCTACTCATGCTTATCTCTTTTGTTGGAATATTAATTCCTGTTGTGGGTATTGTTTTTATGCTTTCAAACAAAATTGGGAAGGCTGTAGAAAATTCCGAAGAACTTACCCTTGCGGTCAAGGATCAACTTGCAAGAGTTGAAGATCAATTGGGTTACGATCTTAATTCACAAATTGACACTTCGGCCATTAGTGAATGGATTTCTTCCAACCTTCAAAGCCTAGTCGGAGGTACGTTCAACGCTTTTGTAGCTATTGGATTAATGTATTTTATGCTTTATTACATGTTAATAAATCGCACTGATTTAAAGGAATCCTTGAAAGAATATATTCCTATGAATCGAGAAAGCCTGACTGAAGTTGGGAATGAAGTGGAAGCAATGGTGCGTTCCAACGCATTGGGAATTCCATTGGTTGCCTTAGCCCAGGGAATTATTGCTTTTATAGGTTTCCTTATTTTTGGTGTAGAAGATCCCTTTTTCTGGTTTGTAATTGTAACCATTGGAAGCATGATTCCCTTTGTGGGAACCTTAATCGGAATTCTGCCCGTTTTTATTATAACACTTTCCACCGGTCAAAGTTTTCAAGCATGGGGTATTCTGATTTATGGGTTTGTGGTGGTGGGATCTACGGATAATATAATTCGACTCTATGTGCTGAAAAAACTGGATAACGTTCATCCGTTGGTTACCCTAATAGGCGTTATTGTTGGTGTTCCTTTATTTGGTTTTATTGGGTTAATTTTTGGCCCGCTTCTTATTAGTCTTTTTTTTGTTATTGTGCGTATTTACCGCAGACAATACGGGAAAAAAGAATCTGCCACCCAACAGTAACAATGGCAGAAAATTTTTATACAAGTGTTTGCGAAAATTAAAAAAACAACCTTTCCTCCCAATAAAAAACCCATGATGGTTTGGGATGGCGAGTGTGGTTTCTGCAAATATTGGATAACACGATGGAAATCAAAAACTGCTGACCGAATTGATTATAAAACCTTTCAGCAAGTTGCTGTAAATTATAAGGATATCCCTTTGAAAGAATTCAAAAAAGCTTCGAGGCTTATTGAAACTGAGGGTGATATTTATAGTGGTCCAGATTCTGCTTTCCGTATCTTTATTTATTTTGAGGAAAAAGATACAAGATGGCACCGCTGGTACACACAGTATAATTGGTTTACCG
Organism: uncultured Flavobacteriaceae bacterium; assembly: GCA_963822355.1. Classification (GTDB taxonomy): domain Bacteria; phylum Bacteroidota; class Bacteroidia; order Flavobacteriales; family Flavobacteriaceae; genus Aequorivita. The sequence goes on from CAWGHI010000002.1 coordinate 323,467, forward strand.
GGCTTAGCGACCACACCTATAATTTTATTGCAAAAAACCGAGGTTTTATGTTCACTCTTTCCAAAATATGCTTCGGAAAAAATCCTGAAACCCTTAAACCCTATTGGATTTTATGGCTTCTCCTATTGCTTACTTCCATTTATTTTTTAGTGAAATTATTATAACAAAATTTTAAAATTTTTGCCTTTCAATTTTTTTATCTTTATTAAAAACAAAAAACTATGGCCTTTAAAGGAATATTATCAAATTTGTTATCCGATTCTGAAGACAATGGAACCGTCACTGAAAATTATGTCAAAGGAAAAGTAACAGAGATTAATGAAGAAGATGTTGAAATTGTTACCGACAATGAAGTAGCTATTAATAAAAAATTCAGTGAAACTAATTCTCTTTCAAAATATAAAGAACTCGGTAAGGTTTTAATAGGAATGCTGAAGGATGTAAAAAACGGCGTGTATCACGAAGTACCGTGGTTTACTATTGCCACCGTAGTTATGGCCCTACTTTATCTTTTGAACCCGTTGGATATTATACCAGATTTTATTCCCGGTTTGGGCTATATTGATGACATGGCAGTGCTTTCAATTGGTATGGGCTGGATACAAAGTGACCTACACAAGTATTTGGATTGGAAAATTGATCAGGGCAAAGGGATTTAATTCCCTTTTCGTTGCTCCCTTGCCAAAAGCGTGTTTTTAAGCAACATGGCAATGGTCATTGGCCCTACTCCACCGGGCACTGGAGTTATGAATGAAGCTTTTTTGCTCACATTTTCAAAATCCACATCGCCAGTTATAACATAGCCTTTTGGATGGCTGGAATCTTCAACCCTCGTAATTCCAACATCAATAATTACGGCATCGTCCTTTACCATTTCGGCTTTTAAAAATTTTGGAACTCCCAAGGCCGATATAATAATATCTGCCTGAATAGTTATTTGTGCAATGTTTTTTGTGTTGCTGTGTGTTAAAGTCACTGTACTGTTTCCGGGCCAACCTTTGCGGCTCATCAATATACTCATTGGTCGCCCCACAATGTGGCTTCTACCTATGACAACGGTGTGTTTCCCCTTTGTTTCAACATTATATCGCTGCAATAATTCGAGAATTCCGAAAGGAGTTGCAGGAATAAATGTACTCATATCCAACGCCATTTTTCCAAAGTTTTCTGGGTGAAAACCATCAACATCCTTACTTGGGTCAACGGTTAATAAAACTTTTTGGGTATCAATTTGCGGAGGTAAGGGAAGTTGAACTATGAATCCATCAATATTTTCATCTTCATTAAGTTCTTTAATTTTCTTCAGTAATTCAAGTTCGCTGGTAGTTTCAGGCATTTTCACCAAAGTGGATTCAAAACCTACACGTTCACAAGCTTTTACTTTACTTCCAACATATGTAAGACTAGCACCATCATTTCCCACAATAATAGCTGCAAGATGCGGTACTTTTTCACCACGCGCCTTCATTTTATCAACTTCGGCAGTGATTTCGTTTTTAATGTCGTTTGATATTTTTTTACCGTCTAGAATGGTCATATTTTAACTTTTCAGTCGCAGTCGCAGTTTTCAGTTATATTTCAGTTTTCTTTAGATTAAATAATTTTAATATCAGCTCCAAATTTGCCGGGATTATTTCTCATATAACTAATCAATTTTCCTATTTCTATATTTTTTTCCATCAATGTATTATGTATCTCTTCATTTAAATATTCTCAAGCAAGAGCCTAATCTAATCATACATTTGCTAATAAAATGTTTTGGACGAATGAATAAGCAATTAACTTATTAAAATCCATAATATTCAAAAGTCTTTACTGATTACTGAGACTGAGACTGAAAACTACCGCATTTTCCCCATTGCTTGCATCATCTTTCTTCCGCCGCCGCCTTGCATCATTTTCATCATTTTGCTCATTTGGTCGAATTGTTTCAAAAGTTGGTTTACTTGCTGCACGCTTGTTCCACTTCCTGCTGCAATTCGTTTCTTTCGGCTTCCGTTTATAACTGAAGGCTGGGTTCTTTCAGTTGGGGTCATTGAATGGATTATTGCCTCAATTCCCTTAAATGCATCGTCATCAATATCAACATCTTTCAAAGCTTTTCCTGCGCCCGGAATCATTCCCACCAAATCTTTCATGCTTCCCATTTTCTTGACTTGCTGAATTTGGTTAAGGAAATCATCAAAACCAAATTGGTTTTTTGCAATCTTCTTCTGAATTTTCCGTGCCTCTTCTTCATCAAATTGTTCCTGTGCTCTTTCAACAAGCGAAACAACATCTCCCATTCCCAAAATACGATCGGCCATACGAGCGGGGTGAAACACATCAATGGCATCCATCTTTTCACCGGTCCCGATGAATTTTATTGGTTTATCAACCACGCTTTTAATAGAAATAGCCGCACCACCACGCGTATCACCATCCAATTTGGTAAGAACCACCCCGTCAAAATTCAATCTTTCATTGAAAGCTTTTGCAGTATTCACAGCATCCTGCCCAGTCATTGCATCAACCACGAAAAGCGTTTCCTGTGGATTGATCGCTTTATGCACATTTGCAATTTCGGTCATCATTGCCTCATCAATTGCGAGACGTCCGGCGGTATCCACAATCACCACGTTAAAGCCATTTTGCTTGGCATGTGCAATTGCATTTTGTGCAATTTGAACAGGGTTTTTGTTTTCCGGTTCGCTGTAAACCTCCACCCCTATTTGATCGCCCACCACGTGCAACTGGTTAATTGCTGCGGGACGGTATATATCACAGGCAACCAAAAGTGGTTTTTTGGTTTTTTTTGTTTTTAAGTAATTAGCAAGTTTTCCTGAAAAGGTAGTTTTACCACTACCCTGCAGACCAGACATTAAGATAACTGTGGGCGCACCGCTCAAATTGATGCCAGCGGTTTCGCCACCCATCAATTCGGTGAGTTCATCCTTTACCAACTTCACCATCAATTGGCCCGGTTGAAGCGTAGTAAGTACGTTTTGACCGAGTGCTTTTTCCTTTACTGTATTGGTAAATTCCTTCGCAGTTTTAAAGTTGACATCGGCATCTAAAAGTGCGCGGCGCACTTCTTTTAATGTTTCGGCTACGTTAACTTCGGTGATGCTGCCGTGACCTTTCAGTACGTGCAGCGCTTTATCCAGCTTATCGCTTAAATTATCAAACATAATCTTACTATCTTTTTAAGAGTTGCAAAGATAACATTCTGAAAGGGATGTATCAAAAAAAGTGTAGAGTATTCAGAAGACTATTTAAAAAAGAGATAAGATTTCGATTTACTTATTATTCTCAATTACATAATTCAACACTTTCGTCATTAAGTGTACTCGGTCCTTTCCGCGCACATTGTGCTCATACATCGGGTACACAAAAAAGTCCATTTGTTTTTCGTTGTCTACAAAAGATTTAATCAAAGACAAATCATGCTGCATAACCACCACAGGATCTATAGAGCCGTGAATGGTCATTAATTTTCCGGTCAGGTTTTGTGTCTTGTTCAACAAGCTTGCTGTTTCGTAACCTTCTGGATTTTGTTGGGGCGTATCCATATAACGCTCGCCGTACATTACTTCATAAAACTTCCAATCCGTTACTGGACCGCCAGCAACTCCTGTAGTGAAAACATCGGGATTTCGAAGCATCATTGCCACCGTCATAAACCCACCAAAACTCCAGCCGTGAATGGCCATACGGTCATCATCAACATATGGAAGCGATTTTAAATATTCAACCCCTACCAATTGATCTTTCAATTCTTCTGTACCCACCTTTCTGTGGATAACACTTTCAAAATCAAAACCTCTGTTTGCCGAACCTCTACCATCCAACGTAAAAACAAGATACCCCTGTTCCGCCATCCAATTCATCCACAGCGATGCTCCGTTATTCCACGAATTTGTGATGAGTTGGGCGTGCGGACCTCCATAAACATACACCAACACTGGATATTTTTTATTTGAATCAAAATTGGAAGGTTTAATTAGACGCGTATAAAGATCGAAGCCATCCGAAGACTTTAATTTTGCAATCTCTGTAGTTCCTAATTTATAATCTGCCATTGGATTTTCGGCTTTTATAAATAATTGAATCCTTTTTCCTTTATTGTTCAATAACTGAGCAACATTGGGTGTTTCGTGATTTGAATACTGATCAAAAATATATTTTCCGTTGGAAGAAATACTTACATTATGAGTACCGCTTGTTTCCGTAAGACAGATTTGTTTTCCGTTTGGAATAGTTACCGAATACAATTTTGTATCTAATGGCGATTCGCCCGTTCCAGTGAAATAAACTTCGCTTCCCTTTGGATTATTTCCTACTATTTCTTCAGCGACCCATTTGTTGTTGGTAAGTTGTTTTACGAAACCCTTTGTTGTATTGCATAAATACAGATTCATAAACCCATCCTTTTCACTCATCCAAATAAAATCTTCGGATGAATCTGAATAAAAATAGGCAGGATGCTCCGGCTCTGTCCATTTGTCGTTTTTCTCCTCCAATATTGTACGGATTAACATTCCTGTTGAAGCATCAAAAAGCTGGAGTTTCATATGGTTTTGATCGCGGTTGAGTTCTGCGATTACCACATTTTTTTCATTGGGTGTCCAAGAAAGATTCGTTAAGTAATCCTCAACATTTCCTGTGGGAGAAATAAAAACAGTTTTTCCTGTTGTTAAATTATAGATTCCCACTTTAGGCCGTTCGCTTTTCTGCCCTGCCATGGGATATTTTATAGATGTCAATCCGCCCGGTGTGGTATCTATATTTAAAAGTGGATAGTCTGCAACGTCGGTTTCGTCTTTTTGATAAAAAGCAAGTAGATTTCCATTAGGTGACCAAAAAATACCGTTTGTAATTCCGAATTCACTTCGCGCAATGGCCTGACCGGAAACAATATTTTTATCCGCATTATTGGTAACCGCTACGGTTGTTCCATCCGGTTTTTGGATATACAAATTGTTTTCAAGAGTATATGCTACGTTTCCAGTTTTGTTTTGAAGCGTACTGTTTTCTGCGGAAGCGTCAATTTTAGAAATTAACCGCCCCTTTTTCTGTGTATAATTATATAAGTAAAAGGAATTGTCATTCAGCAAATAAAAGGAATCGCCATTTTTCCATGTCATTCCCGAAAAGCGCTTTAAATCACTATTCAATGTTTGGTTTACCTCACTAATTGAAAGTTTTTCATCTTCCTCCTTATCCTCTACCGACGCTTTTTTAAGTGTGGTGCCATTTTCAAGATAGGTGTAGGAAGTTGTTCCCGGAATCCACTGAAATCCTTGAATGTGCTCGGGGTAAAATTTTCCGTATTGTTCAAGTACGGCATCTTTGAGGGTCAGTTCTTTTTGCTGTGCATCAACATTAAGAAAAAATAAAAGGGAAATAAGAAAAGCTATGTAGTATTTCATAAAAATGGGATAGAAAAATTAAAACTAGATTTTAAGTATTCTTGGAATAGGCTAAGATAAAAAACCTTTATTATCTTTAGAATCACATCAGACAATTTTTAAACAAAACAAACCTCACCCGATTAAAAATATAATAGATGATTCATTTACGGCGAACTAATTCAACAGACCAAGATTTTATAGAACTCGTAAAAAAGCTTGATGCCGACCTCGCCATCCGCGATGGGGAGGACCATCCCTTTTACGATCAATTCAACAAATTAGATTCCATTAAATATTCAGTAGTGGCCTATGACGAAAGCAACCGCGCTGTTGGATGTGGCGCCATCAAACAATTTGAACCAACTGTAATGGAAGTGAAACGTATGTTTGTTCCTTTAGAGTTACGTGGAAAAGGGATAGCCGGTGAAATTTTAAAAGAACTTGAAATTTGGGCAATGGAACTGGGCAATAGAAAGTGTATATTGGAAACTGGCATCAAACAACCCGAAGCCATTTCGCTTTATAAAAAATGCGGCTATAAGTTTATGGACAATTATGGCCAATATGCTGGGGTGGAAAATAGTGTTTGTTTTGAGAAGCTTTTAAGAAATTGAAAGATTGAGGCTCCCATGCCATGACATTTGAGGTATAACAAATCACAATGAAAAAATCCAACGATACTATAAAATTGAAAGATGCCATAGCCATTGGCATAGGCGGAATGGTTGGTGGTGGGATATTTGCCGTTTTAGGCTTGGCCGTTTCGTTGGCAAAAGGAGGAACTCCAGTGGCTTTTCTATTGGCGGGTGTTATCGCCTTGTTTACGGCCTATAGCTATTCCAAATTGTCACTATCATTTCCAGATCGAGGTGGAACAGTCCGTTTTATAAATGAAGGTTTTGGGAATGGTATTTTTAGCGGCGGTATTAATAATGTTTTGTGGATTAGCTATATAATTATGCTTTCACTTTACGCCAGCGCGTTTGGTTCATATGCGCCCAATTTGTTATCCATTACTGGTTCAAAAGCTATTGACACCCATATTTTTGTGAGTGGGGTGGTTTTATTGGCGACCTTAATTAATTACTACAGCTTAAGAGTGGTAGGCGAAATTGAAAGTCTCGTGGTTTTTGTAAAACTGTTTATTTTATTGGCTTTTGCCGGAATTGGAATCTATGGTCTGTTCGGAAATGTAAATATTTCCCAACTGAATCCCGCAAATTGGGAAAGTCCATTGCAACTTCTTACGGGCGGGATGGTAATATTTGTTGCCTATGAAGGCTTTGAACTTATTGCCAATGCTGTTCCCAATATGGAAAACAAAAAGAAAAATGTTCCCCGAGCGTATTTTATTTCTGTGGGATTTGTGGTTTTACTTTATATAATTATTGCGATGGTGACCGTGGGTTCCTTAAGTTTTGATAAAATAGCAACCGCAAAAGATTATGTTTTGGCCGCTGCCGCCAAACCCATGATTGGCCAAATAGGTTTTACCATTATGACGGTTGCTGCGCTTATTTCTACTTTTTCAGCCATAAATGCAACACTTTACGGTGGTAGTCGGGTAAGTTATGAACTTGCTGAAGATGACGAGCTGCCACATTCTTTTACAGATCAATTTTGGAACAAACCCGTGGGGTTAATAATTACGGTAATTTTCACTTTACTAATAGCTAATTTTCTGAATCTAGAAAGTATTTCAACTTCGGGTAGTGCTGGTTTCTTGCTGATCTTTGCGGTAGTAAATTATGTGAGTTTTCGCAAAGCTGAAGTGATAAAAGCAACTAAAGCCATAAGCTTGATAGGAGCCATACTAGCGGCGTTGGCGTTTGTTGTTCTGATAATTCAACAATCAACTTCAAATATGTTGGGAGTGTCTATTTCATTGGGAATTATCTGTATTTGTTTTCTTTTGGAATGGTTTTATAAAATGAAGAAGCCAAAGTCCAATCAATAAAAAATATTATTTTTTTTAAATTTCTTGTCTTTTATATTTCTTTTATCGTAATATTGCAATAAATATATATTACGATTATGGGAATTACCAAAACAGAAATATTTACCGACCAACAGAATCAAGTGGCTACTTTCGCCAAAGCCTTTGGGCATCCTGCCAGAGTGGCTATTCTTCAACATTTATTCAAAATAAACGCCTGTATTTGTGGCGATTTAGTGGAAGAAATTGGATTGGCACAACCCACCATAAGCCAGCATTTAAAGGAGCTCAAAAACCTCGGATTAATAAAAGGAAATATTGAAGGCACCAGTATTTGCTATTGTATCCATTCAGAAAATTGGGCTACAATGAAGGCAGTAATGAATCAGTTCCTAAATCAAGATTTAGAAAATAAAAACAAGTGTTGTTAATCTTAAAACCAATACATTATGAAACTCTCAGAAATAAAAAAACATTTAAATAGTTTGGACCAAATAACTTTTATGCTTCCAAATGGTGAACTGGTGCCTACTCATTTTCACGTTACCGAAGTAGGCAAAATAACCAAACACTTTATAGACTGTGGTGGCAAAGTACGAAATGAAGAAGTTGCCAATTTCCAATTGTGGAATGCCGATGATTACAACCATCGTTTGCATCCTGAAAAGCTTACGCATATTATAGAACTTTCGGAAAAAGTACTTGAACTTAAAGATTTGGAGATTGAAGTGGAATACCAAATGGAAAATTCCAATTTCGATACCATCGGAAAATTCAATTTAGATTTTGACGGCACAAACTTTTTGTTGATCACAAAACACACCGATTGTTTGGCAAAGGAAAATTGTGGCATTCCTGCAGCAAAACCAAAAAGACAACTTGCCTCAATAAATAATGAACCCTGTTGCTCCCCAGATGGCAATTGCTGTTAATATGAAAGTGATTGACATTTCAGAAGAAAACTTTCCCGAGGTTGCCAGAATTTATGGTGATGGTTTAAAAACGGGTACTGCCACTTTTGAAACTACAGTTCCTTCCTGGGAAAAATGGGACAACGGGCATCTTTCTTTTGGAAGAATTTTGGCAGTTGAAGATAACAACTATTTAGGCTGGGCTGCCCTCTCTCCTGTCTCTAGTCGCTGCGTTTATGGCGGCGTGGCTGAAGTAAGCGTCTATATTTCAGAATCTGCGAGAGGAAAAGGAGTTGGGGAATTTCTTTTAAAAAAATTAATTGAAATCAGCGAAACCAATAACATTTGGACGCTTCAATCGGGCATTTTTCGTGACAACTTGGCTAGCCATAAATTGCACATAAAATGTGGGTTTAGAGAAATTGGTTATAAAGAAAAAGTAGGCCAGCTTCGCGGTGTTTGGAAAGATAACGTACTGTTGGAAAGACGTAGTAAAATAGTTGGAATTTAAAATTATTTCTTTCAAATGAAACTATTATACCCTATACAGAAATACATTGAAACGCTAAATACAGCAATTCTTTCCGAAGAACGGAAAACCGTTTTACAGCCTCTTGCCGACTATATAAATTTAAAAATCCCAACAAATCAAATAATACAGCTGAACTTTATCTGCACCCACAATTCGCGGCGCAGTCATTTGGCTCAGGTTTGGGCACAAACGCTATCGGAATATTTCAACGTTCCAAATATACAATGCTATTCTGGCGGAACGGAAGCAACCCAGGTACACCCGATGGTAATTAAAACCTTGGAGAATTGTGGGTTTGAAATCTCAAAGGAAAGGGACATTCCCAACCCAAATTACAAAATAAGATATGCTAAAAACAAAAGTTCGCTGGTTGTTTTTTCAAAAAAATATGATGACGAAATCAATCCTAAAAATAGCTTTGCTGCAATAATGACCTGTTCTCAAGCTGACGAAGGATGCCCCTTTGTTGCAGGATCGGAAAAACGAATTTCCATAATGTATGAAGACCCAAAAGTTGCAGATGGCACCCCACAGCAACAGCAAATTTATAAAGAGCGAAGTGAGCAGATTGCGGTTGAAATGAAATATGTATTTTCAAGAATAGTTATATAATGGCATCAAAAAAATTAAGCTTTTTAGATAGTTACCTAACCGTATGGATCTTTGCAGCTATGATAATGGGTGTGGGTATAGGTTATTTCAGCCCTTCTTTCCCCGAGTTATTGAACTCTTTTAATAGCGGCAGTACAAATATCCCTATTGCTATTGGTTTAATTTTAATGATGTATCCCCCGCTTGCCAAAGTAAACTATTCACTTTTACCAAAAGTATTTAAGGATGTAAAGGTACTTTCAATTTCATTGGTATTAAACTGGATTATTGGCCCTGTGCTAATGTTTGTGCTTGCAATAACCTTTCTTCGGGATTACCCAGAATATATGGTAGGTCTTATTTTAATCGGCCTTGCCCGCTGTATAGCCATGGTTTTGGTTTGGAATGATCTTGCAGAAGGAAGTAGTGAATACGGCGCAGGATTGGTAGCACTCAACAGTATTTTTCAGGTATTTGCATATAGTTTTTACGCTTGGATTTTTATAACCGTCTTACCTCCTTATTTTGGATTTGAAGGCGCTATTGTTGATATTTCAATAGCGACTATTGCTGAAAGTGTGGCTGTCTATTTAGGAATCCCATTTGTTTTAGGCATTTTGAGTAGGTTAGCTTTGGTACCGTGGAAAGGTGAAGAATGGTACAAAAACAAGTTTATTCCTTCAATTTCACCCCTTACGCTTATTGCGCTTCTGTTTACTATTGTAATAATGTTTTCTTTAAAAGGAGAAATGATTGTGGAAATCCCAATGGATGTGTTGCTTATTGCAGTGCCCTTGCTAATTTATTTCACTTTAATGTTTCTTATAGGGTTCTTCTTTTCAAAAGCAATGGGTACAACCTATGACAAAACCGCTTCCATAGCCTTTACTGCTGCAGGCAATAATTTTGAATTGGCAATTGCTGTGGCCATAGCCGTATTCGGATTGAATTCCGGGCAAGCTTTCACGGGCGTAGTGGGTCCTTTGGTGGAAGTTCCCGCACTTATTTTATTGGTACGTGTATCATTTTGGTTGCGCAAAAAATATTTTTTAAATTAGGAGAAGCTAACGTGATTACATATCAAGTAAAGGATACTATTTAAATGACCTTCCGCGGTTGTTTCAAAAAAGATTGTTTCCAAAAAAAAATAATTGCTATGGAAGATTATAATATTCCCGCCAAGACAAAAATTGGCCATGTTCATTTAAAAGTATCGGATATTCAGCGCTCTCTTAAATTTTATTGTGATTTATTGGGGTTCGAAATAACAACAATGTATGGTGATCAGGCAGCATTTATTTCCGCAGGCGGCTATCACCATCATATTGGTTTGAACACCTGGCACAGCAAAGGCTTACCACCTGCAGCAACAACCAGTGTTGGATTATACCATACGGCAATACTATATCCAACAAGAAAAGATCTTGCAATAATTTTCGAGCGATTGCAAAAAGCAAATTACCCAATGACCGGCGCCAGTGATCACGGAGTTTCAGAAGCCTTATATTTAAATGATCCCGATGGAAATGGAGTGGAATTGTATTGGGACAGACCCAAAGAGCTTTGGCCATACAAGGCGGACGGCACGATAAATATGGTTACGGATCCACTTGATTTGGCTGGGTTGTTAAAGGAATTAGATACTTAATCAAAAACCTTTTGGAGGCTTTACAATATTCAGAAAAAACTATTTGAAAAAGTTTTATCTTGGCGCAATGAATCCCAAAACAAAAGCTAAGTTATACAGGTTCAGTTTCCTGTTAAACGCCTTTATCTTCATTATGGGCGGTTTAAGTTTTCTGGAAGAAGGAAAAAACGCCCTTGCTATCCTTCAGTTCGTTACTGCTCTTTTCAATTTATTTATGATGCTGAAAAGACTTTCCCCACAAATGAGCATCAAACTGAATTATCTAATCCTCATTCTCAATATTTTGGTTGCCGCCTCTGTTGCCTTTGACTATTACAGTATGGGTAGAGGTGCAATTATGTATCCTTGGATTGCTGCTGCTATTATGTACACATTTGCGCTAATTATTCAGTATAGAAAGAAGAATAAAATCTTGAACCACAACTCTTAACTATTATTTTTTCTATATTTATAGAATTCCCCTTAAAATCCTTTCATAATGAAATTAAAATTATTCTTTCTTGGGTTATTAATTTCAAGTGGCGTGTTGGCGCAGAGTCTTAATGAGCACGGAGGCATATACGGTTTTTCGGAAAATCTGGTATATGTTGTATCGGACAACGGCTATTTTTTTAAATCTGAAAATGGCGGCCTAAGCTGGAATCAGTATAACAGTGGCGTAAATGTTGAATTTTACGATTTAAACTTTTACGATGAAAATTTAGGTTTCGCTGTGGGTCAGGAAGGAAAAATTTTAAAAACAAACGATGCGGGCGAAACCTGGGTGGAAGTTTCTTCCGGAACCAACAACGATCTTTACTCAATAGGAATTGGCGCTTTAAATAATATATATATAGTCGGCGATGCCGGAACTGTTTTACACTCAACAAATGAAGGTGAAAGCTGGAATACAATAACTGGAATTTCAACAGAAAGACTGAATCATATTAATTTCAAAAACGCAACTACAGCTTACATTGCAGGCGATCATGGCACTTTGCTATATACGGAAAATGCCGGGACGGATTGGCAATCGCTAGATGCTGGCACTATAGACAATTATTACCTTGCATCAGTTACTGAAAATACCGTACAAGTTCTTACAGGACCGGAGCGGGAAAATTTTTTCAGGGAAGGGCAAAACGTCTTGAAAAGTTCCAATAATGTAAATTGGAATAGTTATTCGGTGAATTTCGGAATTGGACCTGTTTCCGGGTTTCATTTTCAAAATGACAATGAAGGCTATGCAGTAAGTTCGGCAGATATGCTTTGTGAATGTTGCCGCATTGAAATATTGCAAACCATTGACGGCGGCACAAGTTGGGAGCAAATTTATTTCGAGGAATTTGGACAGAATGGCTGTAATGCCCAAGTTGGTTTTTCAGACATTTCATTTTTTGCTGATGGTTATGGCTATGTGCTTATTGGAGATGTGGTAATAATAATTACCCCTTCAGAAATTTCCACTTCTACATTTTACTTAGGAACTGAAGATTTTAAGAAGGATGCAGATTTTGTACTTTATCCCAATCCCGCTGAAAAAAATATTACACTGCAACTAAGAAACCGAGAAATTGAAAATTTAAGCTTTTCTATATTCGACATAACAGGAAAAGAAATATTCTCGAGATCCATAAATTCACTTACTACGGATGTACAAATTTCCGATCTTTCCAGCGGACTTTACTTCGTTTCCCTAAAACAGAATGGCAAAACGTTAGGCTATCATAAGCTTGTAAAAAACTAAGCTGTTTTATAGGAAGAAATTCATTTAACCTTAAAACTGAATTTACTCTGAAGCAAATAGCTGTAAAGAACTGTGATAATTACGGTTAAAAATCGCGATGGTGTGGGGTAAAATTCCAGCACATCCACCAAAACTTTCATACAAAGATAACTCAACAGCAACGAGCCCATCCCTACAATAAAATATCGGAAAACCTGAATTTTCCACGCTATGTTTGAATCCTGAAAAGCTATAAACCGGTTCAGTAAAAAACCGGTGGTGAAAGTTATGGGAAAAACAAAAAACAGAGACGCGATGTGCGGACTCAACACTACAAAATACAGATTAACATTTTGCTTGTCGAGAATGAAATTGTAGAAAATAAAATACAGGCAAATATCAAACACCAGATTACTACCGCCGCAAACAGCATAGCGATACGTTTTTAACGGCAGCCATCGCCTAAACAAAAAATAAAGGGCGTCAATAAATTTGGTGATGCTTTCTTTCATATTTTGAATTGCGGGCAAATGTACTTAAAAAGCTTTTAGCTGTAATCTTTAAGCGGCAAGCGAAAATATTTTATTCGAATTATACATAACGGCTTAATTTTCAGTTAAAAAGACTTTTAAAATTTAAAAAGGAAAAAGATTATTTTCTATTTTTGATTATCAATTTAAACCAACCAAAATTATGAAAAAACAACTATTAACATTTGCTGTACTATGTATCATTTTAGCAGCATGCAATTCGGAAAAAAAGGAGAAGTCCATAGTAAAAATGTATGAACCCACAACCGCGGAAGCAGATATATCTCCCGTTCAAAGAGGGGAAATGTTGGTTAAAGCTGGGGGTTGCCACGATTGCCATTCTCCTAAAAAAATGACGGATATGGGGCCGATCCCCGACCCAGATCGTTTACTTTCTGGACATCCCGCCAATGAGCAATTAGGCGAATATGATTTGAATACCGCAAAATCCTTTATCTTATTTTCTCAAGGCTTAACAGCGGCCATTGGCCCGTGGGGCACTTCTTTTTCCGCTAATCTGACCCCAGACGATACCGGTATTGGAAGTTGGACCGAAGCACAATTTTTAACCGCCATCAAACATGGAAAATACAAAGGAATGGATGACAGTCGCCCATTGTTGCCGCCCATGCCTTGGGAAGCAATTTCGCATTTTCCGGATTCCGACCTAAAAGCCATTTTTGCCTATTTAAAAACAATAAAGCCCGTACAAAATATTGTACCATCGCCTATTCCGCCAAAAGCATAATTTAAATATTTCACTTCTTTTATATTGGTTTTTTATTGCAATCAGCTTGTAATGATAGCATAAAAAACCAATATTTTTTTTCAGGGATATCCAAACCAATAATTTAATTATAACAATAGAAAAATTCTAGAATTAAAGCACCCGATTTGGAAAAACTATCTTTTCCTCCTATTTCCTGATGATTTATTATTGTTTTTGGGATGATTATTTACTTTCGTACCCGTATTTCGCCCCCGGCTGTGGCGCTGTGCTTTTTGTTGTTTCTTTTCTTCTTCAGCAGCTTTTACATCGGCCATGGTTTCTGTTAGCTGAAAATCAGGAAGAATTTTGGGCTGAAGGCGTTCCCCAATCAATTTTTCAATATCCCTTAAATATCCAACTTCATCTAAACTTACAAGGGAAAGTGCCTCCCCACTGGCTCCTGCCCTCCCGGTTCTTCCAATTCGGTGTACGTAATCTTCCGAAACGTTAGGCAATTCAAAATTTATTACGTGTGGCAACAACGGAATGTCCAACCCGCGCGCTGCAATATCCGTAGCAACCAGAACGCGTACTTTTCCTTCTTTAAATCCGGAAAGAGCTCTTGTTCGCGCGCCTTGACTTTTGTTTCCGTGGATTGCCGCTGAAGTAATTTTTGCTTTTTCAAGCTTTTCGCTCAAACGGTTTGCTCCGTGTTTGGTTCGGGTAAAAACCAAAACCTGTTGCCAATTTCCTTCGGAAATAAGTTTTATGATCAAATCTGTTTTTTGGGCTTTATCAACACGATAAACAGTTTGCTCAATTTTTTCTACAGTGGTATTTTCCGGTGTAGCTTCAACCATAACGGGATGGTGCAAAAACTCATTGGCCAGTTTTTTTATTTCCTTTGAAAAGGTTGCGGAGAAAAGCAGGTTCTGTCTTTTTGAAGGAAGCATTGCCAATATCTTTTTAATATCGCGAAGGAACCCCATATCGAGCATTCTATCCGCTTCATCCAAAACAAGAATTTCCACTTTTGAAAGTGAAAGGGCATTTTGGCTTTCCAGATCAAGCAGTCTGCCTGGAGTGGCAACCAAAATATCCACACCATTGCGCAAGGCTCTTATCTGTGGATTTGCGCCCACACCTCCAAAAATAACGGTGGAACGCAATTCTGTAAATTCGCTATACTCCCTAAACTCATCTTGCACTTGTGCGGCAAGTTCGCGAGTGGGTGTTAGTATTAATGCGCGAACCGGACGTTGACGCAAACTGTTTTGACCGTTCAATATTTGTAATATTGGCAAGGCAAAACCTGCTGTTTTACCGCTTCCGGTTTGTGCGGAGGCTAGTACATCTTTTCGTTCTAAAATTAAGGGAATTGCTTTTTGTTGAATTGCCGAAGGCGTTTCATATCCTTTTTTGCTGATTGCTTTCAGCAGGGCATCGGAAAGCCCAAGTGATTTAAATGACATATAAAAATGTTTCAGGTTTCAGGTTCCAAGTTCAAGTTTATTCGCTTCGAATAGTATCGAAGAAACATTTCATTTATCATTTGGAAACAGTATTTATTTTTTTTGACCGCTGCGCTTGGAGATAGTATATCGCGGCGCTTTTAGAATTCGGTCTTTTTAAAAACCATTAAAACTAAGAAGACGGTTTTAATTAAGCGGCGAAGGTACGGCTAATTTTCTGCGTGGGTGTATTTATTGTGGATTTGGCAATAAACAATAAAAAAAGTATCTTGATTTATGTATTAAACTCTTTAAGTATGTTTGGTGGTTATGGAAGTATTAATCATATGATTGTTACGCTTCGTAATAATAAAAAGGGGGAATAGTCGACTTGATTATTGCTTTAATCTCCCTATATTTATAAGCAACTAACAACCAATCACTAAAACAATGAAACGACTATTACTCTATGCAGTATTAGCTTGCGTTTCGTGGAGCAGACCCCCCAAAGCTTCTTCCCAAACACAAGAAGACACACCTTTACAAAACTTCAAAAAAGGATGGTTATGAAAAAAACATTCCTTTTACTATTTTTCTCCATCTGTACACTAAATGCGCAGGATCACAAGCTTGACAGTCTCACCCAACTATTAGCCAATCCTAAGAATGATGTCCAGAAACTGGAAGTACTCAGCGAAATTACCGATTTTTATTCCTTAAGGGATTTGGATAAAGCCATTGTTTATGCAAGGAAAGGTGTGAAATTGGCAGATAGAACTAAAAGAAAAAAGTGGCAACCCAAATTCTACGAGATGAAAGGCCGAATCCACGCCAATATGCTGCAATTGGATTCGGCTTCGCTGTATTTTGCCAAAGCAGAAAAAGGTTACAAAGAAATCAATGACAAAAAAGGACAGGCTACTACGTACTTTAAAATAGCGTGGGTCCATAAAAAAAGGGGCGAACTGCAAGATGCTTTGCAAGCCGATTTAAAAGCACTGAAATTGATGGAAGCCTTAGGCGATAAATTGGGTATTGCGGGCGCCAACAGCAGGCTTTCAGAAGATGTGCTGCGTCAAGGCAGAAAAGAGGAAGCACTGGAATACGCAAAAAAAACGATCGCTCTATGTGAAGAAAACAATTTTAAGGAAGAAGTGGTCTATGCCTACACCGCCGCGGGCGATGCCGCTATTGCCTTGGGTGATAACCAACAAGCCTATGAATATTTTGACAAGGCATTAAAATCTGCTGAAGCCTTGGGCTTTAACCCCATGTCCCTTTCAGATTTTTACAACAACCATGGAAATGCACACAAAAGATTGGGTAATTATCAAGAAGCCCTGCAGGATTACAAAGAAGCGCAGCGACTTGCGCTGGAATCCAATTACCAAAACGCGATCCAAACCGTAGGCGGCAATCTTGGTGAAATGAACCTTCTCTTGGGCAATTATAGGGAAGCCCTACCCTACCAACTCGAAACTATAAGGTTGTTTGAAGAAAGTGGAGACTTGACTAACCTTCCCGAAAATTATATGCACTTAAGTACCATTTACGAAAAATTGGGAAACTATCAAAAAGCGCTGGAATACCAAAAAAAGGCACGTACTATGGGAGACAGTATTTCCGCGGCAGAAAGTGACCGAAACATGAGTGAGCTACTCACCAAATATGAAACAGGGAAAAAAGAAGAGACCATCCTTTCCCAAAACCAAAAAATTGAACAGCAGCGAAAAACACAAATACTCTACATCTGTTTGGCTGCACTTTTGGGCCTTGTGGTTTTCGGAATGTTTTTTACAATGAAAAGTATTCGCAAAAAAAGAAAAGCACTTATCATTTTAAATGCCGAATTGGACGCCAAAAATAAACAGAATGAACTATTGCTAAAAGAAATACACCACCGCGTAAAAAACAATCTTGAAATGGTGAAAAGCCTAATTGCCCTACAATCTGCAAAACTGGAAGACGGCGCCAGCAAAGAAGCAATGCTCGCCAGCCAAAACCGTGTACAGAGCATGGGCATCATTCATCAAAAACTATATCAAGGTGAAAATTTGGGCGGTATTGAAATGAAAGATTACTTTATCAATTTGGGTGAAGGGGTTCTTGATACTTTCAATGCAGATGACAAAGTTAAAATTGAATGCGCCATGGACGACCTGAATCTGGATGTTGACACTGCCGTTCCAATAGGACTAATTGTAAACGAACTTTTAACGAACGCTTTAAAATACGCTTTTCCCGAAGGAGTGAAAGGACAGATAAGCATCAGCCTTTCCCAAGAAAAAAATAATCTTTTGCTGAAAGTTTCAGACAACGGAATTGGAAAAACAGAAGGTTCAAAACCAAAAGGAACAGGTTTTGGCACACAATTAATTCAGTTATTGACAAAACAGTTGAACGGCACAATTTCCGAAGATTATAAGAACGGGACCACAGTTTTTTTCAACTTTAAAAATTTCAAAATAGCTTGATGGAAAAAGCCGTGAAAATATTGATCGTTGAGGATGAAATGGTTATTGCCGCAAATATTTCACTTGCAATTAAGCGCATTGGGATATGAAGTAACCGGGATTTTACCACGGGGCGATGAAGTGCTTTCACAAATAAAAATAGACAAACCGGACATCCTGCTCATGGATATTCGATTGAAGGGCGAAATGGACGGAATTGAAACCGCACATGAAATTCAACAGTATTACGATATTCCTATAATCTATTTAACGGCCAATGCGGATGAGGTATATTTTAACCGTGCAAAGGAAACACACCCGTATGCCTTCATTTCGAAACCTTTCAAGAAATTGGATCTGCAGCGCGCTATTGAACTAACCCTTGATAGAATTTCATTGGAAAAATCTTCAGAAAATGGCAAAGGAAATGGCAATGGATATGATTCCACAAATGGAAATGCCAAAGATTTTATATTAAACGACCGCATCTTCGTCCGCCATAATGAAAAGATGTTGAAAATAAACATCAAAGACATTTACTACATAGAAGCAGACCGCAATTACTGCCGTATTTTTTCACAGGGCCGCGAATATCTTTTGGTGATGACCTTGAAGGATATTGACGAAAAACTTCCACAGAACCATTTCCTCAGAATTCACCGTTCGTATATCATCAATATTTCGCAAATAGACGAGGTAGCGGGCACCCATGTGGTTATTTCAAAAAAAGCAATCCCCATGAGCAAAGCGATGCGCACAGAACTTCTTAAGCGGTTGCAAACCATATAATTTCCCTCCGATAAACAAATCTCTCTCTTCGGACACAAATAAAGTACGTTCGTCCTAAAGCGCTTTCAATTTTCTTTGATTATCAGTTATTTAGAGCTCTCCCCAGAACATTTATTTTCAACTAACTAACCATTAAATCATTTAAATTATGAAAAGAGTATTTCTTTTAGGACTTGCAATAGTCCTTTCATTTTCAGCTTGTCAAAATCAAGAAAAACGCTACACCCAGCAATCCTCAGAAATTGACACTTACAAACAAGTAATTGATGCTTATGAAAGGCAGGATTGGGAAGCAATGGTTAAACATTATTCCGATACTGCCAAAATAATGAATAATGTAATTGAGGAAGAAGGCAAGACCATAGCGGAAGAGGTAGCAACAGCCAAAGATGATGCCTCACTCTTCTCAAGTTGGGATTATGTGGACGAGGAATCGGAATATGAAATGGTAGTGACCGATAAGGGCAATACCTACGTAAACTTTTGGGGTTTATGGAAAGGCACGCTTAGCGCCAATAATAAAACCTATACCATTCCTACCCATATTACAGCTCAATTTGTAGATGGAAAAATAGTAAAAGAATTCGGCTATTGGGATCTTTCAAAAATCATGACGGATCTGAAGGCAATGGAAGCGACAGAGAATACAACTTCGGAAGAAACGACCACGGCAGAAAAAATATCTGAACAATAATTTTCAAGTTGGGCATGGCTTGTAGAAGTCAAATCAAATCAAAGGCTATAATAATTAATACTAATAACTAAAACCTGTTGGCGCAGCCATTAATTATGAAAACTGTAGGCATCATAGGTGGATCGGGCTTTATTGGAAGCTATATCACCAAAAAGTTTTTGGAAGAGGGCTACAACGTCAAAGTTTCTGTTACCGATATAAAGAAAAGTGAAAAATATCAGCATCTTTTCAATTTGGAAAATTCGGATAACCTCAACATCAGCGCATTAAAAGTTGAAAATTTGGAGATTTTGAAGGACTTTATAAGCGATTGCGAAATTGTAATACACGGTGGCACCCCCTTTCAGCTTGATGTTAAAGATCCGCAAACGGAACTTTTTGACCCAACCCTAAAAGGAACTGTGAATTTTTTGAAGGCAGTTAGTGAAACTCCTTTCATTGAAAAGGTAGTTATGATTGCTTCCGTGGCAGCATATAATACAAATTTTCCGATGCCTGCCGGTGGAAAAACAGCCAATGATTCCTTTACTGAAAACGAAACGCCATTTATGAGCGAGGAAAGTCATCCGTATGCACAAGCCAAATTTCTTGCCAACCAAACCGTTGAAAAATTTATTTCGGAGCACCCAAATCTTTCTTTTGAAATCACTTCGGTTTCGCCAGTTGGGGTAATGGGAAAATCCCTTTCCACTCGCGAAGATTCCACCGCAACGGGACTGCAATTTCTATTCAAAAACAACATTGCCCCCAATCCATTTGTACAAATGCTCTATGACACCAATGCGGAAATGGCCATTGTAGATGTAGCGGATGTAGCCGAAGCTATTTTTAAAGTTGCAACCATTTCAGGATTGCACGGTAAAAATTATTTGTTGAGCAGTGAAAGTTATCCGGTTTCAGATTTGAGCTTGATGCTAAACCACAAATTGCCAAAAAACAAGGGTTCCATTATTTATAACAATGGGCTTGCGCAAAGGGAATTGGGGATAAAATTTAAGCCCGTACAGGAAACTTTAAACAATTATTCAAAGTAAAAACTAACAGAATATTAACCATTTAAATTTAAAAACAATGAAAACAATTAAAACAACAATGCTAACGGTAATGATGCTGATTGCTTGCATTACCTATTCACAAAAAAAGAACGGAACCGTGTATGACGAACATCCGGCAATTGATGTAGTAAATGAATTTACAAAAGCCGCCGTTGCCGGAGACAAAGCAAAAATGGCAACTTTTTTAACGGACGATTTTCGAGCATTTAACGGTTCTACCAATAATATGAACGATAAAGGCATGGACAAGGAAGCATACCTTAATAACCAAATGGTTTATTTCAATCAGCTTGATTATTATTCCGTAATACCGTTTCCGGGATCCTATCCAGACGCTATTGAGTACAAAAAAGATAATCCCAATGGCGACGTTTGGGTGCAAACCTGGGATGTGTTGAAAGGTGTGCACAAGAACACCGGAGTTAAGATTGACGCCGCTTCCCACCAACTTTACACCCTAACAAAAAACAACAAAATCAAAAATATCATTTTCTATAATAACGGCGGTGTTATAGATGAAATACGTGCCAGCTTTACCGATAGGAAAAACGGTGAAATCTATAACCACCACGACAACATAAATACAGTCCGTAAAATGATTTATGCCATTGAAAACAATGATTGGGATAAAGCATACAGCTTCTATGATAAAGATGTAGAGTTTGTAGATTCAAGTTCACCTACTATGGAAAGTGTTTCTTTAACGGAACAAAAAGCCATGGACAAACAAATAATGGAAAAATATGATGTTTCCAGTATAGACATGGTAGGCTATCCTGACTATTTACACTACGAAATGGGTGATATGGGGGTAGTTCTTTCTTGGTGGAACATTAATCTTGTTCGCAAAGCTGACAAAAAAGCGATTACTGTGCCTATTCATTATCAAATGAATTTTAATAAAGAAGGAAAAATAACTTCGGAAACCGCTTACTACAACCCGAAATTATTGGATTAGCCAACCCAATTTTTCACAGTTAACTTCCCAGTTAATTAAAAAAATTCAATACGAATCTGTTTCAGCCAAAGGTAGAGACACAAATTAAAAATCATGAGAAAATTAATTTTTACAATGCTCTTATTGCCCTTTCTGGCAATATCGCAAAACAGTACCGAATATGGTGTATTTGAAACCGCCAATTTAACTCCCAACCCTACACAAATAACCCAATTTGAAAAGGGATTGGCGGCACATAACAAGAAGTACCACGGTGATGGACCTTACGGAGTAAGGGTCTATTGGGTAAGTAACGGACCCAATACCGGGAGTTACCATTGGAGTATGGGTCCATTTCCATGGAGTTCTTTAGACAGCAGACCCGCACAAAAAGAAGGACACGATGAAGATTGGAATACTAATGTAGCACAATACTCAACCGCGGATAGTGGCGCACAATCATACTGGCGCGCGCATACCGAACTATCTAGGTTTCCAAAGGATTTTACCATTAAAAATATGGCCGTGGATTATTGGGACATAAAAAGGGGTAAATATGAAGATGCCATAAAACTGGTTGAAAAAATCAATAAAGTGTACGCCGAAAAATCTCCCGATGATATCTGGGGCATTTATACCAACGAGTTCTCCAGCACTAAGGAAGGAAGGGATTTGGCGGTTATTTCATTTTTTGACAGATCGGCATGGCTGGGCGAAGAACATGGAATGGATAAAAAGTACAATGAAGTTTACGGAGCTGGAAGCTGGAAGCAGTTTTTAAAGGACTGGATGGAAGTAACCGAGGGTGGGGAAACCGAACTTTGGATTTTCCGTCCGGACCTAAGCGGCATCAGTGGCGATGTAAAAGCTGCCGTTCAAGAATAGAACAAATAGTATGGAATGTACAGTACGGCGAAGTCATACTGTACATTTTCCTTTGATAAAAAAATTGCACTAATTCAAAAAAATAAATGCAATGAAACCAAAAATAATTAAGCTTCTTCCATTTTTTCTACTGAGTCTTTTTGCAGTTCAGGCGCAAAATAATGATCCACATGGCAAGCACGAATCTGCTGTTACGGGTATGCCTTCGGAAAAAATTTTATTGGTTTTGGATATTACGGTGAATGATTCCCTTCAATATCAACAGTATCGATTAAAAGTGGAACCGCTTATTGAAAAATATGGCGGAATTTATTTGGTGCGTTCCGGTGGAATGGCTTTCGATCCAGACCCAAAACGAAAAGTGACACCCGTGGAAGGAAACTGGAACCCAAACCGTTTCATTATCGTGCAATGGGAATCCTTGGAGCAACTTCAGAATTTTACGGCTTCCGAAGAATACAAAGCTGTGGCGAAATTTCGGGTCAAACTCGGCTTCCACGAAATCGATTATTGTTAGAGAATATTATTGAAAAGAAAGAACAGCTAATTAAATCGATAACTATTCAATCATTAATAAATTCAACAAAATGAAAAAATCAACACTAGTACTCACCATCGCTTTCATAAGTATGACAGCATTCGCACAAAACAGCAATATTGATAAAGACATCAAAATGTACACCCAGGTTTGGGATGACGTCATCAATAAAGGAGACATCAACCAAATAAACGCCACTCATTTTGATGAAAACATAACAGGTGTTTCAAGTCCGGAAAACATCGTTGGCATTGCAGCTTTTAAAGGATATTACCAAAATTTCCTAACAGGATTCTCCGATAGAAACTTCGAAATTATCAATGTATTTGGACAAAATGACAACATCATGAAACACTGGCGATTTAAAGGCAAGCACACAGGCGATTTTTTTGGTATTCCGCCAACTGGAAAAAGCGTCAATATTGAAGGAGTAACATTGGTCAAAATGAAAAATGGAAGGATTCTGCAAGAGCAGGATTTTATGGATAACAGCATCTTTTTACAACAATTGGGATTAACGTCGGACCCTAACAATTTGACGGTTATTGACAATCTCTACAAAGCCTTTGCTATTGGTGATATCCCAACAGTCCTTGGGGGTATGGATGCCAAGATAGTTTGGAACGAAGCTGAAGGCAACTCTTATGCCGATGGCAATCCATATATAGGTCCAGATGCCGTTTTGAATGGTGTTTTTGCACGCGTTGGCGGCGAATGGGATAATTTTAAGCTTAACAATATTGAATTGCATGAAATGAGCAATAACAAAGTATTGGCTACACTTCGCTATACTGGAAAATACAAAAAAACGGGTAAATCCATAGATGCACAAGTGGCACATTTCTGGACTTTGAAAGATGGAAAAGTTACTGCTTTTCAACAGTATGTGGATACGAAGCAACTTGCAGCTGCCGAAGGGAAATAATGAGGAATAAAAACACGACAAAATGAAAAGGTCAACGGTATTTTTCATAATCGCATTCATAAGTTTGAATAGCATATTTGCTCAAAAAGACACTTCTAAATCAACAGAAAAGGAATTGGAATTTGTTTTTAAAAAAATGTGGGATAACGTCACCCTGACCAATGCGAACGACTATTTCAAAACCGATGTTTCCGATGATTTTTATACCATCAACGCAGATGGCATTGTTCAAAATAAACAACAGTTATTGGACGATAAAAAACGCCTTGAAATGCTGGAACTATTGGATTTCAAATTCTTTGACCAGGTCATCAAGGTGTACGACAATGTAGGTATCATTAATGGTAGAATCCAAGCTTTTTCGGAAGGCGCCTACGTTGGTGAAGTTTTCTATACTGCCATATTCGTCAAAGAAAATGGCGTTTGGAAATATAAAAACTGGCAAGGCACCTGGACCAAAGATTCGCCGCCACCGCCCTCGTTTAATTCAGAGGATTGATGAATGACAAACTCAACGAAAGAAGCATTTTAACATAATGACCGATGAAACGTTTTTTTAAGAAAAGTAATTTGATCTTAACGGAGAATGCCGTGATGAGGTACCTCAATTTTTCGGCGCTATATATTGCGCAGGGAATACCTGAAGGCATCACCTATTTTGCGATACCCGCTTGGTTGGCAATGAACGGCAAATCTGCACTGGAAATAGCTTCATTTGTAGGTGTTATAGGAATTCCGTGGAGCTTTAAGATTTTAATTGCACCCTTAATGGACCGTTTCACTTTGTTATCAATGGGACGAAAGCGGCCCTGGGTTATTTTTGGCCAGATGGGTTTAATAATCAGCTTTATAAACATCGGATTGGTTCCCGATCCGTTAAATAATCTTTCCGCATTGATGATTGCTGGATTTTTCATCAGTTTTTTTGGAGCCATTCAGGATGTGGCAACAGATGGTATGGCGGTAGATGTAATACCCCCCATTGAACAGGCCAGAGCCAATGGCCTTATGTGGGGTTCCAAAACAATCGGTATTTCGGCATCTTTGGTCGTTGGCACTTGGCTTATTAATACCTTTGGGTTTTCAGTTGCTGTTTCTTCGCTATCTATTTCGGTGGCAGCCATCATGCTTTTTCCTATTTATTTTAGGGAACGGCCAGGTGAAAAATTAATGCCATGGACTCGCGGTATTGCATCGGCAGATTCCAAACATACACAATTGCGAAGCTGGAAGCATATTTTTAAAAGTCTTTATAAAGTGGTAAGCCTAAAATCCAGTGTCGTTTTTGGGGTTGGTTGTTTTGCCGTAGGAATTATGTTTGGGCTTATAGATACTCTGCTGCCCATATTTACCATTCAGGAATTGGGGTGGACAAATACTTCCTTTTCACAGGTTTATTCCATTACAACAGTAATCGGTGGAATATTGGGAATGGTAATAGGAGGTTATTTGGTAGATTATTTCGGAAAATTAAAAATGCTCACCCTTTACCTGGGCATCTTGACCGCGCTGATAACGGTATTTGCCTTTATGCCGAATTTATGGGGCAACAATATTATTGTATACACTTTTATACTTAGCTATTATATTCTTTACACTTTTTTGTGCATTGCGGTATTTGCATCTGCCATGCACCTTTGCTGGAAAACGGTGGCCGCAACACAATTCACAATTTATATGGCATTAAGCAATATGGGGCGGGCATCAGGGGCTGCTTTATTGGGAATTCTGAAAACAAATTTCAGTTGGGAATGGGTGTTCCTTTTTATTGCTCTTATGCCCGTTGTGATGGCAATCTTAATTCAATTTATCAATTTCAACAAACACAGGACTAAGGTAGACAGCTTCGTGATTTTAAAACAAACTTTGGTGGCTCCGCATATAGTTAAAGATTAAAAAATATCAATAGAACGACGGAAGAGGCAAGCGGTATTTCAATACGCAATTGGTGAGATGATCCTCTTGCGTCATTACAATTTTGGTTGAAAAATAAATGAATTGAAAAACACAGAATAAAGCCGAAACTAATTAACTTTCAGTGCAATAACACCAGTCTTAAAAACAAATTCGTACAATGAAAATAAAATTACTCCTTTTCTTTAGCATTGCTACTTTTCAACTAAACGCCCAAAACTACAAAAACCTTCACAACAAAGCCATATTAGTGGACACCCACAATGATTTTCTTATGCAGACTATGGAAAAGAATTTTGTTTTCGACACTAATCTAAAAGGCAAAACGCACAGTGATTTATTCCGAATGAAAGAAGGTGGTGTAGACGTGCAGTTTTTTTCTGTTTTTAGCGATGGCGACAAACTGAATCCCTATGATTTCGCGAACCGCCAAATAGATAGTTTGGATGCCGTTATAAAACGAAATCCCGATAAAATCGTGAAAGTCTCCAATTCAAAAGAACTTCTAAAAACCGTAAAACAGAACAAAATTGCTGCATTGTATGGTTTGGAAGGTGGCCATCAATTTGAAAACGATTTGGGAAAGCTTGAAGCACTTTACAATCGCGGCACTCGCTACATCACGTTAACTTGGAATAACTCTACTCCTTGGGCAACAAGTGCTGCCGATGAAACCAATCCCGAAGGCGCAAAAAATTCCGAAGGGAAAAATGGGCTTACCGTGTTTGGCAAACAAATAGTCCAAAAAATGAATAGTTTGGGGATGCTGGTAGATATTTCGCACGTGGGCGAGCAAACTTTTTATGATGTTATTGCAACTACTACAAAACCTATTATCGCTTCCCACAGTTCGGTTTATACAATTTGCCCGCATCGCAGAAATTTAAAGGACGACCAAATAAAAGCCCTTGCAAAAAATGGTGGCGTAATTCAGATTAATTTTAATTCAGGATTTATTGACCCAACGGTTGAACCGAGAGAAAACCTATTTATTGAAAGCCACAAAGCTGAAATAGACGCTCTCGTAAAAACCGGAATTCTTCAATTTCACGCTGAAGAAGCTATGTACCGAAAATATACCGATGAATCTGAAGCACTTCGCGCGCCTTTTGATTTTGTGATTCAACATATAGAATACGTAATAAATCTGGTAGGCGTAGATTATGTGGGCATCGGTTCCGATTTTGACGGAATCTTTTTACCACCAAAACAATTGGACGATGTTACCGATTATGTAAAGATTACAAAAGCATTGGTGGAAAAGGGATATAGTGAAAAGGATATTGATAAAATTCTTGGCGGAAACCTGCTTCGGGTTTTAAAAGCGAATGAAACCAACTAATACAATGAAGGCACATTTTCATTAATAGTAGTAACCAACAACCAACCAAAATGAATTTAAAACAAGCACTAATTGTTGCTGTGACATTAAGTGTCGTCAGCATTGTTTGCCTGGGAAGCCTATTGGAGATCCCAAGGAAAAACTCCAGATCTGGATGATGATAAAAACCTTTGGGCCGTACAGCGGGCAAAAGTGGATGATGCATCGGATAAAGATGTTGTTTTACTTGGCTCGTCCCGTGTGCTATTTGACATTCAATTGAATGAATGGGAAAAAGAAACAGGTGTGAGGCCAATCCAGTTGGCCTGCGCAGGATCTTCACCTCTCCCTACGTTTCATGACATAGTCAACAATACAGATTTTACGGGCACTGTTATAGTGGGCGTAACTCCTGGTCTTTTCTTTTCTACCACCTATCCACAAGCAAGTCCTATGAGTCGTGCCCAAAATAGAGTGGACTATTACGAGGATAGGACCTATGCACAACGGCTCAATCATTGGCTATCGCTTCCGCTTCAGAAAAATTTGGCTTTTGTTTCTACCAGTGAAGAAGGTTTTTCAGATGATATTGATTTAAAATCTTTATTGAATACTGTAGCTATGGGAAACAGGATGGAAAGGCCGCAATACCCTCCCTTCAACAGTTTTTCCTATATGGATGAAGACAGAAACAATGCTATGAGCGAAAAAACAGCTACTGACACTGCTTTTGCAAATTCAATAAAAAAAGCCTGGAAATTTATCGTAACAAATAACAATAATCCACCTGAAAAGGAGGCAACAACTGCATTTTTTGCTGCCGATGCCGAAAAATTCATGAATCGGGGCGGCAACCTTATTTTATTAAGATGTCCTTCGAGCGGATGGTTAAAAGGAGGTGAAGATAAATTTTTGCCACGTGCCGAATTTTGGGATTTCCTCGTAAAAACCACAAACGCCAAAGCCTACTATTATGAAGACTACGAACAGTTGAAAGATTTGACCTGCCCAGAATGGTCGCATTTATCAGCTCCCGATGCCAGCTATTTTACGACTGAATTGGTGAAAATCATGAAAGCCGATGGGGCATTGTCTAACACTAAAGCCAACTAATTATGTTATTCAATTCCTTAAGTTTCATCGTGTTTTTTATTATTGTTTTGGCACTTTACTATTCAAAACTTTTCAACTGGACCAATAAAAAACGAATGCTTCTTTTTGCGAGCTATGTTTTCTATGGGATGTGGAATCCACCCTTAATCATTTTGCTTTGGATTTCAACAGTAGTCGATTGGATTACAGGCAATAAACTTGCTACTGAAGAAGATCAACGCAAGCGCAAATTCTGGTTGTTGTTGAGCTTGTTTGTGAATCTTGGGTTTTTGGGCTTTTTCAAATACCGGGATTTTATGCTGGATAATTTCACCGCTGTTGTAAATACATACGGATATGGATACCAAACACAGCCAATGGATATTATCCTGCCAATGGGAATTTCGTTTTACACCTTTCAAACCATGTCTTATACCATTGATATGTATTTGAGACGAACCGAACGCGCCAAGAACTTTTTTGGATTTTGCCTTATATGTTACTTTCTTTCCCCAATTAGTGGCAGGTCCAATTGTAAGGGCGGGTGATTTGATTTCGCAGTTTTACGAAGAAAAGAAAGCAACCGTGAATCAATTTATTTGGGGGTTGTTTTTGTTAACCATTGGATTGTTTCAAAAAGTCGTATTGGCAGATACGTTGCTATCCGATACGGCCGACACTGTTTTTGGTTCAAAATCCATTCTCCACGGATTAGATGCCTGGGTTGGAACTTTAGCATTTTCAGGGCAAATATTTTTTGACTTTGCAGGCTATTCTACCTGTGCCATTGGTATTGCCTTGATGCTAGGTATTCTTCTTCCAGACAACTTCAGATATCCGTATGCTGCCATTGGGTTTTCTGACTTATGGCGACGTTGGCACATTACATTGTCAACTTGGCTAAGGGACTATTTATACATCCCGTTAGGCGGCAACAAACATGGTGTGGTGAGAATGTATTCCGCATTAATGATTACGATGCTATTAGGCGGATTATGGCATGGGGCTGCTTGGACCTTTGTGATTTGGGGCGCGTTGCATGGTATTTATTTAGTTGTGGAACGCATGTTCAAAGGAAAAATTCATATAAAAATCAATGCGTTCAATGGAATTTTGCTGGCATTTCTCACCTATACGCTCGTCAATTTTACTTGGGTGTTTTTTAGGGCGCGAGAATTTTCAACGGCTAAAAACATGATAACATCTATGTTGTTTATAAACGGTGAAGGTGAAAAAATCCTGAACTCCTTTGACGTTTTAAAAGTTCTTATTCTTATCACTTTATTATTTATATGCCATTGGCTAATGCGGAATACGTCGATGAAAGCAGTTTCAGAAAAAACGGCCCCGTGGTTATTGGGAGTTATATGGGCAGTGATGTTTTTCTTGATTGCTATTTCTCAAGGTAGTGGCGAACAATTTATCTATTTTCAATTCTAAATTTTCTTGAAAATGATACCAAAAACCAACCGAATAGAATCCATAGACGTCCTACGCGGGGTTGCGATGGTTATCATGGCTCTTGGACCATGTGCGCGATTATTTTCATTACGGATCTTTCTTTATTGATCCCACCAATTTGGAAACCACTACTCCGGCGTTATTTTTCACCCGATTTATAACACATTATTGTGCACCCGTATTTGTGTTTTTAGCGGGAACCTCCGCATTTCTGTACGGCAGTAAAAAAACAAAACCCGAGCTTTTTAAATTCCTTTTTACACGAGGGATTTGGCTTATTGTTTTGGAAATAGTGGTCAATAATCTTATTTGGACATTTGACTTAACATACAGCCTTCAAATATTTCAGGTAATCTGGGCCATTGGTTTCAGTATGATTTGCCTTTCGTTTCTGATTTATCTTCCGAAAAAAATAATTCTTATAATTGGAATTGTTTTGATTGCCGGGCATAATTTATTGGATGGTATTGTGATGCAAGGCCAAAGTTTCCCCTCTATTATTTGGTATCTATTGCACCAAGAACAAGGTTTGACTATACGGTTCAGGGAAAGTGATTTTCTTACATTATCCCCTAATTCCTTGGATTGGATTGATGGCTCTGGGCTATTTGTTCGGAACATTTTACAAAAAGGATTATGATGCAATGGTCCGTAGAAAATGGCTCTTATTTTTGGGCTTTGGTGCGCTATTCCTATTTTTTGTTTTAAGGGGATTGAACGTTTATGGCGATTTGGTGCCGTGGACCATTCAGGATACTACTGCTAAAACCATTTTGTCCTTTTTCAATGTCACCAAATACCCTCCTTCCCTACTGTTTGTTTGCATTACTATGGGGCCAGCATTGCTGTTTCTCTACATTTTTGAAAACACAAAAAACAAACTCACAGATTTCTTTTTGGTCTTTGGAAGAGTTCCTTTGTTCTACTATTTTCTCCATGTTTTTGTAATCCACGTTTTGGCAATTGCGGGCATGATGATTTTTGGCGGCGATTGGCATTTTATGATTTTAACTGCAGAAAATTTCAGCAATGCCAAGCTTATAACCTATGGCTATTCCCTGTTTGTTGTTTATTTGGTTTGGATTGGTGTGGTACTCCTGCTCTACCCTTTCTGTAAAAAATATATGATTTATAAAGCCAATAATAAAGATAAATGGTGGTTGAGCTACCTGTAAAAAAATGGAAAAACAAGACGAAGGTTTAAAAAGAAGGGTTGGTGTATTTGGCTTATCGGCCAACATAATCAACATTATTATTGGCTCTGGTATTTTTGTGCTTCCTGCAATAGTAGCTAGTTATATGGGAGCATCCAGTATAATTGCTTATCTTTTTTGTGGTTTGTTAATGGCAATGGTCATGCTTTGTTTTGCTGAAGCTGGCAGTAAGGTAACGAACACTGGCGGGCCTTATACTTATATTGAAACAGCTTTTGGTGATTATGCGGGATTTATTGGGGGCTTTTTTGCCGTTGGAAGCAATTTGTTTGCAGATGCTGCTGTCTCAAATGCTTTAGTAAGCGTTGTTGCTTCGGCATATCCCATATTTGAAAATGGATGGCCGCGGCTTATATTTTTATTTATTCTTTTTTACGGCTTGGTTTACATAAATGTAATTGGCCTAAAACAAGGTATCGGTTTAGTAAAATTCAATACTATTGTTAAGCTCATACCACTACTTTTACTTATTGCTATTGGTTTTAAGGATGTTTCCATAAGCAATTTGTATTTTCAAAATATGCCTAGTCTTAAAACATTAAGTGAAACTTCGCTTATTTTGTTTTTTGCTTTTCAAGGTTGTGAAACGGGAATTATTGTTGGTGGAGAAGTTGTTAACCCAAGACGCACAATTCCTCGAGCTATCTTAATAAGTATTGCAACGGTTGTGGTTGTCTATGTGCTAATTCAAACTGTTTCCCAGGGTGTTTTAGGGGATTCTTTACAAAATTATACAGCGGCTCCACTTGCCGAAACTGCCAAAGTTGTTTTTGGTCCTCTTGGATTTACGCTTTTAATTGTCGGTGCTGTTATATCCATGTTTGGATATATGAGCGGTACTATACTTAATAGTCCAAGGATAGTTTATGCACTTGCCAGAGACAAAGTGATACCAATAAAGGCATTGTCAAAAGTTCACAAATCATTTGCTACGCCTTACATAGCTATTATTATATATGCAACGATTGGTTTTATACTTGCTGTTTCTGGCAGTTTTGAACAATTAGCAGTAATAGCGAGTAGCGCTATGCTAATACTCTATTTAGGAGTAGCGCTATCCGTAATTAGGCTGCGGAAATCGCAAACAAATTACACTGAAGGATTTAAAATTCCAGGAGGATGGACTGTCCCCATTTTAGCTATTGCCATAATCCTTTACTTTTTATCAAGCCTTTCGGCAAATGAGATGATAGGCACAGCAGTATTTATAGGTATTCTAACACTTATTTTTTTCGCTATTAAGTTTTTTAAAAAGAAACAAGCATGATAAAACTCTTTCGAGACATCCGTAAAAAACTCCTGCAAGCCAATAAAAATACCTATATCCAAATCAGAAATGATTCAAAATTAAAATTGAACAGAAATCGCTACCTTTAAAAATATCCTTTAAATTATCTGTTATGAGACTCTTAGCTTCTTTTTTTATATTGTTTTTTATCGTTTCGTGTAAACAACAGAAACCTACAAACAATCTTTTGGGGGTTGTAAATATTACAATAACCGGAAAGGAAAGTGCCCAGCCCCACTTTGAAAAAGGATTACTGCTACTGCATTCCTTTGAATATGAAGATGCCCGCGAAGCTTTTCAAATGGCACAAAAGGAAGACCCAAAAATGGCCAATGGCATATTGGGGAGAGGCAATGACCTTTAACCACAGCTTATGGCAGGAACAGGATTATGAAGCTGCAACAACTGTTTTGGCAAAGCTTGACAGCCTGGACTTCGAAAAAAACACAACCGAAATTGAACAGGATTTAATTGAATCTGTACACATACTTTATGAACCCAAGACAGAAAAAAAGGAAAGAGATCTTGCTTATGCAAATTATATGGAGGGCTTGTATAAAAAATATCCGTCCAATCAAGAAGTAGCCGCCTTTTATGCGCTCTCATTATTAGGTTCAGTTCCTGTAGGAAGGGATGATACAATTTACGGCAAAGGCGCAATAATCGCAAAAGGTATTTTAAAGGAAAACCCCAAACACCCTGGCGCGCTTCATTATTTAATACATTCCTACGACGATCCCGATCACGCTTCCCTAGCATTGAATGCCGCAAACGCATATTCAAAAGTAGCGCCAGATGCTAGTCATGCATTGCATATGCCTTCACACATTTATGTAGCCATGGGAATGTGGGACGAAGTTATTTCATCAAACGTTGCTTCATACCAAGCCAGCATTAACAGAATGAAGAAGAAAAAACTGGATAATGACGCCCGTGGATATCACGCTTTCCATTGGTTGGAATATGGCAATCTTCAAAAAGGAAATTTTGAAGAAGCAAAAAATATGGTTCTCGATATGAAAAAGTATGCAACCGAAACCCCATCCAAAATTGCACGCGTACATCTGGTTTATTTAAAGGGAACATACTTGACCGAAACAGATGATTGGAATGGAGATGTCGCAGATATCCCAGTAGATATTACCGATCTGAATATTTCCGTCCGCTCCAAATATCATTTTCTCGATGGAATGAAAGCTTTTAAAGCTAGCAACACAAAAAGTATGGACAGCATTCTTAATATAATGGACCAAGATCACAAAAGGGAATCATTTGTTATTTCCGCAGGAAGTTCCAAACTTTGCGCAGGTGTTACTCGCGATGAAGCTACTCAAATGGATTTAATAGAATCTGAAATTAGACAACATCAGTTAATGGCACTTCGCGCCGAACTGGCTAATGATGCAAAAAAGGCAGAAGAGCATTTTATAAAATCAATAGATATTGAAAACAGCATAAGCTATAGTTATGGCCCTCCGTCCATACAAAAGCCTACCCATGAACTTTATGCAGATTGGCTGTTCAACCAAAATAGAAAAGAGGAGGCCGCAAAACAATATAAGCTTGCCCTAAAAACTGGCCCCGGCAGACTACAGGTCCTGAATGGAATAGAAAAAACAAAACAAGACATATAAATGTAAGGACTTCAGAAAATATCCTACTTTAAAGTTATAATCACACTTTTTATACTAAGGCTTTTACTTATCTTTAAATTCTGAAAAAACGTCAGGAAAAACATGAATATCGATCAAATTTTTAAAAACAATGAGGCCTGGGTAAATGAAAAACTGGGGTTAGATCCAGATTTTTTCAAAAATCTTTCCGAAGGCCAAAGTCCCGAAGTTCTTTATATAGGTTGCAGTGACAGCCGGGTTACTGCGGAGGAAATTATGGGCGCGAAGCCAGGTGAAGCTTTTATATTACGAAATATTGCAAATATGGTTTCCAATCTGGACCTCAGCGCAATGTCTGTAATAAATTATGCGGTGAGCCATTTAAAAGTTAACCACATTATAGTTTGTGGCCATTACGGTTGTGGTGGCGTAAGAGCCGCAATGTTAAGTCAGGATTTGGGAATTTTAAATCCTTGGCTGCGAAGCATTCGCGATGTGTATAGAATACACCGACAAGAGCTCAATAAATTGGAAAGCGATGAAGAAAAATATCGTCGTTTAGTGGAGTTGAATGTACAGGAACAGTGCGTAAACGTTATTAAAACCGCCGATGTTCAAATCGCCTACAGAAACAGAAACATAACAGTGCACGGTTGGGTCATGGACATGGAAACAGGAAAATTAATTGATCTAAAAATTGATTTTGATAAGGTTCTGAAAGGAATAATGGAGATTTATCACCTAGATTAAGATAAGAAAATATAAAAAGCTGCTTTCATAAATAGAAAGCAGCTTTTCTTATTTAGTACTAATTATAATTGGGGAAGTAGTACTTTATCAATAACATGTACCACGCCATTCGCGGCTTGAACATTCACTACTATTATATTGCTTACACGTCCATTTGGATCCGTTAGGGTTGCATTTGGAGCATTGACAATTAAGTTATCCCCTAAGGTGCTCACGGTTCCATTCACTAAGTCTTCAGCACGAACGTTTGCTCCTGCAATAACGTGTGTATTCAGTGCAGCTGTAAGGGTTGTACCATCAACATCTGCTAAACCGTTTATGCCCAATTCAGTAACTAAGTCTGCAAAGGCATCATTGGTAGGTGCAAAAACCGTGAATGGTGCTGGGCTGGTTCCTGCTGGTGTTGAAAGAATACCCACGTAATCTGGCTGATCAGCGCGGGTTAAAGCTGCAACCAAAGTTGAAAAAGTTGGATCTGCAGTTGCAAAAGTTACAACCGTTGGCAAACCAATAACGGTGTTCACAGCATGAATTACTCCATTATCAGCGGCAATGTCTGCAGTTGTTACGGTAGAAACTCCATTTAATTTTACCCCTGAAGAAGTATTAACATACAGGCTCAAATTAGAGCCAGAAGATGCTTCAGTTGCCAATGTATTTGTGTATCCCGTAGTTAAATCGGCAGCCAACAGCTTTCCACTAACAACATGGTTTAGTAGAACGTTCGTCAATAAATCTACTGGAACTGCATCTAAAGTGGCAAATCCATTCGCTGTCAAAAAGGCGGCAAAGGCATCATTATTTGGAGCAAAAACTGTAAACTGTCCTTGGCCTGCAAGAGTCGCTGTTAGATTTGCTCTATCCAAAGCTGCTTTCAAGGAAGAATAATCACCATTTGTCGCCACAAAATCTGCAATTGTATTTGTCTGCGGCTCTGGGTTTGAGTCGTCATCATTACTACAAGAAGTTATACCTATTGTAAGGAATAAGACTAAAGAAATTCTAAAGAAATTTTTCATCGTTTTGTTTGTTAAGGTTTTATAAGCGCAAATCTATCTCATGGACTCGTTCGCAAAAAGAACTTTAACTTTTGTTTAAGCTTTTTCATTTAAAGTTAAACAAAAAAATATAAAAAACTAATTTTGCCATATCAATCCAAAAACTATCTTTATAATTAATTAAAATATCAAATATGAAATACACCCTTTTGGTTTTCTTTTTACTGTTAAGCTCGATTACTCTTT
Source organism: uncultured Flavobacteriaceae bacterium (assembly GCA_963822355.1). GTDB lineage: Bacteria > Bacteroidota > Bacteroidia > Flavobacteriales > Flavobacteriaceae > Aequorivita. The sequence continues at coordinate 359,046 of CAWGHI010000002.1, forward strand.
ATTCCCAGTCTGAAAAAGAAAAAGTAGAATCCACCATCACCAAAAATAAAATTGAAGGCCACATTTATTTTTTGGCAGATGACCTTTTAAAAGGAAGGGAAACCGGAACGCCAGAAAACAAAATTGCCGCTTCTTATCTTGCTAACACTCTTAGAGGATATGGTGTTAAACCGGTTACACAGAACGTAATGAAAGGTTCCAATACCGAAAGCTACTTCCAAGAAGTTAAATTGAATAATATTAGCCCCATAAAACGTCTACTATTAGCAATAGACGGGAAAGAGATTAAGAAGAAAGTGGTTTTAAACCCCAATAAAATGGAATTTACTGGGGAAGCTATTTATTTAGGTTACGGTCTTGAAAGTGATTATAAGGGAAAAAATGTTTCTGAGAAAATTGTGATTGTAAGATCTGGTGCCCCTAATGTCACTGATGCCCGAGCCGCTTTTGGCTTGGTTGAACAAAAAGAACAATTGGCCAAACAAAATAATGCAGTGGCGGTAATTGAACTTGTAGATACCAATGAAAAAATGTGGGGGTTTATTGATCACAATTTTAATAGGGATCGAATGGAAATTGCAGATGGAAAAGATATTAAAGATGATAAAAAGGATGTCGCATATCTTTGGGTTCTTGATGAAAATAATATTCAGGCAAAATCGCTAGAATCTAAAGAAAATCTGAGTGTAAAATTGATGATGGAAGGGCAAGAAAAGAAAACCGTCATTTCCCAAAATGTAATTGGAATGATTGAAGGATCTGATCCACAATTAAAAAATGAATTCATTATATATTCCGCTCATTATGATCACGTTGGCATGGGTAATCCAGATGAAACCGGCGATGAAATTTACAATGGCGCAAGAGATAATGCCGTGGGAACTACCACCGTTTTAAGTATGGCAGAAAATATTGCGAAATACCCAACCAAGCGCTCCGCTTTATTTATTCTTTTCACAGGCGAAGAAAAAGGATTGCTGGGAAGCCAATACTATGTTGAAAACCCTTTAATCCCTTTAAATAAAATGGTTTATTGCTTTAACAGTGATAATGCAGGCTATAATGATACTTCTGTAATTTCAGTAATTGGATTGCCAAGAACCACAGCATCTTCAAATATAAAAGACGCTGCCACGGCATTCGGTTTAAAAGCAATTGATGATGCCGCGCCTGAGCAAAATCTTTTTGACCGAAGTGATAATGTATCTTTTGCCAAAAAAGGAATTCCAGCTCCCACATTTTCATTGGGCTTTACCTCTTTTGACGGCGATGTAACCAAATATTATCACCAAGCCGGGGATGAAGCAAACACATTGGATTACGACTATTTATTGAAATTTTTCCAAAGCTATGTATTTGCTGGAAGGTTGATTGCCAACGACCCGATAACGCCCATTTGGACGACTAACGATAAATATGAGGCTGCTGGCAAATCGCTTTACCGCAACTAAAATTTCGCTCAATAATTAGCAAATACAAAAAAGCCACGGATAACCGTGGCTTAATCGCGGGGATCAAAAAAAGGGAATTATAATTTTACAAAGGTTAAATAATCGGTGCCGCCATTGCCACCACTTACATCTCTTAATTCAATTTTAGAATTGCCGACAGAAACAATATCCCAATCATCCGAAAGGTCTTCAAAATCTGGAGGTGAAGCAAAGAAAATATTAAAGTCCTTATCACTTGAGCCTCCATCATCGTCGCTAGAACTACCATCTGTTACTGACCAAGTTCCAGTTATTGTTGTACTTCCTTTTACAGCTACCAACGAACCATCTTCATTGAAGTTGAAGGTATAGCCCGTAAAATGGTTCGTTTCTTCGTGGTCTGAATCAAAGAAGTAGGTAACCTTCCAAGAGCCGCTTTGCGCAGTAGTTTGGGTCTGTTGCACCGTTGTATTTTGTGGGGAATCGTTATTACTGTCGTCTTTGCTACAAGCTGCCACAGTTGTAATGTACATAAGGATTAAAAATATACTTGCCATTTTCATTTTCATAATTTTCATAGTTTTTGGATTTTAAAGAATTAGAGGTTTATATTTATCAGTTCTTTTTAAATATTAAGGTGTCTTCAATATTCCCGTCACTATCTCGGGTAATAAATGTCACTAAGGTTGGTGAATATTGCAAGGCCTTGTATTCATCATTATCTGCACCATTTATGGGACTATCCATATCAAGTTCAAAGTTTAATTCTTGGCCGGTTACCGTTACAATCCATATTCCATCAACATTTTCTGATCCATTTGTGGCGAAGACTGTTTGATTGGCAAAGAATGTAAAATTATAGCCGGAATAATCTGAAGTTTCATCGTCACCATCATCCAAATATTTTTCAACAAACCAAGTGCCCGATTGCAGAATATCGCGAAGTTCCTGTGGATCTGGACCGCCGCCACCGCCGCCATTTGGCTCCCGACCGAAAGTGAGAAGGTCTGTTCCGCCTCCGCCACTACTCACATCAGAAAGACGGATTATACTTTGTGTGGATTCTAAAACATCCCAATCGTCATTTAATTCAGCAAAATTATTATTGGTGCCCGTATCAAAATTTAGAATGAAATCTAAAATACCATTATCTATTTGTGCAGTCCAAAAACCATTGATGGTATTATTGCTACTAATAGCTACCGCAGAACCATTTCTTAAAAAAGTAAATTCATAGTCATTAAAATTTGTAGTGTGGTCATTTCCATTTTCCTCCAGCAAATTCACAAACCAGGTTCCCGTGCTCAAATTTTCTATGAACAGATTTAGTTCCGTATTATTGCCACCGGTATTAGGAGTGCGGCCAAACGTTAAATAGTCTGTGCTTCCGTCACTTCCGCTAATGTGTTTGAGCTTAATAATATCTGCCGTTGCTTCAAGTATTTCCCAGTCTTCGTCAAGCTCATCCAAAGGCGTGTTTGTTCCGAAGAAAATATCAAATTTAAAATCGTCAACAAGCGCCCAAGTTCCAGGCACATTGGTTCCGTCTTTTATAGCTTGTGCCGTTCCATCTAAATTGAAACTAAATTCATAGCCTGCATAATTATCAGTTTCGTCATAATCATCAAAAAAGTATTCAACGTACCAAAGTCCCGTTGTTAAATCTTCTTCAAATTGTGAAATATCAATCGGATCGGTATTAGTGTTTGCCACACAATCTGCTATCAATGCCTGCAATTGTTGATTGCTGTTCACTTCAGAAGTTGAACCATCAGCAAGAATTACCGTTATTGGAAAACTTAAACTAACAAAATCATTCGGCCCCAAACCTTGCAGAAAACTGAAAAGCTCTAAATCACTACCCACAATAACAGACCCGGTTTGTTGTTGATCTGAATTATAGGTGAAAAAAGTTATAGGATATACAAAATCCAAACAGCCAATTTCAACCTCATTTGTACCACAGGTGGCCGCCAAACCATCCAATTCGCTTTGATTGTTTACAATGACTTGCGTAAAATCAAACAACTCAAGTGTAATTGGAAAGTTTATTTCTAAAGTATCATTATCATTCGGAAACTGATTGAAAATCTGTACAATCAGCAAAATATCTTCGGGAGTGTTAATCGTTACTTGTTGTCCGTTGGCTGTAACCGTAACCGGAAGCACTACCGAAGCACAGCCATTTCCGTCAATAATATTGTCGTAGGTGCCCGGATTTTGGGAGGTACGCAACAACAAATCTGTTAAAGGGGAATTCGCTGTTATGGTTTCTGGGGGTGTTTCGTCAATATATTCCTTTTCTTCCTTCTGACAAGAAAAAAAAGAAATGCTCATAATAAGCAAAACGAAAAGCTGGAGAAGGTTTATTTTTTTCACAATTAATAGGTTGGGCGATTTGTATTAAGAACAAATAAATTAAAATTTACCCTACCCTACAAGTTGAAAAAACTTTTAAATATATTTGAAGCCGACAACCACTTTTATGAAAGAGCACGAAAATGTATGTAACGAAAATACCTTCAATCGCCTATATGAAACTCATGGAAAACCGGTTTGGCGTTTTATTTATTATAAATGTGGCGATGGAGCGCAAGCTGATGATTTGGTTCAGGAAGCCTTCATAAAATTGTGGCAAAACTGCGCAAAAATAACTACTGAAAAAGCAAAATCATTTTTATATACCGTCTGCAACAATGCATTTTTAAATGAAGTGGCGCACAAAAAAGTGGTCTTGAAGCATGCCAAGATTCAACCTGACCGCACAAATTTTCAGTCTCCCGAATTTTTAATGGAAGAAAACCAATTTCAGGAAAAACTTAAAAATTCCCTAGAAAATCTAACCGAAGCCCAACGCACGGCTTTTCTATTAAACAGGATTGAAGGAAAAAAATATGCTGAAATTGCAGAAATGCTGAACATTTCGGTAAAGGCCGTGGAAAAACGCATGAGCCAAGCTTTGGCAAAACTCAGGAAAGAAATTGGCGATATTTAAAATTTAAGGTAGGGTAACATACACTTTGACTGTTACACTTATGAATACATATAAAATGGAGAAAGAGTATTTATTGCACAAATGGCTCAACAGCGAAGCCACTCCGGAAGAACTGGAAAAATTAAAATCAGATCCGGAATATGCTTCGTATGTGCAAATTGCTGCCGCCAGTGCAAATTTTGAGCTTCCCAAAATGGATGCCGAGGCAAACTTTGAAGCAATTTCGAACAAAATAAAACCAGTGCGCCAACTGCAAAAACCACATATTTTTTCAGTGGTTTGGAAGGTTGCCGCGGTAGTTGCGGTTTTACTCGCTGGATTTTATTACATTTCTACTTTAGACACTTCGGTGAAAACTGAAATTGCACAGACCGAAACCTTTTTATTGCCCGATAATTCTGAAGTCGTGCTAAACGCAGGTTCAAAAATTACTTACAACAAAAAAAACTGGGACAATTCCCGCGAACTTTCTTTGGATGGCGAAGCTTACTTTAAAGTGACCAAAGGAAATAAATTCAGCGTAAAAACCGTTGAAGGGACTGTAAGTGTTTTGGGAACGCAGTTTAATGTTTTTGCGCGCGATGGTTTTTTTCACGGTTGCCTGTTACGAAGGTTTGGTGAGTGTTGCTTATAACGATACACTTTTAAAAGTACCCGCCGGAAGCAAAGTACAGATCGAAAACGGAGAGTTGATTTTAAACGAATCTATTGAAAACCCTCTCACCGGTATGGCTTGCCAACGAAAGTACTTTTGTAAACGCGCCTCTTTCCTTAGTACTTCAAGAATTAGAAAGACAATATTCAATTAAGGTAACATCGGGAAAAGTAGTTTCAGAACATAGATTTTCGGGTACTTTTACACATGAAAATCTGGAACTTGCATTAAAAGCTATTTGTGAACCCCTACATTTAAATTATAAAATAAATAAAAACGGAGCCGTAAGCATTCATGCCGAAAATAGCAAGTAGCTACAAAATCTTGGTTTTCTTTTTAGTTTTTAGTGCTTTTGGAACAAAATCCATGGCGCAGGAAACTAATGAAACCACACTTTTGTCCTATTTAAAATCTTTGGAAAAGGAATATAACATCAGGTTTACCTATGTTCGTGAAGAAGTTGAGGAAGTTATATTGAAGCCACTTTCAAACAATAATAACTCCATAGAGAATGTACTTTCGTATCTTCGTGAAAACACGCCTTTACTCTATCGTCGCATCAACGAACGCTATATAACCATTACTTCAAATGAAAAAAAAGGCAGTATTTGCGGCCAGATAATTGATTTTGAAACCCAGCTGCCATTGGAAGGCGCAACGATTATTTCAGAAAACAACACATTCAACACCATCACAAACGCGGAAGGTTTTTTCTATATCCCAGCGGATAACAATAATGTAAACTTCACGGTTTCGTTTGTTGGCTATAACCCAATCAGAAAAAACACTTCAAGCTTATCAAGCAATTGTCCCGCAATCATCCTAGTTCCTTCAATCTCTGAGCTGGAAGTAGTGATGATCCACAATATTTTCACGAAAGGAATCGATAAAAATCTGGATGGGTCTATTTCAATTTCCACTCAAAATTTTGGTCTTTTGCCAGGACAGGTTGAAAACGATGTTCTGCAAATTGCGCAGGCTCTGCCGGGGGTGGAAAGTGTGGATGAAACTATTTCAAACATAAACATTCGCGGCGGCTCCCATGATGAAAACCTCTTGCTTTGGGACGATATAAAAATGTATCAAAGTGGACATTTTTTCGGGTTGATTTCGGCCGTAAACCCTGACATAACCAAAAATATAACCATCTATAAAAATGGCACAAATATTCGCTATGGCGAAGGAGTTTCGGGTGTTATTGATATGCGCTCAAAAAATAAAATTTCATCAGAAACCGAAGCTGGCATTGGGTTTAATTTGATAAACGGGAACGGGTTTTTGGATATTCCAATTTCAGAAACTTTCGGTGTTCAGGTTGCTGCCCGAAAATCCATCAACCATCTTTGGGAATCTCCCATTTATAAAAATTACACGAAGCGTATTTTTCAGGACAGTGAAATTTCAAATATTGAAAACAGTGAAAACAATGTAGCAATCACTGCGAATGAAGATTTCAGTTTTTACGATTTCAGCAGCAAATTGTTATGGGATATTTCACAAAAAGACAAAGTGCGAATAAACTTTTTAACGATAGACAATTCATTGGATTTCACCGAAACTTTGGAAGCCAATTCCCAATCAAAAACCAGTGAGCTGGACCAACGTAGTTTGCTGGGCGGTTTAACTTGGAGCCGAGAGTGGAATGATAAAATTAGAAACTACGGCTTTGGCTTATGGCACCTATTATTTGTTGGATGCCATTCATAAAGATATTTTCACCACCCAAGAGCAGATCCAAAAAAATGAAGTTTTGGAAACCGGCGTTAAACTTGACGCAAACATTGAACTTTCACAATCTTTAAAACTTCAAACTGGCTATCATTTTTCAGAAATTGGTATTGCAAACACACAAGATGTAAATTTGCCGCGATTTCGCGATTATGAAAAGAACGTACTTCGAACCCACGCCATTTTTGCGGGATTGAAATTATGTTTCCTCCAATCAAAAAACCTTTATTAATGGAGGTGTGCGCGGAAATTATTTTTCGAAGTTTGAAGAAATTATAGTAGAACCGCGTTTTAGTTTGCATCAAAAATTCGGAAATGGTTTTGCAGTTGAGGTTTTGGGCGAATTCAAAAGCCAAAGCACTTCACAAAGAATCGATTTTGAAAGTGATTTTCTCGGCATTGAAAAAAGAAGATGGATATTGGCTGACCAAGAAAACACACCAATAATTAAAAGCAAACAAGCTTCCGCGGGATTTGTTTACAGCAAAAAAGGAATTTTTATGAACGTGGAGGGATTTTATAAACTAGTGGAAGATATAAATAGTGCAAACCAAGGGTTTCAAAACCAGTTTCAATTTGTAAATACCATAGGAAATTACACAGTTAAAGGCGCTGAATTTGTGATTAATAAAAAAACCAAAACGTTCAGCACGTGGCTAAGTTATATGTACAGTAAAAACGATTATGAATTTGAAAACCTCGAACCCTCGACGTTTCCGAACAATCTGGATATTCAGCATTCTGCGACGCTTGCAGGAAGTTATTCGTGGCATGCTTTGAAAATTGCGTTGGGACTGAATTGGCACAGCGGAAAACCCTATACCATTCCGTTGGAAAATTCTGAAACAACCACGCAAGGGGGAATAACGACCATTCAATTTGATGCGCCAAATAATGAACGCTTACCAGATTATTTTCGCACCGATCTTTCCGCGGAATATCTTTGGAAGCTATCCCCGACTATTGATGCCAAAATAAACATCGCGCTTTTAAATATTTTGAATACGGAAAACACGATCAACATTCGTTATGCTCTGTCACGTGACGAAAACAATGAAATAACGGTAAACCAAATTGAGGAAATTTCTTTGGGAATTACGCCAAATTTTTCGTTCCAGGTTTTATTTTGAAAACTACATTCTTTCGGGAACCTCAATTCCCAAAAGCGCAAAAGCACTTTTTATAATTTCGCCAACTGCTTTTGAAATTTTTACACGGAACGCTTTTTCAATTTCATTATCCGTCGCCAAAATGGGCACGTTTTGGTAGAAACTGTTGAATTCCTTCACCAAATCATAGGTGTAGTTTGCAATCAAGGCAGGACTATAATTTTCCGCAGCCAATTGAATGGTTTCGGGATATTGCTGGATTATTTTTATAAGCTCCTTTTCTTTGGGATGTAAAGTCATTTCGGCTCCGCTCAATGACCGGTCGCTAAGCTTAGCCGAAGCGGCTTTTCTCAAAATGGATTGAATCCGCGCATAGGTATACTGAATAAACGGCCCTGTATTTCCTTGAAAATCCACACTCTCTTCTGGGATTGAAAAGAATTCGTTTTTTGGGATCTACTTTTAAGAATATAATATTTCAAAGCCCCCAAACCAATCATTTGGTAAAGTTGCTTCTTTTTCCTCTTTCGAAAAATCGTCAATCTTTCCAAGTTCTTCGGAAATTGTTTGTGCCGTATCCGCCATTTGCGCAACTAAATCATCGGCGTCAACAACAGTTCCTTCGCGGCTTTTCATTTTTCCCGAAGGAAGATCCACCATTCCATAGCTTAAATGAAATAGGTTTTTGGCCCAGCTATAGCCGAGTTTTTTCAGAATTAAAAACAACACTTTAAAATGGTAATCCTGTTCATTGCCCACGGTATAAATCATTCCGCCAACATCTGGATGGTCTTTTACCCGTTGAACTGCCGTTCCAATATCCTGCGTCATATAAACCGCAGTGCCATCACTTCGTAAAACAAGTTTTTCATCCAGTCCGTCATCGGTTAAATCGCACCACACGGAACCGTCGTCTTTCATAAAGAAAACATCTTTTTTAATGCCTTCTTCAATAATATCTTTGCCTAATAAATAGGTATCGCTTTCGTAATAATAAAAATCAAAATCAACGCCGAGTGCTTTGTAGGTTTCCTCAAAACCTTTGTAAACCCAACCGTTCATCTTATTCCAGAGTGCTACGGTTTTTTCATCGCCAGCTTCCCATTTACGAAGCATTTCCTGTGCTTCAAGTATTAATGGCGCTTGTATTTTTGCCTCTTCTTCGGTTTTTCCTTCTTCTTTTAAAACTTCAATCTGCTTTTTATATTCTTTATCAAATTTAACGTAATAATTTCCAACAAGTTTATCGCCTTTTAAATCTGTTGAATCTGGAGTTTCACCATCTCCAAATCGCTCCCAAGCAAGCATACTTTTGCAAATATGAATTCCACGGTCGTTGATAATTTGGGTTTTATAGACTTTTTTTCCAGCTGCTTTTTCAATTTCAGCAACCGAATAGCCTAACAAAACATTACGAATGTGTCCCAAATGCAAGGGTTTGTTGGTATTTGGCGAAGAATATTCCACCATCAAAGCTTCATTTCCCTGCGGTACTTTTCCAAATGTTGAAAAATCTGCAACCGAATTGAAAAAATCCAAATAATATGAATTGCTCAAAACAATATTCAAAAAACCTTGAACCACGTTGAATTTCTCAATTTCTGAAACGTTTTCAGTCAAATAATTGCCAATAGCTTCGCCAATCTGTACCGGATTTCCTTTCACAACTCGGAGCATCGGAAAAACAACAGCGGTAATATCTCCCTCAAAATCCTTGCGGGTGGGCTGTAGTTCTACCGATTCAAGTTTTGCGCCGTACAGTTTTTCGACTGCAGTTTTTAATTTGCGGTTTCCAATGTTTGCTGAATATTCATACTAAAATTTTAAAACGCAAAGATACTTTTTTTGAAATGAGCCATTCAAAAAAAAGTAAGAATGTACAGCCTGAAAAATAAGGAATTCTCGTCTGAGCTGTAACAGATACAGATAACTTTCATTTAAAGTTGGGGTAAACTTAAATTTGAAATTGCACACGTTCTTTGCCCAAAAAACTATGGATATTTTTTTATATGTTTTTGCAGCATTATTTTCAGTAATTAACCCTTTAGGGACAGTGCCTGTTTTTGTAGGTTTAACCAGTGATGAAACTCCACAGGAGCGCAACAAAACTTCATTATTGACAACGATAAATGTCATCGTTATTTTGATTATTTCTCTCTTCGCCGGAACTTACTTATTGGCATTTTTCGGAATAAGTTTGAACGCATTGCGCATTGCAGGAGGGTTAATAATTGTTACTTCCGGTTTTGCACTGCTGACGGGAACATTTTCAAAACATAAAGGGATGAAGAACAAACGGGTTCAAAAAGATTTGGACAAACGGGAAAAGTTTTCGCTTACACCACTCGCAATCCCCATGCTTGCAGGGCCTGGCTCCATTTCACTATTAATAACCTTTAACCAAAAATATCATGAATTCAATGAGTTGATATTTGTTGTTTTAGCAGTATTGGCAGTTGGCTTAGCGACTTTTATTATTTTAAGAAGTTCGCATTACATCAGTAAATTTTTGGGTGCTTCCGGGATAAATGCCATTTCGCGAATTGTAGGTTTTATAGTTATTTCCATAGGCGTTGAATACATCAGCGCGGCCGTAATTTCTATTTTTAAAACAATAAATGGTTGAAAAATTAGCGGCGATTTTTAAGAAGAGTGCCAGCTATCAGTGCCAAAACACCAATCCCAATCATCCCTAATGTTTGATTGGTCAAACCTTCTTTGGCGTTAACTTCCAATGGACCAATATCCAAAACTTGTTGAGGCACGAAAGCGTTGTAAAGTCCCAATACAACTAAAACTACACCCACTATTAGCAAGACTATTTTTAAGATTCTCATTGATTTCCCGATTTGATTGGTTGAAGTTTTAAAGATACGTTTTGAAAAATTAGTGTAACTATAACTTTCCATATTTTAGCTATTGTTTAGTAATTATGATTTATCTTTAAACAAAAGTTTAAAATTGAAAATTCTACTCACAGGTGCTAACGGATATATCGGAATGCGTTTGCTCCCCCAACTTTTAGAGAACGGACATGAAATAATCTGTGCAGTTCGTGATAAGGACAGGCTTCCGCTGGATCCAGAAACCATAAAAAAAGTAACCGTCTTTGAGGTTGATTTTGCCGAAGAAGTGAAGACCGAATCTTTTCCGAAAGACATAGATGCTGCGTATTATTTGATTCATTCCATGAGTGGTGCCGACACTAATTTTGATGAAATAGAAGCGCGTGCAGCAGAGAATTTCAATAAATACATGGCGGTAACTTCAGTTAAGCAGGTTATTTATTTAAGCGGAATTGTAAACGAAGAACAGCTTTCAAAACATCTCTCCTCCCGAAAAAAAGTTGAGGAAATTTTATATACAGGCAAATATCATTTAACGGTGTTACGCGCTGGAATTGTGGTGGGCAGCGGCAGTTCTTCTTTTGAAATAATAAGGGATTTATGTGAAAAATTGCCGATAATGATTGCTCCAAAATGGTTGAAAACCAAGATTCAGCCCATAGCAATTCGCGATGTGATCGCATTTCTTTTCGGCGTTTTGAACAATGAGCAATGTTTTGACCAATCATTTGATATTGGGGGGCCCGACGTTTTGACCTACAAAGAAATGTTGCTAAGATATTCTAAAATTCGAGGGTTAAAACTTTGGATAATTTCCGTACCAATTATGTCGCCACGCCTTTCTTCGTATTGGCTTTATTTTGTAACCTCCACTTCCTATAAACTTGCGGTTAACCTTGTAGACAGTATGAAAATGGAAGTGGTCGCCAAGGACAATAAACTGCAGGAAATTTTAAAAATTAAACCAATTTCTTATGAAGATGCTATTAAATTGGCTTTTATTAAAATTGAGCAAAACCTTGTTATATCAAGCTGGAAGGATTCGTTGGTGGCAGGTAGAATTTCTAGTTTGAAAGAGTATATTCAAGTGCCCACTTTCGGATGTTTAAAGGACAGAAAAGTGGTAAAAATTGACAATCCCGAAAAAGTTTTGGATAACATTTGGGCCATTGGCGGCAACCGCGGCTGGTATTATGGAAATTCACTTTGGAAAATTCGGGGTTTTATGGATAAAGTTGTTGGAGGAGTTGGATTGCGTCGAGGAAGAACACCATCCAAATCAAATTTACCCGGGTGATGTAGTGGATTTTTGGCGTGTTCTTTATGCAGACAGGGAAAGTAAACGGCTTTTGCTTTTTGCCGAAATGAAATTGCCGGGCGAAGCGTGGCTGGAATTCTGCATTAATGATAAAAATGAATTGATACAAACGGCTACGTTCCGACCAAAAGGTTTATGGGGAAGATTGTATTGGTATATAATGCTGCCCTTCCACTATTTCATTTTTGGAGGAATGATTCGGAATATTACCAAGAAAGAAGCTATGCCTTAATTATGCCTTTGGAAGAAAAACCTCGGCCATCATACAGCGCGCACTTCCACCACCACAGGTTTCAATAATTGTAAGATCGCTGCTTAGAATTTCGCAATGTTTTTCGATGGCTGCAATTTGGTCTTTGTTTAAGCTTTTATAAGCCGCGGCGCTCATCACTAAATATTTGTTTTCCTTTCCCTGCAGTTGAAGCATATTGCCTGCAAAATGGTGCATTTGCGCTTCCGTTATTTTTATTATATCCTTTCTATCCTTTTTTAGATGATAAACCACATTCTTCTTTTCTGCCGCATCGTCTATTGCGTCTAAACATATTACGCAAAATTCTTCTGCCAAACACATCATTACATTTGTATGATAAATTGGCAAACGTTTGCCGTCAACAGTTTGGTTTGCAGTAAAGATTACGGGAAAATATTCAAAATCTTCACAAAATTCGATCAGTAATTCTTCATCGGCTCTTGGAGAAAGCGCGCAATAAGCTTTTCGGTTCACTCTGTCTAAAAGAAGACTTCCGGTTCCTTCCAAAAACAAGCCTTCATCTTCCGCAGTTGTATAATCGTAAACATTATTAATTATAAAACCTTCATCTTCTAGACGGAACAAGACTTCCTCACGTCTTTCGCGACGGCGGTTTTCGGCAAACATTGGGTACAAGCCAACATCACCATTTTCGTGAAAACTTATCCAGTTATTCGGAAAAATAGAATCGGGCGTGTCCATTCGCAAATCGTCGTTCTCAACAATAACGTTTATTCCAACGGCAAGAAGTTTTTGCACAAGAACATCAAATTCTTGCTGTGCTTTTAAATTTATTTCAGCATTTTTAAGAGCGATATCCTCCTGAAAAAAGTTATTGACCGCCGTTTGCTCGTTCATACGGAACGCTACAGGACGAATCATTATAATGGTATCTGTGATTTGTTTTGCCAATGTGAAAATTTTAGGCTGCAAATTTAAATGATTTTATTATCGATTAAATAGTTTAAATGGGTAATTTAGTTTAATAAATAAAGATTTCTCCTTAAATTAAAAATACAACTAAACCGGAAAATTTTTCTTTAATTTTCGGCACTAAATTTGAATTAAAGGAGTTATAATCAATATTTACATTCCAATGAAAATGAAAAAGATATTATTAATTGTTTCCTTACTTTTTATTTCCCTTACCTCCCTCCAAGCCCAAGAATGGCAAACCGATTTTAATACTGCAAAAGAAATAGCTTCGGAAGAGGATCGTCCAATTGTTCTGGTTTTTCAGGGAAGTGATTGGTGCGCTCCGTGTATTAAGCTTGATCGCGAAATTTGGAGCACAGATGAGTTCAAGAATTATTCCAAAGAACATTTTGTAATGTTGCAGGCAGATTTTCCCAGAAAAAAGTCAAATGCTTTAGCCGATTCACAACAACAAAAAAACAATCAACTTGCCGAAAAATATAATAAACAAGGTTATTTTCCTTTTGTAGTTGTTCTTGATAAAGAAGGAAATGTGTTGGGCGAAGCCGGTTATGAAAAAACGACCCCTTCTGCTTATATTGAAAAACTTAAAGCCTTTGTGAAATAGTTTGAAAAAAACGGCCTTAATATTTCTCGCGCTTTTTTACGCAAATTCAATTTTTGCACAGGAAATCTTTAAACGCACCCTAAAATTAATGGGTAGCCGTTTTGAAATTACCGTGGTTGCCACAAGATTCAACGGAGGCAAACCTTTATATTAGTTTAGCTATTGACGAAATAACTCGTATTGAAAAACTCATTTCATCGTGGGATCCAGCTTCACAGACATCAGAAATTAATAGAAACGCCGGCATAAAACCAGTAAAAGTTGATGAAGAGCTCTACAATTTTATTGTTCGGTGTATTGAGATTTCAAAATTGACGGAGGGTGCTTTCGATGTTAGTTATGCATCCATGGATAAATTATGGAAGTTTGACGGCAGTATGACCGAAATGCCTTCCGAAGAAGCCATTAAGAATTCGGTTTCAAAAATTGGTTATCAAAACATTATTCTAGATCCTGAAAATTTTACGGTATTTCTAAAATTGGAGGGAATGAAAATAGGTTTTGGCGGTATTGGCAAGGGTTATGCAGCCGATAAAGCCAAGAATTTATTGATGAAAAAAGGCGTAAGCGCAGGAATAATTAACGCCTCGGGCGATATGAATACGTGGGGAAAACAACCAAACGGCGAATTATGGAAAGTGGCCATTACAAATCCCTTGGACAAAAATAAGGCTTTTGCCCTCCTACCGTTAAACGAGAATGCGGTTGTAACTTCAGGAAATTATGAGAAATATGTTACCTTTAATGGTATTCGTTACACACATATAATTGATCCTCGAACAGGCTATCCGGCAACCGGAATTATCAGCGCTACCGTGTTTGCCCCCAAAGCTGAATTAGCTGATGCCTTGGCCACTTCAATTTTCGTTATGGGAAAGGATGTTGGCATTGATTTCATTGACCAATTACCACAAATAGAATGCATCATTATCGATGAAAATGGCGAAATTTACACTTCAAAAAATATTGAAATAGAAACACCAAAAAACTAGCGCATTAAATGAAAAAATTACTGCTGATTACAACATTAATACTATTGGGAACTTTTCCTTCCTGTACTGTTGTTAAAGAATATGAAAAGGTTAATATAAACGACCCTGATATGGTTTTGGGAGACAAACCCGTAGATAGATTTGAAACAAATGCACAAGCTTACCGAGAGGCCGCGGTAGGTGCTAATGGAGGTAAAACTGGAGGTGGTTGCGGATGTAACTAAAAAATTATGAAACACACAATAAGTTTATTTATCATTCTATTTTCGGCCACAATTTTTGCACAAGATTCTACTAGCACCTATAAAAAGAGGGTACTAGAAGCTCCAGAGCTTGATTTTTTAACTAGCTATTACAGCCAAGATGGTGACAATGCAGCCGTGAGTGGCGGTATAGGCACAGAAAAACTTACCGACTTCACCCCAACTATAGTTGTTTCAATTCCTTTAAATGAAGACGATATCTTAACAATTGATGCGGGTGTTTCGGCTTACACATCAGCTTCTTCGAGTAATGTTGATCCTTTTGACAGTAATAACCCTGCAGACCCTTATGTAGCATCTTCCGGCGCATCGGCAAGTGATCTCTGGGCTGGTGGCAATATAAGTTATTCGCACAGCAGTGACGATAGAAATGATATAGTGAGCGCTAAGGTTTCGGTTTCATCAGAATATGATTATTTTTCGTTGGGCATCGGTGGAAGTTACACCAAACTTTTTAATGAAAAGAACACAGAGCTAAGCATACATGCAAATGTTTATTTAGATACCTGGAAGTTATTATATCCTATTGAACTTCGGGAGTCCTCAAATTTTAATGGATTGGATAAGAAAAACAGGAATTCCTATTCGGTAGGTTTGGGCTTTTCACAAATATTATCAAAAAGTCTGCAGGCTTCGCTTTCTTTGGATTTAGTGCAACAGCAAGGTTTATTGTCAACACCTTTCCAACGAATATATTTCAATGACCTACCAGATCGTTTTCGTGAAAATTTTCAGTTAGCGGATGATATTGAAAGGTTGCCCGAAACACGTTTTAAAACTGCAATTGGTGGAAGGTTGAATTATTTTATAAATGAAATGTTTGTTTTAAGAACCTATTATCGTTATTATTTTGATGATTGGGGAATTAATTCGCATACGGCAAGTATTGAAATACCCATAAAAATAACGGATAAATTTACGCTGTATCCAAGTTATCGTTTTTACAATCAGACCTCGGCAGATTATTTTTATCCATATGAAGAAGCGTTATCCACTTCTGAATTCTATACTTCAGATTATGATTTATCTGAATTTTCAGCAAACCAATATGGTTTTGGAATTGGGTATACCGATATTTTCACAAAGTTTAGGCTGTTACAGTTCGGATTGAAAAGTGTAGACTTAAAATATGATTATTACAAACGCGACAGTGGTTTGCATTACAGTATTATTTCAGCAGGATTTAAGTTTATAGGCAATTAAAAATTAGGCACTTATCATATCCATTTCATTTTGGGGTTTATCTCCAAATTCACAAAGCATTTTTTTATAAAAATTGTTTTGAATATGGCCTTCTTCAATACAGCCCGACAAAGTTTCTTCCAAATTGGAATACGCAACTACATCTGCTATTGCTTCGTTTAAATCATAGAGCCTAAGGGGATCTGTTGTCAAAGGTTTGGAATTCCAAATGGAAATCATCTTTCTAGCATAATCAATATTGATATCGACCGCGTTAAAGAAAAATTTTAGAAAGGTTTTATGAAAATCCCGAAAATCTTTATTTGGAAGCCTATCAAATCGGCAACTATTAGCAATTAGCTTTCTAATTTCGTTGCGCACTATTTCTTCTTTATTTTCCATATAAAAACATTTTACCCTAAAGGAAGATACGCATTGTTTTTAATAAGAAGTTCTTTGAAAGTGTACTTTAGCGTGGGTTTAACTATAAAAATTTTTATTTGTTAAAAAAATTAAAAAGTTATTTTACTTTTTGTTTTGGAACTCTTTGCTTTCCCAATTTAAATAGCCCCCTTGTAGGTCATAAATTTCTTTAAAACCAACATCTTTTAGTATCAGGGCTGCTTTCGCGCTTCTTTTTCCACTGCGGCAATAAAGGTAAACGGGTTTTTCCAAATTCAATTTTTCAGCCTCAGTAATAAAATTTGTTTGCAAAACATCAATGTTCAAAGCGTCTTGTAGATGGCCCTCTTCAAACTCTGCCTTCGTACGAACATCTATCAGCTGCACATCATTGTTTTTTAAGAGTGAATCGTGAAATTCCTGGGGCTCTAACACCTGAATTTCTTGCGCAATACTTTTGTCTTTACAGGCTGTAAAAAAAAGTAATGCGGTAAGTCCAAAAAGAATTAATGCTTTTTTCATAATCAATTTTTTTTAATTAGTTAATGGCCCTTTCCATTCAATAATTCCGCCTTTTAAATTGTAGGCGTTTTTTACTCCCACTGAATTCAACAACATACAGGCTTGCCCACTTCTGCCACCGGAACGGCAATAAACATAATAGTTTTTCTGGGGGTCCAATTGCTTTGCACTTTGAAGAAATTCGGCACCGTTATAAATATCAAGCTGTATCGCGCCCGGAATGTACCCTTCCTCAAATTCGGCATCGGTGCGGACATCCAAAATTACCGCATTGTCATCACTCTCCAATTGTTCGCGCCACTGTTGTTGGGATAAATCTGCCATGTTATAAATTTTCTACAAAAGTAATAAATCGTTGTGTTATTGCAATTCTTAAAAGAAACCTATTCTTTAATAAACTTTGAATATGCACTTCCCATATCTGTATTGATCTTCACGAAATAACTTCCGCCTTGTAAAATTGAAATATCAATCATTTCTGTTTCTGAAGGAATACCGATTACAACTTGTCCCAGCATATTATAAATTTCAACGGATGTGATTTCCGCAGCTCCCTTTTTGTGAATATTCAAAATATTTTTTGAAGGAATGGGATAAAGTACAAATTCATTATTGAATTCAAAATCCGGTGTTCCCAATTGTTCTTCAATGGTCGTAACATATTCATTCGTAATCACAGGGAAATTATAATCAAAATAGATGGCAGCATCGTTGCTGAAGGTATCGCCCAGCTGCAACTGTGGTTTTGTTCTAATTTTGAAAAGTACGTAACCATCATTATTTTGGTCGTCGAAAGGAAGGTTGATATCTTCAAAAATAAATTCAACCGCATTGTCTTTCATT
This sequence comes from uncultured Flavobacteriaceae bacterium, assembly GCA_963822355.1. GTDB lineage: Bacteria > Bacteroidota > Bacteroidia > Flavobacteriales > Flavobacteriaceae > Aequorivita. The sequence continues at coordinate 377,127 of CAWGHI010000002.1, forward strand.
CGAGAATAAAATTCGTGACTGCCATGTAACGGGCGTAAGGATGAAACCTCCAATTTATCGGTATCTACAAGATCCTTAACTACAATATTTTCTGCAGGAAAGTTGCCGGTATTTTCAAAACGGATTAAATAATGTACATATTCCCCAGCCATTTCGGGTCCTACACTTTCGCCTTGCAGACAGGTTTTATCATTAGGATCGAGAGAGCCTACTACTTCTTGTTTTAACTCAAAAACGTTGTTCTGAGGCGTTTCATCATCCACAACGGGATTTATGGTTGCTTTATAGCCCAAGAAATCGCCAATATTAATTGGCGGATTATCCATGGGTCCATTTACATTCATTACCAAATTTATTTCTCGGGTCTCAAAAGGTTGTAGATCTATATAGTCATAATATAGATTTTCAGCATCCTGAGAGCTTACATTTGGTATGGAGGAAACGAACTGGGTTACTGGGTAATACCGAAATTTAATTTGGCCAGATTGCATTTGGGTGCCTTTGTTGTGATAAACTATTTTATAAGACGCTTCAAATCCTGGTCTGGCAGGAAATGTTGGAATAATTTCTATTTCCAAATCTGGATGGTTACCGTTTGGTGCTATGCAGAAATCCTGTAAAAATGGTGTTGGATCTGCGGGAAAATTAACGGTTAATTCTGAGGGTGAAATAGTAAAATAATCCGTATTATCTAAAACTGGCGTTATGGTATGCGTTCCTTCCTGCACCGGTATCAAGTATTCACCTTGTGAATTTGTAAGAAAAACGCCCGAATTAATGCCATCTGTACTATTTAATTTGAAAAAAGGAGAAGGGGTATCCAAAGGATCACAACCATTGGCATCAAAATCAAATTTTACGGAACCCTTCACCTCAAAATAATTGCCGCCCAAAACAAAAGAACAATAGGAATTTGCATGGGCAATGGAAGATCCACTTTCCAGAATTTCTGTATTTACATCAGCCAACTGTTCTTCATCTACACAAACATATTGTAGGTTAGGATTGTTGGCAATAGCCAAAATCTCGTTTGTACCATTCTTTATGAATAATGTTAAAAGTTGATTATTATCCAAATTCAAGGTGCCCATAATCGGTAGACTTCTTAAATCTAAGGTTACAAATTGATTGCTGCTAATCACAAAGCTATTTACAGAGGTTAAGCTGGGACCGAACGTGATATCGGTAAGCTGATTATTGTTCAGCCATAAGGTACCTACATCACCGGTGAAAGAAGGAAAATCCAAGGTTTCCAATTCATTAAAACTTAAGTTGAGGGAACCAAAAGTTTGTAAACTGTTGGCACTAAACTCAGTCAGATTACTATTACTTATATTAATGGTTGTAGCAGAAATTAGGTTATCCAAATGCAGTGATGTTAATAGGTAACTTGAAAATATTACCGAATAAGCAGTTTGAAGACTACTCAAATTTATTTCTGTGAGAAAGTCGGGGCCAGCTCCTAATCCATGAGCAGAAACTAACGAACCTAAGGTCAATGTGGATGGTATATTGTTGCTATGAACAAAATCATAAACAGTTTCAAGATTGGGAAAACTGAGTCCATTAAGGATATTGGTGGAAATATCAATGTTGTGTCCTGCCGTAATTAAACTATTAAAATTAAGTGTTGTCAAATTTATCAAGTCTTCTATTTCCAAATCACCTTCCAAAGTTTGCAAAGCACTGAAATCGGCACTTACCAATGATTCGTTAGTAACTAAATAAAGATCTCCATCAAATGAAGATGGACCCCACTTAAAGATATTCTGTAAATTTGGAAGACTTATGCTAGTAAGCGCATCGTTATGGTGCATTGTGAATCCACCTGACGAATTAAGCAAAGGCAAAGAGAAATTTGTCAGTTCGTAATTGTTATAAACGGCAAGACCCTTGGCTATAGTTACCAAATTTTCGGCACTCAAAGTTTCCAACAATGGGTTGAATTGAACAATATATTTATCCCCCACATCAATTAGATTTGGCGTATTAATCGTCGTAAGAACATTATTGCTCGAAGCTCCAAAACCGGCACCTATGGATTCTAATGAATTCAAATTTATAGAGGTTAATACATTATTAAAACTACAATCAAGCTGACCACCCACGTAAGTTAATCTTCCCAAATCAATAGAAACCAAGCTGTTGAAATAACGAATTTTTAAAGAGCCTTGAACCGTTTCTAAATTTGAAAGGTTAACAGTAACCAAATTCGGGTTTTCTGAAAAATCCAGGTTCACCATATCCACCAAAAACTCCGCATCCAAAATTGGGAAAGCATTTTCTTGGCACTTTAAAGTGGTTATGTTGGTAAAATATTGCAACCCTTCAAGAGAAGTTATTCCCTTGTTTGATATATTTAGTGTCGTTGCAGAATTGGCCTCACTTATCTGTATTTCACCATCACTATTAGTGTCAATAATGGGAAAATTTGTTAATAATGCGTTTTTAAAATTCGCATCCGGAAAATTAATAATCTGCGCATTTATGGTTGAAAAAGAAAATAAAAAGAAAATAAAAATGTAAAACTGCTTCATAATTCTTGAATTTTTTTCTGGATTTTTCAAATATAAACTAATATTCTAAAAATTTTGTTAAAAATAAAAGCCATGCTAGATAATGCACGGCTTTCAATAAATTAACTATTTTTGATTTTTTACTGCTTAACAGAACAACCAATCGCTTTGGTTTCCTTAACTGTTATTTCTTTTCCTTCTAAAAGTTCATTCACGGCATTGGCCAAAAACTGTTCTTTCACCTCCGAAGCATTCCGAACGTTATCATCAATGGCACCAATATATTTCACAATATTTTTCCCATTTTCTTTCTGCAATAAATAAACATGTGGTGTCTTGGCAGCGCCATATTGGGCGTAAATGGTTTGGCTTTCATCATATAAATACGGGAAAGTAAACCCCGCTTCTATGGCCTTTGCCTGCATCAATTCATACGTATCATCCTCTTGTACTTTTGGATTATTTGGGTTAATCGCGATTACGGGATATCCTTTTGGTTTGAATTCTTTATTCAAAGCAACAATTCTTTCTTCACTTGCAACCGCAAATGGGCAGGTATTACAAGTAAAAATCACCATAAAGCCTTTGGCATCTTTGTAATCCGCAAGTGAAACCATTTTCCCACTTACATCTTTCAAATTAAAATCTGTTGCTTCATCGCCAATTTTATAGCCAATTGCATTCGGTTCTATGTGGGTTTTTGAATTGTTCATTTCAATATCCTCATTGATTGCAACTTCTTCCAAACCTCTATTTTGTTCATTCTTACAGCCACTAAAGGCCGTTATTGCCATAACCGTAAACGCTAAACCAAAAATTATTTTTTTTGTTTTCATAATTTATCTTTTTAAAGTAATGCATTTAATTCTGTTTCAAGTTGTTTAAATGTAAAGGATTGTTCGTAAAATTTTCGTTTGTCTCTTTTGTAAATAACGGTGGCTGGAATTGCACCGCTCCACTCGGGTGATACTTTTGGAATCCAACTGTTTGCATCGGGATCGTCCAGTAAAACAACTTCAGATTCTATGTTGTTTTTCTTAATAAAAGGAATTACTTGTTCCTCAATTTTATCTGGAAAATCAAGGCTCACCAATACTACTTTCACCTTTTTATTAGAATACTCCGACCCAATTTTTTCAAAAGCTGGCAGTTCCTTCACGCATGGTTTGCACCATGTAGCCCAAAAATTTATGACGTAAATTGAATCCGTATTTTTCTGAAAATATTTCCGTTCAAGCGCTTCAAAATTTAGGGATGCCACTTTTTCTGCATAAAAATCCGCTTCAAAATTCCGGGAGTTTTCTTTAACAACAACTTCAGAAACCGCTTCATCTTTTTTGGCTTTGTTTTCCATATCGGCACAGCCAAAAAGCAAAAAAGCACAAACACTAATAACTACTATTTTCATTCACCAAATATATTGAAAGTCAGTTTATTTCAATTATTAATTAACGTATGCATAAGTGTTTTATTTTCACCATTTGTTACACTCCAATTTTCCATATTAATATTCGTAGGAAAATTTATGCGTGTTTCAAAAAATTCTATATTTGAAAGCAATGAAAAATATTATACAGAAATTTTATTTTCAATTTGCCCACTTACAAAACTGTTGGAGATTAGCTGAAAGGAAAAAAAATGAAAATATTAGTTATTGATAATTATGACAGCTTTGTATACAATTTAGTTCATTATTTAGAGGAATTGGATTGCGAGGTTACCGTAAAAAGAAACGACAAATTTACTCTGGAAGAAGTAGAAAATTACGACAAAATTCTGCTTTCTCCCGGGCCCGGAATTCCGGATGAAGCGGGTTTGCTGAAAGCATTGATACAACAATATGCAACTTCAAAATCTATTTTGGGAGTGTGTTTGGGGCAACAGGCCATCGGTGAAGTTTTTGGCGGGACCCTGGAAAATTTGAGTCAAGTTTTTCACGGAGTTGCTACCAAAGCTACAATCCTTGTTGAAAGTGAACCTCTTTTTAAAGGGATTGAAAAAGAATTTGAAATAGGTCGTTACCACAGTTGGGTGGTTTCAAAAAAAGATTTTCCCGAGGTTTTGGAAATCACTTCCGAGGATGAAAACCGACAAATTATGTCCCTCCGCCATAAATTTTATGATGTTTGTAGCGTACAGTTTCATCCTGAAAGTGTGCTGACGCCAAAGGGCAAACAAATTATTAAAAACTGGGTGGAGGCTATCGTTGACCGTTCTTAAATTTTGAAAGAGAAAGGTTTAACCATTCTTTAGCAGTTGTTTAATAAAAAATATGATTTAAGTTTTCTAAATTGTAATTCAATATTAAAAAAATTAAGCATTATGGAAAAGAAATTTGAAAGACAAACAGAGCAAGAAAATCCAACAAACCCAACGGGCGATACAAACCAAGAGACCAATGATTTTGATATAAATGAAGAAACCATTAAAAAACAACAGAATAAAAAGTAAAAGAAAAACAATTAGGTGAAAGTTAACTTTTAAAAATCACACACCTATTTATTGCCAAAAGACGTATTGATCAAAAACTTGAAATAGATTGATTTTCGTTTTAAGTTGAATGGAAAAGGTTTTTAAGAACACATTTTAGTTCTGAAAACCTTTTTCTTTTTTATAAATGATTCCGAAGAAACTTCACCGAAACACTATCTTTGCAGCTAAACGATTTTTTATAAATGAATCAACCCATTTCTGGATTTTCAAAAAAGACCAAAGCGGAAAAGATTGAATGGTTGGCAGAAAATTATCTGCAAGACAATCCAAACTCCATTCAAATTTTAAAAAAATATTGGAATGACGACGTGTCATTGCAGCAACTTCACGATGATTTTATTGAAAACACACTTTCCAATTATTATCTACCCTTCGGAATTGCGCCCAACTTTTTAATAAACGGTAAGTTGTATGCTCTGCCAATGGTTACCGAAGAAAGTTCGGTTGTGGCAGCAGCTAGCAACGCTGCAAAATTTTGGCTGGAACGCGGTGGGTTTAAGGCTGAAGTGATTTCCACTGAAAAAAATGGTCAGATCCATTTCAACTTCTTCGGAAATGAAAAGGACATTGAGGCTTTCTTTGAAGAAGTAAAACCCAAACTTCGCAACAGTATACAAACTATAGAAAAAAATATGAAAGCCCGTGGCGGCGGACTTTTGCAGCTTTCATTAGTTGACAAATCGCATATTTTGGATGGTTATTTTCATATCCACGCCACTTTTGATACACTGGATGCAATGGGCGCCAACTTCATTAATAGTTGTTTGGAAAGGATGGCGCATACTTTTGGGGAAGAAGCCAAGACATTTGAAGTATTCCAAAATAAAGAAACCTACCCCGAAGTGGTAATGAGCATTCTTTCCAACTATGTTCCCGAGTGTTTGGTGCGTGCCGAAGTGAGTTGTAAATTGGAAGAATTAACCACAAAAAATTACGAGGGAAGGCAGTTTGCAGAGAAATTTTTGAGGGCCATTGAAATTGCCAAAACCGAAACTAGACGTGCCGTAACTCACAACAAAGGTATAATGAACGGGGTGGACGCCGTTATTTTAGCAACGGGGAATGATTTCCGTGCCGTGGAAGCTGGAGTCCATGCCTATGCCGCACGAAACAGTTATTACGGAAGCTTGACCCACGCAAAAATTGAAGATGGAGTTTTCACTTTTTGGATTGAATTGCCTTTAGCTGTTGGCACTGTTGGCGGACTCACATCTCTCCATCCATTGACAAAACTGGCCTTTGAAATTCTTCAAAAACCGAACGCGAACGAATTGATGAAAATTTTGGCTGTGGCCGGACTTGCTCAAAATTTCGCAGCCGTAAAATCTTTGGTAACAACAGGAATACAAAAAGGGCATATGAAAATGCACTTAATGAATATCCTGAACCAATTAAACGCTTCAAAAGATGAAAAAAATGAAGCCCTTGAATATTATAAGATTAATGCTGTGTCGCGTAGTTCAGTAGTTTCATTTTTAGAGAATCTTAGACAATAGCAATGAAGAAATTCCACAGCAACGGAAAATTATTGCTCACAGGCGAATATGTGGTTCTTGATGGCGCAACTGCCTTGGCCATTCCCACAAAATATGGGCAATCTTTGGAAGTTCAGGCTTCAGAAAAAGAAGGAATACACTGGAAAAGCTATGATGAAAAGGGAATTGTTTGGTTTGAGGAAATTTTTAAAATAAATGATTTTGAGATTTCTCATCCCGAGAATCCTTTTTCAAAAACATTATCTGAAATACTAACACAAGTAAAAAAACTTAACCCTTCTTTCCTTTCTGATTTTAAAGGATATGAAATTACAACAAAGTTGGATTTTCCCAGAGAGTGGGGCTTGGGCACCTCCTCCACATTAATAAACAACATTGCCCAATGGGCAAACGTAGACGCCTTTGAACTTCTGAAAACCAGCTTCGGTGGAAGTGGCTATGATATTGCTGCAGCGCAAAACGAGTGCCCAATTTTATATGAATTGAACGATGGCAAGCCTGAATTTAGAAAAATACATCTTTTGTGGGATTTTAAGGATTCGTTATTTTTTGTGCATTTGAATAGAAAACAAGATAGCAAAGAAGGTATTGAGAAGTATAGAAACGCATTGGTTGATAAAAAATTTCTTCAAAGAATTTCAGACATAACCAATAAACTTTTGATGTGCTATACGCTTCCAGATTTTGAGAAATTGATGGATGCCCATGAACGAATCATTTCAGAAATAATTAAACTTCCACCAATAAAAGAACAATTTTTCTGCGATTACCCCCACTCAATAAAAAGTCTCGGCGCTTGGGGCGGGGATTTTGTTTTGGTTACGGGAGATGTTTCGGAAATGGATTATTTCAAAAAAAAAGGGTTTGAGACTATTGTACCCTTTAAAAATATGATCTTTAAAGAATTGGTTTAAAGAAAAAAAAATCCCCAGACAGTACGTCTAGGGATTATGTGGTGCCTCCAAGAATCGAACTAGGGACACACGGATTTTCAGTCCGTTGCTCTACCAACTGAGCTAAGGCACCATTATTGAGACGGCAAATATAAAGCTATTTTCGTTTTCGCAAAACAATAATTCAAAAATAACCATATAAAATTTAGCCAATTTAATATCACCTTAACAAAGAGTTGGTTAACCAATGTTGTATTTTTAACGCCTTAAATAAAAAAAATGAATCTTGTAATTGATGTAGGGAACACATTTGTAAAACTTGGTGTGTTCGATGCTGGAATACTCAAGCTTAAAAAAACATGCATCAAGAATGAATTTTTGTCGGTACTGGCTGAAATTTCAGAAGCTTTTCCCGCTATTTCCAATGCCATTGTGGCTTCAGTTGGGAGTTTTTCAGAGCCCCAAATTTCAAAACTAAAACAGCAGTACGAGGTTATATTTCTTGATAATCAAACCAATGTACCTTTTAATAACAAATATGAAACCTCTCATACTTTGGGTGTAGACCGTATCGCATTAATTAGTGGCGCTGCGATGCAATATGCCGGCAAAAATGTGTTGGTAATAGATGCCGGAACGTGCATTACCTATGATTTTTTAAATTCGGAAAACCAATATTTAGGAGGAGCTATCTCCCCGGGTATTTCATTGCGGTACAAATCTCTTCATACGTTTACAGAAAAATTACCGTTACTTGTTGCAGACAATCAACAATTACTTGTTGGAAACAGCACAACAACCTCTATACATTCTGGGGTGATAAATGGAGTATTGTACGAAATAGATGGCTTTATAGAAGCATATAGAAAAAAATACCACAATTTAACAGTTATTTTAACAGGAGGTGATGCACATTTTTTGCGAGAGAGCATAAAAAATGACATCTTTGCCAACTCAAATTTTTTATTGGAAGGATTGAACTTTATTTTGGAATTTAACAAACGTGAATGTTTAGAAAAATAGTAGTCGGTTTATTCATACTTACAGCAAGTATGGCAGTGGCTCAAGAAGGAACCACATCTCCCTATTCTTTTTATGGTATTGGAACCTTAAAATTCAAGGGAACCGTTGAAAACAGACTAATGGGAGGTCTTGGTGTTTTCTCAGATAGCATACACCTTAACCTTCAAAATCCTGCCTCATATGCTGGCCTGCAATTAATAAATTTTTCGGTTGGCGGAAGCCACAAAGCCTCTACACAAAAAACTGAAACGGAAAGCCAAAATACATCCACCACTACCCTTGACTATATTGCGATGGGAATTCCTATGGGGAAATTCGGGATGGGCTTCGGTATTATTCCTTATAGTTCTGTTGGTTATGATTTTTATTCTGAAGTACCCGATGGATTAACACAATATTCTGGAAGCGGGGGTTTAAACAAAGCCTATCTTTCTGGAGGATATCAAGTTACTCCTGAATTTAGTTTGGGTATAGATGCCAATTACAACTTCGGTAAAATAGAAAATACAACAACAACACAAAAAGATATTGAATTGGGAACCAAAACCTATAACCGATCTGAGATTCTGGGTTTCAGTTTCAACTTTGGGGCCCTTTATAAAAAAATGATTTCGGAAGATTTGGAAGTCACAGGCTCAGTAACCTTTACTCCCGGAACCAGTTTTACTTCAGAAAATTCCCGAAAAATATCAACGGTGCGCATAATTCCTGCAGGTATCTTTACTGAAGATGAAAGGGATGTTCTTGTTGCAGACACAGAATTTACTTTTCCCTCACAATTTACTATTGGAGCGGGAATTGGGAAACCAAAATTTTGGGGACTGGGTGCGGAATATACAAATCAAAAAACCAGCAATTTCAGCAACAGATCCTTTAGCTCGGAAAACGTAGTCTATGAAAATGCTTCCAAATATCGCCTTGGCGGATATTATATTCCTAATTACAATTCTTTTGGAAATTATTTTAAAAGAGTGGTTTACAGGGCGGGCGCAAGATATGAACAAACAGGCCTAAACGTAGATGGACACGACATTAATGAGTTTGGCATATCTTTTGGAGTTAGTTTACCCGTAGGACGATTATTCTCTAACATGAATTTAGGTGTTGAGATAGGAAGCCGCGGAACAACCGACTTTGGTTTGATAAAAGAAAACTTTTTTAATACATTTTTAAGTTTCTCATTAAACGACCGGTGGTTCGAAAAAAGATTATACGATTAATACCATTAAGACAAATACCATGAAAACAAAATTCGCATTATTATTAACAATTCTATTACTTTCCTTCTCAGGAAAATCTATTGCCCAAGCCCCCGATGATTGTGCAATATCATTATCCTATTTTACAGAACCAGCCAAAATAAAAAACTATGAGGCGGCTCTTCCATATTATGAAAAACTTATAAAAGAATGTCCAAACTATAATTTAGCCATCTATCAATATGGGGTAAAAATGTTTGAATATTTCGTTGAAGAAAAAGGCGATAAAAGCAAAATAAATGACCTTATCAAAGCACATCAGTTGCGCTTGCAAAACTTTCCGGAGCAAACAAAGGAAGGCGATGTTCTTTTAACAGTGGCTCAAATTAAATTTGACAATAACATCGGTTCCAAAATGGAACAATTCAATGCTTTCGATGAAGCCTTCAAAAAATATCCTGAAGATTTTACCAGCGGAAAAAGCCTGTATACTTACTTTTCATTGGCGGTAGATTTACACAATAACGGTGAAAAAGATTTACAGGAAATATTCAAACTTTATGATGTTGTAATCAATAAAATAGACACCGAAAAAAATAGTCTGGCTGAAAAACTTACTCCTTTAATGGACAAAGAAGAAGCAGGAACCACACTTACCGATAAAGAGCAACGTGCTAAAGATGTTTACGACAACAATCTTGGAGTATATGCAACTGTTGAAGAAAGCGTTAATGGTAAATTGGGCCAGCTGGCAGATTGCGAGAATCTTGTTCCACTTTATGAAAAAGATTATGAAGCGAAAAAGAATGATATTGATTGGATTAAAGCAGCAAGTAATAGGCTTGATGCTAAGGACTGTGACAGCCCACTTTCCAATAAATTAGCGGTACGCCTTCACGAGTTGGAACCAAGCTCCACTTCTGCTTACCTTTTGGGTAAACAAGCTGAGGCTGAAGGGAAATCTTCAAAAGCTTTGGAATATTTTAACCAAGCGGCCGACCTTGAAAAAGACAATTCTAAAAAAGCGAGAATCTATTACAGTATCGCTGAGAACTACCGCAAAAAAGGAAGTCTTGGAACTGCCAGAAATTACTATAACAAAATGCTAGAGGTAAAACCATCAGCTGGTATCGCTTATTATAAAATTGGCGCAATGTATGCAGACAGCGCAAACAATTGCGGTACTACTGTATTCGAAAAAAGAGCAATGTATTGGTTAGCTGCAGATATGATGGACAAAGCTGCACGTGTTGACGGTACGGTTGCAGGTAATGCAAAAGCTGCCGCAAGTTCATATAGAGCTCGTGCCCCACAGAAAAGTGATATCTTTTCTGAAGGAATGGGTGGAAAAACAATTACCTTTAACTGCTGGGTTGGCGGTAGCGTAAGAGTTCCTAACTTATAAGAATGTACACCACAATAAATATGTTTAAAGGCGTGATAGCAGTTGTATTTGCTATCACGCTTTTTGCATGTGAAGGCAATTATCAAAATGTAAAAAAACTAAGCCTGTCTGATGGCGCCCCAATTGCAGAAGGCAAAGACATCAATTTTAAGTACACCGATTCCGGAAAACTGGTTACCAATCTATTGGCTGCCAAATTGCTCGATTATTCCAATTTAGAATTTCCCTATAAAGAATTTCCCAAAGGAATAGAAGTCTTTTTTTGGGATAAAAACGGAAAAAAAAGTACCGTAAATGCAGATTATGCCATTCAATATGACAATACAGGTTTGGTTGATTTAAGAAATAATGTGGTGTTGGTTACGGCAGATAGCGTTGTACTTAAAGCAAATCAACTATATTGGGATCAAAAAAATAAGTGGGTTTTCACAGACCAACCTTACCAAATTAAATTCAAGGACGGCTCCTATAACGAAGGGGCAAGGTTTGATGGCAACCAGGATTTCACTATCTTTTTGTCCAGAAAAAACCAAGGAGTCCAACTAATCGATAAAAATAAAATAGAAGATGTTAAGTAAAGTGTACCGTTTTTTCGAATATGCCTATCTGGTTATCGCAGTGTTTTTCGCTTACGAAGCTATAAATAACTGGGCCACTGAAAGAAACAGAGCATATCTCTTCATCTTTTTTGTAGTTGTGGCTATCTTTATGTTTTTCTTTAAAAGGAATTTCAGAAAGAAAATGGAAGAACGAAATAAAAATTAGTTCAAGAGTATAACTTTTATAACTCATAAACCATAACCAAAAATTGGATTACAGTATCATAATAATTGTAATAATGCTCATCCTCTCCGCCTTTTTTTCTGGGATGGAGATTGCTTATGTTTCTTCAAATAAAATACACATTGAAATTGAAAAGAAGCAAAACAACTTTCTGGCCGGCATTCTTAAAAAAATAACCAAACGCCCTTCAAAATTCATTGCCACCATGCTCGTGGGCAACAACATTGCCCTAGTAATTTATGGTTTTTTCATGGGCGATCTCCTAATGGAATATATACCACTAGCAGGTTTCAGCGGCCTTTTGGTGCAGACAATAATTTCTACGCTAATCATTTTGATGACCGCGGAATTCCTTCCGAAAGTTTTCTTTCAAATCTACGCCAATAGTTTGGTGAAAATTTTTGCGGTTCCTGCTTATTTTTTTTACGTTCTCTTTTCATTGATTTCAGAATTTATTATTTGGATTTCAGATTTGGTTTTAAAACTTATTTTCAAATCTGAAGGCGATACCGTTCAGCTTTCATTCAGTAAACTGGAATTGGGGAACTATATTTCGGAACAAATGGAAATTGCCGAAACCAAAGAGGAAATGGATTCGGAAATACAGATATTCCAAAACGCATTGGATTTTTCCGAAGTGAAATCGCGCGAAGCCATGATTCCCCGCACAGAAGTTGTAGCGGTAGATATTGACACCACCCCAAAAGAACTTGCAAAAATTTTCACCGAAACGGGCCTTTCAAAAATATTGATCTATAATGAAAACATAGATGATATTCTTGGCTATGTACATTCATTTGAGCTTTTCAAAAAACCTGCGAACCTTAAAAAGGTTTTGATGCCCGTAGTTTTTGTTCCAGAAACAATGTTGGCAAAAGATGTGCTGAATATCCTCAGTAAAAAAAGAAAAAGCATTGCAGTGGTAATTGATGAATATGGCGGTACCAGTGGCATTATAACCGTTGAAGATATTATTGAAGAACTGTTTGGAGATATTGAAGATGAGCACGACAGCATTGAGCTCATTGAAGAAGAATTAGGAAACGGACACTATAAATTTTCGGCCCGATTGGAAGTAGATTATCTGAACGAAACCTATAAACTTCATTTTAAAGAAAGCGAAAATTACGAAACCCTCGGCGGACTGATCGTAAATTTCACAGAAGAAATTCCAGATCAGGGTGAAACCGTTGAAATTGAAGATTATGTATTTACAATTCTGGAAGTTTCAAGCACAAAAATTGAACTTGTTGAAGTAAAAGACATCTCTGAAGATTAGATTTTCAATTATTCCTCACTTTTTTCAATTTACTTTTTTATTAATGGGATGAAAATGCTATTTTCGCCACCTATAAATTTGAACATCAAATGGCAATATTAAACAGTATTAGAAAAAGAGGGATATTCCTTATCCTTATTATTGCATTGGCTCTTTTCGCCTTTATTTTAAGCGACGTATTAACCAAAGGTGGCGGCCAAAAAGGTCAGGAAAACATTGGCACTGTAAATGGCACCGATATTTCCAGACAAAGCTTTATGGAAGAAGTGGAAGCCACTCAGCGAAACATGGGACAAAATTCAAATGCAACCCAGGCCATGAATATCGTTTGGGACAGGGAGTTGCGCCGAGTAATAATGGAAGAGCAGATTGAAAAAGCTGGAATCACTGTTGAAAAAGCGCAAATAGACAACGCCCTTCGAACTTCCTTGGCAAACAACCCCACCTTCTTGAATGAAGCTGGACAAGTTGATGATGGCAAAATCCAAGAATACATAGCCAGTATAAAAGCATCTTCTCCCGAAATGTACAAACAATGGCTAGATTTTGAAGAACAAACCGCAAATGGCGTTCTTCAAACCACTTACTACAACATGATAAAAGGTGGTTTACGCTCCACAATAGCTGAAGGCGAACAAGAATATCATTTCCAGAATGACAACATAAACTTCAATTATGTTTTGATTCCTTACGAAAAAATTGCCGATGAAGATGTAAAAGTTACTGATGATGAAATTAAGAAATATGTTGCCGCCCACCCAAATGATTATAAAGTAGAGGCACAGGCAGATTTGCAGTATGTATTCTTCTCTGAAGAACCATCCGAAGCTGATATGACCGCTGCTAAAAAAGATGTAACTGCTTTGCTCGACAATAAATTGGAATTCAACCAGGACACAAAAACCAACGATACTATTGCAGGTTTTAGAAACACAAAAAACTACGAAGAATATGTAAATGCTAATTCAGATGTTCCCTACTACGATCGTTGGATGTTTAAAAGCGAACTTCCCCAAACCGTTGCAGACACATTAATTAATCTTAATCAAGGTGATATTTACGGTCCTTTTAAGGTAGATAATTCCTATTACCTTTCTAAAGTTTTGGATACCAAAAAAATGCCGGATTCCGCAGAATCAAAACATATTTTAATACGTTATGTTGGTACTATGCGTGCCCCGGAAACTGTTACCAGAACTAAAGAAGAAGCTCAAAAATTGGCGGATAGTATTTTAGGAGTGGTGAAAAAAGATAAATCTAAATTTGCGGCACTTGCTACAGAATTTTCTGATGACAGCTCTAAAGACAATGGCGGTGACCTTGGGAATTCCACTCCGGGAAGAATGGTGCCTCCATTTGACAATTTTATTTTTAATAACCCTGAAGGCACTATTGGTCTAGTAGAAACTGATTTTGGATTCCACATAGTTGAAGTTGGCAAACAATCTGAACCAAAAAAAGCCATTAAACTTGCTACAGTTGTAAAAAATATTGAGCCTTCCGATAAAACAATCAATGAAGTATTTTCAGACGCATCAAAATTTGAAGTTGCCGTTCAAAAAGGTGACTTTACTGAGTTGGCAAAAGCCCAAAACCTTGAAGTAAAACCCGTTAACAAATTGGGCCAATTAGACGCCAATATTCCAGGAATAGGCGCCAACCGTCCCATTGTTAGTTGGGCTTTCAATGAAGATACAAATGTGGGTGACACTAAGCGTTTTAATGTAACCAATGGTTATGTTATAGCACAGGTTACCAACAAAAACGCTAAAGGGTTAATGACTGTGGCCGATGCTTCTGCCACGGTAACGCCTATTTTACGCAACGAGAAAAAAGCTAAAAAAATACGCGAATCCATTACGGCTACAACACTTGAGGAAATTGCTAAAAACCAAAATGTATCTGTACAAACCGCTTTGGATGTAAGTATGGCAAACCCACTTATTGCAGGTGCTAACGAACCCAAAGTGGTAGGTATCGCTTTTGGAACTAAACCTGGAGAAACCACACAATTAATTAACGGAAAAACAGGAGTTTATAAAGTGAAGACCACCGCTTTCAATCCAGCTCCAAAACTTGAATCGTACGTTAATTATGCAAATCAAATGAGCACCAAAGCAACCCCTGCAGCTCAAAGTGCTGTATATAATGCTTTGAAAAAACAGGCGGATATTGAAGATAACCGTGCAACGTTCTATTAATAGTTTTTAAAACATTTCATTAAAGCCTTGTTATAAATTTGTAACAAGGCTTTTTCTTTGAAACTCATTTCAGAATACTTTAGAAAACAGAAAATATCCCTTATTTTTAAGGGAAATTTATTTTAAATAAAATAAAATGATCAACGACGAAATTATAAAATCACTTGAAGAAAAATATGCCGACCTTGGCGAAAACACAGAAACTTATCTAAACGGGCTTTTACAGGCTAAACCTATAACCTATTGGGATTATATTCAGGTAGATACCCTGCTTACCCTTCAAAAAACCCGTACCGATTTCAAGGATGAGGAAATATTTGTAATGTATCATCAAGTAACCGAGCTTACACTAAAAATGATGATTCACGAAATAAAACAACTTTCCGAAGGAGAAAATCTTCCTGAAGAAATTTGGATAACAAAATTAGACCGCTTAAAAAGATATACCCGCATGCTAATTACCAGTTTCGATATTATGAAAGACGGTATGAGCTATGAAGACTACAATATTTTTCGCGCTACCCTTACGCCCGCCAGTGGTTTCCAAAGTGCACAGTTCCGTATTTTGGAGCTTTACAGCACGCGACTTGAAAATCTCATAAATTCTGAAGGAAAGGAAAGATTACCACAAAATCCCACTACTGATGATTACTTTAAACATATTTATTGGAAAGACGCCGGATTAAATCGCAAAACCGGAAAAATGACGCTTACACTGAAACTTTTCATTGAAAAATATGAAGAGGATTTTAAAAGCCTTTCAGAAAAAGTAAAAGGAAAAACACTGGAAGAACGAGTATCGCAAATGGAAAATCCTTCAAAAGAACTAAAGGAAAAATTACAGCAATTTGACCATTTCTACAATGTAGCGTGGCCTTTGGTGCATTTGGATACGGCAAACTACTTTTTGAACAGCAGGGGCGAAAATAAAACCGCTACAGGCGGTTCTGAATGGAAAAAATACCTGCATCCCAAATATCAGCAACGCAAGTTTTTCCCAGAGTTATGGACGGATGAAGAAATTGCAAATTGGGGAGAATAACCATTCAATTGTTCAGAAAAAATGAAATATATTATTGCGTCTTTTCTAATTTTTGCTTCGTGTAAGGCACAATCGCAAATCCTAAATGCCGAATCCCTAAGAAAAGTAACCGACACTTCGGGTTTCTCTGGTTCGGCCAGCCTTAATTTCTCGGTGAAACGGGATGTAAATGATTATCTGGGCGCTAGTTCCAAAATTCATATTCAGTACAAAATGAACAAACATTTGGTCTTGCTGAAAAACGATATAGAATTTCAGAAAATTGAAGGCAACCAATTTGAAAATGCGGGCATCGCCCATCTTCGCTACAACTACCGTTTTCACCCACGAATTGCTTGGGAAATTTTTACACAGGCCCAATACAATAAACTATCAAAAATCGACTTTAGAGGCCTTTTAGGTACGGGGCCACGCTTTAAATTGACTACTTCGGAAAAATATAAATTTTATTTCGGCACACATATAATGTACGAATATGAAGAACTCAGCGATGGCATTACCCCTATTCAACGAGATTTCAGAAGCACTTCCTATTTTTCGTTTAGCTTATATCCCACAAAAACGGTATCTGTAATTAGCACAACCTATTATCAACCAAAAATTAAGGATTTTAGTGACCATCGTTTTTCAAATCAAAGCTCACTGCTTATCGATGTTTTTGAAAACTTCGCATTTAAAACTACTTATACCTTTATCTATGATGAAACACCAGCAGTAGGAATTCCAAATTCACAATACAATTTGGAAAGTGGGTTTGTTTATTCTTTTGATTAAAAGGTTAAAACTTTCGTAAGCAATTTCTTTTTTGACAGACTACTTTTTTATATTTACCAAAAAGGAAAACCAAAAGTATTCCAATTACGTAACTATAATAAACTTCTCTATGGCTTCAAACTATTACGACCCCGCAGATCTTCGAAAATTTGGCAATATAACAGAATGGAGCAAAGAACTGGGTGATAAATTTTTCGATTATTACGGAAAAGTTTTTGAGGAAGGCGCACTTTCCGCCCGCGAAAAATCCTTGATTGCCCTCGCGGTTGCCCACACCGAAATGTGCCCCTATTGCATTGATGCTTATACCAAAGACGGACTGCAACGAGGCATAACAAAAGAAGAAATGATGGAAGCCGTTCATGTGGGTGCCGCAATAAAAAGTGGTGCCAGCTTGGTGCACGGTGTACAAATGATGAATAAAGTGAACAAACTTGAAATGTAAATTAGAAACAACTATGAAAAACAAAATCGATTTCACACTTCTATCCTTTGGCCTGTTTGTAAATGCAGCATCACTCATTATTACCCAGTATACCAATATTTCTGATTCTTTAAAGGGAGGTTTATTCGGAATTGGGATCGGTTTGATGCTCATGTCCTTTTTAAAGAAAAAACAAACTGTTTAAATTACGACGGTCGAAATATTATTTGAAAAAAGCTTCTATGCTAAAAGAAAAAAAGAAAAAACAACAATCCCTTCATAAACGCCACAGCGAACTCGCAGTGGCAAACAAACAGCTCGAGAAACTTTCCAACGGTATTTTCTCTACCGGCGAGCTTCCTCTTTTTTCTGAAAAAATAAGGGAAACAGACCAATTCCCCCTTCGCCCAAATAAACTGGAGATCCTTCAAATAAATGTGGGTTATATGTGCAACCAAGTTTGCGAGCACTGCCACGTAGATGCCGGCCCAGACCGAAAAGAGATAATGACGCGTGAAACAATGGAACAGTGTTTGGAAGTTATCCGAAATACCGGCGCCCACACATTAGACCTCACGGGCGGCGCTCCAGAAATGAACCCCAATTTCCGTTGGTTTGTGGAGGAAGCAAGTAAAGCAGGAATCAAGGATTTTATTGTACGAAGCAACCTAACAATTATTCGTGCAAATAAAAAATATTACGATTTACCTGAATTTTTTAAAAACCACAATGTTCACGTGGTTAGCAGCATGCCGCATTGGACTCGTGGAAAAACCGATAAACAACGGGGCGAAGGTGTTTTTGACCAATCCATAAGAGCATTGCAGGAATTAAATGCCGTAGGTTACGGAATGCCAGATAGCGATCTGCGTCTGGATTTGGTCTATAATCCCAGCGGTGCCTTTTTACCGGGCGATCAAGCCAGCATGGAAAAAGATTTTAAAAAAGCATTGTTAGAAGATTTTGGAATACAATTTCACAGTCTTTTCGCTATTACAAACCTTCCGATTTCGAGATTCTTGGATTATTTGATAGCTTCAGAAAACTATGAGGATTACATGTATTCTTTAGTGGAAGCCTATAATCCGGCAGCGGTTAAAAATGTGATGTGCCGCAACACTATTTCGGTAAGTTGGGACGGTTATTTATACGATTGCGATTTCAACCAAATGCTTGAATTGAAAGTTGCCAGTAAGATTCAACATATTTCAGAATATAACGAAGCTGTTTTAAATGATCGGAAAATTATTATTTCGCAGCATTGCTACGGTTGTACCGCCGGTGCGGGCAGTAGTTGCCAAGGTGCCGTGGCCAATTAATAGCATTTTTTAGCTTTGTCCGTTTCCGTTAATCAATTTATGAAAACTATCTTTTCCACTTTAATATTTCTACTCATTGTTTTTTCGGCCGGGGCACAAAAATCGTATGTCGAACTGTTGGAACAATACAACACCCAAAGTATCCCCTATATTTCAGTAGAAGAATTGCGAATGTTGCAGATGAATGATTCCGTAATCATTTTGGACGCGCGCGAGCCAAAGGAATTCGTGGTAAGTCATATTGCTTCGGCTAAAAACGTTGGCTTCAACGATTTTACTTCGGAAGAAAAACAACTTCAAAATTTAACTAAAAACACTTCAATAATTGTTTATTGTTCTGTGGGTATCCGTTCCGAAAAAATTGGCGAAAAACTAAAAAAAGCGGGATTTACGAACGTAAAAAATCTTTACGGTGGTATCTTTGAATGGAAAAACAAAGATTATCCGGTGATTGATTCCACAGGAAGGCGAACAGAAAACGTACATACGTTCTCAAAAAGGTGGAGCAAGTATCTACACGCTGGAAATCCTATTTACTGATTATGGACTTTTATTACTAAAAAAATGGGCTTACTTTCCTCAAAAGATACCAGTGGCGATAATGAAATGGCTTTCGATTTTCATTTTCCAACTTCAAAAAAAGCACTCATCATTTTCACTCGAAACCCAGAACTGGGTAAAGTAAAAACCCGTTTGGCAAAATCCGTGGGCGATGAAAGTGCTTTAAAGATCTATAAATTTCTTCTGAAACATACCGTTGAAATTACGGCTAGTTTAAATGTGGACAAATATGTTTTTTATTCGGAAAATATACACCGTGACGATATATGGGATCCAGAAATTTATCGAAAAAAACTGCAGAGGGGTGAAAATTTGGGCGAAAGGATGAAAAACGCTTTTGCCGAAATTTTTGGAATGGGCTATGAAAAGGTTATTATAGTGGGGAGTGATATTTTCGACCTCGAAAAAAAGGATGTTGAAGTGGCCTATGATGCATTGCAAACGACCAATTTTGTAATAGGCCCCGCAGAAGATGGCGGCTATTATTTATTGGGAATGAAGGAAATGAAAGAAGAAATCTTTCAAAATAAGGAATGGGGCCAAAATACTGTTTTGAAAGCTACTTTAAATGATTTCGGCAAAGAAAAATATATTCTATTGGAAAAAAGGAGCGATGTGGATTATTTCCAGGATATTAAAGATGTTGACGTCTTTCAGCAATTTCTACCCCCATATTTAGACAATAACTTTTTATAATTTTATGAGCTATATAAAGTATATAGAAGAAGCCGTAGCTTATCTTCAACAAAGAGGTTTTGAAAAACCCGAAGTGGGAATCATATTAGGCACAGGCCTTGGGAAATTAATAGACCATGTAGTAATAGAGGCTGAAGTAAGCTATAACCACATTCCAAATTTTCCAACGGCAACGGTTGAATTTCACAAAGGAAAACTTATTTACGGCTCCCTTGAAGGAAAAAAAGTAGTCTTGATGCAGGGCCGTTTTCATGTGTATGAAGGATATACCTTGCGCGATGTAACTTTTCCTGTTCGGGTAATGCACCTATTAGGAATCAAGTATTTATTGGTTAGTAATGCTTCCGGAGCAATAAACAGTAATTTCAAAAAAGGGGAAATTATGCTTGTTGATGACCACATCAACCTGCAAGGGGACTCTCCCCTAGCCTTCCGTGGTGTAGAAAAAATGGGGGAACGATTTGTAGATATGAGCGCTCCATACAACATAGAAATGAACCAGAAACTGGAACAGATTGCTTCCGAAAACAACATAAAACTCCATAAAGGAGTGTATGCGAGCGTAGTTGGCCCACAATTGGAAACTCGCGCAGAATACCGATACCTAAAAATTATTGGGGCAGACGCCGTGGGAATGAGCACAGTTCCAGAAGTTATTGTAGCCAATCATCTAGGATTGCCCGTTTCCGCCGTGTCGATCCTTACCGATGAATGTGATCCCGACCATTTGAATCCTGTAAATATTGAAGAAATAATTGCAATGGCAGCCAAAGCCGAACCCGCCCTGATTACCTTATTTTCAAATTTAGTCAAACAACTTTAAATTCAAAGTATGAATTATTTAGATACCACAAACGACGTATACAAAAAAGCCGCGCTTACGCCGGATGTGGGGCTGTGCTGTACCACAAATCCAATTTGGGAGCTTCCCGGACTTAAAATTCCGAGAATAATGCAAGAAATGAATTATGGCTGCGGTAGCACGGTAAATGCTCGCGATCTCACAAACAATCCTAAAATATTGTACGTTGGCGTTGGTGGTGGCATGGAATTGCTTCAATTTTCCTATTTCAACAGAACGGAAATTGGCGTTATTGGTGTTGATACCGTAGATGAAATGCTGGAAGCTTCGCGTAAAAATTTTATAGAAGCTGAAAAATTAAATCCGTGGTTTAAGAGTGAATTTGTCGATTTAAAAAAAGGTGATGCCCTAAATCTTCCCGTGGAAGACAACACTATAGACGTTGCGGCACAGAATTGTCTTTTCAATATTTTTAAAGCAGATGATCTAAAAAAAGCAATCGAAGAAATGTACCGCGTCTTAAAACCACATGGGCGTTTGGTGATGAGCGATCCCACCTGCGAGCAACCAATTAATGAAACACTTCGGGAAGATTCACGTCTGCGTGCTCTATGTCTTAGCGGCAGTCTTCCTATCGCTGAATATGTTAAAGCATTGACTGATGTCGGTTTCGGAACAATTGAAATACGCGCCAGAAAACCATATAGAATTCTTGATCCAAAAAACTATCCAACGGATGAACTAATTTATATTGAATCCATTGAGGTTGCCGCGATTAAAGACCCTATGCCGGAAGATGGTCCTTGTATTTTTACTGGTAAAGCTGCAATTTATTATGGTGACGAAGATTATTTTGATGATAAGAAAGGGCATATTCTTCTTAAGAATCAACCTTTAGCCGTATGCGATAAAACCGCGGGGGCATTGGCAAGTTTAGGTCGTGATGATATTTTTATAAGCGAATCTACCTTCCATTACGATGGTGGCGGATGTTGCTGATAGCTGTAATTTTTTCAGCCAATTTCCGTCTAATTTTAAAATTCTACATTGGAGAAATATATTGAAATATTCAAAAATTCCTACAGTGGGTACTTCAATTATTTATGGAATGAAATTACCCACTTCCATTGGGAAAATTATTTTTACGGATTAATTGTGGTTTCTCTGCTTGTTTGGGTTTTGGAACTTTTTTTTCCATGGCGAAAAAACCAAAAAGTGTTTAGAAAGGATTTTTGGCTTGACACTTTTTATATGTTCTTCAACTTTTTTCTGTTGAATTTAATTGTGCTTATTTTTCTCTCAAATGCCACGGCTGAACTTTTCAACGATTTATTGGGATTGGTTGGAATGAAACTTTTGGATTTTCAGCTTTTAGATCTTGATGCACTACCATTTGGAATCGGTCTTCTGATTTTCTTTTTAATAACCGATTTTGTGCAGTGGAATACACACCGCTTGCTGCATTACTCACCTTTTCTTTGGAATTTCCACAAACTTCACCACTCCGTTAAGGAAATGGGCTTTGCGGCACACCTTCGTTATCATTGGATGGAACCGGTAGTTTATAAATCGCTGCTGTATGTCCCACTTGCAATTATCGGCGGTTTTGATGTGGAATCGGTTGCTATTGTTCATTTTTCGGCGCTGGCAATCGGTCACTTAAACCACGCAAATTTGGGCTGGGATTATGGTTTTTTAAAATATATTTTCAATAATCCCAAAATGCACATTTGGCATCACGCCAAAATTTTGCCAAAACACGCCCAATACGGTGTTAATTTCGGCATAAGTCTAAGTGTGTGGGATTATCTTTTTAAAACTTATCATATTCCGCATAACGGCCGGGATATTGAGTTGGGGTTTGATGGCGATGAAAAATTTCCATCCAATTTTATTTCACAGGAATTGTATCCCCTCAAAACCAGAAAACGCAATATTTCGTAATTATTTCAAAATAATAAAGATGAAAACCATATTTAACCTCGCGACTATACTTTTTGTCGCATTCTTTTTACAAAGCTGTAATCTTCTTTCCGCAGCGGGAATTGGCAGCCAAGGCCAACCTACCAAGGAAGTTCAATCTGACCTTACTTCAACCACTGCAAATTCTGCCATAAATATAGACCATTCGCAATGGGATAAATTGCTGAAAAAACACGTAAACAACGAAGGAATGGTAGATTATAAAGGTTTTATAAATGATGAAGTCAAACTGAATGCTTATCTAAAAATGCTCTCTGAAAAAAATCCGAAAAATGATTGGAGCGTACAAGAGCTTTTGGCCTATTACATCAATCTTTACAATGCCGCAACGGTGAAATTAATTGTGGAAAACTATCCCGTAAAAAGCATAAAGGATATTGATGGCGCTTGGACCAAAGGCCGTGTTGCCGTGGGGGATAAAACGCTATCATTGGGCGGGATTGAAAACGGAATTCTTCGAAAAATGAATGAACCGCGTATTCACTTCGCCATAAACTGTGCCTCTATTTCCTGCCCAAAACTTTTGAATGAAGCTTACACGGCATCAAAAATTAACGAACAGTTAGCCCGTGCCACAAAAGAGTTTATAAATAGTGACAAAAATGATATTTCAGCCAACAATCCCAAACTTTCTTCCATTTTTGATTGGTACCAAAAAGATTTTGTTGTGAATGGGAAGAAGGACGTAATTGGTTATATTAACCAGTATTCAAATAATAAAATAAAATCCGGAGCAACGCTTAGTTATAAAAATTACGATTGGAATTTAAACGAGCAATAACAGCTTTTTCATTTTTTTTAAATTTTAACGGATGCTTTCTGTAATCATTCCAGTTTTAAACGAAGCAACGACCATTGGAACACTTTTGCAATTTCTTGCGGAAAACCTTTCTGGAGAACATATAACGGAGATAATTGTTGTGGACGGCGGAAGTGAAGACGACACAGTTAAAATCGTAAATTCTATGTCTGGTCGAGCGCAGTCGAGACCTTTTAATTTGCAGATTATAACTTCAGAAAAAGGCCGTGCAAAACAAATGAACAAAGGCGCAAAACACGCCTCTGGCGAAATTTTATACTTTCTCCACGCAGATTCATTTCCTCCAAAACATTTCGACAATCAAATTATTTCCGAAGTAAAAAAAGGAAATCCTGCAGGATGTTTCCGTATGCAATTTGATAGTTCCCATTGGTGGTTAAAAATCGCTGGCTGGTTTACGCAATTTAATTGGCGGGCCTGTCGCGGCGGCGATCAAAGCCAGTTCATAACAAAAAGACTTTTTAATGAAATTGGCGGATTTGACGAAACCTATATTATTTATGAAGACAATATTTTGATCAATGAACTTTACAAACGTAAGCAGTTTGTGGTAATCCAAGAATGCATTACTACTTCTGCAAGACTTTACAGGCAAAAAGGCATTTGGAATTTACAATACCATTTTTGGGTTATATACGTAAAGCGCTGGTTGGGCGCGGACGCGGAGAAACTTTATGCATATTATCTCAAAAACATTAAAGAGGCGGATTCATCAAAATGTAAACCATAATAGTGGCGGAATCATAAACTGGATTATTAGCTTAATTTTCAATAGCCTTTGAAATATCGTATCTTTAAAAAAATTGCATCCTAATCAATAAGACCAATTATTAAATAATGACTATATGAACATTTTTGAAGCCATTAGAAAAGATCATGATATACAACGCGAACTCTGCCGTTTGGTAACCTCCACTTCCGGCGAATCCAAAGGCAGAAAGGAAATGTGGGAAAAACTGAAACATGAACTGCACATCCACGCAGATGCCGAAGAACGGACCTTTTATTCTCCTTTAATCCATAACGATATGATGCAGGAGCACGCCCGTCACGGAATTGCCGAGCACCACGAAATGGACGAATTGATAGAAAAAATTGATGCGACCGAAATGGACTCACCAGCTTGGTTAGTGTATGCAAAACAGCTCTGTGAAAAGGTTGAACACCATTTGGATGATGAAGAGCACAGTTTTTTTCAGCTTGCCGGGAAAGTATTTTCAGAGAAGGAAAAAATCACTATTGGCGAGGATTACCAAAAAGAAATGAAGACACGACGCTAAAGGGAATCAGCACAAATTCTCCCTTATATCACTTATGGAACACGTGGTTATTATTGGCAATGGCATTGCGGGAGTTACCGCCGCTCGGCACATACGAAAACTTTCTGATAAAAAGATAACCCTAATTTCCGCAGAGGCGGAATATTTTTTCTCCCGTACCGCTTTAATGTATGTTTATATGGGCCATATGCGCTGGTGCGACATAAAACCGTACGAAGATTGGTTTTGGGAAAAAAACAATTTGACACTTCAAAAAGGATATGTTGAAAACGTAAATACCGATACTAAAACACTTCATTTCACTGAGGGCAACACACTGAATTACGATAAACTTATCATTGCCTCTGGTTCCACAACCCAATTTTACGATTGGAAAGGCCAGGATTTATTGGGCGTTCAAGGATTGGTTACAAAACAGGATCTGGAAACGCTGGAAGTAAATGCACCGAACAATAAAGTCTGTTCACGGGCAGTGATAGTGGGCGGAGGATTGATTGGGGTGGAATTGACGGAAATGCTCCGAACCCGCGATATTGAAGTAACTATGCTAGTGCGCGAAGATGCCTTTTGGGCAAATGTGCTACCCAAACCTAATGCTGAAATGATTTCAAAACACATACTGTCACATGATGTCGATTTGCGTTTTAATACAGGACTCCATAAAATAAAAGGAGATGAAAACGGAAAAGTAAAAGCCGTTGTAACAACGAATGGGGAAGAAATTTCCTGTAATTTGGTAGGAATAGCCACGGGCGTAAAACCACAAATTTCGTTTTTGGAAAATTCAAAAATAGAGACCGACAAAGGTATTTTGGTAAATAGAAAACTGGAAACTAACATAGAAGGTGTTTATGCCATCGGCGATTGCGCACAGCAAAGGGAACCGATTGGCAATCGACCACCCATTGAAGCTGTTTGGTACACCGGTAGAATTATGGGAGAAACTGTGGCGCAAACCATTTGCGGAAAAACATTTGAATATAATCCCGGTAACTGGTTCAATAGCGCCAAGTTTTTTGATATTGAATACCAAACATATGGCTGGGTTTTTTCAGAAAAAAGAAAGAAGGACTATGAAACTCATTTTCACTGGAAGTGCAAAAGCGATTTGCGCTGCATAACGATTTCATACCATAAGGAATCAAAAGAATTTTTGGGAATAAACACCTTCGGCATCCGTATGAAACACGATGTTTTTGATAACTGGCTCAATGAAAAAAGAAGTGTGGATTATGTAGTGCAAAACTTAATACAAGCCAATTTTGATCCAGAATTTTATAGAAGGTACGAAAATGAAGTTCAATCCGAATTTTTCAATCAAACGGTAAACGTATAAGCTATGAGCACTGTTCAAAGAAATATGGCGCTCACGGGCGAACCTCCAAAAACTATTAATAATCAGCAAAAAATTGCTTCTGCCCTTGGTTTAATAGGTCTGATGCTTCTTTTTTTGGCCCTATTGAACATTGCTTTTCCACATAAAATTTTATGGATTTCTATTTCAATGATTCTTATTTGTGGTGGCACAATATGGTTTTCCATTGCGGCTTATTTAAATAAACCCGAAGGCATAAAAAACGATGGTGTCTATTTTAAATCGCTGTCATCAAAAGGTTTTTGGGCTTGGGTGCTCGGCATATTTCTCACGCTTTTTTATGTGGTGCTCTATTGGTTTCCCGAATATTTAGGATTTATGACCGAAGGAAAAAATAGAGGAGTTATTTCACTTTTTGATCCCTTTAGTAATCTGCTGAATGGGGGCCCGGCCAGCCAATGGTTTGTTTACGGAACCTTATATACCATAGCAATATTGATATTCGGAATAAAATTCATTTTAAAATACCGCCATAATAAATACGAGAAATTACGTACGTATTCAGTGATGTTTTTTCAGCTTGGTTTTGCATTTATAATCCCAGAACTCATGGCGGGCCTAAACTCTGAATCAACAACCCTTCCCTATTACGATCTAAAAAATATCTGGCCCCTCAATTATTACAATTTCGATCAATATCGTGTGGACCAATTTATTTCTTCGGGGACTATTGGAATGGCATTATTGTTATTTGGGATTGCCTCCATTTTTATAATTACGCCCATACTTACTTACAAATACGGAAAACGTTGGTATTGTAGCTGGGTGTGTGGATGCGGTGGTCTGGCGGAAACCGCGGGCGATCCGTTTCGGCATTTAAGCGATAAACGATTAATTGCATGGCAAGTGGAACGTTGGGTGGTCCACAGCGTTGTGGTTTTTGTGGTTTTAATGACGACGGCGGTAGTACATAGTTATTTGGGCGATGAAAGTTCAAAATATTGGTTGACAAAGGATGTATTTCTTATTGCTGTTGCAATTTTGTTAACTTTAGTTTTTACGTTGACATTCATTTTTAAAAGGGAAGAACTGCAAAAAGACGCACGTTTGGGCGCTATTGGCTATTTTATTATAATCCTTTCATTAGTGGGACTTCATTTTTTTTCAGGAATAAACTTATTTCTTTTTGATGCCGAAACCTTACGTTCTACCTATGCCTTTTTAATTGGCGCTGTTTTTAGCGGGGTAATTGGCGTGGGTTTTTACCCCATTTTCGGAAGCCGTGTGTGGTGTCGTTTCGGTTGCCCTATGGCCGCCATTCTTGGATTTCAACAAAGGCTTTTTTCCCGTTTCAGAATTACAACAAACGGGGGGCAGTGTATTTCTTGCGGCAATTGCTCCACCTATTGCGAAATGGGCATCGATGTGCGCGCCTATGCACAAAAGGGCGAAAATATTGTGCGCTCAAGTTGTGTGGGCTGTGGAATTTGCTCAGCTGTATGCCCGCGCGGGGTTCTAAAACTTGAAAATGGACCACTAGAAAAACGGATTGATTCAAATGAAATCCTGTTGGGAAATGACGTGGATTTGATGAATTATGTAAACAAATAGAGCCAATCCTTTTTTTTCTGATTGTTAGGTTTTTGGTAAAATTCCGTCACAAGTATTGTCATTTATTTTTCTGAAATTCGCAAACTACTAACCTCAGTTTTTAATGCCAAAAAACATCAAAGTAATCATTCCCGCTTATAACGAAGAAGGCTCGATAGGAAAAGTGATTGCTGATATTCCCAATTTCGTTTCAGAAGTTATTGTTGTCAATAATAATTCAACCGACAATACTTCCGAAGTTGCTAAAAAAGCGGGCGCAACCGTTTTGTTCCAACCCAATGCAGGTTATGGAAATGCTTGTTTGAAAGGAATGGAATACATTTCGCGTTTCGGCTCCGCTCAACGACCTGATATTATAGTCTTTTTGGATGGCGATTACAGTGATTATCCCGAGGAAATGAATAAAATTGTAGCTCCAATTATTGAAAAGAATATAGATTTTGTAATTGGTGCCCGCGTAAAAAGATTGCGGGAAAAAGGTTCCATGACTTTTCCGCAGCGATTTGGAAATGATTTGGCCACAACACTGATGAAGCTTTTTTTCAATTCAAAATTTACGGATTTAGGTCCCTTTCGTGCCATTAAATATGAAAAGTTGCTTGCCTTAAAAATGGAAGACAAAACCTACGGATGGACGGTGGAAATGCAACTTAAAGTATTGAAAAAGAAATTTTCATACGTTGAAGTTCCCGTACATTACAAAAACCGTATTGGCGTTTCAAAAGTTTCGGGCACCGTAAAAGGTGCTATATTTGCGGGCATTAAAATTTTAAGCTGGATCTTTAAATACAGTTTCAAAAGATGATTCTTGAATCCCTAATCATTGTCATTTACTCTATTGCCTTGCTCCTTATTTTTATATATGCATTGTCGCAATTAAATCTGTTATTCAATTATTTAAGGGCACGAAAAGATCATAAAATCTCCCCCACATTCAATTTTTCAAACGAAGAAGAAGTGCCATTGGTTACCATCCAGCTGCCAGTTTATAATGAACTGTATGTTATGCAGCGCCTGTTGGAAAATATTTCGGAAATGGATTATCCGAAAGAAAAACTGGAAATACAAGTGTTGGATGATAGTACGGATGAGTCATTTGAAGAAACTGCAATTCACATTCAAACACTTCAGAAAGAGGGATTGGATATTCAACATGTAACCCGTAAAAATCGTGAAGGCTTTAAGGCAGGCGCATTAAAAGAAGGACTTAAAACCGCAAAGGGAGAATATATTGCAATTTTTGACGCAGATTTTCTTCCGAAGAAAAACTGGTTGAAAAACACAATTCCATATTTTAAGGATCCTGCAATAGGTGTGGTGCAAACACGCTGGGGGCATCTAAATAGAAATTATTCCATACTTACGCGTGTACAGGCTTTCGCATTGGACGCGCATTTCACTTTGGAACAAGTGGGCAGAAATAGCAAGGGGCATTTCATAAATTTTAATGGCACGGCTGGCGTTTGGCGCAAGAAATGTATTCTGGACGCGGGCAATTGGGAAGGAGATACCCTCACCGAAGATTTAGACCTCAGCTATCGCGCACAGCTCAAAAACTGGAAATTCAAATATTTGGAAGAAGTTGAAACGCCGGCGGAGCTTCCGGTGGTAATAAGTGCCGCGCGTTCGCAACAATTTAGATGGAATAAGGGCGGTGCGGAAAATTTTCAGAAAATGGCTTGGCGTGTTTTTAAGAATAAGGATATTTCCCTTAAAACAAAAATGCACAGTTTTCTGCATTTGCTGAACAGCACCATGTTTTTGAACATTTTGATTGTCGCAATTCTTAGTATTCCAATGCTTTATATTAAAAATGAATATGAGCATTTGAAAATGTATTTCTATGTAATGAGCTTTTTTGTGATAAGCACTATCATCTTTTTTATTTGCTATTGGTTTACCTATAAAGCAGTTTACGGCGGCGGATTAAAACATTTCCTGAAATATTTTGCGATGTTTTTTACTTTCTTTTCAGTGGCAATGGGTTTTTCGCTCCACAATTCAATTGCGGTTTTGGAAGGGCATTTTGGAAAGAAAAGTGAATTTATCCGTACGCCAAAATTCAACATAAGTAACTTAAAGGAAAGCTGGAAGGGAAATAAATATCTCACCAAAAATATTTCACCAAATGTTATTATTGAAGGCGTGTTGATGCTTTATTTCGCTTTCGGAATGTACAGCGCTTTTGTAGTTGGCAATCAGGGTGGCGATTTCGGGCTCTTCCCATTTCACTTAATGCTTTTTTTGGGATTTGGATTTGTATTTTTTAAATCCCTGACTTCCAAAGCTTAAATCAGATTTCAAAAAATTACTTTGTTTATTCAATATTTAGGATTTACGATTGTAGATTTACGAATAGAAATCACTTCAAAAATCTTAAATCGAAAATCGGCAATCAAAAATCAAAATGTATCCACCACAACACCACCAATCACACGATATAGAAAAAATGATTTCGGTAATCAAGCACTACCCTTTTGGAATGCTGGTTACGGCAAATGATGGAAAACCGTTTATTACTCACATTCCTATTATTTATAACGAAACTTCAAAAAAATTAGTTGCCCATATTGACTTGAACAACCCGCAAGTGAATTTCCTAAAAGATGGCTCGGAAGTTACGGTTGTTTTTAAAGGCCCCGATTCTTATATTTCCCCGAGCATTTATACCACGTCACAATTCCCAACGTGGAATTATATTATCGTTCACATTACTGGAAAAATTAAACTTATAAATGAACCGGAAGCTGCAAAGCAAACAATGATTGCCATGACGGAGTTTTTGGAAGGAAGCGAACAAAAATTTATCCTGAAAAAAGACGATCCTAAATTGGATTACTTTTTAAATTATATCAAAGCGTTTGAGATTGAAATCACTGATTGGGAAGGAAAGTTTAAGCTTTCACAGGATAAAAATCCACAGGATTTTGAAAATGCAAAGGAGGAATTAATAAAAAAATCCAGAAAGGATATTTCTGGATTTATTGATGAAATTTACAGAAATACGTAACAGTCCTTCGTCTTTCATCTTTCAGCGAAGCGGTCTTAAGTCTATTTCAAATACTCCTTCACCTCCTCAAAATCCAACCCGCCGTAATTTCCGCTGCTCATCAATAAGAGACAGGTATTGTCATAATCCTGAGAAAAAAGATAGGTTTTAAAATCGGCCGGATTGGTGAAAACTACCAAATCCTGTCTATCAAAAGCCTCATCAATTTGTTCGCCCTTTATTTCTTCAAGTTGTTTTATCATCACGGCATGCGGCGAATAGAAAACCACGGCACTGTCTGCTGCATCGAGTGTTCCCTTATATTCCTTTAAAAACTCGGGATTTAGGCTGCTGTAGGTGTGTAACTCCAAGCACGCAATCAATTTTCGGTCAGGATATTGATTTTTTACGGCTTGTGTGGTTGCCTTCACTTTGCTGGGTGAATGTGCATAATCCTTGTAAGCCACCGCTGTTTTGGTTTCGGCAATTTTTTCCAACCGTTTACTGGCTCCTTTAAATGTGGCGATTGCTTCGTAAAAATCTTCGGCATCAACGCCCATTAATTGGCAAATCCAACGTGCGCCTTCTAAATTGTTTAAATTGTGTTTTCCGAAGATTTCCACAGGCATTGGTCCTTCGGGGGTTTCCAATAATGTAGTGCCATTTTCAACAGAATATTCGGGAGTTTGGTAGGGATACTTTTTAATAGGATTTGTAGCCGCTTCAACCACGCGTTTTACTTCAGCATCTTCTTCATTGTATATAATGGCGCCGCCATCTGTGATTTGCTTCAGAAATATTTCAAATTGTCCCACATAGTTTTCATAGGTGGGAAAAACGTTAATATGATCCCAAGCAATGCCACTCAATAAAGCAATATTAGGTTTGTAAAGATGGAATTTCGGTCTTCTGTCAATTGGGGAGGAAAGATATTCATCGCCCTCAATGACCATAAAATCATTGGTATCGGTTATTTTCACCATCGTATCAAAACCCTCCAATTGTGCGCCGACCATATAATCCACATCCTTTCCTTGATAGTTCATTACATGCAGAATCATTGAGGTTATGGTAGTTTTTCCATGCGAACCGCCAATAACTACGCGAGTTTTATTTTTGGACTGTTCGTAAAGAAATTCGGGATAACTGTATATTTTTAAACCCAACTCCTTTGCTTTTAAAAGTTCGGGATTGTCTGCTTTGGCGTGCATGCCAAGAATTACCGCATCAATTTCCGAAGTAATTTTTTCGGGAAACCAACCTTCCTTTTCAGGCAAAAGTCCTTTGTTTTTCAAACGCGTTTTGGAAGGTTCAAAAACCTCATCATCGCTTCCTGTTACCTGTTCTCCTTTTTGGTGTAAAGCCAATGCAAGATTGTGCATCGCGCTGCCACCAATGGCTATAAAATGGATTTTCATTTTTTGAAGAATTTTTGAAGTTTATAAGTTTAGCAACCGGACCCATTAGTTTTGGGGGCGGCCAAGTTCCATTGTTTTGTAAAGATACAAAGTTAAAACATCCCCCCTGCCCCCTTCGATGGGGGAATTCTATTATAATCTTGGAAAAAATAAATATGAAAATAAGCAAGGAAATTATTTACTATTTGGGCGGATATTTAGCCAATATTTTCTGAATCACCGAAACATAATATTCTTCCTTTTGCTGCGGTGTTGCGCGCTCTTTCATTTCGCCTTCGGCTACTGCCTGCCAAACAAGGTCGTCCTTTTCCACATCTATGAAATCCATTGTCAATTGTTGGTTTATTACCCTTCCACCAATTGGAATACCGCCACTCACGCCAACGCCTATATTGCCTCCCCCGCTGCCAACGCCGATACCGATAGTGTTACGGGAATTGGAAACACTTTCCCGAGCGAAAAAATTGATAAAGATTTGTGGTGTTTCACTTTTTGTAAAACCGCGCTGTTGTAAGAGACTATCGGTAATTTTTATAATCCGGTTATCATCAAGTGCATTAAGGCCGGAATCAATATTCGGAAAATAATTGTAGGTGTTGTATTTTGAAAAATCAACTTGTTTGTCATAATCCACCGCTACTGTTGCGCCGCAGGAAGCGAGAAAGATTGACAGTATTAAAATTGGGAGGAGCTTCATTGCGTTTTCTTTTCATTAAAAATACGCAAAAACCGATAATACCTATTTTAATAAAGGTTAAAGTTGAAAAAGTTCCCTTTAAAACTGCGAGATTGAAAATAAGAGATTTGAGGCTACATTCCTCTTAAGATTCCAGAGGAATTTTGATTATAGTTTCTACACCCGAGCCATCAATTTTGTTTCTAAGTTCAAAAAAGTAATCGTTGCCGTACAGATTAGCCAAACGGTCATTGATATTGGCCAAGCCCATTCCGCGTTTTAGTAATACTGTATGTCCGGCCGTTACAGGCGCTCCATTATTTTCAACCTTGATGGTTAATGCATTCTCCTCGGTATAGATTTTTACGAAAATTATTAAATTGGTATGGTTATAGTCAAAACCGTGTTTGATAGAATTTTCGAGAAGGGGCTGCAACAATAGGGCAGGAACTTTTTTTGAAAGTAATGATTGGTCTATATCCTTTTCAATTTTTAAATGATCTGAGAATCTCACTTTGATAATGTTCAGATAGAACTCCAAAATGCGCAGCTCCTTTTCCAAGGGTATTTTATTAGTATCGTTATCATACAAAATTTCCCTTAAAAAATCACTTAAGTCTGCAATAGTGTCTTTAGCCTTGCCTGCATCAATGTCCGTTAACACGGCAATTGAATTTAATGTATTGAAAAGAAAATGGGGCTGTAATTGTGATGAAAGCATTTTCATTCGGGTATTCACCAATTGGGTTTCCAGCTTGCCTTGTCTCTTTTCTGCCTTTTTCACCTCTTTCACATAATAGTATGTGTAGATAATAAAAACCATGGCAAAGTATATCAGAAAATTTGAATCTATCACATACATAAAATTAAAAATACTCCGTTCGAAATCATAGTCTACAAAGCTCATTTTTCCCACAAGGATGTAATAAATATCTACAACCATCCGAATGACAATACCAATCAACAACGAAAAAAATATGTGGATGGAAATGATCTTGGTCCAAGAGTAATTTTTTCGAAGTAAACGCTTGGTACTAATTGCTATCAACGTCATAAAACCTATCACGATTACATAGTCAAAAAGCAAGTTGTCTATTAAAAATCTGGGCCAGGAAAAACTTTCCATCTTCTCTTTCCCAAATTCTTTCATATAGGCTGTTTTGGCTAACAAAACCAAATCAAATAACGCATAAAACCCGGCTAAAAGAAGCACGAGTTTCAGGTCTATGTATTTCTTTTTTATAGTGTATAATCTTTTCATATTCCAACTTTTTCCAGAAAATCCTTTTTATAGGACTTGCTGATGTGTAACAGGGAATTATCTGCCATACGGGCATCAATTTCAGAAAATTCAGAATGCACAATTTCTTTAACATGGTGCAGGTTGACAATGCTGGATCGATGGATTCTAACAAACTTATTGCTGTCTAAAGTTTCACAAAGATTGCTTAAGGATTCGCGCAGTACATATTTTTTGTTTTCCGTAAATATCTCGGCATAATAGCCTGAGGCAGTTATGTACATTATATTTACAGGGTCTATCAGCACTGTTTTATTGCCCTGCTTAATAGGCAATTTGGCGCGTGCTCCAGAGTTTTTGGATTTCTTTTTGTATAAATTAAAAAGTTCAATGATGCGCTTTTCAAAATTGTCGTCCGCTTCTTTGGTGGTAATTTTTCTTACTTTTTCAATAGTTCTAAAAAAGCGGTCATCCTTAAATGGCTTCAATAAAAAATCAAATGCGTCCACATCAAAAGCTTTTAGTGCATAATTGTCATAAGCCGTAACAAAAATCACAATGGGCTTGGGCGAGATGGTTACTTTTTGTAAAACTTCAAAACCGCTCATATCTGTCATATTTATATCTAGGAAGATAAGATCGGGGCGCATTTGGTTTATAGCGGCAATGGCTGTTTTCCCTTGAGAACATTCCCCCAATATTTGTACATCCGACAATTGCTGCAAAAGATGCAACACCCTTTTGCGGGCTAGTTCCTCATCGTCTATTACAAGCACTTTCATCATTAAAAACTATTTATGGGTGTAAAAACATTTTGTTTCATAAAGATATTGAAATCTCCTTCTCTTCGCTTTTTCTAACTATCAATTCTTTGCACAACAAAAAGACCATCAGCAGAATTGTTCCCCGACGATCTTTTTACTAGTGAGCAAACAGTAAGCTCAATTAACCGCAACCCCACTGCCGCTGCTTCGGGCATCTATCTTAAGGGTTTGTTTTTCCTTGCCGTTATCAAGACGAATGGAATAGGTGGCCTTGGCAATTATTTCCCCTTTAGTATGGGCTGAATACTTAACCTTGGTCA
This sequence comes from uncultured Flavobacteriaceae bacterium, assembly GCA_963822355.1. Taxonomy (GTDB): domain Bacteria; phylum Bacteroidota; class Bacteroidia; order Flavobacteriales; family Flavobacteriaceae; genus Aequorivita. Next base: position 412,449 of record CAWGHI010000002.1, read on the forward strand.
GGCTATAACCATTATAGTTGCTTAACACTTCGTTTCTGATATGGCGGGGCAGGATAACATTATCGAACTGTTGGCGGGTTTGCAATAATTTGCCGCTTTTATCGAAATCTGCTTCTAAGGAACCATTACTGCTTATAAAAGTTACGAGATAGCCATTGTATTTTTCCGTGGCCGTGTAATTTATAAATTCTTGAATGTTAAAATTGGCTTTCATAAACCCAATGGGGTCATTTGCAAATCTCTGCCCGGCACTTTCCTTTATTTTAAAAGAATAACTGTCGCCTTTTTGGGATATCTCTGTATTAAGGGGAGCATAAAACAATCTAGTTTCATCAAGTACTGTCACTTCTTGGGCGCATACTACTGCGGTGGTCAAACTAAGCATCATAAAAATAATTAAGGTTTTCATAACTGATATTTTTAAAGATTAATAAATTCATTTTAAAAATCGTAAACTACTGATCAGGGTTTTTTACTATCACTAAATTAGGCGAAGAAGTTACGTGCAGGGCGTAAAAGATGTGAACGTCTAATTTTTGATATTGTAATGGCCGAAAAATGATATTAATGAAGTTTACTGAAAATGAGAGAGTTGTAAAAAAAAGGCTTAGCACAGCTACGGAAAAGTAAAATTCCAGTTAGGGTATAAAAAAAAGTGGTAGCTGCAAAAGCACAGCTACCACTTTATGGAATTCATTGTGAAATGGTATCAGTAATTATTTATTCTTTTACGATTTTCTTCGTAACGCTCCCTTTATCCGTTACAACCTCCACAAAATAGATGCCTGCGGAAAGGTTTTCGAGATTAATTTGTTTTTCTGAAGTTTCAAGAATTAGTTTGCCCAATGTTGAATAAACTTTTGCATTTTCGAAGGAAATATTCTCCGAGATTTTAATATTTAGAGTTGATGAAACTGGGTTTGGGAAAAGCTTAATATTTTCGGTTAAAACAAATTCAGTAATAGATAGTGTACAATCTTCCGTAAAAATAACTTGCGGGTCAACCTCCAAAAAGTTATTAGTAGCATAAACAGCATTATCTACGCATATATATGTTAGATTTGGACAATTTGTACCTTGAAAATTTTGGATAGCGGTATTATTTCCATTTTTTAAGTTTACACTACGCAATTGCGGATTATTTGTAAATACAATACTTTCAATTGCTATGTTATTTGACACGTCCAAGAATTCCATTGAATTTTGAGAAACATTCAAACCTGTAATATTTATAAATGCTTCTAAACCTCCGAAACTGGAAATATTTCTATTGGAAACCTCGATAGTTCCATTAAAATCCTCAGCTTCCACATATTGAATTTCACCATCGCCATCAGTGTCTATAACTGGATTGTGGTCTAGAATAGCCGTTCTAAAAAGTGGGTCAGTAAAATCAACAATACTACATTCGTATTCTATCTGTGAAATAGTATTGCAACCAGGAGCATTATCGTTTACCTGCACGCCGGGATAATTTAAATTCTGGCAAATAAAATCAATATCGCAAACCGATAAGTTCGGATTATCTTGTATAATATAACCATCTTCAGCAATGGTTTGGGGATCTAAATTTTCCAAATTATCTAATGATTGTAGATTGTCATTGCCTGTAATGTCAAGAGTTCCTTCTATACTTTCTAATGCCTCAAGTCCATTTAAATTCAGAATATTATTATTATACGTTATTTCAATTCCACCATATATATTGACAAGGTTTTCTAATCCACTTAAATCTTCCAGCGAATCGTTATCATAAATTTGCAAAGTGCCGTATAACTGAGTAATTTGTTCTAAGCCTGAAATTGATATAAGCGAATAATTATGTGCTATATATATTGCCTTAGGCCCTGACAGGTTTTCACAAATTGAGGTCAGCGAATCAAAACCAGAGAGATTTTGAAGGGAATCATTAACATGAATATAAATTCCTTCACCTACTGTCTCAAGCTGATTGAGACCCTCCATATTCTGTAAAAAATTATTATTATAAATATTCAATCGACGGCCTACATACTCAAGGTTTTCAAGACCATTCAGACTTTGAATTTTTGTATCCAGTATAAAAAAATCTCCATTGATAATTTCTATTTGAGATAGTCCTTCAAGATTGACAATATCATCAGAAACCCCCCAAGTAATACGGATTGAATCAAATTCTGTACATCCTGGAAATGTTGTTGCGAATGCGTCAATTTCGGCTTGTGATTGTAAGATAATGTCAAATGTTTGACACTGCCCATACCCAACCAAAGAAACCAATAACAAAACGAAGAGTAATCCTTTTTTCATAACACCTATTTTAAGGCTGTAAGAAAAAGGAAATAAACGAGCTATGAAAATTTATTTAAGAAATTTTTAAGAAAAGCAGCGCTATCATCTAACAACTAACAACCATCAACCAACAACTCAACACACTAATTCAACATCGCCCATACTTCGGCTTCGCTCAGTAACCGCATCTAATTCAACATTGCCCAAAGCTTGTCTTTCAGCTCCGTCAAACCTTGTTGCGCCACGGAAGAAATAAACAAATACGGAATTCCCTTAAACTGCTTATCGAGAATCTTTTTCATTTCGGCTTTCAGTTCGTCGTCCAGCATATCGCTTTTGCTGATGGCTACCAAACGTTCCTTGTCCAAAAGTTGTGGATTGTAACGGCGCAGTTCATCCACCAAAATATCGTATTGCTCTTTGATATCCGGCGCATCGGCTGGAATCAAGAACAGCAATGTAGAGTTTCGTTCAATATGCCGTAAAAATCGATGTCCAATTCCTTTTCCTTCGGCGGCGCCTTCAATAATTCCTGGAATATCAGCAACTACAAATGTTTTGAAGTCTCGGTATTCCACAATACCTAAGTTGGGTTTAAGGGTTGTAAATTCGTAATTGGCAATTTTTGGCTTGGCTGCGGTAATAACAGAGAGCAAGGTCGATTTTCCGGCATTCGGAAACCCTACCAAACCAACATCAGCAAGTATTTTCAGCTCAAGGATTATATCTGCCTCAATTCCTTCCTCTCCGGGTTGTGAATAACGCGGCGTTTGATTGGTTGCAGTTTTAAAGTGGGCATTTCCCAAGCCACCGCGGCCACCCTTGGCTACAATTTTTTCTTCGCCATCTTCGGTGAGTTCAAAAAGTATTTCCTCTGTTTCCTTATCGCGAACAACAGTTCCAAGTGGGACTTCAATGTAAACATCGGCACCATCGGCACCGGTGCTGGTTTGTTTGCTGCCGTGCTCGCCATGTTCAGCTTTAAAATGTCGCTTGAACTTTAAGTGATAAAGCGTCCAAAGGTTTTTGTTCGCCTTAACAATTACGTGTCCGCCGCGGCCACCATCACCTCCATCGGGCCCACCTTTGGGAATATATTTTTCCCGCCGCATGTGCTTGCTGCCCTGCCCTCCCTTTCCGGAAGTAACATGAACCTTTACGTAATCTACAAAATTGCCTTCAGTCATTTTTTTTTTGTTTAATCGGGTAATTGTTGAATTGTGTAGTTGTGTAATTGTGTTATTGTGTAACTGTTTAATTGTTCAGTTATTTTTTTAATTGTGCCTTTCTTAATGCATTGATTTTATTAGATACCATTAAAAGATGTATGCGAAGTTTTTCATAAGCATCATCATCGATAAAATTTAACCTCTTGGAAATTATTATTTGATTTAATAATTCCATTGTCGAACTAAATGCGATCGTTGAAAATCGAGATTTGTCTTTTTGCGTTATACGGGATGTACCCTCAGCTAAATTAGATGCTATAGAAACCGAACATCTTCGCATTTGATTGGTTAATCCAAAACGTTCCTCCGAAGGAAAACTTTCGGTTATTTTATATACAATCTCAACTAAATCGATGGCGTCATTCCAAACTTCCAACTTTTCAAAAGAATGCTTATACATAAATTACTTCCACATTAATCAATTCAACAGTTACACAGTTAAACAATTACACAGTTAATTCAACTATCAACTAATTTTATCTATAACATCACTTAATCGCTCGGTAATATCTTCGATACTTCCTACCCCATCAACTCCGTAATATTTACCTTGTTTTTGATAGTATTTTTTCAGAATAGCGGTTTCGTTATAATATACTTTTATTCGGTTGCGGATAATGTCTTCATCGGCATCGTCTGCGCGGCCACTTGTTTTACCTCTTTCCAAAAGGCGCTGTACCAAAACCTCATCATCCACTTCCAAAGCGACCATGGCGTCAATCTGCGTATCTTTATCATCCATCAAATGGCCAAGTGCTTCTGCCTGTGCCTCCGTTCTTGGGAAACCATCAAATATAAATCCGTTGGCATCGGGGTTTTTGTCAAGTTCATTGCTCAACATATCAATGGTTAATTCATCCGGCACCAACTGCCCTTTGTCCATAAAAGATTTTGCAAGTCGGCCCAGATCTGTTGCATTTTTAATGTTGTATCTGAAAACATCGCCTGTGGAGATGTGCACTAAATTATACTTTTCCTTTAAAAAAGCGGCCTGTGTGCCTTTTCCCGCACCGGGAGGACCGAACAAAATTATATTAGTCATGTTTGTGGTTTAATAATTAGAAAAACGAAGATGCAAATTTACGAAATTATAATTCGGGATTCGTTAATTTGGGAATTCGTTACTATGGGATTTGTGAAAGTAGTGACCATGAAGTGTGAGATGTGAAGCGTCTTTCGTAATTCGCACTTCCTTATTTGGGATTTGGGATTTGTTTTTTTTAAATAACCACCCCAACCGCTTTATAAAGAAATTTCACTAAGGCATTCCATAACTTTTCCAGCGTAACCATCAGTATTCCCTTTAAGGTATTCACAAAGTTCAGCGCCATGGCTTCCAGCCCATCCAAAAAAAACTCGCGAAGATCTTCGTCAATATCGCCATTCTTTACTCCATTTTGAATAAGCACTGTTTGTTTGGCAATGGCTTCAACCTGTCGTTCACTGAAACCGCGTACTGCAGAAATATCCTTTTCCAATATACCCGAAGCAATATCCTTTATTTCCGTAATAATATTTGCTACATTTTCATTCATACCCTTATCGTTTTAAGAAGCTTTCATACGTTATTGCCTGGTCAAGAAATATTTCAACCTGCCCTTTAAACGCCAATAGGGCTAAAGGTTTTATTCCGTTCTCCCGATCGGTCTGTTTCATTTTTTTGAATGTTTCGGCTATTTGATCAAAGGCAAACGCACTGGGATAATCGCCGGTAATCGCATTACTCCCTTTGGCTTGTAAGAGTTCGTTTATCTTGTCCAGGGCAACGTTTTTGGGAACGGGGCGTGCTTTTGCCTGTAGCTTTAGCGACTCGAATGCTCCAATCAATTTGTTGTAAGTTGCTTGCCGCGTTAAAAAACTTTCCCTTTCGGTGCCGCCATCAACCTCCGCAAAAAACTGCATCGCCAATTCGCTGTTTTCAGTGACACTTTCTACAATGGCTTGATCATAGGCAGGAGCCAACGTAGCTTCACAGCCACAAACAACAAGAAAACCCAATAAAATTTGTAATGGGAAGAACTTCCTTTGCAAAATTTCCAAATATTTCATGTTTTTTGGATTAACCATCACTAAATTAATGAATTACAGGGATAATTTCAGAAAAAATACTATTCTGGAGAAAGAGCCTGTTGCTGGCTAAAAGTAATTACTATAAATTCCGCTGGCCTTGTTACTGCAACTCCAATAGTTACTATAAGCTGTCCATTCAAAACATCGTCGGCTGTCATGGTAGAGCCCAAACCACAATTAACAAAAAAAGAATCCCTTGGGGTAGCTCCAGCCAAACCTCCTTGCCTCCAAAGATCGAGTCAAAAAGTTATCAATCAATGACCTTATTCGTATCCATGTATTGGCATCATTGGGTTCAAAAACAAAACTTTTACAAGCATTTTTACAGGATTGCTCAATATAAATCAGTGTTCTTCTCACATTAATATACCGCCAATCATTGCTATTGCCATCAAGTGTTCTCGCTCCCCAGACCAAAATTCCTAACTCCTGGAAAAGTTCTGATTGCATTAATGGCTTTCCCATTTAGGGGAACGTTTAAATTTTGTTGCTCCGCTTGGTTAATTTTTATCGGTAAGTTAGCCACGCTGTTAATAGAAACATTTGCGGGAGCTTTCCAAACACCCCTGCTGTTATCGACCATCGTTATTACACCTGCCATTCCCCCACTGGCGGGGAGTATATTGGTAATCTGCACGATGGCAGTGATAATTTCGTTATATAAAACGCTAATGGCAAGAAGCGTACGGTGATTTTCAATTACGGGCTGAGAATTTTCAGAATTATAAATAGATTTCAATAGTTCCCAAGCACGTTCTTCAACAGGCCCCCGCGAACTAAAAACCGTAGCCAACTCTCTAACATCACCACCAAATAAATTGGTGTAGTTCAAATCCTGCTTTGACGTAAGAGTGGTTTCCACAAAAGGATAATAAGCAACTCCATAACTTAAACCAGTAGAACCGGTGTTATTCCTAAAAGCTTCTATATCCAAATCATGCCCCAGTGGGTTTTCACGGTTTCCTCCAATAACATCAAAAATGCTAATTGCTGTCTGCATTTCATTATTCTGCAAAAGCATTTGCTGCATGAGCGTTCCGTTTTCGGCAATAGACAGTAATGTTGCCTCCGGACAAATATACATCGTAGGCTCTTCCTCATTTTTCAATGTTGCCAGACCTTTTAATAAATCTGCAAGCTGAACATTCGGATTAATCAAAGGCGTTCCAAGTTGTAAAGGCGCTCCCGAAGTGTTTCCATACCCTCCAACCGAAACGATATAAGCCTCCCCTCCACCGTTTTGATAAAACAATTTCACACTGTTATAAAGGTAATAAATGGTGGAGGCGTCCGGAACTACGGAATAATATTCACTTCCTATTAAAAGAAAATCGCCTGTATTGGGTTGTGAGCTTTGACGAACCAAATAATACTGCGGGCTATACTGCTGAACCGGCTCCAAGTCCTCAGGAAAACAAAAGATACTTTCAAATTCCGTAAACGAATGCACTTTGGTGGGAACACAAGTAAAATTATTACCATTGTGCTCCGCCCGTGGCGTATAACCAATAAATGCAGGAATAGCCGTTTCAACCGGGACTATCGAATTTGGAAAAGCAGATACCTCTTCAATATAAACTCCCGGGGTTTTGAATACTTTTTTACTCATTTTTGAAGGGTTTTTACAACCGTTACAAAAGGCCCGGTTTAAATTGCTGATACTAAGATAACAAATAGTCTAACAGGAAACGTTTAACTTATAGATTCCAACCATTCCCCTTTGCTGAGTGAATAAAAATTATGGAGCTTGCCATCATAGGTAAATTCATTCCGTTTAATAAGCCCAACCTTTTTCAAGATTTTATTGGAAGCTGTATGTTCCACATCTGCCATGCCGCAGATTTCCTTGTAATCCAGTTTTGAAAACCCGTAATTTAGGGAAGCTACGGCAGTTTCGGTAGCATAACCCTTGCCCCAAAATTCTTTTATAAAACGATATCCCAAATCGTAAAAGTGTGATCTTCCTCCAAAATCATCGGTTACAAATTTGAACCCGCTCCACCCAATAAAAGCCCCGCTTTCCTTTTCCACCACTGCCCATCTGCCAATTCCGTTTTCAATGTATTGACGTTTTATTGCGTCAATGTATTTTTGGGCTTCTGCTATAAGTTTGATTGGTTTATTTCCCAAAAAAGTATGCACCTCCGCATCGGAATCCATCGCGAACATGCCCTGCACATCTTCGTCCATCAAATCGCGCATTAGCAGTCGTTTTGTTTCTATATGTATTTTCATATCAAAAATTTATTCAAAAGAAAAAAGCTTACAAATTCAATTGATGAATCTGTAAGCTAATATAGCATTTACTGAATACCGGTCAATGAAAACTGATTACTGAATTTTCTTGCCAACCATTTCACGCCCACCTTGAAACAAGGTCAAACTCTCAACAGTTCCGTTGCTATCTTTATTAAAAGCAAGCTGTGCTGGAACTACTTTCACATAAAACTCATTTTCAGATTTTGGGAAAATTTCAAAAGCAGGTTGTCCCGTTGCTTGCGCTTTCAGTTGGCTTCCTTCTTTGGTAACGGTAAGAACAAACCCCGGTTTCAATTCATATTTGCCCACATAACTTGCCAAAATAGCATCCGGCACCGTTACATCCTTTATCATCCCCTCGGTTTCCACACCCATCTTTTTCAGCATATCAATTGCATTTTGGTTGGCAGGGTTTAATTCTATCGATTTTTTATAATTGGCAATCGCCAATTCATTTTTCCCTTGCTCCATTAAGGCCTCGGCATAACTGTCATAAACATTGGATGATTTTGGAAACGCTTCCATATTCAATTTAAAAACTGCTTCCGCCTCTTTTTTCATTCCAGATTGCAGCAGATTGTAACCCATACTATTCATTGCGCTTTCGCTATTGGAATATTCCTTTGAGCCTTTATTTTTTTCATAAATGGCAAGGCCTGATTTTAAATCTTTATCCACAATCTCCTTATAAACTAAATCGGCTAAAGACTGCTTCGGAAGATCGTAGGTGGTGCCGTGCATAATTCCATTTATTGCAACTGTAATATCATCCAAAGGGGCGCCTCCTGTATTATTCAACAAAATAACGGTACGATTTTTCCTGAGGCATACGTGTTATTAGTGTATTGAAACCCATTGATTCCACCACCGTGACCAATTATTTGGACACTATCTTTGGTGTTGCCGATGGGAAAATTGCCAACACTCCAACCGTACCCATAAAATTGTCCGAAAGGCAGGAACATACTTTTCATACATCATATCCCTATATTTCTTTGGAAGCAATTTCTCGGTATACAAAGCCTGATCCCACAAAAACAGATCTTCCACAGTTGAATACATTGAACCCGCCGCATAAGGTGTGGACATATCTATATAACGCGCATTTTCAGGTTTGCTTCCCTTCATTTCATAGCCTGCAGCACGTTTTTTAAGAATTGTGCTATGGTGGTCATAGCCTGTGTTTTTCATATTTAGCGGATCAAGTATTTTTTCCTGCAAAACCGTTTCGTATGATTTTCCGGTAACCGCTTCAATAATAGCTCCCAATACAATATACCCAGAATTACTGTAGGCAAACTTTTCACCTGGAGTAAAGGTTAAGGTAGAATCCGCAAAGAGCCTAACCATTTCGGTTGGCGTGTAGGGATCGCGGCTCAATTCCTTAAAGAAAGTAGGAAACGAAGTATAATTGGGCGTGCCAGAAGTATGGGTAAGCAATTGGTGAATTGTAATTTTGTCGCCGTTCACCTTTGAATACTCTGGCAGGTACTGGGAAATTGTCGCCTGTAAATCCAACTTTCCTTCGGCAACCAATTGCATAATGAGCATAGCTGTAAATTGCTTTGTTATACTGCCTAACCGGTGCTTAGTGTCGGGCGCATTGGGTATGTCCCATTCCATATTGGCCATGCCGAAGCCTTTTTTGTAGAATACTTTTCCTTTGTCCGCCACTAATACCGACCCGTTAAACTGGCCGTATTCGGTGTATTTATTTAAAAGGTTTTCTAATTGTGCCGTTTTGTTTTGTCCGAAGCTAACCGTGAAGGTTGCCATAAAGGCAATGACCGCCCCGAACGCGATTCTGCGTAAGGATTTTTTTGAAGATTTCATGATTTTGATTGATTTTGATTGATGAATTTTTGATATTTATTTGACGAATTTCAGGCTTAGATGTTACATAAGATAAAAATGGTTTCCCTTCCAAAGCGCTTAAAACAGCTGGCAAAGAATGTTTTATGCGATCCATAAAAAAAGTGTGCTTTTGCAAGTCACACCTTTTCAACTTTAAGTAATTAGCCTTCTAAAATTAATTATCCTTATCCAAATTCTTGGTCATGGTAAAACCGGCAAACAAGCTAATTCCAGCCAAAAGGAAAATGGTTCCCGGATAGGCCACATCCTCTTCCACACCCATATTATAGTGCAGTAAGGAAGCGATAAAAATACCTACGCCTACTCCCATTAATAAAAGCGCCAAATTCAAAATGAGGATTTTCCAAATTGGCGCGGTACGCATTTTTCCCTTTACAAAAATGCTGGCGTCCGCTCCTTTCTCTATAAGCGCCATGCGCTCTTTGTTACGTGTGGAATAATGAAGGTAAAAGATTCCGAAAAAAGCCGCAATTAACAGCGGCATTACAATAAATTCTGCTCCCATGAGTGTTCGTTTTAATTGATTGATTGATTTTTAATGCGTTCATAGGTTATGACGACAGGTTTTGATTTTAGGTTACACTCTTTTTCTATTATTTTTTTTTCGCATTCAACTGTAACCTAAATTTGGTTCCCGTCGTCTTATCATCAAATGACCACTGACCAAGAAACACTTATCATCCAATAAAATTATTGGGGGAGATACCCAGGCGTTTGCCGTATTGGTAGATCGTTATAAGGATTTGGTGTTTACGTTGGCAATACGAATGCTGAAAAACAGAGAGGAAGCCGAAGAGGTTTCCCAAGACACTTTTATAAAAGTTTATAATGCCTTATCCAAATTTAAGGGCAATTCCAAATTGTCAACTTGGGTTTATAAAGTAGCTTACAATACGTGTTTGGATAAAATAAAGAAAAATAGTAAACACTTTACCGAAGTCGCCATCGATTCTTTTGCCGAAAACCAACTTAAAACCTTGGACAATGCGTTGGATTTAATGGAAGAAAAAGAACAGCAACAGACCATACAGGACTGTTTGCAACAATTGGCAAGCAAGGACAGTTTTTTGCTTACGTTATTTTACTTTGAGGAACTATCTTTGGAAGAGATTTCCAAGATCGTAAGTATGGAAGCAAACACCGTAAAAGTGAACATACACAGGGCCAGAAAAAGACTGGCAAGTATTTTAAAACAACGGATGGATCCGGAAACAATACAAGGTTATGAAAGAGCAACAATCTAAAGAGTTAGAACAATTAGTGGCCAAAGCGATGCAGAAATCCACTTTGGAAACCCCTTCCTTCCAGTTTACCGATAAGGTAATGACGGCAATAAATGCCGAGCAAAAAAGCATCAGCATTCATTACCGTCCTTTGATTCCAAAATACATGTGGGCAGCCATTATTGTAGGTGTCGTGGGTATAACAGCCTATTTATGGTTTTTGATACAGCCTGCACCATTAAACGTATCCACCGTATCATTTAATTTTATGGAGAATGTTTCACTATCCAAAAGAATTCCTGCCTTCACACCTTCAAAAATTTCAGGCTATGCAATTATGCTCTTCGCATTGATGCTCTGCATACAGATTCCGATGCTGAAACAGTATTTTAATAATAGGGAAACCCATTAACACAGGAAAAAAGTTAGGCCCTGCAAATAAATCCGAGATAATCGACAACTAAACCTATGAATCCTTTTAGGATTTGCCCGTAGGTTTGATCAGAATTTCGTTTACGTTAACCTCATCAGCTTCAGATACGGCATATACAACTGCCCGGGCTATGGCATCCGCATTCAGTTTAGGTTCATCGCCACCGTAATTCTTATCTTCCAACAGCTCCTTATCTGTAATATCTTCCCGTAAATCCGTATCAACCGTGCCGGGTTCTATAGAGGTTACCCGTATATTGAATTCCGGCGAAAGTTCCATGCGCATCGCTCTTGAAAGTGCAATAATGGCCGCTTTGGAAGCTCCGTAAACCGCCCCGCCTTTGTACAATTCCTTGCCATCCACAGAGGCAATGTTTATAATATGTCCGCCTTGGTTTTCCTTCATACTGGGCAGCGCGCCGTGTAGGGTACGCAGGATTCCCTTTACGTTCACCTCCATTGTATTCAGCCATTCTTCCAAGTGCAAATTCTTGAGGTAAGATAAGGGCATTACCCCCGCCACATTTACCAATATATCTACTGTATTTAATTCCTTTAAAATTTTGTCAAATCCCTGCGCCACACTTTCATTGCTGGATACATCCATTTCAACCACCAATGATGGGTTTTTCAATTCCTTTTGAAGAGATTCCAACGTGTCAACACTTCTGGCAGCCAATGCAACCTTACATCCTTTTTCATCCAAATGTTTGGCTATGGCGCTTCCTATTCCCCCACTTGCTCCCGTTACTACTGCAATTTTGTTCTTTAATTCCATATTTCAGTTTTTTCTTAAATAACAAAATATAGGGCAGAATGGCTGTTAAGGATTTTAGAAAGTTTAAAATTTAGAAGTGGGTTTTTTTATTTAAAGGTGGTATTCCCTATTTTAAAAGTATCCGTTTAAGTTTGCGTGAAGGTTACACCCGCTTTTATAAAAATATCCTGCAACTCTTTTTCAATGGGAAATGGTTTAAGGGGAGGTACATTTGCGCCACCGGGATTTCCCACGGGAACTTTTCCCACAAATGACTTCACGCCCCCAAATACCAAACGGGGTATCTGACCCACGATTTCCTTTTTACTCTTAATTGCAATCCCGAATTGTAACATTTTCCAATGTACAAAAGTGTGGGCATATGGATATCGCTGGCCTAATATATGGGCTCTTTCCAAGTGGTTCCAAGCGGCGGCCAGATTTCCACCCTTATATTCCTTGCGATACTTTTCGAGTTCTATTTCATAAAAAGGCCTTAGCCCTTTCGGAAGTGAAGTGTAGAGTTTCATTTTTTAATTTTGAACTTTTGATAATTTCTGCAAGTTACTATTATCTAATCTTTATATTTTCACTTATCTTTTGATAAACCTCGCCCGTCGACAATTCAACAATCACCTTCACTTTATAGTTTTCATTTAATGTGGGTTTTCTATCAACTCTTAAATTTATTCCGGGGAACAGAATATTTTCTTCCGTATGGTTTAACAGATAGTCTTCCAAATATTCATCTTCCAGAGTATAGGCCGTTGCCAAAATCAAGTCGTTGATGGTATCATTTGCCCTGTGGGCTTCGTCAAAATCATTAAGGGTAATCACAGTGATGTTGGAAAGCTTTTCATTTTTGGAACCGCTATCGCCATTGCCAACACAGGAACAAGCATATGCACTTTGAATAAGAGAAAAATTTGCCCATCTTGAACGGGCTTGGCTTATATAATCTACTGTGTACGCAACATTCAAACCGGAATAATTGTTATAATCCACAACCTCATTTTCCTCCATCCTAGCTGCAGAATTCTCCCCGGTCTTTTTATAGCTGTGCATCTCCATTCCCTGTATATCAAAATACCTTCCGGTTATTGGGCCGCAATTGCAATCACCACCGTTTTCGGGACTGCACATCTGTAATGGAAGCCCAACCACTAAGGCAATAATTAATATTTTTGTTCTTATTCTTTTTATAAAAGTCCACATAATAACCGCATTTAATTTAAATAGTAATTTAATCATTTCGTTCTTTCATCCTTTGATCCTTTCCAAGTTAATTTCCCTTAACCAGTGGTTTCTCCACAAACGGCTTAATCCCAAATTCCGGATATATTTCGCTGGGGAAATAAATAACCCCACCCTGCGATACCATGGCAATTTTCTTGATAGCCTTTATATCCTTCGTAGGGTCGGCGGGAACCAAAAAGAAATCGGCAAGCATCCCCACTTCAATGGCTCCGCGGTCTTTTTGTCCCAGATATTGCGCCATATCGTAACTGCCCAATTTCAATAATTCTGCAGGGGTGTAGCCAATTTGTTGGTAGAGTTCCAATTCCCTGTGCAAGTTAAAAGCACCCCCTAAATCAGTTCCAGGAACGATTAAAATACCACGCGCTTTCATCATTTTTAAAACTTCAATAATTTTATCATACGCCCCTCTATACGCTTGGTCTTCCTTTTCATCGGCAATACTCGCCATTGCCATTTTAGCGTCGCGCTGCATGCTAGCGGGCATATGGTCTATATAATCTAAAGTACGTGCCTGTGTTTCTCCATTTCGGGAAAGCAATAACAGCTCGTGAATTGCCAGCGTTGGATCCATGGCTACTTTATTTTTCACCATTAAATCCAAGGTTTTTTGAACGGGCGCACTGTTCAAATCCAATTCGGGCAGGCGTTGTAAGGCAGTCAACCGCAATAAGGTTCGGGTGTCTTCGCCGGGCTCAAGCACCCAGCCCAACATGGTTTGGTTAATGTGTGTCAATTCATCAAAACCCGCAAGAATCATATCGTTTGCTGTGGAAAAAGCAGGAACATGGCCCATTACGGGCATGTTAAGTTGATGTGCCTTTTTAACAATAGCGGGAGCCCATTCCCCATTCATACTGTTGTATAATTTTATGCCGTAAAAACCTTTATCGGCATAGGTTTGTACTGCCGCTAGTGCTTCTTCCTCGCTTTCCACAAGAATCCCGTTGTTGCTATTGAACGGACTTTTCCCTTCAATAAATCCCATTCGGGTAATGTTCGGCCCTGCTAAAACGCCAGACTGTATCTTTTGGATCAAACTATCCAGCACCTCGTTGGTGTTGCCCATATCGCGAACGGAAGTCACCCCCGCCAAGACGTTTAAAAGCGCATCGTCCTCGCCCATATGGCCGTGCATATCATAAAGACCCGCCACCAAGGTTCCGCCGCCACCGTCTATTTCTACCTCATTTGCACTTTCGGCATCAGCGGCATCTATGCTTACTATCTTATTGCCGCTTACCACTACCGACGACAAATCGGTTAGCGACAGCGTTTTGGGGTCGAATATTCTTACGTTTTTAATGCGTATATTTTTGTCGTAACGGTGCGCAAATCGCTTCTGCAGACTTTCAAAGCGCTCCGCCGAATACTTTTCTGCAAGCAGTCGCAGGTCTTTTTCTTCATCTTCATAGCCTTCCCTGATGATGATAAACTTGGAATCTATCATCGCAAAAAACTGCTGCTGTTCATCCAAAATAAAATAAGTAGGGTCAAGATCCACGCCCGTGAGCGCATAGGTTTTCAACTTTACTTTTAGCGAATCGGCGCCTATTTCCAAGGTTTCCATTGGGGTCAACTTTAATTGCCCCGCTGGCAGCGCCTGCACCGTATTATCCTTTGTATTTAAAAGCACCCGCGCGGTTACAAACAGCGCATACGGACTCCCCGACTGATTTACATAAAAGGAAGGGTTTTCCAAAGTGGCGGTACCTTCGCCAGAAGCATCCTTCCAGCTGGCATTTTTGCCGTCCAGCTTAAAATGTTCGTCTATAGTGTTGCCAAAAGTAGAACTCCCGGCAATATCCCATTGCACGGGAAAACCATCGGCGTTGAGCACGAGGGTTTCCTTAATGGTTGGGCCTCGGCCATTGTCCTTATAATCATAATCTATTGCAAGCGTATCGCCGGCGCGGTTCACTTTTAGATGCCCCACTTTGTTCCCGCCCCTAATTACGGTATAGGTTTCCTTTTGGGGTAAATCTGCCTGTGAAGCTACTTTCTCTGTTTTTTCTTTGCAGCCCTGGGATACTATTAATAGCAGTGCAAAAAGGAGATAGTATGGTTTTAATTTTTGTAGGGTTGGAGTTTTGGATGTGGATGGCATTGGTTAGTTGGTTTTGATAGTTTATAACCCATCAATCGCTGAAAGTTTTAGGTATCAGCTTTTTAATGGGCGGTTGTATCAAATATAGGATTTAATTGGAAGATGGCAAGTAAATAGTAACAAACAGGACATTTTTGCAATCGGAGAGGAAATAGTCTTATCTTCCTAACCTAATTTTGAGGCATTGATTCTCTTTGATTTCAAATGTGTCTTCCCAACTAATCATTCCTTTACCACGAGCAAGATACGAATATGTTCCAGGTTTCATTATCCTGCAGACCATTCCGTTTTCAAAGCAATCAGGTTCTGATTCAAAACGGACAGAAAATCTTTCCATTCTTTCACCATCGTTATCTAATAAAATATCATCGTAATTTTTAATATCAGACCAAAAACAAACATATCCTGGTTGAAGTGGTTCGGAAACTATCGTCAGCTCATCAATATCGTATAAGAAGTATAATTCCACTATGTTCAATTGTTCTCCGTTGAAATTATTTATAGTTACAACGTTTTTCGCATCCTTGATTTCCCCTAGCACTCTAAAATTTAAAGGAATATAATTGTCTATTACAAACTTGGTTATTCTATTATCGTCAATAAGGACCTTAACTTCCTTACAAAAATTGATGTTGTCTGTTGCAATTGCGCTGTGCCACCCATCATTGATTTTTTCTGGATAACTCTCATAACTCTCATACTGATCCTTTATGATTTTCAATTTTGCAACAGCTTGCTGCCTGGCTTGTTCCAGTCTTTGTCGCTCTCTTTTATTATTTAAATTTTCCGAAAGAATATTACTAAACCTGTTAACAGCATAATTAAATGATAAACCGAAATAAAAATGATTTTCTGTATAGCCACTGGGATTATCTTCTTCTTGAACAATATTGTGAATATCGGTGTAAACCTTATCTCCTTTCCTTTGTGCTCTAATAGTGAAAGTATTTACTATTAAAATAAGGAACAGCGCATTTTTCAACAGCAAATTTCGAGTCGGTAAGTGAAGTGGTCTTAAAAGTTCAGTATTGTTCATTGACTTCATTTTAACTTTATACAAAAATTTATATAATACTTTTTTCGGTTGTTTCTTTAACTAAAATAGTAAAAACCAACCGAACTGAAAATCCACAGGATTTTCCAAGTGAGGACTTACCGAGCCATAGCTTATATACGGTGTTGGCATTTCGTTTTTTTTCGAGTTTATTTTCTCTTCTATTTTAATTAATGCCGCCACTCGGTATCCTTTTTATGGAAGATGTCAAAAACATAAAAAACACCTAACATAATTAAAAAAGAGAAAATACTCACCATCATTAAATTTCTTATGAAAAAATTAAATCTGTACTGTTTTAAACCTTTTAATCTACTACTTGCCGGATTGCTTTTTACATATTCTATTTCAATTTCGTCGCCAATAGAAAGTTCTTTTTGAAAATGTTCACTTCCGTATTTATAATTTTTCCCATCCACAAAATAGGAATATTCTATATAATCAATATAATATGCATTCACACTCCTTCCGTCATTATATTCCTCAACAACTTCGTGTGTCCCAAAATTAAATATTTCTGCTGTAGTCATTGCTAGCTCCCTGAATTCAATATCGAATTCATTTTTGTCAAAATAAAAGATTGTACATAACCAGCTTATTACAAAAGTTATTAAGAAAATTACTATGTAGTTTTTGGTTGATTTTATCATTTTAATCGAAAATATGTTCTTCATTGAATAAACTTGATTGGGAAATGGTTAGATTTATAATGGACACAGACCCAGCCATATCTTATTTATTGTGTTGGCATTTCGTTATTTTAATCAGCTGTTTCAAATTCGGCTATCTCAAAACTTTCTCTTTTTTTAAATTTTGATTTCCACATTTCCTTTGTTAGGGAGCCGTTATTTATTGATTTAATAATTAATTCTGCCCACTCATCCTGAAAAATGTAATCATTATGTGCTTCATCATAATGACAATAATTTGTATTTGTGTCAAATGGGTCTTCAATATCATTTGCACTTGCTGGTCTAATATTAAAGCAACAATACAAGCATTTATGGTCATAATGATTTATGGTAAAATCTATCTCTGAATTAATTTTTGATATTACCTCTCCCGGTTTTCTTTTTCCTGGATTGATAGTTTCCTTTTTTATTACCTTATCTTTTATTATAGCTGTAACTTTTTCATAATTTTCTCTGTCCGCTTCTGAAATTGCATTCCAATTCACGAATTCCACTGCCAAGTCGTTTCTATTAGTATTTGCAATTTTTGGCATTTGAATTAATTTAATACTATATTCTTGAGTATTAAAAACTTCATCGGACAAGGATGTTCTATAAGTATCAATAAAAGTTTTCAATTCTATAATTTCCTTTGAAAGGAGTTTTTTACTTGCTTTAATTTGAGATTTTTTACGAAGTCTCGAAAATTGTATAGAAAATGATAGACTTTCGTTAAGTGCATATTCCTCACCAAAAAGCGCAATTAAAGTATTTTCATAATTATATAAAAAAGACTGACATTCCCCGAATATCATAATTCCTATTTCATCTCTGTCGATATGTCTATGTTCAATTTTGTTTCGTAATCTAATAAAGAAATTGATATTGGATTTGACACCAAGTTCCAGAACTCCATATTTCGAAAGACAGGTTTTTAATTCCCAAGATTTTTTTTCGCCGTCGATTATTTGATAACGTCCATTTGAATTTTTGTGATAGTATCTGCTTCCAATTGTTTGATTAAAATGTGCGTGAAACAATCGTGTCCAAGCAATAATCATTTGTGTTATGAATCCCTCAACTCTAAAAGGCGTTCTTGGTTTATTATATATTTCGACAGCAAGTAAGGCGGATTCAATAGAGCTTTCTAAAGTCGATTTTGTTTTACCTTTTCTTAATGTCATTTAGTATGGTTTTAATGAATGCCGACATATGAATAAACACCATATAGTGTTTATCCCAGTTATATAATTAATTTTTATTTCCCAATCGCCTTCAAAACCCTATCCTCCTGTATTAAAACATCGCGCATCAACAAGTTATGGGGAAATTGTTTGTGCTTCGAATTTTTAAAACCTTCTAATATTTTTATCAGTGAAGATGCCGTTATCAAAGAAAGATTTAACTCGTATTCCAGTCCACAATCCTTTATAAATTCATCCGAAAAATCAGGAGCTATAAGAAGGGATTTTATCACTTTATAATCTGTATTTTCTACACATTTACTATAAGCTTTGAGTTGTCGGGAAACGGAACTGAATTTATTATATCCACTTTCCTTTAAGGTTTTGCATTCAACAATAATCAATTCATTATTGCCAATATTTAGAAGTATATCGGCTTTATCTTTGGCTGTATTTAGCTTCTTGCGTAACGGTTCATCAACAGTAAAGCCCAACTGCTCAAAAATGGTCTTTGTAAGTTCTTCAAACTTTACTCCTAAATTGGCTTCCTTGATTGTTATTCCATTTTCCTTTAAAAGATTGAAATTTCGAAAGCCTATGTTTTCATAGTTTTCCAAATATAAATTTTCGGCATCTTTATAATTTTCAAGAATGTTTTGAATTATATCACCCCGTGTTTTAATGCCTTTTAATTTGCAAAATTCTTCCAGTTCCTTTTCTGAAACAATTTCTAAAACGTCTCTTGGTTTTATATTATAGTCTAAAAGGAAATTACTTTTGAGCACCTTTTCCTCTTGTAATTCGAACTCGTTACGCAATCTTTCATTTAATGGTTTAAGCACCTCGCCCAATTCTATTAAAAGCTTTTCATATCCATCTATTGAGATACCAACTTTTTCGTCCCGTTCTATTTCATCAAAGTATTTGATGAGATTATTTACTTTTTCATCAATTAAAGTTCCTTTTAAAGAGGGAGATATATTTAATCCTTTATCACATAGTTCATTTATAAACTTCTTTTTATCAGACACATTTGTACCATCCTTATGAACATCTTCCATAAGTACGTGCGAAAAGGAAATACCATCACTAATAATAGCTTTGATTTTTTCTTCTATTGGCAAACGCCAATCAATTTGATGTTTTCTACAAATAAAGTTTATTTGAGGCTCGCGCAGAAGACGAAGTACACGCCTAAAAAATTTATCCGCGACTTCCTTGCCTCGTATTTTTCTCAATAACCGTATGACCTCATCGGCTACATAAATGGTGCTTGTTTTTTTGGAGTAAAAAATAACTCCCATTGTTTTTAAATCATTAATAACAGTATCAATATCCTGTTTTTGAATAGGGACAATCAAATAATTGATAAGCTTAATTTCTTCCTGCGATAATCCTAATTGTTGTGAAAGAGTTAAAATTATAGATTGTTCATCAGTCGTTATTTTACGCTCTTGGTTATTCTCTTTATCATTATTATAAGCTGTAAACAAACAGGATTGATAGATTTTATAATCCCTGAGCCTTTGGTCTGACACGTCCCCCTTACCACTTTCAATTGTCTTTTTAAACTCTTTAAGTTTTTTATCCAGTTTGTTTAATTCTTTTTCATAAAGACGGGCAAACCAATCTTGCTTCAATATTGAATTCCCATCTTTCGAAATTATATCAGATAAAATATCCAATTGTGAAGTGGTATTTACAAACTCTTCCTTTATACATTCAGCAAATTCATCTTCAACAAGATTAAAAACTTTGGCAACATTTATATTGTCCATGTTTTTTAAATCTTTACTGGAATCGCTTAAAATTTTTTCAATTTCTTTAATATTTTTCGGCTCATTTGCCAGGATACCATCAATGATTTTAAGGAATGAGTTTTTTTCAAAAGAATTTAAATTCGCAAGAATTTTTTCTAGTTTCATATTAAAAATTGGATATAAGTTATAGCCATTAAAGAATTCTTTAATGTCATTAATCGGGGAGAATACCAAATATAGTTTTTTTATTTATATATAAGCAATAGGCTTTCAGCTGTGGGCCGTTTTATAATTCTATATCCAATCCAACCTTGTAACCCTCTTGCAATCCAGCACCCATCTATCTTTTGCCTAGTTTCCTTCGAGTCTTAGTCTAGTTGAGTTCGAGATGTCTTCGAGACTGATTCGTATTTTTCCCCATTTTGCGAGGGATTCTCGACCATTTCTCGAAGGTTTCTCGAAGAAATGAGCACAAAATCTAGAACAATTCCCCAAATAAAGAGTTTATAGGCTGTAGGCTTTAGGCTTTAGGCTGTAGGCTGTAGGCTGTAGGCTGTAGGCTGTAGGCTGTAGGCTGTAGGCTATAAGCAAAAAAATAATCCAAAAATCCAACAATCCAACAATCCAACAATCCAACAATCCAACAAACTAATTTTAAGATAGGTTTATCTCGGTTTCCTTGGTGGTATATTTTCGGCTTATCTTATAGTTTTTTCCCTCCTTTGTTCGGTGTTTGTTCGAACAAAACCCCCTTTTTCCCAGTAAACACCGAACAACGTTCGAACAACGTTCGAACAAATCACTCTAAAGCTATAGGCTTTAGGCTGTAGGCTGTTGGCTAAAAATTCAATGGTTAAACAATTCCTTTTCTTTTTCAGGGTCTATGTTTTCTTTCGGTCTTTTATCCAAAAAATAGTCTAGTATTATGCCCACGATAATGGCTCCTACGAAGGCAGCGTACACTTCCCATTCATATTGAATTACCAAAGACAAACTAATGAGAATCGCCACTATTGGCAATACTGGCACTTTTCCGATAGCTAAAGGAACTTTGAACGGTCTTTCTTTCTCGGGTGCTTTGAAACGCAAGACGATCAGGGCAATGTTCACGGCTACAAAAACAATCAATGCACCCAAAGAGGACATTCCCGCTACAATTTTAATATCGCCCAACACCAAAAACCCCGCAACGGCTGCCATAACCACAACAGTTGTGACCCAAGGTACTTTCCGTGCATTTGTTTTGGTCATAAATTTTGGAAGTTCGCCCACGCTTGCCATTCCAAAAAGCAACCTACTTATGGAAATAATTCCACTAAAGGCCGCATTGGCAGTGGCGAAAAGCGCAGCAACCGCCAAGGCAATAGGCAACCAGCTGTTGAGATTGGATGCTGCAAGGGAAAGTGGCGAATCCACTTTTGCCAATTCTGACGGGGTGGCAATGTTGAGTACCGTAAAAGATATGAGCAAATAGATAACGGTTGTAAAAACCATTGTCAATAAAAAGGCACGAGGAATTGTCTTGCCAGGATTTTTTACCTCGGAACCCAAAGCCGCCATATGCTCAAAACCAGTATAAACAAAAAACAAGGTCGCAGTGGCCGCCAAAGTGCCCGAAAAAGATTTCACTTCAAAAAATGCTGCCTTTGGTGGACCGGTTTCCAAAAGTCCAAATATTATCAATAATAACAATCCCAAAAGCTGAATGCTTACCATAATGATGTTGGCCATTGATGATTTTTTGATACCCGTAATGCTTATCAACGATAACACCACCAAAATGCCATAACTGACCAGTAGGGAAGGTATATTAAAAAATGTATTGAAATATCCCGAAAAGGCAAGTAACACCGCTGCAATGGTGGCTGCACTGTGAAACGTAATTGTCCAACCTGTAAGAAAGGACGGTAAATCCAATTTCGGAAACGCCTTGCGTACAAAAATAAATTCCGCGCCCGCATTTGGATAGGTTGAGGATAATTCTGCATAAGACATTGCCGAAACACTGGCCGCAATTGCCGCGAAAATGAAACTCAACCAAAGGTCGGTGCCCGCTTGTCCAGCAGCTGCACCAATTACCGTGTATATTCCCGCGCCCACAATAGTGCCTACACCATAAAAAGTGAGGCGAAGTGTGCCTAAAGATTTATCTAATTTTGCCATACTAAAGTTTATTATTATATGAATTGATCGCTACAAACATCACAGATTAGGACAGTATACTTGTATTTATATAAGCGCATTGCCGTTGGAGGAAATTTTTTGTCCTTTAAAAATTTCCCAATTTCATTGATTGGTATTAATTTGTTCAAAAAATACTAAATTTTTAATGGTCGTGTTCCAATTCGCCTTTTACCATTTCAGACGATAGCGTGTATGCTCCCTTGGTAACCACTTTAATTCCTTTTGGCAATTCGGCTGGCAGATTTATTTCTACAAAACCCAAATCTGTGATTCCGGTGCTTATTGGTATCATTTTAAATTGCATTTTATTAGCTTCTTTTTCGCCATCTTCTTTCAAAATAAAAATAAAAGATTGTTCGCCCTCCTTAATTATAGCTTCTTCGGGTACTGCATAGACCATTTTTTCATCCTGTGCAATCCTACCTTCCACATACATTCCGGGAAGCAGTTCTTTATCCTCATTGTGTACGTCTGCGTGGACGTGCAATGCTTTTGGGTCTGTTTCAAAAGTTTTACCGATGGCGTGTATTTTTGCCTTTAAAAGTTCATCAGGTTTGGATGCCACGGTAAAATATATTTCCTGTCCTTCCTTCACTTTATGAATGTCCTTTTCATAAACCTTAAAGTCGGCGTGGATTTCTGTATTGTCACTTACAGTGAACATTTTGGTCTGTGGTGCCACATAATCGCCAAGGCTGACCATCACTTCATCTACAAAACCACTAATTGGCGATGTAATGGGTACTGCCGAATATATTTGACCTTCCAAAACCTTGCTGGTATTGATGCCCAAAAGTTTCAGTTTTGAACGCAATCCATTGACGCTTGACGTGGTAGCACGGAATTTGGACTGTGCCAATTGAAATTCCTTTCCGGAAGACACACCTTTCTCGTGAAGGATTTTTTTACGTTCAAAATCCTGTTCCAAAAAGACCAGTTCGTCATTCTTTTCCTGATATTCCTGTTGCATTGTAATGATATCGGGATGCTCCAAATAAGCCAATACCTGACCTTTATTCACTTTGTCGCCCTCAATGACATTGATGGAACGGACATTACCACCAACAAAAGGACTGATGTTCGCTCTATCTTGTGGAAACAACTCCAACTGTCCTGTGACTTTTATGGTATTGCCCAAGTTTTTTTGTTCCAAAGGTTTCATTTCGAGACCGACCGTTTCCGCTTGTGCTTGGGTAATTTCCACTACGCCTTCTTCGCCTGCAGAATGTTCCACTGTTTGTTCTTCTTCACTGTGGCTCGATTCGCTTGCCGATTTATTGTTGCAGGCCATCAATAAAAGTATGGCCATTACCGAACTAATTTTTTTGATATGTTTCATTTTAAATTTCATATTAAATTATAAATTGCCCAATTGGTATTGCAACTCAATGGCCTGTTGGTTATACTGATTGATATACTGCAAATGGGTCTGCTTTATCTTGATTGCACTGTTTAGGATGGTGATATAATTCACATACTCTATTTCGCCTTCCTTGGAAGCCAATTGTGCGGTGGCTATCTGTTCTTCCGCCAAAAGCAAGGCACCTTCTTCATAATATTGCAATGTCTTCTGTGTTTTTTCAAGGGATTTTAGCAATTGCGAAACTTTACTTTCGGTGGTTGCCTTTTGCTCCAAATATTGGCTTTCTGCCACCATTGCATCTGCCTTTGCCGCCTTTACCCTTGCTTTCTGCGGAAAAAACCAAAGGGGAATATTGATACCAGCCTGATAGGTATTGAAACCGGAAACATCGTCCACCACCTGTCTGCCATAGGAAAAACTGAATTTGGGAAGAAACTGCGATTTCTCAACGCTTACATTGGCTTTGCTCACTTCGGCATTTTGTTGGGAATACTGCAATATCGGATTGTTTTCCACGGAAACAGAATCCACCAAGGCAATAAACTCAACAGGTTTATAAGGAATATCAGTCGTTTCAATAGCTTCTTCAATACCCAAATATTGTTTCAGATTATATTTTGAAATCTCTATATCGTCATAAGCCTGTTGTTTTAATACTTGAATCTGTTGGTATTCGGAAGATGCAGCGATGAATTCCAATTTACCCGTTTCTCCCGTATCGTACCTCAATTGTGCGGCCGTTTTAAAATTGACGTACACACTGTCCAACTGTTCCGCAAAATGCAATTGTGCCTTGTAATAGTTTATCTGGTCATAAGCCTGCATTACATTTTTTACCAATTGCTGCTCATTCAGCACATAGAATTTTTCGCCCAGAGCGATACGTTCTTTATAAAACTTCGATTTTGAAAAACCGGAAAGCAAATCAATATTTCCTTGCTGTACGCCGATGGTTGTCTGGATTCCGGGAAGATTATTACCGTATTCTTCCTTTCCAGTAAAAACTTGGGTACTGCCAAGGTCAAAACTTGTGCCTTTCATTGCCTGCTCCCGTTCTATAAAAGCTTGGCTTTCCTTCAGGGATGGATAATTCTGTTTTGCCATTTCAATAGCATCATCCAAAGTGATGGTAACAGGGATTTCTTCTCCGATGTTTTTATCCTGTGCAAAAGCACTACTTGATGAAAATACACCGCCCAATAGGAACAATATGGTAACTACTGTTGTTGTTTTGTTGATATAGCTTACTTCTCCACCCTTTTCTTTCTTTTCTTTTCGCGATTCCAGCCAATAATATAAAACTGGAATTACAACAAGTGTCAAAAATGTGGCTGTAATAAGTCCCCCAATAACCACTGTTGCCAAAGGCCGTTGCACTTCTGCGCCACCAGAGGTTGAAACGGCCATTGGGATAAAGCCCATAATGGCTGCGGTTGCCGTAAGCAAAATGGGACGTAAACGTTCGTGGGTGGCTTCGTATATTCTTTCTTTTAAATTTGTCATTCCACTTTCTTTTAATTCATTGAATTTGTTTATTAGGACAAGTCCGTTTAAAACCGCAACTCCGAACAGCACGATAAAACCAACGCCTGCCGAAATACTAAATGGCATTCCCCTTATCCAAAGCGCAAATACACCACCAATGGCTGCCAAAGGAACTGCCATATAAATCATTAGAGATTGCGAAAACGAGTTCAATGCGAAGTAGAGCAATATAAAAATCAGGAAAAGTGCAATGGGCACTACAATCATTAAACGGTCGGAAGCACGTTGTAGGTTTTCGAACGAACCTCCGTAGGTTACAAAATAGCCTGGTGGCAATTTTACTTGGGTTTCCAATTTTTGCTGTATTTCCTCCACCATCGATTTCACATCGCGGCCGCGGACATTTACACCCACCGAAATTCGACGCGAAGTGTTGTCCCTTGAAATCTGCATGGGTCCCGGTTTGTAACTAATATCTGCTACTTGATTAAGCGGTACTTGCGACCCATTGGGCAAATCGATGTACAGGTCTTTAAGGCTATTGATGTCCTGTCGATATTCTTTTGCCAACCGAATAACCACATCGAACCTTTTTTCGCCTTCAAAAATGACACTTGCCTTTTCGCCTGCAAATGCGGCACTTACATAATCATTCAGCTTGTCAACGGTTACACCATATTGGGCCATTTTCGCACGATTGTATTCCACCGTCATTTGAGGTAAACCGCTTGTAGCTTCCACATTAAGGTCAGCCGCTCCGGGAACGGTTCTAATGACGGCAGCGATTTCCTGTATTTTGTCTGCCAACACTTCCAAATCTTCTCCGTACAATTTGATTGCCACGTCCTCACGAACCCCTGTAAGCAATTCATTAAAACGAAGTTCTACGGGTTGGGTAAATACGAAATTTACACCGGGAACAACTGAAATTTTTTCCTGTATTTTTTCTATGAGTTCTTCTTTACTCTCTGCGGAAGTCCATTTACTCTTATCTTTTTCAAGAATAATGTAACTATCCGCAATGTCCATAGGCATTGGGTCTGTTGGGATTTCGGCAACCCCAATTCTTGAAATTACTGTTTTTACTTCTGGAAATTCATTGATTAAATTTTGAAGTTTTTTTGAAGCCTCTATGGATTCTGTAAGACTGCTACCCGGTTTTATCAAGGCTTGAAATGCAATATCGCCTTCATCAAATTTTGGGATAAATTCGCCACCCATATTGCTAAAAATAAATCCCGCAATCAATAGCAAAGCGACTGCACCTATAACAACACCAGCCTTAAAACGAAGTGCAAAATTGAGCAATGGCACATACGCTCTATTTAACCCCGACATTATTTTATCACTAAATCTATTAATTCTATTTTCAAATTTTGCAAACCAACCGTTTTGGTTTTTTGCAGGTTTTAGGAATAGTGCTGAAATCATTGGCACATACGTAAGACAAAGGATAATCGCTCCTAAAACTGCAAATCCGAAGGTAAAAGCCATTGGACGGAACATTTTTCCTTCCACACCAGTCAAAAAGAGAATCGGTGTAAATACAATAAGAATAATAAGTTGTCCGAAAAATGCCGAATTCATCATCGTACTTGCCGATTCATAGGCTATTTCATCCATTTCGGGCTGACCTATGGCAGTTGTGGTTTTTTTCATCCGTTGGTGGATTTGAAACACCATTCCTTCCACAATAATTACCGCACCATCCACGATGATTCCAAAATCGATTGCACCCAAGGACATTAAATTTGCCCACACGCCAAATTGTTTCATCAAGATAAATGCAAAGAGCAGTGATAAAGGGATTACCGAAGCTGTAATCAAACCACCACGGAAGCTTCCCAATAATAGCACCAAAACAAAAATCACAATCAGTGAACCTTCAATTAGATTTTTCTCAACCGTGCTTGTGGTTCGGTCAATGAGGTCGCTTCTGCTTAAAAATGGCTTAATATAAACACCTTCGGGTAGGGATTTTTGAATTTCCGAGATACGTGCCTGCACATTTTCAACCACATTATTCGGGCTTTCGCCTTTCAGCATTAAAATCTGTCCCCCTACGGATTCATGTCCATCTTGTGTAAATGCGCCATAACGAACTTGATTGCCGTAGCCCACTTTTTCGGCAACGTCCCTTACCAAAACCGGATTGCCATTTTTAGTCGTGACTACCGTGTTTTCCAAATCGGAAATGCTTCGAGCCAACCCCTCGCCCCGGATAAAATTGGCTTGGTGATTTTTTTCGATATAAGCACCGCCAGTATTGGCATTGTTTACCTTAAGGGCTTCAAAAACCTGGTTCATTGTAATGCCAAAACTTTTTAGTCTATCTGGATTTATGGCAACTTCGTACTGTTTTACATATCCTCCAAAGGCATTGACCTCTACCACTCCCGGCACTAATGCCATTTGGCGTTTTACAATCCAATCTTGGATGGTTCGAAGCTCCATTGCATCATATTTATCTTCGTAGCCGTCTTTTACTTTTAGGGAATATTGAAATATTTCGCCTAGGCCCGTTGTTATGGGCGCCATAAAAGGCGTGCCGAAACCTTCGGGGATTTCTTCGGCAACTTCGGTCAATTTTTCTTGTACCAATTGCCTTGGCAAATAGGTGCCAGCTTCGTCCTTAAAGACAATGGTTACAACAGAAAGACCAAAACGTGATACCGAACGCAGTTCAATCACATCGGGAAGATTGGCCATTGCCAATTCTACAGGGTAGGTAACAAACTGCTCAATATCTTCCGTTCCCAAATTGGGGGCAGTGGTAATTACCTGTACTTGGTTGTTGGTAATATCGGGTACAGAACCCAAGTTAATTGTGGCCATAGACCAAATGCCTGTACCTACAAGTGCCACTATAAAGATTCCAATAATGAATTTGTTATTA
Source organism: uncultured Flavobacteriaceae bacterium (assembly GCA_963822355.1). GTDB lineage: Bacteria > Bacteroidota > Bacteroidia > Flavobacteriales > Flavobacteriaceae > Aequorivita. Next base: position 440,526 of record CAWGHI010000002.1, read on the forward strand.
ATGGAAAATGAAATGATTTTATTAATCATAGAAAAAATTTAATGAATTATAAAAGTATGAAGCTGACCATTAGAGAAATGGTCAACACTAATTTATAAGACCTGCTTTTTGCAGGTATTCACTAAACTCTTGGGGGTTGGAAAAGCGATTCCAGATATCTGGAATTTAATTGAAAGGTGTAATGGTTGAATTGATTTTGCGCCTCAAAGGAAACATCATTGATTAAAGCGGGTTGAATAGACGCAAAAAACACAAAATGTTGGCAGCATTGATGGCTGTTATGAACCGGATTGTTGTCGTGGTCTGAATCCTGATGATGGTCTTCGGGAGTTCCGTCAGTATCTACGTAATCTTCGTACACATATTCAAGAAATGAATATCCATCAACTTCCTTATGTTCCTGATAATGGGCAACAAAATGTGATAGTTCTTCAATCTGCTCACATACTTCCATATTAGCGGCTATTCCTTGAAAAAGGAACAGAAATGACATGGATATGGAAACGAGTAATTTCATAAAGTTTACAAATATACAAAAATTGAGATGCAACAAATGAGCAAAATGCCCGTGGCCCTATTTTAAACAGTACCTTTGAAAAACCATTTTTTAGCTGTGCACAAGAACCAAAACCAACCCAAAAAACCAAAAACCCCCTGGCCCACCCAGGCGAGCCATGGAACAGGTGTATGAAAATAACCTTTGGGGCGGCAATAAAGATGAGTTCTATTCCGGGGAGGGCTCGCACCGTCCTGAAATAGTAAATCCATATTTAGATGCGGTGACAGCATTTTTAACTTCGTTTGAAAATCCGCTAACGGTATGCGATTTAGGTTGTGGCGATTTTAATGTTGGCAAAGAGTTGGTTGAGCATACCAAAAAATATATCGCCATTGATATTGTACCCAGCCTCATATCCCGCAATAAAGAAAAATTTAAAGCCCCCAATTTAGAATTCCAATGTCTGGACATTTCTGTAGCCGATTTACCTTCTGCAGATTGTGCGATCCTACGGCAAGTGCTACAGCATCTTTCCAATGCCGAAATTCAAAGTATCGTAAACAAGTTGGCAATTTATAAATATGTTTTGCTAACAGAACACATTCCCGAAGGCAGTTTCATTCCAAATAAAGACATCATTTCCGGCCAGGGAAATAGACTAAAAGTGCAAAGCGGCGTAAACCTATTGGAACCACCCTTTAATTTTAGGGTTCAGGAAGAAGCACAACTATCGGCTGTGGTTTTGGATGACGGTAAAGGAATTATCGTAACCACACTTCTGCAACTATAAACAAACTAAACCCGATACGCATTCCCCCTTTGAAGGGGGCCAGGGGGATGTAAACCACCTACAATATCGGCGGTCGTTTTGAATGATGGGAAAGGAATTATTGCAACTACCCTTTTCAAGCTTTAAGCATTTGACTTTTCGCTCTTTACACAATATATCAACAATCCGAACATCCAATCCAACATTCCAACAATCCAATATTCCAACGACTGCCGTAGCCTCAAAAGATTAGCGCCATTGAATCTTCGATTTGCCACGTTGCGCTCAATGACGGGTTTGCTCAGGATGCCAACGTCATTGCGAATGATGTACGACTGAAGCAATCTGTCCAGAACTAGTTCTATCTCATAATAACAAGTAGCAGCATGAGGTTCAACGGACTTAATCTGTTGTGGTAGTATTTTCATGAAAACAAGTAGCTTCATGGGATTGCTTCGCTGCGCTCGCAATGACGATTTTGCATTTTGGCATCGGTCAGAATTTAAAATCATGCAAAAAAATTATAATGTATCCTCGATAAAAATTTTATTGAAAATTCCGTCAATAATCAAGAAAATTTTGATTGGGAAAGGTCTATTATGAACTAAATTAGTATAAAGAATAAACTACAATGAGTACGATACTGATTCTGGCATTTTGCATTGGTTACCTCTTAATAACTTTTGAGGAGAAAGTAAGGATAAATAAGGCCGCCATTGCCATTCTCACGGGTGGATTTCTATGGTCGGTCTATATTTTATTTTATCCTAACCCCGATGAAATCGTGGAGCAATTGGTGGAGCACGTGGGGAATATATCACAAATCATATTCTTTTTAATTGGCGCCATGACCATTGTAGAGTTGATAGATTCCTACAATGGATTTGCAGTAATAACCAAACTCATTAAAACCGATAGAAAAAGGACCCTGATGGCGATCTTAGCCTTTATCACCTTTTTCCTTTCGGCAGTTCTTGATAATCTTACCACTACCATTATCATGGTTACGCTGCTCCGCAAACTGCTGCACGATAAAAATGAAAGGTTGCTGTTTGTGGGAGTCATTGTTATTGCTGCCAATTCGGGAGGAGCGTGGACCCCTATGGGCGATGTAACTACCACCATGTTATGGATTGGGGGCCAAATAACCACCCTCAATATTATGAAACAATTATTTCTTCCCAGTTTGTTGAGTATGGTTGTTCCCCTTTTAATAATTTCAAGAATGATTAAAGGTGATTTTAAGCAAATGGAAAAAGTGGGCCAAGAATCGACTATCTTAAAATTTGAGCAGCGCACCGTTTTTTTTATGGGAATTGGGGCACTTATATTCGTGCCTATTTTTAAATCCATCACCCATCTCCCCCCGTTTATGGGGATGTTGATAGGCTTATCAATACTTTGGGTAGTTACGGAACTCTTGAACAAAAATAAAATAGAAGGGCATAAAATAACGGTGAGCCGCGCCTTGGAAAAAATTGACACACCCAGTATATTGTTCTTCCTGGGAATCCTCTTGGCTGTCGCGGCACTTGAATCTACCCACATGCTGGTGGGCATGGCAAATATTCTAAGTGAATCTGTAGATTATCTTCCTAGCATAGCAATAGCGCTTGGCCTTCTTTCGGCCATTATTGACAATGTGCCACTGGTTGCAGCCATCATGGGAATGTACGATTTAAATACCTACCCTCCGGATCATTATTTTTGGGAGCTCATTGCCTATTGCGCCGGAACCGGCGGAAGTATTTTGATCATAGGCTCAGCGGCTGGGGTTGCTGCAATGGGAATAGAAAAAATAGATTTCTTTTGGTATCTAAAGAAAATATCTTTGGCAGCTCTTATCGGATATCTGTCCGGAGCTTTCTTATATATACTTCTTCTTTAAATAAAACATACTATGCAATTACAGAGGCATTGCGAATTCCAGTATAATAATTTAATACGGCTTTATCAATCAATATTTTACTTATGAAAGTCCCATATTTGTGACATCCGTCATTGGGAAGGAGTTTACGAATGAAGCAATCTGCGCCGGTGTAGTTACTGTCATGATAACAAGTAGCTTCATGAGATTGCCACGCTGCGCTCGCAATGACGGTTTTGCTCATGAGTGCCAACGTCATTGCGAAGAAGCGACCCTTGGTTTTGTGCCTTAGTTGCGGACACAGACAGGACCCACACGCCAGCCAGGGAAAGGAATTATTGCAACCAAGCTTTTCAGGCTTTAAGCATTTGACTTTTCGCTTTTAAGCTTTTCGCTCTTTACAGAATTTATCAACAATCCGAACATCCAACAATCTAAACATCCAACAATCCAAAAATCCACAATCAACAATCAACAATCTAAAAGCCTCTCAGCCCTGTAACTTATTCAACAGCAATACGTCTATTATTAAACCCTAATTTCAATATAGCCATGAAACTAAAATATTTACTTTTTCTTGGAATCTTGTGGTCCTGCAATGATCAAAACCAAAGCCGCACCGTCCAATCCGCGCAACCAATTATTGACGCAGATAGAGCTGCCAGTACTTTAGCAACGGAAATAGGTTTTAACAACGCGCTCTTAGCAGTTGCTGATAGCAGTTTTGTAAAACTTGGCAATGGGCAATTGCCCATAGTGGGGAAATCGGCTTTTGCAAATTCGTTTGATAAGGACAATGACCCAATAGGCATCACATGGTATCCAGTAGATGCAGCGGTGGCAAAGTCTGGCGAGCTCGGATATTCTTGGGGCAATTGGCAATTTAAAACTCCGGATACAACTTATTTCGGAAACTATATAACCATTTGGAACAAGAAGGAAGACGGTACCTGGAAAATGGTTTTGGATGGTGGCAACAGTACCCCCATGGAAGGCTACAGGCCGTAGGCTAAAAAGGCTTTAATCTATTGGTTCTTTACTCTTGACCCTTGATTATTGACTCCATAAAATTTATAAAAACCCAACAATCAATCAATTCACCAATTCCCCAATTCACCAATTCCCCAATTCAACAATTCAACAATTCACCAATTCAACAATTCAACAACAATACAAGCCTACAGCTTACGGCCTAAAGCCTAAAGCATTTTAGCCTAAAGCATTCCCAATATGACGCTTATCATATTTTCAAACAGATTTCAACAGTACTTTTATCGCCTAATTAACTTTTAAAATTTACTAAAATGAAAGACAACCCAACCCTTAAAACTTGGCTCAGAATTATCCTGGGTTTATTCTTGATCGTTTACGCATTAAACCAATTCCTGCATTTTTTGCCCACTAGCTATGGCAAAATGCCCGAGGATGCGAAAAACTTTATAGATGCTACGGTAACATATCTGCCTATACTCTACGTTTTTGAAATATTCTTGGGAATATTGCTTATTTTCAATAAATGGACATCTTTTCTCCTGCTGGTCCTTTTCCCATTGTCTGTAGCGTTTTTGATTTTTAGTATTTCAAACCAAGATCTTGCTGAAGCGTGGCCTGCTTTGTTTGTTGCCACCCTCAATTTTATCTTGTTGCTTTTTGAAAATGAAAAATACAAGCCCCTTTTCAGTAAATAAGAATCCATTTTTCATTCAGTACTAAAAAGAAATCATGACCGATATTCAGATTGCGCAAAGCGTTACCCCTAAACCTATAAAACAAATAGCTGCACACTTGTCAATCCCTGAAGATTCGTTGGAGTATTACGGCAATGACAAGGCCAAAATCCCTTTAAGCCTTATCGATGAAGCTACATTAAAGGAGCGCAATCTTATATTGGTGACTGCAATTACGCCAACCCCCGCCGGCGAAGGAAAAACTACAACCTGTATTGGATTGGGTGATGCGCTCAATTATTTAAAAAAGAAAACTGTTGTTGTATTACGGGAACCAAGCTTGGGACCCGTATTCGGTATGAAAGGTGGCGCTGCCGGTGGCGGGTGGAGCCAGGTTATTCCCATGGTGGACATAAACTTGCATTTTACGGGCGATTTCCACGCTATTGAAAAAGCCAACAATCTGCTTTCGGCCCTTATAGAAAACAACATCCAAAGCAAAACCAGAAACCTTGGCATTGATCCCCGAACGGTAACCTGGAAGCGCTGTATGGATATGAATGACCGTGGTTTGCGGAATATTATTGCCGCCCTGGGCGGAAAAGCGGGCGGCATTCCCCGGGAAACGGGTTTTAATATTACCGCAGCATCTGAAATTATGGCGATTCTGTGCATGGCTTCAAATTTGGAAGACCTGAAGGAAAGATGTGGGAATATTTATATAGGCGATACTTGGGAAGGAAAGCCGGTATATGCAAAAGATTTGAAGGCGAATGGCGCCATGGCGGTACTTCTTAAAGATGCAATCAAGCCGAATCTGGTGCAAACCCTGGAAGGAAATCCAGCGATTATCCACGGTGGCCCTTTTGCCAATATTGCACAAGGAACAAACTCCATTATTGCAACAAAAATGGGGATGACCCTTAGTGATTATACAGTCACGGAAGCAGGTTTCGGAGCCGATTTAGGTGCCGAAAAGTTTATGAACATCAAGTGTCGCACCGCGGGAATTTCTCCTAAAACCATTGTCTTGGTCGCTACCCTTAGAGCATTAAAATATCACGGAGGCAAGCCTTTAAAGGAAATAACGCAGGAAGATGTAGAAGCGGTTAAAAAAGGATTGCCCAATTTGGAAAGACATATTTCCAGTTTACAAAGCTTTGGAATTCCCATTGTTGTTTCTCTTAACGCCTTTAAAACGGATACGGAAGCCGAAATGCAAGTGATAACGGACTATTGTAAAAAAGCGGCCATCCCCGTGGCGCTCAGCTACGGTTGGGCAAAAGGCGGTAAGGGATGTGTTGATTTGGCTGAAAAAGTAATTAAAGCCGCAGCTTCCTGTAACAATACTTTTAATCCCACCTACAGTCTCGATGATCCCATAACCACCAAAATTGAAAAAATTTGCCAAACAATTTATGGGGCAGATAATGTTGAGTTTAGCAATATTGCGAAATCGCAATTGCGTAAATACGAAGCCATGGGCTATAGAAATTTACCGGTCTGTATGGCCAAAACAGAAAAAAGCTTCAGTGATGACGAAAAGCGATTAGGCCGTCCGGAACCCTTTGATATTCATATTAGAGAGTTTGAATTAGCAACGGGCGCCGGATTTATTATTCCCATTGCCGGAAACATGTTGCGTATGCCGGGATTACCCGCAATTCCCGCCGCCGAACTTATTACCATTGATGAAAACGGCACTATTGAAGGCTTGTTTTAAAATAGTGCCCCTTTCATCAACATTCAGGAAAATTATTTTTTGGATAAAGTTGCCAATAATTCTTCCAGGTTTTTCAATTGCATGGCCGTTCCTTCCTTGAAGCCCATTTCAAGTTGTTTTTCCATTCGTTCCAGAGATTCATTGTAAATAATCACGGTTACAATTGTTTTTCCATTTTGCTCGCTGAAATTAAGATCCCAGTCTGAACCGGGCAAATCAAGGTTTTCATCTTTATCGGCAAAGGCATTGAAAAATTTAAAATTGGTTTTCGGGCTTATCGAAGTATATTTTTGAAGGGCCCATCGTTCGTTTCCTTCAGGGCTCACCATTGCATAAAACCTGCGGCCGCCAACTTCAAAATCCATAACTTTTGTTTTTGAGGCATACGGTTTGGGAGCCCACCATTGGTCCAGCAGTTCTTGTTTCGTATAAGCATCCCATACCAGTGAAAGGTCGGCATCAAACTCCCTGGTTATGGATACCGTTTTTGCAGCTTTGTCTACGGTTAAATCGAAAAGTAAGTTATTGTTCATTTTATCTATTTTTTAATTCTATTAATAAATCGTCCAATCTTTCATAAGTTGATTGCATACCTTGCTCCATTCCCATTTTCACCACGGTTTCTATATCTGCTAAGGATTTATAGGTTATCACTGTTTCAACCTGCGTGTTTTCTCCCAAATCCCTAAAAGAAACGTTTAAATAGGAACTCGGCAACTCTTGGTTGATATTTCCATTTTCATCACAAAAGGAATCCTCCCCAGTGTAAAAATCAATCGGTTTGATCTTTTCATAATCCATACGGCCACAGTGCTCCGTTCCATTAGGCTCTACCATGGCATAGATCCAACTTCCGCCTTCACTGAAATCCATGGATTTGGTTTTGGCAATTAATGGTTTGGGGGCAAACCACTGGCTCAGCAATTCACTTTTGGTGTGGGCATCCCATACCAATTGGCGGTTAGCAGCAAATTCCCTTTTTACCGTTAAGGTATTTTTTTCCTTGTTTACAAGAAATCCAAATTGAAGGTCACTTTTCATATTTGTTGTTTTTAAGATTTATTAATAATTCATCCAGTTGATTATATCGGTTCTCCCAAATCTTTCTGTATTGTTCCAGCCATATATCAATCTCCTTCATTTTTTCAATTTCCAGGGAATAGTAAATTTCCCTTCCCTGTTGTTTCTGTTTTACCAGTTCGCATTCGGAAAGTATGCGAAGATGTTTGGAAACGGCTTGGCGCGTAGTGTTGAAATTTTCGGCAATGGCATTGGGCGTCATAGCCTGCAATGCAATTAAGGCAATAATACCCCGCCTGGTGGGGTCGGCAATGGCTTGAAAAATATCTCGTCTCATTTAATAAATTTTATAATTACGAAACTGTTTGGTTGCAAATATATGCGCAACTATTCGGTTTCGCAAATTTTTTGATAATTATTTTTTTTCTAGGGCTGGAGGCCATAAACAAACAGCCATAAACTTACTCACGTATTCACAAACTCACCTATTCACTTTTACTATCTTTGCATTCTTTAAAAGCGAAAAGCGAAAAGCGAAAAGCGAAAAGCGAAAAACGAAAACAGACAACAGACACAGATAACAGACAACGCTATGAACTACTTCTCCACCAACTTTACCCTCGGCATTTTAGGCGGCGGGCAGTTGGGCAAAATGATGCTCTACGAAACCCGCAAATGGGATATACGCACCCACGTTCTGGACCCCAGTGCCGATGCCCCCTGCCGAATAGCCGCAGACTATTTTGAACAAGGCAACCTGATGGATTATGAAACCGTATATAACTTCGGAAAAAAGGTTGACGTGCTTACTTTTGAAATTGAAGGCGTAAACGTTGAAGCATTGGAAAAGTTGGAAAGTGAAGGAATAAAAGTATATCCCAGCGCCGCGACGCTTAGAAATATTCAGGACAAAGGCATTCAAAAACAGTTTTACAAAGACCACCAAATACCCACTTCTCCCTTCAAGGTTTTCCAAAATAAACACGACCTAAACGAAGCAATAGTTCGCAAAGAGTTGCATTTTCCCTTTGTTTGGAAAAGCTGCACCGGCGGCTATGATGGCAAAGGAGTAAACATAATCCGCGAAGCCGAAGATGTAATCCCACTTTCAGAGGGTGCCTGCCTTGCGGAAAAATTAATACCCTTTAAAAATGAGTTGGCTGTAATAGTTGCACGAAATCCTTCGGGAGAGGTAAAAACGTATCCCGTGGTGGAAATGGAATTCCACCCTGAAGCAAATCAGGTAGAATACGTAATCTGCCCCGCCAGAATAGACGAAGCCGTTGCCAACAAAGCACGAGCCGTAGCCACAAAGGTTTCCGAAGCATTTAAACACGTAGGCTTGTTGGCTGTAGAAATGTTCCAAACAGAAGACGATGAAATTCTCGTGAACGAAGTAGCCCCCCGCCCCCATAACAGCGGACATTACAGTATTGAAGCCAGCTACACCAATCAATTTGAGCAACAAATTAGGGCCATTTTAGATTTGCCTTTGGGCAACACCGATAGTAAAGTTGGCGGTATTATGGTTAACTTAGTAGGCGCCGAAGGCCATACAGGTCCGGTAGTTTACAAAAACATAGAAAACATATTGGCGATGGAAGGTGTAACGCCCCACATTTATGGCAAAAAAGAAACCCGCCCTTTCCGCAAAATGGGCCACGTAACCATAGTAAACAAAGACCTCAACAAAGCAAGGAAAATTGCAGAGGAGGTTAAGAAGACGATTGAGGTTATTAGTAAATGATAGTTTTTGTATCTTTCATAAATGTTTTGAAATGACACTATTGGAAAAAAAGAAAAGCCTTAAAAAAGCAATAGAATCCTTATCTGATTAGCAAGTGGACGAAGCTATTTTTCTAATTGAAAAAGTTATTAGTCCAAATGAGAATCTTAAAAGATATGTAAAGGATTTGCTAACTAAAGAGAAAATTTTAATTGAAAGACTAAGTTGAGAATTAGTATAACGATGTCCGGTCGAGCGCAGTCGAGAGGTTATTATTAAGCAGAATTATTATCAAGAAGGAGGTCTCGACTGCGCTCGACCAGACATAGAACTAGTAAGTATGAGCAAAGTAGCAATAATAATGGGAAGCACCAGCGACATGCCAGTAATGCAGGACGCTATAGATATTCTAAAAGAATTCAAAATTGAAGTGGAGGTGGATATCGTTTCCGCACACCGCACCCCCGATAAACTTTTTGATTACGGAAAGAATGCCCACACTCGTGGTATTTCTGTAATAATAGCCGGAGCCGGCGGTGCGGCGCATTTACCGGGGATGATCGCTTCCCTGTCGCCTCTTCCTGTAATTGGCGTTCCGGTTAAATCCAGCAACTCCATTGATGGTTGGGATAGCATCCTTTCAATCCTCCAAATGCCGGGCGGCGTTCCCGTCGCCACGGTTGCACTAAATGGCGCCAAAAATGCCGGAATCCTGGCCGCACAGATTATCGGATCTTCCGATAAAGGTGTTTTGGACAAGATTATTGCCTACAAAGAAGGGTTGAAAATGACTGTTGAAGAAGGTGCTAAAAAAATTAAAAAGAAATAGTAATCACAATGTCCGGTCGAGCGCAGTCGAGACCTCATTATGAATACGAAAAATGAATTCATACTACATTTACATATTAGAATGTTCAGATGGTTTACTTTACACAGGCATTCACCAACAACATTTCAAGGCGTTTTGATGAACACCAAAATGGATTAAATAAATCTTGCTTCACATACAAACGTAGACCATTAGAATTAATATTTCATCAAGAATTTAATGATGTAGAACAAGCAATATATTTTGAAAAGAAAATAAAAAATTGGAGTGCACAGAAAAAAAGAGCCTTGGCAAATGAAGATTTTGAAATGCTTCAAATATTGGCAGAATGCAGGAATATGACACATTCAAAATATAAGCCAACTACCGAGGAGGTCTCGACTGCGCTCGACCAGACACAGAACTATTAAAAACTATGAACAACAATCCCCTTTTACAATCATACAACACCGCTCCCTTTTCCAAAATAGAAAACAAACATTTCCTTCCTGCAATCAGTAAACTGATAGAGGAAACCAAAGCGGAAATAGAAACCATCACTTCAAATACCGAAGCGCCTACTTTCAAAAATACTGTGGAAGCCTTAGAAAATACGGGCGAAAAGTTGGATAGGGCAACAAGCATTTTCTTCAACCTAAACAGTGCTGAAACCAATGACGAAATTCAAAAAATAGCGCAGGAAGTTTCGCCAATGCTTACGGAATTTAGTAATGATATGTTGCTCAATGAGGCGTTGTTTGAAAGGATTAAAACGGTTTATAAACAAAAAGACACATTAAATCTTTCCGAAGAACAGCAAATGCTGCTCGACAAAAAATACAAAGCCTTTTCAAGAAACGGCGCCAATCTTTCCGAAGAAAATAAAACAAAACTGCGTAAAATTGATGCCGATCTTTCCAAACTAAGCTTAACTTTTGGCGAAAACGTTTTAGCGGAAACCAATAAATATGAACTTCATATTACCGATGAAAAAGACCTCTCTGGCTTACCCGAAGGCGTAATTGAAGCCGCCGCACAAACCGCCGAAGAGAAAGAAAAAAAGGGCTGGGTTTTTACATTGGACTACCCAAGTTATGTTCCATTTATGACTTATGCGGATAACCGCGAATTGCGAAAAAAAATGGCAATAGCCTTTGGCGCAAAAGGATTTCATAATGATGCATTGGATAACCAGCAAAATGTATTGCAGATTGCAAACCTGCGCCACCAACGCTCAAATTTGTTAGGCTATAAAAGCCATGCACATTTTGTGCTGGAAGAGCGCATGGCAGAAACCCCCGAAAAGGTAAAATCATTTTTAAATGAATTGCTTGAAAAGGCAAAACCCGCAGCGCAAAAAGAGTTTGATGAATTGACCGCCTTCGCAAAAGAACTGGACGGAATTGATCATTTGGAAAAGTGGGACGGAGCCTACTATTCTGAAAAACTAAAACAAAAACGCTTCAATCTCGACGATGAAAAGCTAAAGCCTTATTTTGAACTGAAAAATGTGATTAATGGTGTATTTACCGTGGCCCAAAAACTCTACGGACTTCATTTTGAAGAGGTGCAAAACATAGACAAATATCACCCCGACGTAAAAACATACGAAGTAAAAGACGACACCGGGGAATTGGTCGCCATTTTTTATGCAGATTTCCATCCTAGGGCCGGCAAGCGTAATGGGGCTTGGATGACTTCCTATAAACCTCAGCAAATAAAGGATGGTAAAAATGAACGTCCGCATATTTCAATTGTTTGCAATTTTACGAAACCTACGGCGAGCAAACCTTCACTATTAACTTTTAATGAGGTAACAACTTTATTCCATGAATTTGGGCACGCGTTACATGGAATGCTTGGCCAACACCCACTACCCTAGTCTTTCGGGCACAAGTGTTTATTGGGATTTTGTAGAATTGCCCAGCCAAATTTTAGAAAATTGGTGTTATGAAAAGGAAACCTTGGAGCTTTTCGCAAAGCATTATAAGACGGGAGAAATAATACCCATGGAATATGTTGAAAAAATAAAGGATTCCGCAACCTTTTTGGAAGGAATGGCAACATTGCGCCAGCTAAGTTTCGGAATGTTGGATATGGCGTGGCACGGAAGCGATCCCTCAGGAATTAAAGATGTAAAAGCCTTTGAGGTCGCCGCTTTTGACGACACCCAATTGTATCCTGATGTAAAGGAAAACTGTATGAGTACTTCGTTTTCACATATTTTTCAAGGTGGATATTCCGCGGGTTACTACAGCTACAAATGGGCGGAAGTTTTGGATGCGGATGCTTTCGCACTGTTTAAACAGGAAGGTATTTTCAACAAAAAAGTTGCTGATAAATTTAAAGGTTTTGTGCTTTCGCAGGGTGGAACAATGGACCCGATGGAACTGTACATAAAATTTCGAGGGCAGGAACCTGACCCCGAAGCGCTTTTAAAAAGAGCGGGGTTACTTTAAGTGCAAAGTATTTAATAATCTCTTTTAGTTCACTTCAAACTAAATGGTGGGCATTTTCGTATATTTTATAGAAACTTCCCTATTTTTGAAATAGGCTAAAAAACATTCATTTGGAATTACTGAATCCCGATCTATGGGTTGAAAAATATGCAGATTACCTCTACAATTATACAATTGTACGGGTAAACGATCATATTGTGGCCCAAGACCTTATTTCAGAAACTTTTTTGGCAGGACTCAAATCGAAAAAAAACTTTAAGGGTGAAGCAACGGAACGCACTTGGCTTATTTCAATCCTGAAAAGAAAAATAATCGATTACTACCGAAAAATCAACTCAAATAAAGGAAAGGCTGAGGTACGCATTACCTATCGAGACGATGATGCCGAAGGTGATTGGCTAGAAGAAAACGCAGCAGACCCGCTTGACAGAAACGCCGAGAACAGAATGGAAAACGAAGAGTTGAGACTGGCAATCTTAGAATGTTTGGACTCATTGAACGAGAAGCAGGCTGCTATCTTCAAAAAGAAAACCATTGAAGGTTTTGATACCGATGCCCTTTGTAAAGAATATAATATTACGCCGTCTAACTTATGGGTGATAATTCATCGTGCACGCAAATCAATGATTCAGTGTTTGGAAAAAAAATGGTTTAATTAGAAAATATGAAGTTTTTTTTAAATTGTGACAAGGCTGTAAACGTATGTGACAAAAGTCAATATAATGAAGCCAGCTTCATTGAAAAGTTATTGTTGAAATTGCACATACTCCTTTGTAAATTGTGTCGTGGGCACGTTAAACGAAACGTGAAGCTTACCAAAGCCATAAAATCTTCAAAAATCAAAACCCTTGCAACCGAAGAAAAACAGCAATTAAAAAATAAACTTCGCCAAGAAATAGAAAACGACAACCACTCCTAAAAGTTTTCAAAAAGAATAAAAAGTACATACCACAATATTGGTAGACCCTCCACCCAAAAGGAAGCAAAATAACGTGACTGCTCTGTTTTGGAAACAACAATAAACCATCCCAAAACCACACAAAAAAACAAGAGGCTTAAAATATAGGCTACTTCATAGTCTTGTTTACAAAATTCAATAACCAAAGAGAATATTAAAATCCCGAGACCAATCAACTTTGTGGTTTTAACCCCAACCTGATGTGGCACTGTCTTAAGGTTATGCGCGTCGTAGGGCAAATCGCGAATTTCAAACGGAAAAATAAGTGCGAGAACCAATAAAATCCGCTGGAAAAAAGTAAGTAGAAAATCACCAGAAATTGGTACGTTCGCCGCCACCATAGGAACAATTGTTGTTACTCCGGCCCAAACGAAAGCAACTACAAAAATCTTTATCCCCGAAAGTTTTCGCAAGTTTTTATTTCTCACAAAGGGTACAGCATACAAAAGCGTAGCCAATCCAAAACCCGCAGTAATTAAAAGTGTAGTAAAAGAAAGCTGAAACGCAACAATACCCATTAAAGCGAAACATATCGCAGAAAAAACCTGTATTGTTTTTAAAGAATTTGTTAAGCTTCGGTGATGAAGACCTGCAACTTTTGCATATTTCACAAAATTATATCCCGTTAAAGTACCCAAAAAAACAAAGGCCCATAGTTCTATAGGAATCTGTAAATTATATTCCCTCACGGTAATTGCCATTAAGGCAATTACGGCCAAAGCTACGTGAATGCTACTGTTTATATAAAAAGCAAATACCTTCTTTAAAACCTTCATAATACCAAAAATAATTAAAGTGTGGATAACCTTTATATTTAGTTGAAAAATTAAACTTTTCAGGCCCTTAAAAGCAATTTATTTTAGGTTAAATATTGTAATTTTGCAGCCTATTTGTAACTATTGTTAGTGTTTAGTTCGAAGGATAAAAAAATTGAAATGTAATTAAAAAAATTCCCCCTCGTGGGCATTACTATGAACACAGATTCTTTTGCTTTAAGGCATATCGGTCCCCGGGAAAACGATCTTCCCGAAATGCTTAAAACTATTGGCGCAAGCTCTATGGACCAACTCATTTACGAAACCGTTCCAGACGATATTTTGCTGAAAAAAGCACTAGATCTTGACACGGCCATGAGCGAGCAGGAATATCTTGAGCACATTACCGAGCTTTCAACAAAGAACAAGCTTTTTAAAACATATATTGGCCTTGGGTATCATCAGTCCATTACCCCGCCCGTAATACAACGAAATATTATGGAAACCCCCGGATGGTACACGGCATACACCCCATACCAAGCAGAGATTGCACAAGGAAGACTTGAAGCACTGCTGAATTTTCAAACAGTAGTTAGCGAGTTGACAGGAATGGAACTTGCAAATGCCTCCCTTTTAGACGAAGCCACCGCAGCAGCCGAAGCAATGGCGTTACTTTTCAACGTACGGGAAAAGGAAAAGAAACAAAAAAATGCCACCAAGTTTTTTGTTTCTGAAGAAGTGTTGCCGCAAACACTTTCAGTACTTGAAACCCGTTCCATTCCCTTGGGAATTGAATTGGTCGTGGGCAATCACGAGGATTTTGATTTTTCAGAAGAGTTCTTTGGAATAATTCTTCAATACCCGAGCAGCACTGGAAAGGTTTATAATTACAAAGAATTAATAAAAAAGGCAAACGACGCCCAAATAAAAGTTGCCGTGGCGGCGGACATTCTGAGTCTTGTGATGCTGGAATCCCCTGGCCATTTTGGGGTTGATGTTGTGGTGGGAACCACACAGCGTTTTGGAATTCCATTGGGCTACGGTGGGCCACACGCCGCTTTTTTTGCTACCAAAGAAGAATACAAACGAAGCATTCCCGGACGTATTATTGGTGTTACAAAAGATACCGATGGCAACCGCGCCCTGCGAATGGCGCTACAAACACGGGAACAGCATATTAAGCGCGACAAAGCAACTTCAAACATTTGTACCGCACAGGTTTTATTGGCCGTAATGGCAGGAATGTATGCGGTTTATCACGGGCCGGAAGGTTTAAAATATATAGCGGAAAAAGTACACAACGGAGCTGCCACACTTGCAAATGCTTTGGAGAAATTGGGCTTCGAGCAAATAAACGAAACCTATTTTGACACCATCGCCATAAAAACCGATGCTACCAAAATCAAGTTTTTGGCCGAAGCGAAAGAAGTAAATTTCTATTATCCGAATGACGAAACAGTTTTAATTTCAATCAACGAAACCACTACCGTAAAGGATTTGAACAAAATTGTTACCATCTTTTCCGAAGCCATAAAAAAGGATTTCAAAAAAATCACCGAATTGGAAACCGGCAATAAAATTCCAAAGGAACTTGCCCGTAAAACTGAATTTTTGCAACAGGAAGTTTTCAATAAATACCACAGTGAAACAGATATGATGCGTTACATCAAAAAATTGGAGCGCAAAGATCTTTCGTTGAACCACTCAATGATTTCTTTGGGATCTTGCACCATGAAATTGAATGCTGCGGCAGAAATGTTACCGCTTGAGTGACCCAATGTGGGCCAATATGCATCCGTTCGTACCCGTGGATCAAGCCGAGGGTTATCAAATTATACTGAAAAAACTAGAAAAACAACTTACCGAAATCACAGGTTTTGCCGGCACATCTTTACAACCAAACAGCGGCGCTCAAGGCGAATATGCTGGTTTGATGGTAATTCGTGCATATCATAAATCGCGTGGTGAAAGCCATAGAAACATTTGCTTGATTCCATCCTCCGCACACGGAACAAACCCCGCGAGTGCAGTAATGGCTGGCATGCAAGTGGTAGTAACAAAATCTACCGAAGAGGGCAATATTGACGTTGAAGATCTTCGTGAAAAAGCAATAAAATACAAAGACAATCTTGCGTGTTTGATGGTTACCTATCCTTCAACTCATGGCGTCTATGAGTCGGCAATTCGCGAAATTACGAGCATCATTCACGAAAATGGTGGACAGGTTTATATGGACGGTGCAAATATGAATGCACAGGTTGGGCTTGACCAATCCCGGGGCAATTGGGGCAGACGTTTGCCACTTGAACCTTCACAAAACGTTCGCCATCCCTCACGGAGGAGGTGGACCAGGGGTTGGACCCATTTGTGTAGCCAAGCAACTGGTTCCATTTTTGCCTTCAAACCCAGTTATTCCTACTGGAGGTGAAAATGCAATAACGGCAATTTCCGCTGCGCCCTATGGCAGTTCATTAGTGTGTTTAATTAGTTATGCCTATATCTGTATGCTTGGGGTAAACGGATTGAAAAAAGCCACCCAATACGCAATTTTGAATGCCAATTACATCAAAGAAAGATTGAACGGCCATTACGAAGTACTTTACGCTGGCGAGTGCGGTCGCGCCGCCCACGAAATGATTGTGGACTGCCGCCCTTTTAAAGCAAAGGGAATTGAGGTAACCGATATCGCAAAACGATTGATGGATTATGGTTTTCATGCGCCTACGGTTTCTTTCCCAATTGCGGGAACTTTAATGATTGAGCCAACAGAAAGTGAAAGCAAGATGGCATTGGATCAATTTTGTGACGCCATGATTTCTATCCGAAAAGAAATTGAAGCTGCTGAAAAAGACGATCCAAACAACGTTTTGAAAAATTCGCCGCATACCTTACAAATGTTGACAGCAGACTCTTGGGATTTTCCATACAGCAGACAAGAAGCAGCATTTCCTTTAGAATACATCGCAGATAATAAGTTTTGGCCATCAATAAGACGAGTAGATGATGCCTATGGCGATAGAAATTTAATATGCACATGCAACCCGATTGAGGCTTATATGGAAGCTTAAAAAGTTTACAGTCGCAGTATTCAGTAAGCAGTTTTTATACAAAAAATTTTTACTGACCACTGTGACTGAACTCTGAACACTTTTTTTTCCGTATTTTTAATGAAATTTTTCAATTTATGAATGTCAAGATAACAGGCATAGGTAGTTATATTCCGAGTGAAGTCGCTAAAAACGAACATTTTGGTGATCATCATTTTTACAACGAGGACGGCACACGTTTCGGCCATGAAAATGAGGTGATAATTGAAAAATTCAAAGCAATTACCGGAATTCACGAAAGGCGTTATATTCCAAAATCACTCACTACATCAGACATCGCATCCTTTGCTGCGGAAAATGCTATCAAAAACTCTGGTATCAGCAAAGAAGAGCTAGACTATATTATTGTAGCCCATAATTATGGCGATGTGAAAGAGGATTCCGTACAAAGTGATACAGTACCAAGCATTGCCACCCGCGTAAAGCACAACCTCAAAATCCAAAACCCAACTTGCGTGGGCTACGATGTACTATTTGGTTGTCCGGGCTGGATTGAAGGAATGATACAGGCCTATGCATTTATAAAAGCCGGAATGGCTAAAAAATGTTTGGTGGTTGGAGCGGAGGCCCTTTCCCGTGTGGTTGATCCGCATGATCGTGATTCAATGATTTATAGCGATGGCGCTGGGGCCGCAGTAGTAGAGGCCAGTGAAGAAACAGGTGGTATTCTCAGTCATTTTACTGCGACCTATGCTTTTGAAGAAGCCCATTTCATCTTTTTTGGGGAAAGCAATAATCTAAAAATAAAAGATAATCGCCGCTATATAAAAATGTACGGTAGAAAAATTTACGAATTTGCACTTAACAATGTTCCGGATGCAATGAAAACCTGTTTGGACAAAAGCGGGATGGGCATTGACGATTTGAAAAAAATCTTTATCCATCAAGCAAATGAAAAGATGGATGAAGCCATTGTAAACCGATTTTATAAGCTTTACAACAAAAACACCCCCGATAAAATAATGCCGATGAGCATTGATAAATTGGGCAATAGCAGTGTTGCAACCGTTCCAACTTTGTATGATTTGGTTTTGAATGGTGAACTGAAAGGTCATTCCATCCAAAAAGGAGATGTTGTTCTTTTTGCTAGCGTTGGTGCGGGAATGAATATAAATGCTATAGTTTATCAGGTTTAAATCAATTCAGAATTTTGGATTCTGAATTCTGAATTAAAAATATGTACGAAGGCAAATTTCCGAAGAAAAGGTACAAACACACGCTTCATTTTCTCAGCGAAGTGGTTTCAAAAGAAGAAAAAATTTTGGATTTGGGCGTTCCCAATCCTTTTTCCGAAATACTTACCAAAGAAGGTTTTCAAGTCACAAACACCAAAGGCGAAGACCTTGATTTGGATACAGACGCCGTAAAAACCGATGAATATGCAGTAGTAACTGCATTCGAAATATTTGAGCATTTGGTTTCCCCCTTCAATGTTTTAAGAGATATTAAAGCTAAAAAATTAGTGGTTTCCGTACCATTAAAACTTTGGTTTGCTTCAGCTTATAGAAGTAAGTCTGACAAATGGGATCGCCATTATCACGAATTTGAGGATTGGCAATTTGATTGGCTGCTTGAAAAAGCAGGCTGGCGAATTGTGAAAAGAGAAAAATTCACCAATCCTGTAAAGAAGATTGGAATCCGGCCCATTCTTCGACGGATTACACCGCGGTATTATTTGGTTTATGCAGTTCGCGATTAATGGATTTTTACATCGTCATACCCACCTACAATGAAGAAGCGCACCTTCAAAAAACGCTTCAATCGCTTGTAGAACAAACTTTTTTACCAAAAAAAATTATAGTTGTTGATGATGCTTCCACAGACGGTACTTCGAAAATTATTCAGCAGTTTTCAGAAAAATATAGTTTCATTGAAAGTGTTTTTCACAATTCCGAAGGAGCGCATGCACCCGGAAGTAAGGTTATAAAGGCTTTTTACAAGGGTTTTGAAACACTTGACAATGACTTCGACATTATTTGTAAATATGATGCCGATTTAATTTTTCCGAAGAATTATTTGGAGAAAATCAGTGCTGCTTTTGAAAATGATAATTCAGTAGGAATGGTTGGTGGATATTGCTACATAGAAAAAGACGGAGAATGGATTTTGGAAAACCTCACCAACAAAGACCATATTCGCGGAGCCTTGAAAGCATACCGAAAAGAATGTTTTGAGAAAATAGGAGGATTAAAAAATGCCATGGGCTGGGACACGGTAGACGAACTACTTGCCCAATACCACGGCTGGAAAATTAAAACCGATGAATCACTGCACGTGAAACATCTAAAACCAACGGGAAAGGTTTATTCAAAAGCTTCCAAATACAAACAGGGCGAAGCCTTTTACAAAATGCGATATGGTTTTTGGCTCACATTTATTGCTTCGGCGAAGTTGGCTTCAAAAAAAAATAATATGCAATATTTTATAGATTCCATAAAAGGGTATCAAAAAGCAAAAAAAGAAAAAAAGGATTTTATAGTTTCTGAAAGTGAAGGAAAATTTGTCCGTAATCTGCGCTGGAAAAATATCCGACAGAAATTTAGCTTTTAGCTTTTAGCAAAAAAACATTCCCTTAATATTCATACTTTTTATATTGCTTATTTTTACAAATAAAATTCTTCAATGAAAATCAAGCTTTTCTTCCCCATAATTCTATTTACTTTTTCAATCATTTCTACTTCGTGTGTTTCAGCACAAGTTAAGGATAGTGCCCAATCAAATTTTTCTTCAGAAGTAAAAAATCCAAAAAACATCATTCTATTAATTGGCGATGGGATGGGCCTGAGCCAAGTTTCAGCCACAATTTTTTACAAAGATGGAAAACCTAATTTTGAACGTTTCCACACAATTGGCTTGAGTAAAACCTCGTCCGCCAGCGAATTGATTACGGATTCCGCCTCTGGGGCAACTGTATTTTCAACGGGAGTAAAAACCTATAATGGCGCAATTGGTGTAGATAAAGACACGGTCGCAGTGCCAACTATAGTTGAACTACTTTCAAAAGACGGCTTTAGTACTGGAATTATTTCAACTTCCTCCATTCAGCATGCAACTCCTGCAAGTTTTTACGCCCATGTTAAATCCAGGAGACTTTATGAGGATATTACCACTTTTGCACCAAACAGTGGTGTAAACTTCTTTGCAGGCGGAGGGCTCAAGTTTTTCAACAAAAGAAAAGATGGGAAAAATATTTTGGCAGAAATGAAGGCCAAAGGTTATGATGTAGTAACAGATCAACTTCCCACAAAACCGAGCGACAAAAATGAATTGATACTACTTGCCGAAGACGGGATGCCCAAAATGAGCGAAGGCCGTGGCGATTTTCTTCCAAATGCCACAAAACTTGCCTTGGAAAAACTTTCCAAAAACGAAAAAGGTTTTTTCTTAATGGCTGAAGGAAGCCAAATTGATTGGGGCGGTCACGATAATGATGCTGATTACTTAATTCAAGAACTTCTTGATTTTGACAAAACTATTGGTGTTGCTTTAGATTTTGCAAAACAAAACGGCGAAACGCTTGTAATTGTTATTGCAGATCACGAAACAGGTGGGTTTACCCTCGCACCCGATGGAAGTGATTACAATAAAATTAAATCAACTTTTTCCACAACCGGCCATTCGGCAACCATGGTTCCTGTTTTTGCGGAAGGACCGGGAGCTTATCTCTTTAATGGTATTTATGAAAGCATCGATATTTATCATAAAATGATGGAACTTTTGACAAAGAGAATCTATTAATCAGTGAATTTTTGAATTTGTTTGATCCCAAGAAATAGAGCAGGGAAATTCTTAACTTGCTTTTATAAAATTCTGGGCTGTAATTTTAGTACTTTAGCCGTAGCTATCTTTTTTATGAAGTATTTACAAGATATTGGTTCCTATTTTTTGATGCTTAAAAGTGTGTTTGGCAGTTTTACCAAAACATCTGTTTTAAAACACCTCATATTTAAGGAAATAAACGATCTTATTATCAGTTCCTTGGGTATAGTTGCGTTTATTTCATTCTTTGTTGGAGGTGTTGTGGCCATACAAACCGCCCTGAATATGAGCAATCCACTAATTCCCAAAAGTCTTATAGGTTTCGCCACACGGCAATCGGTTATTTTGGAGTTTGCGCCAACCTTTATTTCCATAATTATGGCTGGTAAAGTGGGGTCATTTATCACTTCCAGCATAGGCTCAATGAGGGTTACTGAACAAATTGACGCTTTGGAAGTTATGGGTATCAACTCGCTTAACTATTTGGTTTTCCCAAAGATTGTTGCATTAATGTTTTATCCCTTCGTAATAGTTATTTCTATGTTTCTTGGTATAATGGGCGGCTGGGTGGCTGGTGTTTATGGAGGGTTTTCAAGTTCCACGGCTTTTATTACGGGCTTGCAGGATAGTTTTATACCCTATCAGCTATTTTACGCATTCTTTAAAACCTTTGTATTCGCTTTCATTTTGGCGACCGTTCCTTCCTGGCAGGGATTTTATATGAAGGGCGGTGCGTTGGAAGTTGGAAAGGCCAGCACCAATTCCTTCGTGTGGACCAGTGTTTTGATTATTTCCGCAAACTACATAATAACCCAACTCCTTTTGAGCTCATGATAAAAGTTGAAAACGTACATAAAAGTTTTGGAGATGAGGAAATCCTAAAAGGAATTACCACCGAATTTGATAAAGGCAAAACAAACCTAATTATCGGACAAAGTGGAAGTGGAAAAACCGTGTTGCTCAAATGTTTGATTGGCCTTTTTAAACCAGATCAGGGCAAGATCTATTACGAAGACAAGGCCATCCAAAATATGGATGATGAAGAACAACGTAAACTTCGCGAAGAAATTGGAATGCTGTTTCAAGGCGGTGCACTATTCGATTCCATGAATATTGAAGAAAATGTAATGTTTCCCTTACGGATGTTTACAAAACAGAAAAAAGCCGATATGGTGGCCCGGGTAAACGAAGTTCTAAAACGCGTTGATCTTGAAAACGTAAACAAAAAATTCCCTGCTGAAATTTCCGGCGGAATGCAAAAGCGGGTTTCCATTGCTAGAGCTATTGTGAACAAACCAAAATTTCTTTTTTGCGATGAACCCAACTCCGGCCTAGACCCCAAAACCGCCACATTGATTGATACCCTTATCCAAGAAATTACGCACGAGTATGACATTACGACCATAGTCGTTACGCACGATATGAACTCTGTTATGGAAATTGGCGAAAAAGTAGTTTTGCTTAAAGATGGGAAATTGGTTTGGCAGGGCGACAATCAAGAGATCTTTAAAACCGACAACGAAGACGTTACCAATTTTGTGTATTCTTCAGATCTTTTCAAAAAAATACGAGGAGTTCAGCTAAAAGAAGGTTAATTTTTTAATTCTATTCTTCGATTTATCAAATTTATTTATCTTATTTTTAAGTCCTAAATTATAAGTTATGATAAATAAATTACTTTTCCTTTGCACTATTTTGTTTAGTGTATCCTTAATTGCTCAAGTAACATTTACCAACCAAAGTGGGCTTATTGGCAATTATCCGGACTTTTCAGAAGTTGCGGTTGATATGAATGGCGATTATTTAGACGATTATGTTCGAGTTTCCGAAAATGGGATTGGCATAGATTATCAGCTTGCAGACCATACATTCAATTCTGTATTTATTACAATGCCAATTCAAAACGTTCCTGATTGGAGTGTAGCTGCGGGTGATATTGATGGTAATGGATTTAACGATCTACTACTTGGAAACGGTTCACGAGTTTCCTTTGTATTTGCAAATGAAGACGGCACAGCTTATACCGAAGTGCCCAAACCTGATTATATTTTTTCACAAAGATCCACCCTTGCCGATATAAACAACGATGGTTTGCTGGATGCTTTTATTTGTCACGATGTAGATCTTAGTCACCCCTACCGTAACGGTGGAGGCCAAAATATGGTTTTGGATCAAACTTTAATTGTAACCTTGGACCGACCTGGAAATTACGCCACCATTTGGGTAGATTATGATAATGATGGCGATACAGATATGTATTTAACCAAATGTCGGGGTGGTGCACTGCCAGGTGATGAAAACCGAGATAACGCAATGTACACCAATAACGGCGATGGCACTTTTACTGAAAATGGTTTAGATATAGGAATGCGCGACAATGCCCAATCCTGGTCAACAGTTTTTGAGGATTTTGACAATGATGGCGATTTTGATGCTTTTATTGTAAATCACGACTTTCAAAATCGATTAATGGAAAATGACGGCACTGGAGTGTATACTGATATTATTGCGGGTTCGGGAATAAACCCGACCGATCTAGGTGCTTGGGAAAACCAATCGGGCGATTTCAATAATGACGGTTTTGTTGATATTTTTTCCGAAATGTCCAAAGAGCTTTACCTAAACAATGGCAATATGACCTTTACTGGCCAGGATCTTAATTTTGATGAAGGCGGAATTGGCGACTTTAATAACGATGGTTTTTTAGACGTTGTGAACGACGGTAATCTATATGTAAATGATGGAAACGAAAATAACTGGGTAAAAGTTGGTTTGGAAGGTGTGGAAAGCAATAAAAATGGAATTGGTGCCAGGGTAAAAATTGTGGGCGATTGGGGCACACAAATGCGCGAAATACGTTCCGGGCAAGGTTTCAGCCATATGAATTCATTATTGGCACATTTCGGAATCGGTACTAGTACCGCTATCGAAACCATAATTATTGAATGGCCCTCAGGAACAGTTGATGTTATCCCAAATCCTGATACCAATACTACCCACATTATTGTTGAAGGAAGTTTTCCACTTTCTATTTCAGACAATGCTATTGAGAATGTGAAATTATATCCGAACCCAACTTCTGAAACACTTAATTTTTCAATGCAGGGAATAGTTAATACTCCTGTTCAGATTATAGATATTAGCGGCAAAATAGTGTTAAGCACAAAAATTTCAAACGAAGGATCCATAAATGTTTCATCTTTAAAAACAGGAACTTACTTTGCACTGCTTCAAGTTGAGAAGAAAACAGCGACTTATAAATTTATAAAGAATTAAAATTAACAAAGACCCAACCAAATTAGAATACCCGGTAATTTACCGGGTATTTTTTTTATGGATATTCTGAGACACGAAGAGTATCCAACTTTAGTTTGAACTTAATCCAAGCTTCAATTTTTTTCTGGTTATTTCTTCTTTCCTTTGTTGACACGTCCTTCTTCCAACGAATATCTATAACCGGAAGCGTATCCGTTTTTTCGAAGTTAGTTGTGATTTTGTTTGAATAACTAAAAGTTTCAATGCCTTCATAATTAATTTTAAGCTCTTCGCTTAACTCCTTAAAGGGAACATTTTGAACTTTTGCGAGTGCAATCTCGTTTTCCAAAAAACGAATCTGCTCATCCTTGCCTTGTATCAATTGCTCATTTTTTACATACAGATCTTCAAGAATCCCCGCTTTAATATCTCCGGAAAGCTTTGCTGATATTTCACCACTTTGGTCCGTGCCTTGATAAATGCGCAAATGGGTATCTTCAAGTTTCTCTGTCTTTTCCAGTTCAGCCAGCCATTCGTTTATTTTATCCTGCGGAACGGGACGACCAATTAAGTAAACATCAATATTTTTTGTTTTATAATCCTGTGTAAATTTTACAACTTCAGCGCCTTCATAGTTTATTATGTTTCTTACGAACTCTTTGGTTTTAGTTTCAAAAACCTGCTGATCCAGTAGTTTTACGAACAACCAAACACTTGGCACCATCACAGCGATGGCAATCAACGATGCAATTTGCGCGGTTCTTTTACGCCGTTTGCTATTTGCGTAACGCACCAATGGAAAGCGTAAAATCTTCGAAACAATAAATGTGGAAAGTGCAATAAAAACCGCATTTATAGAAAACAAATACAATGCACCACCTGCATAGGAACCATTACCCACTGCCAAACCGTAGCCCACAGTACACAAAGGCGGCATTAATGCCGTTGCTATTGCAACTCCAAAAATAACGCTGGCAATAGTTCCACTTTTGGTTTTTGCAACAATCAATCCCAAACCACCAAAAATTGCTATTAACACGTCTAAAATTGTTGGATATGTTCTTGCAATAAGCTCGGGTGTTTCTTCGGTTAATGGTGAAAGTTTAAAGTAGAGAAACGCCGTTAGCACACTCAAAAAAACCATTACGCCCAGATTAATTAGCGAACGCTTCAGCGTATCAACATCATTAATTGCTACAGAAAGGCCTATGCCTACAATCGGGCCCATCAAGGGTGAAATAAGCATCGCACCAATAACCACAGCTGTACTGCTCACGTTCAATCCAATGGAAGCTACAAAGATGGAGAATATTAAAATCCAGGCTGTATGTCCTTTAAAGGAAATATCCTTCTTTACGGCTTCAATCGTGGCATCGCGGTCCGAATCGGTTTGAATATCAAAAAGTTCAACCAAGAATTTTTTTATACTCTCCCAAGTGTTCAGCTTTATGTTGTCAAATTCCTCTTCGTTGGGAGTGATCTTGATATCGTTCTTGTTTTCTGAATTCTCCATTTATAAATATTTTTTTCCGAATTTATCCGAAACATCCTTCAGCAATTTCTTTATTTCCTGCTCCTTTTTCTTAGGAAACAATAACAGCACATTTTCTTTGTCAACTACAATATAATCTTCAATTCCATCTAAAACAACCAATTTCTGCGCAGCGGTAAAAATCATATTGTTTTTGGAATCGGTTAAAAAAGTTTCCGCATTTACAATGGAATTGCCGGCTGGATCTTTCTTCATTTTATCGTAGAGTGCGCCCCAGGTTCCCAAATCGTTCCAATCAAAAGTGGCTTTTTTTACAAAAACGTTATCAGCTTTTTCAAGTATGCCGTAATCTATGGAAATATTTTCGGCCTGTTCATAATTGTTTTCAATAAAAAATTTTTCTTCGGAAGTATTCAAAACGGCTATTCCCCGGGTAAAGATCGAGTTCATCTCCGGCAAATAACGGTCAAAGGAAGAAACAATACTTTTCGCGCTCCAAATGAAGATACCCGCGTTCCAAAGAAAATTACCGGCCGCAAGAAATCGCTTTGCAGTCTCGTAATCCGGCTTTTCGCGAAATTGCTTCACCTTAACAATCCCATCGTTTTCGCTTTCGTTTTCGTTTTCGATTTCAACATACCCATACCCTGTATTCGGAAAGGTAGGTTTGATGCCCAAAGTGAGCAAAATATCATCCTGCTGCGCTGCCTCAAAACAAGCTTGAACATCATTTGCAAAGGCATCTTCATCTTCAATCCAATGATCACTGGGAGCCACGAGCATCAGGGCATTAGG
Organism: uncultured Flavobacteriaceae bacterium; assembly: GCA_963822355.1. GTDB lineage: Bacteria > Bacteroidota > Bacteroidia > Flavobacteriales > Flavobacteriaceae > Aequorivita. Next base: position 467,185 of record CAWGHI010000002.1, read on the forward strand.
ATTCATTTTTTTAATTTTCAGGGCTGAAAGTAAAATACAGGGAGCGGTATTGCGCATTGCGGTTTCCAAAACCACTTGCTTTGCTGAAATTTCTGGCAATTGCTGCAACGTAATTTCCAGATAGATTTCATTGGTAAGAATATAAATATTTTCTGAAGGTATAATTTTGTTTAACCTTGAGAATGTTTTTTGCAATAGGGTTTGTCCCGTTCCCAACATATCGTGAAACTGCTTTGGAAACTCTTGCGTACTAACGGGCCAAAACCGTGACCCAATGCCGCCTGCCATAATTACTGCGTAATAATCTTTGTTCATATTTCTTAAATAGTCGATAAGTCTATAGTTTTATGAGTCTATTTTCAAAAAAAGCAAATAGTCATTTGTTAATATTTTTATATTTTAAAAAAAATCGACTTATAGACTCATCAACTCATCGACTCATTTCAAAAATTCAACTTCTGCATTTGGATTGAAAAGATACGTTCTTCCCGTGGCAACTTCCAAACATTCAAAACGTTTTACACGTTGCTTTCCACGTTTAAAAATCTTACCGTTGTACAATCTAAAATGACCTCCAAAGGGTATCTCAAATATATAGTTTTTATCGTTCTCTGGATCAAACTGCTTTAAGGCCAAGGCAAGACTGGCGTCCGTATCGCTCGACGCTTTGGGGTTTTTGAAATGTCTGGCCAATAAGGGCAACAATTGATTCGGAAAAACTTCTGGCCTCAAAAACGGCAACATTAAAATTTGAAAGGTGCATTTCCACTCCAATCCGTGTGGCTTTATATGCCGACCGTGCTTTGTGAAAGCTTCCAAATGCGCTATTTCGTGGACAAGGGTAATGAGAAATCTATATTTATTCAACGAAGCATTTACGGTTATTTTGTGTTGGCCGTTTGTCATTTTGCGATAATCACCATGGCGTGTAACGCGTTCGTTCACGATTTTGAGATGAACATTATGGGTTTTTATCAAATCAAAAGCAGGGACAACGGAAGCTTGGGGAATGTATTTTTCAAGAATTTCCGTCATAAAATTAAGGGGTTGTGCTTGATACCTGTAATATTTTTCCGTTGTAAAATTTATTACCGGTAAGTGAAAAATTCATTATATACTGTGCCATTTCTGTTGCAGAAAGTGGGGCCTTAAAACCCGGGAACGCCTCTTCCAGCATTTCCGTTTGCACGGCACCCAAAGCCAAAACATTGAACGACGGGCCGGTTTCTTTGTATTCCTCGGCAAGTACTTCGGTTAAGGTTATTAGTGCACCTTTGCTACTGCTATAAGCGCTTAAACCCGGGAATTTCACGCTGCCCTGAATGCCGCCCATACTGCTAATATTAACTATATGTCCGTCCTTATGCATAAAGGGCAATACTTTTTTTATTAAAGACGCAACGCCAAAAACATTCACATCATAACATTTTTTAATTTCTTCGGAAGTTATTTCCAGAAAAGGTTTGTTTACCAAAAACCCCGCATTATTTATTACTATATCTATCTGCTTCATTTCCTTAAAAATGGCAGTGATTTTTTCCATTTCATTTTCTTCAGCAATGTCAAATTCTAACGCAGTTACGTTATTCAAATTTAAATCTGAAACAGGTTTTGAATTCCGCGAAAGCGCCAAAACATTATGGCCAGCTTCCGAAAAAAGTTTAACCATCTCAAAACCAATACCTCGTGAAGTTCCAGTTATTACTATATTTTTCATTCTTTAAAAATAAAACCCGTTATTTCCAAAATTTGAGAATAACGGGATGTTTTTTTGCACTTTATAGTGCGCTCGCTGATGATTTATTTTTACACAAACATCGTCACGGGATTCTCAATATATTGTCTTAAAGTCTGCAGAAATTTTGCTCCTGTAGCTCCATCTACAGTGCGATGATCGCACGCCAAGGTTACAGTCATTGTATTGCCAACAGCAATTTGCCCATTTTTAACTACTGGTTTTTCCACAATGGCACCAACTGATAAAATAGCAGAGTTTGGCTGGTTTATTATTGAAGTGAATTCCTTGATCCCAAACATTCCAAGATTGGAAACCGTAAAGGTGCTACCTTCCATTTCCTGTGGGGTTATCTTCTTATTACGCGCTTTTCCTGCAAGTTCCTTTACCTGTGCACCTATTTGGGAAAAAGTCATTTGGTCTGCAAATTTCAAAACAGGAACCAACAAACCTTCATCAACGGCAACAGCAACGCCTATATGAATATGTTTTGCAATTCTGGTAACTTCCGGCGTCCACTGGCTATTTACCTGCGGATGTTTACGCAGCGCCATTGCACATGCTTTTATAATCATATCGTTGAATGAAATCTTAACATTGGGATCGGCGTTTATTGCTTCGCGTGAAGCTATAGCGTGATCCATATCCAACTCAATGGTCAAATAATATTCCGGAGCAGAAAATTTTGATTCACCCAAACGCTTCGCAATTGTTTTGCGCATTTGGGAGTTTTTGATTTCTTCAAAACTTTCCGTACCCACGGGTGTATATTCTTGTGCCCCGCCCGCTGCAGGTTGGTAGTTTTCAATATCACTTTTTACAATTCGCCCGTTTTCACCGCTTCCGCGAACCTGGCGCAGATTAATGCCCTTTTCCTCAGCCAGTTTTTTGGCCAAAGGCGAAGCAAAAATTCGACCTTCATTTGTTGTTTGTGTCGCTTCTGTTTTGTTTTCGGAAACCGTCTCTTTTTTGGTTTCCTTTTCTGTTGTACTTTTTGAAGATTCTTCTTTCACCTCATCCCCCGAAGGTTCTGCGGAAGAGGGTTCTTTTTTATCTGAAGATTTCTCTCCCTTTTTAAAATTTTTACCAATCCCGGAAACATCTGTTCCCTTCGGACCAATGATTGCAAGCAAAGCATCCACAGGTGCAGAATCGCCTTCGCCAATTCCAATTTTTAAAAGCGTGCCGGAATAGAATGATTCAAATTCCATCGTTGCCTTATCGGTTTCTATTTCGGCAAGAATATCGCCTTCCTCTACCTTGTCGCCTTCTTTTTTAAGCCAGGTTGCAACAGTACCTTCGGTCATTGTATCACTTAAACGCGGCATAGTAATTACCTCCACACCTTCGGGCAGGTCATTCCCGCGAATGTGGGAATCTCCTGATTCTTTGTCAGCCTCTTTTTCTTCTGACTCATCTTTGGAAGCGTTCTTTTTATCCTCTTTTTCATTTGAAGATTTTTCATTTTCGTTTGAATCGTCATTCTCAGCTTTTTTATCAGAGGATTCTCCATCAATCAAATCTGAAATATCTTCATCTTTTTTTCCGATAATTGCCAGCAGTGTATCTACTTTGGCGGTTTCCCCCTCCTTAATACCTATGTGCAAAAGCGTTCCTTCATAGAAAGATTCAAACTCCATCGTGGCTTTGTCCGTTTCAATTTCAGCAAGAATATCGCCTTCATTTACGGTATCGCCCACTTTTTTAAGCCAGGTTGCCACCGTTCCTTCTTCCATGGTGTCGCTCAATCGCGGCATGTTTATTACTTCAGCCATTTTCTATAATTTATCTGATAAAAACGGATAGTCTTCCTGTTCGTAAACAACATCGAACATTACATTTTTCTCTGGATACGGCGATTCATCCGCGAATTTCTCACATTCTTCGACCATCTTCTTTACCTTCTTGTCAATCTTTTTGATATCTGCTTCGGTTGCCCATTTGTTTTCATAAATCTGATGAAGCACGTAAGTGATTGGATCTTCTTCCTGTTTTTTGGCAACTTCCTCTTTGGTTCGGTAATGCTGGGCATCACTCATAGAATGGCCTCTATATCTGTAGGTGCGCAACTCTAAAAACGTGGGGCCATCGCCGCGACGGGCTCGTTGGATGGCCTCGTCCATTTCCTTTGCAACCACTTCGGGTTTCATTGCATCTACCGGTTTGCAGGGCATTTCATAACCTAAACCGAGCTTCCAAATATCTGTATGGTTTGCGGTACGTGCTACGGAAGTTCCCATAGCATACCCATTATTTTCCACACAAAAAACTACGGGGAGTTTCCAAAGCATGGCAAGATTAAATGTTTCATGAAGTGAACCCTGACGGGTAGCGCCATCACCCATATAGGTTAAGGTTACCGCATCTCTTTCAAAATATTTATCGGCAAAGGCCAAGCCTGCACCAAGTGGAATTTGTCCCCCAACAATACCATGACCGCCATAAAAACGGTGCTCTTTGGAAAATATGTGCATTGAACCTCCCAACCCTTGGGAAGTTCCAGTTCCCTTTCCAAAAAGTTCGGCCATTACTTTTTTTGGATCAACGCCCATGCCTATTGGCTGTACGTGGTTTCGGTAAGCGGTTATCATCCGGTCTTTAGTTAGATCCATTGCGTGTAACGCGCCAGCTAAAACAGCTTCCTGACCATTGTAAAGATGCAGAAAGCCCCTTACTTTTTGATTTATATAAACTTGCGCCAGTTTATCTTCAAACTTGCGCCAAAAGAGCATATTCTCGTACCAATCCAGATACGTTTTTTTGGTGATTTTCTTCATTTATCGACTATAATATTTCCTAAGGGGGAAATTTTTAAACGGATAACAAAAATAGCACTTATTAAGGAGAAATTACAATTCACAAATTCCAAATTCCAAATAAATCTGAAAAAACAATTTTTAGAAAGAAAGTTTTACCTAAAACGTTAAAAAGGCGCAGAAGCATTTTAACATGCTTACTGCGCCTTTTTAATTCTGTAATTGTGAAATTTTGTAATTGTTTATGAGAATTGTCGCTAATTTATTCAGCTGTCCTTAACACTTACACCATTCAAAATATAAACATTTTTAATATTCGTCGTAGGTATCGCCAAAGTTAAAGGTCAGGCCAAAACGAAGGGTTCCATCGAGGGGACTGTTTGCGAGTTTTGATGTAGAAAATAAATAGGATACATCAATATTGATAGCGGTATAACGGAAACCTGCTCCAAACGTCAGAAATTTTCTACTTCCTTTATCGTCACTTTCGTTAAAATAACCTGTTCGGAAAGCAAATACATCTTGGTACCAATATTCAGCACCCAAAGCCCAAGTAAATTCTTTTAACTCTTCACTGAAACCATCAGGGGCATCACCAAAAGAAGAGAAGATACCGCTAACGAAACTTTCGTTGTAGTAATCATCTTCACTGTTTATTAAGCTATCATTGTTTGAATCACTTGGCGTTGGCACCAAAAGTTTATTAACCTGTGCAGAAACGCCTACTTTGTTGTATTCATCAAGAATAAAATCAAAACCACCACCTAAAGCAAGGTTTGTGGGAAGATTGCTCTCTGACCCTACTTCGTCATATTTTAACTTGGGGCCAATGTTTGAGATATTGAAACCCAATCTCCAACGGCCATCATAATCGTTATAAGGTATTTCCTCACTTTGGTAATAACCAGCAATATCAACTGCTACAGAACTTGCGGCAGAAGCATCTGCAATAGATGTTTGCAATTTCAAATCAGAACGAATGTATCTACCCGCAACAGCCATAGAAAAACGTTCGCTAAGGCGAAGGGAATAGGAAAGATCGAAAAGAAGTTCGTTTGGTTTTACAATTAATGGAGTTTCGTCCGGTGTTTGACGAAGTTCTATTTCGCCCTGGCTAAAATAACGGAAACTTGCCCCAACTGCACTTTGCTCACTAAGACGGTTGTAATAGGTAATATTTCCTAAAAATATATCATTAACCAATTTGTTTAAGTAAGGGGTATAGGTTACACCAATGCCTTGTTTTGAAAGTGAAAAAGCATATTTTGCTGGGTTCCATTGTTGCGAAAAAGCGTCGGCAGAAGTTACAACGCCTATATCTCCCATACCACCGGCCCTTGGATCGGCAGCTATTAATATAAATGGAACACCTGTGGTAATTACGCGATTTTCAATACCTGTATTGTCCTGAGCAGTAGACTTAAACGCCACAAGGCCTAACAAAATTGGAATAAATAATTTCTTCATATTAAATAATTTTGGACAAATATAATTTTAATTTTTATAGGATGACGAGTTTCTCAAATTTTTCAACCCGCTGATTGGTTAACGCAGATTTAACAGTTATCTTATATATGTAGACTCCTTTTCCGATGCGGTCGCCAAAATCATCACGGCCGTCCCACGTAATTTCGCGGGATAAATAAATGCCCGAGGGCGGTAAGGAAGCATTTTTTGTCCAAACCACTTTCCCGGTAACCGTAAATACTTGCACTTGCACGTCCAGCGTTTCGTCCGGTCTGTTATGGTTGAACCAAAATTCGGTATAATTAACAAATGGGTTTGGATAATTGAGCACCCGGGTAATTTCAAGCTTGTTACTTCCCGCGACGATAAACTGTATTTCTGCTGTTGATGAATTGTTATAAACATCCCACGCTTTCAAAGTCAATGTATGCAGCCCATCTTCCAAATCGCGGAATTTATAGTTTGCGGTTCCTTTTGTAAAATCGTCCACCTCAGCTTGATAAAATTCATTTAAAAGAAATGGATTGGATTCATCCCCGTCCAAAACGGCTACAATGTCATGGCCAATTCCACTGGCGGTATTGATGCCGTTGGGATCTTCCAGTTTTGCCAATAAAATAGGTGAATCGTCTGTTATTCCTCCAGAAACAAAACTTTCATCATTCATATAAAGCCGAATCAACGGGCCTTCGTTATCTACGGGAGCATTTTCATTGAGGCCACCAACATTCAAATCTAAGTTCACACCTGCCTGGTCTTCCAACACATTTTTTCTTTTGGAATAAAGACTCACCCTCCCTTTTCCCACAGGGATTTGAATATCGCGCGGTACCACAAATTCAAATTCAAATTGTCCGTTCGAAACTGTTGCTTGACCGTTGAAAATCCCTTCGCCCAAGGTGATAAAATTCATTATGAAACCGTGATTATCATTATCTAAGGTTTGGCGCATTACGTTTTTGTCGAATACTTTTGCTTCAAGCACGCCATTGTAATCTCTCATTATCATGCCCGCCTCGTTAACCACTTCACCTTCAAGCGTTACTCTGCTTAAGGCTTTCAGTGTGTCTCTAGCCTGCGCAATGGCAACTCCGTTTAATTTGGTCAACCGGATACTCTTTTTCGGAAATGCAAGATGCATTGCTGGGTCGCCAATATAAAACACTACTCGCCTTAAAGGATTACCACTTAAAGTATTACCTTCTTTTGCGCGTCTCAAACCTTCTGCGGGAGTATAGGGAACATCCACGCCATAACCAAAGAGCTCGTCCGCCAATAAAATATTAAAACTTTCGCCAGTAGTTATAAAGATTGCACGTGTTGTGGTCACTAATGAAATAGCACCTCCATCTTCGTTTTGATAGGTAAGTTCTCCTGCGGTAATTCGTAAGGGATTGTCAAATTTAGTAAACTCACAAGTAACCGTTATTATGCAGGGAAGTTTGTTCTTATTCTTTAATTCTTTTGCCGTTTCTTTTGTATAAATATATTCAGCCGAAAGGCCGTCTTCTCCGCCGTGGCCAAAATAATCTATAATAATTGCGCCCACTTCTATTGCTTGCTTAATTGCCTCATTTACCTCGGGATAACGATTTCCTCCTGCAGATGCTTGCTGTTGATATGAATCGGCGTGGATTTTTTTCACATTAATAAATGGCTTTTGTGCAGAAATTTCATCTCCGAGGGCGTCAAGATTTACTTCTAAAGTTTCTTCTCCAGTTTTATCAATATCATCGGAAATAAGCACGAAATTGGTCCTCCAATTGCCGTAGGAAGTTTCTGATGTGTACCTTATTATTTTATCTACCATTGCGTTGGCCAACGAAACGTTATCCACAATCATCCTTCCCATCGCAATGTCCAGTTTATCAATATCGTTTGACCCCCTTCCAATAGTTCCTTCAATTTCGTCCATATTTCCAAAGAAATCATCAGACATAAAAGACCTGGCAATATCATTTCCTATAACGGTTTGAAAAGTTGGAACAATATTGTTGTTGTTGGGTAGCCTGTTTTTGTAATCAATGGAAGTATCTCCCAAAATGCCAACATATTTTATCCTTTTGGATTCTACAGAAGCATTATAATACACGTACCGAATAAAATTCCGGATTGCGCTAATGTCTTGTTTGCCTGAACTGAATTCCTCATAAATCTTATCGGTTGTTACCACTTTTACATTCAGCCCTTGCAGACTTTTATGATGCGTTGCCAAACGTAAAGCGGGCTGAATAAGAAATGGCGCAGTGATAATTATATAATCTACATCTTTGAAATTTCCAGATTCATCATTGAAAATGGTCCCTTTTAAATTTTGATTTTGAACAACGGATTTTGCGATTTTTATGGGGGTAAAATAATTGTTAGGGTTTATTGCAACATATTCCCGCACTTCACCCATAGTTTGCTTAAAGCTAAAGTTAGAAGCATTTCCTTCATTTTGCTTTGAAGAAATAAATTGAAAATCAGTAACATCCCAAACCTGAGAAAACTGTGAAGCATTGCTTATTTGATATTCTCCAACACCTGCCAGGGTAGCAGCATCATTGTACCGAAAGGCCAACTGTCCATCTACTCCACTTAATTGCCGAACTGCCCAAATACTAATGTAATCCAAATAAGCAATACTGGATGGGTTTCCGGCATTATTGTAGGCAAGATCAACCGTAACTTCGTCAGTGCTAGCCGAAACTTCTGTATTTAAGTTGGCTAAGCTTAAAAAACCCCCGTCTCCCAAACTTGAAAACATAAGTGGATTTAAGCTTGTGCTATTTAAAGAAACCGCCATTGAAGTATTACTTTCTGAGGCAGCACCCGCCTTTATAACTATTTTCATGGGCTTTCCGGAAACAATATTAGGAAAATCAAACGAATAACTCTGTTCGCTTTCAATGTCAAAACGGTTTCCGTACCATACCCTACCCAATTTTGTGGGGCTTTCTTCGTCTACTTCGTGAAATTTATAATCGTCAAATTGCGTAATGGGAAATTCAACCGCACCCGTAGGCTCAACCATTGGCCTAACACGTTTTCCAGCCCCACCATCTACGGTTACATAATAATATGATTCGTTACTATAAGGATTTATATTTGAATCGTTTTCATCAACGTACCCCTCGGTGCTTGTACCATAAAACAAAATATAATCACCGCTATCAAAATTTCCATCCTCTTCGCCAATAACTTGAATAGCATTTTCTGGAAGATCAAAAAATTTATTTTGGGAATTCAACAACGGCAATGATTTTCCGCCATGGCCATACACCTTTAGATTTCTGGGGTTTATTCCATCGGTATTCATCCCCAAGCTATTCAAAAAGGATTTATCTATTTTATATACCCCCGTTTGCTCAACCTTAAACTTATACCAGCTTCCAGTGGCGAGTACAGAATTTGTTATAGCTGGAGGAGCATTTCGGCTTTGTGTTCCATATTGATATTTTACATCAAATGAAAGCACTTTTTGATAGGTCCCATTAATTTTTACAATAGGAGTTATATTAAAAATAGTATAAAGTTTATCTCTGGATTTAGTACTCGCAATACTATACTTTAGCTTGTTTGGCACTAAATCTGGATTAATCTTTTTCAGTTCGGCTGAAGAAACCGAACCATATTGAACATTGGAAACCACTACGGAATTTCTATCGGAAAAACCACTGTCTTCCCATTGTGTAGTATAGTTAACTACCTCCGTATTCATTTGAAGTTTCAGGGCTCCAATTGCTTTTTCCTTTGCAGAAACGTCTTGTTTTTTTCCACCAAAATTAGTGGTGGAAGTACTGCTATCACCCCAAGCTATTGTTATGTTTTTTGACTGTGACTTTCCCAAAAAGGGCATCACTAAAAAAATAAAAAAAAGTATCGCTTTTCTCATTAGTACCATTAACGCTGCAAATATACACTTAGTATAAGGCAACTTTTTAAACTTTTTCTCTATTACAGTATTAGGATAATAATTTTAAAACTAATACGTTTGCATTCGGGATTGGTCGTAAAGCCTTTCAAAACCCCACAGCGCAATAATAATAAAATATTATTGTGTTTTTGTCGTTAATTACTATATTGCGAACCCAATTTTATCATATTTGTATCTATGATTTTAAGAAAAAACCTAGCGCTTAAGCTATTTGTTACTGTAATAGCGGCCTCACTTCTCGTAGGTTGCAACAAAACGAGAGACTACAAAAACAGCTCACGTGCCACAGGCTGGAAAATGAATGCCAAAGAAGGTGGTTTCCAGTACAACCCAGAATCTAAGGAACAGGAAACCGGACCCGGTCTTGTGTTTGTTGAAGGAGGCACCTTCACCATGGGAAGAGTTCAGGATGACCCAATGCACGATTGGAACAACTCCCCAAACCAGCAGCACGTTCAGTCTTTTTATATGGATGAAACTGAAGTCACCAACCTAATGTATTTAGAATATTTGGATTGGCTGAAGAAAGTTTTCCCGCCCTCGGATGAAAATTACCGAAGAATTTATGAAGGTGCGGTACCAGACACCCTTGTTTGGAGAAACCGTTTGGGCTTTAATGAAGTAATGACCAACAACTACCTACGCCACCCTGCATATGCAGAATATCCAGTGGTTGGGGTTAGCTGGATCCAAGCTGTAGAGTTTAGCAACTGGAGAACCGACCGAGTTAACGAGATGGTTTTGGAAACAAATGGAGTCACGGCACGCAACGCTCGTTATGATGTTGAGCCAGGCGAAACCTTTAGCACAGAAACCTATTTAAACGCACCAACTTTAACTTATGGCGGTAACGATTCCATAACCCGTGGTGGTAAAAAATCAGAATCTATTGCCAAAAGAAGCACAGACAGTACAAATCTATACATTCAACGCAAGGATGGATTGTTGATGCCAGCATACCGCCTACCTACAGAAACAGAATGGGAATACGCAGCACTTGGATTGGTTGGGCTTCGTAATTACAATGTTTACCGAGGAAAGAAAAAATATCCGTGGGAAGGACAATATACCCGTTCCGGCAAAAGAAGATCTCGTGGTGACCAATTAGCCAACTTTAAACAGGGTGATGGTGATTACGGTGGAATAGCCGGATGGAGTGACGATGGTGCAGATATAACAGCACAAGTAAAATCATACGAACCAAATGATTTTGGATTATATGATATGGCCGGAAACGTTGCAGAATGGGTAGCAGATATTTATCGCCCAATAGTAGACGACGAATTCAACGATTTCAATTATTACCGTGGTAACGTTTACACCAAAAATGCAATTGGAGAAGACGGAAAAGTGAAAGTGGTAACTATGGATTCTATAGTATATGACACCTTAAGCAACGGACGAATTGTAGCGCGCAACTTGCCTGGAGAAATTCTTCAAGTGCCTGTTGATGAAAACGAAACATATTTAAGAACAAACTTCTCTAAAAGCGACAACCGTGATTATAGAGATGGCGATAAACGTTCTTCTCGTTATTATCAATCTTTTGCAGATGATGAAACGGAGGGCGGAGACAGTTCAAAACGTATGTACAACTCACCAATTCAACAAGTATCTGCTGACAGTACAGGGACGCTTGACCGTCAATATGACAAATCCTCTACCCGAACAACATTGGTGGACAATGAAGTTCGCGTGTATAAAGGAGGTTCTTGGAGAGATCGCGACTATTGGTTAGATCCAGCTCAAAGACGCTATTTCCCTCAAGATATGGCCACTGATTATATTGGCTTTAGATGCGCTATGAGCCGTGTAGGTTCAAAATCCAAAAAAGGAAAACGTCCTAGAAATTAAAATTTAAAAAATATAAAAACAGCCCTCCTTGGCATTCAGCTTCGGAGGGTTTTTTAGTATATTTATTTTATGAACACAAAATCTATCCATCAACTTTTTTTGCAAAGTAGCGGCGTGAGTACCGACACTCGAAAAATATTCAAAAACTGTATATTTTTTGGTTTGAAAGGTGAAAATTTTAACGGAAACTTATTCGCGCAGGAAGCTTTGGACAAAGGTGCATTCAAAGTTATTGTTGACGAAAAAGCTTTTCACAAAAGTACCGGCGAAACTATTCTTGTCAACAACGCTTTATTAGCGCTTCAACAATTGGCTACTTTTCACAGAAAGTTTTTAGGTCTTCCAATCATCTCACTTACCGGAAGCAATGGAAAAACAACTTCCAAAGAACTTATAAATGCAGTGCTTTCCGAAAAATATAAAACCGTTGCAACGCAGGGAAATTTAAACAACCACATTGGTGTTCCACTGACTTTGCTCACTATGAACAAAGAAACAGAACTGGGCATTGTGGAAATGGGGGCCAACCATTTGGGGGAAATAAAATTGCTCAGTGAAATTGCTGAGCCAGATTATGGCTATATCACAAACTTTGGAAAGGCACATTTAGAAGGCTTTGGAAGTCTTGAAGGAGTGGTTCAAGGAAAAACAGAGCTTTATCAATTTCTGAAAAAGTATAATAAGAAAATCTTTGTAAATGCAAATGATTCAAAACAATTGGCCAATTCTGAAGGGATAGAACGAATAACTTTTGGGATTTCCCATTGTGATTTCAACATTAAATTATTGGACAGCTCACATCATCTTTTAATAGAATTTAACGGAACACAAATACAAAGTAATTTAGTGGGCGCTTACAACTTCGCTAATTTATCTGCTGCCATTGCAATTGGCGCCTATTTTAAAGTTTCAACAGAAAAAATAAAAGCGGGAATTGAAAAATATGTTCCCTCCAATAACCGTTCGCAATTGATCACTAAAGGAACAAATTCTATTTTAATGGATGCCTACAACGCAAATCCTACAAGCATGCTGGCCGCGTTGGAAAATTTTAAACAAGCAAAAGGTGATAACAAAATTTTGTTTTTGGGCGATATGTTTGAGCTTGGAAAAGACGCAGAAATAGAGCATCAAAACATCGTTGAATTTTTAACGGAAAATCCTTTTGGAAATGTTTTTTTGGTGGGAAGCAATTTCTTTAAAACCACGAATATCACATCCCATATAAAGCAATTTGAAACTTTTGATGCGTTGAAAAAAGAGCTTGAAAAAAAATCCCCCATAAATGCTACCATCTTGGTTAAAGCTTCCCGTGGAATGGCGTTGGAGCGAATTTTAGATTTAATATAACGAGCTGCATTAATTGTTTGTTATTGTAAATCCTTCATGGCTTAGTTCTATTGTTTCTATTGCAATCCCCTTTACAGCAGAATCTGAATCTAAGGCGGATATTTTAACCGGCCTTGCATTTCTTAATGTCCAAGTCATTATAGGATTTCCAGATTCTTCTAAAAGTTCAATAACTGCTGTTTCTTTGTAGTTGGTATTCATTTTTATTTTCTCATACCACTCTTTAAAATTTTTGTTGTTTACATCCATAGATTTTTTTAGGACCACATTTCCTTTGTCTTCATTTTTGAGATTGTTTATTGATGAAAATATTGGAGTATTATTATGCCTAAAATCCTGGAGTTGATCTTCAAAATCCAAGCCTAGTACTTCCTGAAAAAATGCTATATCAAGGAATCCGAACCGCAGGCGAAAGTAAAATTTGGGTAAAGGCCATGAACTATCTAGGGCCTCACCTGCCATGATTTATTGATTTTATAACCATTCGTTAATAAAGACAAAATCTATAAGTATAACTGCTCATTGCACTAAAAAAAGTATGAAAATTATACATCGAATACTTAAAATGTGGGCCATGTTGGATTCGAACCAACGACTTCCACGTTGTCGACGTGACACTCTAAACCAACTGAGTTAATGGCCCATTATTTCAAAAAAGGAAAATACAAAATCCAGAAAAAATAGCCTAAGAGTTCTTTTCAAACTTTTTAATAGGTTTCTTTTTTATCATTCCGCCTTTGGCATCTTTCACTGAAGTCATGATTATAAACGCCTGTTTATCAATTTTATCAATTTCAGTTTTGAGTTTGCTCATTTCCAAGCGGGTTATAACCGTATAAACAACATCTACCGGTCTTCGGGTTTCACCATTTTTTGAAAATCCGTTTTCAGCTTTAAAAATAGTACAGCCACGACCCATTTTTTCTATGATCGCCAAACGAATTTTTTCATTTTCTTCTGATATGATAGTAACACCCATAAATTCTTCAATACCATCTATTACAAAATCTACTGTTTTAAATGCTGCAAAATAGGTAAGTATCGCGTAAAGGGCTATTTCAGTAGAAAGAAAATATGCCGCACTTATAAATATGAAAACATTAAATACCATAATCACATTACCAACCGTAAGGCTCGTTTTTCGACTGATAAAAATGGCCAAAACTTCCGTGCCATCTATAATTGCGCCTCCACGTATGGCCAACCCAATTCCTAACCCTAAGAAAAAGCCACCAAATGCAGCCACTAAAATCTTATCGTCGGTAATTGTGGGATAAGGAATTACGGCTACTGCAACTGCCAAAAGCACAATCCCCAAAACACTTTTAACGGCAAATCTTTTTCCCACGGAAATATAAGCTAAGGCTAAAAATGGTAGGTTGAAACACACCAATAAAAGGGGAAAAGAAATGCCCCCCAATTCATTAACCATCAACGAAATTCCAGTTACACCGCCATCAATAAATCTGTTCGGCATTAAGAATCCACGTAAACCAAAGGAAGCAGAAACTACTCCCAAAAGCAGGTAGAAAAAATCCCAGATTTCGTGCGTAACCTCAACCTCAAGATTTTTAACCCGTTTTTCAAAAGGTTCGGAAAACTGAGATTGTTTTCGGTGTTTCTGACGATTCTTTACAACGTTTATTATTATATTTTTAAAATATGGATTCAATTATGTAATGGCTTTAGGAGATGAAGTAGCCAAAGTTAAACTTATTCCTCGGAATATGAAATACAAAAAAAACCGAAGCTCTCGCTTCGGTTTTTAAAATCTGGTGGGCGATGAGGGGTTCGAACCCCCGACCCCCTCGGTGTAAACGAGGTGCTCTGAACCAGCTGAGCTAATCGCCCTCATTGTTTTGAGGTTGCAAATATAAGTTACTTTTTATTTTCACCAAACATTTATTTTGAAAATTATCACAAAACTTCGGCTACCACAAAAGTGCTTCCGCCAACAAACACCAGATCATCGTTTTCGGCAGCAGCCAAAGCCTCTGCATAAGCCTTTCCCACCGAGATATATTCCTCTCCAATTAATCCAAAAACCCTGGCCTGAGTAAGTAACAATGAAGCATCCAAACCACGAGGGATGTTGGGTTTGCAAAAATAATAAGTAGCATTCTGCGGAAAGAGAGGCAATACCGATGCTAAATCTTTATCCTTTACCATCCCCAAAACAATATGTAGGTTTTTGTAATTTTCCTTTTTAAGTTGCTCCATCACCAATTGCAGACCTTCTTTATTGTGGCCTGTGTCGCAAATAACTTTTGGAATTTCCCTTAAAACTTGCCACCGGCCAATAAAGCCAGTATTTTTAAACGTATTCAATAACCCATTTAAAATATTTTCTTCTAAAATTTTCCAGCCTTTTTCCTGTAAAACACGTATAGTGGCCAATACTGTTTTTATGTTTTTTTGCTGATAGCCTCCTTTTAAATCTGAAGTATAATTTAAAGGATCAATTGTTTCGGCAAAAGTGATTGCAGCATTTTTTTCTTTAGCTATTTTTTCAAAAACCAATTTTGTTTCCGGCAATGTTTCGCCAATAATTACAGGAACTCCACTTTTTATGATCCCAGCTTTTTCAACGGCAACTTTTTCCAAAGTGTTTCCCAAAAACTGCGTGTGGTCTAAACCGATGTTTGTGATTACGGAAACTTCGGGGTTTATTATATTAGTACTGTCCAACCTGCCTCCCATTCCCACTTCAATTATTGCGATATCCACTTTTTCTTTTCTGAAATAATCAAACGCCAAACCCACGGTCATTTCAAAAAAAGATAATTGATTTTTTTCGAAATACGGTTTGTGCTTTTCCACAAATCCCGAAACATATTGCTTCGGAATCATTTTACCATTAATTTTTATCCGCTCCCTAAAATCTTTTAAATGCGGCGAAGTGTAGAGTCCCGTTTTATAACCCGCTTCCTGAAAAACCGAAGCAAGCATATGACTGGTACTTCCTTTTCCATTGGTGCCCGCAACATGGACACTTTTAAATTCATTTTCTGGATTTTGAAGATAATCCGCGAGATTTATGGTAGCAGTTAAATCTGCCTTATACGCAGATTGCCCTACTCTTTGGTACATCGGGAGTTGGGCGAAAAGCCACGCTATGGTTTTTGAATAATTGATGGCTCTAAAAGTTTCTGGTTTCAAGTTTCTTGTTTCTGATTAAATTATTTTACAATCAGTTTTTTGGTGGTCTGCATTTTTCCTTCGGAAATTTTCGAAATTAATTTTTCCGAAGAATTCTTGCATCCAAGACAACAAGTTAAAATAAAGAGAATAGCAGCAACACAAAGCATAATATCTTTTTTTGAAGTTTAAAGATACTGAAAAAATGACCTATGTTTTAAAGGAAAATGCTATTCAGAAAGACTGAATTTGTAGATAATCTTTCCAATTTGTTTGGCAGGAGCATTATCGTCTGCATTGAATTTTGTAGCCAGAGCCGCTCGTTTTGCGGGTTCGGTAAGGCATCGTGAATTGTTCGTGGTTCCACGAACGCCAGGAGTTGCACTTATTACTTTCCCGTTCCTATCCACTTCAATGCTAACCACTACTGTACCTGCTTCATTGCAATCCTGCACAAATTTTTCTTTGTTTAGCGCTTTTCTTCCGCCCAGCAAATAATTGCCATCACCATCCAATCCTTTTCCAGTGCCGTAATAACTGCTGGCATTTGGATCACCATCGGGGCTTCCTTTATCGCCAGGTTTGCCATCATTTCCTTCCCCTCCTTTTGCGGTACCATCACTTTTGGGACCGTTCAAAATACTGGAAAGTGCATCTGTGGTTGATTTATCGGGTTTGGGATCTGGTTTTTTAATTTCTTTTTTGGGTTGTTCCTTTACGGGAGTTTCCGTTTGTTCCTTTTTTGGTTTTTCTTTTTTGATTACCGGAGCTTCTTCATTATCCTGCGTAACTACTTCTTCCTTTATTTCAGCTTTGGGTTGCGAAACGGGTTCGGGCGTAGTTTTTTGCGGTGCGGATTGTATTTTTTCAGTCGGCTGAATATTGCCGCTTCCAGTTTCGGTAGTGCCAAAATTAATTGCTATACCCTGCTCCAACGGCGGATCCATGTATCTCATTCCAACATAAAATAACAGAATTAGAATGACAACATGCACGATTACCGTAATGGTCATACTCTTTCTTTTGTGTTCTGTATCGAGCAAGCTCATTATTGGAGAGTTTTAATTTCTTTTCCTTTTCAAAAAATATACCGTTATGGGAGTAAAAGCTTAATTGGGCCTTACGGCAAGTACAACTTTGAAGTTGTTTTTATTGGCAATATCCATAACAAATACTGCGTCTTCAATAGGAACACCTTCTTCTGCACGTAAAATTACAGTTGGCTCTTCTTGACCAGCGAGCACTTTTTTCAGCTCACTTTCAATGCTGTATTCGCTAACGCGTTCTTTGTCTACATAATAAGCGCCATCTTTTGTGATGCTCACGGACGCTTTCTGTACGTTTGAAGTTTTCCCTTTTGCCTTTGGGAGAATTAAATCCAAAGCATCTGGCGTTATTGCAGGCGAAGTAAGCAGGAAAAACACCAATAACAGAAACACTATATCTGTCATGGAACTCATGCTGAATTCTGCACTTACTTTATTTCGTCCTCTTAAGTTCATTAAACAGGCTCATTTAGAATATCAAGGAAATCAACTGCGGTAGCTTCCATTTGATGCACTACCTTGTCGGTTTTTACTACTAAATGGTTGTAACCCATATAGGCAATAATCCCCACAATTAAACCAGCAACGGTAGTGGTCATTGCGGTATAAATACCTTGGGCTAGATTCCCCATTTCGGCTTGACCACTACTAGTGGCAAGTTCGTGAAATGCCAAAACCATCCCGATTACTGTTCCCAAGAAACCAATCATAGGTGCTGCTCCGGCAATGGTGGCCAATACACTTACGTTTTTTTCAAGTTTGTAAACTTCAAGCCTACCCGCATTTTCAATTGCTGTATTGATATCTTCCAATGGACTTCCAATTCTGGAAATTCCTTTTTCGGTTAAATGTGAAACCGGAGTATTGTTTTGTGCACAAAGCACTTTAGCGGCTTGAATGTTTCCTTTGGCTACGTGATCACGGATTTGGTTCATAAAGTTACCGTCCATTTTTGAAGCGGCCTTTATTGCAAAAAGACGTTCAAAATAAATGTAAACTGCAACGAAAAGAAGAACAAAGAGCACTGCAATAATTATTTGTCCGGCGATACCCCCCGTCAATAAAAGATCCATTATAGAAAGGGTTTTCTCTTGTGCAACTGGTTCAAGATCTTGGGCTGCATCAGCACCTTCTTGAATAAAGAAGTTTAGCATAAAAAAGGTTTTGTTTAGTGAATAACGAAATTAGGTTTCAGAAATTGTTAGGTATGGTGAAATATCACTCTTTCAAACAATAGGAATACTCCCGCACCGGCTATAAAGCCCGCGAAGGCAAGCCAAGTGATTTTTTTGAGATACCAAATAAAATCTATACGTTCCATACCCATTGCGGCAACTCCGGCGGCAGAACCTATTATTAGCATACTTCCACCCGTTCCGGCCGAATATGCAATAAAGTGCCAAAGAACAGAATCCATCGGCAGATCATACATTCCCATTGAAGCAGCAACTAACGGCACGTTGTCAATAATTGCAGATAGTACCCCCAACAACAAAATAACAACATCTTGATTTGGAATGGCCTGCTGTAGCACTTCTGCCAAATAACGAAGTGTTCCCACTTCTTCCCCATTTACAACGCCATAAACCAGGCTTTCAAGCCCTGCAACCGCCATCAATATTCCAAGGAAGAAAAGAATGCTTGAAATTTCTATACGGGAAAGTGCTTTATGGGCAGAGTATAAATGCCTCCTTTCTTTACTGAAATCCTCTTCGGGATGAATATATTCTGAAACAAGCCACACCACACCCAGCGCTAACATCATTCCCATGTATGGAGGTAAGTGTGTCAACGTTTTAAACACGGGTACGGAAACTATCATTCCCAAGCCTAAAAAAAGCATGGTTCTGCTACTTAAAAGTGATTCCTCTGCCTTATCTTCTCTAGCATCTATATCTATATTTCCTCGGAAAACGGGTAAATAACTAGCAATTAAAAATGGTATTGCAAAACACACGATAGATGGGAGAACAACAAATTCCATCAATCCGGCCGCCGACACTTTTTTGGCAATCCAAAGCATCGTTGTGGTTACGTCTCCAATTGGTGACCAAGCACCACCCGCATTTGCAGCTATAACAACCAAGGCCGCATACCACAACCTATCTTCTTTTTTATGGATTAACTTTCTTAACAGTGTAATCAATACGATAGTTGCGGTAAGGTTATCTATAATTGCGGAAAGGAAAAAAGCAAGAATACCAATTATCCAAAGCAGTTTTCTTTTGCTTTTTGTATGAACCGCGCTTTTTAAAACTTCAAAACCACGGTGAAGGTCAATAATTTCAACAATCGTCATTGCTCCTATTAGGAAAATAAGTATCTCGGCGGTCTTTCCTAAGTGGTGGAGTAATGTACCTTCAAAGCCCTCCATGGCATTTTCGCCGCCAGAAAGAAAATTAAAAGCCTGCTCTTCAGAATTTATAACATCAAACCATCCACTGGTGAAACCAATGGCAAGTACCGCCCAAATAAGCGATGCCATTATAAGTGCCGGAACGGTTTTATCAAGCTTTAATGGGTGTTCCAAAGTAATGGAAAGATAGCCTATTACGAAAATTAAAATGATTATTGATGCCATAATACTGTTGCTTACTGTGAATTATAATAACTCTTTCAATGCGATTTCAAAAGCTGTTTTGCTGATATTTGTTTTGGTACTATTATTATCGAATGTGTTTTGGATAGCATTTTTTATTGTCATGGAAGTATCATTAAAAATTGCCTCATCTGTCATTTGTACTTTACGCTCCATAAAATAGGCAAAAACCCGAGCCATTCCGCAATTGCTAATGAAGTCTGGAATTAAACTGACGCGTTCGTCCGTAAATTCCATTATGGATCCGAAGAAAATTTCTTTGTCGGCAAAAGGGACGTTTGCACCACAACTTATTACTTCCAGCCCAGTTTCAATCATTTGTGAAATTTGTTCTTTTGTTATCAATCGTGAAGCAGCACAGGGTGCAAAGATCTCCGTTTCAATTTTCCAGATTTTATCATTTATTTCTTCAAAAGAAATCATATTATCCGAAACCAAGGTGTTGCCATTCTTTTTAAGAAAGAGTTGCTTAATTTCTTCAAAGGAAAAACCATCTTCATTAATAATCCCCCCATCGCGGTCAATAATTCCCACGATTTTTGCGCCCATTTGTGAAAGATAATATGCAGCTGCCGCTCCAACGTTTCCAAAACCTTGTACTACTGCGCGTTTTCCTTTTACACTTCCGCCATATATATCATAATAATGACGCACAGCTTCAGCAACACCGTAGCCTGTTATCATATCGGCTACGGTATATTTTCGCGAAATATCTGGCGAAAAATTTACATTCTCCAAAACCTTTATCACTCCTTGGCGCAATTGCCCAATTCTGTTTATTTTATCTGCTTCAGTAGGCGAAAAATGTCCGTTGAAAACCCCTTCCTGGGGATGCCAAACACCACTCTGTTCCGTAATGGGGATTACTTCGTGAATTTCATCCACATTCAAATCGCCTCCCGTGCCGTAATATGCTTTCAGCAAAGGCGAAACGGCTTTGTACCAACGTTCCAAAACTCCCTTTTTTCGCGGATCTTCGGGGTCAAAGTTAATTCCAGATTTTGCACCGCCAATAGCTGGGCCTGAAACAGTAAACTTCACCTCCATTGTTTTGGCCAACGAAAGAACTTCGTTCATATCAAGCCCTTTGCGCATGCGGGTTCCGCCGCCGGCAGCACCGCCGCGCAATGAATTGATTACAGTCCATCCTTCGGCTTCGGTTTCGGGGTCATTCCAGTGAAAAACTATTTCGGGTTCTTTTTCTTCGTACTTTTTAAGCAGTTCCTTCATTTAATGCGGAGAGTTATAGCGCATTCGCGAAAGCATCAATACGCAATGGCAAATATAAAAAACTTGCTAGGGGTTTATATTATTTTAGGGAAAATTTATGCAAAGAAGATTTTTCCCGAAGAATGATCTTTTGAAGCCCCCGTAACACTTGCCAAACAATTTACCTCCTTGCGAAGTTTCAGGACACCTAAAAGTCCAAAAATCAACGCCTCTTTGTACTCCACAATTTTTGTAGAAGGAATAATAACCTCAACCGATGCAATGTCTTTAAGTCTTTCAATCAAAAAAGAATTAAAAGCACCGCCACCTGTTATAAATACTGTTGAATTTTCAAAAAATTGTTCGGCTAGCTGCATGGCAATATGCTCTGTAAATGTTCGCAAAATGTCTTCGGAAGAAATTTCCGCAGCTTCCAACAACGGGAAAATGTTTTCTGAAACCCACTCCAAACCAAGTGACTTGGGAGGGTTTTCAGAATAAAATTGCAGGGAATTTAATTTGCTGAGAAGGTTCTGGTTTACCATTCCGGAGGCGGCCAATTTTCCATCTTCATCAAAATCTTTTCCGCATTTTTCGGCATATTGGTTCAAAACAATATTTACGGGGCAAATATCATAGGCAATTCGTTCGCCATTTTTTTCAAAGGAACAATTTGCGAAACCACCCAAATTCAAACAAAAATCATATTCCGAAAAAAGGAGCCGGTCGCCAATGGGCACCAGAGGAGCACCCTGTCCACCAAGCTGGACATCCTGCACCCGAAAATCGCAGACCACAGTGTGACCGAGCATTTTTGAAATTCGCGGAAGGTTTCCAATTTGATAGGTCAATCCTTTTTCAGGACGGTGAAAAACGGTGTGCCCGTGACTACAGACGGCGTCTATTTCTTGAATATTATTTTTTCTAATGAATTTAGAAATTTCTTCGGAAAGTTTTTCGGTGTACTTAAAATCCAGCCGTTCCAAATTTTCTTTGGAATAGTGGATAGCTTCTCTTAATTCATCTCTCCAAAACGAGGAATAGGGAACGGTTTCCGCTGTAAGGATTTGAAAATTCCAATTTCCCCCGGAATAATCAAAATTGATTTCGGCCAAATCAATTCCGTCCAGCGAGGTGCCACTCATTACGCCTATAATATGGTAATTATCCTTTTTCAAGCTTCTCAAAATATATTTGAAGATTAAAGATAGTAATGATGATTTAAAAAATTCCAAATTACAAGCAGCAAAATCCAAATAAATTCCAAAAGAAAACATCAAATTCCAAACAGTTGCAACCCTTTCGAAATTTGGGACCTTTTTGTTATTCGGAATAAAGGATTTGTTTTTTTAAAATTTGCTTTTTATAAGTACCTTTGCGCTTTCAATTGAAAATCAATCTTACTTATAAAAAACCTATGGATTTCAGTCTATCCGAAGAACAATTAATGATACGCGACGCCGCTCGTGATTTTGCACGTACTGAACTGCTGCCTGGCGTAATTGAAAGGGACAACCTTCAAAAATTCCCGACCGAACAAGTTAAAAAAATGGGCGAACTCGGATTTTTGGGAATGATGGTGGACCCAAAATACGGCGGCGGCGGAATGGATACCCTGAGCTACGTTTTGGTGATGGAAGAATTGAGTAAAATTGATGCTTCATGTTCCGTAATAGTTTCTGTGAACAACTCTTTGGTTTGTTACGGACTGGAGAAATATGGTACTGAGGAACAAAAACAAAAATATCTTACCAAGCTTGCTACAGGTGAAAAACTTGGGGCATTTTGCCTTAGCGAACCTGAAGCAGGTAGCGACGCTACTTCCCAAAAAACTACGGCAATTGAAGATGGCGATCATTATATTTTGAACGGTACCAAAAACTGGATTACCAACGGCGGTTCTGCCGATTATTATTTGGTGATTGCCCAAACACATAAAGAGAAAAAACACAAAGGCATCAATGCATTTATTGTTGAAAAAGGCTGGGAAGGTTTTGAAATAGGCCCGAAAGAAGACAAATTGGGAATCCGCGGAAGCGATACCCATTCCTTAATTTTCAATGATGTAAGAGTTCCAAAGGAAAACAGAATTGGTGAAGACGGTTTTGGATTTTCATTTGCAATGAAAACGCTTGCCGGCGGACGAATAGGTATTGCTGCACAAGCTCTTGGAATTGCTGCGGGTGCTTATGATATGGCTCGTGAATATTCCAAAGTGCGTAAAGCTTTTGGAACAGAAATCTGCAACCATCAAGCTATTGCCTTCAAATTGGCCGATATGCACACGAGCATTGAAGCCGCACGAAACCTTGTTTATAAAGCCGCTTGGGATAAAGACCAGGGTAACGACTATGATATGAGCGGAGCAATGGCAAAATTATTTGCCAGCCAAGTGGCAATGGATGTTTCCATAGAAGCAGTTCAAGTTCACGGCGGAAATGGATATGTAAAGGAATATCACGTAGAACGCTTGATGCGCGATGCGAAAATCACACAGATTTACGAAGGGACTTCAGAAATTCAGAAGATTGTGATTTCTAGAGGGCTTTTGAAGGATTAGCTTCGACTCCGCTCAGCTACCGGTCATTGAGCGGAGCCGAAATGCCCGTATTGAGCGAGCCGAAATCCCGTATTGGACCGAAATGACAAAATATCAAACCCGTCCAAAGTGGCGGGTTTTTTTATAGGAAGAAATTCCAGACCAAACCAAACCGCAAAACATTATCGCGATATGGATAGCCAGGCGCGGCAAAATATTCATTCTTTCCGCCAAAAAGTGCAGTGAAATTTTCATACACAAAGAAAATCCGCGTCTGCCGTATTTTCGCATTAAAGAAAATATCAACCAAGGGGAAACCGCCCAACTCCTGATTGTTCTGCACATAAAACTCCGCAAGTACAGGATCGTAAGCATTCATGTTATAGGCGGTAAAATATTTAAAAGTTACGCCTGTCTGCATAAAAAGTGCGCGCTTAAACCAGTGGTCTTCAAAATAAAGTGTGTTTCGCGTAATTATTTGCGGCACATTAAAAACAGTTTCGCCACTTAAAACCTGTTGGTACATTAGGGTGTTTTCCAAGCCAAAATGACCATACTTAAATTCCTTTTCAGCTTTTATCTTTAAATAATCAACCCGTTCCGCAGCCTGTAATGGCGACGGCGTACTATCATTTGCTTTTATCCCGAAGTAGGCATAATCATCAATCCCGGTATAGTTTACGGAAGCATTCCCAAAATTTTTGGTGTTGATTTCAAACTTCAATTCTTGGGTTTTTACATTGTTCAGTTCTGTTTTCCAGTTGTAGTTTTTATAATCGCTTTGGTACAACAAAAAATTAAAATTGGGCGCTACAGAATGTATTATAAATGACGCTTGTGCATTATAATCATCATTCAAATCAAACGATGCGGCCCCTTGAATATAATTTCCATCAAAATCTCCCGCCACATTTATGGCTCCTTTTCCGCTAAGTTTAAAACCTCGGTATTCCTTTTCATAAGCCGCTCCCGCTTCAATAAGATTTCCTTTTATTCTATTGGGAATTCGTCCTTCATCAAGAATTAAAACAGAGTTATAACCGTAATTAAAGTCAGTATAACCCGCCCAGGCGCTAATTTTTCCCAAAAGGGAATTGTCAAAATCTACATATCCCTTTGCATTGAAATCTTCAAGATAGGTTCCCGTAAATAAATCAGCGGTTTTATATGAAGGGCCAAAGTCCGAAAATGGCGCATCCTGTCCATATTTAAATGATTTTTCTTCAAAGCTTAAAATATTCCCCAGCGTTAAAACGGAATGTGTCAAACTATCACGTTGTGACACAAGTTCATAAGTGTGGTCTCCATAAAACCGGAGTCCTTCCAGCTTATTATCGGCATTTTCAAATTTCACATCCAACCTTCCGCGATCACTGAATTCGGGATCATTATTAATAAAAAGCAACAATGAATTGTCCGTCAAACCTCCATTTTCTTCATTCATAATATCTTGCGCCGCAACATGCATACGTACTTTGTAACGTTGGCTTTTTGTATGATAATTTGAAGTGAAGAGAAAATTTCCGGTACTCGTTAAAATATGCTGGTATTTACCCAGGGAACGAACCCCTTTATAACCAATTGAAAAATTGAATTGGGGTGAAGTATTTATGGTAAAAAAAGCATCCAATTGCTGTCCCTGCTCGTAGGCAGTTTTAAAGTACAGCTCTGTCAAAGGAGTTGGCACATTGAAGTAATTTACATCTTCAATTTCCTTATAATTAAAATGGTGCGATTGCGCCACAAAAAGCGGCATTAAATTCATTCTGTCAAACGAATATGCCAGAGAATTATAGGTTTGCCCAACGTTGGAAAATTGCAGCAGTTCAAAATTATCCTTTCTTAAATAATTGAATTTATACTTTTTTTTGATTGAAAGTGTTGTATCTAAAAAGGTGGTATCTCGGTCTGCCGAAATTATTTTGTAATAATCAATCGGAGGTTTTTCCTTTTTTATTGTAGGAGTTTGGGAAAACACAGTTGCCGAGGCAAACATAAAAATAAGTAGCAAAAGTGTTTTTCTCATCCTCTGGAAACTTTCGGGCAAAGGTAATTTATTTTTAGTTTAATGGGAATGGGGAGAAATTTCAAATTACAAGTATTAAATTCCAATTTTATGATTTTAATTTATAAGGAGTGAAAATTTGGAATTTGGAATTTGGAATTTGGAATTTAAAATTTTGTGTGCATCCCTATAATAGTTTTTATATTTTTGAAACCCGAAAATTAATATGCTTCTCTTAAAAATCAACAAACATCTCGTGGAATGCGGCACTGACGAAGCCGGTCGTGGCTGTTTAGCCGGGCCCGTTACCGCTGCGGCCGTTATACTACCCGATGATTTTGAGCATCCTTTTTTGAACGATAGCAAGCAACTTTCCGAAAAAAAACGGCTTGAGCTAAAGGATATTATTGAGCGGGAAGCACTTTGTTTTAATGTAGTGCATGTAATGATGGATGAAATAGATAAAATAAACATTCTAAATGCTTCCATCCTGGCAATGCACCGCGCAATTGATGGACTTTCTTGCAATCCGGAATTTATAGCTATTGACGGAAACAGGTTTCATCCATATCAAAAGGTTCCTTATGAATGTGTGGTGCAGGGCGATGGAAAATATTTGCACATAGCCGCGGCCTCCATATTGGCAAAAACCTATCGAGATGAATTTATGGCGGGGCTTCACAAACATTTTCCACAGTACAATTGGAAGCAGAACAAGGGCTATCCTACTCTTGAGCATCGCGATGCCATACGCTCCCACGGCAGCACAATTTTTCACCGGCACAGTTTTAGGCTTTTACCCGATCAGTTTTCATTGGAATTGAATAGGTAATCAATTCTATTTTACTTCTTATTTTAGCAGAAGCCGCCTGTTGAAAACCCGTCAATAAACTCTTTAAACTTCCTATAAAACCTTCACAATTCCTTGTTATTTTTGTGGTATGGGAAAATTACTGGGGAAACTATTTGCACTTTTATTTTACGTTCCAATGCTGTTGGGAATTTTGGGAAGCTGTGACAACACACCTCCAAAAACGGGTACATTAATGGATTTTGTTCCGGAAAATACTTCGGTGGTTTTTAAGATTTCAAATTGGGAAACCTTGCAGGCTGATATTAAAAGTAATTCCCTTCTTTCAAAATTTGAAGAAACTTCTCCTTATTTGTTTTTTTCAGAAAAGGCTTCCATTTTAAAAAATCTGCATCCCAATTCGCAGGCTCTTTTGTGCATCAACCAATTGAATGATTCACTTTCTGCCTATACTTTTATTTCGCGAGAGACTAAAAATCTTTTTCAACCAGATTCCATAAAAAACAAAACAATTGAAACCTTAAAAATTGACGATCAATCATTTCAAAGAATAACGAGTGAAAATGAAATAGTATATTCCTCAATAATTGATAGCGTTTTGGTCGTTACCTCTTCCCAACAAATTTTACAGGATATTTTAAAGGGAAAAACCGAACGTGATGACACCTTCAAAAAAGTTTTCAACCTGCCTTCTTCCAATGATTTCACAGCTTTAATCCGCGGAAATAAAGTTGCTCTCAACGATTCCACAAAAATTGCTTTCACTTCTTGGAGTGCGCTGGATGTTACAATTACCCCCGAAACTTTTCGCGCAACGGGAATAACCTTGGCCACGGATAGCATTCCACAGCTATTGGATGTTTTTGAAGACCAAATACCGCAACAGAATGATGTGTCTGCTTTGGTGCCAACAGATGCTTTGGGCGCTGTGAGTTTTACATTCAACGATGCTGAAAAATTTCAAAAAAATCTTCGGAATTTCCGTGGTGAAAAAGCGGCCGTGCAAACCACCGGAATATTTGGATCAGTAAGTGAAACTGGGACAATTCAATTTAAAAACGAAACCGCAATCTTCATAAAAAGTATTGATGCATCTTTAACGAGTGATGCTTTGGCGCGCTATGTTTCAGCAAAAAGTGAATTTCGGGAAATTGAAATAAGCAGTTTTAGCGAGCCCGAATTATTTCAAAAAACCTTTTCGCCTTTTATAAATTCAAAAAAGGCAAATTATGTTTTTCAGATAGAAAATTTCTTTGTTTTTACCGAAAGTGAAAATACCGCGCAGCAAATAATCAGTGATTTTCAAAACAACAACACTTTGAAAAACACTTCTTATTTTGAAAAAACCGCAACCGATTTAAGCACTGCTTCTTCGCTTTTAATTTTTAAAATGAATGGTGAATTTTCAGAAGCTGTTTCCGGTTTTTTCAATGCGAAAAGCAGCGATAACATCAAAAATATTTCTTTCGATGAATTTCCGCTGGCTGCACTCCAATTCAGTTTCGACCGAAATTTCGCGCATGTAACATTGTCGTGTAAGGAAGCGGGGGGAACCTCAAAAAGCGTTTCGGGAAACGTTTCGGAGCAATTCAATTTAAAACTCGAAAATGCCTGTTTTGGGCAGTCCGCAGATTTTTAGCAACCGAAATAATGGCAGCAATATTGTGGTGCAGGATATTGCCAACACACTACATTTTATTTCGGAGAGCGGAAAAATTCTTTGGTCCAAAAATCTTGGCTCCCCTATTCTAGGAAATGTTGAAGCGGTTACTATTTCGGGCAACAAAAACTTAGCATTCACAACTAAGGATGCTTTCTATATTTTGGATAGAAATGGAAAGGAAGCAAAGGGGTTTCCCATAAAATTTAAGGATAAAGTAACGCAGCCCCTATCGGTATTTGATTACGACAATAATGGCAATTATCGGTTTATAATTGTGCAGGGCAAAGACGTACTGATGTATGACAAAAACGGAAAATCGGTAAAAGGTTTTGGTTTTAACAAAGCGAAAAGCAATATTGTGCAGGCGCCAATCCACATTCGCATGGGCAATAAAGATTACATTGTTATTGCGGAGGAAAGCGGAAAACTAAACATTTTGAGCCGTGTTGGAAAATCGAGGGTTTCCGTGTCAAAAAACTTCAATTTCACAGACATTCCAATTGCTGACGAAGACAATACTTTTGTTGTAATCACAAAAGAAAATACTAAGGAGCGTATTTCACAGGACGGAAAAATTTCCTCCCAAAAACTTGACGTAGGCAATAATTATTGGTTTGCAATAAGAGGCAATGCTAAAGTAACTTTGGATGACAACCTGCTTCGCATAAACGGAAAATTGACCGAGCTTCCTTTGGGTATCTATACAAACCCACAACTCTTCAGTGTGGGTAGAAATTCATATGTTACAATTACAGAAACACAAGAAAAAAAGGTTTACGTATTTGATCAAAACGGAAAGGTTTTAAATGGCTTTCCGGTGTATGGAACCTCAGTAGCATCTATGGATGACGGGAGAGGTAAAAACAAAATAATTGTTGTTACAAAAGGTGACGCAAAGAGTATTATTCTCTACTCAAGCAATTAAAATCTAGTTGCTTATGAACAAAAATTAGAGTGGTTAAAATATTTTTAACTAACTTTAAATCGCAAACCAACTTTTTAAACCCCTTCCGTTTTTTGTAACATAGTTACAAAATTCAAATGTTGTAAAAGCTATTTCTAATTTTATTTGTTTTCGATTGAACGAAAGTATTTTTTCAGGCAATCGGGAAATTGTTCTGGAAAAAAGGAGATTTTTTAAAACAACTTTAAAACAATAATTATGAAAACAGTTTTAGCCCTTTTATTCATTTGTGTTACCAGTTTATGCCACGGTCAATTTTTAGACAAGCTTGGCAATAAAGCGGCCAATGCCGTAGAAAGATCAGTTGAAAGACGTGTGGAAAAAGAAACCACAAAAAGCACAGACAGAGTTTTGGACACGATTGTAGAAACCCCTAAGAGCAAACAGAAAAAAGAGAAGAAAAAGAAAAAGATCAAAAAAAGCTCTAGCGGAAATGTTATTGGTGGAGATCCCGTTGATGAGGACTCCAAAACCACAAACACCCAGAATATTGATGCAACCCAGGAAGAGGGAGATGAAAATTAATTTGCAACCTTTTATATATAGAAACTTATGAAAAAAATTGTACTTATTATAGCTTTTATGTTTGGACTGGCATCAACGCTTCAAGCCCAGAGTGGATGCAGTAAATATTATCCATTTAAGGAAGGGACCAAAGCAGAAATAACTTCATACGACAAAAAGGGAAAAAAGGCAGCAATTATTGATTATACTGTTTTAAACAGAACACAAACTGCTCAAGGGGAAGTAGCGACTATGCAGTCTACCATTAAAGACGAAAAAGGAAAACTGATTGCGGAAACCGAATATGATGTTACCTGCGATGGCAATAAAATCTCCATAGATTATAAGTCCATGATCAGCCCGATGATGATGGAACAGTTTAAAAATATGGATTATGACATTAGCGGTAGCGATCTTGAAATACCCAACAATCTTTCGGTAGGCCAAACGCTACCTGATGCGCAAATGAATATGAAAATAAGCATGAGCGGTATAAATATGAATATGGAATTGAATATAACCAATAGAAAAGTAATTGGGAAAGAAAACGTTACAACACCAGCAGGCACCTACGATTGTTATGTGTTAACATCTGATACAACAACAAAAATGGGAGTGACCATTACATCCAGTTCAAAACAGTGGATTGCCGAAGGTGTAGGAATGGTAAAACAGGAAGATTATCAAAATGGAAAAGTTTCTTCAAGCAGCTTGCTTACCTCATTTTCAAAATAAACACTAACCAAATTAGATTACCAAGACCGAAGCATTAAGCTTCGGTTTTTTCTTTTATTACTGCCTCAAAAAGTTCAAGAAAATGTTTTAGAAGTTTTTCTTTTACTTCTTCCAGATAAATTTCAGTCTTTCCCAATTCTACATTCATAGAAGTTACTGCCTTTCCTTTTATTCCGCAGGGAATCATATTGTCGAA
Organism: uncultured Flavobacteriaceae bacterium; assembly: GCA_963822355.1. Classification (GTDB taxonomy): domain Bacteria; phylum Bacteroidota; class Bacteroidia; order Flavobacteriales; family Flavobacteriaceae; genus Aequorivita. The sequence continues at coordinate 497,675 of CAWGHI010000002.1, forward strand.
ATAACCCAAATCGGTATTTACATTCAATGCAAAACCGTGCATGGTAACCCAGCGGCTGGCACGCACGCCCATTGCACATATTTTTCTTGCAAAAGGGGTTCCCACATCCAGCCAAACACCGGTCTCGCCTTTGCTGCGTTCAGCTTTTATATTGTATTCGGCCAAAGTTAAGATGATCATTTCTTCCAGAAAGCGCATGTATTTATGAATGTCTGTGAAAAAATTTTCAAGATCCAAAATTGGATAACCCACAATTTGACCAGGGCCGTGATAGGTAATATCGCCTCCGCGATTTATTTTATAGAATTTTGCCCCAATGGATTTAAGTTTCTCTTCGGAAATGAGCAAGTTTTCCATCTGCCCACTTTTTCCCAGGGTATAAACGTGCGGATGCTCTACCAATAGAAGATAGTTGGGAGTGTCGAGGTTTAATTTTTCATTTCTGTTTTTGGTTTTTATCTGAAGTATTTTCTGGAAAAGAAATTCTTGATAATCCCAAGTTTCTTTGTAGTCCTTTAATCCTAAATCTTCTATTTGCAAATTCTTGCCCACTCGACTAACTTTATTAATGAGAAGGCAAAATTATCACATAATTAAATTAGCCAGGATCATATTTTAATTTTTTTGCTTCAAAAGGCAAAGTTAATTTCTTAAAAATTTATTAATTTCCTCAAAGACTGTTATATTTACCGATCTAAACATTCATAAAATTACCTAAAATGAAAAAAAGTACCTTTAAATCCATTGTGGTTTTATCACTTTCACTGCTCTGCTTTGGGATAAACGCACAGAATTCTTCAAAAATCTGGACTCCGGTCTCAGAAAATTCTATAATATCAAAAACAAAAGAATTCAGAAATTCCGTTCCTGCTGATTATAAACTTTTCAGTTTAAATTCATCAGCATTACAATCACTTTTAGCCACTGCTCCTGCAAGAGCAAATATTAAAAATTCAAATACAATCATTGAACTTCCGGTAGGCACTGGTGAATTGCAAAAATTTAGAATTGCAGATGCATCAATATTTGCACCCGAATTACAACAAAGACATCCAGAAATTCGCTCTTTTGCAGGGCAGGGTATAGATGACCCTACGGCTATTGCCAGATTCAGTACATCACCTTACGGTATGAATGTGATGATTACTTCTGCAAAGCACGCTACTGTTTATATTGATCCTTATACCAAAGATAAAAGAGAATACATTAGCTACTCAAGAAAAGATTTACCAGCTTCCCTTGAAACTTTTGTGTGTTTGGCAGAAGAGGAAATAGGCCCACGGGAAAATCCAGCACCTAATTCAGGTTTTGAACGAAATGCAGATGATGGAATGTTAAGAACTTTCAGATTGGCATTGGCCTGTACTGGGGAATATGCCCAATTTCACCTAAACAATCAAGGAATTGACCCAGGTGCAAGTGACGCAGTAAAAAAAGCAGCGGTGCTTTCAGCTATGAATGTTAGTATGACCCGTGTTAATGGTGTTTTTGAAAGAGATGTTGCGCTAACGATGGTAATTGTACCCAATAATGAAAATATTATATTTCTTTATCCTAACACAGATCCATTTTCAGATGGAATGGGTGGCCAATCTCCTGGATTGCTCATTAATGAAAACGTAGCTGTTTGTAATAATGGAATTGGATTTGCCAACTTTGATATAGGCCATGTATTTAGTAGAGATGGTGGCGGGATAGCACAGTTACGGTCCCCATGTACCGCTAATAAGGCGCGTGGGGTTACTGGAACCAACTCTCCTATTGGAGATTCTTTTAACATTGATTATGTAGCCCACGAAATGGGCCACCAATATGGCGGTAACCATACCCAAAACAACAACTGTCAACGCTCAAGTGCTTCCTATGAACCTGGAAGTGCATCAACTATTATGGGCTATGCAGGAATTTGTCCACCCAATGTACAAAACCACAGTGATGATTATTTTCATGGTTTCAATATTAATGAAATGTGGAACTTCATAAAGAATGGCCAAGGCCAATGCTCGGTTCAGACACCAACCAACAACCTTCCACCGGTTGCGGATGCTGGAGCTGATTACACTATTCCAAAATCTACCCCTTTTATTCTAAGAGGAGCTGCAACAGATCCTGATGGAGATGCACTAAGCTACTGTTGGGAACAACAGAACAATAACCCAGCGCCAATGCCACCACAAAATACTTCAACAGTAGGGCCTGCCTTTAGATCTATTGATCCAATGGAATCATCTGATAGGTATATGCCAGCGCTACCAACCGTATTAAATAATCTAACCCAGAGTACTTGGGAAGTAGTGCCTTCTGTGTCTAGAACAATGAATTTCCGGTTGACAGTTCGCGACAACGCCGCTAGTGGAGGTTCTTCTTCTAGTGACAATATGAACGTTACAACTGATGGAAACTCAGGTCCTTTTGTGGTAACGTCACAAGCTGTTCCTACAACCTGGACTACTGGAAACACCGAAACAGTTACTTGGGATGTTGCAGGAACGGATGTAGCTCCTGTTAATAGTCCATTAGTGGACATACTATTCTCAGTAGATGGAGGACAAACTTATCCAATAACCGTGGCATTGAACGTTCCAAATAACGGAAGTGCTTTAGTGGATGTGCCAAATTTAAACACTACAACCGGTAGATTGATGGTTATTTCATCAAACAATATCTTCTATGATCTTAACAACGCAGTAATTACTGTTGATGGACTTGTTGGTGTTCAGGATTTTACCTTTGATAACTTTGCGGTTTATCCAAACCCTTCCACAGGAACTTTCAACCTTACATTCACACCTGCTTCAAATGATAATATTGAAGTTGCGCTTTATGATTTAAGAGGAAGAGCCATCAGCCAATCTACTTTTGAGGATGTTTCTGCAGCCGGAACTTTCAGCAAACAAATGGATTACAATTTTGTTCAAAGCGGAATGTACTTTCTTGTTGTAAAAAATGGCAGTAAGGTAACCACCAAGAAACTAATAATAAACTAAGAAGAGAATTTAGAAAATTGAAAAGAGAGAAAAGACAAGATGATTCTTGTTCCTTTCTCTCTTTTTTTATTTCACACCGTCTTGGACCACTACTCACTACTCACTACTCACTACTCACTACTCACTACTCACTACTCACTACTTACTACTAACTTCTCAAAGCTTCACAGTTTCCGAAACCTGCGAAACAACTTGCGACGTTTTTTCAACCTTGAATGAAAGATCAAACCCCAAGGTTGTATCCGATTTTTTAACTGAAAGTTTTCCGTTTTTTACTGGATAATAACCCGCCTCGCCCTTACAAAAACAATGTTTGCCATACAGTAAATTTACATTGCCCAATGAAGCGTTTTCCTTTTGCAAGGTTGTGGTGGCAGTTGGTATTTCAAAATGAATGGTTTCAGAATAATCACCATCTGCAGTACCTTCCGGCCCCTTTTTGGAATAGGTATAAACCACAACAATATTTTCACCAGCCACCATTTCTGGATAAATAGCGCCAGTGCCATCTTCTTTTATAACCAATTGCTTGTTTTTATGGACCATCACGTTACAAGTTCCATCTTCGGGGCAGCCCACAACTTTTTCTGATTGTTCCATAGTGTTATTTTCTGATGAAATTACTGTGCCCGTCTGCGTTTTGCAGGCATTGACAAAAAAAATTGGAATTAAAAAAATGAATGCTTTCATACTTATCTATTGTTATTTGTTAATTTCTAATTGACCTCTAATTCCACCTCCAAATCCAATATATCGGGATTTTTGAAATATTCCATAAAAGATGCCTGCACATGTATGGTTTTTCTGTCTTCGGAAAAAACCGTGGCTGGATTTGATGTCCTTTTAATTTTCTTTGGAAAGCTATACTTCAAAGTATAATTTGAACTTTCCATAAAAGCTTCAGCCTGTTTCATACTGTCCAGTTGCTGTTGGTGCATTTTTTTATCTTTTATATATGCATCCCGCTTAAAGACGCCTTTATTAAACGAGTAATTTACACCAATAACTTCGGGGCTATCTTCTTCCTTTTTTATTTCCGTATTGGAATCTGGGTTTGGCACTAAATTACTTGCCTGCTCGAGTCCATTAAAAATATCGTTCGCCTCGCTAATGTTTTTAAAATTTGTAGAAATATTATATACCATTTCGGAAGTTTCCGAGTTCATATTTATATGAATATTGAAATTTTCAAGCTTTTTTAATTTTGCTTGTTCAATTGCGGAAAGTTTGGAAATACTATCTTTTTTTTCTTCCAAAAACTGCTTCATATAAACTATGGTATCCATTTTCATTTTCAGGGAATCTGCAACAGCGGCACCACCAAAGGCCATCATTTCGTTCATATTTACTTCCACCGAAATGGTACCACTTCCATCTTCATTCATAACCATGGTTTCGGTAAATTGACAACTCACGGCTATAAATGCCAGGGACAAAAGGAGAAGGAATTTTTGCACCATGTATTAATCTTTAGGATTGTTTAATATAATTAGTGCGGCAATCACACCTGGTATCCATCCGCAAACGGTAAGGATAAAAACAATAACTACAGATCCACAACCTTTGCCAATTACCGCAAGTGGTGGAAAAATAATTGCTAACAAGACTCTCCATATACTCATAGAAAACAAAGCTACAATTTATATTTTTTATTTTTTGTTTTAAATTTTCACTTCACATTTCGCTTTTCCCACTTCCCATATTACATTTCCAACTCCGTATTTCCACTTCATATTTCGTATTTCCTACTTCGTATTTCGCACTTCAATTCCCTATCTTTGCAAACTTATTTTAGAAATAATTTTATGCAACTGTCTGAACTGGAAATTATCCGAAGAGAAAAACTACAACATCTGCGCGAACGCGGAATAAATCCCTATCCCGCAGATTTATACCCTGTAAACAATACTTCAAAAAAGATAAAGGAGAATTTTGAGGAAGGAAAAAAAGTAGTAGTTGCCGGCAGATTGATGTCCCGAAGAATTCAAGGTTCGGCTTCCTTTGCTGAACTTCAGGACGCGGACGGGCGCATACAGGTTTATTTTAACCGTGATGAAATTTGCCCTGGCGAAGACAAAAGCCACTATAATGATGTTTATAAAAAATTACTTGATATAGGCGATTTCATAGGAATTGAAGGCGAACTTTTCAAAACCCAAGTTGGCGAAAAAACAATAATGGTGAAAAACTTCACCCTGTTGAGCAAAGCTTTAAAACCGTTGCCACAACCGCGCGTTGATGCCGAAGGAAAAGTTCACGATGCCTTTACAGACCCGGAACAACGCTACCGCCAGCGTTATGCGGATTTGGTGGTGAACCCGCACGTAAAGGAAATATTCGTAAAGCGAACCAAGCTTTTCAATGCTATGCGCACCTTCTTTAACGAACGCGGCTATTTTGAAGTTGAAACCCCCATTTTACAACCAATTCCCGGTGGAGCTGCAGCGCGACCTTTTACTACCCACCACAACTCATTGGACATTCCATTATACATGCGAATCGCGAATGAATTGTATTTAAAAAGATTGATAGTTGGCGGGTTTGACGGCGTGTACGAATTCTCCAAAAACTTCAGAAACGAAGGGATGGACCGTACCCACAACCCAGAGTTTACTGCCATGGAAATTTATGTTTCCTATAAAGATTACAATTGGATGATGGATTTCTGCGAACAGTTGCTGGAATTCTGCTCAATACAGGTAAATGGTACTACAAAAGCCACTTTTGGAGAATACGAAATAGACTTTAAAGCACCTTACAAAAGAGTAACGATGGCGGAAGCAATCAAAAACTTCACAGGTTTTGACATTACCGGCAAAACCGAAGAAGAAATCCGAAAGGCTGCCTTGGACATGAAAATTCCTGTAGATGAAACCATGGGAAAAGGAAAGTTGATTGATGAAATTTTTGGCGAAAAATGTGAAGGCAATTATATTCAGCCAACGTTCATAACAGACTATCCGAAAGAAATGAGCCCGCTCTGCAAAGAACATCGCGATAATCCCGAACTAACGGAACGTTTTGAATTGATGGTCTGCGGAAAGGAAATAGCAAACGCCTACAGCGAATTGAATGACCCAATAGACCAACGCGAGCGTTTCGAAGCCCAATTAAAATTGGCAGATAGAGGTGATGACGAAGCGACTGCATTTATAGATTACGATTTTCTTAGAGCACTGGAATACGGCATGCCACCAACCAGCGGTATGGGCATCGGGATGGACCGTTTGGTTATGTTTTTAACAAACAATCCTTCCATACAGGAAGTACTCTTCTTTCCGCAAATGCGCCCAGAAAAGAAGAAAGTGGAAATGACCGAAGATGAAAAAGTGGTTTATACGCTTTTAAAAACTCAATCGCCGGTTGCTTTGGAAGAACTAAAAACCCAAAGCGGCTTGAGCAATAAAAAGTGGGACAAAGCCATCAAAGGCTTGACGGCTTCTAAGTTGGCGAAAGTTGAAAAAACCGATGAAAACTTAATAGTTTCAGTTTTATAATATTTGTTTTTAGTTAAAAAAGGGGACTATCATTTATAGTAAGTCCCTTTTTTTATGGGTTTTAGAATTTGTATTTAAAAATTTTCAATTACTTTATTAGAAACCTTTGAATTATAATTCATTAACATTACTTTTGGAAATCTATTCACCTATTCTAAAATTTATTTCATGAAAACAAGAGTTATACTCACCGCACTTTTAATGTGCTTTACACAGGTATTCTTTGCGCAGAGCAGCAAAGAAAGTGTTGCCCAAACTTGGATGGACAACAATATGCCAATAAACAAAACAAATCAAAGTTTTGCAATGAACAGTAGCCATGCCGGCCCTTCGGGAGAAACTTTTCGATATCAACATACTGTAAACGGTGTGGATGTTTTTGATTCTTCCGTGGCAGTTCACGTTTCAAATGGTAATCAAGTAACATATCATGCCAGCACTTTTGATAGTGCGGTGGAAACCATTGACACAAACCCTTCAATTTCTGCTGATGACGCTTTAAACGCCGCAAAGGCCGCTTTGAAGATTGACGGCTATATTTCCCAAAAAGAAGTAAAACTATATGTTTACAACAAACTGGGAAGTAGCAAATTGGTTTACAGAGTAACCACAATGTCTGAATTCAGAATGGGAAACTGGGAAACAATTGTTGATGCAAAAACCGGAGCTGTTTTAAGTACCCAAGATATTGCCATTTACCATAAAAAAGACGGAAAACACAATCCAAGGGGTATAAAGAATCCAGGTGCACCTTCGAGCATGGCAACTGGTACCGCAATGGTTTTTGATCCGGATCCACTAACAAAAACAGGAAGTAACTATGGCGGAAATTATTCAGATAATGGAGACCAAACCAACGCCCAACTTGACGCTGCAAGAACAGCAGTTTCTCTATTGGATATTCAGTTTGACGGCACCAATTACAGATTAAGAGGTCCTTATACTGAAATAGCAGAATTAGGTGCTCCCTCTACAGGATTGTTTCTTCAACCATCTCCAGATTTCAGCTTTACCCGCGATCAACAAGGTTTTGAAGCTGCAAACTGTTATCACCACATTGATAAAAGTTTCCGTTACATCAATGATGACTTAGGAATTCCATTGGTTTCAATTTATAATAACGGGGTGGTTCGTTATGATCCGCACGGCGCCAATGGGGCTGACAACTCTTTTTACAGTGCCGGTAGTCTTCAGTTTGGAGAAGGCGGCGTGGATGATGCCGAAGATATGGACGTAGTGCTCCACGAATTAGGCCATGGACTTCACGATTTTATCACCAACGGAAACCTTAGCCAAGTAAATGGGCTAAGTGAAGGAACTGGTGACTATTGGGCAAATTCCTATAAAAGAAGTACTGGATATTGGGATAATACAGATCCACAATATTTCTGGGTTTTTGGCTGGGACGGGCACAATCCATTTTGGCCAGGCCGGGTTACCAATTATGGGGCTATGTACCCAGGTGGATTAACCGGACAAATTCATACAGATGGCCAAATTTGGGCATCAGTATTACTTGAAATTTGGGAAATAATAGGAAGGGAAAAAATGGACGCTGCAGTTTGGGAAGGCCTTGGGATGACCAATAGCAATACCAACCAACAAAACGCGGCAATTGCAGTGAGACAGGCAGCTATAGACATGGGCTATACCTGCGCAGAAATAGATGCTTTTACAGATAGATTTGAAGCAAGAGGTTATACATTGCCGGTTTATATTTGTGATCCTAATGCCTGTGATATTTCTGATATTGAAACTTCAAATATTTCGCCATGTAATGATAACGGTACGCCGGGGGATGGCAGTGACGATTTCTTTACTGCAGATGTTACCGTAACCTTTGTTAACCCTCCAGCAACTGGAACATTAGACTTAACTGGTGATGGTTCCGCTTCAATCTCTGTGTCGGGCTTGATTTCGCCACACACTTTCGTGAGCATACAGATGCCGTCAGATGGTGGGGCAATAAATCTTACCGCTACTTTTTCAGCAGATGGGACTTGTAACCTAAATGTGCCAAATGCAGGAACTGCACCAGCACCTTGTGTTACTGCGGGCGTTAATGATAATGAAGCTTTACTTGGTGTTTCTATTTATCCAAACCCAGCAGATGACACCATTTCTTTGTCAAATCTTAAAGAGGAATACAGCGTTGCTATCTACAATATGCTTGGCCAAAAAGTGAAAGAACAACACGTTGATGCCAACAATAGCAGCATCAATGTATCCAATCTTTCCATGGGCATTTATATCTTGAAATTTGAAGACTACAATAAAGTCTTGAGATTTGTAGTGAAGTAATCATAAAACATAATGATCAGTCAAGGAGTCACAAGAATGTGGCTCCTTTTTTGTTTCATTTGGTAAAGTGAGATAAATAACCGTCTCAAACTTCACGATATCTCTCCAGTTACAACTGCAAATCGAATCATCCAAAAAACAAAAATCCAAAATAAACCACCGCCCTTGCTTTTTCCTCCTTTTTGGCATAAGTGGTCTGGCATCCCTACCAGAAACAAGAGCGGTGGTATTTTGTTTTTTAATTTTCTCTTTCCCCTCCCCTGTGGGGAGGTTGGGAGGGAACTAGTAATGAAGCATACATAAATTTCTACCGAAACTATTGATAAAACATTTATTAAAAAACACCTAATTAGGGAACTTAACTTTTCAATGAGGGAGCCTATCTTTTTAATGATTTACAATTTAACAGCCAAAATCTTACCCATTCAACCAATTTTTATATTTTTAGCAACTCAACTTTTTTGAAAAATGAAGAAAATACTTTTTCTTGCCCTTTTGGGTTTAATTATTACTGCTTGTGGAAAAGACGATAGTTATGATCCTGTAGAAGTAGATACACAACCTCCTTCAAAACCATTAAATTTAACTGCCTCCGAACAAACCGAAACTTCGCTAAAACTTAGTTGGGATGCTTCAACCGACAATATTGGTGTTACAGGTTACCGGATTTATCAAGACGGAGCAGCACTTCCAAACTTAATTACTGAAACCTCTTCTATAATTCAAGGTCTTACTGCTGGTACGGCATATTCTTTTTACGTTACAGCAATGGATGCGGAAGAAAACGAATCTTTACAAAGCAATACCTTGGAAGCTTTTACTATTGCCCAGCCCTTATCGTTTTTGCCTTTACTTTCCCAAATGGGAGTTTTCGATGGAGATCTTTCAGATTTAACTCCTGCCGAGGGGGTGCAACTTTATGAAATCCACAGCACGCTTTTCACAGATTATGCACATAAACAGAGACTAATCCGGCTTCCCGAAGGGCAAAGCATGCGTTACAACAACACAGATTTGCTACCTATTTTTCCAGACAATACATTAATAGCAAAAACATTTTATTACTATCTTGACGAACGCGACCCATCCATTGGCAAAAAAATTATTGAGACCCGTATATTGGCAAAAGTAAACGGCACTTGGCTTGTAGGCGACTACATTTGGAACGCTTCCCAAACCGATGCTACATACCGAGAGACCGGCAGTACCGAAGCAATCAGTTATTTAGATGGAAACGGAAATACACAAAACGTGGACTATCAAATCCCTTCAAAACAGGATTGTTTTACCTGCCATAACAATAACGCCACTACTTTCCCAATTGGCCCTAAACTGCGCAACTTGAATTTTATTCCCTCATATACAAATCAAAACCAATTGGATTATCTTGCCGGACTTGGATTATTGCAAGGCGTAAACTCGGGATCTACGAGTGTTTTACCGGATTGGGAAGATGAAAATTTACTGATTGATGATCGTGCCCGTGCCTATATTGATGTAAATTGCGCCCATTGTCACCAACCCGGTGGTAGCGTTCCTTCAGGGTTTACCTTGGATTTCAGGTTGGAAACAGATTTTAACAATACAGGCATCTATGCGAATAGAGGCGAAATAATTGCCCGTTTTCAAAGTACATTGCCCACGTATAGAATGCCACAATTGGGCAGAACAGTTATTCACGGCGAAGCCTTACAAATGCTGAATGAATATATAGATTCCTTATAAAAATGTTATTCTCAAAATTTTTAAAAATTCTATTCAAGCATCTCAAATTGGACCTGCAGATTTACTTTTTAGACAGCTTATTTTATTTTAAATTGATAGGATAAATTAAACCTATTTATAATTTCAGGGTCATAACTATATTGAACAATAAAAAATATACACAATGAAAAAAGCAATGATAATTTTAATGGCATTTACAACTTTTGCCATAACCGCACAGAACAAAACTTCTGAAAAAAAAGAGCAACGCAAGGAAATGAAGGAAAATTTCACGCCTGAGCAAAAGGCAGAATTACGCACAAAAAAAATGACCCTCGCTTTGGACTTGAACTCTTCACAACAAAATAAAGTAAAACAATTGTTTGTTGACATGGCGAAAAACAAGCCCGAGTACTCTAGAAATAGGAGCGAAATGACAAGCGCTCAAAAATTTGAAGCGAAAAACGCCATGATGGACAGACAAATAGCCATGAATAAACAGCTAAAAGAAATCCTTACGGAAGAGCAATATGCAAAATGGGAACAGTATCGTCAGAATAAACGCGGACCTTCTAGAGGTAAAGACAAATCAGAAAGACCTCGTAAAAATTAAATTCAAGGATATAACATTTTTTTTGGCGCACTTTTTGTCTTAGTTTTATACAAAATAGTTACTTTAGTAGCTTTAAAAATTTAAACCGATGAAAAAAATACTTACAGTAGTTGCATTTGCAACAACAATGCTTTTAGGAATCCAAACTGCCTCAGCACAGTCTTTATCGCAAGATAAAGGAAGACCGGAGGTAATTGCCAAAGCTGAAACCGCAAAACTTACCGAAACATTAAATCTAAGCGGAGAGCAAGGACGAACTGTTTTTAGAGCGCTTGTTGCCAAAGAGGTGGGTTACCAAAAAAATGTGGACGGCAAAGATTTAAAAAATGCTTCTATAGCTGCTGAAAAGAAAAAATTGGACGATCAGTTAAAAGACGCAATGAAGAAAACTTTAACTGCCGATCAATACGCCAAATGGCTGAAAATGAATAATTAGTGATTATAATTATATTAAAACCAAGACCCTTTCTAAAGTTAGAAAGGGTTTTTTTATTTTAGGTTTTTAGCTACTTTTTTACAGGCTGAAATAGTGGTGTCTAAATCTTCATAGCTCAATGCATCACAGATAAACCAGGTTTCAAAGGCGCTGGGCGCAATATAAATTCCCTCGTTCAGCATTCCGTGGAAAAATATTTTGAAATTTTCATTGTTTGCTGCCGCTGCAGAGGTGAAATCGGTAACTGGAGTTTCTGAAAAGTGTACAGAAATCATCGATCCGATTCGGTTGATAGTGAATCTTACATTTTCAGATGTAAGTGCTTCCTCTATGCCCTTATGTAAATAAGCTGTTTTTTCATTTATGGAATTAAAAACTTCGCGATTTTCATTCAATTCTTTCAGCATGGCGAAACCAGCGGCCATTGCCAGCGGATTTCCACTTAATGTACCTGCTTGGTAAACTGGGCCAATGGGCGCCAAAAAATCCATTATTTCTGCCCTAGCTGCAAATGCTCCCACTGGAAGTCCACCGCCAATCACTTTTCCGAAGGTTACAATATCTGCATTTATCCCAAATAATTCCTGTACTCCTCCCGCCGCAAGTCTAAAACCTGTCATTACTTCATCAAAAATCAGTAGAATATTATTTTGGTCACAAAGATTTCGCAAGCCTTCCAAAAATCCTTTTGCTGGGGGAATGCATCCCATATTTCCAGCAACAGGTTCAACAATAATACAAGCAATTTCGTTTTTGTTCGCGGCAATTACATCTTCCACATTTTTTAAATCATTATAATTTGCCAACAAGGTATCTTTTGCAGTTCCATCCGTAACACCGGGACTATTCGGGGTTCCGAATGTAACCGCACCACTTCCCGCTTGAATGAGGAAGGAATCGCTATGACCGTGATAACAACCGGCGAATTTTATTATTTTAGATTTTCCAGTAAAACCACGCGCCAGTCGGACCGCACTCATGCAGGCTTCGGTGCCACTATTCACAAAACGGATTTTCTGAATATTCGGAACCATTGAAACTGCAAGTGCCGCAATTTCGGTTTCAATTTCTGTGGGCATTCCAAAAGAAGTACCTCTTTTTGCTTTTTCTGTTACTGCCTTAATAACTGGTTCATAGGCATGCCCAAGAATCATTGGGCCCCAGGAATTTATATAGTCAATCAGTTTATTACCGTCAACGTCATATAAATATGCGCCTTTTGCCTTTTCAACAAAAATGGGCGTACCTCCTACTGATTTAAATGCGCGAACCGGAGAATTAACTCCGCCCGGTATAACTTTTTGCGCTTCAGAAAATAGAGCGCTGCTTCTTTGGTAATTCATTGATTTTTAGGATTTGTACTTGTGCTATGGTCGCTATTGTTACTATAGATAGTTGGGATAATTTTGAAATATTTATGCAGAAAATGGTCTTTGACACTAAAACCATTCTTTCACTTTTCTTCTTTATTCTCTTTTGTTTCTTCTATTCCATTATTGGTTTTTCACGGGATGAAGATATAAAACCTGACCGATGGATATATTGTTATTTCGTAGTCCGTTGTATTCCTTGAGGGTTTCCAACGTAACATTGAAACGTTTCGAAATACTGTAAAGCGTATCGCCAGCCTTTACGGAATAGGTGCCTATTTTAGAAGATTCCTCATCTAAATTACTCACTTTTTTACCCAATACTTCTTCGTCATACGCCACGAGATTATATCTTTCAATAATACCTATAAGCTTGTCTGGGTATTTGGGATCTGTTGCGTATCCAGCTTTTCGCAATCCTTTTGCCCAGCCTTTGTAATCGTCTTTCCTAAGTTTGAAGAGATCTTGATAGCGGCTTCGCTGCGTTAAAAACAGCGAATGATCTCTATACGAATACTTGGGATCGTTATATTTTCTGAAACATTCCCCCCGTTCGTCATCATCGTGATATACACTATCACCTTCCCAACCGGTATGGCATTTTATGCCAAAATGATTGTTCGCCTTTAGGGTAAGTTCGCCCACACCGGCACCGCTTTCCAATATTCCCTGTGCAAGAGTAATACTGGCGGGAATTCCATATTGTAGCATTTCTTCTTTAGCAATCCCACTGAATTCATTTATATAATTTGCAACCCGCTCACTATACGGAATATTGATGGGCACTTCAATAATTTCAGGTTCTTCCGCCTTGGTATCTTTTTCTTTTATAGGTTGTTTAACCCTAACAACGCGTTCGGTTGTATGCCTTTTTTTGTGGGTAGTAGCGGTCTTTTTTGATTTGCAACTGCCAAAGCAAATAATACAAATAAGTAGAAGTGTAGTTATTCTGCCAATCATTTTATTCAATTATAGGAAGGTTTTTCTTTTTCAATTTCAGGTTCATCCCGGCAACGCCCTGCAAGCCTCCGGTATGGATCGCAAAAATACGGCTATTTTCTTTGAAATATCCCTTTTTTAAAAGATCCATAATCCCAAACATCATTTTTCCAGTATAGATTGGGTCCAAAGGAATATTCGTTATTTTCTTGAATTCATTAATGAAACGTATTAAATCAATATCTATTTTACCATAACCGCCAAAACAATAGGCATCGGTGATTTCATAATTGGTTTTGGAAGTATATTTTTCTACCTCCGACGACTGAAAATTTCCTTTTAATGCTGAAAAGCCCACAACTTTCTGTCTTTCATTTGAAGCTTTTACTAATCCAGCCAAGGTTCCGCCTGTACCAACCGGAACACATATATAATCTGCGATAGCACCATTTTCTTCCAAAATTTCCTCACATCCCTTAACTGCCAATGCGTTGGTTCCGCCTTCGGGTAATATATAAAAATCGCCAAATTGATTCTTCAATTGTTTATGAAAATTGCCTCATCATATTTGGCTTTATACGCTTCCCGCGAAATGAAATGCGAACGTGCATTCCGCAATGACTTGGCAAATGAAAGCGTAGGATTTTCTGAAATTTTCATCTCCAATTCCTCTCCCCTAATAATTCCAATAGTTTTGAAACCAAATTCTTTACCCGCAGCAGCCACTGGCCGCAATATGATTGGAATATGCGCCCCCAAAGGTGAGCATTGTATGATGTTTCTGTTCGTGGGCAGCAAGAATATTATATTTCAATTTTCGGAATTTGTTGCCCGAGACAAAAGGATGAATTAAATCTTCACGTGCTATAACTAAAGAATTGCCTGTAATGCCAAATTTAGAAAGATTGATTTCAATAGAAGAAACAGGATTATTTGTTAGAAATGATTGCATAGGGACAAAGATAATTATTGAAATCGGTTGTTGCAGAATCTTGTAGAATTCCATTGAAAAATTCTAAAAATTACAATTAAAGCAATTTTTTGTAAGAAACAACTGATAATTAGTTGGTTATTTCTTAAATTAATTAACTTTTTATCTAAAATATTTGCACTTAATCGGAATTATGTCATATTATTGTGCTGTATTTTTCAACTATCACAAAAAATATAAGCTAAACCAAACCTACTTATGAAACGAATTCTACACATTTTTTTAATACTCAGTGCTCCGTTGGTTTTTGCACAAACACCTTGTGTTGGTGGAATGGCGAACGGTTTCCCCTGTAATGGCCTTACATTGCAAGCACATATTAGTATAGCGGATTTAGGAGGGAAAGCTTATTCTGGAAATAATCCAATGGAAGCTCAGGATTCTTGGGGATGGACAGATCCCTTGGATAATAAGGAATATGCACTAATAACATTAAATGACGGAATCGCATTTGTTGATATGTCGGTTCCAACCAGCCCAAGATTTTTGGGAAAATTAAAATCTACTACTGGAACCAGCTGGTGGCATGACGTGAAGGTATATAATAATTATGCCTATATAACAAGTGAAAGCTCAGGTTATGGGATTCAAATTTTTGATCTTAAATTGCTTAGAGGACTATCTACTAGTACTACTAATACGAATGGTCAGAACCAAATGAGGATATTTACACCAAATGCAGTATATACCGGTGTTTCTAAAGCGCATAATATAATAATTAATGAAGACACAGGCTATCTTTATATTTTAGGGTCCAACCTTAATAATGGAGGTCCTAGGATTTTAAATCTTAATAGCAATCCTACAAGCCCAACCGTGGTAGGAAACTTACCAACCTGGGGTTATTGTCATGATGCAGAAGTTGTAGTGTATGATGGTCCGGATCCAGATTATCAAGGACGTGAAATATTGGTTGGCGCTTTTGGAAGTAACAAAAAAATAAACATCATAGACGTTACTAATAAAAACAGTCCAGTTCTTATTTCTTCTATAACCTATGATAATATGTATTATACCCATCAGGGTTGGTTTACTGAAGACAAACGGTTCTTTATCGCGGGTGATGAAGTGGATGAAGAAACCATAGGGATCAATACACGTACTCTTGTTTTTGACTTAAATGATCTTGATAATCCTTCATTACACTATAGTTATTCGGGTCCCACCTCTGCTATCGATCATAATGGTTATGTTGTTGGAAATCGATTTTATTTGGCTAATTATAATGCAGGTATGCGAATTTTAAAAGTGGATAATCTTTATAATGCCACACCTTCTATGGCAGAAATTAATCATTTTGATACTTACCCCCCTAACAATAGTGCTACTTTTTATGGCGCTTGGAATGTTTATCCATTCTTTAAAAGCGGGAATATAATAGTAAGCGATTTAGTTGGAGGACTTTTTATTGTAAAAGATCCATTTTTTGATAATATTGATCCCGTGGCAATCTGCCAAAACTACACCGCAACTTTAGACCCAATCACCGGAAGCGTGACAGTAACGGCAAATGATATAGATAACGGATCCACAGATAATTTTGGAATAACCAAAAAAACCCTTTCCGGGCAAACCACTTTTACCTGTAAGGATGTAGGGCAAACATTTAATGTAACCCTTACTGTTGAAGATGACTACGCAAACAAAGCGTCCTGTACTGCTACGGTTACGGTTGCAGCAGCTACAACAACATTCTCAGGAAGTAATTGGAACAATGGTGCCCCTGGGCCAGGTTCAGCCGCGAAAATTAGCAGCGATTACAATACTGCCACCAAAGGAAGTATTGATGCCTGTAGTTGTGAAGTAGATGCAAATAATACACTCACTGTTGCAGCTGAGGATTATCTTAATGTAACGAAGGATATTACTGTTAATGGGAATCTTATAGTGGAACATAAAGGTAGTGTTGTACAGACTGAAAATGATGCTGTTGTAAACAATAACGGACTTATAAATGTAAACTACACTACACCTTATATGATACCAAGGGTATTTGTTGTAGTAGGAAGCCCTATGACCACCGAAACGCGTAGTGGCGCGTTTGGGGATTCTTATATGTTCTTAAACCACCTTGCCGAAAACTTTTTGCCAAATCCTGATGTTGCTGCACAGTTTCCAAGCGCTGAAAATTTTGCCGATGACAATTATGATAACTGGGTTAATTTCACCGGAACCGTAAATCCTGGTGAAGGATATATTGCCCGTCCACAATTAAATGGAAGTGATGGCAACAGAACGTATGACATGGTTTTTGAACAAGGAACACTAAATACGGGCGACGTTACTTTCGATGTAATATACAACACCCCAGGGCCAACATCAAATGACAACAGAAATGCTAGTCCAAATGTATTGTCTAATCCATACCCATCCGCAATTAGTGCTATAGATTTTATTAATGCAAATTCTATGGTTAATGAAGTATATTTCTGGAATCCAAATACACCACCTAGCCCATCATTGCCTGGCGCATTCACTATGAATTTCAGTATGGAAGATATTTCCATGTACAACCTTATGGGAGGTACGGCCGCACCATCAGACATTACACAAACCGCTCCTAGCGGATATATTTCTACCGGGCAAGGTTTTGGTATTAAAGCAACTGCAGCAGGTACTGCCACTTTCAATAACGCAATGCGTGTTACTGGTAATAACAACACCGCCCCACGCCCTTTAATGGATGGGAACGACCGTATATGGATACAAGTTAGAAATGATCAATACCAAATGCAGAATTCCACATTAATTGGCTTTTCAAGTTTAACAACTTCTGGTATAGACCCAGGTTATGATACCCGTAGATTGGCAAACATAGTTTCCTTATTCACACGTTTGGAAGAATGGAAAAGAGGAACTTGGTATACAAAGCCGCGAAGCTTTTGAAGATGGCGCAAAAGTAATTATGGGCTTTTCCACCTTACTCGATGAAAGACTGGAATACACTATTTCAATAAAAGATATCCAAGGCCCTGGTTTTGATAACGCCACTGTTTTTCTTATTGATAATCACTTGAATATAAATACAAATTTATCACAGGAAAATTATTCTTTTAAAGCAGAAAAAGGAACATACTATAATCGCTTCACTTTACTATTCAGAAGTAATGAGGTTTTGGGAGATACTACTACTGCTCTTGAAAAAGTAGCTGTTTACCCAAACCCAACAAGTGATATCTTAAACATAGTTTCGCCTGAGGCAAAAATTACAACTTTAGAAATTTTTGATGTAAGCGGAAGAAGATTACAAAATCTGGACTTATCTACCGCAACCCACTATGAAGTTGATATGGGTAACCTTCAAAGCGCAATCTATTTTGTAAAAATAAGTACAGATATGGGTTCTGTTACAAAACAAATTATTAAACAATAAATCCCCACAATCCAATAATTTCTTAACCTGAAAAAAGACCGCCAATAAGCGGTCTTTTTTTCAAATTACAATCGAAATATATATTAGTTGCAAATATCTTTTTAAATCAAATATGCAGAGATGGTTTTGCCTTTCCTATTTGTGATTGAAGGCCGTAGCTTGAAAATACTTGCTGAAAGATTTTGCGGATTTGTAGTACTTTAGAGGAATGAGAAAAAACCTATTTTCATTCCTCTTTTTTTGTGTGGCATTTTCCACACTCCTTTCCCCTCTCTCTTTGTATTCCCAATCAAAAAAAGACAGCACATTCCATTATTACAAACTAATACTTAATCCGAAAACAAGTGAAGATCTTCCTAAAGCAATAAACTTTTATACCAAAAAAAAAGAAGTTGATAATAAGAGAAAAGATACTTTAAATCTTTTAAACGATTTAAGAATGATTGCCATTGCGGAATACAAAATTGGAAATATATACGACAGCGAAGAAGCGGCAGTAGAAGCCTTAGCCATTGTAGAAAGGTCGTCAAAACTAGATACCTTAATCCAAACAAGAAAAGCAATATTAAATCAATTGGGGCAAGTTTATCGCATGAACAAAAACTATGAAAAAGCACTTGAGGTATACAATAACGTGCTAAAACTGAATCCCTCTCATAATGAAAAAATTATCATAATCAACAATAAAGGTAATATTTATAAGGACCAGCACAAATACAAAGAAGCTTTAAAGCAATACCGCCTTTTGCTAAACAATAAAAACCACATCAATGATTCCCTCCAATATGCCCAAGTATTGGATAATATGGGATATGTGCAGTCAAAATTGGGAAATCCCGAAGCGCTTCCAAATCTAACAAAAGCATTACAAATCCGGGAAAGTTTTAATGAATTTGACAAAACATATTCAAGCTATAAAAATCTAGCGTTGTATTATATAGACAGAAAAAACAAAGATGAAGCACTCAAATTTGCAAATAAAGCATATAACCTTGCCAATACACTTAACAGCATAACCTATCTTCAGGATGCTCTTTCCCTTTTTGCCATTATGGACGAAGACCCTAAAATTGTGGAGTTCAAAAAAATTACGGACAGTATTTCAAAAGAAAAACAATTGGCCGAAAACAAAAATGCCTTCATAAAATACAATGTGGAAAAGGAGCAAAAAAACACAGCTCTCGCCCAACTGCAACAAGAAAAGGAAAGAAGCCAAAAGTTTTTATATATGTCGCTTGTAATCTTCGCCACTGTGCTTGCCGCTATTGCCATAATGCTTTTAAGGGTGCGCCACAAAAAAGAAAAAATCCGACAGGTATACAATACCGAGGCGCGTATTTCAAAAAAAGTGCACGACGAGGTGGCAAACGATCTTTACCACATAATGGTCAAAATACAGAGTAATAATCTTAAGAAAGAGGAGGTTTTGGATGATATAGAAAATATCTACAACAAAACGCGCGACATTTCAAAAGAAAACAGCGCGGTGGAAGTCAGCACGAATTTTGAAGTGCAATTATCAGATCTGCTATTAAGTTATAAAAATGATCAAACTACCGTAATTACAAAAAATATTTCCAAAATGAACTGGAAAACGGTTTCAGACATTAAAAAGATTACTGTTTATAGAGTTTTGAAAGAATTGATGACCAATATGTCAAAACACAGTCAGGCTTCGTTGGTAGCCCTATCATTTACTCAAATAGATAATAAAATCACTATTTCTTATTCTGACAATGGCATTGGCTGTAACATAAAAAACAAAAATGGGCTGCAAAATGCGGAAAACCGTATTCAAACCTTAAATGGAACCATTAAATTTGAATCAAAACCCCAGGAAGGATTTAAAGCAAAAATCACTTTGTAAAGTATGTTCAAGAAAGTTTTAGTTTCGGAAGATCTGGGAAGCATCAGCAATGGCATCGTTTTTATGCTGGAAGACCTACATATAAATTCTTTTCAGCAAGTGCAGTATTGTGATGATGCATATCTAAAAATTAAAAAAGCCATTCAAAGTGAAGAACCTTTCGATTTATTGATTACCGATCTATCCTTCATTGCGGACCATCGTCAACAAAAGTACCCTTCCGGAGAAATTCTTATTAAGGCTTTGAAACAGGAAATTCCTGCTTTAAAAATAATAGCATATTCCATAGAGGACCGGCCGCAAAAAGTACGTAATGTTATGTTGGAAAATAAGGCAGATGCCTTCGTTTGCAAAGGCAGAAACGGCTTAAAACAACTTGAAGAGGCAATTTTTAAAGTTTATAACAACGAAATCTATCTTTCTCCTCAAATCAGCAATACATTACGGAAAGCCCAAAACATCGAAATTGACGATTTTGATATTGAAATGATGAAACTTCTGGCCAAGGGCTTGTCGCAGGACGAAATTAGCCAAACCTTCAAAAGTAGGAACATCAACCCTTGCAGTTTGAGTGCCATTGAAAAACGATTTGTTAAATTACGCACTAACTTTAGTGCAAACAATTCAGTGCACCTTATTTCTATAGCAAAGGATTTAGGGCTTATATAACCATACTTTTACCAGTATTTTTTTTCTCCTGTTATTTTTTTCAAAAAATACCTTCATTACGGAAAACCGTAAAAGAATTATTTTAAACCTTTCTAATTTAGTAATGATTTAGCCACAACTAGGTTCTGGGGAGAATACCGTGGCCAAAATCAGTCCCTTACGGAAATCGTAGGGGACTTTTTTTATTCGCAGCCCATCGCATTTCCTATCCACACGTGAAGAATCTCATTATGTTGAGCAAACATTTATTAAATGAAATTTTATAAAATGTAAAGAATAAAAAAGGAAGCCACTTTTAAAAACTAAACCCAAAAACCCCAGTAATCCCAAATTCTCGGGCATCAGGATTATCCAGATAATTTCCGCGGAAGTTAAAATCGAGTCTAAAAACACGAAAGATGTTGCCCACGCCCACGCTCCATTCCCAATAAATATCTTCGGGAGCTTGATATACAATATTGGATGCATTTAAATCTTTGTTCTCTTGTGATATTGAGCCGTAAACCGCTCTAAAACCAACCACTTCCCTTAAATCTAATTTCCTAAGTAAGGGAATACGTGAAAAAATACGGCCACCAAAATTGTGCTGCAGATGCAAAGACGAATAAGTATCGCTTACAAACTCATAATAATCCAACTGGGTAAAACTGTTGTAAAGGCTGAAATAGGTTTGGTTCCCCGGTATAGGGTTCAGCAAACTAAGGGGAACGGCCCCAATAGTTGTGCCTACTTCAACAGTAGATAACAATCGACCAATACCACCTATATTCCATGGCTGTGTATATAGTGCCTGTATTTTTTTGTATTCAAAATCGCCACCTAATATGTCTTTTAAACCATAACCATAGCCAGCGTAAAAAGATGGAAAATCGCCATCATTTATAACTGTGCGTTCAACGCCATATCCCGAGGTTTTTCTGCCGGGAGTATACAAAAACCCTAATTGTATTTCTGCTTGTTTGAGTTCACTCTTCACTTCCCCCGTAAAAACACCATCTTCCATGACCTTATAATCAATACTGAAAGTTTCAGTTGCAGATTTTAAGGTTCGGTAGGAACTTGTTATGCGTAGAATAAAATTTTTCGCTGGTTCCACATCAAAACCGATTGTTGTAAGATTTATTCGGGAAAGCCTATCATTGGCACCAACCGATAATAATGAAGAAGAAGCTAAACTGCGCCCCAAAACGTCATTGCTATTTGTAAGGCTGGCACCGGTTTGTTCCACATCGCGACGGTTACCGCCAAACACCGTAAGTCTAGATTTTCTATCCAACAACCATTTAGCTGAAATACCATATTTGAAGCGGTCATCCCCAAAACCATAGGCCCCAAAACCTTCCAGTCGCCACGGATCATTTTGACTGAAATAAGTCCGACCGCCAAGACGGATTCGTAACCCTTCAGCTTCATTATATCCAAAAATTGAAAACACCGGGCCAATATCAAAATTGTTTACTTCATAGTAGCCACTTGCCAGGGTCGCACCCACATTATACAACGCCTTAAAACGCGGGACCGTTTTCAGCGTGTCCAGCATTTTGTATACTCCCGTTTCATCCTTGCTCAGCTTTTCCATCCGGTTTTTATCCCAAAATTCATCGGGTCGGTTGTAAACCTCATAACTATAAGGATCTACTTGTTGTGCATAAAACTTATTATCCTTGGGAATGTCAAAAACATAATTGTCATATAAGGTTGTTCGTTTGCCATAAACGCCCCGGGCCTCTTCCTTTTTCCTAAAACTGAAATCACTCATAAAATAATCGCGGGTAATAAGAAAAGTAGAATCATTTAAAACTTCAAATTCCTGTTCTATATATACATCGCGTACCCAATTTAAATTGGCACTTTTTGAGGCTTGCAGGTTTATTTCTTTTATGGCCCAAGTGGTATCGTTTACCCAAAAATCTCCTTTAAAGGTCAATTCATTCTTTCGGCGCGGATAATACACAATATTATAGCACCATTTGTTATCGCGATAGGCACTGTCCTGAAGTACATAATTGTATACATCAATTCCGGTGCGGGAAAGTGGACTTGTAAAAGCTTTATCGAAAAACTTCAAATAATTGTCATAAACATCATATTCGCTGTAAAGATCTTTTACGAAGGCAATCAGCGTTTGGTTATTGTCAAAACCTGAATTTTTATTTCCCTGTAAAACTTCTTTTTCTTCATTTATGATATTATCTCCATAAACTTTGGAAGAAGCCTCATTAATGAAAATGGGCAGATAGGTATTTCCGGTAACGTTTGATGTATCGGTCTGGTCAAAGATAAATTCCATCCCCTTAAAAATTTTGCTTTTGATTAGCGAACTATCTATTGTGTTCAAATCAAATTCAAGCTTTTCGTATTTGTCGTATTGGTATTGTTTGAACTTTTTTACCCCATTTTCTCTTCTGTTTTCCCAAATTTTTCTAAGAATGTCCAGGGCGGGATTGTTCTTTTTTGAAGTCTTCCCGGAATAAACCACCACTTCATCCAATGCTGAAGCACTTTCTTCCATTACCACTTCCATATTATAAGTGGTTCGGGATGTGAGTTCAACTTCCTTCGTGGTATAGCCAATAAAGGAAAAGATTACAGTTTTATAAGTGTTGTTGCTTTCCAGATAAAACCTTCCATTTTCATCTGAAATTGTTCCTTCTTGCGAATCCTTAAAAATCACATTGGCAAACGCCACAGGTTGTCCGGAGTTATCTTTTATGGTACCGCTAACCTTTGTCTGGGAAAATACCGAAGCACTAACTATTAAAAGGAGTAAGATTAAAATATGCTTCATAAATGAAAAAGGGAACGGTCGAAATTAATATCACAAATAACAACAATGAAAAAACAAATCACAAATTCCATATCACAAATAAAAATCAAAAAAAGAATACCCGTAACTTAAGATTTTATCAATTATAGCTGAAAAACTATTTTGAAGACTCACATTGCACTTGATTTCTATATGATATATCTTTTTGGAATTTGGTGCTTAAATTTTTGGATTTTTTTTATAAATAAAGAACCTTCTTCACGGCCTTAACAACATCCTCGCTATTTGGCAACCATTCCTCCAATAAAACTGGAGAATATGGCGCTGGAGTATCGGCTGTATTTATTTTTATAATTGGCGCATCCAAGTAATCAAAAACTTCATTTTGCACTTGATAGGTTAGTTCGGTAGCAACATTTCCAAAAGGCCACGCTTCTTCAAGAATAACTAAACGATTTGTTTTCTTTACAGATTCAAAAATGGTTTTATAATCCATGGGTCGAACCGTGCGCAAATCTATTATTTCACATTCAATGCCTTCTTCGGCAAGGTTTTCAGCAGCTTTATATGCTTCTTTTATAATTTTTCCGAAAGAAACGATAGTTACATCTTTTCCCTTTCTTTTAATATCGGCAACCCCCAACGGTATTAAATATTCGCCTTCAGGAACCTCGCCCTTATCGCCGTACATTTGTTCACTTTCCATAAATATTACTGGATCATTATCACGAATGGCGCTTTTCAACAATCCTTTTGCATCAGCGGGATTACTTGGCACCACTACTTTCAATCCTGGGCAGTTGGCATACCAGCTTTCAAAAGCCTGACTGTGCGTTGCACCCAGTTGCCCTGCCGAAGCCGTTGGCCCTCGAAATACAATAGGAATATTAAACTGTCCTCCACTCATTTGGCGCATCTTGGCCGCGTTGTTTATAATTTGGTCTATGGCCACAAGAGAGAAATTGAAAGTCATAAATTCAATTATCGGTCTATTTCCATTCATTGCGGAGCCAACCCCGATACCTGAGAATCCCATTTCTGATATTGGTGTGTCAATAATGCGTTTTGCGCCAAACTCGTCAAGCATTCCTTTACTGGCCTTGTAAGCTCCGTTATATTCGGCAACTTCCTCCCCCATTAAATATATGGTATCGTCGCGACGCATTTCTTCACTCATCGCTTCTTGTATGGCTTCTCTAAATTGTAATGTTTTCATCTGCTAAAATTGAAATGTAAATAACTGAACCCCGATAACTATCAAGACAGGGAAAGCAAAAATACTATAATTCCAATCTGTTTATATATTATTTCCCACTTTTAATCAAATATTATTATGCGTGCATAATAAAAAAAGGAAATATATTCTTAACTTCGCACACGAGCAGATTTAATCTAAAATCATAGCTACATTTGCCCATATTTTTCAATTCAAAAAACATCAAAAAATGAAATGCCCCATAACCAATTAATAAATTGCGAAGATGTAGATTGGGGCATTACATCTTCCTATATATCAAATATTATTAAAGATGAAAATATTAGTCTGTATAAGTCACGTACCGGACACAACTTCAAAAATAAATTTTACCGACGGCGATTCAAAATTTGACACTAATGGGGTACAGTTTGTAATCAATCCCAATGATGAATTCGGTCTTACCCGCGCAATGTGGTTTAAGGAAAAACAAGGCGCAACCGTTCACGTTGTGAATGTTGGCGGTCCTGAAACTGAGCCTACACTTCGTAAAGCTTTGGCTATTGGTGCCGATGAAGCAATTCGCGTAAACACTGCCGCCACCGATGGTTTTTCAGTAGCCAAACAACTTGCAAATGTTGCAAAGGAAGGTGGTTACGATCTTGTTATTGGCGGTCGAGAATCAATCGATTACAACGGGGGAATGGTTCCCGGAATGCTCGCAAAACTCATTGGCGCAAATTTCGTAAATACGTGTATTGGTCTTGAAATTGAAGGCGATAAAGCCACCGCAATCCGTGAAATTGATGGCGGAAAAGAAACTTTAAAAACATCTCTTCCTTTGGTAATTGGTGGTCAAAAAGGTTTGGTTCAGGAAAGTGATCTTCGCATCCCGAATATGCGCGGTATTATGCAAGCACGTACTAAACCACTAAACGTAAAAGAACCAGTAGGTGCAAATGCTGAAACCAAAACGGTTGCCTTTGAAAAACCTGCGCCAAAAGGTGCAGTTAAATTGGTTGACAACGTAGATGAATTGATAAATCTTTTACACAACGAAGCAAAGGTTATTTAAAATTTCGAATAATTCCCCCTTCGAAGGGGGCTAAGGGGGATGTTTTCCAACTCGAATTTCAATTCAAAAACACCTCCCTACATCCCTCCTCAAGAAGGGACTATTAAAAACTCAAAATCAAAATTATGTCAGTTTTAGTATATACAGAATCAGAAGAAGGAAAAATAAAAAAAATTGCTTTGGAAGCAGTTGCCTACGCAAAAGGGATTGCCGAACAATTGGGAACTTCAGTTACCGCGGTTGCCATTAATACCAATGACGTTTCAGAATTGGGTAAATACGGCGCATCAAAAGTTTTACAGGTTTCCAATGATAAGTTGAACAAGTTCAATGGCGAAGCTTATGCAGATGTAATTGCGCAAGCCGCAAAACACGAAGACACAAAAGTAATTGTGTTAACCTCTAGCGCAAACAGCAAGTTTTTAGCGCCCACCCTCGCTGTCAATCTTGAAGCAGGTTATGTGGCAAACGTAATCGCCCTTCCGGAAAGTACTTCTCCATTCAACGTAAAACACAGTGTGTTTACCAATAAAGCCTTTGCAACTACAGAAATTAAGACCGATGTAAAAATAATTGGCTTGGGGAAAAATTCATACGGATTGAAGGAAAATGAAACATCAGCTTCCACAGAATCTTTCTCGCCAAATCTTGACGCTCACGATTTTGACATGGAAATTGTTTCCGTAGATAAAGCGACCGATAAAGTAACTATCGCCGATGCAGAAATAGTAGTTTCTGGCGGACGCGGACTTAAAGGACCGGAAAACTGGGGAATGATCGAGGATCTTGCACAAACATTGGGCGCAGCTACCGCGTGTTCAAAACCTGTGAGTGATATGGGTTGGAGACCACACGGCGAACACGTTGGCCAAACCGGTAAACCCGTTGCTTCCAACCTTTACATTGCAATCGGTATTTCGGGCGCTATCCAGCATTTGGCGGGCATCAATGCCTCTAAAGTGAAAGTGGTAATAAATAACGATCCTGAAGCTCCCTTCTTTAAGGCCGCAGACTATGGTATGGTCGGTGATGCTTTTGAAATAGTTCCAAAACTCACTGAAAAATTAAAAGAATTTAAAGCACAGAACGCATAATTTTTTATTAATTTGTGCTTTGGAAAAAGGCTGTTTAAAAAGGAAACGCCCTTCTTTAAACAGTTTTTTTATTTTTATATTAAATTACAATCCGTGCCATAAAACCTGGAACCCGACACTTCAACAATGAGTTTAGTAAAACTTACCATAAAAGGAATATCATACAGCCAAACCCAAAACGGCGCCTATGCTCTTATTTTGAACGAGGTTGACGGTGAACGAAAACTGCCAATTGTCATCGGTGCTTTTGAGGCCCAATCCATAGCCATTGCCTTGGAAAAAGATATCACTCCACCAAGGCCCCTTACGCACGACCTTTTTAAAAATTTTGCAGATCGATTCGATATTGTGGTAAAACAGGTAATAATCCATAAATTGGTTGACGGTGTTTTCTATTCAAGTATTATCTGCGAACGCGACAAAATTGAAGAGATTATCGACGCGCGAACAAGTGATGCCATTGCTTTGGCACTTCGGTTTAAAGCACCTATTTTTACCTATAAAAATATTTTGGATAAAGCCGGAATTTTTCTAAAAACCTCATCTGGTAAAAAATCAATTTCCAAGGAAAAAGAAACTGTTATTGAAAATTTGCTGATAGGCGAAGACAAAGAATCAGTAAAACCTACCGGCGAAGATTACAGCAAACTGAGCTTAAGCGAACTAAATAAACTATTAGACGAAGCCGTAAAAAATGAAAACTACGAAAAAGCAGCAAGAGTTCGGGATGAAATATCCAAACGGCAATAATTATTCGCTATTTGTATTTTTTAACCCATAATTTATATTTTCCCGAAATGAAACAATATCACGACCTTTTAAAACACGTAATGGAGAACGGCGCTGAAAAGCAAGACCGTACGGGCACAGGGACCAAAAGCGTTTTTGGCTACCAAATGCGTTTTGATCTTAGTGAGGGTTTCCCCATGATAACCACCAAAAAACTTCACTTAAAATCAATAATCTACGAACTTCTATGGTTCTTAAAAGGCGACACAAACATAAAATACCTACAGGAAAATGGAGTTAGAATTTGGAACGAATGGGCCGATGAAAACGGCGATCTGGGCCCAGTATATGGGCACCAATGGAGAAATTGGAATAATGAGGAAATTGATCAGATTTCAGAAATAATACATACCCTCAAAACAAACCCAGATAGTCGCCGCATGCTGGTCAGTGCCTGGAATCCAAGCGTGATGCCCAACACATCCAAACCCTTTTCAGAAAATGTGGCTAATGGCAAAGCCGCGCTTCCACCCTGTCATGCCTTTTTTCAATTCTATGTTGCGGACGGCAAATTATCATGCCAACTTTATCAACGTAGTGCGGATATTTTCCTAGGCGTTCCTTTTAATATTGCATCATACGCATTATTGACGTTAATGGTTGCTCAAGTTTGCGGATATCAACCGGGCGATTTTATCCACACCTTTGGCGATGCCCATATTTACAGTAACCATTTTGAGCAAGTAGAACTTCAACTTTCCCGCGAACCGCGTCCTTTGCCAAAAATGTTGCTCAATCCAGATGTAAAAGATATATTTGGCTTCACTTTTGATGATTTTACTCTGGTGGACTACGATCCATACCCACACATCAAAGGCGCTGTTGCTATTTAATTAAATTAAAATTCCCAAATGAAAAACTTACTTATTGCTTTCTGCATTTTATTTTCAACTACTGTTTTTGCCCAAGAAGAATGGGGCGATGTAAACAAAAACACCGTTACTTTAAAGGAAATAGCGCCCGTCTGGGTTGGCTGTGAAGCTGGTGATGTTGCAAAAAGAGATGCATGTTTCAATCAAAAACTAGCCGCACATATTTCCAAAAACTTCAAATATCCACCCGAAGCCTACAAAAATAACGATCAAGGAAAAGTGATTGTAGAGTTTATCATAAACGAAAAAGGAATAGTGGAAGTAACTAAGGTTTCCGGAGGTACAAAAGCCCTTCAAGACGAAGCAAAACGAAACATTTTGGCAATTCCAAAAATGGCAAAACCCGGAATGATGGGCGGAAAGCCCCGCGCTATTAAAATGACGGTTCCTTTTACCTTTAAAACTGGGAAATAGCTTTTTCTCGAGTAATCGGCTTCAACAAATTTTTTATTTACCTGTGATTTTTTCGCTCATTGAGCTTGAAAAGCTTGTTAAAAGCAGGTTTTAAATCCATAATCCGTCCGGCCTTTAACATGATTTAAACATTTCCTGAAAATTATATTATTAAATTTAAAGTGTCGTCAAAAAATTGCGACACTTTTTTTATGATTGCAACCGATACCTTGGTTTCGTTTTTTATCGAAACCCGTGAACATACCGAATTAATTTGTAAACCCCTGGAAATTGAAGACTATGTAGTCCAACCCATTGTTGATGTTTCGCCACCAAAATGGCACTTGGGCCATACCACCTGGTTTTTTGAGGAATTTATATTGAAACCCAACAAACCCGGATACCGTTTGTTTGATGAAGACTTCGCCTTTGTTTTCAATAGTTATTATGAAAATGTAGGAAAGCGCGTAATTAGAAATGATCGCGGAAACCTGTCCAGACCGGGCGTAGCGAAAGTATATGATTATCGTTATTATGTTACAAACGAAATGACGAATTTCCTTTCTGGAGAGATTTCAAAGGAAATTGAAGAATTACTATTAATAGGAATCCATCACGAAAAGCAACACCAAGAATTGCTTACTACAGATATAAAATACATTCTCGGCAACAATCCTTTGCTCCCTAAATACAGCGATTCATTTTCGGAAAATCAAATTCAAAATTTTCAACAGGAATGGATTGAAATTAAGGAAGGCATCTATGAAATAGGTCACAATAACGAAGATGAATTCTGTTTTGACAATGAGTTGGGCCGCCACAAAGTTTATTTACACGAATATAAAATTTCAAACAAACTCATCACCAATGCTGAATATCTTGAATTTATAAACGCCGACGGTTACAAAGATTTTAACCTTTGGCACGCCGAAGGTTGGGATTGGGTACAACAAAACAATATTTCTGCGCCTATGTATTGGCACAACATTGAGGGCGATTGGCACCAATATTCTATGAAAGGACTTCAAAAAATAAATTTAGATGCACCCGTTTCGCACATCTCCTATTTTGAAGCTTTTGCTTTTGCCCAATGGAAGAATTGCCGTGTTCCAACCGAATTTGAATGGGAAGCCGCTCAACAAAATTTTAAATGGGGCAGCCGTTGGGAATGGACCGAGAGCGCCTATCTGCCCTATCCTGGCTACACCAAAGCTCCTGGTGCAATTGGTGAGTATAATGGCAAATTTATGGTAAACCAAAAAGTACTTCGCGGTGGTTCTGTGGCAACCGCAACCAATCACACACGGGCCACCTACAGAAATTTTTTTCAACCCAATCTTCGATGGCAGTTTACCGGTTTAAGGTTGGCGAAATAAATACGACTAACGTTCCATGAATGCATCTATAAAACCTCCGCAAAATTCATTCAAAAAAGAAGTTATTGAAGGACTCACCAACTTTCCCAAACATCTATCCTCAAAATATTTCTACGATAAAAAAGGCGATAAAATCTTTCAGGATATTATGGCGATGCCCAGTTATTATCTTACAGGTTGTGAATTGGAAATAATTTCTAAAAATATTTTTTCAATCGGGGAATTATTTCGTGATAGAAAAAACGGATTAGATCTTATAGAATTAGGCGCGGGTGATGGCAAAAAAACAAAGGTGCTTTTGAAATATATGGCCGAGAACAATTTCAATTTTACCTATAAACCTATTGATATAAGCGAAAATGCGACCGAATTGCTCTCCAAAAATTTAGCCCTCGAAATGCCTAAATTAACTGTAGATGCTGAAGTGGGAGAATATTTTGAAGTTTTGGAAAGACTGAAAGGCTACAACCGGCGCAAAAAGGTAATCATGGTCTTGGGAAGTAACATCGGTAACCTGCCCCATCCAAAGGCAATTGACTTTCTTTTAAAGTTAAAAGATGCGATGCTGCCAGATGACTTGCTTTTTATAGGTTTTGACCAAAAGAAAAATCCACAGACTGTTTTAGATGCCTATAACGATGAAGCAGGCATTACCGAGGCTTTCAACAAAAATGTTTTAGAACGAATTAACCGGGAACTTGGAGGAAATTTTGAGGTTGAAAAATTTAAGCATTGGGAAGTTTACAACCCAGAAACAGGCACCGCCCAAAGTTTTCTAGTAGCAATGGAGCCAATGAAAGTAACCGTTGAAGAACTTCAGCTGACCGTAAGTTTTGACCAATGGGAAACAATTCACACAGAAATTTCCCAAAAATATGACGACAAAACAGTAAGTTGGTTAGCCGAAGAAGCAGGACTGGAAATAGAAACTTCTTTTGCAGACGAAAAAGGATATTATAAAAATTATGCTTTCAGAAGAAAAAATTAAAATTATCCGTTTTTCAAAACATCTACCAATTTATCAAGTTCCTCTGAAGTATTATAATAGTGAAAACTTACTCGAATTCCGCCTCCTCGAGGCGAGCAAATTATACTATTATTTTTCAATTTTTCAAATAGCGCTGCATCCCCTTTTAAATTATAAATTGAGGAATGTTCCTCCCGCAATAATGTTGTATTGTTTAACAAACCCAACTCTGCAAAGGATTGCTTTGCCTTTTTTGAAAGTGATGCAATAATATTATATAACTTTTCCCTTCCCAGTGCTTTTGAAAAAAGTAATGCCTGCTCTAAACTTCCATAGTTCAAAGTATCTTGATGACCGGGTTCAAAATGTTTCATAAATTTGGTTTCCGTTGCTTTACTTTCAAAGCGTTCCGCACTATTAAAACCTAAGGTTTTGGGGAAAATGCGTTCCCGAGCAGCCTCTTTCACCATTATAAATCCGTTGCCATATCCAGCTGTAAGCCATTTATAAGCACTTGCCCCTAAAACATCTATTGCACTTTCCTGAAAATCGAATACCTCGGTACCCATATATTGGGTGCCGTCTGCAATAAGCAATAAATTTGGATGATTTCTTTTCAGTTGCTTTAAAAAATCCAAATCAATTTTAACACCATTCAGCCATTGCACAAGGCTAAAAATAAAAATAGCGGGTTTATGTTTTTCAACTGCAGCAGTAATATTCTGTTCTAAATGTTCATCAATTTCAGCATAGCAAACGTTGAAATCCCGTGTTTCTGTAGGCCAAAGTATGGAGGGATAATCGTTCTTTAAAAGAAGAATTTTTTGCCCCTTCGGAATCCCTTCCAAAACTGTATTCATTCCAAAAGAAAAATTAGGGGTCAAAGCGGTTTCTTCTTCCGAAGCGTTAAAATATTCAGCAACAGTTTTCCGAATCTGTTCAATATGCCCTTTATGCTGGTCGCGGAACACACTGGCCTGATTCATTAAATCCATATCGTGTTTTCTACGCCATTCCACCACAGGTTTTGGTATAACACCGTTGGAGGCTGTGTTTAAATAAGTGCAGGACGCCAAGGCTGGAAAATGTTTGCGTATTTCTTCCATAATTGAATAGTCTAAAAGGCGAAAAAAGGGTATTTTTACATAACTGAATCGTTCAGTTTGTTTTCAACGAAAATACCCAAAATATGTTCTCACAAACTAAAAAAACGGAAAGAATTGATTCCGAACAGCGCGAACAGTATGAATATGCGCGCCAACGTATAAAGCAGAAAAAAAACCTGATGCGCCATTTTATTGTTTTTTTGGTGGGGTCAGTTTTGTTGATTATAATAAACCCTATTTTGGGATACGGAGAAAATTTCTTCATAAAAGATTGGTTTATATGGGCTATTTTAATTTGGACATTTATCTTTTTAATACATCTTTTCAATGTTTTTGTAATGAACCAGTTTATGGGAAAAGAATGGGAAGACCGACAACTGGAAAAACTAAAAGTTCGTCAGGCTGAGCGTATGGCCGAACTTCAGAAAAAAGTAGATACTGAACTGCAATTGCCCACAAGACCTTCACCAGAAATAAAAAAAACCACATTGAACAACCCTTTACCTCCCGACGTAGAATGATTACAATGATTGCCGCCGCTGGCGAAAACAATGAATTGGGGAAGAACAATGACCTACTTTGGCACTTGCCCGATGATTTTAAACGGTTTAAACAACTCACAACGGGTCATCATATTATTATGGGGCGAAAGACTTTTGAAACTTTCCCCAAACCTTTACCCAATAGAATTCACATTGTTATTACTAGAAATAAAAATTACAAAAAGGAAGGTGCCAAAGTGGCGCACAATATGGCAGAAGCTTTAAATATTGCGAAAGATGATGACCAACCCTTCATTATTGGCGGTGGCGAAATCTACAAAATGGGGCTTCCCTTTGCAGATAAAATTGAACTAACCCGCGTTCACGGAATTTTTAAAGATGCCGATACTTTTTTTCCAGAATTTTCAGCAAATGAATGGCAGCTCACTTCGGAATTGGAACACACCAAAGACGAAAAACACAGATATTCATTTGTTTATCAAACTTGGGTTCGTAAATAACTAAATTATTTTTTGGCACATTAGTAGTGTCTGCTTCTCATTTTGAAACAGTTATTACAGCACATAACGTCCCACAATAAACTTCAATTACTTGAATACAAACCACTTTCTGGCGGTGATATTAACAATGTCTTTCTTCTTAAATGTGACGAGGGAAATTTTGTGATAAAACTGAATACCGCCTCTGCATTTCCGGGAATGTTCGAAGTGGAAGCCAAAGGATTACGTTTGCTGAAACAATCCGGCAGTTTTAAAATCCCCAACGTGGTTGCTGATGGAGTATTCCAAAATTCATCTTACTTGATTTTGGAATATATTGCAGTAGGAACCAAATCGCATAATTTTTGGGAACTATTTGCTGAAAATCTCTCAAAACTCCATAAAACTTCCAGCAAACAATTTGGTTTGGACCATAATAACTTCATTGGGAGTCTTCCGCAGAAGAACGAATTTGAGAGTATAGCAAGTGACTTTTATATTTCACAACGTTTGGATCCCCAGTTTAAATTGGCTTCGGAAAAGGGTTATAAATTTAAAAATCTTACGGATTTTTATAAAAATATTTCCGCGGAAATCCCAAATGAGCCCCCGTCGTTGATACACGGAGATCTTTGGGGTGGCAACTATTTAGTTTCTGAAAATGGCAATCCTGTTTTAATAGATCCGGCCTTGGCTTTTGCCCCGCGAGAAATGGATTTGGCTATGATGAAATTATTTGGAGGCTTTTCAGAAGAAGTTTTTTCAAATTATAATGATATTCTTCCTTTAGCCCATGGATGGAAAGATCGTGTTCCGCTTTGGCAATTATATTATTTATTAGTTCATTTAAATATATTCGGAAGCGGTTATTTGCAGCAAGTCAAAGCAATTATGAAGCCGTTTTTATAGAATTAATCCTATTTTTGTTACAACAAAATCTTGATAATGATAGCATATATATTTCCCGGACAAGGCGCCCAATTTACAGGAATGGGCAAAGATCTTTACGATAATTCCACAAAAGCAAAAGAACTTTTTCAACAAGCTAATGAAGTTTTGGGCTTTGATATTACCAAAATAATGTTTGAAGGCACCGCTGATGAGCTTAAACAAACCAAGGTGACGCAACCCGCAATTTTTTTACACTCCACAATTTTAGCTGAAGTGATGGGCAGTAAATTCCAACCCGATATGGTTGCGGGTCATTCATTGGGAGAAATTTCTGCTTTAGTCGCTAACCAAACCCTTGCGTTTAGCGATGGACTACAATTGGTTTATAAACGTGCTTTGGCAATGCAGCATGCTTGCGAATTAACACCATCAACTATGGCCGCCGTTCTTGGGCTGGAAGATCATATAGTGGAAGAAATTTGCGCAAACACCCCCGGCATTGTGGTTGCCGCAAATTATAACTGCCCAGGCCAATTAGTTATTTCGGGCGATGTTGAAGCAGTAGGCAAAGCCTGTGAAAGTTTAAAAGCAGCCGGCGCCAAAAGAGCTTTAATTTTACCGGTGGGCGGTGCATTCCACAGTCCGTTGATGGAACCTGCCCGTGAAGAATTGGCAGCCGCAATTGAAACTACACAGTTCACGGCTCCTGCCTGCCCAATTTATCAAAACGTTTCAACCTTTGCGGTTACTGACCCTACGGAAATAAAAGAAAATCTCATCTTTCAACTTACTGCGCCCGTTAAATGGACGCAAAGCGTTCAAAATATGATAAAGGATGGGGCAAGTAAATTTATTGAAGTTGGACCTGGAAATGTATTGCAAGGGCTTGTGAAGAAAATTGATGCCTCTGCCGAAACTGAAAAAGCAGAATTTTAATTTTATTTTTTTGACATAAAAAAACGCCGAAGATTTTTATTTTCTTCGGCGTTTTTAATTAAAATCAAGTTATTAATTTTTAAGCACTTATTTTACAATCCACACAATCCTTCATTTCCCCATAATAGGTTTCGCGATATTTGTGGACTGTCCTAAAAGGAATTTTCAGAAATGTTTTTTTGATATAAACCACATTCGTGGTGAACATTCCCATTTTTTCGGTAAATCGTTTTTCTAATTTTGTTTGTCGTTTAACTGACATTAACTTCATAACTTTTGTTTATCTATTATCGGTTTTGGGCAAAGAAACAAAGGTAAAATTCCAATTCCAAATTATAAACGTTAAAGCAAGGTTAAATTTGTTTTTAAAATGCTGTTTATGAGATATTTCTAATTTTTTTCTCCCAGTTCCAGGCTGATTTTAAAGCATCTTCCATTGTTCTTTCTGACTTCCACCCCAAAACTTCATTTGCTTTTTTGGTATCTGCATAAACAGAAATAACATCGCCTGGGCGACGGGCTACAATTTTATAATTTAATTTTTCACCCGTAGTTTTTTCGAATGATTCCACAACTTCCAAAACAGTACTTCCTCTGCCCGTTCCCAAATTGAAAACTTCAAACTGTGCTTCATTTTGTTCTGAAAGCAGGCGTTGCAATGCAATAACATGTGCTTTGGCCAAATCTACCACATGAATATAATCGCGGACGCAACTGCCATCTTCCGTAGGATAATCGTTCCCGAAAACAGAAAGTTCCTTTCGTAAACCCGCCGCGGTTTGGGTTATAAAAGGAACAAGATTTTGCGGAACGCCAGCGGGAAGTTCTCCAATTTCCGCAGTTTGATGGGCACCAATGGGATTGAAATAACGGAGCGCAATAGATTTTAAAGTTGAAACTGAGCACGTATCCCGCAATATTTCTTCACTTATTTGTTTCGTATTTCCGTAGGGTGAAGTTGCTGGTTTTACCGGTGCATTTTCAGTGATAGGTAATGAATCCGGTTCTCCATAAACGGTGCAGGAGGAACTGAAAATAAAGTTTTTAATCCCGTAAGCATTGCATTCCTGCAACAAATAGATTAACGTGTTTAGATTATTTTCGTAATAGAGCAAGGGATTTTCCATGCTTTCGCCTACAGCTTTGCTCGCCGCAAAATGAATTATTCCTTCAATATCTTTATTCCTTTTGAAAAAATCTGAAACATCTGCTTTAATACGAAGATCGAGTCTTTCAAAAGCTGGAGGTGTTTTTGTGATATTTGTTATCCCTTCCAAAACATCTAAGGATGAATTTGAAAGGTTATCAATAATAATAACTTGATATCCTGAATTTTGAAGTTCAACAACAGTATGGGAACCTATGTAGCCCAAACCGCCTGTAACGAGTATTTTTTTCATTATTTTTTTACGAAATTTATAACCGTATCGGTGATGTATTTTATCTGTTCATCATCAAGCTCAGTATGCATGGGCAGTGAAATAACTTCTTTTACTAACTGATTTGTAACTGCAAAGTCTTCCTCTTTATAACGTGCGTCTTTATAAGCTTTTTGAAGATGCAGCGGGATTGGATAATACACTCCGCATGGAATTCCCTTTTCATTTAAATGGTTTACCAACGCATCGCGATCAGTATTAAAAATCTTTAAAGTGTATTGGTGAAAAACGTGGCAATCACAAACATCACAAATGGTTTGGGTGTTGTCGCAAAAGCCGGTGGGTGTAATTATGTTATCTATTCCCGCGAAAGCTTCACTGTACTTTCTTGCAGCATTTCTACGTGCGGCATTATATTCGTCCAAATGTGGCAATTTTGCGCGAAGCACTGCAGCTTGGATAGAATCCAATCTGCTGTTTACACCTACCACATCGTGATGGTAACGCACATACATTCCATGGTTTACAATGCCTCGCATTGTGTGTGCCAAATCATCATCATTTGTAAAAATGGCGCCGCCATCACCGTAACATCCTAAATTTTTTGAGGGGAAAAAAGAAGTGGAGGCCACATTACCTATAGTTCCTGTTTTTTTCTTTGAACCATCCTTCGAGGTGTAATCCGCTCCAATCCCTTGGGCGTTGTCCTCAATTACATAAAGATTGTGCTCTTTAGCAATGGCCATAATTTCATCCATATTCGCTGCAAGACCGAAAAGATGAATAGGAACTATAGCTTTAGTTTTGGGGGTAATTGCTCTTTTTATAGCTTCAACATCTATGTTAAAGTTAATCGGGTCAACGTCTACTAAAACGGGAGTGAGTTGCAAAAGGGCAATAACTTCAACTGTTGCGGCAAAAGTAAAATCTGCCGTTATAACCTCATCGCCCGGTTTTAACCCAAGGCCCATCATTGCAATTTGAAGCGCATCGGTACCGTTTGCACACGGAATTACATGTTTCACCTTTAAATATTGCTCAAGTTCTTTTTGAAATTCCTGAACTTCGGGACCGTTTATAAAGGTGGTATTATCAATAACCTGCATTATGGAACTATCCACGCGCTCCTTTATTTTTTCATACTGACCTTTCAGGTCCACCATTTGTATTTTTTTCATTCTTTGGAAATATATTGAATTCGGTAAAATTACGAAAATGATATTTGTTTGTGCGAAAGTTAATGTGTTATTGGGCTATAAAGTTATTGAAGCCCACATTTGGAATTTGGTACTTGAAATTTGGTATTTTTGTTTCGTATGCATACCATCTACAATTTGTTGATTCATATAGCTTCCTTTCTTTTAAGGATTATCGCGCTGTTCAATAAGAAAATGGAGCTTTTCGTTAATGGACGAAAAAACGTTTTTAAAATTCTTCAACAAAAAATTTCATCGGAAGATAAAACCATTTGGTTCCACTGTGCCTCATTGGGCGAATTTGAGCAAGGCGTTCCCATAATGGAAGCACTGAAAAAACTTAAATCCGACCACAAAATTGTGATCAGCTTTTTTTCGCCTTCGGGTTTTGAAATAAGAAAAAATACCCCTTTAGCAGATGCGGTTGTTTATTTGCCATTGGATACGCCGGTAAACGCAAAAAAGTTTATTGAGGCAATCCACCCAACAATTGCAATATTTGTAAAATATGAATTTTGGCCCAATTATCTTTTTGAGCTTCATAAGAATAACATTCCCACGTTTTTGGTCTCTGGCGTTTTTCGAAAGAAGCAAATATTTTTTAAACCGTATGGTGGATTTATGCGAAAGGCTCTGACCTGGTTTGACCACTTTTTTGTGCAAGATGAAAATTCCGAAACACTTTTAAAGAGTATTGGGTTCAAAAATATTACGGTTAGCGGCGACACTCGTTTTGACAGGGTTTCGCACCAAATTGAAATAGACAACACTTTAAAATTTGCTGAAGATTTTAAGGGAAATTCTCTTTGTGTTGTTTGCGGAAGCACGTGGCCTGAAGATGAAGCCGTTCTTTTGGAATATATAAATTTAGCTCCCGAAAATGTAAAATTTATTATTGCACCCCATAAAATTGAAGCCGATAAAATTGAAGTTTTCACCAAAAAAATTGTCAAAAAAACTGTTTTACATTCCAATATTGACGAAGTGAATCTTTCTGAATATTCCGTTTTGATTATTGACTGTATAGGGCTGTTGAGTAAACTATATAGTTATGCAGACATTGCTTATGTAGGTGGAGCGATGGGAAAGACCGGTCTTCATAATATTTTGGAACCCGCCACATTTGGGGTTCCTATTGTTATTGGAAAAAATTTTGGCGAATTCCCTGAAGCCATTCGCTTGCGAGATTTGGCGGGACTTTTCCCTATAGACAACAAGAAGGAGTGTACTTTAATTCTTCAAAAATTAGTAAAAGATTCCGATTTTAGAATGAAGACTGGAATGATTTCCGGCCATTTCATAAATAAAAATACAGGAGCGACAAAAAAAATTATACAATACATCACAGATTATTTTTAGCGAACCCTAGGTTTCTTGTTTCAGAGAGGGCGATTTTACTAAAAATCAATTATTAATGCATCTTTTATTATAAAATTATACATTCTCTTGATATAAAAAAGTAGATTTGTTTAACATTAATACATTTTAATTATGCAAAAACTTTTTATTACCCTAACAATTACCGCGTTGACATTTGCCTCATGCCGTGAAAAGAAAACCGAAACGAAAGAAGTAATTAGAGAAGTACGGGTTGAAACGACTGACGACACACCCGAGCCCACCGAGCAGGAAGGAATACTTGAAAGAACCGCCAAAGAAGTGGACAAGGAGGTGAACAAGGAAATAAATCAAGAAATTGAGAAAATCGGGAATGATAATTAAATATGAAAAGATGAATAAAAGTTTCATATAATTGGTTGCATTGAATCAGTTTCCGAAATAAGCGAAATCAGAAATGTCCGGGAATAGCATTTATGGACGATATTTTAATTCAAACAAATAATCTAACCATCAACACTAAAATTATGAAAAAACTGACAATGATTTTTTTATGCGCAACCTTTATGGCAAGTAGCTTTACTGCCTGTAGAGAAAAAAAGGAAGAAGAAATGACGGAACAAGAAGAAATGATCCAAGAAATGCAGGATGAAGGGGCTGATATGAAGGTTAAGGAAAATGAAAACGGAGATACCAAAATTAAAATGGAAACCGATGAAAAAGAAGTAAAAATAAAGACAGATGCTGATGGGGATACTAAAATTAAAGTGGACGCAAACAACTAATTCTGCCCATTAAAATGATTAAAAACCGACTATTAATCTAGTCGGTTTTTTTATATTTTATATCGTCAATTTGAGCTTTCAATTCAAACATTGATTGCTGTAGTTGCCGCAACAAATTGCTTTCCGAAGGTTCATCAACTCCAAAACTCAATTTACTGTTCACCTGCCAAAGTTCCTGAATATCCTTCACCCTTACATCTATGGGCAAATATTCTTCATTAAGGGAAATAAGCCTTATGCTTTGAGGATTGTTAGGAATTTTTTGAAGTTTTTTAACTAAAACTGAATCCTTTAGAACCACAATATATATCTTACTGTCAGTCGCTTCGTTAATACTGGGTACCGCCCGGCCCAGGACCCATTCATTCGGTTTAATGTTTGGCAACATGCTGTCGCCTTCTACTTGAAAACCACGATACGACGCATTTTTATATTCCGGCAATGGAATATTAAAAGATGGTAAGGTTTGATACCAACCCATATCGTGAATGTTATTTGGATAACCCGCTGCGGCTTTTTGGTTCACCAATAAAATACTTTCCTCCCCCCCGGAATCTATTGTAATAACCTTTGGACTCACATCGCCCCGTGCGGTATCAATATATTTTTCAAAACTTTTACCGTAAAGCCACAATGGATTTATATTGTATTGGGCCATAAGCTCCATAACAATCTTACCTGTAATTTTTGTCTTTCCCCTTTCAATATCTGCAGTGGTAGCCCCAATGTTAAGTAATTCTGCAAAGGATTGTTGGGTATGGCGAAGCTCTTCGCGAAGTGCTTTAAAACGAGTAGCTTCTATTGGTATTGCATTTTTCATGCACTAAAAATACGCTATTTTGGAAATATTCCAAAAATATAATGGACAATTTCCGAAAAAAATATTCGCAATGGGATGAAAAAATAATCCTATAAATGATACACAATCAAAATTTTAATTACTTTTGCACACTATTAATCACTAATCTATTCAACAATGAAAAAATTCTTTTTATCACTTGCCGCTCTTGCTTTAGTTGCTTCTGTTTACTCTTGCAGAGAAACCACAGAAGTAAAAGTTGACGATACAGCTGAAACTACAACTGAAGAAGCTATGGACAACACAGAAGATGCTATCGAAGAAGCTGCTGAAGATACCGGAGACGCTATCGAGAATGCTGCTCAAGAGACTGAAGAAGCTGTAGAAGACGCTACTGACGGTCAATAAGCAATTTTCTTTTGCTAAAAAACAGAAAGCCCTTTCAAATCTGAAAGGGCTTTTTTTATGACAACCATTCCTAAATAAAATAAAAAAATCCCCTTCATAATTAAATAAAGGGGAAGCTTGTACTGATGGCGGGACTTGAACCCGCACGACCAAATGGTCACAGGATTTTAAGTCCGGCGTGTCTACCAATTCCACCACATCAGCATAATTAGGTTGCCAGTTGCAACCCGGACTTAACAAAAAATGCCGAATTGCATCGGCATATCGTTTGAGCGAAAAACGGGATTCGAACCCGCGACCTCCACCTTGGCAAGGTGGCGCTCTACCAACTGAGCTATTTTCGCATTATATTTTAAAGAACGAGGTGGTGACCTCCACCCGCCGCGGCGGATAGCGCTCTACCAACTGAGCTATTTTTGTGAAAATTATATGAACGATGCTTCCTATTGAAAGCGGGAGCAAATTTAAAAATTTTACGTCAAAAGCAAAGTCTTTTTTGATAAATTATTGCCGAATTTTACTTTTTTAGTCTAACCGAAGCATTGCGCTGCAACATACGCCGAATCTCATTCAGTTTCATCAAGGCTTCCACAGGCGTAAGTGTATCAATATCAATGTCCAATATCTCTTCGCGAAGTTCCTCCAAAAGCGGATCATCCAGCTTGAAAAAACTCAATTGCATTTCTTCTTTTGAAACAGCTTTCATTTCTTCTGAAAGTTCTTCCGATCCGTGGCTTTTTTCTAGCCTTTTCAATATTTTATTTGCCCGCTGGAGCACCGGTTGCGGCATTCCCGCCATTTTTGCAACGTGAATTCCGAAACTGTGGTGACTTCCACCGGGAACCAATTTCCGAAGGAAAAGCACATTGTCCTTTAATTCCTTTACGGAAACATTATAGTTTTTAATCCGTGGAAAAGTTTCCGTCATTTCGTTCAATTCGTGGTAGTGGGTTGCAAACAGTGTTTTCCCTTTTGAAGGGTGCTCGTGCAGATATTCGCTGATGGCCCACGCGATTGAAATTCCATCATACGTGCTGGTTCCCCTGCCAATTTCATCCAAAAGAATTAAACTTCTATCTGAAAGATTATTCAGAATACTTGCTGTTTCGTTCATCTCAACCATAAAAGTAGATTCGCCCATCGAAATATTATCGCTTGCACCAACGCGGGTAAAAATTTTGTCCACACAACCCATTCGCACAGCTGAAGCCGGAACAAAACTGCCCATCTGAGCCAACAAAACAATCAAAGCAGTTTGCCGAAGAATGGCAGATTTTCCGCTCATATTTGGGCCGGTAATCATAATTAGTTGCTGGTTTTCGCGGTCGAGGAAAACATCATTTGCAATATAAGGTGCATCTGGCGGTAGCTGCTTTTCAATCACCGGATGTCGACCTTCTTTTATGTCCAAATCAAAAGTATCATCTAAAAGCGGCCGTGTATAATTTGCTTCTTTTGCCTGTGTTGCAAATGAGCAAAGGCAATCCATCTGCGCAATTAATGCCGCATTTTGCTGCACGGAAGCAATAAATTGGAGCATCCATTCCACCAATTTTGAAAATATTTCCTGCTCCAGCGCCAGGATTTTTTCTTCGGCTCCAAGTATTTTAGTCTCGTATTCTTTTAATTCTTCAGTAATATATCGTTCCGCGCTCACAAGCGTTTGCTTTCTTATCCATTCCTGCGGAACTTTGTCTTTATGGGTATTTCGAACTTCTATATAATATCCAAAAACGTTATTTGAATCTATTTTGAGTGAAGAAATTCCCGTGCGTTTTGTTTCGCGTTCCAGCATTTCATCAAGATATTCTTTCCCATTTGCTGAAATATTTCGAAGCTCATCCAATGTTTCCGAAAATCCTTCTGCGATGGAATTTCCTTTCAGGATATTCACAGGCGCTTCCTCAAAAAGCGTCTCCTTTATTTTATTGCGAAGCAATTCGCAGTCGTGCAATTGTTCGCCAATAATTTTCAGGGATTCATTTTTGGAATTCAAGGCAAGCGCTTTAATGGGAACAACTGCTTCCAACGAATTTTTAAGTTGAATAACCTCACGCGGATTCACTTTGCCTGTTGCTACTTTTGAAATAAGCCGTTCCAAATCGCCGATGCGTTTTGTGTATTGATGAATTTTTTCCAAAGTTGTTGGGTTGTCCAAAAGGAAACTAACCACCTCGTGCCGGCGTACAATTTTTTCTGCATTTTTGAGCGGAAGTGCCATCCAACGCTTCAAAAGCCTTCCGCCCATTGGCGAAATGGTTTTGTCAATTACATCCAAAAGCGTCACCGCATTCTGCTGATTGGAGTGGTATAATTCCAAATTTCGAATGGTAAAACGGTCCATCCACACATATTCATCTTCGGCAATGCGCGACAGGCGTGAAATATGTTGCAGCTTTGTGTGGCGCGTTTCACTTAAATAATGCAGCGCGGCGCCGGCAGCGATAATTCCTTCTTCCAAATGTTCTACGCCAAAACCTTTCAGATTTTTTGTATCAAAATGTTTTGTCAGTGTTTCAAAAGAATAATCGCTTTGGAAAATCCAATCCTCGAGATGGAAAACGTGATAATTAGTACCGAAAGTTTCAGAAAAAAGCTTGCGTTTCTGTTTAGAAAAAAGCACTTCCGAAGGATTGAAATTTTGCAGCAATTTATCGACATATTCCGCAGAACCTTCCGAAACCAAAAACTCACCCGTGGAAACATCCAAAAATGAAACACCAAGATTTTTCAAGCCAAAGTGAACAGCCGCCAAAAAGTTATTGGATTTGGATTTTAAAATATCGTCATTGAAAGCCACGCCCGGGGTAACTAACTCGGTAA
Organism: uncultured Flavobacteriaceae bacterium; assembly: GCA_963822355.1. Taxonomy (GTDB): domain Bacteria; phylum Bacteroidota; class Bacteroidia; order Flavobacteriales; family Flavobacteriaceae; genus Aequorivita. Next base: position 541,593 of record CAWGHI010000002.1, read on the forward strand.
CGCCTCGTTTTACAATGGTTTTGGTCATTTTTGGATCTTCCAATTGATCACAGATTGCAACACGGCAACCGGCCATAACCAACTTTGGCAAATAAGTATTTAAGGAATGGTGCGGAAAACCGGCGAGTTCTGTTCGTTCGCCGCCGTTATTTCGGTTGGTAAGGGTAATATTTAAAATTCCGGCAGCACGAACGGCATCCTCGCCAAAAGTTTCATAAAAATCGCCCACGCGAAAAAGCAGCAAAGCATCGGGATACTTGGCTTTAATCGTGTTGTATTGCTTCATCAGCGGGGTTTCCTTCTTCGCCATAACAAATGCCCGCGCAGACGGGTATCTTTTTCATTAGAAATCTTAATCGATAAATGTAACCAAAATGCTGTTTTCTTTAAAAGGAAGTGATTGTGAATTATTGGGTTTTATCAACAATTATGAAAAGTTATTACGCAGAGTGCGCTGAGACCTACAGAGTTTCTCAGAGAAATAACTTAATAACCCAATAGCGTATAACCATTAACGATTAACTTTGCCAAATATGAAAAATCGAAAACTTAAAAATAGCGAACTGGACCGCATCAATACTGAAGAATACAAAACTTCGGAAAAAACGCCGATAATAATTATACTCGACAACATTCGTAGTTTGAACAATATCGGGTCCGTTTTCCGTACTGCGGATGCTTTTTTGGTGAAGAAAATATATCTCTGTGGAATTACGGCAAAACCGCCGCATAAAGATATTCAAAAGACCGCACTCGGCGCACAGGATAGCGTTGATTGGGAATATGCTGAAAATGTTTTGGATGTGGTTAATAAACTTCAAAACGAAGGAGTTTTTGTGGCCTCCATTGAGCAAGCTGAACTTGCCGTTAATCTAAACGATTTTTCTGTTCAAAAGGAAATGACATATGCAATTGTTTTCGGCAATGAAGTAAAAGGCGTGCAGCAAAAAGTGGTTTCTGCAAGTGATGCGGTGATTGAAATTCCGCAGTTTGGGACGAAACATTCCTTGAATATTTCGGTAAGCGTAGGCGTTGTGGTTTGGGATCTTTTTGTAAAGTTGAAAAACTTAAGAAAATAATCACTTCAAAAAAAGCGATGAAGCAATAAATTCAAATGAATCAGTACAATGCTGAAATACACCTAGAACAATGGCAAATTTTAAAATATTATGTAAAATAATGTAATGTATTTTATTTTTAGAATACCATAGAACCGCCAAAAACACAGCCAAACCCACAATACTTGCATAAAAATAGTAATCCATGTAACCTATTTCTTCCTTAAATTTTGTGATTAATAGAAAGGTTGGCACAAGTGTTAAAACACTTAAAACAGTGAGCATTCTTTTTGAAGTTTTTTCCCCATAAACCACGGGAATAGTTTTATAGTCATGGGTTAAATCGCCTTTTATGTTCTCGAGATCTTTCACCAATTCTCGCATGGAGATCAGCAAGAACAGAAAAGTGGCGTGCACAAAAATTACGATGTCGAAATTGCCGTAATGCACAAAAATCGCGAAAAATGGGATTACCGCAAGTATGGCTGCAGTAATGTTTCCTATGAAAGGATATTTTTTAAGCTTGTGAGAATAAAACCAAAGGAAAAAAATATATATACTAAAAAATAATACTGCCCGAAAAGAAACATAACTCGCAAAAATCACGGAAAGAAAGTTCAGCACAAAATATGCGGAAAGTTTGGTACGCTGACTAACGAGCTTGTCCAGCATCGTTTTTCGAGGTCTATTAATCAAATCCTTTTCGCTGTCGTAAAAACTGTTGATAATGTAGCCACTGGCAATAGCGGAAGATGAAGCCAGTACTAACATCAACAAATTTACATCAAACAATACTCTCCGAACTGGCAAGTCTGGCGCCAAAATGTAAATGCTGGTAAGGTATTGGGCAATAACAATAATTAGAATATTGTACCCTCGCACCACAGAAAACAGGCTAAAAAACTTTAGAAGGAAGAGTTTTTGTTTTCTGCTGAACATTTTCGATCTATTTTTTAATAAATCTTTCTACGCCAATTTTGCCATCAACTGTTACTATTTTCACAAAGTAAACACCTGCCACTAATTTTGATATATTTAGTTTAGAATTCTTACTATTGAAAACCTCTACACTTTCTGTAACTGACTGACCTAAATTATTGTACAATTCTACTTTTTGAAGGTTTTTTTCACAATTAATATTAAGAATATTGAAAGTAGGGTTTGGATAAAGTGAAAAATTAATGGTGGCGTTTTCTCCAACCCCCATTATCAGTGAGTTTCTAAACCACAGTATTTCATTTGTCCCCTCTATAGTTGCGAAAACATCTGTATCACCATCGGAATCAACATCAGCTGCATATACAAAGTTCGATCGATCCGTATTGTCTTTTATAATATTTTGAGACCCAAAGCTTCCTGCCCCATCAACATTTTCATACCAAGCAATTTTTTGATCATAATAGGATGCTGATATCACATCAAGATCACCATCATTATCTAAATCAGCAGAATAAGCAGTTAAAGGTGTTAACCAATTTGATGTTATATTTATTTCTGGACCAAAATTACCTTGACCATCCAAATTTTCAAACCAAACAATTTTATTATCTATCCTATTGGTCGCAAGAACGTCCACGTCGTCATCTCCATCAATATCTGCTCCTTCAATATAGTATGTATCTAAAGAGATTAATTCAGGTGATCCAAAAACGCCCCCTCCCATATTTTCAAACCAGGTTGCTCCATTTTCTCCAATGACCCCCAAAGAAGAGCAAAGAATATCAATTGCTCCATCACTGTTTATATCGGCCATATCAATTGAAATCGGGGCAAATCCAAAAGCATTGTATACTATATTTGGTTGCCCGAAGTTTCCTTGTCCATCTAAGTTTTCCTGCCAAATTAATTCCATAGCTATAAAAGAAGCATAAATGATATCCATATCACCATCCCCATCTATATCCGCAGCATTAACTTCCCTCACTGAAGGTCCCGTAATATCTTCTAATATGATATTTTTTGGACCAAAGTTCCCATTTCCATCTAAGTTTTCTTGCCAAGCAACCATGAAATCTGTTGAATACAAAACATCTATATCTCCATCTCCATCCATATCAACTCCTTGAACACAAAATGCCCCATAATTTTTTTTTGATATTGTCCTTTGAATGCCATAATCGGCATTTCCAATCCCTTTTTTATACCAAGCAATTTCTCCATCATTATAGGATGCAGAAAGTACATCCTTATAACCATCTCCATCGATATCCACAAGGTCCAAATATCTTGGACTATCAACGTTGATTGTAAAAAATTTCTCTAGTCCAAAATTTCCTGCTCCGTCCAAATTTTCATGGTAACCAATCCTGTCTTCTGAAGCAAATAATATTTCTAAATCCCCATCATTATCAACATCAGCACAAAAAAGAGATGCGATAAGTAAAGAATGGATATTTACATCTTGTGGTAGTCCAAAATTTCCTGCACCATCTATATTTTCACTCCAAACAATCGCAGGATTCGATTTTGAAAAATAACCCGATATTACATCATAATCCCCATCTCCATCAATATCTGCGGGATATACCGTATTAGGTATAAAATTATTATTTACTATCGTTTGTCTGGGGCCAAAATTTCCTATACCATCAATATTATTATGCCACGATACTTTATCACCGCTATTAGAAACTACATCTAAATCACCATCATTATCGATGTCTACAGCATAAACTGAATTATCAATACCCGAATTTGCAATAGTCCGAAGTGATCCAAATTGCCCTTGAGAGTTTAAATTTTCATACCAACCTAAAGGACTATTGAATCCTCCACCTGATAACACATCCATATCACCATCGCCATCAATATCTGCCACAAAAACAGCATCAATTGTTATAACACTGTCATTAATAATATGTTCTATTCCAAAGTTTCCATTGCCATCAACATTTTCATACCACGCTACTTTTCCTTGGGTAGGATCTCCTGACCCTGAAACAATATCAATATCTCCATCCCCATCAATATCTTCAGCAAAAATCGAGCGAGCCCCAATTGCTTCTGTGGAAATTATTATTTGACTACCGAAAGTACCTTGACCATCTAAATTTTCGTACCACGCAATTTTATTATCGCCATAAGATGCAGAAATCACATCTATATCCCCATCATTATCAATATCTGCAGCAAATACAGCATTGGCACCAATTGCTTGAGATGAAATTATTTGTTGGTTTCCAAAGTCTCCATTTCCATTTAAATTTTTATACCAAGCAATTTTATTATCATTTGTTGAAGCTGAAAGCATATCAATATTGCCATCTCCATCAATATCTGCAGCAAACACAGAAGTAGGGCTATTTGTAGCATTTCGATTGTCAATTACAATTTTTTCTTCAAAATCTATTTGTGCATAAGTGCTTATGAAAAATAAGGAACATACTATTATAAATAGTTTTATTTTCATTTTATTAAAATTTATGAATAACTAAAGGAGCCAAAATACCAATTAAAATGTATCAATAGAAAATTAATTATCTCCAAATAAAAGGTTTTCATTCGGAGTAATAAATAAAAATTTAGATTTTTTTGAAACTTCTAAAAACTATAAACCACTTCCAGCTTATAATCTTTCAACGCTTTGCGTGCCTCGTCAATATCTTCAGTGAAGCCAAGCATATAGCCTCCTCCACCCGAACCGCATAGTTTTAGGTAATATGCGTTGCTTTCAATCCCCTTCTTCCACAATTTATGGAATTGTGCGGGAATCATCGGTTTAAAATTATCGAGTACCACTTTGGAGAGTTGCTTGATGTTTCCAAAAAGTGACTTTACATCTCCCTGAAGGAAATCTTCAACACAGGCATCTGTATGTTTTACAAACTGGTCCTTCAGCATATTTCTGAAACCTTCCTGCTTCATACTTTCCATAAAAATCTGGACCATCGGGGCAGTTTCACCCGTGCTTCCGCTATCTAATAAAAACACAGCACCTTTCCCATTTTCGGTTTGCGAAGGGATGCCGGCAGGTTCAATATTGTCTTTGGAATTTATTAAAATAGGAAGACTCAAATAACTATTCAAAGGATCCAAACCGGAAGATTTACCGTGGAAAAAGGATTCCATTTCAGCAAAAATGGCTTTTAGTGAAAGTAACTTTTCACGCGTAAGATTCTCTAAAACAGTAATTTTATTTTTTGCATATTTATCATAAACAGCCGCTACCAAAGCACCGCTGCTTCCAACACCATAACCTTGAGGAATACTGCTATCAAAGTAAAGTCCGTTTTCCACATCTTTTTTGAGGGCATCCATATCAAAGGCAACCAATGTGGGATTTTCCGTTTGAAGGTTTTCCAAATAATCAACAAATCTTTTTAAGTTGGCGTTTGATTTATGGGTAGCGATAGTGTGGTGGATATCCATTTTTAACGCTCCGTTATAAAAGTTATACGGAATGGAAAGACCTTTGGAATCCTTTATAATTCCATATTCGCCGAAAAGTAAAATTTTTGAGTAAAAGAGGGGGCCGCGCATAAGTTGTTTAAATGTAACTATAAAAGTACAATATTTAGTTTTTAAAATTTATACTAATGCGCAAAGATACTGATTATTGGGTTATTGAACCGAAATTTTCTTCCTTGTTCAGACTGTTTAGAAATAATTTGTATCTTTCTTAACATTATCCCCGGTAACATTTTTAATTTCTGAAGCTTTTTTAAAATATGGCGCCAAAAAACCGGAGATTCTTCATTATTGTCCATTTGGTATTTTTGCTTGCTTTTTTTTCAGGATTCTCACAGGAAAAAACTTCTACAGTAAAAGACATACAAACCCTTATAGAGCAAAACTCACTTAACAAAGCACGCAAGGAAGTTTCAAAAAATATTAACTTTTATCGCACCCACAAAATATTCGATAGCCTTTATAATTACATACAGTTTGAAGGAAGTTTTAAGTTGAACAATGGCAATAAAAAACTCGCAATTAAGAAGTCGGAGCTTCTTATGCAGGAGATAAAAAAACACGCTTCACCACACTTTATCATAGCCGCTATTACCGAGCTAGCTTGGATTTATGACGATGCAGGCCTTACCAAAACTGCTTATGATCTTATAAATGAAACCCTGCCGTTTGCCGAGGCCAATCCAGATCCAACCAAGACAGACGTGGCAGGATTGGAGTACAAATTAGGTTTCTATGCTTCGCGAATGGGAGATTTTTCGTTGTCAAATAAACATTATCAAAAGGCCCTTCAATTATTAAAAAGAAGCCAAGTCAAGGATTATGTTTTCTATAATCAAGTGTACAATGCCTTGGGTGGAATGATGTGGCAACAAGCAAAATTGGACAGCGCAAAATACTATTTTCAGGAAGCGGTTAATGTTTTGGAAAAAACTGACGAAACCGATATTATGAACCGCTTTTTCCGTCCTTCACTGGTAAAAATGAACCTGGCAGTAATATGGAACAGTTTAGGCAAAAACAATGAAGCCATCCAAATTTCAGAAGAAGCAATTGCCGGATTCCAGGAGTACATCAATCGATCTACGGATGAGGCCCGAATTTATAAGTCAAAGACCAATCTGTGCGTTGCCATTGATAATCTGGCCACCTTCTACAACACTCTCGGCGAACATTCCCGGGCACAAGAACTGATTGAGTATTCCTTTCAGCAAAAGAAAAAAATATTTGAAGATAATGATCTTAACATAATCATCTCCAATATCATTTTAGCCGAAGCTAAAATCGCCAATCGAGATTTTGAATCTGCCGCAGAAAATGCGGATAGAGCCCTAAAACTGCTACAAACAAGCCCAGGTGCAAATTTGTACTGGGAATCCGCCGCTTTAACTACGCGTGCCTCCATCTATGAATTTTTGGATGACGTTGAAAATGCCTCCCTCTATTATGAAAAAGGTCAAGAAGTTTATAGAAAGACCATGGGCACAATTTATACCAAAGATTTTCTCGACAACATTTTAGACTATTCGCTATTTGCCGCAAAAAACGGTAAGGACAAAAAGGCCTTGGAATTGGCGAATACCACATATAATTATGTCCGTAGCGGAGATTTTAAAAACACCCTTCAGGAATTTTACCACACGGTTAATCTGGCACAAGTTAATTTTCTTTTAAAGGATTATGAAAAAGCTAAAGAGTATAGTGAAGAAGCACTACGATTCAACATTTTGAAGAATGGTGAAAAAATTAGTGCTACTGATTCCATTTTGTGCCAATATAGAAAACCACAAGCATTACTGATAAATGCTAAGGCAAAATATTTCCTCTCCAAATCAAAACGTCCATCTTTTCTCAAAGAAATTTTAACGCAGGTAGAAGATGGTATTGCCATACTTGACCAGCGAAAAAAAATAATTACCAACCACGAAGACGTGACTCTATTGATTACCGAAAATGAAGAACTTCTGAATTTTGCCGAAAAATTGCGTCTCGAACTATATGAAAAAACCAAAGACCCCACCTATCTCGATAAGTTAATAGCCATTCATGAATCCAGCATTTACAGCCGTATTAGGTCTCGTTTAAATCTTCGGGAAAATATTGCTTTTCAAAATATTCCCCAACAGCTACTGCAAAGGGAAAATAAACTGAAATCCGAATTGGTGACTTCTCTTAATGCTTCCGAAAATGGAATGGCTTCATTCTTTAAAGCGTCCGAAAACTGGGACCGCTTTTTGGATTCATTAAATCAAAATTATCCCAAATACTATAAAATGCGCTATGCTACAATTGAAGAGTCCATTAACGACCTCCAACAAAAAATACCTGAGCACACAACTATTGTCCGTTATATTTTTATTGAGGGTAATCTCTATGCCTTTGTGGTTTCCCCATCAATCAAAAAAATGATTCCTCTAAATTTTGCGCCCGTAAAAAATTATATTTCAAGTTTGAAGAAGGACGAATATTCAGTAGAAAAATCCCGTCAACCTTTATTTGAACTTTACCGGACTTTATGGTTTCCACTGGAGAAATATATCAAGAATCAAAAAGTTGTTATTATTCCAGACCGCGAACTGTTCAACCTAAGTTTTGAGACACTTACCCCAAGACCCATTAAAAATTTTCAGGAAATGGCGACCAATAGTCTTTTAGCCAAATATGATATTTCATATAACTTCAGTCTTTTGCTATATAAGGACATGAGCAAGGAAGCAGAATATTTCTCCAACTTTATCGCTTTCGCTCCAGGGTTCAATTCTGAAATGAAAGAAGATTACAAGCTTGCCATAAAAGATTCCGTAAAACTTGACAAAACATATTTAAGGTTGCTTCCACAGCCTTTCAGCGAAGATTTGGTGAAACAATATGCCAAAATTTTTGATGGCAACTATTTCATAAACGAAAACGCAAGCAAGGATTTATTTATAGATCAAGCCAAGGAGCATAAAATAATCCATATCGGTACCCACGCAGAAAACAATAACCTGAGCCCTGAATTGAGCCGACTCATTTTTGCAAAACAGACGGACTCCAACAATTACTCTGAAAACTCTCTTTATTCCTATGAAATTTATAACATAGACCTCTCCTCCAATCTTGCAATACTCACCGCTTGCGAAACCGGCAAGCCTACCTATCAAGCTGGAGAAGGCATGATTTCCTTGGCGCATGCTTTCAATTATGCGGGCAGTGAAAGCATTTTGACCAGTTTGTGGGAAATTGACGAGGAATCCAGTGCAAAAATTGTAAAGCTTTTTTACGATAATCTTTCCGCAGGAATACCAAAGGACGAAGCCTTACGGAAAGCGAAATTAAGCTACATAGAAACCGCTGAAGGAAGAACCGCCGCACCACAGTACTGGGCAGGACTCGTGCTTATTGGTGATACCGCCCCTATAGATTTAAATATTGGCGTGGCTTGGTGGTGGTATGTTTTAGCGGGAATTGTAGCAATTGTCTTGCTTATTTTGATAGTTCAAAACAAAAAGCGTACAACTTCCTAATTCTGTATTTTAGAAGCTCCAAACCCAACCTGATCTTCAATAAACTCCCCATTTTTACAAAATTGTGAAAGTTTACTTTTAATGAATTGCAAGACTGTTTTCTTTTCAATTTCTGGATAAAGAACGTGCACATTGGCGCCCGCATCTAGCGTGAAACAAACATTGCTTCCTGTTTCTTCCCTAAATTTCCAAATATGGTTGATGATTTCCAAAGTGTTTGGTTTCATCAATATGAAATAGGGCATGGAGGTCATCATCATAGCGTGCAGTGACAATGCTTCACTTTCTACAATTTTATTGAATTCGGAAAGATTACCATTTTCAAAAACAGGAATAAGTTTAGAAAGATTTTCCTTTGCTTGTCTGAAGCGCTGCTCGGCAAAAGGATGATCCAGCATCAAATCGTGTCCAAGGGTGCTGCTCACTTTTTTTTCGCCTTTATCGACTAATAAAATAGTGTTTTGATAATTCTGAAAATTTCCATGAATCGCCAAAGGATATTTTGTGCCAAAATAATTATTACTTCCTTCAATTTTGGGATGCTCGCCCCAAACAATCAACGGGCCTTCAAGACTTCGACAAGCGCTTCCAGAGCCCAAACGCGCCAGAAAAGAAGCCTTTTCAAAAAAATAATCGTCCGTAATATTTGGTTGCATTTGTTGTTCCATATCCATCAAACATAACGCGAGCGCACTCATTCCGCTGGCTGAGGAGGCAATGCCACTACTGTGGGGGAAGCTGTTGGAAGTTTCTATTTTAAATTTGAAATCCTTAAGAAAAGGCAAATAAGCCTCTGCCCTTTCAAAGAATTTAAGAATTTTCGGCTCAAAACCTTCCTCCCTTTTTCCATTGAAAAAAACTTCCAAATCAAATCCTTCCTTGACAGAAGTGGTACTGCGCTTTTCAAAATGCAGTGAAGTTTTGGTATTGCAGTTTTTTAAAGTAAAACTGATGGATGCGTTCATGGGCATTTGTTGGCCATACTTACCCCAATACTTTACCAAAGCAATATTACTTGGCGATTGCCAGGATACAGTTCCGGAGATTAGATTGTGGGTATAATTACAAACAATAAAACGATGTACTGGCATAGGTTGATGATTGACTACAAAAATAAAATTCTTTTTGGTTTAAGCGTTGTGATTATTTTGTTTCGATAGGATAAGAAAGATAAAAAAATGTAAAAGAATATTGAAACCGATGGCTTATACTTTCATTTTTTGGAATTTCTTCTTTTCGCCCTGATGACATTTCAAAACAAATTCGATGTGTTTATATAACTATTAAACAATAACTTATGAAAATTTTAATTACACTTTTCGCCTTTACAATTGAGCCTTTTGAGCGCCTATTCCCAAGATCCTGCCATTGTTTGGCAAAACACCATTGGGGGCAGTGCGGAAGATTTTTCCGTTGCTTTTGAACCTACTTCAGATGGTGGCTACATTATTGGTGGCTATTCCGCTTCAAACGCCTCGGGCGACAAAACGGAAAACAGTAACGGCCAGTTAGATATTTGGATCGTAAAAATAAATAGTGCGGGCAGTATTATGTGGCAAAACACCATTGGCGGTGCCGGTGATGATTTTCTTATTTCAATAAAACAAACTTCAGACAACGGCTATATTCTGGGCGCTGGTTCAGACTCAAACATTTCGGGCGATAAAACAGAAAATTCCCGGGGCGGTTTAGACTATTGGATTATAAAACTTGATACTTCAGGAAACATCATTTGGCAAAAAACTTATGGCGGTGCGCAACCAGAATTTGATACCTATGTTGTAGAAACCAATGATGGAGGCTATTTTGTTGGAGGCTATTCAGACAGTGATGTAAGTGGCGATAAAACAGACCCTAGCAATGGACAGCGTGATTATTGGGCACTAAAATTGGACAACACAGGAGCCATTATGTGGCAAAATAGTATTGGCGGAAGTTTGGTAGATCGTCCTCAGGCAGCATTTCAAACCGCCGATGGTGGTTATATAATGGGAGGATTTTCCAATTCCCCTGCTTCAGGCGATAAAAGTGAAAATTCCCAAGGTGGAAATGACTATTGGATAGTTAAAATAGACACTAGCGGAAACATACAGTGGGAAAATACTATTGGCGGTAACGACAGTGATGTGCTAAGGGACATGGAGCAAACAACGGATGGAGGTTATATAGTGGGTGGATACTCAAAGTCTAACATTTCTGGTGATAAAACAGAAAACTCGCAGGGCGATTATGACTCTTGGATTTTAAGGTTGGATTTAAACGGCAACATTGCTTGGCAAAACACCATTGGAGGTAGCGGTATTGATTATCCACGTGATATTAAGCAACTTAATGATGGCAACTATATGATTGCCAGTTGGAGCAATAGCAACATTTCTGGCGATAAGACTGAAAACAGTAATGGCGGTTATGACTATTGGTTACTAAAACTAAGTACCGCAGGAAATTTAATTTCCCAAAACACAATTGGGGGCTCAAGCGATGAAAGCGGCACCTACATTCTAGAAAATTTAGATGGCTCCTTTGCAATGCTATGTTCTTCCGATAGTAATATTTCTGGTGACAAAAGCGAAAACAGCGAAGGCCTTGATGATTATTGGGTTTTTAAAACAACAGAAGCCATTCTGGGAGTTTCTCCAAATACCTTTGGTACCGCCATCAGTGCCTATCCTAATCCCACCAACGGTACCTTTACTATACAACTCGGTCAGCCTTCCACAGAAACTAATGTTACCATTTACAATAGTTTGGGACAGATTATAAGCACCACAAATTATATAAATAAAGAAAATCTTGAAGTAGAAATTAACGGCAAAGCGGGAATTTATTTTGCGATTGTAAAAACTATGGAAGGGCAACAAGCGGCCCTAAAAATAACCAAACAGTGATTCTTATTTTATTGGTTATTCGAAAAAACGCTCCATAAATAGGTGCTTTTTTTATAATATTGAAATTGAAGGCTTTCCATTTCATTTGAAATAATGGAAAAGTTGAGACCGTGTTTCCTTCTCCGTTGTGCCTTATAAGTTTAAAATTTCTTACCTTCACAAAAGTTTTAAATCACATCAAAACAATTCTTTAAATAAAAAATCTATGAAAAATTTAATTGTAATCTTCGCCGTAATTCTTTTTACTGCCACGGCACAAAGTCAATCCTTTACGCAAAAAGACGTTACCGGCACTTGGCTGGTCCAGAATGTTGAAAATAGCACTAGTAACCCCCAAATGGCCGCGGCAATGACCAACGCCGTGATAAACTTATATGCTGACAATAGTTTTGAAATAAAAGAAAGAGAGGAAAATGGAACAGCCTACGTTTATAACACCACTACAAATAAAAATGCAACGTGGAGCTTTAACCCAAGCACCCAAACCATTAACACTACCCGTACAAAAATGACATTTAAAATTTCTAAAAGCGGCGATAAAGTGTTTTTTACGGATCAAGGCAGTGGGCTGAAGTTCGAGGTTATGAAGCCAATTTAAAATCTAAATGGAAAATCTCCCCAACCCTATAGATTAATGAAAGATCACGGTCCAGAAAAATATAACAAATTTGGCCTAAATATTACAAACTTCATAACGGAGCCTGAAGGTAAACAATATAACGCCTGTCAATTCAAAATTGACGGGCGTCTTGTAATATGTAGAACTGCAAAAGTGACCCCTAAAAAAGAAGGGCAGTTCGTTACCTTTTGGAAACGAGACACTATGGGAAAAATTCAACCATTTTCTGAAAAAGACGACTTCTATTTTTACTTCGTGAACGTAAAGAAGAAAAACCGAAGCGGCCATTTTTTCTTCCCAAAAACCATTTTAATTGCCAAAGGAATCGTTTCAACTCTCAAAAAAAAGGGCAAATTAGGGTTTCGGGTTTACCCTATCTGGGATAAACCAACCAACAAACAAGCTGAAAAAACACAGCAATGGCAGCTACTTTATTTTTTTGAAAAATAAAAAAATACCCTCCAGTAAGATTAAGTAGCGTAAAACAGTAGTTTGTGAGTAAAAAAAGCCAAGTGCTTTTTTATGAAAATGAAGTTAGCCATCCTCATGCGGATGGTTTTTTTTGATTTCAACTGATTTTTATCTTTGACAAATTTGTTTGATATTTAATCTCTAAAACTTAATCTATGAAAAAATTACTACTTTTCACTATGTTTCTTTATATTGGAAACACCCTCTATTCCCAATGTCCTTTTGACAGTACCATTACCTCCAATCCTGATTTGGGAGGCGGCAATCAGGTTCAATGTTCAGATCAGGTTATTGTTTTTACTGCCCCTTCCGGTTACGATAGTTATCAATGGAAATACAAATTTTCAACCAATGGAAACCCCACGAATTTTCCCGGAGAAACCAATAGCACTCTTACTATTACCGCTGGAGATCTTGGTTTTGCTTACGTTTTTGTTACGATAACCGACAATGCATGTTCTGAAAATTCCAACGATATAATGTTCGATACCTGGATATTTGCCCCACCGGCTATTTCTCACGACCCCGACACTGTTTTGTGCTTTGGTGAGACGTCTGTGATTATGAATGCCTTTGGCGGTCCAGAAAATTTCAGATGGTTTCGAAATGGTGTATTGGTCCTTGAAGGGCCCCAAGATTTTTATGAAGTGTCTGAAGCTGGAGATTATACATTACAGGTTTCCTATCCGCAATGTCCAGACCAGTGGCTGTCTAGTGGAGTACCCGTTACGTTTAGTGTAGTGGGTGAAGAGGTGACAATAACAGAATCGGGTGGCAGCTTGTTTACTACCCAAAATGGCGATGGGTATACTTGGTATCTAAATGGAACTGAAATTATTGGCGCCAACTCCTTTACCTATACCCCAGTGGCAACAGGAGATTATACTGTGGCAGTAACTTTTAATCAGCAAGAAAGCTGTACTATTGAGTCTCTTCCATTCTTTTTTACCGTTTTATCAGTGCCCGATTTGGCACTCAACGGAATTTATTTTAAAAATACCCAAGCTGTCGAGGCCCAATTTATACTGCACAATAATCAGAAACAGCTCTTAAATTATTTCATTTTTGATCTTTCCGGAAAAAAGTTGGTTTCTGAAAAAAGCAATAATACCCAAATTATCATCCCTGCACAAAACTGGAAGAATGGCATCTATTTCTGTAAAATTGAAACTATTGAGGGAATTTTAACCGTCAAACTAATACGCTGATTTTTTAGTATTAAAATAATGTCTGTAGAAGTATTTTCGACGGGCATATATATTTCAGAAAAAAAGAAAATTTTTTTTTAATTTTTAAGGTAGGGTATTTTTCTATGTGATTGTTTTACTAATGAATCCCAGCAATGAGATCTTCTATTTTTCGCATAATTTGTACTAACCGCTAAGTTAAAATAATATGGAACGAAGGCATTTTATTAAAAAATCAGGGCAAGCATTGCTTGCTGTTTCAACAATATCCATTACGGGCGCAATAATTTCTTCCTGCTCTTCCGATAACTCAGATGATTTTTTCGATGATGGCTATTATGACAATGGTTACTATGACGATGGCTATTATGACGACGGTTACTATGACGATGGGTATTATGACGATGGGTATTATGACGATGGCTATTATGACGACGGTTACTATGATGATGGCTATTACGACGACGGCTATTATGACGATGGCTATTACGATGATGGCTACTATGATGATGGGTATTATGGCGATGCCCAATTAATTCGTGATATTTTAATTGCTCCAAACTGGAAAGTTGCGAGTTACATAGACAGCGGCGATGATGAAACCTCAGATTACAACGGCTACATAATTGATTTTAAAATTAGCAATGAGGTGGTGGCAACAAATGGAAGCAACACCAATAACGGCAGTTGGTCTGTAAATAGCGCTGGTAATGAACTTACATTGAATTTTAACGGCTCCCCATTTGATGAGTTTAATGATGAGTGGGATATAATAAGCGTAACGCCTACAAGGGTTGAACTTCGTGATGTAAGCGGTGGTGGCAGCGGAACCGATATATTGATATTAGAAAAAGTATAGTCTGTTTGTTAGTGTTTTTTTTTAATTGATTGGACATTTCTTTAAGCCTTTTCTGAAATGTCCAATCCTATTTTAAGCCTTCCTTATTTTGAAAAAAATTCTATTTCTTCACGATACATTTTTAGAAACACCTCGCGGTGCCGAGCTTACTATTAAAGAATTGATAGAACTTGGGAAAAGTAAAAACTATACAGTTGCCGTAGATTTTTTGAAAATTTTTGAAGAAACCAAAAACAAAATTGCGAAAGCAGACCTAGTGGTTTTAAATAGTACTTCCCGCTGTCATTTTGAGCTGGAGTTAATCGAATATCTGCTTTTTCAGAAAATACCCTACATAAAAGTTGAATATGATTACAATTTCTGTGTGCGCAGGAACATTTTATGTACTGTAGATTATAACGTTCGAAGTTGCTGCAATCCCGATAAATTTCACCTGTTCAGAAAATTGTTTTCCAAGGCTGCGCTCAATGTGTTTCAATCGCCAAAACATTATCAGTCGCATTTTGATTTTTATGGGGAAGCAGTCGCAAAGCATCTCATAATGCCGCCTACCGTTGATGTTAATAAATTAAAACCCTCCGAGGAAAAGAACGAAAATACCATTCCATTTTTTGGTGACTTAAATTTTCTGAAAGGCGGGCACGAATTTGTAACTTATGCAGAAACGCATCCGGACCTGAATTTCAAGGTCTTTGGAAAAAATCGTTTGCGTCGCGAAATGCCAAAAAATATGACTTTTCACGATCCCGTTTCCAATGAAATGGTACTCGAGATTCTTGGCAAAACAAAACAGTTTATCTGTAAACCAGTTTGGCCCGAACCTTCCGGAAGGCTTGCTGCCGAAGCTTTTCTTTCAGGGTGCGAAATTCTTTCAAATGATAGAATAGGAACTTTTTCTTTCAATTTCTATCCCGATAATCTTGAAAAGGCGAAAGCTGAAATGTTGCAGGCACCCAAAAATTTTTGGAATGCTATTTCAGAAATTCTGAATTCTTCCCAAGAAAACAAAGCTCCAAAACTTAAGAAAGTGCTTGTCTATAAAAGCTATGGTGGGTTGGGCGACATTTTCTTTGCAATCCCTGCAATCTATAAACTTGCTGAAGTTTCGGAAGAACTTCATTTTGCAGTTTCACCCAGACTTGTAGATTTTTTCGGAAAACATATAAAAGGCGTAAAAGTGGTGAGTGAACCTGATGCCAGAAAAAGCGAATCCAGTTATGACAATGTGTACGAATTGGGTAATTATCCTGCTTTCCGAGGCTACGATCTGCCGCACGCCCTGAAATATCCAACCCATAAAAAAGTAAAACAGCACGCTATTCAACATTATCTTGATACGGTTTCAAAACTGCATATAGATATAGATAACCATTTGGAAATCTATCCATATTTTGAACGTTGCAAAAATGTGAAGAATCCTTATTTTGTGGTGCATCACGGCGCAGGATTTTTGTTAAAAATATGGCCCACGGAAAAATATGCCGCTTTGATTGAAAAGTTGGCGGAAATTTTTCCCAACTTAGAGTGCAAGATTATAATGGGGCCCGATGATCCTGATATTGCTCAATTTTTCACAAAACCAATGCCCCATATTGAATTTGTTACCGGCGGAATGGAAGATGTGGGCGAGGCAATGGCAGGCGCCTTATTCCACATTGGAAACGATGCGGGAATAACTCACGTTGCAGGAGCGTTTAATGTGCCAACAGTTGGAATTTATGGCCCTACCGGCCCAGGAAGCTGGGGGAGCTTTGCACAACATAACGAACTTATTTGGGGCAAAAAAGGCGTCTGTAACCTGAAATGCAATTATGATGTTATCTTAAATTGCGCCCATAGAATATGCTTGACCTCCGTAACTGAAAATAGAGTTTTGGAAGCGCTTTACAAAGTCTTACACCAAGCCTATCCACAAAATTCTTCGGAACTCAGATTGAATCCGCAAGCAAGTATGGAATTTGGAACCAAAGACTGTTTAATTAAATTGGGCGAAAACCAATTACTGCTGGAATACCATAACGATAAGATGAAAGTTGATGTTGAAACACTTCTGTCCAATGAAATTTCGCCAACCCCTCAGACCGGAGAATTGAAAATGGTTACCGATGTTTTGGCACAACAAAATATTATTTTTAAAGTACCCACATTCACCTAAAATTGGTTTTTTTTGAAAAGCACTTTTAGTATCTTCACTCCCCAATTTAAAAAAAATGATTTCAAAGACTATAAAGAACCGTCGTGCGGTTTTTCCCGCACAATATAACAATCAACCAATCACCAAGGAAGAAATTTCAACCATTTTAGAAGCTGCCAATTGGGCGCCCACGCATAAGCGCACAGAACCTTGGCGTTTTAAAGTTTTTCACGGAATATCCCAAGTAGCATTAGGTAAATTTATAGCTGAAACCTACAAGGAAACAACGGAAAATTTTTCCGAATTCACATACAGTAAATTCATGGATAATCCCGTAAAAGCGGGCTGTGTAATAGCTATTTGCATGCAGCGCGACCCAAAAGAAAGTTTACCCGAGTGGGAAGAAATCGCCGCTACGGCAATGGCCGTCCAAAATATGTGGCTCACTGCTCACGAGATGGGTATTGGTGCATATTGGGCTTCTCCCGGGGTTATAAAATATATGGACAAATTCATTCAATTTGAAGAAGGAGAACGATGCCTCGGTTTTTTCTATATGGGCAAATATGATGACGAACTCCCCGAAGGAATACGCAAAACTTCAATTGAAGAAAAGACGGTTTGGATTTAAAATCCAGTTTATAAATATTAAACCTCACAATTTTAATTTTTGTGAGGTTTTTTTTAAAATTTATAACTAAATAATTAGTTTAAACTATATTTTTAGTTATATTTGAACAATCACAATTCATAAAAAAATGAAACAACTCACAAAAGCAGAGGAAGATATTATGCAAATACTCTGGGATCTCGAAGAGGCAAACGTGGCGTCAATCATAGAAAAATTGCCAAATCCGAAACCTGCGTACAATACCGTCTCTACTATAGTACGGATTCTTGAAAGTAAAAATTTTGTGGATTACAGAAAAGAAGGACGCGGCCATGTGTATTTTCCAAAAGTGAAGAAAACCGAATACAGCAATCAATCTTTAAACAAGTTGATGGATGGGTATTTTCAAGGTTCGTTTAAAAGTATGGTTTCTTTTTTTATGAAGAAAAATGATATCAGTATACGGGAAATGGAAGAAATTATGAAAGAAATTAATTCTGAAAAACCTGAAAAATGATACATACACTTTTACAAATACTCGTTTTCCAAATAATGTTTCTGGCGGTGTACGATCTCTTTCTAAAAAAGGAAACTTTTTTCACCCTAAATAGAATTTATCTTTTAATTACCCCAATATTAGGGTTTGTTTTACCCTTTATTAGCATCGATTTTATTCAGCAAAATATTCCGCAGGAATATATTTTTCAGTTGCCCGCAGTAGTAATAGGCGATGGGGTTTCTGAAATAGCCTCAAGCGAAAGTAGTTCGTGGATTCCCGATTTTACTGTCATTTGGATTTTCGGAATGGGTATCAGCACATTAATTTTCTGCTATAAATTATTTAAAATAACCCAGCAGAAATTGAGCGGAAAAACCGAGAAATTTAGCTATTTTAAATTGGTGACCCTTCCCAATACCACGCTTGCATTTTCTTTTTTCAATACAATTTTTTTGGGCGAAAGCATTTCCGAAGAAAATAAAGCCTGCATCATTGCCCATGAAAAAATTCATATTGAAGAAAAGCACTCATTGGATCTACTTTTTTTTGAATTGCTCCGTATTGTCTTTTGGTTCAATCCGATGATTTATTTTTTTCAGCATAAAATCACCACCCTTCACGAATTTATTGCAGATGCTAAAGTGGCAGCTCAAAACGATAAAAAACAATATTATCAACAGCTACTTTCGGAAGTATTCCAAACCGAAAAGATATCATTTATCAATACATTTTTCATTCAATCATTAATCAAAAAACGAATCAGTATGTTACAAAAATCAAAATCCACAAACACAGCCCAAATCAAGTATTTATTATTATTACCCGTAATTTTGGGCATGTTGATTTACACCGCCTGTAGCGATGAACCCAAAGTTGGGGAGCCTCAAAATGTTTCGCACTCGGACTCAGAAGTAATGAACAAAATCAACGAACTTTCTGAAGCTATTATGAAAAAGGGAACAATGACTCCCGAGGAAGAAAAAGCACTTAAACTGCTAACCACAGAATTACAACCGGGCGAGAAGGTATATTCTTCGGTTCAAGAATATTTGGATGAAACCAAAGGAGAAAGCAATATATCTGTAGCTTTTTCCGAAATAGACAAAGCGCCAACTTATCCAGGTTGCACAGGTGAGAATGAAGCTTTGAAGAAATGTTTTACAGACCGTATTAGTACTTTTGTAGGTGAAAATTTTAATACTAAAATCGGGAAGGATTTAGGTCTTAGGGGCAGACAACGTATTATCGTTCAATTTAAAATTGACACGTCGGGAAAAATTATTAGAGCAACAGCAGAAGCTGCAAAACCCGAACTTGAAGCCGAAGCAATTCGTGTTGTTTCAAAACTCCCACAAATGCAGCCCGGCCAGCAGAAAGGCAAAAAAGTAGACGTACTATATTCGTTGCCCATAATTTTTGAAATAAAATAAATTTTAATCAAAAAGTACCTAAAGCCGAGGAATTTCTTCGGCTTTTTTATTTCAAAAAATCATCTCTTTTTAAGAAGTTTAGTTTCAGTAAATTTGTACTTTTCAAAGTAGATTATATTCTGAAATGACAAAACACCTCTATTTGGTTTTTCTTTTGTTACTGGCAACTTCCTGCCAGTTTTTTGAGACCGAAAAGGTATCTTCGGAAGAAATTTATGAAGAAGAAATAAAAACCATTGACTGGAAAGACGTTGACCGTTACCCTTCTTTTACAAACTGCAAAAATACGTTGGAAAAACCTGAGCAGAAAGAATGTTTTATAAACACGATCAGTTCACATTTGTACAAATCCATCAGCCACGAAAATATGGTTGCTGTTCGCGAGGTTTATGATACCATAAAAGTGAATTTTGAAGTGGGCAGTGAGGGAAGACTTTCCATTGTTGAAATAAAAATGGACACGGTGCTCCAAAAAGAATTTCCGAACTTAGAAACGTGGATTTTTCAAAGTATAGATTCCTTACAACCCGTTGCCCCCGCTTATAAACGCGGTATTCCCGTGAAAACCCAATTCACCTTACCTGTAATTATCCAAACAAATTAATTAGAGGTTGAATTTATACCCAAGTGTAAAATCTACTGGAAACTCATCATTACTTTCCACATTTAGGCCCACAATATCATTGTAATTAAAAGTAATGTATCCACTGCCAACTTTATAATCGGCGCCTAACCCAAAGGTTACCGGAGCATTGAAGTCACTCCCTTTTTCACCATAAATTGGTTGATCCAGTGCATCATAACCAATAACAATTTCTTCGCGATTTATAAATGTTAAGCTTGCAAACTTGCAATTCACAAAAGCATCAAACTTTGGGGTTTTCACAAATTTAAATCGATAGTTCAAAGAAAACTGCGAAGCTGAATATTTATAATCGCTACTCTCAAAAGTTCGCTTAAACCTCAGCACAACGGAATGTCTCTTCAACTTTACGTTATCAACCAATTCCAAATCAATTCCGGCCACGGGTTGTAAAGCATTTGTTGGATTTCCGGTAAAAATGCTGTTGCTAACCCCCGCAAAAGCTCCAAGCCGGAAATCAAGATCAATTGATTTTTCCGTTGCAACAAAATTTGGATCTTTCTTTTTGTTGTATTGCACAAAAAAATCGTGAAGGCTGGGCAAGGTAAGCTTAACATTTTCAGCAGAAATGGCAACATCTTTGGTTTGTTGCTGCAATGTTTCTTTATATTCCTCTTGGTAATCGCCGTTCTGTTTTGTGTTTTTCAGTTCGGTAATTTCATTCCCTTTTTTTGAAAAATATCGGTATTCACCCGCTACCGTATTCCAGAGTAACGTTAGGGTGCCCTCCACTTCCGTATTCAGATTGTAGGTTTGGCCGTTAACAGTATATTGTTGTTGTGCCTCCAATGTTTCTGCGGAAAGAAGAAAAAACAACACGAGTAGGGAAAGGAACGATTTCATAAGGGCTTATTTTAGAGTAGCTAAGTTAAAAAATTAAATCAATTTATTTTGGGTTTTCAAAAGTTCGGCCCTTCCAAGTATAGTTGGGGCGAAAGCTTCCGAAGCCGACAATTGTTACGATTACGGCATATACAATTGGATGCCAAAGAAATTTCCAAAACACGATTTTTGAATCAAAAAAAGATGCGGCCTGATGTACCACCGCATAATCTGTAAGTATTTTGAAACATATCAAAGAAAGGTAAATGACCATATTTTCGGAATTGAAAACCATTAAAAAAAATAAACCCAATATTGATGCATTCACTAAAAAAACAAGTATCCCCAAAAATATGGAAACTAGATTTTTTTGTTTCGAAGTTTTTGAAGCCCAACGAATTCGCTGGTTTAGAAGGTTTTTCCAAGTTTGCTGTGGCTTTGTGGAAACAATGACTTCTTTCGATTTTAAAAATTGAACTTTTTCTGGAAAACTTTCTTTCATTTTTTCAAACAAAAAAATATCATCTCCACTAGCAATATGGTCATTGCCCAAATATCCGTTTACCCTTATAAACGCGGCTTTGCTATAGGCCAAATTAGCACCATTACACAGTAATGGATTTCCAAATCCGAAACTCCCAATGGTTACGGTCTGCAGACTAAAGCCATCCCATTGTTGAAAATTTTCAATAAAACCTCCATTGGATTTATAAATTACCGGCGCACAAACCATCACGAGGTTATTTTTCTGAATGAATGCATCCAGAGTGTTCAGCCAGTTTCGCGGAAGCTCACAATCTGCATCAGTGGTTACAATCCATTCAAATGTTGAATGCTTGATTGCCTCGGAAATAGCATCTTTTTTTGGAGACTGGGAAACGTACTTGTTTTGCAGAAGTTTTATTTTGAATCTACTTTTATCAATCGCGGCCGAAACAATCGCCGCCGAAGCATCGTCCGAGGCATCATTAATAAAAATAATCTCGAAAAGATTTGATGGATAATCCAATGCTTCAATTGTTTTCAAGAGATTGGGAAGATTTTTTGCTTCATTTCGAAATGGAATTACAACCGTAAAACGGGTTGCAGGCTTTATTTCGCCAAAAGAAAAGAAAGGAATTTTTTTAAAACCATACATTATTGCCATCATACAAAAAAAGTAGGCGGCAAAGAGTATGATGAATCCGTAAATCATCGGGTTATTGGTTGGTAAGTGAGCACAAAAAAGCTACCCAAAAGTGAGGGCAAAACAAAATTAAAAAGCCACATAGCCAGCACGGCCGACAGAATAATCAACTCTGAAACCCCAGAAAACGAAAACAGCCACACCGCTACCCCACCCCGAATTACCACATCAAAAATAAAAAGTGTAGGCAGCACCGAAACCAACAAATACATCGCAAAAATTAAAGGCACAGCTTCTGTTATGGAAATTTTACTGCCAAAAAAAAGTAGCATTCCATAAAACATAAAACTGAAAATTATATAGCGACAAAGAGAATAAAGAATCGTTTTAAGCTTTACTTGAACTGGGATATTGGTAAAAAACCTAACGGTCTTTGCTATTGAAAAACCCTTTAGCAACAGTTCTTTTTCTTTGAAATAATATGCAATCGCCAAAAGCAGGATAACTGCAATTATAAAGTAACAGAGTGTTGTAACAGAATACGGAATATTAAAATTCTTAAATAAGTAAAGCAAGCCAAAAATGCCAAAAAAGCAAGTAACGAGCATTTGTGCCCCGCTAGAAAAAAGGTTTAGCAACAGTATTTTTTTTCGTTTCCCTTTTTGGAAAAAAAGTGCTTTTGCTCCGTACTCGCCAATTCGGTTGGGTGTGGCCAGGGAAATGGCCAATGATGCCAAACTCTGTTTCAGTGCGGTTTTGAAGTCTATTTTTTCAATAGTGAAAACCAAGGTTTTCCATTTCAAAATCTCGAAAAACCAATTTGCCGCAGCCAAACCTACAAACAGCAAAAACATATATCCCGAAGTAATGCCTTGGGAAAAAATTGCAGATGAAAATTCTCTAAAACTTAAGGTCGTGTTTCTTTTCAGTTTATAAATAATATAAGCAAATGTGGCAGCGAGCACCAAAACTTTCGCAGTGGCAAGCAGATATTGTTTAGCTTTGTGGGAGATAACAATCATGTTGCTAAAATACTAATTCCCGCGAAAGCGGGAATCTTATGGCTATGAAAACCGAAACGGAAAAAATAATTTTAGGAATAGATCCTGGCACAACTATTATGGGTTTCGGTCTAATAAAAGTGGTGAGTAAACAGATGCAATTTATACAGCTGAACGAACTCCAACTAAAAAAGTATGACGATCACTACTTAAAACTGAAGCTAATTTTTGAGCGCACCATTGAACTTATTGAAACCCACAATCCAGATGAAATTGCTATTGAAGCTCCTTTTTTTGGAAAAAATGTACAGTCAATGCTAAAATTGGGAAGAGCACAAGGGGTGGCAATGGCTGCAGGACTTTCCCGACAAATACCAATAACAGAATATTCTCCAAAAAAAATAAAAATGGCCATTACGGGCAACGGAAATGCCAGCAAGGAGCAGGTTGCCAAAATGCTTCAAAGTCTGTTAAGTTTAAAAGAACTTCCAAAAAATCTGGATAGCACTGATGGTTTGGCCGCAGCTGTTTGCCATTTTTACAATTCTGGGAAAATTGAAACCGGAAAAAGTTATACTGGTTGGGCGGCTTTTGTAAAACAGAATGAAGAACGAATAAATAAATAGATGTCTGGAATTTACATTCATATTCCCTTTTGCAAACAAGCCTGCCATTACTGCGATTTTCACTTTTCCACTTCCTTGAAAAAAAAGGACGAATTGGTCAATGCACTTTGTACTGAATTGGTTCTTCGGAAAGAGGAAATAGGTGAAGTTGAAACTATTTATTTTGGTGGTGGAACGCCAAGTTTACTTTCATCGGAAGAATTAAATCAGATTTTCGAAACCATTTATTCAAATCATAAAATTTCCGAAAATCCTGAGATAACACTCGAAGCCAATCCTGACGATCTTTCAGAGGAACAAATTCACAAATTCACGAATTCACGAATTAACAGATTAAGTATCGGCATCCAATCCTTTTATGAAGAAGATCTAAAACTGATGAACCGTGCCCACAATGCCTCCGAAGCTTTGGATTGTATTGTTGAAGCGAAGAAATATTTTGAGAATATCAGCATCGATTTGATTTACGGAATTCCAGGCATGAGCGACGAACGCTGGAAAAAAAATCTTGAAATTGCTTTAAATCTTGACGTACCTCATCTTTCTTGTTATGCATTAACGGTTGAGCCAAAAACCGCCTTAAAAAAATTCATAGAAAAAGGAATTGTACCGCCTGTTGATGAAGAAGTTGCAAAACAACATTATGAAATTTTGTTGAACGAAACTGAAAAAGCAGGATTGGAAAACTACGAATTTTCAAATTTCGGAAAACCTGGTTTTCATTCCCGAAACAATACCGCCTATTGGGAAGGTAAATCCTATTTGGGCATTGGGCCTTCGGCACATAGTTTTGATGGAAATACTCGCAGTTGGAATGTGGCGAACAATTCAAAATATATTCAAAGTATTCAGGATGGAATACTCCCTTCGGAAATGGAAATTCTTTCAAAGGAAGATAAATACAACGAATATATAATGACTGGATTGCGCACCCAAAAAGGTGTTTCATTGCAAAAAGTTGAAAGTGAATTTGGCAAAAACTTTTCTGATTATCTGCGGAAACAAGCTACAAATGCCTTGCAGAACAAACTTTTAAATCTCGAAGATAATACCTTGAAAATTTCGAAAAAGGGAAAGTTTTTAAGCGATGGGATTGCGGCAGATTTATTCTTAGTAAATTTAAATGGATGAAAATTTCCTGCTAGGTTTTCAAAACCTAGTAGGTTTTTATGTGACGAAATTATGAAATGTAATATAAAATTGGAACAGACCGAAATAGTTGTGGATTTATCCAAGCCTTTGGATATTTCCATTCCCTTGCAGGCTTCAAAAGAAAATCCGTTGGCGTGGTACCAAAATGCACCCACTATTAAGCCTGTGAAAATGGGTGATTGGACAGGTAAAGTCTCAGAGGGCGCTTCTGTTAATTTCAATAATGTGTTTTTCAATCCGCATGCGCACGGAACGCATACCGAATGTTTTGGGCATATTTCAGAAGAATTCCATTCTGTAAATGAAACTTTAAAAACATTCTTTTTTTTAGCCGAAGTAATTTCAGTGACACCTAATAAAGTAAAAGAAGACCAAATCATTTCCGAAGAAAGCATTGCAAAAGCATTAATCGGGAAAATGCCTGAAGCAGTAATTATAAGAACGCTACCGAATCTTTCAGAGAAGAAATCAAAACATTGGTCAGACACAAATTGGCCATTTTTACATGAAAAAGCGGCGTTATTTTTACGGGAAACCGGAGTGAAACATTTGCTGATAGATCTTCCTTCGGTTGATAAGGAACGGGACGAAGGCAAGCTTTTGGCGCATAAAGCTTTTTGGAATTATCCAAAAAACCCGCGCAAAGATTCCACGATCACAGAATTGATCTATGTTCCGGATTCAATTTTAGACGGAAGTTATTTATTGAACCTTATAATAGCATCATTTCACAACGATGCCTCGCCCAGTAAACCTGTTCTTTATAAAATAATTGAATAATGAAAACAACTCTAAAAATTGAAGAATTCGCACAATTTGTTTTGGGAATTTTCCTCTTTTCAAAATTGCACTATGCTTGGTGGTGGTTTCCAGCATTGCTACTTACGCCAGATATTGGGATGTTTGGATATTTGATAAATTCAAGAATAGGCGCAATTATCTATAACCTTTTTCATCACAAAGCCATTGCGATTGCTATTATGTTAGTGGGGTTTTACACTGGCAATTCTTGGTTAACATTAATAGGTGTAATTTTGTTTTCCCACGCGTCGTTCGACAGAATTTTTGGTTATGGATTAAAATATCCGGACGGTTTTAAGAATACACATTTGGGGATAATTGGTAAGAATTAAGTCATGAACATTGAGCAATTCAGGGATTACTGTATTTCAAAAAAAGGCGTCACCGAGTCTTTTCCTTTTGATGAAAATACGCTTGTATTTAAGGTAATGGGTAAAATGTTTGCACTTACAGGTTTGGAATATAATCCCGCTCAGGCCAATCTTAAATGTGATCCGGAACGAGCCGTTGAACTTCGGGAAGAATATGACGGTTTAATACGGCCAGGCTATCATATGAGCAAAGTGCATTGGAATACAGTGGAACTGGAACAAAATATTCCCAATCAACTGCTTAAAGAATTAATTGACCACTCCTATGCTTTGGTAGTAGAAAGCCTCACAAAAAAACTGCAAGCGGAACTCGCTTCACTTTAATCGTAAAAAATAAAAATGAGCCATCCTTCCGATTTTTACAAATTACAGATCGATATCCATTCCGAAGAATTACGACAAATAAAGCGGAAACTCGGTGTTTCCAGCACAATTAGACTTATTGTGTTTTTGGCTGCATGTTTTGCAGTTTATTTTTTCTTCGGAAATACGAAAATTGTCATCGCCGTAATTGTAATCACAATTATAGCTTTCATTTATTTGGTTTCAAAACATATCGGTTTGCAGTATAAGCGTGATTTAAAAAAAGCACTCATTGCCCAAAACGAAACCGAACTCGAAGTTTTGGATCGCGTTTTTCATCATTTGCCTTCCGGCGAAAAATATAAGGATCCGCTTCATTTTTATAGCCAGGATATTGATCTTTTTGGGCGCGGTTCCTTTTTTCAATATTTGAATAGAACTGCATTGGAAAGTGGTTCCAACTTTTTGGCGCATCTTTTTACGGCGAATGAAATTGATTCTATTCCGAAAAAACAAGAAGCGATAAAGGAGTTGTCTGAAATGCCGAAGTGGCGACAAAACTTTTCAGCAATTTCTTCATTGGTAAAAACCGAAGTTTCCGCAACTGAAGTTACTGATTGGCTGAAAGGCTATGAACCCTTTGTTCCTAAATGGATCAAAACTGTTGCTTTAGCCTTTTCAATGGTTTCCTTTGGATTGATTGTGTTGTACTTTTTGGATTTGGTTTCGGGTTACGCAGTGGGCGGTTGGTTCTTTTTAGGGCTGGCAATCTCAGGAAGATATTTAAAAAAAGTAAATTACCTTTCTGAGCATACCTCAAGAGTACAGAGCACTTTTGAGCAGTTCCACAAACTTATTCTCGAGATTGAAAGTCAGGAATTTTCTTCAGCATATTTAAGCGAAAAAAGAAATTTGGTGGTTAGTTCAAAAATAAAAGCATCATCAGTTTTAAAGAAATTTGCAAAACATCTTGATGCTCTAGATCAAAGGAGTAATATGCTTATTGGCCTAATTGCGAATGGTTTTATGCTTCGCGACCTGCGCCAAAGCTATAACATTGAAAAATGGATAGAAATGTATAAAGAAAACGTACCCGTCTGGTTTAATGTTATCACTTTTTTTGATGCTTACAACAGTTTGGGAAATTTCAACTTTAATCATCCCACCTATGTTTTCCCAAAAATCACTGATGATGTTCCAGTGCTAAAAGTAAAAGGAGCCGGACACCCGTTATTGAAGGAAACAACAATGGTACGCAATGATTTTCAAATAAATTCTGAAGAATTTTTTATTGTCACGGGAGCAAATATGGCTGGCAAAAGCACCTTTCTAAGAACAGTTTCCCTACAGATTGTTATGGGCAATATTGGCTTGCCGGTTTGTGCCGAAAAAGCCGAATACAGCCCGATAAAACTAATCACAAGTATGCGGACCACTGATAGTTTAACGGATGATGAGTCCTATTTTTTCAGTGAATTGAAACGTTTGAAATTTATTGTTGATGAAATAAAAACCGACCGTTATTTCATTATTCTCGATGAGATTTTGAAAGGCACCAATAGTACCGATAAAGCCATTGGCTCCCGAAAATTTGTTGAAAAATTGGTAGCCAGCAATTCTACGGGAATCATCGCCACCCACGATTTAAGTCTTTGTGTTGCCGCGGAAGAATTACCGGAAGTAAAAAACTATTTCTTCGACGCGCGCATTGAAAATGACGAACTTTATTTCGACTATACTTTTAAGCCGGGTATTTGCCAAAACATGAATGCCTCCTTTTTACTGAAAAAAATGCGGATTGTGGATTAATTACATAATTAACATTAAAACAAACAATTATTAAATTTTTTTATTAAATTTATAATTCCTCACTTTTTTTATTCTTAATTTTTTTGGCCCCAAAAATTTTAAAATAGTAATCAATTTTAATATTTATACTAATTTAATTTAATGGGATTATGAAAACAACCACCAACCTTAAGTTTATTGCAATAGCATCAATATTGTTGCTATTGAATTTTAATGTATTCGCGCAAGATCAGGCGAATCGACCTAGCTATATTACCGTAACCACCATGCACTGGAATATGGATAAAGAAGATTTCAGCATGGACGCATGGAAAGCTTTGGAAAAAGAGTATCTGCAAAAAGTGGTCAGTAAAAATGAATACATTTTATCTTCATCTTATTACACCCATCTTTTTACACCAGACAATTCAGAAGTTATTTATGTGCGCACATACCCTTCTTGGGATGCGATAGATAAAGCTGCCAAAAGAAATGCGGAACTTGAAAACCAAGCCTGGCCTGATGAAAATGCTCGAAATGCGTTTTTTAAGAAACTCGATGATTATTTTTCCGTAGAGCATTCTGATGAAATTTATGCGCCTCTTGATAACGCCAAATTGTTACCCGAAGACAATAACAAAGATTTGGTAATGTATGTTCGCAGAACACATTTTACATTTCCCGAAGATGGGTCAGAGATAGAATTTAATGATCTGCGTTCAGAAAATTTTGCAAAGGTTATATCTAAGAACGAATACATTAAAGGCTATTATCCAAACGTTCACGCTTGGGGAAGTGACAAAACGGAATTCGTGGAAGCATTTTTTGTAGATTCTCTGTGTGATATGGAAAAAATGTTCGACAAAAATGGTCAATTAATAAGCCAGGCGTGGCCAGGTGATTCGGGCCAACAGAGAGCAAAAAAATGGGGCAAATACTTTACGGGAGTACATGGTGATGCCGCCTATACCTTAGTGGCAGAACTCTCTAAATAGCATTTTCTTAAATAAAGATTTTAAAAGGATGTTGATAAAAAAAACATCCTTTTTTTTATACCTAAGAAGTACGTATTTTCACGGCTACACCTCTAAAAATTCTGAATGGATTCAGTAACACAAATTGTTTTGGGCGCAGCCGTGGGCGAAGCGGTTTTAGGAAAAAAAATAGGCAACAAAGCGATGGTTTTGGGAGCAATTGCCGGAAGCATCCCTGATTTGGATGTAATTGCCAGCTTTATTACTGATACTGTAACCGCGTTGGAAATGCATCGCGGATTTACACATTCAATTGTTTTTTCAATGGTTTTCGGTTTTCTTTTTGGATGGCTGCTCTCGCTTTGGGACAAACGAGCAACTTTTAAGGAATGGTTTTGGTTTTGGTTTTTGTGTTTTGTAACCCACCCGTTGCTGGATGCCCATACCACTTGGGGAACGCAATTGTTTTGGCCTTTAGATCTGCGTTTGGCATACAAAAATATCTTTGTGATAGATCCACTCTATACACTGCCGTTTTTAGTGTTTTTGATTTTGGCGATGCTTCAAAAAAGAGGAAGTATAAAACGAAAAAGATTCAATAAATTAGGCTTGATTGTAAGTAGCACCTATATGTTGCTTACCATAATTCTGAAAGGAATAACATATAATAAATTTAAAACCGCACTGGAAAATCAGAACATTCCCTATTCCGCTTTGGAAACCAAACCAAGCCCTTTAAATACCATTTTGTGGACGGCAAATGTGGAAACCGAGGATGCATTTTTGATTGGCGATTATTCTTTTTTTGATACCAAACCCATTCAGTTTTTTTCACATCCAAAAAATCACGCAATCTTGGGAGCATTGGCTGAAGAAGATAAGGTGAAAAGACTTGTGAAAATTACGAAGGGCTGGTATACCATTTCTGAAAAACCCGATGGAATCTATTTAAACGATCTGCGTTTTGGGATGATTAGCGTTGACCCCAAATCAGAAAAATTTGCCTTTAGTTTTTTAATTGAAAAAAAAGGAAATGAAGTGACAGTTACCGAAGAGGAGAAAAATACCCGTGAAGCTGGAAAACTGCTGTCAGCTCTCTGGAAAAGGATAAAAGGCAATTAGCAACTCAAATCTGCAATCACCTTCCATTCGCCTTCAATTTTTCTAAAAATGATTAAAAAAACGCCGTTCGCATTTCCCGCATCCCGCACCAAATGGAATTGGCCCATCATATAATAAGCATTTTCATCAATTTTTGTCAACGCATCAATTGTAAAAGAGAGATTTCCGGTGTGTGCTTTGGTAGGATATCCTTTTTTGTAGTTATCCAAAGTATTTTGCCAACCCTCCGTTAATCCCCGACTGCCATAAAATTTTAGGGAATCGCTTTTAATGTAGCCTTGCATAAACCCTTCGAGATCACCTTTATTCCACGCATCTTGCTGCATTTTTAAAACAGTAAGAATAGCTTTTCTGTCTTCGGCTTCCGTTTGGGAAGCAAGATTCATTGTAACAATTAGTGCTAAAAATAAAAGGATTTTTTTCATATTTGGGTTCTTTTTTTCAGTGATGCAGTTTCAATTAAAATCTTAATTTAAATGTAAGTAAAGATTTTCATTAATTGTTTTAGAGAACAGGAATAAAAAAATTTCCATTAAATTTACAAGAAGTACAATTTGAAACTGTAATATTATTAACCTAAAATCCATTTTTTGACCAATTCGAAAATAGATATATCAGGGAGCTATTTAATAAAAGCACTATTAATTATTGGGGGAATTCTAACAATTTGCTATGTAGGAAAAAGTCTTATCCTACCTTTATTGGTAGGAGCAATAATTGCAATTTTGCTCGACAAACCCACGAAAAAATTAAAGCATTGGGGACTGCCCAATTGGTTATCAATAACCTTTTCGCTTATTTTAATGATAATTGTGTTTTTTCTGCTCTTTTGGCTTATTGGTTCACAACTAAATAATATAGCCGGCGATTGGCCTACCATTAAAGACAAGGCAGGCGAAAAGCTGAACAATCTTTCACAATGGGCAAATCAAAACCTAAACTGGGATTATCAAAACTATATCGAAAACAACAAAAGCATGGTTAATGCTGCAGAAAGCTTTGCCCGTAGTTTTTTGTCTAGTGTTGTGAATTTGCTCTCCCAATCGCTTATCATTTTTGTATATGTGGTTCTGTTATTGATGCAAAAAAAAATGTTTTTGATTTTTTTCAAAAAACTCGCCTCCAATCCTTCGGCTATGGGTAAAATATTGAGTGATTCCTCTAAAATTATAAGCAGTTATTTTTGGGGAAAGGGAAAGATTATGATTTTCCTTTTTGGAATATATTATTTGGGCTTTAGTCTGGGTTCTGTTCCATATGCACTTTTTTTGGCCGTGTTTGCAGCCCTTTTTTCCATCATCCCTTACGTGGGGAATTTTATAGGTGGTGGCATAGCAGTGATTCTCGCATACCTTTACTCCGGAACTACTCCTGCACTTATTGTAATTGGAGTGATTTCGGCAGCGCAGTTAATTGAGAATTATATATTAACACCTTGGATTATTGGGGACGAAATAAACATGAATCCGTTTATTACCGTGTTCGGAATTATTCTCTTTTCGATGCTGTGGGGAATGGTGGGTGCCATTATAGCCTTGCCCATAATAGGAATATTAATGGTAATTTTTGAAAATACGAAAGGTATGGAACCCTATGCCTACTTTATAAATAGGAAAGATTCCTAAAGTTATTTTCTCGCACGGGAATATGTTGGTTTTTTAAAATTTTTCTAAAAATAAAAGGCTCGGATTTGGACAAATAATTTTCCATTTTTCAATTTCCGAAGGAAAAGCCACGCCGGGAAAATTTTCTGTATTTCCGAGTAATTCCAAAAGTATTTGAAAATGCAAATGCGGAGCCCAATTTCCGTTTTCTTCCGGGCCGCCTATAAAACCTATAAATTCACCAGCCTTCAATTGTTTTTCTTTTTTGTGAAATGTCAAACTTTCGCGTGAAAGATGCCCGTATAATGTGTAAAATAATTGACGGTTGAAACTGTGTTCCAATACTAAAGTTGGGCCATAATCTTTTGGAAAATTATTGTCTTGCAGAATCACAATTTTCCCTTCAAAAGGGGCGTGTATTGGTGTTTGTGCAGGAACCCAAAAATCGGTTCCCAAGTGGATATTTCTATATTCTGAACCTGTTTCGGTAGTTCTTTTATAGGCGTCTGTTGTATAAAACCTCCTTCTTTCCAAATAGCCGTTTGCGAGAAGGGCGTTGGGATTTTTCTGTTGGATTTCAGAAATAAAACTACCCAATTCCATAACGGTATTGTAGTTGGAATCGGGTGAAAGTTGGGTGCCCATATCAATTTTTAAAACTTCGGAAAAGGAAGTTTTGGGAAACAAGTTGTGCAATGATACAGCGTTGTTTCGTGCAAAAGTTTTAAATTCTTCCATTCAAATCATCAACTTATAAACCTAAAGCACACTTTTCTGTTTCTTATAAAACGCATCCGCCTGCATTTGCATAAGTTCGCGGGCTTTTTTGCGCTTGTAATCGTACAGTTCCTGTTCTTCGGCAATGTCCGCATACACGCGGTTATTGATGTCGCGGTCTGTAGTTACCAACACATCACGCTGTGTTTTTTGTTGGATAACCCACGATTTTAGAGAACCTTCCTGTTCTTCCAGCTTAAGATCGTAAGCGCCTTTCGGCGACAACAACTTAGCGAGTATCGGAGAGGTTTCAATAGCCAAAAACAATAAAAAGATAAATAGCGAAGGCAACCACGGTAGTTTGTTTAATGCATTCAAGCGCGCCATCAAACCGTCAAAACCGTCTATTATAGGTTGGGTGTCCACCACTTTTGTATTGTATTCGGTGTCGAGGGAGGCAATTTTGGCTTCCGCTGCAGATATTTTTTCGGAATTTGCTTTTTTCAATTCTGCCAATGCGGTCAGTTCGGCGTCGTGTTTTTCGCGCTTCTCTTTATATACAGGGCCCTTGCCTAATTTTTTTGTACCTGCTGTACCTTCGGCTTCGGTTATATAAATATCATAAAGCGCATTAACTTCCGCTTCTTTTGTGGTTATCTCATCTTTTAAACCTGCAATTTCGGTTTTCAATGCAGTTACCGAAGGCCTGTATTGCAACGCCAACTGGTCTTTATTGGCGAGTGTCATTTCATTTTTCTCGGTAAGCAATACTTGATTGATTTCCTTTTCGAAAATTTTTATTTCCAAAGGTTTTGAAATTACGATGGCAATGATGATTGCCAAAGCAATTCGTGGCGATGCCTGTAGCAGTTCGTCAAAAAAGCTGTCGCGTTTTTTTATGGTGGAAACAATAAACCTGTCCAGATTAAAAATCAATAATCCCCAAATAATTCCAAAGAAAATGGCGGAGTAATAATTGTCGAAAACCGTATAAAGAGCATAAGCGGCAGCGATGGTTGCCATAACGGCAGTAAAAAAAACGGTGGCGCCAATGCCTGCATATTTGGTACGTTCGCCAGGAGAACATTCGTCAAGTATGGCGCTATCCGCACCGGAGCAAAAGATGAAAAAACGTTGTAGCATAGATTTTTTGGATTGATGAGTCTATATAACGCCATTTCTTTCAGAATGTTACATGTATTTTGCTTTAGGCTGTAAGCTCATTAGCTAAAGCCCAGGAAAAATGATTCTCAACTAATCTTTTCTTTATATCTGGAGGGTGACATTCCCGTTTTTTGTTTAAAAACCCTATTAAAACTCGTTTTGGATTGAAACCCACAATCGTATGCAATGCTTAGGAGGGTATATTTATTATTTTCCATATCAGCTAGTCTTTTTTTCACTTCCCTTACGCG
The DNA here is from genome assembly GCA_963822355.1 of uncultured Flavobacteriaceae bacterium. Classification (GTDB taxonomy): domain Bacteria; phylum Bacteroidota; class Bacteroidia; order Flavobacteriales; family Flavobacteriaceae; genus Aequorivita. The sequence goes on from CAWGHI010000002.1 coordinate 575,726, forward strand.
ATATTCATTTATGAGGTTATAGAAATTGGTATTGAGGTGCTGGTTTAATAGTTCGGAAAGTTTTTTATCGCTGATATTTAATTCATCCGCTAATTCCGAAAGGCTTAGCGATTCGTTGAGATATGGTTTTTTAGTAGACAATATTTCATTGAGGTTAAGTTTTAGCCGTTCAATCTCCATATCTGAAAAGGCATCCAGTTGTCTAACAGGCCTTTCTGGCAAGTTGTTTACAGTATGAATTGGCTCTTTTGAGGCCGTTTGCGGAGAAAGGAGAAAATGTGGCAAGAGTATTTCTGACTGAAACATTCCTTTATAACCCAAAGTACAATAGAGCACAATTAGCGCAAAGGCTATAATTGTTCCAATATTCCAAGAAATTGGTGGAAAGATTAGCTCGTATATGGAAAAGGTGCTGTCTAGAACAATAATTATGAACAAGCCCACAATCAAGGTTTTAATCCACAGCAAATTATTTTTGGGGATATTCGAAACTAGTTGTTTACGGGCATCCCGAATCTTTTGCACGAGCTTATAGGAAGCGATACAATATCCTAAAAAGTAGAGGTTTTCAATTAAATTCAAATAATCGGCAACCTTAACGTAGGCCCTGTGATAATTGGAGAAAAGGCCAAAGAGCATGCTTAATGCCACGGGCAAAGAGATGAGAATCCAAAAAATAAAATATGGGATAAGATGCCGCAACAAAGAAGAGAGTACTTTGTACTTGGGAAATATAAGCGAGCGTATATAGAACAACAAGACTGGACCTAACAAAAACCCTACACCATTGCCGAAACCAATGGCAATACCACCCAAAACCCGAGATTTATGCAAGTATGCATAATAGTAGAGAAGAAAAAATATTGAGCTGGCAAAAAATACCACGAGTAATTTTCTAGAAAAACCCGAATCGGTTTTTAATACGAATACTACCAATAAGAATAGCAGGGAAATCCCTGCTATTAATATAAAATCAACGATCATTGTCCAATTGTCCATATTGAAATTAGCGTTTAATTCGCTAAAATACAATATGGGTTTATTTTTTTTTCCTATTCTTTTAAGAACTTAATATTAGTTGCTCCCCTATCTACACTTAGAATATACATCCCGCTTTGGAGTGCCTTCACGTTTATTGATTTGGTTTCATTCAATACACCTTCACCCACTAATTGCCCCATGATGTTGAAAATTACATATGTATTGTCTGAAAGGTTCTCCACATTCAATAGATAAATGTTATCGGTCGCGGGGTTTGGATAAAAACTTAGCTTATTAAAATTATTAGAAGGCACATTTAATAAGCCATCATTAAATTTCAGCAGATAATTATCCCTAAAATCCATTGCGGTTACTTGGTCAACCCCACTGGGTAAAGGGTTTATGTCAACAGAACCTTCGAACTGTGCAGCCAAATAAATATTATTCGCGCTATCTACTCCTAATTGATGGGTATCGATAAACCCTACACCGCCAAACTGGTATGCACTCAGAAAATTGCCATCTGTGTCCAAAGACCATAGATAGGCATCAGTTGGGCTATTGGATTGTTTTGTAAGCATAAAGTTTGTATTTGGATCGGGATCAAAATCTGCTTCCCCTCCAAAAAACCCAGTTGCAATTACATTGCCATTAGGAGATACCGCAATATCATAGCCAAAAACGGGGTCATTGGAGGCAAGGTGTGCAGCCCAAGCGATAGAGCCATCCGGTTGAACTTTTAAAATAAATCCATTATAAGCATTGGGACTTGAAAATGTATAATCAGAATTTCCGGAAGTAGGGTCGAAATTTACGGTACCACTAAAATTTCCTGTAATGACCATATTGTTATCGGCATCATATTCAATAGCATAAATATTTACGGATCCGCCTTCTGTTAGGGCAAGGGAAATTATTTCACCCGAATCATTTATCTGCATTACATATCCTGCAAAATCTCCTGTGGCAGTTTCAAAATGGGTTTCATTTGGACGGGGATCCAAATCGGCAGTACCGTCAAAATAACCACTTAAAAAGATTTCGTTTTCACTTTTAATTGCCAGGTCGAGGGCCAAATCAATACTATCGCCGCCATAAGTGTACGCATTGACAAATTCTCCCGCCGCATTAAGTTTTAAAAGAAAGGTATCACTAAGGCCGGCGCTTGACAGTAAGAACTCATCCAAACCCGGATCAAAATCAACGGTAGCATATAAATATCCCAACACATATACATTTCCTGTTGGATCAACCCCAATAGCCGTGGATTCTTCATAATCTTGGCTGCCGATACTTTTGGCCCAAACAAATTCGCCATCGCTATTTAATTTTAGGATAAATATATCGCCTCCACCTTGTGACGTCAACAACGATTCACCAGCTCCGGGATCAAAATCTACAGTTTCATCAAAGTAACCAGTTACATACACATTACCCTGTGCATCAGCGGTTATGCCCGTGCCATAATCAAACATAGTGCCTCCTACACTAACAGCCCAAACCAAGTTTCCATCAGTATCGGTTTTTTGTACAAATACATCATAAAAACCATTTGCCGTTAAGTTATATTCCTCATTAGTAATATCAAAATCGGCAGTATCTGTAAAATAGCCGGTGGTATAACTATTGCCATTAGCATCTACGTGCATGCGTTTTACCACATCTTCGCCTATTCCGCCAAATCTTCCACCCCATTCATACGATTGGGCATTTATATTAATAGAAGAAAAAGTTATAAGTAATAGTATCAAATAGTAAATTTTGGTTTTCATTCGAACAATTTTAAAGAATTAACAATGCGTTTTTTATTTGAGATTAATTTCAGGCAAATAAATTAAATTTTGCTGTAATTATAGTTCCATTGGAAGCAGTGAAACCTATTGATGTATAAATTGGACAAAATTTCTTCTTGTTTGGACAGAATTGAATTCATGACTTTCTCTCCAAAACAAGTATAATAATGATAAGCAGAAATTAAGTATAGCTGATAATGAATAAGGGCTAACTAAACCTTGAAAAATAATTTGGATTTCTTAGAACACGAAAAAGACAACTTTTTTTATTTGAAAAACTGCGATAAACTTCAAAATGAAGAAAGGGTAATTATACAAATTAAATCTTAAAAAAGACAAACCGTTTCGCTTATTGCGACCTATATTCGAGAATTAGATATTTGGGAGTAATGCATATTCCGGCTCCAGCTTAACATATATATGTTTGAGCCCTCATACCAAACCCTAGGACGCATTGTTTATATATCATTCATATGTTTGAAGAAAAAAGGATAAACCATTTAACCCGCAACATCACCCCGGCTACCATTGAAAAACTTTATCATAAAATGGTAGAAGAAGTGCGGGATTACGCAATATTATTACTTGATGTTGATGGCTTTATCTTGAACTGGAATCCCGGCGTTGAAGATATCAATGGGTACAAAGCAGCAGAAATTATTGGTCAAAATTTCAAAATTTTCTATACTTCAGAGGCCTGTAAAAATAAACTACCGGATAAATTACTGCAGGAAGCCAAAGAATCGGGCCGTGCAGTCCATGAAGGATGGTATGTTCGAAAGGAAGGTAGCCAGTTTTGGGGTTCCGCAGTGATTACTGCCCTTCATGACAAAGATAAGGAGGTAATCGGTTTTTCAAAACTGACACGGGATCTGACCGAGCGAAAAGAAGCAGAAGAAAAACAGAAGCGGCAAAGAAGTTTTATGGAGCAGCAACATGTTGACCTAAGACTGAGCGAAGAACGCTATCACCGTATGATTGCAGAGGTTGAAGATTATGCGATTATACTTCTTGATAATGAAGGCAAAATCCTAAACTGGAACAAGGGTGCGCAAAATATTAAAGGTTATACTTCAGAAGAAATCGTGGGGCGCAGCTTCAGCACTTTTTATCAAGCATCGGACATTGAGGCGGGGCTTCCGGAGCAGCTACTGAAAACTGCGCATCGGGAGGGAAAAGCGACACACGAAGGTTGGCGGGTAAAAAAAGACGGCAGCCTTTTTTGGGGTTCTGTCGTAATAACCTCACTCCACGATAATCAAGGAAATAATATTGGTTTCTCTAAAATGACCCGCGACCTGACTGAGCGCAAACAAGCTGAGGAATTAAAAGAGCGATACGCCACGGCACTTGAAATACAAAATGACAAGCTCAGGCGCAGTGAAGAACAGTACCACCGTATGGTCTCAGAAGTAGTTGATTATGCTATCATATTACTGGATGTGGAGGGAAACATTCTAAATTGGAATAAGGGAGCAGAAAAAATTAAAGGATATCAAGAGCAGGAAATTCTTGGCAAGAATTTCCGAAGATTCTACCTACCAGAAGATCGTGAGCGTGGATTGCCGGACAAACTTTTAGCGGAAGCCACATCCAAAAATAGGGCTACACATGAAGGATGGCGATTGCGAAAAGACGGAAGCCGCTTTTGGGGAAGTATCGTTATAACTGCCCTGCACAATGATGCCGGAGGTATTATTGGGTTTTCGAAGGTGACTCGTGATCTCACGCTTCAAAAGGAATCACAGGATTTTATCCTTACACAAAACAGGCTTCTGGAAGAATATGCTTATGTTGCCTCTCATGATTTGCAGGAACCATTGCGTAAAATTATTACCTTCAGCAATATGCTTGAACGAAATATTGACGATGGGCAGGCCGTTAGACAATACCTAGCTAAAATTAAGAAATCAAGTGAGCGAATGTCCAAGTTAATTAAAGCGGTGCTTGAATATTCGCATATAGAGAAGAAGGAGTCGACAATAGAAACCGTAGACCTTAATAAAGTGTTTGATGATATCATGCAGGATTATGAACTAATGCTGCAGGAACGAAAGGCTGATATTAAGATAGCAGATTTGCCCCCTGTTAAAGGCATACCTATACAAATGCACCAACTGTTTTCAAATTTGATGGGGAATGCAATAAAATTCAGTGAAGACGTTCCCGACGTTCAGGTCACTTCCACTGCGGTCAAGAGTGATGAAAAGAAGTTTGTTAAAATCAGCATTGCCGATAAAGGCATAGGCTTTGAGCCTGAGTATAAAGAAAAAATATTCACGATGTTCCACCGCCTCGGGGGTGCTACTAGCGGCACAGGAATTGGCCTAGCACTTTGCAGACGCATCGCCGAACGCCATGGTGGTAGCATTGATGCTGAGAGCGTTCCTGGAGAGGGAAGTGTTTTTAAGGTAACCTTGCCGCTCGCCTAGTTTTTCAACTATTAAAGGGCATAAACAAAAAGTTCTTGGCAGGAACGTGCCGTCCAATCTCTGCCCATCGCCATTTTAAGTGCGACGATCAATTTGTTAGGATCGGTAAACTTTTGCATATATAAACTGGCTCCAGCTGCGCGCGACTTCTCTATACTAAAATTATCGGAAGCGGTTGACAGTACAACGGCGGGAAGTTGCTTCCAACGATTTGAACAGCGGATTTCCGAAATTACTTCATACCCAGATTTCCCTGGCATATTTAAATCAACGAAAACTATTGATGGTTCAATATGAGTTTTTTCAAGTGCCTCCAAAAGTTGGTCTCCATTATTAAACAACCACACTTCAATCCCCAATTCTTTAGCAACCTCCCCAAAAATCATCAAATCATCATCATCGTCGTCCACGTAAAATAGAACTGGCCTTTTTATAGTTGTCATTTGTTTTCTTTGTCAAAACCAAAATTACAAAAAAGATAAATTACAAGATTAAAAAAATTAACTATGGAGGTATTGCTGATTAGTTACGGTAAACGCGCCTGGTAAGACAATAAGCAGAAAACCCTCATAACCATCATTTTAGTTAATCAATTCCGGCCACTGATTTTTTAGAAATATGTTCTTCCCTCTTATGAAAAAAGCGTTTTATGAAAACACATTTTTTTAGTATTATTATAAATTATTGAAAAACAGAAAGCCAATTTGGATGTTACTTCTTGGTGAACTTTTGTGGGGTTTGGGTTTGGTTTTTCCGTTGTTCGTTGTGAGATTTTGAGGGACGCTATTATCAAAAAAAGGGAACCAAATAATCTTGGTCCCCTCCTACACTTAACAACATTAAATATTTATAAATATCAATTCTTTACAACACGTTTTATATAAGTATTATTTTCAGTAACAATCTTCAAAAAGTAAACCCCAGGACTTAAATCGGCCAAGGAAATACTTTCATTTGAATTGAACTGAAAAATCATTGCTCCCGAACTGCTATACATAGATATTCCCTGAATAGAATGCTCGCCTGCTTCAATATAAACTTCATCCTTTGTCGGATTTGGATATACCACAATACCATTAGAAGATGCATAATCTGGAGTTCCTAAACTGCTAAGGTCTATATTCAATTTTATAACTCCAAGATCATTCGTGGCCAAATAAACATCAACGGAATTTTCATAGAAAAAGTAATCCATGGAAAAGGATAATGAATGCACCATGTCTTCCAAAGGAATGCTATTCCAAGTTTGGGCATTATCCGTACTATAAACTATTTGGGCTTCAATTAAATCACCTGTATAAATAGAGGCCACTATGCTTCCATTGGTTAAGGGGGAATACGCTATTTTTTGGACATTGTTACCCGTAAAAACCTTTTCCCATTGTTCACCACCATCCGTGGTTTTGTAGATACCATTGCTGCTGGCCGCTAAAAATTCGTCTGCATTATTTGGATTTTGGGTAATATCAAAAACTGCTTCATCCATATTTAAGGTCAATCCATTGCCTTTCTCCTCCCATGTTGCTCCTTCGTCTGTACTTTTATAGATAGTGTTGTTAATGGAAATCCAAACTTCACCTGCGTTGGAGGAATTAAAATAAACCTCATAAACAATCCCAGCTTCCGGCGTTTGGATTGGGGTTTCAATAACTTGGTTTAAATCAGAGAAATCAAATGAAAACAATCCGGCATCGCGCATGGAAACCCATATTTCATCTGCATTGATGGGATGGGTAGTTAAGGCTCTTACATCGTCAAAAAAGGTTTGATATAATGTATTTCTTGTTTCTCCGTGATCATTGCTTACTTCCAAAAAAGCACCGGAGAAAGTGTCGGAAAATGAATATATGCGACCCAAGGTTTGGGAGTCTACAAAATAACGGGTAGGATTGTTAATTGAAAAAATATCTATGGGTATAATATAGTAGCTATTGGTTTCACCCGTTGTGAAATCTCTGTGCACAATGCCATCCTGAACACTGTAATATAAATGTGAATCACTTCCCGGCGCAAGCCCAACCATCGTATTTCTATTAAAGGGTACAGGTAAAATCTCCAAATTTGCCCCCCCGTCTTCAGAGAACATTGGGTAGTAATCGGCATTTATAAAAACCTCATCGTCAACAAATGGATTAAATGAAGCATGAATTCCATACGTATATGTTTCAGGCTCGTTTTCGGGATATACATAATTGGTCCAGCTTACGCCTGCATCCTGGGTGATGGAGATTTCGTTTTCTTCCAGTACAATTATATTTTCCAAATTACGAGGATTGTACACTATGGAATTAATACAGTCTAATGTTGCAGGAGCCCAGGTTATATTGTTTTCTTCCCAGGTTTGGCCGCCGTCAGTACTTTTATACAATTTTTCCGATTGGTTACCATCTCCTATAAAAGTCCCCAGAAACATGGTTTCGGGATCATTTGGGTGAAAAGTTAAGGGTTTGAAGGTTATTCCGGCCATTGTTTCATTCCAGGTAATCCCCGCATCTTCAGAAATCAATAGACCTCCTTGGGAACTATTGGCTCCAGCTCCTCTTGGCATATAAAGCTTTAGTGGGTTGTTGGGCGCAATGGCTACATTGTTGGGAAATACTCTATCAAAGTTTTCGGTAAAATACACCTCTTGCCAAGAAATTCCGCCGTCTGTGGTATAGTAAACTTTTGCAAAGGCATTAAACCCTGAATCCATATATGATTGATGCAATAAAGCAATGCTGTTATCACTGGGATAAATGCTATATGACGAAATCCAATCTCTATATGAATTTGATGGTGTGGGTGCAATATACTGGTGGATAATACTCTCAGCTTGAATGTCGAATATATAAACGCCATCAACATCTTCCGTGCCATCAACTATAAAACTTAGCGTATGGTCCTCTCTGTATTTTAAATCTTGTAACATTACAATACTCCTATCGAAAGAGTACAGTACCTCCCAACTTTGTCCTTTGTTGTTGGAGGTCATTAAATGGTTGCCTATGCTAAGTGCATATAGTTTATTTTCGGAGGTTGGGTCAAAGGTTATATTGTAAAGCCGCCCATATTCGGCAGCACCCTCGAAACTAATTTGCCCGCTCACTTTTAAAGTCAAGACCAACACGGCAAACAGCGTAAAAAATTTTTTCATGAAATAGTTTTTTAAAGTTTGTCAAATGTTTGGAAAAGCGGGTCGCTAATCCAAAATTTTACACGGAAATAGTGTGACGTAACTCTGGAAATAATGTGAGGGGGCCTATATGCTATATAAATAATCGTATAATTCGGCCCCGTCCGTAAGCCCAATTTTTTTGGAGATGCGCTCTTTTCTTTTTCTGCATGCATCGGGCGATATACTGAGAATGGTGGATATTTCCTTTTGGCTCAAATTCATATATAGATAGGAAATAAAACGCAAATCGTTGCTGTTTAAAGTTGGATGATCGGACTTTAGTTTTTCTAAATAACCTTGGTTGACGGCTTCAAAATGTTTCGCAAAATCATCCCAACTCCCGTCGTTTTTTACCAACTCCCTCAACTTTTTCAATTCATTTTTTACTGTTTTGTTATCGTCAAATTCTTGCTGCGTACTGATAACATCAATAATATTTTTTAGAATTTCATTACGTTCAGCCAGATAAAGTGTCTTAGCGGAAAGCTTGCGGTTTTTTATTTCAATTTCAAGTTTCAGCTCTGCTTGTTCCAGCTTCTGTTGTGCCTCCTTGTCCAATATTTGCTTTTCCATTATCAGTTTTTCGCTTTCCCTTCTTTTAAGCTCCAAAAGTGCTATTTCACGTTCCCGTTCCGCGGCCTCCTTTTTATGCTTATTTTTTAAAAAACTATTTCGGAAACCCCACACCAATACCAACAGAACAACACCAATCCCGCCGAGAAGGGCATAGTGGAATTTCCGTTCTTGGTTCAATTTTAAGCTGCTATTGGCTGCATCCTGCTGGTATTTTTTTATCTCAAAGCTCATTTTGTTGCTTTCAAAATATTTTCCATTCTTTACTCTGTTGAGCGAATCGGAATACCGTAATAAAGTATCTTTTATGGATATAGCATTTTCAAATTTTTCCTGTCTTTTATAAACAGCCGCAAGTTGTTGGAAGCCATTTATTTTTGTTTCCAAATCGGGAGCAGCTTCAATGGATTTATTGCAAAATTGTAAAGCTTCCTCCAAAGAATTTTGTTCCAAATATATTTTGGATAACAATAAAAAGAGGTGACTCAGTTCCGTGTGATTGGTATTTTGCCGCACTGATGGTAAAATGGAATTGGCCAACTCTAATGCCTGCCCATAATTTTTAGATAAATAGGCATTTTCGGTCTGCCCAATTTCATTTATAAGATTAATGTTTAAATCGGGATAATCAATTTTTCTAACTTCGGAAAAGTAATGTGCGGCTTTTTGGAGGTTGCCTATTTTATTGTGGATGAGACCTAAATTCACACCGTATAATGCCATCCTTTTGGGGTTATCGGCTTTTTGGGCAATATCAAAGGCGCGCTTTTCATACTCCGCGGCCTTTTTGTATTCGTGATCGCTTAAATACAAGATAGCTATATTATTCAGTACTATCATTTCCCGTTCACTATCCAAATGACTAATGGCTATTTGGTACGCTTCGAGATAATAATGAAGGGCCTCGCCGTAATTTAAAAGTGTATAATAATTTGCCCCAATATTGTTTAAGGCCAGAAAAGCTTGGTCATACCATCGATTTTCTGTGGCCATAACAAAGGCTTTATTCAAATTTTCGAGGGACGCAATATGATCATTTTCCCCCAGCTGAACCACTCCAGCTTTTACAAGAGAATCACAAGTTTTAATAGACTGCGCAATAGAGATACCGTGGGAGAGAAATAAGAATAATACTGTAATTACAACTTTCATAGTAAATTTAGCAGGGTTAAAACAGGTTAGTTTTTGATGTGATAAAAATGTTACGAAAGATTATAATAAAGACCTTGAACAGGACGCTAAAGTAGCAAAAAAAGCTTTGGCTCGGATTTACTTTATAATATGCCTCTATCTGGCAATATCAAAAAAATACTATCTTCGTTTTGTTGCAAAATTGACTCGAACCATGGCAAAAATCAATACATATACAGACGCTTCAACTTTATGGACTGGAATTTCAAGGGAAAGAAGATTTCCTTTTTCATCTAATTCCAGCAGCAAACCCAAGATATTGTTGAGAGCCTATTTCATTGGATGATAAAATACTATAAAATGGAAAATGGAAATAATTAAATCACTCCAAAACACAACATTTGATACGCTGTATATAGCCTTCAACGAAGCATTTAAAGATTACGAAACGCAGTGGACAAAAGAAGAATTTCAAGCAATGTTGCACCGAAGGGGGTTTGTGCCCGAGTTATCTTTTGGCGCCTTTGAAAAGGACAAACTAGTAGCATTTACGCTCAACGGGGTTGGATTTTATAAAAATATAAAGAACCGCCTATGATACCGGAACAGGTACAATTAAAGAATATCGCGGGAAAGGGCTAGCCACCAAAATATTTGAACATTCCCTGCCCTATTTAATAGAAGCCAATATTGAAACCTATTTGCTGGAAGTATTGCAGCACAATACTAAAGCAATCTCCATCTACAAGAATATGGGATTTAACACGGAAAGAGCGTTTAATTATTTTGTGCAAAAACTTGAAAATATAAAAGTTGCTGACAGACCGTTGGATCCAACTTATTCTATTAGAACAGTTGATTTATCGGAATATAAAAACATGCAGACCTTCTTCGATTTTACTCCGTCGTGGCAAAATAGTTTTGAGGCCATAAACAGAAAAGCAGAAGATTTTATAATACTTGGAGCTTTCAATAACAATGAATTAGTTGGCCATTGCATTTTAGAACCTAAATCGGGAGATCTAACACAGATTGCGGTTAGTAAATTGCACAGAAGAAAAGGAATAGCTTCGGTATTATTAAAAGAAATTATTACCTATAACCAGAATCCTTCCCTAAAAATAATTAATACCCAAACTGATTGTGAATCTATAACGGCTTTCTTGGCATCGAAAAACATTGCGATAACAGGGAAACAATTCGAAATGAGAAAGGAAGTAAGTTCTTTTGTGAGGTGTTAGGCGTGAGGGGTGAGGTGAAGCGTTAGGTTGGGTTTTGGGTTTTGGATCAGGACTCTCAAAAAAATATTAAACTTCAATAAAAAATACTTAATTTTAATCGCTATGCAACTATCCGATCAGGTAACTTATCTTTTTTTACTGGCATTGCCCATAGCCTGCATTGCTTGGACAGTAACCCATGAAGAATTATTTAGGGAGCCCAGGGATTATCTGCGTGCGAAAAGCCAAAACCAGCAAAACATTATTCCAGCGCAAATTTTTTTATGTTTTTACCTGCGAATATTGTTTCAGCCACTATGTTACCCTCATTTTTTTATTCATTACCCAATATCATTTATTGCTTGCAGACTGGCGTGGCTACCTTATTGGAGGTTTTGCACTGGTATGGATCGCGAATATTTATATGAGTATATATGACTTTATTAGGGTTGGAAAAAAGAAAGAAAAAATGGAGGCAGATATGGAGGAAATGAAATTGAATGATGAAAAGAAAAAAGGCCAGAGTTGATGATGCTCTGACCTTTGGGGAAATACAGAAAAAACTATCTACTCAAAGAATTATTGGATTATTGTTTGATAACCTTTTCAATTGAAATAGAACCATCTTCAAAACCAATGTGCGCAAAATAAATTCCATTGGAAACACTAGAAATATCCAAGGTATAATCATTTGCGTTTATATTCAGCTTTTCATTTAACAGAGCACCATTGATACCATACAGCTTTAAGCTTGTGATAATTTTGTTACTACTTTGTATATTAATGATATTTTGTGAAGGGTTGGGAAATAAATTTAATGTATTGGAAATTCCATAATCTGCAAGACCACCCAAGAGGTTGGGATCATTAAATATATATGCGGAACCTGCACGGTCTAAAGTATTTTGTCCATTGGCGTCCTCATCTTCCCAAGGCGCTCCTGCTATCAACTGACTTTCATGCATAGCGATACTCCAACCATAAAAATCTTCTCCTGCGGTATCAATACCCTGTATTACCTGATCTTCAACCCAGTTGCCGGAACTTTCCCTCTTATAGAAATAAACCTCTCCCGCTTCAAAACCGAAGATATGAGGTGCACTTACAACAATGTAATTTTGTTGAATATCTGTACTCCATCCAAATTGAACACCTTCCGCGGAAGGATTGGCAGTTAGTTTTTGCACTTCTTCCCAAACTCCCTGACTGTTCTTTTCAAAAATATAGGATGCACCCTGTTCCAAATTAGCTCCATATGCTCCAATTACCAATTGATCTCCAGACAGGCTAACGGAGGTACCAAAGAAATCGTCACTGGCCGCATCGGACGCCATAAGGGTTTGAACATGCTCCCATACGCCATTGCTGTTTTTCAAATATACATAGGCAGCGCCTTTTCGACCATCTACTTCGTTGGCCCCCACTACCAAATAATCACCGGAAATAGAAACCCCTATTCCAAAAACATCATTTGTTTGAGGAGTGGGACTCATTATTTTTTGCGTTTCTGTCCAGACACCAGCAACCCTATTGAACACATATACTGAGCCGGTCCAAGCATTTTCTCCGGGGGCTCCCCCAACAATAGTATTGCCATCAACATCTAAGGAGGTGGGGTTCATGCCCATTTTTGCCTCACTGCTGAAATCGGAGGCTACCAATTTTGTACTGAATTCCCAATTGTTGTTTTGATAATCATAAACATATAACGCTCCTGCTCTTTGAGCACCTCCGATATCAGCCCTTCCGGCCGCAACCACTAAATAATCAGTCGATAATTTTACGCCACCGCCATATTCCGCCCCTTGGTTTGGGTCAGAAGCCGCCAATCTTTGGGAATAGCTCCACGTTCCTTGGCCGTCCTTCGTATAAATATAGGCTGCTCCGGAAGCTATAGTTTCCCTTGAAGCGCCCACAATTGCAAAGTCTTCCGTAATGGCTACGGAAGTTCCGTATTCAGCACGGTCTTCCCTGTTTGCGCTTACCACCTTAGCTGTTTGGGTAAATTGGGCCTGAACAGTTGAAAGCCCAAACAGGAAAAAAAGAAAAAAGACATTTTTTGTAATGTTTGTTTTTGTCATTGGATAAATTTTAGAATTAGTTTTTGAAAATGATTCGATAAAAGTAGCTCCAACCTTAATATTCGTCCAAAAAAGAAGTTAGACATTTTGTGACATGTTATATTTTATACGTGACATTGGCTTAAATAGCTGCAAGGTAGGCATGAAGCGGAAGGTTATCCGGAACATTCATTTTTTTTGAAATACGCTCTTTCCGCTTGCGGCACGATTGGGGTGTGATATTCAAAAGGGATGCTATTTCCTTATAACTTAAATTCATAAAGAGAAAAGTTAAAAATCGAATATCATTTGAAGTAAGATGGGGATGTTTATACCTTAATCTATTCAGGAAACCTTGGTTCAATTCTTCAAAATGCACAAAAAAACTATCCCATTGGGTATCCTTTCGCAAATGTTTTTTTAAATCGTTTATCTGACTTTTCAAGGTGGCATTCCCTGCGATTTGTGGACTTTTCGCTAAGGATTGGATTACTTCTTCTATAAGTTCGTTTTTACTGGCTACATACATGGCCTTGGTGGTCAGTTCACGATTTCTACTATCCAGTTCATTTTTAAGGCGTTCTTTTTCCAACAATACCAAGGCTTCCTTTTCGCGATGTTGCCTTTCATTTAACAGGCGATCGCTTTTCTCTTTCGCCAATTCAAGTTCAATAATCCTTTTGCGATGTTTGTGTTTAAGAGAATTGTTTTTGTACACCCAAACTAGAAAACCCATAAGGAGAATAACCCCCAAAATCAACATATAAAAAAATTGCTTTTCCTGTTTTAAAGTTTTTTTACTTTCCAAAAGTTCGTGTTGGTAATTCTGTATTTGGAATTTTACCTTTTCACTTTTAAAGAGTGCTGTATTTTTTATAGCGTATAGTGAATCTGTGGCAATAATTACTGAATCTTTATATGCCATGGCTTTTTGGAATTCGCCAGTATGGCCAAAAAGATTTGCCAGGGAGCTATAAATTTCTATACGCCCCTCTATGTTTTTTTGTGCATTTCGTGCTTGTAATGCATATTGCTGAGCTACCTTAAACAGTTGCTGCTTTTCGTATATCTTGCTTAGGAGCAACAAAACCGTAATTTTATCATTCACGGTAACCCTTTCCTTTAAAAGAAAAAGATTCTCAATTTGAGGCAAAATTTCCAAGGCGAGCATCTCAGCTTTTGAAAGTTGGTTTCTCAACAGCAGGTTTTCCGCCTTTGCGGTTTTTGCCAATAGAAGCACGTTAGGGGCGTTTTGTAGCAAGGGCAATGCTTCCTCAATATATTTATTGGCTAAATCCAGATCTCCCATTTTATTCAAGACCAAGGCCAAATTAATGCCGTAGGTCCCTATTTCCTCTTTATCATCAAGCGCTTTGGCAATTTCATAAGCCTTAAAAAAAGATTCCTTGGCTTTTTCCGGGTCTTTTTCCTCAATATATAAAACCCCAATGTTATTTAACACAGACATTTTTTGTTTATCACCCAGATGTTGGATAGCAATTTCATACGCCTGTAGGTAATATTGAAACGCCTCTCCATAATCCAACAACAAATAATAATTAGTGCCTATGTTTAAAGTGGCGTTAAAAGCCTGTGTATACCAGCCATTACGAATTGCGGCATCATTGGCTGCAACCAATTCCTCAATGGATTGCGTATGTTTTTTTTCTGAAAGATACTTTACACCTAGGTCAATCTGGTCCACAACCTCTGCCTGGCTTAGGGACTGGGCGTGGAGTTGAAATGGCCCTACTGAAGACAACAACAAAAAAACAATGTAAAATGCACGCATTGTTAAGAAATAAAGATGATTTTGAAGACTTCTGTTTTATTCTAAGACTTAAATAGCGTGTTTGTGTTACAATGGTTTGTAAATATATTGAATATGGGGTAATTTTTGGAGAAGTTGGAAGTTGGTAAATTAGTAGAGTGAATAAAAAATATATTAGCCAATCGTTCATGACAACTAAGAATATTTTTGCAGGCGAAGCTATAATTATTTCGTTGACATCAACCCATTATTGATTGTTAAAACATACATATAGTATTAGCACGTTTTAAGACGGATTCTTCAAGTTGTAAACGAAAGAGCTTTTGATCTTCTGCATTTTCTATTTTTAAAAGTTCCTGCGTATTTTCCCACACATCTTCGCGCCAACTTGTTATGAGTCTTGATATTAGATATTCGTCCATGCGACCCATCAAAACATCTACCCATTTAAGTTTCGGGTTTAGTGGCTCTAAAATTTCATCCTGTACACGATCTATGGTTCTTGCAATGACCCTGTTTACATGATGGTGGTCTTCATAACGCCGTATTCGCTGTGTTTCGGAAAGTGCATTCCATTCAGGTTTCAATAAATCGTATAGCGCCAATACTAAGTCATAATTTATATGGGCGTTCACACCAAGCATTAAGAGTTGCAGTTCGCTTAACGATGTGTCTTTTGTTGCTTTGTGTGCGCTATCCCATACTTTTGGGGTTAGGTCACCACAATCATAGCAGGCTAAGCTATCAAAATAATAATTGGCAAAGCTGTGAAGCAACTTATCCACCCAATGTGTATCGTGAAACTCTTTACGAATAATTGCTGACACCATATTCATACTCATTAGATGGTAACAGTTTAAAAATACGCATCTCGAATCCTTGCTAGATTTCCATTGCTTTAAATATTGGTCCATTTTGACTAATATTGGATCAGTGGGTTGCATACCTGTTGTATTTAATTAGACCTTACTAATTTAAACAAAATCGAGATTATTCTTGTTCACCCTACAAAAGGGAGTATGTTAAATCGTGTTAAGTGAGAAGAAATTTTAATTCATCCTATATTCTTTAACTCGATTTGGGAATGCTTTGATTTTAAAAGGAACTTACAGTATAGTTCCCAAACAAAAAAAGCCCATCCATATGGATAAGCTTCTCATCGGTCTATTTCTAAACCACATCCCGAATTATTCGGGACAACACAACTTCATTAACAACTTCGCGGTTACTGAGCGAAGCCGAAGTAGCGGTCTGGACGAGACTCGAACTCGCGACCCCCTGCGTGACAGGCAGGTATTCTAACCAACTGAACTACCAGACCAAGTTTTCAATCCTACCTTTCGGCAAAACCCCAACAACAGTTGGGCAAAGTGAAAAATTGTTACCATACATTTTGGGAAATTCCCTTGCCGTATTAAGCGGTGGCAAATATACCACTCCATTTCATTTTCGCAAACTATTTTTTTAAAAAATTGAAATTATTATCGCATTTAATTTTTCCCTCGAAACAACCAAAATTTTAATCCATAAATACACCGCCAAAACCAACAACCCTGAATCAGGAACCCAAAACCCAAAAAACCCAAAACCAAAGATAAACAACCTACAACCGAGAACCGAAACTATCCAAACTTCTGCCGCTCTACCAAATAGGTGGTCAAAATCTTGTTGAAACTTTCGTTTATGTCGGTTAACACATATTTAATCCTATATTGGGCGCAGCGCAGTTGGAGTTCCGAAAAATAATTTTGAACTGCCTCCTCGTATTGCTCCTTTATATTATCGGCATACAGATTTACGAATTCGCCAGTTTCAACATCAACAAATCGCTTAGGTCGGTTACTGAAATCAAAATTTACCTCACGTTTTTTATCGAAAGTATGAAAGAGTATAAGCTCGTGCTTATTGTATTTTAAATGTTGGAGGGCCTCAAAAAGTTTTTCTGCTTCGGCATCACTTTGAAACATATCGGTAAAAAGAAAAACCAGGGAGCGCCGTTTTAGTTTTTCGGCAATTAAATGGAGATGCTCGTAGGTTTTGGTTACGGTTTTTTCCTTTGAAGAAAGCAGTGCTTCATTGAGTTTTTGAAGCAACATTTGGTGGTGGCGTTCACTGCCTTTTTCCGAGGCATAAAATTCATACTCGTCACTATAAATACTCAATCCCACGGCATCACGTTGGCGTTTCATCAGGTTCATAATGGCGGCGGATGCAAGGGCAGAAAATCCTATCTTGTTTAAGGAATTAATATTGAACTGCTTCAACTTTGGGTAGTGCATGGAGCTACTATTGTCCACAATCAAATGACAGCGCAGGTTCGTTTCCTCTTCGTAGCGCTTGGTGTAAAGTTTATCGGTTTTGGCAAAAAGCTTCCAATCTATATGTTTGGTGCTTTCGCCGTTGTTGTAGATTTTATGTTCGGCAAATTCTGCTGAAAACCCATGAAACGGACTTTTATGCAAGCCAGAAATAAAGCCTTCCACCACTTGTTTTGCAAGCAGCTCCAGGTTTTTGAAACCTGTAATTTCGTTTATTTCTTTCTCAATATTCATATTGTCACCCTCAGCGCAGTCGAAGGGTCGTTTATTTCTTTCTCAATTTCCATTTTGTCGCCCTGTGTCTACTAACTTCGGCTCTTGGCTCTTGAATGTTATAGCTTACTTCTTCTTATCCAAAATAGCATCAACAATACCATATTCCACAGATTCCTCCGCACCCATCCAATGGTCGCGGTTAAAATCCTTCATCACTTTTTCAAAGGTTTGTCCGCAATTTTCTGCCAGAATCCGGGCACTCAACTCTTTAGTCTTTAATATTTCCTGTGCGGTAATTTCAATATCGCTGGCAACGCCTCTTGCCCCGCCACTGGGCTGATGAATCATTACACGGGCGTGTGGTTGGATAAAACGTTTCCCTTTTTCACCTGCAGAAAGCAAGATACTGCCCATAGATGCTGCTAAGCCGGTACAAATAGTAGAAACCGGACTTTTTAAACTTTTGATCGTATCATACATTGAAAAGCCCGAAGTAACATAACCGCCGGGACTGTTGATGTAGAATTTAATCTCATCGTGGCTCAATGCGTCCAGATACATCAATCTGTCCACAACATGGCGCGCGCTTTTGTCATCAACCATTCCCCAGAGGAAAACTTTGCGTTCCTCCAGTAATTTACCATCTATTTTATCCTGTACTTTATTTGTGTTTTTCATAGTTTTTGGTCTGTCCCCTCGACCGCAGTCGAGAGGTCTTTATAATCTTGTTTACAAAAAGAGGTCTCGACTGCGCTCGACCAGACATTTTTACTAATATAGAAAAAGGCCTAGCAATACGCCAAGCCTTTTGATATTTAATTTTTCTTTTTTATAATATTTTACAAAAGCGAATCAATTGCCTCTGCATAAACATTTTTAGGGGCAACACCCACTTGACGTCCTACTACTTCACCATTTTGAAAAACCAAAACAGTTGGAATGTTTCGCACTCCATATTTAGCAGCAAATTCTTGGTTTGCATCTACATCTACCTTTCCAACTACCGCTCTGCCGTCATATTCTTTTCCAATTTCTTCTATGATGGGCCCTACCATTCGGCAAGGTCCGCACCAGGCTGCCCAAAAGTCAACCAATACCGGTTTGTCGCTTTTTAAAACCGTTTCTTCAAATGTTGCGTCTGTTATTTCTAATGCCATAATATTTGTTTTTTGTTAATACACAAAAGTAGTCCTTTTTTTTGCGAATTCTTAGAGGGTTAATATATGTTTAGGATATGTATGTATTGTTTATTTCTATAATCGGTTGTCGGTTCTGGGTTCTGAGTTTTGGTTTTTGGATTTTGGCACTTGATTCCCGGTTCCTGTCTGTTCGCTCTTCGCTCTTGGTTCAAATGGACGGATCAATTTAGTTTATAACTCAATTGTTCACTATCTAGTTCATCCAACAACTCCTTTGAAATATTGATTTTATGCTTTCTGCTGGGCATGGTTAATAAAATTTTTTCCTCCTTTTCATATACCACAAAAAACAACTGTTTTTCCCCTTTATGGATTTTTACCAATTTTTTTAGCGAATTAATTTTCTCTTCCTTTAAATCACTCAACGGAAATGTCAATGTCAGTTTTTTTCCATGGGTATCCATTACATCGTGAAGCAATTGGATGCTATTATACTGAAGTCGCGGATCCCCTTTTTTTCCGGTAACTCGGTCTGTCCAGCCTTCCTTTACGAAAACACGTCCGTAAATGAAACTATTCGGAACCAAGAAATGACGCCACTTCAAATACTCTTCCCCAAATATTTTGAAGTCGTAGCTGTCCTCATAATCTTCTACAGTGAAAATTGCCCAACCTTTTCCGGCTTTTGATTCCCTATGCTGCACATCGCTCACAACGCCTCCGAAACACATTTCTTTATTGAGAAAATCTTCCAAATGATTAAAATCCGAAACCTTGCAATTTGTAAAACTTTTCATTTCAATTTTAAAATCGTCCAGCGGATGGCCAGAAATATAAACGCCAACCACCTCTTTTTCCTGCTTCAGTTTTTTCATCGTGCCCCATTCCTCGCAAGGCGGAACTTCGGGCTCGGGGATCTGGACTTCGCTGGCATCGCCAAAAAGACTTACTTGTGATGAATTCTGTGTTTCCTGATATTTTGCTGCGTAGCGCAAAACTTTTTCTATAAACATCACCCCATCCCCATCGTCGTGCAAATATTGAGCACGGTGCGTATCAAAACTATCAAAACCACCCGCCAACGCTAAATTTTCAAAAGCTTTCTTGTTTGCGGAACGAAGGTCAATTCGCTTAGCCAAATCAAAAACGGATTTGTATTTTCCGTCTTTTCTGTGTTCCACAATCGTTGCTACAGCGCTACTACCTACACCTTTTACCGCGCCCATTCCAAAACGGATTGCGCCTTGGTCGTTTACGGTAAATTTGTGAAAAGATTCGTTCACATCCGGGCCCAAAACCGTTAAGCCCATTCGTTTGCATTCATCCATAAAAAAGGTAACCTGTTTTATGTCGCTCATATTATTGCTGAGCACCGCAGCCATATATTCCGCGGGATAGTGCGCTTTTAAATAAGCGGTTTGGTAAGCAATCCAAGCATAACAAGTTGAGTGCGATTTGTTGAAAGCATAACTTGCAAAAGCCTCCCAATCCTTCCAGATTTTTTCGAGTTTTTCGGGATCGTGGCCTTTTTCGGCAGCTTGTGCAACAAATTGCGGCTTCATTTTGTCGAGTACCGCTTTTTGCTTTTTACCCATCGCTTTTCGCAAAACGTCCGCTTCACCCTTTGTGAATCCTGCCAACTTTTGCGACAAAAGCATTACCTGCTCCTGATAGACGGTAATTCCGTAGGTTTCCTTTAAATATTCCTCCATTGCGGGAAGATCGTATTCAATTTCTTCCTCCCCGTGTTTTCTACGGACGAAACTCGGAATATATTCCATCGGACCCGGACGATACAGCGCGTTCATCGCAATCAAATCCGCAAAGACCGTTGGTTTCAATTCCTTCATATATTTCTGCATCCCGGCAGATTCATACTGAAAGATCCCAACCGTGTCCCCTCTTTGGAAAAGTTCGTAAGTTTTTTCATCATCGAGCGGAAAGTTATCCGGATCTAGGTCAATGTTGTGCTTGTGCTTTACAAGTTTTACCGTGTCCTTTATTAGGGTCAAGGTTTTCAACCCCAAGAAATCCATCTTTAGCAAACCTGCACTTTCAACTACTGAGTTGTCGAATTGGGTAACGTACAGATCCGAATCTTTTGCCGTGGCAACGGGAACAAAATCGGTGATATCGCTGGGCGTAATGATTACCCCGCAGGCGTGGATTCCCGTATTTCTGACGGAGCCTTCAAGAATTTTTGCTTGATTTATGGTTTGCGCTTCAAGATCACTTCCTTCGGAAAGATTTAAAAGCTCGTTCACTTTTGGAAGTTCATCGCTTCGGAAACGGCTTCGCAATTCCGCATCACTCAAACCGAAAATCTTGTTCAGTTTGGTCATATTCGGAATCAGTTTCGAAATTCTATCGGCTTCGTTCAAAGGCAAATCCAGAACCCGGGCAGTATCGCGAATGGACGATTTTGCCGCCATTGTTCCGTACGTGATAATCTGCGCCACTTGATTGCTTCCGTATTTATTAATTACGTAATCCATTACTTTACTTCGGCCCTCATCATCAAAATCGATGTCGATATCGGGCATGCTCACACGGTCCGGATTCAGGAAACGCTCAAAAAGAAGATCGTATTTAATTGGGCAAATATTGGTAATTCCCAAGCAATACGCCACCGCACTTCCAGCCGCGGAACCACGGCCCGGCCCACGGAAACACCCATTTTTCGGGCTTCGGCAATAAAATCCTGTACAATCAAAAAGTAGCCGGGATAACCAGTATTTGCAATTACTTCGAGCTCAAAATCGAGACGTTGCTTAATTTCCTTTACGCGCTGCGAAGCCACTTCGGGAATTTCAAAATCGGTGAGTGCCTCATAAGAAACCTCCAATAATTCGGGATAACGTTTTTTGGCACCTTCATAGGTTAAATGACGCAAATAGGCATTTTCCCCACGCTTACCGCCATCAATGTCTTCAGCATTCAAAAATTCTTTTGGAATGCCAAAGTTGGGAAGCAAAACATCACGATGCAGGCTATAAGGCTGAATTTTTGAAACAACTTCTTCAATATTCAAAATCGCTTCGGGAAGATCTTTGAAGAGCGACTTCATTTCGTCCTGACCCTTAAAATAATATTCTTGGTTTGGTAGTCCGTAACGATAGCCGCGCCCACGGCCAATGGGTGTTGCCTGTTTTTCGCCATCCTTTACGCAAAGCAGAATATCGTGGGCGTTGGCGTCTTCCTTTTTAATATAATAGGTGTTATTGCAGGCTACGAGTTTTACATTATTGCGCTTTGCCATCTCTATCAGCACAGGGTTTACGCGCTTTTCGTCCTCTTGGTCGTGGCGCATAATTTCCACATAAAGGTCTTCGCCGAACATTTCCTTCCACCAAAGAAGCGCATCCTCTGCCTGACTTTCACCCACGTTGAGAATCTTCCCAGGCACTTCGCCGTAAAGACTTCCCGTTAAAACTATGATGTCTTCTTTGTATTTTTCTACTATATTCTTGTCAATCCGTGGCACATAATAAAAGCCCTCGGTGTATGCTATTGAAGCCATTTTGGCCAAATTATGGTAGCCATTTTTGTTTTTGGCGAGCATCACAATTTGATAGCCATTGTCTTTGTGATTTTTGTTGAGATGGTCTTCGCAAACAAAAAATTCGCAGCCAACGATTGCTTTTATGGGTTGCGCCGAAATTTCCCCATCGTCATTTTTCGGTAAATCCGCGAGCGATTTGTTGTAATTTGAAACAGCTTGCACAAAGTGGAACGCGCCCATCATATTCCCGGAATCGGTAATGGAAATCGCCGTCATATTATCCGCAACCGCAGCATTTACCAAATCCTGTGTGCTGGAAGTGGATTGCAGAATGGAAAATTGAGAGTGGTTGTGAAGGTGCACAAATGGCGCATCTTCCAGAGTGGCTACATTTTCCTTTATTTCTTCGGAAGAAATCCTATCGTTTTCCGAAGCGGCCTGCATTTGCTTCCGAATTTTCTCCGAAGCTTTTTTCAGATTTATATGCTCAAGCCCAATTAATTCAATTGTTTTCGGATTGGCTTCGGAAAAGTTTTCGAAATAATCCGGCTGCACGTCCAGTTCCTCAATGGTAAAAATTTGCCGGCGCACCAATTCCAAAAAGCAACGCGTGGTTGCCTCAACATCAGCAGTTGCATTGTGCGCTTCTGCAAATGGCTCACTGAAAAGAAATTCGTGAAGCTCTGTTAAGGTTGGCAATTTAAATTTTCCGCCGCGCCCGCCCGGAAGTTGGCAGAGCTGGGCAGATATTTCGGTACAGGTGTCCAGGACTCGTAATTTGGGCAGCGGATTTTCAATCCCCAAGCGGAAAAATTCCGCTCCCATTATATTTACATCGAAGTCCACATTTTGGCCAACGATAAATTTCGCCTTTGTAAGTGCAATATTGAATTTTTCAATCACTTCTTCCAAAGAAACTCCTTCAGCGGTTGCCAATTCGGTAGAGATTCCGTGAATTTTTTCGGCATCAAAAGGAATGTTGAAACCTTCCGGTTTGACCAAATAATCTTGGTGTTCCAAAAGTTTTCCGTGGGCATCGTGCAACTGCCAAGCAATCTGGATACAGCGGGGCCAATTATCGCTATCGCTCACGGGAGCGTTGTAGCGTTTAGGAAGACCTGTGGTTTCTGTATCGAAGATTAAAAACATGGTAGTTAAGGGTTAGGAGTTAGGTTTTGAATTGGTATTGTATACATTTAACTGAGGAAGTAAAAATAGAAAAACCTCCCGCTTTTGGGAAGTTAAATTATTAGTAGTTGTTCACAAAAAAACCATCCTTGAAAAAAATTCAAGGATGGTTTTAAACTTATTTTAAAGTGTTATGAAACTTATGAAACTACAGTTTCAAAACCTTTAGCACTTTGGCATGCGTTCTGGATGGTATCACGCTGGTTGGTCAAAATTTTCTGCGTGGTAGGCGGCAATGTGGTATCTTGAATTACTTCATTATACTCTTCAATTGCAGCTTTTTCACCTTTTTGTACTTCTTCTAAAATAGTTTCCTCATTATTAGAAGAAAAGGCAGTTTCAATATCCATCCATGTGCGGTGCATTGCTCCTGTGGTACTTCCACCTTTATCCGGAGTTTCGCCATAGTCTCTTATTTCATTTTTTAATTCGTGCCCGAAATCGTATCTTTTTTGGGCTTGTTCATTAAAGAATTGTTTCAACTTTGTATTATCAACATTCTCGGCTGCTTTTTTATAACCCTTTTCAGCGTCATAATTTTTTTCTAACAATTCGTTTAATTTGTTCGACATTTCTTCAGTAAACTTCATCTTTTTTTCGTTTTAATTAGACAGTTGTTTTTCTTCATCATATTCTTTATATCTTCCCTTGAAGACAACTGTTCAACTTCATTGGGACATATCCCAATATAGCATGAATGAAGAGTTTCAACGAATTATTAACCTAAGCTTAAAACAAATTAACAAGGTTTAACCTTTGAAGTGGATGGGTAGAGACATTAATTAATAAGCCACATCAAATTGCCCTTCGGTAATTTCGGTCCGGTTTGTTAAAAAGGAAAAAGTGCCTTTTATTGTGTTGTTGGTTGGGTCATGTTCAAGAATGGTGATTATACCATCTTCCGTGGTTTCGGGTCCATTGGCATCTTGATATTTTGCGCTAAAACCCCCACGTGGTAACGTATATTCACCCGGTTCCACATTGGCAGTAACGGAAATTACTATGGTGGCATTGGCCGTATTTCCGGAAGTTATAATTGTATTGCCCGTGTTACGGGAAGAAATAATAATTGGCAAAAACGTATTGCCATCAACTTTGGCGCTAAAGGTTCCAGCATTGGTTGGGTCAGGAATATCACCTCCTGAATAGGAAACATTATAAAGTGTTCCTCTTGAAACATAAATTGTATCAATTCCGGGAAGAAATGCGTTAAATTTAAAAATCCCCGAAAGGGTTTTGTTGTTTTCGTTTAACTCTGAAATAGTTACTTCACCTACCCCATTAGGATTTGTAGTATAAACATTGCCGCCCATATCTTCATAAACAGCGAAATTTGGTGAGCCTTCACTAATCGGAAAATTACCTTCGGCCAAACCAGAAAGGTGCAGTGTTAAGGATTCGTCATCGGTAAACCCTTGAATTGTTACACTGCCATCTTCATTCAACGCTGCGCGCGCATCATTTGAAATATATAGCCTATCATCCACTTTTGCTTGAAGGGAAACTTCATTCACTTGTGTATCTTCACAGGAAATCAGGGATAAAGTAGCTAAAAGTAAAAACACAAAATTTTTCATAAGTAGGTAGGTGTTTAGGGATTTTGACAAATGTAAAATAAAAACTTTAATTGGTTGAATTTCAAAAAGAAAATATACTATCTTTGCCGTCCTTAATTATAACCGGGGTCGGGAACCCCAAAAATTAATTTATAAATATGCCTGTAAAAATCAGACTACAAAGACACGGGAAGAAAGGTAAGCCTTATTTCTGGATTATCGCGGCAGACAGCCGTTCAAAAAGAGATGGTAAATTCCTTGAAAAAATAGGTTTCTACAATCCAACTACAAACCCTGCACAGATTGACCTTGACGTGGACAGCGCTGTAAAATGGCTTCAAAATGGAGCTCAGCCTACAGACACTGCACGCGCAATTCTTTCTTACAAAGGAGCTTTAATGAAAAATCACCTTGCTGGTGGTGTTCGCAAAGGCGCTTTAACAGAAGAACAAGCTGAGGCAAAATTCAACGAATGGTTAGAGCAAAAATCTGGCTCTATCGATCACAAAAAAGCAACACTTTCTGAAGCTAAAGAAAAGGAAAAAGCTGCAAAACTTGCTGCTGAAAAAGCCGTAAACGAAAAACGTGCTGCTGATGCCGCTGCCGCTAATGCTCCAGTTGAGGAAGAAGTTACCGAAGAGGCGGAGGTAGAAGCTGAAGCTACTGAAACTGCATCTGAGGACACTGCCGCTACAGAAGTTGAAGCAACTGAAGCTCCTGCTGAAGAAGCAAACGAAGAAGAAAAAGAAGCATAAATTTAAAACGATGCAAAAGGAGAATTGCTTCTACTTAGGCAAAATCGTTAAAAAATATAGCTTTAAGGGGGAACTGCTCATAAAACTTGATACAGACGAACCCGAACTTTTTACTGAAATGGAATCGGTTTTTGTGGAACAACGCAAAAACCTGATTCCATTTTTTATTGAAGAAAGCTCCCTGCACAAAAGCGAACTGCTGCGGGTGCGTTTTGAAGACGTAAAAAATGAAGAGGAAGCAAATGCTTTAATTGGCGCACATCTTTATTTGCCCTTGGAATTTCTTCCCAAACTTACCGGCAACAAATTCTACTATCACGAGATTATCGGTTTTACCGCAGAAGACGAATCTTTTGGGAAAATTGGCACAATTACCGGAGTAAACGATACCACTTCACAAGCTCTGTTTGAAATTGACCGGGACGGAAAACAAATTTTAATTCCCGTAATTGATAATTTCATTAAAAAGGTGAATCGGGAAAATAAAACCATTCTTTTAAATGTACCGGAAGGGTTGATTGAAATGTACTTATGAAATGAATTAACAAACTTCAAGTACAAAGATCCAATCAAATTCCAAATTCCTACTAAATCTCAAAATTCAAATTTCAACAATCTACAATCGTAAATCGTAAATCTAAAATCCATTTGAAGCCTTTTAAATTCAAACAATTTACCGTTGAACAAGACCGCTGTGCTATGAAAATCGGGACGGATGGGGTGCTGCTCGGGGCTTGGGTTTCTATTAAAAACAATCCATTTTCAATTTTGGATATTGGTGCGGGAACTGGAATTATAGCACTTCAACTTGCCCAGCGATCCAAAGCTGAAATGGTGGATGCAATTGAAATTGACGAAAACGCTTACGAACAGTGCGTTGATAATTTCGAAAATTCACCCTGGGGAGATAGACTGTTTTGTTATCACGCTTCTTTGGAGGAATTTGTGGAAGAAATTGAAGATAAATATGACCTCATCGTTTCCAACCCGCCATTCTATTCCGAAAATTATAAATCTGCCGATGAGGCACGGGATATTGCCCGTTTTAATGATGCGCTTCCTTTTGATGAATTGATTGAAAGCGTTTCGCAATTACTTTCCGATGAAGGGATTTTTGCTGTTATTATTCCTCGGAAAGAAGAAGAAAATTTCATTAAAATAGCTTCGGAAGTAAATCTTTTTCCCAGGAGAATTTGCAGGGTTCGCGGTACTGAAACTTCCGAGGAAAAAAGAAGTATGCTGGAGTTTTCCTTTGAAAACATTTCAGTAAAAATAGAAAACCTTACCATTGAAATTTCACGCCATAATTATACTGAAGAATACAAAAATCTAGTACAGGATTTTTACCTTAAAATGTAGGTCTTTAAGGTTGTGATTTCTACATTTGTACTCCTTTAACTATAAGAAAAATGAAACCAGATTTATTCGAAGCTCCCGATTACTATAACCTTGATGAATTACTTTCCGACGAACACAAATTAGTGCGCCAAGCTGCCCGCGATTGGGTTAAGCGCGACGTATCGCCCATTATAGAGGAATACGCCCAAAAGGCTGAATTTCCCGAACAAATAATAAACGGTCTTGCTGAGATTGGCGCGTTTGGTCCTTATATTCCCGAGGAATACGGCGGTGCTGGACTTGACCAAATATCATACGGATTGATTATGCAGGAAATTGAGCGGGGCGACAGCGGCGTTCGTAGTACGGCATCGGTGCAATCGTCTTTGGTTATGTATCCGATCTGGAAATATGGAAATGAGGAACAACGAAAAAAATATCTTCCAAAACTTGCTTCGGGTGAATGGATGGGTTGTTTCGGATTAACCGAACCCGACCACGGAAGCAATCCCGGCGGAATGACCACCAATTTTAAGGACAAGGGCGACCACTATCTTTTGAACGGTGCCAAAATGTGGATCAGCAACGCGCCTTTCGCACAGGTTGCAGTTGTTTGGGCTAAAAATGAAGAAGGAAGAATTCACGGCTTGATCGTGGAACGCGGCATGGAAGGTTTTTCCACTCCAGAAACGCACAACAAATGGTCACTACGTGCTTCGGCAACGGGCGAGCTTATTTTTGATAATGTAAAAGTCCCGAAGGAAAACTTGCTTCCCAACAAATCAGGTTTGGGCGCGCCACTTGGCTGTCTTGATTCCGCACGTTATGGCATTGCCTGGGGCGCAATCGGCGCTGCAATGGATTGTTATGATACTGCACTTCGCTATTCCAAGGAAAGAATTCAGTTTGGAAAACCTATTGGTCAATTTCAACTTCAACAGAAAAAATTGGCTGAAATGATTACCGAAATCACCAAAGCCCAATTATTGGCGTGGCGTTTGGGCGTGATGCGAAATGCTGGAACCGCAACAAGCGCACAGATTTCCATGGCAAAACGCAATAATGTTGATATGGCTATAAATATTGCACGGGAAGCAAGACAAATTCTCGGCGGAATGGGAATTACCGGAGAATATAGCATTATGCGTCACTCCATGAATCTTGAAAGTGTGATAACTTATGAAGGAACCCACGATATCCATTTGTTGATTACAGGTCTTGATATTACCGGTTTAAATGCATTTCAATAGATTTAGGAAAATTTAATTTATACTTTAAATTTTTTCTGGTTGAATAATCTTTTTCATCAGAAAAGGGACTGAATTATTGACATCTGTTGAGTGAAATACTATTTAGATAAAATGAAGAATAGAATAACTGTAATATTTCTTTTGATTTTGGTTTCCTTTTCTTGCGCGGTAACCAAAAAAAATACTTCAATCGAAAACCCTAAATATAAATACCTGGCACTCGGTGATAGTTATACTATTGGCGAAAGTGTTTGTGGTACGTGCAATTATCCGCAACAACTTACCGATAGCTTGAATAATTCCTTAGATGGTAAAACTTCGGTAAAAATAATCGCTAAAACCGGGTGGACGACCACGGATTTACTTTCGGCGATAGCTTCGGAAAATCCTTCAAAAGATTATGATCTGGTTACTTTGTTGATAGGCGTAAACAACCAATACCAGGGAAAACCTTTTTCAGTTTATGAAGAGGAATTTCCAGACTTGCTTAATATGGCCATAGCTTTTGCGCAGGGAAAACCTGAAAATGTGATTGTGCTTTCCATCCCTGATTATGCTTTTACTCCCTTTGGAAACAAATCTGGAAAAAGTGAAAAAATCACTTCGGAATTAGTAAAATACAATGCTTTCGCGGAAAAGATTGCGAAAGAAAAACAGGTGCGTTTCGAAAACATTACCCCCATCACCCAAAAAGGTCTGCAAAACCCAGATTTAGTTGCTTCAGATGGACTACATCCTTCAGAAAGGGCATATAAAAAATTTGTTGAAATGATGTTTGAAAGTGCTTCCAAAAAGATTCGTTAGAATTCTGGAGCTATTGAAATTCAAGAAACCGAATGAAACAGTACCTACGATTATTTGATTTTAACCAAAAGGTAAACTATAAAACTGAGGTGCTTTCTGGTTTAACCGTTGCTATTGCATTGGTACCGGAAGCCGTGGCCTTTGCAATAATTGCAGGGTTATCACCATTGATAGGTTTATATGCAGCTTTTGTTATGGGCTTGGTGACTTCAGTTTTGGGGGGAAGGCCGGGAATGATTTCTGGTGCTACCGGCGCCGTTGCGGTGGTAATAGTAGCGTTGGCAAAAACACAGGGCGTGGAATATGTGTTCGCTACCGTGGTACTTGCCGGAATTATACAATTGTTGGCCGGAGTTTTAAAACTCGGCAAGTTAATGAGGTTAGTGCCGTTACCCGTTGTTTATGGGTTTGTTAATGGATTGGCGATTATTATTTTTATGTCGCAATTGGCCCATTTTAAGGATAGTTCCGGAAATTGGTTAACAGGCACAGCGCTCTATATTATTTTAGGTTTGGTTATCTTGACCATGTTTATTATTTGGGGCTTACCAAAAATAACCAAGGCTTTTCCCGCTTCATTGGCTGCGATATTGGTGGTATTTGCGATTGTAGCTTTTTTTGGAATAGATACAAAGACTGTTGGCGATCTTGCATCTATCCAAGGCGGTTTCCCACCTTTCCATATACCAAATATTCCATTCACTTTTGAAACCTTAAAGGTAATTTTTCCGTATGCTGCCATTGTTGCGGCAGTAGGTTTAATTGAAAGTTTATTGACTTTGGAATTGATTGATGAAATTACTGAAACGCGAGGACGCACCAACAAGGAAGCAGTTGCCCAAGGGTTCGCTAATATTACATCGGGATTTTTTTCGGGCATGGGAGGTTGTGCCATGATAGGGCAAAGTTTGATTAACATCTCCAACGGCGCTCGTGCCCGTTTGTCAGGCATTATAGCTTCAGTAGTCTTACTACTTTTTATTATGTTTGGCGCTGGAATAATTGAACAGATGCCAATGGCAGCTTTAACGGGATTGATGATTATGGTGGCTATTGGAACATTTGAATGGGTAAGCTTTAAAGTTCTCAATAAATATCCAAAGTCCGATATTATTGTAATGATTGTTGTAATACTTGTTACCGTATTTATGCATAATCTTGCGCTGGCTGTTTTAACTGGAGTAATTGTATCGGCCTTAGTCTATGCGTGGGGTAATGCAAAACGAATTCGTGCCAAAAAACGAATTGATGAAAAGGGAATGAAACATTATGAAATTTATGGCCCTTTGTTTTTCGGCTCTATTAAAATGTTCAATGAAAAATTTGATGTACTAAATGATCCCGAAGAAGTTATGATTGATTTCAGGGAAAGTCGGATTGTAGATATGTCTGCAATAGAAGCGGTAAACAAATTGACCGAACGCTATCATAACGTAGGCAAAAAGATATATATCACCAATTTATCCAGCGCCAGCCATAAATTATTGATTAAAGCGGATAAAATCATTAACGTAAATGTGGTGGAATGATAATGAAGGATGAAACGTGCCAATCCTGTTGGTATGGACAGAAATTAGTATGCTAAACCTCTGGAGCAAGTTCAATTTCTAAGCCATCCAATTCTTCTTTTATGAAAATTTGACAACCCAATCGGCTATTTTCCTTCACATTAAAAGCTTCGGAAAGCATTAAATCTTCATCATAACTCATTTCAGGGAGCTGGTGATCACTCAACACGTAACATTGGCAAGAGGCACACATTGCCATTCCGCCACAAATTCCTATGGTACCTTCAGGAGCCAATTCATAGGAACGAACTATTTCCATTAAATTCATGTTCATATCCGTTGGGGCTTCAACTTTATGTTTTATGCCCTCGCGGTCTATAATAGTGATTTTGATGTCTTTCATGAAAATGTTTGAGTCGATATGATACTATTAATATACCTACAAGGTTTTGGAAACCTTGCAGGAAATTATAACAAATTCCTAATTTATGGATTTTATTACTGCCTTTGGCGCTTCTTTTTTACTGCCATCAAAACCTTCAACGCCACCAACAGTAGTGTATTTCATTACATATCGTTTATCCGGAAATATACGCTGATATGCACTTTGGCACATTAAGGTTGCTTCGTGAAAACCACAGAGTATGAGTTTGAGTTTTCCAGGGTAGGTGTTTACATCACCAATGGCATAAATGCCGGGAACGTTGGTTTGGTAATCTAAGGTGTTATCAACTTTTATTGCATTCTTTTCAATTTCAAGTCCCCAATCGGCAATTGGGCCAAGCTTTGGCGCTAACCCAAAAAGCGGAATAAAATGGTCGCACTCACGGTTAAAAACTTCCGCGCCCTGTTTTATTACAACTTCTTCCAATTTATTGTTTCCCACCAAACCGATAACTTCAGCCGGGGTAATCAATTCAATTTTTCCAAGGTTTTTCAGCTCCTGTACTTTTTCAACACTATCCAAAGCCCCGCGGAATTCATTTCTTCGATGTATTAATATTACACTTTTCGCAATATCTGTCAAATAAATACTCCAATCCAATGCAGAATCACCACCACCAGAAATGATCACATTTTTATTTCGATACAATTCGGGGTCGCGAATAATGTATTCCAAACCTTTATCCTCAAAATCGGAAAGGTTACTGATTGGTGGTTTTCGCGGTTCAAAACTCCCTAAACCTCCAGCAATTGCAACGATTGGTGCGTGGTGTTTCGTGCCTTTTTCCGTAGTAACCACGAAAGAACCATCGTCCAGTTTTTCAATGGTATCGGCACGTTCGCCCAAGGTAAACCCTGGCTGAAAGGGCTCAATTTGTTTCATTAAATTTTTAACCAAATCGCCCGCAAGTATTTCGGGAAAACCTGGAATATCGTATATCGGTTTTTTGGGATATATTTCGGAACACTGGCCTCCGGCTTGGGGAAGTGCGTCAATTAAATGACATTTTAATTTAAGTAATCCTGCTTCAAAAACGGCGAAAAGTCCTGTAGGGCCAGCGCCTATTATGAGAATATCTGTTTTTATCATGAATAGAGGCTCTCTTAATTTAAACTTTAAAATTAGTTGAAAGAACGTTTAGAATAAATGATGAATGTCATCATCGTGATATGCTAACAACTTTTTCAATTTGTGGGGCGTATTTTTTTATGGTCATTTCTACCCCACTTTTGAGTGTCATCTGGTTTATGGAGCAGCCAACGCACGCTCCTTCCAACTGGATATTTACCACTGTATCGTCCACTATGGAAACCAAGGAAATATCACCCCCGTCATTCTGCAAGAAAGGGCGGATTTCCTCCAGTGCCTCTTCTACTTTTGTTGTTAATTCCTGCGTTGTCATGTTATTTTTTTACGGCACTGCAACCTGCCATTGTTGTAATTTTAATTGCTTCCGTAGGGGGAAGGTTTTCATTTCTGTGAACGGTTTCTTCCACTACGTTTCGGGTAATTTCCTCAAAAGCTTCTTCAGATTTGGTTGCCGTTTGCAAAGCTGCGGGTCTGCCAACATCCCCTGCTTCACGAATGCTCTGCTCTAGAGGAATTTCACCCAAAAATGGGACATTCAAATCTTCTGCTAAATGTTTAGCGCCCTCTTTTCCAAAGATATAGTATTTATTTTCAGGAAGTTCGGCTGGAATGAAATATGCCATATTTTCAATTATTCCCAAAACTGGAACATCAATATTTTCTTGACGGAACATAGCTACTCCTTTTCGGGCGTCGGCCAAAGCTACGTTTTGAGGCGTACTTACCACAACCGCTCCCGTAATTGGTAATGATTGCATAATGCTCAAATGGATATCTCCAGTTCCCGGCGGAAGGTCAATCAACATAAAATCCAACTCGCCCCAAGCGGCATCAAAAATAAGTTGGTTTAAAGCTTTTGCGGCCATTGGTCCTCGCCAAATAACGGCTTGATCAGGTTGTGTGAAAAAACCAATGGAAAGTATTTTTACGCCGTAATTTTCAACGGGTTTCATTTTGCTCTTCCCTTCAATATTTACGGAAAGTGGTTTTTCCATTGCCACATCAAACATTATTGGAATGGATGGGCCATAAATATCGGCATCCAAAATACCCACTTTAAAACCCATTTTGGAAAGTGTAATTGCAAGATTTGCCGTAACAGTAGATTTACCAACGCCTCCTTTTCCCGAAGCAACAGCAATTATATTCTGAATTCCAGGAATAGGTTTCCCTTTTATTAAATTTGGATTTTGCGGTTTCGCGGGTGCCTCGACTTTTATATTTACTTGCACTTTGGCATTTGCATCCACTTTTTCGTGAATGGTTTTTATTACATCAGCCTCCGCACGTTTTTTTATGTGAAGTGCGGGGGTAGAAAGTTTTAAATCTACAATAATTTCATCTGCAAAAGTGACAACATTCTGTACTGCACCACTCTCCACCATATTTTTTCCCTCACCTGAAACAGTAATATTTTCAAGTGCTTTAAGGATATCTTGCTTTGAAATACTCATTTCTTTTTTGCTTAATATTTAGATTGATTCTAAAGTGCAAATATAGTGGGAAAACTTCGGAAAACGAAGCCGTAGCATTGAAATGATTTATAGCAGGATAATTGGAATTTTAGATTTTGATTGTTGGATTGCTGGAAATAATCAGAGCTCTTTCATCGGATCCCAAAAATGCTCTTCGAAATTTTGGATTTTATTATCAACTACTTCCAAACCTTCACTTTCCAAAAGCTGTTGCATCAAATTGGTGCCTTCAAAATGATGCTTTCCAGTAAGCAAGCCGTTTCTGTTCACAACACGGTGGGCGGGCACATCTTTGTTGCTACTTCCGTTCATTGCCCAACCTACCATTCTGGCACTTCCTGTAGCTCCCAAATAGTTTGCAATCGCCCCATAGGATGTAACTCTTCCATAGGGAATGCGTTTTGCAACTTGATATACCTTTTCAAAAAAACCGTCGTTGGCCATTTTAGAATTCCCTTAAAATCTTTAGAAATGTAATTACCGAAATAAGAGCAGTAACAAGGCCGATTACGTAATTCATATTCATCTTAAACTTTTGTTGCTCTTCCTTAAGCCTAAAAAACTGAACATACAAAGCTAAACTAGCAAAAGTCCCAATTCCGGAAGCGAGCACAGCAATCCACAGTTCGGGATGCGAGAAAGAAAACCAACCGAATACCGAAAAGGTAATACTAACGTAAACCCAATACGGCAAGGGCAAAAGGTTTAACAGCGCAATTAAAATTCCGGAAAAAAAACGGTTTGTTTTGGAACGAGTATCACGATCTCTAAGTTCTCTGCGAGTATCCTTAGCAATAAAAAAAAAATAGATGGTAAGGCTTATGAAAATCCCCAAAGCCACTTTTTGAAGCATATTCACAATTTCGGGATGCATTTCAATATGACGGGCGAAAAGCAAGGCCACATAAGTTTGGGCCATTACAGTAATGCAGACACCCAGTGAAAATAGCAGCCCTTTTTTTCTTCCTTCTTTCATGCTTATTTTGGCAGCATACATATTTATTAAACCTGGTGGAAGAACACCAACAAAAGAACCCAAAAAACCTACAATTAAGTTATAAAATAGTGCCATTAAAAGCATTAGTTTTTGTGAATATACTGAAATTATAGCTAACGATATTTAAACCGGATATAGGTTATCTTTTTTCCAATTTCAAGATATTGTTTTTCATAAAAGGTTTGAATATTTGTTACAGCTTCCGGAGCGCCTTGACTGCCATAAATATCGTGATGCGCATACTCAATGGTTTCGTTCATTCCGTGAAGAAGTCCGAGAGTATAGCCATGCATAAATTCGCTATCCGTTTTTAGGTGAACTACCCCCTCTGGTTTTAGAATTTTTTTATATTTCTGAAGAAAATCCGAATTGGTCAAACGGTGCTTGGTGCGTTTGTATTTTATTTGTGGATCGGGGAAGGTTATCCAAATTTCATCTACTTCGTTTTCTTCAAAAATGTGGTCCACGAGTTCAATCTGGGTACGCAGAAAACCTACGTTATTCAGATTTTCCTCCAAGGCAATTTTTGCACCTCGCCAAAAGCGGGCGCCTTTAATATCAATTCCCAAGAAATTCATTTCGGGGAAAGTTTTGGCGAGATTCACGGAATACTCCCCTTTTCCACAACCTAATTCCAAAACGAGGGGATTGTTATTCTTGAAGAATTTTTTTCGCCAGTTTCCCTTTAATTCCAAAATATCATTTAGCACTTCTTCCCTTGAAGGTTGAACAACATTTATAAAGGTTTCGTTTTCTCTAAAACGTTTCAATTTGTTTTTACTACCCAAAATTTAAAATTTTGGTAAAATTAATGAAATATAACACCGCTGCAATTATTGCTACCTTTGTTTTTATGCCTAACAAAAAAACGATTTTAGTCGCCCCGCTTCATTGGGGCCTGGGCCATGCCACCCGTTGCATCCCAATAATAAAGGCATTGTTAAATCACAATTATGAAGTTTTGTTGGCATCAGATGGACCCGCGCTGCTGTTACTCCAAAAAGAATTTCCCGAATTGGAATCTATTGAGCTTCCTTCCTATAAAATTAAATACCCAAAAAAAGGGAGTCATTTTAGGTGGAAAATTCTGTTGAAAATCCCTGAAATCAACAAAACGATAGAAGCTGAAAAAAAAATCATTAAAGAGCTTGTAAACGCAGGTAAAATTCAGGGAATTATTAGCGATAATAGATTTGGGGTGAGGAACAAAGCAATTCCCTGTGTTTTTATAACCCATCAGCTGAACGTTTTAACAGGCAATACCACAGCTATTACAAGCCGGATGCATCAAAATATTATTCAAAAATTTGATGCTTGTTGGGTTCCCGATATTGAGGATGCCGTTATGAACCTCAGCGGAAAACTTGGTCACTTAAAACAGGAGCGATTTCCAATTAAATATATAGGAGTTTTAAGTAGGATGAAAAAAAAGGAAGTCACGAAAACCATAGATATTTTAGTTTTACTTTCTGGTCCGGAACCGCAACGGACTCTTTTGGAAGAAAAATTGAAAAAATGTCTACAAAAAAGTGAAAAGCAAGTTTTATTGGTTCGTGGAATTATAGAGAATGAACAAAAGTGGAGTAATTTCAATAACATAAAAATAGTGAATTTTATGAAAAGTGACGAACTGGAGAACACTATAAACCATAGTGAAATTGTTGTCTCGCGCTCTGGTTACACCACAATTATGGATTTGACCATTCTTGAGAAAAAAGCATTTTTCATTCCCACGCCCGGTCAATTTGAGCAGGAATATTTAGCGAAGCGGTTAAAGAATCTGGGGATTGTGCCTTCCTGCAAACAGGAAAATTTCCATATAGAGAAACTTGAAAAAATTCAGGTTTACAAAGGGTTAAAAACCTTAGCCAATGAACCTGTGAATTTTTCAGAATTATTTACCCTTTTCCAGGGTAAATGAAAACTCAGAACCTATCCCAAACTGACTTTCCACATAAATTTTTTCATTATGGGCTTCTACAATGTGTTTCACAATTGAAAGTCCCAGCCCGCTACCCCCTTCCTTTCGGGAACCACTTTTATCAACCCTAAAAAAACGTTCAAAAATACGTGTTAAATTTTCTTTTGCTATCCCTTCCCCGTTATCGGTAACACGAACTATCACTTTATTTTTTATAATATTTTCAATACTCACTTCAGTGGTCCCGTCCTGCTTTCCATATTTTAAAGAGTTTACCAGTAAGTTGGTAAGCACTTGCTCAATGCGTTCTCTATCTGCATGCACAAGGATAGTTTCTGTGTATTCCTTGTCAAAAACCAAGGAAATATTTTTTTTGGCTGCTTTCATTTCCAGTAAATCAAAAATATTTTGTACCAGCTCAATTATGTTGAAATTTTCTTTGCTAAGTACAAGTCCACCTACTTCCAACTTGGTAATCATATCCAAATCTTTTATAATGTAGATAAGCCTTTCCACTCCTTTACTTGCCCGTTGCAAATATTTTTTTCGAACTTTTTTATCTTTCATTGCGCCATCCAGCAGCGTTAAAATGTAGCCTTGGACGGTAAAAAGTGGGGTTTTTAATTCGTGTGAAATATTCCCCATAAATTCCTTTCGGTAGTTTTCACGGATATTCAGCGTTTCAATCTCAAGCTTTTTTACATTGACGTAATTTTCCACTTCGCGGGTAAGCACTTCCATATCTGTAGTGATAGATGGCTTTGGGAAATCCTTTTCATTAAGAAGGCGAACGTCATTATATATTTTTTTTATTCGGAAGTATATAAATTTCTCAACCCGATACTGCACAATTATAAATGAAACAAGAAATGAAACTAAAAAGAAAAGAAGCAACCAGACGGACAATAATTTAAAGAAAATATAAAGACAAACACCCATCGAAACTGTTGTAAATAAAGCAATTAACAGTGCCGTTGAAACCGCAAAATTATATCTTTTGGAGAGTGTCATAGAGTGCTAAAGTACAAACTTATAGCCAACGCCCTTTATGGTTTTAAATTTTTCATCCCCAATTTTTTCGCGAAGTTTTCTAATATGTACGTCAATAGTTCGTCCGCCAACAATAACATCATTCCCCCAAATACTGTCCAAAATATCCTCCCGCTTAAAAACTTTTCCAGGTTTTGATGCAAGCAACAACAAGAGTTCAAATTCCTTTCGGGGCAGAACCATTTCTTCTTTACCCAACACGATTTTATACTCCTCTCGGTTTATAGTTAAGTTACCGAGTTTTATATTCTCGTCTCCCTCTTCTTCCTTAAACCTTCGGAGCAAGGCCTTTACCTTGCTTACCAGCACTTTTGGCTTGATGGGTTTTGTAATATAATCATCTGCTCCGGCGTCAAAACCCGCCATTTGGGAATAGTCCTCCCCGCGTGCCGTTAAAAAAGTAATTATGGTTTCGGCGAGTTCTGGAATGTTCCTTATTTTTTCGCAGGCTTCAATCCCATCCATTTTAGGCATCATTACGTCCATAATGATTAATTGGGGCTTTACCTTTTTGGCCTGCGCAATAGCTTCAAAGCCATTTTCTGCTGTTTCAACGTTATAGCCTTCCGAAGTAAGATTATATCGAACAATTTCAAGAATATCCGGTTCATCATCGACCAATAAAATGGTAATATCCTTTTTTTTCATATTAAATTTTCATCTTTTTTAACTGTTCAAAGATACTATTAATTAAACTCAGGAAATGTTTAGCACACTTATTGTTAATGCTATAGTAACATATTAATAACATTGAAACTCACGACCAATTACATCTTTTTAAGATGTAAAACACCACATTAAATATAAATTAAATTTAGTATCAAAAGCTAAAATATATTTTTTAACTTGAATTAAATAACTTAAAAACAGGGGATTATGAAAAAAATTACATTTACTATTAGCTTACTGTTCTGTGCCATTTCTTTCTCGCAAATTCGCATAAATGAAATTGATGTAGATCAAACAGGAACGGACGTCACGGAATTTGTTGAAATTAAGTCCGATTCCCCAAATTTTTCATTGGAAGGTTACCTTGTAGTTTTCTACAATGGTTCAGACGACGAAAGTTACAAAACGGTAAATTTAACCGGCTATGTTACAGATGCTGAGGGATACTTCATTATTGGAAGTAGTGCTACACCAGGCGTTGATATTTCCATAGGCACAAGCAACACAATTCAAAACGGGCCCGATGCTATTGCTATTTATCAAGACGAGGCGAGTAATTTTCCCAACGGAACCGCAGTTACGAACGTAAACCTAATTGATGCGATTGTTTATGGCACCAATGATGACGATGACCCTGAACTTTTGGTGGGGCTGGACCAAACCACTCAATGGGATGAAGACTTAAACGGAAACAAGGATACCGAATCCATTCAAAGTGATTCCGGCGGAGGTTTTTGTGTTGACTTGCCAACTTTACGAGCTACCAACGCATGTCTTTTAAGCGTTGGCGAAATAAAGTCTGATGTTTTTAGCATCTATCCAAACCCCGCTTCCAATGGTTATCTATATATAAACTCAAAATTAAGTGGGTTGAAGAATATCTCCATTTATGATATCCTTGGAAAACAGATTTTTAAAACTATTCTGAATGGAAATAGATTAGACATTTCTTCTTTAAAAAGCGGTGTTTATATTTTGAAAATTGAGCAGGGAAGAACTTCTACAACCAAAAAATTGATTATTAAATAATCCTTCGCAAAATTGAATTTTTAAAGCTTCTGTTAATGCAGGAGCTTTTTTTATTTAACTATTTTTGAAAAGAATTTATGCTATTCAAAAAAATGCTTGAAAAAGAAATTTTCAATATTAATTCTTCCGCGGATTTTGAGCGACTTACTCTTGAAGTTTTCCGTTTCCAATATGAAAATGTTGCGGTTTATAAAAACTTCTGCGACCTTTTGAATAAAAAACCTTCGAATGTAAATTGCATTAAGGAAATCCCTTTTCTGCCTATCCAATTTTTCAAAAACCACAAAATAATTGCCAACAATTTAGAAGCAGAAACAATCTTCACCAGCAGCGGAACCACTGGAAATACAACAAGTAAACACTATATTTCTGACTTAAGTATTTACGAAAAAAGCTTCCAAAAAGCTTTTGAAAGTGAATATGGCAATCCGAAGGATTTGGCAATTTTAGCGCTGCTTCCATCCTATTTGGAACGCGAAGGTTCTTCGTTAATTTATATGGTTGAAAAATTGATTGAAAAGAGCAAAAACCCACATAGCGGTTTCTATTTGTATGAAATGGACGAGCTGATTGAAAAGCTGGATTTTTTGGAAAAAAATGATCAGAAATCTATTCTTATTGGGGTTTCCTATGCGCTTTTAGACTTAATTGAAAAAAGAGAATTTCAATTAAAAAACACAATAATAATGGAAACGGGCGGAATGAAAGGCCGAAGAAAGGAAATGATAAAAGAAGAGCTTCACGAAATTTTAAAAAAGGGTTTCGGCGTTTCCACCATTCACAGTGAATATGGAATGACTGAATTGCTGTCGCAGGCATATTCTCTCGGCAACGGTATTTTTACCTGCCCGCCGTGGATGAAAATTTTAACCCGAGATACCGAAGATGCGCTTTCCTATACTTTTGGGAAAACAGGCGGAATAAATGTTATTGATTTGGCCAATCTCAATTCCTGTTCTTTTATTGCCACTCAAGATCTGGGTAAAACTTTTGAAAATGGTTCTTTTGAAGTGTTGGGCCGTTTTGACTCCAGTGATATTCGCGGTTGTAACTTGATGGTTTTATAAGGAATATTTAACAGTTTTTGTAATAAAACCCGCGTAAGTTATCTGTTATTCCTACGACCAAACTAGCGTGAAAAAGTGATGATTTTTCATAATTTGGTTGGTTAGTTAATTGAGAAATCCCCGTGCAATCTTTGCCGGGGATTTTTTTATGTGATAAATGGGAGGTTAAATTGCTTTTATAATGAAGTAATTTTTCTTCCCGCGCTGTAGCAATACAAATTGTCCATTAATCAAATCCTTTTCAGACACAGTAAAATCATCTGAAACCTTTTCTTTATTTACTGAAATTGAATTTTCTTTTAAAGCCCTTCTTGCTTCGCCATTAGATTTCAAAAATCCGGTTTTTTCAGCCAAAGCTCCAATAATATCAATCCCGCTTTTTATATCCACTTTTGATATTTCTGCTTGTGGCACCCCGTCAAAAACATCGAGAAATGTTTTTTCGTCCAACATTTTTAAATCTTCGGAAGTGGAATTTCCAAACAAAATCTCAGAAGCTTTTACTACTTTTTCAAACTCTTCAGCACTGTGAACCGTTGTGGTAACTTCCTGCGCCAATCGTTTTTGGAGCAAGCGCATATGCGGTGCTATTTTGTGTTCCGCAACAAGTGCTTCAATTGTTTCCTTATCCAAAAAGGTAAAAATCTTAATATATTTTTCGGCATCATCGTCGCTTGTGTTCAGCCAATATTGGTAAAATTTGTAGGGGGAAGTTCTGTTGGCATCCAACC
The DNA here is from genome assembly GCA_963822355.1 of uncultured Flavobacteriaceae bacterium. Classification (GTDB taxonomy): domain Bacteria; phylum Bacteroidota; class Bacteroidia; order Flavobacteriales; family Flavobacteriaceae; genus Aequorivita. The sequence continues at coordinate 616,891 of CAWGHI010000002.1, forward strand.
AAATATTTCCACCTTCGCTTTTTCCGAATTTACTGCCGTCACTTTTTGTAATCAAGGGACAGGTTAATGCGTATCCTTTTCCGCCAGCAATTCTTCGTACTAATTCAGTTCCTGTTGTTATATTTCCCCATTGGTCGCTGCCGCCCATTTGTAGCGTACAGTCCATTTTTCTATATAAATGAAGAAAATCATACCCTTGAATTAATTGGTAAGTAAATTCAGTAAAGGAAAGTCCCTCCGCGCTTTCACTGCCCAACCGGGTTTTAACGGAGTCCTTCGCCATCATATAATTTACGGTAATGTGCTTTCCCACATTTCTTATAAAATCAAGAAATGAAAACTCTTTCATCCAATCGTAATTATTCACTAATACAGCTTGGTTTTCTGCACCCGAAGAAAAATCCAAAAATTGAGAAAGCTGGTTTTTGACGCATTGCTGATTATGGCGCAAAGCGGCTTCATCAAGCAAATTTCGCTCGGCACTTTTCCCCGAAGGATCCCCAATCATTCCGGTAGCTCCTCCCACCAAAGCAATAGGTTTATGGCCACAACGCTGATAAAACGACAATAGCATTATAGGAACCAAATTGCCGATATGCAACGAGTCTGCGGTAGGATCAAAACCCACATAAGCAGTCCGCATTTTTTCCATTAGATGTGTTTCTGTTTCTGGCATCACGTCGTGTACCATTCCACGCCATTGTAGTTCTTCAACGAAATTTTTCAGCTTCATTTTTTATATTTTTATCTCTGCCGCTAGGGCTATCAAGTACGAAGGTGCAAAGATAGTGTTCTCGCGCAAAGATTTAAGGTTGAAAATTCAAAATTGATGGCCCTGTGAAGATTATTTGTACAATTTATAAATGCCAAAATTGGCAAAAGAAGTTCAAATTCGATTTCTTTTTGAGCTTCAATTTCAATTTCCTTTTCAGTACTTTCGCTTTATGATATTAGTAACTGGCGGCACAGGCTTGGTAGGTTCTCACTTGCTTTATTTTCTTTTAAAGGAAAATGTGCAGGTACGCGCAATTCATAGAAAAAATAGCAATGTTGTTGGGGTCAAAAAAATTTTTGCACTTTACACTGCAGAAGTCGATTCCCTTTTCAATAAAATTGAATGGGTTGAGGCAGACATAACAGATGTTCCAGCATTAACGGAAGCCTTTAAAAATATTACAAAAGTTTACCATTGTGCTGCATTTGTAAATTTTACCTCTTCCAAATATAAAGTGCTTAAAAAAGTAAATGTGGAAGGCACGGCCAATATTGTTAATCTTTGTATTACAAATAAGGTAGTAAAAATATGCTATGTAAGCTCAGTAGCTGCCTTTGGAAGCAACCTGCACGGTGAGTTGATTACAGAGGAAACCCAATGGAATCCGGACGAAAAAAACAATGTTTATGCCATTACAAAATTTGGGGCCGAAATGGAAGTATGGCGCGGAACGCAAGAAGGTTTGGACGCAGTGATCGTGAATCCGGGAGTAATTTTGGGAACTTCACCTGATGGCGGTGGCAGTCAGATAATCATTTCTATCGGTTCAAGCGGAATTCCTTTTTATCCCTCGGGAGCAATGGGTGTTGTAGACGTTCAAGATGTGGTAAAAGCAATGATTTTATTGATGGATTCGCCAATAAAAAATGAACAGTTTATTTTAGTGGGTAAAAATATTTCTTACAAAGAATTGCTTTCCAATTTAGCGCCATTATTTGGAAAAAAACCTCCATCAATAAAGCTATCAAAAACATTCATGCTTTTTTTAAGCAACGTAGAATGGTTATTAAGTAAAGTTTTTTGGAAAAAGAGAAAATTGTCCAAAGGCATGGTCCGCTCCATGTTCAAAAAATCATTTTATGATAATTCCAAAATAGAAAAAACCTTGAATTTTCAGTTTAGACCGTTTGATGTAACACTGGAACGGATTATCAAAGAAAATAGAAGCCCATCAGATTAAACTATCTTTTACAGGCTCAACATTAAGTTTTTTAACCCCGCTATCTTTATTTATACTGTCTTTTCGGCTTTTTTCTATTTCGCGAAGGCTATCCAATTTATTTTGCATTTGGGTAAGCCTCGCTTCCACTTTTTGAAAAATATCAAGATATGTATTTACATCGGCCGCATAAAACTCATTGCTTTTCGCAAATTGAAGACTGTCTACACCAAAATTTTTATAAACCAGCGAATCCATTTTTATCCCTTTGGATATAATAGATTTATTATCCACACTTCGAGCGGCATTGGCCAGATAAGCCTCCGTAAGCATATCAATCATTTTATCTTTTGCGATAATATTTTCGGGCTTTTCCGGCTTTTTTACATCTTGACAGCCAAAAAAACCTAAAGTGAAAAAGAAAATGATTATCCAATGCTTCATTATCTGTTAAATGTAAGTCTTTCAGGATTGCTTTTATTGGGGAATTTGGAATTTTCATAAACCACAATCCCGTTTACGAGCGTATGTGTAACGCGCGATTTAAAAATAGTTCCCTCAAAAGGTGACCATCCACATTTGTACAAAAGGTTTTCCTTTTTTACTGTCCATGGCGAATTGAGATCCACCAAAACCAAATCTGCTTTATATCCTTTTCGAATAAAGCCGCGCTCTTTTATTTGAAATAAAATTGCGGGATTGTGGGCGGTTTTTTCAACTATTTTTTCCAACGAAATTTTTTCGCGATGATACAGTTCCAGAAGTGCGACCAAAGCGTGCTGCACCAATGGACCGCCGGAAGGAGCATTTAAATATTTATTGTTTTTTTCTTCTAAAGTATGTGGGGCATGATCTGTGGCAATCACGTCTATCCGATCATCAAGCAGCGCTTTTAGCAAGCCGTCGCGATCTTTTTCGGTTTTAATGGCTGGATTCCATTTTATTTTGGTGCCCTTTGTTTTATATGCCTCATCGGTAAACCACAAGTGGTGGATACAAACCTCGGCCGTAATTTTCTTTTCGGAAAGCGGTTTTTTATTGCTGAAAAGATGTGTTTCCTTCTCTGTTGAAAGGTGAAAAACATGAAGTCTGGCCCCTGTTTTTTCTGCAAGTTTTATTGCCTGTGAAGAAGATATGTAGCAGGCCTCTTCACTTCGTATTTTTGGGTGAAGCTCTATAGGAATGTCTTCGCCAAACTCGGCAATATATTTTTCTAAATTTGCTTTAATGGTCGCCTCATCTTCACAATGGGCAGAAATAAGCAATTTGGTCTTGCTGAATATTTCTTCCAACGTTTTTGGATTGTCCACAAGCATATTTCCCGTGGAAGAGCCAAGGAATAATTTAAGCCCAGCCACTTTTTGGGGATCAACTTTCAAAATTTCTTCCAAATTGTCATTTGTTCCACCAAACATAAATGAATAATTTGCCCAAGAAGTTTTGGAGGCAATGTCAAATTTATCTTCCAGCAATTCAATAGTGGTAGCCTGCGGAATGGTATTGGGCATTTCAATAAATGAGGTAATCCCACCGGCTACAGCAGCTTTTGACTCTGTTTCAATAGTAGCCTTATGGGTCAAACCAGGTTCCCGAAAATGCACTTGATCATCAATCATTCCGGGCAATAAATAACTCCCATCTGCATCAATAACTTTCGTATCAGCAGATTTCATGCTGATGGTTTCCGAAATTTCCGCAATACGCCCATCCTGTACAAGCACGTCGCCTTTCCAGATTATTCCTTCATTTACAATATTTGCATTCTTAATTAAAACTGCCTTCATTAAATCTTTTTCTATTAAATACGCTATTAAATTTCATGGCGATTACTCCAAAAATGGCTTCGGAAATAATACCCGAGCTCATTTTTGATTCACCTTTTGTACGGTCTGTAAAAATTACCGGCACCTCTTTTATCTTAAATTTACTAATATGTGCCTTAAACTTCATTTCAATCTGAAAAGCGTAACCCACAAAACGAATATTATCCAAATTAATTTTCTCGAGAACCCTTCTTCGGTAACAAATAAACCCAGCCGTAGTGTCATATATATCAATTCCGGTCACCAACTGAACATATTTAGAAGCCAGCCAAGACATTAAAACCCTGCTCATAGGCCAGTTTACCACATTTACTCCTTTCACATATCGCGAGCCAATGGCCATATCGTTTCCATTTTTATGGCAAGCATTAAACAACCGGATCAAATCATTCGGATTGTGCGAAAAATCGGCATCCATTTCAAAAATATAATCATAACCATTTTCGAGAGCCCACTTAAAGCCTGCAATATAGGCCGTTCCCAAGCCATTTTTTTCAGCTCTTTTGATCAAAAAAAGCTTTGAGGGATAAGTCTTAAAATTAGCTTCAACCGTTTGTGCCGTACCATCGGGAGAATTGTCGTCCACAACTAGAATATGAAACTCACGCTGCAATGAAAAAACAGTACGCAACAACCGTTCTATATTTTCAATTTCATTGTAGGTTGGCACCACCACTACTGCCTTGGACATACTCCTATTTTAGCGCAAATGTACCCTTTTTTGACTAAATAAATGTGAAGTAAAATCTAATTGATTCGATAAAAAGGAAAATTATTTTGCTTTACCTTTACACAAAAAAATAATTGTGGATTATAGCATAAGACTTATCGAATCAACCGATTGGGCTACCTATTTGCTTCTGGCCTGCTTCATTATCTTTGCGCTCTCAAAATATTTTTACCCCAAAAGGTTCAATGAATTTTCCATGTTGCCCTTAACCAATCAGTATTTTTTTATGCACGGTAAAAATGACGAGATAAACCATCCTTTCAATGTGTTGCTTTTTGCGGCACAGGTAATTTGTGTTTCGATATTTTTTTATTTGCTCCTCAAAATCATAAACCCCATAGAAGTTCAAAGTAACGAATGGCTCTTTCTTCAAATCTGTACAGCATATTCTATTTTTGTACTCATAAAATTTTCCTTGGAAAAAATCATAGGAAATATATTTTCCTTAGATGAAATCATAAACAATTATCTGTATCAAAAACTCAGCTACAGAAATTTTTTGGCCATCCTTTTGTTTCTTGCCAATCTTTTTTTGTTGTACGTTTATCAGCCGCAGCCCATGACAATATTCATCTTTTGTGGCATCATTGTAACGCTGAACGCTATTGCGCTGCTATACAGCTATAGGAAAAATGGAAAATTGATATTAAGCAATTTCTTCTATTTTATTTTGTATCTTTGCGCACTTGAAATTTCACCCTATATCATTCTCTATAAAACGTTTGTTTAAAGAGATAATTTAAAAAAGCAGGAACATCTATGAAAGTGAAAACTATTTTGGTTTCCCAGCCCGAGCCTAAGATTGAAAATTCGCCTTATTTTGATTTAATTGAAAGGCAAAAGGTAAAAATAGATTTCCGCCCTTTTATTCATGTGGAAGGCGTTTCAGGCAAAGATGTTCGATCCCAAAAAGTTGATCTTACAAAATATTCGGCTATTATCTTAACAAGCCGAAACTCTGTGGACCATTACTTCAGAATTGCCGAAGAGCTTCGATTTAAAGTTCCTGACACCATGAAATATTTTTGTTTGAGTGAAGCCGTGGCCTACTATCTTCAAAAATATGTGGTTTATAGAAAAAGAAAGATTTACGTAGGAAAAAGAACTTTTTCTGAACTGGCGCCACTAATCAAAAAATACAAAAACGAAAAATTCCTGCTTCCTACTTCAGATAAATTAAAGCCTGAAGTTCCGTTAGTTCTTAATGAATTGAAAGTGGATTGGAAAGAAGCTACGTTTTACAAAACAGTAATCAGTGATCTTTCCGATTTACGCGATGTTTATTATGACATTTTGGTCTTTTTCAGTCCTAGCGGGATTGAATCATTATTCGAAAACTTTCCTAATTTCAAACAAAACGATACCCGAATAGCCGTATTTGGAAATACTACGGTAAAAGCCGCAACTGAACAAGGACTTCGTGTGGACATTCAAGCCCCAACTCCTGAGACACCTTCAATGACGATGGCTTTAGAGAAGTACATCAAAGAGGTTAACAACAAAAAATAAGCTCAATTAATTGCAATTAAAAAAGGCTCGCCAATCGGCGAGCCTTTTTTTTGTATTAAGATCTTTTGAAAATTATTTTGAAACAGGAGCACCCGAAAGAATTTCATCGTTTGCATTAGCTTCAAACTTTTTAAAGTTTTCCTTAAAAGAATTTGCAAGTTCATTGGCTTGAATGTCATAGGCCTTTTTATTCATCCAAGTTTCCTTTGGATTTAATACTTCGGTAGGCACATCTGGACATGATTTTGGCATATTCAAGTTAAAAATAGGATGCTTTTCAAATTCCACATCTTTTAATTTTCCTTTTAAGGCAGCATCAATCATTGCGCGGGTGTACTTTAGTTTCATCCTGCTTCCAATACCAAACGGGCCACCTGTCCAGCCGGTATTTACCAACCAAACATTTACGCCGGCATCTTTCATCTTTTTGCTTAACATTTCGGCATATTCTGTTGGGTGAAGTGGCATAAACGGAGCTCCAAAACACGCAGAAAAATTAGGGGTTGGCTCATCGATTCCTTCCTCCGTACCGGCAACTTTTGCAGTATAACCGCTAATGAAGTGATAAGCAGCCTGTCCCGGCGTAAGTTTTGAAATAGGAGGCAAAACACCAAAAGCATCGGCTGTCAAAAAGAAAATATTTTTTGGATTGTGACCTATAGAGGGAACTTCTATATTTTTAATATGATAAATAGGATAGCTTACGCGTGTGTTTTGCGTAACGGAGGTATCGGCAAAATCTACTTCACCATTTTCGTCCATCACCACATTTTCAAGAATTGCCCCGGGTTTTATTGCATTAAAAATGTCTGGCTCATGTTCTTCGGTAAGGTTTATCACTTTTGCATAACAACCCCCCTCAAAGTTGAAAATTGTATTGTCGGGAGTCCAGCCGTGTTCGTCATCGCCAATCAATTTTCTATTTGGATCTGCAGAAAGTGTGGTTTTTCCGGTTCCGGATAATCCAAAGAAAATGGCAGTCTCGCCATCATCGCCCACATTTGCGGAACAGTGCATGGGCATTGTATTTTTATAAACTGGGAGAATAAAATTAAGTGCTGAAAAAATACCTTTCTTTATTTCACCCGTATATCCTGTGCCTCCAATTAATGCAATTTTTTTTGTAAAATTTAAAATCGCGAAGTTGTGCTGGCGCGTTCCATCTATTGCGGGGTTCGCTAAAAATCCGGGGGCATTTACTATAAGCCATTCTGGGTTAAAAGAAGCCAATTCTTCTTCATTTGGGCGAAGGAACATGTTATGGGCAAACATATTGGACCATGGCATTTCGGTTATTACCCGAATATTCAATTTATATTTTTCATCCGCACAGGCATAGCTATCACGCACATATATGTCCTTTCCTGAAAGATAATTCACTACTTTATCATACAGCGCATCGAACATTTCGGGCGGAAATGGAATGTTGATGTTTCCCCACCACACTTTGTCACGTGTTACATCATCCTTTACAATAAATCTATCTTTTGGTGACCTGCCGGTAAATTCTCCAGTATCTATTGCAAGAACGCCATTGCTGGTTTCTTTTCCTTGGCCTTTTCGTAATGTTTCTTCTTGAAGTTGTTCTGAAGAAAGTTGATAATTAACATTCGCATTTTTGATTCCGTATGTTTCAACCGAAATCGGTTTCGTAGTTTGGTTATTATCCACCATAACTTGTTTTTGTTTTGTAGGATACAAAAATAACAAATCTTAGACAGACTTCTGAATTTAAAAAGAAATTATCGATTCTTTAACGTAAGTAATCCGTAAGCCATCAAAACCCAGCCTGTTATAAACAGTAAACCTCCCAAAGGAGTCACAAAACCTATAGAAGAAACTTCGAAGGAAAGGAAGGCTCTCAGGGAAAGCAAATAGATGGATCCTGAAAAAAATAAGATTCCAACTACAAAAAACCAAAAAATAATTCGCTTTAATTTTGGTGAAATTGAAGGCAGAAGTCCCAAAATCAAAATTCCCAACGCATGATACATTTGATAGCGAACGCCAACTTCAAAAGTACTCAAGGAATCTGCATCTAACATTTCTTTCAAACCATGTGCACCAAATGCGCCAATTGCAATTGTTGCAGCCAAAACTAATGATCCAGTTGCCGCTATATTTTTATCAAAAACCGTCATTTTTAAAAAGTAGAATTAGTAATTTCGTCATTCATTAATATACCTCCAAAGTTAACAAAAAACTCTCCCAATGAGAAACATATTGATTATAGGTGCAGGAAGATCTGCAACAAGTTTAATCCGCTATTTGCTGGACAAAAGTGAGAAAGAAGAACTTTTTATAACTATCGGAGATATTTCCATACAGTCGGCACAAAAATTCATCCAAGACCATCCCAATGCACGGGGCATTATGCTCGATGTTTTTAACGATCCGCAACGAAAAGAAGCAGTTGAAAATAGTGATTTGGTTATCTCAATGCTTCCCGCACGGTATCATATTGAAGTAGCAAAAGATTGTATTGAATTCGGCAAACATCTTGTCACTGCTTCATACATAAGTAAGGAAATGAAGGCCCTGAACCATAAAGCTGAAGCCAAAGGATTGGTCTTTATGAATGAAATAGGCCTCGACCCCGGCATTGACCATATGAGCGCCATGCAAATAATAGATAGAATCCGCGCCAAAGGCGGAAAATTGTTGCTTTTTGAATCCTTTTGCGGGGGTTTGATTGCTCCTGAAAGCGACAATAATTTGTGGAATTATAAATTTACATGGAATCCAAGAAACGTTGTTTTGGCCGGCCAAGGTGGGGCCGCGGAATTTATTCAGGAAGGAAAATACAAGTACATTCCCTATCACCGTCTTTTCCGAAGAACAGAATTTATCAATATTGAAGATTACGGCAAATTTGAAGTATATGCTAACCGAAATTCCCTTCAATATCAATCTATTTATGGATTAGAAAATATTTTGACTCTCTACCGCGGAACCATTCGCCGAGTTGGTTTCAGCCGCGCATGGAATATGTTTGTGCAACTGGGAATGACTGACGATAGCTATACCATTCCAGATTCTGAGAATATGAGCTACCGCGATTTTGTAAACCTGTTTCTTCCCTATTCGCCATCAGATTCTGTGGAGTTAAAATTGCGACACGCCCTTCGAATTGAACAAGACGATTTAATGTGGGAAAAACTCGATGAGCTCGACCTGTTCAACAAGGAAAAAAAGTTGGGAATAAAAGATGCCACGCCGGCAATGGGCCTTCAAAGAATTTTGGAAGACAAATGGACCCTTGCACCCAACGATAAAGATATGATCGTGATGTACCATAAAATTGGTTACGAACTGAATGGGGAAAAACACCAAATTGACAGCCATATGACGCTCATAGGCGAAGACCAAACCCATACCGCAATGGCAAAAACCGTTGGGCTTCCAGTAGCCATTGCTGCCCTGAAAATTTTAAATGAAGAAATAACCACGCCAGGTGTTCAGCTTCCAATCGCGAAAGAAGTTTACGAACCAATTTTAAAGGAACTGGAAGAAAACGGAATAATTTTTCACGAAAAAGAAGTGAAATATTTGGGCTACAATCCCGATAACGTTCATTAAAAAGTTTTCAGTTTTCGGTTGCAGTATTCAGTAAAAAATAAAATCCCGCGAGATTCGCGGGATTTTCAAAGCAAAAATCGACAATCGTCAATCTAAAATCGTTACTCCTTTTATCTTCTTCCCAAGAAAATGGAAATGAAATAAAGTAAGGTTGCCAATGAGCCGAGTGCAGCAACTACATAAGTCCTAGCTGCCCACTTCAATGCATCTTTTGCGCCGGCGTGTTCCTGCTGAGTTACCATATTGCTGCTTTCCAACCAAACTAATGCTCGTTTGCTGGCATCAAATTCCACCGGAAGGGTAATAAAAGCAAAGGCCGTAGTTACTGCAAAAAGCACAATACCAATCCCAAAAATCCAAGTTCCAAAGGCAGAACCCGTTGCGAAAAGAATAATTCCCGCCATAATCACAAAATTGGAAAGTTTGCTGGAAACGCTTACGGCCGGAACGATGGTGGAACGCAATTTCAACCAATTGTAAGCTGTTGCGTGTTGCACCGCATGACCACATTCGTGGGCGGCAACTGCTGCTGCTGCTGCATTTCGCTGCATATAAACGGGTTCACTTAAATTTACCGTTTTCTTTGAAGGATCGTAATGGTCCGTCAATTGACCGGCAACCGAAATTACCTGCACATCTGTAATTCCATTATCGGCCAACATTTTTTCGGCTATTTCCTTTCCACTCATTCCATTTTGAAGATGGATTTTGCTGTATTCCTTAAACTTACTTTTGAGCTTATTGCTGACGTACCAACTCACCAAAAAGATAATTCCTGCAACTATATAGTATCCTAACATTTTTTCTAGTTTTAAATTCTTTGTTCAAATTTAAGCAAAAAGCGTGCAAATTTTTAGCCGACAATATTCACGATTTTTCCGGGAACGATAATTACCTTTTTCGGTGTCCTGCCCTCTAAATACTGGGCTGTCTTTTCGTGTGCCATTACGGCAGATTCTATTTCATCTTTGGTTAAATTAAGCGGCAGTTCCAAGCGTAAAACGCATTTTTCCGTTGAAGGAAATGGGATATTCCTTGCTGCTTTCCACTAAATATTTCTCCTCAAATTTTGGAAATGGAGCGGTCGAAATACTTTCCGAATGCCCCAACTTTTCCCAAAGTTCCTCCGCAATGTGCGGCGCATAGGGCGAAATAAGAATTGCCAACGGTTCCAGAACTTCTCGTGAATTGCACTTTTGCGCCGAAAGTTCGTTAACCGCAATCATAAAAGAGGAAACCGAAGTATTGAAACTGAAATTCTCAATGTCTTCCTGCGTTTTTTTGATGGTTTTGTGCAATGTTTTTAAACTCTCTTTTGAAGCGGCTTCTTCGGAAACATAAAAATCATATTGCTCTTGCGATGGGGAAACATCCCCCTTGCCCCCTTCAAAGGGGGAATGGTAGAGTTTCCAAAGTTTTTTCAGAAAACCGTGCACGCCTGTAATTCCGGCAGTGTTCCACGGTTTTGCCTGTTCCAGTGGGCCGAGGAACATTTCGTACATTCTCAAGGTATCGGCGCCGTATTGCTCGCAAATATCATCGGGGTTTACCACGTTGTATTTGCTTTTTGACATTTTTTCTACTTCGCGGCGAAACTTTGAAAGTATCCGATTCTATCTTCAGTTAATAAATATCTGCATTTTTATATTCTTCACTCCAGTTTTTAAAAGTTTCGATATCTAATTCATTATGAATTATTAACAAAAGTCACATCAACATGTAGATATTATAAAAATTCCTATAATGTCTTCATATTCTGAATATTTTCTGATATTTCGAATTCAAATATTTGAATCAATTATATTTTTTGAAAATTTAATACTCATAATTCACAATGCTTTATCATCTTCAACTTTTTCTTTTACAATTTGACTATTAAAAATTTTTCGATAATTATTTGAGATATTCAATATCTTGAAAATTATCTTCATCTTGAATTAATTGTACATTAAGTATTCTATAAACAAACGCACTCTCCCCCAAAATCATTCCTTGGTTTATCAGCTTTTTAAAAGGTTCTTCAACTGGTACCAACCCGCGGTCGTGCATAAACTTTACCCAAAAACGGCTGTACAATAAATGGCCTGTTGCGTGCTCGCTTCCGCCAATGTATAAATCCACGTTTTTCCAATAGTTCAACGCTTCTTTTGAGGCGAAAACTTCGTCCCGCTTTTCGCTTTCCATATACCGGAAAAAGTACCAACTGCTTCCCGCCCAACCTGGCATAGTATTCAATTCCAACGGGAAAACCGTTTTATTGTCCACCAAATTATTGCTTACAACTTTATTTGTTTCTGTATCCCACGCCCAAACATCGGCTCGGCCCAAAGGTGGTTCACCTTCTTCGGTGGGTAAATATTTTTCAACTTCAGGAAGTCGCAACGGCAAACATTCCGCAGGTATTGCATACGGCATTCCGTCTTTGTAATAAATAGGGAACGGCTCTCCCCAATAGCGCTGCCGACTGAAAACGGCATCGCGCAAACGGTAGTTTATCTTTCCTTCGCCAATTCCTTTTTCTTCCATAACCGCGATGATTTTTTCCATCGCTTCGGAATAGGTTAAACCGTTTAGGAAATCACTATTCACAAGAATGGTATTTTCTTTATCGGAATACGCTTCTTCGGAAATATCGGCATCCTTAAATACATTTGGAATAGGAAGATTGAAGTGTTTCGCAAATTCATAATCGCGCTGATCGCCACTGGGAACACTCATTACGGCACCCGTTCCGTAGCCCGCCAATACGTAATCGCCAATCCAGATTGGGAGCGGCTCTTTTGTAAAAGGATGTTCTGCATACGCGCCAGTGAAAACTCCAGTGATGGATTTCACATCGGCCATCCGTTCGCGTTCGCTGCGTTTTGCGGTTGCTTCCACATAATTTTCAACAGCTTCTTTTTGTTCAGAAGTGGTAATTTTTGAAACCAAATCGTGTTCGGGTGCTAAAACCATAAAACTTACACCGAAGATTGTGTCGGGTCTGGTAGTAAAAACTTCTATGAAGTTTTCACTGTTCAAATTTTCGGGTTCAGGGTTTAAAGACTTTGAATTTTGAATTTTGAATTTTACAACCGCTCCCTTCGAGCGTCCAATCCAATTGGTCTGCGAATCCTTCAGCGGTTGCGGCCAATCTATTTCGTTCAATCCATCGAGCAAACGCTGGGCGTAGACGGTAATTCGCATACTCCACTGTTTCATTTTTTTGCGGACTACAGGATAACCGCCGCGTTCAGAAACGCCATTTACTATTTCATCATTTGCCAAAACGGTGCCTAATTGCGGGCACCAGTTTACTTCCGTTTCGGCTAAATAGGTCAATCTATATTTTAAAAGAATTTCCTGTTTTTTTTCTTCAGAAAAATCGAGCCAATCCGAAGCTGTGAAATGACCAATTCCTTCGTCGCAGACTGCATTAACGTGAATATTCCCTTCCGAAGAAAAAATGCTGCTAAGCTCTTGTATGGAGCGAGCTTTATCTAAATCCTTATCATACCAACTATCAAAAAGTTGAAGAAATATCCATTGCGTCCATTTATAATATTCGGGATCGCTGGTGCGCACTTCTCGGCTCCAATCGAATGAAAAACCTATTTTGTCAAGCTGTTCGCGGTAACGGGCAATATTTTCTTCGGTAGTTTTTGCGGGATGTTGCCCGGTTTGGATGGCATATTGTTCCGCAGGAAGCCCAAAGGAATCGTAGCCTTGCGGATGCAACACGTTAAAACCCTGATGGCGTTTGTAGCGCGCATAAATATCGCTGGCAATGTACCCGAGCGGGTGCCCCACGTGCAGGCCTGCGCCGGATGGGTAGGGAAACATATCCAAAACATAATATTTTGGTTTTTCGCTATGGTTATCAGCCTTAAAAGTTTGGTTTTTGGCCCAATATTTTTGCCATTTTGCTTCTATATCGTTGAAATGATATTTGCTCATTATTTTTTTTCTTGGAAAGGGCAAATTTACGTCTATTGTACGAAAGTCAAAACTTTAAACGTTGTTTAGTGAAGGAAGCAAAATTACTTGTATTTTTACGGCAAAATTCAACAACCCCTATGAGTTCTTCTTTTGAAAAATATCAAAAACGCAGATTGATTTCTTCCTATTTTTCAGTAGTAATAAGTATTTCCTTGGTGCTTTTTCTATTGGGATTGTTAGGGTTATTGGTTTTGAATTCAAAAAAAGTAGCCGATTACTTTAAGGAACAAATCGCGATAACCGTTTTTCTGAAAGACACTGCGAAAGAAGTTGAAATCACACAATTGAAACAAAGCCTGGCATTGGCGGAATATACAAAATCAGCAACTTTTGTTTCGAAAGAAGAGGCTGCAAAGGAGCATTCCGAAACTTTAGGTGAAAATTTTATTGAATATTTGGGCGATAACCCACTTCAAAATAGCATTGATGTTTATATATTGGCAGATTATGTTACGCCTCAAAAAATGGAGGAAATAACCAACGAACTGAAAAGCAAGGATTTTGTGGACGATGTGATTTATGACAAACCCCTGATTGCCCAGCTTACCGAAAACGTGAAGCGAATAAGTTTTTGGGTATTGGTAATTAGTGGAATTTTTACGTTTATTGCCGTTTTGCTTATTAACAGTAGTATAAGGCTTTCAATTTACTCAAAACGATTTACAATAAAAACGATGCAAATGGTGGGAGCGACCAAGAAATTTATTCGTAAACCCTTTGTTTGGAAGAGTATTCGTCTAGGAATAGTAGGAGCCGCAGTGGCAATGATTGGGATGGCTTTGGTTCTATATTATTTAAACGAAAGTTTCCCCCAATTACAGCTATTGGGCGATCCCATTTTGCTCACAGTTCTTTTTGTTTTTATACTTTTAATGGGGGTAATTATTACGTGGATCAGTACTTTTATAGCGACGCAGCGATTTTTAAACCTTCGTACGGACGATTTGTATTATTAATAATTTATTCGAAAAGAAGAAAACCTGTAACTTTGAGCTTGAAACCTGAAACCTTGTAATAATGGGAGAAAAAAAACGAAAAGAAGAAGCAAAAAAGGAATTTATTTTTGAAAGAAAAAACTATAAATTCATGCTCATCGGCATCGCTTTTATTGCCTTGGGTTTTATATTGATGACCGGAGGAGGAAGCGACGATCCCAACGTTTTCAATCCTGAAATTTACAATTGGCGTCGCATTCGTCTCGCCCCTGCCTTAGTGCTTTTGGGTTTTGCTATTGAAGTGTATGCCATTTTGTTAAAACCTGATAGCCAAAACGAAAATTAGTGGATACCTTACAAGCCATTGTCCTTGCCGTCATTGAAGGTTTAACTGAATTTCTACCCGTTTCTTCCACAGGGCATATGATTATCGCTTCCTCATTTTTTGGAATTGCGGGCAATGATTTTACCAAACTTTTCACCATCGTAATTCAGCTGGGAACTATTATGAGCGTTGTGGTTTTATACTTTAAGCGCTTCTTCCAGAGCTTGGATTTTTACTATAAGCTGTTCGTCGCCTTTCTTCCAGCCGTATTTTTTGGATTGCTTTTAAGCGATTTTATTGACAGTCTTTTGGAAAACCCAATTACTGTTGCGGTTTCATTGATAATTGGTGGATTCATTCTTTTGAAAGTGGACGATTGGTTTGGTGATGGTGAGCAAACTGAAATTTCCTATTTAACAGCATTGAAAATAGGTTTCTTTCAATGTTTAGCAATGATTCCGGGAGTTTCTCGAAGTGGCGCAAGTATTGTAGGCGGGATGAGTCAAAAACTATCACGGACCGTAGCCGCTGAATTTTCTTTCTTTTTGGCAATTCCAACAATGTTGGGCGCTACCGTAAAAAAAAGTTATGATTATTACGAAGCCGGCTTCCAACTTTCTTCGGAACAGGTAAACTTGTTGATAATTGGAAACGTGGTTGGTTTTGTGGTTGCTTTAATTGCCATAAAATCCTTCATTTCCTATTTGAGCAAACACGGTTTTAAAATATTTGGCTATTACAGGATAATTGCCGGAATCGCGGTTTTATTGATTCACTTTTTTATTCAAGAACTAACCGTAATTTAATGACTGCAGAAGATTACAAAGAAGGCCAAATAATCTTAATTGACAAACCGTTAGAATGGACTTCCTTCCAAGCGGTTAATAAAGTGCGTTGGCTGATTAAAAAATCCTTCGGAATAAAAAAAATAAAAGTGGGTCACGCCGGCACACTTGATCCGCTAGCTACCGGGCTTTTAATAATCTGTACGGGAAAATTCACCAAGAAAATAAACACGTTTCAAGCGCAGGAAAAGGAATATACCGGAACATTCACTTTGGGCGCAACCACGCCAAGCTTCGATTTGGAGACTGAAATTGACCAAACTTTTGATATTTCAGCAATTACTTCAGAACAAATAAAAGAAGCCACAAAGCATTTTTTAGGTGAAATAAAGCAACAGCCGCCAGTTTTTTCGGCATTGAAAAAGGAAGGTAAACGGCTTTACGAATTTGCCCGAAGCGGCGAAGAAGTTGATATTCCATTTAGAACAATTACCATTTCAGAATTTGAAATCACAAAGATTGATCTTCCAAAAATAGATTTTCGAGTGGTTTGCAGCAAAGGCACCTATATTCGTTCCTTGGCAAATGATTTTGGAAAAATATTGAACAACGGAGCATATCTTTCATCGCTACGAAGAACCAAAATTGGAGAATTTTCCGTTGAAAATGCAAGGGGAATTGAAGCTTTTGAAGCATCACTTTCCAGTTAAAATAACGCTAATACACTCTTAATTTTCAGTGTTTTTGTTGAATTTTGCACAAAATTTCGGTACTTGCAATAATGAATTTCAATTATTCATACAGAGCTTTTCTTATAACCTCCCTGTTAACGGGTATATTGGTATTATTACTCTATAGCATTAAGTTGTCCAAAGAAAAAGTTGAAACCAACGAGGAATCATATGATGTGGTTATGGTTCCTGAAGAATTACTTCCGGAAGATCTCACTATTGCAGAGCTTACGCCCGAAAAAGTGAAAGTGGAAACCAACCGCGCGTACAACGAAGCCGAAAAATTTATTTCTTCCATAGAAAATGAAGAGGAACTGACAGAAACTACCGAAGGCAAACTTCAAGAAATGAATGAGGCCATGGAGAATTCAAAAAGCGATAATGGCTGGGGAACTTCAGTAATAACAAAGCCTGAAAAAGAAAAAAAGAAGAAATCTTCCAACAGTGAAAGTAACAAAGAAGGCGAAGCTGTTGTGAAAAGTGGAAACAGAAATACAACAATAAGTTATCAATTGGTAAACCGAAAAGATATCGATCTGCCCAATCCAGTTTATACTTGTTATGGTTCCGGAAAAGTGGTGATTAATATTGAAGTCGATAATTTGGGGAATGTTGTTAAGAATTCTTACAACAAAAACGCTTCCACTACTACCAATGAATGCTTGATAGATGCTGCTTTGGAATATTCCAAACAAGCCGTTTTTAGTACCGATGCTTCAAAAGAAGAACAGCTGGGCACTATTTCATTTAATTTTCCGGGACAACAGTAAATTAGGAATTAGGAGAATTTGGAGTTTGTAAAAAATCATTAAAATTATGGGTTCTGAAAAAATACGTTGTGCTTGGTGTGGAAACGATCCGCTTTATGTGAGATATCACGATGAAGAGTGGGGCGTACCGGTGAAAGATGATAAAACCTTATTTGAGTTTTTAACTTTGGAAACTTTTCAAGCTGGGTTAAGTTGGATAACCATTCTTCGGAAAAGGGAAAATTTCAGAAAAGCCTTTGATGATTTTGATTATAAAAAAATAGCTAATTACAAGCAGGCCAAAATTGATCTTTTACTTCAAAATGAAGGGATAATCCGCAACAAATTAAAAGTGCATGCAGCGGTTACAAATGCAAAACTTTTTATGGAAGTCCAAGAGGAATTTGGAAGTTTCAGCAATTACATTTGGAAGTTTGTAAACCATAAACCCATAAAAAACAGCCTAAAATCCCATAAAGATGTTCCCGCAACGACTGAACTGAGCGACCTTTTAAGCAAAGATTTAAAGAAACGTGGATTTAAATTCGTGGGCAGCACTGTTATTTATGCGCACATGCAAGCCACTGGAATGGTTAATGACCACATTGAAGATTGCTTCCGTTATAACGAAGTGTGATTATTCCAAATAAGAAATTTCTTTTGGAATATTTGAATTTGCAACAGTAACCGCCTTTAATGACTGCTGGTATTGTTTAACAAGTTCCGGGTCTGTGCTCTTTTCTTCAGCAAATAATTTTTGGAACCACGGCAGCGCTTTTTCGTATTCACTCTTGAAATAATACGCCGTAGCCAATTTTTTATAAATAAAAGGTGTGCCGTATCCCTCCACCACAACTTGCTCATAAACACGAACAATATCAATGTCTTTATTGACGTCTATTTTATGCGAGTAAGTTTGTGAAAAGGAAAAAGTTGAAATACTTGCGAATAGCAAAAAGTGGAGCAGGTTTTGCTTATTAATCATTGGGGATATAGTATTAAAATGAACAATTGCAGTTTTAGTAGGATTGCAGTTGTTCTGAGGTTTGTTGTTGTCTAAAAGAACCAAAAAAGCCACATATTATTGTGGCTTTAAATTAAAAACAATTTAAACTTTAACTTATAGCTTAATTACCTTTTTGTGAATCTTTCCGAATTCACCTTCAAAAGTAATCAGCAATGTTCCTTGCCAGTTTTGGTTTAGGTCCAAAGTTACTTTTCCGTTACCACTTTCAACATTGGCTTCATATAATTTTTGCCCTAGAAGATTATGGATTTCTACTTTCACCGGGCCTTGAATGGCATTCATATTAAAAGAAACTTTGCCCGTGGTCGGGTTGGGATAGGCGGCAGAAATATGATTTTGCGCCCATTCATCAACAGAAAGATTTTCAACTTGGATAGTCCAATAACCTTCCGGCGCAACTATAGGACGGTTTAATTCCTTGCCCGAAATAGCTCTTGCCCAAATGTAATATTCAATATTTATAGGTGAATTAGGAATAGTTAAATCTGCTGCCCAATTATCACCGCTTGAAGGTGCCATTTCAACCTCGTTGTAAGTATTTGCGCCTTCTTCACGCCAAAAAACCTTAGCCTGGGCAACGCCCGAAATATGTTTTATCATTGCTTCAAGGGTAACGGTGCTGCCGGCATTAGCTTCATCAATTGGCTGATGTACAATCCAAAGTGGTTCCGCAACGCCAATAGTGTGGGTAATACAGTGAATCGCTCCCAATGAATTTATTAAATTTTCTCCGGGATTATCCACATCTATTCCAACAATGTTGTAACCGGGTAACATTTCCTGATATTTCGCTAGTGCAGGTCCATCAACCGCAGGGCGATAAATTGGAACCATAACTGTTTTATTCACGAAAACCGAATTACTATAAGTATTATAGGGTCCACCTGTATTGGGATAATTCCCATTGGTACTTGGCGGAGCATCAATCCATTCTATATTGTAGGGCGTTCCAAAAGGTGATTCAAAATTGTCCAAAACATATTGAATATTTGCTTCAATCTGCGGACCATCCGCCACTCCCGGAGGATATTTGCTAACCAAAATTGTTTCCTCATCCAGCAATTTCATGTGCATATCAATATGGTGGATTACGTCATACGGCAGTGTACTCATTTTCACAAAGCGGTTTATGCCCATATATTCCTGCATAATACCGTCTATCTGTGCCTCTGTTTTAACGCTTACGCCATAAGGATTTCCAGCAGCGTTTTCATTCAAAATTAAATTTGAGGCGAAGGCATTGCCCATTCCATCACTCATATAATTTCCACCCGTGTTTACCAAATCGTTGGTTCCAGTATTAGTTGTATATAGCGGAATGCCAGCTTGTGATGCATGCGCTATTGGCATCACATCGTCATTCGGTCGGGGACGGTTATAAATCCAATCAGTCAAGGCAAGTTCACCAACATCATTGGAATAAATAGTATTTCCCGCATAATCGCGAATCCAAATACTGTCCCACGGAACATCCAAAAAAGTTACATTAGTAAGGTCAACCCCATTTGTAGTCAAATAGTTGGAGACCGAGGCTTCGTTTTGGGTAGTGATCATAACTTTACATTCCTGCACCCCAGCCGCTACTATTTGCCGAAGAATATTAGGATAAGACGGATTCCAGGTTACCAAAAGATATTCCACCTCTTCCCACTCTGCCGCAGCACGAACTGGTCCAGAAGGTGGTGGTGAAAATCGCTGACTTGTAAACTGAAAATCCGAAACCAGACTTTTCTCTGATTCGGTAAGGTTGTGCGGAAGATTAGGTTTTTCCTGTGAGATGGCGAATGCGGTCTGCAATGCCATCAACAATACCAAAAGGTATTTTGTGTAGTTATTTTTCATATAAATAGCGAATTGTGGAATACGAAGATAGAGGTTTTAATTGTTTTGATAAATAGACCAGAAAGAGATTATTCTGAAGTGACTTATTTTAGCATTCCCAAAAACTCCTCTCTCCCAATCTCCTCCGCTCCTAAACTTTCCAAATGTGCATTGTAAATTTGGCAGTCAATAAATTTATAATTTTTACTTTTTGCATATTCGGAAAGATGATAAAAAGCCACTTTTGAAGCATCACTCACCAAACTGAACATGCTCTCGCCACAAAACACTTTTTTCTGCGGAAGATCAATTCCGTATAGTCCGCCAACAAGTTTATCATTTTCCCAAACTTCAACAGAAACAGCAAATCCCACTTTATGAAAAGCAATATAGGCTTTTTGCATTTCTTCGGTTATCCATGTTCCGGCCTCTCCTTTCCGCGGAACTGTGGCGCAGTTTTTAATGACCTCCGAAAAATTTTGATTGAAAGTGATTCTGAATTTTTCACTTTTTATAGTTTTCCGAAGACTTTTGGAAACCTTGAATTTCTCGGGAAACAAAACCATACGTGGGTCTGGGCTCCACCAAAGAATTGGCTGACCATCTTCAAACCACGGAAAAATTCCTAAATTGTAAGCCAGCAATAAGCGCTCCACAGAAAGATCGCCCCCAATGGCAAGCAAGCCATCTGAAGTTGCTTCCTCAGGATTTGGAAAACAGAGTTCCTTTGTTAAAAAATGCATATTCAAAATTGATGAAAAATTTCATAAAAAAACCTCGAGGAATTTTTAATTCTTCGAGGTCATTCTATCGGTGGAATCGGTTAAATTTTAATTAAAAAGGAAGATCGTCGTGTTCTTCTTCGTTAAAATCGTTTGCAGGCTCAAAAGCTTCGGCGGGAGGCATGGGCGGCATATCGCCATTACCCGTTGCTTGTGAAACATTTTCAATGCGCCATCCAGTTATGGAATTGAAATATTTTGTTTCGCCCTGCGGGTTCACCCATTCGCGTCCGCGCACATTGATGCTCACTTTCACATCCTGCCCTACTTTATAGTTGTTCAACAAATCGGTTTTGTCCTGTACAAATTCAATTAAAATATGTTGTGGATATTGTTCTTCGGTAGTAATTACCATCTCGCGTTTCCTAAACCCATTGTTTCCGTAGGTTTTGGTTTCATCTATCATCTTAATTTTTCCTTGTAGTTCCATCTTTTACTGTTTATTGTTTGTTGTTTATTGTTTAACTGAATATTGCATACTGACTACTGTTTACTTAAAAGTACTTTCCAAGCTTCGTCAATTTTTCCTTCACATAAAAAGTTTTGTGCTTTTTTATGGATTTCCAAAGAATTGCCCTCGTCACGCAACCATTTCAATTCTTCCGAAGCATTTATAAAGATATCAATTTCTTCGGAATTCGGGAAATTTTCTATGTTCCCCAACATGCCCAAATCATTTCCTGTCAACACTTTACTATTGCGGATTTCTTCGGGAAGCTTATCCACCCCAATGCCAAGTGTGGTCAAGGGTTTTGGAACCTCAAAAAGACCCATTTTGGCACGGCTGTACCAATTGCCTCCGAGTCTTGAAACCGTATCAATCTTGAATGGATCTATTGTTCCATCTTCACTTAAAATTTCTTCTTTTATATGAAGTTTCACTACTTCACAAATAACCAAATTTCCTGCACCACCTTCTTTTCCAAGGGCAATAACTTCATTTACTTTACATTCCAGCTGCACTGGAGCTTCAGCTACACGGGGCGGTTTTACAATATCTGAAGTCATTTCCGTAAAACCCGCTTTTTTAAATTCGTTGACTCCTTTGGCATATTCCGTGGAGGAAAGCGACATTTGCTGCACCATTTCAAAACTCACAATATTTATAACCACTTCGGGTACCTGCAAAACATTTTCGTAAGTATGTTTTGTAGTATTATCGCGCCCACGTCGGGCCGGCGAAAAAACCAAGATGGGCGGTTTTGCACTAAAAACATTAAAAAAACTGAAAGGTGAAAGGTTCACGTTTCCTGCGCTGTCAACGGTACTAGCAAAGCAAATTGGTCTTGGCGAAACGGCACCCAAAAGGTAACCGTGGAGCTTTCCCGTAGATAATTCGTGTGGTTCAATAGAAATCATTGCTTGCAAATGTACCTAAAGATTATAGCTTGTAAAAACTTGATTGTACAATAATATTAACATATTTACTTTATATTTAAACTGGAAAAATCTTGTTTATGTTGAGTAAAAAAACGCTCACCCGCTGGGGTTTTATTTTAGCTTCGTTACTAGTTATTAGTCTCATTTTATGGAATACCTATATTTTCTTCATTCAGCTAAAGCAAAATGAACGCAAGAAAATGGAGATTTGGGCAGTGGCACAGGAGGAATTAGCGCAAAGTCTTGCAGGGGAAGGAAACTCGGTGAGTGAAACTGCATTAACCATCATACAAAGCAACAGCACAACGCCCATGATTCTGCATACTTTAAAAGAGGATTTTTATGACGGTAGAAATATAGACCCCGAAATATTAAAAAATGAAACTGCCCGACAGAAGCTTATAGATCGTTTCACTTCTGAATATAAGCCTCTGGAAGTGAAGTATAATGATCAGGTTCTCTCTATAATCTATTTTGGAAATTCATCTTTGATTAACAAACTAAAATACTATCCAGCTGCATTAATATTGATAATTTTTCTTTTCATTTTAGCCGTTTATTTTTTCTACAAAACTTCAAAATCTGCCGAACAGAACAGACTTTGGGCCGGAATGGCAAAGGAAACAGCTCATCAAATAGGCACCCCGCTTTCCTCTTTGGTGGGTTGGACCGAAATATTGAAAAGTGAAAACGTAAACCCAGAATATATTGTGGAAATGGAGAAAGACATTTCTCGCTTGGAAACCATTACAGATCGTTTTTCGAAAATAGGTTCCGTTCCAAAACTGGAACAGTGCGATTTGGTTGAAGAAACAAAGGCCACATTTTATTATCTTCAAAAACGAAGTTCAAAACTGATAAATTTTCAGCTCAAAATTCCGCAGAAACCTATTTATGTTGAAATGAACCCCCAGCTTTATAGCTGGACCATTGAAAACCTTGTAAAGAATGGGATTGATGCTATGAAAGGAAAGGGTAAAATAACTATTTCCATTGAAAAAAATTCAAAATACGCTTTGGTACACATAACCGATACGGGAAAAGGACTTTTGAAAAGTGAATTCAAAAGGATTTTCAATCCTGGCCATACCACAAAAAAACGAGGTTGGGGCTTGGGACTTTCATTGGCAAAACGTATTATTGAAGAATACCACAACGGAAAAATTCGCGTGCTAAAAAGTATTCCAAATAAAGGCACCACAATGGAAATAGCATTAAAGACTGAAAAATCATAATGAGCAAGACAACCCACACGCTTCATTCAGCACGTTTAAAAAATAACTGTCCAACCTGTTTTGGAACAGAAGGCCTTGAAATTACTTTTACCCAAGAAGAAGAAGAAACGCCGTTTTTTAAAAAACCGGCAACCCAAATAGATGAAAAGTTATACTGTCATACCTGCCATAACTCCATATATCCCGTTAATTGGACTGAGGATATTGAACGTGTTTTTGACTACAATAAAAAAATAGCGGAAACCAACAAACAATATTTAAAGGTAAAACCGCTATTTTATATTTTAACCGTTGTGGCAATCGTATTAGTTGCCGCCGTAGTTTATTTGTTGATTCCGAACTAAACTTTCAATCGTTCCCCAATTTTTTCGGCTAGGGTTTCAAATTCTTCGGAAGTCATTTTTACTTTTTTGGTGAAACGCATATCGTCCATGTCATTCAAGGGAATAAGATGTACGTGTACGTGAGGCACTTCCAACCCTACAACAGCCATTCCCACTCGTTTGCAGGGAACGGTTTTTTCCAGCGCTCGCGCAACCTTTCGGGAAAACTGCATTAATTGTAGGTACATATGTTCACCCATATCAAAAATCTTATCTATTTCTTCCTTTGGAACACAGAGTGTATGTCCTTTTGCATTTGGGTTAATATCCAAAAAAGCAATAAAATTGTCATCTTCCGCAACTTTATAGCAGGGAATTTCGCCTTCAATTATTTGTGTGAAAATGGATGCCATAATTAATCTCTTGAAATTTCTAGTATCTCAAATTTAAGCACCCCATTGGGTACTTTTATTTCGGCCACTTCTCCAACTTCTTTGCCTAACAATCCGTGACCAATGGGAGAATCAACAGAGATTTTTCCCGATTTAAGATCGGCCTCACTTTGGGCCACCAACTTATAAGTCATTTCCATTCCGTTGTTTTGATTTTTAATTTTCACGGTGGAATGAACTAAAACCTTGCTCAAATCCAGTTGCGATTCATCTATTAATCGAGCATTCGCAAGTACTTCTTCTAATTTAGCAATACGCATTTCCAACATTCCCTGAGCTTCTTTGGCCGCGTCATATTCTGCATTTTCGCTCAAATCGCCTTTATCGCGCGCCTCGGCGATTGCATTTGAAGCTTTTGGGCGTTCCACATCACGTAGTTGGTCCACTTCGTCCCTTAATTTTTTTAATCCTTCGGCAGTGTAATAAGATACTTTACTCATAACTTCATCGTTTGTGTATGCAGAACATACGTATTCTTTAATATAACAAAATCCCGACTCGTGGCGGGACTCCCTTTAATAAATTGAAAAATCCCATGCTGTGACGGGATTGTGCTTAACAAATATACTAAAAATTTACTTGTTTTCTAATTTGTTGTAATTTCGCCCTTAAATTTAACTGCATTTATGAAAAAATTGGTTTTTTTTCTTTTGATTGGTTTTGTTTCCTTTTCCTGCTCAAAGAGTGATGACAAACAAGAACGAAATCCGTTTTTAACTGATCCTGCCGTAAGCCTTAATTTAAACCTAAACCTACCCCAATATAACCCTTTAAGATTTCCGGGGAATTACATAATCACAGGCCAAGGAATCAAGGGAATTGTGGTTTATTGTGTTAGCGAAAATCAATATTTGGCTTTTGAGCTTTCAGATCCCAATCATGTTCCAAGCAGTTGTTCAAAAATGGAGCTAACAGGGGTGGTTGCTAGTTGCCCTTGCACAAATGATGATAATGAGTATTTTATAACATCAGGGCAACACACAACCGAACCGGGCAGTAAGTATCCGATGCAGCAATATAATGCCCAGCTGAATGGGAATACTGTTGTTATTAGTAATTAAAATTTTACCGTTGCCCCTATCAAAAAGTTGATCGTTGCCTGTGGATAATAGCCTGCACCTTCAATAGTAGTAATTGTTCCCGGATTGCTGAAATCGTCATCATAGGTATAAAAGTATCCGTTGGAAATATACTCCACATTGAAAATATTATTCACCAAAGCCGAAAAAACCATTTCTTTTATCCACGGAAGGGAATCCAACGTATAAACAATATTGAAATCGTTAATAAAATAGCTGTCCAATTTTGAAGCTTCACTATCAATATTCCCCATATATTGCTCCCCTACAAATTTTGAAAGCAGACCTAATTGCAGATTTTTAATCGGCATATATTCCAGCATATTTCCTGCAACTACTGAAGGTGAAAACGAAATATTCGTATTGCCCAAATTAACCAATTCACCATCACGGGAGGCGACAAAATCTACATTTTTATTGGTGCTCAAAGCAATGTTTGGAAGTGTTCTCAAATTTTTAAAAAGTTGGATTTCGGCATCAACCTCCAAACCCAACCGATAGCTTTTTCCGCTGCTCGTGCGCAAAGGCGCGCCCACATCATTCAATTCACCTGAAAGCACCAATTGATCTTTATAATCCATATAAAAAATATTGGTGTTCACTTTTGTTTTTTCCGAAGCGAAACGCCAACCAAGTTCAAAATCATCCAACTTCTCAGCTGTGGTGATATTTTGCTCATAATCATTTCTTGATGGTTCTCGATGGGCTTTTCCGTAGGAAAAATAGAACTGGTTTAAAAGATTCAATTTATAGGTCAATCCAGCTTTTGGGTTGAAGAACGAATAGTTTTCATCAACCTTCAAAGGCACCAAATCTGAAGTAATTCCTGAAATTTTATAATTCAAAAACCTTCCCTGTAAATCGCCAAAAAAGCTCCATTGTTCATTTAGCCGATAAGTCGCTTTTGAAAAAACGGTGAATTCACTTTTCTCTCCATTTCCTTCATAATAACGATCACGAATTTCAGAATCGCTTGCGTAGCGCGCCCAGATTACTTCGCCAAAATGGTCGCCCGTGTAATAACTGTAGAAAGCACCGCCGGTGAAATCAATTTTATTATTTTTAAAATTCACATTGGCGTTTGCCGCATAAAAATCGTTATCAAGCCAGCGGCGACGGATTAAATCGGTTGTATTTATTGTATCGCTTCCAATTTCAATCGGCTCAAAACCGTATGTTTCAAACGCTTCGTCTTCTTTGTATTGTTCAAAATAACCCTCGCCTTTCGTATAATTAATTGAAACATTTGTATTCCAATTGTTGTTGAATCGCTGGTTCCAAAGCAACTGATAATGATCCTGCGCATAATTATCAATTTCATTATCGTAAAATTGAATGTTTCCATCCTCATCCGTGTACATTCCCACAGTGTTGTAAGTTCTATCATTCTCAAGTTTTTCGGGATCTTCCAAACCGTTCCAGGATTGATAGGTTTTTTCCCTTCCACCGAAAACCAAAGCTTTTATCAATGTATTTCTTTCCACAAAAGCGCCTTGCAGAAAATACGATTTCAAGTCGGAACTAGCCCGATCAATATATCCGTCAGATTGTATTGTTGACAATCTTCCCGCTATTTCAAAATGATCAGAAAGCAAGCCAGTGCTGAACTTGACGTTGTGTTTGTGTGTATTAAAGCTTCCGAAGGAATTTGCGATTTCACCGTAAGCTTCGCTGGAAACGGCATCGCTCAACAAATTCAAACTCGCGCCAAAAGCACCGGAACCGTTGGTGGAAGTTCCCACCCCGCGTTGCAATTGCAAGCTTTGAACCGAAGAAGTAAAATCAGGCAAATTCACCCAAAACGTTCCTTGACTTTCGGAATCGTTATACGGAATTCCATTCAAAGTAACATTTACCCGCGAAGCATCGCTTCCCCGAACACGAATGTATGTATAACCCACGCCAGCACCAGCATCGCTTGTTGTTACCACAGAGGGGAGATAATTCAACATATATGGAATATCCTGCCCTAGATTTCGTTTTTTAAGTTCCTCTTTGTCGAGGTTTGAATGCGTAATAGGCGAATCGGCATCTACACGAACGGCTTGTACCAAAACTTCGTCGAGGGATTCAATTTTAGTGGAATCTTGCGTTTTTTCCTGTGGTATTACCTGCGCGGAAACTGTAAAAAACAAGGAAGAAAAAACTGCGGAAATCAATAACTTTTTCATCTGTAATTTTTATTTTTAAATTGAGGTCAGATGGAATTCGCTATCAAAATTTTGATTAAAAATTCAAAATAGGCAATAGCTCATTTCATTCGTAAAAAATAATTTTATACGAATAAAAGGGGCGTTATTCTTGGTTGTTAAAATGGTTACATAAAAAAACCCTGAAAACAATGCGTTCTGCATTATTACAGGGGGTTCCTATTTGTTATCCCTTGGCAGCATTACCCGCCCAGGTTCTTTGGGTATAATCTCAGCTTCTTTGAGTTTAGAGTTTAGAGTTCAGAGTTCAGAGTTTTTCAACTCATAACTCATAACTCAGCATTCATAACTAAAATCTGCACCCCTTTGAGATGTGGGGCAAAGATAGAATTTTATTCAATTTTTGGCGGCTTTCGGGAAGATTTTTTTAAGCGCGTTTTCCTTTTTGGATTGTCAAACGTCTTTCAATCGCGCCTTTTGAAGGTTTAGTCTTTTTGCGAGGTTTTGCAACTTTCAAATTTTTCTGAAGAAGTTCGATCAACCTTTCTATTACAATTGCTTTGTTTTTATGTTGACTTCGGGTTTCACCGCATTGAAGTGTAAGGATTCCTTCGGTAGAAATTTTTGTTGGGATTTTATTTTGAAGCCGTGCCTTTTCAGTTTCTGAAAGCGCTTGCGAATTTTCCAAATCAAAGGAAACCTCAACTTTTGAAGCGGTTTTGTTCACGTGCTGCCCACCCGGCCCGCTGCTTCGAATAGCCTTAAAAGAAAGTTCAGAAATTAAAACTTCTGCATTCATTGCGTTTGGTGTACGTCGTTCAAAAGGTCATTGACCGTTTTTACGGGATTGAAAGTTATTAAGGGCACTTCCACAAAAACTGTGTTCCATTTTGCCATGGCTCCATTCCAAAGCCCGGGGAGCTCCAAAGCTTTTATAGGTTTTCCTTGATAGGATTTATTGGAAATAAAACCCGCATCGGGATCAGAAAATTTCAGTAAATTATATTTCTCATTTTTCCAATTGCGCACCCCGCAAACCAAATCCACAGGATTAAAATGCGTGGCCTTGTCAACCAAAGTTTTTTGTTGCGGGTTGTTAAGATCAATCTGTGACATTTCTACAATTTGATACGAAAGATTTCCGTTTTTGTCCCTAACCAGAAAGGGTCCGCCGCCCGGAGCGCCTGTATTTTCAACAACGCCGCAAACGCGGATGGGACGTTCCAAAATTTTAAGTATCGATTGTTTATTTATCGGTGTATCCTTTATTTTTAATTCTTCGGAAATAAATTTAGCTGCATTTTTCAGTATTTCTTCCGAAGGATTTTCTGAGTGAAGTTTTTGTGCAAATTCGAATATTTGCTGCTGAAGGGATATTAGTTTTCCAGCCAATACTTTTTTCTGGAAAGCGATGGTTTCTACAAAATTTTCAGAAACCACATTATCTATATTTTTGATAAAAATCAGATCAGCATCCACGTCATTCAGATTTTCCAATAACGCACCGTGTCCCGACGGACGGAAAACAAGATCGTCATTTTCATCAAAAAAAGGTTCGTTTTCAAGCGTTGCCGCAATGGTATCGGTTTCATTTTTCTGAAAGGAATACGATATATTGAACTTTACGCCCGTTTTCTTTTCAACAGTTTCCTGAATTTCCTCGTACCTTTTTTTGAATTTTTCCTCATGTTCCGCGGAAACCGTAAAATGAAGATTGGCTACCCCATTTGTAGTTGCATAAAAAGCCGCTTCGTACAATTGTTCGCCAAAAGCAGTTACATATTTTTCGGGATATTTGTGAAATGGAACAAGCCCTTTCGGGGTATTGCTGAAATTCAAGCCAGTTTCTTCCAGCATTTCCTTTACGAATAAATAATACCTTTTCCCTTTTTCAAAATGGTTGAAATCAGGATATTTTTCATTCAACTTTTTTTGCACGAGCGCGGAAAACGCAAATTTATCAATGGAATCAAAAAAGATTTTAAGATTTTTGTTTTCTTCCTTTTGAAGAAATTTATCGATATCATTTTTCTCAAAATAATAATATTCCAAAAACTGGTGCAAGAACTTGAACATACGAGTAGCAGCGCCGGAAGCGGGAACGAATTTCAATAATTTGAGCTTATCTTTTTCGTTATCGAAAAGAGCGGCAAAATGATGTTGCTCCTTTTCTGAAAACACTTCAATACCATTCACCGCAGAAGCTGGTTCCACAACATTGGCAAAGGGAATTCCACTTTTAAAAATGTGCAGTTGGTTTTTTATTTTCGCCTCAGAAAGGCCGTGGCTTTTTATTTGTTGAAGGTTTTTATCGGTAAACATGTTATTTTTTCTGAAGCAACCCATCAATAATCGTGGTTGCCTGTTTAAATCTTTCTTTTTCGTTTCCCTTTAAAATTTTATAGGGAAATTTATTTTTTTTCAATTCTGCCTCAAAAATAGCAAACATTTCCTCGCGATTGTTTGGCCTGTCGCGCAAATCATCTGCTTCCCAAGGCGTATCAATATACGTTAGCAAATAGATGCTGTATTTATTTTTGGTTGCTTCGTTTTTTATATCCGAAGGACAAAAGCCGTTGTAATAATATTCGGAATATACTTTCAATTCGAGCAAATTCGTGTCGCAAATAAGTAAATTTTTAACCTTTTCAGAAACTTCTTTTTCAAGTTTTAGCTGGCCTTTGGCAATGGGGATTAAATCTTCCTTTGTGACCAATTCTTTTTTGGAAACCCATTTTTTCTGAAGGAATTCGCGCATAAATTCTGGCACCCAAAGTGTGCTATAATGCGCTGCCAATTGTTTTGCCAAAGTAGTTTTGCCGGTAGATTCGGGGCCGTATAAAACTACTTTTATCAATTCAGCAGGCTTGTTTCGGGTTTGTTCAGATTTCTTTTCCACGCGCGGTATCCATAAATTGAAATAATGACAAAAAGTAAAAACTGGAAGGATGTAAAAATCAATCCCTTGTAAAAATACAATGGTAGCGAAATTATATTCCCGACCAATAAAAAGGTCCAATTTTCAAGTTTTTTTCGCGCCAAAAGCCACATTGCCACAAAAAATATAGCGGTTGTAAGTGTGTCAACATAGGCTGTCCAATTGTTCCACTTATCGAACATTTCATAAATGCCGAAAATGAAAATCAGCGTTGCCACAAAAATAAAAACACAGATTCTTTTTTCTTGTGAATTGGTTCGTGTTATCGGCGTATAATGTTCGGCATCCACTTTTCGCGTCCAAATATACCACCCGTAAATACTCATTGAAAAATAATATGCGTTGATTACTAAATCGCCCAGCAATCCATAAAACGCACAAAATATAAACGAAAATGGCAGTGCTTAAAATTCCTGTGGGATAGATTAAAATATTATCCATTTTTGAAAACCAAGCACTGGCTAAACCCAGAACCACTGCAATAATCTCAAGAGTCACGATGTGTGTTGGAACGTTTTCGTACTGTTGAAAAAACCAATCAAAAATGGGGCTCATAGTCGCTGCGATCAGATTTTACGATTTTTATATAAAGCAAACCTCGTTCGACGGCTTCCAAAGCAATTTTCATTTCCTTTTGCAGCAAATTCATTACTTCGTCATAATCGCCGTAAACTTGAGTACTTAGAGGATTTTCCAAAACCGTAAGACCAGAATTGCGGAGGCTTTTTATGAAATTTATGATTGCAGGTTCGTAATCGTCCTGTAATGGAGTTAGTGTTAGTTCTACTGAGATTTTCATAATAGGTTTTTTATAGTTCAAGGGAAACATCCCCCTTGCCCCCTTCAAAGGGGGAATTATTGGAGTTATTCTTTTGCATGTACGCTTTTCTCCCTCCCTTAGCAGGGACGGCCGGGGAAGGATGTTCGTATACTGTTCCCATCACAACCATATCCGCGCCGGAATTATAAGCTGCTTGTTTTTGAATTTCGGTTTTTATACCGCCGCCAATTATTAATGGAATATTGATTGCCTTTTTTACTTCGGAAATGATTTCGGGTTTTACGGGAAATTTAGCGCCACTACCCGCTTCCAGATAAATTAATTTTGCGCCCATAAATTGCCCGGCAAGCGCGGTGTTAACAATCATTTCAATGTTTTCCTGCGGAAGCGGTTCCGTGTTTGTCACTTTTGAAACTGCGGAATTGTTTCCTCCATCAATCAAAATGTAGCCGGTGGAAATAATTTCCAAAGGGGAATTTCTTAATTTGGAAATGGATTTTATTTGTTGTCCGATTAAATATTCGGCATTTCTTCCTGAAAGCAATGTTAAAAACAAAAGTGCATCCGCCAAATTTGTAATATGCGAATGATCGCCCGGAAATAGAAAAATGGGAAGTTTTGTTTCAGTTTTCAACGCTTTTACAGCTTCTTCGGTTTCACCATTTGCGACTGTGCTACCGCCGACAAACAGATGTGTGGTTTCCTTCGGAATTTTCTTCAAAAAAAATCCTACTTCGGAAGCATCAAACTTATCGGGATCAATCAAAATGGCGAGTTGCTTTTCCTTTTCGGCAACAGATTTTAGAAAAGATTTGTAGAAAATTCCTTCCATTTATTGTTTTTCAGAAATAAGCGCATAGGCACATGTGAAGTCTTCAAATTCTAAAAAATCCACATCGTATTTTTCCTGCTTATCTTCGTAGGTAACCGTGGCTGTGGTTTTTGTGTCGTCCAATCTGAAATCTTCCACATAAATATGTTCCAAAAAACTCACGCCTTTTTCTGCAAAACTTTTATAAAGCGATTCCTTGGCGCACCAAACAATCGTGAGTTTTCGCATCATTGCATCTTCATTTGCAATGGTTCGGTATTCTTCAATTGGCGTAAACTTATGGGCGATTTTCAGAATTTTATTTCGCTGTTTTTCAATATCAATCCCCACTTCAAAATCACTAATAATAATAGCCGAAAAATTAAAGGAATGCGTGATGGAAATATGCTTATCGCCCGTTAAATGTGGCTTTCCGTGTTCATCATAATACAAATCGTGATCGGTGAAACCTTCCAAAGCCATTAAATGACGAATACTCATAAACCCGCGACGGTGAAGATCGCTTTTCATATTTTCAACTCTTCCGGAACAATTTCCGGTAAGGGTAATTCCCTCGGAAAGTGCTTCAAAAGATTCCTCTATCTTCCAAATGAAGACTTTAGTGTTTTGATTTACTGTTATAGTTTTGTAAAGTGGCATAAATTTTCAAAGGATATTCGTAGTTTTGCAGACTTAAAACCAAATATTATTTTAATAAAAATTCCGTAATTGCGGGTATAAATATAACAAATATGTCAACGAAAACTGTGCCTTACACGGCGTTTAAAGTAAAAGATATTACCCTTGCAGACTGGGGAAGGAAAGAAATTGAGCTCGCGGAAGCAGAAATGCCAGGCCTTATGAGTTTGCGTGAAGAGTATGGAGATGAGCAACCCTTAAAAGGTGCTCGTATTGCCGGTTGTCTTCACATGACAATCCAAACAGCGGTATTAATTGAAACGTTGAAAGCGTTGGGCGCCGAGGTTACTTGGAGTTCATGCAACATTTTCTCAACCCAGGACCACGCCGCCGCTGCAATTGCCGATGCCGGAATCCCTGTATACGCTTGGAAAGGAATGACGGAAGAGGAATTTGATTGGTGCATTGAGCAAACGCTTTTCTTTGGCGAAGACCGCAAACCCTTGAATATGATTCTTGACGATGGTGGCGATTTAACCAATATGGTTTTGGATAAATATCCAGAGCTTGCCGCTGGCGTGAAAGGTATTTCTGAAGAAACTACCACCGGCGTTCACCGTCTTTACGAGCGAATGAAAAAAGGTACGTTGCCAATGCCCGCAATCAATATTAACGATAGTGTTACCAAAAGTAAATTCGACAATAAATACGGTTGTCGCGAAAGTGCCGTGGATGCAATTCGCCGCGCGACCGATATTATGCTTGCCGGAAAACGTGTAGTAGTTTGCGGTTATGGCGATGTTGGTAAAGGAACCGCCGCTTCTTTTAAAGGTGCGGGAAGTATTGTTACCGTTACTGAAATTGATCCAATTTGTGCGCTACAAGCCGCAATGGACGGTTTTGAAGTGAAAAAATTGGAAACCGTTATTGGCAATGCAGACATCGTAATTACAACTACCGGAAATAAGGACATCGTTCGCGGAGAGCATTTTGAAGCGATGAAAGACAAAACGATCGTAGCAAATATTGGTCACTTTGATAATGAAATTGCTGTTGCCTGGTTGAAAAAAAACCACGGCAGCACTCACGTGGAAATTAAGCCACAAGTTGATAAATACACCATTGACGGAAAAGATATTATTCTTTTGGCTGAAGGTCGTTTGGTAAATCTTGGATGTGCAACTGGTCACCCAAGTTTTGTGATGAGCAACAGTTTTACCAACCAAACTTTAGCACAGATCGAGCTTTGGAAAAATGGTGAAAACTATGAAAATGAAGTGTATATGCTTCCAAAGCATTTGGATGAAAAGGTTGCGAAACTTCACCTTGAGAAAATTGGGGTTGAACTCACTGAACTTTCCAAAGAACAAGCCGATTATATTGGGGTGGAAGTTGAAGGGCCGTTTAAGCCAGAGTATTACAGATATTAATAATGAAATGTCACCCTGAGCGCAGTCGAAGGGTCTCCATAAATAAATTAAAACCCTTGCAGTTTTGTGAGGGTTTTTTATTTATTAAAATATCATTATGGTTTAGTAATATTTTTTTCGGACCTTTCAATACAAGACAAATATTTTAAAAATGAATATCGAAAATATAATTAATTTTATTGAGCAAAAAGCAGTAGAATTCGGCGCTAAGATTGATAATGAATATAATAAATCATATATTTTAAGAAATAATACTGGAGTTGATGCTCTTAAGGATAATGGAGCATATTTTGGTTTTATACATCCAGAAGAAGAAAATTAAGGACCATTTCACGATTTTTCAATTACTATTTTTCCAAATAATGAAGAAAAGCCTTGGCTGGTTTGTTTAGGAATTGGTTCTAGTGGTTTTAAAAATGATTATGAATTAGCAACATTTCCAGGAGTACGAAGATTATTTTCAAAATTAGTTGATGAAAAGGGTTTTTGTAAAACTGACTTTTCAGACATAGAATCTAGTTTGCCCAAATCTTTGACAGGTAAATCTGAAATACAGCACATTAAGAATACTATTAAAACATATACCAAAGTTTTACCAGTTTGTCAAATTGTTTTAGATCCAGAAAGCAAAAAGGGTAAAGAGGTTATAGCTGCTTTTGTCGCTTCCTATGCAAAATTGAGAGATTGGCCAACCAATCAAAATCATAGAAATGAAATTTCAAAAGCACTTGATTCATTTTTGGTTGATGATACTAAAGAAGATGATTTGCAAAAAATTTATAATTTATTATTGGAACGAAGGTTTGTCGTTTTGCAAGGACCGCCAGGTACTGGAAAAACGAGAGCTGCCAAAAAAATTTCAGAAAATCTCTCCGCAACAACTGTTTTTACACAGTTTCATGCGGAAACTTCATTTTCTGACTTCATTTATGGTATTCGACCTGATTTAAAAAACACAGAATTAAACTATATAGAAAAATCAGGAGATTTTACAAAAGCCTTGAAACAAGCAATCGAGAACCCAAATAAAAAAACAATATTAATAATTGATGAAATAAATAGAGCAAATCTATCAAATGTATTAGGCCCAATTTTTTATCTTTTTGAACCGAAAATGACAGATTCTAATGTAGAAATCGAAATCTCACCTGGTTTTAAAATCAATAAACTTCCAAAAAATTTATATGTAATTGCAACAATGAATACGGCCGATAGAAGTTTGGCTGTTGTTGATTTTGCCTTGCGAAGAAGATTCGCTTGGTACAATTTAAAACCTAAATCAATTAAAGGTAAAACTGAAAAGTTAGAGGCAATTCGACTTAAAAATGGAGAAGAGAAAGAGGTTAGTATTTCAGTTATCAGTTTAGAGGACAATCAGTATTTCTTTAATGAAGATTTTAATCAGTTTGAAGAAATTTTTGATTGGTATGCAACGAGTAATGAATTATCGCTGCAACCTGGCCAGGGTTATTTTATTGCGGCTTCAGATGAAGAAATGAAGAACAGAATAAGGTATGAATTATTTCCTTTAATCAAAGAATATCTCAACGAAGGACTTATCAAAAGTTCGAAAGAAGAATTCAATAATTACTTTTCTACAAGAATTAATCAATCTCTGTTTGAATGAGCAAATTATTAGATGTTTTTTGCGAAATTCCCTGTTTGTCGGAGCAATCTTCGCCGTTAGATGGTTTGGCATTACAAAAAAAATGGTTTAAAAGTGCCGACAAAAGAATTATTGGTCAGTATCTACAGAAATTTATAAATTATAATTTAGATTTTTTCAACTATTTAGGTGTACATCCAAACATTTTAGGAGTAGATCAAAACGTATCAATCAATTTTCGTTCTTCTCAATATATTGGTGTTATTCCTTTAAGAGCTTCTGATACCGGAAAACAAATTGGAGATTTTGTAGTAGCGCCAAGATATTCAGGCACTGATAGATTTGAAGAATATATTGAGATTTTAAACCTTCTAAATAATGAAATTTCGCCTGAATTTATTACTAGCCTTCCATTGGCTTCTGGCAAAAATTTTAGACCACCGCTATATCTTGAAGCCATTTTATTTTTGGCTGAACTTGAAAATTTATTAAAGACTTCCTGGAGGAAATTTGATTCCCAAAATAAATTAACTCCCGAACCCAAAGGACAAATAAACTGGACTAAGTATATAAATTATTCTTATAAAGTAGAAAACACTTTAAAATTCCCAGTTAGGAAAAATATATTGAGCGAATTTCATGAAGAGTTTTCTCAAATTCGCTTTGTTTTTGATATTTGTAAAAAGGAACTTTTGTCTTCAAATACACCACAAAAACTAAAATTTGAAGTTTTTAAGAGAATAAACTTTATAGAAGAAGAATTATATTTTCATAAACCAGTTTTTACCAATTCCATTCAAGACAAGGCTTACGACTCACCTGCTGTAAAAGCATGTAAGAAAAGGGCAAATAATATTTTAAAATATAATTTCACCAACAGTACTGCTTGGAGAGTAGATTTTGCTGATGTTTTTGAAAAGTTTGTTCAACATATATTTAAGCAAGTAGCAAATGAAACTGGAGCTAAATTATTTACCAATCATAAATTTCAGGCAAAGACTTCTACATTTTACTCTTGGGAGTTTAAACATATTGAACCCGATGCGATTTACAAAAAAGAGAACTTTTCAGCATTTATAGATGCAAAGTATAAATCAAATTTATACAATAAGTTTAGCCTTTCTGAAAGCCTAAAAGAAATTCACAGACAGGATCTTCATCAAATTTTAGCTTATTCATCATTTAGTAACACAACTTTTAAATATGGATTTTTGTGTTATCCTTCGAACAAAGTTGAGTTTAAAAAAATTGAATATAGAAATGCTTTGAACAATGTGAAAAATATTGTGTTTGTTTTAGGAATACCGCTAAAGGCTGAAATTATTTCTTCTACGAAAAAATTGATTAGAGAAATTTTCAGCGAAATAGAAATAAAAGAATTGAATCAAAATGTCAAAACTCCCAAACATAGAAACTTCCATTTTCGCAAAAATGAGCAAAATGGCAGCAGAACATCATGCTCTAAACCTCTCGCAGGGATTTCCAAATTTTCCCAGCGATCCCGCTTTAAATGCTTTGGTTGACAAAGCGATGCGGGATGGCTATAATCAATACGCCCCAATGCCAGGCGATTTTGAATTGCGGATGGAAATTTCAAAAAAGATAGAAAATCTGCACAACCATTTTTACAATCCCGAAACTGAAATCACGATTACTGCCGGCGCAACGCAGGCCATTTTTACAATAATTGCGGCAACAATCAACAAAGGCGATGAGGTAATTATTTTCACTCCGGCTTATGATTCCTATGCGCCGACGGTGGAGTTATTCGGTGGAAAAATTATTCCCATTCAATTGAAACCTCCTTTTTATTCGGTCGGATTGGCAGGAAGTTGCGGATAAGATTTCAGCAAAGACAAAAATGATAATTATCAATAGTCCGCACAATCCGAGCGGAATGGTTTTTTCGGAAGAAGATATGCATCAATTGCAGGAATTGGCAGAAAAAAATAATTTATTGGTTTTAAGCGATGAAGTCTATGAACACATAATTTTCGACGGAAATATTCACCAAAGCGCTTCAAGATTTGAAGCATTGGCAGCGCGAAGTTTTGTTACGGCTTCCTTCGGAAAAACATTTCACAATACAGGCTGGAAAATGGGCTATTGCGCCGCTCCCGAAATGCTGATGAAGGAATTTCAAAAAGTGCATCAATTTGTAGTTTTCTGTGTAAACCATCCCATCCAAAAAGCGTTGGCAACTTATTTAAAAGATGAAGATCACTATTTAAAATTGGGAGATTTCTATCAGCAAAAACGGGATTTCTTTTTAAATTTGATGAAAGATTCAAATTTCAAAATTACTCCTTCAAAGGGAACGTACTTTCAAATGCTGGATTTTTCAGAAATTTCAAAGGAAAGTGATATCACTTTCGCCGAAAGGCTCACAAAGGCATTTAAAATCGCCACAATCCCAACTTCGGTTTTCAATGAAGGTGGGAAAGATTTCAAACAAATTCGGGTTTGTTTTGCAAAAACAGACGAAACTTTAGCACTCGCAGCCGAAATTCTGAAACAGTTTTAATTCTAAAAAGCTATCGAATTAGTCTCAAAGCATAAGTTTTATCAATCCAGAGATTAAAACAACCGATTGATTTTTAAGGTAAAGGCGATTATAATTGTTATTTTCGTACACACACTTCAAAATTCTTCATTATGGAAAACAATAGAGAAAAAAACTATCACAAAAATGGAAACCCAAGCGGCAATCCCAGTGATGTTTGGGAAATAAATGAGGATAGCGCAGCGGCCAAATGTCCCTATTTTGGCGGAACCCAACATCAAGTGGCCGGTGGCGGAACCACAAACCACGATTGGTGGCCCAATAAATTAAGATTGAATGTGCTTCGCCAACAAAATAGAAATTCGAACCCGATGGAGGAATCCTATAACTACAGGGAAGAATTTAAAAATCTGGATTATGATGCCTTAAAACATGATCTGAAAAATTTAATGACCGATTCACAGGATTGGTGGCCCGCAGATTATGGCCATTACGGCGGATTGTTTATACGGATGGCGTGGCACAGCGCAGGAACCTATCGCGTGACCGACGGAAGAGGCGGCGGAAACAGCGGAACACAGCGTTTTGCTCCGGTAAATAGTTGGCCTGATAATGGAAATTTAGACAAAGCACGTTTGCTGCTGTGGCCAATAAAACAGAAATACGGAAAGAAAATTTCTTGGGCAGATTTAATGATTTTGGCTGGGAATGTGGCTTTGGAATCCATGGGCTTCAAAACTTTCGGTTTTGCCGGGGGAAGAGAGGATTTCTGGGAGCCGGAACAGGATATTTATTGGGGTTCCGAAACACAATGGCTCGGAAATGATGAGCGTTATAAAAACAAAGGCGAACTTGAAAAACCATTGGCAAATGCCCATATGGGATTGATTTATGTGAATCCGGAAGGACCAAACGGTGAGCCCGATCCATTGGGTTCCGCACATGATATTCGTGAAACGTTCGGCAGAATGGCGATGAATGATTATGAAACCGTGGCCCTAATAGCTGGCGGACACACTTTCGGAAAAGCTCACGGAGCTGGTGATGCCGAAAAATATGTTGGTGCAGAACCCGAAGGGGCAGCCATCGAAAATATGGGTAAGGGTTGGATAAGCACATTTGGATCTGGTTTTGGTGATGATACCATTACCAGTGGTCTTGAAGGTGCTTGGACGCCCGTTCCTAATAGATGGGATCAGGATTATTTCAGGGTACTTTTTGATTATGAATGGGAATTGACAAAAAGCCCCGCAGGAGCACACCAATGGAAACCCACCAAAGATTCTCATGCGAATAAAGCTCCCATGGCGCACGATCCATCAAAAACACAGGATTTGATGATGAGTACTGCTGACATGGCTTTGAAAATGGATCCAGTTTATAAGAAAATATCGTTGCATTTTCGTGAAAATCCTGAAGAATTTGAAGATGCTTTTGCCAAGGCTTGGTATAAATTAACCCATCGCGATATGGGTCCAGTTTCACGATATTTGGGACCTGAGATCCCTAAAGAGGAATTGCTTTGGCAGGATCCAATTCCGGAGGTGAATCATACATTAATTAACGAGGATGATATTTCTTCATTGAAAAAAACGGTATTGGATTCCGGTTTATCAATTTCTGAATTGGTTACTACCGCTTGGGCCTCGGCTTCAACTTACAGAGGTTCAGATATGCGCGGTGGCGCAAACGGCGCACGGATAAGGTTGGAACCTCAGAAAAATTGGGAAGTTAACAATCCGCCACAACTTTCAAAAGTGTTGGATAAGTTAGAAGAAATTCAAAAAGATTTCAATAATAACCAAAGTGGAGATAAAAAAGTTTCCTTGGCAGATTTAATAGTTTTAGGAGGAAATGCGGCGGTTGAAAAAGCAGCAAAAAATGCGGGGCAC
Organism: uncultured Flavobacteriaceae bacterium; assembly: GCA_963822355.1. Taxonomy (GTDB): domain Bacteria; phylum Bacteroidota; class Bacteroidia; order Flavobacteriales; family Flavobacteriaceae; genus Aequorivita. The sequence continues at coordinate 656,818 of CAWGHI010000002.1, forward strand.
AATGTAACAGTTCCTTTTAATGCAGGAAGAGGAGATGCCACCCAAGAGCAGACTGACGTTGAGTCTTTCAACCATTTAGAGCCCGTCGCTGATGGTTTCAGAAATTATTTGAAAAAGGATCAACACGCTTCTTTTGAGGAATTATTGGTGGATAAAGCTCAACTATTGACTCTTACAGTACCTGAAATGACGGTTCTTGTGGGAGGTATGCGTGTGTTAAACACAAACTACAATGGGTCAGACCATGGAGTATTCACTAAAAATCCGGGATCTTTAACTAATGATTTCTTCATAAATCTTCTCGATTTGAACACTACATGGGAGCCAATAGGCAATGATGATCAAGTTTTTGAAGGTCGCCATCGGGCAAGTGATACTTTTAAATGGACCGGCACGCGAGCCGACTTAATTTTTGGCTCCAATTCAGAACTTCGTGCTGTTGCAGAAGTTTATGCGTTCGGAGATTCCAAAGAGAAATTCATTATGGATTTTGTTGCCGCCTGGAGTAAAGTGATGAATTTAGATCGTTTTGATTTGCGATAATCCGCACTTCCTTCAAGGTTTTGCCGTGGGCAACCTTGAAGGTATCAAACCTAAAAGATGAAAGAAGAACTTTTTAACGCAATACGGCAGGAAAACACTGGGGAAGTAGAAAATATTCTGAAAAATTTCCCTGATTTGGTTTCCCAGAAAGATACACGCGGATCTACTCCACTGTTGCTCGCCACATATTATGGCTTTTATGATATTTCAGCAATTATTTTAAAATATCCCCAAAACATTGATGAACAGGATGCTTCGGGAAACACCGCTTTAATGGGAGTATGCTTTAAAGGTTTTGACAATATTGCAAATTTATTGTTGGAAAACGGTGCCAATCCAAATATTACAAATTTTAACGGTGCTACAGCTTTAATGTTCGCAGCCACTTTTGGCCGAAAAAGAATTGCAGAGTTATTTTTGCAAAAAGGCGTAAACATTTCTTTAAAAGACGATAAAGGACTCACCGCCGCAGACCATGCAAAAATGCAGGGAATTCGGGAAATGGTGGAATTGCTGGAAAAAAGTGAAAAAGAATAGAGAATAGAGAATAGAGAAGAGAAAAATTGAAAGATAAACTTAAAATTACTATCGTTCAAAGTGAATTGCATTGGGAGAATGCCGAGGCAAATCGGTGTATGTTCTCTGAAAAATTCCAGAATATTGAAGGAGAAACCGATTTGATTGTGCTGCCCGAAATGTTTTCTACGGGTTTTTCAATGAATGCGAAAAATCTTGCCGAAGAAAATGATGGCGAAACTTTGAAATGGATGATTTCCGAAGCGGAAAATTATAATTGTGCCATTACGGGAAGCGTCATAATTTCCGAAAACAATCACTTTTACAACCGCCTATTTTTTGTTTTTCCCGAGGGGAATTATAAAAAATATGATAAAAAACACACCTTCACTTTAGCAAAGGAAAATGAAACCTATTCTGCCGGAAATGATCGATTGATAGTTGATTACAAAGGGTGGAAAATCTGTCCTTTGGTTTGCTACGACCTGCGTTTCCCCGTGTGGGCACGAAATACCGAAGATTATGATGTTTTAATTTATGTTGCCAATTGGCCAAAAGTTAGAACATTGGCCTGGGACGCATTGCTTCGAGCACGAGCCATTGAAAATATGGCGTACTGCGTGGGCGTAAACCGAGTAGGTTTTGATGGAAATGACCACCAATATAGCGGCCATTCCGCAGTTTATGATGTTTTGGGAAAACAGATTTCAACGACAGATTTTGAAACTGAATTTAACGAAACCATTGTTTTAGAAAAAGAACACATTACAAACAACCGAAACCATTTGCAATTTTTAAACGATCGGGATCATTTTACTTTAAAATAAAGGTTTCATTCAAGCTCCAATTGGCCCGGACTTCTATTTGGGTGGGATAATACACAATTTTTTCGGGTTCCATGCGGTTTAGGAAACTTCCTGTGTCCCATCTTCCGTTTTTATTGATGTCGTATATTATTCTTAAAAAATATTTGTCCGGTGAAAGTTCGTCAAAGAATATAGGTTTGTTTTCGTTTAAGTACTTTTCTCCAACAATATTGTACTTACTGTCCATCAATTGTACAATTATGGGGAATCGATTTACATTCACCAATGTTAGATGTAATGTGCCATAATCTGAAGCAATTCGAGTATTTAAATTAAATTGAAGAGTGTCATTGCTCGTTTCAAAAAAATCCGTCAACGCCCCGGGAAAGGCTTTCACTAAATAGCTCTGGTCTTCTTTCTTCGGAAAAAAGATTTCGACCCAGTTGTATTCGTTGTTCAATTTTACAGAGGCTTCCACAAATGAGGAATCTTTTGTCATTACTTGAAATTTTTCTGCATCAAAAGCAACGAGTGGCGTGTTGGCACGCAGTTTAAACGTGTCATTCAATTTTAGTGTTCCCGTTTTTATTGCCGAAATGTTCAGCGAATCTTTGAAAAGTTGGCGCATTCGCGCAGTGATTGTATCAATATTATTTCCGTTGGCGATTTTAAAAACCATGGAATCATTTTCAATTGCGGGTTTAAACCAATAATGCAGTGTGTCTTTTTTTTCGTCTTTAAATACAGTTGAAATGTAATCGGCAGGCACTTCAGAAAGCACCTCAACATTTATACTATCTGCGCGTCCCTCATAACCAAACACAATATGGTTTTTTCCCACGTGCGTTGCCCGCACAAATTTATAATTTGGTGTTTCTTTAAAAAGTGTAAGCGTATAAGTTGAATCTGTTGGCAGTGTAATTAATTCCTCTACAAAACCGATTTTATCGTTTTCTGGTTGAAAAATGTAATCATTATTTTTCTCCTTCATCGCCAAAAGCAGATACTTTCCTTCTTTTAAATTGCTTAACTCAAAAGTGCCAGTGCTGTCTTTGGTAACAGTTATGTAGGTTGGTTTTTCTCTATAAATCAAGGAATCTGTATAGGTTTCATTTACTTCATAGAGCATGACAGTGGTTGGTATTTCCGGTGCGATGAGTTGTGCATCTTTTACTTTGCCGGAAAGTTTTAGGCTGTCTATATAACTGCCGGTGGAAAAAATATATTTAAAATATTCAAATTTGTTTTCTTCATTATTATCCACAATACTGTTCCCGAAGTTGAAGGAATACGTAGTATTGGGTTTCAGAGTGTCAATCAATTTTATTTTTAGCGTTTTTGAAGTGTTTAATGGGGTAATTATTGGCGTAAACTTCATCGGTGGCGAAATGATCAATTCCTTCCCAATGTCTTTCAGCTTTATATACTCATCAAAACGTATTTCAATTTCATTGCCCGTAAAATTAATGCTATAATTTTCGGGGTTACTATTCACAATCACAGGTGGAATGGTGTCTTTTAATCCGCCGGAGGGAGTGCCTTTTTTTGCGCAGTCAACAAATGAAAACAGAAATAAAAAAGCAATGGGAATATAGAGAAGGCGGTGTTTCACTGAGTTTATAAAATTTACTTAATAACAGATTGCGGTTTCAAAAATAAACAATAACCTATAACTATTTGGAATTAACTTTATGTTGTTGCAATAGTTGCGATACTGATGTTCACATTTTCAGCTTTCAACAATTGCAGTGCACATTTTTCAAGTGTTGCACCCGTTGTTATAATATCGTCCACCAACAAAACATGTTTGTTATTTATCTCTTCCAAATTTTGCACGGTGAAAACTTCTTCGGACTCAAAACGGAGCATTCGCGTTTTAAAAACCTGAGAGCCGGTTTTGGAAACTTTTATTAGAATATCGTCTTTATAGGAAATATTCAAAGCTAGGGCAATCTCCTTTCCAAAACCTTCCACTTGATTGTAACCTCGTTTCTTCAGCTTTTGTTTATGCAACGGCACCGGAATTACCAAATCTATATTTTGGTAGTTTGGAATTTCTGCAAGTTCTGCGCCCAACCATTTTCCGAAGAAGGAACTTATTTCCTTTTGTCCGCGATATTTTAAATTATGTAATAATTCTTGCGTAATTCCTCTTTTCTGAAAATTGATCAGAGCCGTTGCATTTTGTACCAAAAATCTTCCATAAAACTTATTCTTTAGCATATTACTTTCTGTTTTATGGAAAGATACCAAAGGAAGGGAATGAATACATTCGGCACATAAAACTTCTTGCCCTTTTAAAAGCGGCTGTTTACATCCATTACAAATGTTGGGAAAAAGTAAATTTAACATAATTTAAGAATTTTTACCATTTTGTAAACGTTTGTTAAAGAAATACCTACCTACATTTACCGCTTAAACTTAACTTATTAATTATGAGTACCGAAAATGAAAATAATAGTGGCAAATTTAAGATCCTGATTGGGGTTCTTTCAGTTTTACTTATTGCCTTAGCCGTTTATACCGTAACGCTTTTCAACGATAGTAAAAATACGGTTTCCAATCTTGAGATGCAAAAAGCAGATATTGAACAGGAACTTGAAGGCCTGATTGCAAACTATGATGAAGTTATTAAAGATAACGAGCTAAAAGATAAAGATTTGCTTGCTGCCCGTGAAAGGATTACAATTCTATTGGATTCTGTAAAAGATGCACAAGCAAACGTCGGGCTAATAGAACGATATAAAATTGAAGTTGGGAGACTTAAACAGGAACGCGCTTTACTCTTTAAACGTGCAGACAGTTTGATTGCCGCTAACAGACAACTTGCTATGGAACGCGACAGCACTTCAATGGAGCTTAGCAACACAAGAATGGTTGTAGATTCAGTAAGTCAAGAAAATGTTGCGATGAACGAAACCATTAAAAAAGGATCTATCGTTAAAGCTACAGATCTTCGTGGAGAAGCCGTGATTATTAGAAACAGTGGAAAGGTAGTGGATACAAAACGCGCTAGCAGGGCCGATAAAATAAGAACTTGCTTTACATTGACTCCAAACGCCATTGCCAAAAAAGGCGACAGAATTCTGTATGTTCAGGTTATAAATCCAAGAAATAAAATGATGGGAGATAATGTAGTAAAACAATTTGAGGACAAAAACCTTAACTATAGCGCTTCGACCAACGTGTTTTATGAAAATGATGAGCTTGATGTTTGTATTTTAGTAAACTCATCAGAATCCAACCTAGTTGAAGGGAGATATACAATCAACCTTTTTGACGGTGAAAACCAAGTTGCAACAACCACAATGGAGCTTAAATAAGCTTATTAGGTAATTAGAAAGACAAATTATAAAATAAATGAGACCGTCGTGAACATATCACGGCGGTTTTTTTATTTTTGCGCTATGGCAAACAACGATGATCAATTCAAAAAAGTAGTATCCCACGCAAAGGAATACGGCTATATTTTTGCATCCAGCGAAATATATGACGGCCTCAGCGCTGTTTATGACTACGCCCAAAACGGTGTAGAATTAAAGAAAAATATTCGGGAATATTGGTGGAGAAGCATGGTATATATGCATCAAAATATTGTGGGAATTGATTCCGCAATATTAATGCACCCTACAACTTGGAAGGCTTCAGGGCACGTAGACGCCTTCAATGATCCATTGATTGACAATAAAGATTCAAAAAAACGCTACCGCGCCGATGTTTTAATTGAAGACTACGCCGAAAAACTTTTTCAAAAGGCGCAAAAAGAAATTGAAAAAGCAAAAGGTCGTTTTGGCGATAGTTTTGATGAAGAACAATATATTACAACAAATCCAAGAGTTGTAAAATACCTTGAAGACCAACGAAACATTCTTGAAAGAATGGCGCGTTCTCTTGAAAAAGAAGATTTGGCAGATGTAAAAGCCCTGATTGAAGAATTAGAAATTGCCGACCCAGATACAGGTTCAAGAAACTGGACCGAAGTGCGACAATTCAATTTAATGTTTGGGACCAAACTGGGAGCTTCAGCAGAAAGCGCGATGGATCTTTATCTTAGGCCCGAAACTGCCCAAGGAATTTTTGTAAACTTTTTAAACGTGCAAAAAAGTGGGAGGATGAAAATTCCTTTCGGAATAGCACAAACAGGAAAAGCTTTTAGGAATGAAATTGTTGCCCGTCAATTTATCTTCCGTATGCGTGAATTTGAGCAGATGGAAATGCAATTCTTCGTTCGCCCGGGGGAAGAATTGAAATGGTACGAATACTGGAAAGAAACACGTTTAAAATGGCACCTTTCCTTAGGAATGGGAGCAGAAAACTATCGTTTTCACGATCACGAAAAACTCGCCCATTACGCCAATGCTGCGGCCGATATAGAATTTAATTTTCCCTTTGGTTTCAAAGAATTGGAAGGAATCCACTCCCGTACAGATTTCGATTTAAAGGCACACGAAAAATTTTCTGGAAAGAAATTACAATTTTTTGACCCCGAGCTAAACGAAAGCTATGTGCCTTATGTTGTTGAAACTTCCATCGGCCTAGACAGGATGTTTCTGGCTGTTTTGAGCAATTCGTTACAGGATGAAACCTTGGAAGATGGAAGCGTACGTACGGTTTTAAAAATTCCAGCAATTTTGGCACCCGTAAAAGCTGCCGTTTTGCCTTTGGTTAAAAAAGATGGTTTACCCGAAATCGCACAAAAAATTATAGATGATTTGCAGTGGGATTACAACGTAATCTACGATGAAAAAGATGCGGTGGGAAGACGTTATCGTCGTCAAGATGCTGCCGGTACACCTTTCTGTATAACAGTTGACCATCAAACCATCGAAGATAATACTGTAACAATACGTTATAGAGACACGATGGAACAGGAACGAATTTCTATCAATGAAATCTCAGAAAAAATGAAGGAAACCATTTCATATAAAAATTGGCTTTCCTAAAAAATTTAAGTTGTTAATTCTATATTTTGAAAGAGGAGGATATTTGTTTATTCTCCTTTTTTTATTTCAGTAATTTGTGCGGGAGTAGCTTTATCGCAACGGTTCATTCTGCGAAGCCCATTAAATTTAATCCACACTTTTAGTCCATCTTTTTTGTATTTTTCTTCCAAATTAATGGGATCCAAATAGTAAAATTCCATTTTGTCGCCTGGCATTTGTATTGTGTAGGGACAATCGCCTTCCTTATCAGAATAAACAATGGTTCCTTGCAAATATCCAGCGGCCATCATTTTTTTAGGATCCATTGACTCCGTGTTTGAAGATGTTTCTGTGGTTGAAGTTGTTTCAGTGTTGGTTGTATCTGAACTAGAAGTAGTTTGGGTTTTCTGTTCTGCCGTACCACACGAAAGAACGAACGCTGAAAAAAAGGCGAATCCTATTTTTAAAAACATGTTTTTTGGGTTTTATATGAATTTTGAAGATACAAAAATATATTCTTCAAGAAGCATTTAAAAACATAAATAGCCACGGCGAGAAGAGCTTTTTTCGTTTTATTCATCTCTATTTTCAATTTCAATGATTTTTACGGGATCTGCCTTTTCACAGCGTTTTTCAGTAATTAACTTTTCATATTTTACCCAAACCGTTTGGCCATCGGTAAAAAAATTTTCGTCTAAATGTATGGGATCAACATAATAAAAATCTCGGTAACTATCTTTTAATTGAATTGTATACTCGCAATCATCCGCCAAGTCTGAATAGATTATTCTGCCAGGCAGAAAACCTTCCGACATTTTTTTCATAGCTAAAATCTTTTTCGCCTGTATCTCCGCGGGAGTATTGGTTTCAACATTCACGGATTTATTATTTACGGTTTGGCAGGAAATTGCAAGACAAGCAAATACAGAAAAAATAATTATAAATTTCATAGCAGTGTTTTTCCGAATGGAAAAATGAAGATACAAAAAATTAAAAATACGCCCGCAACTGTACACTGCCCGTGTGAACTGTATTTGTGGTTTCGCTTTTTCTTCCAAAATAGGAAAGATTCGCGTCCAAATATTTGGTTATCCGTTTCTGAAAAAGTAATCGCCAAGTATAGTTAGTCCCCGGCTGCAAACCTTCCAACATTTGATAAGCTACCGGCGAAAAAGAACTACCTTCAAATTTGTTGTCAATATAATTCAATTCGCCATTAATAGATATTTTTTCAGCATTGGCATAAGCAAAAGAAAAGCCCAACGTTTGCTGGTTTAGTTTCTCCATTTCACCCAATTGGTTGTTTTGATTTGCAAATTCATAAAACACATCAAAACGCGTTTGCTGATTTAGCAAATATGAAATTTTGGGATTAAATTCATACGTATCCAAACGATAATTTCGGTTCGCAAAATTCTCCGAAAGACTTTCATTACTTCCCGTAGCACCTTTTAAATTCAGCAACCAACTTTCCCAAAATTTATGGTTGAAATTTAATTGATGACTCTTCAATTCGCTTCGTTGCAAACCTGTAGCAAGCAGATTGTCGCTGGAGGTGGAAATAAAAGTGTAACTCGTGGTAAAATGCTGTTTTCCGCGATTATAAAACAAAGCGTTCCGAAAGTTCAGCGTGAGCCCTAATTGATCATCCCCGCCGTCTTCAAAAGGATTAATGTTGAAGCCATCATTTTTGCGTTTCACTTTTCGGTCCAAAACATAGGAAGTTTGATTGTAAAAATGGGAAAGCACTTTTTTAAATCCTTCTTTGTTTGCCCAATTCTGCGGATTTAACGTTAGAATTTGGCTGAATTTATTCTCCCTGATTTTTATAAACACTTGATTTGGAAGTAAAATCCGAATATATTCCGCTTGATCCTGAAACTGCGCCACTTCAAATTCTTCCAACTCCTGCACTCCGTTATTGTTGTAATCGATCCACGTATATACGCCTTGGCCAGCATCTGTTTTTATATATGTAAATTCCTGTTGCGGAATTACTCCACTATTGGATTCCAAGGTAGTGTTCCAGCGAATGCCGCCATCAAATAATGCCTGATTATATATAATTCTTGAATTTAAAGATCGCTCCGTTTCTCGAGAAATATTTGTATTGGGTGCAGGGTTTATTGTATCCGTTCCCTCACTCAAAAATGGTTCATACTTTAAAGTTCTATAATTTGCAAAGGCTGCCAGCTGGGTGTTTTCAGTATTTATAAGCCGTGATTTTAAATAATAGGTATTTGAAGAATTTACTTTTTGAAGTACATTATTCCGAACACTATCATTCACACGAAACTGATAACCTGCTTCCACAAACACTTTGGTGCTGTCGCCGATACCTGAAAATACTTCAAAAGCAGAAAATTTCTGACTGATGGGCGAAATACTATCGCGATCAACATCTTTTATTCGGTTGTCTTCCAAACCCACTTTTCCGCCAATCCAAGACTTTTCAAAAGAATAGGTTGTGGTATTGTTCAGGCGGAAAAATTTTGAGGAAATTGAATCTGCTTTACTATTCAGATAGCTTCCATAGGTTAATAATTTTAGTTTTTTAAGTTTTAATTCCGATGCAACCACGTGGCGTGTGCCGTTGAAATTTTCAGTAAAATTCAAATTTTGAAATTCATAACGACCGCCACCAATTTTTGGATGCGATACCTCAACTCCCGAAATTAAAAAACTCTGATTTCCCATTGGATTTATAAGATTCCAATCTCGGTTAAATTCAATGTTATAAAGCCTTTCTACGGTTCTGAAATCTTTTTGCACAAAATCCAATGAACCCAATGCATTTACTTTCAATGTATCTGCCGTAGTTAAAACCCTTTGTTTGAAAGCCAATCTTCCCGCAAAACCATCGTTGTTGTTATCATCAATATCGCTGAAAAGGTTGAGATCGTTTTTGCTGCCGGCAACTTCAAAGTCAATACGTGTTTTTTCCGAAGGATGGAAACTTCCATTTAAACCTCCAACTTGAATTTTTATAGGCGCGTTTAGACGAATAATTGGTTCGTAATTTCCCTGTGGGATTCCGTTTATCGGAGCCACATATTCAAAAATACGGCTGATGGCATTATTGTCACTTATTATATAATCACCATTATTGTTGCCAACAAGCGAAAACCGAACACTGAAAAGTTCATCATCGGGATTGCTGGAAAATACGAAAACCTCTACTCCATTTATGGTTTCCTTTTTATAAAGTATCTTGTTTTCGGAATAAGAATCCGGCACGGCAGAAGGCGCGTTCATTAAATCACGATCATCGCCTGCAGCCTGTAAAATTGCCACTTGTTCTTCCGAAAGATTTTGCTGAAGTGGTTGGTTTTTAGCATCGTTTTCAGAATAAACATATACGCCCAAATCCAGATTTTCACTCGTATAATTTCCGCCGCCGTACCCAATAAAACGCGTATAACTTCTATCGGTATATTGATATTCTACCGTAATCCGCATATTGCTGGTTATGGGATAGGTTGGGTTAAATTTTATCTCACCGGCGTTATAATCAATAACATAATCTCCGTTTTCGCCACGATTCAAAAGCAAGCCGTTTACATAAACACGCTCACTTCCGGAAACAACCAAAATATAAAGTTCGCCGTTGGGACCTACCAATTTATAAGGGCCTTGGTTTCCTTCCTGCCCAATAAATTCACTTTTTGTAAAAACGCCGCGTACCAATGCTCCCGATGCAAAAGCCGAAATTTTGGAACCGTCTTCATTATTAAAAATTCCGCCGAGCGAGATTCCCTGTACTTTTTTTGTAAATTTTCCGAAATAACTAGTACTGTTTTGCAAATCAATATCACCGGCGCGGATATTCCAATTGTCGCCATAAAGCTCAATAAAAATCTGGTCGAATTCATTTAAACTTTGAGAATAGCCGCCTTCCTGTACTGGAATATTGGCATCTTGAATGGAAGCGCGGATAGAGACTTTGTCACTTAATTTTCCTGTAATTTGAAGGTCAAGTTCGCTGTTTACAACGGCATTTTGATTGTTCCCAATAGTAATGCCTCGCGAAATACTTCCGGAGGTGTTCAATCCTTCAAAAGGGGTGAACGTGTTTTTGTTTGTGCTCTCTTGCAGTGAATAGAGCTTATCAATATTGCCCGTATTTTCAACAATAATTTTTGGATCGAGAGCGAAATAATCCCGAGTTAAAAAATCCGGATACCGTAAATATTGGATGGTTAACGAATCTTGCTGTTGCTGTAATTCTTCAGAAAAAATAATGATTCCCTTTTTGAAATCAATTCGATAGCTGAAGGGATTCGGCGAATTTCCATCCTTATCAAGAATTGCAAAGCGTTTCGGATTTATGCTTACACTGTCCAAAACCACAGTGTCTCTAACAGCAACTTTTTTTTCGCGATAGTTGGATGAAATATCCTGCGCATAGCCAATGGCCACGATAAAAAGGAAACAAACGAACAGGGAAAACTTCATCATCACTATAACTGAATGTGGCGTATTATATTTTGTGAATATATTATGAAAATCTTTATGGGCACGCGTGTTGTAAAAATACAATGTTAATTAACTTAGTGGCCTTTAACAAAAGCTACTTACAATGAAAATCATTTCATACAACGTAAATGGAATCCGTGCCGCAATGCGCAAAGGATTTATTGATTGGCTGACAGTTGCAAACCCAGATGTTATCTGCTTGCAGGAAACCAAAGCCAACTTCGACCAAGTAGAAATCGAGGAAATTGAAAATGCCGGCTATCCGTTTCATTATTGGTACAGTGCGGTAAAAAAAGGCTACAGTGGCGTGGCAATTTTTTCAAAAATAAAACCGAACCACGTGGAATACGGCACCGGCATTGAATATATGGATGCCGAAGGAAGAAACATTCGTTTAGATTTTGACGACGTTTCGGTGATGAGCCTGTATTTGCCCAGCGGCACAAACATTGATCGCTTGGAGCATAAATTTACGTATATGGACGATTTTCAGAAGTACATTGACAATTTAAAACTACAGATTCCAAATTTGGTGATTTGTGGCGATTATAACATTTGCCACGAAGCAATTGATATTCACGACCCAATTCGCAATGCCAATACTTCAGGATTTCTGCCCGTGGAACGTGAATGGTTGGATGGGTTTATGAAAAGCGGATTTATTGATAGTTTTCGCCATTTCAACAAAGAACCGCACAATTACACTTGGTGGAGTTATAGAGCCGGAGCTAGAGGGAATAACAAAGGCTGGCGAATAGATTATTGTTTGGTTTCGGAACCCTTGAGGGAAAATTTGGAACGGGCAGTAATTTTGCCGGATGCAATGCACAGCGACCATTGTCCACATTTGGTAGAACTCTCCTTCCCGTGAAAATGGTAATCTCATGTAACGGAACCACAATGATACCTGCTAAATGAATTTTCCGAAAGATTTTTATTCACATCTACAAATACACAACTACACCGAAATAAAAGGTGGAGTCGAAAGAAATACTTTCTTGGAAATTTGGGTGGTTACAGTCAACAACCGAGTTTTTGCACGAAGTTGGAATAAAAGTGCTAAAAGTTGGTTCACTGCATTTCTTGAAACAGGGGTTGGCCAACTGAAATATGGTGATAAAGTGGTTAATGTAAAAGGAAAAAAACTTGTTGCATCAGAACCTATTCAAGAAGAAATTAATAAAGCTTACCTAAAAAGATACAATCAAAAAGAAAACATTTTCTACTCCCAAGGTATTACACAATCAGAATATTTGGAGTACACAATGGAGTTTTTTTATTCGGAAAATGCAAGTAAATGAAATACACAACCCTCCCCAATACAGATTTAAAAATTAGCAAACTCTGTTTAGGCACGATGACTTGGGGCCAACAAAACACGCAAGCGGAAGCGCACGAACAACTTGATTTCGCCATTGAAAAAGGAATCAATTTCATCGATTGTGCCGAAATGTATCCCGTACCCGCAAATCCAAATACCCAAGGAAGTACAGAAACATATATTGGAAATTGGCTTGCAAAAAAGAAGAATCGCGCAGATTTGATTATTACTTCAAAAATTGCCGGGCCGAGCCGAAATATGGATCATATTCGGAAGCCTTTGGATTTCAGTAAAATTTCCTTGGAAAATGCGCTGAATAAAAGTTTGAAGCGCCTGCAGACCGATTATATAGATTTATATCAATTGCATTGGCCAGAGCGAAGAACCAATTATTTTGGCCAACGCGATTATTCCCATAATGAAGATGAGGTTTGGAAAGATAATTTTGCTGAAGTTTTAACCGATTTGGAAAGTTTTGTGAAGGCAGGAAAAATTCGTCATATCGGGCTTTCAAACGAAACACCTTTTGGTGTAATGCGTTGTTTGGAAGAAGCAAGAAAGGGAAAAATAAAAATTGCTTCAGTTCAAAATCCCTACAATTTATTGAATCGAAAGGACGAAATAGGCATTTCTGAAATTATCCAGCGTGAAAGTATTGGGTATTTAGCTTATTCACCCTTAGGTTTTGGAATGCTTTCCGGAAAATATTTAAACGGAAAAGCGACTAAAAATTCACGAGTCAACCAATTCCAACAATATATAAGATACAGCAGCAAACCGGCATTTGAAGCAACCAAAAAATATTATGAAATCGCCAAAAAGCACAATTTAAGTTTTGCGCAAATGTCTTTGGCTTTTATTCTGCAGAAGAAATTTGTAACCGCACCAATAATTGGTGCAACATCAATAGAACAACTTTCGGAAAATATTGAGAGCATCAATATAAGGCTTTCAAAGGAAATTTTAAAGGAGATTGATTTGGTACACCATCAAATTCCGAATCCGGCGCCTTAGTTCCCTAGCCCCCAAAAGGGGAATGGCCCCACCCTCCTCCCCCAAGTGGAGGGGTTTTGCAGGAGTTCTCCCCCATTGGGGGTTAGGGAGGCTATACAAACGCACTATAACCAGTTATTGCACGCCCCACAATCAATGAGTTAATTTCTTTGGTGCCTTCGTAACTGTAAATTGCTTCGGCGTCGGCCACAAAACGGGCAACATCATATTCCAATAAAATTCCGTTGCCGCCCATAACCTCTCGAGCTTGGCTTACCACATCACGTGTTCGCATACTGCAAAAAACTTTGGCGAGGGAAGCGTGTTCATCAGTAAGTAATCCTTCATCTTGCAATTCCGAAAGACGGAAACACATAGTTTGCATTGCGGTTAAATTTGCGACCATTTCAACCAAATGATTTTGCACCAATTGAAAGGAAGCAATGGGTTTTCCGAATTGTTCACGTTTTTTTGTGTATTTCAAAGCGGCTTCATAAGCGCCTCGTGCACAGCCCACGGCTTGCCATGCTACTCCCGCACGCGTCATTTGCAAAACCATTGCTGTATCTTTAAATGAATCGCATTTTTGAAGTCGGTCGCTTTCGGGTATACGGCAATCCGTTAAAGTAATCAAGGCATTTTGCACCGTGCGCAGCGCCATTTTATTTTCTATTTTTTCGGCTTTAAAGCCTGGATTTCCTTTTCGAACTAAAAAACCTTTCACTCGGTCAGAAGCTTCATCGCGAGCCCAAATGATGGTAACATCTGCAAATGTTGCATTCCCTATCCACTTTTTTTGTCCGTTCAAAACCCATTCATCGCCTTCCTTTCTGCAAGTTGTTCCCAACCCACCCGCAACAGCCGAACCCACCTCCGGTTCCGTAAGTCCGAAAGCGCCTATTAGTTCCATTCGGGCCATTTTAGGAAGCCATTCCTGTTTTTGTTCCTCACTGCCGCAAATATATATTGAGCCCATTGCCAAGCCGCTATGCACTCCAAAAAAAGTAGATATTGACACATCCACGCGTGCAAGTTCCATAGCAATTATACCTTCCATTACAAAATTTTCATTGGGCGTTCCGTAACCCTCGTAGGTAAGTCCGCAAATGTTTAATTCTGCCATTTTTGGAATAATTTGAAATGGAAATTCGGCTTTGTTCCAGTATTCATTGGCAATTGGTTTTATTTCATCCTCCATAAAATTGCGCACCTTTATCTGCAATTCGCGTTGTTGTGGAGTAAGTTTTAGAGCCATGTCATAAAAATCTCCATCAATCGGAGGAAGTTTGTGCTGTCCCCTTTTTCCGCCTTTATGTTTCAGCATTCGCATTAAACCGGCAAGTTGACGATCGTCCAGCTCGCCAACGGTTTTCATTATTTCTGGAAGATCTACTTTTTTTGATAGTTTCCTCAAGGCATCAAGGTCAACTTCTTTCAATAGGTGGAGTGTCTGTTTTATTTTGGAAAAAATGGACATAATTGATTGTTTATAAAATGAATGGAAAATGAAGTTTAAAGATAAGAGTATGGAAATTTTATGCGGCCAAAAAAAAGTTAATTTGGCAAATTGCCCCATTAACCGATAAAATATTACGGAAATTATCCAAAAAGATGGTGCACTACATCGTGCACTTTTGCAACTTTAATAATATTTATGTGAAAATTTTGCTTCGGAATCTTACAGTATTTTGAAATAACTATGGAAGTAAAACCAAGTTTTTCGGCTTCCAGTATGCGCTGTTCTACTCGGGTCACTGGGCGCACTTCGCCAGCAAGGCCAACCTCAGCGGCAAAACAAAGGCGCTTTTCAATGGCGATGTCAATATTTGAGGATAGCACTGCGGCAACAACTGCCAAATCAATCGCGGGATCATCCACTGTAATTCCACCGGTTACGTTCAAAAAAACATCCTTAGCGCCCAATTTAAAACCGGCTCGTTTTTCCAAAACGGCGAGAATCATGTTTAAACGTTTGGCATTGTAACCCGTGGCGCTCCTTTGTGGGGTACCGTAGACTGCGCTGCTAACCAAGGCTTGTATTTCAATCATCAACGGGCGCATGCCCTCCAAAGTAGCAGATATTGCTGTGCCGCTTAAGTCCTCATCATTTTTTGAAATTAAAATTTCGGAGGGATTTGAAACTTCTCTTAGTCCACTGCCCTGCATTTCATAAATGCCCAATTCGTTCGTGCTTCCGAAGCGGTTCTTATTCGCACGAAGAATTCTATAAATATGGTTTCGGTCGCCTTCAAATTGCAGCACCGTATCAACCATATGCTCCAAAATTTTTGGCCCGGCAATGTTTCCATCTTTGGTGATATGACCAATTAAAATTACTGGAGTTGCTGTTTCCTTTGCAAATTTTATGAGTTCTGCCGTGCTTTCACGTATTTGTGAAATGCTTCCGGCAGTGCTTTCAATGGCATCTGTATGCAAGGTTTGGATGGAATCTATGACTACAATATCCGGTTCAATTTCTTCAATATTTCTGAAAATATTTTGGGTTTTTGTTTCGGTTAAAATGAAACAGTTTTCTGAAATTGGCTGTATACGTTCGGCACGCATTTTTATTTGTTGGGCACTTTCCTCGCCGGAAACATACAAGGTTTTGTATGGAAGTTGCAATGCAATCTGAAGCATCAACGTGCTTTTACCAATTCCGGGTTCGCCGCCTAAAAGTGTCAGCGATCCGGGCACTAATCCGCCGCCGAGCACCCGGTTTAATTCGTTGTTTTTAGTATTAAGCCGTGCCTCAGCCTGGTTGGAAATTTCGGAAATTCGCTGGGGCTTTGCCACTTTGTTGGACAAGTTTTCTGAAGATCTCCAACTTACTTTTTCGGCTTTTTGGATTATTTCTTCAGCAATAGTATTCCATTCTTTGCAGGAATTGCATTGCCCCTGCCATTTGGCATATTGCGCGCCGCAGTTTTGGCAGAAAAAAGTGGATTTTGTTTTGGCCATAATCGATCTGCTAAATTAAAAATAATTACACTACAAACTTTTGAAAGGTTGAAATGCTTTTTCACACTTCAATTTTGAAAATGTAATTAAGAATTGTGAGTTAATACCCAAAATCATTTTTAATTTTATCTGCCCGGTCCAGTAATTTATCTACTGTTATAAAATCAACTTCTTCTTTGTCATAGGCACCTTGGAAAGTTTTCATAGCCTTTTTTGGCTCGCCGGTTTCTTCATAAAAGCGTCCCAAATAATAATCGCCAAGAACCGTATTTGGATATTGCTTTTTGGCAAGAGTTGCAATTTCGCGTAATGATTCCCACTGATTTTTCTTTTCGGCAGCGGTTGCAGTGGCTATAAAATCATTGACACGAATGTTGTTTGTAATTCCAAAAAGATCTTCAATGGTTTTGTATTTATCCAATAAATATTGGCTTATTGGCGTATCCATTTTCAGCAATACTTCATTGAATTCTTTTTTGCTAATGGGTCTATAAACCGAGAATATTTTTTCCAAAGCGTTTGGAATGCCACGTCCGCCAAGGGAGTAATGTGTTGCACCATCAAAATTATCATAATAATAATTGAAGGAGTTGCTTTTCAGGCCACTTAACTGGGTATTTAAAGTTTCGGTAGATTCCATTAAACCTTTAATGTCGTCAGTTCCGGTTGCTAAATAGTAAAAGATTTTTCCGGGAATTTTTGGAATTCTATCGGCAAGCCTTTCATCCATTAAAGGAGCCAAATCTGGGCTTAGATTAATATACCCATTTAATAATGGCGGGTCCTTAAAAAGATAATAATTGAGAAAATTGGCAGTAAAATCGTGTCCCACTCCAATAATAAATTTAGCCGTTCTATATTTTTGGTCGATGTATGGAATCAATTCCAAGCCGATAAATTCAAAAAACTTAGCTCCTTTTTCATCGGGCATAAAAGTTTCATCATCGTACGAGCAATCGTCATAACGATTATCTCCCTGCATAATTCCAACAACAATTGATTCTGGCATATCTTCCCAATAGCTGAAATAATCAACATTTCCAGCCACTGGCTCAAAAAGATAATCGGCATCCAGCACCAAAACTATAGGATATTTTTTTTCTGTATTTGTCTCGTAATTTCTGGGAAGTTGGATTTTTAACCTTCTTGATTCACCAAGTTTTGCAGAATTGAATTCTTCATAAATAATTTGGGAAAAAGAGGCGTAATTAATTAAAACAAGAATTGTGAACAGTAGAATTTTTTTCATTGGTTAGATTTTTTAATCTTCGGAAAGATAACAAATTTTGAATTCGCTACTTTTTTCAGAAGTAAAAAATAAATTTGAAAAATTACAACTTTAAGCGTTTGCGATTGTATAGTGGGAGAAACAACAGCGAAAGCACTCCGAAGAAAACAATGGAGCATATATTTGAAATCCATACAATCCATCCAAAAGCAACGCCAACCGTTTTTGCGATACCAAAAACCGTCAATATTCCAGCTACAGCCGCAGGATAAGTTCCAAAACCACTATTGGTAAAGGCAAAAGTGAAACTTCCCACCACAAAAGTGATAATAATAGTACCAAAAGGAATGTTTGCAGTTTCGGGCAATGCGTGCAATGCCGAGTAAAAAGAAAGCAGATAGAGCCCCCAAATGAGAAAAGTATGAAATAGAAAGGCCGCCTTTTTGCGCATTTTCAAAATACTGAAAATCCCTTCTTTTAAGCCGATAACGAAGTTTTTCAGTTTCTTGTTGATGTGCGATTTTGAGAATTTTATATAGAGCGGAACACTTATGCCAACCAAAATAATTCCGAAGATAATTACATACAATATTGAGGTGGGAATACTTTCAATCATATAATTATATAGAACATCAAATTTTATTGCCAAGGCTAAAAACGTAAAAAACAAAAGAAAAATAAGATCCACAACCCTTTCAGAAATTATGGTTCCAAAGCCTTTTTGAAAAGGAACATTTTCATATTTATCCAAAATAATTCCTCGGGAAACTTCGCCACTTTTCGGAATAAAAATATTCATTAAGTAGGCTACAGAAATTGCCATAAAATTATTGGCCAATTTAGTTTTATAGCCCAAGGGTTCCAACATAAAATTCCATCGATAGGAGCGTGAAACGTGACTTAAAACACTAAATACAACTGAAAGTATTACAAAACCATAATTTGCATCGGCAAAATATTTTTGTGTTTCCTCAAGCTGTTGAGGGGTGAAAGATTGATAGATATACCAAATTAAAAAGATGCCCAAGCCCAACGGAATGGCAATTTGTAAAAATTTGGAAAGAGAGCGGCTCAATTTAGCGGAGTAAGTTGGTTTCTTCGTCAGGGAAAACCAATGCAGGTTTAAAAGCTTTGGCCTCTTCCAATTCCATCAGTGCATAAGTGATTAGTATAAGCACATCGCCAGGAGCTACGCGTCTTGCGGCGGCACCGTTCAAAGTAATTTCGCCACTGTTTCGTTGACCCGGAATGGCGTAGGTTTCCAGACGTTCGCCGTTGTTGTTATTTACTATCTGGACTTTTTCACCTTCAATAATGTTGGCGGCGTCCATTAAATCTTCATCAATAGTAATGCTACCGATATAATTTAGATCGGCGCCCGTAACTTTTACTCTATGGATTTTAGATTTTACTACGTGTATTTGCATGGTGCAAAGATATTAATTTAAAGGCATATTATCTATTAGCCGAACTTCGCCCGCAAATGCCGCGATAAAAGCTCTGTATTTTGAACCTTCTTTTTTTCGCTCTGCCGTTTTGAGGGTTTCTTCATTGGCAATTTCAAAATATTCCAATTTCAGGTGAGGGTTTTTCAAAAATCGTTCCGTAACGAGGGCATTCAAATCTGCAATGGACGTGGAACTGAATTTTTCCTGCACTTCTTTCAATGTTTTATAAATAAGCGTTGCTTCTTCATATTGTTTTGCGGTTAGTCGTTTATTTCGTGAACTCATTGCAAGTCCATTATTTTCACGTAAAATGGGGCATCCCAAGATATTTACAGGAAGATTTTCAATTGAAACCAACTTTTTAACAATCTGTAATTGCTGAAAATCCTTTTCGCCAAAATAAGCCGTATTGGGTTTTACGATTTTTAAAAGTTTACTCACAATCGTTCCAACTCCGTCAAAATGTCCTTTTCGGTGTTTGCCTTCCATTTCGTTTTCAAGACCGCCGAAATCATACTTTTTGGCTGCAACCTTTTTTTCATACAAATCTGAGATTTCTGGCAGATAGACAATTACTTCGCGCTTCAAATTTTTTAAAAGAGAAATATCATCATCCGGAGTGCGTGGATATTTTTGAAGATCTGTACTGTTATTAAATTGGGTTGGATTTACAAAAATGCTCACAACCACAATTTCGTTTTTACTTAAAGCTTTCTTTACCAAAGAAATATGCCCTTGATGCAATGCCCCCATCGTTGGCACAAAACCTATTTTGTCATTTTTCTTTGCGAGAGACAAGGCCTGCACCAATGTTTTTTTCTGGGTATATATTACCATAAAAATTAGGTTAAGAGCGGGCAAAATTAATATATTAAAGACAATCTACATAAATTTTCGTAATTTTGCGTGTTTTTAAATGCCTCGATACTTAGAGGCTAATTTCGAACAATACTTAAAACCCAATAGATGAAAGATAAAAGAGTCTTGTATGTGTCTTCTGAAGTAATACCCTATCTTCCTGAGACCGAGATTTCTTCAATGTCGTTTGAAGCTCCGCGAATGATTAACAATAACGACGGCCAGATTCGAATCTTTATGCCCCGTTACGGTAATATAAACGAAAGAAGGCACCAACTGCACGAAGTGATAAGGCTTTCGGGTATGAACTTGGTTATCAATGATCTGGATATGCCTTTAATAATTAAGGTTGCTTCTATTCCAAAAGAGCGAATTCAGGTTTATTTTATCGATAATGAAGATTATTTTAAACGAAAAGCTACCTATGCCGATGAAGAAGGTAATTTTTATAAGGACAATGATGAGCGTGCTATTTTCTTCGCAAAAGGGGTCATAGAAACCGTAAAAAAATTGAACTGGTCGCCAGACATTATTCACGTTCACGGATGGTTGGCTTCCTTTTTGCCGTTGTACTTACGTAATTACTATGGCAACGAGCCTCTTTTTGAAAACAGTAAAATAGTTACCTCTGTATACAATCAAGGCTTTGATGGAACGTTAGCAAAGAATACAATTGAAAAAGTAAGGTTTGATGCCATTGACGACGAAGCCATCGCGGAACTTGAAGAGCCAAGTTATGTAAACCTAATGAAGATTGCCATCAAAAACTCTGACGCAATAATTGTAGGTTCCGAGGAAATACCAAAAGAGCTTGAAGATTTTATTGGTACAATTGATAAACCTGTGTTAAATTATCATAATATGGAAAATTTTTCCCAAGCATATTTAGACTTTTACCGCACAAAAGTTTTAAAATAAAATTTTTTCAAATTCATGATAATACTAGTTAAATCAAAATTTGAATTGAAAAACACATCTTACCCTAAAAATTTATAAAACCGAATGAAAATAAAAAATTTGTTGCCTTTAGCTGGTGCTATTTTGCTTCTTTTTATTGTATTATCCTCTTGCCAAGAAGACATTTCCACAATTGGCTCTGAAATATTGGGAACCGAAACTCCAAACGGTATTTTGGACGATACCCAATCCGTTGTGGCATATAGCAGAAAACTTGGGCCCTTGCAGAGCAATAGATTGCCAGCATACCAGCTTGGTATATATAACGATCCGGTTTATGGAAAGTCTAAAGTAAATTTACTTTCCCAGCTAACGTTGGAAATCAATGATCCAAAGTTTGGCGACAGCGCTGAAGTGGATAGTGTTTTTGTATATCTTCCCTATTTTAGTACCGCGACAACAGTAGATAGTGTAACAACGTATGAATTGGATTCAATTTATGGGGCTACCCCAATAAATTTATCTATTTATACTTCAAATTATTTTTTAAGGGATTATGATCCTAATTCAGGTTTTGAGGAATTTCAAAACTATTATACAAACCAAGGTTCAACATTTGAAGAATATCTTGGAACTGAACTGGCTTCGGTTGAAAATTTTATCCCAACCAGTAATGGGTACATTTTAAACGAAGATACTGATGAAGAGGAAAAAATCGCACCAGGATTGCGGGTTAAACTTCCCATAGAATTCTTTCAAGAAAATATAATTGATAAAGAAGGAAGCACAGAGTTAAGAAACAACAATAACTTTAAAAATTTCTTGCGAGGTATTTACTTTAAAGTAGATTCCCCAACAGATGATGGCAGTCTTTTTATATTTGATATTTCAAAGGCATACGTTTCCATATTCTATAGTTTTGACAATGAAACTGACCCCGAGGTACGGGACCATGCAGTTTTTAAATTGAAATTTAACGGCATTAGCGTAAACACTTTTAAGAATCAGTTGCCACAACAAATACAAACTGCCATTAGCAGCCCTAATATTCAAACAGGAGACGAAAACCTCTATTTACGTGGCGGGGATGGGATTATATCTATAGTAGAACTTTTCGGAAAAGACAACGATAACAATGGCATTGCAGATGAACTTGAAACACTTCGCGATAAAAAATGGCTCATCAACGAGGCTAATCTCATTTTCTATGTAAATCAGGATTTAATGGTTGGCGGTGCTACAGAGCCAGAAAGAATTATGATTTACGATCTTAAAAATAGCGATGTTTTGGTAGATTATAATCTAGATCCAACCGCCGTGCTTGATGCGGAAGATGCTTTGACAAATCATTACGGAAAATTGCAAAGAGGAAGTGATGGCAATGGTCAATACTATAAATTAAAAATTACCGCCCATGTAAGTAATTTAATTAATAAAGATAGTACTAATGTACCGTTGGGGATAGTAGTTTCACAAAATGTACTGACCCAAACCACTTCAGAACTTCAAAACCCGATGGAACCCCATATAGAACAGGTACCCACCAGCAGTGTAATTTCGCCCAAAGGAACCATTCTTTATGGGAATGCAACCCCGAATCAAGACAAAAGATTAAAACTCCAAATCTATTATACAGAACCTAATTAAATCTTACCTATGTGTGGAATTGTAGGCTATATTGGCAAAAGAGAAGCATATGCAATCATTCTAAACGGCCTAAAACGTTTGGAATACAGAGGTTATGACAGTGCGGGAATTGCACTTTTCGATGGTACAGATATCCAACTTTGTAAAACGAAAGGCAAAGTGGCCGACCTCGAAACTAAATGTGCCGATGAAATTTCACAGAAAGGTTTCTTGGGCATAGGCCATACACGATGGGCAACGCACGGGGTCCCAAATGACGTGAATAGCCACCCCCATTATTCCAATAGTGGCGATTTGGTGATTATTCATAATGGTATTATAGAAAACTATGATTCTCTTAAAAAAGAATTAATAAAGCGGGGTTATACATTTTCCTCCGATACCGATACGGAAGTGCTGGTAAATCTAATTGAGGATATACAAAAAAATGAAAAAGTAAAACTCGGTAAAGCAGTCCAAATTGCTTTAAACCAAGTTGTGGGTGCTTATGCAATCGCTCTTTTTGACCGAAAAAAACCAGATGAAATTGTTGTGGCAAAACTAGGAAGCCCATTGGCAATTGGAATTGGTGAAGACGAATTTTTTGTTGCCAGCGATGCCTCTCCATTTATAGAATATACAAATAACGCCATTTATTTGGAAGATGAGGAAATGGCTATCATTCGCCTTGGACGCGATGTGAAAGTTCGAAAAATTAAAGACGATAAACTCGTGGCCCCATACATTCAAGAACTTCAAATGAACCTTGAACAAATTGAAAAAGGAGGTTACGACCACTTTATGTTAAAGGAAATCCACGAGCAACCTGCAGTAATAAAAGACACTTACCGCGGACGCTTACTAGCGGAAAAAGGAATTTTAAAGCTTGGTGGGCTTGAGGATTATATTGAAAAATTCATTAATGCAGATCGCATTATAATAGTTGCCTGTGGAACTTCGTGGCATGCGGGTCTCGTGGCCGAATATATATTCGAGGATTTGGTCCGTATTCCAGTTGAAGTGGAATATGCTTCCGAATTTCGATACAGAAATCCAGTAATATCCGAAAAAGATGTGGTAATCGCCATATCACAAAGTGGGGAAACTGCAGATACACTTGCTGCAATAAAACTTGCAAAGTCTAAAGGCGCATTCGTTTATGGTGTCTGTAACGTAGTTGGTTCCACAATTTCAAGAGAAACACACAGTGGAACATACACACACGCGGGACCTGAAATTGGTGTTGCTTCAACCAAAGCATTTACAACACAAATTACTGTTTTGGCAATGATAGCACTTTGCTTGGCAAAGGCAAAAGGAACCATCGGACATCGTGAGTTTATGCTATATTTACGTGAATTAGAACTCATTCCAAACCACGTAGAGGAAGCATTAAAGACCGAAGATAAAATAAAGGAAATTGCTGCCTTTTTTAAAAATGTCCGAAACTTTCTTTATTTGGGAAGGGGCTATAATTTTCCCGTCGCATTGGAAGGCGCATTAAAACTAAAGGAAATTTCATACATACACGCAGAAGGCTACCCCGCCGCCGAAATGAAACACGGTCCAATCGCATTGATTGACGAACAAATGCCGGTAGTAGTTATTGCCATTAAAAGCGACCATTACGATAAAGTAGTGAGCAACATTCAAGAGATAAAAGCGCGAAAAGGAAAAATTATTGCCGTAGTCTCCAAAGGTGATACCGCTGTTAGAGAAATAGCAGATTATGTTATGGAAGTGCCTCATACCCCAGAAGCATTATCACCATTGGTAACCACTATTCCGCTGCAATTACTTTCATACCACATTGCGGTAATGTTGGGCAGAAATGTGGATCAGCCCCGTAATTTGGCGAAATCGGTTACTGTGGAATAGTTTGGGATCCTACTTTTAATTTTCATATCATGAATTTTCGAAAGGCCTATTCGTATACTGTAATAATTATTTCTTCAATCCTGCTTTACACTTTGGCGGTTTCCTGTATTCCACTTCAAATTGCCCCAAACATTGACGGCGCAAAGGTTTACAAAGGCAAAAAATTCAAAAGAAAACTTCCCAAACAACACGTGTACGTTTTTGAGGATCCAAAAGACGCGAACGAATTTTATACCTATATAAACGCAAAATATAAAATTGATTATGATGATGGGGGTGGCAATTTGCCCATTACAATAAACAATAAAAAATATTATTTAACTTTTTACGAAGTTGAACGGAATACTAAAACAGTCAATTTAATTCCGATGATGATTGATGGAATTATAGAAGAAAAAGGCAGTTCCCCAATGCTGGAGAACTTTCACTATTCGCGTTCGGGAGCTTGGTATATTGCCTTGACGGTTAGTGATGACCATTTTAATGACAACTTAAAGGAAAATGATCCCAATCGTAAACAGATAATTCAATATTTAGATAATCTGCGAAATGAATATCTAACTACTGCAAATTACATGGAAGTGTATTTAAAATATCAATAATATTTTTCCATTTCGTATTTCACATTTCGTATTTCGTATTTCTTATTATGTAATTAAATTGATACTTTTAGTTCAATGAAAGTCATCAATCTCATTTCCGGACCACGGAATCTTTCCACCGCACTTATGTATTCATTTGCGCAACGCGAGGATATTACCGTTTTGGATGAACCTTTTTATGGTTTTTATCTGAAAAATGCCTCTTTGGAAAACGAGCATCCTTCGCAAAAGGAAATTCTTCAAACGATGGAATTGAAGGAAGAAAAAGTTGTTGAAGAAATCAATTCACTTTCAGCAAAGAATAACGTGTTTATAAAAGGAATGGCACATCATTATTTAACGGATTCTCCGGAATTTATTTTGAATTGGGAAAATCTGATTCTAATCCGCCATCCAAAGAAATTGATTGCCTCCTTTTCAAAAGTAATCCACACCCCAACTTTGAATGATATCGGCATCAAAAAGGCTTCGGAACTATTTTTATTTCTGAAGAAAAATGGAAAAATCCCTATCGTAATTGATAGTGATGAACTTCTGAAAAACCCAGAAACCTATTTAAGAAAACTCTGCACTTTGCAAAATATTCCTTTTTCCAAAAAAATGCTTCGTTGGAAAAAAGGCGGCATTCCCGAAGATGGAATTTGGGCAAAACATTGGTACGGAAACGTGCATAATTCAGAAGGTTTTGCCGTGCAAAAAAGTAGCTCCGCACCATTGCCCAAACATTTGGAGTCTTTGCTGGATGAGGCGTTGCCATATTATGAAACTTTAAAAAATAGTATTCTAAAAAATGAGTTAGAATCAACAACATAAGGCCCACTTCCTGCAAGGTTTCAAAAAACCTTGTAGGTCTTCAGAGAAAATTATTTATACCTACAAGGTCGAAAAAAGACCTTGCAGGAAAGGAAAACATAAAACTTCAACTTCAAAAAAATGCTTCAAAAATCCAACCCAAAAAACGACAACATCCAAGTTTTTATAAAAGATAAATTATATCCACGCAGCGAAGCAAAGGTTTCGGTTTTTGACAGTTCGGTGCAGGGCGGGGATGCGGTATGGGAAGGATTGCGCGTGTATCCCGAAGGCGTAGTTTGCTTGGATAAGCACTTAACGCGTTTACAGGAATCTGCGAAAACTTTGATGTTCGAGGATATTCCTTCAAAGAATTTCATTAAAAATGCAATAAAACAAACGCTTGATGCGAATGGAATGAAAGACGATACGCATATCCGTTTAACCCTAACTCGCGGCGAAAAAATTACCAGCGGAATGGATCCGAGATTGAACCAAAACGGTTCTTGTTTAATCGTATTGGCAGAATGGAAACCGTTGGTTTATGATAACGATCACGGTATAAAAGTGATTAGCACAAGCCAACGCCGAAACTCGCCACAATTTTTGGACAGTAAAATCCATCACAACAATTTGCTCAATAATATTATCGCAAAAATACAGGCGAACGTTGCAGGAAAGGATGCTGGATTAATGCTGGACGATCGCGGTTTTGTGGCCGAACTGAACGGCAGCAATCTTTTTATGGTAAAAAATGGAAAAGTTTTTACACCTTTTGGCCATGCTTGCTTGCCCGGTATCACTCGAAATTCCGTGATTGAAATGTGCCAAAAACACAACATCGATATTTCTGAAGAAGATATTACCCTTTCCCAATTCTACAATGCAGATGGCGTTTTCGCAACGGGTACAATGGGCGAGCTTACACCAGTTGTTGAAATTGATGGGCGCAGCATTTCCAAAGAAGATAAACTTCAAAAAAGAATAATTCAGCTTTTTGCAGAAGAAGTTAGTGGATTATGCGAAAAGCTCTAATTTATTAGACTTTTTAGATGTTAAAAATCTAATAAATTAATTACTAAAATTCTTCATTTTTTTAAAGATTGGGGTTGCAAATTTCATTCAGAAAAAACTATCTTTGCACCGTTCAAAACAGGGGTGGTTTTTTCGCCCTTAGATAACTATAAAATAAACAGTTACTCATGTCACAAAGCATAGGAAAAGTTGCACAGATTATTGGCCCGGTAGTTGACGTTGCGTTTGATAGCGGATCGGAACTTCC
Source organism: uncultured Flavobacteriaceae bacterium (assembly GCA_963822355.1). Lineage (GTDB taxonomy): Bacteria > Bacteroidota > Bacteroidia > Flavobacteriales > Flavobacteriaceae > Aequorivita. Next base: position 683,967 of record CAWGHI010000002.1, read on the forward strand.
AAAAATATACGACTCTTTGGAGGTAAACAACAACGGAAACCTTTTGGTTCTTGAAGTTCAATCGCACATTGGTGAAAATATGGTTCGTACCATATCAATGGATTCTACTGACGGTCTTAAGCCGCGGTGTAGATGCAGTTGCAACCGGAGCACCAATCCAAATGCCAATTGGCGATGATGTTTACGGACGACTTTTCAACGTAATCGGTGATGCTATCGATGGTATCGGAAACCTGCCAAAAGCTGGCGACAACGGGCTTCCAATTCACCGAGATGCACCAAAATTTGAAGATCTTTCAACTTCTACCGAAGTTCTTTTCACAGGTATTAAAGTAATCGACCTTATTGAGCCTTATGCAAAAGGTGGTAAAATTGGTCTTTTCGGTGGTGCTGGTGTTGGTAAAACGGTACTTATTCAAGAGTTGATTAACAATATCGCGAAAGGCCACGGTGGTCTTTCAGTATTTGCTGGTGTAGGTGAACGTACCCGTGAAGGGAACGATTTGCTTCGCGAAATGCTTGAATCCGGTATTATAAAATATGGTGATGATTTTATGCACTCTATGGAAAATGGCGGATGGGATCTTTCAAAAGTTGACAAAAAAGCGATGAAGGATTCAAAAGCTACTTTCGTTTTCGGACAGATGAACGAGCCACCTGGAGCACGTGCACGTGTTGCGCTTTCAGGTCTTGACGATTGCTGAATACTTCCGTGATGGAGCTGGCGAAGGACAAGGAAAAGATGTACTTTTCTTCGTAGATAACATTTTCCGTTTTACGCAAGCGGGTTCTGAGGTTTCCGCACTTCTTGGGCGTATGCCTTCAGCGGTGGGTTACCAACCAACTTTGGCAACGGAGATGGGTGCGATGCAAGAGCGTATTACTTCAACAAAAAGAGGTTCTATTACTTCAGTTCAGGCGGTTTACGTACCTGCGGATGACCTTACCGATCCAGCGCCGGCAACAACATTTGCCCACTTGGATGCTACAACCGTACTTTCACGTAAAATTGCTGAGCTTGGTATTTATCCTGCAGTGGATCCATTGGATTCAACTTCACGTATTCTTTCCGAATCTATTCTTGGAAAAGAGCATTACGGTTGCGCACAGCGAGTAAAAGAGCTATTGCAGCGTTATAAAGAATTACAGGATATTATTGCGATTCTAGGGATGGAAGAACTTTCCGAAGATGATAAATTGGCAGTAGGCCGCGCGCGTCGAGTACAGCGTTTCCTTTCTCAGCCATTCCACGTAGCGGAGCAGTTTACCGGTATTCCCGGAGTTTTGGTTGATATTAAGGAAACCATCAAAGGTTTCAATATGATTATGGATGGCGAACTTGATCATCTTCCAGAAGCTGCCTTTAACCTAAAAGGAACCATAGAGGAAGCAATCGCCGCTGGTGAGAAAATGCTTGCTGAAGCTTAAATTGGTTAATGGTTGATAGTTGTTGGTTAATAGAACTTCCAACAACTATCAACTAACAACAAACAACTGAAAAATATGTATTTAGAAATAGTAACCCCCGAGGCATCCTTAGTTGCCGGTGAAGTAGAAAGCATAACCGTTCCGGGTGTGGAAGGCGAATTTCAAATGCTGAACAACCACGCTCCTATTGTTTCCGTTTTGCAGGAAGGAAAAGTGAAATTTAAAGGAAATCCAACCATCGCGGAAGGTTTTCAGAAAAATTTCACCCAAGAGGATGGAAAATGGGTATTGCCAATTACTGGCGGCACTGTTGAATGTAACAACAACCGCGTAATGGTTTTGGCCGATTAAAACCTTCTTTTTAAAATATTGAAAAAAGCTTCCACTATAGGAAGCTTTTTTTATTTTTGGAATACAAAAAAAGGTAATGGAGAAAAACGACCTTTTAATTTCGCAAGGCAATCGTCCATGGTGGCAGATTATTCTGGCCGCACTATTTTTTACGGGCATGTTCGTCTTCCTTTATTATTTTCTCACCACTTTTAATATTTATAATCCATTAAAAAAAGTTAAAGGGTCACTACATTTTTTACAATTAGCCATATTTCTTTTTGCCGGAGGTGTTAGCTTTTCGATTGTGAAGGATTACCACTTCAATTTTAAAGAACATACCTACAAGATATTATATTGCGTAGGTCCCGTAAAAATAGGAAGGTGGAAGCAGTTTGAAAATTTGGGGTATATATCGGTATTCAAGAATAGCAAGAATTTTTTTGAAATAAACTTGTGGTACAATAAAAATAGGCACTTTAATATTTCCACCTATACGAAAGTGGATCTTGCCCTTCTCGCGGGGGAAGAATTGGCATTAAAACTTAAGATAGATTTATTGGATGCTACTGATCCATACCACTCAAAATGGGTCGATAACTTAAATCAATAAAGTTATAATAACATTAACCAAAACAATAAAATGAGATTTGTAAATTTGCCCGTTGATGAAAGCTATGCAGTTAAAGGAGATAGAGAGGGTTGAAACCATAACCAAAGAAGATTTTTTAAAGAATTTTTTTAAGCCCCAAAAACCAGTAGTTATTGAAAGGTTTGTCGAGGATTGGCCTGCTTTCCTAAAATGGGATCTTAACTATATGGCCGATGTAGCTGGCGATAAAACGGTTCCGCTTTACGACAACCGCCCAGTGAGCCATAAAGACGGATTCAACCAACCACACGCCAAAATGAAAATGCGCGAATATGTTGAGCTTCTGAAAACTGAACCTACCAAATACCGTATATTTCTCTGGAATATTTTAAAGGAAGTACCTCAACTTCAAAATGATTTTGACTATCCCGATTTCGGGCTTAAACTGATGAAGAAATTACCAATGCTTTTTTTCGGAGGAAAGGATTCATACACTTTTATGCACTATGATATTGATTTGGCAAATATTTTTCACTTTCATTTTGAGGGACAAAAGGAAGTAATTCTCTTTAACCAAAAACAAAAGAATTACCTCTACAAAATTCCTCATTCCCTAATCACACGTGAAGATATAGATTTTCACAACCCAGATTATAATAAATGGCCTGCTTTAGCGGAAGCAAAAGGATACAAGGCAATGTTGGAGCATGGAAATGTTTTATATATGCCAGAAGGCTATTGGCATTATATGCGTTACATTACCCCCGGCTTTTCCATGAGCCTGCGCGCAATTCCCCGAAATCCCAAAAACTTGGCAAAAGCCGTTTATAACATTACCATTATGCGCTATTTTGATCAATTTATGCGAAAACTGAAAGGCCAAAAATGGATTGATTGGAAAAACGAACAAGCCATTGTTCGGACCAATAAAGCACTTTAATTTCTTAAGAATTCAGTACCTTTCCTTTAATTTTTTTAATATGAAAATATTCGTAACCGTATTTGCGCTCCTGTGTTTTCAGCTAACTTTTGCGCAGGCCTATTCAGGACAGGGCGACGTGAAATTCCAGATTGGTGCCAACATTCAAAACAATGGTACCGGAATTATGGGAAGCCTTGATTTTGGAGTTGGGGAAAACATATCGCTGGGCGTAGCCTCTTCCTATCTCTTGGGCATCGATAAAATCAGAAATGAAGATGGCGATGAAGAACCATTTGCAAAATTTGAAGATCGGTTTGATTTCCGCGTTCGCTTCAATGCAAACCTTGGTAATGTAATAAATGTGGACGAAAAATTTGATGTGTATCCTGGTCTTTACGCGAGTTTGAAAAACTTTGGCGCGCATTTGGGTGCTCGATATTTCTTTACCAGCGGTTTCGGAGTATTTACGGAAGTAAGCGTTCCCATTTCCAAATACAATACAGATACGTTAACTACTGCGGAAAAATTGCACAACCAGGTTTCGGTTAACGTTGGGGCTTCGTTTAATATTTAGGAAAAATTAAATAATCCATGGCGCGAGTTAAAAACCCCGCGCCATAGAAGATTATTCCTCAAGAAATATTGTTTCAATTGGCAATTCAAACAATCTTGAAATCTTAAAAGCCAATGGCAAACTGGGGTCAAATTTTCCTGTTTCAATAGCGTTTATAGTCTGCCGGGAAACCTGAACTTCAACAGCGAGCTCGGCTTGGGTCATATTGCGTTCCGCACGAAGTACTTTTATTTTGTTCTTCATTTGTACCGGCTTGTTCCAACAATAATTCCAACTATATAAGTTATTCCAATGAGCATCACCAAGTGTGATATTTCTGCACGAAATGAAATAACATTTGCTTGGTCAAGCAAAGAATAACTTAAACCTCCAACAAGCCCAACTCCCAACGCAATCGCCATGGCGTCGAGGCTAATTTTTCTTTGCATTTCATCTAAACCATTTATGTAATGGCGATTTTTTAATATCATTCCCACACCTACTAAGGTATTGATAACAATAAAAAGTATTGAAAGACCAATGTTGTTATCCCAAATAAGTTTCGGGCCAAAAGAAGCAATGGCAAGCGTCGCCATCCAAGCTATAGTCCAATAGGCCAATTGCCTCATATTTTTTTTTGAAACTGCTGTCCAATTTGCTTTTGTTTTCATAAGTAAAGAAAAATTGATTTTATGTAAAGTTTATTTGACACAAATATATAATAAAATTTTGTAGAATGTCAAGTTTTATTTACAATTTTCTTTATTATTTTGAAATCTCATTCACCTTCCCATAAACCAATTCACTTTCCCAACCTCTATAAAAAAGATAATCTGCCAGTTTTTTACGCTTTTTTTGAAGATTTTTTTCTGAAGCCAATTGCTGCAATCGTTTTTCGGCCAAGAGCTTCAAAGGTTTTGAAATATTCTGAATCGGGAATTTCCTTTAGGGCAATTTGGATGTTGTATTTAGAGATTTCGCGCCGCTTTAATTCATTCACAATTCTACTTCTGCCCCATTTTTTGGTTCTAAATTTTCCCCTTGCAAAAGCTTGTGCAAACCTTGTTTCGTTTAAGAAATTATGTCGAAGCAGATGGTCAATTATTTGATCCACCGCAACGGGAATCATTCGCATTTCATACAGCTTTTGATGCACTTCTTTATGGCAGCGCTCTTGGTAGGCGCAGTAGCGCTCCATTCGTTTTTTTGCTTCGTCAATGCTGTATGATTTTTGGGTGTTCAAATTCCGTTTTAAAATTTAAGGTGAAGATAAAACTTTTTATTTCCGCAGAAAAAAGCCAGGACAATAGTAACAATAGTATATATAAAATCCATAGAATCCATAGAAACAATAGAACACAAAAAAACCCCTTCCGAAGTAAATTTCAGAAGGGGTTTTTGGTTATTTTATCAATTCACCATCTTTATCGTGAAAGTGATATTCGAGATACGTATATGCATCCCGAGGTTGGATTTTTACCCATTTTTTGTGCTCCAAAAACCATTTGGTGCGCACACTGGGGAAACCTTTGGTTAAAAAGGCCGCTATAAAAGGATGCGTATTTAACGTTATCTTTTTATAGTCTTTTGTGAAAAGGCGCTTCACCTCTTCATTAATTCTATTGATAACAATAATTGGCGCTTCAATTTCGCCATTTTCATCGCCCCCGTTTCCATTTGCATTTGGATCTTCTTCACGGGTTTTGATGTTCATTTCTGGCCTAACGCGTTGACGGGTTATTTGAATCAACCCAAATTTACTTGGCGGAAGTATTTTGTGCTTTGCTCTATCGTCCTTCATTTCTTCGCGAAGGTGGTTGTAGAGTTGTTTACGGTGATTGGCATTTGCCAAGTCAATAAAATCTATCACAATAATTCCCCCCATATCGCGCAACCTTAGCTGTCTTGCCACCTCGGTGGCCGCAATCATGTTCACTTCCAGCGCTGTGCCTTCCTGTGTTTTTTGCTTGTTGCTTCGGTTACCGCTGTTCACGTCTATTACGTGCATTGCTTCGGTGTGTTCAATAACCAAATAGGCTCCTTTGCTACCTGATACTGTTTTTCCGAAGGAAGTTTTGATTTGCCGTTCAATGCCGAATTTCTCAAACATTGGAACATTGGAATCATAAAACTTTACGATATTTTCTTTTTTCGGTGCAATTTCCTGCACATAATCTTTTATTTGCAAGTAGAGGGTTTCATCGTCAATATGTATTGCAGAAAATGAATCGTTAAACATATCGCGGATTATAGAGGCTCCCCTGTTTAACTCGCTTAGCACTTTTGAAGGGTGATGCGCCCCTTGTAGCTTCTTACACATTGCTGTCCAGCGTTCGGTAAGATTTTGTAAATCTTTGTCCAGTTCTGCTACTTTTTTGCCCTCGGCTACGGTGCGTATAATTACGCCAAATCCTTTGGGTTTTATGCTCGTTATCAAGCGTTTTAACCTATCTTTTTCTTCGTTGCTTTCTATTTTTTGTGAAACAGAAACACGGTCTGAAAATGGAACCAATACAATGTATCTTCCAGCTATGGAAAGCTCGGAACTAATACGTGGTCCTTTGGTGGAAATGGGTTCTTTTACAATTTGAACCAAGATGGATTGATTGCTTTTTAAGGCATCATTTAAGTTGCCATGCTTATCAATCTCTTTTTCGAACGGAAAATTATTTAAGGAATAATCTTTTAATTTACCTGAACTTACGCTTTTCACAAATTTTAATTGGGAAAGCACTTTTGGCCCCAGATCGTGATAGTGTAAAAAACCATCTTTCTCGTAGCCAACGTTCACAAATGCGGCATTAAGCCCAGGAACTGTTTTACGGATTTTGGCAAGAAATATGTCGCCTACCGTAAAATTATTTCCTTCTTCTTCTTTGTGAAGCTCTATAAGTTTTCCATCCTTTAGAAGGGCAAAATCAACTTCTTGTGAACCGGACCTAATAAATAATTCGTAGTTCACGTTACATTAATTTTGTTGTCCGCCAATGACGGACTATTAAACAATATTTTTCACAGGTTTATGTAAAAACCCGGCGAAAATGCATCAAAACTAAAAGTAAGTTGTTGCAATTTCATTTTCAAAGAACGATTTTTCGTTTGTTTTCTTCGGAAATTCAACTAAAAATAGATTCAATTTCCAAAACACTTTTAAACAGAAAAAGTAGTTTAGAAACTACTTTTTCTTTTTGTGGCGGTTAGCGCGACGTCTCTTCTTGCGCTTGTGAGTCGCTACCTTATGTCTTTTTCTTTTTTTACCACTTGGCATACTAAAGTCTTTTATTAATGTCCAGAATTAGGACGGGTTATTATTATTTTATATCCACGTTGGTTTTAACTCCTTCAACAAAAACCTTTGCAGGTTTGAAAGCAGGAATATTGTGGGCTGGTATTTTAATAGTTGTGTTTTTTGAAATGTTTCTGCCAGTCTTTTCAGCTCTAGTTTTAATAATAAAACTTCCAAAACCTCTTAAATAAACGTTGTCGCCACTTTCTAATGAATTTTTCACTTCATCCATAAAGGTTTCAACTGTAGCTTGAACTTCATTCTTTTCCATTCCTAATTTTTCTGAAATCTTTGCTACTATATCTGCTTTCGTCATTATTTTTAATTTTTAATTATTATTCTTTTAATAGATTTTTTTTAGAGACCGCAAATATACATATTTTAAAATCAATAATTCAAACCTTAATCCTTTAAAATTTAAAGGTATATAGATTAATTTTACTCAATGCCTAAAATAGCACCTCATTTTTCCAATAAACTCATTTTCTGGTATTTACACAACAAACGTGATTTGCCATGGCGAATTACTACCAACCCATATTACATTTGGCTCTCTGAAATCATCCTCCAGCAAACCCGCGTTTTGCAAGGTTTACCCTACTATTTAAAGTTTGTGGAAACCTTTCCAAAAGTGGAGGATTTAGCAAACGCTCCCGAAGATGAAGTTTTAAAACTTTGGCAGGGTTTGGGCTATTATTCCCGTGCACGAAACTTGCACGCCACCGCAAAAATGGTTTCGCAACAAATGAACGGTAAATTTCCAGATAACTACAAAGATCTTTTAAAACTAAAAGGCGTGGGCGATTATACTGCCAGCGCCATTGCGAGCATTTCTTTCAACCAACCAGAAGCTGTTGTAGATGGAAATGTATATCGTGTGCTTTCACGTTTTTTTGGAATTTCCACTCCTATTAATGCAACAGCTGGACAAAAAGAATTTAAGTTACTTGCGCAGCAACTAATAGATAAAAAACAGCCCGGTACTTTTAACCAAGCCATAATGGAGTTTGGCGCACGTTTTTGTGTACCGCAAAACCCAGATTGCAAAAGCTGTATTTTTAATGATGCTTGTGTGGCCTTCCAACGGAAAAAAGTTTCGGTGCTTCCTGTAAAAATAAAATCGAAACCCGTTAAAAAAAGATATTTTAACTATTTGGTGATTCTTTCTGAAAATGAACGGACCATCCTTCAACAGCGCACCGGAAAAGGGATATGGCACAAACTTTATGAATTTCCACTAATTGAAACTTCGGAAGAAATAACACTTTCCGGATTGAAAAAACTTCCACAGTTTCAAGATTTCACCCGGCAAATTAACATAGAAAATGTTTCACTTTATAATGAAGAAGCAGTAGTGCATAAGCTTTCGCACCAACACCTCAATACTCGTTTTTGGATTATTGAAACCCTGGAAGAAACCCGAAGCTCCGTTCCAATTTCAGAAATAGGCAATTATGCCGTACCCGTTTTAATAGCTAATTTTGTTTCAGAATTTTTTGAAAATTATTGATTTGACATTTTTATTGGGCACAAAATCAGTTCATATAAAAACTTAAAAAATCCTTATATTTAAAACGCAAAATTTACCTTTGCATAAATTGAAAAGTTACAATTATGAGCGGAACATTAAACAAAGTAATGTTGATTGGGCATACAGGCGATGATGTGAAAATGCATTATTTTGAAGGCGGAAACAGCTTGGGGCGTTTTCCACTGGCCACCAACGAAACCTATACAAACAAAACAACAAACGAACGCGTAACTAACACAGAGTGGCACAATATTGTTGTGCGCAACAAAGCCGCTGAAATCTGTGAAAAATATTTAAAAAAGGGTGACATGGTATATATTGAAGGCCGGCTAAAAACGCGTAAATGGCAGGACGATAAAGGACAGGACAGATACAGCACCGAAATACATTGCACAGATTTCACTTTTTTGACACCAAAAGGTGACAGCAATAATTCTGCGGATCGTGCTCCTGGGCAGAACGATCCAAAAACCCAGCCTTCATCGGCGCCCCAAAATAACAATTCAGTTTCTGAAGAAGAGGACGACCTTCCTTTTTAATGTTTAACTAAACCCAATAATTTGGACACCGAGCCCCCTGGTTTATTCTTTTTTGCCGTTTTGGACTTTACCCAAATAACAAGTGGCGTTTTAATCTTCGTTTTGCTATTCTGCTCAGCCGTTATTTCCGGAGCTGAAGTGGCATTCTTTTCATTAACACCTTCAGATTTTGAGACAAACGGAGAAAAAGCTATCGCAAAAAAACTTGGAATTGTACAGCGTTTGTTGGCAAGGCCGAAGAAACTTTTAGCTACTATTTTGGTGGCAAATAATTTTATAAATATTGCCATCGTACTACTTTTTGATTCTATGAGCGATAAACTCTTTTCGGGTCTCGAATCAAACTTTTATGGTATTGATGTTCGCTTTATTGTTGAAGTGGGCGTTGTAACTTTCTTTATTTTGCTTTTTGGTGAAATCCTACCAAAAATATATGCAAACCGCAACCGCGTTTCGTTTGCCGTTTTTATGGCCCAGCCGCTAAATGTTTTAGACACTTTGCTTTCGCCAATTAGTTTGCCCATGCGTTCAGCTACACTTTATTTACATGCAAAATACGGCAAGCAGCGATCCAATATGAGTGTGGACCACCTTTCACAGGCTTTGGAGCTTTCAAATAAAGATACCACACACGAAGAACAGAAAATTTTGCAAGGCATTGTAACATTCGGAAATACAGACACCAAACAGGTAATGAAAAACCGAATGGACATTTTTGCTTTAAATGAAGAACAGCCCTTCAAAGAAATTTTGCCGGAAATAATTCAAAAAGGGTATTCCCGAATTCCTGTATATAAAGATAGCATCGACAATATTACCGGAATTCTATATGTGAAAGATTTAATTCCGTACACAGATCGAAAAATTCTGGATTGGAAAATCTTGAAACGCGATGCCTACTTTGTTCCCGAAAACAAAAAGCTGGACGATTTGCTGAATGAGTTCAAGGAAATGAAAATGCACCTCGCCATTGTGGTTGATGAGTATGGCGGTACTAGCGGGTTAATTTCTTTGGAAGATATTATTGAGGAAATTGTGGGCGAAATTAGTGATGAATTTGACGACGAGGATTTGGTTTTTTCAAAATTGGACGACAACACTTTTGTTTTTGAAGGAAAAACCCCATTGAAAGATTTTTATAAAGTAATAAAACCCGAAGATCCAGAACTTTTTGAGAATGAAAAAGGCGAAGCTGAAACGGTAGCAGGATTTCTTTTAGAGATTTCAAAAAACTTCCCGAAGAAGAACGAAGTAATATCTTTCCACAATTATGCCTTTACAATTGAAGCGTTTGAGGGCAAGCGCATTAAACAAATAAAACTTACCATTGAAAATAAATAGCCAAATTTTAATATTCATTTTAAGCCTCATCCTCCTTGCTTCCTGTGAAGATGATGTTTTGGTAAAACCTTCGGCGATGCTAAGATTAGAGTATCCCCAACCTGAATACCGTACTGTTGGGACGGATTGCCCTTATAACTTTTCTATGAATAAAAATGCCACATTGGTTAAAAAAAACCATTGTGGCGCCAATATATATTACCCAAATATGAAAGCAACTTTATATTTGACCTATCAAGATATCCGGAACAGTAATCTTGATTCATTATTGCAGGACGCACAAAAATTGGCATACGACCACACCATAAAAGCCAATAGCATTCCCGAACAACCCTTTGTTAACCCGGATAAAAATGTTTATGGAATGTTCTATATGATAAATGGGAATGCTGCCACCCAAGCCGAATTTTATGTTACTGACAGCATCAACCATTTTTTGAACGGTGCTTTGTATTTCGATGCCAAGCCAAACTTCGATTCCATTTATCCCGCAGTTGTTTATCTTCGGGAAGACATCCGGAAATTGATGGAAACTATTACTTGGGAATAAAGTGGTTTCCTTCTTCATTCAAAAAAGTTCACAAGAATTCACAAATGGTTCATCAAGTTTTTGTAACTTTTGACTGTAAAAACCAACTATTATGTTCAAAATATATTCACGTTACGGTATTTGGATTGCAGTAATTTTAATTGCATATTTTCTTCTTTTGAAATTGGTTGGACTACACCAATATCCAGTCCTGAGTGCAGTGAATGGACTTATTTATGGCGCAGGTATTTATTTGGCCATAAAAAAATACAACAGCAAAAAAAACAACCTTAAATACGAAAAGAGTTTTGAGGTTGGCTTATTTACTGGGGGATTAGCAACCATTATCTTTACTGGCTTTATGGCGCTATTTATGTATCAAATTGACACGGAGTTTGCTGCCAATATTCTAGAAACATGGAATTTGGAATATGCCATGGGCACTCTTATACTTATAATGTCAATAGGCCTAATGGGTTTTGCCACTTCTTTAGTTTTAACTCTCGCCTTTATGCAACTTCTCAAGCAATCCTGGAACACCACGGATGGAAAAAGAAACACGCTGTAAAATAAGCAGAAAACACTTTGTTGTTTAATTTTTAAAAATTATATTTGCACCCGCTTTTACCGGACGGTAGAAGCATTTTGTTTAACTAATTTATAAACGATTCGCTATGTACGCAATTGTAGAGATAGCAGGGCAGCAAGTAAAAGTTGCGAAAGACCAAAAGGTTTTTGTCAATCGTTTGCCAGTAGAAGAAGGCAAAAAAGTGTCTTTTGACAATGTACTTCTTATTGGTGACGGAGACAATATTACCATTGGCGCCCCGGCTATAGACGGCGCTCTAATAGGAGCAAAAGTCGTAAAACACCTAAAAGGTGACAAGGTTATTGTATTCAAAAAGAAAAGAAGAAAAGGTTTCCGTAAGAAAAACGGCCACCGTCAATATCTTTCTGAAATTGTAATCGAAAGCATTGTTTCCTCAGGAGGCAAGAAAGAAAAGGAAGAAGCCAAATCTGCCCCAGCAAAAGCTAAGGTTGAAACAGCAACAGCTCCTCCTAAAAAAGAAACCAAGCCAGCCGCTAAAGCTGAAACTAAAAAAGCAGAGCCAAAAGCGAAAGCTAAAAAAGAAGTTGAAGTTAGCGAAAATCTTGTAACGCGTGCAGAGCACAGAGCTGAAGATGCTAATATCGAAATGAACATCGATAAAGTTCTTCACAATATCGGCACAGCTACAAAAGCAGATGCTGATGACTTGAAACTCATCAACGGTATTGGCCCAGCGTATGAAGCGAAACTTAACGAAGTAGGCATTTACACTTGGGAGCAAATAAGCAAACTAAAAGCTGCAGACCGCGAAGAGCTTTCAGCGATCGACGGGATTACCCGCGATAAAATTGAAGCTGAAGAGTGGGTGAAGCAAGCAAAAGAATTGCTTAAAAACAAATAATCGAAATCATTAATTAAAAAGTATAAACCATGGCTCACAAAAAAGGAGTTGGTAGTTCCAAAAACGGTCGCGAATCCGAATCGAAACGTCTTGGCGTTAAGATTTTTGGTGGACAGGCTGCTATTGCAGGAAATATCATCGTAAGACAAAGAGGATATACACATCACCCAGGTGAAAACGTATATGGTGGTAAAGATCACACCTTACACGCACAAGTGGACGGTGTAGTAAAATTCACCAAAAAGAGAGATAACAAGAGCTACGTTTCTATCGTTCCAAACGCTGAGGCATAGTAAAAACCTTGTTTGAATAAATATGAAAACCTTCACAGAAATGTGGAGGTTTTTTATTTTACAGACTGTTTCTGAAAGTCTGAAAACGATATGGGATTGTTTAATAATGTCCATTTACGCTCTTGCGGAAAATGGGAAAGAATAAAATCGGTAGGTTTTATTAAGAACCAAAAATCATCTGTCTTATTGTTGTTGCCATAACCTATAGCCCAAGTAATATCAAGTAATTGCCATTGCCCATTTAATTTTACGGCATTCCATGTATGGTTCGGCTTTTTATTTTTTTGAACTTTTCCTGAATAATCCTTTGTGAAACCGTGAATTACTTCTGCAGAAACCCTAACATCTGCACAAAGACTTTTAAATAGAAATGCATAACCACCGCAAAGAGCCATTTTCCGATCCAACACTTTTTTCATTACATTTTCTTCGGAAGTATAAAATTCTTTTTGGAGTTCTGAATTCAGCCGTAACTCGTTATCATAAGAAATATTGGAAGCTATCCATTTATAGATCGCAGAAACTTTTTCTGTGTCTGTAGTTGCGTTTTTTGTAATCGCAAAAGCAAGTTTAGCAGTGGAAAAAGGGGCTTTGTTTCTTTTTGAAAGGTATTCATTATGCTTATTGTCATTTCCAATTACAGCACCTATTTGTGCATTGGCAGAAAATGTAAAACTTAATAGTAGTGTGAAAAATAAAAAGTGCTTCATCAACATATTTGTTGAAAACGCAATTATTGAGCCTATATTGAAATTTAGTTTGTTAAAGTTTAGCGAGTGAGTTCTTTCAAATCTTTTTCTGAAACGTTTAGTAACCCTACTTTGGGCAAACGCCTTGTAAGCTCCCTCCAATTTTCATCCCTTTTATAAATGTTCTGAAGCATTTCTGAAGCGCGTTCTATTTGCTTATCATTCGCCAAAGTTACCGCGGTCCAATACTGCATTTCCAAGTTTTCTGGAAACATTTTCATAGCAGCATTGTATTCGTCCATAGCTTTTTTCATTTCATTTTTTTCAACATATAGATCGCCTTGGTTCATATGTTGGTAGGCGCGAAACACTTTTAAAAGTCTATCAATCTCCTTAATAGGATTTTCTGAATCATCCACACGCAAATCCAAAAGTTTGTCGTTCCACGGCTGGGCGGTAGCTTCTGGAGCAAAAATTAGTAATGCGGCAGATTGTTTTCCGCGAATGTCTCCTCCAGCATTCTGTGCAGCTTGCAATACCGCAACCATTCTTTCCGCCAAAGGCATTTCGGCATTCCCTTTCCAAGCTTCTTCCATTGCTGGAACTACTTTATCGTTCAACATCATATTTGCCTGTACTGAAAAATTCTCACCGTTTGCGTGTCCCGCATAATCTATACAACTTTTACCTGTATGAGTGGCAACCCTACCCTGCTTGTCCAAAATAGCAACTTGCCGAAATTCACGCCCTTCATCATCACTCAACAAAATATTCAATGTTTCTTGGGGAGTTTTACCTTCTTTCAGAAATTCCAATCCTCGGATTCCGAAAGAAATATTTGTAAACGATTGTGTTGCAACAACGCCAACTCCAGCTTCGCCCCAGGAAACAGCTGTGCCAACGCTAAACCAATGACTTTGAACGGCTACGGCCATTTCTCCAGTTTTGGCATCACGGGCCACTATTGAAAAAGTATGAGCTAACGGATCGTTGGGTTTCATGAGTTGTGCATTAATGGATGAAAATGAATAGAGGCAAATGACAAAAAGGAAGTATTTCATGATTTGTGATTTAGTACTTAAAGATAAATTTTTTCAAACTAATACTTAGCTTTTTATTTACCGAAGATCAATACATCTCAGCACTAAAAAGAAAAAATTCCAAGTGTTTAAAATACTTGGAATTTCTTTATAATATAATATTGAATTTTTTTATCCTTTTAAGCTCGCGCCTAAATATTCCCTGTTCATACGGGCAATGTTTTCCAACGAAATACCTTTTGGGCATTCAATTTCGCAAGCGCCGGTATTACTACAGTTTCCAAAACCTTCAAGATCCATCTGCGCTACCATATTCAGCACGCGGGCCGTTGCTTCAATCCTTCCCTGCGGAAGCAAAGCAAACTGGCTCACTTTAGCAGAAGTGAAAAGCATTGCGCTAGCATTTTTACAGGCTGCCACACAAGCTCCGCAACCTATACATATTGCCGCGTTGAATGATTCATCGGCATCGTGTTTGTTGATGGGAATGGTGTTGGCATCAATGGTATTTCCAGAGGTATTCACTGAAATATAACCTCCAGCCTGTTGAATTCTGTCAAAAGAACTTCTATCAACTACTAAATCCTTAATTACTGGAAAGGCTTTTGCTCTGAATGGCTCAATTACAATAGTATCGCCATCATTAAACATACGCATGTGAAGTTGACAAGTAGTTATTAATCTATCTGGGCCGTGAGGCTCACCATTTATTTGCAACGAGCAGCTACCACAAATTCCTTCACGGCAGTCGTGATCAAAAACAACAGGTTCTTCACCTTTGTTTATTAATCCTTCATTAAGCACGTCCAGCATTTCAAGGAATGACATATCCTCTTCAATTCCATCTATGGGATAAGTTTTCAATTGTCCCTTTGCTTTATTATTTTTCTGTCTCCAGATTTTTAGTGTAAGTTTCATAATTGTTATTTGTATGAACGTGTCTTAACTTCAATATTTTCGTATTCCAATTCTTCTTTATGAAGTATCTCATTGCCCGGATCTCCCGTATATTCCCAAGCAGCGGTGTACATAAAGTTTTCGTCATCGCGGAGGGCTTCTCCTTCCTCGGTTTGATATTCTTCACGGAAATGACCGCCGGCCGATTCATTTCTGTTCAGCGCATCTATTGCGAAAAGTTCACCCAACTCCAAGAAATCAGCCACACGGGTTGCTTTTTCTAGTTCGCTGTTCATTTCATTTATTTCGCCCGGAATTTTTACATCTCTCCAAAATTCTTCACGCAATGCCCTAATTTCTGTCATTGCGGTTTTTAAGCCTTCGGCATTTCGTGCCATTCCACATTTTTCCCACATAATTTTTCCAAGCTTTTTGTGGAAATGATCTACGCTATGTGTGCCATTATTGTTTATCAATTTATTCAGTAAATCGCGTATGTTCTTTTCAGCTTCGTCAAATTCCTTTGTGTCTGTGGGGATTTTTCCGGTTTTTATATCTTTTGAAAGATAATCGCCAATAGTATAAGGCAATACGAAATAACCGTCTGCCAAACCTTGCATTAACGCTGAAGCACCCAAGCGGTTTGCACCATGGTCGCTGAAGTTGGCTTCTCCCGTCACGTAACAACCTGGAATAGTAGATTGTAAATTGTAATCTACCCAAATTCCGCCCATGGTATAATGCACGGCAGGATAGATCATCATCGGAGTTTCGTATGGGTTTTCATCTACAATTTTCTCGTACATCTGGAATAGGTTTCCATATTTTTCTTCAATTACCTCTTTTCCGAGTTTCTGCACTTCTTCATTAGAAGGATTGTGGTTTCCGTGGATTCCCGCGCGTTCTTTTCCATAGCGCTCAATTGCAGAGGCAAAATCCAAAAATACTGCTTCGCCGGTTTTATTTACACCGAAACCTGCATCACAGCGTTCTTTTGCCGCACGTGAAGCCACATCACGCGGCACCAAGTTTCCAAAGGAAGGATATCTTCTTTCCAGATAATAATCGCGTTCATCTGCTGAAAGGTCTGTCGGTTTTTTCTTGCCTTGGCGGATTGCTTCGGCATCTTCTTTTTTCTTGGGTACCCAAATTCGGCCATCATTTCTCAACGATTCGGACATCAAAGTTAATTTACTTTGATGTTCGCCGGATACGGGAATACAAGTTGGGTGAATCTGTGTGTAACAAGGATTTGCAAAGTAGGCGCCTTTTTTATGAATTTTCCAAGCAGCGGTAACGTTACTTCCCATGGCGTTTGTGGACAGATAGAACACATTTCCGTAGCCACCCGAAGCAATAACTACTGCGTGCGCGGAATGTCTTTCAATTTCTCCCGAAACTAAATCGCGGGCAATAATTCCTCTCGCTTTACCGTCCACAATTACCAAATCAAGCATTTCATGACGGTTATATGGTGTAATTTTTCCACGATTAATCTGACGGTTCATTGCGGAATACGCTCCCAAAAGTAATTGTTGGCCCGTTTGTCCTTTTGCATAAAAGGTTCGTGAAACCAAAACTCCACCAAAGGAACGGTTGTCTAAATAACCTCCATATTCACGGGCAAAGGGAACGCCCTGAGCCACGCATTGGTCAATTATATTTGCAGAAACCTCAGCAAGACGGTACACATTTGCTTCTCGCGAACGGTAATCGCCACCTTTTATAGTGTCATAAAACAACCGGTAGTTTGAATCGCCATCGCCTTGGTAATTTTTTGCAGCGTTGATACCTCCTTGTGCAGCGATGGAATGTGCGCGGCGTGGGGAATCTTGATAGCAAAATGTTTTTACGTTATAGCCCAATTCAGCTAAGGTTGCGGCAGCACTTCCACCGGCAAGACCTGTTCCCACTACTATTATATCAATATTACGTTTGTTGGCAGGGTTAACAAGGTTTATGTTGTTTTTATGATTTGTCCACTTATCGGCTAAGGGTCCTTTTGGGATTTTTGAATCTAATTTTGACATAGCGTTTCGTTTCGTGGTTATTGATTAAAGTGAAGGTAAAGCGCAATGAAAATAAATCCTAATGGGATAAATATTGCGTAAAACTGCGTAAATCCTCTCAAGCCTTTTGAGTATTTATTGTTCCACCCCATACTCTGGAAAGATGAAGAAAAGCCATGCCAAAGGTGAAGTGCCAACAGTACAAATGACAAGCAATAAAGTCCGGTACGAATAGGGCTTTCAAATTTATGAACTAGTTCCGGGTAATATCTGCTAATAACGGGATCGTTTGACTCCACATATTTGTAAACAATTTCAGGAACCCAAAAATCGTAAAAATGAAGTCCTAAAAATGCAAGGATAACAGCGCCACTTATTAACATATTTCGCGAAGCCCAGGATGAATTCCTGTTGCCCTTGAAAGATACGTAGCTTATTTTTCTGGCGTTGTTGTTTTTTATTTCCAAATAGATTCCCATAATAAAATGGAAAACCACCCCGAAAATCAGGATGGGTTGAATAATAAATTGTACAATGGGATTGGCACCCATAAAATCTGACCAGGCATTAAAAGTATCTGGGCCAAAAACCGCAGAAAAATTTATTATAAAATGCTGGGTAAGAAATAAAATAAGAAATAGGCCGGAAAGTGCCATAGCAACTTTTCGCGCAATTGTGGAGGATAGTATTGCCATTATGGTTTTATTTCGAGAATTCGGTTTACAAAAATACGTTAGATAGCAACCATTGCCAAAAAAATAGTTCGATTAGTATCTTATTTAGATTTGTTATATAAAAGATGCTATTCGCTTGTGAATGGCCATCATATTAAAAATGATTTTTTCGGGTTCATCAACTTCCCACCAACTTTAAAAGTTTTTATAAATTAAAGTTAATTGACTAAACATTAACCACTTAATTATGATAAAATTGGTAGGTTAGTAATAAGAAAATAAATTAAAACTAAAAAAAGAAGAATTATGAAACCACTAAGAACACTTTTAATTGCCTCTGTTGCAACTCTACTTTGGTCGTGCGGTACACCAGAAAGTACAACAGCCCGGGTAAACAACACACCGGATACAAAAGGAACCATCCGTGAGGTGGCCGATAGAGATGATAATTTAAGGAACCGAGATACATATGAAACAGTTTCGACTTCTAACAATGAGAGTATTTCAACAAACAATACAACCTCAAATACAGAAGCTAAGAACGTAAGCAGTAACAATATGAATACACAAAACAAGGTTACTACTACTTATGGTTCCCGACCACTGAGTGATAATGAAATTGAGGTTTATTGGATTGGACTCAAGAAAAAAGACATGACATCAATGTATGACTATGTTAACATGAGCCAGGACCAAATACTGAAATATCAACGCGGCTATGTGGATTATATTGACAGTATGCAAAATAAAAACAAAAGATTGACCATTGACCAAAGAGACTTATTAAAGCAACGAGATGGAATTTTATATGATATTTTAAAACCTGCGCAATATAATAAGTATCAAGAATGGAAAATGAAAAACCCCCAATACTAAATATAGTTTTATCCTAAAATAAAAAGAGGCTCACGCCTCTTTTTTTATTCTTCATTTATTTTCAAAGACATAAGTCGTTGGCTCTTCTATTTTACTACTTAGTCTTCGGCTCAATTGTGTCTTCTTCAAAAAGTTTTTCCAGTTTATTTTATTAAAGGTAAAAATAATCTATGTATTGCATTAAAAACTTTTAGGGTTAATAAAATAAAGTTAATTAGTTAAATATTAACCATTTACTCTCAATGAATAAAGTAGGTTTATTATAAAAAACTATGAAAACTATTACAATTTTTTTAACCGCCTCCTTGGCAACTGTACTTTTTTCCTGCGGCAATTGCCATAAAGCAATATCCACCACTACCAATGAGCCATCATCTACTGATAATGACATTGAGCAATATTGGGCAAAACTCAATAAAAAAGATTGGATAAAGTTGAAGAAAAAAGATATGACGGCCATGTATGATTATGTCGACATGAGCGAAGACCAAATACGGAAATACCAACGCGAATATGTAGGTTATATTGACGAAATGCAAAACAAACATATTAGAAAGACCCTTGATCAAAAAGAACTGTTGAAAATGCAGGAAGGAATCTTATTTAAAATTTTAATGCCCGAACAGTATAATAAATATCAAGAATGGAATAGAAAAGGCCAAGTCACCAAATTATAGTTTGAACAATTTATAAATCGCAAAAAAAGGGGTTCACGCCTCTTTTTTTATTCCTATTTAACTTCAATGGTAGTATGGGCTGTTTTGTTTGCCAAATTTAAATATATGGGATATTTACCCTGGGGCAGATAGTATTTTCCGTTTTCTGCCTTCTTTATTTTTGCATCAGTTTTATCAAAAATTTTACTGCCTTTTTCCGTAATAGATAAATCATATTCCAATTCATTCACCCCTTTTGTAGCCTCTACGGCGAATTGTTGTACTTCCTTTCCATCTTCTGTTTTGACAGTTATTGTTGCCTTCCCACTTTGTGGACTGTGAAACTGGATTTTTACTTTCGGCTCATACACTTCCCCCCAAGTACTCCATTTGCTGCCCCAGCGGGGTGAAAAATCTACAGGTTCTATTTCAGAAATAAGCACTTCATTTTTATTGTTCTCATTTAATTTTTGAAGCAGGGCAATGTCTGCAACATATAAAGACCTTCCGTGGGTTCCCAAAACCAAATCTTTTGCTTCGGGCTGTATAACTAAATCGTGTACCGCAACATTGGGCAAATCTTTTGAAAATACTTCCCAGTTTTCACCTTGATTGAAAGAAATATACGCACCGTTATCTGTTCCCAAATACAGCAGATTTTCATTAACGGGATCTTCTTTTATAACATTTACTGGCGAAGTTGGTAAATTACTACTAATGTCCCTCCAAGTGGCGCCATAATTTTCGCTTACATATACATAAGGCTTAAAATCATCCCATCGATACCCGTTCAAAGTAACATACACTCTTTCTTTTTTATGTGAAGAGGCAATCACACGGCTAACCCAAAGATCTTTTGGGAAACTGTCCGAAATATCTACCCAATTTCCCCCGGCATTTTTTGAAACATACACCAATCCATCGTCGCTTCCGGTGTATAACAACCCAAACTGAAACGGCGATTCGCTAATTGCAGTAAGCGTTCCGTAAGCAACATTACCGGGTTTTCCGCCCTGTGTTAAATCAGATGAAATGGCGGTCCAATCATCACCTTGGTTCATGCTTCGCATCAATTTATTTCCACCTAAATAAAGAATATCTTGATTGTGTGAACTCAACAAAATAGGCGTCTGCCAATTAAAGCGGTACGGACTTTCGCCCAATTCATGTTTCGGTTGGATATACACGGGCTCGGCTCCATTTCTGTTCAATCTATAATAATTTCCGAATTGAAAGCCCGTGTAAATAATCTTATTGTCTCGATTATCAATTTGAACTTGCATGCCATCCCCACCAAAAAGAAATTCATATGGGTATTTGCCTTCTTGTAACCAACCTAAACTTGCTTCATAATCGTGCGGGCCGACCCAAACGCCATTGTCCTGTAAGCCTCCATAAACATTGTAGTTTTTTTCATTATCCACATTCACTGTATAAAATTGTCCAACCGCAGGGGCGTTATTTTTTATCCACGTTTTGCCATCATCATAGCTTATGTTTACGCCACCATCGTTGCCATTAATTAAATGGCCGGGCATTTTGGGATCTATCCAAAGTGCGTGATGGTCTGCGTGCACGTTATCAGCACTAATTGATTCAAATGTTTTTCCGCCGTTTGAAGATTTCAGGATTGGCACGCCGT
Organism: uncultured Flavobacteriaceae bacterium; assembly: GCA_963822355.1. Classification (GTDB taxonomy): domain Bacteria; phylum Bacteroidota; class Bacteroidia; order Flavobacteriales; family Flavobacteriaceae; genus Aequorivita. The sequence goes on from CAWGHI010000002.1 coordinate 705,245, forward strand.
ATACATAAACTTTTTGGGCATCGTTGGGATCTACATGAATTTTTCCGAAGTAATACCCATAGGAATAATACAGATCATCCAAAAAGCCTTCGTGGGTTTTTTGCCAGTTTTGCCCGCCATCGGTGCTTTTGTAAACCTCAGCACCAACAACGGGTGTGTCAAAAAGTGCGCTGTTGGCATCTTCCAGATATTTTGCCAAATCTTCAGGTTTTACTGTACCTACACGTACCATTTGTTTTACATTTTCGGCACGGTATTTTTCTTGAAAACCGTTCATTTTTAAAAATTGGTTCAGCTTTTTGTCATCCAAATTCAAAAAGGCCGTAACATCCATTTTTTTAAAATCATCTTTAGTGAAGATGTCGGATTCTTCTTTTTTCGCTTCCTCTTTTCTGTGGAATTGATTATCCACAATCAAATAAACCATATTGTCATCAACTACGGCTGTGCCCATACGGCCCATTCCTTTACCTATTGGTAGGCCGCTTTGTTCCGTTGAAACTTTTGTCCAAGTGCTGCCAGCATCTGTGCTTTTATAAACGCCACTACCCTCGCCACTGCCTTCAAAATTCCATGCTTTTCGGTCTTTGTCCCAAGCGGTGGCGAACATAGTTTTAAAATTTTTGGGGTTGACGGAAATTTCAATAATCCCTGTTTGGTTATTTATGAATAGCGTCTTGTTCCACGTTTTGCCGCCATCGTTGGTTTTGAAAACTCCACGTTCCTCATTGGGGGAATACAAATGTCCAACAGCGCCCACAACCACTTCGTTGGGATTGGAAGGATTTATAAGAATACTGCTTATGTGGTGGCTATCGATTAGTCCCATATTTTGCCAGGTTTTGCCTTTATCGTCGCTTTTCAGCAAGCCAATTCCTGCGTATGAAGAACGGGACGCGTTCACCTCGCCGGTACCAACCCAAATAGTTCCGTTTTGCCAATCTACCGCCACACAACCCACGTTTTGGGTGGGACTATTGTCCATTACCGGCGTGAAGGAAGTGCCATTATTGTTTGTATACCAAAGTCCGCCACTGGCATAACCCACGTAAAATTCAATTGGATTATTAGGGTTTACTGCAAAATCAACAACACGGCCGCTCATAATGCTGGGCCCAATGTTTTTAAACGTCAAGTTTTTCACCGGAGAAGTTTGCGTTAACTGTGTTTTTTGTTGAATGCCGCTGGTCAGGATGGTTGCTGATGTAGCTGGCTGTTGGGGAAAAGCCACCGCCGATGCCAAGCAAAGTGCCAAAATAAAAAGCTTTGTCATTAGGTTGTTTTTTTGAAAAACGGAAGATAAATAAACGGGGTGGGTTTTGCAATTGTTTAATTGCTATAGAGAAAATATCAATTGTACCATTTTCTTACCAGAAGTGTACTTCCTTTTTTGTTCTTTCCAATCATAGATTGAATATAGTGATGGTATTTATTTTTTACCAAATATTTTTTTAAATCTCAGAAATTATGGTAATTAGCTAAAATTTTATGTTAATTTTTTTGGCATTGATTTTGTTTGAGCCCCTTAATAACCATTTAAATAATAAATTATGAAAATAACTACCCTACTGTTGGCCATTTTTTTGTGTTTGAAAATGCACGCACAATACAATTACAATTTAGTAATCTTCACAGAAGACAATTCAAAGTTCACTCTCTTTCTTAACAACATCCAGCAACATGAATTGCCCGAATCGAATGTTTTTGTTAGTAATTTGAATACACCAATATACAAGGCAAAAATTATTTTTGAAGATGCTTCAAAACCTTCATTGGAAAAAACTATTTACTTCCCCGAACAGCCAAGTGAAGCCACTTACCAAATTGTGGAGAAAAAAGGAAAGATGAAATTGGAAGGATTCTCAATGGTACCCCTTCCAGAGCTATATGTAGAAAAGCCAAATCAAAAAGTGATAGTTTTTGCCGCCAATCCCGTTTACTCCGAGACAGTTACTACAAGATCAGTTAATTCCAATGGCACAAATGGAAATGTGAATATGGATATGAATGTGGGCGGAACGGGTGTAAGCTTAAACGTGAATATTAATGACTCAATGGATTATAATGAAACAACCACTGTGGTTACCAATACACAAACCACGGTAAACCACTATATAATGCCAGGCTACAATGGGGCTATCGGGTGTCCGTGGCCAATGGAGGAAGCTGATTTCCGAGAAGCTAAAAAAACGATTTCGACCCAAAATTGGGACGAAACCCGTCTAAGCATGGCCAAACAAATTGTTTCAGCAAACTGCCTATTTGCCGATCAAGTTCGCGACCTCGTAAAACTTTTAGAATGGGAAGAAACTAAATTAGATTTCGCAAAATATGCTTATGATTACACTTACGACACAGGAAATTATTTTAAGGTATCACAGGCCTTCGAATGGGAAGCTTCCACTGAGGAGCTGAACACATATATTTCAAGAAAATAATTATAAAACGAACTTAAAAAACGCCCCAATATTTGCGGGCGTTTTTTTATTCATTTCTATTTAAAATAAAGAAAAAAAACTCTGCTGTTCTTCATTAATTTTCGGCACTATTCTTCGGGCTTACTATTTTAATCTTTAATTTTGAGGAAATTAAAAAATACTACCAATGAAGTACGATCAAATAGACAATAAACTCTTTATCAAAAACCGCAAAAACTTTATGGCCCAGATGAAGCCTAAAAGTGTGGCAGTTTTTAACAGTAACGATATATATCCCATTAGCGCGGATAGCACGATGCCTTTTCAACAAGCGCGTGATATTTTTTATCTAACCGGTGCGGATCAGGAAGAAACCATATTGGTTCTATTCCCAGATGCGCCAAACAAAGAACATCGGGAGATGCTTTTTGTGCGCGAGACCAATGACCACATTGCCGTTTGGGAAGGCGAAAAACTAACCAAGGAAAAGGGCACTGAGGTAAGCGGTATAAAATCAGTTTACTGGCTGAAGGAATTCGATAAAATTTTCTTTGAAGTAATGACCCAGGCAGAGCGAGTATATTTCAACACAAATGAACATTACCGCCAAAGCGTAGAAACCGAGACTCGTGAAGAGCGTTTCATCAAAACAATAAAAGAAAAATTCCCTGCACACAGTTGGGAACGCAGCAATCCAATATTACAGCGGTTGCGTGCTGTAAAAGATAAAATAGAAATTGACTTGCTGCAGCAGGCTTGCAACATCACCGAAAAAGGATTCAGAAGAATCCTAAATTTTGTGAAACCGGGCGTTTGGGAATACGAGATTGAAGCGGAGTTTATGCACGAATTTTTAAGGAATCGTTCGCGTGGTTTTGCCTATACGCCCATTATAGGTAGTGGCAACAATGCAAATGTGCTTCACTATATCGTGAACAATCAACAATGCAAAAAAGGCGATTTGCTTCTTTTGGACGTAGGTGCTGAGTACGCAAACTATTCAAGCGATATGACCAGAACCATTCCCGTAAGCGGCAAATTCAGCAAGCGGCAGCGTGAAGTTTATAACGCCGTAAAACGTGTAAAGGATGATGCCACAAAACTGTTGGTTCCCGGTAATTATTGGAAGGAATACCACGAGGAAGTTGGTAAACTAATGACCAAGGAGCTTTTGGACCTAAAACTCTTGGATAAAGCAGATGTGAAAAATCAAGACCCAAAATGGCCCGCCTATAAAAAATATTTTATGCACGGAACCAGTCACCACATTGGTCTTGATACTCATGATTACGGCATCCTTTGGGAAAAAATGACCGAAAACATGGTTTTCACGGTTGAACCAGGAATATACATTCCAAATGAAGGTTTTGGAATACGTTTGGAAGACGATGTTGTTATTCAGAAAAAAGGAGAACCCTTCAATTTAATGCGAAACATTCCTATTGAAGCTGAAGAAATTGAAGAGTTGATGAATAAGTAGAAGAAAAAGTAAAGAGAATAGAAAAAGACTTAAAGAGAATTCTTTTTAAGTCTTTTTTTTTCAAAAACAATAATAATGGAAACTTCATATATCTATATCGGCATACTACTAATCCTTTTGGGAATCGTGGTAAAACAATTCAAACTTTATTTTCTCATAGCTGGCTATAATACCATGAACAAAGTAGAAAAGGAAAAAGTAAATATTGAAAAAGTGGCTACTCTGTTTAGAAATGTCTTGGTTTTTATGGGAATGTCAATAATTCTTCTCGGGTTTGCCAGTCCATATATGGAAAATCCTGAGGTAATTAGATATTTATTTTTTCCAATTGTGATTGGAAGTGTGATTTATCTTGTTGTTAAATCCAATTCTAAAGCTTATAAAAAGTAGATGGTTTATCATTATAAAAATGCTCCATTCCATTTTGAAACTTTCGGAAAAGGATCGGCAATGGTTCTTTTACATGGTTTTTTGGAAAGCTCCACGATGTGGAAACCGCTGATACCAAAATTATCAAAAAACAATACCGTCGTTACAATTGATTTTCCCGGCCACGGCAAAAGCGGTGTTGTTTCGGAAATTCATACTATGGAATTGATGGCTGAGGTGGTAGAGGAAATATTAAAATATCTTCAAATTCCTTCAGCTACATTTGTTGGCCATTCTATGGGTGGGTACGTTGTTTTGGCCTACGCCGAAATGTATCCTGAGAAAGTTGAAAAAATTATTCTTCTCAATTCTACTCCAGTTGCAGATTCCAATGAAAGAAAAGAAAACAGAAACAGAGCTTTAAAAGTAATTGAACAAAATCCGCAGACCTATATTAATATGGCAATCGGGAATCTCTTTACTGAAACTTCTCGGGAAAAATTTTCAGCAGAAATAGATGCTTTAAAAGCAGAAGCTAACTCATTTCCCGTGGAAGGCATAAAGGCTGCAATAAAAGGAATGCGCGACCGCAAAGACCGAACCCACATTTTGACGAGCTTTAACAGAGCAAAATATATGATATTAGGGGAAGAAGATCCTATTTTACCTTTTAGGGAAACAAAACTGCTTGCGGAAAATTGCAATGTTTCATTAAAAATTATTAGTGGAGGACATATGAGCACTATAGAAAAAGAAGATATTATTCTAAAATATTTACTTTTTATCGGATAAAGCTTGCATTTTATCTGAAAAAATGCTAATATTGACAGAATCAACCTACTAAATTTAACAAAGATGGAAAAAGTACTGCCCCTCAGCCTACCTCCAATCTTGAGCCTTGTTTGTAACGCATTTGGCCATGATTACATCGTAACCCGAAAAATTACGGATCACATTAGCGAATACAAATGTGCTTGTTGCGGCAAGGAGGTTTCAAACAGCTATTCCGGTAAATTTGAATTACTCACTTATAAGCAACGTGAAGTAAATGAATGCCTATCTTCTTTTTTCAGAAAAAAGAATAGAATTTCAGTCCATTAAAAACCTGTGATTTTTTAAGATTATTCTTCCTTATTAATTTAAGGGAATATAACTTTTTGTGCCTTCTTAATATTACCCATTATTTTTCAGAGCATTCCAGCCTCTCGCCACTAAAGGAATTTTTGTTCCTGCGCGGCTTATTAAATGCATTCCTTCATTCTCATGGGTCATATGGCCAATAACGGTTAAGTGTGGGTTTGCCTTTATTTTTGGATAGTCCTCTGTTTTAATTGTAATTAGCAATTCATAATCTTCACCGCCGCTTAAGGCAATTGTGGTACTATCTAAATTAAATTCCTCACAGGTTGATATTACCTGCGGATCAAGCGGAATTTTCTCTTCAAAAAGATTACACCCAACTTTGGAATTTTTACAAATATGAATAATTTCCGAAGAGAGACCATCGCTAATATCAATCATAGCTGTAGGCTTCACATCCAATTCTTTCAATAACCCGAAAATATCCTTGCGGGCTTCGGGTTTCAATTGCCGTTCCACCAAATAGGAATAAGGCTCCAAATCTGGCTGCGAATTTGGATTTACTTTAAACACCTCCTTTTCGCGCTCCAAAACCTGAAGACCCAAATAAGCTGCCCCAAGATCGCCGGTTACAACTAACAAGTCATTTTCAGCAGCCCCACTTCTGTAAACTGCTTCGCCCTTATTTACTGTTCCTAGAGCTGTAATACTTATTAATAAACCAGTTGTTGATGAAGTGGTATCGCCGCCAACAACATCCACATTATAAACCTTTGCTGCGGCTTCAATACCTGCATATAATTCTTCCAAAGCTTCAATGGGAAATCTGTTTGAAACCGCAATAGAAACGGTAATTTGTGTTGGATCGGCATTCATAGCAAACACATCTGAAAGATTGACAACAACAGCTTTGTAACCCAAATGTTTCAGAGGCACATAACTCAAATCAAAATGAACACCTTCCAAGAGCAAATCGGTTGAAACAATCATTTCCTGATTTACATTACAAGAAATCACAGCAGCATCATCTCCAATTCCTTTCACTGTTGACTTTTGTTTTATTTTAAAATTTTTAGTGAGGTGATCAATAAGGCCGAATTCACCTAAATTCTCTATACTGGTTGTAGAATTTTCTTTATTTTCAAACATACTTTACGTTTTTGCAATTTTTTTCAAAAATACACCATCAAAAAATAAAAAACGAAACCTCGTGGAAATATTGCAAAATTTCGTTTTTAAAAAGACTAAATCCAGTAAAGACAATAAGCATACTAATATTTAACCTTTTGCGTTTGTAAAAAAGGCTATATTATAGTTACATTTAGCCCTTTTAAATCTTTATCCTAATTAACATGAAAAAAATATTACCAGTATTAGCTTTATTTATCATTACATCCACTTTCGCCCAAACCCCATGCGTTAATGGAATGGCCGGAATCTATCCTTGCAATGGCTTGGACCTTTTGTCGCACTTAAGTCTAAATGATTTGGGCGCAAGCTCAGGAAATGACTCTTGGGGATGGACCGATCCACTGGATGGAAAAGAATACGCAATAATGGGCTTGAGCAATGGCGCCGCATTTGTTGATATTACCGACCCTATAAACCCTATATATCTTGGAAAATTACCAACCCATACAGATTCCAGCACCTGGAGGGATATAAAAGTTTACAATAACTACGCGTTTATAGTAAGTGAAGCCAGCGGACACGGAATGCAAGTTTTTGATTTAACAAGATTACGTGATGTACAAAACCAGCCTGAGACTTTTTCCGAAGATGCATATTATGGCGGCTTTGGGCATTGCCACAACTTGGTTATCAATGAAGAAACTGGGTTTGCCTACGCAGTTGGAACCAGTAGTTTTGGAGGAGGACCACACTTTGTAAATATTCAAGATCCATTAAATCCGGTGGCAGCAGGTGGTTTTAGCGGTGACAATTATTGCCACGATGCACAAGTTGTTATATATGATGGCCCAGATCCAGATTATGCTGGTCGTGAAATATTTTTTGGAAGTAATGAAGATAGGGTATCTATTGTTGATGTTACCGATAAAAACAACCCTCAAGGGATTTCAAATGGTTTTTACGGCAGTGTTGAATATACGCACCAAGGTTGGCTTACTGAGGACAAACGTTATTTTATTATTGGCGACGAATTGGATGAGGCTACTTTTGGATTTAATACCAGAACCATCATTTTTGATGTGACCGATTTGGATAATCCAGTAGTGCATTTTGAGTATGAAGCAGACATACAAGCAATAGATCATAACGGCTATGTTGTGGGCAATGACTTTTATCTAGCAAGCTATCGTGCAGGAATACGCATACTAGATATTAGCGATATTGAAAATGAAAACATGGTTGAAACCAAATTTTTCGATACCTACCCGAATAGCAATTCAGCAAATTTTGACGGCGCTTGGAGTGTTTATCCTTTTTTTGATAGCGGAAACATTGTAATTAGTGATATTGACAGAGGATTATTTATTGTTAGAGATGCACTTTTGGGATTGAATAACACTTCTGTAATAGATTTCTCAGTCGCTCCAAACCCTGCAAAGGATGTTGTTACAATTAGTTCCAAAGCTGATCCAATTACCCAGGTTGAAATATTCAATGTACTAGGCCAAAAAGTAATGGATAAAAGTTTTGCACAATCCTTGTCAGAAAACATAGACATTTCAAATTTACAATCGGGAATGTATATAATGAAAATAAACTCATCCACAACAAAACGATTAATAATCGATTAATATAACCTACGAATCCCCTATGTTGTTTCCTATAAAAAATAAATTAAAAGCGTTTCCCTTACTGCTTTCTTTCTCAATATTAATTACTTCCTGCGGCAAAGACCAAGTAGATGATGGTCCTTCCGAGGAAATAAATGGAGAAATAGAATTTATTAAAACCTTTGGCGGAAGTGAAAGTGACGAGGCCATTTCAATAGTGCAAGCGGCGGATGGTGGTTTTCTTATTTTAGGAAACACACGAAGTTCCAATGGGGATATAACAGACAAAAGCGGAAATGACAGCGATTTTTGGTTATTGAAAATTACGAAAGCTGGGGAAAAAGTTTGGAGTAAAACCTACGGCGGAAGTGATGATGAAAGTGCGGCACATATTACCAAAACTAATGATGGCGGGTATCTTTTAAGTGGATATACTTCAAGTAACGATGGCGATGTTTCAGGCAATGAAGGGTTTCAGGATTACTGGATTGTTAAAGTGGATGCTACAGGAAATATAGTATGGGACAAAAACTTTGGTTTTGCCGGTAGTGATCAGGCTTATAATGCTTTTCAAACTTCCGATGGTGGATATTTCATAACAGGTTTTTTTGATGTTTCAGCAAGTGGCGGTGAAGGCAATGATCTGCAAAAAGGAATACTTCATGGCGTTGGTGAATATTGGGGCATAAAACTTGACGCAAATGGCACGAAACAATGGAGACGCTATTTTGGTGGAACCAATAATGACCGAAGCTATGATGCTTTGGAAACGGATGATGGCGGCTTTTTAATGACCGGAACTTCAGAAAGTGTTGATTTTGACAAAACAGACCCAAAAGGAAGTTATGATTATTGGGCAGTGCGAGTGAATTCATCTGGCGATTTGCTGTGGACTAAATCCTTTGGCGGGGCGGAAATTGATAATTCATATGCTTCTTTAAAAACCAATGATGGCAATTATATTATGGTTGGCGACTCACGTAGTTCAGATCAAGACGTAACATCCCCCCATGGCAATGCTGATGCTTGGATGGTAAAATTTGACGATAGCGGCAATAAAATATGGCAAAAATCGTTTGGTGGTTCACAGTTTGATACTGCACACAGTATTGTACAACGCGCTAATGGCGATTATATACTTTCTGGACACAGCAGAAGTAATGATGGAGATTTGCAAACCAATAATGGCCTAAACGATGCTTGGATATTTGTTGTTGACAGCAACGGAAGTCTGAAATTTGAAAAAAGCATTGGGGGCTCAGGTCTCGATTTTGTCTCTGAAGCAATTGAAACTTCCGACAACAAAATAATTGCAGTGGGAGACAGTGAAAGTAACGATTTAGATATTCCTTTAAATCAGGGCTCTAAAGATTTTTTAATAATCAAAATAAAGTAACCTATTGCTAAAACCCATTTTCTAACCCATGAAAAAAATAGCTTTTTTATTGATTCTGGCATTTGTTGCCTTTGGCTGCAGTAATAATGACGATTCCCCTGAAGAAGTTTTGGGATGTACCGATCCTGATTCATTAAACTACAATCCCGATGCCAATACCGACGATGGTTCTTGTACTTATGAGAAAACTGTAACCTTTGCATTTACCCAAAACTGGGCAGGAACATCCGTAACACAAGCTGATTTCAATTTATCTGTTTATCAAAATGCTGCTGGTAATTTTTTAACAATTTCCAAACTTAGATATTTAATTTCAAGAATATCGCTTCATAAAGCAGATGGTACCTCCGTAAACTTTACAGAATATCAATTAGTAGATTTAACGGATCCAACTTCTTTAACCCTAACTCCCGCTTTAAATGTAGTTACAGGAGATTACACCGGCATTTCCTTTATTTATGGTTTTAATGAAGCAGATAACGTGAGCGGAGCATACCCAGACTTAAATGCCGCAAATTGGAACTGGCCATCCATGTTGGGCGGTGGGTATCACTTTATGCAAATGGAAGGTATTTTTGATGATGTAAACGGCACACCCCAACCGTACGCATACCATAATGGTACCGCGAGAGTAAGCGAAGGTGTTTTTGAGCAAAATTTCATCTCCTTTGATTTCAACCAAAATTTTACCATTACAGATGATGCAACCATCGAAATAAAAATGGATATTTCTGAATGGTACAAAAACCCATTGACGTGGGATCTAAACGATAGAAGTGTAGATTTAATGATGAACTATTTGGCACAAAAAGACATGCAGCGAAACGGCAAGACTGTTTTCAGCATTGGTGCCATAGAACAATAAATTATAAATGAAGGAACGGTCAAAGATGACATATCGATTTTTAATTGGGTTTTTTGCATTTACCCTTTTGGTCGCCTGTTCTTCGAATGATCCAGAACCGGTTGATCCCGTTGAAGGCTATGTGCCCACCCCCAAACCTTTGACCGTTCCTCCCATTTTTCAGCGTTTACTGCCTCCACCCCTCGTTCCTGCAGACAATCCGCAAACCGTGGAAGGCATTGCATTGGGAAGAAAATTATTTTTCGATCCTATTTTATCGGGAAATGGAACTCAAGCCTGTGCTTCCTGCCATAAACCAAGTAACTCCTTTACTGATGATACGCAGTTTAGCATAGGTATTGACGGTATGGAGGGAACGCGTAATTCTATGCCTATTTATAATTTGGCATGGAACGGCCACAATAAATTTTTCTGGGATGGCCGTGCTTCAAGTATTGAAGACCAAGCTCTGGAACCCGTTACTAATCCTATTGAAATGCACAATACGTGGCAAAATGCTGTTGGTAGTTTACAAAGTCATGGTGCTTACCCCGAACTTTTTAATAAGGCCTTTGGAACAAGTACTATTACCAAAGAAATGGTAGCCAAAGCAATTGCACAATTTGAAAGAACCCTTATTTCAGCAAATTCTCCTTTTGACAGATATTTGGAAGGTGAAAACTCACTAACACCCCAGGAAATCAACGGTTTTGAGATATTTATGGATGAAGCCAGAGGTGATTGTTTCCACTGCCACGGAAACGAAAATAGTCCCTTATGGACCGACAATATATTCCACAACAATGGGCTGGACGCAATCATTACAGATAAAGGATTAGGAAATGTTACCGGAGATCCTAGCCAAGACGGATGGTTTAAATCTCCTTCTTTAAGAAATCTTGCTTATACAGCACCCTATATGCATGATGGGCGTTTCGCAACTTTGGATGAAGTTATAAACCATTATAGTGAAGGTTTGGTTTATTCAGAAACCATTGATCCATTAATGAAAGCCGTCTCACGAGGTGGTGTGCATTTAACCGAACCAGACAAGGCAGATTTAAAAGCCTTTCTTCTTTCACTTTCCGATCCTTCATTTATTAATAATCCCGATTTTCAGGACCCCAATTAATCTTCTTACTTTTTTATGGCACTAGTTTCCCCATAAATGGGACTTTTGTCTATCGTCTAAAACTATCACACTATAGTTTTAAAATCCCGCTTCTTTATGGTTAAAAGTAGTATTTGATGTATATTTGCGGTCTAATTTAGAATTAATCTATATATGATTAAGGTAAGTGAAAATGCAAAAAATAAAATAGCGCAACTGATGGCCGAAGAAGGCTTTAACATTGCTGTAGATTTTGTTCGCGTGGGCGTTAAAAGCGGTGGATGTTCCGGATTAAGCTATGAGCTGAAGTTTGACCACAGTTTGGGTGAAAACGATAAACTCTTTGAAGAAGAGAATGTGAAAATAGCGGTGGACAAAAAGAGCTTTTTATATCTCGTGGGAACAACACTTGAATACAGTGGGGGGCTTAACGGAAAAGGTTTCGTATTTAACAATCCCAATGCAAACCGAACATGTGGTTGTGGTGAATCTTTTTCACTTTAAAAAATTCAAGATTTAAAGTTCAAAATTCAAAGTTAGAGTGATTGAATATTAAATTAAAGCCATGGCAACAATTGAAAAATTTGAGGATTTGGAAATTTGGCAAAAAGCACGACTGATGTGTCAGGAAATTTACCAGATAAGAGAAAAAACAAATCTTAAAAGTGATTACAGATTATATGATCAAATTAATGGGAGTTCGGGATCGATTATGGATAATATTGCTGAAGGATTTGAAAGAAATGGCAACAAAGAATTCAACCAGTTTCTGTCAATCGCAAAAGCATCGTGTGGCGAAACAAGATCACAACTTTATAGAATTTTTGATCGAAAATATATAACGCAGGATGATTTTAACACACATCACGAAACTTTAATGGCACTGAGTAAACAAATAGCTGGATTTATGATTTACCTGCAAAAAAGTGAATTAAAAGGAAGCAAATTTAAATAAGTTCTAATTCAACCTTGAGCTTTTAACTTTGAATTGAAGAATATGAAGTATACCGAAGATGATTTAAAAAAGGAACTGGAAACCAAAGAATATGAATACGGTTTTTATACAGATATAGAATCTGACACTTTTCCCAATGGATTGAATGAAGAAATTGTAAAAGCTATTTCCTTAAAAAAAGAAGAGCCAGCGTGGATGACCGAGTGGCGTTTGGAAGCTTTTCGCTATTGGCAGGAAATGGTGGAACCAGACTGGGCAAATGTGCATTATGAAAAACCCAATTTTCAAAATATTTCCTATTATTCCGCCCCCAATAAAAAACCAAAATACAACAGCATAGACGAGGTGGATCCCGAACTTTTGGACACTTTCAAAAAACTTGGTATTTCTTTGGAGGAACAAAAGAAACTCGCTGGAGTGGCAGTAGATATTGTGATGGATTCTGTTTCAGTAGCTACAACTTTCAAAAAAAACTTGGCGGAAAAGGGAATTATTTTCTGTTCCATTTCCGAAGCTATAAAAGAACATCCGGAACTGGTAAAAAAATATCTGGGAACGGTGGTGCCGCAACGCGATAATTTTTACGCCGCATTGAACAGCGCCGTTTTCAGCGATGGTTCCTTTTGCTATATTCCAAAAGGCGTTCGTTGCCCAATGGAGCTTTCTACATATTTCAGAATTAATCAAGCAGGAACTGGCCAATTTGAAAGAACGCTCGTAATTGCAGATGAAGGAAGCTATGTAAGTTATTTAGAAGGCTGTACAGCACCAAGCCGTGATGAAAACCAATTGCACGCTGCAGTGGTTGAATTGATTGCTTTGGACGATGCCGAAATAAAATACTCAACCGTACAAAACTGGTATCCCGGAGATAAAAAAGGAAAAGGTGGGGTTTATAATTTTGTGACCAAAAGAGGGCTTTGCGAAAAAAGGGCAAAAATTTCGTGGACGCAAGTAGAAACAGGAAGTGCCGTAACCTGGAAATACCCGAGTTGTGTTTTAAAAGGCGACAATTCAATCGGGGAATTTTATTCCATTGCCGTTACCAATAATTTTCAGCAGGCAGATACAGGAACCAAAATGATCCATATTGGCAAAAACACACGGAGCACCATAATTTCAAAAGGAATTTCCGCCGGAAAATCACAGAATAGTTATCGCGGCTTGGTTAAGATTATGCCAAATGCTGACAATGCGCGGAATTTTTCGCAATGTGATTCCCTATTAATGGGCAACAATTGTGGCGCGCATACCTTCCCATATATTGAAGCAAAAAATAAAACTGCCCAAATAGAACACGAGGCCACAACCAGCAAAATTGGGGAAGACCAAATTTTCTATTGCAATCAACGCGGCATTGATACTGAAAAGGCGATTGCATTGATTGTAAATGGTTTCAGCAAAGAAGTATTGAACAAGCTTCCAATGGAATTTGCGGTGGAGGCACAAAAATTATTGGAAATAAGCCTTGAAGGCTCCGTAGGTTAAAAAGACAACCCTTCCAGAGGCCGAACGCCTAGAAGGTTTTTTAAATAAATTTAAATCAATTATTAATTATGAAAAAAATCATTTTGTTGTTAATGCTTTCGGCAGTAGTTTTTTCTTGTAAAAATTCCGAAGAAAAAAATATGGAATCCGAAGAAACCACTACTGAAAATTTGGAAAGTACCGAAAATTTAAGAGCCTATAAAGGAGATTTTATTGAAGCAAACGGTGCCATTGTATTGATGGGAAGTAATTTTATTTATGGTGTTAAACGAGATGCGCTTTCCGAAGGGCTTTCAAAACAAGTAGCAAAAATAAAAAAGAATGATTTTGATATGGTGGGCGTAATTGTTCGCGGAGTAGTTTCTGAAAACACCGATAACGATAGCGAATGGGAAGAAGTAATAACAATTAAAGAAATTATGAAGGTTAGCGATAAACCTTCGGAAGTAGATATAAAATTAGACGAAACAGCTAAGAAAAAGTAAAATGTTAAAAATAAAAGATTTATACGCCGGACTCGATGGAAAAGATATACTTCAGGGTATTAACCTGGAGGTAAAAGCAGGAGAAGTGCACGCTATAATGGGCCCTAACGGTTCGGGAAAAAGTACTTTGGCCTCAGTAGTTGCCGGAAAAGAAGAATTTGAAGTCACAAGAGGTTACATCACCTTTGAAAACGAGGATATTTCAGAATTGGATCCCGAGGAAAGAGCCCACAAAGGTATTTTTCTTTCATTCCAATATCCTATTGAAATTCCAGGTGTTTCCGTAACAAACTTCATTAAAACAGCCATCAACGAAACCCGTAAAGCCAAAGGAAAAGCAGATATGCCCGCTTCTGAAATGTTGAAAATGATAAAGGAAAAAGCAGATATGTTGGAAATAGATCGAAAATTTCTTTCCCGTTCCTTAAATGAAGGTTTTTCCGGAGGAGAAAAAAAACGTAACGAAATTTTCCAAATGGCCATGATGGAACCTAAGTTAGCCATTCTTGATGAAACCGATTCGGGATTGGACATTGATGCACTTAAAATAGTAGCAAATGGCGTAAATAAACTGAAAAGCAACGACAATGCTGTGGTGGTGATAACGCACTATCAGCGACTTTTAGATTATATAGTTCCAGACTTTGTACATGTTTTGATGAACGGAAAAATAGTTAAGTCCGGCACCAAAGAACTTGCCTACGAACTGGAGGAAAAAGGATACGACTGGATTAAAGAGGAATTGGTTTAACTAATTCAAAGTTTAAAATTCAAAGTTCAATGTTAATTTGAATTTTGAAAATTCCCCCTTTGAAGGGGGCTTAGGGGGATGTTTCCTCTGAAACTTAATTTCACAATTGAAAAAGAAATGAGCTTTAAAGACAAATTATTATCATCATACATCGCGCTCGAAGATTATTTGGAATTTGATTCGCCATTGCACGATGTGCGAAACAACGCCATTAAAATTTTTGAGGAAAAAGGTTTTCCTTCAAAAAAGGAAGAAGCTTGGAAATATACTTCCCTTAATTCCCTTTTGAAAAAGGAATACAGTATTTTTCCAAAAGCCGAAAATTCTGTTGAATTTAAGAATGTAAAAAAATATTTCCTTCACGATATTGACACTTACAAAGTGGTATTTATAGATGGGGTTTACAGCTCTTTTCTTTCAGAAACCACGCACGATTCATTGGATGTTTGCTTGATGTCTTCCGCATTAAACAAAAGCAAGTACAAGCCAATAATTGAAGCCTATTTTAATAAAGTGGCGAAAAGTGACAGCTTGACCTCGCTAAATACGGCATTTACTAAAGAAGGCGCATATATTCACATTCCAGCCCATAAAGAAGTTGAAAAACCTATTGAGATAATAAATTTTTCAACTGGAAATGAAGCGGCTATGTTTCTTCAGCCAAGAAACTTGATTGTAGTTGGCGAAAACGCGCATGTTCAAATTATTGAACGTCACCAAAGTCTTTCCAGCAATGAAGTTTTAACCAATTCGGTAACGGAAATTTTTGCGGAAAAGAGAGCATATGTAGATTACTATAAAATTCAAAACGATGCCGAAACCGCTTCGTTGATAGATAACACCTATATTTCACAGGAGCGAGAGACAATATGTCGTGTACATACATTTGCTTTTGGTGGAAATTTGGTTCGCAACAACCTCAACTTCTACCAAAAAGGAGAACATTGTGATTCAACACTAAAAGGAATCACTATTTTGGAAGGTAAACAACATGTTGACCACAATACATTAGTGCACCACATTGCACCAAATTGTGAAAGCCATCAAGATTACAAAGGGCTTTTTGCAGAATCTTCCACAGGCGTTTTCAATGGAAAAATTATTGTTGAAAAAGATGCCCAAAAAACAGATGCTTTTCAGCAGAACAACAATATTTTAATTGATGATAAAGCCACAATCAACGCAAAACCGCAACTTGAAATTTTTGCGGACGATGTGAAATGCTCCCACGGTTGCACCATTGGCCAATTTGATGAAGACGCCCTATTTTACCTTCGCAGCCGCGGAATAGGTTTGAAAGAAGCACGCGCTTTATTGATGTACGCTTTCGCTAACACCGTTTTGGAAAGCGTAAAAATCCCGGAATTGAAAATGCGGATAAATAAACTTATTGCCAATAAAATTGGGGTTAGTTTGGGGTTTGAGCTTTAATATTACTTTCCATGCCATTTGATGTACAACAAATACGCAACGATTTCCCCATCCTGAAAAGGAAGGTAAACGGCTTTCCGTTGGTGTATTTGGACAATGCCGCCACTTCGCAAAAACCGCAGCAGGTTATTGATGCTATTGTTGATTATTACAGCAATTACAACGCAAATATCCACCGTGGCGTGCACACACTTTCACAGGAAGCTACGGATGCTTACGAAGCTGCGCGAAAAAAAATACAGACCCATTTTAATGCGAAGGAAGCTTTCGAAATTATTTTCACCGCAGGAACCACCCACGGAATAAATCTGGTCGCAAATGGATTTTTGGGAATTCTAAAAGCAGGTGATGAAATATTGGTTTCCGCCATGGAACACCACAGCAATATTGTGCCGTGGCAGATGCTTTGTGAAAAAACAGGAGCCATTTTGAAAGTGATTCCGATGAACGAGGAAGGCGTTTTGATAATTTCAGAATACGAAAAATTACTTTCAGAAAAAACGAAATTGGTTTTTGTAAACCATATTTCAAATGCATTGGGAACCATTAATCCAATAGCAAAAATTATTGAAAAAGCACACGAAGTTGGAGCTGCCGTGCTTATTGACGGCGCACAATCATGTTCGCATATAAAACCAGATCTTCAAAAATTGGATGTTGATTTTTTTGTAACCTCAGCCCACAAAATGTGTGGCCCAACGGGCGTTGGAATTCTTTATATGAAAGAAAAATGGGGAAATACGCTTGCACCCTACCAAGGCGGGGGCGAAATGATTGCTGAAGTTACTTTTGAAAAAACAACCTACGCAGGGCTTCCGCATAAATTTGAAGCCGGAACGCCCAATATTTGTGGAGGAATTGCATTTGGCGCAGCGATCGACTATTTAAACACAATTGGTTTTGAGGCAATTGAAAAGCACGAAAACGAACTTTTAAAATATGCCACCGAAAAATTATTGGAAATTGATGGTTTAAAAATTTATGGTACGGGCCCAGATAAAACTTCGGTGGTCTCTTTCAATATTGAAGGCATCCATCCGTATGATATTGGGACAATTGTAGATAAATTAGGAATTGCGGTACGCACAGGGCACCACTGCGCCCAACCTATCATGGATTTCTATAAAATTCCGGGAACGGTGCGTGCTTCCTTCGCATTTTATAATACTTTGGAAGAAGTGGACGCTTTGGTAGCAGCCGTAAAAAAAGCGAAAATGATGTTAAACTAACCCATAACCCATGAAATTAAAAGGCCATCTTACTTTTTTAATCCTCCTGTTATGCAATATTATATCTGCCCAGGAGTATGTTTCTGAATTGGAAAAAAACACCATTTTGGGTTTTGAAAAAGATTCAACGGATTACGATTTTATAACATCACTCTGTGTTTTGGATGAAAACATTTCACTTCAAAAAATTGAAGATTTTAAAAGAAATCTTGATGGGTTCATTAAAAATTTGCCCGAAAATGAAACCGATGAACGAAGGGAGAAAAAAAGAGTCCAAAAAATTTATGATGCCGTACACAAGGAATATTTAAAAAAATATGAAAATGTAGCTTATTTCCCCCAGCTAATTAATAATGGAACCTATAATTGCGTAACCTCAACCGCTCTTTATACTTATATTTTTGAAGCTCTGAATATTCCCTTTCACATTAAAGATTTGCCTAGCCATGTGTATATGATTGCATACCCAGAAACCTTAAAAATACAATTGGAAACCACGGCTCCCGGCAGTTATGGATTTATTAGCCCGAAAAGTTCAGAGGTAAAAAAATCTGTTGATAATATGGTAAAAATGAAGTTGGTGAGCAGGGAAGAAGTAAGTCAAAAAGGGGAAAACAAAGTGTACATGGATTATTTTTATGGCGAAAATTCCCTCGATAAAAAAGGTTTAATCGGGATGCAATATTTCAACAAAGCACTTGAGGCGATGGCGAAGGATGATTTTAAGGCTTCCTTGAACCAAATAAATAAATCGCTGGTTTTTTATCCTTATGCGCCTTCCGAATATTTACAGAAAACACTTGCAGCCATCAATTTAGATAATTTAAAATTTAATGTAAACGAAGATATAACCGCACTTTACGATTCTTTTTCAACACTTGAATACGGAAAAGATTTTCAGTCTGCAGATATAAAATATTATTTAAATAAAATGGTTCAAAATGATGAAAATGACCTTGCCTTTATAGAAGCTTCAACAAAAAAATTGGCCATTTTTGACAATGCCGATTTGAATTTAGAGATTATTGATTTTATATATGATTATGTCGCCTCAAGCTACGCAAACAATTCTGATTGGGTAGAATCATTGCGAACCAGTGACACCCTTTTAAAGTACAATCCCCAAAATAAAAAAGCCAAAAGCATCGTAACCTTTGCAATCAATAATAATATAAACATACTGCCAAAAACTGAAGAGTCTTATGCCTCAATCGTTGAAAGCTACACAAAATACCCTTTTATTGAAGGAAGTTTTAATATTGAAACAAGCAAAGCTGGGTTTTTAGGTCAACTTTCCTATAATTTATATCAAAACAAAGAAATTGAAAAAGCAGATAATTACAGAACTATTTTAGAAGAACAACTTGACGTTTACAATGATAAAATTCAATTAAACCCTGAGGCTATTTCGCAATTATTCTTATTAGCTGGGCGACATTACTATGGTAAATTGAATTTTAAAAAAGCCCAAGAAATTTTTGAAAAAGGCTTATCTTATAATCCAACAAATGCTGAACTTCAAAAAATGATAAAATGGACCATTCAAGATTCCAAAAACTAAAAACAGATATGAAATCACTTGCAACATTCTCTATTGTAATTTTTACTATATTTTTTACGGGTTGCGATGAAACCAAAAAAGTAATAGATGTAGCCGGAAACGTGCAGTTAACAGGAAGTTATACCGTTTCTTCAATAAATGGAAAGAAACTAACCGATACCACAAATCCCACATTCACATTGTCCGCTGTTGATAACTCCTTCCGAGGCACCACGGGTTGTAACTCGGTTTTTGGAAATTATGCCCTTGATCTTTATAGCATCAGCTTTGAAGATTTAGCGGTTAGCGAAAAAATGTGTGTGGAAAAAATTAAAATGAAAACAGAACGAGATTTTTTGGATGCACTGAATAATACAGGATCTTATAATTTACAGAATGGTGTCCTAACATTTTATTCCAAAACAGACCGCAGTGTTTTGCTCAGTGCTACCAGAGACACAAACAATTAAAAAAGAATTATGACGATTGAAGCAATACAGGAAGAATTGGTAGACGAATTTTCCATGTTTGATGATTGGATGCAGCGCTATGAATATATGATAGAGTTGGGCAAATCACTTCCGCTTATTGATGAAAATTTGAAAACGGACAGTAAGTTGATAAAAGGGTGCCAAAGCAAAGTATGGCTGAATTCTGAAATGAAGGACGATAAAGTGATTTTCACTGCAGATAGCGACGCCATTATTACAAAAGGAATAATTGCCATTTTGGTGCGCGTTTTTTCAAACCAAAAACCTCAAGCTATACTTAATGCAAATACCGATTTTATTGATGAAATAGGTTTAAAAGAACATCTTTCGCCAACACGCGCCAATGGATTGGTTTCAATGATAAAGCAAATGAAAATGTATGCGTTGGCATATCAAACACAATTAAAAAATTAAGAAGATGGAAACAGAAATAGACATGGCCGAACTGGGCGAAAAAATAGTAACCGTCCTAAAAACAATATACGATCCTGAAATACCTGTAGATATATATGAACTTGGGCTCATTTACGATGTTTTTATAAACGAGGACCGCGAAGTAAAAATATTGATGACACTAACCACCCCCAACTGCCCCGTAGCAGAAAGTTTGCCGATGGAAGTGGAAAATAAGGTAAAGTCAATGAAAATGATAAAAGATGCCGAAGTGGAAATAACTTTCGACCCGCCATGGAGCCAAGATTTGATGAGCGAAGAAGCAAAACTGGAACTTGGGATGCTTTAAAAAAGGCTGGCTGTTAGCTGTTAGCTGATGGCAAAAAAAATTCATTTGAATTTATAACTCCAAAGATTACTATTTAAAATGTCTGAAGAAATAATAAATCGTGTAGCGAACAGTAAACTCGTAACCTTTGATCTTGAGGGAATTTATCCTAAAGGAGAACGTGTTTCTTTTGATATTTCACCATGGTTATTGGAAGGTATCGTTCTTCGTGAAAACGAATTCCGTGAAAAAGCCAAAGAACAGGATTGGAGCCAGTACCAGGATAAATTTGTTGCTCTTTTTTGTAGTACCGACGCCATAGTTCCAGGTTGGGCTTATTTACTTTTATCTCTTTATTTGGCGCCTTACGCCAAAAAAGTCACCGTTGGAAGTTTAGACGAATTGGAAAGTATTCTTTTTGCTGAAATACTTCAAAATTTAGATGTTTCAGAATATGCAGACAAACCAATTATTATAAAAGGCTGCGCCCATAAACCCATTCCTCAGAACGCCTACGTGCTATTGGCCCAAAAACTTCAGCCAATTGCAAAAAGTATTATGTACGGCGAGGCTTGTTCATCGGTGCCCCTTTATAAAAGAAGATAGAAGATTTTTAATATTAATAATATCAATTTTACTTCTTGTGTTGCTATCTCTCTAAAAGAGTTCTTATTTTTGCAAAGAATTAAATTCTTTATAAATGAAAAAACTTTTACTTCTGGCAGTTCTTTTAACTGCACCTTTCGCCCTGATTGCCCAGGAAGAAACTCCAAAAGACACCATCCCAAATGGGTGGACACGTGCAGGAAATTTTTCTTTATTGTTCAACCAAGCAGCTTTTAATGCAGAATGGACCGGAGGTGGAACTTCCAATTATTCCGGAAATCTTTCGCTAACCTATGATTTCAATTATAAGCACGACAAAATTTCGTGGAACAACCGATTGACAGGCGAATATGGCATCACCAAAAACAAGGATGATAAATACTCCCGCAAAACGAATGACCGTTTGGAATTCAATTCAATTTTGGGTCGGCAAATTAAAGAAAGTAATTGGTATTATTCTTTGTTTTTGAACTTCAAAACGCAGTTTGCAAAAGGGTATGAATTTAATGACGATTTAAATCCTGATGATGAGGGCTATCGCACCGAAACTACCCATATTTTATCACCGGCCTATATTCAATTTGGCCCTGGTATGCTTTGGAAAAAAAGTGACAATCTATATGTGAATATTTCACCCGCCACGGCAAAATTTATTTTGGTTGATAAAGAATTTACTGCAGTAAATGAAAGTGTTCCTGGTGCTTTGGATGCATATAATGAAAATAAATACTTCGGGGTGGACGCGAATGAAACCAGTCGATTTGAATTTGGAGCTTCTGTTTCGGCTTATGCGAAGTTTAATATTATGGCAAACATTTCCGCAGAAAACATTTTGAATCTCTATTCAAACTACTTGGAAGATCCACAAAATGTTGATATAGATTATACTTTTAATCTTGTAATGAAAGTGAATAAATACATTACTACAAATGTAACCCTTCAAGCTATTTATGATGACAATGCGGTGCAAGGTTTTCAAATACGTGAAGCTTTGGGCGTTGGCTTGACATACGGATTTTAATTAAATACTGCCTTTTTTAAATTCTGGACTGAAGGGTAACCAAATTATAGTAATTGCCTTTAGCTGAAATGAGTTGTTGATGCGTGCCACGTTCAATAATTTCTCCGTTTTCCAAAACTAAAATTTGATCTGCTCTTTGAATCGTGCTCAATCTGTGGGCAATAATAAAAGTGGTTCTTCCGGAAATTAATGTGGCCAATGATTTTTGTATCATCAATTCACTTTCTACATCGAGATTTGAGGTGGCTTCGTCCAAAATTAAAATCTTTGGGTTAGCCAAAAGTGCTCTTGCTATGGAAATACGTTGCTTTTGCCCACCGGATAATTTCACGCCGCGTTCGCCAATTATGGTTTCCAAACCTTTTTCAAAACGATCGGTAAATTCATCAACATAGGCAGATTTTACAGCATTTTCCAAATCTTCATTTGTAGCGTTTGGTCGTGAAAAAAGAATGTTTTCCTTAATGGTTCCTTCAAAAAGAAAATCGTCCTGCAAAACCATTCCCAATTGGCTTCGATAGCTTTTCAGGGTGATTTTCTTCAAATCAATTCCATCAATGGTAATCAAACCTTCTTTGGGTGAAATTAAGGTTGAAATTAAAGCCGCAACGGTACTTTTTCCGGCGCCGGAACTTCCCACCAAAGCGGTAACACTTCCCGGAATTGCTTCAAAAGTTATGTTTGAAATAACTTCACTTCCTTCCGGATATGCAAATGAAACATTTTCAAATTTAATGTTTCCCACAATATCTTTTAATTCGTGATTTCTTTGGCTATCAATTTCGGTTTCGGTTTCCAAAATTTCCTCCGTTCTGTCAAGTCCCGCAAATGCCTCCGTCAGCAAACTTCCCACGTTTCCTATTTGTATTATCGGCGCAATCATAAAAGCGAGATAGAGCGCGAAGCTCAAAAATTCACCAATTGTCAATTCGCCATTAACGATCATTGAGTTTCCAATCCACAAAACACAAAGAGCAGAAATACCAAAAACCAAAGTGGCGCCACTTAAAACAAGTGCTTTGGCGGTTAGCGATTTGTTGTAATATTGATAAATTTTGTCCACTCCATTTCGAAAAATATCGAGTTCGTATTTTTCAGCATTGTAGGCCTTTATTATGTGTATTCCGCTTAAAGATTCGTTCAAACGCCCGTGTACTTCGGCTTCAATTTTTCGCCGTTCCCTAAAAATCGGACGGATATATTTATATGCTTTCAACGTTACAAAACCTAAAATAAATAGAGGGATAAGCACATAAATTGTGAGTTTTACATTTATATATAGAAGAATCACTAAAGCGAAAAGAAATGTAAAAATACCGCCAATCAACAAAACCATTCCGTTGCCAACAATCACACTAAGGCCGTCAACATCGTCCATTACACGTTTTGCGATTTCGCCCGACTTGCGTTTTTCAAAATACCCAATTGGAAATTGAAACACTTTTTTTTGAACTTGAACCCGTAATTCCGCAATCACTTATAGGCTTGGACGCTTAAAATTTTGGTAAGCAAATAAGCAGTTATAGCTTGAATTATTACTGCAATGCCAGCAATTAAAAGGATTTTATTTAGGATTCCGGGATCTTTTTCAATGATAACATCGTCCACAAAAAATTTGAAAATTCCTGGTAACACCAAGGTGGCAACTTTATTCAGAATTATTAAAAAAACACCGAAAAGCAACATTTTTCGTTGCGGCCAAATAATTGATTTAATGATTTTTGAAAGTGATACCACTATTTACCAAGTTTGAACGGTTTGTTTTATTTGGTTTACAACCATTTCCTGTTCTGCTTGGGAGAGCCCGTAATATAAGGGAATTCTAATCAACCCTTCCGCCCACATTTCAGCATTTTCCAATTTTGTGGTTTCAGAATTTTTAGCAAAAGGACTTAAATGAAGCGCCAAATAATGAAAGGCTGCACCAATTCCGTTTTTTTTCAATTCCTGTAATAAAAGATTCCGTTTTTTGCGGTTTTCGGTTTTAAAAAAGAAAAGATGCGCATTATGTTTTGCATACTTTTCAACCCTAGGCAACTCAATTTGCGGAATACTTTTTAATGCTTGGTAATAGTAATTCCAAGTGTTTACGCGTTCTTCATTTATCCTCAGCAAATATCTGGAGTTGCGCCCACAAAAAAGCGGCAGTAATTTCCGAAGGATAAAATGAAAGTCCCACATCATACCATTCATATTTATTTACTTCGCCTTCAAGAAACATTTTACGGTTGGTTCCTTTTTCCCAAATTATCTCTGCCCGCTCCACAAATTTTTCGTCATTTATAACTAAAAGTCCGCCGTGGCCGGAAGTTATATTTTTTGTGGCGTGAAATGAAAACGCACCAAAATGGCCAATGCTTCCCAAAAATCTATCCTTATACGTAGCGCCCAAACTGTGCGCCGCGTCTTCAATTACATAAATATTATGGGTATTTGCTATTCGCATAATTTCGTCCATTTCGCAGGCTATTCCACCGTAATGCATTGCCACAATTGCCTTTGTTTTTTTGGAAATTAACTTCGGAAGTTGCGCCGGATCCAGGTTTGGATTATCTGCCAAAGAATCGGCATAAACAATTTTTGCGCCTTTCAAAACAAAAGGATTCGCCGAAGTAATGTAGGTGAACGAAGGCACAATAACCTCATCGCCGGGTGAAATATTCAATAAAATGGAAATCATATCCAACGCCGCCGTACAACTATCGGTAAGCTTTGCGTGGGTAAATCCGAACTGATTCTGAAAAAATTGATGGCACAATTCGGTATATTTCCCATTGCCGGAAAGCTCGCCGCTATTAATGACTTCTTCAATATATTTAATTTCGTCGCCCGAAATAAAGGGTTTGTGCAGCGGGATCATAGATGCTTTTAGGTGCGCAGGTTCAGTTTCAAAAGTAAACTAATTTATAAAACCCGCAATAGCAGAGCGCAGTAGAAAAGAGTATATTTGAAACTCAAAATTTCGAATATTTTCGCCGAAACCATCAAAACTGAATGACAAATTCCTCGGAAAAAGTAAAGCCTTCGAACGCTCCAATAGCTTTTTTGGTAGCGAAAGATAGGTCTGGCACCACACTTTTGCAAACCATGTTAGACTCACATCCCAATATTTGTGCGCCGTTGGAATCCCGTTTTGTGCTTCATTTAAAAAATAAATACCAAAATAAAACCCACTGGGATACAAAGCTGAAAGCGCAATTCATCAAAGATTTGTTTCTAGAACAGAAAATGGTTTTGTTATGGGAATTGGATATGGAAGATTTACGAAAGAGAATTGCCAACCTACCTGAAAATACAACGTACGGCGAAGTTTGTAAACAAGTTTATGTTTCCTCAAAATCATTTCATCCAAAGGAAATCGTAAAACTGATTGTGGACAAAAATCCCATTTATGCTATTATGATTCCGTTGTTAAAAGAAATTTATCCAGATGCAAAGTTCATCCATTTGGTTCGCGATTACCGTGGAAATGTGAATTCCATTTTCAGTCTTTACAAGAAATTAAGCGTCAAAAAACTGGGGCAAAGTTGGGTGATGACGAATCAAGAAATTGAAAGAGAAAAATCACTTCAGCCTGAAAATTTTATCACACTTCGCTACGAAGACTTATTGGACAATCCCGAAATGGAATTGACAAAACTGACGGATTTTTTCCATCTTGAATTTCATCCAAATATGTTGACGTATCACGAACGGATTTCGGAAGCAATTTCAGCGTATGTAAATCGTTCGCCAAATGAAAAAGTGCGAAAAGTAAGGGAGATAGGAATTGCCACGGTTCATAAAAATCTTTCAAAACCGCTTAAAAATTCGTTTAAGGATAAGTGGAAAGAAACATTTTCAGAAGAACAAATTGAAACTTTGGAAACATATTGTGGAGATTTTGCGGAAAAATATGGTTACAAACCAACCACAAATGTTTCTTCAAAAGTGGAAAAAATTCCGGCAGATTTAAACTTCGAAAAAGAAAAATTACGCTTGTATTATCGACTTCCCATTTGGCTTCGCGAACTGAAAAGCAAACCCAGTATGCCATTTATTCCAAAACAATGAGCAAGAATTTTTACATAATGGCCATTGGCCGATCGGGAACAACTTTGCTTGCCAATATTTTGGACGCCCATCCAAATATCGTGGTGCCGCCCGAGACTTTTTTTGTGCTTCATTTGGAGCGGAAATATAAAAGTGTTACCAATTGGAACGACAAAACAATCCGACAATTTATTGATGATGTGTATGTAGATAGGCCTTTCCGATTGATGTGGAAAGTGCCTCGAAATGTAGTCGAGGAAAGTTTTCTGCAGCAGCCAAGAGTTGCCAATTTCAATGAAGCTTGCAACCGAATTCGGGAAAGTTACCGCGCCTCTTTCAAAACAAAAAATATTGAATTGATTGGCGATAAACATCCTATATATTCAAATTTTTGTAAAAGGATGATGCGTGTGAATCCCGATGCAAAATTGATACATATGGTTCGCGATCCGCGGGGAACAGGCAGCGGACAACTAAATACATTTAACAGAAAAGACGCTTTGGCGGTGGGTTATTTGTGGTCGCGCTACAATAAAAATCTCGCTGCACTGAAAGAAATTTATCCCGAAAAATATTATTTGCTGAAATACGAAGATTTGGTTTTAAAACCCGAAGAAACCGTAAAATCCTTATGTAAGTTTCTGGAAATAGAATTCAGGGAAGAAATGATGGACTACCGAAAAACCACGGTTAAAAGATTCGAAAACTACACCGAAGCCATCACCAAAAAACACGAAAGTTTAATGAAACCAATTGATGCAAAAATGGTTGAGGGGTGGAAAAATAAACTTACTGCAAAACAGATTGAACGGTTGGAATATGCAACTTTTGAAGTTGCTTCAAAGTTGGGTTATAATTTTGAAAAGCCAAAAGTTGATTTTTTCACAAAATTGAAATTTCCTATTTCAAAATTAAAAGTGAAAGTGATTTTAGGAATTATTACATTGTTTTTCAACTTGCCATTTTCATTCAGAAAATTGGTGCTTTTCTTTAAGAGCAAGGCGCTGGACCATAATTACAAAAACTAATCATCAAACGAAAGATGCTCCATTAAATAATCGGGCAGATTTTCATAAAGTCCGGTGGGTTTTTTCTTGGGAATTTCAATATCTGCCCAAGAAAGTTCGGTAAAATCGCCACTCATTTTTTTCACCATTTCACGTATGGTTTTGGCTTTTTTTAAATAATTTTCCGGAGTAAGTTCCAATACGAATTTTTCAGCATCGGAATAGTTCTTTCACAATTTTGTAGCCAAATTTTTGGTTGTATTCCAATGCAATTTTGTTGTCCGCCCGAACTTCAGCCATACTTTTTTTCATTTTAACCAAAAAGAAAATAAGATCGGTAGCGCAAACTGATGCTATTATTGGAAGATGCGATTGCATTGCTGTGGGTTCCCAAATAAAAATGCCGCCGTGGGAAATTCCTTTTTCATAGGAATCGATAGTTCCGTGCGTTAAGCCCAATTTTTTTTCCTTTGTGAAGGATTAAAAAGTAATAATTAAGGTCGTTATTTATTTTTGCAAACCACTTTTTTTGTTCCTCTTCGGTTATTTGATTTTGGTAGAACATTCGTCTTCTAATCAATTCGCTGTTGCGGTGTTGGCGAACCAATTCTATATCTGCCTCGGTTAATCTTTCGAGGGTTATTCCATATTTTTTTATGATCATAGCTTTTCTTCTTTTATGAAGTAGGCGGGTTGTTGATTAAGCCGTGTAAGAATATTTTTAAGGTAATATCCCAAAATTCCGAAGCACAACAACATTAAACTCGCAGAAAAACAAATGGAAACTATAAGTGCGGTAAAACCTGGAACGGAGACATCAAAAATTACTTTTTTCAGAATAAAATAAATTCCAGTAAGCGTAAAAATGAATGAAAAAATACCGCCAGCATACATCATTAATTTTAGAGGCCAATTGCTGTAGTTTAGTGTATTGTTATTAGCCAACGACCATAATTTTTTAGGGGAATAGCTTGATTTTCCATATTTTCTGGCTGCGTGCGAAACTTTTACGCATTCAATAAAATTGGTGTACCAATGCAAAATTTCATCAATAAAATTGAATTGTTGCTCGTGGTGTTTTATTTTTTCAATTAACGAACCTTCAATTAATCGAAACGAGGAACCATTTCCGAAGGAGCCGTGGAGATGCTTTGCAGATTTTTTATAGGCGCTACTGCCTACTTGACGATACAGCGGATGGTTTTCATTGGCAATTCCGTAAACGATATTCGCGCCGCTTTCCTGCATTTTATTGATTAAAATAGGAATGTCCTCGGGCGCTTGCTGAAGATCGTCATCTATTGTAACAACCCTTTTACCCTGTGCATGATGAAAGCCACAAATAGTGGCGTTGTGCTGCCCGAAATTTTTCCCGAGGCGAAAAAGTTTTATTTGGTTTGGATGGTCATTCTTCAATTGCAGCAATACATTCCAGCTGTTGTCCTGAGAAAAATCATCCACAAAAATAATTTCAAAATCATTTGAAATAGTTTCAAAAGTCGAAATTAGTCGCTGCGTCAATTCGGGCAAAGATTGCTCACTGTTGAAAACGGGGATGATTACTGAGTACTCCATTATACGCCCGCTGTTAGTCCACCGTCCATAACGATATCGGTTCCCGTTATCCATTTTGAGGCTGGGGAAAGCAAAAATGCGATTGCATTTGCTACATCTTCGGTTTCACCAAAACCGAGTGGATATTGCTCGCCGTGTTTGTCCATTAATTCTTTGGTAACGGTTTTTTCCGCCTCTTCAAAAAGTGGCGTTTTTACCATTGCGGCCAAAATTACATTACTCCGTATTTTTTGTGGCGCGTTTTCAATTGCCAATGTTTTGCTGTAACTGTTGATTGCCGCTTTTGTTCCCGAATATAAAGCACCGCCTTTATTGGGAAAATTGCACGCAACGGAAGACATAAAAACAATCGACGCTTCTTTATTTATTTTTTTTGCTTTTAAAAGCGAACTCGTTAAAACCACGGGTGCTTCGTAATTTGTGGCAAACATTTCCTGAATTTGCTTTTTCCCAATGAATTTCACAGGGAAATGTTTTACAATCCCGCTGCTGTGAACGATTCCGTCGATATTTGGAGTTTCTGAAATTAGCTTTTGAAGTTCGGTTTCATTGGTTAAATCGGCCAAAATAATTTTGTGGTTTCCTTTGGGAAGTTTTTTCAGAACTTCTTCCAATCTTTCACTATTTCTTGCGGTAAGAATTACAGTTGCGCCTTGATTTGCAACAACTTCAGCCGTTTTTGCGCCTATGCCCGAAGAGGCTCCGGTAATCAAAATTGTTTTATTTTCAAGGGAAAATGGATTCATAATTCAATGATTTCTGCACAAATAAGATTCTTTAAAGGTAGCGAAACAATTCCCCAGGACAAACCTACTCCAAATCCGGCGAGCAAGTAATTTTTTTTCTGAGTTTTCCAATTGCTCCGAAAGTTCACTAACGATTGTCAAAGGAATAGAAGCTGAGCTGGTATTTCCATATTTTGAAATGGAATAGGGAACTTTCTCGATTGGAAAACCTGCCTTTTTACGAATGGTTTCGTTCATCAGTTTATTGGCTTGGTGCATCACGAAATAATTGTAATCATCCGTATTCGTTTCCGTTTTATCGAAAAATTCCCTTAAGGAATTCGGCACTTCTTTTATTGAAAAATTAAAAACGTCAAGTCCATTCAAAGCCAATTCCATTTTGGAGCGAATAATTCCCGGGGCAATTTCCGCTTTATCAAAAGATGCCGGCGAAGCTAAATTCCGTATTCCCCCATGTGGAATTATAATGGCGTCTTTTCCAGAACCGTCACTGTTTAAATCGAAGGTTATTGCTTTGGCATTTTCTTCAAATTGCAAAGCCGTGACCGTTCCCGCATCACCAAAAAGTGGATAGGTGCTTTTGTCTTCGCGGGAACAAGTTATAGTTGAAACGTCGCCTACCATCAAAAGTCCTTTTTTTAAACCTGCGGCTTTCATTATTGAAGAAATTACAGAAAGTCCATAAACATAACCCGAACATCCCAAACCAATATCGAACGCCATACAGGATTTGGGCAGACCAAGTCTGTCTTGCAAAATAATGGCTGTGGCTGGCAAATAATAATCTGTGGATTGGGAAACGAAAATTAGAATTTCTATTTCCTCAGTTTTCCAATCTAGTTTTTTTAGAAGTTTTTTTGTGGCTTCAAAACAAAGATCGGACGTTGCCATTCCAGGTTTTGCCATTCTTCGCTCCTCGACGCCTGTGGTTTTTATGAGCAATTTTTTTTCACTTTCCGTCAATAGTTCATAATCCCAATTGGATTCCATGTGGGCTGGAACGGCTGCTGCAATCCCTTTTACGGCTATATCCTTTATTGAAAAAAATGCCATTTATGCGGTTTGTCTGGCTTTTACTATATTGTAAAGTTCTTCTACTTTTTTGATACTCATTAAATCTTCACCCGTAATTGTTACGTCATATTCTGTGTCAATCAAGGCAATAATAATTAGTGAGTGCATGGAGCTCCACTCGTCCAAATCGGTAAATTTTGTGTCGGGTTTTAAAGTTCCCGGTTCCAATTCGTCAAATTCTGTTTCCAGTGTTTTTATAAAATCTTCAATACTTGTCATTTCAAAATAATTATTTGGTTAATATAGTCGCTCCCCACGAAAATCCGATACCAAAACCCGCAACCAAAATTTTGTTTCCAGCTTTTATTCGGTTGTCGTCAACCATTTCTTTCATTGCAATTGGGATTGTTGCGGAAACTGTGTTTCCTATATGTTCTATTGAAATTATGAATTTTTCTTTTGGTATTTTCATTCGTTTTCGAAGAAATTCAAGCATAGTTCCATTTGCTTGGTGAAATATAAAAAAATCTATTTCATCTAATTCTAATTGATGCTTGGCCAGAATTGTCTTTACCAATTGTGGCACTCTTCGAAATGCGAACAAAAATATTTTAGCACTATCCATGTGCAACCGTCCGCCCAGTAATTGTTTTGGAGGAAGGTTTGTATATTGTGATAACCATTCAATATCGGAAGGATCATTTGTTCCGGAGCGATTTACAAAGAGGCTTCGCTCTCCCTTTCCATCAGTTCCAAAGATGAAATCGCCAATGGAAGTATTAATGCCATTCTCCATTTTTGAATTGCTAATAAATGTAGCCGCGCCGGCATCGCTGAAAATTCCACGAATATCAGGATCTGAAGGGTGAATAACTTTCGTGGGCGTATCAGCTGTAACAACCAAAACATTGTTTACCAATCCCATTTCAATCACGGCTCTTGCCAAACTTAAGCCATAGATCCAACCTGTGCAGCCGTGCAAAACATCAATGGCTGCAACATTTTGATTTAATTGTAGATCGTGCTGCATAACGCAAGCGGTGGTTGGCCCTTTATATTCCAACGCATCACTCACAAAAATGATATATTCAATGGAAGATCTGTCTATCATCCATTCAGAAAAAAGATTTTCTGCAGCCTTATTTCCCAATATTTTGGAGCTTTCATCTACATGGGAAACATAACGTTTTTTAACCCCGCACTGCTCATAAAGAGATTGCGCGGTTATATTATTCGAACTCTCATTCTTAAACTCATAAAATTCCTTAATGATGGTTTCATTATCAAGGGATTTTTGAGGAAGATAATACGATATAGCGTTTACGTAAACCAAAGTTGAATAATTGTCCAGCTGAATTTTTTAGGCTTCCAAATATAAGAAACCCATAGAATTTAATAAATGTTTAACCTTTTAATTACGGTGGGTTTCTGTTTTTAATTTCTGTGTATATTTACTTGCTCAAGTTTTCGGGTTCATGTCAAAAAAACATTTTAAAGTTAGTTTATACTTAATTATTGGGCTTTGTGTCCTTATTTACGGAAATACATTAACCAATAAGTACAGTTTTGACGATGAATATGTAATTGTAAACAACAAAAGAGTTGAGCAAGGTTTTTCGGGAATTTCCAAAATATTTAAGTCAAGATACATTGAATCCAGCGATCAAAATTTTGGATATCGACCAATTACCCTGGCTTCCTTCGCCATTGAATATGGCATTTTTGGGGCCACTCCAGCCGTGAGCCACTTTTTCAATCTTTTTATTTATATAATTACGTGTTTACTTCTCTATAAAATTTTACGTTCATTATTTAAACACAGCCATTGGTTTTTGCCGCTTATAATCACTATTCTTTTTGTAGTTCATCCAATCCATTCGGAGGTGGTGAACAATGTAAAATCCAGGGATGAATTGTTGTGCTTTCTATTTGCATTGTTAGCATTGGCGAGTGCCATAAAATATGCCCGAAAACCTCAAAACATTTGGCTTTTAGGAGTTTTCATCTTTATGGTTTTATCATTTTTGTCGAAATTATCTTCACTTACTTTTTTGGCAATAATTCCGCTTACACTTTACTTTTTTGAAAATGCAAACAAAAAAATACTACTTAAAGTAATTGGTGTTTTATTGTTGCCAATTCTTATTTACAAACTAATAAACACGCAGTTAATTGACGCGGTAGGAAACCGAAATCTTCTTTTTATTGAAAACCCTTTATTTGTAAATGGAGCCAATTTTTTCGATAAAATCCCGATGGCTTTTTACTCTATTTTTTATTATATCAAATTGCTCTTCGTTCCCCATCCTCTATTAAGTTATTACGGTTATGATCACGTGAGTATTGTGGGCTGGAATAATATATATGTGTGGCTGGGAGTAATAATTACAATTCCTTTGGCTGTTTTTATCATTTGGAAATTCAAAACAAAATCAATTTTGGTCTATGGGCTAGCCTTCTTTTTTATAGCAATTTCAATGTATTCAAATTTGATAAAACCCGCAGTTGGCATTATTGCAGAAAGGTTCGCATACATACCCTCGCTGGGCTTTTGCATTGTTATTGGATGGTTGCTTTTGAAAATTTTTAAAGTGGATGTTACAAATACTTCTTCGGAAAAAATTCCAAAGTTGAATTATGCGTTTTTGGGAATATTCTCAATTTTGGTTTTGGCAAGTTCTGCAAAAGTATTTAGCCGCAATTTGGATTGGAAAAATTTGGTTACAACTTTGGAAAGGGATTTGGAAATCGCCCCAAAATCAGTAAAACTTAATATGCTTTTGGCAAACGACCTTTTTGAAACTGCAACCGTAAAAAACCGTAAGGAAAAGGAAAAGGATTCACTTTTAAAAAGAAGTGCTTTCTATTATAATCAAGCTTTGGCCACCTATCCAGAGCATACTCCCGCACACAATAATTTGGGCGTTTTGTATAATATGACGGGTGAATATAAAAAATCGCAGGAACATTTTTTAAAAGCCAGCCAAGATGAAAACCCTTCGGCGCAGACTTTTTTTAATCTCGGTCTTTCTTACCAAGCCAATGGAGATAGCACCAAAGCCATTGAAAGTCTGAAAAAATCAATCGAATTAAATAATAAGAATTTTGAGGCTTATTATAATTTAATGAATATATATTATGTAGAAGGAAATTATTCCGAAGCGATGGAAGTAAATATAAAAATGTTCCGACTGTTTCCAAATAGAAGAAAATCGCTGTTTTCCGCAGGGCAGAAAATTGCAGAAACAGAACACGGAGCAAACACAGATTTCTATATTAACTTACTTCTGCAAAGAAAAGCAATCACCCAAAAAACCTATGCCAGTTTACAGAAACAGCTCAACGCTTCATCGGTTATAAAAGATTGACGCTAATCTTCCTCAGTGTATTCATCATATAAAAAACTGTTGTACGGAAAGCGGGTAGTATGGATTTCTTTTACCTTTTCGTAAACCAGTTTTCTAAATTCACTGAAATTTTCTTTGTTTAAAGCTGAAATGAAAATTGCGTCGCCATTTAATTTTGCCATCCAGGTTTGTTTCCATTCCTCTAAGGTATTATGCGCTTTTGTTTTTTCGGTTATTAAATCGTCTTCCTCAATTTTTTCAGGTTCGTACGCATCAATTTTATTGAAAACCATAATGGTGGGTTTGTCGGCGCTGCCTATTTCTTCCAAAATTTTATTTACAGAATCAATATGCTGCTCAAAAGATTCGTGGGAAATATCTACCACATGAAGCAATAAATCGGCTTCCCGCACTTCATCTAAAGTACCTTTAAAAGATTCAACGAGTTGAGTGGGCAATTTTCTTATGAAACCAACAGTATCGGTAAGCAGAAAAGGAAGGTTTCCAATTACAACTTTACGAACGGTCGTATCCAGTGTGGCAAATAATTTATTTTCGGCAAAAACCTCACTTTTACTGATTACATTCATCAGCGTAGATTTTCCCACATTCGTATAACCAACCAAAGCAACACGTACCAAAGCGCCGCGATTGCCCCGTTGCACCTCCATTTGGCGGTCAATTTTTTTTAGCTTTCTCCTTCAACAACGCAATACGGTCACGAACAATACGACGGTCTGTTTCAATTTCTGTTTCCCCCGGACCGCGCATTCCAATACCACCTCGCTGTCGTTCCAAGTGAGTCCACATTCCTGCTAGGCGAGGCAATAAATATTGATATTGTGCAAGTTCAACCTGTGTTCGGGCATAACTAGTTTGGGCGCGTTGGGCAAAAATATCTAAAATCAAATTGGTGCGGTCCAGCACTTTACAGTCCAATTCTTTTTGAAGATTTCTTTGTTGTCCCGGTGAAAGTTCATCATCAAAAATTACGGCGCCAACCTCATGTTCTTCAACAAATTTTTTCACTTCCTCCAACTTTCCCGTGCCTATAAATGTTTTCGGATTTGGAACTTCCATTTTTTGGGTAAACCGTTTAAGCACTTCCCCACCAGCTGTGTATGCCAAAAATTCAAGTTCATCAAGATATTCTTGTGATTTTTCTTCATTTTGATATTGTGTAATCAGCCCGATTAAAACTGTTTTTTCGTAGGAAATGTCTGTTTGTTCAATCATGTTATTTTAACGGTTTTAACGCTACTGTTTCTGTTTTTTTAATACTAAAACTTAACTTTTCAAATTCTTACTGTATACTGCTGCAGAATACAGCAATTTATTATGAGGCAAATGTACAAAACCTCGAGCAAGACTTATTTTTCTTTACAAGCAATTAACAATTATAATTCATTCTCCGTATGATTCATTAGTTCAGAGATATAACAGTTATTTTATGGTTATTTTGAAAAATTCAAAAAAAAACTAAGTAGATTTTTTAAAGAAAAACTTTATAAATTTTCATATATTTCGCTGTTTTAAAAAAAATCTTAACAGATAGTTATTTTAAGTAACCTCCAAAAAAAACTTTATGAATAAAAAATTACCACTCTATTTACAAAGTTGTCATCATTATTTCAAACACAACTTTAGACCTCACACATTCGCATTTATTAGTTTCCTATTACTTTCTTTTTCTGCATTTTCCCAAGGACCGGGATGTCCTAATGTTTTTGCCGGAGATGATGTGGAGCTTGATTGTGGCGAGCCTTGTACAGACCTTACTGCAAGTTTTCTTGACACTGGAGAAACCACCAGTTATGCTGTTTCTTCCATTCCTTATGCCCCACCTTTCCCATTTACAGGGGGAACTCCCGTATCTGTTAATACAGATGATATATGGTCGAGTGCGATTCAATTACCATTCGATTTCTGTTTTTTTGGACAAACCTATTCACAAATGGTTATTGGTTCCAACGCAGTAGTTTCTTTTGATTTGGCAAGCAATGCACCCGGCAGTTATTGTGACTGGTCTTTTGATGATCCTATTCCTAGTCCCAATTTGTTTCTAACAACAATCTTTGGACCGTATATGGATATTGACCCCTCAGTGGGCGGCTCTGGCGTTATAAATTGGACCGTTTTTGGGGATTCTCCATGTAGAACCATGGTAGTTAACTTTCCTAGTGTACCTTATTTCGGGTCCGCCTGCCCCAACCTTTCCCTTACATCACAAATAGTTATTTATGAAACCACTAATGTGGTGGAGGTTTATGTAGAAGACAGACCTAGCGGTTGTTCTTGGAATGACGGAAATGCTGTATTGGGAATACAAAACCAAACTGGCACCCTAGGGTATACTGCTCCAGGAAGAAATACCGGAGATTGGTCTGCCTCAAATGAAGCGTGGCGTTTTACTCCCAATGGCGCTTCAAACGTGGTTTTCTCGTGGTTGGACTCATCGGGAACAGTTATTGGCACTGATCCAACAATTAATGTTTGCCCCACCGATCCATCAACAACATATACCGCCCAAGCAGTTTACACTAATTGTAACGGTGATGAGGTTACGGAAACCGATGACGTTATCGTAACAAGAGTTGGGTCTTTTACAGTAGATCTTGGCGGCGATCAAGAACTTTGTGAAGCCCAAAGCTATGATATTACTGCCGAAATTATCGGTGGGAATCCTAATGATGCCACTTTTCTGTGGAATACGGGCGAAACCACACAAACAATTACTGTAACCACTTCCGGAACTTATACCGTTGAAGTTACTATTGGCACTTGTACCATTACTGCTTCCGTTGTTATAAACTTTAACGAACCTCCTTTAATAGAACTGGGTGATAATATAGAAACATGTTTCTTTGACACCGTAGTTTTAGATGCAACTCCTTCCAATTACAATCCCGCAGATGCTACATATGAATGGAGTTTGGATGGAGTAGTATTAGCCGGAGAAACCAATCCTACCTTAATTGCAAGCCAATATGGAACTTATAGTGTAGTGGTTTCCGTGGGCGATTGTTCTTCAACCGATGAAGTGACAATTTCTCAACAAAACATTCAGGTTTCATTAGGAGATGATTTTTCCTCCTGTTTTGAAGTTCCAGAAATCCTTACCGCAGAAGCAATAGATTACGATCCAACACTTGCAACTTATGAGTGGCGTTTGAACGGAGCTGTTCTTGCTGGGGAAATAAACCAAACTCTAGAAATTAACCAAACAGGAAACTACTCGGTTACCGTAACTGTTGGCTCTTGTACTACAACAGACACTGTTATAGTAAGTTTGGGAAGCATTGAGGTAACCCTTAATGAAGATTTTCAAACCTGTTTTGACTCTCAAGTAGTTTTGGAAGCCTTACTTTCTGTTCAAAATCCCAATGCAACTTACGAATGGAGCCTTGATGGAACCGTTTTAGTTGATGAAACCGATTCCACATTAATAATTACCGAAGTTGGAACATATACTGTAATGGTAAGTGCGGGAAGCTGTTCTGCTTCAGATAGCGTAAACGTTTCTTATAGAGACGATCTTGAAGTATCTGTAGGGGAAGATTTCAAAACTTGTCCTAACGAACCACAAACCATAACAGCTACCACCTCGGAAGAAGGCGTAACCTATCAATGGTTCCTAAACGGAAGTCCTATTTCCGGCGAAACCGACAGTACATTAGATATTTCAGTAGAATCTGGAACTATTGGTACACAAACATATAGTGTTGAAATTTCTTTAGGAGGTTGTACCGGTACAGATTCAGTGGATGTTAGTTTATATGAAGTTGGCAACTGTGTAATTTCAGAAGGAATTTCACCAAACGGCGATGGCTACAACGATTCGCTGGACCTTACCTTCTTGAACGACAGAACCGGAATCAAAAAACTCCAACTCTTTAACAGATTGGGTACGCTGGTTTTTGAACAGAATAATTACATAAACGAGTGGTTTGGACAAACCACCGATGGTAACGACCTTCCAACAGGAACTTACTTCTATGTAATTGATCTGGCAGGTAACGATGCTGTGTATGGCTCACAGGCCACAGGTTGGATTTACCTTAACCAAGAAGCCAACTAAAAATCCATTAAATACTTTTTAACTACCAAATAGATAAAAATGAAAAAACATATATATATCCTAATTGTATTGATGGCAGGGTTGCTCTTTCAGGAAGCACAGGCGCAACAAGACCCTCAATATACACAGTACATGTACAATATGAACGTGGTAAACCCAGCTTATGCAGGTTCAAAGGAAAGTCTTTCCATTACCGCTCTTTATAGAAACCAATGGTCTGGTTTGGATGAGAATCCTGTAACTTTCACTTTTGCCGCGCATTCACCCATAAGTGATAAAATTGGGCTCGGCCTTTCCGCAATAAAAGACGAATTGGGACCTATAAGTGAAACCAACGTTTATGCAGACTTTTCCTATACCCTTCAATTGGGAAGCACCGTAAATCTTGCCTTAGGTCTTAAAGCAGGAGCAACCTTTCACGATGTAGGGCTTTCAAGTTTGGAATTACAGGATCCCAATGATCCCTTCTTTTCCGAGGACATAAACAACACCTATCCAAATATTGGTGCCGGTGCATTTCTATACGGCGAAAAGTTTTATTTGGGATTGTCTGTTCCAAATATGTTGAATTCCGTTCACTTGGATGAAAATGGCATTAAGTATGGTTCGGAGACCAATCACTATTTCGCAACAGCTGGATATGTTTTCCAGGTTTCGGATAATTTCAAATTGAAACCTTCCGTAATGGTGAAATCTGCCTTTGATGCACCCGTTTCGTACGATGGTAATTTGAATGCCTTGTTCTATGATAGATTTGAACTTGGAGCATCCTACAGATTGGACGATTCCTTCAGTGGCTTGGTTGGGTTTCAAATTACCCCAAACATCCGCCTTGGCTATGCTTATGACCACGTAACATCTGACATTAAAACAGTAGGTCCAGCCTCCCACGAAGTGGTGCTAACTTTCGACCTATTCTTTAAGCCACGTGTTTTACGTTCACCAAGATTCTTCTAATAACCAAAACTAATTTCATTTAAGATGAAAAAAATATACACTATACTTCTACTTATCGCGGTTAGCACTACAATGGTTACCGCCCAAAATAGTAAAACAAAAAAGGCCGATCAATATTACGATAGGCTTCAATATACAGACGCTGCCGAAGCATACCAAAAACTGCTGAAAAAAGGCGAAGGCAGTACCTACGTTTTTGAACGTTTGGGAAACAGCTATTACTTTATAAACGATACCAAAAAAGCAGAAACCTATTATAAAAGAGTTATAAAAAAGAAGGATGTTGATCCAGAAACAGTTTACAACTATGCCCAATCTTTAAAAGCCAACGGCAAGTATAGCGACTATAATACCTATATGAAGCAATTTGCACAAATGAAACCGAACGATTCCCGTGCGGTGGAGTTTATGAAAAATCCTGATTACCTTCCCGCTATTATTGATGAAAAAGCACAGAAATACACTGCCACAAATCTGGATGCATTAAATTCCGAATACTCAGATTTTGGAGGAAAAGTGATTGGCAATGATTTCTATTTTACCTCTGCAAGAAATACTTCAGGTAAAAAATATGGCTGGAACGAGGAGCCTTTTTTAGATGTTTATAAAGCCTCAATTGTTGGCGGTGTTGAAAAAAATGCCGTTTCCCTGAAAGGTGACGTTAACACAAAATACCATGAAAGTACTGTTGCTATTACTGCAGACGGCAAGCGCATGTATTTTGACCGAAACGATTACTACAACGGCAAATACAGAAAAAGTGAAGAAGGCATTAGTCAAATAAATATCTATTATGCCGAAAACGTTGATGGGCAGTGGAAGGATATTCAACCTGTTCCTTTTAATAGCCACGACTTTTCTACCAGCCATCCTGCCCTGAGCCCAGACGGAAACTATCTGTATTTTACCAGCGATCGCCCCGGAGGAAAAGGAAAGGCCGATTTATATAGAGTATCCATTTCAAAAGAGGGTACTTTTGGCAATCCTGAAAATTTGAATGTAAATACCGAAGGTAAAGAAGGTTTTCCATTTGTGGATACAAACGGAACGCTTTACTTTTCCAGTGATGCCCATTTGGGAATGGGAGGTCTTGATGTTTTTGCTGCGAAAGCAAACGGAAGTAATTTCGGCGAAGCCAAAAATCTTGGTCTGGGTGTGAATAGTAGTGAAGATGATTTTGCATATTCTTATGATCCAGCTACCGAGGAAGGTTACGTTTCTTCCAACAGAAAAGGCGGAAAGGGAAGTGATGATATTTATAAAATTAAAAAACTTGACATTTGTGATGTTATTCTAAATGTTATTGTTGTTGATGCAAGCAATGACGAGCCAATTGCAGGTGCTCAATTAGATCTGTTTGACAATAAAGAGAACAAATTAAAGAGCCAAACCACGGCAGCCAATGGAATAGGCCAAATAACCGCAGCCTGCAATCAAGGCCACGTAGTTCAGGCATTCAAAACAGGTTATGAGAGCAATGCTGAAACTGTAGCTTCATCCAAGGAAGGTGAAAAAAGTATCCGGATTGCGCTACGCCCCATAGACGAAATTGTGGAAGGCGATTTGGTAAAACTGAACCCAATTCTTTTTGATTTTGACAAGCACAACATCAAACCACAAGCGGCTTTTGAGTTGGATAAGCTGGTAGAACTGATGAAGAAAAATCCAGATATGGTCATTAAAGTAGAGGGACACACAGACAACCGAGGTACCGATGCTTACAATATGGACTTATCTGAAAGACGTGCACGAAGCACCGTTCAATATGTAATCTCTAAAGGAATTGCTAAGGACAGAATTAGCGGACAAGGTTTTGGCGAAAGCAGACCGGCAGTAGCCTGCGGCGATACCTGTACGGAAGCCCAGCACCAACAGAACAGACGTTCAGATTTTATAGTGGTGCAGAAATAAACTTTTACAAATATTAACTGGTACCAACCAGATAAAAAAACCCTTGCTTATCCATATTTTGGATTTTGCGAGGGTTTTTAAGTTTAACCATGGCATTCAAATAAAAAATATCAAATCATTTTAATTTAATAATGAAAGGAATCAATTTGAATTGATTACTATTTCATCAAATTCATAAGTTCCATCAAAAGCTTCTTCCCCACTTCCTATGTACTTTAAAGCTATATAGGCATTTCCCGAAATACAATCAAGATCAACATTTCCCGATGGAAACCAACTGCCAAAGGCATCAGTATCCTGTGTTATATAAGCCGCAGCAAGTATGTTCCAGGTTGCAGAAATAATATGGTCAGGATTTCCGTCCCAATCTGTTGATATAAATAATTCCAACGTACTTCCATCCGCAAAACTGTTGGAGGTTTTAAAGTTTAACGTTTCCCCTTCTTGGGCATCAAAATTTATTTGCGGGGTTATTAGCCATGCAATATTGCTGGAATCGCCAGAATTGTAAGCCTGCATTCTGGCAGAGATACCAAGAGATGGACTGCTGCCTGTTGAGGTGAAGGCTTCCCATTGTTCGGAACCGGCTTCCATATAGTTAGTCCAACCATTACCTGAGATTGGATCGCCCGGAGATTGGGTTTCAAAAAAATCACTAAATAGAATGTTAGTCCCCGAGGTTTCGGCTAATCCACAATCTATTTCCGCAGGATCGCAGCGTTCTTCACTTTCAAAATGTATTGTTGAAGGATCACTGACGGTTACGTTGAAATCTTCACCATAAAAATCATACGTTAAAATAGCATCCATATATCCCCTTCCCGTAGGCAAAAGTACTGCCTTGTAATCAGCATAGGTGCTGGTGCTGAATATTGCAGTATAACCCGTAACGCAACTTTCAAGCTTCCGTTCCGCATCAAATTGATCCCCCTGTTCGGCAGCAAAAGTTTTACGATTGTCGCCAAGCGCATCGTTTCGATTAAATTGAACATCGGAAAGGCGAACAAAAAGATTGGTTTTATCATCTGAAAAATCCAAAACAGTAATAGGAAGCGGTTCAATACTCGCAACCTCAACATCGCGAATCAAAAAATCAAACATCGCCGATTCTGCAATTTTCTGAATGTTTGTACCATCCCGAATTCCAAGGGTTAGAACTCCGCTGTTTAACCCCACCGTCAAACCATCCAGTTTTACATACATTTTTCTTCCGAATTCAAAAGTTGTGAAAAGAGGATTTGCGTCTATTAAAATTTTCACGCCCGTATCCGGATTTGAAGTACTGTTCTGAATAATTAATTCCTCAAAAAAGTTTCCACCTTCATCACTTGAAATAACATAGCCTACAATGTATTTATCGGTTTCCTGAAAAGTTAAAATTGCATCGGGATTCCCAGTATTGGTTTGTTCCTGTTGCAATAAAGTTCTTAATGATGAAATTTCGATTACATCATTTGGGTTTATATCTGGCGCAGTCACTTCTGTGTTTGGCACATCATAATCGTCGCTTTTCACACAAGATAGTATCATTAAAAATGCGAAAAATAGCGTAAATGGTTTGTAGAATTTTCCTGCTTTCATCACTCATGTATTTATTTGTTAAAATCTTATGTAAACATTTGCGTAATAGGTGGTGCCATAACCGAAGAAATATCGGTTTCCAAAAACTGGCGTATTTCTGTTTTGGTCTTCCTGCACTTTTTTATAATCCGCCAATCGCGAGTCCTCAAAGCCGCCAGTTTTATAATGTTGATCGAGAACGTTGCTAACGGTTGCAAAAAAACCGACGTAGTAACTTTTGATTCTCCACGATTTTCCTCCAACAACATTTACCAAGTATATATTCCCCAAAATCTTCTTGTTTTAGAAGACTTTTGGCAACCTGCGGATCATAATTGTTATACGTTTGGCCATCTGCATCGAAAGTAAAAACGTCCGATCTTCGCAACGTACTAATATCTATATAGGCATTTGAAAAATAATTAGCCGTTACGCCCATCCACCAAAATTGGGGGTCGCGATATTCAATGCCCAATTGATATGCTCTTTCAGGTCCACCGGCAACGTGATAATTTTTGAGTTTTGTGGTTTTATCGCCGAAAGTAAGAAAGATGAAATCCTCACTCGTTAAATATTGATTTGGATTATTTGTATAAACATTTTCGCCAAAGGAACCAGCTGCTTTTAATTTGAATGTTGGGGTTATTTGCGCTTCAATGCCTAGTTCAGCGCCCATTTTTCGGGTGTCGATTCCAGTAATAACTTCCTGCACAAAAGCATATCCATCTTTATAACCTTGTGCAGATTCCGTGAAAAAGAAATTGATATCCGTTTGATTTTGCATTTTGTTATAATATCCAGTAAGGCGGGCTTTTACAATTGGTGAGCGAAAAATATAGCTCAAATCCACATTCTGTATCTTTTCAGATTCCAGCCCAATTACAGTTGCATTGCTTTGCCGGGAATTGTTGAAGGAATTTCGAAGTGTCGGGGCTTTGGTGAAATAACCCGCATTAAAATCAACCATATGTCTACCTGTGATTTTATAAAGAATTCCAGCCTTGCCGCCAAAATCGGTAAAATTTAATTTTTCACTTTCGCCGTAAGATAGATTTCCCGGAAAATTTCCATTTTCGAAAAGTCCGTTGCGTTGATAACTTGTTTGAGATGCAGTTGCAGCCACATAAAAATCCATGCTACTATATTTAAACTGCCCCTGCGCAAAACCCGATATTACGCTGGCATTCAATTCATAATTATATTTGAAGCGATCGCCTTCGGTTACAATTCGGTTTCTGTTTTGCAAATCACTTTGAGCTACATCACCAATGATTGTATTATTTACTCCTTCGGCAAAATAATCGATGTCCAAATAACCAGTTCCGCCTAATAGATCTTTCAATTCCACAAAGTTTTCACTTTTTAAATTGCGATAACTTAGATTTCCATTTAATGTAATATTTTCGTTAATATGACTACTCAAAATTGTATTGGCCATTATTTGGGTATCATCCTGTCTATCTTCCTGAATGGCATAAATTGAATTTCCACCATTATTCCTTAAAATTCTATTGGCTTCGTAAAGTGAATT
The DNA here is from genome assembly GCA_963822355.1 of uncultured Flavobacteriaceae bacterium. Classification (GTDB taxonomy): domain Bacteria; phylum Bacteroidota; class Bacteroidia; order Flavobacteriales; family Flavobacteriaceae; genus Aequorivita. The sequence goes on from CAWGHI010000002.1 coordinate 749,159, forward strand.
CCAATCCAGTTGCCCATCATTTATAAGTTCTTGTTCTGCCAAATATGCAAGTTCATAATCATATGCAGTTGGGTCTTCAAAGCGTAGAAAATAACTGGGTAAACGCTGGTAATAATTAGGATATGGATTACGTGCGCCGCCAATATATGCCTGTTGGCCATCCACTTCAATTAGACGGGTTCCGCCATAATCAATCCGCGTGTTTCCAATTTTTCCCAATTGATACCCCACGTTGGTATTCAAAGAAGTTTTAGCACTTAAATTCCAAAAATGGTTTAGCATAATTACGGGCTCTTCCACGGTTTTCATTTTTGAATTCCGAATCTCCCCATTTTGATAGCCCCAATTTGGATTGTAATCAATTCCTTTTAATTTTTCCACTTCAGCGGTGAGAGGAGCCGATTTTCCACGTTCGTTCGGCGTATAAAATGCCGTAAAATTAAGGCTGCTTTTTGTCCCGAAATTTTTCTCGACCGAAATAAAAAAAGAATTGGCATCATAAACAGTTCCTTCCTGAAAACCGCCGTCACCAAAACGGCGTGCAAGCAAAACCGAATATGCCCAGCCATTTTTACCCAACCCACTATTATAAGACCCCATCACACGGCCGCGATAACTCCTGTTCGAAGAAGCATAGGAAACCCTTCCTCCCTTTCGATACTGCGAAGCGCGCATTATTACATTTGTGGTTCCGGCAACGTCACCAAAAGTATAGTCATTGGCCTGCAACCCCATAGAAAATTCCTGATTGCGCTGCACATCGTTCAAGCCGCCCCAATCTGCCCATTGCGGTCGGCCGTCGTATTGTTTGTTCATTTCCAATCCATTGATTAGGACTTTCCCATAAGCATTATCCAATCCCCGCGGATTGAAAAAAGTTGTACTGAAATCATAGGCGGCGGCTGTCAGAAAAACATCATCAGAGGCTTGTAACAGACCAGACACGTTATATGAAGTCCCATCCTCATCATTCAGTTCATTATCGGAAAGACTGATAACGCCAATTTGTTGCTCAACTTCGCTAAGATCAATTTCCATTAGTATAGGATCTAAATTGATTGGAGCATCATTTTGAATAATTATGGGAATCTTTAAAGTTATATAGCCCGCCTTTGAAATTATTAATGTTTGTTGTCCCTGCGGAAGATTATCAGCAAGGAAATAAAATTCACCATTCGTATTGGTGACGGTATTGAAGATACTGGCCTGAATGTTTATTTCAACATCCGGAATGGGTTCATAGGAATAGGTTTCCAGAACTCGTCCTTTTACGATAGCCTCTTGGGCAAAGGAAGCCATTCCGCCCAAAAAAACCACCCAACCGATAAAAACGAAGCGTTTCATCTTTAAATGAGAATTTAATAAAAGGGGAGTGTTTTTTCTGGGAAGGAGTTAAATTTAATAATTTATTTATTATATCAATATTATATTAGTTAATTTTTTACTTTTAATGTGATTTTTTAAGATGTCAAATTCTTTTCACTATTCAATTTTTTTGAGTTTGTTCTATATTTCTTTTTCATTTTCACAAATCGAAAAAGAATATAAAATAAACACGATTGCCTTTTACAATGTTGAAAATCTTTTTGATTACGAAGATGATCCCATAACTTTTGATGATGAAAGAACACCCGAGGGAAACGATCATTGGACGCAAGAAATCTATGAAGCGAAATTGGCAAATATTGCCAAAGTAATTTCAGAAATTGGGGAGGATGTTACAGGAACTTCACCCACCTTGATAGGTTTGAGCGAAATTGAAAATCGCCGTGTACTTGAAGATTTGTTGAACCAAACACCATTGTTAAACAAAAACTACGGGATTGTACATTTTGATAGCCCGGACCGGAGGGGGATAGATGTGGCCTTACTTTATCAAAAAAAATTATTTACCCCCATTGATGCCAAAAACTATGAATTGTTACTTTATGATGACAATGATAGAACGAAGCGGATTTTTACTCGAGATCAACTTTTGGTAAGCGGCATGCTTGACGGTGAAAAAATATATATAATTGTTAATCACTGGCCGTCCCGGAGCGGTGGCGAAGCCCGTAGCCGTTCAAAACGAATGAAGGCCGCCCAGCTCAATAAACATATAATGGATTCCCTGTTCAGCGAAGATCCTTATGCAAAAATCATAACGATGGGCGATTTGAACGATGACCCAATAAATCCAAGTATTAAGCAGGTTTTGAAAACAAAGAGTAAAAAAGAGGATTTAATGCTGAAAGAACTGTACAACCCGATGGAAGAAATGTACAAAAAAGGAAATGGAACCCTAGCCTACCGGGATGCCTGGAATCTTTTTGACCAAATAATAATATCAACGGAACTTACAAAAAAGGATTATTCTTATTATCGTTTTTATAAAGCGGGAATATTCAACAAGAACTATTTAACCAATCCGCGCGGCAAATATAAAGGCTACCCCTTCCGAAGTTTTGCTAATGGTTTCACGGGGGGTTACAGTGATCATTTTCCCGTGTACATTTATTTGATTAAGGAAAAGATTTCCAAATAATGAAGTTTATTCCTGTTAACAAACAAATTTGTTTCCCTTTCTTTTAAAACCACTGGCTCCACGGAATCCTGCTTAACATAAGTATTAACGCTATGCTATAGAAAATTGCCAGAGTTTTAAATTTTCCGCTGGAAAGAAGTTTCTTTTTGTGTTTTGAATATCCGATTGTAATAAAAATTACGGTCAAAATCATTACCAATGGATGCTCCACCGCATAAAGTCGGGCAGTTGAATCTTTCATAACTACACCCATTCCAGAATTTGAAATATTCTGCAAACCCAACGGCGAAACAAAATATAAAATCAGTCCTATTAACAATTGAATATGGGTTACTATAAGTGCGAATAAGGAAATTCGAAAATCTTTTGCACCATATTCCCTTTTTGAGAAAAACCCTGCAAGGGCATTCAAGGTTGCTAAAACAACAATAAGAAGCACTAAATAAGCCCAATAGGAATGGATAAATTGGATGGTCGTATACATAATTGAAATATTTTGCGTTGCTTCAAATATAAGGTTAATAAACAAAAATTAACTTCAATATTTTAGGGCGTTGCACAAAAAATTAAATTGAGGTAAGGTTTAAAAGGAAATACAATCCAAATTATCTTTCATAGGAATCAGCTGTGCAAAATATTGTTGGTGCAATTCCTTAGGTAGTGGTTTTGAAAACGGCGAATCTTCCTTGAAAGGATCCACCTCTTTTCCATTTTTCCAGAAACGATAACAAACGTGTGGGCCGCTGGTGTTCCCTGTCATGCCTATCCAACCAATTACATCGCCTTGACTAACATGCTGTCCTACTTTTACGTTTCTGGCTTTCATATGAAGATATTGGGTTTCGTAGCTGCCAAAGTGTTTTATTTTAACATAGTTTCCATTGCCTCCCCTTCTTTCGGATTTTGTTACCACTCCATCTGCAGTTGCCAAAATTGGCGTGCCAACCGGAGCTGCAAAATCGGTACCACGGTGTGGGCGTAGCTTAAAGCCATAATATTTTATACGCCTGTTGAGGTTGTATCGAGAAGATATTCGGCTAAAAGTTACGGGAGCTTTCAAAAATGCACGCTTAAGATTATTGGCCTTTTCATCATAATAGCCTGAGATTTTTCCCAAAGAATCCGATGAATATTTAAAAGCGTACAAGGGTTTACCGCGATGCTCAAAATAGGCAGCTTTTATTTCTTGAAGTCCGGCAGGAATTGTATCATCAATAAACTTTTCAGTATAAATAACTTTAAATCGATCGCCCGGCTGCAGTTTGAAAAAGTTAATGGTCCACGCATAAATATTAGCCAGTTGATCTGTCATATTCGGACTTAAGTTCTGTTCTTCCATAGTAGCGGATAACGAACTTGTTATTATCCCAGATGCCTCACGTTCTTCATACCGAACGGGTTTTTGACTGTTGAATATTGAAAGAGTATCCCGAAAATCTACAACGGCAAAGTCTACTTTATTGGTTTCATATATGAAAACCTGAGTTTGGTTTAGCGAATCTTTGGAATTTAGCAACACATAAGGTTTTCCCACACCTATTTTGCGAACGTCGAAACTATCACGGAATTTTGTAGCCACTTCCATTATTTTTTCCTGAGAAACACCATTGGCAAAAAGAAGATCGCCAAAAGTATCGCCCTTACGGATTGTATCACGTATTACATTGAAATCGTTTAGAATATAACCGTATTGTTCTATAATAGGTTCTTCTAAGGCCTCCCTTGCCTCGGCTATTTCGAGTTTTTGATTCTCACAAGAGGTGCTTAGAAATAGTAGTGTTAATGTGGCTAAAATTAAATTCTTCAAATTGGGGGAAATTATACAATTATATATTCTATTGATCTACTAATATTTTAAAAGAATGTTGTAATCCTTTAAATTCGGTTAGGGTCGCTTTTAATGAACCCACCGCCAAATCTGCTTTTATAAGCAAGGGTATTTTGTTGTTATCGTCGCTAATCCAAACAGTTAGACTTTCTTTTTCCTTGAAAACACGTCCCGACTGTACGTAGGGTCTAAAAATTAAAGTACGAACGCGCCCAAAATTAGTATCTAAAATTTCTTTTCCAAGGAATTTTAGCCTGAATTTGTAATTTTCTTTGTCAAAAAACATATTCATTTCCACTACGTCGCCTTCTTTTATGTTATCGGTGTCCAATTTGTTTCGAAGATAGTAAAATGCCGAAATCATATCCTGTGTTTCCGCCGGAAAAGAAAATAAAGTGGTTTCGTCCTTTTTTTTATCGTTAACCGTTGCTATGTTTTTGGAATGATTGAAATCAATCTGAATATCCTTAGTGTAGCCGCCTTCGTCAATTTTCCTTATAAAACGGTACGGTATATCCTTATCCTTATCAATATAAGATTGATAATCGTCTTTCACCTTAAAAAACCATTTTGAAACGCCAACAGTCTCCCCATAGCCTCGTACATGAAAAACATCTTTCCCAAACATAGTGGCATTTTTTACGCTAAGCGTGGCATAGCCAGCCGTAACAAAACCATAATGAACGCGGAATCTAAAAAATTCGCCGTTACCGTAAGCTCTTTCTTGGGCAGAAAGAAAAAAAATATTTGAAAAAAGAAATAAAAGCGTGAGCAGCTTTTTCATAAATTATTACTTAGGAAGTCTGTGGATAAAAATACAACTACCGTTCCAAAAAATAAACCCCATCTGCTAAAAACGATGGGGTTTATGGAATGTTGCATTATAAAGTTCCTCTTTGCTCTTGTTCTCTTTCAATGGATTCAAAAAGGGCTTTAAAGTTTCCAGCGCCAAAGCCTTTTGCTCCCATTCGTTGGATGATCTCAAAAAACAGGGTTGGCCTATCTTCCAAAGGTTTTGTGAATATTTGAAGCAGATAGCCTTCCTCATCGGCATCTATCATTATTGAGAGTTTTTTTAGTTCGTTGATGTCTTCTTTCATCATTTTCATATGGTCTCCCAAACGGCGAGGAATATCATCATAATAGGCTTGCGGTGGCGGCGGTAAAAATTCTATGCCGCGTTCTTTGAGTTGGCTTACGGTTTTTATAATGTCATCTGTTGCGACAGCCAAATGTTGTACCCCAGAATCTTCATAAAAATCCAGATATTCTTCAATCTGCGATTTTTTTATTCCTTTTGCCGGTTCGTTTATTGGGAATTTGATGCGCCCATTGCCATTGCTCATCACCTTGCTCATTAAAGCGGAATATTCTGTGTGGATCTGTTTGTCATCAAATGAAAGAAAATTTACAAAACCCATTACCTCTTCATACCATTTTACCCATTTGTTCATTTGGCCCCAGCCCACATTACCAACCATATGGTCTATATATTTTAAACCTGTGGGAGTTGGGTTGTAGTCACTTTTCCATTCCCGGAAACCGGGCAGGAATGTCCCGTTGTAATTTTTACGTTCCACAAACATATGCACGGTTTCTCCGTAGGTGTAAATTCCGCTGCGCACTACTTCGCCGTGCTCGTCTTTTTCCACCGTCGGCTCCATATAAGGTTTTGCGCCACGCTTGGTGGTTTCTTCAAAAGCGCTCCGAGCGTCCTCAACCCAAAGGGCGATTACTTTTACGCCATCGCCGTGTTTAACTATGTGGTCATTTATTGGAGATCTACTATTTAATGGAGTGGTAAGCACCAGCCTGATTTTGTCCTGTTTCAACACATAACTTACAGAATCACGCGATCCGGTTTCTAGCCCTTTATATGCATAGGACTGAAAGCCGAAAGCCGTTTTATAAAAATGGGCTGATTGTTTTGCATTGCCTACATAAAATTCTACATAATCCGTTCCCAATAAAGGCAGGAAATCTTCCGCGCCCTCAAATATTTTTTCTAATCCGTAATCGACTGATTTTACTTCTTTTGTTTCTTTACTCATAATTCAAAATTGTATTATTTAATTTTCCAAAGGGGCGCAGAGAGGCAAAAATCTTATTCCTTCTCCAGCCAACTCTGATAATAAGTTCCGTCAGAAAGTTTTAATCCATCCTCAGTTACTTGCAAAGGTTTGAAGGTATCTACCATAACGGCAAGCTCTTCTGTTTTTGTTTTCCCAATACTCCGTTCAGCAGAACCTGGATGTGGCCCGTGTGGGATTCCCGCTGGGTGAAGCGTTATTTGGCCCGCTTCAATATCGTTTCGGCTCATAAAATCGCCATCTACATAGTATAACACCTCATCACTATCAATATTGCTATGATTATAGGGCGCCGGAATACTATCCGGATGATAGTCATACAGGCGCGGTACGAAGCTACAAACCACAAAAGCATCCGTTTCAAAAGTTTGGTGCACAGGTGGCGGTTGGTGGATTCGTCCGGTAATGGGTTCAAAATCATGGATTGAAAAGGCGTACGGAAAGTTGTAACCGTCATAACCTACAACATCAAACGGATGAGTGGCGTACACCATTTCAAAAATATCGTTGTGCTTTTTAACTTTTACCAAAAATTCCCCTTTTTCGTCATGGGTTTCAAGGTCTTGGGGTTTACGAATATCGCGTTCACAATAAGGTGAATGTTCCAACAACTGCCCAAACCAATTTCTATATCTTTTTGGAGTATAGATAGGTCTTCGCGATTCTACAATAAAAAGTCGATTGTCTTCCGTGTCAAAATCTATTTGATAAATAATTCCTCGTGGAACCAAAAGATAATCGCCATATTTAAAATCGAGATTTCCTAAAAGAGTACGCAATTTTCCGCTCCCTTTGTGAATGAAAATAAGTTCATCGGCATCCGTGTTTTTATAAAAATAATCTTTTAGAGATTCTTGGGGAGCGGCAAGAATGATACTGCAATCGCTATTTGTGAGTACGGTTTTTCGGCTGTTGAGATAATCCTTTTCCGGTTTTACGTCAAACCCCTTTAACCGTAAAGATTCCATATTATTGGCACGTGCAATCTTTGGCGAAACACTATATGATTTTTTAATTTCCTTTACTTGCGTGGGTCGGTATTCGTGATAAATATTACTGTACATGCCATCAAAACCAATGGTTCCAAAAAGTTGCTCTGAATAGAGACTACCATCTGGTTTTCGGAATTGTGTATGACGTTTGGGCGGTATTTTACCCAGTTTATGATAGAAAGGCATCTTTTTTAGTTATTGGGTTATTGAGTCATTCAGCTTTTATAAATCATTTATTATGCGGTATTTCCTGACCTACTTTCATTCTAACTCTTACCTACAAATATCGGAAAAATAATGGAGCTAAACGTTTAAGTTTATGCTAAAACCGATAACCTAATGCCACAAACCATTCACTTTTATCCAACTCGGGCGAATAGGAATATTTTATTTCCATAGGGCCCAAAATAGTTTCCAATCCATAGCCTGCGGCAAAACCCGAATAATCTATTCCATGAATCCACTGCCCATTTTCAAAAAGGTCGTTACCCACGTTAGCTATATTCGCAGAAATGTTTACGTGGTTTTTCCTGAAAATTTCATAATCAAAGGTAAGTACGGATTTAAGATAGGTATTCCCGCGAAGGGAAATAGCTTCATAGCCTAAAAAGGGAATAATATTGTTCATCTCCTTAAAACCGTAGCCGCCCAGTGCAAAGTCAAGAGTGGTGGTATCTGGTCCGCCCAATTTAAAGCCACCTTCCGCAGTTATATTGGCTGATAGTTTGCCGTAAATAGTTTTTGAATATCCCATTTTTGCTTTGGCTACAGAGAAAGGTTCAAATTCTTTATTGCGCCCTTCGGCCAATAGGTACCAATGAAAGTCTCCGGAAAAATAAGCCCCGCTCTTCGGAAAAAAACTATTGTCATAGGTGTCATACTTCAAAAATCCAAAGGCACTATAATAATTGGTGCTTTCAAAAACAGTTCGCGGTAGGTTGTTTTCATCTGTACCAATAGTTTCAGTAAGATACCGCAGATATTTATGTTCGCCACCTAAGCCAAGGATGAAAGTTCTACGGAAAAGTGTTTCAAAATATAACTGATTGGTAAAATCGCTATATTTTACTGTTAGTTTATTAACTGGCAAGGAGACTTCAGCAGTCAAATCTGCCCCAACAAAACTTAAGGGCACTTCTGTTTCAAAAAAATGATATTTTGAATTGAATCCCACGCTCCAGTAAAAACCTTTGTCTATATAATATTCAAAGTTATAGCGAAGGTTGTCTCCGGCAATCAAATCCAAGGAAGCTATATCATTGTTAGTAAAAAGTCTCTTTTTTGTAATGTTTACTAAAGCAGCCGTTCGGAATAAATTGTCATAATGTGCGGCAAAACGAAGCAACATGGAAGAATGGCTTTCCCGCAATTGCAAAAGCAACGTGCTTTGGCCGTCGTCATCAAAGAATCTGTAATTAATATCCTGAAAATTTCCGGTTGCCGAAAGATTGTTTATTCCATCGCTAAAATCCTCATATGATACTTTTGCAGGGGTTTTTAGCTTAAGTTTCCCCAAGACGTAACTGCGCGTATATTTTTCAATTCCTTCAATTTTAACTTCCTTTATAAAAATAGTATCCCTAGCCTCAAATTTTATTTTCTTTTTTTTCCCCGGTAACTGTTGGGAAGCCAGCGCTTCAAGCTTCTCCCTAAAGATATCGGCTGATTCAAATCCAGACTTCACTATATTTTTTCCTTCGTCAAAAGATACTACCGTAAAATCTTTAATATTCGGATGGATGTAAATATCGGTTTTCTTTCGTTTTTCTATCATGTCCTTAATTGTGCGGTAATTATTTATTTGAACCAAAACTTCAAATGCAGATCTCAAATTATCGCGGCTTTTAAGGCTATCCTGCACATCTACACCAATGATAATATCCATTCCTTTGGCGCGAACTTCCTTAACGGGATAATTATTCACCACCCCACCATCAATTAAAACCTTATTATCAATTACCACCGGACTAAAGATTGATGGCAGGGCACCGCTGGCGGAAACCGCCCGGGGAAGGTTTCCATGGTCCAATATAACTTCCTCCCCACTTTCAACGTTGGTGGCAACACAGAAAAAAGGAATAGGTAGTTCACTGAAATCTGAAATGTCACTAACGTGACTGGTCAATTTTGAAAGCAAATTGTAAACATTTTGTCCCTTTGAAAGTCCCGAGGGAAAACCAACTTTAAATTTATCAAAAGGAAGTACCAGCGCATATTTCTCGGCCTCCTGTTTTTCGTAAAATGTTTTTGAGCTTCGGGGAATATTGTCCTGGATTAGCGTACTGAAATCCGTTTGGTTGAAAATACTGTCCAGCTGTTTGGCGGAATATCCCGAAGCATATAAGGCCCCAATAATTGCGCCCATGCTGGTTCCGCCAATATAATCTATACGCACGCCCGATTCCTCAATTACCTTTAAAGCGCCAATATGCGCCAAGCCCTTGGCACCGCCACCGCTCAATACCAGACCTATTTTTAAATCCTGTTCGCCTTTTTCCTGTGAAAAGGAAAAAGTTGAAATAATTGAGAATACCATTATGAGTATTTTCTTCATTATTGGATTTGTGAATTAGTGAATTAGTGAATTAGTGAATTAGTGAATTAGTGAATTAGTGAATTAGTGAATTAGTGAATTAGTGAAAATGGCAATGTTCCCTGTTTATTGTTCATTGTTAAAATGTTCTATCAACTTTTTGGCTCTGCTCGCGCCCACAACTTTTGAAAGTTCTTCATAACTAGCGGATGCAATTCTTTTGGTGCTTTTAAAATGTTTCAATAATTCAACTATCGTTTTTTCGCCTATTCCGGGAATGGTTTCCATTTCAGTATTTAGGGCTTGTTTGCTTCTTTTGCTCCTGTGAAAGGTAATGCCAAAACGGTGCGCTTCGTTTCTTAACTGCTGAATTATTTTTAAGGTTTCGCTTTTTTTATCCAAATACAACGGAATGGGATCGTTCGGATAAAACAATTCCTCCAAACGTTTCGCAATTCCTATAATAGCTATTTTTCCGCGCAACCCCAACTTGTCCAAACTTTTCAATGCCGATGAAAGCTGTCCCTTTCCTCCATCTATGATGATTAATTGCGGCAAGGGTTGCTCTTCTTCCAGCAATCTTTTGTAACGGCGGTACACAACTTCTTCCATCGAGGCAAAATCATCGGGACCTTCAACGGTTTTTATATTGAATTTACGATAATCTTTTTTACTTGGTTTCCCATCCTTAAAAACAACACAGGCTGCCACCGGGTTTGTACCCTGAATGTTACTGTTATCGAAACACTCAATATGCCGCGGTTCTTCGGAAAGTCGAAGATCTTTTTTCATCTGCGCCATAATTCGTTTTTCGTGTCGATCGGGATCAACAATTTTGGCTTGTTTGAAACGCTCCATTCTATAATATTTTGCATTTCTTTCGGAAAGATCCAAAATCGCTTTTTTATCGCCAAGCTTGGGCACGTGTACCTTTATGCCTTCGCCCAATTCAACTTCAAAAGGGACATAGATTTCCTTTGAAAGTGAATTGAAACGTTGCCGAATTTCCACAATCGCAAGTTGTAGCAGTTCTTCGTCGGTTTCGTCAAGTTTCTTTTTTATTTCCAACGTATGCGATCGAATGATGGCGCCATGTGATAGTTGAAGAAAATTGACATACCCATAACTTTCATCAGAAATGATAGAAAACACATCAACGTTATTGATCTTTGGGTTTACAACGGTCGATTTGGATTGATAGTTTTCCAAAATATCAATCTTTTCCTTTACGCGCTGCGCCTGTTCAAACTTTAAATCGGTTGCCAGATTTTTCATCTGGCTTTTAAATTTATAAAGGGAATCTTTAAAATTACCCTTAACAATGTTTCGAATTGCTTCAATATTCTCAAGATATTCCTTTTCGGAAAAAAGTCCTTCGCAAGGCCCGGCGCAGTTACCCAAATGATATTCCAAACACACTTTATATTTGCCCGCCCTAATTTTTTCTTCGGAAAGGTCATAGTTGCAGGTCCGTAATGGATATAAGCCCTTAATTAAATCCAGCAGCGTGTGTACCGTTTTCATACTCGTGTACGGACCATAATATTCAGACCCGTCTTTAATCAATCTCCGTGTAGAAAAAACACGCGGAAAGCGTTCATTCTTTATGCAAATCCAAGGATAACTTTTATCATCTTTCAGCATCACATTGTAGCGTGGCTGATATTTTTTTATCAAATTATTTTCAAGCAAAAGCGCATCCGTTTCGGTTTTAACCACGATGTGCTTTATGGTTTCAATTTTCTTCACCAACAGCCGCGTACGGTTATTGTCGAAATTTTTTGTAAAGTAGGATGAAACTCTTTTTTTTAAATTTTTGGCTTTACCCACATAGAGCAATTTCCCATCTTTATCGTAGTATTGATAAACGCCGGGCGAATCGGGAAGTGTTGAAATTTGAAGTGTTACCGAAGCGTTGGCCATAAGCTCAAAGATACTTGCTATTTTATTTTCTTTGGAATTTTACCCTATCAAAAATAGTTAAGAAATGGTTAAATGGAGATTTTGAAAATCCGTGATTTTTTGACATTCGGCAGCGGAACCCCGTTCGTGTCAAATAGGATTTTGTTTAACGTACAAAAAATTATGGAAAAAATATCTTTCGCGCCTAATCCCCACATTTTATCTAAGAGGAAAGGTAACCGTTAATTTTTAACTAATGATTTTAATGGCAATGTTCTTTTTGGTTAATTTGCAACAGAATAATCAACTATGAACATTGCCATTTTATCGCGTGGGGAAGCGCTTTATTCCACTAAAAGTCTTTTAAATGCTGGCCAAGCGCGGAACCACACTATGATGGTTTTGGATCCTTCCTATTGTAATCTTGCTGTTGAAAACGAAAAAGCAGCACTATTTTATCAAAATGAAAAAGTGGAAGGCATACAAGCAATTATTCCCCGAATTGGAGCTTCCAATACTTATTTTGGAACCAATGTAGTGCGCCATTTTGAAGCTATGGGCGTTTTTAGCGTGGCTTCTTCCGAAGGTATTACAAACAGCCGTGACAAATGGACATGTTTTCAAATATTGGCGAAAAATCATATTCCCGTCCCGAGAACTGTTTATGCTTCTTTTTTCGAGTTTGAAGAACAACTGAAAACTTTCAATGGCAAACCAATTATTATCAAACTATTGGAAGGAACCCACGGCGAAGGGGTGATACTTACCGAAAGTACACAGAATGCACTTGCAACCATTGAAACGTTGAACGCTGCGGGAGTTAAATTTCTTTTGCAGGAATATATTGAAGAAGCAAATGGCGCTGACGTTCGTGCAATAGTGGTTGACGGGGTGGTGGTTGCGGCGATGAAAAGGAAATGTAAAATTGGAGATTTTCGAAGCAATCTGCATCGCGGGGGGACTTCAGAAATGATTTCACTTTCTACTGCTGAAGAAAAAACGGCACTTAAAGCCGCGAAAGCAATGGGTCTTGGTTTTTGCGGCGTGGATATTTTGCAATCTAAAAACGGACCGATGGTTTTGGAAATAAACAGCACACCCGGATTAGAGGGCATTGAGAATACGTCTGGGAAAAATGTTTCAAAAAGTGTGATCGGGTTTATTGAGCGAAACAAGAGATAAAGAGTATCATTTCGATTTTATTTTCAATTTCGATTTTGATTTCGATTGCTTACCTTGCAATTAAAAAAATCCCATAACCTTGAAAAGAAACATCGGTAGAATAGACAAAGCGGATTTTCCAATGTTAAATCTGTTCGACATTGAAGTTAAAATTGACACGGGCGCCTTCACTTCTTCCATCCATTGCAAAAACATGAAAGTTGAAGATAGCTATTTAAAATGTAATTTTTTAGATGAAGAGCACCCAAGCTACCACGAAAGGGAAATAATATTTGACGAATATGACGTAAAAGTTGTTAAAAGCAGCAACGGTCAATCTGAAGCCAGATACAGAATTAAAACGGAAATCATTCTTTTTGGAAAGACACAACCCATTTATTTAACATTGAGTGATCGCGAAGAAATGCGTTTTCCCGTGCTTTTGGGCAGAAATTTTCTAAGCAATAAATATATAGTGGATATAAACAAAACCAATCTGTCCTTTAAACTAAAAACAAAAAAATGAACATCAAGATATTATCTGCAAACGCAAATTTATACTCCACAAAGCGTCTTGTAGAAGCCGCAAAAGGCCGGAAACATGATGTAGAGATTATAAATCACGCCAAGTGTGATATTGTAATTGAAAAGAAAAACCCTGTAATTTATTACAAAGGCCACAAACTAGACCACACCGATGCAATCATTCCCAGAATTGGCGCCTCGGTAACTTTTTATGGAACTGCGGTGGTGCGCCAGTTTGAGATGATGCACGTTTTTACAACCACAGAATCTCAAGCCTTGGTTCGATCTCGGGACAAGTTGAGAAGTTTGCAGATACTTTCCCGCGCAGGTTTAGGATTGCCGAAAACCGTTTTTACAAACTATTCCAAAAACGTCAAGGAAATTGTTGATCAAGCTGGTGGTGCGCCTGTTATCATTAAATTATTGGAAGGAACGCAGGGGATCGGCGTTATTTTGGTTGAAACCAGAAAAGCGGCGGAATCGGTAATTGAAGCTTTCAACAATCTTCAAGCTCGCGTTATTGTTCAGGAATTTATAAAAGAAGCCGGGGGCGCAGACATTCGCGCTTTTATTGTTGACGGACAGGTTGTAGGCGCAATGAAAAGACAGGGAAAAGAAGGCGAATTCCGCAGTAACTTGCACCGTGGCGGAACTGCGACCGTAATAAAACTTTCCGATGAAGAAGAAACCGCAGCTCTAAAAGCCGCTAAAGCAATGGGGCTTGGAATTGCTGGGGTAGATATGCTCCAATCTTCACGCGGACCGCTTATTTTAGAAGTAAATTCCTCACCAGGTTTGGAAGGCATTGAACAAGCTACAGGAAAAGACATTGCCAATTCAATTATAAAATACATTGAACGCAACGTATAAAAAATGGCTAAAAAAGAAGAAAAAGATATTGTAATATTAAATGAGCATGTCGCGCTTGGTGAAAGCAAAACTATCGATTTCAGTATTGCAAAACTTTATACTTCCACAAAAGTTGAAATTCCTATTATTATTGAACGCTCAAAAACTCCGGGCCCAACGGTTTTAATTACTGCTGCCATTCACGGCGATGAAATAAACGGAGTTGAAATTGTTCGACAATTAATAGCCCGAAAATTGAACAAGCCAAAACGAGGAACTATAATATGTATTCCCATACTTAACGTTTTTGGATTTTTGAATGGGGATCGCTCATTTCCCGATGGGCGCGATCTTAACAGGGTTTTTCCCGGAACCAAATCTGGTTCTTTGGCGAGCCGTGTTGCGTATCATTTCACCAAAAAAGTATTGCCGCACGCAGATTATTGCCTCGATTTTCACACAGGCGGTGCCAGCCGTTTCAACGCCGCGCAAATACGCATAAAACCTGGCGATGAAAAATTATTGGAGCTCGCAAAGGCTTTTAATGCGCCGTTCACAGTTTACTCAAATACCATAGAAAAATCCTATAGAAATACTTGTCAGAAAATGGGCATTCCCGTTTTGCTTTTTGAAGGTGGAAAAAGCCGAGAGAGCAACAAACATATTGCAAAGGAAGGCGTTGACGGAATATTGCGTTTTCTTAAACATTTGGATATGCTGGGAAAAAGGCACGTTGCTCCAGAACCAAATGCAAAAACGGTAATAATTGAAAAAAGCAAATGGATACGGGCATACCGGAGTGGATTGCTACACGTGAAAATAGACTGCAACAAACACGTAGAAAAAGGTGAATTTTTAGCCACCATTACCGACCCATACGGAAAAATGCGGTTTAAGGTTACTTCGCCAAACGAAGGTTATATAATTAATGTGAATCAATCTCCCATTGTAAATCAAGGCGATGCAATTTTTCATATTTCAACCGTGAATTCCGCAAATACCGAAGCTGCAGAAAGAGAAGATTGAAAGGATTTTGAATTTACGAGTACCGATAGACGATTTGGAATTTAAAGATAGTATGGCCGACAAAAAAAATCTTCGTTTGAAATACAAAAATCTTCGGGAAAATCTTTCCGAAGAATCCATTGAAGCCATGAGCCTACAAATTGCAAATCAAGCTTTGCAACTTCCTATTTGGAACAAAACCTATTACCATATTTTCCTTCCCATTTCATTAAAAAAAGAAGTGAATACCGAATACTTATTACACATTCTCCAAGGAAAAGATAAAAGCATTGTTATTCCAAAAGCCGATTTTGAGTCGGGTGAAATGAAGCATTTTTTATTGCAGGAAAATACGGCATTAAAAACTTCAGAATACGGCATTCCCGAACCCGTTTCAGGCATTGAAATTTCACCAGAAACACTAGACGTGGTTTTCGTTCCATTATTGGCCTATGACCAAAAAGGGAATCGCGTTGGTTACGGTAAAGGTTTTTATGATCGTTTTTTAAAAAAATGTAGTCCCCATACCGTTTTTATAGGGCTGTCCTTTTTTGAACCAGAGCCGGAAATTTTTTTTGAGGCTACGGATGTACCGCTAAATTTTTGCGTCTCGCCAAAAAATATATTAGATTTTAAAAAATCGTAGTATCTTTAAAATTGTTTTATAAAAATCTGATATTATGGAAACTACTACCTATTCTGAAAATACAATGCCAAATAACAATATGGCTTTAGCAATAGTGGCTACAATTTTAGGATTGTGTTCTCCTTGCTGTATAGGCCTTATTCTTGGAATTGTTGCAATTGTATTATCAACCCAGGTTAAAACAAAATTTGAAAATGGTGATTTTGCTGGAGCACTTTCTTCCGCAAAAAATTCCAAAATATTATCTTATATAGCGATAGGGCTTCTTATTCTTAATTTAATCTACTTTTTCCTTTTTGGCGGAATGGCTGTCTATCAAGAAATGTTAGAAAATTATAATATTTATTCATAGCACATTTGATCTATAAACTTTTATCAATATTTGCATTTGTTCTATTTGTAGCCGGTACTTATTATTTTTATAAAAACGATCCTTCGAGTGGAGAAGCGGTATTTGTAAGTTGTATTAGTAAATCTATTAGCGGATTGGATTGTCCAGGATGTGGTTCGCAACGTGCATTTCATGAATTATTACACGGGAATTTCAAGAAGGCCGCCCAACTTAATTTACTCATCTATTTTTTTACACCACTGGCCTTCTTTATTTTTTTTAAAATGGCATTAAAGCCATTTAATGTCATTTTACCAGATATAATTATTTCAACAAAATGGCTTATTACCATCTTAGTTCTGATGTTACTTTTTACTATTATACGAAATGTAATTTAATTAGATTCCTCTGCAGCATTCGAAGCTGAATTGTCGCTCTTTGTATCAGATTTAGGAAATGCCTTTTTGTTGAAAAGAAGAAGTAAAATTACCCCCACACTGATGGAAGAATCAGCAATATTGAAAACGGGATCAAAAAAAGTAAAATACTCACCACCCCAAAAAGGAACCCATTCTGGCAGTGTACCTCCGTATAGCGGAAAATATAGCATATCAACCACTTTCCCGTGAAACAAGGTTCCATAGCCACCGCCCTCAGGAAATAAAGTAGCTACTTGATGATGGCTATCGTTAAAAATAATACCATAAAAAACCGAATCAATGATATTGCCCAAGGCTCCCGCAAAAATCAATGCGATACAAAAAATTAAAATGCGCGGTGCGTTCTTTCTAACGGAATCCCACAACCAATAAGCAATTCCGCCTATGGCAACAATCCTGAAAAGCGTTAAAAAAAGTTTTCCGTACTGACCTGGAATTTTTGCGCCCCAAGCCATTCCTTCATTTTCAACAAAAAGAATTCGGAACCAATCAAGAACCCGGATTTCTTCGCCTAAAGTGAAATGCGTTTTTATGTAAAATTTTGAAATCTGATCTATTAATAAAATCAGAATGATGATTAAAGTTGCTTTTTTTAGACTCATAGAATATGGGCTTTCTCTTTCTGAAACATTGGAAGGTATAACTTCTCCTTTACAATGATTTCAAAAGACGGCATTCTCTTTGCCAAGGCTACGGAGTGCGAAGGCAAAAGTAGCAATATTATTTGGTTTGTAGCAGCCAAATATTGCCATTGGTACTTTCTGCAAAAACGAGGAACCTCCCTTGACTTGAAAGTTTATTCACAATAGTTCCTTTTTTTGAGATTGTTTTACCGGCAACTTCATTTTGGGCTTGAACGGTTATATTTCCAGTTCTGGTTTTGAGGTGGGCATTTCCCAAAAATTCATATAAACTGCAGCTTCCATTTTCCAAAGAAATATTCAGATTTTTAAAAGTTCCCGTAGCAATTACAGAGGTCAACTTCGATTTAATTTCAACCTCCAAATTTTCGGGAACGGTTACTTCCACTTCAATGCCCATTAATTTATGTGCTGCAAGTTTGTCGTTTTCCAAAGTAAAAAAAGGTAAAAATCCTGTTTTCAAAGAAAGTGTTTCTTCAAAAATTTTTTCTTCAATAATTATAGTCTCAAAATGTTCACCAGAAATATGAAGGGAAACTTTAATGCTTGATTCTTCAGAAGAGTGAAGGGTTATTTTATAAATAGCGTCGTCTGCAATTGAAAGCGTTTGTATTCCTTCCGAAGAAAATTCTTTTTGGATTACTTTTTGGGCGTGGCAAAAAGTAGTCGCAAAAAATAAAAAATAGGCTATAACAATTTTTTTGAGCATAAAAAAAGCCTCTTTAAACAAAGAGGCTCGGTTTTTTAAATTCCATTGAAAAACAACAATTTGTTACTTTTGCATATTTTTTGCCTCAATGCTCAAAGTTGCATGCGGAACCAGTTTCAAACGGTCTTTATTGATAAGTTTTCCTGTTACGCGGCACACCCCGTAAGTTTTGTTTTCAATACGGACCAAGGCGTTTTTAAGATCGCGGATAAATTTTTCTTGGCGAATGGCTAGTTGTGAATTCGCTTCTTTACTCATTACCTCACTACCTTCATCAAAAGCCTTAAAGGTTGGTGAAGTATCATCTGTGCCGTTGTTGCTATCGTTTTTATACGAGCTTTGGATCAACTCCAACTGTTCAATTGCCTTCTTTATTTTATCGTTTATTAATGCTTTAAATTCTTCCAGTTCGGCATCTGAATATCTGGTTCTTTCTGTATCTGTCATAATCTAATGTTTTTAATGCTTATTCGTGTTTCAATGTCGTCAAATGCAATTTCGAATCCCTGTTCAATTTTCGGTTGAAATTGCAAAACCTCTGTTAATGTTTCTTCTTTTATATAGTTTTTATATTGGTTTACCGCCGCATTTAATATTTCATTATCTTGAAGTATAACCTCAATGCGATCTGTTACTTCAAAACCGCTATCTTTTCTTAGGTTTTGGATTCTGTTTACTAATTCTCTTGCAATTCCTTCGTTTTTTAAATCTGGCGTAATAGTAACATCCAGCGCTACAGTAACTCCATTTGAATTGGCAACCAGCCAGCCCTCAATATCCTGTGAGCTAATAATTACATCATCGAGCGCCAAAGTAGTATTTTTTTCGTTAATGGAAACAGTTATTTCACCTTCTTTTTCAAGTGTTCCAATTTGTTTCTGATCAAATCCGGATATGGCTGCCGCGACGGCTTTCATTTCTTTTCCAAAGCGTGGGCCCAGGGCTTTAAAATCTGGCTTTATTTGTTTTACCAACATACCCGAACCTTCGTCTATCAATTCAATTTCCTTTACGTTTACTTCGCTTTTTATCAAATCGGAAACGGCAAGGATTTCTTGCTTTTCAGAATCTTCCAAAACCGGTATCATAATTTTTTGAAGCGGTTGGCGCACTTTAATTTTTTCTCTTTGACGTAACGAAAGCACTAATGAGGAAATTGTTTGCGCTTTCTGCATTTTGTGTTCCAGTTTTTTATCCACGAACGAAGCGTCGGCTTTTGGAAAATCGGTCAAATGTACTGATTCAAAACTTTCTTTTGAAGTTCCTGCCGTCAAATCCTTATAAAGCCTGTCCATAAAAAACGGGGCTACGGGAGCACCCAATTTTGCCACGGTTTCCAAACAAGTATAAAGTGTTTGGTATGCCGAAATCTTATCGTCGTTATAGCTGCCTTTCCAATATCTTCTTCGGCTTAAACGAACAAACCAATTGCTCAAATTTTCCTGCACAAATTCTGAAATGGCGCGTGTTGCCTTTGTGGGTTCGTAATCTGCATAATAATCATCTACTTTTTGGATGAGGGTGTGCAATTCTGAAAGAATCCAGCGGTCAATTTCAGGTCGTTTTTCCAGCGGAAGGTCTTTTTCCAGATATTCAAAATTATCGAGATTGGCATAAAGGCTGAAAAAACTGTAGGTATTATAAAGCGTTCCGAAAAATTTATTCCGCACTTCTGAAATGCCGTCCTGATCAAATTTTAAATTATCCCACGGATTGGCATTGCTAATCATATACCAACGTGTTGCATCGGGACCAAAAACGGCCAAAGTTTCAAATGGATCAACCGCATTGCCTAAACGCTTGCTCATTTTCTGTCCGTTTTTATCTAAAACAAGACCATTTGAAACTACATTTTTATAGGCAACATCATCAAAAATCATGGTTGCTATTGCGTGCAACGTGTAAAACCAACCACGGGTTTGGTCAACGCCTTCCGCGATAAAATCTGCCTTTCGCCATGTGTTTTCAACTTTCTCTTTATTTTCGAAAGGATAATGCCACTGCGCATACGGCATACTTCCGCTGTCAAACCAAACATCTATCAAATCTGCTTCGCGCTTCATTGGTTTTCCGCTTGGTGAAACAAGAATTATGTCGTCCACTATATTTTTGTGGAGATCAACTTTCGCATAGTTTTCTTCGGAAAGATCTCCTATTTGGAAATTTTCAAATATATCTTTCTCCATCAATCCCACAGAAACAGCTTTTTTCATTTCGGTTTTCAATTCCTCTACTGAACCGATTATGATTTCCTCTTTTCCATCTTCCGTTCTCCAAATTGGAAGCGGAATTCCCCAATAGCGCGAGCGTGAAAGGTTCCAATCGTTGGCGTTTGCGAGCCAGTTACCAAAACGGCCTTCGCCGGTTGCTTTTGGTTTCCAGTTTATTTGGTTGTTCAATTCAACCATTCTGTCGCGGAAATCGGTCACTTTTATAAACCACGAATCCAGCGGATAGTATAATATTGGTTTATCGGTACGCCAGCAATTTGGGTAACTGTGCAAATATTTTTCAACTTTAAAGGCCTTGTTTTCTGTTTTCAGTTTTATGGCAATTTCAACATCGACGGATTTCTCAGGAACTTCGGCATCTTCGTAATATTCGTTTTTTACATATTTTCCAGCGAGTTCTTTCATTTCCGGACGGAATTTTCCTTGCAAATCAACTAACGGAACTAAATTTCCATTTTCATCTTTTACGAGCATTGGTGGAACTTCCGGAACGGCTTCCTTTGCAACCTTGGCATCATCTGCACCAAAAGTTGGCGCGGTGTGCACAATTCCTGTTCCATCTTCGGTGGTTACAAAATCGCCTGCAATTATTCTGAAAGCGTTCTCAGGATTATGAAATGGGTGTGCGTAATCCAGCAATTGTTCATACCGTATTCCCAACTAAATCTGCGCCTTTAAATTCTTTCGCAATAAAATATGGAATTATTTTGTCGCCCTGTTTATAGGATTCTAAAACATCTTCGTTTGGCTTTTCTTCGTAATTTTTCGCGAATTGGCTTTCGACCAAATTCTTCGCCAAAACCACATTTATGGGTTGAAAAGTATATTGATTAAAGGTTTTTACCAACACATAATCAATCTTTGCGCCCACTGTTAACGCGGTGTTGCTGGGAAGCGTCCAAGGTGTTGTGGTCCAAGCCAGAAACCAGATGTTGTTTGAAACTTCCCCTAGAAAATCTGGAAGGGTTTCGGGCATTGCTTTAAATTGTGCAACTACCGTTGTGTCCGTAATATCCTGATAAGTACCAGGTTGGTTCAGTTCGTGTGAGCTTAAACCTGTTCCAGCTTTTGGGGAATACGGCTGTATTGTATAGCCTTTATAAAGTAAGTTTTTATTATAAATTTCCTTCAGCAGCCACCACACCGTTTCCATATATTTTGGCTCATAGGTAACGTATGGATCGCTCATATCTACCCAATACCCATAGCTTTCGGTAACTTTATTCCACACGTCTGTGTAGCGCATTACTGCTTTTTTACAAGCTGCATTGTAATCTTCAACTGATATTTTTTTGCCAATGTCTTCTTTTGTAATGCCAAGTTCTTTTTCAACGCCAAGTTCAATTGGCAAACCGTGCGTATCCCAGCCTGCCTTTCGATCAACCTTAAATCCTTTTTGGGTTTTGTAGCGGCAGAAAATATCCTTAATGGCGCGCGCCATTACGTGGTGGATTCCCGGCAAGCCGTTGGCAGATGGCGGGCCTTCAAAAAATACAAATGGTGTTTCCCCTTCGCGAATGGAAATACTCTTCTCGAAAATATTTTCATTTTTCCAGAATTCAAGTATTTCTTCCGCCAATTTTGGGAGGTCCAGCCCTTTGTATTCTTTAAATTTTGTGCCCATAATATACTTCTTGCAATAAAGTTTGCAAAAGTAATCAATTTTGAAGAAATGGATACGGGTTTTTCAGATGAGAAAAAAGCAATTGAAACCGCTAATAATTTCAGCTCTTTACCGTTAAATATGAATTATTTATAAAGTTTTTTACCAAAACCGTATCATAATTTTGAATACTGCATTTTTTCCCCCAAATTTGAAGTCTTTTAAAAGTCCTATAGTATTCACAAATGAAATGCCCTTTAAGAATTTACGACCATATTCAAAAGAAAAACAAGAGCATTATCTATTCCCTATTTGTCAAAATATTTCAAATTAAAATGAAAAAAATTCACCTCTTTCTCCTCCTCTCCATAGTTTCATTTACATCAATTCAATCTCAAATACTTGACCCTGTAAAATGGTCTACCAGCATTAAAAAGATATCGGAAACTGAATACGATTTAATCTCAAAAGCAACTATTGAAGATAAATGGCACCTTTATTCGCAGGTAGTTCCAGACAATGGACCCTTACCCACAAATTTAACTTTTGAGGAAAACAGTGCGTACAAACTAGTGGGAAAAGCAAAGGAAAGTAAAGGTCACACTGTTCACGATCCTGTGTTTGATATGGTAATAACCTTTTTCGAAAACACGGCAACTTTTACCCAACGTATAAAATTAACTGGCGAAAAAGGGACCACCGTAAAAGGCGAAGTAGAATTTATGGTCTGTGACGATACCCGCTGTTTGCCCCCGAGTTATGTAGATTTAGTTTTTAATATCCCCGCACCCGAAAAAAGTGGAGAAATTGTAGTAACTACTGAAAACACAGATAATACTGAAACCACAGAAGTAATTAGTGAGGATATTGGAAATATAACCGTTATTGATACGATAAAAACTGAAGTGGTAAAAGACACTGTCCAAGCTTCCTTAGAAAATTCGCTTTCAGCTGTTGAACAAAACAAAAAACAAGATGAAAAAGGACTTTGGACCATCTTTTTCTTTGCCTTCCTTTCTGGATTTGCGGCATTGCTAACCCCTTGTGTGTTCCCGATGATTCCTATGACCGTAAGTTTTTTCACTAAGCAAAGTAAAACGCGCTCAGCCGGCATAAGAAATGCTATAATTTATGGTATTTCAATAATTGTTATTTATGTATTATTAGGAATTCTGGTAAGTTTAATATTTGGGCCGCAAGCACTCAATGCCCTATCAACCAATGTTTGGTTTAATATTATTTTCTTTGTTTTGTTAATTGTATTTGCAGTTTCCTTTTTAGGCGCTTTCGAAATTATGCTTCCTAATTCATGGGCAAACAAAGTGGACTCGCAAGCTGATAGAGGCGGTTTAATTGGCATCTTTTTTATGGCTCTTGCTTTGGCTATTGTATCGTTTTCGTGCACGGGGCCTATTGTTGGAACACTATTGGTTCAAGCTGCTGCTGGTGGAAGTCAGGTAGGACCGATTGTTGGAATGTTTGGATTTTCTTTGGCTATTGCGTTACCTTTCGCATTATTTGCAGCATTTCCCGGATGGATGAATTCTTTGCCAAAATCTGGAGGTTGGTTAAATACTGTGAAAGTAGTATTAGGCTTTTTAGAACTCGCCTTAGCATTTAAATTTCTTTCAAACGCCGATCTTGTTCTTCAGTTGCACTGGTTGGAACGCGAAGTTTTCCTGGCTATTTGGATTGCCATCTTTGGAACTCTGGCGCTCTATCTCTTCGGAAAAATCAAGTTGCCACATGATTCGCCTTTGGATCATATTTCCGTGGGAAGATTGAGTCTTGGGCTATTAGTATTAGCTTTTACTGTTTATATGATTCCCGGACTTGTGGGGTGCGCCCTTAAACCTAATCAGTGCCTTCCCGCCGCCATTAGATTACGCCGAATCGCCCTATGGGGTTGGTAATTCAAAAGTTGGAGGAGGCATTGTTTCAAACGAAAACCATGACTTACCCGAAGGTGCACATCTGTTGGCACCACATCAAATTTTAGCATTTAACGATTATGACAAAGGTCTGGCATATGCAAAAACAGTAGGTAAACCGGTAATGATTGATTTTACTGGTTGGGCCTGTGTTAATTGCCGAAAAATGGAGCAGAACGTTTGGGTAGATGATAAGGTATTGAATATGCTGAAAAACGAAGTAGTACTTGTATCACTATATGTTGATGACAAACGTAAACTGGAAGATGACGAAATTGTTGAATCACAATTAAAACCCGGTAAAAAGCTTAAGTATATCGGTCAAAAATGGAGCGAATTACAAACCATCAAGTATAAAACCAATTCGCAACCCTTTTATGTTTTGATGGGCCACGACGAAAAAAATCTTGTTGAACCTGTTGGCTACACTCCAGATATTGAAGAATATTACGCCTGGCTTCAAAAGGGGGTTGGTGCATTCAAAAAATAAATATCTGAGTGGCTTCTTTTGGACAGTATTGATTAATTTTAAATAAATTTTAAATTCAACGAATAATGATTTCTTCGGAAGAAAAAGTAAAAACTACTGCGCTTGAAAAGTATTTTGAGCCTTTCCGAAAAAACATCGTGGGCATCGACCAGGAATTTGATTCTCCCTTCGGAAGAAAAAAAATAATCTATACAGACTGGACGGCCAGCGGAAGATTATACGCGCCCATTGAAGAAAAAATGCTGAAGGACTTCGGTCCCTTTGTAGCGAATACCCACACCCACACTTCCGTAACGGGAACCGCCATGACAAAGGCATATCACGAAGCCCGAAAGATTATAAAAACACATGTAAACGCTAACGATCACGACGTGTTGATTACCTGTGAAAGTGGCATGACCGGTGCGATAAATAAGTTCCAGCGCATTTTGGGACTTAAAATTCCAGAAAATATAAAACCATACACAAAAATCCCAGATGAGATAAGGCCTGTAATTTTTGTAACCCATATGGAGCACCACAGCAATCAAACCTCGTGGTTGGAAACCATTGGGAAAGTTGTAGTTGTTCCTCCCAATGACGATGTTTTGGTATGCATGAAAACATTTTCGGAAACAGTTAAAAAATATAAAGATCACCCCATTAAATTTGCAGCAATAACAGGCTGTTCAAACGTAACGGGAATTCAAACGCCCTACCACGAGATCGCTAAATTGATGCACGAAAACGGGGGACTTTGTTTTGTTGATTTTGCCTGCTCTGCACCTTATATTTCAATAAATATGCACCCCAAAGAAGAAAATGCACAACTAGATGCGATTTTCTTTTCACCCCATAAATTTTTAGGCGGACCTGGTTCTAGCGGTGTGCTTATTTTCAACAACAATCTCTATAAAAATACAATTCCCGACAATCCTGGAGGCGGTACGGTTGCATGGACCAACCCTTGGGGAAACCACAAATATATTGATGATATTGAAACCCGTGAAGACGGTGGAACGCCCGGTTTTCTACAAACAATCCGAACTGCGCTTTCCATTCGTTTAAAAGAGAAAATGGGAATTGAAAATATTCTACAGCGTGAACACGAACTTTTAGAAATTATTTTTGAAAAACTAAACGCCATTCCAAACCTTACAATTCTTGCTCCAAAAACACAGAGCAGATTAGCAGTAATTAGTTTTTATATTGACAATCTGCATTTTAATCTCGGTGTAAAGCTGCTCAATGACCGTTTTGGAATCCAAACCCGTGGTGGATGTTCCTGCGCAGGAACTTACGGCCATTACTTACTTCACGTAGATCGGGAAACTTCAAGCCGCGTTACTTGTGAGATTGATCACGGTGATCTTTCCCACAAACCTGGCTGGATACGGATGTCCATTCATCCTACCACTACAAATGAAGAAATGGAATTTGTGTGTGAAGCTATAAAAGAGCTTGCTGAAAATTTTTCAGAATGGGGAAAAGAATACCAATACAACAAGCATACTAACGAATATTTCCATCCAAATGAAAAGCTTAACAATAATATGGAAGCCTGGTTTTCCTTTGAAAAATAATTCTAATTAAAGACCAATTTGAAAAGACTTCTACTTCCAATTTTGCTGTTTCCCTTTTTCGCTTCCGCACAGGAATATGTAGATATTTTCCGGATTGGTTACGGACAAACATTAAACAATAATTTTGAAGGCGTTAATAGCAGCACTAATGTAAAATCGTTTGAAGCGGGTTTTACTTTTCCAGTGGTTCTCAATGAAAATCAGGCATTAATTACGGGTGCAGACTTCTCTACCAATAATCTACAACTTTTTCCCGATACTGAATACACCAGTCTCTACAGTACGAATCTTAAATTGGGCCTCGCATCAACTTGGTCTGAAAAATGGAGTACGACGATTGTACTGCTTCCGAAGATTGCTTCCGATTACAAAAATATTTCTGGCGATGATTTTTATTTCGGTGGTTTCGCACTACTAAAATTGAAAAAGAATGAAAACCTTAAATATCGTTTCGGTGTGTATGCGTACACAGGAAGCTTTTGGTTTTTTCACCACCCCCATTTTGGGTTGGTACTACTTAAGCCCAAATAAGCGGTTTGAAATGGATATGAGCTTGCCCATTTCAGCAGATGTGAGCTACAAATTGGGAATTACAACAATTGGTGTAGATTACTTCGGAATTGGACGAAGCTACAACGTGCATTATCAAAATGCACCAACATTATATGCCGACCTCAGCTCGTTGGAATTTGCGAGCTATTTGCAGTTCAATACTTTGGAAGAAAGTGTATTGTTGCGTGCAAAACTTGGCTATTCCAGCAATAATTATGAAGTGTATACCGAAGGTGATAAAATAGATTTGGGAGTTTCGGCCTTTAGTTTTGGCGATGACCGCACCCAATTAAATCCTTCATTAATTGGTGGAGTTTTTCTGAAATTTGAAGCCATTTACAGATTTCACATAAAAGAAAAAGCCACTTTAGAAAACCAATGATTAGATTGTTTTAAGCCTTTTCACACAATTTTTTCCAATTATCCTTTCGGAAAAAAATTCTATCTTTAAGATATGGAAAGAACCTGTCCGGAGTGTGGCGATAAATTGTTGGGTCGAGCTGACAAAAAATTCTGTAGCGATGCATGTCGCAATGCGCACAACAATTCATTAAATAAGGACAACAAAAACTTGGTTCGAAACATTAATAATCGACTTCGGAAAAATTATCGCATTCTTGAAACATTAAATTCTGAAGATAAAACCAAAACCACAAAAGACAAGTTGCTACGAATGGGTTTCAGTTTTGATTATTTCACCGGAATTTATACAACCAAATCCGGTTCTACTTATTACTATCTGTATGATCAAGGATATCTTCCTTTAGATAATGACTTTTATCTTTTGGTTAAAAAAGATCTTAAATAATTCCGTAAACAGGATTTAATCCTTTTGAACTTTAGCAAATTCTTGTGTATAATCTAACAGTCCTTTAACCTGAAACGCTTCATAAGTAGGTTATCTTTAAACTCAAACAAAAAAATAAAAAAATTATGAAAAGGAAAAATTTTTTAATGATGGCGATACTTTTTTTCAGCATGTCGCTTTTTGCGCAAAATGCAGATGATAAAAAAGTAATTAACGACGCAGAACAAATAAAAGCAGCCTTTATTAAAGCCCATCCCAAAATGAAGAATTATTTTGATGATGCCAAAGCGTATGCTATTTTTCCAAATGTGGGTAAAGGAGCTATGATTGTTGGTGCCGCAGCGGGTAATGGAGTAGTTTATGAACGTGGAACGCTCGTGGGAATGGCAGATTTGAAACAATTGGATATAGGGGCTCAAATTGGTGGAAAAGCTTTCAGTGAAGTCGTTTTTTTAAAGACGGATGAAGCCGTGCAGGAATTTATGGATGATGATTTGTCATTTGGCTCTAACATTTCAGCTATTGCCATAAACCAAGCACCCCCTTCGTTAGATATTACATATACTGATGGAATTGCCGTATTTACGTTGCCAAAAGAAGGCTTAATGGCTGAAGTTTCTGTGGGTGGACAGAAATTTGAATTTGAGAAATTTGAATAATACCTTTTAGAATATAAAAATTCTTAAAGCTATTGAACTGTTCAAGGTGTATTTTGCATCTTGAACAGTTTTTTTTAAGGGTATAAAAAATCTCGCAAACCACTCGCCTTTTTAATTTTGATACCTTTGAGAAATTAATAGTTGTTTTTATGACGCTTAAAAAGAACCTAAAGGAACGCATCAAAGAACTTACTTGTTTGTATGAGGTTTCGTCCATTATTGTAAATAACGACTATAAAGAACTGGATAAAATACTTTATTCCATCGCGCTAAGCCTTCGGAAATCCTTGCAATACAATGCATATGCAATTGTTGAGATAAATTCGGAGCCTTTCCACCTCATTTCTTCCGCCCTTCCCGCTAAAAGTGTTTCAATTAAAAGTGAAATAAAAATTTTCAATGAACCAAAAGGATTAATTAAAATTCATTATCCCGCAGAAAAATTCACACAAAAGGATTTTTTAACAGAGGAAAAAAAACTGCTGAAAAATGTAGCAATTAATGTGGGTGATTTACTGGAACGTGTTGCCATTCGTGAAAACGAAGCCATCGTAAAACGAAAAATGGAACACGCGGACCGCCTGAGTATTTTGGGCGAAATAACAGCGGGAATTGCTCACGAACTTAATACACCTCTCGCCAATATTTTGGGATTTGCCGAACTCCTAAAAAGCAAGGAAACTGAAAAGACTCAAGCCAGCAAAGACCTAGACAAAATTATAAACAGCGCTATTTTTTCGCGCGAGGTGGTAAAAAAGCTGATGTTCTTTGCCTGTGAAATGCCACAGAATCTTGGGCAGACAGATTTAATTCCAATAATAAAGGAAGCTATGAATTTGCTGGATCCTACTTTTAAGAAACAGCAAATCACATACAAAGTAAACCTTCCGAAGAGCCCTGTTTTAATGAAAGCAGATACCGTTCAACTTACGCAGGTAATCTTCAATTTAGTGCTGAACGCAATTTATTTTTCTCCAAAAAACGGAGTAATTAAAATCAGCTTAGAAGAAACCAAAAAGAAAATAATACTTAAAATAGCAGATCAGGGTCCGGGTATTTCCCCTGAAAATGTGCCAAAAATATTTCAGCCGTTTTTTACTACAAAAAACGTGGGGGATGGCTCCGGCCTTGGATTAAGTGTTGTTCATGGAATAATCAAAGGCCATCGCGGTACCATAGATTATCAAAACAATACCCCCAATGGCGCCATTTTTATTATTACATTTCCAAAAGAATAAACTCGATGCTCCAAAAGGAAAACATATTAATTGTAGATGATGACATCAATATATTGGAGTTGCTCCAGCGGCATTTGCAATCTTTAAATTATCACACTTATAAAGCTGTTTCCGTAAAGGAGGCTGTTGCAATTTTACGCGATACTGAAATAGATTTGCTGATAACCGACCTAAAAATGCCCGAAGTGGACGGTTTTCAACTTATTCAATTTGTTTCGGAACATTACCCAAATATGCCAAAATTGGTGGTCACCGGATATCCATCCGTGCAGGATGCGTTATCGGCAATAAAGTCCGGCGTGGTAGATTATCTGGTGAAACCCTTCACGAAAGAGGAGTTGAAACAAAGCGTTCTGAAATCGCTCCCCCCCGAAACGATTAAGAAAAACAAAAAAGACGCAACGGCTAATTCCGGCGTAAAGAAATACAGTGAAATAATAGGGGAAAGCGAAGCTATTAATAATGTAATCCAGATAATTGAACGGGTAAAAGACAACAAAGCCACTATTTTCATAAGTGGCGAAAGTGGCACGGGAAAAGAGCTTGTAGCGCGATCAATTCATTATAACGGCAAGTTTTCCCGCGCCCCTTTTATTGCGGTGAACTGTGGCGGAATTCCAGAAAATCTTTTGGAATCAGAACTTTTCGGATACGTTAAGGGAGCATTTACGGGAGCCAATGATGAGCGTCAAGGGTTTTTTCAAGCGGCTGAAGGCGGCACCATTTTTCTCGATGAAATTGGCAATGCATCACTTTCAGTTCAGTCTAGGCTTTTGCGAGTTTTGCAGGAAAAGGAAATTATGAAAGTCGGTTCAAGAAAAGCGGAAAAAATTGACCTTCGGGTAATTGCCGCTACCAATAGCAACCTAAAGGAAATGATTTCCAAAGAAACCTTTCGCGAAGACCTTTTTTATAGATTGACGGTAGTGGAAATTAATGTGCCGCCGCTTCGGGAACGAAAGGAAGACATTCCATTGCTGGCTGATAAATTTCTTTTTAAGTATGGCAATGAATATAAAGATCGATATATAACCATTGACCCGGAAGCAAAAAAACTTTTACTACGCTATGATTGGCCTGGAAATATTCGCGAATTGGAGAATGTAATTCAGCGTGCAGTAATAATGTGTGATCGCACCATTGGAGTGGCAGACTTACCTGACACCCTAAAATTTCAAATAGATTTTCCGAAAGAAGGTTTAATTTCCTTGAAAGAAATGGAAAAAAAGTACATTCAAAAAGTACTTGCCGCCACGAATAACAACCAAAGTAAAGCAGCGGAAATTCTTAAAATTGACCGAAAAACACTTCGAGGAAAATCGAAGGAATAATTTGTAACCTTTCAGCCTCAATACGTCCAATTCTTTTCTTATAATTTGGGGAATAATTCCCCAATACAGGAAATACTCCCCAACTATTGATAGCCGCTAAAATCTTCTTGTATCGTTCAATTTCTTGAACATCAACATATTGTATTTATTGGTTCGTAAATTTTTATTTGTTGGCATATGCCTTGCCAATGGACTTGCAAACAAGTAAGTAACCATGAATATAAATCCTATAAATCTATGCCCGCATTGTGCACATGCACCCTATTGTGTGTTGACCCACAACAAAAATGCGGTGGTTAACTGTAGTGAATTTGACGAAGTGCAATTTCATATGCCAAAGCCCATATTAAAAATCAAAGAAAAAAAACCCAAACTGGAAACAGTTTAAAAAATAATTAAAATGATAAACGGACAAATAGTGGAAAAACCCAAACCTGTAAAAAGAGGAATGCTGGACAATGTGTTGGAACAATTCAACCAAGCGGCAGATGAAATAAATCTGAACCCGAACGTTCGCAAAATTCTTGGTATTACCAATACCGAAATAATTATTCACTTTCCAGTGCGCATGGATAATGGCGATGTAGAGATATTTACAGGCTACCGCGTACAGCACAACAACGCACTTGGCCCATACAAAGGCGGCCTTCGTTACCACCCAACGGTTGATATTGATGCCGCGCGCGCCTTGGCCATGTGGATGACCTGGAAAACTTCGTTGGCTGGCTTGCCATACGGAGGCGCAAAGGGAGGAATCCAGATTGATCCCTCAAAATATTCAAAGAGTGAACTAGAGCGCATAACGCGCAGATTTACATATGCTTTGGGTGAAAATATTGGTCCTGAGCACGATATTCCTGCCCCAGATGTAAATACAAATGACCAAACAATGGCGTGGATTGCCGATACTTATATGAGCACAAAAAATACCAGCGAGCGTTCCAAAAACCAGCATGTTGTTACAGGGAAACCTGTGGGCAGCGGCGGTCTGGAAGGTCGCGACCGTGCTACGGGTTATGGTGTGTTTTTAACCATAAAATTCTGGGCAGAAAAAAACAACGAAACCCTTAAAGGAAAAACTTTCATCGTTCAAGGTTTTGGCAACGTGGGCTATTGGGCCGCACATTTTCTTGAAAACGAAGGTGCAAAAATGGTGGGTGTTCAAGATGCATTCGGAAGTATCCAAAACAAAAAAGGAATTGCCGTTGAAGATCTATTCCACTACGGAAAAGCAAATAATGGCAGTGTTGTTGGATTTCCAGAAGCCACTGCTTTGGAAGGAAAAGACTTCTTCAGCCTTGAGTGCGATATTTTAATCCCTGCCGCGCTGGGCAGTCAGATTACCGCCCAGAACGCACCCAATATTAAAGCAAAATTAATTGCTGAAGGCGCCAACGGCCCAACGGACGTGGATGGTGAAAAAATTCTCTTAGCACGTGGTGTTACCATTATTCCAGATATTATGTGCAATTCTGGCGGAGTGATAGGAAGTTATTTTGAATGGCTTCAAAACCGTAACGGTGAACTTTGGCAAATGGACGAGATTTTGGAAAAATTGGAGAAAAAACTTCGTTCCACCTTCAAAAAGGTAACCGCCTATTCCGAAGAAAACGGTGTGAACATGCGCACGGCTGCTTTCGCAATTGCTATAGAGCGCATCGAAAAAGCATACATTTTAAGGGGAATTTTCCCATAATAAAACAAGGTTGAAGGACCATCTATTATCGGGGAGTTGCCTTTTTTACAACTCCCCGGATGTTTCTTTTTACCTAAAAAATTGAAAATATAATGAAATACGGACATTTAATTTTAGAGAAGAAAGAATACGTTTTCTTAAAACGGCTACTTAACGTTACAGGTTATTACAAAGACGAGAATACGAAGGTTTCACTCAAAAAATTGAGTGGTGAGTTAACCAATGCCATTATTTATGACAATGAAGAAATGCCCGCAGATGTAATTCGTTTCAACAGTATTGTTACCGTAAAATCAGGAACTTGGGAAACCCAATTTCAGTTGGTTACCCCAACGGCACGAGATATAACGGCAAACAAAATTTCCATCTTGGCCCCAATGGGATCGGCCGTAATGGGCTATGCCGAAGGTGATTCTGTTACTTGGAATTTTCCCAACGGCACCAAAGAACTACAAATTACAAGCGTAAAGCAGGCAGAAAGGTCTATTGATATAGATGTACTGTTATAATATTAGAATTGTATCAGAACAAAATAAATCCTCTAAAATTTTTGAACATGCAGATTTACGGTCACGACACGGCAGAAGCAATCACTTTTAAAAATAATTATCTCGAGCTCGAAAACTGGATTACCCATCTTGAGTATATGGAAAAAGAGATAAACAACCTTTTAAATTTAAGCCAGGGAGAACTTGCCAATGTATTGCGACAAAACCCCGTAGTAATGAAACTATCAATTAAAAGGAAGGAAAACACCATTAACCTACAAGCCTTCAGAAAATATAGGGATACACTCCCAAAGTCTGCAGAATGTGATAATGTGGATTGTGATATGTTTTATGTTACCGAACACGAAAAGTACCGAAAAGTATATATGAATCACTTGGAAAAATACAGACGTGTTAAAGAAGAATACTTCAATATTCTTTGTAAGTAAATGAAAAGTATTTCAATTATAAAAAAAAATTATGAGCGAACAGTCACAGTCCAAAATAATAGGAATTCTTAAAACCCCCAACGATCCACGGGTTTGTTTGTTGCCCACGGAAGTAAAACGTCTTACCGGGGAATTGAAGCTCAACATTCTTTTTGAGTCTGGGCTGGGCAGTTCGCTTCAAATTAAAGATGAAGATTATGTGAAAGCAGGGGCCACCTGTATTTCGCGGAAATCAATTTTTGAAAAATCGGATACTATAGTATCCATTAACCATACTTTTAGCGAAGTGGAAATGAAGGGGGGTTGTTGCTTCATTGGTATTTTCAACCCCCTCTTTCATGATTCCAAGCTCGCTATTTATCGAAAACACGATGCAACCGTTTACAGTTTGGACCTTTTGCCACGCACAACCTTGGCGCAATCTATGGATGTACTTTCCTCCATGGCTTCCTTAGCCGGCTACAGAGCAGTAATAAAAGCTTCGGAAATTTACAATGGCGTATTCCCAATGTTTACAACTGCAGCAGGAACTTTAACCCCTGTTAAAATTTTGGTTTTGGGAGCAGGCGTTGCAGGTTTACAAGCCATTGCAACAGCCAAACGGCTGGGTGCGGTAGTAGAAGCTTTTGATGTGCGCAAATCTGCCGGAGAAGAAGTGAGAAGCCTTGGCGCCACTTTTGTTGAAGTGGAAGGTTATTCCGAATCGTCAGACTCAGGCGGTTATGCCGTGGAACAGAGTAAAGAATATCAAAAAAAACAGAAACAACTGATCCACGATCACCTCCTTTCTGCGAACATTGTAATAAGCACGGCAAATATTCCCGGAAAAAAAGCGCCTTTGCTCATTCACTCCCAATCTATTGAAGCCATGCAGCCCGGTAGCATTATTATTGATTTAGCTGCTGAACAAGGCGGAAACTGCGAACTTTCAAAAAACATGGAATCGGTAGATCATAACGGAGTTACTATAATAGGAAATTCAAATCTTTCTGCTGAAATTCCTGCAGCTGCTTCAAAATTGCTTTCAAATAATTATTTCTCCTTTTTGAAATATAAGCTAAAAGCAGAAAGCCAAACCGATGATCCATTGCTCAATGCTTCCCAAATAATGAAGGAAGGCGAATGGACGCATCCACATTTCACCCAACAATTACAACTAGTTTAACTATGGATTTCATAAATCAACATATAGAGGAATTTTACTTTGTTCTCTTTTGTGTCTTCATTGGCATCGAAGTAATTGCAAATGTTCCAGCCATTTTACACACTCCTCTTATGAGCGGCGCAAATGCCATTAGTGGGGTGATTTTGGTCGGGGCTATTATTGTAATGCTTCGAGTGCCTGGAGATGATTACCTCAACCTCAGTTTAGGAGGAACGGCTGTTTTTCTTGGCACACTTAATATTTCCGGAGGATTCTTTGTTACGGGACGAATGCTGAAAATGTTCAGCCCAAAAAAATAACTACAGATGTACGCAATAATTGAAGTTGGCTATTTATTGGCCACCATTTCCTTTTTGGGAGGATTAAAGTTTATGAGTTCCCCAAAAAGCGCAAAAACGGGAAATCTAATAGCTGCAATGGGCATGGTTTTGGCGGTAGTTCTCACGTTTGTGGCCGCGATTACCGCTACGGTTCCCTATACCAATTTAATAATTATGCTACTGGCCGTAGTTGTTGGGACCCTAATTGGCAAACGACTTTCCGATAAAGTTGAAATGACGGGAATGCCACAATTAGTTTCACTTTTCAATGCAACTGGGGGTGGGTGCGCCATGCTTTTAGGATTGGTTGAGGGCAATCAAATGGATATTTCAACCCCAATTCTGGGAAATAAAATTTTACTGCTTGCGGGTTTAGTTACCGGTGCCATCGCCTTAACGGGAAGTATTATTGCGGAACGAAAACTAGCCGGGAAAGTGAAAGATAGGCGAAGTAAAACCGTAATATTCTCTGCCAGGATACTTTTAGTATTGTTGATAGTATTGCCAACCTTCTTTTTCTTCGGAATTATTCCCCTCGACTTTACAGCGTTTATATATGTTTTGGCAATATTGGCAATGGTTTATGGAGTTCTTTTTGTCCTTCCAATTGGTGGTGCCGACATGCCGGTGGTAATTTCACTTTTGAATAGTATTACAGGAATCGCAACAGCTTTTGCAGGTTTCGTTTACAGCAACAAAGCTATGATTGCGGGCGGTATATTTGTAGGTGCAGCGGGAATTTTACTAACACTTTTAATGTGCAAGGCAATGAACCGCTCGTTGTTAAAAGTACTTGCCGGAACTTTTAAAAAGAGCAAAACCGGTGCCTTTGAGGAAGAACAGGATATAAAAGAAATAAGTATTTCAGAAACCGCTCTTTCGCTTTCTTTCGCGCAAAAAGTTGCCATTGTTCCAGGGTATGGCCTTGCGGTTGCACAGGCACAGCACGTTTGCGGTCAACTACAACAGTTATTGGAAAAGCGAAATGTTGAAGTAAATTACATAATACACCCAGTTGCAGGCCGTATGCCTGGGCATATGAATGTTTTACTGGCAGAAGCAAATGTAAATTATTCACAATTAAAGGAAATGGATGAAGGCAATGAAAACATGGAGCAGTATGATACTGTATTAGTTCTTGGAGCCAATGACGTTGTAAACCCAGCGGCAGAAAACAATCCAGACAGTCCTGTTTACGGAATGCCAATTATTCGCGTTTACAAAAGCAAGCAAGTAATCGTTATTAAACGGAGTATGAATAAAGGCTATGCCGGTGTTCAAAATGATCTTTTTGGGCTGGACAATTGCAGTATACTATTTGGGGATGCGAAAGCTTCATTACAGGAAATTGTGAATCAGTTGAAGTTGGTTTAACTTAAATTAATTATTTACTCAAAACTGTTAAGACAAAATTCGAGCATTTCCAAATTGAAGAATTCATCTTCAAGATTGGCGTTGTGGGTAAAAAAAAGACAGTTTATTTTTTCAGACACAAAGCGTTCACCCCATAACTCCTCAAAAATAATTAAAAAGGCATTTTCCAATTCGTCGTTGTCAACTTTAGAAAGATTTAAAGGAAGTAGCATCAAAAGGTCAAAAATATCTTTTTCCGGGTCCCATGAATAAACAGTAAAGCGGATATCCCTTGGCGTTATGGTAAATCCATCGCATTTAAAAGGTTCATCCAATATTTTTGGATCTGTCTCCATTTTGCCCACTACCAAAGCCTTGACTTCCCAGTACTTCATTTCAGGAGCCATATCTACCAAACGGTTCACATATAATAGCAAATCTCTATTCCCCGAACAGGAAATTGTGAACACATAGTTTTTGTTTGAATTCTTTTCGGGAGATAGAATATTTGGTGAAAGACCGGGACAATACGTTTCTAGCTGATTACAGAGAAATGAAAAGGTGCTGTGATTTTTTTCCGCTTCGATGGAATCTAAATCGAGTCGAAGTCCTTCCTCGAGGTTTTTAAAATCTTCCCAAAATTCATTTGCAGTCATGGTAACCTCTTTTATTAATCCTATATGTTTGTTGAATCTTAATAATTAAGTAACCATAAATTTAGTAAATAGCTGGGAAACAGTAATCAATTTTTCAAATTCACTGGAGTATTGCCTATTTTTGAATTAAAATTAAAGATTCCCTCCTTCTTGTTCTATAGATTCAGAATTGCTAAAATAGAAGCAATTGAAATAAAAATCCACAACGAAAACCCAAGGATCATAGGCTTCCAGCCAGCAGATTTTATTTTCTCCATTGAAAGTCCGGCGCCTATCAAAAAAAGAGTGAGCACCAGTAATGACTTTGAAATTTTTGTAATTCCTTCGGTTAAAAATTCGGGCAGGGGCAAATAACTATTAAGAATAATGGCAAAGATAAAAAGGAAGATGAAATAAGGAATTTTCACGCTTTTGCCCTTTCCTTTAAAAAGAAATACCGAAAGCAAAGAAAGTGGGATTATCCAAAGTGCGCGAGCTAGTTTAACGGTGGTCGCCACTTTTAAAGCTTCATCGCCATAAGTATAGGCCGCACCGACTACTGAACTGGTATCGTGAATTGCTATGGCACTCCACAGTCCAAATTGATGTTGGCTCAGTCCAAACAAATGGCCCAAGGGTGGAAAAATAATAAGGGCGATGGAATTCAGTAAAAATATTACGCCCAATGCTATTGATATATCTTTTTGGGAAGCATTGATAACAGGAGAAACCGCAGCAATGGCGCTACCGCCACAAATAGCCGTACCCGATGAAATGAGATGGCTGCTTTTGGAGTTCATCTTTAAAAGCCTTCCAAAGAAATATCCCAGAATTAAAGTGATGGAAATGGAAAAAACAGTGAGCAAAAACCCATCTTTCCCTGCTGATAAGGTTTCCTTTAAATTCATTCCAAAACCTAAACCAACAACTGCAATTTTCAGAAACCAGTTAACTGCTGTGCTATTGAGGGATAAAAACGGATTCCCCAAAAAGAATGCAAACAAAAATCCGCCAATCAATGCCACGGGACTGCTAACGTAGCCCAAAATGCATAAAACCATACAAACTATAAAAAGAGCTTTTATAAGAATTTCATTTCGCGGGGCTCTCTCTTTCATTACTTATGAATTCATTTTTGGTTTTATGACCTTTCAATTTTTATTGGCAATAGGGTTAATATTTTCAATCATTTTAGTGGACG
This sequence comes from uncultured Flavobacteriaceae bacterium, assembly GCA_963822355.1. Lineage (GTDB taxonomy): Bacteria > Bacteroidota > Bacteroidia > Flavobacteriales > Flavobacteriaceae > Aequorivita. Next base: position 787,047 of record CAWGHI010000002.1, read on the forward strand.
ATAAAGACAAATTTATATTTTTTATAGTGAAGGTAACAGTTTAAGTGGGGTTTTTAAATTGTCTTTTTCTAAAAAAATCAATTTAATCAGCAATGTAAATTTGGTTCTTTTTCCGTTACAGTCGAAGGATTTTAAGTATTTATTACCTTTGTTGCTAGAACTGAATTCCCATTCCAAAAATCTTTATCTTGAGCACTTCATTTTGTATGGTATCTTTGTGCCCGCAATCTATTCTTTTTATGAAATGCCTCTGTCCCAATTGCAAATTTACCGAAAACAAAAACTGGGGCATTCCTTCTTCTAATTTTCCTAATATTTTATGCAGATGAAAACTCTTTCTCTAAAAATTCTTGTGCTTGGCTTTCTGTTTTTATTTTTCAATTCACCTATAAAAGCACAGCCTTTGAGCGGTTCTGAAATTGACAGCATCGTTCAAAAAACAATGAAAACCTTTAATGTCCCAGGAATGGCGGTAGCGGTTTTAAAGGATGGCAAAATTTATCATAAAAATACATATGGTGTTCGTTCGTTAAAAACAAATGCCGAAGTAAATGAAAACACACTTTTTGGCGTGGCTTCAAATACAAAAGCTTTTACTACGGCAGCATTGGGGCAACTAATTGACCAAGGAAAACTTACTTGGGATACCAAAGTAACGGACATTATTCCTGAATTTAAACTGAATGATTTCTACGTTACCAACGAATTTACGGTTCGCGATCTTATCACGCACCGAAGCGGACTGGGTCTTGGCGCGGGCGATTTGATGGTCTTTCCGGCTAACAACACTACGACTAAAGCTGAAATGATCCACAACCTTCGGTATTTAAAACCTGTTTCTTCCTTCAGAAGCAAGTTTGATTATGACAACCTGCTTTACATTGTTGCTGGAGAGGTAATTGAACGGGTATCGGGAAAAAACTATGACGATTATATTTCAGAAAATTTCTTTGAACCATTAAAAATGGGGCGTTCCTATCTTTCCATTCCAAAAATAAAAGCAGAGGATAATAGAATTGACGGCCACGCCCCAGTAAATGGAAAGTTGGAATTGACAGCAGATACTTTCACCCAAATCGCAACTCCCGCTGGAGGAATTTTTGCATCTATAAATGATATGAGCACGTGGGTACAGGCACAATTGAACCACGGAAAATATGGTGAAAAATTAAAGGATAGCCTATTTAGCGAAAAAGTACACAACGAAATGTGGACGCCACAAACGCTTATAAGAAGTGGAAAAGGCCTGTACAATACACACTTTTCTGCCTATGGTCTTGGTTGGTTTTTAAGCGATGTGAACGGTTATTTTCAAGTTACCCACACCGGCGGATTGAATGGAATCGTAAGTCAAGTCACTCTTATTCCCGAAATGGATCTGGGGATTATTGTATTAACGAATCAGCAAAGTGGGGCAGCATTTTCTGCAATTACCAATTCAATAAAAGACGGATATTTTGGCATAAAGGGCGAAGACCGAATTAAACAATATAACGAACGTCGCTTGGCAGCCGAAAAGGAGGAAGATAGCATTGTTTCAGCTGTGGAAAATGACATTGTGGCCCAGTTGAAAAGCAAAGCTCCGAAACCAAATCCTACAGATTACGCGGGAATTTATAAAGATGTTTGGTTTGGCAAAGTTGCCATCAGCAATCAGAGCGGAAGTCTTCATTTTAAAGCCGAAAAATCTCCAGATTTAACCGGAAAAATGACTTATTATAAGGGAACTACCTATGTGGTGCGATGGAATGATGCTTCCTTAAAAGCAGATGCATTTGTTAATTTTAATTTAGATAAAGAAGGCAAAGCGGAGGGTTTTACAATGAGCCCAATTTCGCCCTTGACCGATTTTAGTTATGATTTTCAGGATTTGGAGTTTCGGAGAGTAGAATAAGTAGAAATTCCAGATTATCCTTAAAATTGTGATAAATGCTTTGATTGATTTTTAATAATTGTTTATTTTCATAATAATTCAAAAAAGCACTTATGAAAACCACGAAAAGACTGGATGCCGCAATAGAAAAATTATATACCGCATTCCACGATAACACTCTAAATCCGGAGTGTTGCAAACATTGTGCTGTAGGAAATATTTGTAATAATACCGATAGCTGGAAGCATCTTAGCGATGATCACGGTTCACTACAATTAAATTATGTTGGATTGGTACACCAAAATTTGGGACGACGTTTTCATGGATATTCCCCTTTGGAGATATTAAAAATTGAAGCTGAATTTTTAAAAGGCTGTGGCTATATACTGCCTTTAAATTACAAAAATGCAAGGCCAAAAAATCCAACTTCAAAAGAAACATTATTTAATGGGCTTACTGCCACCATTGCATATTTATGTGAGTTGGATAATGTGAAAAATATTATGGATTATTCAACCTTATTTCAAAATGCCGCCAAACCTTCTCCAAAAAAAATACAGGCGCCTATTGAACTGCCAACATACGGCAGGTAAAATTGATCCATAAATTATGACAGAGAAAATTGCTGATACCTCAGCAAAAAAAAGCAAATTACCCCTTTATCTATCACTTCTTTTTGTAACAGTTTTGGTTATTTGTTATTTCACAATTCCGGCTGTAAAAGAATTTTTTAATGAAGCCTGGAATGTGCTAACAAGTGATGACGAAGCCCGGATCAAATCTTGGGTGGAAGATTTTGGTTGGTTCGGGCCAATCGTGATCATTTTGGCGATGGTCGTACAAATGTTTTTGATTGTAATTCCCACTATTCTATTAATGATTGTAACCATATTAGCTTATGGCCCAGTTTGGGGAAGCCTAATTATATTAATTGCAGTTTTTGTTGCTTCTTCTGCTGGTTTTTTCATAGGAAAATATATTGGTGCAAAAATGATTACGAATCTTTTGGGTGAAAAAACCATAAAAAAAATAAGTTCTTTTTTACAGGAATACGGGTTTTGGGCAGTTGTAATAACTCGAATCAACCCATTTCTGTCTAACGATGCAATCAGTTTTGTTGGGGGAATTCTAAAAATGAACTATTGTAAAATTTATCAGTGCCACCCTCGTAGGAATTGCGCCGCTAACATTTCTTCTTGCAATAACGGGGGATAATATAGAGACATTAAAAAGAGGGCTGCTTTGGGGTTCTATTGTAAGTCTTTTGATTTTTGGTTTTTATATTTATTGGGACAAAAAACGAAAAAATACAGACTAAATCTCATCCACAATCATTAAAACAGACCGTGGAAAAGATTTATTGTTTTTAATAAAAATGATTTTCCAATTATATCTTTAAATCACCGTGTTCGCCCAAATCTGGTTCGTCTCCCGTTATTGAACCTTGAGCCATTTTTAATAAGGAAATTACTTTCCCATTTTTGGTATCCCAATAATGTGCATCATCCGGTTCCACTTTAATAGCTGTAATATTTGGGTCATCTTCCCCATCAAACCAAGCATCGTCTCCGCTTCCATAGAGCTCTTTAATACGCTCGCGATTTGTGCTGATGGTAGCATGCCCGTAAATTGTCATAAACTCAAAATTTCCATTGTCGGCATAAATTAATTGGGCTCTGTTTTCCTTTTCAATGTTTTTATTGTGCTCGCTGTTTTTGTTACTGAGAAACCAAATGTTTCCGACGTCATCAACTTCCTTTGTGCTCATTGGCACTACGTGGAATGGATTATTATTCAAATCCGTGGCCATCATTGTATAATCAATGGATTCTGCCATCTCCTTAATTTTCTTTTTTGCATCTGAATTGCTAAGATTTTTTGTGCTCATAGTTTTTATTTTGAAGATACTAAACTATTCGGAGTCGCCCTTTTAAGAAAATCATAAAGTTCATTTATTCATCAAAAAGAATAAACAAAACCAGTTAATTTAATTTCCCGTGTAGGCAATTCTCCAAATATGATGGGTTGTATCATCTGTAATCAGCATAGCTCCATCGGGCATCACAACAGCTCCCACGGGTCTACCTCGTACTTCATCTTCATCGTGATCAACAATGAATCCGGTTAAAAAATCCTCTGGTTTTCCCGCAGGTTTGCCGTTTTCAAAAGGAACAAAAACCACGCGATAGCCCGCAAGTATTTCACTATTCCAAGAGCCGTGTTGTATTACAAATGCTCCATTTTTGTATTTCTTTGGAAAGGCCTCAGCTGTATAAAAAACCAATCCCAATGAAGCGGTGTGGGAACCCAAATCCAAATCGGGAACTATGGGGTCTTTCAATCTTACATTAGGGGGAATGGGAATTCTGGGGTCGTAGTGATTGCCCCAATACATATAGGGCCACCCGTAAAATCCACCTTCTTTCACTGAAGTTAAATAATCCGGCACCAAATTATTTCCAAGTAAATCGCGTTCGTTTACCGATGTCCATAGTGTTTTTGTGGTTGGTTCCCAATCCATTCCCACGGGATTTCTGAGCCCTGAAGCATAAACTTGAAGATCGCTGCCATCCGGATTCATCACAAGAATATTGGCGCGCATTACTTCATATTCCATTCCCTTTTCCCCGACGTTATCGCCGCTTCCCACTGCAATATATATTTTGGAGTTATCAGCATTCGCAATAATATTCCGCGTCCAATGCCTATTGACTTCTCCCGCAGGAAGGTCGACAATTTTTTCTCCCATTTCGGTAATTCTCGTTTGTCCCGATTTATATGGATAACGCAAAACAGCATCGGTATTTGCAACATACAGCCAGTTATCTATAACCAGCATTCCAAAAGGTTGATTAAGCCCTTCTTTTCTGGTAAGCAAGGTTTTGCGCAAATCGGGCTTTCCATCATTATTAGTATCACGAAGCAGCGTAATAACGTCAGCACTGTGTTTTAAATTATTGGAACCGCCCGCGCCAATAATGGTCGCTCCAATTTGTTTGAGAATACTGTAATTGCTATTACTTTCAGCCACCAAAACATCGTTATTTGGAGTTACGTACATCCATCGTGGGTTTTCAAAACCATCGGCATATTTAGTTACCGTGAATCCTTCCGGAGCTTTGGGAGTTTCACCTTCCTTCCACCCGATAACGTTGGAATAATTAGAAATCGATTTTGTTTCAAATGGATCTGGCAGCTGTTTTTTAACCTCAACTTGTGAAAAAAGTGAAAGTGGTACGGCAATTAAAAACAATAAGTAAGTTTTCATGATTAGAAGTATTAGTAATTTCAAAAAAAATGCTTCGCTCTTGGGGAAGATTGTTTTTTAAAGTTCTCCCCTTTATAATCAAATTGGCCCTTTTTTCGGAATTGTTTTTCTATTTTATGAAAATATTGTTTTACGCAGAAAGTATATCTTAAGAAACTGTTATACTTTATAATCTGAATATATAAATACCATTTTGAAATTTTCCGGTTCTGATTGAAATTGCCCTGAAAAGCACAAAAAAACCGCCCGTAAATGCCGGGCGGTTTATATCTAAAATTAAGTAGTATAAAAATTATTCTTTCAATAGTCTTTTGGTGATTTCACCTTTCTTGCCCATAATTTTCACATAATAAGAAGAAGAAGCCAATTGGTGTATATCTATAGTTTTCATCCCACCCATTTCTCGAAGGTCTACTGACTGTACCAACCTGCCACGCATATCATAGATCTCTAAACGCTCCAGTTCCATAAGTTGTGGATTACTAATATTCATAAAATTACCAGCTGGGTTAGGATACATCGCGATGCTTCCAAGACTTTGGCTGTTGTCGCCCGTGCCAAGTACGCTCTCTACGGTAAGCTCAAACTCACAAGTGGCAGTATTGCCATATTCATCTGTTGCCGTAAGGGTAATGGTATAGGTGCCGTCAGTTAGTGCCGTTCCTGCCGCTGGGTCCTGTGTGGTTACCGTTACGGGATCGGTACAGTTATCGATTGCCGTTGCCTCGCCAGTCGCGAAATAATCCGGAACGATGTAGAACAGGTTGCCCGCGCCCGGATCCACAGTCTGGTCTGCGGGACAGGTGATTACAGGTGCAAGTACGTCAACTGCTGTTACCGTAGCGGTACAAGTGGCAAGATTTCCGTTATTGTCCTGGCTGAAAACCTGAACCGTTACCGGTGTGCCTATATCCGCACAGCTAAACTCCGTAATGTCAACCGCAACCGTCAATATACCGCAGGCATCATCGTTGGAGGCTATCACATCGCTTGGACTGAGAGTGGCTGTTCCATCCGCTCCAATTTCAATGGTGAAATCCTGGCAAACAAGCACGGGAGCGGTATTGTCCTCTACCGTTACTATAGCCGTACACGTTGCAGTGTTTCCGTTTACATCGGTTACTGTCAATACCACTGTGTTATCGCCTATGTCCGAACAATCAAAAGTATCGATATCCAAAGTATAGGTATCTATTCCGCAGGCATCGGTGCTGCCGTTATCGATATCGGTTCCCGCTATGGTCACCGTTCCCGTTACCGGATCAAGCTCCACGATAATGTTCCGGCAGGCCACAACTGGGGCGGTAACATCCTCTACGGTTACGATCGCGGTACAGGTACTTGTGTTTCCGTTTACATCCGTCACTGTCAATATCACGTTGTTGTCGCCAACATTGCTACAGTCGAAAGTGTCCATATCTATTGTTGTGGAGGCTATGCCACATTGGTCGGTGCTTCCGCCGTCAACATCTGCCGCGGTAATGGAAGCGTTTCCGTTTGCATCCAATTGTATTGTGATGTTCTGGCATACTGCCACCGGAGCCTCGTTGTCAATTACCGTAATGGTGAAGCTACAGGTGCTTGTGTTTCCGTTCACATCGGTAGCGGTGAACTCAATCGTGTTCACGCCCACTGGGAACTGGCTTCCACTTGGATCACCCATTGTCTGGATTACAGTGTCCACGCCGCAATTGTCCAGTGCAATAGCGTTTGCAAAGCTTACAGTTGCAAAGCAGTCGCCAGCATCGGTGTTAGCCGTAATGTCCGCAGGGCAAACAATTGTTGGGGCTATGGAGTCCTCTACAGTTACCACAGTTGTACAGATCGAGGTATTTCCGTTCACATCGATCACCGTTAACGTTACCGTGTTCGGTCCAACATTGCTGCAGTCAAAATCGGTAATATCTATCGAGGTACTTGCAATGCCACAGGCATCGGTGCTTCCGTTCTCAATATCAGCCACCGTGATGCTCGCCATTCCGTTGGCATCCAATTGGATGGTGAAAGGGGCCGCACAATTGGCAACGGGAGCAACGTTGTCTTCAACCGTTACGGTTGTAGTACAGGTTGAAACATTATTATTTACATCGGTTACCGTTAAGGTTACCGTGTTTGGACCAACATCCGCACAGGTGAAATCTGTTATGTCAATTGTAGTGCTTGCTATTCCACAGGCATCGGTGCTTCCGTTCTCAATATCAGCTACCGTGATGCTCGCATTTCCGTTGGCATCCAACTGGATAGTGAAAGGGGCCGCGCAATTGGCAACTGGAGCTTCGATGTCGTTTATTGTAATATCAAAACTACACGATGCTGTGTTGCCCGAAGGGTCAGTAACCAAAAAGGTATTTGTTGTGGTTCCCACAGGGAAAACAGAACCGCTCGCAAGTCCAGCTGTTTGGGTAGTAATTGAACCTGAACAATTATCTGTTCCAACTGGAGCAGTATAGGTTATCACGGCTCCACAAATGCCGGGATCATTATTTTGAACAATATTTCCAGGACAAGTTACTGCTGGAGCTTCGGTATCGTTTACCGTAACATCAAAACTACAGGCTGCTGTGTTTCCGGAAGCATCCGTTACTTCAAAAGTGTTGGTTGTGGTTCCTACAGGAAACGTAGTTCCGCTTGGTAGACCAGCAGTTTGGGTAATAGTAATAGATGCACCCCAGGTTATTGTGACAAGTCCATTTCCTGTGTTTCCATCTACATCACCAGTAGTATTTATTTGATTAGTACCGGCGTTATAGGATGCTCCTCCGCCACCAACACCAGCTCCTGCTGAATTGGAACCGCTTCCGCCGCCGGAGTAGCCACCGCCACCCCCGCCAACTTGATTTCCAGATCCATTTCCACCACCGCCAAAGCCACCTATTCCAAAACCTACATTTGCCCCGGCTCCGCCATTAACAAAAGCTTTGCCTCCACTACCTACAGTCCAACCGTCCGCTCCGTCTGTTAGTAATCCACCTCCCGCTCCACTGGCAAAAGATAATCCAGCATTTCCGCCATTTCCGGCAGTCCCGCCAGTTCCGCCTCCACCTGCACCAGTTCCTCCAGTGGTAATTATTTTTCCATGTTTTTCTGGAGAATCAACAGCACCCGAGGCTCCACCTCCACCGCCAGCAATAATTAATGGATTATTTGCAGTGTCAGTAACAAAGGTACCGCCACCGCCGCCATTGCCTGCATTGTTATTTTCTCCTACTAAAATTTTTAATGTTGATCCCGGAGTTACGTTAAAATCTCCTTTCATAACAGCGCCTTTACCCGCAAATATTGCAGAAGAATTAGTGTAACCGCCTTCGGCTCCTCGTGCTTCTATTGTTACGTTTGTTACGCCAGCAGGCACTACAAATGAATCAATTGTACCAGTATATGAAAATACTTGTGATCCATTTGAGCCGCCACAGTTATCTGTTGCTGTTACTGTAAAATTTACTACAGCACCACAAACTCCAGGGTCATTATCAACTATGAAGTCGCCCGGACAAGTAATTACTGGAGGCGTAGTGTCTTCAACCGTCACATCATCTGAAGCACTATTTGTACAGCCATTACCATCGGTAAATGTATATGTTATTGTATGAGTCCCATTTCCCGCAACATTGGCATCAAATTGATATGTCAAGCCATTTCCATCATCCGTCACACCGGGGCCACTATAAACTCCGCCCGTTGGAGTTCCTCCACCTTGACCCGTAAGTACTTCACTTGGACAGACAGGACTCGGTGGTGCCGTAAAAACAACTATAGGTAAAGCATTTATAGTAACACCTACGGTAGAACTATTTGAACAAATTCCAGATGTTGTATAAGTAACCGTGTAGGCTCCAGGAGTACTTGCGGATAAATCAATAGTCCCTGTTGAAGAATTAATTGATAACCCTGCCGGTGCTGAAGTGAAAGTTCCTCCGCCTACACCTGTAATGGTAGGAGTAGGATCAATTTCACTTGCACAATATACCGCAGAGTCATAATTGAAAGAGGCATCATCCAGAGCGTTTATTGTAACACTCACACCAGAACTATTTGGACAAGTCCCCGATGTTGTGTAAGTAACTGTGTATGATCCCGGTGTACTTGCGGATACATCAATAGTTCCTGTGGAAGCATTAATTGATAATCCTGCTCCAGAAGAGAAAGTTCCTCCACCCAAACCAGTAATCGTTGGGGTTGGATCTGTTGCATTTACACAATAGGAAGCAGCATCGTAGTTAAACGAAGCATTATCCAGAGCATTTATTGTAACACTCACACCAGAACTATTTGGACAAGTTCCGGCTGTTGTGTAAGTAACTGTATATGCTCCAGGCGTACTTGCCGATACATCAATAGTTCCTGTTGAAGCATTGATAGATAAGCCTGCTGGCGCAGATGTGAAAGTTCCTCCACCCAAACCAGTAATCGTCGGGGTTGGGTCCGCTGCATTTACACAATAGGAAGCAGCATCGTAGTTAAACGAAGGATTATCCAGAGCGTTTATTGTAACACCCACACCAGAACTATTTGGACAAGTCCCCGATGTTGTGTAAGTAACTGTGTATGATCCCGGTGTACTTGCGGATACATCAATAGTTCCTGTTGAAGCATTAATTGATAATCCTGCTCCTGAAGAAAAAATTCCTCCACCCAAACCAGTAATCGTTGGGGTTGGGTCCGCTGCATTTACACAATAGGAAGCAGCATCGTAGTTAAACGAAGCATTATCCAGAGCATTTATTGTAACACTCACACCAGAACTATTTGGACAAGTTCCGGCTGTTGTGTAAGTAACAGTATATGCTCCGGGTGTACTTGCGGATACATCAATAGTTCCTGTTGAAGCATTGATCGACAAGCCTGCTGGTGCAGAAGTGAAAGTTCCTCCACCCAAACCAGTAATCGTTGGGGTTGGGTCTGCTGCATTTACACAATAGGAAGCAGCGCTGTAGTTAAACGAAGCATCATCCAATGCAAATACTTCAATGTCATCTGTTGCAGAATTTCCACTTTCTGTATAAGTTAAAGTGTGTATTCCCACTCCCGCTACTGCAGGATCAAAACTATATGTCGACCCATTACCGTCATCGGTAACTCCGGGTCCACTGTAAACTCCCCCTGTGGGAGTTCCTCCTCCAAGACTAGTTTGAACTCCAGCATTGATACATACATCCGCTGGAGCAGTAAATGATATAGGTATTACTGTATAACTACAACCAGAATTTGCAGTAGGTACGAATTCATTTGTATCATTATTTATCCAATATTGAATATCATTGATTATTGCCGCAATTTGAGCAGCAGTTCCCGTAATTGGCACTCCCCCTGGTACGGAAGAACAATCAAACTGCCAGTTGTCAACTTCAGTTTCTGGTGGGCCAGCGGCATAGACTCTTATAGCATTTACGCCATTCATTAATTGATCGGGCAATGCAGAAGTAGAGTTTGAAGTGTTAACTCCGTCCCAATCGGCATCATTGGTTCCGGCTTCAACATTACCATGGATTGCAGCTATAAAACTTGGGGACGCTGCCGTGCCTTGATAGGCAAGTATTTGGTCTCCCACACTAGATAAAATACTTCCTGTTATAAAACTTCCCGGAAGTGTAACAATATCACCAGCAGTCATTGGTGAGGCGGCATACCATGTTGCACTGCCTTCACCACCCGCACCTACGCAAGTAATGGTATTGGGATTTGAAACCCCACAATCCGTAAATTTTATATTGGTTCCCGCAATAATATCCTTTAAGATAATAAAAGCAAATGAATCACTGCCATCTAAATTAAATCCTACAAAGGCAATATCGCCCGGCGCCAATGTTGTAAATGGGGGTTCGTTGATTGTTACGTCTATACTACAAGTTGCACTATTGCCAGCTTCATCAGTTGCTGTTAAAACTACTGAATGCACACCAACTCCAACAGTTGTTCCTGCCGTTGGTGATTGGGTTATGGTAATATTGGCTGGAATGGAAACATTATCAGTGGCTGTTGTGCCAGTTACCAAATCTGGGATAGTGGCAAGGCCGTTTGTTCCGGCTATAATCGGAGCCGGAGTAGGCGCGCAGGTTATGACAGGTGGAGTGGTATCACCTCCTGTTGTTACGGTAAAAGTACAGCCTGCCTCCACTGATGGATTATATACAGTCGTGTCATTGCCGTTCCAGTTAGCCCTATCATTAACAAGAGCACGTATTTGTGCTGCCGTACCAGAAACCGGCCCCCCGGCTATAGTACAGCTGAATTGCCAATTGTCTTGCTCTGGAATTAAACGAACGGCGGTTGTTCCTGTAACCAAAGCATTAGGAAGCGCCGATGTAGAATTGGTAGTGGCTGCGCCATCCCAGTTTGCATCATCCCCGCTGGCATCATTAAATTGCAAACCAGCAATAAAAGTGGGCGAAGCAGTTGACCCTTGTAATGCAAAAAGTTGATCTCCAATAGAACTATATGCAGCCGGTAAAAGTCCCGCCATATCTATTGTCACCACTTGTCCAGCAGTGCGAGCAATGCCTGAGGTCCACGTAAATTCACCATCTCCAGCTACAGTAAAAAAACCTGTAGTATCATTCCAACCCATATCGGTAAAAATTATGGTGGTGGCAGCATCAATATCTTTTAGCAGAAGAAAACTCACATTGTCATCCGCATTTGTAACGCCATCAGAATTGGTGCCAACGAATGCGATGTCGCCCGCAGATAAAATAGTTTGACTATTTGCATGAATACATACAAATAATACCAAAAGAAGTAAAGTAATTTTTTTCATAGTTTTAAAATTTTGGTTGAATCTGGGGAGACTTCTAATTAAGACTAAACTTGCCGAACATTAATTTCTAGAAGGAAATATACCTACTAAGGCTATACAATAATTAATACACAAGTAAGGATTTTTTATACCTATAGGCTGATTTCCTCCAGTAGGACCTACGGAATTTGGTGACATTACAACGTTTTGTGAAGTGGCAAATGCATTAGTGCCACTCCCGGCAATTATAGCCCCTGAAGGATTATCAGTTGTTCCCTCTTCAGCAGCAAGAAGTTGGTGGTTATGAGAAGGCAAATTGGTGGTTAATATTGAAACCGACTCTGTACCACCCATTTGTCCTTGGGAATAAAATGGTAGGCCGGGACCTTGGCCTGCGCTCAAGGGGAATCTTCCCCGTAGATCGGGAAGTCCAAAAGTAGTCTGGCCATTGCCGCCATACATTGTTCCCAATAATGAAAATAAGGCGGTGTTTTGTGAAATGGAAAGTAATTGTCCATTACATTGTGCCCAGCCGCGTGGTGCAAAATTGAATCCGAATGCTTGTATTTGTCCTATAAATGGTTCCATGATATTTTATATGTTTAAAAGGTTAGATTGAAATATTAAAGTGTATGCTTGTTTGATGTAAATTTTCCATTCGCTTCGGAAATAGTTTAGTACCCAATTGCTGGTTTTTTACCCAATGTTCACCAGTAATATGGGCGCCTGAATTATTTAAAATCAATTCAGTAAAACTGGATTCTTCAGAAGTAGAAATTTTAAAATAAATACGCGCATTCTTGCCTTTTTCCTTATTGGGAAAATCTGTTATAAAATCGTACAAACCATTTTCATCCGTTCGAAGCTTTGCGCGGTGCCGGTATTTACAGGAATTTGGGGAAAGATGCCAAACCTCAACAATTGCATCCTTTATGGGATTTATACCGTTTTTTTCATAAATGGTTCCTTTTACCGTAAGTGGATTTAAGGATAGTAATCCCTGCCTTAAATCCTTTTTGTTTTCGGCGTAAGGATTGTAACCTAAGTACGGACTTTCGGAATTTGAAAGCGCTTGTGTGAACGTAGGAGATAATAGCGCTAATCCCGATATTGCAAATGCTGAATTGCGCATAAAGAGTCTTCGCGAAGTAGTTTCTTTCATATTTTATTGGTTAGTTTTCAGGATTAAAAGATTTATTTCCAGACTTTTTATGGCTATTTTTTTATAAAAAGAATTCCTAAAAAATTGTTAACGCAAGTTATAAATTATTTTTTTAATATTAATATACGTAGTTCTACGTATATTGTTTTTACAGCAAAACATTAACCTCAAATTGAGGTATTGCAACATTAAAAAATCGGGAAATTCAGCTAGGCAAAAGAAACTATAATTCAATAGAGGTGGGCTACTAAAAATAAGATAGGAAAAATTAAGTGTTATTAAGTAACACAATTTTAGGAAAACAATTGATTCAGTACGCTCAGAGATTTCGGCTTTTGATAGCCTTGTACGTGAAAACTGTAATAGGATAAAACTAATTCCAATAAGCTTTGACGTTCATGTTTTGAAAGTTTTATGGCATATAAATTTTCCTTGGTTATATCAAAGAAGCGTTTAAAATTTTCTATTTGCTCGCCATCTAAACAATAGTTGTTCGTGTTTACAGCTTGAAAATTTCCCTCAATGATATTGAAATATCTGTCTTCAATATTTGTGGCATCGGGATAAAAGCCCAAATAAATACTTAACTGCAATAAGAAGAAAATATGAAAATTGGCGACTTCATCATTCTGGTCAAGCCACAGAAAAGATTCTTCCAAAAAACCATAAAGGTCCGGATTAGCCTCTTCCTCTCGTATGCAATTTTTTAGCATTTCAGACAAAAACATGACCAATCCTGACTTTATAATATTTGTGTGAAGTGTTTGGTAGGGATGATAAACCTTTGCTTCCTTAATATATTCAAGAGTACCCTTGTTTTTGTGATCGGCAATTATTTCCAATTGGGTGAGCGGCTGAAAATAAGATGCTTTGAGCTTGCCTCTTTTTGATTTCAATATACTGCGCAATAAATAGCTTTTAACCCCCGCAACCTCGGTAAAACAGGAAGCAATAAGATCTGCTTCGGAATATTTTATTGTGGAGAATACAATGGCTTTGGTAGTGACAACCATTAGCGGATAATCATTATTTTTGAGACTTTTGTTTCTACATTATCTTCGGTGGTTACAAGCACCAAATACACCCCAGAGCGTACTTTGTATTTTCCAAAAGCCGTGGTGTCCCAAAGTATACTCCCTCCTTCAGAAGTTTCTTCAAAAACAAGGTTTCCTGTAATATCGGTTATTTTTACGTTGGCCTGTGCCGTTAGTCCGTCGATGGTAACGTTGCCGTTAAAACCCGGTCTTACAGGATTGGGAAATGCATGTACATTTTCCAGATTATCACTGGGGGAAGTGGCAGTTCCCTTATACGCCACCAACCCCTGTGTGGTGGCAAAATATACAACTCCTGTAAAAGGATCTATTGCAACATCCTGTACATTGTTAGTTGGCAATGGCGAATTATCCTTTGTAAATCTAAGCAATGTTTCCTGCCCGTTCGGGGATAAGTAGAAAACTCCAGAAGTTGCAGTTGCAACCCATTTATTGTTGGAACCATCAACTTCAATATCTGTTATGGATTGTTCAAATAAAAGTTCTTGTGGCACATCGTCTTCAAGTATAATAATGGATTGTGCCTGCGGAGTGGTACCTTGTTCAAAAAAGCTGCCAGGACTAAATAAAACCCTAAGCCCCGTTAGAGTACCTATCCAGAGTCTATTCTGTTTATCAAAAGCAAGAGCGCGAACACTGTTAGACGGCAAATTGCCTTCATTTTCCCCTACTTTATTGAATGTATCAGCAGTGGGATTATACCCTATAACCCCATTTTTATAGGTACCGAAAAAAATATAATTTTCACGGCTAATTGCCAATTTCGTCAACGCCAAATCATCTGCTGGATTAAATACATCTGAAACATCGATTTTTTGAAACTGCCCATTAGGGGTCAATTTTATAAGTCCTTCATCTGTTTTACTTTGAAGAAACCAAAGATTTCCTTGATTGTCAAATTGCGATCCAAATAATCTGATTCCCGCATCGGCAGTACCGAAAAAGATTCTGTCTAACGGGCTGTTGGTTTCGTCATAAAGAATAGTAGGAACTTCATCTACTATTTTTAATAATCCCTTTTGAAATGAACTCATAAAAACTTCATTGGGAGCCTGGGGATTAATGGTCACCTTTATCAAATCGGTTGGTTCACCACCCACTGCTGAGCTCAAATCTTCATAAGAAATATTCGTCCAAAGTGTATCCTTAAGATGGCTTACCCCAAAACGGGAAAGTGGGTAAGGGTCAAAATCTCTAGTTGTTTCACCAAATGACACCCAAAGTTGCCCTGGCAATGCATCAAGCGCAAATGGTTTATTTCTAATAGGCCCATTAGGCAAAACTTGTGTGGCCTGCATCGTTCCGAAAGGAACAATTAAAAGTCCTTCTTCTACTGTTCCCAGATAAAAATTGCTTCCGAAACCATAACCCGAGAGAAGGTCAAGATCAAAGTTGAGCACATTGTTTACGGCTGCTTCCGGTACAAAACCCTCAGAATAAGCTTGAATGGAATTTTTTGTAGTAATTGTCAAAAGATTATCAGCCAATCTGAATTTCATAACTTCGGAATTAAAGTTAGCTACTACATTAGTAGTTCCTTGTTCGGTAAAACGTAAAATAGCATTGGATCGGTTTGAAGCGTATAATTCATTTCCCAACTTTTCTGCTGCCCTAAACCCACCGTTGATGATTGTAGTCCAGTTTTGATAATCAATTAAATTATCATCTGCCACAAATGCCCTTCGCATGCCATTGGAAGAACTAGCTGCAAAAATATAAGGTTCCTGTACTACAGTTTGCACAATGTCAATTTGGGCCCCACCATCACCAATAAAATAGGTGTCACCAAACTCGAGTCTTGCAAGGTCATATACCGAAATTCCGTATTGGGTAGAAATGTATATTTTTCCGTTGTATTCGTTAAAATTGTTGATTTGTTTTCTGTCAGGAGGAATGGTTTGTTTCTCCAAAATATCAACTACTTTCAGAATATTTTCTTCGCCATTCTTTATTATTTCTATTAAGCCATTTTCATAACCAATAATCAACAATCCATATTCCTGACTGTAGTGCAATGTTGTTATAAAATCACCCGAAAGACCATTAACAGTGGAAAGAGTTTTGATTTGTTGCGTGGAGAGATCATAAGTAAACACAGCATTTTCAGCTCCCACAAAAATTTTGTTGTCACCTTGCGATATATCTTTAATGGACACATAAGAAAAATGACCCTTCCAGCTCTCTTCGAAGTTCTGTGCGTTTGCCAGAAAGGGAAATGTTATTAGTAAAGCTAAAGCCCACCGCTTCATAAAAAACTTATTTTGTTTATAAACACGCTAAAATAGTATTTATTGCGGTATTTGAATGAAAAAGCCTTCCCATATCTTTTTACATAAACAAAGACACCCGGAAAGGCTTTCCCCTTATTTTAAATTTGGAGTGATTATACCACCCCTTGAGCCAACATTGCTTCAGCTACTTTTACGAAACCTGCAATGTTTGCACCTTTCACGTAATCTACATACCCATCACCATCTTTTCCGTATTGAACGCAAGCGGCGTGAATATCGTTCATAATACCGTGAAGTTTTTCATCAACTTCAGCTGCAGTCCAGCTTAAGCGTAACGAGTTTTGCGACATTTCCAAACCTGAAGTTGCCACTCCACCTGCATTTGATGCTTTTCCTGGCGAAAATAAAATCTTTGCATTTTGAAATTCTGTAATTGCTTCTGGCGTACAAGGCATGTTTGCGCCTTCTCCCACACATATACAACCATTGTTCAATAATGTCCTTGCTTCTTCCCCGTCAAGTTCATTTTGGGTCGCACACGGCAATGCTATATCACATTTAATTTCCCACGGGCGTTTTCCTTCAACATATTTTGCACTTGGGTATTTCTTAGTGTATTCTGAAATTCGGCCGCGTTTTTCGTTTTTTAATTCCATTACGAATGCTAGTTTCTCTTCGTTGATTCCTTCCGAATCATAAATATACCCTGCAGAATCAGAGAAAGTAACTACTTTCCCTCCAAATTCAATTGCTTTTTCAGCTGCATATTGGGCAACATTTCCAGAACCCGAAATAACAACTGTTTTTCCTTTGAAGCTTTCACCACGAGTTGCGAGCATATTTTTTGCAAAATAAACGTTCCCATATCCGGTAGCTTCTGGACGAATAAGCGAACCGCCATAGGAACGGCCTTTTCCTGTAAACACACCCGTAAACTCGTTTTGGATACGTTTGTACTGGCCAAACATATAGCCAATTTCACGACCGCCCACTCCAATATCACCCGCAGGCACATCAGTATCTGGGCCGATGTGTCTTGAAAGCTCTGTCATAAAACTTTGGCAAAAACGCATTATTTCGTTGTCACTTTTCCCTTTAGGGTCAAAGTTGGATCCACCTTTACCACCACCCATTGGAAGTGTGGTCAAGCTGTTTTTGAAAGTTTGTTCGAAACCTAAAAATTTAAGAATGCTAAGGTTTACAGAAGGGTGAAAACGCAACCCTCCTTTGTATGGTCCGATGGCCGAATTAAATTGGACTCTATACCCCTTATTTATTTGTACTTCACCGTTATCGTCAGTCCATGGCACACGGAAAAGGATGGTTCGTTCTGGCTCCACCATTCTTTCCAACAGTTTTTTGTTGGCATACTTTTCGTTTTTTTCTATAAAGGGGATTACGGTTTCGGCAACCTCGGTTACAGCCTGTAAAAATTCAGGTTCATTGGGATTGAGTTTTTCTACTTCAGAAATGAAATCTTTTATACTTTGCTTCATTGTTTAAAATTTTATTTTACTTTTAGCTAAATCCGTTGATATCTGTTTGTATAATGCACTTTATCAAAATAATTTCTATTTTAATTTGATAAAAAATCACATTAAATAAAGCATTTACATAAGGAAGGCACAAATATAAGCGTTATGATAAAAATGTGCGCCAATTTTTTACAAATTAGCTAAATAGCATTATTAATTTCACTGTTAAACATGTTTTTATATATTTGCTATGTCTCAATCTAAACCCAGTTTAATAATGAATACCAGATTTCTGCTATTGGTATTCTTCTTGTTGGCAATCTTTAAACAAGAAGCTTACAGCCAATTTGGCTTTTCTCACGAAGTGGGTTTAATTACCGGACCTGTAGTTTTCTATTCAGATTTTGGACAACGGAACAACTTCGAAACCAATGCACAAAACACAGGATATGGGATAGGCCTTATTCATTATCTGAATTTTTCCTATCGTGCGGACTGTAATTGTTATACTCGCGATAAATACTTCAATGACCACTTTAAGTTGCGCAATGAAATAGATTACCACAAAACAAATTTAGAGCATTATGGCCGTTGGGTAGAGCCTGATCAAACTTCATTATTTGCAGATCAGCTTCGAGCAATGAGTGGTTCAGTAACCGTTTTTGAAATTGGTTCACAACTTGAATATTTCCCATTTAGCATCCGCGATTTTGCTGCCGGTTCCTATAAACTTGCCCCCTTTATAAGCTTAGGAGTGCATTATGTTAATTTTGATCCCGAAGTTGAGTCATCTTTTGGTCCATTAAATACTCCCGTTTCTACACCAGATAAATATTTTAATTCCTTTCAACAGGATCCTGGTTCTACTTGGGGTTTGGTTGCCAGTGTTGGGGTGCGTTACAAATTAACTCCTTTGAGTGATTTAATGCTTGATAGCCGTTGGGAACATTACTTTTCTGATTGGGTTGATGGTCTAAATCCAACCCTAGAAAATAACGGAACAACTCCCGTGCCTGAAAACAAAGCCAATGAATGGATTTATTGGTTGAATATTGGATATATTTATTATATCGATTAAAAAAATATTTTATAAAAAAAGGGTTGGGTTATAAAAAAATCCGACCCTTTTTTGTTTTCTATTAAAGATTTATTCAATTGCTTGCTCTAAATCTGCAATTAAATCATCCACATCTTCAATACCCACGGAAAGGCGAATCAACGAATCTACTATCCCATTCTTTTCGCGTTCTTCCTTTGGTATACTTGCATGCGTCATACTCGCCGGATGCCCCGCAAGACTTTCCACACCGCCCAAACTTTCCGCTAAGGTGAAAATTTTTAGATTTTCAACAATTTTAATTGCTTCTTTAAAATTGTTTCCTTTTGTTACAAAGGAAATCATTCCGCCAAAATCCTTCATCTGTTTTTTTGCAATTTCGTGGTTTGGATGGTTTTCAAAACCGGGCCAATAAACTTTTTCAATTTTAGGATGCTTCGCTAAATATTCTGCAACCACTTTCCCGTTTTCACAATGGCGCTGCATTCGAAGGTGAAGTGTTTTCAAACCACGCAAAACAAGAAAACTATCCTGCGGCCCACAAATGGCTCCGCTTGCATTTTGGATGAAATACAATTTATCAGCAAGTTCTTGGTCTTTCACCACCAAGGCACCCATCACCACATCGCTATGACCGCCAAGATATTTGGTGGCGCTGTGCATCACAATATCTGCGCCCATTTCCAGAGGTTGCTGTAAATATGGGGTAGCAAAAGTATTGTCAACCGCAAGCAGAACTTTGTGCTTTTTGGCAATAGCAGCTGCCTTTTTAATATCGATAATATTCATCATCGGGTTTGTTGGTGTTTCTACCCAAATGAGTTTTGATTTATCGTTAACGTAATCTTCAATTTTATCGGCATTTTCCATTCCGATGAAGTGAAATTTTATTCCAAATCCTTCATAAATTTTGGTGAATAACCGAAAGGTTCCGCCATAAAGATCATTGGTTGAAATTACTTCATCGCCGGGTTTCAAGAGTTTCATTACCGCATCAATTGCCGCGAGACCACTTCCGAAGGCAAGCCCAAATTGGCCATTTTCAATACTCGCAAAAGCGCGTTCCAAAGCGGCTCGTGTAGGGTTTCCGCTTCGCGAATACTGAAAACCTTTGTGTCCGCCAGGTGTAGTTTGGGAATAAGTTGAAGTTTGATAGATAGGGGGCATTACAGAACCATACGCTGGATCTACATTATACTGGCCGCCGTGAATGGCCTTCGTGTTGAATTTCATATTGATTAAATTTAAAAATTAAAATCCCTTTTTAAAAGCAAAATGCTGCGTGCAATTCCCACAGTCCCAAACTTTTTGACCGAGGTAACTATTTAATATAACTTTCACAATAGCTGATTTTAAAGTTATTACTTTTGAAATGCAAATACAAGAGTTTCATTTGCAATAGCTAACCATCTATTCCTTTTAATCTATGAATAACAAAATTACGGTCGTGGCTTTGATTGCGCTTATAAGCGTGGGTTGCAACCAAGAGAAAAATATAGAGTTTTCTTCGGAAAGTTTTACCGAAAAGGAACTTCCCATTTGTAAAAACAGCAAATGTCCGGAAGTCACAATAAATTATGTGGAAGTTTTTGGCGACGAAGATGTTTCAGAAAAAATAAATAGGAAGATCAAAAATTTTATATATAGCTCTCTGTTAATGGGCGAAGACACTATTTCAACGGCAAATAGTATTCAAGAAGCTGCTAAAGGCTTTATTGAAGCCTACAATGCAGATAAAGCACAATTTCCGGATATGGCCGGTGAGTATTTTGCCGAAATCACTGTGAATGAAATTTATTCATCCAATGAACATTTGTGCTTTGAAATGCGACAATACCTGTTCACCGGAGGCGCTCACGGATATGGAACCACTTCTTTTTTGAATATAGACCCAAAAACTGGAGAAGAACTTACTTCAAAAGAGCTTTTTAAAAACAAGGAAGAATTCATTGCGTTTGCTGAAAAACAATTTCGAGCCAAAAATAATATTGAAAAAGACCAATCTATCAATGAAAATGGTTTTTGGTTTGAAAATGACGAGTTCTATCTTCCCGAAAGTATTGGTTTCACTCAGGATAGCCTTATTTTCGTTTACAATCAATATGACATTGCTAGCTATGCCGATGGACCCATTGAACTAAAAATTGCAATAAAAGAGGTCGAGCCTTTCCTAAGTATTGATTAATTTTGAACTATGCAAAAAGTATATTATTTATCAAATTGTGAAACCTGCAAACGCGTGATGGATGAAATAGGAATTCCTTCGTCATTCATAAGACAGGACATAAAAGTGCAGGGCATTACCGAAAAAGAATTAGACGAGCTTTTTAATCTTACGGATAGTTACGAAGAGCTTTTCAGCCGACGGGCGAAATTATATCAAGAACGTAATTTAAAAGACGAAAACCTGTTGGAAGAAGATTACAAAGGACTCCTTTTGGAACATTATACTTTTTTAAAGCGTCCCGTAATTGTGAACAACGACAAAATTTTTATTGGTAGTAGCCCAAAAACCGTGGCTGCAGCAAAAAAATCTATCCATAACCATTGAGCAACCAACGCATTTTTGCGCTGTTGGCTGCAACCACTGCCAGCACCATCTATGGCATAAACCACACTATTGCCAAAGGATTGATGCCCGATGTAATCCAGCCTTTTGGTTTTATTTTACTGCGCGTTTCTGGTGCGGCATTAATCTTTTGGACAATAAGTTTTTTCTTTCCTTCAGAAAAAATTGAACGTAGCGATTGGTTTCGTTTTGTAATCTGCGCTTTCTTTGGAATGGCTTTAAATATGCTCGCTTTTTTTAAGGGATTGAGCCTTTCCACGCCCATCAATAGTTCTGTTATTATCACAATTTCGCCCGTTTTACTGTTGTTGCTTTCTGCCTTTATTTTAAAGGAAAGAATAACTTTGGTGAAAAGTTTGGGCATATTTTTAGGGCTGTGCGGAGCTTTGGTTTTAATTCTTTTTAGTTTAAAGGAACAGCCCAATGCTCCAAATATTCCGCTCGGAAACTTGCTATTTATAGTAAACGCATCTTCCTATTCTATCTATTTGATTTTGATTAAACCCTTAGTCCAAAAGTATAGTTCCATTACTTTGATGAAGTTTCTTTTCCTTTTTGCCTTTCTCATAAATCTGCCAATTGGGATTTCAGAATTAACGCAAGTGGAATGGATTACCCTTCCCATAGATGCCATTTGGCAATTGGGATTTGTAGTTTTCTGCACAACGGTTATGACTTATATTTTAAACATATACGCATTGAAACAATTAAGCCCCTCTACCATTGGCGCATTTATATATTTACAGCCCGTAATTGCTGTAATTTTTGCTGTAATAGTTGGCGTAGATAGCTTAACACCTTTGCGAATTGGTGCAGCAACCTTAATATTTTTAGGGGTTTATCTTTCTACTATAAAACGTGTGCGCAGCTAAGGATTAAAGATCTTTCGGGTGCTGGCTGTACTTTCGGGTGTTCTCTTTAGTTAGAATTCTGAAGTCTGCCGTCTTATCTAGCTTGTTGAATTTCTCATAAAATTGCTTCGGAAGGTCTACCAGTTTTCGTTCTTTCAAATCAATCCATCCCCCCATCATTTCACAGCGGGCACAATTTTTTCCGTTTTCGTCATAAAAATTATGCAGAAATTCAAAATACATTCCGTTCTCGGACAGACCCTTTAATTGGAGCGAAACGGTAACCGGCTTACCCGGAAAAAATTCTCTGAAATAATACATATGTTCGTAAAAAGCAACCGGCCCCAAATTGAACTCTGCCAAATGCAACTGGTCCATTCCGCCCTCCATCAAAAAGCTCATTCGGGTGTGGCTCATATAATCTATATAGGCACTATTTCGCAAATGACGGTTTGCGTCAACATCGCTCCAGCGAATCTCAAATTGTTTGGTGTACATCTTCAAAATTTCTACAAATTTAAAGTACTTTTGTTATGCAGGCATAGCAAATGTGTTTAGGTTCTGTTAAATGTTTTGGATGGATACTATTGATACTATGGTTACTTTTGATGCTATTGTTTAAATGATTCGCTTTTAATTTTAAATAATCATGCCTTTAGTTTCCAGTAAATTTGAACCTCCAATACTTTTCAGAAACGCACATTTCGCTACTATTTATTCTGCAAAACTTCGTCCTTCGCCACGTTTGATACAACAACGCGAACGCCTACAATTACTAGATGACGATTTTATGGATATTGATTGGTCCTTTGCCAAAAAGCCCTCCCCAAAAGTGGCAGTCCTGCTTCATGGTTTGGAGGGAAACGCCCAGCGAACCTATATGAAAGGGCAAGCCAAAATTTTAAACGAAAATGGATATGATGTTGCGGCTGTAAATTTCAGAGGTTGCAGTGGAGAGACAAATATTTCCTATCAATCATACAATGCAGGAAAAACGGACGATCTTGAAGCGGTTATCAATTCTATTCTAAATAAAGATAAATACACTGAAATTAATTTAATGGGTTTTAGTTTGGGAGGAAATTTGCTTTTGAAATATTTGGGGGAGCGCGAATCGGTGCCGAAGGAAATAAAAAGAGCAGTCGCCATTTCCACCCCTCTGAATTTGAAGGGTTCGTTAGAATCTTTGAACCAATTTTACAATTGGGTTTACCGAAATTCTTTTCTGATAAATCTGCGGAAAAAATACAAAACCAAAATGAAGGATTTTCCGGAAAAAATGACTGTTTCAGATTATAAAAAAATAACTTCACTATTAGAATTTGATAACATTTATACCGCTCCGGCCCACGGTTTTAAGGATGCGTACGATTATTACGAAAAAAACAGCAGTTTGCAATTTCTTCCTAATATTCAAATTCCCGTTTATCTTTTAAATTCCAAAAACGACAGTTTCCTATCCTCGAAATGTTATCCAACCGAATTAGCCTCAAAAATGAAAAATCTACATCTTGAAATTCCGAAATACGGCGGGCACGTAGGTTTTCACTTAACAAACAAATTGTATTACAGCGAAGCGAGGAGTTTAGAGTTTTTAAGCACTAATTCGTTATAATTCTGAATTCAGAATAAAGAATTCAGAATTAATTACCTTTGCCCTTCATAAAATTAGGAATATGATCCAATCCATGACGGGCTACGGCAAAGAAGTTGTTCAGCTGCCATCCAAAACTATTACGCTTGAAATTAAATCGCTAAACAGCAAAGGACTCGACCTCAACACGCGCGTGCCATCGGCATATCGTGAAAAGGAACTTGAAATACGCGACCTGCTTGCAAAATCATTGCAACGCGGAAAAGTGGATTTTTCACTTTATATTGAAGTAACCGGCGAGGAAGTTACAACCCAGCTAAACGAAGGAGTTGTAAAACAATACATGAAGCAATTGGCAAACGTAGTGAATGGCGACTCCGTTGAACTTTTAAAAATGGCAGTACGAATGCCCGACGCTTTAAAAACTGAGCGCGAAGAAATTGATGAAAAGGAGTATAACGTTATTTTAAAAGGAATTGACAGAGCACTGGAAGCCATAAATAAATATAGAAACGACGAAGGTTTGGTGCTGGAAAATGACTTTTTGGAACGCTCCAAAACCATTTCAAAATTGCTGAATGATGTTATTGCTTTAGATCCCGAACGTGTTGATGCGGTTAAAGAAAGACTTCGCAAAGCGGTAGCGGATTTAAAAGAGAAAGTTGATGAAAACCGTTTTGAACAGGAATTGATTTATTATCTCGAAAAATATGATATTACCGAAGAAAAGGTTCGGCTTAAAAATCATTTGGAATATTTTGAGGAAGCTTTAAAATCAACCGATTCCAACGGCAAAAAACTTGGTTTCATCACTCAGGAAATTGGACGGGAAATAAATACCATTGGCAGCAAAGCCAATTATGCTCCAATGCAACAGGTAGTGGTGCAAATGAAGGACGAATTAGAAAAAATTAAGGAACAAGCCCTAAACGTTTTATAATGGAAGGCGGAAAATTGATAGTGTTTTCGGCACCTTCCGGCAGTGGAAAAACCACCCTGGTTCAACATTTACTAAAACAGAAAGATCTAAATCTGGAATTCTCTGTTTCCTGTACAAGCCGCGAACCGCGAGGTGATGAAAAGCACGGGGAAAATTATTATTTCATTTCATTGAAGGACTTTAAGCAGCACATTAAAAATGAAGATTTTCTGGAGTGGGAAGAAGTGTATCGAGATAACTTTTACGGCACCTTAAAAAGTGAGGTAGAACGCATTTGGAGCCACGGAAAAAATGTGATTTTTGATATTGACGTTGTTGGCGGACTAAGAATTAAAAAGATTTATCCTGAAAAAACGCTTGCCGTTTTCGTAAAACCACCAAGTATTGATGAATTAAAAATCAGGCTTAAAAAGCGCAAGACCGAAAGTGACGAACGCATCAATATGCGTATTGCCAAAGCTTCGGTGGAACTTGCCACGGCGCCGCAGTTTGATAAAATTATAAAAAATCATGATTTGGGAACTGCATTACAGGAAGCTCATGATCTGGTGGCTAATTTTATAAATTCCAAAGAAGAAAATCCCAAATCGCAAATTCAAAATTCCAAATAAAATTCAAAAAATACTAATTTCCAAAACCTATATATCTTCAGAACCTAAACTTATAAACCCATCGACTCATCCACTAAAAAAATAGGACTCTACTTTGGAACTTTCAATCCCATTCACGTTGGGCATTTGATCATTGCCAACCACATGGTGGAATTCAGTGATTTGGATGAAGTTTGGTTTGTTGTTACGCCCCACAATCCGTTAAAGAAGAAGAAAACACTTTTGGAAGACCATCACCGGCTAACCATGGTGAGGATTGCTGTTGAAGATTATCCAAAATTAAAAGCCAGCAATGTAGAGTTTGACCTGCCCCAACCCAATTATACGGTAAATACATTAGCATATTTGGAAGAAAAATATCCTAAGAAAAATTTCTGCCTGATTATGGGAGAGGACAATTTGAAAAGTTTTTCAAAGTGGAAAAACTATGAGGTTATTTTGGATAGATATTCAATCTATGTGTATCCAAGAATTTCTGAAGGAACTGTGGAAACACAATTTGACAATCACGAAAAGATAAAAAAGATAAGCGCTCCAATTATTGAGCTTTCTTCAACCTTCATTCGAAAGGGTATAAAATCCGGGAAAAACATTCGGCCAATGCTTTCGGCCGAGGTTTGGGAATATTTGGATGAGATGAATTTTTATAAGTAATCCTATTCTTTGATTAATTTTTCAGTAAAAACACCTTTTTCCGTTTTCACTTCAAGAAGATATATCCCCTTGGGCAAATGACTTAAATCCAGTTGTGTTGTGCTTCCCATAATTTCTATCAGTTTCTTTCCAGAGACATCAAAAACATGGATGCTTTTTATTGCTGAATTTTCATAAACATCTAAATATAATTTATTCCTCACTGGATTTGGATAAACTGAGAACCCAATAATTTCGTTTTCATTTATGGATAAAGGGTGCATATTTTCGAACCAAACAATATCAGCACCGCCCGAAACCACATCATTATCGCCATCACCATCTATATCTGCTCCATAAATTGAGTTTGAGGAGTTTGTTGTTGTAAGTATTTCCTGTGGCCCAAAAGCACCCTGACCGTCGGTGTTTTTATACCAAGCTATTTTTCCATCTTCAGAGGCAGAAAGCACATCAATGCTTCCATTATTATCGAGGTCTGCTGCATAAACACATGTTGCTCCGTTTGCATTAAGGGTTATTATTTGCTCAGCCCCAAAATTGCCCTGTCCATCTATGTTTCTGTGCCAAGCAACTTTATCATCTACCAAGGAAGTGAAAAGTACATCCATATCACCATCATCATCAATATCTGCTGCAAAGACCGATTGCGTTGCATTAGCATTTATAGAAATAACTCTTGAAGGGCCAAAATTTCCATTTCCGTCCAAATTTTCAAACCAAGTAATTCTATTTCCTTGCCATGCGGCGCAAAGCACATCCCTATCGCCATCGCCATCTAAATCTGTAGAATAGACTGCAAAGGGTGTGATTTCCACAATTGAAATAATCTTGGCATTACTAAAATCCCCCTGCCCATTTGTATTTTCATACCATGCCACAGTATTACTTCCAAATACCGCTGCAAGAATATCTATATCGCCATCGCCATCTAAATCTGTCCCATAAACATCATGCACTGAAGTTGCGTTTGTAGTAATAATTTGTTGCGGCCCAAAATTGCCGAGACCATCATTTTCATACCATGCAATTTTAGCGTCAGCTTGTGAGCCAGAGATTATATCCAAATCGCCATCACCATCTAAATCTACTGCATGAACAGTCAGCGCTTGGTTTGCATTAGTGCTAATTATTTGTCGTGTTCCAAAATTGCCCAGTCCATCTAAATTTTTATACCAACCTATAGTATCGTCTCCATAAGTTGCAGCTACCAAATCAATATCGCCGTCACCATCAAGATCACATGGGTAAATGTCACGTGCTCCATTTGCTGAAATAAGCTGTTGTGGACCAAATTGGGCCTGTGTAAATAAAGAGAGAGTAATAGCTATTAAAAAAAGTAGTTTTTTCTTCATATAAACATTATTTTACTCTTTAATAAACTTTGAAATCACTCTCCCTTTGGAAGTTTCCATTTTCAAGAGAAATGTGCCCGAAGCCAAATTGGAAATATTCAGTTGTTTAAAATCGGTATCATTTTGCAAAATTAACCTCCCAGAAATATCATATATACTTATATTTTTTATATCTGTATTCACAGGCATTTCGAAATTCAAAATATCTTTAGCCGGATTGGGATAAATGTGTATGTCGTCTGCCAAAAAATCATGTATCTCGAGTTCGCAGTCCTCAGAAAAATATGATTGAGTATCAACGTACCATTGCGAATAGGGGGGTTCGTCATTGTTGGCGGCCGTCTCATCATCTACTTGAATACAATATAGCGCAGGATTGTTTCGGGCATTCAATTGTGTTAAAATTGTATTATTGCCATTTTTCACATTCAATTGTTGAATGTTACAATAATTTACAGCCAATCTTTCCAATATTGGATTGTTACTTACATCAACGCTTTCCAAATTGTTGGAAACCATATTAAATCCATAATCAATCCCTAGAATAAGTCTTTTAAGTTGAGGGTTTTGGCTAACATCAATGGAATTGAGATCGCAGTAATTTGCATATATATATTCAAGTTCGGGGCAGTTATTAATGTTTATATTAGTTAGTGTAGAATTAAAAGAGGCATCCAAAAAATTTAGGGAAGGATTATTAGAAAAATTTAAATTCGTTAAAAAGTTTTGTTGTGCAATGTCATATTCAGGATTACCGCAGATTAGCGTTTCCAAAAGGGGATTGCCGGAAAGATCAAGCTCAGTCAAGTTATTCTGGGAACAATCCAAATATGTAAGGTTACCATTATTTGTTACATTCAAAGAGGTAAGAAAAAAATTATACCAAGTTTCCAATTGCTGAAGCATCAAATTTTGTGATAGGTCGAGTTCTATAAGTTGATTGTATGCACAATTTAAAGTTTCCAAAGCAACAAAATCCTCTATTCCAGTTAAATCAGAGATACCTTCTTCAACAATTTCAAGAGTGATTATATTAATTATATCCGAGGTTAGCACCTGACCATTTATTACACCATCACTATCAATTCCCCTTTCTATCAATGCTTGTTCGAAGTTTGGGTCGGGAATATTTGTAAATTGAGCATGAACATCATATAAAATAAACAAAAAAATTATAAAAAAAACCTTTTTCATAAATATTAAAATTAAATAACAGGTTGCAATATAGATGCAACCTGTTATTAATATTATTTAATTTTCTTTGAAAATTAAATTTTCGTCAGAGGAGCCATCAATATAATTCTTCTCAATATTATAAAGTCCTGGATCTAAATTTTGGATTAAATACGGATTGTTAATTTCTGTTGAATCTTGAGGGGTTATAATATAGTTACCGTTAACAACATTATCATTGAATTTTATTAATCTACCACCAATGATAGGTGGGCTTGAATAATTATCGTAACATCGTTGGCCGTCATTATTCTCATCTAAAGCAATATCAACTTCTTCAATTATTATTGCAGTATGATTAGGATGAAAAATGGTACTGTAATTTATTTCGTTAGCATAAACAATTTTAACAATATTATTAGGGTCAATATTAAACCCAATATCTCCATATGGAGCGGGTTGTATATATTCACAACAACAATCGACAAACTTATAATTAAAACCAGGCTGAAATAATGGTTTTTGCCAAGGCTCTGGATGGGGATAATACATAGGATAACTTCCCAAATACGGTTCATATAATGAAGCAATTGTAGTTTGTGCATCTGAAAAAATCCCATTAGGATTCGACTCCAGAGCTTGCCGTATTCTTATTCCTTGTCCAATTGTCAGATATTTTTTTTCACAATCAGATGCAAACCTCATTAAGTAATTTCGTAAGTCAGGTTCTGTTATCGAATAAGGAAGATGATCATCAGTACAGTCTACCTTATTTCCAACATATTCACAAATAGAAATGTCTTCTGGCTCGAATTCATAACTCGCTGGGGTATCCTCCACTCGATCCCCTTTAGTTATTGCGTTATAATCAGGATTTAATGGATCTCTTGTCACATGCTCTGCAATAACACAATTTGGATCTGGAGAACCAGATCCATTATCTAGATGCAATAAATCCATATTGTGCCCAATTTCATGCACCATTGCCCCGCCTAATAATCCGCCAGAAGAAGAAATAGCAGATATAGTACTTTTTGGCCATGGAACAGCACCACCCGCGAAACCCCAACCATACGCATAGACATTGAATGAATTTGGTTCAACATACCCTTGGTTTGCAGCATATTGCCATAATTGACTATATTCACCCATAGTTTCAATTACATAATAGCCTGTTTCGTCAAAGTTAGTATTCATCTGAGCTGTTGGGGTAACAAAGGTGTCATACCCTTTATATTTAAAAAAAATATTGAATTGATTATATGCTTTGTTCAAATTTGCTACAGCAGTTAAGAAATCATTCAAATGATTAGGAAAATCTGTATATTCTTGTCCATTTACCATTTTGTGAATTCCCCAAAAAAATACATTATATACAACTGGCTCAAAAGAAGAAAGTACAGCAGGATCGGTTGAGTAAGTATAAACTCCTACTGGATCAGGATCAATAACATCTGGTGTGGCACAGCCTTCTCCATAGCTTTGCGCAATTACATTGAGGCTTAATAAATTAAAGCATAATAAGAGAGAGAGAGAGAGAGAGATTGTTTTCATAATTTTTAAGAATTTAATGATTAGTCAAAACTAAGATAAAAAAAATTAACATAACTTTCTTAAAATGTTGATGTTTATTTTTATTTAATGATGATTCATCCAACAATTCTTGACTTTTATCTAATATTTAAATTATTTTTTAAAAAAATCAAGTCTTAATAACTTCATACTCATAAATGTATTTTTGAAGGAGTATTCATTCAAATCTTTACATAAGTAAAATCCGGAAAAAACATTCGCCCTATGCTTTCGGCCGAAGTTTGGAAGTATTTGGATGAGATGAATTTTTATAGGTAAATTCAGATTGCTGTTTTGCAGAAATGAAAACCGCCCCACCAAATTAACACTTGGGGAGCGGCCTTAACTAAATAACCAACCAAAATCATTGAAACTACATTCGTATTGATATAAAATTTCATCTCAATAATCAAAGGCCATAACGCCAAGAAACATATAAACATTGTATAACCACTCTTAAGCTACTGTTAAATCTTTCAGTAAGATTAGAATTGTGTACTTTTGAAATAAAAGAAGATGTGGCATTTCTCTATTCCATCTTCCAATTTATCAATTTTATATAAAGATTATAATTCAATTTAATGTCGGAAAAACAAAAATTTGCGGTCATTGGCGGTGGAAGCTGGGCCACGGCAATTGTTAAAATGCTATGCGAAAATCTTGATGAAGTAGGTTGGTATATGCGAAGTAAATCTTCATTGGATTTTATTAAAAAAAATGGGCACAACCCAAACTATTTAAGTTCGGTGGAATTCAATTTAAAGAAATTAAAGCTCAGCAGCAATATAAACGAAACCGTTTCCCACGCTGACTGTCTTATTTTCGTAATTCCTTCCGCCTTCCTTCATCAAGAACTTGAAAAATTGACGGTTTCTTTGGAAGACAAAATTGTTTTTTCCGCCATTAAAGGAATTGTTCCCGAAACCAGTCTGATTGTTGGCGACCATTTCAACACGCATTATAAAGTTCCTTTCAATAATATTGGCGTAATTTCCGGTCCCTGCCACGCTGAAGAAGTAGCGTTGGAAAGACTTTCCTATTTAACCATCGCCAGTGCTGACGCTGAAAAAGCAAAAATGATTGCAGATGTTTTAAGCAGTGATTATATTAAATGCACCATTAGCGATGATGTTCTGGGAACCGAATACGCAGCAATGCTTAAAAACATTTACGCCGTTGCCGCTGGCATAGCGCACGGTCTTGGTTATGGCGATAATTTTCAGAGTGTGCTGATGAGCAACGCCATCCGCGAAATGAAAAAATACGTGAAAAAAGTACATAAAATGAAACGCGACATTAATGATTCTGCTTATTTGGGAGATTTATTGGTTACGGGTTATTCCGTTTTTAGCCGAAACCGTTTGTTTGGAACCATGATAGGAAAAGGCTACACCGTAAAAAGCGCACAACTTGAAATGAGCATGGTGGCAGAAGGTTATTACGCTACAAAAAGTGCTTATAGCCTCAACCAGCAAAAAGGAAAGAAAAAAGCTAAAACCCCTATTATTGATGCGGTTTATGGGATTCTTTATGAAAATAAAGATCCCAAAAAAATATTTAAGAAACTAACTGAAAAGTTGGATTGAAATATTCTTGAATGTCTGTTCGAGCGCAGTCGAGAACTGCAAATTTTCGATACTAATAAGGTCTCGACTGCGCTCGACCGGACAAAACGATTTTCAATATTCTTGAATGGCTTTTTTGCAGTTTTATTTCTTGATTTTTTCTGGTAATTCTTCAAAACCCATATTGAAAAGCGTAAACCCAAAAATATCGGCATATTGTTCAATGGTTTTGCTTACGGGTGTTCCAGCGCCGTGTCCGGCATCGGTTTCAATACGTATTAAAACAGGGTTGTTTCCTGTCTGCTTCGCTTGGAGCTCGGCGGCAAATTTAAAACTGTGTGCCGGCACAACCCTATCATCGTGATCGCCAGTGGTAATCAATGTTGCTGGATATTCCACTCCTTCCCTAACATTGTGCAATGGAGAATATCCTTTTAGATATTCAAACATTTCCTTGTTGTCTTCCGAAGTTCCATAATCATAAGCCCAACCTGCACCGGCGGTAAAAGTGTGATAACGGAGCATATCCAAAACACCAACTGCAGGTAGTGCTACTTTCATCAAATCGGGCCGCTGCGTCATTACTGCACCAACAAGCAAACCTCCATTGGAACCTCCGCGAATGGCGAGATAGTCACTGGAAGTATATTTATTTTTAATTAAATATTCTCCCGCTGCAATAAAATCATCAAATACGTTTTGCTTCTTCATTTGCGTTCCTGCATTGTGCCATTTTTCACCGTATTCTCCACCCCCACGCAAATTTGGAACTGCATAAATTCCGCCCTGTTCCATCCATACTGCGTTTGTAATACTGAAACTTGGCGTAAGACTAATATTGAACCCCCCGTACCCATAAAGTATCGTTGGATTTGTCCCATCAATTTTTAATCCTTTTTTGTGGGTAATTATCATCGGTATTTTTGTCCCATCTTTTGAAGAATAGAAAACCTGATGACTTTCATAATTTTCTGGATTGAAATCTATTTTAGGTTTTATATACAATTCTGAATTGCCGCCTTCAATTTCATATTTATAAATGCTTCCGGGCGTTACATAATTTGTAAAGGAATAATAAAGCTCCTCTTCCTCCTTTTTTGTTCCAAAACCACCCGCGGAACCAACTCCGGGAAGGTTAATTTCACGTATCAATTTGCCGTCATAATCATATTGCATCACTTTTGAAACCGCATCTACCATATAATTTGCAAAAATATAACCACCCCCTGTGCTGGCTGAAAGTACATTTTCGGTTTCAGGCAGTAAATCCTTCCAATTTTCTGGAGCTGGGTTTTCGGCATCTACGGTTACAATTTTGCGGTTCGGAGTGTTTCTGTTTGTTACGAGGTACAGTTTGGAACCTACGTTTTCAAGAATATAGGTATCTGAATCGGTATCATCCAAAATGGTAATAAATTTTGAATCTGGCTTGGTGAGATCTTTTATAAAAAGTTTGTTTCCAGTAGTGGAGATACTTGCCCGGATTATTAAATAATGGTTATCCTCAGTTACCGAAGCATTAATGTAACGGTGTTTCTGTTCGGGTGTTGCGCCAAAAATCACTTTGTCATCACTTTGGGGAGTTCCCAATTTGTGATAATATACTTTGTGTTGATCGGTTTTTGCGGAAAGTTGGCTGCCTTTTGGCTTATCATAACTGGAATAATAAAACCCTTCTTCGGCTTTCCACGAAAGACCACTGAATTTGATATCGTTTAAAGTATCGCCTATCAATTCTTTGGTTTCCGTATTCATAATTAAAACTTTGCGCCAATCACTTCCGCCTTCAGAAATACTGTATGCCAACTTACTGCCGTCTTTGGAAAAACTTATTTCTCCCAAAGAAATAGTACCGTCTTCTTTAAATGTATTTGGATCTAAAAATACTTCAGCAGATTTTGGATCGTCCCCGGTTTTATAGCGATAAATAACATATTGGTTTTGTAAGCCGTCATTTTTATAGAAATAGGTATACTTTCCTTCATGGAATGGCGCGCCTACTTTTTCATAGTTCCATAGTTGAGAAAGACGGGTTTTCAATTCCTCACGGAAGGGAATTTTCATCAAATAATCAAAAGTTACCTCATTTTCGGCTTTTACCCAGGCTGCAGTTTCTGCACTGCGGTCATCTTCCAGCCATCGGTATGGGTCTTTTACTTCAACACCAAAATAAGTGTCAACGGTATTTGTTTTTTTAGTTTGCGGATAGGTCACTGAATTTAGTTCTTTTTTTGACTGTGCATTCACATTAAATATAGAGAGCGCCACGATTACAGAAACGATTGAAAATTTCATGGATTTATAATTTAGGATTGTAAATGTACAGTTTTTCCCTTTAAATGAATTTAGGGTATAATAGAAAAAGGCTTCATTTAGGAAGCCTTTTATTTAATAGAATTATTCATTTTTCAATGAAATAGCGGTCTGTAAACTTTCCAATGCTTATATATCAATATTGCGTTTAAAAATAATACCACCATAGCCAAAAATAGGCCCGGAGTATCCATAAATAGATGGAATAGTAAAACATTAAATGTAATGGGAGCCAAAAGCATCAATGCAAACGAAACCCATTTGTTAAACAACAAAAGGATACCTATAAACATTTCAAAGATTCCAATAACTTTAAGAATATAGCCTGTGTCGCTGAGTGAGTCAATAAAAATAGCAGCATTACCAGTATAGATATGCGTGGGCATAAAGTTATAACTGATTAGTTTGCTTATTCCGAAAAAAAGTAATCCCAAGCCTAAAAAGATTCTCAGGATTTTAGTAAAAGTTGAATTCATAGGCTTTACGTTTAAGGGTTAATTCTTAAAGATACTGAAAAATAAAAAACGCACCTTGATATAAAGTGCGTTTTTTTAACAAAAATTTAAAAATATTGGTGTTTTTTATCTTAAATATTCACACCAATCTCTGGTTAACGAGGTATTCTGCAATTTGAACGGCATTGGTTGCAGCACCTTTTCTAAGGTTATCGCTCACGATCCACATATTCAATGTATTGGGTTGCGTTTCATCACGGCGGATTCTTCCAACAAAAACATCATCTTTATCGTGGGCATACATCGGCATGGGGTACGTATTTGTATCGGGATTGTCCTGAACGATGATTCCCGGAGTTTCGTGAAGTAGCCTGCGAATGTCTCCCAACTCAAAGTGCTTTTCAAATTGAACGTTTACTGATTCGCTGTGTCCTCCCGCTGTTGGAATCCGCACAGCAGTAGCCGTGATTGAAAAGGTACGATCATTTAATATTTTTTGGGGTTCGCGGGCCAACTTCATTTCCTCTTTTGTATATCCGTTTTCTTCAAAAACATCACAGTGCGGAAGCGCGTTTTTATGGATTGGATACGGATATGCCATTTCACCTTTTATTCCGGCCATTTCATTTTCCATTTGCTGAACCGCCTTTAAGGCCTGTCCCCGAAACAGATTGATAGGTTGAAACAATCACCCGTTTCATTTTATATTTTTTGTGAAGTGGTGC
Organism: uncultured Flavobacteriaceae bacterium; assembly: GCA_963822355.1. GTDB lineage: Bacteria > Bacteroidota > Bacteroidia > Flavobacteriales > Flavobacteriaceae > Aequorivita. Next base: position 822,275 of record CAWGHI010000002.1, read on the forward strand.
CAAAGCCATCACCAACTGTATGGTTGAGCAATTGGGGTTGGCGATTATTTTATCGTCTTTGGTCAACAAATGTGCATTGATTTCGGGAACGATGAGTTTTTTGTCAGGTTCCATCCTCCAAGCTGAAGAGTTATCAATTACAGTAGTTCCAACCTCGGCAAATTTTGGTGCCCATTCTAGTGAAGTGCTTCCGCCGGCAGAAAAAATCGCAATATTTGGTTTTGCGGCAACCGCTTCCTCTAAACCTATTACTTTATATTTTTTACCTTTAAAGGAAATTTCTTTTCCGATGATTTTTCCGAAGCTACCAAAAGCAGTTCATCAATAGGAAAATTGCGTTCCTTCAACACTTTCAACATTACTTCGCCAACCATTCCGGTGGCGCCAACCAAAGCTAATTTCATATTTTTTCCGAGGAGAATTTTAAATTCCTATCTATTTGTTGGCAAAAGTAGTTTATAGCAAATTATTTTTTCTGAATAAAATGCAAAAAAGAACCCTCAGAATTTTTTTCTCCTGAGGGTTTAAGGTTAGAATATATAATGCAGCGGTGGCTGAAATTTATTTTTTACGGAGTTCATCACGAATTTGTATCAACAAATCTTTTTCTGATGGGCCAGGGTCTGGAGCGGGCGCAGCTTCTTCTTTTTTGCGCACGTTCGCGTATGCTTTTACAATTAAGAACAAAACAAAGCCAACAATAACGAGGTTGATTAGTGTGTTGATCCATCTGCCATACATTATTGCATTTTCGGGTTTAACTACTTCGCCTTCGGGTCCAATCACCGCAGGATCCAGCACATATTTAAAATCTGCAAAATCTATACCCCCAGCAAAATGGCCCACTATCGGCATAATCATATCATTCGTAAACCCTGTAACAACGAGTCCTACAGCTCCTGCCAGAATTACTGCCACGGCAAGATCTACTACATTGCCGGTCATTATAAAATCCCTGAATTCTTTTAACATATTGATTGGTTTTAGTTGTTAATAGCCACTAAGTTACTGAAAAAGAAATCATTTTATTTATAATTTGGCCTAAGAGGGATCAATTCCTACAAATAACCCTCTTTACTCTTTGCGAAACCGCGGTTATCAATTCATAAGGAATGGAATTGATTGCGGCAGATAATTCGTCAGCGGTGGCCAAGGGGCCAAAAACTATTACTTCGTCGCCTTCTTCACAGGCAATTTCCGTTACATCAACCATAATCATATCCATGCAAACATTTCCAAGAATTTGAGCCCTTTTTCCGTTGATAGTTACCCAACCTTTACCTTTTCCATAGGAACGCGGAATACCATCTGCGTGTCCAATGGCAAGCGTGGCGGACCGTGTTGCCTTTTCAGCAATAAAGCCTCGGTTATAGCCCACGCTTTCACCTTTTTCAATGGTGTGTATTTGTGATATAACGGTTTTTAAAGTCCCCACAGGTTTTAAATTTTTGTTTTCTTCTTTATCGTTTCCGAAGCCATAAAGGCCAATACCTGTGCGAACCATATCAAAATGTGCGTCGGGGTAATTTATAATTCCAGAGGTATTTGCGCAATGAAGCATAGGTTTATACCCAAGTTTGGACGAAAGTTCAGCTGAAATTTTCCGAAACCCTTCAATTTGACCCAGCGTAAATTCTTTCAACTTTAAATCTTCGCTTGCCGCAAGATGCGAAAAAGCAGATTTTACCTTTACACTTTTGGTTTTTGAAAGCACTTCAGCAATAAAGGAAATATCATTTTCAACGAAACCCAAACGGTTCAATCCTGTGTTGAATTTTAAATGTATTGGATAATTTGTCTGTTTATTTTTTTCTGCGAAAGCAATAAATTCCACCAATGTTTTCCGGGAATAGATACTGGGTTCCAAACAGCGGGCTACAATAACTTCAAAATTAACGGGAAGTGTGTGCAAGACTAAAATGGGGGTTTCTATTTTTGCGTTTCTAAGTATTTCGCCTTCATTTGCATAGGCAACGGCAAAATAATCAACTCCCAACGCCACAAGTTCCTTTGCAATAACTACAGAATCGCTTCCATAGGCAAAAGCTTTAACCACGGCCAAAACTTTGGTTTCTGATTTTATTTTTGAAGTTATGTATTTGTAGTTATTGTCGAGTGCGTTAAGATCAATCTCCAATAAGGTTTCTGTAGGCTTTGGGCATATTATGCTTGTTTTCCAGATTTTTCAGAATTATTGTTTTTTTTAACTTCTACAGCATCCTTCACTTCCATTTTTACTACTTTGTCGCGCATATGTGCTTTATAAAAAGCGGCGCGGCTCAAGGGTTCGTATTCTTCGGTTTCGCCGAGCAAAACTAAGGCTTCGCTTTTCGCTTTTCGGTAACTGTAATGGGCAAGATTTCCGGTACGGGTGCAAACGGCGTGTACTTTCGTAACATATTCTGCAGTTGCCATTAAAGCGGGCATGGGGCCAAAAGGGTTACCTTTATAATCCATATCCAAGCCGGCAATGATTACACGAACGCCTCTGTTAGCGAGATCATTGCAAACTTTTACAATCTCATCATCAAAAAATTGAGCTTCATCAATGCCCACCACATCACAATTATCAGCTAAAATAGGAATGTTTGCCGCAGCCGGAACTGGCGTGGAACGGATTTTATTGCTGTCGTGACTTGTTACAGAATCTTCACTATACCTTGTATCTATAGTGGGAGTGAAAATTTCTACTTTTTGCCGTGCAAATTGGGCGCGTTTCAATCTTCGGATGAGTTCTTCGGTCTTTCCTGAAAACATAGAACCGCAGATTACTTCAATCCAGCCAAATTGTTCTTTCTGATTTACGGTATTTTCAAGAAACATAGTTTAATTTTACGCGAAACATTCAGTATTACTTCACCTTCCAAACGAAGGTTCAACTTGAAGATTGTTTAAAACAACAGATTTAAACAAGAAACAAAAATTGTTGACGTTTACATAAAGGATGCGTAAATTTATAAAAACAAAATAGAAATTCAGTTTAATTTAAAAAGATATGAAGAAGAAAATCCGCGAGCAGGTAATAGCGCTGGCAAAGCAATTGATTGATGAGGAAAAAACGTTTAAAACCGCTGTCCGTAAAGGGAATGGTGGGCGAAATTTATGAAAAGTTGTCCGTTCTTGAATATCTTGAAAATCAACTGCGAAGAGGATTCCGAAGAACCAATTACAGAATCGTTGGATTCAAAAAGTTTCAGAGAGGAAAATTGGTTTACCGAACCAGAACCCGTACCGCAGCCCGAGCACAAAGAAGACCTTATTGAGCCCTTGATGGAAAAAATAAAGGACATCGTGGCGCAAATGCCGGAAGAAAGCGAACGCATTGATGAGCTACTTGATGAAATGCTTCCTAAAAATAAAACAACTCCTCCAGCCGAGATACAGGAAAAACCAGCCGTAAAATACACGAAAAATGATTTGGAAGAATTCGCTTCAACCTATCAACAAATGCCAGAGTTTGAACGTAAAACTATGGAACTTTTTCCAAAATCTATCGAAGGAAAAGAGGCAAGCAAAACAATGACAGAATCGCGCGCCAGATCTTTGAACGATACTATCAATAAAGGTTTGAACATTGGGCTGAACGATCGTTTGGCATTCATAAAACATCTTTTTGAAGGACAAACCGAGGATTACACCCGTGTACTTTCACAGATAAACACGATGGAAAATTTTGAAGAAGCTCAAAGTTTTATAAAGGGCAAAGTGAAGCCAGACTACAACCATTGGCTCAATAAAGAAGAATATTCAGAGCGATTTATGAATATTATTGAAAAACGTTTTAATTAAAAGCTACCGTATCGCCATGGGAAAACTCTATTTAGTGCCAACGCCCATTGGCAACTTAAAAGATATGACCTTTCGTGCTGTTGAAGTGTTGAAAGAAGTAGATTTAATTTTGGCCGAAGATACCCGCACCAGTGGAAAACTATTGAAGCATTTTGAAATTGGCACCCAAATGTATTCCCATCACATGCACAACGAGCATAAAACCGTGGAAGGGATTGTAAAAAGAATTCAAAACGGCGAAAACATTGCGTTAATTAGCGATGCCGGAACACCTGCCATCAGCGATCCCGGCTTTTTATTGACCCGCGCCTGTGTGGAAGCTGGCATTGAAGTTGATTGTCTTGCCCGGGGCTACGGCTTTCGTTCCAGCATTGGTAAACAGTGGTTTCCCGAATGATAAATTTGTTTTTGAAGGATTTCTTCCAGTAAAAAAAGGGAGACAAACACGACTCGAAATTTTAGCCGAAGAAACACGAACCCTTATTTTTTACGAATCACCCCACAAACTGCTGAAAACCCTTGTCCAATTTGTGGAATACTTTGGAGCTGAAAGACAAATTTCCGTTTCGCGGGAATTGACAAAGCTGCACGAAGAAACCGTTCGCGGCACTGCCCAAGAAGTTTTAAAACATTTTGAAATCAAACCGCCGAAGGGGGAGATTGTGGTTGTAGTTGCTGGGAAAAAATGAAGGATTTTAAAGCAGTTCATCTATCAAAACTCAGCAATCGTTAATCTAAAATCAAATGTGTTTCCCCTTATTCCAACCGTGTTTTCCAAGATATTGCTCGCCGCTTTCCACAGCTCCCTCTTCAAGGGAAGTTCCCATAGAATCGTTCCAACGGTTTAAATACCCAAAAAGGGAAATAACACCCAACATTTCCACGATTTCACCCTCGTTCCAATATTCATAAAGCCTTTGTTTTATTTCATCATCCACGGCATTTGGAATTTGACTGGCAGCCAAGGAAAAATCCAACGCTGCACGTTCTGCTTCTGAAAATGCAGAGTGGGTTTTATATTCCCAAATATTATCGAGTTGTTCCTGTTCTGCTCCATAGCGTTCCGCGGCGCGAATGGCGTGCGCTTGGCAATAACGGCATCCCGTTGCGTTACTGCTTACCCAAGCAATCATTCTTTTTAAAGCTGAAGTTACGCGCCCTTCATTCGCCATTACGGCTTTATTGAGATTTATAAAAGCTTTGCTAATTGCCGGACGGTGCTGCATGGTTAGGACACTGTTGGGGCAAAAGCCGAGCGTTTCGTTGAAAAATTCAGCCAATTGTTTTGTTTCTGAGTCGTGGTCTGGGGAAAGGGGAGTGACTAATGGCATATTATATAATTGTTTGAAGTCCGAAAATACAAAATGCCATCTGCAAAGTCCAAAAAAATCAAAAACCTAATTTTTCAACAATCTGAAAACCCTATTTGAAGTTCTTAAAAAATATACGCCGTTTTGGGCGGAAGTAAGATCTATTTCTGATTGCCTGTCGGTTAATTCACCCGTAGCAATAATTTTTCCTATTACATCTGTAATATGGTAAGGTGTAGTTTCAGAAAATTCTCTTTCAATGGTAAATAAGCCGTTTGATGGGTTTGGGTAAATGGTTGCTTTTTGGTTTTGGAATTCTGGGACGGACAATGGGTTATTGTTGTGACGGAGCATTACAATATCTTCTTCACCATTATACCACAAGGTATATCCAATAGTTACAATTTTTCCGTCTTCCTGCATAATACTTTTTGAGTTATAAAATTCTACAGATGGTGATGCCCCATTAAAAGAATTATCCACGGTTCCTCCAGAAAAAAATCGTGAAAGCACATAAATACCTCCTCCTTCAAAACAATCGGGAAACCTGCCTCCAATGAGCATTCTTTGATTTTGCTGTACTATCAACTCAGAAATATAAAGTCCTGAAATTGGACGTAAAACCGTTCCATTATTTCCGAAAGCAGGATCTGGGGACCCATCGTTTAAATATCTTAAAAAGAAAGGCTGCATAACTGGCTCGAAGAGATCTACACATGCCCCACAACTTCCAGCAATAATTATTTTATTATCATTCGTAAAATCAAGACTAACACTGCTGAAGTTCATTGGATTTAAAGCATCAATATTTTTAACTGTTACACCAGCATTTCCAAAATTTGTGTCTAAATAGCCGTCTGGTAGAAACTTCATCAAAAAAACATCTGTATTGGCATTATTATCAAGTGTTCCTAAAACAAAAATATTTCCCTGATTATCCACTTTTGTTTCCCGTATTGTGAAACTTTCTCCAGTATAATTTGAGACTGCTGTACCGTTTACGCCAAATGAGAGGTTTAACGTGCCATCACTAAAATAATGTGAAATAGAAACTTCATCGCTAGCAGAAAACCGGAACAGTAAAAAAGAATCATCCTCTAAGTGCATCATACTATAACTCCCTGGAATGGAAACCGTACCATCGGTGCCAAAACTACTGTCCAATTGACCACTATTCAAATATCTCGCAACAATAAAAACTGTATTTGAACCTTGATCTTGGCTTCCTGCGGCAACAATTTTATTTTGATTATCAATAAATAAAAATCCATATCCGTAAAAACCAGTCCCAAAATCCGCTGAAACTATGCCATCCGTTCCAAAAGAAGAGTCAATAGATCCATCTTCCAGAAATCTAACAAGTATTTTGTCGTTCTCATTATTTGTGTTTTTGGATCCCGATAGAATTAATTTTCCGTCGTTTTGTTGAACCAATGTATATGCAAAGTCTTGACTATTATCTAAATCTATAACCGCAACTCCCCCATCCCCAAACGAAGTGTCAAAACTGCCATCCTGTGAATAAGAGGTTAGTGATACTATTCCCGCAAAAAAAAGTAAAAGTGTTTTCATAATTTAAAATTTTATGGTTAGCGGGGAGAAGATTTACACAAGGTACTAAATTTTCAATTACAATTATCGTCCTTTCACAAATCCAAATTTCGTAATTTTACACCTCTCCCCTTATTTAATAATCACAACCAATCCAAATTTTGGAATTTATAATTTTATGCTTTGGAATTTACACTCTATATGCGCTGGACTTTAAAACCGAAACCCGATCCCGAAAAAGTGAATTCACTTTCAAAAGCATTGAAGGTGGAACCAATAGTTGCCTCTCTTTTAATTCAGCGCGGCGTGGAAACTTTTGAGGAAGCCGAAAAGTTTTTCCGTCCAAGTTTAGAGGATCTTCACGATCCATTTTTGATGCAGGATATGGACAAAGCCGTTCTCCGCATTGAAAAAGCCATTGAAAATGATGAAAATATTTTAATTTACGGCGATTATGATGTTGACGGAACCACGAGCGTCGCCTTACTTTCTTCCTATTTAAAAAGCTACTATCCCAACGTTTCCACATATATTCCCGATAGGTATGACGAAGGTTACGGCGTTTCCTATAAAGGAATTGACTTTGCGCACGACAACGATTTTTCATTGATTATCGCTTTGGATTGTGGCATAAAAGCGATTGAAAAAGTGGCGTATGCTTCCGAAAAAAACATTGATTTTATCATTTGCGACCACCATCGTCCGGGAAAGGAAATTCCTAAAGCTGTTGCTGTACTCGATCCAAAACGCGAAGACTGTGAATATCCTTATAAAGAACTCTGCGGCTGTGGGGTAGGCTTCAAATTGATTCAAGCTTTGGCCCAAAAAAGAGGATTGCATATTGATGATTTACTACTTTATTTAGATTTAGTGGCAACTGCAATCGCGGCAGATATTGTTCCGATTACGGGGGAAAATAGAATACTAGCGTATTACGGGCTGAAGGTAATAAACAGCAATCCACGAACAGGATTTCAAGCAATTTTAAAACAGGTAAAAAAAGAAACCCTCACAATAACGGATGTTGTTTTTATAATCGCACCTCGTATCAATGCAGCCGGCAGAATGAAGCATGGTAACCACGCTGTTTCCCTACTTATCGAAAATGATGCTGAAAAAGCTGAATTCTATGCAGCTGAAATTGAACAATTCAATACAGATCGCAGGGAAGCGGACAAACAGATTACCGAAGAGGCACTTCAGCAAATAATTCAAAATAAAGAGGAAAAACGGATGACCACCGTTGTGTACCACGAAAGTTGGCACAAAGGAGTTATTGGTATCGTAGCTTCCCGATTGACGGAAACCTATTATCGTCCCACGCTTGTCTTTACTAAAAGCGGTGAAAAACTGGCAGCTTCCGCACGTTCCGTTAGCGGTTTTGATGTTTACAATGCGTTGGAATGCTGTGCCGACCACATTGAGCAATTTGGTGGGCATATGTATGCCGCGGGTTTAACATTGTTTGAAAAAGATTTTGAAAACTTCAAAAAAGAGTTTGAAAAAGTAGTTTCTGAAACTATTGATCCGCACTTGCTAATGCCAGAAATAAAAATTGATGCCGAAATAAATCTTAAAGATATCACCCCAAAATTCTACAGGATCCTAAAACAGTTTGCACCCTTTGGCCCAGGAAATATGACCCCAACTTTTATGACACAAAATTTAATGGACACCGGCTGGGGGAAATGTGTGGGCGAGGATAAAACACATTTGCGAGTTGTTGTGAAGCAGGGAAACTCCAATCTTTTTACCGGAATTGGTTTCGGTTTGGCCGAAAAACAAGAAGTTGCTTGCGGCGGAAAGCCTTTTAAGGCAGCCTATTGTATTGATGAAAATGAATGGCAGGGAACTGTGAGCCTGCAACTGCGGTTGAAGGATATTATGGAGTAAAGGTTTCCAATTCAAACTTCTTTCCATCAAAAACACCATAAGTATAGTGGTTTATCCAATCGCCGAGATTGTAATAGGTAGAATTTTCACCCACTTTTATTTCCATTGGCAAATGGCGATGCCCGAAGATAAAATAATCATAATGTTTGTTTTCCAATTTTCGTTTTGCGTAATGCGCTAGCCATTCGTTTTCCTCTCCCAAAAACTCTTTGTCTTCATCGCCGGAAATCAATTTATTTTTCACTGAAAGATGCTGTGCCACGCGAACGCCAATATCTGGATGCAACCATCGGAAAAACCATTTTGAAACCGGATTTACAAAAACCTTTTTCATCCGTTTGTACCCTTTGTCGCCCGGACCCTTTCCGTCGCCGTGACCGATGAAAAAATGTTTGTTGTTAAATACAAATTCTTTTGGATCGTGATAGACGGGAATATTCAGTTCCTTTTCAAAATAATCGTGCATCCACAGATCGTGGTTCCCTACAAAAAAGTGAATCTGAATTCCGCTGTCGCGCAATTCTGCTAATTTCCCCAAAACACGTACAAAGCCTTTTGGAACAACGGTTCTGTATTCAAACCAAAAATCGAAAAGGTCGCCGAGCAGGAAAATAACTTCGGCATCGTGTTTTATGGAATCAAGCCATTTCACAAAAATTTTCTCCCGCGGCAGGCTTTCGGCTTGAGTGGGTGCGCCAAGATGGTTGTCGCTGGAAAAGTATATTTTTTTGCCTTGCGTGATTTGCATATTCAAATATAGGAAAGTGATTTGGTTTAATTATCCCCAGCAAACCACTCCGCATAGCTGCTTTCGGTTTCCTGTAACTTTAGTGAATGAAGTTGAATGTTTTGCGGTAACCGATTCTTTATTTTTTTAGAAAAATCAATCACCATCATTTCGCTGGTGGGTTGATAATCCACCAAAAGAACACTGTGGCCGCGATCGCTCAATTCCTTGGCTAATTCTACATGCGGCGTATTTTTATTGAACACCGTGGCGTGGTCAAAAACATCAACAATTTCTTCTTTTACAATTTTTTTTAAATCGCCAAAATCTATCACCATTCCAAATTTTACATTTTCGTTATCAGAAATTGGAGTGCCACTTACAGTTACCGAAAGTTTGTAACTGTGCCCGTGAACATTTCTACATTTACCGTCATATCCATAAAGCGCGTGACCTGTTTCAAAAGAAAATATTTTTGTGATTCTGATGGTTTGCATTGCGTTTTTTTAAACTTCAAAGATACTGTTTTTGAAGGGAAAATTATTTTCCCAAAACCTAAAGGATTCTAACCTATATTTGCCCACTTTTTAAAGAGAAGAAAATGACGGAAGAACTTTTTGAACAGCTCGAATTTATTGAAAATCCACTGTTTGAAACTATTATTGGCGATTTGCTTCAGCAACAATACAGCATTGTAAATAACTTTTTTTCTTCGGACGAGGTTGATGTTTTACGCAATTCACTACTTGCAAAATATGCGGCAGACAGGTTTAAGAAATCAGCGATAGGCAATAGGACCAATGAAGAAATCGATAAAACCATACGGGGCGATTTTATTCTTTGGATGGATGAAAGAAATGCTAATGAGGCCGAAATATTATTCTTCAAAAAAATAAATGAGCTTGTAATTTATCTTAACAAAACCTGTTTCTTGGGAATTCTGCAGAAAGAATTTCACTATGCCGTTTATCCAAAAGGTACTTTTTATAAGCGTCATTTAGACACTTTTCAAAATGACGATAGAAGAAAACTTTCTATTGTTTGCTATTTGAACGAAGACAATTGGTTGCTGGAAAATGGTGGCGAGCTCACCATTTATACTAAAGAAGATTTAGATGTTTTACCGCTTCCCGGGCGCATTGTTATTTTTGAAAGTCAAGTGCTGGAGCACGAAGTGAAAGTGGTAAAAGCTTCGGAAAGGTTGAGTATTACAGGTTGGTTAAAGACTCGTTAATATTATTTCTCAGTTCTATGTTTGGGGTTCTGGGTGCTGGGTTCTGGGTTCAAAACTATATCGAAATTTATTATGCCTATCATTGATTTTTATGGTTTCAATTAAAGAAGGTGCTCAATACCATAATTAAGATTAAATTTGCCTTTTTAGCAAGCATAAAAAGTTCTAAATTATGAAAAACATTTTGGTTCCTGTTGGCTCTTCGTCAAACGCAATAAGTAATTTACAATATGCGATAGATTTGGCCGAATCAATTAATGCGAATGTTTATGTGGTTTCTGTATTTCAGGAACTTTCAAAAGTAGGTGGCCTTTCAAAAGTGAATACCATTTTAAAAGAAGAATCTGAAAATCGTTTGGATGAAGTGCTTTCACAAGTGGATAAAAAAGGAGTTCAAGTGATTGCCCACCCTATAAAAGGTGAAGTTATAGATGGAATTGAGCGTATTAACAAACAAATACCCATTGATTTGATGGTACTTGCTCCCCGAAGCAATTCAATAAAAGAAGAAGTGTACTTGGGTAAAACTTCAGGAAAACTTCTAAAAAAAACAAATATTCCCATTTTAGTAGTTCCGGAAAGAGCAAAATTTCAGCCGCCCAAAACGATGTTGATGGCTTTTAAAAATGGAAATTTCGAACGGGGTGAAACGCTGGAAGCCGTACAAAAATTCAAACATAGTTTCGGCACCGAAATTCATGTGCTTCATGTAGAAACTCCCGAAACAACGGAGGAAATGAAAAATGTAACTGCTAATTTAAAGAGAATTTTAACTACATACAGCCAAGTTGAGGCAGCGACTACTTTTCAAGGAGTAATTGAATATTTTCAGCAATATAATCCAGATATACTGTGTGTTCTTAGAAGAAAACGTGGTTTTTTCCAAAAACTCTGGGAGAAAAATGAAATAATGAAAAAAGAATTTTATACGAGCAAACCACTTTTAGTACTGCCGATACAGTATTAAAAAATGCAATATGGTTCTTATCAAAAAGAATAAAAAAACCACCGCTTTAACGGTGGTTTTTTGTGGAGAATATCGGAGTCGAACCGATGACCTCTTGCATGCCATGCAAGCGCTCTAGCCAGCTGAGCTAATCCCCCATTTGCTGTTTAGGTTGCCAAAAATAGTAAATTTTTTAATACAAGCTTCATTTTAAAAAATCTATTGTTTTTTCAACAACTTCTTTTAACTCTTTCGGCAAAATCTTTTCCTTCCACGGATGTCTGGAATTAAAAACATGATCTGCGTCATTAATTACAATAATTTCACTTTTGGGATTCCAAGAATGGATTGTTTGCGCTTCTTTTAGTGGAACCGTGGGATCTTCACTTCCGTGGACGATGAGTTGAGGAATGCTTAAATTCTTTACAGCACGGTGAATTGTAAAGCGATTTTCGTGTGCTTTAAAATCTTCATAAAACTGAAAGTTGTGGGGCAACTGTTGTTTTGTGCGGCTATTTTCAACGTGCATAATTCCCGTTTCTTTCCATACCTCAAATTCTTCAGTTTCCTCCTTAAATCTTGCTTTAAAGTCACTTACGCCGGCCCAAGTTGCTACTTTGCTTATTCGTGGATCCTCTGCGGCTTTTATTAAAACAATCCCGCCGCCACGGCTGTGGCCAAGCAATGAAATGGCTGAGATTTTCTGAGGAAAATTTTCGTCTCCATTTTCAATTTCATCTAAAACTCTATTCAAATCATCCAGTTCCAAACTGAAATTATTTTCGGCGAATGCTTCCAAATCTGGAAAATCTATGGGCTTTTTCATGGTTCCTCCATTGTGGGAAAAATTGAATTTTATGAAACAAAAACCGGCCTCGGCAAAGGCTTCCGCCACCAAATGCCATGCGCCCCAATCTTTAAAACCCTTATAACCGTGGCAGAAAATTACGACCGATTGAGGTTCTTCTGTTTCGTTATAAAACACATCGTAAAGGATTGGTTTTTTGTTTTCGGAAGTAAGTATTTGATTTTTTCTAATATGCATCAATCTATTTCTTTTTCGGTGAATGGAATGTCTGGATTACAAATTTCCAAAATTAATTTCTTTAATTCAACCGAAAATTTTTCCAAAGTATCTGCAGAAATTAGTTGATCTCGTTTACTGTATGCTGAAGTTTTTGTTCCAAATTTCAAGAATCCGCTGCCAAGGTTTTTAAATGAAATTATTCCAGCTTCGGCATTATTTATAGGAATTTCTTTATTAATCATCAAAACATAGGTCAAAATTTGAAAGGCCTTGCTGAACTTATAATCTTGGTTCAATTCTTCCCAATCTATTATTTCTACATCACCTTGGTTTACCAGTCCGGTTTTGTAATCAATAATTCTGAGTTGGCCATTATATTCATCAACCCTATCTACTTTTCCCTGAATTTTTACTGGAAATGGCAGCTCAGGAATGGGAATTTCCAAAGTGAGATTGGCCTCGATTTTTACAATTTTTATACTGTTTCCAGCTTTAAGATCGGAAATTTCCCGATCCATAAAATTTGAAATGTACCGTTTTGCTACTTCAAAAATAATGAGGTTTTTTCCCTTTGAAAAAGTGCCGCCCTTGAAAGTTTTTTTAAACTGATTTGTTACCTCTTTGTGAATTTGTTGTTTGATATTCAACAAATATTCAATAGATAGTACCGAACCTTCCAATGGTTTATAAAAGGTTTCCAAGGTATCGTGAACAATCGTTCCCAACGTATTTGCGGCTACTGTTTCCTCTACTTCTTCAAAATCGCTCAATTTCAAAATTTTCTGAAAATAAAAATCCAAGGGATTACGTATGTAGCTTGTCAAAGCAGAAGGCGAAAATCCCTTTTCAGCGATTTCCTGGATTCTTTTCATAACAGCTTCTGTTTTTTTTATTTCCTTTAAAGAGCGTTTTTTAATATGAACTTTCGGCGAAAGAATTCGTTTTTCAATGGTGTGATTTTCTTTTTTATCAATTTCCAATTGTCTTATAAAACGGCTCTTTTCACCCGTATTTATTCCTTCTGCATGGTTGTTATAAAGCAGGGTAATATTTTTTGCACGCTGCAGCAATCGATAAAAGTGATAGGTATAAATGGCATCTTTTTCCGTAAAAAGGGGCAGGTTGAACTGTTGTTTCAAATCAAAGGTTATAAAAGATGCGTTGGACTTCCCCGAGGGAAAAATACCTTCATTCACCGAAGTAATTATCACATTTTCAAAATCGAGAACCCGTGTTTCCAAAACACCCATTAATTGAAGCCCATTGTAAGCATCGCCTTCAAAATCGAGTGAAGTGGATGAAGCCAGCTCTGAAAAAAGAACCAACATACTCTTGATTGATTTGAGAAATGGATACTCTTCATTAAGCGCTTCAATTTTACTGAAAATATTCGTTAATTGATGATACACTACTAGATCAACGGAGTTTATTTTTTGTTCCTTTTGAAGTTCAGAAAGTATATGTAACGCTACTTTTACCGCCGTTTTGCTATCGTCCTTCCAATCCCCAAAAAGAAGTTGAAGCAGAATTTTATCCTCCGTTTTTGAAAGCTCATAAAGCTTTTCGGCTGTAATGTGTGTGATGTTTTCCCGAGTTAAAGTGTTAGCTATTTTTTGGCCGTTTTGCAGTAAATCGTTTCCTAACGGATGATTTATGATTGAAAGAATATCTTTATAATATAAGCTTTCGGTGTTGCGTATATGAATGGCAAAAAGCAATTCAAAAAAAACTGCGGCCGGAAAGTTTTTCAATGAAACGCCCATAGTAACGTTTACATTCCTAACATTTTCCGGGAGTGAATAAAGCACGGGCATCAGTAGATTTTCATCCCCCAATACAATTGCAGTTTTATTTATTTCCTCGTTTGAAAGCTGTGAGAGTATTTCTCCCACATACTTTGCTTGCCCCACATTTTTTTGGACCTCAATAAGTTGAAAATGTTTTGGTTTATCAAAGTTAGCCTCAATAAATTGGGGCGTCTTATGTTGAAAATATTTCCATTCCTTTATATATTTTCTTATAAAATAGGAGGCGCTATGCTTTGAGTCGTCGTAGAAAGATGAGTCTACGTCCCAATAAATATCAGTATTTCCGTTTTCTAAAAGACTCTGAATTATATGCTGTTCAGCCGTATTCAGTGCATTAAACCCAATAAAAATGTGGGTCTTATTTTCATTATTGTTATTATAATATTCCAGATTTGAAACCGCTTCGCGATAAAGCATTCCCTGATAGCCCACATTTTCCTTTAGCAAAAGCGATTGAATATTTTCATAAAATGCCGGAAGGCTTTCCCAGAAAACTAAATAATTATTTATTAGCTCGGTTTTTTCATCATTTACTCCCCACCGTTCTAAAGTTTTAATACTCGCCAAATAACTGAAGAAGGGTTTAGGTTCAACCAAATAGCGATCAATCTCGTTAAAATCGTTTATTAATGTATTTGCCCAGGTGGAAAAGGTTTCAAAGTCTTCCTTTTCAGAAATGGAGGTTGTATTTATATATGCTTCGTAACTTTTGAATAGTAACTCTGGATTGTCAATTAGGGAAAGATTGGAAAGATCTTCCACAAATTCTTCAATGCTTAAAATTCGTGGAGCAAATTGGGTTTTTGAAGTTACTTTTTTTAATTCGTGCATCAAGAACCCGCCGGCTCTTTTGCTGGGTAGTATAAAGGTGATTTCAGAAATATCAGAATGTTTTTTCTGGATGTCAGCCAGGGTTTCTTGAAGGAATGTTACCATAGCTTAAAAATAAGAAACGCCCCCGAAAATCGGAGGCGTTTCAAAATTATTTATTTAAAATTAACGGTTGAAATTATTTCACAAGTGAAATCTCAACGCGACGGTTTTGTTGTCTTCCAGCTGCAGTATTGTTAGTTGCAATTGGTCTTTCTTCACCAAAACCTTTAGAAGTCAATCTAGATCCTTCCATACCGATTGTAGTCAAGTACTCTCTTACAGAAGCAGCTCTTTCATTTGAAAGCTTCAAATTATAAGAATCACTTCCACGGCTATCAGTGTGACCTTCTATCAAGAAGTTAGCGTTTGGATATTCTTTCATTATGTCTGCAATACTTTGAAGTGCAGAATAAGATTCTTTTCTAATAGTTGCTTTGTCGTAATCAAACAAGATAGTTTTAGAGTAGTCGTTCAATTGCTTGATAATTTCTACAGAAACCTCTGGGCAACCTTTGTTTGCTACAGTACCTGGAACATCTGGACACTGATCATCTTTATCAAGAACGCCATCACCATCTCTGTCTTTGTAAGGACATCCGTTGTTAGCTTTTGGACCAGCTTCGTTAGGACAAGCATCATCTTTATCGGCGATACCATCACCATCAGCATCTGGACAACCATTAAGTGCGGCTAAACCAGCAACAGTTGGACATTCATCCTGTGGATCAGCGATACCATCACCATCTGTATCAGGACAACCATTGAACTCAGCTAAACCTGGAGTATTAGGACAAGCATCGTTTCTATCTTCTATTCCATCACCGTCTGTATCAGGACAGCCATTAAATTCAGCTAAACCTGGAGTTTCTGGACATTCGTCATCTTTGTCGAAAATTCCATCACCGTCGGTATCTTTTCCACCAAATTGGAAAACAATACCTGCTGAATGTTGGAAATGTGTAATACCGTAAGTATCCTCGAAAGCATGCTTGTAGGTAGACTGAAGGTTAAGAGCAATATTATCGTTAAACCAAAACTTAATTCCAGCAAGTGCGTTGGCAGTACCAAATCCAAGATCATCTACCCAAGTGTAACCACCACCAATACCAAGAGAAGGATCAAACCAACTACCGCCCATTGCATTTCTGAAGCTGTACTTAATTTCACCATCAGCACCGTAGTAGCTCAGGTCGTCTGCGGCAGCATCACCAAGTTTATCAATTCTATTGATTGAACCCGCAGCTGTGAATACGAAACCACTTCCCATATATCTGCTTATTGCAAGTCTAGAGACTGAAGGCAAAATATTCCAGTGGTCGTTAGCGTTAAAATACTCGTCAAAAATTTCCCCTCTAAGAGAAGCAGGGATACGTCCTTTATCGCTAGTTCCGACTGGGTAAACGTCAACTGCGTTTGCACCAACCTCAACAGCCCAAGGATTGTTTTCGTCTTGTGCGTTCGCTACTCCTATTCCTAAGAACAGAATGGCAGCAACTAATAATCTGTTAAGATGTTTCATATTCGATTGTTTAATTTTAAGTGTTAATTAAGAGCAAAAGTAAGTTGTTAAAATTTATAAACAAAAGCAAATCTAATAAAATTTTCCCAAAGTGGTTGTTATTGATACGTAAATAAAGGATTTACTTGTCAATTACTCCCAGTTTTTTTCCAATCTTAATAAAGGCATTTATCGCTTTGTCCAGCTGGGCTTTATTATGCGCTGCTGAAAGCTGTACACGTATTCTGGCTTTCCCTTTTGGCACTACCGGAAAAAAGAATCCTATAACATATATTCCTTCCTCTAATAACATATCTGCCATTTGTTGTGAGAGTTTGGCATCATAAAGCATTACCGGCACTATAGCCGAATCTCCATCTATAATATCGAACCCAGCCTGTTTCATGCCCTTTTTGAAATATGCTGTATTTTCGGCAAGTTTGTCGCGCAGGGAGGTATCATTAGAAAGCATGTCAAAAACCTTAATAGAGGCCCCAACAATTGCAGGTGCCAAAGAGTTCGAGAACAAATAAGGCCGTGAGCGTTGACGCAGCATTTCAATAATTTCTTTTTTTCCGGTAGTATAGCCGCCCATGGCACCGCCAAGGGCTTTACCTAATGTTCCGGTAATAATATCTATTCTGCCCATTACACCTTTTTCTTCCAAAGTACCCCTTCCAGTATCACCTAAAAAGCCTGCAGCATGACATTCATCTATCATAACCATGGCATCATATTTATCTGCCAAATCGCAGATTTTATCTAAAGGCGCTACCAAGCCATCCATTGAAAAAACGCCGTCTGTAACAATAATTTTGAAGCGTGCACCCTTTTCATTTGCAGCAATAAGTTGCTTTTCCAGGTCTTCCATATTATTGTTTTCATAGCGATAGCGAGCGGCTTTGCAAAGGCGCACTCCATCTATAATAGAAGCATGGTTCAAAGAATCAGAAATGATCGCATCCTCTTCTCCCAACAGAGGCTCAAAAACACCTCCATTGGCATCAAAAGCTGCGGCATATAATATAGTATCCTCAGTTTCATAAAATTCCGCGATTTTTTGCTCCAATTTTTTATGGATATCCTGTGTACCGCAAATAAATCGGACAGACGACATTCCGAATCCATGTGTATCCATAGCATCTTTTGCAGCTTGGATAACTTCTTTATTGGAAGACAATCCCAGATAGTTATTGGCACAAAAATTTAGAACCTTTTCCCCAGTAGAGATTGTAATTTCAGCATCCTGTGGAGAGGTGATTATTCGCTCCTTTTTGTAAAGTCCGTTTTCCTTTATTTCTTCTAACTCTTTCTGTAAATGTTCTTTTATTTTACCGTACATAATTATGCTTTTTTAAAGTTTCAAAATTAAACTTTATTTATTACTATTTCGCCTTCATTACTATAGATAAGCATTTTTTCTGAGACCATAAAACCCATTTCCTGTAGCGCATTTGCATAATCAATCAATTGGTCGCGGTGCCAAACATTTGGACTGCCTGTTTTATAATCAATTAAAGTTGAAATGTTTTCTGAATTGATATTTATTCTATCGGGTCTCAATATTAAACCATCTTTTGTAATTATGTTGCGCTCATTAAAAACTTTATCCGTACCATCAAACAACCTTTTTAAATCGGAATGTTGGATTATTTCATTTACTGTTTTCTTTAAAACATCAAACTCATTGCTGGGAATAACTGCCCGTTCCTTCAATTCCGTTAAAACTTTCTCAGCATCGGTTTCTGAATAAATTTGGGCCATAATATCGTGAAGCATGTTTCCTGCGGTAATTGCCGCCGCCGTTTCCACTTCCAAATAAACTTCTTCCGAAGAAACTATTTTTAAGCCGTGCGCATTCGGATTGCTTGAAATATATTGCGGCTCCCATTGGGAAACGACTTCTTTTTCCTTTGAAATTTTTACGGAATCTTTCCCGAATTCATAAATCATTTGATCGCTGTTCCACTTATTTTTCTGCTTTAAAAATTCCATAAACAAATGGTTATAGGTTGAAGGAATTCCGTCTTTTAACTCACTCGGCATTTCAGCAAAAACATAGAGTTTTTCAACGGCTCTCGTTAAAGTTACGTACAGCAGATTTAGATTATCCAATTGCAATTGGCTTCGGTGATCGTGGTACATTTTTTCACCGGCTTCGCTGTAATTTGCCACTTCTGCCTTATAATTTATTTGAGCTTCCTTAAAGTTAAAATCTTCATTTTCTAAGGAATACCAAAGCTTGTCATATTTTCCATCATACAACTGCATATCAGCAAACGGAAAAATAACTACTGGAAATTCAAGCCCCTTAGCTTTATGGATGGTCATTAATTGAACTGCATTGGAGCCCTCACTGGCAGGAATGGAAGCACTTTCCTTTTTTGTTTCCCAATGATCCAAAAATGAAATTTTATCTGCCTGTGGCTTTTGTTCAAATTCAAATACCAAATCCATAAAACCGAAGAGATAGGCATCTGCGGCATCGGCAATTTTAAATTTTTCAATGCAGTATTCAAAAGCTTCGTAAAGGGAAACGGAGCGCATTTTGGCAAAATTGAAATCAATGTTATACTGCCTAAAATACTCAGTAAATTTTGCTTCTGAAATATTTAAAAATTTTGAAAAAAAAGTATGTTTCTCTTCTGAAATATTCAGAAAATCATGCAACAAATCCACTAACTGGATTTTTGCTTCGTCATTGTGCGGATACAAGCACACCTGCAAGGATAAAACCAATATCTGCACCAAAGCCGAAGACTGAAGCAGCAATGTTTCCGAAGAAATAACGGGCACTCCCAGTTCCATCAAAAAAGCACCCAGCGCAATTCCATCTGCTTTTTTTCGGGTTAAAATACAAATGTCACTACCTGAAAAACCCTTGCTTTTTATATTCCGAATTGTATCATAAACTAATGTTGCATACGCGTTTTCTTTATCAGCCTTATTCTGTTTTTCAATGAATTCAAATCTTATATAACCCTCTTTTTTATCATTGCACTCTTGTTTGTTCCCTTCTTCATAAAGTTTTAGGTGACTTTCATTTGCAAAATAGGACGAAACAAATGTGAAAAATTGGTTGTTGAAATCTACAATTTCGGCACAACTGCGATAATTTGTAGGTAAAGGAAATACATCTTTTCCACGCTGAAATGGATTAATGTCTTTGCACAAACCCATAAATTGTTCGGGCAAACCTCCGCGCCATCTATAGATTGATTGCTTGGCATCTCCTACCAATAAAAGGCTGCCAGAAGTGGGTTCCAGCTGTTGTGACAACGCATTTTCAATCAGCGGAATCAAATTTTCCCACTGCAATTTCGAAGTATCCTGAAATTCATCTATAAAAAAATGTCGGTATTTTTCACCCAAACGTTCATAAATAAACGGGGCAGGTTGATTTTTAATTTCTTTGTTTATAAGCGAATTGAATTCCGAAATGGGCAGAATATTTTTTTCTTCTTTTATTGTTTCAATTTCGTGATTTACCAAATTAATTACGGAAAGTGGGGTAATGTTTTTCAGGATAGAATCATAAAGATTGCATTTGTTAACATTTTCCTTGATTTCAATATAGTTGGCAAGAAGATTTGGAATTAAACCATCAATGGTTGCTACAATAAATGCATCTTCCTTTACTTTATATAGGCCCACCCCTTCCTCAAGATTTTCTTGAAGCTTATTTGCATAAACATTATAGTTTCCTTCTTTCAGTTTTAAAAAATGATTTGGCAACGTTCCTCTTATAAAATCTGAGTGCTGCAAACCACTTTCTTCTATAAGTTGAAGTGTTTGGGAAGCGAGAAGTTCAATCTCTTTTGAAATACTTTTCTTTTTAAGAATCAATTGTCTTTTTAAATTCCAAAAAATCTTCCAAAGATTTCATCTTCAAAATTGAAACATGATCAGAATCATTTTCATCATAAAGTAACTTTGCAGCATTGGCAATGTCTCGTGAAATATCCCACGATTTGTCATCATCTATTTTTTCCAATGCAAAATTGAGAAGTACTTTAGTAATTTCATCGTTTTCGCCGGCTTTGCTCAATAATACATCTACGGCTTCAGCCAAAAGTTCATTGGTTTCAAGCGTAACTTCAAAATTGGTTGCCAATTTTAAATCGCGTGCAAAAGTGCGAATAAGCCGATGGTTAAATCTATCAATGGTTTCAACGCTGAATGCTGCATAGTTGTGTAAAAGGTTTTTTAGGATTTTTTTTGATTGGATTTGGATTTCACTCAAACTTTTTCCTGTTTCTTCAGCAATTTTCAGCATCATGGGCAATGGTTCCGCAATGCTATTTGCTTCACTGAAACGTACTAATGTTTCAACAATTCGCTGTTTCATTTCTGCTACAGCTTTATTGGTAAAGGTAATTGCCAGAATATGTTTAAAATAATCCTCACTTTTTGATGAGAGAATTTTTTTCAAATATTCTTTGACGAGGGTAAAGGTTTTTCCGCTTCCCGCCGCGGCATTATAAATTGAAAAGGAAGATTGTTTTTCCAAGAAATTGTCATTTTGCCCTAAAATTACTGTTTTTATGGCTTGTGAATAAAATTAATCTATATGTGTATAAAAATCTTATTAAAGCTATAACACTTTAAAAAGCTGAGATTGACTAAATTTGAGTGAATTTAGTAATAACCAGTAAAAAACCATTATAATTATGTCTTTCGAATTACCAAAATTACCGTATTCATTTGACGCATTAGAACCTAATATTGATGCGAGAACGATGGAAATACACCACGACAAGCACCATCAAGGTTATACCGATAAATTGAACGATGCCATTAAAGGCACAGACATGGAAGGAAAAACCATCGAAAATATTTTGACCAATTTGGATATGGAAAATAAAGCCGTCCGAAATAATGGCGGTGGGTATTACAACCACAATCTTTTTTGGAAAGTAATGTCGCCAAATGGTGGAGGAAAACCTTCTGGCGAATTGGCAGAAGCGATTGACAATGCTTTTGGCAATTTTGAAGCATTCAAGGAAAAGTTTTCTGAAGCGGCCAAAACACAATTTGGTTCAGGTTGGGCGTGGCTTTGCGTTCAAAAAGGAGGAAAATTAGAGATTTGTTCTACACCAAATCAAGATAATCCAATAATGCCAAAAATAGGTTGCGGTGGAACACCAATTTTAGGATTGGACGTTTGGGAACATGCCTACTATTTAAAATACCAAAACAAACGTCCAGATTACGTGGGTGCATTTTGGAACGTAATTAACTGGGAAGAAGTTACCGCTAATTACGCCAAGAATAAGTAATACTCTTAATTAAGATTAAGATCAAAAAAGTCCCTAATCAAAATTTTGGCTAGGGATTTTTTTTACTCTAAGGAGTCTTAGTTCCAAAAGGTGAAAATGGAAATCCAATGCTCTTATTTCATTTCAAAACAGTTTAAAAATCAGAAAATAGTTTACTCAAAGAAAATTTGAGTATAAAAAAGGCAAACAAGTGTCGGTGAAAAAGAAAAAAACGGCTCGCGAGAGCATTATGAAATATTGGGAATGTTTTTTCAGTTGCTCGCCACCCCGAAGATTTGGCGTATAAAAAAAGGCAAACATGTTTGGGGAAAAGAGAAACGGCTCGTAATTCCATTTCAACAAATAAGGGTATGCCTTACTGCTCGCCACCCCGAAGATTTGACGCATAAAAAAAGGCAAACAATGTTTGGGGAAAAGAGAAACGGCTCACAGTTCCATTTCGACAGATAAGGGTATGCCTTACTGCTCGCCACCCCGAAGATTTGACGCATAAAAAAAGGCAAACAATGTTTGGGGAAAAGAGAAACGGCTCGCAGTTCCATTTCGACAAAAAAGGGACTTATCCTATATGCTCGCCACCCCGAGGATTTGACGCATAAAAAAAGGCAAACGATGTTTGGGGAAAAGAGAAACGGCTCGCAGTTCCATTTCGACAGATAAGGGTATGCCTTATGCTCGCCACCCCTAAGATTTGACGCATAAAAAAAGGCAAACGATGTTTGCCTTTTTTTGCCCCAAATCTACCATGAACTTAACCTACTTATGCTAATGGTATGTTCAAATATATATCAATAAAGTTTTCAAAAATATGGTTTTAGACGAATTGCCAATTTTCTCGTTGAAAAACATATTTTATTGGTTTTCAGATAAAAAACCCCTACTTTAAATTGAAATTTAACATCTAAAAATTTCACTCTTAAGAATTTTCGATGGCTAAAAAGAGATTTTACAGAAGTAACTTTAGCTCAGGGAGATATTAAAAAGAATATCCGTAAGTTGAACCTGGACAATTTACACTTATTTCAGAACCGGAAAAGAAGATACGGCTCACATAATAAACCAGAACTCCTATGCAAACCTTGTAATGTTCGCCACTCCGTTTTGGGACATGAAAAAAGGCAGACGGAAGTCTGGAGAGGATGGAAACGGCTCACACAATAGTAAAAATGCCAAAAGCAAATTCCAATTGTTCGCCACCCCGTTTTGGGGCATGAAAAAAGGCAGACCGAAGTCTGGAGAGGATGGAAACGGCTCACACAATAATAAAAATGCCAAAAGCAAATTCCAATTGTTCGCCACCCCGTTTTGGGGCATGAAAAAAGGCAGACCGAAGTCTGGAGAGGATGGAAACGGCTCACACAATAGTAAAAATGCCAAAAGCAAATTCCAGTTGTTCGCCACCCCGTTTTGGGGCATGAAAAAAGGCAGACCGAAGTCTACCTTTTTTGCCCCAAATCTTACCATAGGCCTAACCTACTTACGCTGTATGGTAAGTCCAAATATAATTTAAGTTTGAGCACTAAAACAGTGTGCTTAAACAATTTCGACTAAGTGGAGTGGGTTTCCGATTAACGGTAACAACTTTGTTAAATTTTAAAAAACTAATAGGCGCGTTCTGCGTTACCTTCGTAAAAGTTTATGTAGGCTCGATTTACTACTCTATTTCCACCGGCAGTTGGATAATTTCCTGTGAAATACCAATCTCCCAAGTTTTTTGGACAAGCTTTATGTAGATCATCCACGGACTGAAATATTAGTTTTACCTTGGCCTGAATATTTTCCTCACTAATTATTTCAGCTATTTTATCGGAAATTTCTTCATCTGTAAAAGGAGCGTAGAGTTTTTTGACGTGATTAATAACCGATACATCCTCCATGGAAACCTGCTCTTTACATTTGTGATAAATTTCTTCCACAATCGCGTAGGTTCCGCGGTCTTTATGAAGTTCCAAAGCAGCTTGAAAAGCTATTAAATGTTCAAGACGTGCCATATCAATCCCGTAGCAATCGGGATATCTAATTTGTGGAGCAGATGAAACCACAACTATCTGTTTTGGATGAAGCCTATCCAGCATTTTGAGAATACTTTTCTTCAATGTTGTTCCACGAACTATACTATCATCAATAATAACAAGATTGTCTTCTGGTTTTACTACACCATAAGTAACATCATAAACGTGGGCAACCAAATCGTCTCGGCTACTATCGTCAGTAATAAAGGTTCTAAGTTTTACATCCTTTATTGCAATCTTTTCCGTTCGAATTTTATGGGCTTGTATTTGTTGAAGTCTTTCAGGTGTCAAGCTCTTCTTTTCATTAAGAATTGCCGCGTTTTTCTGTTTGTTAAGTTCATCTTGCGCAGCTTCCAGCATTCCGTAGAAAGAGGTTTCAGCCGTATTGGGTATAAAAGAGAAAACTGAATTTTCAGTATCATAATCTATAGCTTCCAAAATTTTCGGCATTATTAATTTTCCGAGCATTTTTCGCTCTTGATAAATTTCGGCATCGCTTCCGCGGGAAAAATAGATGCGCTCAAAGGAACAGGATCTTCGTTCCAGTGGTGCAAGTATTTCGGAAAGTTTCATGCTTCCATCTTTCTTTATAATAATCGCATTGCCTGGCTCCAACTCTTTCACTTCTTCAAAAGGAACATTAAAAACCGTTTGAATTGCGGGTCTTTCCGAAGCAACCACAATTACCTCATCGTCTTGGTAATAATAGGCGGGGCGAATTCCAGCCGGATCGCGCAACACAAAAGAATCACCGTGTCCCAAAAGGCCAGCCATGGCATATCCCCCATCCCAGTCAGCGGCAGATTTACGAAGGATTTTTGCGACATTAAGATTTTCAGCAATATAGGGCGAAGCTTCTTGTTTGTTCAAACCCTTCGCCTTTGCTTTTTTATAAAGTTTTCGGACCGCATCATCCAGAAAGTGACCTATTTTTTCCATCACCGTTACGGTATCGGCTTTCTCTTTGGGATGCATTCCGAGCTTTATGAGATTATCAAAAAGTTCGTTGGTATTGGTCATATTGAAATTTCCCGCAATAATTAAATTACGATGCATCCAATTGTTTTGACGTAAGAAAAGGATGGACATTTTCAACGCTGTTTATTCCGAAGGTGCCATAACGAACGTGGCCGAGCAAAAGCTCTCCTATATAAGGAATGTTCTTTTTTTGTGCGGCAACATCATCTTTATATTCGGGGTGTTGCGAAAATTCAAAATTTATTCGCTCGTTTATCTGTGCAAAAATATCCTGAATGGGTTGCGATGCGTTGGAACGAACCCGGCTAATATAACGCTCCCCCGGATTTACATCCAACTTAATACTTGCAAAACCAGCACCATCCTGTCCGCGGTTGTGCTGCTTTTCCATCATTAAATACATTTTATTTACTCCGTAAAATGCCGTTCCATATTTTTCTTTGTAATATTCCAATGGTTTTAACAATCTTACCAGTGCAATTCCACATTCGTGTTTTAAAGAGTCGCTCATATTTTATTTTTGAAACTATATAAATTTACAAAAAACGCCCTGAAATTTCAGGGCGAGTATTTAGGTTAATTTGATATCAAATTGTGTTAGGCTTTTAAATTGCTGCAATCGTTGGTGTACTTCTTTATTTGATAGATTCAATAATCTTTCGGGTCCAAATTTTTCAACACAAAACGAAGCCAGCGCCGAGCCATTTATAATTGCATTTTTCATATTCTCATAACTATAATCTCCGGTTTTTGCCAGATAGCCCGTAAAGCCGCCTGCAAAAGTATCACCAGCGCCGGTTGGATCAAAAACTTCTTCCAAAGGTAAGGCCGGTGCAAAGAACACATCATCATTACTAAAAAGCAGTGCGCCGTGTTCCCCTTTTTTAATAACAACATATTTCGGGCCCATTTCCATTATTTTATGGGCAGCTTTCACCAATGAATATTCGCCGGATAGTTGCCTTGCTTCTTCATCGTTTATCGTAATTACGTCAACTTTAGCAATCACTTTCATCAATTCTTCCAAAGCACTGTCCATCCAAAAATTCATTGTATCGAGAACTATCAATTTGGGAGAATCCATTTGTGCAATCACACCCAATTGGACGAGCGGATGCAAGTTTCCTAACATAACTACTTCCGCATTTCGATAATTTTCTGGAACTTCGGGATTGAAATCGGCAAGCACATTTAAATCTGTAATCAATGTATCGCGCGTATTCATATCGTTATGGTATTTTCCGCTCCAAAAGAAGGTTTTTCCGTTTTTAACAACCTCCAGCCCTGAAATGTCCATTCCTTTTTCCGCAAGCATTTTAAGATCTTCCTTCGGAAAATCGCCGCCAACAATAGAAACTATTGCGCCGTCAACATTAAATTGTGAAGCTGCCAAACCAATATAAGTAGCCGCGCCACCAAGAATTTTATCGGTTTTTCCGAACGGGGTTTGAATTGCGTCAAAGGCAACGGTGCCAACAATTACTATTTTGCTCATAAAGGGGTTTTAAAGAGGGTGCAAATTTAATCAATTATTTACAATTTCTCCTCATTAGTAATATGAACTAAAAAAGTCCCAATAAATTTAAAAAATTGTAAATTCCACAACTTTTAATCCTCTTTAAATGAAAAATTTATGCTTCCCATTATTTGTTTTTTTGATCTTTCAACTTACTTATTCCCAAGAAAGCGTTCCCTTTAAAGAAAGCAAACAATTATATCTTCAAGGAAATTCTATTCTTATTGGAAATAACATTTTGGGCGATGACGCAACAAAACCGCTAATGGATAACAATATTCCCAACGATGTTGTAAAAATGCAATATATAGATGTTGATAACGATGAAACAACCTTCAGTTCCAGCGAAGCAACAATAAAAAATTCGCTGGGAAAATCTAAAATTGCACTTGCTGTTCTTTATTGGTGCGGATTGTATCCTTCGGAAAAAAGTGCTTTGCGCAAATCGGGAAACAGAATGGTTCACGTTGGCCGCGGTGAGAGAGATGCGAATGTAAATTCAATAAAATTCAAAACTCCCAACGGTACTTATGAAGCCCTAAATGGTAAAGTAATTTTTGATAGCTATAATACAGAAGTTTTCCAAACCAATTCGCCTTATGTTTGCTATGCAGATGTTACTGCAAAACTTCAGAATCTTGCAACTATTAACGGAACTTATACCGTGGCAAACATTAAAGCCACCGAGGGTGAAATTTCAGGCGGCGGCTCTGCGGGATGGCTTTTATATATTGTTTATGAAGATGCTTCGGAAACCCCAAAATATTTCACCACTTATAACGGACTAGTGGAAGTAAGCAAGGAAGCCGTAGAAATAAATTTCGATGATTTTAAAAGTAAGGAAGAAGGCATCGTTAGAACCATCATTGCAATTGGAGCCATGGAAGGCGATCGAAAAATAAAAACCGACGAATTTTCGATATTCGACAAAAAAGCAGGAGATTATAAAATTTTAAGCAACAAACTGAGAGATGAAAAAAACTTTTTTAACAGTTCAATTACAATGGGTGATGAACTTTTTACCGATAGAAATCCAAACAGTTCCAATACCCTAGGTTTCGATTTGTTGAAAATGGAAATCCCAAACCCAAACAATGATCTTTTAGACAATGCTACCACACAGGCAAATCTTAAGTTTCAAGCAAAAGCAGATCGTTTCTATTTATTTTTTGTTGCCTTTGAAACTGAAATTAATAAGGATTTTTTAGAAGAAAAATCAAAAGCGGTAGAAGATACAATAATAAGTACTCCAGCAATTACTGAAATTTCAAAGCCAGTTGAGGCAGAAGAACTAAAACCGATTGCTTCAACTGAAAAAAAGGAAACCAAACCTGTTCAAAAAGAAACTTCCGATATTAAAAAATCAAAAGAAAAATTAGTTCCATCAAAACCTGTTGTACTTTCCGAAGAGGACCAAATAAAGAAAGAAGTTCGGGTCCAATCTATGTCGGTTCCAGGTTTAGCGCCCGGATATTATCTTGTTACAAATGTTTTTTCCGTAAAAGAAAATGCCGCAAAATGGTCACAATTTTTAACTGAAAAAAGCTACAGCCCAAAAACTTTTGTCAACCCCAGAAACAATTGGAATTACGTGTATGTTTCCCAAAACAATGCATTAAAACCCGTTTATGAAAAGTGGAAGGCATATAAAAGTTTTGAATATTTCAAGGAAATATGGATTATGAAAATTAATCTGTAGAATTTACTTCCGACCAAAATCCGCGGGAATTTCACCCCAGGCTTTGGTTTCCCATTTTACTATTTTGGTTTCGTATTTTAGTTTTGAGGCAGTTTTCGGTGCGGGTCACCAATTCAAAAAAGTGTTTTATTTTTTGGCAGAAGGTTTTTGTTTTCTTTTCACATTTTATCTACTATAGGCTAATTGATCATTTAATCTTTACTTTGTATCACAGGTGGAATTATAAAATTCAACAACTTCATCAATTTTACTTCTTTTAAAATTATCATTGTTTACCATAGCTAAAAGAGCTTCACAATCATTAAAATACTCTTTTACGTTTTTTCTATAGCTACCATATGCTACATTACCTCCTTGTAAATAAGTGGCAATTGGTTCACTGTCTTTTTTTACATAATAGTCTATAATAGTAGATGTAGTAGGTGCTCCCATTGCGCCAACCCCAGTCATTTTAAATTCACTTCTTCTATATAATTTCACAAAACCATTAACAACCTCTTCCATTAAATCCCCCTTAGTCCTTGAATACATAATATATCTTTTTACGTAATTTTCCTTTTCCTTTTTGCCTGTTGAAATAATTGTCTCAATTTTCGACAAATTTATTAATTGGGAATCGCCTTTTTCATCCTCAAATTTGAGAGCTTCCTTTTTTTCTGAAAGCTTATTGGTTTGAAAAGTTTCTCCAGTTTTTAGAGTGATTACTATTGTTGCTTTTTGAGCAACACTACTAATTGAGATTAAAAGGAAAATGAAGAGGAGGGTCGATTTCATATTATTTGGAATTAAGTTTTACAAATATGAATCGATTTATGGGATTTATTACAATACAATTGTAAATAAAATCACTTCCGCCCAAAATCTGCAGGAATTTCGCCCCAAGCTTTTGTTTCCCACTTCACGATTTTTGTGTCGTATTTGTTTGTTTTTAGCCAGTTTTCAGCACGTTCAACTAATTCAAAAAGCACTTTATTTTTAGCAGATTGCTTCAGTTTTGTGTTGCATTTTTTGCGTTTCACCCACCCCATCGCAATTCGTGAATCAGTGTAAATAATTCGGTCGCTTTTATTCTTTTTCAGAAAAGCCAACCCATGCACTAGTGCTAAAAACTCACCAATATTATTGGTGCCCTGCTGAAATGGCCCTTGATGAAATAGTTGCTTGTTCGTTTGCGTATCCACACCGCGGTATTCCATTTTTCCGGGATTGCCGCTGGAAGCCGCATCAACCGCAATTGAATACAGATTTGGCTCCCCTATTTTTTGAAGCTGTTCTTTGGAAATCGTTTTTTTCACGGTCTTTCCTTTATAATCTGCATATTCTTTATTATAAGCTTTTTTTGCTTCGTCAAAAGTTTCAAAACTTTTGTATTGTGCGCCTTTTACACCGTCAATAGATCGCTTGCATTCCTTCCAACTATCAAAAATACCCGCGGGATTCCCAAACCAAACTACATAAAATTTTTGCTTTTTAGCCATTGCACGAATATTTCTTCAATTAATTTTCGGAAACCAATCGTATTCTAAAGTATGTGACTTTTTCAGCAATGGTTTCTGCCGTGTCAATTTCTGAAAGCTTTACTTTTTTCTGGGAAATAATGGCTCCCTCGTCATAATTTTCATTCACATAATGAATCGTTATTCCTGTTTCTGCTTCCTTATTTTTCAAAACTGCTTCGTGAACAAAATTACCATACATCCCCTTTCCGCCATATTTTGGTAGCAAAGCTGGATGTACGTTTATCACTTTATTGGGAAATTCTTTCAGAATAATTTCAGGAAACTTCAACAAAAAACCAGCTAAAACTATAATATCTGGTTTTATTTCTTTCAATTTTTTTATAATTCCTTCTTCAGAAAACAATTCTTCTTTATTAAAAGAAAGGGAGCGAACGTGAAGCTTTTCAGCACGATCCAAAACCTTGGCATCTCTCTTATTTGATAGAACTAGAACGACCTCCGCAAAATGGGTGGGTTGAAAGTATTTAATAATATTCTCAGCATTGGTGCCGCTACCTGATGCAAAAATTACAATCCGCTTCTTCATTCCCGTTTCTAATAGTTTTCCCGAAGTACTAAAAAATTAATAAATTAAATACAAAAGTAAGGCAATAGGGTTTTACTTAGCCCAAAAATGTTTAAATTGGTTTTTCCAATTTTGGTCAAAAATGGAATATGA
Source organism: uncultured Flavobacteriaceae bacterium (assembly GCA_963822355.1). Classification (GTDB taxonomy): domain Bacteria; phylum Bacteroidota; class Bacteroidia; order Flavobacteriales; family Flavobacteriaceae; genus Aequorivita. The sequence continues at coordinate 852,593 of CAWGHI010000002.1, forward strand.
AGATTGTCCAATCCACATTTTTAACATTAAATGGTGATTTCAATTAAAATATTTTATTTTTGCCACTTATAATTAAAATTTAAAATCAAGAATTATGTCAGACATTGCATCACGAGTAAAAGCGATTATCGTAGACAAATTAGGTGTAGACGAAAACGAAGTTGTAAACGAAGCCAGCTTCACTAATGACTTAGGAGCAGACTCCCTAGATACGGTAGAGCTTATCATGGAATTTGAAAAAGAATTTGATATCCAGATTCCAGACGACCAAGCCGAAAACATTGCCACCGTTGGTCAAGCAATTTCCTATATAGAAGCAGCAAAATAAGAATTCTTCTATGGAATTAAAGCGAGTTGTAGTTACTGGCCTTGGTGCCCTTACCCCTATTGGCAACAATATTCAAGAATATTGGAATGCACTTATTAGTGGGAAAAGTGGCTGTGGACCCATAACTTATTTTGATGCTGAAAAGTTCAAAACAAAATTCGCTTGCGAATTGAAGAATTTCAACGCAGAAGACCACTTTGACAGGAAAGAAGCCCGAAAACTGGACCGTTTTGCCCAATATGCCCTTGTATCTTCAGATGAAGCAATACTCGATGCGGGAATTAACCTCGATGAGGTTGATAAATTTCGCGTAGGCGTTATTTGGGGAGCCGGAATTGGGGGGCTTGAAACTTTTCAGGATGAAGTAATAAACTTTGCAGAAGGGGATGGAACACCGCGTTTCAACCCCTTCTTTATTCCCAAAATGATTGCGGATATTGCGCCCGGCAATATTTCCATAAAACACGGTTTTATGGGGCCTAATTATACCACAGTTTCTGCCTGTGCCTCTTCGGCAAACGCTATGATTGATGCATTCAATTATATTCGTTTAGGACAGTGTGACGTTGTTGTTACCGGAGGAAGCGAAGCCGCAGTTACTAAGGCGGGAATGGGAGGTTTTAATGCGATGCACGCTTTATCAACTAGAAACGAAAGCCCTGAAACTGCATCCCGTCCTTTTGACGCGACGCGTGATGGTTTTGTTTTAGGTGAAGGTGCCGGTGCATTAATCCTCGAGGAATACGAGCACGCAAAAAAACGTGGAGCGAAAATTTACGCAGAAGTTGTGGGAGGCGGTATGAGCAGCGATGCTTACCATATGACGGCCCCACACCCCGACGGAATTGGCGTAGAGCGCGTTATGCTTAATTGTCTCCGCGATGCCAATATGAGTCCGAACGAGGTTGACACCATAAACACACACGGAACTTCAACTCCGCTTGGCGATGTTGCCGAATTGAAAGCTATTGTAAAAGTTTTTGGCGAACACGCTAAAGATATCAATATCAATTCAACAAAATCTATGACCGGTCATCTTTTGGGTGCTGCTGGTGCTATTGAAGCAATTGCCTCTATTTTGGCAATGAAATACGGGATTGTTCCACCTACCATTAACCATACTACGGTAGATGAAAACATTGACCCTTCTTTAAACCTTACCCTTAACAAAGCTCAAAAACGCGACATTAAAGTTGCTATGAGCAATACCTTTGGGTTTGGCGGGCACAATGCTTGTGTGCTCTTTAAAAAACTTGATGCCTAAAAAAATTAATGGCTTCCATTAAAAACATATTTTCTTCCCGTTCAGATAAAAGCGGGGAATTTTCCAATTCCCTAAAAAAAATATTGGGATTTAAGCCCAGAGATATTTCCATATACGAAACGGCTTTTACCCATCGTTCCACGAACGAAAAAAATCAGGATGGTCGACCGCAAAACTATGAAAGGCTAGAATTTTTGGGTGATGCCATGCTTGGAGCTGTAATTGCAGCACATCTTTTTAAAAAAGTGCCCAGCGGCAACGAAGGATACTTAACCAAAATGCGAAGCAAAGTTGTGAGTCGCGAACATCTGAACGAATTGGGCCGTGACCTACAATTGGTGAAATTCCTAAAAACAACAGTGCCTTCCCAACAATTCAGCGGAAATATTTACGGTAACGTTTTTGAAGCATTGGTAGGCGCCATCTATTTAGACCGCGGCTTTCCTTATTGCGAAAAATTTATCCAAAAAAGGGTAATAAAACCTTATGTTGACATAGAAAAACTGGAAGGAAAGGTTATAAGCTACAAAAGTCTTTTTATTGAATGGTGCCAAAAACACAAAAAACAATTCAACTTTGAAATTTACGAGGACAACGGTAAAGATGAATTGAAACATTTCGCCGTGCGCTTAAAACTCGAAAATGAAATAGTTACAAAAGCACGCGCCACGTCCAAAAAGAAAGCTGAGGAACGTGCCGCAAAAAGAGCTTTTTATAAACTTCAAATAAAAGTTGATTCGGAAAAACCTTAGTCTCTAAAGGTTATTTTTAGCATATTTTCAATACCTCCTCAGTTAGTTAGCTAATAACTTTAAAGTTGCCTATTTTTGCATGGAGGCAGCGATAGCATCCATAGAATCAATAGCAACAACAGTTTCTAATTAGTATGGCACATCACAAATTAATTTTTGATGAGGATTTTGAAGAGCCCTTTACGCTCATTGCCATTCATTGCAGTGAAGAAGCCTATAAAATGGCATATTTAATTAACCAACACCTCGGCCTGCGGTTAAAAAGAAAACAGACCGACTTAGATTTTTCAACAGAAGGTTTATTGATTACGTTTCCGTTGTACGATTTTGAAGATTTGCACAAATACACCCATTTTTATCTGGTTGGCAATAAATGCAAGTCGGTTGAGGCAAGTTTGCAAAGTTCCGGCGGATTGTTTGCCGAAATGGTTTCGGAAAAATCTACTGCACATTATCTACTGCCTGAATTCAAAAAAGTTGATTATCTTCTGAAGATTTATTCAGATTTTGAAACGGTTCCGCTGCGCAAGATCCTTTCAGAAATAAACGAAATAAAACAAGTCATTTCTGCCTATACGTTGGAAATGGACACTATAAAATCAAAGAACAATTTAATTTTCGATTAAATGTCAAATCAAAAAAGAACCAAAATTGTGGCAACCCTTGGCCCCGCAACTTCCAGTAAAGAAATCCTGAAACAAATGATATTGGAAGGTGTGGATGTTTTTAGGGTGAATTTTTCACATGCCGATTATGCCACGGTAAAAAAATCAATTAAAACAATCCGAAACCTTTCTGAAGAACTGGGCACGCACGTGGCTATTTTAGGCGATCTGCAAGGCCCAAAACTTCGTGTTGGTATGATGAAGGAAGAAGTGGTTGTGCAGCCTGGCGATGAACTTTCATTTTGCACAGGCGAAGAATTTGAAGGCACCAAAAAGAAAGTTTACATGAATTATGACAACTTTCCAAAAGATGTAAACCCCGGTGAGCGCGTGCTTTTGGATGACGGTAAGCTAATTTTTGAAGTACTGGAAACGAATAAAAAAGATGAGGTAAAAGTAATGGTAATTCAAGGCGGACCGCTACGTTCCAAAAAAGGCGTAAACCTTCCAAATACGAATATTTCACTTCCGGCACTCACTGCAAAGGATAAGGCCGACGCAATTTTTGCTATTAAACAACAAGTGGATTGGATTGCGCTTTCCTTTGTTCGAAATGCAGATGATTTAAAGGAATTACAAGCAATTATTGAAGCGCATTCCGAATATAAAATTCCTATTATCGCTAAAATAGAAAAACCCGAAGCGGTTGAAAATATAGATCGGATTGTCGCTTATTGCGATGGTTTAATGGTAGCCCGCGGCGATTTGGGCGTGGAAGTTCCCGCCGAGGAAGTACCACTTATTCAAAAAGAATTGGTTTTAACAGCAAAACGTGCACGCATCCCAGTAATTATCGCAACCCAAATGATGGAAACAATGATTACTTCACTAACGCCAACACGTGCCGAAGTGAACGACGTTGCAAACTCCGTAATGGACGGTGCCGATGCGGTAATGCTTTCCGGCGAAACTTCCGTTGGAAATTATCCCGTTGCAGTTATAAAAACAATGGCTAAAATTCTAAAAAGTGTTGAAAATTCTGAATTGATACACGTGCCGCAACAACCGCCGCAGATTAAAACCAACCGTTACGTTACAAAATCCATTTGCTATCACGCGGCGCATATGGCCAATGAAATTGAGGCACAAGCCATATGTACTTTAACAAATAGTGGTTATACCGCATTCCAAATTTCTGCGTGGCGCCCCTCGGCTTATATTTTGGCGTTTACCAGCAACAAACGCATTCTTGCCCGCTTAAATTTGCTTTGGGGCGTAAAAGCTTTTTATTATGATAAATACGTAAGCACAGACGAAACCGTGGACGATGTAAACCGAATTGCCGCTGAAAAAGGCTACGTGCACAAAGGCGATTATTTAATCAACCTTGCGGCAATGCCAATTGTGGACAAAGGAATGGTAAATACCTTGCGGGTTACGCAGGTGAAGTAGAAATGATCTTTTATTCTTTAATAATTTTTTGGACAATGGCTCCAGTATCAGTGGTTATCTGTAAAATATACATCCCGTTTTGAAGGTTTGAAATATCAAGTTGCTGGATATTTCCATCTGCGTGAAAAACTTTTTTACCCAATATATCAAAAACGGTAGCGCCTATAATACTTTCGATTTTAGAATCTATATAAAGTAAACCTTCAGTAGGGTTTGGATAGATTTTAATGGCGTCAATTTGGTTCTCCTCAACCCCCAAAATGGTATAATTTTCATACCAAGCTATTGTGTCGTCAACTAATGAAGAGGCAATCACGTCCATATCGCCATCGTTGTCTATATCTGCAGCTATTACGGAGCGGGGCGATTGCACTTCCGTACTGATTGTTTTTTTTGCACTGAAATTTCCTTGCCCATCCAGATTTTCAAACCAGACAATTTCTCCGCCAAAAGGTTCTGCATTGGTTGCCAATACATCCATATCCCCATCGTTGTCTAAATCGGCTGCATAAACCGTCCAGGCATCAACCAAGGTATTGGTTAGCGTATTTTTTGGGCCAAAGTTGCCTAGGCCGTCCAGGTTTTCAAACCAAGCTACTTCATTATCTCCCGAAGATGCTGTAAGCACATCCGTATCACCATCACCATCAACATCTGCTGCAATAACTTTGGTTACATATTGCCCCATCTCATATATAGAGTTGGGCGCACCAAAAGTACCATGGCCATCGATGTTTTCAATCCAATAGGTTTTATTAGGAGCAGTACTATTTCCCACAATATCCATATCACCATCGCCATCCACATCTATTGCTATTACGGAACGTGTGCCCGAAACATTATTATCAATAAGGTGCATAAAAAAATCTCCCTGCCCATCCAAATTTTCATACCATGCTAACCCTGAAAAATCGGAACCCGAGATTACATCCAAATCACCATCACCGTCCAGATCGCCCGCAACCACACAATATGCGCCGTCAGTAGTATTGGAAATTATATTTTCGACACTGAAATTGCCCTGCCCGTCCAAGTTTTCATACCAAACTATCTTGTCTTGTGCAAAAGATACTGCCATAACGTCCATATCGCCATCGCCATCAATATCTGCATCAGATATAAAAAAGGTCTGGTTTAAACTTGCTATTATATTCTCAGTACCAAAGGTTCCGTGCCCGTCCAGATTTTTATACCATGTAAGGTTACTTCCAAACTGATTTGCAGAAGCTACATCTTTATACCCATCGCCATCTATATCGGTAGCAATAATCCATTTGGAGCCATCTGCAGTTTGAGTAATTATTTGTTGGGGACCAAATTGACTATATGCATCAACATAAAATAAGCATATTATGATCAACAAAAAATATTTCATGTCTTTTGGAATAAAAGAAACGGCCCCTATTCTATTTCTATTAGGAGCCATTTCTTGGTTTTTAATCTTGCTTGAATATGATATCCTGCTCCGTATTCCCTTCCTCATAAATCTTATCAATTTTATAAAGACCGGGGTCCAGCTCATTTACTAAATTTGGACTGTTTATCCCGAGTGAATCCATTGGGGTCACTGTAACATTGGTATTAAATATATCATCATTAAATCTTGTTAAACTACCCCCTATTGGCCTACGGTTTGGGTTGTCATAACATCTGCGGGGTTGTGGCCAAAAAACAGGATTATTCTCAATTTTAATACCTATTGCGGAATGGTTTGGATGATAGATCGTGCTAAAATCGCTTTCATATTTGCTTACCTGTTTGATTATATTTTGTGTATAGGTAAACGAGATGTCCTCATAAGGGGCGGGCTCGGGACAATCGCAATCACATTCTAAAAACCGATAGTCAAAGCCGGGTTGGAACAAGGGTTTGTATAATGGATCGTTTGGATTGTTTGGGTCAAAATATTCCCCTGCATAGGGCTCGTAAAGTGAAGCCACATTGGTAAGGGCCGCATTATAATATCCTGTTGCTATTTTTTCGCGAACGTGTATGGCCTGCCCTATGGTTAAGTACTGTGCTGTACATTCACCATATGCATCACCCATTATATTGATGACATCCTCATGTGTTATTGTGTATTCAAATCCTAACTCATCCGTTTCAGTACCAAAATAAGTGCAATCGGTCTGGTTAATATAGGGGGTACATTGACAACTGCTATCATAAAAACCGCTATTAGCATTGGTATCCACTATTTCATCCCCCGCTGTGGTCGCATTAAAATATAGGTTGTTGGGGTCGCGGGTGGTATGCTCGTTGGAAGAGCGGGTGTGTTTTAAATTTAGATTGTGCGAAATTTCATGTACTGTATTATTACCTGCCAATCCGCCTGGACCTGAATTTGTGGCACACACGAAACCTGGCCTATATGCTATACCACCAGCAAAATTCATCCAACCAACTGCATATACATTTAAGGCATTTACGTCTTTATATCCATTGGCAGCAGCCCAATTGACCAGATCACTAAATTGGAATATCGTTTCAAGAATATAATATCCGGATGAGTCGTTAGCTACTACTGGGCTATTAAATTCTTCAAGTCCCCGAAATTTAAAAAAAATATTAAACGGGTTGTACATAATATTAAGATTGGCTATTGCTTGTAAGGCATCATGCTCTCGATTATAAAAATCGGTATCGCCATTGGGACGATTCACCCCCCAAAATTTTACGTTAAAGACAACAGGTTCGTAATTATCTAGGGCTGCAATGTCTGCGGAATAACTGTATATTCCTGCAGGGTCAATTCCATTTTCGATAACAACACATTCTTGGCTGTCTATCTGCGCGTTCATAAAAAATGTAGTACTATAAGGTTACAAAATATATTAAATATTCAAAGAATTTGCTTACATGCCATTGAAAGCGAAGAACAAATTTTAAGACTTAAAGAAAGGCTTCCTGCTAGCTTGGGTTTTGCTATGAAGGCTATGTGCACAAAGGCGATTACTTAATAAATCTTGAGGCAATGCCTATTGTGGACAAAGGAATGGTGAATACGCTGCGGGTTACGCAGGTGAAATAGTAAGAATTTTATTTATTCCTTTATAATTTTTTCCACAAAAGAACCAGAGTCGGTTGTTATTTTAATTAAATACATCCCACTTTGAAAGCTTGAAATATCCATTTGCCCAAAACCTTCATTTATTTTAAAAACTTCTTTGCCCAGTATGTCAAAGACAGTTATGTTAATGATAGCGCCCGGCTTTGAGCTTATATATACCAATCCTTTTGTAGGGTTTGGGTATATTTCAATGTTTTGGAAGTTCAAATCCGGTATCCCCAACAAATCGTTCTCGAACCAATAAACGGTATTGTCCGTTTGCGAAGCAGAAATCGGATCCATATCGCCGTCATTGTCCAGGTCTGCTGCGGTTACGGTTATAGCAAATTCCAAGTCGTCTTTAATGATATTTGCATTTCCAAAATTGCCCAAACCATCGAGGTTTTCATACCACCGCAAAAAACCGGGTGCCAAGGTCAGGACATCCATATCATCATCATTGTCCAGATCAACAGGATAAATATAAGTCGTAACTACAGAAGAATCTATTGTATGTTCCAAGCTAAAATTACCTTGCCCATCCAGATTTTCCCACCAAGCGAAAACTCCAGCACCCACAGCAGATCCTACTACATCAAGGTCATCATCCCCATCAATATCCGCTAAAAAAACCGATAATACTGCTGCACCTGAAGAACCAATTTCTTGGGGTGGGCCAAAATTGCCCGCTCCGTCCAGATTTTCAAACCACGACATAATGTTAAAGTTGAGCGTGCCCGCCACAATGTCCGGATCGCCATCGCCGTCTATATCCCCCACATCTATTCCCGATCCATTTACATAGTTTGAAATAATTATGTTGCCACTGTCAAAAGTACCATCGCCATCCAAATTTTTATACCACGCTAAAGTATCATCGTCAATAGAGCCCACCACGAGGTCATTGTTTCCGTCCCCATCCATATCCCTAACAAGAATGGCTCGCTCGCCACTTGTATTAGGGGTGTCGATTACATTCCTACTTCCAAAGGTTCCCAAGCCATCAAGATTTTTAAAACTAACGAGGTTTGGTGCCGTTGAATGGGGGGTTGAGCCAAGCACATCCAAATCCCCATCGCCATCTATATCGCCAACGGCCATATTCATTGGTAAGGCAATTGTTCCTATTTCCTGCCCCAAACTAAAATTCCCAGAGCCATCTATATTTTTGTACCACACAAAATTTTCAACGGGAAAATCGTTTACGTTTAATACATCAATATTCCCATCGTTGTCAATATCCCCCACAACTACCTCAAGAGGTCCTTCCGCACTGGAGGTGACAATGTGTTGATTCCATTGCGATAGAAGTGAATAACTGTTATGAAGAAAGATACATAGTAAAATTATTCTCATACTTGCTGAATTAAGAAAAGGTTGGCCTCTTATATAAGGCCAACCTTTAAGAGTTGTTTAATCTTCTTTAAAAATTACAGTTTCTTCTGTATTGCCTTCATCATACACCATTTCGATTTTGTACAATCCTGGATTCAATTCCTCAACAAGGGTTGGACTATTAATGCCCAATGAATCTTTTGGGGTTATAGTAACATTGGTGTTGAACACATTGTCATTAAATCGAGTAACACTTCCAGCTTTCGGTCTTCTGTAAGGATTGTCGTAACATCTACGAGTATTTTGACCGTAGCTGTCGCAAAGGTCAAGATCAATACTTATTGCAGTGTGGTTAGGGTGGTAAATGGTACTGTAATCACTTTCATACTTGCTTACCTGTTTAATGACGTTTTGGGTATACGAAAAAGAAATATCCTCGTAAGGTGTGGGCTCGGGACAGTCGCAATCACATTCAACAAAACGATATTCAAAACCTGGTTGGAACAAGGGTTTATAGACAGCATCATTTGGATTGTTCGGATCATAATAAATCCCCTCATAAGGCTCATAAAGGGAGGCAATTGTAGTAAGTGTAGGAGCAAAATAACCATTCACATCATCTATCAGGGCCTCCCGGGCGCGTATTCCTTGCCCAATTGTCAAAGGAGAATATGCATGCATGCAATCATATGCATCACTGAGTACGTTAATTATGTCTTGTGGGGTCGGAATATAATAATCACCATCGTAATCTACTTGAGTTCCGTCATTATTATAGGTACAATTATTTATATATGGATAAGTACCGTTTACCCAAAAGCCAGGATTTGCAGCGGTGTCAACAACCTCATCTCCTTTTTCATCGGCGTTATAGTCCGGATCGTTTACATCTCTTGTTACCCTTTCCCCATTTATTCCTTTTGAGGAGCGGGTATGTATAAGGTTTAGATTGTGCCCTATTTCGTGGGTCATAGTAACCTTTGTGAGACCAGCAGAGCCTAATCCAGAAGTAGTAACGCTATAACCGGGGGAGATCCCTCCAAAACCAGTTCCCCATCCGTAGGCATATACATTAAAAGCATCCGCTTTTTTGTGGCCATTGGCCTCCGCCCATGCGGTAAGCCCATAAAACTGGGAGGGACTCTCTAAAATGTAATATCCATTAGGATCGTTAGGCAATGCCGGACTGTCTATTTCCTCAAAACCCCGGTATTTAAAGAAAATATTAAACTGGTTGTACAGGATGTTCAGGTTAGCCACGGCCGTGAGCACATCATTTGCTCTATTGGGAAAATCGTTTGTACCGTTAGGGTAATTGATGCCCCAAAAATAAATGTTTAGGACAATAGGCTCACAATCTGTGACTAAATAGGCAGGGTCGATAGAATGGCTGTAAACTCCAGCAGGATCTGGAGTTGTTGGTTCGAGTGTTGCACATTCTAGATTGTTCTGTTGTGCGTTCATAATAAATACATTTAGCATAAATGTACAAAAAAGTAATTTGAAAAATAATTTGGTTGGTTTCATAATAACAGTATTTAGTTAAACAATAATTGTGAAAATTTGCTATCTAAATAACTGGGGAGGAAGCCAAATATATAATAAAAATTTTAATGTAGTATTATAAGGTTACAAAAAATATTAATTATTCAAAGAATTTGCTTACATGTCATTTGTAAGCGAAGAACAGATTTTAAAACTTAAAGCAAGCCTTCCTGCTAGCTTGGGTTTTGCTATAAAAATGGCAAGAAAAAGAAAGAATCTCTCCCAAACAGAACTGGCGGAGCTTACCCTTAAAGACAGGCAGTATATCTACAAAATAGAAAAAGGAAAGGTTACACCAAATATTGTTACTATTGGCGTAATAGCCAATGCACTTGATATTTCAATTTCAAAATTATTGGAAGATTTATAAAAAATATTTAGACTTCAATCCGCAACCTCAACCTTTTCAATCTTCATTCCATCCGCTTCTTTGGTAATGGTAACCGTATAGCCAAAACCTGTCGTTTTGTAATTATATATTATTTTCTGGAGTTCATTTTCACTGCGGGAAATCTGGAGCTCACTTACAAAATCATTTTTCTTTTTCTCTCCGTTTTGTTGGGTTTCGTTATTGGAGCCTTTTGGATTCGGAAATGCAAATGCCTTCGGAATATTAAAAAGTTGCTGCGCGGTAAAAAATGCCTCGTGCCATTTATCTGTCGGTAAAACCAAGGTTTCGGTTTTTGTGGGCTTACTTGCCATGCCCCCGGTTGCTTCAGAATAATTCACCTTTGGGAAATCTTTCTTCAATTCCTCGGCGTAACTCTTCGCGGAAGCATTTTCGCCGGGAGGAAAAAATTTCGACATAAAACCATTGAAAGCAAATCCCTTTTGATTGTTGAATTCCACCTCATCCATCGCGCCATCAATTCCACCTACATTCATCGTGTTTTTGTCTTCGGCATTTATAATTTTCACTTTTGTGCCAAGAGGCATTACAGAAAGTTTTTCACTTTGTAAGTTTGGGTGCTCGCGCAAAGTCAATCCACTAACGGCGGTAACGTACATAGCATCGGGAGCGGTTTCCGCAGGAATGGAATCCGTGACAACGGTTTGGGTTTCTTCGTTGGTTTTAGCGTCGTTTTTACAGGAAAAAAGAAAGGTAAAACCAGCAATGGCTAGAAGGGAAAAAGCTACGGTTTTCATAATATGAAAATTTTAAATTAGTTTAAAGATACGTAGCTTTCTGTCATATTTAAAATTTAACCGTTTTCCTCCCCCTTTTTTAGGGGGAAGTGCCGAAGGTGGAGGGGGTTTAAAATTCAAGTTTTAATTGTACATCAATGGTCTCTTTTGGAATCTCTTTTTTCTTCGGGGTTTCATTGTTTAGCTGTGAAATTGAAATTCCCAACAACCGTACCGACTCCTTCATTTTTTCCTGAAATAACAATTCTTTAACCACGTCCAAAATCAATTCCTTTGAAGCAATAAAAAGCGGAAGCGTTTTGCTGCGGGTTTGCAGGGTGAAATCTCGATATTTAATTTTTAAGGTAACGGTTTTGCCAGCTAGTTTTTTTTGTTTTAATCTATTTTCCACTTCCGCCGCTATCTCCTCCAACCTTTGCAACATAAATATTTCCGAAGATATATTTTCCGAAAAAGTGTGTTCCGCAGCCAATGATTTCTGGGTTCTTGAAGGTTTCACTTTGCTGTTGTGGATTCCGCGCACCACATTGTAATAAAACCCACCGCTTTTTCCGAAGTTTTCTTCCAAAAATTCAATTGGCTTTTCTTTTAAATCCTTCCCGGTAAATATTCCCAATCGGTACATTTTCTCTTTTGTAACCTTGCCCACGCCATAAAATTTCTTTACATCCAGATTTTCCAGAAATGGTTCCACTTCTTCAGGAGAAATGGTTTTTTGCCCGTTGGGTTTGTTGATATCGCTGGCAATTTTCGCCACAAATTTATTTACTGAAATTCCTGCGGAAGCGTTCAAACCTGTTTTCTCTTTTATCTTTTGTCGAATTTCCGTCGCAATCATTGTCGCGCTGGGATTCCCTTTTTTGTTTTCGGTAACGTCCAGATAAGCTTCATCCAACGAAAGCGGTTCCACCAAATCGGTATATTCAAAAAATATCTTTCTTATTTGTTTTGATACCTCTTTATATCGTTCAAAATTGGTAGGCACAAAAATAAGTTCCGGGCAAAGTTTACGGGCCATTGCGCCACTCATTGCGCTTCGCACGCCAAACTTTCGCGCCTCATAACTTGCCGCACTTACTACGCCACGAGCCGAACTTCCGCCAACGGCAATGGCTTTTCCGCGCAATTCGGGATTGTCCAATTGCTCTACGGAGGCATAAAAAGCGTCCATATCTACATGGATTATTTTCCGGATGGGCATTTGGTCGTGCATCTTACAAATTTAATATCTTTAAAGTCTGGTTGAGCAAAGTAAAACTTTTAAAAAAATTGAAAAAAACAGCAATCATTTTAGGCGCGACGGGACTGACGGGCAGTATTTTGTTGGAAAAGCTTTTAAAGGATGCTTCCTTTGAAAAAATAAAACTCTTTTCGCGAAGCACTGCGGAAAAGAATTCTCCAAAAATAGAGGAACATTTGATTGATATGTTTCAATTGGAAAATTATTCCGAAGAATTTATGGCCGATGTAGTTTTCTGCTGCATAGGCACCACGAAATCCAAAACGCCCGATACTGAAACCTATAAAAAAATAGATTACGGCATTCCGGTTACCGCCGCAAAACTTGCAAAACAAAATGGAATTAAAACCTTTATTGTTATTTCTGCTTTGGGCGCAGATGCGGATAGCCGCATTTTCTACAACAAAACAAAAGGGGAAATGCAGCGCGATGTTTTAGCGCAAAATATTGAAAACACTTATATTTTACAGCCTTCGTTAATTATTGGCGATAGGGATGAAAGCCGTTTTGGTGAAAAAGTTGCGACTTTTTTTATGAAGACTTTCGGGTATTTGGTTCCGAAAAAATATAAAATGATAAAAGCTGAAACGATTGCTGAAGCGATGAAAGTTTTGGCAAAAGAAGGATTTTCAAAACAACAAATTTCTTCCGAGGAAATAAAACAAATAGCACAAAATGCACGAAATTGAACGTAAATTCTTGGTCACTTCCGAAGCTTTTAAAAATGAAGCACACAAACGCACACGCATTGTGCAGGGATTTTTGAACACCAATCCCGAGCGCACTGTACGAATTCGCATTCAAGGAAATGACGGTTTTATAACAATTAAAGGAAAGTCAAATAAATCAGGCCTTTCCCGTTTTGAATGGGAAAAACAAATCTCCCTCGCGGAAGCGGAAGAGTTGCTTCACCTTTGTGAACCGGGCATTATTGAAAAGACCCGATACGACATTTATAGTGACAATCACACTTTTGAAGTAGATGATTTTTTAGGTGAAAACGAAGGATTGATTATTGCCGAAATAGAGCTTGAATCTGAAAATGAACCTTTCTCGAAACCTGAATGGCTGGGAAAAGAAGTTACGGGCGATGTGAAATATTATAATTCCCATTTAAGTAAAAATCCTTTTAAAAACTGGACAAATGAAGACTAAGTTAATTATTGCGATTTTAGGAATTCTCCTATTTGGTTGTGAAACCAAAATCGAAAAAGAATACATTACTGAGCCTTGCCCTGATGAGGAAAAAATTTCCACAACAAAATTAAAGGAAGAATTAGGCGAAAAAGGTTTCCAAACCTTCGATTATGTGGATGGTCAAACAGGCGATACCATTTTGATGCAACAATATTTTATTGCTTTTTTGAAAAGTGGGCCAAGCCGTTCCCAATCAAAAGAAGAAGCGGACAGCCTTCAAAAACTACATTTGGCGCATTTGGGCAGGATGTATGAAGCAGGGTTTGCGGATATTTCGGGACCCTTTGGTGATGATGGTGAAATTCGCGGTATTACTATTTACAACGTGCCTACCCAAAAAATGGCAGACAGTTTGGCCAATATGGATCCGATGGTAAAATCCGGTAGATTGATAATCGAGATCCACCCCTGGTGGGCTGCAAAGGGTTTTTCCTTACGCTAAAAGTGATTTTGTATCCAAAAAAACTTAATACATGAGTCGGTTCAAAAGAAATCTGCCTCGGCATAAACGGAGGCAGAAATCACTTAACTATTAACCAACTAAAAAATTATTCCCATCCGCCTCCCAAGGCTTCGTATAAATCAACGATTGCCTGCAAGCGATCATATTTTGCATCTACCAAATTCAAACTTGAGTTGAGCGCATTTTCACGGGCGGTCAACACTTCCAAATAATTTGCGAATCCATTGTCCAAAAGTTCTTCGGAATAATCGGACGCCAAGCTGTACGCATCAAATTCCTTTTGGCGCACCCCAATTTTTTCCGAAGCAGCTTCAAAACTATAAAGCGCATCTGAAACCTCTTTACTTGCCGTAATTAGGGAAAGACGAAAATTTAAATATGCCTGCTCCTGCAGAGCTTGCCGCACTTCATATTCTGTACGAATTTGTCTTCTGTTGAAAATGGGTTGTGTAAGCCCAGCAATGACCGAAGCAAAAAGAGAGTTTGCATCAAAAAGTTTATCAATTTCAAAATTTCTGAGACCCCCTGAAGCTGACAGGGTTAACGAAGGATAAAAATCTGCGCGGGCAGCATTGGTTAGTTCGAACGCATTGACCAATTCATATTCCGCCGAAATAATATCGGGCCGATTGCGAAGCAGCTGGCTGGGCACACCCATTTTCAGCGAAGTGTCTATACGTTGTGCCTCCAAGGTGCCGCGGGAAATTTCCATCGGGGCGCTTCCCAATAAAATGGAAAGCGTATTTTCCATCAAGCGCATTTGTTTTTTCAATTCAATCAAAATTGCTTGAGCGGTGTAAAGTTGGGCTTCAGTTTGCTTTACGCCCACTTCCGTCACGTTTCCGGCTTCTTTTAATGCTTCCGTAGTTTCTAGGCCAGAGGAACGTGTTTCAACTGTTTCCTGGGTTACCCGAATTTGTTCATCCAACGAAAGCAATTGAAAATATGTGGAGGCAATATCCGCAATCAATCTACTTTTTACGGCTTGGTGCGCTGCAATATTTTGCAGATATGATGCCTGAAAAGCGCGGTCGTTACTTCCAATTTTTCCCCAAATATCGGCTTCCCACGAAAGTCCTGCGCTAAGTTCATATTGCTCCAAGGAAGAAATTTGACCTCCAAATTGACTTCCCGAAGAAAATTTTTGATATGAATATTGGGCATTTCCGTTAAGGGATGGAAAATAACTTGCCTTTCCCTGTTTTACATAGGCTTCGGCAATGCGAATTTGCTGAATTGCCGTGCGAATATCGATATTGTTTTTTAACCCTGTTTCAATATAATTTTGAAGAATAGGATCCTTAAACAATTCTTTCCAGGAAATTCTTGCGATAGTCAAGGTATCCTGCGGAAGGTTGTCCGTTCTGTAATTTGCTTCATTTACCACCTGTGGCCGTTCGTATTTTTTTGCTGCGAAACAGGACACAAGTAGCAATGGCAAACTTGCCAGAATCAATATTTTATAAATGCTATTCTTTTTCATAAGAAGTGTTTTCTTCAGAAATTTCTAAATTATTTTCAGTTGGTTTTCCGCTAATTTTTTCCTGTAGCCATTGAAAAAAGATAAACAAAATGGGGATTACAAAAACCCCGAAAATTGTTCCTATCAACAACCCACCAACGGCGCCGGTACCAATAGATCTGTTACCCGCAGCGCCCACGCCAGAGGAAAGCACAAGTGGCATCAATCCTAAAATAAATGCAAATGAGGTCATTAATATTGGGCGCAAACGAGCTTCCGCTCCGTCGATTGCTGCATCTAAAATAGATTCGCCGTGTCGTCTTCGTTGAATGGCAAATTCAACAATAAGAATAGCATTCTTTGCGAGGAGCCCAATAAGCATAATCAATGCTATTTGGAAATATATATTATTCTGCAATCCTGTAAATTGGGTAGAAATGTATGCGCCAAAAACCCCAATTGGTAAGGAAAACAATACCGAAAACGGAAGCAAATAACTTTCATATTGTGCGGCAAGCAAGAAATACACAAAGACAATGGAAAGTATAAATATCATTGTTGTTTGGTTTCCGGCACTTTTTTCTTCCAAAGTAAGCCCGGAATAAGCAATGTCGAAATTACTGGGCAATGTTTTGGTCACTTCTTCCACGGCTGCAATTACATCGCCCGAACTATAGCCCGGTGCAGATGCCGCAGTAACTTTTGTGGAATTAAACAAATTGAAACGCGTAACTGACTGTGGCCCATACACTCTTTTTAAGGTCACGAATTGGGTAATGGGCGTCATTTCGCCACTTTCTGTACGCACGTACAGATTGTTCAAATCGTTTATATCGGCCCTATCTTCTGGTAAGGCTTGTACATAAACACGGTATTGCTTTCCGAAGCGGGAAAAATCTGCTGCGAAAATACTTCCTATATATCCCTGCAGGGTGTTGAAAATAGTTTGCACCGAAACACCCACTTCTTTTGCCAATGGTACATTCAGCGTCATTTCATATTGTGGATAGCGCGTGTTGAATGACGATTGCGCATATTGAATTTCGGGTCGGGCCGAAAGCTTTTGAATAAAATCTTGGTTTGCTTTGTCCAGATCTGTAAAACTTCCGCCGGAACGGTCCAACAAATTCACCTCAGCACCCGCCGAACTACCAAAACCGGGAATGCTTGGGGGTGAGAAAAATATAATTTGGGCCTCCGGAATCTGGGCCGCAATTCCAAATAACTTTCCTGTAATTGATTCTACGGAAAGCGAATCTGCATCCCGATCTTTCCAATCATCAAGACGTATAAAACCAAGTCCGTAGTTGCTTCCCGCGCCACTAATTAAGCTTCGGCCATCAATAACGGAAGCACCTTGAACCCCGGGAAGATTTTTTATTTTTTCATATAAAATCTGGTTTACCTCGTGAGTTCTATCAACCGATGAACCAGCAGGAAGCTCTACATTCATAAAGATAATTCCACGATCCTCATCGGGCACAAATCCTGTTTTTGTAACCGAGGAAGACCACCAAATACCTGCCACCGCCAAAATCAAAATAAGAACTGTTATCCATTTATTTTTATAAAGAAAATGTACCGATCTTCCGTATTTATCTATAGTAGCGCTAAACCCTCTGTTGAAACCGTTAAAAAATTTCTGGATAAAACCTGGCTTTTTGCTATTCTGTTTTTCATCATGTCCTTTCAGAAAAAGCGCACATAAAGCGGGTGTAAGCGTTAATGCGTTTACTGCCGAAATAATAATGGCAACAATAAGCGTTACTCCAAATTGCTCATAAAAAACTCCCGTTGGTCCTTTAATAAAAGTTACCGGAATAAACACGGCAGACATCACCAAGGTAATGGAAACAATGGCTCCGGAAATTTCATTCATTGCTGTAAGGGAAGCTTTTTTGGCGCTTTTTTCACCTTTGTCAATCTTTGCGTGCACCGCTTCCACTACCACAATAGCGTCATCCACCACAATACCAATGGCAAGCACCAATGCGAAAAGCGTTAATAAATTTATTGAATATCCGAATAAATTCAGGAAGAAAAATGTTCCGATAATAGAAACTGGAACCGCAATTGCCGGAATTAATGTAGAACGGAAATCCTGCAAAAACACAAAAACCACAAGGAAAACTAAAAGAAAAGCTTCAACTAAAGTCATTACTACCTTTTCTATAGAAGCATTCAAAAAATTGTTGGTATCGTAGGGAATATAGAAGGTAATTCCTTCGGGCAAATCGCGTTCAACGTTTTTTAATTCTTCTTTTATGGCATCAATAATATCACGCGCATTGGAACCTTTTGTTTGAAAAATACCCATATTCACAGCTGGATAGCCGTTGGTAACTGAACCTCCTGCATAGGATTGGGCGCCCAATTCTACTTGTGCCACATCGCTTAGCCTTAAAAATTCACCATTGCCCAAAGCTTTTATAACAATATCATTGTATTGTTGTTCGGTTTTGTAGCGCCCCGGATATTTTATAGTGTATGAAAATGCTTCACCAGCATTTTCGCCCAAGGAACCCGCCGCGGCCTCAAGACTTTGCTCCCTCAGCGCTGCGGTAACATCTGAGGGCATTAAACTATAGGCTGCAAGTTTTTGGGGATTTAGCCATATTCGCATGGAATAATCCTTTCCACCGAAAACACTTACGTCACCTACACCATTAACCCTTTGCAGTTCCGGGATAACGTTTATTTTTAAATAATTTTGAAGAAATGTATCGTCATAATCCTTATTGGTGCTATAAAACGAAAGAAACATCAAAGCACTGGTTTGTTGTTTTGAAGTAGTAACCCCCGTTTGTATTACCGCCTGTGGCAATAATGAATTTGCCCTTGATACCCTGTTCTGAACGTTAACCGCAGCAATATCCGGATCAACATCCTGATCAAAAAATACACTAATGGAAGCGGTTCCATTATTTGTTGCAGTGGAACTTAAATAAGTCATTCCCTCCACTCCATTAATTTGTTCTTCCAAAGGAATAATGACACTTTGAAGAATTGTTTCCGCGCTGGCTCCGGGGTAATTTGCGTTAACTTGAATTGTTGGCGGTGCAATATCCGGATATTGGGTAATGGGAAGATTTGTGAGTCCCAAAACGCCCAAAATCACTATTATAATTGAGATAACCGTAGAGAGTACGGGCCTTTCTATAAATGTTTTTAGCATAGTTTATTTACTTCGACGGTTATTATCTGAATACTTTTTCAATCGGTTTGGCGATGCTATCAAAAGGCATTTCCTGCGGCTTTATTTTTGAATCTCCTCGTAATTTATTGGCGCCTTTTGCAACAATTTTTTCTCCTTTTTCAAGACCGGACGCTACCACATAAAGATTTTCAACTTCAGCGTCGATATTTATTTTTGTGGATGTGGCAATACTGTCCTGCCCAACTTTATAAACATAAATACTCCCTTGCTGCTCATAAGTAGATTCTTGGGGAACGACTACCGCTTCGGTATATACCTTTGGAACCAAAATTTTTCCGCTATTCCCATTGGTTAAAATTCTTGATGGATTATCAAAAACAGCTCTGAAAGAAATAGAACCCGTATTCCTATTTACCTGTGAATTTATGGTTTCAATAGTTCCTTCGTGTTCGTATAAACTTCCATTTGCCAATAACAATTGCACCTTTGGAAGTTTGGAAATCTTTTCTTCGATGGTTTTACCTTCGGCATTCTGAATAAAATCCAAATATTCCTTTTCGTTCATTGAAAAGTATGCATACACTTTACTGATGTCTGCAACCGTAGTCAATGGGGTTTGCGATGAAGGGCTCACCAACGCACCTTTCCGAAAATTTATGGAACCAACATAACCATCAACGGGACTTTTAATATTTCCATAATCAATATTTGCGGCGATGCTGTTGTAACCACTTTTGGCCTGCTGAAGTTTCGCCTTGGCGGTTTCAAGCTGCACATTGCTTATAATGTTTTTCTCCACCAAAGGTTTTAATTTATCAACCTCAACCTGGGCCGCGTTAACATTTGCCCTTGCTGCGGCTGCGTCTTGGCTGAGTGTTTGGGTTTCAAGTTTGAATAGCGTTTGGCCTTTTTTTACTTTTTGACCTTCATCCACCAAAACATCGGTAATATATCCTGAAATTTTCGCGTTTACCGCACTGTTTACAATTCCTTCAATACTTGCAGGGTAGGTAGTGTAAGCGGTAACGGTTTTGGTTGGAATTTCAACAACCGGAAGACTTGGAGCTGGTGGAGCCATTTGCGCTTGTTGCGCATTTTTATCATCCCCGCACGCTGAAAACATCAGCAAAATTCCTATAAATACGGGAAATGAACGGATTAAATTTTTCTTTTTCATTTGATTTTCAATTAGTTGTTTTCGTTTTTCTCGGTAATTTTTTGTTTAAGCTTTTCCATTGAACTACTTGCGAGATCAATAAATTGGATATAGTCTTTATGGAATTCCAAATCAAAATGATTTTCCTCATCATCTTTTAAATCCTCGTTAATCTCCTTCTTATATTCCATTATTTCTAAATGCAATTCGCGCTCACTTTTCCATTTGTTCAACATTTCGGTCATGGATTGAATCATTACATCCGGGACAAGGGTGAAATATTTTTTCCGATCACCACATTTGGTATAATATGTAATTCTATTGGCAGCCTGAAGGGTTGTTAAATGGGTGAAGATTGTACTTTTGCTAGCGCCGAGTTCACAAACCAAGGACTCAAAAGTGCTACCTTTTTTCCCGCTTAAAACTAAGGTGGCAAGAATGCGCGCCGCCAACGGAGCAAGCTGCTCCTTGCTCTCAATGTGAACACCCAATTTCTCGATTAATTTTTCTTTTTTAGTCAAAATATAATTGTAGAATTTAAAATAAGGACGCAAAAATACGTTTGGTTCGGAATAATACGAACCAAAATATATTAATTTTTTGTTAAATAAAAAGTAATCGATCCAAATGAGGATTTCTAAAATTGGAGAAATTCTAATGATTTTCGGAAGTAGATTCTATCTCAATTTATTCGCGAAGTTAATTGTCTTATTTATATACGAACTCAGAAAAAAGAAGTTTTTTTTATTCTTCTTTGTAGATTTTAATAACCAGTTCACCTTTAGAATTCATTGAGGCGCGGTACATTCCCGCCGTGTTGAATTCCATTGCAACATTTCCATCTTTATCAATTGCAACGATTCCGCCATCGCCGCCCAAGGCCGGTACTTTTTTCTGAATAACTTCGGTAGCGGCTTGTTGTAAAGTCATTCCTTTATATTCCATTAAAGCAGAAATATCGTAAGCCACCACGGAACGGATAAAAAATTCACCCCAACCTGTGGAGGAAACTGCGCAGGTTGCATTATTTGCATAGGTTCCAGCTCCAA
Organism: uncultured Flavobacteriaceae bacterium; assembly: GCA_963822355.1. Classification (GTDB taxonomy): domain Bacteria; phylum Bacteroidota; class Bacteroidia; order Flavobacteriales; family Flavobacteriaceae; genus Aequorivita. The sequence goes on from CAWGHI010000002.1 coordinate 873,793, forward strand.
TAATTGGAGCATCGCCAATTCGGTTCCAGCGTTTATTGGTCATTCCGCCGGTAGAGGTTCCCGCCGCAAGGTTACCGTTTTTGTCCAATGCGGCGCAACCAACCGTTCCAAATTTTGAATTTTTAATATAGGAATCCTCAAAGGAAATCTTCCTTTCATTTTTTAATTTTTCTTTTTCCAAAACACGTTGCAAGGATTCATACCTATTCTGTGTATAGAAATAGGATGTATCCATCATTTCATAGCCTAATCCTTTTGCGAATTCTTCTGCACCCGCACCGTATAGCATTACATGTTCGCTTTTTTGCATTACATCCAGTGCCAAATTAATGGGATTTTTAATATGTCGAACGCCAGCAACGGCTCCTGCGTTTAATGTTTTTCCGTCCATAATGGATGCATCAAGTTCATTTCGTCCCTCATGCGTAAAAACGGCACCTTTTCCAGAATTGAAAAGCGGTGAGTCTTCCATTACATTTATGGTGTTTGTGACAGCATCCAATGAAGTGCCGCCATTTTTCAAGATTTCATAACCAACGGAAATAGCTTCCTTAAGTTTCGCTTTATATGCACCTTCCAAGGAATCGCCCATATTCTCTTTAAGAATGGTGCCTGCACCTCCATGGATAACAATTCCGAAGTTTTCTTCATTTTCAACTGAATTTTCGGATGTTTTTATGACCTCCGGAGGGGATTTTTCAAAGTTTTTACATCCGAATAACCAAAAAATTATAAATAAATATGTTAAAATTTTAATCATTGCAAAAGTTTTAATTATTAACGAATATACATGAAATATATAATGTTTATGGTAGTTGAGCCCCATTTTAGCCTCCCACTTAATTCCTAATTTTATACATTTATCCGATTAAGTGTAATATTTTTTCGATTAAAAGCATTTTCGTTTCATTTTTTTTATATATTTGAACCGACATCAAGCCCCAAATCTGATGTCCCCCAAATTATGAGCCAACTAAAAAGCAACCTACTTGCAATGGCATTACTATGCCTAGTCATCACCTCTTGCTCGAAAGAGGATTCAGTTGAAGTTGAAGCCGCTAAATATGATATCGATTTGGCTTTAGCTCAAAAAAATGATAACGATATGTCAGCCCGTATTTTAGAGCTGGTCAATATTCATCGTGATTCACTAGGTCTTTCCATCCTCATAATGGACAATCAATATGCCTCGGCTTTCGCTGTAGATCACACACAATATATGATCGATAAAGAAGAGATAAACCACGATAATTTTGGATATCGTTCCGAAGGTATAAAATATCACGATGATGCAAAAGTAGTGGGGGAAAATGTAGCCTATGGCTATGATACCGCTGAAAAAGTTATGAATGCCTGGTTAAAAAGCCCGGGTCATAGAGCTATAATTGAAGGTAATTACACGCATACAGGCTTTGGAGTAATGAAGTGCGACAAAGGCCGAAGCTATTTCACAGAACTATTTTACAGAAAGTAATCCCCATATCCTTTTTTCTATTAGACCATTTTGCCGTATTTTTACGTAACAGTTAAAAATACGGCAATGGCTATTAAAAGACCTTTCAATTTAAATAAATGGGTTGAGGAAAATCGCGACCTACTTAAACCCCCGGTTGGCAATAAAAATTTATACGTTGACTCTGACGATTATATAGTTATGATCGTGGCCGGACCCAATGCCCGAAAGGATTATCACTACAACGAAACGGAGGAACTTTTTTATCAACTTGAAGGCAATATTCAGGTTGCAATCCAAGAGAAGGGCGAAAAGAAAGTGATGGAACTTGGCCCCGGAGATATGTATCTGCATCCTGCAAAAGTGCCACATTCCCCCGGAAGAAGCGCTGGGTCTATTGGATTGGTAATTGAAAGAAAGCGTGTTGACCTTGATGGAAAAGATGGTTTGCTATGGTTTTGCGACAATTGCAACAATAAATTATATGAAGTTTACTTTCCTTTAAGCGATATTGAAACCGATTTTCTAAAACATTTCAAGCATTTCTACGGAAGTAAAGAACTGCGCACTTGCGACAAATGTGGCACTGTTATGGAAGCCGACCCGCGTTTTACACAGGATTAAAACTATATTTTCCAAACAGATATCGTTTCATTTTACTTTCTTCAACGCATTACGTATCTTTGCCAAATTCCCGTGAAGGCGGGATTCTTTTGAATTAATCACGAATTTACGTCCAAGTTTATCACTCTTGGTAATCTAAGGACGCTGATAAAATAATAATGAGATTTCCGCCTTCGCGGGAATAAAAATCTAAAAATATGCAAGCAACTACAACTTCCTTCGGTATCGAAGAAGCACTGGAACAATTAGGTATTAAAGAAGTAAACAAAGGAACCTCAACCGGAAAAAATTGGTTTTCCGATGGCGAGGAGTTTTCCTCCTCTTCCCCCGTCGATGGCCAGGTTATTGCTAAAGTAACAGCAACTTCAAAAGAAGATTACGAAAAAGTAATGCAAAGTGCAACATCCGCTTTTAAGGATTGGAGGTTGAAACCAGCACCGCAACGTGGCGAAATAGTGCGCCAATTCGGGGAAGAATTGCGAAGGTTAAAAAAACCACTCGGAAAATTGGTTTCCTATGAAATGGGAAAAAGCTACCAAGAAGGACTGGGCGAAGTGCAGGAAATGATAGATATCTGCGATTTTGCAGTAGGTCTTTCCCGCCAACTTCACGGATTGACGATGCACAGCGAGCGACCCGGACATAGAATGTACGAGCAATATCATCCACTTGGGGTGGTTGGGATTATTTCAGCCTTTAATTTTCCCGTGGCAGTTTGGGCTTGGAATACAGCATTGGCGTGGATTTCTGGCGATGTTTGCGTTTGGAAACCTTCGGAAAAAACTCCTCTTTGCGGCATTGCCTGTCAAAAAATAGCCGCAAAAGTTTTTGCGGATAATGATTTGCCGGAAGGTATTTCCTGCCTAATCAACGGTGATTATAAAGTTGGCGAAATGATGACCCACGATAAGCGAGTTCCTTTAGTTTCGGCAACCGGTTCAATCCGAATGGGAAAAATTGTTGCCCAAGCAGTTGCAGGACGTTTGGGAAAATCTCTTCTTGAACTTGGCGGAAACAATGCAATTATCGTTACGCCAGATGCAGACATAAAAATGACCGTAATTGGTGCCGTTTTTGGCGCCGTGGGAACTGCGGGACAACGTTGCACCTCAACCCGAAGGTTGATTATTCACGAAAGCATTTATGACAAAGTGAAAGATGCCGTGGTTGATGCATATAAACAACTTCGAATTGGAAATCCATTGGATGAAAAAAACCACGTAGGTCCGTTAATTGATAAAGATGCCGTGAAAATGTACAATCAAGCTCTTGAAAAAGTGGTTGCCGAAGGCGGAAATATTATTGTTGAAGGTGGCGTTTTGGAAGGTGAAGGCTACGAAAGCGGTTGTTACGTAAAACCGGCAATTGCAGAAGCCGAAAATAGTTTTGAAATTGTTCAGCACGAAACATTCGCACCTGTTTTATATTTAATGAAATACAGCGGTGATGTTGAAAATGCCATCGAACTCCAAAATGGTGTTGTACAGGGATTATCATCTGCAATTATGACCAATAATCTTCGCGAAGCGGAACGTTTTCTTTCCCAAGCCGGAAGTGATTGCGGAATTGCAAACGTAAATATTGGAACCAGCGGTGCTGAAATAGGCGGTGCTTTCGGTGGAGAAAAAGAAACCGGTGGCGGCCGCGAAAGCGGAAGTGACGCATGGAAAATTTATATGCGCAGACAAACAAATACAATCAATTATACAACTGAACTTGCCTTTGGCGCAGGGAATTAAAGTTTGATTTGTAAAAGCCCCCTAACCCCCGAAGGGGAAATTTAGGAATGAATTAAAATTAGAAAACCCTCAAAAGCTAAACTTTTTGAGGGCTTTTTTATTTCATCTCCTCTCCTTTGGGGAAGGCCGGGAAGGGCTTAAACAACCCCATTCGGCTCAACCCATTTAAACCGGTTGGCGTCCTGCGGTATTTTTATACGTTCCGCAATCCGAAGCATTCGTGAGGGTAATTTTAGAAGATAATCACGAGCTTTTTCTGCTTCATCAGTCAATCCATTGATTTTGGAGATTTCCCAATGGGCGTTCAATTTTTCGAGAATGTCGATATAATCAATAGTCGTATAAACGCCCAAACGTTGTGCTGCGTTACTGAAATCATCAAAAGCCGAAGCCATTTTTCCGCCACTTTGGCGAAGGTTTTGAGCTGGCATAATTATTTTTTTCTGCATCATATCCTGAAAAGCAATCATCATTTCGCTGGCGTCGTATTCAAAAATAGTTTTTACGAATTCGCGGTAAGCCAAATGATGCCGCATTTCATCGCCAGCAATAATATTGCACATTTTTGAAAGCATTTTATTGCCTTTTTCTTTCGCTATTTTTCCAACTCGTTTGTGTGAAATGTTGGTAGCCAATTCCTGAAAACTGGTATAAATAAAATTTCGGTAGGGATCGCGTCCGGTACCAACTTCGAAGCCGTCATTAATTAAATGTTGGGTTGTTATTTCCACTTCTCGCATATTTACCCTTCCGGATAAATAGAGATATTTATTCAGGGTATCGCCATGCCGGTTTTCTTCTCCCGTCCAATGGCGAATCCATTTGCTCCAGCCGTTTCGGCCGTGCTGATCCACACCTTCCATATCCATCAACCAACTTTCGTAGGTTGGCAATGCTTCTTCCGTAACCATATCGCCTACCAAAACAATCCAAAAATCATAACCTAAATCTTTGGCCTCTTCTCGCAGTTGGGTTACTTCTTCCAAATAATTTTCTTTTTCGAAATTGGGCAACATATCACTGGGTTGCCATATTTCATCAACCGGGATGAGGTATTTGTCAATATAACTGTCAATTTCTTTTTCGACAGTTTGCATTACTTCTAACCGAATATTTTTGAGTGCCATTATTGTTTTTTAGATAGATAGCACAAATATAGAAAGTAGCGCGCTTCTTTTGTAATAAAGAAGTCTTAATTCCTACCTTCTTCGTGGGGATAAAGTTTGTAAACAGGTTCGCTTTGCCAGATTTCTTTTGAATCTACATCTATCATTGAAAGTTTTCCTTTGAAGGCCGCGCCCGTATCAACATTCCAAACATTGGCAAAATTTGCCGGTTTATCAAACCCTACTCGTGTTACTGGTGTGTGACCAATATAGATTTCATTAAAAAGCTTTAATCGTTTTGGGTATTTTTCGTTTTCTTCGGAAATAGAGGAATCCATTGTGCACACCATTTCCCAAAGGGTTCTATCCCAATAGACTAAGTTTGGATAATATTCATACTGCGGCCCATGCTGGTTGGTGAAACCTGCATGTACATACAGTCTGTTCTGGGAATCTATGTGGTAATTTACAAGGTTTTCAAAAAATAAAATGTGCTTTTCCTTTTCCCTGTCTGAAATTTTTGAATAGCTCTTAACGCTACTTTCGCCGCCCTGGCTTATCCAATTGGGATTGCTTTCTCCAAATTTCAAGAACTTGTAAAGCAATTCGTCGTGGTTTCCGCGAATGAAAATGCACTCATTTTTTTCTGAAAAATCAATCAAACACGAAACAACCTCTGCAGATTCGCTCCATCCATCCACATAATCGCCTACAAAAATATATTGTGTATTATGCGGTAAATCTGCATTTTCAAGTAACTGATTCAAGGCTCTATAGCCTCCGTGTATGTCTCCTATTACAACTGTTTTCATACTTTTAATTATAACTAACTTTTCTTAAAATACGAAGGGATTCTTTTGAAAGTTGATATACTTCGGCATTATAATCCCTTAAAAATTCCTTTGCTTCCAGCAGTTTTTCCTTGGCATCCTCAAAATCGTTCAGATAGCAAATAAGATAAGTTGAAGGAAGATTGTATAAATCTTTTTCTTGGGAAGTGTCCAGCGGAATGTTCTTTTTCAATTTTTCCAGTACGGCATTATTTGAGTTGTAAATATGAAAAAGTGTTTTTTTGTTAAATCTGGGCGGTTCAAAAATAAGTTTTGAATCAATATTGTATGAACCGTTTTCTTTAAAGTGTATTGTCACTTCCTCCAAAGGATAATATTTAAATTGTTCGTTTAATCCCAAATGCACATATTCAACTGTTTTGAAATAATCATCGGTAAAATCAATGCTGATTTCATCCAAAGCAGAATAAAAAAGGCGAACCTGCTCATTGATGAGCTCAATATCAACCCGTGAATAATACAGATTTTCCTTAACTTTTTTTGGATTTCCGGCCCAACAGACCACAAACTGCTCTTTAAAAACCTTGTAGTGGTTTTCTAGATCTTTATGGCGGTTGTTTATAAAATCCATAACTCCATCCAACGTGAGTTCAATATTATTTTTGGCAGCATTTTCAATAGATTTCACGATTTCGGAATTCACATCCTTAATTTCGATATCAAAATCCTTGGGCATGGAAATACTTCCATCTCGTAAAAAAATAGACCCACCCCAGTATTTCCAAATGTTTTTGCGCAACGAAGTAATCTTCCCATTTGGCCGGATAGTTACCAAACCCACCACTTTGTCCAATGGCAAATTTGGAAACGCCACATTTTCATAAATGATTAATGGCGCATTGGTGAGGTAGGCATTAACCAAGTTTTGGATTTTGCTATCATCAAAAAAATCTACTCCATTTATTTCATTTGTTTCGTCTTCAACACCTATGACTATAAAAGAATTATTGGCAGGATTGCTATTGCTAAGCGCACAAATGTGTTTCAAAAATTTTGCCTTTCCTTCTTTGGTTCCCAAATCAATTTTTCGCTTTTTATCATAAAAACTGCTCTCGTCGTTATGGGCGAGCAGGTTTTTGATTAAAAGGCGTTTGTTGATCATATTATATAATTATCAGGTCAAGCGCAGTCGAGACCTATTTTAAAAAGATAAATCGTACTGTTAAAAAACCCCTCGACTGCGCTCGGGGAGACAACCAAATTTAATTTTTATTCACAATAGTTGAGGAAGCTTGGTCCAAACACATAACCGTTAAATCCGCAATATTTACATGCGGTGGTCGTGTAATGGCAAACCAAATAATATCTGCAATATCCTCGGGTTTTAAAGGTGTAAAACCTTGGTATACTTTTTCAGCTTTTTCCGCATCGCCTTTAAAACGAACTTCGCTGAATTCAGTTTCAACCATTCCCGGATTTATAGCGCCAACTCTTATTCCTTTTCCGTTTAAATCAATTCGCATTCCTTGGTTTATAGCATCCACAGCATGTTTACTGGCACAATACACATTTCCTTTTGGATACACTTCTTTTCCGGCGGTGCTGCCAATATTTATAATGTGTCCACTTTTTCTTGAAATCATATTGGGGAGTATGGCTTTGCTAACATACAGCAACCCTTTCACATTAATATCAATCATCGCGTCCCAATCTTCCGTATCGCCTTCCTGAATGGTGTCCAATCCGTGGGCGTTTCCTGCGTTGTTTATTAAAATATCAATTTCTGAAAAGTTCTGTGGAAGTGAATTTACTGCCTCAAAAACTTCTTCTTTATTGCGAATATCAAAACTCAAAACGCATACTTCGGTTAATGTAGCAAGTTCTTTCGAAAGTTTCTTCAATCGGTCTTCCCTTCTACCACAGAGTACTATTCTCACTCCATTTTTAGCAAAAAGTTTCGCTGTTGCCATCCCTATTCCCGATGTTGCACCGGTTATAAATGCGGTTTTGTTTTTCATATTAAACATTTTTAAAGTTACATTTCTGATCAATTCTTTATGGTTAAAATTGGTTAAATCAATCGTTAAAAATTCCTAATGGATTTAAAAACTTAATTCTCCTACCATACGTTTGTAAAACTAATTCTAAAACTATAAATATGAAATCCCTATTAAAATTAAGTTTAATTGCATTATTATTCATAGGTTTTGCCTCCTGCAGTAGTGAGGATGATTCCAATAATAATGACGGCAAAGCAAAATTGTCAATCAGATTGACAGACGCGCCCGGTGATTACGAGAATGTATTTATTGATGTTCAAGATGTTGTTATTAAATACAACAATGGCCAAGAAGACCTTAATTTAGGAGTAAATGCAGGCGTTTATGACCTACTGGAGTTAACCGCTGGCGTAAATGTTTTATTGTTCGATGATGAAGTTCCCGCAGGAAGCATCAGCCAAATACGTCTAGTTCTGGGTGATGAAAACACGATAGTTGTTGATGGGGAAATTTTGCCGTTGGCAACCCCAAGCGCACAACAGTCTGGATTAAAGATTCAGGTAAATGAAACTCTTGAACCTGGTATTTTATATGAATTTATGCTCGATTTTGATGTTGACCAATCCATTGTATCCCAAGGAAATGGAAGTTACAGCCTACATCCCGTTATCAGGGCAACAACCGTTGCAGAAAGTGGTGCAATTTCAGGAACTATTGTTCCTCCCGGAATTACAACAATGATCACAGCCGATAATGGAACAACTCAAGTTTCAACTTATGCCAACTCGTTGGGCGAATTTGTTTTAAGTGGCGTTCCGGATGGAACTTATACGGTTACTGCCCAAGCAGATTTAAATTTGGGAATTCCACCTGTAGTAGTTGAAAATGTAATCGTTGTTCAAGGTGAAGTAACATCAGTAGGCGAAATTGATTTAGAACCATAGAATTCAAAAACATAGATCTTAAAAAAGAGGAAAAAATTAAACTTTTCCTCTTTTTTATTTTAACCAATCATTAACAGGGTTTTCTGCAATAAATTTTCAATTTGCACCGTCTTTTCAAAGTACACTACAATAGAATCTAAATATAGTATGGAAAATGCAAATTCGCCCTTTGATATTGGGGCATTAAATGAAAAAATTGAAAGGGAAAGTGCCTTCGTGGATGTTCTTTCAATGGAAATGAACAAAGTAATTGTGGGCCAAAAACACATGGTGGAACGGCTTATAATCGGGCTTTTGGGCCAAGGGCATATTCTTTTGGAAGGTGTTCCGGGACTCGCAAAAACCTTAGCTATAAATACACTTTCAAAAGCTGTTCACGGAACTTTTAGCCGAATACAATTTACTCCCGACTTACTTCCCGCAGATGTTGTGGGAACTATGATCTATAATATGAAGGTGAACGATTTCAGCATAAAGAAAGGACCCATCTTCGCAAACTTTGTACTCGCCGATGAAATTAACCGTGCGCCGGCAAAAGTGCAATCGGCACTTTTGGAAGCGATGCAGGAAAAACAGGTTACCATTGGTGAAACTACTTTTAAATTAGATAAGCCGTTTTTAGTAATGGCAACACAAAACCCAATTGAGCAGGAAGGAACGTATCCGCTGCCCGAAGCACAGGTTGACCGTTTTATGTTGAAAACGGTAATTAAATACCCACAGGTTGCAGAGGAACAATTAATAATTCGTCAAAACTTGAAAGGCGAATACGAACAAATAAATCCAGTGGCAACCCTTGAACAAATTTTAAGGGCGCAGGCTGCTGTTCGCGAAGTTTATATGGATGAAAAGATCGAAAAATATATTCTCGACATCATCTTCGCCACAAGAAGTCCGGAAAATTTTGGCCTTTCAGATTTAAAACCGCTTATAAATTTTGGTGCATCCCCTCGTGGAAGTATCAATCTTGCCATAGCCGCAAAATGTTACGCATTTATCCGCCGCCGTGGATACGTAATTCCCGAAGACATTCGCGCTGTAGTGCACGATGTGCTTCGACACAGAGTGGGTATTACCTACGAAGCCGAAGCCGAAAACATTACTTCCGAAGATATCATCAACAAAATTGTGAATGTAATTGAAGTACCCTAAAAAGTTCAAAGTTGAAAGTTCAAAGTTGAAAGTTTTTTAACTGCTTTCAACCAAAAACTTGATACCTGAAACCTGAAACTACTAAAGTGGATACTAAAGAACTTCTTAAAAAAGTACGTAAAATCGAGATCAAAACACGGCGGTTGAGCGACCACGTGTTTGGTGGCGAGTATCACAGTACCTTCAAAGGTCGTGGGATGACTTTTAGTGAAGTGCGCCAATACCAATTTGGCGACGACGTTCGGAGTATTGATTGGAATGTTACCGCCCGCTACAATGAGCCGTTCGTAAAAGTTTTTGAGGAAGAACGTGAATTAACGCTAATGTTAATGGTAGATATAAGCGGGTCCGAATTTTTTGGAACACAAGAGCAGTTCAAAAATGAAATCGTTACCGAAATTGCCGCAACCCTTGCTTTTTCGGCGATGCAGAATAATGACAAAACGGGCTTGATTCTTTTTTCAGATGAAATAGAACTTTACATTCCACCAAAAAAAGGGAAATCGCATGTGCTTCGAATTATCCGCGAATTAATAGAATTTGAGCCTAAAAGCAATAAAACCGATGTTGCAAATGCCTTTAAATTTTTAAGTAATGTTATGAAAAAGAAAGCCATTGTATTTGTGCTTTCAGATTTTATTGCTGATAATTATAGAGATACTTTAAAAATTGCTGCTAGGAAACACGATGTTACCGGAATTCGTATTTACGATAAAGCCGAAGAAAAAATACCAAACCTTGGGATGATACAAATGCAAGACCAAGAAACTGGGGAATTACTTTTGGTAAATACGGGCTCAAAAAGTGTTCGCAGCCAATATCACGCTTATCATCGTGAACGGGTAGATTATTTTATCGAATCATTCACAAAAAGTGGCTCCGGCGCTTTAAGTTGTAGGGTTGATGAAAGCTATGTGAAAAAATTGTTGGGGTATTTTAAAAGACGTTAAAAGCCCCCTAACCCCCGAAGGAGGAACTGTTGAAGAAATTAAATGTTGGAAAAAAATAAAATATTGATTGAATTTCCTGCAAGGTATAAAAAACCTTGTCGGGCCTACACAGCTCTTTTTTCTCTATTCTTTTTTCTCTTCTCTTTCGTCTCCTTTTCTCAAGTTTCATCCTCCGTCGATTCCACAAAAATAAAGATTGGCGAGGAAATTCTTTACACTATTAATGTACAGGTAGATTCTACCGATGTTGTGGTTTTTCCCGAGGAGCAGACTTTTGCGCCTTTGGAAATGATTGAATCCTATAAAACCGATACTACCTTTGAAGGAGCCAAATACCGCCTCATCAAAAAATATGGATTGACGCAGTTTGACAGCGGTAAATACACCATTCCGCCGCAACGTGTTTTCCTTAACAACAAACCATTTTTGACAGATTCCATTAAGGTTGAAGTGAACGATGTGCCGGTGGACACGAGCAAACAGAAAATGTTCGACATAAAACCTGCTGTGGAAGTAAATAGTCCACCGTTTGATTGGGTACAGCTACTTTATTGGCTCATTCCTATTTTGCTAATCATCGGAATTGCCATTTATCTATTCCGAAGAAAAAAAAGAAAAGAGGCCGCCGAAAAACAATTGCCGCCTTACGAAGAAGCGATTGTAGCATTGAAAACATTGGACAACTCACAGCTTTTAAAGGAAAATAAAAGCAAGGAATATTACAGCAGTTTAACCGAAATCGTAAAAAGATATTTGGATCGCGAAGTGGATGAAGCTGCTTTGGAAAGCACCAGCGACGAATTGATTACACGGTTAATGATGCACAAAGACGCCGGAAGTTTTGATTTTGACAATGAAACAATTCGCAAGTTGGATTTGATTTTTAAGCGGGCCGATTTGGTGAAATTCGCCAAAATGAACCAACAAGCCGGACAGGCGGAAGTGGACAGAAAAACAATAGAGGAAATCATCAACGAAACGCACGAAGCCGTGCCGGAGCCGACCGAGGAAGAACTTTTGGCAAACCAGGAATATCTTGAAAAGCTTAAGAAAAAACGTGAACGCAGAAAGTGGATCTTAGGAATTTCGGGAGTTTTGGCAGCACTTGTTTTGGTCGGAATTATCTACGGTAGTGTATCCGGTTTCGACAATTTAAAAGATAGGGTTTTTGGAAATGAGCTCCGTGAACTTGCCGAAGGCCGTTGGATAAAAAGTGAATATGGAAATCCGGCCGTCATTCTTGAAACCCCGGAAGTGCTCGTGCGCGCAGAAGCTCCCACAACAAATGCCGATAAAAGCGCGGTCATGGGAAAAGATTTTTTCACTTACGGCGAAATGAATTCCCCGCTTTATATTTTGGTTTCAACTATGCAATTTAGCCAAAAACAAGACATTGCTTTGGAAACGGCATTGGATGCCGTTTTGGACGATCTTGAACAGAGTGGCGCCAAAAATATGATTGTAAAACGTGATGATTTTGAAACCGAAAAAGGAATAAAAGGATTGAAAGCCTATGGCGAATTCAATGTACAGGTTTCAGATAATAAAGTGTTGAAAGAAAAAAGCACTTATGAACTGTTGCTTTTTGCACAGCAAAACGGTTTGCAGGAAGTGTTGATTGTGTATCAAAATGACGGAAAATATGCAGAGGAGATTAAAGATAGAATTGAAGCATCGATAGAATTAGAAATTTCAGAGAATGATGGGCAGTAATTTCGAATTTGTAAATCCGCAGTTTTTTTGGTTGTTTCTCATACTTCCAGTGCTCGTGCTATGGTATATATGGAAGCGAAAACAGCAAACGGCTTCGCTTAAAATATCCAGCATCAGCGGTTTCAAATCTGGAAAAAATTGGTTGTCGCGTTTGAAGCCCGTTCTTTTTGCGCTTCGCCTTTTGGCGCTTTCGGCATTAATAATCGCAATGGCACGGCCCCGAACCGTTGACGAATCAACAAAAACAAAAACCACACGTGGAATTGACATCGTTATGTCAATGGATCTTTCGGCAAGTATGTTGGCACGCGATTTAAAGCCCAATCGTTTAGAGGCTTTAAAAACGGTAGCCGCCAGATTTATAAACAGTCGTCCCAATGACCGAATCGGTTTGGTGGAATATGCAGGGGAAAGCTATACTCGTACGCCACTAACGAGCGATAAAAGCATCGTTCTTTCATCGTTAAAAAAAATGGAATACAATACGACCATTGAAGGCGGAACCGCAATTGGTTCCGGCCTTGCTACGGCCGTGAACCGTTTAAAAGAAAGCCGCGCCAAAAGCAAAGTGATTATTTTGCTCACAGATGGTGTGAACAACACAGGTTTCATCGACCCGAAAATTGCGAGCGAACTCGCAGTTGAATTTGGAATAAAAGTTTATACTATTGGTTTAGGCAGCAACGGCATGGCAATGTCGCCAATCGGAATTCGGCCGGATGGCGGTTTTCAATATGGAAACGTGCAAGTTGAAATTGACGAGGCGCTGTTGAAAGAAATTGCCGCCAAAACAGGGGGGCAATATTTCCGCGCAACGAGCAATACTAAATTGGAGCAGATTTACGAAGAAATAAATAAGCTGGAAAAAACAGACATTGAAGAATTCAAGTACACAAACTATAACGAAATGTTTCGTCCTTGGGCCATTTTCGGATTGGTTTTGATTGTTCTTGAATTTTTACTACGAACAACAATATTTAAAGGATTTATTTAAAGTGTACCAATTAGAGCAACCCATATATTTCTACATTCTCTTCGCCATCCCGGTGATAGTGGTACTTTTTCTACTGCTTTTGGTTTGGAAAAAAAGGGTTCAAAAAAGATTTGTTGATAAAGAATTGCTTAATAAATTAAGTCCCAATCGATCGGTTTTCAAATCTGTTTTGAAAGTTTTAGTGCTCAGCTTAGCCATCGCCTGTTTAAGTTTTGCTTTAGTAAATCCAAAAATCGGCACCAAACTTGAAACGGTTAAAAGAGAGGGCGTGGATATTGTTTTTGCATTGGATGTTTCAAAAAGTATGTTGGCAGAAGACATTGCACCAAACCGTTTGGAAAAAGCAAAACAGCTAATTACGCAAATAATCAACAGCCTTGCGGGCGACAGAATAGGAATAATAGGTTACGCCGGTAGTGCATTTCCGCAGGTACCAATCACCAGCGATTTTTCTTCAGCAAAACTCTTTTTAAGCGGAATGAACACCGATATGGTTTCTTCTCAGGGAACAGCCATAACCGAGGCAATTGAAATGGCCGAAACTTTTTATGATGATGAAGAGCAGACAAATCGGGTTCTTTTTATTATTTCGGACGGGGAAGATCACGAGGGCAATTTTTCAGAAATTGCCGAGGAAGCTGCACAAAAAGGAATCCGTATTTTCACTATTGGTGTGGGAACTGTAGAAGGTGGGCCCATTCCTATTAAAGAAAATGGGGTGCTACAATATTATAAACGCGACCAAAACAACGAACAGGTTATAACGCGTTTAGGTGAAGAAACCCTTAAAGAAATTGCCCAAACCACTAATGGTGAGTATATTGACGGTTCAAACACCAAAGCTGTCGTGGACCGAGTGAAAGCGATTTTGGGCGGGATGGATAAAAAAGAGTTTGAGGCGAAACAATTCACGGATTTTAAAGACCAATTTCAATGGTTTTTGGCTGGGGCATTATTTTTGCTGGTATTGGATGTATTCCTCTTGGAGAGAAAAACAGCCTGGCTCAAAAAGTTGAATTTGTTTAATGAAAAGGAAAAAGAGTAAAATGAAGGTAGATGCTACATTATTATCAAAAATCTTACATACGAAATGTTGCGTTGCTTCTTTGTGTTGTAATGTTTTCACTGAATTCTTCCGCGCAACCGCAAGAAACAAAAGAGCAGAAAAAGGAACTGAAAGCAGCGCAGAATTTATTGAGTGAAGCACAACAGGCAATTCAGAAAGAAGAATTTCCATCCGCGGAAGCTGACTACCGAAAAGCCATTTCCCTGAACCCAAAAAGCGAAACCGCAAAATATAATTTAGGAACCGCCTACTACGGAAAAGAAAAAAATGCCGAAGCAATGCTTCGCTTCAAACAAGCTGCCCAAACCGCAACCGAAAAAGCTGAAAAACACAAGGCATTTCATAATCTTGGAAATACCTATATGAACGAAAAAAAATATTCCGAAGCAGTGGAAGCCTACAAAAATGCACTTCGGAACAATCCAAATGACGATGAAACGCGTTATAATTTAGCTTTGGCAAAGGATATGTTAGAGAAAAATCCGCCACCACCACAGGATAAAGACGATAAAAACAAAGATCAAAATAAGGACAACAAAGACCAGGACAAAAAAGATCAACAAAACCAGGACAATAAAAACAAAGAGGGCGATAAAGGCGACCAAAAGGACGATAAAGATAAGGGCGACCAAAAAGAAGATAAAAAAGAAGGAGATAAGAATAAGGACCAAGGAAAAAAGGACAAGCCAAAA
Source organism: uncultured Flavobacteriaceae bacterium (assembly GCA_963822355.1). GTDB lineage: Bacteria > Bacteroidota > Bacteroidia > Flavobacteriales > Flavobacteriaceae > Aequorivita. The sequence continues at coordinate 889,017 of CAWGHI010000002.1, forward strand.
GAAGAAGGCGACAAGCCCCAACAGCAACAACCTGTACCCGGACAATTGTCTCCCCAACAAGTAAAAAGCCTTTTGGAGGCAATGAACAACGAAGAAAAAAAGACACAGGAAAAAATAAATGCCGAAAAGCAAAAAGGAACAAAAGTGAAAACGGAAAAAGACTGGTAGATTATGAAGACGAAGAATTTTTTATTCCTCTTAGGATTTGTGTTGTGCAGCTTGGCTGCCACAGCACAAGTTCAGTTTGATGCTAAAGTGAGCAAAAAAACGCTGGGAATAAATGAACGTTTGCGAATTGATTTTGAAATGAATCATGATGGCGACAACTTTAGACCGCCAAGTTTTGAAAATTTTAAAGTAGTAGGTGGACCAAACCAATCCATTAGCAATTCATGGATAAATGGAAAAAGAAGTTTTTCAAAAACATATTCCTATTTTTTGGCACCACAAACTCGTGGCAAAGTAACCATAGGCCAAGCAACAATTGAAATAGACGGCGATACCTATAAAACATTGCCCGTTGAAGTAGAAGTTACCGCTGCAGTTGATGTTCCAAAAGACGGGAATAACTCAGATTATGTTGCCAGTGAGAATGTGCATCTGGTTGCTGAAGTTTCAAATGCAAATCCCTATTTAAATGAAGCAATTACGGTTACATATAAATTATATGTTTCTCACGATGTAAGCATTACTAGCCAATGGCGTGAGATAGACACTCCCAAATATGCTGATTTCTGGAGCCAAAATATTGACAACCAAAACAATTTTAAAGTTTACGAAGGAAAATACAATGGCGAAAATTATCGATATGTAATTTTAAGAACAACCGTTCTGTACCCTCAGAAAACCGGAAAACTCAATATTGAACCACTCACGCTCGATATTCCTATTGATGTACAGAGCAACCGTCGCGACATTTTTGGCCGAAGATTAATGGAGCGCGTTAATAGAACTATTTCTGCCGGAAACCGAACCATTGATGTTAAACCACTTCCCTTGGAAGGAAAACCGGATGGCTTCAACGGTGCAGTTGGTGATTTTTCTTTTGAAGTCGCTACCAATAAAACCACGCTTAATGCCAACGAGTCGTTGCAGCTGGATGTAAAGATTTCAGGAAAGGGAAACTTAAAATTATTCACTGCACCATCCATAAAACTTCCGAATACACTCGAAGTTTATGAGCCCGAGCACAGTGAAAGCGTAAACACAACCGTTGCCGGAATGCAAGGTTCAATAACCGATTCCTATACCGTGGTGCCGCAATTTAAGGGAACATATCCAGTCAATCCGATTACATTTTCATTTTTCGATCCGAAATCTGAAAAGTATAGAACCGTTACTTCAAAGGAATTTACTATTGAAGTTGAAAATGGTCCCATCAGTTCGGCCACGGCAAACGCCAATTCCCAAAACGCAAAAAAGCAGGTTGTTTTTTCAAAGGACAACTTTAAGTATATAAAATTAGACGCCAATTTAGAGCCTATTGCTCAAGAAACTTTTTTTAAATCGCCATTGTTTTGGTCACTTTTGGGTGGGCCATTTTTGTTGATTCCGCTGTTTATTCTCGCTGGAAAAAAACGCAGGGAACGTTTAAATGATGTTGAAGGAAATAAATTGAGAAGAGCCAACAAACTCGCCAAAAAATATCTTTCCGAAGCAAAACGGAACACTTCAAATCCAGTTGCATTTTATGAATCATTGGAACGTGCGCTTCACAATTATTTAAAAGCGAAGTTAAACATTGAAACTTCAGAAATGGAAAAAAGCCATATTTCAAAACTATTGGCAGAAAGAAATGTGGAGACACCAGTTGTTGAAGAATTTATCGGGTTACTGAAAAGCTGCGAATTTGCGCGCTATGCTTCAACTTCTACAGCTTCTGTACAACAGGATTACAACAAAGCTTCAGAAGTTATTTCAACCATTGACAAACAATTACAGTAAATTGAAGAAGATGAAAAAGCTACTGTACATATTGATTTTATTAGTTTCTTTTACAAGTTTTGGGCAGAACGAAAATTTGTTCGAGCAAGGAAAAGAATTTTACAAAAACGGAAAATACCAACAGGCCATTACAGCTTGGATGAATATATTGGACAAAGGCGAACATTCTGCCGAACTGTATTTTAATTTGGCAAATGCGCAATACAAATTAAACCACATTGGCCCCAGTGTATATTATTATGAAAAAGCATTGCTACTTTCCCCCAACGATGCAGATATAAAAAATAATTTGGCTTTCGCCGAAAATGCGCGAATAGATTCAATAGAGCCTTTGCCCCAAACTGTTTTTTCAAAATGGTATAATGGTGTTTCCAACATTTTTACTTTTGAAAGTTGGGCTATTTTGGCGGTTGTTTTTTCTATTCTGTTTGTTACCTTATTTCTTTTTTACTACTTCGCTTTTGCGGAAAAAAGAAAGCGATTGCTCTTCGTGGGCTCCATGTTCGTTGGTTTTCTCTTGATAGCTTCTTTAACGATGTCATTTTTAACGTATAGCGATTTCACAAAAAACCAACCTGCCATTATTTTTGCAAACGAAATTGAAGTAAAGACAGAACCTTCCATGGGAAGCAATGTAGCATTTACACTTCACGAAGGCACAAAAGTGCAGATATCTGCCCAAGATGGCAATTGGTACCGTATTTCTTTGGCGGACGGAAAAGATGGGTGGATTCCTGCCACCGATTTAAAACAGCTTTAGGAATTAATATTTAGTTAACATAAAATTAAGCTCATTCTGTTATTTTTGTAATCTTTAAAAAATTCCGGCTTGAGAGTAGTTAGTATTTTATTGTTGCTCGTATTTACAAGTTTTCTTGTAACTCCCGCTATTATAAGCCTTTCTGGTCAGAAAGCTGATGTTTCAACATTTTTTTCAATGAACGAAGAAGAAAACTCGAACAAAATGCCCAAATCAAATTTTGTTTTTGTCATTGAAAAAATCCATTCCAATATTGAAAGTCTTAAATTTCTGAAAAAACAGAAAAACAAAGACGGTTTTCAAATTAACAACTATTCCAAAGTCTTTATAGACGTAGTTTCACCACCTCCCCGTTTGGTGTAGCCTTTCCCCAAAAATATTTTTAACCTAAATTTTCCAAATGCATTTCTTCGACAATGGCCGAGGAAATTGATGCATTAAATTTACTTTGGAAAACAATTTATATAATTCATTTTAAAAAATAATTCATATTATGAAAGCACATACTTTTGAAACACAGGCAACCATGACGCCTGAAAAAGCCCTTCAATATTTAAAGGAAGGCAATATTCGATTTCAGAATAACTTAAAGGCAAACCGCAACCTTCTGGAACAAGTAAACGATACGAGCGAGGGGCAATTTCCATTCGCCACTATTTTAAGCTGCATAGATAGTAGGGTTTCCGCCGAACTTATTTTTGACCAAGGCCTCGGCGATATTTTTAGCGTGCGTATAGCTGGCAATTTTATAAATGAAGACATTCTAGGAAGTTTGGAATTTGCATGCAAATTAGCGGGTTCCAGAATCGTTTTGGTATTGGGCCACACAGCTTGTGGGGCAATAAAAGGCGCTTGCGATGATGCAAAGATGGGCCATCTAACCCAAATGATAAGCAAAATAAAACCTGCGGTAAAAGCCGTTCAGGAACCTAAAGATGAAAGTCAGCGGAACTCGGCAAATATTGAATTTGTAGATGCGGTTTCTGAAGCAAACGTGCATTTGGCCATTGCCAATATTCGCTCCCTAAGTCCCATTTTAAAAGAAATGGAGGACAATAATGAAATACAGATATATGGTGGAATGTATGACATTAACAACGGAGCAGTAAACTTTTTTCACGAATAAAAAACTACTTAAAAAATGACAAAAGGAATATTTTCAAATATTAGGGGCAATCTTTTCGGCGGAATAACAGCCGGAATTGTTGCCCTGCCCCTAGCACTCGCCTTTGGGGTTCAGTCTGGACTTGGCCCTGATGCGGGGCTTTACGGAGCAATTTTCATTGGCTTCTTTGCTTCGCTCTTTGGGGGAACAAATACTCAAATTTCTGGCCCCACGGCACCTATGACAGCCGTTTCCATGGTCGTTATTGCGGGTATTATTGCAGCGCACAATGGCAGTGTTGAACAAGCCTTGCCTTATATTTTATTAGTTTTTTTACTGGCCGGACTTATGCAAATTTTGTTGGGAATTACCGGTGTCGGGAAATATATAAAATATATTCCCTATCCCGTGGTTTCAGGTTTTATGACAGCCATTGGGGTTATCATCTTAATCACACAGTTATTGCCCGTTTTGGGGTATTATACAGAAGATGATACGGCCTTTATCGAAACTTTTAAACCGCAGGCAGAAGAAGCGATAATGACAAAAATTCTGCACGATGAAGCTGATGAGGGAATTTTGGTGCTCGAGGATTTTAAGGAAACTATTAGCCGTTCCGAACAAATTTCTGAAGAAGAAATTCTTCAGGAAGCCAGAGTCCTCGCGAAGACAGAAAATTCTGGTGTTGCGGGTGCTATAAAGGCATTTCCGCGTGCTATTGCTTCAATAAATTGGTTGGAATTCATTTTGGCTTCGCTTACCATTTTTATCATTTATGGTTTTAAAAGAATCACAACAAAAGTTCCGAGTACCTTGGTGGCTTTGCTTGTAGTTTCTGTGGGCGCCTATTTTCTAAAATTGAATTATCAGACTATTGATCAAATTCCGGGCGGCTTCCCAATTCCGAATTTAAATATTTTCACAGAGTTCAAATTTGGACAGATTTCACCCTACATTTTTACTGCCTTAACATTGGCGTTTTTGGGAGCAATTGATTCCCTACTTACGTCGGTAGTTGCCGATAATATGACTAAAACTAAACATAATCCCAATAAAGAGTTGATGGGGCAAGGTATTGGTAATAGTGTTGCTGCAATTTTTGGTGGTATTCCTGGAGCCGGGGCTACAATCCGTACGGTTGTAAATATTAAATCTGGCGGAACAACGAGGCTTTCCGGAATGATAGCAGCGGTTTTACTATTAATTATATTATTGGCCTTAGGTCCGGTGGCATCACAAATTCCTGCGGCCGTACTTGCGGGAATTTTGATAACTGTGGGGATTGGAGTAATGGATTATAAAGGCTTAAAGGCAATCCCTAAAATGCCAAAAGCTGAAGTTATTATTATGATCGTAGTACTGCTGCTTTCTGTTTTTTGGAATCTGGTTTATGCTGTAGGAATAGGCTTGGTGCTGGCCTCTATTATTTTTATGAAAAAAATTGGAGATCTTACCGCCGGACAATCAAAAGTGGTGCCGCTGAAAAACGCCGATGAACTTTCTACAGCGTGGAAAGACGAAGTAAATTTTCCCGAAAAACTAAAAGAAGAAGTATTTATAAAACGTTTGGAAGGCCCATTGTTTTTTGGTTTTACTTCAGATTTTCAAAAGTTGGCACTTGAAATTCCCGACACGGCAACCCACGTTATTATAAGAATGGGGAAATCGCCCTATATTGACCAATCGGGGCTTTATGCTATGGAAGAAGTGTTAATGAACATTTCAAAAAAAGGCATCATTCCTATGTTTGTAGACCTACAGCCCCAACCGCGTGTAATGATGGAAAAGATTGATATTATTCCAGATTTGGTTCCAAAAGAACTTATTTTCAACGACTTTAAGGATGCAGTTAAATATGCCCGCGACAACATAAAAAATGTTTTATAAAAACCATATTACTCAGTGGGAGGCTCTGTCTCGGCAGAGCTTCCTTCGGGAGTAACTTCAGTTTCATCGCTATTTAAATCATCAACCTCTTTCATTATTACCGGTAAAATTGCAGGCGCAATCTTAGCCACCGGCTCATATAAAACTGAAGCTTCGCGCTGTTCCGGGGTGAGTATTCTGTAATTATCTGAATTGTTCACAAACATAAAAACCACACTGATCAAAAAGGCAAATTTCAACACATTAAAAACTCCGCCCAAAAGTTTGTTGAAAATACCCAACATTGCAAAATCGGCCACTTTCGTTAAAAGTCTCCCCAAAATACTGAACAAAATCATTATAATTAAAAAAGTAATGACGAATGCCATAATGGTAACAGTATCGGTGCTCCATTCAAACCAACGGATAAGATAATTGCCCACATAACCCGAAAAAAACATTGCACAATAAACACCAACCACAATACCTATTAAAGAAGCGAGTGAACGCAGCAAACCTTTACTAAAGCCCACAAAAAAAGCAATGATAAAAATTAAACCAATAACAATATCAATTGTGTTCATAAAATGAAAATTTCCTTAAATATAGCACTTTCTTCCTTGACTATAATTTTCAACATTTTTAGTTACAGCATTTAGAAATGGAGCTTGTGATTTGGAATATGAAACCCGTATCTTTGCAGACTAATTATTTTTGAAAAATGGCACGCGACGAACAATTAAAGGAACGATGGGAAGCAGTAGTAAAAATGCTGGGCGATCGTTTTGCCGATGGACAGATTTTAGATTTGGACGCAATAATTTATTTAATAGGAATCCAGGAATTGGGCCAACTGCACCGAAGGTTTAAAAAAGACGAAAAACTGAACTTGATGCACATTGCCATCTGCCGTGTTTTGGAGCCGTATGGTTTTTATGAGTTTGATTATGTTGATGAACAAGGCTGGCCACACTACAAAATTTTGGAACAATTGCCACCGCTAAAAGCCGGTGAACAAAGCGTGTTGATGAAGGAGGCTATTGTGCAGTATTTTGTAGAAAAGGAAGTGATTCACTAAAATATTTTCCGTAGAATTGTTAGTAATGATAGAAACCATAAAAAAACACATAGCCGAAGTACAAGCCTTTTCTTCCACAAATAAAGAAGAAATAGAAAACTTCCGCATAAAATATTTAGGTAAAAAGGGATTGTTAAATGACTTTTTTGCCGAGTTTAAAAATGTCCCCAATGACCAAAAAAAGGAGTTTGGGCAGGTTATAAATTCGCTTAAAAAAACCGCTGAGGATAAAGTAAATGAGCTGAAGGAATCTATAGAAAGTATGGAGGTAACCAAAGGCATTTACGGCGATCTTTCCCGCCCGGGTGAAGTAATTTCGTTGGGTTCGCGTCACCCTATTTCCCTCGTAAAAAATAAAATTATCGATATCTTTTTGCGCATCGGCTTCAATGTTTCCGAAGGCCCAGAAATGGAGGACGATTGGCATAATTTCACCGCACTAAACCTTCCCGAATATCATCCCGCACGCGATATGCAGGACACGTTTTTTATCCAAACAAACCCCGATGTTCTGTTGCGCACGCACACTTCTTCGGTGCAGGTTCGGTATATGGAAAATAACAAACCGCCAATTCGTACCATTTCACCCGGTCGTGTTTATAGAAATGAGGCTATTTCGGCACGTTCGCATTGCTTTTTCCACCAAGTGGAAGGATTGTATGTAGATAAAAATGTAAGCTTCGCAGATTTAAAGCAGACGCTTCAATATTTTACGACGGAAATGTTCGGAAAATCCAAAATCCGACTTCGTCCCTCCTATTTCCCATTCACCGAACCCAGCGCCGAAGTAGATGTTTATTGGGGTCTTGAAACCGAAGCAGATTACCGCATTACAAAAGGAACCGGCTGGCTGGAAATTGGTGGCTGCGGAATGGTTGACCCGAACGTACTTAAAAATTGCGGCATTGATGCAGATGAATATACAGGTTTTGCCTTTGGCGTCGGTATTGATAGAATTGCGATGCTATTGCACCAAATTCCCGATATTAGAATGTTCAGCGAGAACGATGTTCGCTTTTTGGAACAGTTTAAAAGTGTGCTATAAGTTGTATCTTTAAGCAAAAACTGCTTTAAAAATATTGCTATGAAAAAATATCTTGTTATTGCCCTTTTGGTAATCGTTGCCATTATAGTAGCCTATCTTACCTTCGTAATCGCAGCAATAAAAATTGTAATCGGTGCCATTTTGTTGGGAATTTCTGCCATCGCGCTATTGGTAGTTTGGATTATGTGGAAAAATAGGGACTGATTATGCGAAAGGATATTGAAATTCCTAAGGTTGAAAACGTCCATATTGTTGCGGTTAAAGAATGGGATAAAGATTTTACAGGCCAGCAATGGAATATTTATTTGGTGAACAATCGCAAAGATGAAATTACCACCGTTTTGGTAATGTCTCGTGGAAAAAGTGATGACCGCAAAACCTCAACCCTGCGCCACGGATTGGGAAATATGGAGTCAAAAACCGCTGCAAAAGTTGAATTCATTCCCACGGAAGTTTTGGGTTTTACTAATGAATATTTGGTTACTTTTTTTGCGGAAAATAAACTCTTTGAGCGCAAATTTATTTTTGAACCCAACAGTATTTCTGAAGAAAATGTAACTGCGGTTCCAGTTTTGGAAAGCGACGGAATTATGGCGAAATAATGTTTTGTGATGCTAAAAGTTGAAATTGATTCCTTTTCCTATTCTGAAAAAACCATTTTAAAAGATATTCATTTCACGCTGAAACCTGGCGATTATCTTAGTATACTCGGCGAAAGCGGTTGCGGAAAATCTACACTTTTACATCTTATTTATGGTTTGCTTCATTTAGAGTACGGTAGAATTTTTTACAACGAAAAAAAACTTCTAGGCCCAACTGCAACTCTTATTCCCGGCGAACCTTTTATGAAATTCGTCGCGCAGGAATTCAATATTATGCCTTTTACTACCGTTGCCGAAAATTTGGGTTCGCATCTTTCAGGATTGGACGAAGAAAAAGATGAAAAACGAATTGACGAATTGTTGGAAGTTGTGGAAATGGAAACATTTAAAAACACGCTTGTAAAAAATCTCAGTGGCGGACAAAAACAGCGCGTGGCTTTGGCGAAAGCTTTGGCAAACGAGCCTGAAATACTTTTGCTTGGACGAGCCTTTCAGCAATATTGATGTTTTCAGAAAAAATAAATTACAGCGAAAAATCTTCAACTATCTGAAAGAAAAAAATATCAGCTGTATTACCGCAACTCACGACAGCGAAGAAGCTTTGGCTTTTTCAGATTACATTTTAATGCTGAATAACGGAACCGAAGAATTGTTTGGAACACCGGAATTTATTTATAAAAATGTTTCAACGGAATATCAAGCAGGTTTTTTTGGTGAAGCAAATTTACTCCCCAAAAATCTTTTGACCTCCACAGAAACTTCTGAAAATACCATAGTTTTTCCGCATCAATTAAAAATTTCTGAAGAAAAAACACAAATTGAGGTGACGATAAAAAGGTGCTACTTTAAAGGAACACATTTTTTAGTTGAAGCAGATTTTAACGGTAAAATAGTATTTTTCAACAATTCCTTTCCGCTTGGAAAAAGATAAAAATTACTGCCTTAAATTTTCGGAAACAACTTAAACCACAACAATCATTTTTCCCTTATTCTTCCCGTCGAACAGGTCAATAAATGCCTGGGGTATATTTTCAAACCCTTCTACCACGGTTTCCAAATAAGAAAGCTTATCCTCTTGCATCCACTGCGCCAATTGTTTTTGTGCCAGCCCGAAATCCTTTACAAAATCACGAACCGTAAATCCTTGCATTAAAATACTATTTTTTATAAGTGTGGTTTCAACCCTCGGCCCAGTTGGTGTTTCAGTTTTATTATAAAGTGAAATAGCCCCACAATTTACTACCCGCCCGTATTTGTTCATATTTGCTAGGGCTGCATCAAGAATCTCACCTCCAACATTATCAAAATAAACGTCAACACCATTGGGACAGGCTTCAGCTATAGCATCCTTCATGTTTTTGGTTGTTTTATAATTGATGCCCGCATCAAAACCAAACTTCTCTTCGATGCGATCAATTTTTTCCTCGCTGCCTGCAATTCCAACTACCCGACAACCCCTTATTTTTCCTATTTGCCCAACCACGCTTCCCACTGCACCAGCAGCGCCGGAAACCAAAAGTGTTTCGCCCTTTTCAGGTTTTCCTATCTTTTTCAATCCCAGATAAGCCGTAATTCCCGTTAATCCCAAAACCCCCAAATATGCTTTTAAAGGTGCTTTTTCACCATCAACTTTATTTAAGCCATTTCCGTTTGAGGTTTGAAATTGTTTCCATGAAAGCATTCCATTCACAAATTCGCCCTTCTGAAAATTCTTGTTGTTGGATTCCACGATTTCAGCAATGATTCCAGATTCCAATGGCTTTCCAACTTCAAAAGGAGGAATATACGATTTTTCATCACGCATTCTTCCACGTAGATAGGGATCAACCGAAACGTATTTTGTTTTTAGCAGAATTTCACCCTCGTTTGGTTGCGGCATTTTTTCTTCCGTAATTTCAAAATCTGTTAGAGAAGGTTTGCCTTCGGGACGTTTTTTCAGCAAAATTATTTTGTTCATGGGTTTCTTTTTAAAAATAGTTACATAAAATTAAAGTATAAAACACAAACTGCCCAAACACATTTCTTATTTTATGAAAGAATAACAGAGATACATTTCTGAAAAGATTAACGAACTTCGCTTTTGGGTACAATATCTTTGCGACTTCTGAAACCAATTGTTTTGAAATTTTCAAAAAACATACTATCATCAACCTTTAAAGACCTTTCCGAATACTTTAAAAGTACTGATTTTTCAAAAGCCATTCTTTTGGGAATTGCGCTTACAATTCCAATAATTGTGGGGGTAAAGTTGGGTGCACTTACCATTGGTATAACTATCACGGTGGGCGCTTTACTGGCTTCACCCAGCGATGTTAGTGGTAGTATTCGACATAAAATCACGGGAATTCTATTTGCCACTTTATTGGCGATGATCGTGAGTTTGATCGGCGGTTATTTACATATGTCGCTATGGTTATTATTTCCTGTTTTGGGTTTATTAATGTTCAGTATTTCCTATCTGTCCATTTATGGGTTTAGAGCATCGTTAATTAGTTTTTCGGGGCTTTTTGCATTAGTTCTCAGTTTTTCTAATGTTTCTGGAGGTGTAGAGCCCTATGAAAGAATGTTACTTATTGGAATTGGTGGACTGTGGTATGCGACTCTTTCCATACTTAGGCATTTTATTTTTCCAAAAGCGCCCACGGAATATTATCTTTCCAAAACGCTAAATCTTACTGCCGATTATTTAAAAACAAGAGGAGATTTGGTTGCCGAAACCACAAACCGTGCAGATCTTCTAAAAAAATTGCTGAACATCCAAACCGAACTTACCGCAACCCATGAAACCCTACGCGATATTTTAATTTCAAGCCGCACCGGCTCCGGTAAATCTGAATATGAAGGGAAGCGAATGTTAATATTCGTGCAGTTGGTTGATATGCTTGAATTGGCAATGGCAAACCCTGTGAACTATTCAAAAACTGACGAATTTTTTGCAAAAAAAAACGAACAGCTGAAAGACTTTCAAGGCCTTCTTTTTGCCATGAGCAATCGGCTGAACGCTATAGCTGCAAATCTTTCCACTCCCAAGAAACTTCCAAACAGCGATAATATTAAAGAATTCCAGCAAAGAATTAAACAGGAAATCACCGAATACACTTCCGACATAAATGGAGCATTCGATGAAAATTTTGTTATGCTGAAAAATCTTTTCAAGTATCAAAAGGAGCAAATAAAGAAAATCAAAAAAATTGAATGGCTAATGAAAAATCCCGCCTCGCGCGAGATTACAATGCTAAAAAAAGAAGATTCGCGTAGATTTTTAACGAAACAGAATTATGACTTTGAAGTACTGGTTGAAAATTTCAACATGCGCTCCCCTATTTTTAAACATTCGCTTCGGCTTGGAGCGATGACAATGATTGGCTATGGCGTGGGGATGTTATTTTCAGTACAAAATCCATATTGGATTTTGCTTACTTTAATAGTTATTATGCGGCCAACTTTCGGCCTCACCAAAACCCGTTCAAAAGAAAGAACCATCGGAACTTTAATCGGTGGAGCGTTGGCGGTTGGTATTGTTTTACTCACACAAAACCCAACGGTTTACGGTATTTTAGCGATTGTTTCGCTTGTTATAGCTTTTTCCATGGTGCAGCGAAACTACAAAGCTGCGGCCACGTTTATAACATTGAGCGTAGTTTTTATCTATGCGCTTTTGCGGCCAGATATTTTTAATGTAATCCAATATCGGATAACAGATACATTAATTGGCGCCGGATTGGCAACTTTAGGAAATTTCTTTCTTTGGCCCGCTTGGGAAGTTCAAAGTATGCAAAAAACCTTGCTTGAAACCATTAAAGCAAACAGAGTTTATTTGGAAGAAATAATAAATTTTTATAACAAAAAGGGAGAAATTCCCTCCCAATACAAAGTAGCGCGAAAGAAAGTTTTTTTGGAAATGTCTGACCTCAGCGCCGCCTTTCAAAGAATGACTCAGGAACCCGCTTCTAAACAAAAAAACCTGGATAAATTTTATGAAATTACAATACTGAACCATACTTTTTTATCTTCGTTGGCTTCATTGAGCACTTATATATTAAACAATCCGACGACCCCCGCTTCTGAAAATTTCAACAAAGTGGCTTCAAAAATTGTTCAAAATCTTTTGGAAGCTGAAAATGTTTTAAAGGAAGAAATTTCTTCGGAAGTAGAAAAAAATGACCCAGATTCCGAAGATATTTTTGAGGCTACTTTTGGAAGAAAAACAATTTTTTATGAAGATGACAAACCAAACGAAGATGGTTTTCATCTAAAAGTTGAAGAAGCACATTTGGTGCGCGAACAATTAAAATGGTTGGTAGCTATGAGCAAAAAAATGCCGAAGCTATTGCGGGAGATGCAATTTTAAACTTTCTTACTTCACACAAGTAATTTTATAGTTATTTCCATTAAGGTTAAATTCATCATTCTTCATTTTCCCAGAAATAAGCAAACCAACCGGCGAATTAAGGGCAACGCATAAATAATCTGTATTTTCTAGGGAAACCGTACCAATGGAAAGGCTGATGAAATATATAAATCTATCAGTATAAACCAAACTCCCTAAACGCGCATAATCTGAGGTTGCATTAACATCAATCTTTTTAAGAAGTTGGACACTTTTTTCAATTTCGTTTAGTTGTTTCCCGGTATTTTCACGATCAATTTGCAACATCGCCCTGCCGGTTTCATGCTTGTCGCCACTGCTGCTTTTAGACTCTTCCAACAGCGATTCCTCAATATCTGCAATGGTCTGTTTTATTTTGGAGTATCGATTTTCAATCTGTTTTTGGCAACGGGACAGTAATTCCGTCTTTAATGCAACTGTGTTCATTTTTTCTTTTTCTTTTTAACTTCTTTGGGTTCCTGCTTTTCCAAAATAAAGGGACCGAAATAATGCATTTGGCGAATTATCCATTGCGTTCTTCTAGCAACATAAGGTCCTGCCGGGTTCGCTTTATACCGCTGTGGGCTGGGCAAAATTGCTGCAATCGCGGCGGCATGTTCCATTCGTAGATTCTTCGCAGATCTTTTAAACCAATATTGTGATGCTGCCTCAGCTCCAAAAACACCTTCGCCCATTTCTACGCTATTTAAATATACTTCCATAATACGTTCCTTACTCCAAAGTGTTTCAATCAATAAAGTGAAATAAGCTTCCATTCCTTTTCGAAACCACGTTCGGCCAGGCCAGAGAAAAGCGTTTTTTGCAGTTTGTTGGGAGATTGTGCTTCCCCCTCGAAGTTTCTTTCCCTTTTCATTATTTTCTAAGGCCTTTTCAATGGCTTCACGGTCAAAACCGCTATGGCTTAAAAAAGTTTGGTCTTCGGCACAAATAACTGCCAATTGTAAATAGGGGGAAATTTCTTCAATCGGAACCCAGTCGTGCCGAGTCTCATATTTTTCATTTCCTTCAATGGATCTAATTGCCATTAATGGAGTATACGGTACAGGAACAAATTTGTAGATAAGCACCCATAATATGGTGAGCCCAAAGAACCAAAGAAAACATTTAAAAATGAACTTGAATATTTTTTTTATCATACAAACGAAGCTAATTGTTTTCCTATTGAGCTGCCAATTGCAACGCCCATTCCGCCAAGACGAACACCACAAAAAATGTTTTCGGAAACAGATTTTATAATTGGCTTTTTCTGTTTTCCGATTCCCATAATGCCACTCCAGCGATGGTCAATTTCAAAAGATTGATTGGGTAAAATTACGGTTTTAAGCAATTCCTCCAACTTGTTTTGTACTAATTGTGTCAATTCCATTTGAGTGGTTTCTTCAGACTTAAAATCCAGATTACGACCACCGCCAAATAGAATTCTATTTTCAAAATTTCTAAAATAATAATAACCTTTATCCAAATGGAAAGTTCCTTTTATTTGAAGATTATCAATAGGTTTTGTAATCAAAACCTGTGCTCTTGCTGGCTTTACATCGCCATCCAAAAATTGTTTCGCAAAACCGTTGGTGGCGATGAAAACTTTTTTAACTTGAATATCTTTTGAGGAATTTAATTGTAGTGAGACAAAATTGCCGTCGTCATAAATATTTGTGATTTCTGAAGAATTGAGAATTAAAATGTTTTCTTCCGAAGCTTTCTTAATGAAACCGAGCATCATTTTGCCCGTGTCAATCTGGCCTTCGAATGCGCTATAAATAAGCTTGGGTTGAATATTTTTAAAGCCATATTTATTTTCCTTTTCCGTAAATACGTTATTATTAAATACAGACTTCAACACTTCATTTACATATTTAATCTTTGATTTGCAGGTTTCGAATAATTCTTCATCTTCCTTTGTGAAAAGTTCGTAGCCGCCGTATTCTTTGTAATCAAGTTGCTGGTCTCCTATGGTATTTCGCAGTAATTTTAAACCTTCAACTCTGCTTTTTACAAGTTGGACAACTTCATCCTCGGAATGGGTTTTTAAATCTTCCAATATTTCAGAAATACTTCCGAAACAGGCAAAACCAGCATTTTTTGTACTCGCTCCGCTTGGAAGTATTCCCCGTTCAAACACAACAATTTTACTATCCGGATATTTTTTCCGAAGTGAAAGCGCACAGCTCAACCCGACAATTCCACTGCCAATAACAGCAAAATCGATGTTTGATAACCACGTATTGTTTTCCCAATAACTGAAGTTCATATTTAATTAAATAAAAAACACCAAATTCCAAAGATATGATTTCGGGAATTTGGTGCTTGATTTTTGGAATTTTAAATTTTATTCTTCCTCAGGTTCATTCATTTTAAAGGTGTTCATAAACGCAGTAGTATAATTACCTGCAACATAGTCCGGTTCGTCCATCAATTGACGATGGAACGGTATTGTGGTCTTTATCCCTTCAATTACAAATTCGTCCAAAGCACGTTTCATTTTACTGATGGCTTCTTCGCGCGTTTGTGCTGTTGTAATAAGTTTGGCAATCATAGAGTCATAATTCGGCGGAATGATATAGCCAGCATACACATGAGTGTCCAACCTAACCCCATGGCCTCCCGGTGCGTGCAAAACGGTAATTTTCCCTGGTGAAGGGCGAAAGTCATTATAAGGATCTTCGGCGTTTATCCTACATTCAATGGCGTGCAGTTGTGGTGTATAGTTTTTTCCTGAAATGGGAACTCCGGCCGCAACCAAAATTTGTTCGCGTATAAGGTCATAATCTATTACCTGCTCGGTAATTGGGTGTTCCACTTGTATACGCGTATTCATTTCCATAAAATAGAAATTTCGGTGTTTATCCACCAAAAATTCTATAGTTCCAGCTCCTTCGTAATTGATGAATTCCGCAGCTCTAACAGCGGCGAGACCCATGTCGTTTCGAAGTTTTTTCGTCATAAAAGGGCTTGGGGTTTCCTCGGTAAGTTTTTGGTGGCGACGTTGGATGGAACAGTCTCGTTCACTTAAATGGCAAGCTCTTCCTGTACTATCCCCTACAATTTGGATTTCAATATGGCGTGGCTCTTCAATGAGTTTTTCCATATACATTCCATCATTTCCGAATGCCGAGGAAGCCTCTTGTCTTGCACTATCCCAAGCTTTTTTAAGTTCATCTTTTTTCCAGACGGCGCGCATTCCTTTTCCGCCACCACCTGCGGTAGCTTTTAGCATTACGGGATAGCCAACTTCTTCAGCTAACTTTTCACATTTTTCGTAGGATTCAATGATACCTTCACTTCCGGGAACGGTAGGAACTCCAGCTTGTTTCATTGTAGCTTTTGCAGAAGCCTTATCGCCCATGCGCTCAATCATTTCGGGAGAAGCACCAATAAATTTTATACCGTGTTCTTGACAGATTTTTGAAAATTTTGCATTTTCGGAAAGAAAGCCGTAGCCTGGATGAATGGCATCTGCATTCGTGATTTCTGCAGCGGCAATAATGTTCGACATTTTAAGGTAGCTCAAGTTGCTTGGCGGAGGGCCAATACAAACGGCTTCATCCGCAAAGCGAACGTGAAGACTTTCTGCATCAGCGGTAGAGTAAACGGCAACGGTTTTAATACCCATCTCTTTACAGGTGCGGATTATTCGCAGTGCTATTTCGCCCCTATTTGCAATTAATATCTTTTTAAACATAATGTTTTGAAATTACAAATTACAAGCACCAAATTCCAAAGTTGGGAATTGGACTTGAAATTTGAGATTTATACTTATGATGGATCTACTAAAAATAGGGGTTGGTCAAATTCTACGGGCGAAGAATCGTCAACCAAAACCTTTACAATCTTTCCAGAAACTTCACTTTCAATTTCGTTGAAAAGTTTCATTGCTTCAATTACACAAAGCACATCACCAGTACTTATAGTATCACCAACCTCAACAAAAACGGGTTTGTCTGGAGCAGATTTTCTGTAAAAAGTACCAATAATGGGTGACTTTATAGTTATCAATTTAGAATCCGCTGCTTCTGCGGGAGCTTCAGTTGAAGGGGCATTTTGTTGTGGTGTGCTAGAAGCCTGAGGCTGCATTTGCATTTGCGGTTGCGACATTGGAGGCATTTGCTGAATGTATGTTGTTTCGCCTCTACCTTCATCAGAACCGGTTTTGATGGTGATCTTTATGTCTTCAGTTTCAAGTTTTACTTCGCTGGCGCCACTTTTCGCCACAAACTTGATCAAGTTTTGAATGTCTTTTAAGTCCATATTACACGTATTATTCTTTTGAGTTGGTTAAAAAATTATTTTGAATCATAGGCCCATTTCAAGTAAACGGCACCCCAAGTGAATCCTCCACCAAAGGAAGAAAATATTAAGTTATCTCCTTTTTTTAATTGTTTTTCATAATCGGCCAAACACAGGGGCAATGTTGCAGAAGTTGTGTTCCCGTATTTGTAGATATTCATCATTACTTTTTCATCGGGAAGATGCATTCGCGAAGCGGCAGCATCAATGATACGTTTGTTTGCTTGATGAGGCACCAGCCAATTTACATCTTCAGCAGAAAGATTGTTGCGTTGCATTACTTTTACGCATACATCGGCCATATTTGAAACTGCGAATTTGAAAACCGTTTTTCCTTCCTGAAAAACATAATGTTGTTTATTGTTTACGGTTTCAATAGAGGCGGGCAGCAAGGAACCACCGGCATCAATTTTTAAGAAAGGTCTTCCAACACCATCGGTGCGCAAATATTCATCTCTCACACCTAATCCTTCGGTATTTGGCTCAAATAAAACCGCGCCGGCACCGTCACCAAAAATGATGCAGGTAGTTCTATCAGTATAGTCAATGATTGACGACATTTTATCTGCGCCAATAAGAAGTACTTTTTTATATTTTCCGGATTCAATGTATCTGGCAGCTGTTGACATTCCAAAGAGAAAACTGGAACAAGCTGCAACCAAATCATATGAAAAAGCGTTTACTGCTCCTATTTGAGTAGCCACGTACACGCCCGTTGCGGCCACTGGCATATCTGGCGTGGCGGTTGCCATTATAACCATATCAATTTCAGCTGGGTCTGTATTGCTTTTTTGAAGAAGGTCTTTTGCGGCTTGAATGGCAAGATAGGATGTTCCTTTGTCTTTATCTTTCAGTATTCTCCTTTCCTTAATTCCGGTTCTTGAGGTAATCCACTCGTCGTTGGTATCTACCATTGTTTCCAGAACTTTGTTCGAGAGAACGTAATCTGGAACGTAACTCCCTACAGCGGTAATAGCTGCCGTGATAGTATTCATAAAGCTGAATTAAAAATTCACAAAAAAGACCTAAAATCTTTTAAAAAGAGTGAAAATTACTAAATTTTACTTGAAATTCGGCACTAATCGGGTTGTTTTTGACTTTTTGCAAAGTAAAAAAACAAAAAAACCCTCACGTTACTGTGAGAGTTTTTCATTAAAAAGTATAATATTATGCTTCTACTTGTTCAGTTGCATCAATCACAACTTGACCACGGTAATACATTTTACCTTCGTGCCAGTGTGCTCTATGGAAAAGATGCGACTCACCCGTTGTTGGATCTATTGCAATTGTGGGGGCAGTAGCTTTATAATGTGTTCTTCTCTTATCTCTTCTGGTTTTCGAGATTTTTCTCTTTGGATGTGCCATTACTATTTATTATTTATCCGTTAATAGTTTTTTTAATGAATCCCATCGGGGATCTGTTTTATCGTCTTCGGGCGATTCTTCTTCGTCTATCGCTTTTGGACTTAGTTCTTCAAGTTTGTCGAGTATGTCACTTTTTAATGTCCCGTCTTTTACTCCCGGATGAATTCTTTTGGAAGGCATAGCCAACACAATAGACTCATATATATATTGCTGAATGTTTACTTCGTAACTTCCGTGGGGCAAAATGAGTAAATCTTCATTTTCGTCATTATGTTCCTCACCGAATTTAACTACAAATTTATAAGATCCCGAGATTTCTTGATCAAATGGTTCATTTGTAATATCGCAAGCTACGTTTACAGTTCCATTAAATGTTAATGTAAACTCCAGCAACGTGCTCATTTTTTCCAGCAATACGTCGAGATTAATGGCAGCATCATTAAATTCGTCATACTCAAAATGCTCAAAGAACGCTTTTTTTAATTCAAAATTAAACCGGTGTTTGCCTAATTTCAGCCCTACGAAAGGGATGGTAAACTCTTTCAAATCCTTCATTTTCCCACCTTTTTAAGACCTTAACCTTACGGATAAGGCGGGTGCAAAGATAAAAAATTATTTGAATAGCAATTAGTTTTTCTATTTCTTTTTTGAGAAGCTTCTTTTGCGGGTAGTTTGCAGTGGATTTTTTGAAATTTCCTTGTATTGCTCACGGGTTTCAAAAATGGAGACAGCGCTGAATACTGCTTCGCGGAAAGATTCAAAATTTGCTTGATTTTTTCCGGCCAAATCAAACGCTGTGCCGTGATCCGGCGAGGTGCGGATGCGGTTAAGTCCAGCGGTAAAGTTTACACCTTTTCCAAAAGCAAGGGTCTTAAAAGGTACTAAGCCTTGGTCGTGATAAGAAGCGATAATGGCGTCAAAATTTTTATAATTGCCAGAGCCAAAAAAACTATCCGCCGCATAGGGCCCGAAAACCATTTTTCCGTTTTTGCGGATATTGTCCAATGCGGGACGCAAAAGTGTGTCGTCTTCATCACCAATTACACCATTATCGCCCGTGTGGGGATTGATTCCCAAAACAGCAATTTTGGGACTTTCAATTCCAAAGTCTTCAATTAGAGTGTGATAAATCGTGTTTATTTTCTTGTCTATTCGCTCCCGGGTAATATTTTTCACAACGTCTTTAACGGCAACGTGATCCGTTAAGAGACCAATGCGCAAATTTTCAGAAACTAAGAGCATCAAGCTTTCGCCTTGTAGCTCTTGGGCCAAATAATCTGTATGGCCGGGAAAAGTGAAACTTTCAGATTGGATATTGGATTTGTTGATAGGAGCAGTAACCAAAGCATCGATCTTTTGATCCCTTAAAGCTTCCACAGCAGCCTTTAAGGATTTTATGGCATATTCACCCCCAGTTGGAGTTTCTTCTCCAAATGCAATATCAACGTGTTCCTTCCAAACATTCAGCACATTAATTTTCTTCGGAATAAGATCTTCTATTTTATCTATTCCGTGGAAATTAATATCAATTTCAAAATGTTTTTTGAAGAAAGACATCAGCTTAACCGAAGCAAAAATAACAGGCGTACAAAATTCAAGCATACGCGAATCCTCAAACGTTTTCAGAATTATTTCGCTTCCAATACCGTTAATGTCGCCAATGGAAATACCCACCACTATTTTATCCTCTCTGCTCATTATGTTTGGCTTTTTTTAATTGTTACTTTTGCATTACAAATGTAACCAAATACTAGAATGTTTACAGGAATTATTGAATCCGTTGGCGAAATAAACCAACTTACGCAAGAAGGCGAAAATCTTCATATAGAAATTAAGAGCCCATTGGCGCAAGAACTGAAAATAGACCAAAGCGTCTCTCACAATGGTGTGTGTTTAACCGTTGTGGAAATAAAGGAAGATACATACGTGGTTACTGCCATTAAAGAAACTTTGGATAAGTCCAATTTAAAAACCCTCAAAACAGGCTCATTGGTGAATTTGGAAAGAGCTATGAAGCTCGGTGATAGGCTCGACGGGCATATTGTACAGGGTCACGTGGACGGAATTGCAATTTGTAAAAAAGTTCAAGATGCCAACGGCAGCTGGATTTTTACTTTTGAATATAAAAATGCTGAGTTCGGTACTGTTGAAAAAGGTTCAATTACAGTAAATGGCGTTAGCCTAACGGTAATTAATTCTAAAAAAGGAGAATTTAGTGTTGCTATAATTCCCTACACTTTTGAGAATACAAGTTTTAAGAAAATTGAAGTGGGGACCGAAGTAAATCTTGAATTTGACATTATTGGAAAGTATGTAAAAAATCTTATGAAGCCTTATTTGTAGAACGGCTTCTTTTATAAAGTATATATAGTTCCAAATAACAATACCAACAACAAGCAAAATCCATAAATTATCATCTATTGGTAACTGAGGGCCGCGATTTTGGCTAGGCGGAGGTGGTCCCTGCCCAGCAGAAGCCGACTGAATAGCAAGCATTATAAAACTATAAATAAGTGATGCCATGGTTATTCATTAACGATTTGGGGATCGTATTTATGCGCCTAAAGTAATAATTTTTTTTTATCCTCAAATAAAAAAATGAGTTATCGAATGTTTAATAACTCATTTTTAATGTGAAAATTGTCTTATATGGATATTTAAGAGGGCTCAAAATTAGCCATTTAAAAAAAAGTGGTCCCACATGGGCTCGAACCATGGACCCTCTGATTATGAGTCAGATGCTCTAACCAGCTGAGCTATGGGACCGATAATAGTTTGCAAATGTAAAACACTTTGCAAATACAGCAAAACTATTTTTACTTATTCTCTATTTCTTGGCAAAGCTCTACCAAAACACCGTTTGCTGATTTAGGATGAATAAAGGCCACTAGTTTATTGTCTGCGCCTTTTTTGGGGAAATCATTCAGCAAGACAAAACCCTCATTCTTAAGACGATTCATCTCTGCTTTAATATCATTTACCGCAAAAGCAATATGGTGAATCCCCTCGCCTTTTTTTTCGATGAATTTTGCAATTGGACTGCCCGGATCGGAAGCTTCCAATAACTCAATTTTACTTTCGCCACAGCGAAAAAAGGAGGTTTCAACACCTTCGCTTTCTACTTTTTCACTTTTGTATGGCGCACTTCCCAACAAAGCTTCATAAATTTTGTTGGCTTCAGAAATGTTCCTTACTGCAATGCCTATATGTTCAATTTTCTCCATAAACATACCCGCGATAACGAGTTTATTTTGATTACCTGATAATAGTTTATTTTTCAAAAATACAAACTTAATTCCATTGAATTTCAACATGCTTGTGGCTTCATTAACATTCCGTACGGTTTTATGTTCTATTTTTGCAGTATGATAGAAAGTAACAGACAAAAGAAAATAGCGGGCGTTTTACAAAACGACCTTGCAAACGTGCTACAAAACATGCTTCGTGAAGCGGGGCAGATGGGCATTATTATTTCAGTTAGTAAAGTAAGTGTGACCACCGATCTTTCCATTTCGAAGGTTTTTGTTAGCGTATTTCCGGCAGATAAAGCTGAAAAAATTGTGAAAGAGCTGAATAATTTGAAGCCACAAATAAAACATCAAATTGCGCAGCTTACAAAAAATCAACTGCGTAAAATGCCCGATCTTTCCTTTTATAACGATGATTCTTTGGAATATATCGAGAAGATTGACAAAGCCGTAAAAGGAGAGGAAAACCCATCTGAAAAATCCAGATTTGCTTCCGAAACGAAAAAAGTCATAGCTTGAATTTTTCGCTCTACATCGCCAAGCGCTATCTATTTTCCAAAAGCAGCAACAATGCCATCAATATAATTACAGGTATTGCGGCAGTGGGAGTAGTGGTTGGCGCAATGTCATTATTTATAGTACTTTCTGGTTTTTCAGGTTTGAAGGATTTCAGTCTTCAATTTACCAATGAATTTGATAGCGATCTAAAAATATTCCCGAAAAAGGAAAAACAATTACATTTTCAGAAGCCCAAAGGGACCAACTGAAAAATATTGAAGGCATCGAAAACTTTTCAGAAATAATTGAGGAGCGCGTTTTTCTTCATTACAAAGGCAAAAACCACATTGCATATATAAAAGGAGTGGATTCTCTTTATGGGAAAGTGACGCAGTTGGACAGTATAATGTATTTTGGGGAATGGTTTATTCCGGGCGAGCATCAAGTGGTTGTTGGTCTGGCCAGCATCGCAAAATTATCGATGGGAGTAAACGATTATTCAGATTTGCTTGAAATTTATGTTCCAAAACCAGGCACAGGACAATTAAATGCGCTTGACCCTTCCGATGCTTTCAATAAAGAAAATGTGGTAGTTTCCGGGGTATATCAAGTAAATGAAGATTTAGATGCAAAGTATGTTTTTTCGGATCTAGATTTTGCCCGAAACCTGCTGTCTTTGGACAGCACAAAAATTTCTTCCATTGAAATGAAGCTATTGCCAAATATTTCCGAAGAAAAAGTACGCAGTGAAATTGAAAAAATTTTTTCCGAAGAAATATCCTCATAAAAAATCGATTCAGCAAAACGATGCCCTTTACAAAATGCTGAATACCGAAAATATTGCGGTTTATTTAATCTTTACCTTGGTATTGATTATTGCGCTTTTCAACGTTATTGGCTCCATAATAATGATGGTTTTGGATAAGCGGAAAAATATTAAAACACTATACAATTTAGGAGCTTCCTTGCCCGAAATTCGACGCATCTTTTTCCTTCAGGGCACATTAATGACTGTGCTTGGTGGTTTGTTGGGAATTTTCCTTGGAATTCTTGCCGTAATGGCTCAATTGAAATTTGAATTTGTAGCTATAACCAGCACTTTGCCGTATCCCGTAAAATTGGAATTATTGAATATAATTATTGTATTTGTAACAATAAGCATTTTAGGAATTATCGCTTCCAAAATTGCTTCGAGCAGAGTTCGGGAAAAGTTATTGGTTTAAGCGAATTCATAATCCCCAAACACTTCCATAACCTCATCAAAAGCTTCAAAGACTGATGCGGAATCATCACTCGTTACCATCTTCATTCGGTATTCCTTAAAGTTTGGAATTCCTTTAAAATAGTTGGTATAATGACGGCGGGTTTCAAAAACACCAAGGGTTTCACCTTTCCAATCAATGGCCATTTGCAGGTGGCGTTTGGCGGCTTCCACACGTTCCAACATAGTTGGGGGCGGTAAGTGTTCACCTGTTTTAAAATAGTGTTTCACTTCCTTAAAAAACCATGGATAACCAATACTGGCACGGCCAATCATTGCACCGTCCAAGTCCGTATTTGTCACGCATTTCCATCGCTTTTTCGGGCGTATCCACATCGCCATTTCCGAAGATGGGAATGTGCATTCTTGGATTGTTTTTTACTTCGGCAATGGGTTTCCAATCAGCATCGCCTTTATACATTTGCGCACGGGTTCTTCCATGGATTGACAATGCTTGACAACCCACATCCTGCAAACGTTCGGCAACCTCAACAATTTTTATGGAATCATGGTCCCAGCCCAAGCGGGTTTTTACTGTAATAGGCAATTTGGTGTGCTTTACCATGGCTTCGGTAAGGCTTACCATTAAATCGATATCTTTCAAGATTCCTGCGCCGGCGCCTTTTGAAACTACTTTCTTTACGGGACAGCCAAAATTAATATCAATCATATCTGGCCCGCTCGCCTCAACAATTTCAACACTTTGAAGCATCGAGTCCAAAACAGCGCCAAAAATTTGGATGCCCACGGGACGTTCTTTTTCATAAATATCCAGCTTCATTACGCTTTTAGCGGCATCGCGAATAAGCCCTTCGGAAGAGATAAATTCAGTAAAAACCACATCGGCGCCCTGTTCCTTGCAAAGTGCGCGAAACGGCGGGTCGCTAACGTCTTCCATAGGTGCGAGCAACAGTGGAAATTCTGGCAATTGTATGTTTCCTATTTTTGGCAATTCTTTTTATTTTGAACTGCAAAAGTAGTAAATATCAGTAAAAGGTGATTTGAAAAGATTATTAGTGAAGTAATGGAGTTTATTTACCTTCCAGTCTATCGCCTTCTTCAGTCTCTATTTTTTTATTATTATCACGAAGTCGGGCATTTCCGAAGTTATATTTAAAGCCTACACGTAGCACCCTGTATTCTAAATTGGAATAAAAATAGTTATCCTGATTGTAATATTTTGAAGTGGAGGCCATATCTTTCAATGTATCAAAAACATCATCAACGCCAACGGTCAAGCTTGCGCGGTTGTCCCAAAAATCTTTTCTGAACGAAATATTCAAAAGAATCTGATTTTTGAAATATCGATTTCCGAAAACAAAATTTGAAATATACTTTCCGGTCATGTCTGCAGTAAAAGTTCGGTTTTTGGAAAGCGTAAAATGGTTGTTGAGCAATATATACTGACCAAATGTATCATTGGTATATTTTTCTTCCGCGCTTTGCAAGGCGAAAAACTCATTGGCCAGATAAAATGAAGATGTCTGTAAATGCAACCACCACCACGGATTTAGGGAATTAAAATAGGTAATATCAAAAGCATATTGATAACTTTTTATCAAATTGGCATCAATTCTTTCCAGCGTACTATTGGTGTTATTTTGAAAAGTGAGCACATCCAAACTATTTTCAACATTTTCATAGTAAAACTCAAAAAACAATTTGTTTTTGTGGTCAAAGGTAATTGTAATGTTATCTTCAATAGCTGGAACCAAATTTGGGTTGCCGCCGTTAAAATTGCGTTCCGTAATATAATATTTAAAAGGGTTTAAGCTTTGGTAGCGGGGCCGCTCAATGCTTCTGCTGTAACTTATCCCAATGCCGTTGTTTTCATTTATGGTATAATGAAAGGATGCCGATGGAAAAATATCAAAATACTGTTGATTGTTCACACGGCCCAATGAGCGGGAAGTAGCCTCAATATCTGTATATTCACCCCGAACACCTGCTGTTATACTCCACTTTTCCCATTCCTTTTCAAAACTTATATATTCTGCAAAAATGTTTTCCTTGTAATTGAAATCATCTGACAATAAGCTATTAAAAACATTTATATTGTTTTGGAAATCAAAAAAGTTCAATCTGCTTTCTGTGTCGATATTGCTGAATTTTATTCCGGTTTCAAAAGTGCCGCCCCACAAAGTTGTGGTAACATCTGCCTGTCCAGTAAAAATATTGCTGCTTTGTTTTGAATCTGTAAAGAAACTATTGTTTCTCAAAAAATCTCCATTTGCCAATAAATAGTCAGAGCTAACACTTTGTTCCTGGCTATTATCATAATATATATAATTGGCCGAGGCTGCTAAGGTAGCGCCCTTATCATTTAATACACGATTGTAATCCAAAGCGAAGGTATTATTCTGCTTTTCAAAGTTTACATAACTCAATGTGGTTATGGTTGAGTCCAACTGTCGCTGTGGATTATAAATAAAAGATTCTCCGTTATTGTGATACGCAACCTTTGGAGTAACAGAAATATTTGACGTAAAACTAAGTGTGTTTTTGTCGTTTAAAGTAAAATCCAGCACTACATTGCCAGTGTGATTTTCATATTCCGTGGTTCGGTCAAAATTGATCTCCCATAAAGATTTTGTTGAAACCTCATCCGCTTGGAAAAATCTAACGAAGTTTTCATCCTCCTTATATTCCTTTCTATTTCCGTAGGAATAAGCTGCGTAAGCATTTAGCCAGTTATTTTTATAAAAATGTGATGTCCCCAAATTGTATTTCGGGTAGATTGCCTGTTCATAGGTAGTGTTTATAGAACCTTTATATCCAATTGAAATAGGTTTTGAAGTAATAATATTCAAAACTGTTCCCGCATCTGCGTCATATTTGGAGGAAGGATTTGTTATAACCTCAATTGATTTTATATTGGCCGCGTCATTATTTTCCAAAAGAGAGGCAATTTCCGAAGAAGATAAATAGACCCGTTTCCCGTTGATGTAGATTACTGGGGATGAAAATTTTACTTGTATGCTTTCTCCAATCACAACCACTCCCGGTGTCTTCTTTAAAAGATCCATCGTGCTGCCCACTGAAAGTGACGTGTTTTCAACATTGAAAACCAATTTTCCCGGTGATTTTTTTATAGTCGGTAATTTTGCGATTACCAAGGTTTCGTCAAGCATTTCTGAACTCTCTTTTAAAACAATTCGACCCACGTTTTTATTGGAAGTAAGTTCAACAGTGTGTTCAGTATCTTTAAAACCTATATATTTAAAAATGAGATTATAGGTTCCTGCTTCTAAACTTTTAAATATGAAAGAACCGTCTTCATTCGTAGTTGTGCCCTGAAAAGGAGTTTCAGCATCCGCATTATAAATCAATACATTTACAAAGGATATTGGCGATTGTGACACATCAGTAACCATCCCCGATAAATTAAGGTTCTGAGCCAGAGCAATACCGCCATGAAGGCAGCAGAATAGAATGAAAAGTCTTTTCATAATATGAGTAGATATCTGGGGCGACACCCTTTACTATGTTCTTTATCTGGGGAGAATATTAATTAACATAGCTATAATGCACTAATACTCTACAAATATGTTAAAAATTTATTAAATCAAAACCCTCTTTAAACAATTATTTTACTCTAAACTAAACATAAATCGTTTAATCACTCTTTTAATCTATATTTGCAACTTGTAGCACGAGAAGGAATTTTTATGAAGAACATTCGCAATTTTTGCATTATTGCACACATTGACCACGGAAAAAGCACCTTGGCAGATCGTCTTTTAGAAGCCACCGGCACCGTGACCGACCGCGAAAAACAAGACCAATTATTGGATAATATGGATTTGGAGCGTGAGCGTGGTATTACTATTAAAAGCCATGCCATACAGATGGATTATGTGTACAAGGGCGAAAAATATACACTGAACTTAATTGACACTCCCGGCCACGTTGATTTTTCCTATGAAGTTTCACGTTCCATCGCCGCCTGCGAAGGCGCGCTCCTTATTGTGGATGCTGCTCAAAGCATACAGGCACAAACAATTTCGAACCTTTATTTGGCTTTGGAAAACGATTTGGAAATAATTCCGGTTTTGAATAAAGTGGATCTCCCTTCTGCAAACGTAGAAGAGGTGACAGACGATATTGTAGACCTTTTAGGCTGTAAACCCGAAGAAGTGATTCCAGCAAGTGCCAAAACCGGTCTGGGAATAGACGAAATATTAAAAGCGATTATTGAACGGGTTCCGTCGCCAAAAGGGAATCCTGATGAATCATTGCAAGCACTTATTTTTGATTCGGTTTATAATCCCTTCCGGGGGGTTGAAACTTATTTTAGGGTTCTTAATGGCGAAATAAAAAAAGGACAGCACATAAAATTTATGGCAACGGGGAAAAGCTATTTTGCCGATGAAGTGGGAACATTGAGATTAAAACAATTTCCAAGAGATGTAATTAAAACAGGCGATGTAGGTTACTTAATAACCGGAATTAAAGAAGCGAAAGAAGTAAAAGTGGGCGATACAATTACAGATTCAAAAAGCCCAACCGTCAATATGATTGCAGGTTTTGAAGATGTGAAACCAATGGTTTTTGCAGGGATATATCCTGTTGATACGGAAGATTACGAAGAGCTGCGCAATTCCATGGAAAAATTGCAACTCAACGATGCTTCCTTAGTTTTTACTCCGGAAAGCTCCATGGCCCTCGGGTTCGGATTCCGTTGTGGATTTTTGGGAATGCTTCATCTTGAAATTGTGCAGGAAAGACTCGAGAGAGAATTTGATATGACGGTAATTACAACCGTGCCAAACGTTTCTTATCACGCCTTTTCAAATAAAGACCCGGAAATTCCAATTTTGGTAAATAATCCTTCTGATTTGCCGGATCCTTCAAAAATTAATCGTGTTGAAGAACCCTTCATCAAGGCAACAATCATTACAAAATCAGATTTTGTTGGTTCCGTTATGTCGCTTTGTATTGAAAAAAGAGGCGAAATTACCAATCAAACATATTTGACCACAGAAAGGGTTGAACTTACTTTTGATATGCCATTGGCAGAAATTGTTTTCGACTTTTATGATAGATTGAAAACCGTTTCAAAAGGATATGCTTCCTTTGATTATTCGCCAATTGGGATGCGCCAATCACAGCTTGTAAAAGTTGATGTTCTTTTAAATGGAAATATTGTTGACGCACTTTCGGCCTTGCTTCACCGTGATAATGCCTATGATATTGGAAAGAAAATCTGCGAGAAATTGCGCCAACTTATTCCGCGGCAACAGTTTGATATTCCAATCCAAGCCGCAATCGGTGCAAAAATAATTGCGCGTGAAACGGTGAAAGCACTTCAGAAAAGACGTTACCGCAAAATGTTACGGGGGTGATATTTCGCGTAAGCGTAAACTTTTGGAAAAACAGAAAAAAGGAAAGAAACGTATGCGCCAAGTAGGAAATGTGGAAATACCGCAGGAAGCTTTTATGGCGGTACTTAAACTAAATGATTAAAAATAAAAAAGCCCCGATATTTCGGAGCTTTTTTTTAATTAAAAATTAAAATGTTACGAACAATCCAAGCCAGTTAAGATAATTTCATAACTGCTTCCACCTTCACAGTTTGAATCAATGTAGCTTTGGATTGCATTGCGATATCTTTCACAGTTACTGTTCGTTGGATTTTCAATGTAATCCGTACCTGCCTCAGTTATATCGTCGATTCTGTCTGCACAACTTTTTGAGCTTCCACCGTCATCATCTTTGTTACAAGAAGTTGTAAATACCAATCCTAAAATCATTGCACTAAATACTAGTTTTTTCATGTTTTAAATTTTTACGTTAGAATAGCAAATATGAAGAAACATATTAACATTTACAAAAAAAAATTAAGAAAATTTTAAGATTAATTTCCGCAATTTGCCCCAGTCTCCTCTAAACCAGTTATATAGGTTTCATAAGGGGTACCGGTATTTTGACCGTTTACAGAAGCGTTCCCATCACTTTCTTTACAAACTTGAAAATCTGAAGTTTCTGCCGACGCGCATGTGGTACAACTGACCCCATCATCCTTTTTACAGGAGTATATTGAAAGACCGCAAAAAATAATAAGTAGTATAGAAATTTTCTTCATTAGGAAAGAGTTTTTATAAGAACGGTTTGGCAGTAAAATTATTTTTTTGTTTTTCCTTCATTCTCGGTACGGGTGGCATTCACAACATCTTCAAAATCCATAGGCTTTCCAAGATAAACCAAACTGCTGCCCTCTTCAATTTCCAGTTCTGCGGGAGTAACAAGGAGATCCAATAAACCATTTGGACGTTTCATAAACAATGGAATCGCATTTTCATTTTCACTTACAATATTCAAAACGCGTAAAAACTGATTGTGGCTACTTACTGGAATTTCCTGTATAGAGGGAAAATCATGGGCTACTTCCGTGAAACGGCTATAGTCGTGAGTGTATGAAAACAATTCCTTGGCTGACAGGTTTTGGCGTTGCTTCATTTCTTCTGAAGTCATTAAACGGAAAGTTCCGTTTTCCCCGAAATATTTTCCAAAACGACTTATGGCCTGTTTGTTAATCTCGTCACTGCCGGTCATTGCCAACAAATAACCTACATCGTTCAACTCAATATTATCCGTTAGGTCATCCGCATAAATATTTGCTGTAAATGCTTCCAAGCCTAGCTCTTTTGCCCTGTTTATATTTAATTGGTTTGAATCTATCAAAACAACATGTCTATTATTTTTATGCAAATAAGTAGCTATCAAACGAGATGCTTTTGAAGCCCCAACCATAAGTATCCCTTCTGATTTTTTTAAAAACACCCCCATCCAACTAGCTATTACCCGCGCTGTTGTGGCATTTAAAATTACCGTTATCAATACCACTGCAAAAACTAAAGGCGTAATATATTCAGCCCCAACAATCCCTTTTGAAACAAGTTGGGTTCCAAAAAGTGACGAAATACCCGCTGCAACAATTCCGCGGGGTCCAACCCAACTAATAAAGAATTTTTCGTTTGTTTTGAGTGAGGAGCCAATAGTACTTGCAAAGACCGTTAAAGGTCGCAGCACAAAAATAACGATAGCCAATAAAATTGCGGTTTTCCAGTTATAGACCAACAAAAGGTCTTCAACGCTTATGTTTGCGGCAAGTAGTATAAAGAGTATGGAAACCAACAAAACGCTTAGCGATTCCTTAAAATATAACAGTTCCTTTAAGCTGGGTAAATCGCTGTTTCCTAGAAACATCCCCATAACTACTACTGCCAAAAGACCTGATTCGTGAGCAAACAGATCACTAATAACAAAGACCGCCATTACAAGGGAAAGTGAAACCACATTCGACAAATAATGGGGCACAAATTTCTTTTTTATGGAAAAATATAACGCATAACCAGCTGAAACCCCAAAAGTCATTCCTATTAAAACAATTTTTCCAAAATCCAATAATGCCTGTTTCGTGTAGCCAGAATCTCCCTCAACGCTTATAAATTCATACACAAGTACGGCTACTAGTGCGCCAATTGGATCAATTAGAATTCCTTCCCACCGAAGAACGGCGGCCACATCTTTTTTAAGTGGGATATTTCTTAAAATAGGCGTGATTACTGTAGGTCCGGTTACGATTATTAAAGCAGAAAAAAGAAAAGATATTCGCCAGCTAAGACCAAAAACATAATGTGCGGCAATACCCGCTCCAATAAATGTTATAGCTGCACCGATGCTTATCAGTTTCCCAATTACAGGACCCACTTTAGAAATTTCGCCTCGTTTTAAAGTAAGTCCGCCTTCAAAAAGAATAATACCAACGGCCAACGAAACAAAATAGAAAAGATTTTGACCCGGAAAAAGCCCATTTTCTCCATTCCAAATAGGTTGAAGCCATTGGTTTCCATCATCTGACATAAAAGTAGAAAGCGGGCCAACCAAAAGACCGATTAAGATTAAAGGGAGAATAGCTGGAATTTTAAACTTCCACGCAACCCATTGCGCCAATATTCCTAGAATTATAATTCCTGCAAGTTCTACCATTTGGTTAGGTTTTCGGCTAAAATAAGCATATTTGGTTCCCGCAAAACATTAACAATTTGTTAAAAATAGCATAATTAATTTACTCAGCTACCATCTGAGTGTAACGCTTTTATTAATTTGCGACTCATTCCCTCAAAGTATGCAATTATTTCCTATTGAAGCTGGCAATTTTAAACTTGATGGCGGCGCTATGTTTGGCGTTGTGCCAAAAACACTATGGTCTAAAACCAATCCTGCCGATTCAAATAATATGATAGACATTGCCGCGCGCTGTCTTCTTATTGAAAACGGCAACCGGCTTACGCTGATTGATACCGGAATGGGCAACAAACAGAGTGAAAAATTCTTTAACTATTACTATCGATGGGGTGATTATAATCTTGACGATTCTTTGAAACAATACGGTTTCCACAGGGATGATATCACCGATGTTTTTATGACGCATCTTCACTTTGACCACTGCGG
Source organism: uncultured Flavobacteriaceae bacterium (assembly GCA_963822355.1). GTDB lineage: Bacteria > Bacteroidota > Bacteroidia > Flavobacteriales > Flavobacteriaceae > Aequorivita. The sequence goes on from CAWGHI010000002.1 coordinate 920,920, forward strand.
TGGCAGTGTACAGTGGAACAAAGACCGTACAGGGTATGAACCAGCCTTCAAAAATGCAACTTATTGGAGTAACAAAGACCATTGGAAGTGGGCCACGGAACCCAACCGACGGGAACAGGCTTCTTTTTTAAAAGAAAATATTATCCCAATGCAAGAAAGCGGGCGGCTGAAGTTTGTTTCAAAACCAAATTCCGATTTTTCCGAAGCGAACGAACTCGATTTTGGAATTCTTTTTGTAGATGGGCATACAGATAAGCAAATGATTCCCCATATAAATTATAAAGGAAAAACGTTGGTGTTTATGGCAGATTTACTTCCAACGGCGGGCCATTTGCCACTTCCTTTTGTGATGGGATATGACACTCGCCCTTTATTAACGCTTCCCGAAAAGGAGAAATTTCTGAACACAGCGGCAGAAAAAAACTTCTATCTTTTTTTGGAACACGATGCACACAACCCTATTATTACGGTTCAAAATACAGATAAAGGAGTTCGAATAAATGAAATCTTATCCATCACTGAATTTTTTAATTAAACTGTATATCCAAAAATGAATTGCCCTTCGCCCCGACGGATTCACAACAATTAACGAAGAAGATGAGTAAACGGGCATTCCATCTTCAAATAAAAAACAAATATTATATACAAATGAAACTTTTTAAAATCTCTCTTTTCGCAGTTGCAATATCAACTGTTATGGCAAGTTGTGGCGGTGGTGCTGCCATTGTTGCCACACCCATTCAAAATATTGACACCAACCCCTTAAAAAATGTTCCGCTAGCCGATGAACAACTGAAACACTGGCCAGCTATGGACTTGGTAAAAGACACCGTTCCGGGAATGAGTGTGAATAAGGCTTACAGCGAAATCATCAAAAACCGAAAAGGTGAAACGGTTATAGTTGGAGTAATAGACAGTGGCGTTGATATTGATCACGAAGATCTTAAAAACGTAATTTGGACCAACGAAGACGAAATCGCTGGAAACGGTATGGATGATGATAACAACGGTTTTATAGACGATGTTCACGGATGGAATTTTCTTGGTGATATCACAGGAGAAAACATGGAATATGTTCGCATCATCCGAAAATTAAGACCAAAATATGAAGGTAAAAGTGAATCTTCCATCAGTGCAGCAGATAGAAAAGAATATGCCATTTATCTAAAAGCTGAAGCTGAATTTGAAAAAGAATCCTCAGAAATTACCGCCAACAAGGCGCGTTACGAACAAATTCTTTCGCAGTTAAAGCCAACCCATGAAGCCATGGCTAAAAAACTGGGAAAAGCAGATTACACCAGAGAAGATCTTGCTGCCATAAAAAATCCTTCTGCTCAAGAACAGCAACAAATTGCAATGCTCAACCAAATGCTAAATTTTGCCGATTCGGTGCCTGAGGTTATTAAAGAATTGGAAGGAGGCATAAAATATTTCACTGGAAGAATTGACAATAACTTTAATATGACGAAAGATTTTCGCGGCGTTTTAGGCGATAATCCCGACGATATTACGGATAATATTTATGGTGATAATAATGTTGCGGGACCAGATCCTACGAGAGAGAACGTAAAACACGGAACCCACGTTTCTGGTATAATTGCCGCACAGCGCAACAACAATATTGGAATGGACGGTGTGGCAAATAATGTAAAAATTATGCCTGTTCGTGCCGTACCGGATGGCGATGAGTATGATAAAGACATTGCATTGGCCATACGCTACGCAGTGGACAATGGAGCAAAAGTATTGAATACAAGTTTCGGAAAATACTATTCCCCACAAGCAGATTGGGTTTATGATGCCATAAAATATGCAGCTTCAAAAGATGTTTTAATTGTAAATGCCGCCGGTAATGACGGTCTAGATTTGGATACTGTAAATATTTATCCGAACGATCAGTTTGACAATGGCTCTGAATTAGCAGACTCATTTTTAACCGTTGGAGCGCTGAATTATAAATATGGAAGCGAATTGGTCGCGGATTTTTCCAACTACGGAAAAACAAATGTTGACGTTTTTGCCCCTGGTGTGAAAATTTGGGCAACTACGCCTTTAAATACTTATGAATATTTACAAGGAACTTCTATGGCTGCGCCCGAAGTTGCTGGAGTTGCAGCTATGATTCGTTCCTACTATCCAAACCTTTCTGCAAAACAAGTAAAGCAAATTATTATGGATAGTGGCCTTTCCACGAATACAAAAGTTGTTTTGGGCGGCGAAGCTTCAAACACAGATGCTTTTGCAAATATTTCAAAATCGGGTAAAATGGTCAATATGTATAATGCCCTAATTATGGCCGATAAAATGTCTAAATAATGAAGTATTTTATTAACGGTTTCTTTTTAACTGCTATATTTTTTTCAACTTTCGCACAAAATAACACTAGCTATTGGCAACAGGAAGTTGATTATAAAATGAACGTTCAAATGGACGTAAAATCATTTCAATATACGGGAACACAGGAGTTGAAATACACAAACAATTCCCCCGACACTTTAAACAAGGTTTTTTATCATCTTTATTTTAACGCCTTTCAACCTGGCAGCGAAATGGACGTGCGTTCACGAACTATTGAAGATCCCGACAGCCGCGTGATGGATAGGATTTCCAAACTTTCCCCTTCGGAAATTGGTTATATAAAACCCACGCTTTTTACCCAAGATGGGAAACCGGCTATTTATAAAATTAAAGGAACCGTAATGGAAGTGATGCTAAATAAGCCGATACTTCCCGGACAAAGTACCGTTTTCAATATGAATTGGAATGCGCAAGTGCCCCTACAAATTAGGCGTTCGGGTAGAGATAACGCTGAAGGAGTTGCGCTAACTATGACTCAATGGTATCCAAAATTAGCTGAATACGATTTTGAAGGTTGGCATCCCGATCCGTACATTGCCCGCGAGTTTCACGGCGTGTGGGGCGATTTTGATGTAACAATTACCATAGATGAAAATTATACGGTTGGCGGAACAGGTTATCTTCAAAACCCAGCAGAAGTTGGTCACGGCTATACAGTACCCGGACAAAAGTGGATGAAACCTGTAAATGGCAAATACACCTGGCACTTTTTGGCGCCAGATGTTCACGATTTTGCTTGGGCCGCAGATGATGAATACATACACGATACCTATCCTGGGCCTAATGGCGTCACGCTTCATTTCTTTTACAAAAACGATCCTGAAATTGCAGAGAATTGGAAAAATCTTCAACCCAAAACTGCAGAATTGATGGAATTTTATAATGAGCAAATAGGTGAATATCCCTATGAACAATATTCTGTAATACAAGGTGGCGACGGGGGAATGGAGTATGCCATGAGTACTATGATTACAGGTGAACGTGACTTTGGAAGTTTGGTAGGCGTAACCGCGCACGAGATGGCACACTCCTGGTTCCAATTTGTTCTGGCTACAAATGAAAGCAAACACGAATGGATGGATGAAGGGTTTACCTCTTATATCTCCGATGAAGCGATGAATTTTGTAATGAAGGAGAATAAAACAAATCCACATGCTGGCTCATATAGAGGTTATTACTTTATGGCAACAAGCGGAGCAGAACAACCCCTTACCACACACGCTGACAGATATGCCAGCAATCGTGCGTATGGAATAAATGCTTACAGTAAAGGTTCCGTATTTTTAGTACAATTGGGATACGTCATCGGTCCCAAAAATCTTTCAAATACGTTAAAACGATATTATGCTGAATTCAAATTCAAACATCCAACGCCCAATGATTTTATCCGAACCGCGGAAAAGGTTTCGGGATTTGAGTTGGATTGGTATTTAACTGATTGGGCTCAGACCACAAATACCATTGACTACGGAATAAAAAGTGTTGAGAATGAAGGGAAAAATTCAAAAATAACTTTGGAAAGAATTGGTTTAATGCCAATGCCCATAGACCTGTACGTTACTTATGAAGACGGCACCCAAGAACTGTTTTATATTCCGTTGCGAATGATGTGGGGCGAAAAACCTAATCCTTTTACAGAACTGAAACGGACGGTTTTGGAAGATTGGCCGTGGGCGTACCCAACATATACTTTTGAAATCAAAAACGGGAAGAAAGTAATAAGTATGATGATTGATGCCACCCAACGTATGGCAGACGTTAAACCGGAAAATAATATTTGGGAAGCTCAATAGATTCAAGAAGGAAATTTTGAAATAAATAGACCTCACAGGTTTTTGAAATCGGTGAGGTCTTTCTTTTATATATTTACAAGGTGAACCACAAATTCCCAAAAGAAGAAAAACTTAAAAGCGCCAAAACAATTGAAAAATTGTTTTTGGAAGGAAAAACCTATTCAAAATTTCCTCTTAAGATTTTTTTTCTTCCTAATGAAAATATTGCTTCAAATATGGCTGCTTTCGCGGTACCAAAGCGAAATTTTAAATCGGCTGTGGACAGAAATCGCGTAAAACGCCAACTTCGTGAAGCTTATAGGCTTAATAAAAGCTTACTTGATGAAATTCACGGCAAGAAATTTGTGATGCTTTTTCTGTTTTTAGGAAAAGTCTCACCGCAATACGAGCAACTTGAAAAGGCAACAATTGTCCTGCTTAAAAAAATACACGATGAAAATAATTAGTGCTTTTATAGATTTGGAAATGTATTCTTTGAAAGCTAAAACGAATACTTCAAAGAACAAAATCTTGAATAATTTATTAGTTTTTTATAACTTAAAACATAATTTCTCGTTGCACTTATTATAGCTCTGTTCTTCATATATTTCTGAAGAGTAGGAAATAAGAAATGAAAAAGGTGTTCCTTACTTTGTGATAACATATCCCACTAATTGAGTAATAAACAACTCAAAAACGTAAATGAAAATGAAAAAAAGAATTTTATTTCCCATCATCGCCATCGGCATATTTTTCACTACGGTAAGTTTCAAAAGTGATTTTTTCGAAATTGCCAAACAGATTGAAATCTTCACCACGCTATTCAAGGAATTGAACATGAATTATGTGGATGAAGTTACCCCCGCAACCCTCATGGACAAAGCCATAAAAGGGATGTTGGACGATCTGGATCCCTATACCGTTTATTGGAACGAACAACAGGTTGAAGATGCTAAAATCAATAATTCTGGTATATATACGGGTATTGGTGCCTCCGCCCAAAGTAAAAAGGACAAGATTATTATTATGGAACCGTACAAAGATTATCCGGCAGATAAAGCAGGATTGAAGGCCGGTGACGAAATCATAAAAATAGGCAACCTCAAAATTGCAGATATGGAGGAAGATGCTGGTGAATTACTCAAAGGAGCGCCGGGATCAACAGTTGAAGTAACATACATAAGACAAGGGAAAACCGCAAACGCAACCATTACTCGAGGTGCAGTAGACCTTCATGCTGTTCCTTTTTATAAACTCATAAGTAATGATATTGGTTATATCGTTCTTTCACAATTCAATGGCAGAACAACAGTTGAAACGAAAGCTGCATTAGTAGATTTGAAATCGCAGGGAGCCAAAAAAATTATTTTGGATTTACGCGGAAATCCCGGTGGACTTTTAAATGAGGCAATAAACGTTGTAAATCTTTTTGTGGATAAAGGCGAAGTAATCACAACCACAAAATCAGTTATTGAAAAGTACAATCAAACCTATAAAACCACACAGGAGCCTGTAGATACCGAAATTCCATTGGTAGTGTTGGTAAACGGAAGAAGCGCTTCTGCCAGCGAAATTGTTTCGGGAGGTTTACAAGATTTGGATCGGGCCGTTATTGTTGGCGCACGAAGTTTTGGAAAAGGACTTGTGCAACGCCCCAAAAAGTTGACTTACGGCACACAGCTAAAAGTAACTATTTCCCGCTATTATACGCCCAGTGGACGTTGCATACAAGCTTTGGATTATTGGCACCGTGACGAAAATGGAGATCCCGTTCGAAAAGATGCTAAAGAATACAATGCCTTTAAAACAAAAGGCGGAAGAACGGTCTATGACGGTGGCGGAATCCTTCCCGACGTTCTTTTGGAATCTGCAGTTTTTAGTCCCATTACAACGGCCTTGTTAAAAGACAATGCTATTTTTGATTACGCCACAAAATATTATTACAATCACCAAATGACGGATTGGAAAAACTTTAAATTCGGCGAAGCTGACTTTCAGGATTTTATCAAGTTTTTGAAAGATAATAATTTTGAATACGAAACCGAAACAGAAAAGAAATTTACCGAAGGTTTAAAAATTTCCGAAGATGATGATTTAGCCAAAAACATTTCAGCGAGTTATAACCAACTCATGGCGGCAATTGATACGGCCAAAGACAAAGCAATTATTGAGAAAAAAGTAGAAATAGAATCGTTATTGACGGATGAAATTTTGAAGCGGTATTTTTATCGTGAAGGATTATACAATTATCAAATTGCACATAATCCAGAGATTTTGAAGGCTGTTGAAGTTTTAAATGATGAAGGTGAATATAATAAGATATTAAAATAAATAATATTTATTTTCACTTGAATGGATATAAATTTTCAATTATTTTCCGTTAAAAAAAACATTGTGTTGACAGTGGAAAATTTAAAGTTAACAAAAACTTAACCCCTTGTTTATCAATAATATCGTATCTTGACAATTATGATAAAATCAGATAGAGACGAAAATAAGGAGATTCTAAAGGAATCCGTGGCCTATTTAGAGAATCGAGGTTTTGAACACATTCAAGCTGATATTGAAGGTTATGAAAGTCCTAAATCATATCACAAAAAAAATAGTGAAGTGGTGATTACACCTGATATCGTAGCGGAAAGAGCAGGAATAAAGCATTATTTTGAAATCAGTTTAAAATCTGAAAAGCCCAGATTGTTAAAATCAAAATGGCAGTTTTTGGATACGTTGACACGCATGCGGAACCAGCGTTTCAAAATTATTACACGCCGTGGGCATTATAAGTTTACGGATGAAATGTTGAAAGATCTTAATTTGGAAAAAAAACTAATTAAGCTTTAATCATCGCAATGTGTGGAATACCATCTTCCAAATAGCGATCGCCTGTAGTTTTAAAACCGTGGCTTTCGTAGAAAATAACCAAATAAGTTTGAGCCGATATTTTTATTTTATCGGCTTTATATTTTGTTTTGATCGCTTTTATTGATGCTTTTGTAATTTCGTGCCCATAACCAAGTTTTCTATAGTTTTCGCGCACCACAATTCTTCCTATGGCTGCTTCATCAAAATAATCACCTTGCTTAAAACAGCGTGCGTATGCAATCAATTTTCCGTCTTCACGACCTAAAATATGAAGGGCTCGCGAATCCTTTCCATCAACATCTTGATATACACAATCTTGTTCAACTACGAAAACTTCGCTCCGCAATTGTAAAATTTCATACAATTGGTTTGTGGTTAATTCTTCAAATGTTTTTACTTCAATTTCCATAACTTTTTATATAATTAATCCTGTACAATTATATCTTTTGGATCGTCCTTTTGATGTTCCGGCTGAATGGTTACATGGTTAATTCCAAAATCGTGATATAATTTTTTTTCAACTTTCAAAAGAATTAAATCGAATTGGGTGAGTGTAACATTTTCATAAAAATCTACATGCGCTTCTAAATGGGTTTCTTGTTCATTAAGTTGCCAAATATGAATGTGGTGGATGTTTTTTATTCCTTCAATGCTGCATACTGCATCGTGTATTACTTCCAAATTAATATCATCTGGCGTAAAAAGCATTAAAACTTTAAATGACCTTTTCAACAAACCGTAACCCATAATAAGTAAGTAAAGAGCTATTAATACTGTCAATAGACTATCAACCCAGAACCATTCGTAATATTTCATTAATAACCCGCCAATCAACACTGCGACCGATGCAGCCATATCGGTAAATAAATGCAGATAGGCAGAACGCATATTCATATTACTTTTTGAATCCTTAAAAAGTAGTAAAACACTAAAGCCGTTAAAAACGATACCTAAAATAGCGAGCCAAATTACCAAACTACTTTCTATGATATGTGGATCTGAAAACCGAATAATTGCTTCATAAATAAGATAGATGGCAACAACAATTAAGGTGGCGGAATTCACAAAAGCAGCTATAATTTCGGCTCTTTTATACCCAAAAGTTTTGGTAACGGAAGCGTCTTTTTTTGAATATCTATCAGCAATGTAACTCACAATTAATGATAGCACATCGCTGAAATTATGCAGTGCGTCTGAGATCAACGAAAGACTCCCCGAAATTAAGCCACCAATTACTTGTGCGACTGTTATTCCAATATTCAAAAAAATAGAGAGCAACAACTTTCTACCTTTTAAATCAGGATGGGAGTGACTGGATGATTGACTATTGGAATGTGCGTGGTTATGCGCCATTGTTCTGTTTTTATGAACACGCTATTTTTTCTACGCGGTTTTGATGGCGGCCACCTTCAAATTCGGTATTCAAAAATGTTTTAACCATTTCCACAGCTTGTGGTTTGCTGGTGAAACGGGCGGGAATACTTAAAATATTTGCATCGTTATGTTGACGGGCAAGTTCTGTTATTTCTTTGGTCCAACATAATGCAGAGCGTACTTTTTGATGTTTATTGGCGGTCATATTTGCACCGTTACCGCTGCCGCAGATTATGATCCCAAAATTTGCCTTTCCTTTTTCAACATCTTCAGCTACGGGATGAACAAAATCCGGATAATCAACACTTGTTTCAGAATCGGTCCCGTGGTTAATAACTGTATAGCCTTCTTTTTCCAAAAAAGAAATAATTTCAAATTTGTATTCTGTGCCTGCGTGGTCATTACCGATGGAAATTTTCATAACATTGATATTTTTTTCAAAGATAAAACATCAGCTTTTTATTTAAGTATAAATAGAATTTTAATTATTTCAACTGTTGTGTTCAATATGCGTTGAAAATCAATTGATAATGATTTCTTAACGGTCAGTTCATTATTTGGTTAACAAGATTGTTGATATTTGTTTGCGGAATTTCGACAACTAATATTGCGTGTGTAAATATTATTTACAATAGATTTAAAATTTGCAGTTCTCCAAAAATTTAAATCATTTTTTGCTTGCTATTTGTGAGCACAATTTTTTCCCTTTCAAACATTATTTTAAGAAAAACTTATGAGTTTCAACTTATGAAAACACTCTGTTGACAGTTGTTGATTACTTGTGGTATTTCATTATTTCTCAAGGCTTTTAAATCTTAAATATATGTTAATAAACTATTATTAAAAGGCGATAAATTTATTTCAAAGCAATTTTCAAAAAAGTTATTGTACATATTAACACCCTATCATAATCATCAATTTTTATTTTAAAATTTAAAAAAAAGGAAATGATGTATAATTATATGTTGATAACAATAAAGTGAGAAGCAAACGCCAAGATTCGTTAAATATAAAATCAATTAATTTGGTCTTGAATCTTGGTTTTGGTTTCTTGGTCCCGAGGTTTCAAACTATTTTTAAATTGGAACTATGATCTAATTTTTTGATAATTTCTTCGGCCTCTGTTATGTCTTCCATATGCACGTGAAGTCTAATTCCGCCAATAGCGTTGGAATAGAAAGGAAAAACACCGATCATGGTTTCATTTAAAAAAATATAGCGTATTTCTGCTTGATCAAACAAAAGCTGAAGCACCGCATATTCTGCAGGATATTGAAATATTGCGATTGTTTTAAAATGCTTCACTTATTGGAACTTATAAGTTGCAGGGTTATTTAAAATTAGCCACTAATTACCAATAACTTAATAACCGAATAACCTTAGGTAAGGTACTAAATCTTTCCTAATGTAAAGACGCTATTGCTATAAGAAGTAGTACTTTTACGCTAATTATAAATTAAACGATGCCAAAACAAAAAAGAAAAAAGAAAAGCAATAAAATTGAAAATCTTTCCCAAACCATACTTAACATTCTTCGGAAAGACCATTCACAAGCCTTCAATTACAAACAGATTGCCGCAAAATTACAACTGGATGATCCCAGCAGCAGAAACCAAATAGTTAAGAAACTAAAGGATTTGCAAGGCAAGGGAACCATTCAGGAAATTGAGCGTGGAAAATACATACTGACCCCTTCTCAAAATTATTATACAGGAAAAGTAGATATAGCAGGACGTGGCCAGGGGTATATTATCGTTGATGATTTAGAGGATGATATTTACGTAAGCAACAAAAATTTGAACAAGGCCTTAAATGGCGACATTGTTGAAGTGTATGTTTTTAAAAGAAAAAAAGGTGGCAAGACCGAAGGTGAGGTAACAAAAATTTTAGAGCGAAAAAGAACCGAATTTGTAGGCACGATACAAGTGCAGGAAAACTTCGCTTTTGTGGACGTTACAGATTATAAAATGTATACCGATATTTTTGTTCCGAAGAATAAAATAAATGGAGCGAAAAATGGAGAAAAAGTATTGGTAGCAATGGAAGATTGGCCCGAAAAGGCGGATTCTCCTTACGGAAATGTTATAAAAGTTCTGGGAATGCCCGGAGAACACAACACTGAAATCCATTCCATACTTGCGCAATATGGGCTTCCGTATGAATTTCCGCCAGAAGTGGAAGACTACGCCAATAAAATTGATACTTCCATAAAAGAATCGGAAATAAAAAAACGGCGCGATATGCGCGAGGTTTTAACTTTTACGATAGATCCGAAAGATGCAAAGGATTTTGATGACGCCCTTTCCTTTGAAAAAATGGAAAATGGAAACTATGAAATAGGAATCCACATTGCAGATGTTTCGCATTATTTAAGTCCCGGAACCGAACTGGACGATGAAGCTTACGAACGTGCAACCTCAGTTTATTTAGTTGATAGAGTAGTGCCAATGCTTCCGGAAATACTTTCGAACAATGCTTGTTCTCTTCGTCCGAATGAAGAAAAATATACCTTTTCCGCAGTATTTGAAATAAACCCAAAAGCAGAAGTTATTAAACAATGGTTTGGGCGAACGGTAACTTATAGCGATGCCCGTTTTGCCTACGAGGAAGCGCAGCATATTATTGAAAATCCGACGGACGAAACGCATACAATTCCTTCAAATATTTCAATTTCAGACAAAGAATATTCTGTAAAACCAGAAATTGCTGCAGCTATTTTGGAAATGGATCGATTGGCAAAAATATTGCGAACCAAACGTATGCGTGCCGGTGCTATTTCCTTTGATAAAGTAGAAGTGAAGTTTATTCTTGATGAAAATAATAATCCAGAAGGTGTTTATTTCAAAGAAAGCAAAGATGCCAATAAACTTATTGAGGAATTTATGCTTTTGGCAAACAGAAGCGTTGCAGAATTCATAGGAAAAAAAGAACCAAAAAAGACTTTTGTGTACCGAGTTCATGACGAACCGGATGATGAAAAAATTGCAGCTTTGGAAAATATAATCAAGCGTTTTGGCTATAAACTCAACACCAAAGACCGGCACTCTACAGCGCAATCAATGAACAAACTTTTAAAAGATGTTCAAGGCAAAAAAGAACAAAATTTGATTGATACCCTTGCCATCCGCAGTATGAGCAAGGCAATGTACACTACCCACAATATTGGTCATTACGGTTTAGCGTTTGATTATTATACACATTTCACATCCCCAATTCGCCGTTATCCTGACGTAATGGTGCATCGTCTTCTTCAGCATTATTTAGATGGAGGAAAATCTGTAAAAGAGGAAGAATACGAGGAAAAATGTGGGCACAGTAGCGACATGGAAAATCTTGCCACAAACGCAGAACGCGACAGCATAAAATATATGCAGGTAAAGTATATGCAGGATCATAAAGACCAGGAATTTTTGGGTGTTATTTCGGGAGTTACTGAATGGGGAATCTATGTAGAAATTATTTCAAATAAATGTGAAGGAATGGTTCGTTTGCAGGATTTAAACGATGACCGATATGAATTTGACAGGGATGAATATGCAGTAATTGGGCAACGCACCAAAAACGTTTACCAACTTGGTGATGAGGTTTATGTAAAAGTAAAAAATGCCGATTTAGTTAAGAAACATTTGGATTTTACTATGTTGGGACATCAAAAAGATTATAAAAAAAAATAAACCAACAGACAGAAAAATTGAAATAGAAAAAGTAATTTGTATTTTTACCCTACTATGTTTGATGGATTACTTTACGCAGCATTCTACGGATTTTTATTGGCATTTGCGGTCGGCCCAGTGTTTTTCACATTGATTGAAACAGCTATAACAAAAGGGATAAAAGCAGCTATATTTTTTGACTTGGGAGCGGTCTTCGCGGATATAATTTTTATTATTATAGCCTTTTTCAGCACGAGTAGAATACTTGAAAAAGTAAAGCATGATCCGGGATTGCTCATCTTTGGAGGCGCTATTCTTATTGCCTATGGAATTATTTCATACATCCGCACCAATAAATCTATTTTTAAGTTTGTTCGGGAACACTATGCCGTAAAAGTGAAAAAAAATCTCGGTGGATTATTTCTGAAAGGTTTTCTATTAAATTTTGTAAACTTCGGCGTGTTGGCCGGTTGGATTGGCACGTTGATAATGGCAAATGCGCTTACAACCTCAGAAAATGGAGTGCTACTTTTTATTTCAACCGTGCTCGCTGCCTTTTTTCTCACAGATATTTTTAAAATTCTTTTGGCTAAAAAACTAAAAAAGAAAATGACTCCCCGGTTCATTTTCAAAACTAAAAAGTGGATTAGTATATTAATTCTTGGTTTCGGGGTCTTATTGTTAATTCAAGGTATTTTTCCAAAAGGGGTTGAAGCTGGGTTGGACAGGATTCCAAATCAACAACAACTCAAAGAAAGTCCGATTCCTCCTGTAGATGCTTCATTAAAAACACCTAAAGAGGAAATTGAAAGTGGAACTAAAAATTGATGGCCAGAGAACCTATAAAGTGTAAGCTGTTATTTCCTTTAAATAAAAAAACCTCCAACTTTACGCTGAAGGTTTCTCGAGGCATCGAGCGGATTCGAACCGCTGTAGCAGCTTTTGCAGAGCTGAGCCTAGCCACTCGGCCACGATGCCCTATTAGGCTTGCAAATGTAAAAAAATAAACTTAAAAATTCCTACTTAAAAAACAAATTACCTTTTGTGTTTCATAGTTACACTAACTTCAGCCACATCACCACTAATGGGTGGATTCCTTTTTGCTACTGTAACCTTCACTTCATTTACCATTTCAACTTTTAATAAAACGCTGTCTATAATGCGTTTTGCTACATGTTCCAAAAGTTTTGCACGCACCGCCATTTCTTCCTGTACAATTTTTTGAAGCAGAACATAATCAACAGTATCCGCAAGTTCGTCGCTATTGGAAGCTTTATTTAAATCTGCCTTCACCGAAAGATTTACCAAATAGTCAGAGCCTATCTGTCCTTCTTCAATTAAACAGCCGTGAAAGGCATAAATTTTTATATTTTTTAAACGAATGGTTCCCATATAAATAATTTTAGCAAAGATATGTTAGAATGTCCGGTTGAGCGCAGTCGAAACCTTTTTTTGGAAGACAGCTTTTTCAGTTAATTGGTTACCTTTGTACCTCAAAAAATAAGTCTATGACAAATGAAGCCGCTCCGCTAAATTTTATTGAGCATATTATTGAGGAAGATCTTGCAAATGGGTACAAAAAAGAACAATTATGTTTCCGTTTTCCACCGGAACCCAATGGGTATCTTCACATTGGCCATGCTTCTTCCATATGTTTGAATTTTGGTTTGGGAGAAAGATATAATGCTCCGGTAAATCTTCGTTTTGACGATACGAATCCCGCAAAGGAGGAACAGGAATTTGTGGATGCCATAAAAAAGGATATTTCGTGGTTGGGTTATGAATGGGCCACAGAATGTTATGCTTCCGATTATTTTCAGCATCTGTATGATTGGGCCGTCCAACTAGTAAAAGAAGGAAAAGCGTATGTTGATTCCCAGACCTCAGAAGCTATTGCGGAACAAAAAGGAACACCAAATACACCCGGAAAACCAAGTCCCTTCAGAAATCGTTCTATTGAAGAAAATTTGGATTTGCTGGAGAAAATGAAAAATGGCGAAACCAAAGAAGGCGAACACGTGCTTCGCGCAAAAATTAATATGGAATCGCCCAATATGTTGATGCGCGATCCGGTTATGTACCGAACCATCAACAAACACCACCACCGTACGGGAACCGATTGGAAAATATTTCCAATGTACGATTGGACGCACGGGCAAAGCGATTACATTGAACAAGTATCACACTCTTTCTGTACATTGGAATTCTTGCCTCACAGAGAGCTTTACGATTGGTTTTTGGACCAAGTGTACGATTCTGAAAAATTACGCCCAAAACAGCGTGAATTTGCGCGTAGAAACTTAAGCCATACCGTTGTTAGTAAACGTAAACTTGCCCAATTAGTGAGCAGCGGTGTTGTAACAGGGTGGGACGATCCAAGAATGCCCACCATTTCTGGCTTGCGCCGAAGAGGCTATACGCCAGATTCCATTAAAAACTTTGCAGACAGTATTGGTGTTGGAAAACGCGAAAATTTGATTGATGTTTCTCATTTGGAGTTTAACGTTCGTGAAGATTTGAATAAAATTGCGCCACGAATAATGGTGGTTTTGGATCCAGTAAAATTAATAATTGACAATTACCCGGATGGTAAAACTGAAATGCTTGAGGCTGAAAACAATCAGGAAGATGAAAATGCGGGTTTTCGGGAAGTGCCATTTTCAAAAGAATTGTTTATCGAAAGAGAAGATTTTTTGGAATCTGCAAACAATAAATTTTTTCGCTTAACACTTGGAAAGGAAGTGCGTTTAAAAAATGCTTATATCATAAAAGGCGAAAGCGTGGAAAAGGATTCCCAGGGAAACATCACAGCAATTCATTGCACATACGATCCCGATAGCAAAAGCGGAAGCGGTTCTGAAGCCTCGCAACGAAAAGTAAAAGGAACGTTACATTGGGTGAGTGCGGCACACGCCATTCCCGTTGAGGTTCGTCTTTATGACCGTCTTTTCATTGAAGCTTCCCCAGACACCAACAAAGAAAAGGATTTTATGGAATTCATAAACCCAAACTCTTTACAGGTTATTACCGGTTATGCAGAACCCAGCGTAAAAGATTCAAAAGCGGAAGACAAATTTCAGTTTCAGCGTTTGGGTTATTTTGTTGTTGATAAAGATTCTTCTTCTGAAAAATTAGTTTTCAACCGTACTGTTCCCTTGCGGGATTCTTGGGCTAAATTGACTGAATAATTAACATTTTATTTAAGATATTTTTCATTTTTTAAGAGAAATTGGCTTACATCTTTTTATTTTAAGATTAATTTATGGATTGAAATCTAACTATTAACCGGTTATTAACACCAAAAAAAATAGTGTTTCCTACCTTTGAGATTATTAACAAATAAAACTTAAATAAAATGGCATCAAATACAGGTCAAACACTACTAGCATTATTAACAGGAGCCGCAATTGGAGCGGGATTGGGAATACTTTATGCGCCAGACAAAGGAGCGAATACGCGTGAAAAGCTTGGCAAAGAAGCAAAAAAGGCCCAGAAAAAAATGAATCAACAACTTAAAGAAACCAGCTATTCGTTAAGTGAAAAAGCACAGAGCGCAAAATATAGTTTTGAGCAGAAACTAAATGATACTTTATCTTCAGCCAGTTATAAGGCTGATGAAATTTTGTTAGCAATGGAAGATAAATTGGAGGCTTTAAGAAGACAAAATGCAAAGCTTCAAAACGACACCACTGTTAACAGATCAAAATCTGATTCTACATCTGGCTCAACAAAAACTACAGCCAATAAAGTAACTGCATAAATATGGCATTTAAAGGCCTTAAAGATAGCCTTAACAAGGTAACTGATAGAATAGAAGACTACGGGTTAAGCACGGCGGAGTATTATAAACTACGCCTGTTTAAGTCGGCAATGAAAGGATCCGTATCCTTGGTAAACCTATTAGTTTATGGCAGTCTTTCACTCTTTGTTATGCTTTTTCTTTCTATAGGCGCCGCATTTTGGTTAGGTACTTTTTTTGAAGCATCTTATATTGGTTTTTTGTTAGTGGGAGTATTTTATGGTATTATCTTAATATTCATGTTTGTTTTCGGAAGAAAAATAATAGAGCGCAAAATGCTTTATAAATTTTCAGGATTATTATATGATGAAGAAGATTTAAATCCAAAGGTGCGTGCTGAACAAGAAATAAGGGAATTTGAAGGCGTTTTAAAAGATGAAGCCATTAAAAATTCAGAAACCTCAACATAGTATTGATGAAGCGATATACAACTTTTAAAGAAATTGATAGAGATTTGAAATATCTTCGCTTAAAGTCACAGATTGACTTGGAAGAGGTAAAGTTGGGGCTGCATGAAAGCAAGGAGTCATTCAGTGAATCTTTTTCCCCAATTAATTTGATAGCAAGCACTATAGGTTCAATACTGAAAAAAGCCTTTGTTTTTAAAATTGTGGACAAACTTGTAGGTATAAAACCAGTGAAAAAGAAAAACTACGAAGACGAGCAAAACTTATAATGTGTATAAAAATTCGATTAATTGATTAAAAAAGCCAGTTGAAATTTCAACTGGCTTTTTTAATTTTTTCCTTTTAAATTGAGTTTGCGGGCACTAATAATTTAGATCGTCACCCTCCTCTTGTCTAGGCGGAGCTGGACGTTTTGGTTTCTTTTTTTGTACGATTCCTTTTTCTATATTTTTCTTTTTCATCTCTTCGCCAATCTGGTTACTTGCAACAAAGGAAGCAATCATATTGTTCAACATATCGCTTCCCGCCTGAGGAGAATTGGGCAAAAGAATAAGGTTTGTATTTGTTGCCTCACCAATAGATTGAAGGGTATCATAATGTTGTGTTACCACAATTAGCGCTGAAGCTTCCTGTGAATTAATGCCAACATTGTTCAAAACATCCACACTTTCTTCCAAACCACGTGCTATTTCTCGTCGTTGATCAGCAATACCTTGTCCTTGCAAGCGCTTACTTTCGGCTTCGGCACGGGCTTTGGCAACTATTTTTATTCTTTCAGCTTCTGCTTCAAACTCCGCTGCTACTTTTTCTCGTTCGGCTGCGTTTATTCGGTTCATGGCTGCCTTAACTTGAATATCAGGATCAATGTCTGTTACCAACGTTTTAATTATGTCATAACCGTATGTACTCATAGCTTCATTTAACTCGGCTTTTACCGCTATTGCAACATCGTCTTTTCTTTCAAAAACATCATCTAATTTCATTTTGGGCACTTCGGCACGCACCACATCAAAAACATAGGAAGTTATTTGATCGTGCGGATTTTCCAATTTGTAAAAGGCATCATAAACCTTCTGTTCCAAAACCTGAAATTGTACCGAAATTTTCAACCGTACAAACACATCATCCTTTGTTTTGGTTTCAACAATTACATCCAATTGTTGAATTTTAAGGTTGATTCGACCCGCAATTTTATCAATTACAGGAATTTTAAGTTGCAAACCCGAATGTCTAATACTTAAAAACTTTCCAAAGCGTTCAACGATTGCTGCTGTTTGTTGTTTTACAGTAAAAAAGCCCGAGAGTAATACAAAAAAACCAATAATCAATATTGGAACAATAATTAAATACCCCATGTTTTTTAAAATTTTTAATGGTTGATTTGTGGAAGGTACAAAATAAAACCTATTTTCACGTCCATAAATTATATCCCCAAAGCTATGACTTTACGAAGATTATTTTTTGTTGTATTTTTTCTTTTTGCTGTTCATCATTCTTTTGCGCAGCGTAATTATGATGGTTATAATTTTCTTGGAATTCAGGGCGGAATAACCTTTTTCGATATTCAAACTGATGATTTGGTTACCAAACAAAAAGAAGGTTTTGTAGCTGGGTTTACTACCCGCGGCTCTTTCAGAAATGATTTTGATTTAATTTATGGACTTAGTTTTCAAAGTGCTTCCGTGGGAGTGGAGGGAAGTAATATACTAGGTGACACCCAAGACATTGGCTATATAATTCAGGGTGCACAGATAAATTTTCTGGGGAGTTATAACATTGCGGTGAAACATTTGAGTATTGAGTTCGGTCCTATTTTCGATATAAATGGAAAGATGAAATTGGAGCACGAAGAATATGAAGATTATATTTTAACGGGCTACAATGCCCTAACCGCAAAAGATATTCAAGAAATTTCCAGATTTAATGTGCGGTTAGCGGCTGGAATTACCGCGGGAATAGAGCATTTCCGAATAATGGCTCAATACCAATATGGCGTTACAAACACATTAGGTAAACTGAATGACCAAGGTTTGGAAAACCAAGATTTTGAAGGGCACACTTCAACTATTGTTGTGGCGGGCGTGATTTACTTTTAGTTTATAAAATCTATTGCTTTTTCAATGCGGGAAATACTTTCTTCTTCCCCCAAAATCGAAATAATATCAAAAACATCCGGTCCTTTCATTTCCCCCACCAATGCTAGGCGAAGTGGCATCATTACTTTGCCAAAACCGATATTTTCTGAAGTAATCCAGCCTTTTATTTTTTCAGAAAGGTTTTCAGCTGAAAAATCTGCAGAAGATTTTAATAACGAGACCACTTTTTTAAGCAATTCTGGAGTTTCGGCTTTGAAAGCTTTTTCCACTGCTTTTTCGTCATACTTTTTTGGAGCCTCAAAAAAGAAACTTCCCTGCTCCCAAAGATCGTTTACGAATGTGGCGCGTTCTTTCAAAAGTGATACAATTTTTGTCACATCGAGCGCAGTCGAGATGCCTTTTTCTTTTAGAAATATTGAAAAACGTGATGCAAGTTCTGCATTATCAACCATTTGAAGATATTGATGCTGAAACCATTTCGTTTTTTCAGGATCAAATTTTGCTCCGGCTTTGTGAACGCGTTCCAACTCAAAAGCAGAAACAAGTTCGTCTAAACTGAAAATTTCTTGCTCCGTTCCAGGATTCCATCCTAAAAAGGCCAACATATTTACAACAGCTTCTGGCAAATAACCATCTTCACGATAGCCAGAAAATAGATCACCTTCAGCCGTTTTCCATTCCAAAGGAAATACTGGAAAACCCATTTTATCTCCATCTCGTTTACTGAGTTTTCCGTTGCCGGTTGGTTTTAAAATCAGCGGTAAATGTGCAAATTGTGGTGCATCCCAACCAAAAGCGCGATACAACAAAACGTGCAATGCCAACGATGGCAACCATTCTTCCCCACGAATAACGTGTGTAATTTTCATTAAATGGTCATCCACAATATTGGCTAAATGGTAGGTTGGCATCCCATCGCTTTTAAATAAGACTTTATCGTCGAGAATGTTTGTTTCAACCTGCATGTCACCGCGGATTATATCCTTTAAATGAAGCGTTTCATCTTCAGGAGATTTAAAACGGATAACATATTCTTCACCATTGGATATTTTCTGTTGTGTTTCTTCATCAGAAATAGTCAGTGAATTTTTTAATTTTAAGCGATTGTGCCAATTATAAATGAATGTCTTTCCCTTTTCTTCGTGGTTTTTTCGATGTGCGTCAAGTTCTTCAGCGGTATCAAAAGCATAGTATGCGTTTCCAGATTCTATAAGCGTATCGGCGTATTTTCGATAAAGATTTTTCCGTTCGCTTTGACGGTAGGGGCCGCATTCACCTTCTTTCTCCGGACCTTCGTCATATGGAATATTCAACCAATTTAAAGCTTCAATAATATATGCCTCGGCGCCTTCTACATAACGGTTTTGGTCCGTATCCTCAATTCGCAATAGAAAATCGCCCCCGTTTTTTTTTGCAAATAAATAATTGAACAAAGCAGTGCGAACACCACCGATGTGTAATGGTCCAGTTGGACTTGGAGCAAAACGTACACGAACTTTTTGAGACATAATCTTCATTTTTTTATGTAAGCGCAAAGGTACAATTCTGCGAGCGCTTTTTAAAGTTATTGCGTAATGCTATTTTTTCTTTTTTTGGAGCAATCTTTGCGGTGTGGACAGCATAAAATTTTATTGTATTTTAGAAGTTTGCTATAAAGAGAAATAGAATTATGAGCACTTTCAAAATCATCCAGCAAAAACTGGAGGAATTTATAAAGAAATACTACACCAATGAGCTAATAAAAGGAACTATCCTTTTTTTCGCCATTGGGCTGCTGTATTTGTTGATAACGTTGCTCGTAGAATACTTTTTATGGCTCAATCCTCTGGGAAGACGTATTCTTTTTTGGGCGTTTGTGATTGTTGAAGTAGGCTTGTTTGTTAGGTTTATTGCCTTTCCGCTTGCGAAACTTTTCAAACTTCAAAAAGGGATTGATTACGAAGAAGCTTCAAGAATAATCGGCAAACATTTTCCGCAGGTAAGCGATAAACTACTTAACGTAATTCAGCTTAACCAAAACCAACGCGAAAGTGAATTACTAGCTGCAAGTATTGATCAAAAAGCTACCGAGCTGCAACCTGTTCCCTTTAAAAGTGCGGTAAACTTTAGGAAGAATGCAAAATATTTGAAATATGCAGCCATTCCTGTTTTGATATTTTTGCTTTTCAGCGTTTTGGGCGGAACAGATATTTTTTCAAGCAGTTATAAACGGGTCGTGCATTATGACACTGCTTTTGAACCTCCCGCTCCCTTCTCTTTTATTGTTATGAACGAAGATTTGAATGCAGTGGAAAACAAATCTTTCAATTTAAAAATTAGAACCGAAGGGACTGCAATACCCGAAAACGCTAGCATTAATTATAACGGTGAAACCTACTATTTACAACAAACAGCCCCAGGTTTTTTTGAATATACCTTTCAACAGCCAGCGGAATCTATTGATTTCAGTTTAAAAGCAAATAAAGTGACTTCCCGTGAATATACTTTGGATGTTGTAAAAACACCTTCACTACTTAATTTTGAAATGATTCTGGATTACCCTTCCTATACTGGGAAAAAAGATGAGACTCTGAAAAGTACTGGAAATGCGACTATCCCTGAAGGGACACGTGTTTTATGGAATGTTAAGACAAAAAATACAGTGGCAGTTACTTTAAAAACGGCAGATACTTCTTTTTCCTTTGCATCAAAAGGGGAAAACTTCAACTTTGAAAAAGGCATTTATAATAAGTTGGATTACGCTATTACCACTTCAAATGAAAAACTTAAAGATTACGAAAACCTTGCCTTTAGTTTAAATGTGGTAAAAGACCAATTCCCTGAAATAGAGGTGCAATCAAAACAAGATAGCATAGATGCGCAACGATTTTTCTTTTTGGGGCAAATTTCGGACGACTACGGGCTTACAAAGCTTCGATTGGTCTATTTTCCCGAAGGCGATGAAAAGCAAGCCAAAACACAAATTTTGCCGCTTAACAAAACAAATTTTGATCAATTCACCTATACTTTTCCAGGAAATCTTCCATTGGATGAAGGGGTTTCCTATGAATATTATTTTGAAGTTTTTGATAATGATGCAATCCACAATTTCAAATCTTCTAAATCTGGAATTTATTCATTTAGAAAATTTACAAAAGATGAGTTGGAGGATGAACAGCTTCAAAACCAACAAAATGCAATAAAAGGGCTTGATAAATCTTTAGAAGAATTAAAAGACCGCAAACAAACGTTAGAAGAATTGTCCCGAACCCAAAAAGAAAAAAACGAACTTAATTACAACGATAAAAAGAAACTTGAAAACTACATCCAACGGCAGCAGAAGCAGGAGGAGATGATGAAGAATTTTTCACAGAAAATGAAAGAACAGTTGGAGAATTTTCAACCCGAAAACAAAGAAAAAGATCCTTTTAAAGAGGAACTTGAAAAACGATTGGATGAAAATGAAGAGCGTTTGAAGGAAAATGAAAAGCTATTGGACGAACTTGAAAAATTACAGGATAAAATAGAAAAGGAAGAGCTGACTGAAAAACTTGAAAAACTATCAAAGCAGAACAAAAATCAAGAGAAGAACCTTGAGCAGTTGCTCGAGTTGACAAAGAGATATTATGTAGAAAAGAAAGCAGAAAAACTTGCAGAGGAACTTTTTGAATTAGGGGAAGAACAAGAAGAACTAGCCGATAAGCCTACTGATGAAAATACAAAAGAAGCCCAAGAGGAGCTAAATGAAAAGTTTGAGGAGTACAAAAAGCAGATGGATGAACTTCAAAAGGAAAATGAAGGTTTAAAAAAACCAATGGACATTCCGAAAGACAAACCAACGGAACAGCAAATTGATGAAGAACAACAGAAGGCTACAGATAAACTAGGGGAGCAAAAACCCAGTGAAGCTGGCAAAAACCAAAAAAAGGCTGGCCAGAAAATGAAACAGATGAGTAATAGCATGAAGATGCAAATGCAATCCGGCCAATCAGAATCAATAGACGAGGATGTTAAAATGCTTCGTCAGATAGTGGATAATTTAGTTGTTTTTTCATTTCAACAGGAAGATTTGATGGAGGTTTTCGAAAAAATTGAATACGGTAATCCTATTTTTGGAAAGAAGCTGAACATTCAAAATGATCTTAAAACCAATTTTGAACATATTGACGATAGCATCTTCGCGTTATCCCTTCGACAGCCTCTTATTGGTTCACAAATAAACTCTACTCTTACAGAAATACAGTATAATATTGATAAATCTTTGGAACGCTTGCCGCAAAATGAAACACGACAAGGAATTGCAAATCAACGATATACCATTACTGGGGCAAATGATTTAGCTGTTTTACTGAGCGATATTTTGGGTAATATGCAAATGCAAATGTCTATGGCTATGGGCTCAGGTTCTGGAAAAGGTAAACCCAGCCCGGGGCAAGGTGGCGGAGGTGGATTTCAACTTCCTGATATAATTCAAAAGCAAGAAGGGCTAAGCGAAAAAATGAAAGAAGGGATGAAGAAGGGAAAGAAAGGGAAAAAGAGAGAAGGTGAAGGAAAAGGAGAGGGTGAAGGCGAAGGAGAAGGAAGTGGTGATGGAAATGGACAGAATGGAGAAAACGGACGCGATGGTCAAAAAGGAAATGAAAAGGGCGGCGATAAACAAGGAAATGGAGATAGCGAGGATATTAACGGGGAAATTTTTGAAATATACAAACAACAGCAAGAATTGCGGAATCAACTTCAGGACAGGTTGAGCAGAGAAGGATTAAAAGGGAATGGCGGTAATTTATTAAAAAAGATGGAGGGTATTGAACAGCAATTACTGGATAAAGGAT
Source organism: uncultured Flavobacteriaceae bacterium (assembly GCA_963822355.1). GTDB lineage: Bacteria > Bacteroidota > Bacteroidia > Flavobacteriales > Flavobacteriaceae > Aequorivita. The sequence goes on from CAWGHI010000002.1 coordinate 944,052, forward strand.
TTAACCAAAATACGCTTCAACAAATGCTTAACCTTAAATATGAACTATTGAAACTGGACAAAGCTGATTTGGAACAAGGACAGGAAAGTAGAAGAGAATCACAAACGAATAAAAAAGACTTTCAAAATAATGTTCGCCTAACTCCAGAGGAGATAAAAAAATACTTCAACACCACCGAAATTCTTAACCGCGAGGCATTACCTTTGCGCCAGGATTACAAAAATAAAGTGCAGGAATATTTTAAGGAAAGCAATGATTGAGTTTAATCTTGAAACGGAATTCGATTTAAAAAATCAAGATTGTTTAAAACAATGGATTTCTGAATCTGTCACTTCAGAAGGATATGAACTTGGTGAAATTATTTATGTTTTTTGTGATGATGTTTTCCTGCACAAATTAAATGTTGAATTTTTAAACCACGATACATTAACTGATATAATTAGTTTTGATTATAAAATTGGAAAGCAAATAAACGGAGAAATTTATATTTCTGTTGAACGTGTTTCGGATAATGCCAAAGATTTCATGGCAAGTTTTGAAGATGAATTACACCGCGTTATGATACATGGAATTCTTCATTTCTGTGGATATAAGGATAAAGACAAGAACGAGGAAATCCTGATGCGTAAAAAAGAAGATGAAGCACTTCAGAGGTTGTCTTATATGTTATAATTTTCCGATAGCTAATTTCCTTTATATTAGTTTAATATTGTAATTTTGCACCCCTTTTTAAGAATATAATTAATAAAACGTTCCACGTGGAACAATCAAATAATATGTTTCAAAACGAATATGATGTAATTGTTGTTGGTGCTGGCCATGCGGGATCTGAAGCTGCTGCTGCGGCAGCCAATATGGGTTCTAAAACCTTATTGGTTACAATGAATCTGCAGAATATTGCACAGATGAGCTGTAATCCTGCAATGGGAGGAATTGCCAAAGGACAGATTGTTCGAGAAATAGATGCCATGGGGGGTTACAGTGGTATTGTATCTGACAAAACTGCCATCCAATTTAAAATGCTCAACAAATCAAAAGGCCCCGCCATGTGGAGTCCTAGAGTTCAGAGTGATCGGATGCGTTTTGCTGAAACTTGGAGATTGATGCTTGAACAAACACCCAATCTTGATTTTTATCAAGAAATGATTTCGGGCATTATAGTTGAAAAGGGGATTATTAAGGGAGTTAAAACTTCGCTGGGCATAGAAATAAGAGGAAAAAGCGTAGTTCTTACGAATGGAACTTTTTTGAATGGATTAATCCATATAGGAGAAAAACAATTTGGAGGAGGACGCGCTGGTGAAAGGGCATCCACAGGAATCACTCAGGATTTACTTAATTTGGGATTTGAATCAGGAAGAATGAAAACCGGAACACCCCCGAGGGTGGATGGGCGTTCTTTGGATTTTTCCAAAATGATTGAACAGCCCGGGGATGATATTCCAGAGAAGTTTTCCTATTCTGATGAAACAGTTCCGTTAAAAAGTCAGAGGTCATGCCACATGAGTTATACAAGCTTGGAAGTGCATGATATTTTGAGAGAAGGTTTTAACAGGTCTCCAATGTTCAACGGTTCAATTCAAAGTCTTGGCCCTAGATATTGCCCATCAATTGAAGATAAAATCAATCGTTTCGCAGATAAAGACAGGCATCAACTTTTCGTAGAACCTGAAGGTTGGGATACCGTTGAATATTATATTAATGGGTTTTCTACTTCTTTGCCAGAAGATGTACAGTTTAAAGCATTGCGTCAAGTTGCGGGTTTTGAAAATGTAAAGTTTTTCCGCCCTGGTTATGCTATTGAATACGATTATTTTCCGCCCACTCAATTGAAGCACACTCTTGAAACAAAATTAGTTTCAGGTTTATATTTCGCGGGTCAGATAAATGGTACAACAGGTTATGAGGAAGCTGCATCCCAAGGATTGATGGCAGGAATAAACGCACATTTAAAGGTTCACGAAAGAGAGTCTTTTATTCTTCAAAGAAATGAGGCATATATTGGGGTTTTGATCGACGACCTTATCACAAAAGGAACCGAGGAACCTTATAGAATGTTTACGTCGCGCGCAGAGTACAGAACTTTGTTGCGACAAGATAATGCGGATTTTAGATTAACGCCAAAAGCATTTGAGATTGGTTTGGCAAACGAAAAACGTATGCGAAAGATGGAAGAGAAGAAAGAAAAATCTGAAGCCTTTGTTCAGTTTTTTAAAGACACAAGTGCTGTTCCTGAAGAAATCAATCCTATTTTTAAAGCAAGGGAATCTGCTTTGGTTGATCAAAGTGATAAAATGTTTAAATTCTTTTCAAGACCGGAGGTTTCAATGGAGGATATGAAACAAATAACTTCCGTAAAGCAGCATATTGAGGAAAACAATTTGGATGCTGAAGTGATTCAACAGGCCGAAATACAAGTTAAATATTCCGGATATATTGAAAAGGAAAAAAACAATGCTGATAAGCTAAATAGGCTAGAAGGTTTAAAAATTCCAGCTTCTTTTGATTATTCAAAATTGAAATCACTCTCTTATGAAGCTCGAGAAAAACTCTCAAAAATAAAACCGGCTACAGTTTCACAGGCGTCTCGGATTAGTGGGGTTTCGCCCAATGATGTTTCAGTCCTCTTAGTTTACATGGGCCGTTAACGTGATTGTTTCACGTGGAACGTTTATTGAGCATGAAAATGTATCTTACCCAAATTTTTTAAATAAACTAAAGCGAAATTCTTGCAAAACGAAAAAAAATATTTATCCGTAAAGGATTATCTGGTTTCTGGCGAAACTTTTGAGTTGATTTATGATTCAGAGTTGGATTTTCTGAAAACTTCACCACAACCAAAACTTGAGGATCTTCCAAAGTATTATGAAAGCCAGGACTATATTTCACATACGGATGAAACTCGTGGATTGTTTTCACGCCTATATCAATTAGTAAAGAAATGGTCCCTTCAGAAAAAATTAAAATTAATTTTTCAGCTAAATAGTGGGATTGGCTCTTTACTCGATGTCGGAGCAGGAACGGGAGATTTTTTAAAAGTTGCAAAAGAAAAGGGATGGCAGGTTCAAGGAATGGAACCAAATAAGAATGCCTTAAAATTAGCTGCGGAAAAAGGAATTGAATTAAAATCTTCTTTATATGATTTTGAAGGAACGCAGTTTGATGTTATTACACTATGGCATGTTTTGGAACATATTCCCAATTTGGATGAAACTATCATAGAGTTGTCTAAATTGGTAAAACCACACGGAACATTAATTATTGCTGTTCCAAATTTTAAAAGTTTTGATGCGAAACATTACGGGAAGTTTTGGGCAGCTTTTGATGCGCCACGACATCTTTGGCATTTTTCCAGAAAATCTATTCAAAAACTTTTTTCAGCAAATTTTCAACTTGAAAAGATTGAGCCAATGATTTTTGATTCTTTTTATGTAAGCTTACTTTCGGAAAAGTATAAAAACCAAAACAAATTTTCTTTGAAAGCAATTTGGATCGGATTTCTCTCAAATTTAAAGGCAAAAAGGACAAAAGAATACTCTTCACATATTTATTGCTTCAAAAAAAGCAAATAAATCATTTAAAGCCCTTTTAAGGACGTTTTCCGCTTATATGGAACTTCTGTATTGTCTGTATAATATTTATTAATGAAAAGAGCGCGCAAAGCTACCATCAAAATAGAAACAATCTATTATTAAAATTAAAAGCATAAAATTTTGCTATACTTTTTCGGACTTATGAATTAGCCGTGTTAATTTTATGGAAAGATCTGTAAATATTATTTTTGCGTTTCCATTTCTCTCTATATGATAGGAAGCATCTTCTAAGGAAGAAGTTATTTCGAATATATTATTTTGATGTACAAAAGGAGCAAATTTTGGCAATGAAAAAGTTTTATCCTTTGCGTCAAAAAATAAAAGGGTTTCTGCGGCGTAATTTTTTAAAAGCGCTTGTCTAAAAACTTCAATACAATAAAAAAGAAATTTCTTTTGGGTTTCGCGACCCTGACTGGCAAGTTCATCGCTCCAATCTAATAAATAGTTGATTGCAATTTTATTTCCCTTCGCTTTAAAAGCCGTTCGCACCCAACTTATAAACCATTTTTCAAAAACTTCATCTTCCCCTGTTTCATCTAATAATTGTAGGGCTTTGTTATAATCACCCCGTGATCTTCGGGCGGTTTGAAATGCCACTGATTCCTTTACTTGCTGGTTTTTAATCAAGCTTTCAGCAATATCGGCCTCTGAAAGTAATGGAATATCCAGTTTTTGGCAGCGTGAGCGGATGGTGGTAAGTATTTGTTGCTCCTTTTCGGTCAATAAAAGAAGTACCGTTTTATCTGAAGGTTCTTCAATTAATTTGAGGATTTTATTGGCACATTCGCCGTTCATATTATCAGCCATCCAAATAATCATCACTTTATAACCACCTTCAAATGCTTTAAGGGAAAGCTTTTTCGATATACTTTCTGCTTCGTATTTGCTGATGTTGCCCTGTTTTTTTTCGATTCCAAGGCTTTGGAGCCATTCAAAAAGTGAGGCATAGGGGTTGTTTAAAACAAAATTGCGCCATCCCGCTGCATAATTATCAGAAATGGCATTTTTTTTTACCTCGTCGCTTGTGTTTACCGGGTAAACAAAATGCAAATCTGGGTGAATTAATTTCGAGACCTTGTTTTTGCAGGAAATATATTCAGAACTTCTTTTTTCATATTTATTGCACAAAATTTCTGAAGCGTAAGCTATTGCCAGCGGTAATAACCCGCTGCCATTTATTCCAGAAAACAATTGTGCGTGGGGAATGCGGCCGTTTTCAATGGTTTTTAAAAGATGCGATTTTATATGAGTGTGACCTATTATTTCTGAAAAATCCATTCGCAAATCTAAACAATTTTACGAGTTATTTTTTGGACAATTCCTTCTAATTACATTTATAAACTTTGATCACCCTTGTGGTTTTTGTCCCCCAAATCACTTCTTTATTAAAATTCAAAAAAACTATATTTGCAGGATAAAATTTTTAATATGAAAACGGTGAACGATATAGATTTTAAAGGGAAAAAAGCATTAATTCGGGTAGATTTTAATGTTCCCTTAGATGCAGATTTTAATGTAACTGACGAGACGCGAATACGTGCTGCCAAACCGACTATTTTGAAAATTTTGGAAGACGGTGGCAGCTGTGTTTTAATGTCTCACCTGGGAAGACCAAAGAACAAAGAAGCTGAATTTTCTTTGAGACATATTGTGAAATCGTTATCGAATATTTTTGGTGTGCAGGTGAAATTTGTGGATGATTGCATTGGACCAAAAGTTGCTGAAGCTGTTTCCAATTTAAATTCTGGAGAACTTCTTTTGCTTGAAAACCTTCGTTTTTATGAAGAAGAAACAAAAGGGGATCGTGATTTTGCTGAAAAATTATCAAAATTTGGCGATGTTTACGTGAATGACGCTTTCGGAACAGCGCACCGTGCACACGCTTCCACGGCAATTATTGCTGATTTTTTCCCTGATAATAAATGCTTCGGTTTACTATTAGCTTCTGAAATTGAAAATTTAAATAAAGTACTGGAAAGTAGCAAAAGACCTGTTACCGCAATTATCGGAGGAGCCAAAGTATCTTCAAAAATTCCCATTATTGAGAACATTCTCGATAAAATTGATCATTTAATTATTGGCGGAGGAATGGCTTTCACTTTTATAAAAGCACAGGGGGGAAAAATAGGAAATTCTTTAGTTGAGGAAGACAAACAGGAATTGGCTTTAGAAATTTTAGAAGCGGCTAAAAAGAAAAACGTTTCTGTTCATTTGCCTGTTGACACGGTGATTGCTGATAGTTTTTCTGAAACTGCAAATACTCAAATCGTGGCAGTAAACAATATACCCGACGGTTGGATGGGGCTGGATACAGGGCCAAAGACAAACGAAATTTTCGGTAAAGTTATAGCTGAATCCAAAACTATTTTATGGAATGGCCCTGTTGGCGTTTTTGAAATGGACAAGTTTGCGGAAGGAACTAAAATTTTGGGTGAAAATATTGCTAATGCCACAATAAATGGAGCATTTTCATTGGTAGGTGGTGGAGATTCCGTAGCCGCGGCACAAAAATTTAATCTTACTCAAAAAGTAAGTTATGTGTCTACGGGCGGTGGCGCGATGCTTGAAATGCTAGAGGGAAAGACTTTGCCAGGCATTAAAGCATTAACGAAATAATGTTAAATCTCAGAATTATAATGATTTGAACATAAAAATTTACTTATTTTGGGGAAATTGTTTTTTTTATAAAATTTTTTATTAATTAATGCGTTACCATTTTTAGAAAATTCGTGTGCTTTTAAAAATGTATACTCAGGCTAATTTGCCTTAATCCCCAAATGCAATAAACGAGCTGATGAAACTAAATAAAATCCTTCCTCTATTGCTGTTGCTAGTCTTCAGTATAGGTTTTGCCCAACAGGGTAAAAAAAGTAATAAAAAACTTAACTCCAAAAAAGTTCAAGTTGTTGAAACTATTAAAGTTTCTAAAATTGCAGATGAACTTCCTTCTACTGTTGTTGCGACATCCCTTAAGGATACCACTATTTTTGATTTGAAAGATATGGCTTTAGCCAGAAAAAAAGACAGTCTTTGGTTAAAGGAATTATACAAATCTGATCTTTTTGAAGATATTTATAGCAGTGTTGCAAATCAAGAATACGAAGCAGTTGACTATGAAGAGCTTCCAACAGAAGTTTTAAAACAAAGGCTAAAGGAACTTGATGCACGCACACCTTTTAAAGTAGAATACAACGCATCGCTGGAAAGTGTTATTAAGCAATATTTGAAAAACCGTCGCGAAAGTTTGGAGCGTTTGATGGGGCTGAGTGAGTATTATTTTCCATTGTTTGAACAAGAATTGGATAAGCACAACCTGCCTTTAGAGTTAAAATATTTAGCAGTTATTGAATCGGCGTTGAATCCACGAGCCCAGTCAAGAGTGGGCGCCACAGGTCTTTGGCAGTTTATGTTCCCAACGGGGAAAATGTTTGGATTGGACGTTAGTTCGTATGTTGATGACCGCTCAGACCCAATTCTAGCCACAGAAGCCGCCTGTAAATATTTAACAAGTTTGAACAACAGCTTCAACGATTGGGATTTGGCACTTGCCGCCTATAATTCTGGACCCGGAAATGTGTCAAAAGCAATTCGCCGTTCAGGGGGAAAAACAAATTATTGGAGCCTTCGTAATTTTCTTCCACGTGAAACCGCAGGCTATGTACCTGCATTTTTGGCTACTATGTATATTTTTGAATACGCACAAGAACATGGATTCAAAAAACAAACAGCAAGAATACCTTTTGTAGCTACAGATACCATCCGTGTAAAACAACAAATTACTTTAGATCAGGTTGCGAAACTTACAAATCTTGATAGAGAAGAGCTGGAGTTTCTTAACCCATCATACAAATTGGGCATTATTCCTGTAATAAAGAATGAAAACTATGTGCTTCGACTTCCTCTTACGGCCGTTGGTTCCTTTGTAAATAATGAAGAAGCTATATATACATTCGCAAAAGAAGAGCAGGAAGAAACAGAAAAACCTTTGCCAGAATTATTTGAGCAACCTGACAAAATACGATATCGTGTAAAAAGAGGCGATTACTTGGGTAGAATTGCAGATAGATATGGCGTGGGAGTAAGCCAAATAAAAAGCTGGAACGGTATGCGAAGCAATACGGTAAAGGTTGGTCAAAATTTGATTATTTATCCTAAAAAGAGTAGTCAGGACATAGCAAGCAACAAACCCGTAGCGGAAGCCAATACTTCAAACTCTTCCGAAAAAACATATACAGTGCGCAATGGGGATTCCTTATGGAGCATTTCACAAAAATTTCCTGGTGTTTCAGTTCAAAATATCCAAAAATGGAACGATATTAGTGGTGATAACTTGAAACCTGGAACTAAACTGAAAATTTATAAAGGATAGTTCCGAAACACATCCTTTAAATGAGAGCTTTTTACATTGTATTTTTTTCTTTTTTTATAACATTTATCTCTTGCAATGAAGGTGGAAAAAGGGACAAGTCACTTGTCCCCGATTCTGTAGGAAACATTAACTCCCTTCAAATTATTACTCCCAACGATTTATGGAACGGAATTGTGGGCGAAGCAATACGCAACAATTTTGCCGCTCCCACAGATGGGCTTCCACAAGACGAGCCTTTGTTTTCTATGAACCAAATGCCGCCAGATGCGTTTACTGGCTTTGCCAGAAGCAATCGGCTTTTTCTCTACGTTGTTCTGAGCGAAGAAGATAAAGTATCCATTGCCACGAACGAATATGCAAAACCACAGACTGGCGCAATTATAAAAGCTACTTCCGAAGAAAATCTGGTAGAACTTATCAATAAGAATTCCGCCAAAATCATTGAAGCTTTCCACGCCTCCGAAATAAAGGAAAGACAACGAAGAACCTCTATTTCTTTAATGAAAACCGATTCCCTGCAAAAAGTAATGGGCGTAAGTTTACAAATTCCAAGCGCATATCGTATTGCAAAGGCAACCGATAGTTTTTTCTGGTTCCGTAAAGATTTAAAGGATGGCACAACCAACATTTTAGTTTATGAAGTGCCCTTATCAATTATTACCGACGACACTTCGGCTGTTGGTGATATTATAAAAATTCGTGATTCCATTGGAAGCAGGCTCTTGCCAGTGGAGGATGATGGCCAATTTATAACTGAGGACGCTTATGCCCCTTATCTTTTCAAAACAAAAATTGACGGCAAATTTGCTTATGAAACCAAAGGTACGTGGGAAGTAAAAGACGATTGGATGGGCGGACCCTTTGTAAATTATGCGGTTCGTGATGAAAAAAACAATCGTTATTTGATTTTGGAAGGATTTACATACGCGCCTGCGGTTGCAAAAAGAGATCTTCAATTTGAGTTGGAATCCATCTTGAATTCCGCCAAAATTGAATAGATTACTAAAAAAAGCTCCATTAAAAAAAGAGACCCTTTCAATTATATTTGAAAGGGTCTCTTGTTAAAGATATAAAACGAAATTATTTATTCTCGTCTATTTTATTTTCTGAAGGAGGAGTATTAGTTTCATCCTTTGAAGCATTTTTAAATTCTTTTAGGCCACTACCTAATCCACGCATCAATTCAGGTATTTTCTTTCCACCGAACAGTAACAATACAATTACCACAATCAATACAATCTGCCAAGGGCCAATAACACCTAAAGTAATATATAATGCACTCATAATTTTTAATATTTAATTAGGCAAAGGTAACAAGAAATGTTTAGATACAACGTTTTGAAGTTAACTTTAGCATATAGCGCTTTAGTTATTTTATATTTGTAAAAAGCAATTGCACATTATGGCCGAAAAAGAGAAAAGAGGGAAAAAGTTTAAAAAGAAACTTTTGCACAAATACCGAATGGTAATTCTCAACGAAGAAACCTTTGAAGAGCGTTTTTCATTTAAATTAAATCGGTTGAACGTGTTTGTTTTCAGTACCCTTTTCGCTTTATTTTTAATATTGGCAACTACGTTTATTATTGCTTTTACACCACTTAGAGAATATATTCCAGGATATTCTTCCACAACATTGAAAAAGAAAGCCACACGTTTAGCATATGAAACCGATTCGTTACAAAAAATTATTAGTGTAAACGAGCAATACCTCGCTTCAATTAAAAAAGTGTTAACAGGCGATGTTAAAACAGTAAATTTCAATAAAGATTCTATTATTGAAGTTGCTAAAACAGATCCTTCAGTTTTGATACGAATTTCCAGAAAAGACTCTCTTCTTCGCGAAGCAGTTGCTAAGGAAGATAAATACAATCCCCTTATTGCCCCCCAAGTTCAGCAATATGCCCTTTTTGCACCCGTTAAAGGTGCTATTTCAGAAGCCTATGATTCAAAGTCTAAGCACTATGCTGTTGATGTGGTGACCGCTAAAGACGCCCCAGTGAAGGCTATTGCTGACGGTACGGTTATTTTTGCAGAATGGACCGCTGCTACGGGTTATGTTATTATTTTGAAACACGATAATAATTTGATATCAGTTTATAAACACAATGCAATGCTCACCAAAGAACAGGGTGAAATTGTTAAAGCCGGGGAGGTTATTGGTACGGTTGGTAATACAGGCGAGCTTACCACAGGTCCCCACTTACATTTTGAGTTGTGGCGCGATGGTTTTCCAATTAATCCCACAAGTTTTATAGATTTTGACTAAAAGCCTATGTCCGTAAAATCAATCAGCGCAAAAATGTTTGCCAAAATTGTAGTTAAAAAAATCCAGAGATGGGCCACGAAGCCCGTTGAAACACAACAAAAAGTTTTAAAAAATCTGATTTCCAAAGCTAAAAGCACAGCCTTTGGAAAAGACCATGGTTTCCAAAATATCCGCTCTTTTGAAGATTTTGCTGCCTCCGTTCCCATTCGTGATTACGAAGATTTAAAACCCTATGTGGATCGTGTGGTGGCAGGTGAAGAAAATGTGCTTTGGCCAGGAAAGCCACTTTATTTTGCAAAAACTTCGGGAACTACTTCAGGCGCAAAGTACATTCCATTAACGAAACAATCCATGCCCTATCATATAGAAGCCGCCCGTAATGCATTGCTCTGTTATATTAACGAAACTGGAAAATCAAATTTCGCGGATGGTAAAATGATTTTTCTTCAGGGAAGTCCAGAAATGCAGGATAAAAATGGAATTAGAGTGGGCAGGCTTTCGGGTATTGTAGCACACTACGTGCCCTCATACCTTCAAAAAAACCGATTGCCCAGTTGGAAAACAAACTGCATCGAGGACTGGGAAACTAAAGTGGACGCCGTTGTTGAAGAAACCAAAGACGAAAACATGACCGTAATAAGCGGCATTCCATCTTGGGTACAGATGTATTTTGAAAAGCTGCAAAAATCTACCGGAAAAAAGGTAGGCGATCTTTTCAAAAACTTCAATCTGTTCATTTATGGCGGTGTAAATTTTGAACCGTACCGGGCAAAATTTGAAAGTTTAATAGGAAGAAAAGTTGACAGTATCGAACTGTTTCCGGCAAGTGAAGGCTTTTTCGCCTTTCAGGATAGCCAAAAGGAAAAGGGAATGTTATTGCTTTTGAATTCGGGGATTTTTTATGAATTTGTTGAGGCTTCAACCTTTTTTGAAGAAAACTCCAAAAGATTAACCATTGGTGAAGTAGAAATTGGGATTAACTATGTAATGATTATTTCAACAAACGCTGGCCTTTGGGCGTACAATTTGGGCGATACTGTGCAGTTTACTTCAACTAAACCCTATCGTGTAATTGTTTCGGGCAGGATTAAGCATTTTATTTCAGCTTTTGGGGAACATGTAATAGGAAAGGAAGTTGAGCAGGCAATGAACGCGGCCATTTCAAAGTTTAATTTTTCAATTACTGAGTTTACCGTTGCGCCACAAATTACTCCTTCCGAAGGAAATCTTCCGTTTCACGAATGGCTTGTTGAATTTGAAAAAGCTCCCGAAAATCTTCAGGAAGTAGCCAACTTTTTAGATGTCGAAATGCAAAAACAAAATTCATATTATTTCGATTTAATTGAAGGTAACGTACTGCAGCAATTAAAAATCACTCCTCTTAAAAAAGATAGCTTTCAGCATTTTATGAAATCACAGGGCAAGTTAGGGGGTCAAAATAAAATACCCCGACTTTCAAATGACCGCAAGATTGCTGATGCTCTTATACAAATTCAGCCTTAAAATTAGTGTTATCTTTGTTTCTCATGAAACTGAAATCACTTACAAGAACACGCGCACAGGAAAGCACCCAAGCAATTGAGCGACTTTACATTACCATGCGCCATCTTTTTAACCGTGGATTTTACAAACCTATGGGTATTTCTGGGGAGACACTTCGCGAATCTTTATTAACCCTTCGCCCCGAGATTTATGGCTCAATAAAGGAAGATAAAATTGAATTACAAGGTTTACTCTATGTGATGGATCGTTTGCCGTACGGAATAGAGGAATGTAGATTTATAAATTTAACGAGTGATGAAGGTTATAAAAATTCACATTTTGATCCTATAATTCCATTAAAAAGACGCAGAAACTGTTACCGTATTGATGCCGAACAAATGAATATTGAAATTACTCGCGGGCGTTCGGAAATCTATGATATTTTAACACATTTGACATTTCTGTTTATAGAATCGCACAAGATTATGAAACAAGTGCTAATCAATGAAAATGGCGAAGTAATCCGTGATTGGAAAAAGTTGGAGCAGGCGGTATTGAAAAATGGAAAATTATCACAGGAAGAAAAGGAAGTAGCACTTACGCACACGGCAAATTTCCTTGGAAGAACTTTTGATGAAGTAAAAAGTGTATATCCTTTTTTTGCAAGTGAAAAGAATGAAAACAGATTTTTAAATATTATTTATTTTCTAGGCAAAATAGCAATAGAGGAAATAATTGATGATAATAAACGCATCATCACTTTCAGTCCTGTTCTGCGTGAAAGCTTAGGCCACCATATTCATGGCGAACACTGGGCCCATCACATAAAACAAACATTGCAACAAAATAATTTACTGGAGCGGCCGCTACATATTATTAGCGCCAATATGCATAGTGTCATGAACAGTTTATATGCGCCTAAAGCTTTGGCTTCCGAATTTTCAAAGAAGAAACCCATGCAAGTTTTTGAAGCTTTGAGCATTGCGGCCAATTTAAAACTGCGCCAAAAAGTAACCAAAACCGCATTGGAAGAAGGAATGATTTTTATTGAAGACCAAAGCGGAACCAATATTGACATTCAAATAATAGATACTTCCAAAATATTGAAAAGCCCGTATACCGAAGGATTAAAAAACATTGAAAGCTCCCAAGCCCCTTTAATTGTTGTAATGGATTATGCTTTCGGCGAACAGGCATATGAAACTATGGACGAACTTTTAAAGCCATTTGTAGATAAAAATAAAGACCGACATTTTTTGAACGTGGTTTCTATTTCAATTATGGGAAAAGCAGGTATATTAGAAGGTGGAAAAGGCGATATTATGATTCCATCGGCCCACGTTTTTGAGGGTACAGCAGATAATTACCCATTCAAAAATGAACTTGAAATATCGAATTTTAAAGAGGATGATGTAAAGGTTTGTACCGGAACTATGATATCGGTTTTGGGAACTTCACTTCAAAATAGAGATTTGCTTAAGTTTTTTCACAAATCCACGTGGAATGTAATAGGGATTGAAATGGAAGGCGCACATTATCAAAAAGCAATACAGGCAGCTTCAAAAATCCGCCGAAGCATAAGCTCAAATGTGAAGCTGCGTTATGCCTATTACGCCTCTGATAATCCATTGGAAACCGGAAGCACTTTAGCCTCGGGCGGGTTGGGAACAACTGGGGTAAAACCAACGTATTTAATTACCCAAAAAATATTGAAACAGATATTAGAAACTTCTAAAAACTAAATTTGAAAAAAGATAAAGTACTGGTTACCGGAGGGGCAGGATTCATAGGTTCCAATTATGTGGAATACGTCCTAAAAAATTCAGAAGACGAAATTTACGTTCTGGACAAACTTACTTATGCTGGAAATTTGAAGAATTTGGAAGCCGTTTCAGATAAAATCACTTTTATCAAAGGAGATATTTGTGATGTGGAAATCATTCAAAAACTGTTCACCGAGCATCAATTCCAAAAAGTAGTTCATTTTGCCGCAGAGAGCCATGTGGACAATTCCATTTCGGGCCCTTCGGAATTTATTCAAACAAACATTGTGGGAACTTTCAATCTGCTACAAAGTGCTTATAAAACTTGGATGAATGGTCCGAATGATCTAAAAGATGTATTCAAAGATGCCCGTTTTCTTCATATTTCTACTGATGAGGTTTATGGTACTTTAGGTGAAACTGGACTTTTTACCGAGCAAACATCATACGCTCCCAATAGTCCATACAGTGCTTCAAAAGCCTCATCCGATTTTATTGCCCGCAGTTATTTTCATACGTATGGACTTCCGGTTGTAACCACCAATTGTTCAAATAATTACGGTCCACATCAACATAAAGAAAAGTTGATACCAACAATAATTCGCAAAGCAATTTCCAATGAAGATATTCCCATTTATGGGGATGGAAAAAATGTTCGGGATTGGCTTTATGTAATGGACCATTGCAGTGGGATTTTTTTAGCTTTGGAAAAAGGAAAATTGGGCGAAACCTATAATATTGGAGGCAGGAATGAACGCGAAAATTTTTATATTGCGAATGTTATCTGTGAGTTGTTGGACGAACTGCTTCCGAAGAAAAATTCCTATAAAGAACAAATAACTTTCGTAAAAGACCGTCCGGGCCACGATTTTAGGTATGCTATTGATGCTTCAAAAATTGAAAACGAATTGGGTTGGAAAGCAAGTGAAAACTTTGAAACAGGAATTCAGAAAACCATTGCTTGGTATTTAGAAAATAGAGATAGACTATAATTTACGCTGCGAATTCACAAATAATTAAAGCAAATAGTTCGTGGAAACGTGACAAAATAAATAAAGATGAAAGGAATAATTTTAGCGGGTGGTTCCGGCACACGTTTGCACCCCATCACTTTGGCGGTAAGTAAGCAATTGATGCCCGTTTATGATAAGCCGATGATTTATTATCCGCTGTCAACACTTATGTATGCTGGCATTAAGGATTTTTTAATTATTTCAACTCCAACGGATCTTCCCCTTTTTAAACAACTTTTGGGCGATGGAAAAAAACTGGGCTGCCATTTTCAATATGCCGAACAAGCTCACCCCAATGGTCTTGCCGAAGCTTTCATTATTGGAAAGGAATTCATCGGAAATGATAAAGTTGCTCTAATTTTGGGAGATAATATTTTTTACGGTTCGGGCTTGAAAGAATTGTTGCAATCCAATAATAATCCAGAGGGCGGTGTTATTTATGCGTATCATGTTTTAGACCCTGAAAGATATGGCGTTGTGGAGTTCGACAAAGATGGAAAAGCGCTTTCCATTGAAGAAAAACCTTCAAATCCAAAATCCAATTATGCCGTTCCAGGAATCTATTTTTATGATAATAGCGTCGTGGAGATTGCGGCAAATATAAAACCCAGTTCCCGTGGCGAACTGGAAATTACAGATGTGAACAACGTTTATTTAAAAAATGGAAATCTCAACGTCAGTATTCTAGATAAAGGTACGGCGTGGTTGGACACCGGAACATTTGCTTCACTTATGCAAGCTGCGCAGTTTGTGGAGGTTATTGAAGAAAGACAAGGATTGAAAATTGGAGCCATTGAAGAAGCGGCTTATGAAATGGGCTATATTTCCAAAGAACAATTAATAACGTTGGCAGAACCACTGCTGAAAAGTGGTTACGGAAAACATTTAATTCAACTCGATTAAATTTGGAACTAAAAAACACGCCATTAAAAAATTGCTTTATCCTGAAGCCGAAAGTGTTTGGGGACGAACGCGGAATTTTTTATGAAACCTACAATCAAAAAATATTTGGGAAACTAGCGGGCTTTACGGTAGATTTTGTTCAGGACAATCAATCCATTTCCTCAAAAGGGGTTCTGCGTGGGCTACATTTTCAACATGGCGAAATGGCGCAGGCAAAGCTCGTGCGGGTGGTTACTGGAAGGGTTTTGGATATAGTGGTTGATATTCGGAAGGAATCGGAAACATTCGGAAAATCATTTTCCATTATTCTGGATGACGTTGAAAATCTGCAGTTATTTGTGCCACGAGGTTTTGCACATGGCTTTATAACGCTTTCGGAACAATCTATTTTTTCCTATAAATGTGATAATTACTACGATAAAACTTCCGAGAGTGGGATAATTTATAATGACGCAACCTTGGCACTGGATTGGCATCTTCCGAAGGAAGAATTTATAATTTCAGAAAAAGACTTACAACTTCCCACTTTTGAGGAAGCTATTTCATGAAAAAAATACTGGTAACAGGCGCGAATGGACAATTGGGGAGATGCATAAAAGACGCTTCCGCCGATTTTCCTGACCTTAACTTTCAGTTTGTTTCAAAAGAAGAATTGGATATTGAGAATTTAGAGCTGCTAAAAGATTTCTTCCGTAAAAATAATTATGATTATTGTATAAACACTGCGGCTTATACCAATGTTGAAAAAGCAGAAAGCGAATCCGAGAGGGCTTTTGCAATCAATGCGGAAGCTGTAAAAAATATAGCGGAAGTATGCAATGAACATGATGTTACATTAATTCACATATCAACAGATTATGTTTTTGATGGTAAGAAGAAATCCCCTTATTTGGAAACCGATGTAACCAATCCCATCAATGTTTATGGCGCTTCTAAGTTAAAAGGAGAACAGTATATTCAAGAAATCTGTGATAAATTTTTCATTTTTCGCACTTCATGGTTGTATTCGCAATACGGGCATAATTTTTTAAAAACAATTTTAAAGGCTTCCAAAGAGGGAAAATCACTCACCATTACAACTGAACAGACAGGAACGCCCACCAATGCCAATGATTTGGCAAATACGATATTGCAGATAATTGCACAAGATTCAAAACATTACGGCGTTTATCATTACAGCAATAAAGGAGAAACTACTTGGTTCGGTTTTGCTCAAGAAATACTTTTACTCTCTGGAAAATTAAAAGATGTAAAACTTGCAAAAACAAACCATTACCGTACTTTTGCCGCACGGCCGGAGTATAGTGTTTTAGATAATTCGAAGGTGCGGAATTTGTTAAAATTTAAGCATTTAGATTGGCAGGAAAGCTTAAAATATATATTAAAAAAGACAGTCATTAATTTATAAAGTGTATTATGGCACAGCAAAATTCATCCGAAGAAGTTGATTTGGGATATATGTTTAAAAAATTGAATAATTTTTTAAAAAATGTAGCCGTTGGCATACTCCTTATACTAGCCTTTTTCAAAAAGTATATTATTATAATTATAGTATTGATTATAGTAGGGTTTGGGATTGGATTTTACAAAGATTATAATCAAGTAAAATCCTACAACAATGAATTAATAGTAATCCCAAATTTTGAAAGTGTTGATTATTTGTATGATAAAATAAATGAAATCAACTTAAAAGTTGCCGCACAGGACACTATATATCTTAAAAAGGTTTTGGACACTAACTATTCAAAACTTAATCTTATAGAAATAGAACCCATTGTAGATCTATATAATTTTATTTCTGAATCCAGGCAAAATATTGATATTTTAAAAATTATTTCCCAAAACCAAGATTTTTCCGAATATGTGGAAAACATGGCAACCAGTAAATATTACAAATATCACAAAATGCAAATTTCCATAAAAGGGAAAAAATCATCCGAGCAAATAATAGATGATTTATTTGAATATTTCAATGATAATAAACATTTTCAAGAGTACCAGAAAATTTATAAAAATGTTAAAGACATTGAGGTGCAGGAACATTATGTTATGATAGCCCAATTGGATTCTTTGATAAAAGCAAACTATACCATACAAAAGGGAGGATCCTCGGTCTCAGTTAGTAATAATACGGATCAATTTAACCTTGTAGAAAAGAAAAGACAAATTTTAGAAAATCTACAACGTCTCCAGATTCAACAAAGCGATTATGATATCCCTATTAAAGTGGTAAGTGCTAACTATAATATGGAGCCGCAGAGTGTGCTTAATATTTCTAACAAAGTAAAATATCCCTTATTTTTCGTGTTTTTGTTCTGCTTAGTGTTTTTCATTCTTTATATCTTCAGAGGTATAAAAAGATATGCCGAAGCAGGATAAATTGCAGGTTATAAAATCAGTTTCATATTTCAAAATAATTAAATGCCTAAAATCAATTTAATAGTATTTGGCACCCGGCCTGAAGCCATAAAAATGGCTCCCTTGGTCCAAAAATTTTTAAAGGATAATGATTTTGTGACAAAAGTCTGTGTGACTGCACAACACAGAGAGATGCTTGATCAAGTTTTGGAATTTTTTGAGATAAGGCCTGATTTTGACTTGAATATAATGCGTCCAAACCAAAACCTTTACACATTAACCGCTGCGATTATCGAAAATATGAAGCCGGTTCTTGACGAGGTTAAGCCAGATTATGTATATGTGCATGGCGATACAACTACTTCTATGGCGGTTGGAATAGCAGCGTTTTACAGTGGTGCAAAAATATGTCATGTAGAAGCCGGGTTAAGAACATTTGATAGGCAATATCCTTTTCCCGAAGAATTCAATCGTCAGCTTACCGGGAAAATTGCAGATTATCATTTCGCCCCTACCAAGCTTTCCAAAGAAAATCTTTTAGCCGAAAATACCACAGAAAAAAATATTTTAGTTACTGGAAATACCGTCATTGACGCACTTCTTTATGGAATTGAGAAAGTAAATTCTGAAAATTTCAATGATAATGAAATAGAAAAATTAAAAACAATTTTAGATTTTCAGAAAAGAATTATTCTTGTAACGGGCCATAGAAGAGAAAATCATGGCGACGGACTTATTAGTATTTGTTCGGCCTTAAAGACTATAGCAGAAAAGAATGCGGATGTTGAGATAATATATCCTGTTCATCTAAATCCGAATGTTGTAGGACCTGTAAATGACCTTCTTTCGGGAATTGAAAATATTCATTTGGTTGCTCCCTTGGCCTACCCTGCTTTTATATGGCTGATGGAGAAATCGTATCTAATAATTACCGATAGTGGCGGGATTCAGGAAGAAGCCCCAAGTTTGGGAAAACCGGTATTGGTAACAAGAACCACTACCGAGCGCCCCGAGGCAGTTGAAGAAGGCACGGTAATTTTAGTTGGAACAGATTCAAATAGAATTATTGAAGAAACCGAAAAATTATTGAATAACACAGAATATTATAATAGAATGAGTATGTTGCACAATCCCTATGGAGATGGAAAAGCAACGGAAAGGATAGTGAATTTTATTGAAAAATTATAACATGGAACAAAAACCCACGGTAGTGATGATGGGACTTGGCTATATTGGGCTGCCTACAGCTGCATTGATAGCCAGTAAAGGAATAAAAGTAACTGGGGTTGATATACATCAACGTGTAGTAGATACGATAAACGAAGGCAAAATTCATATAGTTGAGCCGGATCTTGATGGTCTTGTTCATCACGTTGTTAAGGAAGGATACCTAAAAGCTTCCACAAAACCCGTTGAAGCAGATGTTTATTTAATTGCAGTACCAACGCCTTTTAAGGATAATTTTGTACCCGATCTTTCCTATGTGGAAGCTGCAGTAAAAAATATAATTCCCACATTAAAAAGAGGCGTACTTGTTATCTTGGAATCAACAAGTCCCGTTGGATCAACTCATAAAATCCAAGAAATAATTTATAAAGAACGGCCCGATTTAAAAGGAGAAATCTTCATTGCATATTGCCCAGAGCGTGTATTGCCTGGAAATGTAATTTATGAATTGGAACAGAACGACCGAGCCATTGGCGGAATTGACGATGCTTCTACTGAAAAAGCAGTTTGGTTCTACAAACATTTCGTCAAAGGAGAACTTCACAAAACAAATTCACAAACTGCTGAAATGTGCAAGCTTGTAGAAAATTCTTCGAGAGATGTTCAAATTGCTTTTGCAAATGAGCTTTCTATGATTTGCGATAAGGCAAATATCAATGTTTGGGAGTTGATTCGTTTGGCAAACAAGCACCCACGTGTAAATATTCTTCAACCCGGTACCGGTGTAGGTGGCCATTGTATTGCCGTAGATCCTTGGTTTATAGTTTCGGAATTTCCAGAGGAATCAAAAATAATCCGTTCAGCTCGCGAAATAAATAATTACAAAACAGAGTGGGCTATTGAAAAAGTCAAAAACGTGGCACTTCAGTTTAAAATTGATACTGGAAAAGATGCAATTATTGCATGCATGGGTCTGGCTTTTAAACCAAATATTGACGATTTAAGGGAATCTCCCGCACTTCACGTTGCACAGCAATTGAAATCTAATGGGTTTAACGTTTTGTTTGTGGAGCCCAATTTAAAAGCGCACGATAAATTTCATTTAACCTCTCCAATGGAAGCTAAAGAAACATGTGACATTATGGTTTTTTTGGTAGCCCATAAAGAATTTATTGATTTTGAAATTGAGTCTAACATTACTATTTTGGATTTTTGTGGAGTAAAGGAATTTTCGAAAAAGTAGCAGCATGAGAATATTGGTAACATGCCATGGCTTTTTAACCCCGTCAATGACTTTTATTTACAATCAAATAAAAGCATTACAAAGCCAAGGTCATATAGTTGAAGTTGTTGCCTGCGAAAGAAAAAACGAGCATCTTTTTCCTTTGGATGATGTTTATATTTACAACGAAAAAAAGGATTTCAATTATATCATTTCTGCTTTTAAGAGAAAACTTAATATTGAATTTACCTATTTCAGCACTAGTTTTTCCAAAAAATTCAAAAAGCATTTAGTCACCTTCAAACCAGACATAATTCATTGTCATTTTGGGACGCATTTTTTTCGGCTTGGCAATTATTTTGAAACAAACCCAATTCCAACCGTTATAACATTTCATGGCTACGATGCCTCCTCGGCGTTGACAAACAAAACTTATTGCCATTCTTTGAAGAAGGTTTTTGCAAATCCATTAGTGATTGGCACGGCGGTTTCGAAAGCCATAAAAAATAATCTTGTAACTATTGGAATTCCTTCAGAAAAAATAATAGTTGATTATCTAGGGGTTGACATTGATTTTTTCAAAAGAGAAACTCTCCAACAGTTAAACCCTTCACAACCCGCTACTTTCTTACAGGTTTCAAATTTTGTTGAAAAGAAAGGGCATCAATACACCCTAAAGGCATTTAGGGCACATTTGGATGCAACCAAGAGCAATGATATTTTAATTTTTGGCGGCGCTGGTCCTCTTTATGATGACATGATAAAGCTTTCAGAAGATTTGAATCTGCAGCAAAACGTCAAGTTTTTAGGTTTAGTGGACAGATTTCAAGTGAAAGAACAAATGGAAAAAGCCAATTTTTTTGTGCATCACAGTGTAACAGCAGCTAATGGCGACACTGAAGGTTTGCCAACCGTTTTGATGGAAGCAATGGCGATGGATTTGCCCTGCATAAGTACAGTTCACGCAGGTATTCCAGAAATTATTACGCACGGTCAAAATGGATTGTTGGTGGAAGAGCGAAATATTGAAACTATGGCAAAAGCATTTTCGGACATCAAAAAATTGGATTGCCAACCACGTATGGTTGTTGAAAACAATTTCAATTTAAAAAAAAACACCCAAAAAATTACTGCAATTTTTGAAAGCTTAATTAAGCGCAATGCAAAATCGGAATAATCTTGTAAAAGGTGTAAAGTGGACATCAGTAGGTACTATTGGTGTGGCGGTTTGCTCTCTTTTGCGCCTTTCCATCCTCACCCGTTTTTTGGACAGAGGAGATTTTGGATTGATGGCACTTGTACTTTTCGTTTTGGGGGTAATTAGCCTTTTTATGGATATGGGGTTGACTTCGGCCATTTTCCATCGACAGGAAATTTCGAAGAGGGAATACTCAAGTCTTTATTGGATAAATTTGGCTTTTGGCATTTTGGTCTTCGTTGTTATTGTTTTTGTATCGCCATTTATAGCTGATTTCTACGATAGTCCTATACTTAGCAAATTAATAGTAATAATGTCCACCACCGTTATTTTTGCTGGACTGGGAAATCAATTTCGAACCGTTGAGCAGAAAAATCTGAACTTCAAGATTATTGCATTGGTTGAATTGATAAGTGCCATCTTATCCCTTATAATTGCCATTGTGATGGCCGTTGAAGGCTTTGGAATATATTCTCTAGTAATTTCGGCACTTGTGCAATACGCTTTGCCAAATATCTTTTTCTTTCTCCGCGGATGGATTATTGACCCGATATTATTTCATTTTAATTTAAAGGAATCTTTTCTTTTTTTAAGAATCGGTGTTTTTGAAGTGGGTAGCCAGTTTGTCAATTACTTTAATAGGGATATAGATATTATTATTATAGGAAAAGTGTTCAGTCCCGAAATACTGGGTGGTTACAGTTTGGCAAAACAGTTGGTCTTTAAGCCCGCACAGATTATAAACCCGATTATTACCAAGATTTCCAATCCCTTGTTGGCGAAATTTCAGCACGACCTTTCTACGTTGAAGAAAAATTATTTGAAACTGATCAATATTGTTTCTTCCATCAATTTTTTCGTGTATTTGATGGTTTTCATTTTTGCTCCAATCATCGTTAATATACTCTATGGCAGTGAATATGGGAACATTATTATTTTGGTGCGTATTCTTTCGGTATATATGTACATACGCAGCATCGGAAACCCAATAGGTAGCCTTGTTATTGCCACCGGAAGAACTGATATTTCATTTGTGTGGAATATTTTTTCTTTAATGGTAATGCCAGCCTTTATTTTTATTGGCACCCAATTTTCAGCAGAAGCAGTGGCCTACGCAATGGTTGCTGGCATTGTTGCGCTTTTTGTGCCCAATTGGTGGCTTTTGGTGAAACGGATGACTGGGGCTTCTTTAATAGAGTTTTGTACGGCAGTGGTTCCTCGACTCTATCTTAGGGAAATTAAAAAAGTTTTTTCTAAATAATTATTGTCGCCTATTCCACAGCTTCATATTCCAAATCTATAATGAAATTTCTTTCAGGTATTGTTATTTTTTTAGGATAATTAATTTCATTATACTCGTAGTGGAAGGTGGTCCAGACTTCACCATTATATTTATATTCCAGAGGATTGTTTGTATTAATAAAATCGTAAAACTCTGGCATAAACTTCAACCAATAACCCAGAAAGTAGGGGTAACATATTAAACCCGCCATATCATATGAGTTATGATCGTATATTTCTGGCAGAAATCCGCTTCTATATGTATGCCAGTTATTAGCTGTATCATAGGAAATCTCTAATATATTCATACCATTCTTTATTTTAGTCAAATTGCCATTAGAATATTCAAAATGAACGACATCTACATGCATCGTTTCGGTATTGGTCCGTGTATATTTAGTGATGTTATTATCATTGTCGAGTTCAAGTTGTACTTGATAATAATTAATATATTCATCGTAATCAACTCGAGATGTGATAATGTACGTATAAGCAGTTTCAGATTCGAACTGAAACTGTAAATCATTTCTTACATCCTCAACACGCTCGTTAATAGAAAGTCCACTGAGTATATCATTAGTATAAATATAATCTACACGCCCCCTCTTACCAACCGCATCTTCATAGTAAGATTCTTCATTTAAAATTTTATTATTTTGATTATAGGTATAATCAATGTTTATATATCCATATTGGCTCGGATCTCCTCTATATACTAATAAATTAGATTCGTTATAATTTAGAATATTCTCATTGTATTTTTTGAGGCGAAGTCTTATGGGCTCGAGCGTTGTAAAAGTTTTTAAAGAAGGAGCAATACCATATTCATTTTTAGCCTCCACTTTCATAATATAATTGGTAGCATAGTTTAAATCTTCTAGGTTATATGAAGTTTCGGTTAAATTTTCTACTACAAGTGATTCATTCAAATAAACAGAATATGTTATCGAAGTTGGCTCATCTGTTGCAGGTACTGTCCAATTTACAATTGCGGAAGAGAAAGTTATCTCGCTGATTGTAATTTCAAAATTGCCGGGAACATTATTCACGGGATCTGGTGTGCTGGGAGCATCATCTTTATTGCAACCTGAGTATATCGTTAACAGAATACTCAATGATAGGTAAGTAATAGCATTTCTGATTGTCATAATTTGAGTTTTATGATTAAAACTTAATAACTTTTTTGTGATGGAAGTACCCTCTATGTAAATCTTCACAATATATAATCCAACCGGCAAATCAGCAACGTTATATTTGAATTTGAAGTATGTTTTATAAAGCTATAAAAGATAAAACAGTAGAAAATTCATAAACATTAAGCACAAAGATTAATTACTTTTGCAAAGTACTTTCTCTTTAGTTAAAACGAATGCTAGGACTTTATTTTTAAATCCTAAAAGACAGTATTGTCGAAATTACATTTCCAGTAAATAAAATCTGTTTTCTAAAAATAAATAAAATTTTATTGATATGTTTATTTCGAAGTAAAAATACTGTACCCCAAAAGATTTTAAATATTACATTGTATATAAATAAACCGGTTGTATCACCATAGTATTCGAAATTATACTGATTTTTGTAAGGCCAAAAAAAATGAATAAGATGAAATTATTAGTGATTTTCCCCTGTTTTAATGAACAAGAAGTTTTATCAAACTCCATTAATAGTTTTTTTATTTATTTTGAAAATTTGGTTAAATCGGGTATTATTTCAAATGAGAGCGGTATTTGTTTTGTAGATGATGGCAGTAGTGATGAAACTTGGAACATTCTTACCTCTTTCTCCCAAGAATATATAAATGCCATTAAATTCAGCAATAATTTTGGGCATCAAAATGCATTATTGGCTGGATTGGAAAGTTTTAAAAATGAATATGAAATATACATAACCCTTGATGTAGACTTGCAGGACGATTTTTATGTAATTGAAGAAATGATCGCAAAATATAATGAGGGGTTCGATATTGTTTACGGTGTTAGAAATGATAGAACAACAGACAGTATGCTGAAAAGAGGTACTGCAAAAATGTTTTACAACCTAATGGATAAAATGGGTGTAAAAACTATTAAAAATCATGCTGATTTTAGGCTAATTAACAATCAAGCTTTATTGTCACTTTTAAAATTTCCCGAATCACACCTTTTTTTAAGAGCTATTTTTCCAGTAATTGGGTTAAAACACGCTATAGTGTATTACAAAAGACTACCACGGGAAGTAGGTATCTCAAAATATCCTTTTAGAAAAATGCTTTCCTTTGCATGGAATGGTATTACATCATTTTCAGCCACGCCTTTAAGAATCGTTTTGCTCGTCGGCCTGTTTTCAATCCTATTATCTTTCGTTCTATTATTATGGGCAGCCATTCAATTGCTTAAGGGAAATGTTATTCACGGTTGGTTTTCGATGATTGCAGTTGTAACCTTTTTTGGTGGAATACAGACCTTTGCTATTGGAATAATAGGTGAATATATTGGTAAAATTTATATACAGACTAAAAATAGACCTCGTTACATTATCGATAAAATTCTAAAAAGATAACCGATGTTCAAAAAGAAAATAACATTTATATAATATTCATTTTTTCAATTATTATTTTTTCAAAAATGATATATAATATATTTCTATTAATACGAAGAAAGCACTCCTATCATTTTGGTAAAATGGATAAAAATATTTTTAGTGCTTTCAGCGGCAATTGTTCTATTTAAAGTTATCAATTATAGAAAAATCTCGAACTTATTTTTTTTTATTTTTTTATTGGCTTTATCGATATCTTTAAGATTTTGGTGGGTATTCAATGTAAATACTGAGCCAATTTCAGATTTTAGTGTTATGTTTCACACTGCTCAAGAGTTGATGACGGGGAACATTTCCGCTATTCAGAATAATCCTTATTTTATAAAATATCCTTCAAATATCCCCTTTACAGCATACCAATCAATTGTGTTGTTTTTTTCCAATTCGGTTCTAACATTGAAAATTTTGAATGTGATTTTTGGTACGCTAATAGTGGGCCTTATTTATAAAATTTCAAAAATTATAAGCGGGGAACCAACAGCACGAATCACTGGGCTTATTTCAGCTTTATATCCCCCATTAATTGTCTATTCTTCTTTGTTGACCAACCAAACATTGTCCATATTTTTTATGTTACTGGCCTTATGGATGTATTTTAGAAATAAAAGTTTAATGTATGTTGGGGCATTATTAGCCGTAGCCAACTTAATACGGCCTACCATTTCGGTCTTTTTTATTGGGTTGTTTATTTTCATCATTCTTAAATTTATTTTTGAAATGAAAAATGGGTTTTTTAAAAATTGGAAAACACTGTTTTTAAAATTGGGAAAATTATCAGGCTCTTATTTTTTAATTCTAGTGCTGGCAAGTTTTTCCCTTCAGTGGATAAACATTAGTAGAGATGGAATATTTAATGACCCAATACCCAGTTATAAGTTGTTGGTTGGTTTAAACGCTGAAACTGTGGGGCATTATTCAAAGAATGATGCGCTCCTAACTGAGGATCTGAAAACTTTTGAGGAAAATGCAAAACCATTAATTCAGGAAAGGCTTGGAGATAAACGTAAACTTATGCATCTTCTAAATGAAAAATTTAAACTTATGTGGGCAAAAAAAGATGCTGGTACATATTGGGCATTTACAAAAAATATTAAAAACAAAAAGGATTTTGAATTTCTAACTTTATTTGAACAATACTTTTATATCTTTTTAATTGGCATGGGGCTCATTTTAATCCTCTTTAATATTATTACTTTCAAAACGCCCATTGACTTACCATATTTATTATTTTATTTAATAATCATCGGCTTTGTTGTTATCTATTCATTTTATGAAATACAAGGCCGTTATCGTTATGAAATATACCCATTGTTCATTATTATTGCAGGGGCAGGCTTTGCCAAACTATCTTATGGATTTTCACATTTAGACTCCTGATGTGGGTTCTAAAAAGGTTTTCATAAAAAAATTGGATACAAAAATTACTGATGAAACCCTTAAAAAATTAATGATCTATTTTTACAATCCACAGGATACCCTGAAGCTACCAACCCAAAATATATATTCTCATCAATAATTTTTCACTAAAATTTCTACCTTTAAAATTCTTAAATAATAACAATGGGGAATAAAATAAAATCAATTTTAAAAAAAGGATTATCTAGCTTTAATTTTGTAGCAAGAAGTAAAGTAAATGGCAAAAGTTTTAAAATTCCCGTTTTGGGAAATGTGGGGGTTTCCAATTTATCCATTAGTGAACAATGGATGGTGGATCTGCTCAAGGCACTATTAAGTATAGATGCTAATAAATTTGTGGATGTTGGGGTAAATATTGGGCAGACTCTTTTAAAAGTAAAAAGTGTCAATTCAGAAATTGAATATTTGGGCTTTGAGCCCAATCCAAGCTGTATATTTTATGTGAATAAATTAATAAAATTGAATTCAATAAAAAATACCACCCTTTATCCTGTAGGAATTTCTACCAAAGCTGAACTGGGCGAACTTAATTTTTATTTTGACAGCGAAACAGATGGCTCGGCCTCAATAATAAAAGGATTCAATAGTAAGGATATTGATCGTAGAGAATATATTCCGTTGTTCGATATTAGTATGCTAAAGAAAAAAGTTGATTTTGAACAAATGTCAATCCTAAAGGTGGATGTTGAAGGAGCAGAACTTGAAGTGATCAAAAGCTTTGCAGAAGAAATTAAAAAAAATAAACCATTTATAATCACAGAAATCTTACCAGTTTACAATAAAGAAGAAAATTCTATCAGATTTGAAAGACAAAACGATCTATTGGAAACATTGCATATACTGGGTTATACCACATTTCGAATTATTAAAGAGAAAAAAAATCTTATTGCAATTCAAAAAATTGAATCCATTGGAATTCATTCAGACCTTAACAAATGTGAATATCTATTTGTTCCGGACAATAAATTGGAAAAATTATCTTCTACTAGGCTTAACTTTGACTTAGAAAATATTAGTTTTGATGTAATTATAATAAACACATTGAAATTGTGAAGATATTTTACCAAGTTTTATTAGTATTACTCTACTTGCTTATTAGCACGGTAAAATATAGTAGCCTGTCGCTTTTTTTATTGGTCTTTTTAGTTGGTTGTGTTTGGGTAATAGATAATAAGGGGAAATTGCGCATTCCCTCTTATCTATATTTGGCATTTTTTATTTATTTATTCTTTTTAGTAATAGGCTTTTTTTATGATCACAAAAGTCCAACTATAGATATTAAATTTCAGATTTATGGCTTTCTCTTCTATTTGTTTTTATTAAATGTAAAGAAGTTTAATTTTTTAAGATTTCTATTCATTTTAAACTTCGCGGTTTTTGTTGTTTATTTTTTACTCTATCTAAAATTGTTGCCAAATCTATGGGATTATACGGTTTTTGGTTATAGAGGAAGGGTTTATGGGCCGGCTATTATTCCTATAATTTTAATTGGTTTTTATTATTTATTAAAGCAAAAGCCTTTGGATATGTCGTTGGGGTTATCTTTTTTAATAGCTATGCCTTATCTTGTTCTAACTACAAACTTGATGAACATGGTTATCGCGGCCGTATTATTGTTTTTAATTATTGCGAATTTTAGAAAGATCTTTAAGCCCGCATATATTATTATCAGCGTTTTAATAATCGCTTCAAGTGTCGCTTTTTTTAATTCAGATTTCGCGCCGCCGCTTATAAAAGAAAAACTCCCCTATGTTCTTAAACCATGGAAATATGCTAGTTTAAAAATACGTATTGAAGATTTTGGCAAAGCAGTAAGATCAGAAGATTTTAACCTGGCTCAGAAAATTATGGGAAAAGGGTTTGGTGCTAGCACCACTATTTATCGCGAAAACGAAGAGGTTCAGGCTTTCAGCGGTTTTTTCACATTTCAGGAAATAGATAACGGGTTTTATTATTTATATCACCGAGGCGGTTACTTGTTATTATTTCTGTTTTTTATACTCCACTTGGTTTTATATTTAAAATTGCCAACATTAAGGGCAAAACTTGGCTTTGTTTTTTTAGTGTTTTTTACAAACCTTTTGTCTATTCATTATTTTAATAATTTTTTCTATTTATTAATACCCTTCCTAATACTTGAATCTACAAATTCAAAGGAAATAGAAATTAAGACAAACGTACCGCATGAAGAATAGTTTTTATGTAGTTCCGAACCTTAATAAAGTCTCCGGAGGACCAAATACCAGAATCAATTTATTCAAAAGTATTTTTAAAGCCAAAGGAAATCGGATATTTTATAAAGCAAGTAAGATCCGAACGATTATAAAAAGTACAAATATTGCATACGTGGAATCAGCCACAAATCGCATCGCACTCATCGACATTCCGTGCCTCTTTTTCTTAAGGCTGCGATCAAAAAAAACCATAGTATTTATCCGCGATATTTATATTGAATTGTTTCCGGAAGATTACACCACTTTTAGAAGTAGAATTACTTACTATTTTAACAAACTCAGCAATTTCTATTTAACCTTGATTTCCACTTCCATGGTTTTTCCGACTATTGAAATGGGCGAAGTTTTCTTTGAAAAAAATAAATTTTTTCCCAAACGCCCTTTTACGGATTTACCCCCGGGAACACATGAAATTACCGTAAACCGAACCAATCCCAATTTTTCAGAAAAGCTTGGAATCCTTTATTTGGGTAGCTTGGGCTATACAAATTCTGGCTATAAAAACTTTATTGACTTTGCTGAAAAATTTAAAAATGAATACAATTTCTATATCCTTTCTGGCGACAAAGATTTGAAAGAAAAAGTAACTTCAGAAAATATAAAGTTGAACAAAGTACCCAGAAAGGATATTCCCCAGTTTATTACAGAAAACAATATCGCCTTTGCTTTCCATACCCGTCCAAGAAATATGTATGACGATCTGACGTTTCCCATTAAGGTATTTGATTTTTTAAGTTTTCAGCTCCCATTTTTTTCAGAAAAACATATTCCTTTACAACATTTGTTGGGCAACGATTACCCACTTTTTGCATCTTTTGAAAATAAAGGGGAAATCCATCGGAAAATTAAAAGCTTAGACCCACAGGAATATCAGGAATTACTAATCTTACTTAAAAATATCGCCCTTAACAACACATATGATAAAAGGTATAAAAAGCTACTGGAACAATAACACTCCATTACGACTGTTTTTTGAGATTAGCACCTATTTATTTGTGGCAACCCTACCACTATGGGATAAATTGAACACCCTAGTTTTATGGCTTTTTGTGGCTTCTTCCATTTTTTTAGTGAAACCTAGGGTGCGTCTGGAAAACATCAAACAAAACAAAATTGCTTTTTTTGGATTGCTTGCGCTCTTTCTGTTGTTTATTATAGGATTGTTTTTTTCAATAAACACAAAAGATGCCCTACGCGATATAGAAAGAACCTTAACGCTTTTCTTAATACCATTGATTGTTTTATCGCATAAGCGCGAAGATTTTAATCTTAAAAGAATTTATGTGTCTTTTGGCATTGGACTCTTTACAGCAATGGTTATTTGTTGGGCGGTAATTATTGAATCAATTTTAACCAACGCCACGCCCTGGGTACAAGCGCAATATTTTTTTAAATGGGTTTATAATGGGTGGAATGCAGTAGCGCCCTTTGAGGGCCACCCAAGTTATTTTGCTGTAATGTTGGTCATTTTTATAGTGGGGCTTATACGGATGCCAGAATTCATCAATTTAAGAAAAAACAAATTTAAGTTCTTGCTTTTGTTAGCTCCCTTTTTTCTTTTTTTGATAGAAACCAGTAGTAGAATTGGTGTAATCTGTCTCGTTGTAATTGCGGTAGTGACCATTTTTAGAAAGCTGGAAATTAAACGTATTTTTTACGTTTTAGGACTACTTGTAATCTTGGGGGCCCTGTCTATTAAATTCGATTACTTAGGATCGAAATTAACCACGATTATGGATACCAAAGGAAACATAACACTCGATAGATATGATAGGTGGGGTGCAATTATGTCAGATTTCCAGGAACGGGGAAACTGGATTTTTGGTGTGGGAACAGGTGATACGCAATCCCTTTATAATATTGTCTATAGTAAGAATGGATTTATAATTGCCCTAAAAAATCACTACAATGCCCATAATCAGTATTTGGAGTTTTTAATTTCTAATGGTCTTTTAGGACTTTTGGTGTATTTATCGGTGATTTTAATATTTTTTAAAAAAACAAAACTGAAGGGGGAAGCCTTAAGTTTTTTTATAATAATAGTATTGTTTTCAGGCTCCGAAACAATCTTTGGAATAAGCAAAGGGGTGTTTATATTTTCATTTTTTTATGCCCTTTTTATTCTTTTGTATTCAAAGCAAACGGTAAATGACAACTAAAAAAAAACGATTGTTTCTCATATCGAATATGTATCCTTCCACAGAAAATGTGCGCTATGGTATTTTTGTGAAAAATTTTGAGAAAGCGGTCAATGATTCTTTTCAGGTTGAAAAAGCGGTGCTTACAAAAAAGTATTCCTTGCCCTCCAAATCTTTGGGTTATCTAAAACTATACCTTCAGATTTTCAAGTTCTATTTTAAATGCGGAAAAAACGATTTGGTTTACGTCCATTTCCCATTGCATGTTGCGCCAGCGCTATTGCCATTTTGGTGGCTAGATAGAAAAGTGATATTGAACTTTCACGGTAGCGACCTTATTTATAATTCCACGTTTAAAAAATTACTGTCAATTTTTTTGATACCTGGTTTAAAAAAATCGCATATAGTTTTACCTTCAAACTATTACAAAGAAAAACTAGTAGCAAAATTCAATGTTTCTGCCTCGAAATTATTCGTTTATCCTTCTGGGGGTATTAATAGGGAAGTGTTTTTTCCGAAGCAAAAAATCGAACCTTCCAATTTTGTAATCGGCTTTGTGTCCAACTTCATTGAAGGAAAGGGATGGCGCATTTTTTTGGATGCACTTAAAAAAGTAAAGGAAGAAAATAGTATTGAAAATTTTGAAATCGTCATGGTTGGCGATGGGCCAGACAAGCAGGAAATTCTAGATTTACTTGAGCGGATGAACATTCAATATGAAATAATTTCAAACATTTCACAAAAAGAACTTGCCGCTATTTATAATCGGATGGATGTTTTTGTTTTTCCTACCTATCGGGAAGAAGAAAGTTTAGGATTGGTAGGCCTTGAGGCAATGGCTTGTGGCGTACCCGTAATTGCAAGTAAAACAGGCGGTCCCATGGGTTACATTGAAGATAATCTAAATGGTTTTCTTTTTGATAAAAAGAATGCTGAAATGCTAAAAGAAAAAATAGTTGATTTTTTTGCTTTGTCTAAAGAAGAGAAATTTATTATGAAAAGAAATGCAAGCAAGACAGCTGAAAGTTATGATTCGTTGACAGTGAATAAAAAAATTGTGGCTTATCTAAAAAACCTTTAACTTCCATAACATTATAAATTTTAATTCTTTACCAAATGAAGTCATTATATACTTATATAGCAATGGTTCTCATATTGATTGGATGTTCCAATAACGATGAAAATCCTACCCAAGAGACACCAAAAAACCTTATAATTACAAGTTTTTCCCCTTCAACCGCCTTTCCCGGAAATGAAGTAACCTTTATTGGGAATAATATTGACCCTACAGTTATATATACAGTCTCTTTTAATGGAATTGAAGGCGAAACTACAAGTGTTACAGCTACTGAAATTGTTGCCATTGTTCCCCAAGGAGCTACTTCAGGAGAAATAGTAATTTCTTATGAAGATGTAACAATAACCGCGGGTACAATTGAAATTATAGAAGAGCTTGATAAATTATATGGTTATTTCCCTGTTGAAGGAGCGGGCTGCGAAGCTTTTTATATTTTTAGTTTGGATATAAATACGGGTGCATTGCTCGAAGAGCAAACACTTCTACAAGCATATAACTGTTATTGGGAGGGACCCTCCAGTTTTTATAGAGAAGCAAATATTTTTACTCATACCTATTGGGAATATTTAGCTCAAGGTCTAGATCCAGCCAAGCGAGCTGTAATTAAAAATTTTAATACAGGCGATGTACATCATTTGAGCTTAGAATATGAACCAGATATTACTATGAGCATTTTAGCAGCTCATGATAATAAACTTTTTTATTCCTATCGCAACTATATTGATACAGACGAGGCTTATGAAATAAGAGTCGTAAATTTAGCAACTGGAAGCACTCAA
Organism: uncultured Flavobacteriaceae bacterium; assembly: GCA_963822355.1. Classification (GTDB taxonomy): domain Bacteria; phylum Bacteroidota; class Bacteroidia; order Flavobacteriales; family Flavobacteriaceae; genus Aequorivita. The sequence goes on from CAWGHI010000002.1 coordinate 976,889, forward strand.
ATAATCTACGAATTTCCATTAGATTTTACTTATAACTTCAAAAATAGTTGGTTTTTGCCTTCAACTAATGAATTGGTTTTCTTTACAAAAAATGAAGTCGACCAGCCACTCTTTTTAAGAGTAAACGTAGATACATTTACTCTTAACAGTACTAATATTTCTGACACCTATTCCAGTATTTTTATAACAAAAACAGAAAGAATATTTGGGGTAAAATCTTTAGGGGGAGACGAGCACGAAATCGTGGAGATTGACAAAGCTTCTGGGAATATTTTATCGTCTTTAGCAACTATTACAGCTAGAGAAGTTCAAAATATAGATTACTCCCTATCGTCAAATAGGATTTTTGCTTTGCTACGTGCTACAAATTATGACCAATACCTTTATATATTAAATCTTAATGACGGCACATCAACAACAACCCTATTAAACGAACAAGGCGAGCATAAAGATTTTTACGGAATCTACTTGAACAATTAGCTTTTATAAATACTATCTTTGCTCGCTAAAAATTAGTTGTGAGTATCCAAAAGAGGATAAAAATCCTAAATACCCCCATAGATAACCTTTCCATGCAAGAAACCCTTGCCTTGGTACAGGAAAAAATACGTGCCGGGGAGCAGCTTCATCACGTGGTGGTTAATGCCGGAAAAGTTGTGGCTATGCAAAAGGATGCAGAACTGCGCCATAGCGTAAATCAATGTCACATCATAAATGCAGACGGCCAATCAGTGGTTTGGGCTTCCAGGTTTTTAGGAAAACCACTTAAAGAACGTGTTGCGGGAATAGACCTAATGGCTAACCTCGTGGAAATGGCACATAAAAACAACAATAAAATTTTTCTTTTCGGTGCAAAAGAAGAAGTGGTCAAAAGTGTTGTAGAAAAATACGCTGAAATCTACAGTCCAAACATTATTGCTGGTTACCGCAATGGGTATTTCAGCCCTTCCGAAGAAGAAGAAATTGCTCAAGAGATTGCAGACAGTGGAACCCAAATGCTTTTCGTGGCCATCTCCTCTCCAATCAAGGAAAATTTTCTCTACAAGTACCGTGATATTCTTAAAAATGTAAATTTAATAATGGGCGTGGGCGGCAGTTTTGACGTAGTGGCCGGAAAAACCAAACGCGCCCCATCATGGATGCAAAAAGCAGGTTTGGAGTGGTTCTACCGTTTCGCCCAAGAACCCCGCCGCATGTGGAAACGCTATTTGGTGGGAAATTCAAAATTCATCTTTTTAGTACTTAAAGAAAAGTTTTCAAAATAAAACTTTATCCAGTTACAGGATTAATTTCTACTCCATCAAAAGATGGTTTATTAACAAGAGTTTTTTATCTTCCCCTAAAATTTTCAGACTTCCATTTTTATTATGAGAATATTGCTCTCCGCCATATATCCGTATGCTTTTTTGCTGCTCTATCTCATTATACCTTTTGATAACTACATAAGGGCACTTCCAAATATACTGATGGCAATTTTGGTGGTTGCCTTTCCTTTTATTGTAAAAAAAGAAGATTTCCAAAAACTGAAATCACTCCCCATAGCTATATTCTTAGGCCTTTTTTTATACCTAATGATTGATTCGTTTAGTAGCGGAAGACTTGAAGAAGATTTCAATATCATTAAAAAAGTATTGATTGCAGTAGGTCTCGCCATACTTTACATACCTGTGGCAGATGTAAAAAAAATTAACAGCGCAATAATATTTTCGTCCATAGCGGCTATCATTTTTTCGGTATATAATTTTGTGCTTATTACCGATGCCACGGGAAGTTTTGCGCTTGGAGATTCACCACAGGTAGTTGAATCATTATTAATAGATAGACTCTATCTGGGGCTTCTATGTGCTTTCAGCATCTTGATTTCTTTTCAATCAATTCAAAAAAAATATCATCCAAACAACAATTATTATTTAGCCAACATATTCGTAAATGCGTTATTTATTATTGTTATAGCTTCAAAAATTGCCCTTGTTTCGCTTTTTATATTGTTATTGATTAGGCAATTTTACGGCAAACGGAAAATATGGAAGGTTGTAATTGCAACAGCCACCGCATTAGTGATTGTAGGCTTGTTCTTTATTATAAAAAATGAAAAAGGCATGCAGCCATTGCAGGCGCAAGACCAAAAGAACCCTCCAGCTTTTATAGAAAATTCAATGACGTATGAATTAAGGGCCGTGGTATGGAAATGCGCACAGAATATTATTAATGAACAAGGCTTTAGTTTAACCGGAATAGGTTTTGGGGAAACCAAAGATCAATTGGTGTCCTGTTATGAATCACAAATTTTAAATCCAAAGAAAAGGGAAAGATTTGTTTCCCAACGTTATAATACCCATAACCAATATTTGGATTTTTACTTAAGTGCCGGGTTTATAGCTTTATTGTTTTTCTTGATTTTTATTATCCTCAGTTTCATTTCAAACCGAAAGCATTTTTTCCCTGTTGCTATGTTGGCAATACTAATAATGTATTGTTTTATGGAAAATATGTTCCACAGACAGATTGGCGCTTATTATGTTGGATATATATTGATTGTGTTAATGACAAGTGCTAAAGCGGCACAAAACAACAGTATAAAAAATTAATAAAAAGAATTGCAAATTGTACTTTTGCCCATTATTCAGTGTTAGAACATTTTTAAGATAGTTGAAAGATAAAAACAATAAATGAAAATCTCAGTAATAGGAACAGGATACGTAGGTTTGGTAACGGGCACATGTTTGGCGGAAACCGGAAATGAAGTAGTCTGCGTTGATATAGATAATGCAAAAGTGGAAAAAATGCGCAATGGTGAGGTGCCAATCTATGAGCCGCATTTAGACGTTCTTTTTGAAAGAAATATTAAGGCAGACCGTTTAAAATTTACAACTTCTTTGGATGAAGGTTTGGAACACGGCGATATTATTTTTCTTGCGCTACCAACGCCGGAAGACGAAGATGGATCTGCTGATCTTTCCTATGTTTTAAGTGTTTCGGAAGAAATTGGTAAAAAGATAAAGAGCTATAAAGTAATAGTAGACAAAAGTACCGTACCGGTAGGAACGGCCGAAAAAGTGCGAAGTGTAATCGCAAAAAATGCTTCCTGTGAATTTGATGTTGTTTCCAATCCTGAGTTTCTTCGGGAAGGTTTTGCCGTTGATGATTTTTTGAAACCTGAACGCATCGTAGTTGGTTCCAGTAGTGAAAGGGCTACCGCACTAATGCAAAAACTTTATGGGCCTTTTGTACGCTCCGGAAACCCAATCATAGTAATGGATGAAAAATCAGCGGAACTTACAAAATATGCAGCGAACTCATTCTTGGCAACCAAAATCACGTTTATGAATGAAATCGCCAATTATTGTGAAAAGGTTGGCGCCGATGTTGATATGGTTCGCGCCGGAATGGGTACCGATAGCCGTATTGGCAAACGTTTCCTTTTCCCCGGTATCGGATATGGCGGTTCTTGTTTTCCGAAAGATGTAAAAGCACTTCAAAAAGCAGGAAAAGATGAAAACTATGATTTCAAAATATTGAATTCAGTAATCGAAATAAATTCGGCCCAAAAAACAATTTTACTGCCAAAAATTGCAACCTATTTCAATAATGATTTAAAAGGAAAAACAATTGCCATTTGGGGCTTGGCCTTTAAACCCGAAACGGATGATATCCGCGAAGCTCCTTCCATTGCAATAATGGATGCCTTGCTTCAAAAAGGCGCAAAACTTCAGGTTTTTGATCCGGAAGCGATGCCCAATATTAGAAAACGTTTTGGCGACAAATTGAATTATTCAGATTCTATGTACGCAGCACTCACAGGAGCAGATGGTTTGCTTATTTGTACAGAATGGAGCATATTCCGAACTCCCGATTTTTCAAAATTGAAACGGCTTTTAAACAACCCCGTCATTTTTGACGGAAGAAATTTATACGATGTAAATGATATGGAAGCAGAAGGATTTACCTATGTATCCATTGGAAGAAAAGCAACCCACTTATGAAAAAACGCGTATTGATTACAGGTGCAGCTGGATTTTTAGGTTCGCATCTTTGTGATAAATTTATTGCAGAAGATTTCCACGTTATCGCTATGGATAATCTTATCACGGGAGATCTTAAAAACATTGAACATCTTTTTAAACTGGAGTCATTTGAATTTTATCATCACGACGTTACCACATTTGTACATGTGCCAGGAAAAATAGATTATATTTTACATTTTGCTTCCCCGGCAAGCCCGATAGACTATTTAAAAATTCCAATCCAAACGCTAAAGGTAGGTTCTTTGGGAACCCACAATCTTTTAGGTTTGGCAAAGGAGAAAAAGGCACGTATATTAATCGCTTCCACTTCTGAAGTTTACGGAGATCCTTTGGTGCACCCGCAGACTGAGGAATATTATGGAAATGTAAATACCATTGGCCCTCGGGGAGTTTATGACGAAGCAAAACGTTTTCAGGAATCAATTACAATGGCTTACCACAGGTTTCACGGTTTGGAAACCAGAATCGCACGTATTTTTAACACCTATGGCCCAAGAATGCGATTGAACGACGGGCGCGTAATACCTGCATTTATTGGCCAAGCACTGCGGGGAGAAGACCTCACGGTTTTTGGTGATGGTCTGCAAACCCGCTCCTTCTGCTATGTTGATGATGAGGTGGATGGTTTGTACCGTTTGTTGCTCTCTGATTATGCAATGCCCGTAAACATTGGGAATCCAGAAGAAATAACAATTCTTGATTTTGCTAACGAAATTATTAAACTAACGGGTACGGAGCAGAAAATCACTTTTAAACCTTTACCAAAAGATGACCCCATGCAGCGTGAACCCGATATTTCCAAAGCAAAGAAAATTTTGGGATGGGAACCAAAAATTTCAAGAGAAGAAGGAATGAAGAAAACCTTTGAATATTTTAAAAATCTTTCAAAAGAAGAACTTTTTAAAAGCGAGCACAAAGATTTTTCAAAGCATAATAGATAAAAATAGATGTTTAAAAGTGGAAGATACTCCGGATTTTTAAGGCCTATTTCCTATGGAATAGATCTTTTCTTTATCCATTTCTTCGCTTTTGAATTTTTTGGAACGCAATTTCCATATTTTAATTATATTGTCTTTTTGACCATTGCTTGGCTATTGCTGTCATTGCGTTCAGGTTTTTACGAAATCTATAGATTTACCCATCTTTCCAAGATTATTTCCTTAATTGGAAAACAAGGTATTGTTTTCGTATTGATTGTTTTTTCCTTTTTTGGTTTTTACAATGAATTGACTATTTCGGCCTCAATCATTTTTAATTATATTCTTTTGGTAATAATTAGCATTACCATTATAAAATTAGGCGTTTTCTATTTGTTGAAAAAATACCGCTTATATCTCGGCGGAAACGTACGTAAAGTAGTTATACTAGGTCTTAACCAAAAGACAGACCAACTTCGAAAATTTTTTGTAAGCAATCCAGTTTATGGGTATAAACTTTATAAAACTTTTGATCTAAAAGGGCCAGATAAAGTTTCCATAGAGGAATGTATGGACTATATTATGAAAGAAGAAATAGATGAGGTTTATTCTTCAGTGGCCGAAATTGGGAATAAAGATCTTATCAAACTGATGGACTTTGTAGATAACAATCTAAAGATTCTAAAATTTCTCCCGGACAATAAAGAAATTTATACCAAAAAGCTGGATTTTTCCTATTATGGGGTACTCCCTATTCTATCTATGCGAAAAATACCGATGGACGAGCCGTTTAATAAATTTTTGAAAAGAAGCTTTGATATTGTGCTTTCACTTTTAATTATTGTAGGGATATTATCTTGGCTAACCCCAATACTTGGAATATTAATAAAACTTGAATCCAAAGGTCCTGTCTTCTTTAAACAAAAAAGAAATGGACTGGATTACCAAGAATTTTATTGTTATAAATTTCGAAGTATGATTCCTAACCCAATGGCGCATTTGGAGCAAATCAGAAAAGGCGACGAACGGGTTACACGGGTCGGAAAAATTATTAGAAAAACAAGTATTGATGAACTTCCTCAATTTATTAATGTTCTAAAAGGCGATATGTCTGTAGTAGGCCCACGCCCCCATATGGTAAGCCATACCCATATGTATGCTGAGAGAATTGATAAATTTATGGTTCGCCATTTTATTAAACCGGGAATTTCTGGACTTGCACAGGTGAGTGGCTTTCGAGGCGAAGTAGAAGATGACAATCATATTATAAACCGGGTTAAATATGATATTTTTTATCTCGAAAACTGGAGTTTGTTTTTGGATATCAAGATTGTTTTTCAAACTATATATAACGCGTTGCGCGGCGAAGACAAGGCGTATTAAATAGCTTCTATTGAAATTACAAATTCTTCAAATTGCTTTTTGAAATCAAAAGCCCCAACGGAGTTTTTTTGAATAGCTTCTTTTGGAAAACGTTTAAGTCCTTCTGTTGATATGGAATTTATAAAATCTTGCAGAGCCCTAAAATTGCCTTGAGGTACTACCCATCCCAACGATTCTTTTTCAACAATATCTGTGCCCTCACCTCCCGAAAAATAAAGTAAGGGAAGCCCCAAACGTGTATATTCAAATATTTTTGAGGGTACAGACCCATATATGCGTTTTATCAAAGGAATAAAAGCAATATCATATTCTTGCAATGCCCGGTGCAATTCTTTTCGTTCCAATTCCCCATAAAAGTGGATATTCCGCTTTTCTAAATTTTTGATTTTTTCTGCCTCTGGACCAGCACCATATATATGAAGGCTCACCTGCTCGGGAAAATTTATTTGTTGACAGATTTCGAACATTCCTTGCGCCACACCCAACAAGCCAGCATAAACTATTTTTATTTCTTCGGAAGAGGGTATCTGTGTGATTTTTGACACTTCAAAATCCGGAATATTTTGATATAAAAATGAAGTTTTTTCTTTTTCAAATTTTAAAATATGCTGAAGAATCTCGTTGGATTGTCCTACAATCAAATCTGCATTCCGATAACAGTAGCCCTCCATTTTCAGCAAAAGTGAATAATACAAACCTTTTTTCAAAATACCCATTTCCAATCCCGCAAGCGGCCAAAGGTCTGAAACATTGAGAATAATTTTTTTAGAAAACAGACTTCCTAAAAAAACTGCCGTAAAACCTACAAATACTGGGGAATATTGAATAAAAATCTTTTTTGGGGTTTTAGTAAAAAGAAAATATAAAACCAAACTGAAAGAAAAGGAGAACATTGAAAGTAACCTTAAAAATTTATTTGCAGAATTGCTGGGCCAAATCCACAATCTTTTTATTTTTCCAAAGGCTGCATACTCTGTTGAATAGATTTTGCCTTTATAATTCTTAAAAACTTCGCCCGTGGGATAATTTGGGAATGGACAAACTACTTTTACAGTGTAGCCAACTTTTCCCAAACCTTCTGCCATACTTTGAATACGGTTGGAAGCAGCGCCTTTTTCAGGTGGAAAATAGTTGGTTATTACAAGAATTTCTTTTTGCACGTTTCCGAAAATTATGATTCAATCAAAGAAACAAATTGTTTTAATTTACCAGCCGTAGTTCTATCCAATTGGTCTTTTCGGGAAAAGTTAAAAATTAATCCCGGATCCAAAAATTGCTCAAGTGTTTTTACAATAAAGCGCTTCTTTTCCTGCGTTAATGCTTCTTTGCTTACATAGTTAATTTCAAAAGTATCAATCTTGGTTTGTACCACTTTAAATTCCTTTATGTTGCCACTCTCCTCCATTATTTTTTTAGTGATGACATAAAAGGTCATTCCCGCAGCTTTTTTTCCGCTGGGCAGTATTGCAAAATCATTGGTTCTGCCGGCCAGTTTTTTAAGAATGGGTTTTTTAAAAGTACTTTTCTCGCTCAGGGCGCCGTAATCACCAATCTCATAGCGTATAAAAGGATGAGCCTTATTATGTAATGAAGTTATCACAATACGTCCTTCTTCGCCCAAAGGAAGCGGCTTATCTGCTTCGTCCAAAATTTCAACAAAAAGTGTTTTGGAATCTACTTCCCATTCGCCTTTTGGATTCGTAAAAGCAATTACTCCAGCCTCTGAGCAACCATATTCATTGACCACAGCTACGCCCAATTGGTTTTCGAGTAGGATTTTATCATCTTTGAAAAGCATTTCTGAAGTTACAATGCAGACCTTCAAAGTAGGGCAAACCTCTTTTAGAACGATATTTTTTTCCTTCAAATATTTTGCGAAAAGAACAATACTGCTGGTATAACCGTTTATATAATCAAAAGGTTTTTTTCTGTAAACCTCCAGCATTTCTTCCAAGGCATTTTCTGAAAGATCGTTAATTGAAAACCGATGGCGATTTGCCAACGCATCTTTTAATCTAACGGTCCTATTTTCAATGAAATCTAAAGGAAATCCATAATAACGCGCTTGGAGCGAATGGTTAAAATCTATGCCATACCACCCAAACCGCTCCATGTGGAAAGCCCAAGTAATCGCGTGGCTATACTTATCCTTTGCAAAATGGATGGGATTACCACTGGAACCGGATGTTTTGTTGATGTAAACTTTTTTTTCAGAAAACCCGTCTGAAAGCCTTTCTGTCAGGGGAATTTGATAATCGGCCTTTTTCAAAATAGGAAGCGATTCCCAGTTTGAAAAATCACCCTTTACTTTATTGCGATAGAAGATGTTGTTTTTTAAATGATAGTTTACAATTTCGTCCCTTTTCGTCTTTAAAAAAGTTTCGAAATCTGCTTCTTTTATTTCCGAAATTTGCTGCAATTCTTCCTTTGCCCTGTTAATAGGGAAACCTTTTAGAAATAATGAAGTATCGAAGAGTTTCAAAAGTTGATTCTTGATTTTAAATCCAAAACCGATTTTTCAAGTGGAATTCCCTTGAAATAAATTAGTGGTTCAAGGTACAAACAATTATTTTTGACTCCGAAACAAAACATTTCAAAAATTATGAATATTCTCATCCTTGGTTCCGGCGGTCGCGAACATACATTTGCATATAAAATTTCACAAAGCAAACGCTGCGATAAACTTTTTGTAGCGCCCGGAAATGCTGGTACTGCTTCAATAGCAACAAATGTGGAGCTAATGGTAACCGACTTTGAAGCGGTGAAAAAATGTGTTATTGAAAATAAAATTGGAATGGTTGTAGTGGGGCCCGAAGATCCTTTGGTTGCTGGAATCGCAGATTATTTTGCCGAAACTTCCGAATTAAAAAATGTTATGCTAATTGGCCCTTCAAAACGCGGCGCACTACTGGAAGGCAGCAAACAGCGCGCAAAGGAGTTTATGTTACAGCACAATATTCCCACGGCGGCCTATGAAAGTTTTACAGCGGAATCCTTGGAAGCGGGAAAAGTTTTTCTGGAAAAACTAAATCCTCCCTACGTTTTAAAAGCGGATGGACTGGCTGCTGGAAAAGGTGTTTTGATTTTAAATGATTTAAATGAAGCAAAACAAGAACTTGAAAATATGCTCGCCAATAGCAAGTTTGGCGAAGCGAGCTCAAAAGTCGTTATAGAAGAATTTTTGGACGGAATAGAACTAAGTGTTTTTGTGTTGACAGACGGGCAAAACTACAAAATCCTTCCCACAGCAAAAGATTACAAACGTATCGGCGAAGGTGATACAGGGTTGAATACCGGCGGCATGGGCGCCGTTTCCCCAGTTCCATTTGCAGATGAAGTGTTGATGAAAAAAATTGAAGATCGAATCGTTAAGCCAACAGTTAATGGACTTTCCAAAGAAAAAATAAACTACAAAGGCTTTGTTTTTATTGGCTTGATAAAAGTAAACAACGAACCCTATGTTATAGAATACAATGTACGAATGGGCGATCCGGAAACTGAAGTGGTTCTGCCAAGAATAAAAACAGATTTGGTGGATTTATTTGAAGCGACCTATCACCAAAATCTTAATAATATCAATATTGAAATTGATGAAAGAGCCGCAACAACTGTGATGCTCGTTTCTGGCGGTTACCCCGAAGATTACGAAAAAGGAAAAGAAATTTTAGGTTTGGAAAATGTGGAAGGTTCTATGGTTTTTCACGCTGGAACAAAAACTGTAAACGGTAAAACAATTACAAATGGCGGACGGGTTTTGGCGGTAACTTCTTTGGATGGAGATTACAAAAGAGCACTAAAAAAATCCTATCAAAATATAGAAAAACTATCTTTTGACAGGATGCAATATCGTACCGATATAGGTTTCGACCTATAGAGAATTAAGGATTCTCGTTATACGTGTAGGTTACTTCCGTGTTTTCCTTGAATTCCTTCAGTTTGCGCAACCAAAATACAAAGGCCGCAATGCCTATAAGCAAAAATATCCACGAAACAATGTTGGCAAGCCACCAGCTGTCCAATTCCAATTCTCGAAGTGCATCGTAAGGAATAAAAAGAAAATCTTCAAAAAGGGAAGCTATTCCTTCCCAAAAACCTCTCCAAGTCATATCTTTAATCTTTAGAGTGCAAAAATATAAAATAACCCCATATGCTAACAAGCTTTTTTGGAAAATCTAATCCAGTAAATTATTTAATTCTCGGTGCTTTTATTATTGTGGGTTATTTATTGGGGGCAATTTCATGGTCTTCAATTGTTCTTACACCAATTTTGTTGCTTAAACATGGATTTTATATTGTCTTGAGTGTATTAATAATGTTACTGTTGGATTTTATTATTCGAAAAAACCACTTGACTAAAAACAACACTTTTGCAATTCTTCTTTTTACATGTTTTTTGGTAATGCTGCCGGTAATTTTTCTACAACACACAATTCTTTTATCCAATGCCTTTCTATTGTTGGCATTACGAAGAATAATGAGCCTCCGAAACGATAAAAATTCTTCAAAGAAAATTCTTGATTCCAGCATTTGGATTACCGTAGCGTCGCTGTTTTATTTTGGCAGTCTTTTGTTTTTCATTCCGCTATTTATTGCAATAATTCAAAAACCTAATACAAATTACAAGCAAATACTAATTCCGTTCACGGGGTTTTTGACTGTTTTTATAATAAATACCGCTTACCAACTTTTAGTGAACGACTCTCTTTTTTGGATAACAAATTGGCAGGAAACCGTAAGTTTTGATTTTTCAGAATATCATTCAGCCTCCATTTTAGTGCCAATAACGGTAATACTTGCTTTTTATGTTTGGGCTGGAGTGTATCGTCTTTTAAAAATTTCAGTAATTCCCTTAAAAGAGCGACCCAACTATCTTTTACTATTGTATTTGAGTATAACGGCCTTATTTGTTGCACTGGCAGCACCAGAAAAAACAGGCGCCGAGATTTTTTTTATTATAGCACCAGTTGCCATTATTGTAACAAATTATATTGAAAAATTTGAAACCGAGCGCACTTTTGAAAAAGATGTTGCAGAGTTTTGGTTTAAGGAAATTATGCTTTGGCTCGTGGTAGTTTTACCTTTTATATTTCTATTTATATGAACCTGCTGAATCTTCAAAATATTGAAAAGGAACTGAAAAAGCGGCACCAATATTCCTATAAATGGTTTCGAAAACAGAATGATCAATGGGATCGATATACCCAGTTTATTTATCAAATTTCAAATTGGGAAGCATTGGTCCGAAAAATTGCTATTGTGGCAGAATCGCATGAAATTGAAAAACAACAAATTTTTCAATATGCCGCCAACCGCTGGTACAATTTCTGGAGTTCACAGGCTGTGGAACAGATTTTTGTTGAATGTGAAGGAATAACACCAGTATACGAAAACAAAGATTCCGAGAAGGATTTTTATCTTTTTGGGATACCATTCGATCACAAAACTTCTGTTTTTCCGAAGCAATTCAACAATACTTTTGAATATGCCAAAAACCATGAAAACGAATTGATAGAGTGGCTTTATAAAAACCAAAGCACCCAAAAAAGACACCACTATAAAAACCGCCTTTTTATAATAGTTTATGATAGCCACGGGGAACATTGGAAACTGAAGGCCGAAATCTATCTACTCAAAAAAGCAATTGAAAAATATGTGGCCAGTTTTAAGCGGGAGCAATTACATTCCTTTACTTTTGCCGAAGGACAAACCACATTCAGTGATATTATCTGGGTTTCCAAATGAATTACATAGGCTCAAAACACAAACTCTCCAGCTTCATTTTTGATACGGTTATTGAAACCTGTGGTAATGATCTCTCGCAAAAAACATTTTGCGATCTCTTTGCGGGAACTGGAATTGTTGGGAGAGCTTTTAAGTCCAGCGTAAAACAAGTCATTGCTAACGATGTGGAATATTACAGTTTTGTTTTAAACCGAAATTACATCGGCAATCATACTACTTTTGATTATGATGAATTTATAGCCGAATTAAATAATATAAAAGGCAACAAAGGCTTCATTTTTCAAAATTATTCACAAGATGGAAAAGCCGGCAGAAATTATTTCACAGCAGAAAACGGACAAGTTATCGATGCAGCTCGTATTCAAATTGAAGCTTGGAAAAAGTCCTCAATAATTTCTGAAGATCAATATTTTTTTCTTCTCGCTTCATTGCTTGAAAGTGCCGATAAAGTGGCCAACACCGCTTCCGTTTATGGAGCATATTTAAAACATATAAAGTCTTCTGCAGCAAAAAAGATTGTTATTAAACCTGCCGTTTTTCAGCAAACAGAGGATTCGCATCAAGTTTTTCAGCAGGACAGTAATGTGCTTATAAAAAAAATAGAAGGCGATATCCTGTATTTAGATCCGCCGTACAACGCCCGCCAGTATGGTGCCAACTATCATTTGCTAAATACTATCGCAAAATATGATACCTTTGTACCCAAGGGAAAAACAGGTCTGCGCGATTACTACAAAAGCGATTGGTGCAGAAAAGGGGAAGTCCTAAAAAGTTTTGGGGAATTGATCGAAAACGCTCAATTTCCATATATTTTCCTTAGTTACAATAACGAAGGATTGATGAGCCAAAAGGAAGTACAAACGTTGATGGAACGTTTCGGAAAATATACGTTGAAAACAAAAAAATATCAACGTTTCAAGGCCGACAAAACCGAGAACAGAAATCACAAAGCCTCAGAAACCTTTGAATATTTGCACATTTTAGAAAAGTGATGCTTCATCTGCAAGGTCTCCCAGACCTTGTGGTATAATTAATAAAACCTACAAGGTTGGAAAAAATCTTGCAGGAAAAATGATAAACTATGTTTTCAGACAAAGCCAACAAAATCTTCGCAGAAGTTATAGAAAAGTACCACGAAGTGAATACAGTGGACCAACCTTTTAGCAATCCGTATGATAAAGACAACCAGTTGATTGAACATTTGCTGTACCGCAAATGCTGGATAGATACGGTGCAATGGCATTATGAAGATATAATCCGCGACCCCAATATTGACCCTGTTGCAGCATTAAAATTGAAGCGCCAAATTGATGCTTCGAACCAAGACCGCACAGATATGGTAGAGTATATTGATAGCTATTTCCTCGAAAAATTTAACGATGTTAAAGTGAATGAAGATGCAACCATCAATACGGAAAGCCCTGCTTGGGGAATTGACCGCCTTTCCATCTTAGCTTTAAAGGTGTATCATATGAACGAAGAGGCAAACCGTACCGATGCCTCACAAGAACATCAAATGGCCTGTAAAGCCAAGTTGAACGTGCTATTGGAGCAACGCGTGGATTTAAGTACCGCCATCAACCAATTGTTAGATGATATCGCCCACGGCAGAAAATACATGAAAGTCTATAAACAGATGAAAATGTACAACGACGAGGAGTTGAATCCCGTGCTTCGCGGAAATAAAGCCCCCTAACCCCAAAAGGGAAATCTTACGATGCCCAAAATTGATCACATATTAGTAATCCGTCTTTCCGCAATGGGCGATGTTGCTATGGCTGTGCCAGTGCTTCAAGTATTTGCAAAAACCTATCCCAATGTAAAAATCACAGTGCTTTCGCGTCCATTTTTTAAACCATTTTTTGAAGGAATTCCCAATTTAAATTTTTTGGAAGCCGATGTAAAAGGAAGGCACAAACGCTTTGGGATCCTTAAATTGGCGAATGAAGCCATGGATTTGGGAATTGACGCCGTAGCAGATATTCACAACGTGATCCGTTCCAAAATCCTTACTAAATATCTGAAATATAAAGGCTTAAAAACTGCTACAATCGATAAAGGCAGAACGGAAAAAAAAGCTTTGGTTGCAGCAAAAGGGAATCCTATTTCACAATTGAAAACCACCCACCAGCGCTATGCCGATGTTTTTGAAAAATTGGGTTTTCCAATCGACTTACATAAATTTACGGCCCCGCCAAAAAAATGGTTGACTCCAAAACTCAACGGCCTTATAGGCGTGGAACCAAAAAAGCTCATTGGTATTGCACCTTTTGCAGCTTATAAAAGCAAAATGTATCCTTTAAGTTTAATGGCTGAGGTAATCCGAGAAATGGATAAAACTGATAAATACCGAATTTTTCTTTTTGGCGGCGGAAAAAAAGAAATTGAACTACTTAAAAAACTTGAAAATCCTTTTGCAAACGTGACCAATGTCGCTGGAAAATTGACTTTTGAAGAAGAACTAGCATTAATTTCTAATTTGGATTTGATGCTTTCAATGGACAGTAGCAATGGTCATTTGGCGGCAATATACGGTGTTCCGGTTGTTACGCTTTGGGGTGTTACCCATCCGTATGCGGGATTCGTACCATTCAATCAGCCGGAAAGCAATCAGCTAATTTCAGACCGGAAACAATTTCCATTGATTCCCACTTCTATTTACGGCAATAAATTTCCCACTGGTTATGATGAGGCTATGAATACCATCGCTCCTGAAACTGTTGTTTTTAAGATTAAGGAAGTGTTAACTTAAATTTTATTTATTTTCAGTATCCATTTTCATCCGAGTAAAAGATTCCCTTCGGGGCTTGGGAGACTAAACATCATCATAATCAACAACAACTTTCGCGGTCGTGGGATGTGCCTGGCAGGTAAGTATTAAACCATCCGCAATTTCAGACTCGGTAAGAATCTGGTTTTTGCGCATTTCGGCCTTTCCTTCTTTCAAACGCGCGATGCAAGTACTGCAAATTCCACCTTGGCAGGAATAGGGCGGATCCAAACCTTCATCCAGGGCAGCTTCCAAAATACTTTTTGTCTGTGGCATTTCAAAAGTTTCCTCTTCGTTATCAAGAAATACGGTAACACTGGTATTTCCGTCGTGCTTTTCAACCAAGAGCCCTTTTTCGGCAGTAGAGAAAAGCTCGTGGTGAATTTGTTTTGAATTGATGCCATTGTGTTTCAGCGTAGCGGAAACTTCGTCAATCATTTCTTCCGGACCGCATAAATAGAAAGCTTCATATATAGTTTGGGCATATTTATTCTTCAGAAAAAAGTTAACGATGGAACGGTCAATTCTTCCAAATTTTGAATTTTCTTCTTCCTTTCTGCTAAAAACAAATTCAGCGGCAAAACGATTGGGAAATTGATTTTGAAGATCCAAAATTTCATTATAAAACATGGTTTCTTCAATGTTTTTATTGCCATAAACTAATAAAAAAGTGCTCTGTGGCATTTCTTCCAAAGTCGATTTTATTAATGAAAGAACGGGCGTAATTCCACTTCCCGCAGCAAAAGCGGCATAATTTTTTAAGTTTGGCTCTAAAATAAATTTGCCTGTGGGGGCCATTACTTGCAGGGTATCCCCAGCTTTCAATTCTTTATTCGCATATTCTGAAAAAGCACCTTTTTCTACTTTTTTTACCCCAACTTTTAGCACACCACTTCTTGGTGAAGAACAAATGGAATACGCGCGGCGCAAATTTTTTCCACCATTTTGGTGTTGAATAGTGATATATTGACCCGCCTTAAAAGCGAAAAGGTTTTTAAGGTTTTCGGGAACAGAGAATGATATGGAAACTGAATTCGGGGTTTCTTTTTTTACTTCGGAAACGGTAAGCGCATGAAATTCGCTCATAATTTTGAAATTTTTGTGCAAAAGTACGAAGGAATTCAAGGAAACAAAAGCTTTAAAGTAGCGCATTTTTTAGACGTTTCTTTAAGCAGATATTAAAAAGAAATGTATTTTTACCGCTCTTTAGTGATTCTACATACTAAATTAGAACCTTTTAAGTTAGAATATCATATAAACTGAAAGCATTTTGAAGGGCACATATAAAATTACATTATTTATACTGGCTGTTGTTTTTCTGGCAGCTTGTTCACGCAAAAAAAATACCTTTTTAAACCGTAATGTCCATGCGGTCACCACTGAATATAACACGTTATATAATGGTGATATGGCTTTTACAACTGGCAAAGAGCAATTAGCGTATGGATTTCGGGATAACTTTTGGGAAATACTGCCAGTAGAACGCATTAATATTGTTGAAGAAGAAACCAAATCACCCGGCGCTTCCAAGAATGCGGACTTCAACCGAGCCGAAGAAAAAGCCGCAAAGGCAATCCAAAAGCATTCCATGTATATTAACGGCAAGGAATACAATCCTCAAATAGATGAAGCCTATATATTGCTTGGAAAAGCGCGTTATTATGATGGTCGCTTTATTCCAGCATTGGACGCTTTCAATTTTATTTTAGATCGCTACCCTACAAGCAACAATATTAACGTTGCCAAGGTTTGGAAGGCAAAAACCAACATTCGTTTAAAAAATGAAGAATACGCTATCGAGAACCTCAAAAAAATGTTTGAGACAGCAGAATTAAACGAAGTAGAAATTGCCGACGGCGCTGCAATGATGGCGCAGGCATTTATAAATTTAGATTCGTTACAGCCAGCGCTGGACTATATAAAAATGGCGACTGACAACGTAAAAGACAAAGAATTAAAGGGAAGATATACTTTTATAAAAGGTCAGCTATACAATCGTATAGGCGAAAAAGATAGCGCAAACATTGCTTTTGACGAGGTAATTGAAATGAATCGTAAAACCTCAAGAGCATATTTGATTAATTCCTATTTGGAAAAAGGGAAAAATTTTGATTACGAAAAGGGTGATCGTACCGCATTTTTGGAGTTATTGCAAGATCTTGAAAAAAACCGTGAAAACCGTCCATTTTTGGATAAAATTTATAATCAGTTTGGTGATTATTACCGCAATACCGACAGTATTGAAACAGCGGTTAAATACTACAATAAATCCATAAAAGCATTTAAACAAGACAGAATTCTTCAATCCGTAAATTACCAAACCCTTGCGGAAATAAATTTTGACAATGCCAAATACAAAACGGCTGGAGCATACTATGACAGTACTTTGACATTTCTGGAAGCAAAAAGCCGCCAATGGCGCAGAATTACAAAGAAACGTGAAAATCTTGACGACGTTATAAAATACGAGGATATTGCCACCAAAAATGATAGTATTCTAAAATTGACAAAAATGAGTGAGTCTGAACAGCTCGCTTTTTTCACTGATTACACTTCAAAATTGAAAGAAAAGGCAGTAAAAGACTCTTTAGCTGCTATCAAAAATGAGCAGAAAGTAGCAAACAATGAATTCTATCAAAAAGAAAAGGGAGTTTCCGGGCCAAATAAAGGCAGCACCTTCTATTTTTATAATACCACTACCGTAGCTTATGGAAAAGGAGAATTTCGAAAAGTATGGGGTGACCGAACGCTCGAAGACAATTGGAGACTTTCAAGTAAAAAATCATCTCTGGAAACCGTAGATGAACTAGTTGCCGAACAAACGCCCATCGCCGAAAATGAACTTTACAAGCCAGGAACTTATATAGAAAGAATACCTACTGACCAGAAAGTAATTGACAGCTTGGCAAAAGACCGAAATTTTGCCTATTATCAATTAGGGTTGATTTATAAAGAAAAATTCAAAGAGTACAATCTTGCCGCCAACAGACTGGAAAAACTTCTCACCTATAATCCCGAAGAGCGCTTAATTGTACCTGCCAAATACAATTTGGTGAAAATCTATGAAATTTTGGATAATTCGTCCGCAGCGGACAAATACAGAAATGACATATTAACCAATCATTCCGATACGCGTTATGCTGAAATACTTCGCAATCCAAATTCACAGTTGCCCACAGACGAATCCAGTCCGGAATATAAATACAAGCAATTATACAAAGAGTTTGAGGCGGCAAAATATGCTGAAGTTATTCAAAAAAGTGACGAATATATGATGGTTTACAATGGCAATGACATCGTTCCAAAGTTTGAAATGTTGAAAGCTACCGCAATTGGTCGCCAGCAAGGTTTTGAAGCCTATAAAAAGGCGTTGAACTTTGTATCATTGAACTACCCGAACAGTGAGGAAGGGAAACAAGCTCAGCAAATTTACAGCAACGTACTTCCATTAATTGCCATGAAAGATTTTGCTCCGGAAGTGGAAACAGATAGCTGGAAGCTAGTTTATAAGTTTACCACTGAAGAAGGGGAAGCTGCGCAAAAGCTAAAAGAACAATTAGATAAAGCTATTGTGGATTATAACTACACCAATATGTCAACCTCTATTGATTATTACGATCCACAAACAAGACTTGTCCTCGTCCACGGGTTGAACACCAAATTAGGTGCTCGTGGTTTAGGAGAACTATTGAAAGAAAACAAAGAGTTTAAAATTAAACATCCATTTTTTGAAATTTCAAGCCCCAATTATAAAATCATTCAAATCCATAAAAATCTTGATGAATATCTCCAAATGCCAATAACACCTGCTGAACAAACTGAGTAACAATAGCAACCTTTAAAACCAAAGCCATGTTTGACAAAAAAGAGAAAACCATTACAGCCGAGCCCGGAAGTGCCCAAAACAGAATTAATGAAGGAACTAAATTGAAAGGAGATATTTCATCTACGGGATTTTTTAGAATTGACGGTATAGTTGAAGGAAATGTGAAAACCCCATCCAAAGTAGTTTTAGGGAAAACAGGAGTAATTATAGGAACCCTTACGTGTGAAAATGCAGACATTGAAGGCAAATTTGAAGGAAATCTTCAAGTTTCTGGAACCCTTTGCTTGCGATCTACCGCAACTGTTGAGGGTGATGTTATAGTGGGCAAATTGGCCGTAGAAACAGGCGCTACATTGAACGCATCCTGTATAATGCAAGACGGAAAAACAAAAAACCCTGTCGCTATAAATCAAACCAATTCGGAAAGTTTTAAAGCACATCCTTTTGATCGCCAACAGCGAATAAAAAAAGTAGCTGTTGAGAATGATCTCGACGATTAATCATCATTAAATATGTCCGATAAAAAAGATAATGGATTAAAACGTTGGGCCATTCTATCAGGCATTGGCATACAGATGGGCGTTATCATTTATCTTTTTGTGAAACTTGGCCAATGGCTGGACGGTAAATATTCTGAAGGCGGAAAAACATTTCTTATAATTTGCACACTCGTTGGGGTGGGCGCTTCTTTGTTTTTGGTGATAAAGCAGACCAACAAACTGAATTCTTAGATTTTTTTGATGAAAAAAACTACAATCAATTTTTTGATGGTTCTTTTATTGGTGATGGTTGTAGTTTTTGCGGTACACCTATATATTCTTCAAAATATGGAACTGCCAATATTTGCAGATAGAATTGTGCTTTCCTATGTTATTAATTATGCTTTGGCAGCGGCAATTTTAATCTTCATCCAATCAAAATTTAATAAAAAATCATCGCAGACAGGGTTTATATTTCTGGGGGGCAGCGGACTAAAATTCTTGGTTTTCTTTCTGGTTTTCTATACTTTTTATCGAGAAGACGGCACGATGTCAGCTTCAGAATTTGCTGCTTTTTTTGTGCCCTACGCCACTTGTTTGATTTTGGAAGTGGCTTTTCTTTCAAAACAGCTTAATAATCAGGATTCTTAGCGGATTTCTTCCGAAGAAAAAATTACAAAAAATAGTTTTTTCTTTCTCAGAAAGAAATGTATTTTTGCACCGATTTTAAGGACACCGTTATTTGTTCAGAGATGCAAAGAAAAACATTGGTTAGATTACTTTCGGTTTTATTGTTTATAGGTTCTTTTTCGGCCGTGGCTCAAGACGCGCACACGGAGGAGGCAAAAGAAATTCTTCCAGAGGGAAAAACCAAGAAAGAAGAGATAAAGGAATTCATTAACCATCACTTGATGGATTCGCACGATTTTAATTTTTTTGGGTCCACTGATGAAGAGACTGGCGAAACCCACCATTACGGCTTTCCGCTTCCGGTTATTCTTTGGGATGAAGGGCTTCACACGTTTATGTCTTCAGAATTTCACCACGGGGAAGATGTGGTTGAGTCTAACGGAAACTACTACAAACTTTACCACAGCAAAATATACCGTACCGATGCCGAAGGCACCATCAATTATGATGAGTCGCACCACCCAACAAACGTTCGTCCACTGGATCTTTCAATCACAAAAAGTGTTGTGATGATGTTGGTTACGGGACTGTTGTTAATTTGGTTGTTTCGAAGCCTTGCAAAAAGCTACGCCAAAAACGGAAGCATTCCACGCGGCGTTGGTCGTTTCTTCGAGCCAATCGTACTTTACATTCGTGATGATATTGCAATTGCCAACATCGGCGAAAACAAATACAAAAAATATATGCCGTTCCTGTTGACCGTGTTTTTCTTTATATGGTTTTTGAATATGTTCGGCCTTACGCCGCTCGGCGTAAACGTGACGGGGAATATTGCGGTAACCACTGCTTTAGCAATCATCGTTTTCTTGATAACAACTTTCACGGGAACAAAGGATTACTGGAAACACATTTTTGACCCATTAGGCGATGGAATGCCATGGGCCGGAAAAATATTTATTTATATCATTCTCGTTCCGATTGAAATTTTAGGATTGTTCATTAAACCATTTGCACTGCTTATCCGTTTATACGCGAACATGACAGCGGGTCACGTAGTATTGATGAGCTTGATAGGATTGATATTTATTTTTAAAAGCTGGATTGGCGGACCGTTGTCCTTCGGACTTTCATTCGCAATTTCAATGATTGAATTATTGGTAGCATTGCTACAAGCATATATTTTCACAATGTTGGCCGCGCTGTATTTTGGTTTCGCGAGCGAGTCGCACGCAGAGCACGAAGCACACGAGGGCGAGGTTACGCATTTATAAAATTAATATCCAGTCCCTTCGACTCCGCTCAGGGACCGGAACAATAAGTAGAAAGTAACCTATGGTTGCTGAGCGGAACCGAAGTAGAGTGTTTAATTTTTAATATATATATTATGACAATTCCAACTATTGTAGGAGCAGGTTTAGCAGTAATCGGTGCCGGTATCGGTATCGGTATGATCGGTGGGAAAGCTATGGAAGCTATCGCACGTCAGCCTGAGGCTTACGGAAAAATTCAAACAGCAATGCTTATTGCAGCGGCGCTTATTGAAGGTATTGGTTTCGCAGCGATTTTCGCAGGGTAATCAAAAAAACTAAACAAACAGTTATGACGGTTGGTTATAACTGTTTGTTTAAATAAACAAAATTTTCCTGCTTTTGCGGGGTTCTCCTGCAAGGTTTCAAAAACCTTGTAGGTATAATAAAAATTTAGGTTGAATTAATAAGATACCCGCCTTCGCGGGCATAGACATGGAAAAATTAATTAACGACTTTTCATTCGGACTTTTCTTTTGGCAAATAATAATATTTGTGTTGTTGCTTTTGTTGCTTCGCAAATTTGCTTGGAAACCAATCCTTAATGCGGTAAACGATCGTGAAGAAGGAATTAAAAACGCATTGGATTCTGCTGAAAAAGCAAAATTGGAAATGCAAAATCTTCAAGCAGATAATGAAAAGTTACTGCAGGAAGCTCGTGCTGAGCGCGAAGCAATGATGAAAGAAGCGCGCGAAATAAAGGCAAAAATGATTGCTGACGCAAAAGAAGAGGCAAAAGCCGAGGCAGACAAAACCGTTGCCCAAGCTCAAGCAGCAATTGAAAGCGAAAAGAAATCTGCTATCGCAGAGTTGAAACAACAAGTGGCGAGTCTTTCTTTGGAAATTGCCGAGAAAGTAGTAAAGCACGAACTTTCCGACAAGGACAAGCAATTGAAACTTGTTGACGAAATGTTGGACGACGCGAAGTTGAACTAACTTCCTGCAGGTGTGCAAAAATTTCCTGTAAGGTTTTTAAAACCTTGTAGGTATAAGATAAATTTAAGTATAATCAAATGATACCCGTCTTCGCGGGCATAATATGAGCAGAGCAGCGATACGATACGCGAGAGCAATTTTGCAGAAATCAAACGAAAACAACACAGAAGCTGTTGTTTTTGGCGATATGCAATCTGTTTACAGCACAATTGAAGGCAGCCGCGAATTGCAGGCAGTACTTCAAAGTCCGGTAATTAAAGCCAATGACAAAAAGGAGGCTTTGTTGAAAATTTTCAGTGGGCAATCAGATACCACGCATTCGCTTATCAACATTTTAGTCAATAATAAACGAACTTCATTGTTGGGCAACGTAGCAAAAAGCTATATTGAACTTTACAACGATGAACAGGGAGTGAAAGTAGCGACTGTAATCACCGCTGTTCCGCTTTCTTCAGCATTGGAAGAAAAAGTAATGGCGAAAGTGAAAGAATTAACGGGAAGCGAAAAAGTAACATTGAAAAATGAAATAGATCCAGCAATTATCGGAGGTTTCATACTTCGCGCTGGCGATATTCAGTACAATGCGAGCATCGCAAACCAATTAGGAAATTTAAAAAGAGAATTCAGTAAATCAATATAATTTTTGTGTCGCCCTGAGCGCAGTCGAAGGGTAAAATCATAAATAGAAATAAAATGGCAGAAGTAAAACCAGCTGAAGTATCAGCAATATTAAAGCAACAACTTACAGGCTTTGAAGCTACCGCTTCCCTGGACGAAGTAGGAACTGTTTTGACCGTGGGTGACGGTATTGTTCGTGCATACGGACTTTCAAACGCACAATACGGCGAATTGGTAGCCTTTGAAAGTGGCCTAGAAGGAATTGTATTGAACCTTGAGGAAGACAACGTGGGGATCGTACTTTTGGGTCCTTCAAAAGGAGTAAAGGAAGGTTCAACTGTTAAACGTACTCAGCGTATTGCTTCGCTTAAAGTAGGTGAAGGAATTGTGGGCCGTGTTGTTAACACATTGGGGCAACCAATAGACGGCAAAGGTCCAATAACTGGTGAAACTTATGAAATGCCCTTAGAGCGTAAAGCTCCTGGTGTAATTTACCGTCAGCCGGTAACCGAGCCACTTCAAACCGGTATTAAATCAATCGATGCAATGATTCCCGTGGGCCGTGGTCAGCGTGAGCTAGTTATTGGTGACCGTCAAACTGGTAAGTCTACCGTTTGTATTGATACCATTTTGAATCAAAAAGAATTTTATGATGCAGGTGAGCCTGTATATTGTATATATGTAGCGATTGGGCAAAAAGCTTCAACCGTTGCCAATATCGCTAACGTATTGGAAGAAAAAGGTGCATTGGCATACACCACCATTGTAGCTGCAAACGCATCAGATCCTGCACCAATGCAGGTTTATGCTCCGTTCGCAGGTGCTGCAATTGGTGAGTATTTCCGTGATACTGGTCGTCCGGCATTAATTGTTTTTGATGATCTTTCTAAACAAGCGGTAGCCTATCGTGAAATTTCACTTTTGCTTCGTCGTCCACCGGGGCGTGAAGCGTATCCGGGTGACGTTTTCTACCTTCACTCCCGTTTATTGGAACGCGCGGCTAAAATTATAGCTGATGATGATATCGCAAAAGAAATGAATAATATTCCTGATTCCTTAAAAGGAATGGTAAAAGGAGGAGGTTCATTAACCGCACTTCCTATTATTGAAACACAAGCGGGTGACGTTTCGGCGTACATTCCAACAAACGTGATTTCGATTACCGATGGGCAGATTTTCTTGGATGGAGATTTGTTCAACGCAGGTGTGCGTCCGGCTATTAACGTAGGTATTTCGGTATCGCGTGTGGGTGGTAATGCTCAAATTAAATCGATGAAAAAAGTAGCAGGTACTTTGAAACTGGATCAAGCAGCTTTCCGTGAATTGGAAGCGTTCGCGAAATTCGGTTCAGATTTGGATGCCGCAACCTTGAATGTAATTGAAAAAGGAAAGCGTAACGTAGAAATTTTGAAGCAATCTGAAAACGATCCGTACACGGTTGAAGACCAAATTGCGGTAATCTATGCAGGTTCCAAAAATTTGATGCGTAACGTTCCTGTTGAAAAAGTAAAGGAATTTGAAAGAGATTACCTTGAAATGTTGAACGCAAAGCACAGAGATACACTTAACGATCTAAAAGCAGGAAAACTGACTGATGAAGCGATTGATGTTATGACTTCAGTTGCAAACGATCTTTCAGCAAAATACAAGAAGTAGTTAGATTTCAGTATTGAGTATTGAGGCCAAATTCCTCAATACTCAATACACAATACTCAATTCTATAAAAGAATGGCGAATCTTAAAGAAATACGTAACAGAATATCATCCGTCGGTTCAACGATGCAGATTACCAGTGCCATGAAAATGGTTTCTGCCGCAAAGTTGAAAAAGGCACAGGATGCCATTACGGCAATGCGACCCTATTCTGAAAAGCTTACCGAACTTTTGCAAAACCTAAGCGCTACACTTGATGCCGATACCGGAAGCAAGTACTCAGACCAGCGTGAGGCAAACAAAATTTTAGTGGTTGCCATTACCAGTAACCGTGGTTTGGCGGGCGCTTTTAATAGCAACGTGATTAAGGAAGCGCGTAATTTGGCTATAAATACCTATGCAGGAAAGCAAGTGGATTTTATGACACTTGGAAAAAAAGGAAATGATATTCTGAAAAAAACCGGAACTGTTCTTGAAAACAACAACGGTATTTTTGACGATCTTTCTTTTGAAAACACTTCAGAAATTGCTGAAAAATTAATGCTTCTTTTTTCGGAAGGGAAATATGATCGCATTTTGGTTGTTTACAACCATTTTAAAAATGCGGCAACACAAGTTGTGTTGACAGAGCAGTTTTTGCCCATCTTGCCTCCAAAACAAATTGAAGGGCAGGAAGCAAAAACAAGTGAAACCTTCTATATTTTTGAACCTTCAAAAGAAGAAATTGTTGAGGCATTGATTCCAAAAAGTTTGAAAACCCAGTTGTTCAAAGCCCTCCGCGATAGCGTTGCTAGCGAGCACGGCGCACGTATGACTGCGATGCACAAAGCAACCGACAATGCAACCGAACTTCGCGATGCATTGAAACTTCAGTACAATAAAGCACGTCAAGCTGCAATTACCAACGAAATACTCGAGATTGTTGGTGGTGCTGAAGCTTTGGCAGGATAATATTAAAAATAACAAATTTAAAAAGCCTTTCGTTTTCGGAAGGCTTTTTTGTTGTATAATATTTGTAATTTTAGTGAATGATGAAAAACACAAAAATCTTACTATTTCTTTTTACGGTACCACTGTTATTGCTAAGCTTTTCAAACTGTGGAGGAGCGCAAACCGCCAGTTCAAAAACCGCTTTTGAACAAAATCCACCATTTAAAATTGTTGAAGCATATTATCAAAATTGGGTTGCTGGTGTAAAAAATGGGGGTTCGGGAACCAATGTTCATATTAATTTCAGCGAAATGGATAAAGAGGTAGTCATTCAAAATATCTATTTCAGAAACCAAAAACTCGAGGCAAAAGGAAATATAAAGGAACCAAATAAATTTATAGGCTATCTTGACAATGATTCTCAAAAGGATGTGATTATGGACAGAGACCCAATAAAGGAGGCCCAAAATACACCGTCAACTCCAATCCCATTTCAATTGGAAGACAATCAGGCCGCAATTGAATATTGGTACGGAGGAAAGAAAAGATATTACAAAATTTCTTCTCTTTCACAAAAAGAAATGATCCCATATCCACAACAAAATCCTCACGAATAGATATGCAAACCATTAATCTTCATTCTAAATTTTCTTCTTTCAAAAAACATTGGCATCCCCACCAAATAGCAGTTGTGGATAATATGCAAGTGCTATTGGCAAAGTTGAAAGATGAATTTGTTTGGCACAAACACGAGGAGGAAGACGAATTGTTTTTTGTACAAAAAGGAACTTTGGAAATGCATTTCAGAGATAAAATTGAGATTGTTTCCGAAGGAGAAATAATTGTGGTTCCAAAAGGAGTTGAGCATTGTCCAAAAACCATAAATGGCGAAGAGGTTCACGTGCTTCTTTTTGAGAAACTTTCCACAAAACACACCGGAAATGTGGCTTCTGAAAAGACTGTTTCTGAATATCCGAAGATTTAAAACAACTGAAAATTCCTGCAAGGTTTCCAAAACCTTGTAGGTCTAAAACATTCCTATGAAAATTCTTCACCTTGATAGCAACCATTCTTTATTGATAGAAATGCTGAATGAAGCAGGTTTTCAGAATGAAGAAAACTACAAATCTTCAAAGTCTGAAATTGAAGAAATTATTTCAAACTATGAGGGAATTGTCATTAGAAGTCGTTTCAATGTTGACAAACAATTTCTCGATGCCGCAAAAAATTTAAAATTTATAGCCCGTGTAGGCGCCGGTTTGGAAAGTATTGATACCGAATATGCCGAAGAACTTGGGATCAATTTAATATCTGCTCCCGAAGGCAATAGAAACGCCGTGGGCGAACATGCACTTGGCATGCTTCTTTCGCTATTCAACAATTTAAATAAAGCAGACAGAGAGGTTAAAAACGGTCTTTGGAAGCGAGAAGCCAACCGGGGACTTGAGCTTGACGGAAAGACAGTCGGAATCATCGGCTATGGCAATATGGGAAAAGCGTTTGCAAAAAAGTTGAAGGGATTTGATTGCGAAGTAGTATGTTTCGATATAAAAGAAAACGTGGGTGATGAAAATGCAAAACAAGTTTCGCTTTCAGAACTTCAACAAAAAGCGGATGTACTGAGCCTGCACACGCCGTGGACTCCACTGACGAATAAAATGATGGATTCTGAATTCATCAATTCCTTTTCAAAACCCTTTTGGCTAATTAATACCGCCCGCGGAAAAAGCGTTGTAACTGCTGATTTGGTTTCGGCATTAAAAACTGGCAAAATACGTGGCGCCGGACTTGATGTTCTAGAATTTGAAAAACTATCTTTTGAAACACTTTTTGATTCTTATAATTTTCCGAATTCACTGAAAGAACTTTTCAAAATGGACAATGTAATTTTAAGTCCGCATATTGCCGGTTGGACGATGGAAAGTAAAGAAAAATTGGCGAAAGTGATTGCTGAAAAAATCATTCAAAAATTTAAAGAATAAATAATAATGGAGAAAAGAGTTACAGGCATTGGAGGTGTATTTTTTAAAACCAAAAATCCCGATAAAACGAAGGAATGGTACAAAAAACACTTGGGATTAAATACAGATAATTACGGCTGCACCTTTTGGTGGAGAGACGAAAACGGCAATAAATGTTCAACACAATGGAGTCCGTTTAAAGCCGAAACTGAATATTTTTCGCCCAGCGATAAGGAATTTATGGTAAACTATAGAGTTGAAAATCTCGTGGAATTATTGAAGGCATTGAAAGAGGAGGGTGTAACGATTGTTGGCGAAATGGAAGAATACGAATACGGTAAATTCGGTTGGATATTGGATCCGGAAGGGAACAAAATTGAACTTTGGGAACCTGTGGATAGTGCGTTTCTATAAATTTTTATAAATTCGTTTACTTTAACCAACCATTAAATAAATTATGGAACAACAACCAAACAATCCACAAGGCAATGAAGGCTGGAACCAACCGCCATATCCGCAGGAAAACAAAAAAGTATTGGCTGGAATCTTGGGCATTTTGCTCGGAGGTTTCGGGATACACAAATTTATCTTGGGATATACCCAAGAAGGCATTATCCAGATTGTAATTACCATAATTACTTGCGGTGCAGGATATATTATTGGTTTAATAGAAGGTATAATCTACCTTACCAAAAGTGATGAAGAATTCTATCAAACCTATCAAGTAGGAAAAAAAGGATGGTTTTGAAAATGTATTAGGATTGGCTCGAAAGAGTCATGAGTCCTTATTTTATAGGTGAAAAAAGTAATATTGCAATATTACTTTTTGATGGTTAGATCTACCATTTCGAACAAACTCCAATCCCCAAAGAAATAATTAATTATTGTGTCTAATTCAAAAATTAAATATTATGGGAATCTCAAAAACACATATCCATTCAACAAGCGAAAATGAGTTTGCGGCTATCGCAAAAATATTGGCACATCCTGCAAGAATTGCTATTCTTTCCTATATTGCTTCATCAAATGGTTGTTTATGTAAAGATATTGCAGACCGTATAAAATTATCACAGCCTACTACTTCCCAGCATTTGCAGGTAATACAACGGTTAAAGGTATTAGATTATTCATTTGTTGGAGGTATTATGTATTATAAATTGAATAAATCAGTTTTTTCTTCACTTAAAGAAGGCTTAAATAATTATTTTGAAAGTGTTGAAAGAAAGTCAGTTTAATGCATAAGAAATTGAAAATTATCAAATTGCCTTCCCTGAATAGCACGTAATTTTTTATTACATTTATGGTAAAATCATTCACTATTTTACTTTTATGAGCAAGTACGGTGCAATACCAAATTTGATTTATGATGATGCCAATGCGGCGGTTTCATTTTTAAAAACTGCTTTTGGCTTTGAGGAACATGCTGTGTATAAAGATGAAAAGGGAAATGTTTTTCACGCACAACTCGTTTTAGGTAAGGCTTTGATAATGGTTAACTTATTTAATCCGGAAACCGCTTTCGGAAAAATGATGAATATCCCCAAAAATCTAAACGGCTACAATACTCAGACTCCTTATTTTGTAATTGAGAATGTTGATGAACATTACAAAACAGCTAAAGCGAATGGAGCGGAAATAGTGATGGACATCAAAAATGAAGACTATGGCGGCCGCGGTTATAGCTGTAAGGATTCCGAAGGAAACATCTGGAGTTTTGGTAGCTATAATCCTTATTCCGAAAAATAATTTATTCCTTTTTGAGTACTGCCACTATTTGCGACACATCTTTCTTTTCAAAAAAATAAATTGTTTTCACCAAATATTTCAGCACCCAACTATTTTGATGAATAAGTTTTTCAGCAACTGTTGCAATAATAGCATCTCGCTTTTTTAATTCTTGTATTTTATTTGGCGAAAAATGATATTGATTGGCAAATAGCCAAGCACCGTCACGGGCAATATTAATGCTGAAATCTACTAATTTATCCTCTCGGCCTTTTCCAAATTTATCCAATAAGCCAAATAAAGGCGAAACCGAAATTATTTTGGCTTCAATGTTTGCAATCATTGAACCTAAAATTTCATTGATTTTGTTGAAGTCATTTTCAAAATCCATCATATTTCCGTCGTCCCCCACAGTTTCTGCAACAGCGATTCCCAAATCTAAGTTTATATGTGCATTGATGCCCAAAAGCAAATGTTGCATTATCAGTAATTTTCCCGTTTTGGCCGCTTCAAAAGCATTTTTCCAACTTTTCGAAAATGGTTTTTTCAAACCTAAACAATCATACGCTTCAATATATCTATTCGCGAAAAGAACGTCCAATCTTTCCATTCGCTGGTTGTTTTCAAAGTCATTTTTCAGAATCCCCTCTTTGATACGCACAGTCACTTTTCTATAAAGAATTGGAAAATAAGCCATGCACGAATTGTTTGTGCATTCTTTTTCAATAATTATGTCGAGGGCGGAAAGTACCTCGTCAATAGTTTTTGCGGGCATAGTTAACTGATTAGCAATAACTAAGTTATGCTATTTTAAAACTATTTGTGAAAAGAAAGGAGAGAAACTAAAATTATTTTTCGCCGTTTTGGGAGTCTGAATACTTTTTTTCAAGTTCCGCTTGAAATTCTTCCATCACGGGTTTCACAGTGCTTTCGGGCAAATCGGCTATACGGATGTACATTAAACCGTCCACAGCGTTATTGAAAAGTGGATCAACATTGAAAGCGACAACTTTCGCATTTTGTTTGATGTATTTTTTAATTAAAACGGGCAAACGAAGACTTCCAGGTTCCACTTCATCAATTATTTTGTCGAATTTGTTAAGATCGGCTTCGCTTTCATCAAAAATAAAATCCTTATCGGCATCCTTCAATTTTACTTTATATTCTTTCTTGGGATTAATGTATTGAGCTACATAGGGATCATAATAATTGGATTTCATAAACTCGATCATCAAGCTTTTTGAGAATTCTGAAAATTTGTTGCTGATGCTTACGCCACCAATCAAATAGCGATGTTCGGGATATCGAAGTGTGGTGTGCACAATGCCTTTCCAAAGAAGAAATAACGGCATCGGGCGCAGCTGATATTCCTTAATAATAAAAGCACGGCCCATTTCAATGGATTTGCTCATCATTTCATACAATTCAGGTTCAAAACGGAAAAGGTCCTGCAGGTAAAAACCATCAATCCCAAAACGCGGAAAAATCTTTGAACCTAACCCCATTCTGTAAGCTCCCGCCATTTTCTGCGCATCATTGTCCCACAGAAACATATGCTGATAATAGCTGTCAAATTTATCGAGATCGGTACTATTGTTAGTTCCTTCGCCCACTTCTCGAAAGGTTATTTCCCGAAGTCTTCCAATTTCCTGGAGTATGTAGGGGATAGTACTTGCTTCCGCCAAAAACACTTCATAATTTTTGCTCACTAGCAACCGCTTATCGTTTTCCCGCAATTTTTGAATTTCGGCTTCCATTGCTTTTAGCGGAATTGGACCTGCAATTTTTTTTGGTGGCTTTGGAAATTTTAATGTTTTTGGAATGTTATCCAACAATTTTTTCTTCTGAAAAGCATTGGAAAGCATATATGTTTTTTTCCGAAGAAAATCCGTAAACACCGGCAGGGATTCGTGTTCCTTTTGATCTTCAACAGAAATTGCGTTTCCTATCCGCACTTTTATTAATCGTTCTTTTTGAGTGAGCAATTCAGAAGGAAGTTTGGCCGTGCGCAGTGTATCGCTCATTTTCGCCAAATGATAGAATAATTTACTGTTTTTTGCGTGAAAATAAATTGGCACAATTGGCACTTCAGCTTTTTTTACCAGTTTCATCGCGGCTTCTTCCCACGGTCTGTCAACCAAAAGCTTATTGTCTCTATAAGTTGAAACTTCGCCTGCGGGAAAAATTCCCAATGGATGGCCTTCCTGCAAATGTTTCAGTGCCGATTTAAAACCTGTTATGCTGGATTTTACTTCCTTTCTCTCTTCAAACGGATTCACAGGCATCACATAGGGCTTTAACGGCTCTATTCTATGAAGTAAAAAGTTGGCAACAATTTTAAAATCCTGACGGTGCTCCAACAATAATTTAAGTAATAGAATGCCGTCAATGCCGCCTAAGGGATGGTTTGAAATTGTTATAAAAGCACCTGTTTTTGGGATTCGTTTAAGGTCTTCTTCCGGAATTTCAAACTTAATTTCAAATTCTTCAATGAGAGCATTTATGAAAACTAAATCCTTTAAATGCTTATTTCTATCGTAAATTTTATTGAGAGTGGTAATGTTTAGGATCTTCATTAAAGACCAGCCCATAAAAGTGCCCAAAAAGCCAAATTTGTCTATGTTAATAGTTTTTGCAACTTCTTTTGCGTTGACTAATCCCATGAAGTGTTAAGGTTGTTTTGTTTTCAACAAATATAACGAAACATCCATGATAAACTTTAAAGAAACTTTTCAATGTCCGTTATAGTTACTCTATCTGTCCACTATAAGTTATTATTTATAGAAAGAAAAAACCATTTGAGACTATTCTTTAATAACCAATTGTACCGTCTCCTTACTTTCCTGCTTTATAAGCACATTTTTATTTTTCGCAATTGCCTTAACTTCAGAAGGATTGAAATGGCGAATGGTGTAAAGGGTTACGTTTTCATTCCATTTAACACTGAACTTTTCACGCAGCTTTGCCAGCAATGCTTCTAAATTGTTGAATTTGTCATTAATACAAACCGAAAAGCTGATAGCGGAGTTTTGTATCATTTCAACCTTCATTTTGTGCTTGTGAATCCATTTGAAGACATCGCCAATATTGTCTTCCATCATAAAGGAAAAATCCAGAGATGAGAGCGATATGAGAACTAGATCTCTTTTCAGAATAAAACATGAAGTCTGTGGATCCAATGTGGCGCCTTTGCCCACACGGGTGCCGGGTTCAGTTGGGTTTAAAAATGATTTTACATATAGTGGAATTTCTTTTCGCTGTAATGGCTGAAGAGTTTTTGGATGAATCACCGAAGCGCCATAAAATGCTAGCTCAATGGCCTCGCGATAACTTATGTGATTCAACAATACGGTTTGGCTAAAATAGCGCGGATCTGCATTCAGAACGCCGGGAACATCCTTCCAAATGGTTACGTTTTCGGCATTTAGGCAGTATGCAAAAATTGCCGCCGTGTAATCACTTCCCTCCCGGCCCAGTGTAGTTGTAAAATTATTTATTGTTTCGGAGCCTAAAAATCCTTGGGTAATTGTAATACCGTTTGGATTTACTTTCTTCAGAATTTTATTTTGTGTGGCTTCCCAGTCTACGTTTGCATCACGAAAATTAGCATCGGTTTTGATGCATTTGCGAACATCCAAAAATTCATTTTTTGTACCTGTTTCAGTAAGATATACGGATACTATTGTACTGGAAACCATTTCGCCAAAACTCACAACCTGGTCATATACAAAAGCATGGTTTTTTGATTTGTTGCCCTCTAAAAATGAAGTCATACTTCCAAATAAATCAGAAACGTTTTGAAAGACGGGATGGTTCGGATTTTCAAAAAGGCCTCTTAAAATTTCAAGGTGATATTCTTTAAATTCGGAAACATATTCCTGGCATTTATTTCGCTTATCATTTAGATATTCAGCAATAACCTTTTCGAGTAAATTGGTAGTTTTTCCCATTGCGGAAACCACGATTACCAAGTTTTTCTCATTAGTGATTTTCAGTACTTCAGCCAAATTTTTTACTCCGGCGGCATCTTTTATGGAGGCTCCTCCAAACTTAAAAATTTTCATTCAGGTTTCATTTTTAAGAATTGATATATCTTTTCAGCCCTTTTTCATCCATGTGTACCACGCGCCAATCTTTTACAATATTTGCGCCGCTGCGGTTGTAAAATTTAATGGCGCCTTCGTTCCAGTCCAGCACGTCCCAAGCAACACGTTTTAACCCTTGATCGTAGGCAAATTGCATCACTTTTTTGTAAAGCGCTTCGCCAAATCCTTTGCCGCGCATAGACTCTTTAACAATTAAATCTTCTAGGTGAAGTGTTCTGCCTTTCCACGTAGAAAAGCGATAATATACTAATGCTGTACCCACAATTTCAGTATCAGTTTCGGCGATAAAACAAGTAAACAGCGGATTTTCCCCAAAGCCTTCACGTTCCAAATCCTGTACGGTAACTTCCACGGCATCGGGTTCTTTCTCGAAAATGGCAAGTTCTTTTATAAGTTCCAAAACTTGCGGCATGTCATTTTTTTTGGCTTCTCTTACTTTCATTACTTATAAAATTGCGAGCAAAGCGCAGCAATCCGCCGCTCTATTTCTATTTCAGTTTCTTCACACAAATATCGGTTCAATTTCTTAAAAATCCCGATATTTGCGTGAAATTCAGGAATACCTTCAATTTTATGGCAAAAATAAATCAATCTCTCGGCGAGTTTATTATAGAAAATCAAAGCGAATTCAAATACTCTTCTGGCGAGCTGTCGCGGCTTATCAATTCCATTCGTTTGGCTGCAAAAGTTGTAAACCACAAAGTGAACAAAGCGGGATTGGTAGATATATTGGGTGCCGCGGGAGATACAAACGTGCAGGGCGAAGACCAACAAAAGCTGGATGTTTTTGCGAATGAAGTTTTTATAAATACGCTAACCAACCGTGAAATTGTCTGCGGAATTGCCAGTGAAGAGGAAGATGATTTCATAACCATCAAAGGTAGAAACGAAAAAAATGACAATAAATATGTAGTGTTGATGGATCCGTTGGACGGTTCTTCAAACATTGATGTAAATGTTTCCGTCGGCACTATTTTTTCAATTTATAGAAGAATTACACCGTCCGGAACTCCCGTTACCATTGAAGATTTTCTTCAACCGGGCATCAATCAGGTTGCAGCCGGATATATTGTTTATGGCACTTCAACGATGATTGTTTACACAACCGGTTACGGGGTAAACGGTTTTACTTTGAATCCTGCAATTGGAACCTATTATCTTTCCCACCCAAATATGAAGTTTCCTGATAATGGAAATATATATTCCGTAAATGAAGGGAATTATGTCCACTTTCCGCAAGGGGTGAAAGACTATATTAAATATTGTCAAAAAGAAGAAGAAGATCGCCCCTACACTTCCCGATATATTGGTTCTTTGGTTTCTGATTTTCATCGAAATATGATCAAAGGAGGAATATACATTTACCCAAACACTTCTAAAGACCCCAATGGAAAACTTCGTCTTCTTTACGAATGTAACCCAATGGCGATGATTGCCGAACAGGCCGGAGGAAGGGCCAGCAATGGGTTTGAGCGGATATTGGAAATTCAGCCCACGAATTTGCACCAACGGGTTCCCTTTTTCTGCGGAAATGAAAAAATGGTTAAAAAGGCAGAAGAATTTATGGCAGACGCCAAATAAAAAACCCGAAATTTAATTCGGGTCTCAACTCTTTTTTATCTGTTCTTTTTTCTGAATTTATTTCTTATTCAGCAAATAACGATAGTCTTCCAAACTTAAGCCACCGCTATAAATTGCAATAGATCTTTTAATTAAGTCTTGGGCAATTTCTGCACTATAGCCCAGGCCAATGGCGTATTTTTCAATCAAAAACCGCTCGTGGTCATCAATTTCGTGATTTGCAAAAATCATTTCAAAAAGATCATGGATACGTTCCAATCGTGTTTCGGCATCATTGGGAGGATTAATGGGATATTTTTTCGGATTTTTTAACACCGCTTCATATTCCTGCTCATCAATATCCAATTTTCGTGCAAAACGCTTCAACATTTTTTCCTCTTCTAATCCTATTTCACCATGAATAGAGGCAATATTTGCAATAGAAGCAAAGTGTCCTAAATTTCGGGAATGCTCCCCACTTTCGAATAAATCTGTAAAAGACATAGTTAAATTTTTATGCTGCAAATATAAAACGAATTGCGAGCAAAGCGAAGTATTCTGTTCATGTTTTTTCTGCCTATTCTTTTTAGCAGTTCACCCTAAACTTTTCTTAATTATAAACGAAGCAAGACAAGCTTTCAGTAATTTTAAATTTCTACTGAAATTATGAAAGAACCAC
Organism: uncultured Flavobacteriaceae bacterium; assembly: GCA_963822355.1. Taxonomy (GTDB): domain Bacteria; phylum Bacteroidota; class Bacteroidia; order Flavobacteriales; family Flavobacteriaceae; genus Aequorivita. The sequence goes on from CAWGHI010000002.1 coordinate 1,012,136, forward strand.
TTTTAGCTTTCAACGATAAAGGAATCTATTGCCAAAAAGCCGGTGTTTACATTGACGCGTGGCGGCCGGTGGAAAAATGTATCGTCACCCACGGCCACGCAGACCACAGCCGTTGGGGGCATAAGCAGTATATAACGCATCATAATAATGTTCCCATAATAAAGCATCGCTTGGGGGAAATTTCCGTTACCGGAAAAGCTTGGAACGAAACTTTTACAATCAATGGCGTAAAATTTTCACTGCATCCAGCCGGACATATAATTGCGTCATCACAAGTACGCGTGGAATACAAAGGTGAAGTTTGGGTTTTCACAGGCGATTTTAAAACAGAAGACGATGGTTTAGCGGAACAATATGAACCTGTAAAATGTCACACTTTTATTACGGAATGCACTTTTGGTTTACCGGCTTTCAAATGGGAGCCGCAAGCGGAAGTGTTTAAGGATATAAATAATTGGTGGGCAGCCAATAAAAGTGAAGGCCGGACATCAATCCTTTTCGGCTATAGTTTGGGAAAAGCCCAACGTTTGCTGAAGAATCTCGATACTTCCATCGGAAAAATATACACCCACGGTGCGGTAGAAAATATGACCGAAGTAGTGCGGCCATTGTATGATTTGCCCGAAACTACTTTGATTACAAGAGAAACTCCTAAAGAAGAAATAAAAGGGAATATAATCGTTGCGCCCCCGAGCGCCCACGGAAGCACTTGGATTAGAAGATTTGTGCCTTTTGTAACTGCTTCCGCCAGCGGATGGATGACATTTAGAGGTGCACGTAGAAGAAGGGCAATCGACCGCGGATTTGTTTTAAGCGACCACGCCGATTGGGAAGGTTTACTTTCCGCAATTGACGCGACCGGTTGCGAAAAAGTAATCGCAACGCACGGTTATACAGATATTTTTGCGAAATATTTAAGGGAGGAATTGGGCTACGATGCACGCACAGAAAAAACACAATACGAAGAAGAAAGTGCTGAAATTGATAAAAAGATTGAACATGAAGATTGACAACAAAGAAAAACTTCCATCCCCTTTTCGGGGAGAGATTGAGGGTGGGGCTCTATGAAAGATTTCGCCCAACTCATAAAAAAGCTAGATAGCACCAACAAAACCAATGAAAAGGTTGCGGCGCTAACGGAGTATTTTCAGAATGCGAATGAAGCAGATAAACTTTGGACCATCGCCATACTTTCGCACAGCCGACCGAAACGTCCCGTAAATACAACGCTTCTTCGACTTTGGGCTACTGAAATTAGTGGAATTCCACTTTGGCTTTTTGAGGAAAGCTATCATATAGTTGGCGATTTGGCCGAAACTATTGCGCTTATTTTGCCCACTTCCGAAGAACATTCCGATAAATCGCTTTCCGAATTTGTTTCGGAAATTATTGAACTCCGAACCCTTCCGGAAGAAGAAAAGAAGAAATATCTGCACGACAATTGGTTGGCACTGAATTATTTTGAACGCTTCGTTTTTAATAAAATATTGACCGGAAGTTTTCGAATTGGCGTAAGCCAAAAACTGATGACGCGTGCCCTTTCAAAAGCCACAGGCATTGATGAGGATATTTTGGCGTACAAATTAATGGGCGATTGGACGCCTGAAAAAACTACCTATAAAAAGCTCATTCTCGAAGCAAAACGAAGAGGATTATCTCAGCAAACCCTATCCTTTTTATTTGGCGTATGCAGTTGAGGATAATTTTCAAGAGGATTTAGGTCCGATTACCGATTGGAGTTTTGAGCATAAATGGGATGGTATCCGAAGCCAAGTAATTATTAGAAACGATGAGGTTTTTGTATGGTCGCGAGGCGAGGAATTGGTGACCGATAAATATCCCGAATTCCAAAATTTCCTAAAAGTAATTCCCAACGGAACCGTGATTGACGGCGAAATTCTTCCGTTCGGGGAAGGGGAAATCGGCAATTTCAATGCACTCCAAACGCAGAATTGGACGAAAAAATATTTCAAAAGCACTTTTAAAAAAAACGCCAGTAATCTTGAACGCATACGATCTGCTGGAATGGCAGGGCGAGGATATTCGCCAAAAACCTTTTTCGGAAAGAAGGGAAATATTGGATGGGTTGATTCAAAAAATTAATTCCGAAGAAATTGGAATTTATTTAAGCGAAACCATGAATTTTGAAACATGGGAAGAAGCCGCGGCCGAACGCGATCTTTCCCGAGAAAAACGAAGCGAGGGCTTGATGCTGAAACGAAAGGATTCGCCGTATTTAGTGGGAAGAAAAAAAGGCGATTGGTGGAAATGGAAAATCGATCCGTTCACAATCGACGCCGTTTTAACCTACGCCATGCGAGGCCACGGAAGACGCGCAAACCTTTATACAGATTACACTTTTGCGCTTTGGGATGATGGCGAATTGGTCACGTTTGCAAAAGCTTATTCTGGCTTGACGGATGCCGAATTTAGACAAGTAGATGCGTGGATAAAGCGAAATACCTTGGAACGTTTTGGCCCCGTGCGAAGCGTAACACCCCAACATGTTTTTGAAATTGCTTTTGAAGGAATCGCAGAAAGCAGTCGCCACAAAAGTGGAATTGCAACGCGTTTTCCCAGGATTATAAGATGGCGAAAAGATAAACCTATTGAGGAGGCGAATACTCTGGAGGATTTAAAAGCACTAATCCCGAAATGAAACAATCAGAACTCATATCACTCGCAGAGGATTGGTTTCAATCAAAAAATTGGAAGTCATTTCCCTTCCAAAAAAAAACATGGAAAGCCTTTCTCGATGGCAAACACGGACTTTTAAATGCACCAACCGGAAGTGGAAAAACATACGCGCTTTGGGTGCCGATTGTACTTCAATATTTAAAGGAAAATCCAGATTACAAAACCAAACATACAAAAGGATTAAAAGCAATTTGGATTACGCCATTACGTGCTCTTTCCGTAGAAATTCACCAAGCGGCACAGCGATTTGCTGATGATTTGGGAACAGGTTTAACCGTTGGAATCCGTACGGGCGATACGCCCCAAAGCGAACGCGCAAAGCAGAAACGACAAATGCCCGATTTGTTGATAACCACGCCAGAAAGTTTAATGCTTTTGCTGGCTTCAAAAGGATACGATAAAACTTTCAAATCATTGACGGCAATTGTGGTTGACGAATGGCACGAACTGTTGGGAAGCAAACGCGGCGTGCAAATGGAACTAGCGCTATCTCGATTAAAAACTGTTTCAAGAGATTTGAGAATTTGGGGAATTTCGGCAACCATTGGAAATTTGGAAGAGGCGCAGGATGTGCTTTTGGGAATGGATTCCGAATTCAGGAAAAATGCAGTTTTGATAAAGGCAAACCAAAAAAAGAAAATTGAAGTCCGCTCGATAATTCCAAAGAAAATGGAAACCTTCCCGTGGCGCGGGCATTTGGGTTTGCATCTTTTGGAGGAAATAATTCCCATTATAAAAGCGAGCAAAACCACTTTAATTTTTACAAATACCCGAGGCCAATGCGAAGTTTGGTTTCAGAAAATACTTGAAAAACATCCCGAATTTGCGGGAGAAATCGCAATGCACCACGGCAGTATCGCGAAAGACACACGGCTTTGGGTGGAACAGGCAATCCGCAATGAATCCTTGTCGGCGGTTGTCGCTACTTCAAGTTTGGATTTGGGGGTGGATTTTGCGCCGGTGGAAACCGTAATCCAAATTGGTGGGCCCGAAAGGAGTGGCAAAATTTCTGCAACGCGCGGGGCGTAGCAATCATAGGCCCGGCGAGCCATCTGTTATTTATTTTTTGCCCACGCACGCCTTGGAATTGCTGGAAGCTTCCGCTTTAAAAAGAGCTGTGAAAGAGGAAGTTGTTGAAGATAGAATGCCATATTTGCTGAGTTTCGATGTGCTCATTCAATATTTGGTAACACTCGCAGTCGGCAACGGATTTTTTCCGAAGGAAATTTTTCCCGAAATACAAAAAACGTTCTGTTTCCAAGGCATCACCGAGGAACAATGGAAGTGGTGCCTAAATTTTATAACCTTGGGAAGCCAAAGTTTACAGGCCTACGATGAATACAAAAAAGTAGAAGTAACTCCCGAAGGTCTTTTCAAAGTTGAAAGCCGTCAGATTGCAATGATGCACCGTTTGAGCATCGGCACGATCGTGAGCGACTCGATGATGCACGTAAAATATGTAACCGGCGGTTTTATCGGCACGATCGAGGAATGGTTTATCAGTAAGTTGAAAATCGGCGATAGTTTCGTTTTTGCTGGTAGAACCTTGGAATTGGTGCGACTTCGACAGATGCAGGCACAAGTTCGAAAATCAACCAAAAAATCAGGGAAAGTCGCCAGTTTTTTGGGCGGGCGATTGCCGCTTTCTTCACAAATGAGTAAAATTCTTCGAGAAGAAATGCAAAGCGAAGCCGATCACAAACGGAACACGCCCGAATTAAAGGCGCTGAGTGACATTTTCAATCGACAGGAAAAGGAAAGCATCGTGCCCGGCGAGGATGAATTTTTAATCGAAACTTTCAAAACTCGCGAAGGCTATCACGCGCTTTTTTACCCGTTCGAGGGCAGATTTGTGCACGAGGCAATGAGCAGTCTGTTGGCATATCGCATCAGTTTGCTGTCACCCATTTCCTTTTCTTTGGCTTATAATGACTATGGTTTTGAACTGTTGAGCGATCAATATTTGGATGTGCAAACCATTTTGGACAACAATCTTTTCTCTGCGGAATACCTTTATGACGATCTTCAAAAAAGTTTGAATTATACCGAATTGGCACGGCGGAAATTTCGCGACATCGCTGTTATCAGTGGCATGGTTTTTCAGGGCTATCCGAATAAAATCATCAAAACGAAACATCTGCAAAGCAACAGCCAATTGTTGTTTGATGTGTTTCGCGATTACGAGCCCAACAATCTTCTGTATCTTCAAGCCTATCGCGAAACTTTTGAGCATCAATTGGAAGAAGGACGATTACGACTTGCTTTGGAACGCATCAATTCACAAAAAATAATTTGGAAGCAATGTGAAAAAGCAACGCCTTTCAGCTTCCCGATTATAACCGACGGTCTGCGGGCAAAACTTTCTTCAGAAAAATTGGCGGATCGGATTAAACGAATGACGTTGCAATTGGAGAAGAATTAAAGATGGCGGCTTCTTTTCAAGTCTTATGGTTGTTTTATCTTTGCAGCCAATGAAACACATCCAAATAAACTCCCACAATTTTACCCTTCACCCAAGCGGCGCCATTTTCTGGAGGGAAAAAGAAATGCTGTTAATTGCCGATGTACATTTGGGAAAAGTGGCACATTTCAGAAAACACGGGGCGCCAGTTCCCGCAAATGCTGCTTACCAAAATCTGGAAAAACTGACGGAAATCTCTAATCAATTTGAACCAAAAACTATCTGTTTTTTAGGAGATTTATTTCATAGTAAATTGAACGAAGAGTGGCAGGATTTTGAAAAATGGGTAGAATATACGAAGGCGGAAGTGATACTCATTTCGGGTAACCACGATATAATTCCGCAATATTTATATGAAGATTTGGGTGTAAAAGTTTATGATGAATTGCTTTTGGACGGGTTTCATTTAACGCACCATCCTTCAGAAATAAAAGGAACTTTCAATTTTTCGGGCCACGTTCATCCAGGTATTAAAATGCGCGGAGTTGGCAGACAATATTTGCGGTTTCCCTGTTTTTATAAAACCATTAACAGCCTAATTCTTCCTGCTTTTGGTAACTTTACGGGGAAGCACGATTTAAAACCTTCTACAAATGACGAAGTTTTTGCAATTGTGGAAGGGGAAGTGATTTGTGTTTCAAAGAAGAAGTAAACTAATTTATATAGTTCCTTACCATTATGAAAAAAACACTACAAATAGCCAATATCATTACTTTTATAACAATGGTTTTGGTCAACTATTTATCAAACACTGGGGCGATAAATGATACAACAATTGGCGACGTTTCAGATTCCATGAAAAATCTTTTCACGCCGGCGGGCTATGCCTTTTCAATTTGGGGCTTAATTTATTTGATGCTTCTGGGTTTTATAATTTATCAAAGCAGAAGTCTCTTCAAAAAAGTGCGCGATGACGATTTCATTTTAAAAACAGGATGGTGGTTCGTACTATCCTGCTTCGCCAATATAATGTGGATAACCTTTTGGCTTTATGGATATATGGAATATTCCATTTTGGCAATTTTTGTACTCCTCTATTCCCTTTTGAAAATCGTAATGAACAACCGAATGGAATTGTGGGACGCGCCAATTTCCGTGATCGCTTTCCTGTGGTGGCCTTTCGTAATTTACAGTGGGTGGGTGACCGTGGCCAGCATCGCCAATGTTGCAGCATATTTAAAAAGTATTGAGTGGAATGCGTGGGGTTACAGTGAAGCTTCTTGGGCGGTAACAATGATTATTATTGCAGGAATAATAAACCTAGTTGTAATATGGCGAAGGAATATGCGTGAATTTGCTATGGTTGGTGTTTGGGCATTGACAGCTATCGCTGTTGCCAATTGGGAAGCGAGCCAAACAGTTGCGTATGCCGCAATTGCTGTGGCAGCAGTACTTTTTGTAAGCAGCGGTTATCAAGCATTTAAAAATCGTGACACTAACCCTATAAATAAGTACAAACAATATTTTAAATAGAAAATTTCAATTTTTAGTACTTGCAAATTTTCTTGAAGTACGCCCAATCAATATGTAGGGTGTAAACCATTCCCTTTAAATTTCTCATCAGTCGCATAATGGAACGCCTCACTTTTACCCACAATTTTCCATTAACTGGTTAAAATTTAATTTTTGTGTGTTAGCGAAATGATAAAGTTGGATTTTGCACTTTGTAAATTAAATATGCATATTATCTTTGCCGCTCAATGAGCAAAACACTCGTTACTTCGCTTTATTCACAGTCTTCGCAAACCCGAAAACTGGAGGATACTATTGCCACATCGGAAAATAAAATACAGGTTTCCGGCCTCGTTGGCTCATCGCTTTCACTTGTAATTGCTGAAACTTTTTCTGCTTCGGAATTGCCTTTTCTTTTAATTTTTAATGACAAGGAAGAAGCCGCGTATCATCTAAACGATCTCGAAAATTTGTTGGGTGATCAAAATGTACTTTTCTATCCGGGAAGCTATCGTAGGCCATATCAAATTGAAGAAACCGACAACGCCAATGTTTTGTTGCGAAGCGAGGTTTTGAATCGAATAAATTCGCGAAAAAAACCAGCGCTGATTGTTACCTATCCCGAAGCGCTCTTTGAAAAAGTGGTTACAAGAAAGGAATTGGAGCGAAACACGCTGAAAATTGCCGTAAACGATCAACTTTCAATAGATTTTGTGAATGAGGTTTTGTTTGAATATCGTTTTAAACGCACCGATTTTGTAACCGAACCGGGTGAATTTTCAGTGCGAGGCGGAATTTTGGATGTGTTTAGTTTCAGCAACGATGAACCGTATCGAATTGAATTTTTTGGCGATGATGTGGATAGCATTCGGACTTTTGATGTGGAAACGCAACTTTCGTTGGAACAGGTGAAAAAAGTTTCCATCATTCCGAATGTTGAAAACAAAATGGTGGATGAAAAGCGGGAAAGTTTTCTGAAATACATCGCATCAAAAACGGTGATTTTCCTAAAAAACGAGGAACTTTTCAGCAGCGCCATCGACAATCTTTTCAAAAAGGCGACCGAAGCTTTTAATGCAATTGATTCGGAAATAAAACGGGCAAAACCTTCAGAACTGTTCTGCAATTCAGAATTACTGAAACGGCAGCTAAATGAATTTACAACAGTTTCCATTGGAAATTCAAAAACAGCTTCGAATGCCAGCGAGATAATACAATTTCACACAAAACCCCAGCCTTCCTTCAACAAACAGTTCAATTTATTAATTGAAAATTTGAATGAAAATTCCGAAAAGGGTTATAAAAACTACATTTTCTGCAGCAGCGAACAGCAGGCAAAACGTTTCCACGATATTTTTGAGGATGCTCATTTAGATGTAAAACAATTTGAAACGGTTGTATTTCCACTGTTTCAGGGTTTTATTGATGACGATTTAAAACTTGTTTGCTACACCGATCATCAAATTTTTGAGCGTTACCATAAATTTCAACTGAAAAATGGATATGCCAAAAAACAGGCAATCACTTTAAAGGAAATTACCAATCTTGAAGTCGGCGATTACGTAACCCATATCGACCACGGAATCGGGAAATTCGGCGGTTTACAGAAGATTGATGTGGAAGGTAAAATGCAAGAAGCCATCAAACTTTTTTATGGTGAGCGCGATATTTTGTACCTCAGTATCCATTCGCTTCACAAGATTTCAAAATATAACGGTAAAGATGGAAAAGAGCCCAAAATCTACAAATTGGGCAGCGATGCGTGGAAAAAACTAAAGCAAAAAACCAAAACCCGGGTAAAGGAAATCGCTTTCAATTTAATTGAACTTTACGCCAAACGCCGAACGCTAAAAGGTTTCGCCTTTGATCCGGACAGTTATTTGCAGGCTGAATTGGAATCTTCCTTCATTTATGAAGATACGCCCGACCAAAGCACAGCTACGGAAGATGTAAAAAAAGATATGGAAAACGAGCGCCCAATGGACCGTTTGGTCTGCGGCGATGTTGGTTTCGGAAAAACGGAAGTCGCCATTCGTGCGGCTTTCAAAGCGGTTGATAATGGAAAGCAAGTTGCCGTTTTGGTACCGACGACTATATTAGCATTTCAGCATTTCAAAACTTTCTCTGAACGACTTGCAGAAATGCCCGTAAAAGTTGATTATCTGAACCGTTTCAGAAATACCAAAGAACGCAAAACCGTTTTGGAAGAATTGAAAAACGGCAAACTAGATATTGTAATCGGTACGCACCAATTGGTAAATAAATCGGTTGAATTCAAGGATTTGGGACTTTTGATTATTGACGAAGAACAGAAATTTGGCGTAGCGGTAAAAGATAAATTGAAAACAATCAAGGAAAATGTTGATACGCTTACACTAACGGCAACGCCCATTCCGCGTACATTGCAGTTCAGTTTGATGGCTGCGCGCGACCTTTCGGTTATCACTACGCCGCCGCCAAACCGCTATCCAGTGGAGACGCACGTTATACGTTTTGGAGAAGAAAGTATTCGCGATGCGGTTCGTTATGAAATTTCGCGAGGAGGTCAGGTTTTCTTTGTTCACAACAGGATTGAAAACATAAAGGAAGTTGCAGGAATGATTCAGCGGTTGGTGCCGGATGCGAAAATTGGCATCGGTCACGGACAAATGGATGGAAAAAAACTGGAAGATTTGATGCTTCGATTTATGAATAATGAGTTCGACGTTTTGGTTTCCACAACCATTATTGAAAGTGGGTTGGATGTACCGAATGCGAATACTATTTTCATCAACAATGCCAATAATTTTGGGCTTTCCGATTTGCACCAAATGCGGGGTCGTGTTGGTCGAAGCAACAAAAAAGCGTTCTGTTATTTCATCACTCCAGAATATTCCGCGATGACGGACGAAGCTCGAAAACGAATTACCGCTTTGGAGCAATTTTCGGAATTGGGAAGCGGTATCAACATTGCGATGAAGGATTTGGAAATTCGGGGGGCCGGAGATTTATTGGGAGGTGAGCAGAGCGGATTCATAAACGAAATCGGCTTTGAAACCTATCAAAAAATTCTTGCGGAAGCAATTGAGGAATTGAAGGATAAAGAGTTCAAAAATCTTTACGAAGAAACGGAAGGTCCGAAGAAGAATTTCGTAAAGGAAATGACAATCGATACCGATTTTGAATTACTTTTTCCGGATGATTACGTAAATAATATCACCGAAAGGCTCAATCTATACACAAAACTGAACGAGTTGAAAAACGAAGTCGAACTTCAAAAATTTGAAAAGGAATTGCTGGACCGTTTTGGAGAAATGCCAAAACAGGCCGAAGATTTGCTGAACAGCGTTCGCATAAAATGGATTGCGATTTCAATGGGATTGGAGCGCGTGGTGATGAAACAGAAAAAAATGGTTGGCTATTTTGTAGCGGATCAACAGAGTTCATTTTATCAAAGTTCTGCTTTCACAAAAGTGCTTCAATATGTGCAAAGCCATCCCCAAAAAGTAACGATGAAGGAAAAGCAAACCCGCAGCGGTTTACGATTATTATTGACATTTGAAGGAATTTCTTCCGTGGAAAAAGCACTTCGGGCAATGGAGCCTTTTGCTTAATCCTGCAAGGTATTGCCGCAGGCCTCCTTGTAGGTATTAAACCAATAGGATATAAACCTCTAAGGTTTTGGAAACTTTGCAGCATATTCCCTGCTACGTCAACGAATGTCGGGCAAATGTCGGGTGAAATTCCCTTGAAAATATTGCACTATCTTTACTACCATCGTACTATTGCCGCATAAAATTTGGAATGATGAAACAACCCGAACTAGGTCAAAAGATTTTGGAACTCCGCAAGCAAAAAGGCTTCACACAGGAAGAGCTTGTGGAACAATGCAATATAAATGTGCGAACCATCCAACGCATTGAAGCTGGCGAAGTAACTCCTCGTAGTTTTACTTTGAAAACAATTTTGAATGTGTTGGGAGAGGATTTAGAGAATTTACAGGAACCAAAAACTTCAGATTCCCCAGAATTCGATTTAAAAGAAATAGGTAATTCTTCATTTTATCTTAAGCTAGCGTGGATATGCGGGATCATTTATTTTCTTTCAGGTTTTGTTGAATTCGCTGTGGATTACGCACGATTCTATGAAAATGAACTAATCATTTCCAATGGAGCATATATCAGCATGAAATTTATTGTGATGCTGGCCTATATTTATTTTTTATGGGGATTTGTGTTGAGCGGAAACATTTTCAATAATTATTTACTCGAAAATAGGCGCATTTTTTTTAATAGGCACAACCATTTTATTTTACGGCTATGATATGGCTTCGCTTTATTTTGAGCCATTTTACATCGAATATGTAATCACAATACAATCTATTTTCTGCGGAATTGGCAGTATTATCTTTGGTTTAGGATTAATGCGATTGGAAAATCCTTTCGGGAAAATTCCAGGGGTTGCCGGAGGATTTCAAGTCGTAAGCGGAATATTGTTCACATTGGTTTTTATGGGATGGTTAGGGCTTACGTTTTTGATCCCGGCTACCATTTTACAAATTATTTTGCTTTATAAAATTGAGGAATTGGTGAAAAATTGAAGTTACTAAAAATTTTTGTTCTTTCCTGCAAGGTATCGCTGCAGGCTACCTTGTAGGTGTTTATAAATAATAGGAGATAGACCTTCAAGGTTTTGGAAACCTTGAAGGAGGGTTCAAGATCTTGCTGGAGGAATTAAAAATGATAGAAAGCATTTTCAAAATGCTCCAACTTTTCCATTTTCTGGTTTTTTAAAACAGCAATAATATCGAAGCGAACTTCAGCATTCAACTCATTTGAAATAATATATTCATTGGCGGCTTTCACTAGAAGTTTGATTTTATTTTTGGTTACAAATTCCTGTGGATCACCAAAAAATGCACTGTTTCGTGTTTTCACTTCCACCATCACGATTGTGTCTTCCTCTTTTTGGGCAATAATATCAATCTCAGCTTTGTCAAAAAAAAAGTTTCGCCGAAGAATTTTATAGCCGCTGCGGAGCAAATATTGCGCGGCTATTTCTTCACCAAGTTTTCCTAATTCGTTGTGTGTTGCCAATTTGATTTACGATATTTTTATAGGTTAAAATTGAACATTGATTATTGAAGATTGAACATTTAATTCAACTTTTCTGCCCAAAATCAATGCCCGATTATCATCAATATGCCCTGCTGGAAAATTGAAACAAACAGGATAATCATATTCTGAAACCGCGTCATAAACAATCTCTTCCGCAGTTTTTCCGAAAGGGATTTTACTGTCATGCATATCGGTCATTCCACCCACAATCAAACCTTCAAGATTTTTCAGCATTCCGTTTCGTTTTAAATTCATCATCATCCTATCAATGTGGTACAGATATTCATCCAAATCTTCAATAAAGAGAATTTTGCCATCCGTTTTTATTGCTGAATTACTTCCGCAAAGCGAATACAAAAGTGAAAGATTTCCGCCGACCAATAAACCTTCACCTTTTCCGGGCCTATTTAATTTTCCCGAGGATTCAATTTCTATTTCGTATGGATTTTCAAAAAGAATTTTCTTAATGGAAACCGATGTTTCTTCCGATTTGTTTTCAAGATTTTGAAGTATTTGAGCGTGGAGCGTTTCAATTCCAAAATTATGTATATGAGAATGAAGGGCGGTTACATCGCTATAACCAATTATCCATTTCGGGGATTTTTTAAATTTTGAAAAATCTAATTTATCCAAAATCCGAACCGTTCCGTAGCCTCCTTTTGCGCACCAAATAGCTTTTATTTTTGGATCGTCCATCATATTTTGGAAATCTTCCGCGCGCAAATCATCACTTCCGGCAAATTGATTTTCTTCTGCGCCAATGGTTTTTCCCAAAACGTATTTCAATCCCCATTTTTCCAATAATTGAAGTGCTGGTTTTATTTCTTCTTTTGAAATTTTGCGCGCGGTTGATATAATGCCAACACAATCGCCCTTTTGAAGTCTACTTGGTGTAATCATGAATCTAATTAAAACCACAAATTACTACATTTATATGTACTTTTGTGCCTGCCTGTCGCATTTTGGCAGACTTTCAAAAAAATTATGGATCTGAACAAAAATCGATATACCATTACCGCCGCGTTGCCATATACAAATGGACCAGTTCACATTGGGCATTTGGCTGGTGTTTATGTGCCTGCAGATATTTATGCACGTTTTCAGCGACTTCAAAAAAAGGATGTTGCATTTATCTGCGGAAGCGATGAACATGGCGTCGCCATTACGCTGAAAGCGAAAAAGGAAGGAATAACGCCGCAGGAAGTGGTGGATAAATACCACAAAATCATCAAGAAAAGTTTTGAGGATTTTGGGATCTCCTTTGATAATTATTCGCGCACTTCGGCTGAAATTCATCATAAAACCGCTACCGAATTTTTCAAGAAATTATACGAAGACGGCAAATTTATAGAAGAAGTTACCGAGCAATTGTTTGACGAAGAAGCAAATCAGTTTCTGGCGGATCGTTTTGTAACCGGCACTTGCCCAAAATGTGGTTTTGAGGAAGCTTACGGCGATCAATGTGAAAACTGCGGAACAAGTTTGAATGCTACAGATTTGATTAATCCGCGAAGCGTAATTTCGGGCAACAAACCAGTTTTAAAAGAAACAAAACACTGGTTTTTGCCATTGAATGAATACGAGAATTTTTTAAAAGAATGGATTCTAGTTGACCATAAAAAAGACTGGAAAACCAATGTGGTCGGTCAATGCAAAAGCTGGATTGACGATGGTTTGCGTCCTCGCGCCGTTACCCGCGATCTCGATTGGGGAATTCCCGTTCCCATAAAAGGTGCGGACGGCAAAGTGCTTTACGTATGGTTTGATGCGCCTATCGGCTACATTTCTGCAACAAAGGAATGGGCTGCGCGCGAGGGCAAAAATTGGGAAGATTATTGGAAGGATGAAAACACCAAACTCCTTCATTTTATTGGGAAGGACAATATTGTTTTTCACTGTATAATTTTTCCGGCAATGCTGAAAGCGGAAGGAAGTTATATTCTTCCGGACAATGTTCCGGCAAACGAGTTTTTAAATCTCGAGGGAAATAAAATTTCAACCAGTAAAAATTGGGCAGTTTGGTTGCACGAATATTTGGAGGATTTTCCAAACCAGCAGGATGTTTTGCGGTATGTATTGACCGCAAATGCTCCTGAAACAAAAGATAATGATTTTACATGGGCAGATTTTCAAGCCCGAAATAATAATGAATTGGTTGCCATTTTTGGGAATTTCATCAACCGCGTAATGGTTTTGACCGATAAATATTACGATGGAATTGTGCCCGAACCAGCAACATTTTCCCAAGTTGACGAGCAGACTTTAGCCGAATTGAAAGCATATCCAGCGGTAATCGCAAGTTCACTGGAGCGCTACCGTTTCCGCGAAGCGCAGGCAGAATTGATGAATGTTGCACGTTTGGGAAACAAATATTTGGCAGACGAAGAGCCATGGAAAACTATAAAAACTGATGAAGCGCGCACCAAAACCGTGATGTATGTTGCATTGCAAATTGCGTCCGCTTTAGCTGTGCTGAGCGAACCATTTTTACCGTTTACTTCAGATAAACTTAAGAAAATCCTCAATGTCACCCCGAGCGGAGTCGAGGGCTCTTTAGGCTGGAACGATGTTTCCTCAAAATCAGAATTATTGAAACCGGGCCATAAAACTAACAAAGCCGAATTACTTTTCAGCAAAATTGAAGATGAGCAGATTGAAAACCAATTGAATAAATTGAAAAAAACGAAAATGGAGAATACAGAAAATAACAAACAGATTCCTTCGACTGACGCCTCGAAAATTGTCCCGCAAAAAGAAACCATTCAATACGAAGATTTCTCAAAACTCGATATGCGCGTTGGCACAATTCTGGAAGCCGAAAAAATGCCCAAAGCAGACAAGCTTTTGGTATTAAAAATTGATACCGGAATTGACGTTCGTACTATAGTTTCCGGCATCGCCGAAAGTTTTAACGCTGAAGAAATTATCGGTAAAAAAGTGACCGTTTTGGCCAATCTCGCTCCCCGTAAACTTCGTGGCGTGGAAAGCCAGGGAATGATTTTGATGACGGAAAATGCGGAGGGAAAACTTGTTTTTGTTAATCCTGGGGAGGCTGGGGTAGAGAACGGGGCGACGATTAATTAAATTTCAAATTAAATAATTTCAAATCCTTCGATTTTGAGCCAGTTTCTGTCAAAACGAGGGATTTAATATTTTTTGTCAATGAGTTCAATATTAAATTTTATTACCAAACAAACTCAGCTTCCTCAAAAAAGTATTGAAAACACAGTAAAACTTTTAAATGAAGATTGCACAATCCCATTCATTTCCCGCTATCGAAAAGAATTGACAGGAAATCTGGATGAGGTTCAAATTGGCGAAATCGTAAAATGTAAAGAGCAGTTTGAGGCTTTGGAAAAGCGGAAAACTGCCATCCTAAAATCTTTGGAAGAACAAGAAGTTTTAACGGCCGAACTTCAGAAAAAAATTGAGAAAACTACTGATTTAATCGCTTTGGAAGATTTGTATTTGCCGTACAAAAAGAAGCGAAAAACAAAGGCTGACGCCGCTCGGGAAAACGGATTAGAGCCTTTGGCGAAAATAATAATGTCGCAAAATGCTTCCGATATTTCATCCATTGCTTTAAAATATGTAAAAGGTAAAGTGAATTCGGGAGAGGAAGCTTTGGAAGGCGCACGCAATATTATTTCTGAATGGATCAACGAACGCACCGATATTCGGAAAATGCTTCGACACCAATTGGAGCGATTTGCAGTGATTTCGACGAAAGTAGTTAAGAAGTTTGAAGAGGACGAAAAAGCCCAGAAATTTCGAGATTATTTTGATTGGAATGAAGCTTTGAACAAAATTCCATCGCATCGATTGTTGGCAATTTTGCGCGCTACTTCGGAAGGATTTATTAGATACAAAATAGAAATCGATGATGAAAAGGCAATTTCAAAAATTGAAGATCGCGTTGTAAAATGGAATAATTCGGTGGCAAAACAAGTTAAAATTGCACTTGAAGACAGTTACAAACGCCTTCTGTTTCCTGCACTTTCTAATGAAATTTTAACTTCAGCAAAGGAAAAGGCAGATGAAACGGCAATAAACGTTTTTGTCAAAAACTTGAAACAATTATTACTTGGTTCGCCATTGGGTGAAAAACGGGTTTTGGCTATTGATCCAGGTTTTAGAAGTGGCTGTAAAATTGTGTGTCTTGATGCCCAAGGAAATTTGCAGCACAATGAAACCATTTATCCGCACGCTCCAAAAAACGATACCAAAGGCGCGATGAAAAAAATAAGTTCGCTCGCCGACGCCCATAAAGTAGAGGCAATTGCAATAGGAAACGGAACAGCATCACGGGAAACGGAACAATTTATAAAACGAATACAATTTAAAAATGCAATACAGGTTTTTGTGGTGAGCGAAGCCGGTGCTTCTATTTATTCGGCTTCCAAAATTGCTCGCGATGAATTTCCCAATTATGATGTTACCGTTCGCGGCGCGGTTTCTATCGGTCGACGTTTGCAGGATCCGTTGGCGGAATTAGTAAAAATTGATGCAAAATCCATCGGCGTGGGGCAATATCAGCACGATGTTGATCAAACGAAACTGAAAAGTTCACTCGATACTTCGGTGGAATTGTGCGTGAATTCCGTTGGCGTAAACATTAATACGGCGAGTGTTCCGCTGTTGAGTTACGTTTCAGGGATTGGCCCAAAGTTGGCTGAAAACGTCGTGAATTATCGAGAGGAAAATGGCGCTTTTTCTTCAAGAGAAGAAATAAAAAATGTGCCGCGATTGGGTGGTAAAGCTTTTGAACAGGCGGCTGGATTCCTTCGAATTAAAAACGGCGAAAATCCGTTGGATGATTCTTCGGTACATCCGGAAAGTTATGCGGTGGTTTCAAAAATGGCGAAGGATGAAGGTGTGGAAATCTCGAAATTGATTGGAAATAAAACCCTTCTTCAGAAAATAAATCTGGAAAAATACATTTCAGAAAAAACGGGACTTCCCACTTTGCAGGATATTTTAAAGGAACTGGAAAAACCCGGATTGGACATTCGCGAAACTGCAAAAGTTTTCACTTTTAACCAAAATATTAAAACTATAAAAGATCTACAGGAAGGGCAATTGCTACCTGGAATTGTAAACAACATCACCAATTTTGGGTGTTTTGTTGATATTGGAATTAAGGAAAGCGGCCTTATTCACGTTTCCAATCTTTCAGATTCGTATGTTTCCGATGTTAACGAGCACGTGCATCTTCACGAGCAGATTATTGTAAAAGTGCTTAATGTGGATGTGGAACGAAAGCGAATTCAGTTAAAGCTTCACAAACTTTAGTTGGTTATAAATACAAGCCAAGTTTAATTTTCCAATAAGGAATTTTTTCTTCAAAATATTCGAAATATGATTTTAGTGCTTGAGGATTATC
Organism: uncultured Flavobacteriaceae bacterium; assembly: GCA_963822355.1. Classification (GTDB taxonomy): domain Bacteria; phylum Bacteroidota; class Bacteroidia; order Flavobacteriales; family Flavobacteriaceae; genus Aequorivita. Next base: position 1,029,225 of record CAWGHI010000002.1, read on the forward strand.
GAGGATTTTTTCAGCATTTTTTATTTGTTTGCTTTCTTCGGAAGTAATAAATTCTGAAAAATCGAAATCATTTCCCAATTGGTGCATTTTTATAAAGTGCCCGTAAACAGCATCTTCCGAAAGACCTCGTTTTTCGGCAATTTCCGATGGAGAAAGATTTTCTTCCAAAAACATTTTATAGCTTCGTTCGTGTGTTGGCAAATTTGTTTCCAACCCATCTACATGTCTATTTATCACTTTTAGAAAAACATCTGCGTATTTTTCAAGCTTCGCTTTCCCAACTCCGGAAACCTCAGCAAATTCGTCACGGGTTTTTGGTTTTTTGAATTCCATATCTTCCAACGTGGCATCGCTGAAAACCACGAATGCGGGTTTGTTTATTTCCTGTGACAATTTTAGGCGCAGTTCACGAAGTTTATCAAAAAGTTCAGCTCTTTTTCGCTTTGTTTTTTCAACTGTAACTTTTTCTTTTTCCTGAATTATATTTGCCAGCTGCACTTTTTTTCCTTCAAATAAAATCTTATTGGCGATTGGGGTAAGCAATAATCGGCCGTTCTCGTGAAATCGAATTTCTAGTACGCCCTGATTTAAAAGTTGTATTACATATTGTTGCAAATCTCGCCACGGAATATCCTTTGCCGCCCCAAAAGTTTTGATCTTTTGATAGCCTTTATCAAAAACCTGTGCGTTTTGCGACCCACGCAGCACGTCCAAAACCATTCCCAGCGCTTCCTGTTCTTGTAATCGCGCAACGGCGGAGCATACTTTTTGGGCAATCAACGTGCCGTCAAAATATTTTGGTGGCGTTTTACAAATGTCGCAATTGCCGCAATCTTCGGTTTTGTGTTCGCCAAAGTAACCCAGCAATGCTTTTCTTCGGCAACTCAAAGCTTCGGCAAATTGTTGCATTCTTTCAAGTTTCGCCAATTGATAGGCTTCGGTTTCAGAGCCTTCCGCAAACTTGCGAAGCATAACTACATCTGCAAAACTGTAAAAAAGAAGTGTATGTGCGGGCATTCCATCGCGACCACTCCGGCCAATTTCCTGATAATAGCCATCAATGTTTTTGGGCATATTATAATGAATTACCCAGCGCACATTACTTTTGTCTATGCCCATTCCAAAGGCAATCGTGGCTAGGATAATGGGCGTGCGGTCATTCAGAAAATTTTCCTGCATGCTATTTCTTTCTTGGGTAGTTAGGCCTGCATGATATGCTTCAGCTTTATGCCCTTTTGCATTTAAAGTTGCAGCGAGTTTTTCAGTGCTTTTTCTACTTAAACAATAAATTATTCCTGTTTCGCCAGAATGCCTTTTTAGAAAATCGAGAATTTGCTTGTTGCGGTTTTGACCGGGGCGAACTTCCAAATATAAATTGGGACGATCAAAGGAAGCAATAAATATTTGTGCTTCGGGGATTGAAAGTTGGGTTGAAATATCTTCGCGCGTAGCCCGATCAGCTGTTGCCGTTAGGGCTATAATAGGAACTTTTGGGAATTGTTCCTTCAAACTTTTTAGTTGTGTATAGGCGGGACGAAAATCGTGGCCCCAACTGGAAATGCAGTGTGCTTCGTCAATGGCAAAAAGGCTTATTTTAATTGTATCCAAAATAAAATTTAGCTGCGGAAGACTTTCGGGAGCCACATACAATAATTTAAGATTCCCGTTTTGGAGATTCTTTAGTACCAACTGCTGCTCCTCATAAAGTTGTGAACTGTTGAAAAATGCAGCTGAAATGCCATTTGCGGTTAAAGCATCTACTTGGTCTTTCATTAAAGCAATAAGTGGCGAAATTACTATTGCCGTTCCCTCCAAGGCCAAAGCTGGCAATTGAAAACACAATGATTTTCCGCCGCCGGTGGGCATAATGGCAATGGTATCTTTTTGATCCAAGACATTATTTATTATTTTCTCTTGGTTGGGTAAAAATTTATCGTAACCAAAATGCGTTTTAAGTAACTCATGAATATTTTGCTGGGTAGTTGTTTCCATTTTTGTAAAAATAACAATTCGAAGTTTTTAAAAAAAAGCCCCCACAAAAAAGCGGGGGCTTGATTGGCCAGTCATTTATTTACTCCCCAGCATGACCAGCTCATTGCATACTACCTCCGTAATATATCGTTTGACTCCTTCTTTGTCATCATAGGATCGGGAAGTAAGCTTTCCTTCTATTGCCACTTCCTTTCCTTTTGTTACATAGTTTTCAATAATTTCTGCGGTTTTTCCCCAGGCTACGATGTTGTGCCATTGGGTGTCAGTAATCTTTTCACCTTTTTGGTTTTTGTAGCTTTCATTTGTGGCGATGCTAAATTTAGCAAGTTTTTTTCCGCCGTCAAGATTTACAATTTCGGGATCGTTTCCCAAGTTTCCAATCAACTGTACTTTGTTTCTAAGTGTGCTCATGATTTTAATTTTAATGTTAAACAATTGATACTATCGAACGTCATTTTATTCGACAGGACAAACTTACATTGGCTTTCAAATTTTAGTTGGTTGTTACTTGCTTACTTTCGTTTATAGTTGTTTGTAGTCGTTTGAAAATGAATATTACATTGAAAATCAATAGAATACATTTAATGTTTCCTAAGTAAAATTTCCGTACTTTCAACTAATTAAGTATAATCATTATTATAACGGACTTATGAACAGCAATAGATTGGAAGCCTTCAGTGATGGCGTACTCGCCATTATCATAACCATTATGGTCTTGGAAATGAAAGTGCCACACGGAACAAACATTGAAGCACTCGCACCCTTAGTGCCTGTTTTTTTAAGTTATGTTCTTAGTTTTATTTACCTAGGAATTTACTGGAACAACCACCATCATATGATGCATACAGTACAAAAAGTGAGCGGGGGGATTCTTTGGGCAAATCTTCATTTATTGTTTTGGCTTTCACTAATCCCTTTTGTTACCGGTTGGGTGGGGGAAAATCATTTTGCCGAGCTGCCAATGGCACTTTACGGAGCTGTGCTTTTGATGGCCGCAATTGCTTACTTTATTCTGCAGAATAGAATTTTGGCGGCACAGGGCAAAGATTCATTATTGGCGAAGGCATTGGGAAATGATTTAAAAGGAAAAGCTTCTCCAATTATTTATGTGGTTGCCATTATTGCGTCTTTTTATAATTCATGGATTGCTGGGGCGCTGTATATTTTAGTAGCGCTAATGTGGTTGATTCCCGATAAGCGGATAGAAATAATTTTAAGGCACAAAGAGTAACTACCAAGATTGTCCCTTCAGTTCCATTGCGGCTCTTAACACATCGCGCTGGCTTATTTGGCCCGCGAGTTTACCATTTTCTATAATTGGGAAACGACGGTGTTTTGACTCCAAAAATTTATTTGCTGCATCAAGCACATTCATTTCACCATCAATAGTATCAACGTTTTTAATCATATGCAATTCCACTTTCACGTCTTCCATTGGATGGTTGTGGTAGCGGCAATCGCTGAGCTGTTTCATACAATCGCCTTCGGAAATGATACCCACCAATTCATTTTTGTCATTAACAACCGGCCCCCCTGAAATTTTTTTCTTTAGAAGAATTTCGATGACTTCAAGCACAGATTGTTCAGGCTTGAAGGTAACGAGGTTGCGTGTCATATAGTCTGAAACCTTGATTTTTTCCGAGGAACTTTTTTGTGGCTTTGCCCTTTTTCCCATAAAACTTTTAATTCCCATAGTATCAAATTTTTGCGAACTTCTAATATAAGAATTTTTATGAAACCGCAGAAATGTATAAATCGTTAGGAAAAAAATCCCTCCAATTAAAATTGTATTTTTAGCAATCTAAAACTCCCAACCATGAAAAAATTTGGCGCTGTTCTTTCGCTCCTATTCATTATTGCATTGGTTTTTTACAGTTTTTATGGACTAACACCACATTACGATGGAGATGAAACCGCACCAGCAACTGAATTTGCTGTTGACAGAGCCTTGCAACCTTTAAGTGAAATTTCAAAAAAACCACATTATTTGGGCTCCAAGGGACACGAAGAAGTTCGTGAATTTTTAATTGTAGAATTGCGAAAATTAGGACTTGATCCACACATACAAAAAGGATTCAGTTTAAATCCCGATTCCAAAACCTTAACTAAGCCTATCAATATTATTGCCCGAATAAAAGGTTCGGGGGAAGGTAAAGCCTTATTATTGCTAACGCACTATGACAGTGCGCTTGTCCCATCTTTTGGCGCAAGCGATGCGGGAAGTGGCATAGTTACAATTTTGGAAAGTGTACGGGCGTATTTGGCTTCTTCCGAAAAACCTAAAAACGACATCATCATGCTTTTTTCGGATAGTGAGGAAATAGGTTTGGATGGCGCAAAACTTTTTGTAAACCAACATCCGTGGGCTAAAAATGTAGGCTTGGTTCTCAATTTTGAAGCGCGCGGAAGCAGCGGTCCCAGCAACATGATTCTGGAAACAAATGGTGGAAATGCAAATTTGGTAAAAGAATTTATAAAGGCAAATCCGGATTTTCCAGTGGCTTCTTCTCTTATGTACAGTGTTTACAAAATGTTGCCGAACGATACTGATTCCACTATTTTTAGGGAAGACGGAGACATTCCAAGTTTTTTCTTCGCCTTTATAGATAGCCATTTCAACTATCACACTGCCAACGATACTTTTGAAAATTTAAACCGAAATAGTCTCGCCCATCAGGGCAGTTATCTGCTTCCTTTGATCCATTATTTTGCAAATGCTGACATTTCAAATCTAAAGTCTGAAACAGATAATGTATATGTAAACCTTCCTTTGGTAAAAATGGTAAGCTATCCGTTTTCGTGGATTTTACCGATGCTTATTTTGGCTACGCTGCTATTTCTGTTTCTTATTTTTTACGGACGTCACAAAAGAAAATTAAACGGAAAAAAAATAGCATTGGGTTTTGCCCCCTTTTTACTTTCTCTTATTACTTGCGGCATTATTGGGTTTTTCGGGTGGAAATTAATTTTGGCAATTTATCCACAGTATACCGAAATTCAGCAAGGTTTCACCTATAACGGGCATTGGTATATTGCTTTTTTTGTCTTTCTTTCATTGGCAATCACCTTTGTTATATACCAAAAATTCGGAAAAAAATTCAATGAAGCTTCATTTTTTGTAGCGCCTTTATTTTTTTGGTTATTGATAAACATTGCAGTTTTTATTATTATAAAGGGTGCCGCATTTTTTGTAATTCCGGTGTTTTTTGGACTTTTGTCATTTTTTGTAATGCTTCGGCAGGAACGACCGAATCTTTTGGCCATGGCGCTTTTGGCGGCGCCCGCAATTTTCTTTTTTGCACCGCTGATTCAGTTTTTCCCTGTTGGGTTGGGTTTAAAAATGCTGGTGATAAGTTGTGTTTTTACTGTTTTGCTTTTTGGGTTGTTATGGCCAGTCTTTGGTTATTATAAAATGAAAGGTTTGCTTTCTGTGTTTTGTTTACTTTTTGCCGTGTTCTTTTTCATAAAAGCACATGTAAATAGTGATTTTTCCGAAGATCGCAAAAAACCAAACAGCCTCGTTTATTATAAAGATGCTGATACGCAAAAAGCCTATTGGCTTACCTACGATAAAGAAATTGACGAATGGACTAAGCAGTATTTAGGTGAAAATCCCGAGGATGCTTCCCAAGTTTTAAACGAAGCTTCCTATAATAAGTACGGCAGAAATTATACCTATGCAGCACCTGCTCCCCAACAAAATATACAAGATTTTGAGGTGATTTTAGATAAGGATACTTTAATGGAAAATTTACGAAATGTAGGTTTTACAATCGTTCCGAAACGAAACGTCAATAAAATTGATTTGTACAGCATCGGAAATACTTCTTTTAAATCCTTGGAATTTAATGGGCAAAAAATGCCCATTTCAAATAATACAAAAGCGTATCGGGGCACCAAAAATGCAGCCCTCATTAATTATTATGTTTCAGAAAATGATTCATTAAAAGTGACATTTTCTGTAGAAAAGGACGATCCAGTTTCTTTTAAAGTAATGGAATATTCTTTTGATTTGATGGAAAATCCACAATTCCAGATAACAAAAAGACCCGAATTTACTATGCCGAAGCCTTTTGTGATCACGGATGCGGTTGCAGTAAAACGAACTTTTTCAATAGATTCCTTAAAAATGAAAATTTCTGATACAACTACTAATAACCAAACAATTTAAATGAATAAAACAATTGCAATTGCAGGTATGGGTTGGCTGGGGCAGCCATTGGCTTATAGGTTGACTGCTTTGGGCTACGCCGTAAAAGGTTCGGTAACAAGTATTGAAAAGGCTACTTTGCTTCAGCAAAATGGTTTTGAGGCCTATTCCGTGCAAATTTCTGAAAGGGGAATTGAGGGCGAAATAAACGCTCTATTGAAAAATTCAGAATGTTTAATAATAATGATCCCGCCCGGACTTCGAAAAAATACAGGAGCCGATTATGTTTTAAAAATGGCCCATTTGCTTGAAGCAATAAAGAAATCTGATGTTTCAAAAATTATTTTGGTCAGTAGTACTTCAGTTTATGATGATTCTCAAGGAAAAGTAATTGAAAAGGACGAACCAAAACCACAAACAATCGCTGGAAAACAGTTGCGGCAAGTGGAGGAATTGTTCATAAATTCCACTGAAATAAAAACCACGATTGTACGCTTCGGAGGCTTGCTGGGAGGAAGCAGAAATCCTGCAAAATATTTGGCGGGACGCAAGGATTTGGCTGATGGCAACGCGCCGGTAAATTTAATTCACCGCGATGATTGCATCAATATTCTAGTTGAAATTATAAAACAGGAAGCCTTCGGAAAAGTCTTTAATGCCGTAAACCCAAACCATCCAAAAAAGAGTGACTATTACATTCAAAAAGCAAAAGAGTTAGGTTTGGAACCGCCAACTTTTGCAAACCCCGACACTGGTGAAGTTTTTAAAAAAGTGGATTCGGAAAATCTAAAAACTATTCTGAATTATTCGTTTAAAACTTCCCTATAAAAAAAGGAGCTTTTTACAGCTCCTTTTCATTTCAATATATAGTTTAAAACACTACCAAATACGTACCCTATTTTCAGGGGCAACATACATTGGGTCACCTTCTTTAATATCAAAAGCTTCGTAAAAAGCGTCAATATTCAACAATGGTTGTGTAGCTCGAACCATTCCTGGGAGAATGTGGATCTGTTTTTACTTGATTCCGAAGAGCCTCTTCACGAGATTTGGTGCGCCAAACCGTTGCCCAACTCATAAAGAAACGTTGCTCTGGAGTGAAACCATCAATATTATCCGGTCTACCATTTTCTTTGTAAAAACGTTGCAAACCATCGTATGCTCCAAGCACACCGCCAAGATCACCAATGTTTTCACCTAAGGTAAATTTTCCGTTGATGAATACACTATCCAATACCTCCACATTGCTATATTGCTCAGCAAGTTTATCGCCACGTTGGGTGAAATTTTCGAGATCTTTTTCTGTCCACCAATTAACTAAGTTTCCATTTGAGTCAAAACGGGAACCACTGTCATCAAAAGCGTGCGAAATTTCGTGACCTATTACAGCGCCAATTCCGCCGTAGTTTACAGCCTCATCGGCTTTATAATCATAAAATGGCGGTTGAAGGATAGCTGCGGGGAAAACAATTTCGTTGTTAAATGGATTGAAATATGCATTCACTGTTTGTGGGCTCATTCCCCATTCTGTGCGATCCACAGGCTCATCTATTTTTTCTAGATTGTCATTCAGGTTCCAAGTTTGTACTGCTACCATATTGTCATAATAGGTGTTGCCAGGTTTCACTTCCATGGTTGAATAATCTTTCCACTTATCAGGATATCCAATCTTTACGGTGAACTTGTCAAGTTTTTCAATAGCTTTCACCTTGGTACTATCGCTCATCCAATCAAGTGCGTTTATTCGGTCTTTGTAGGCAGCAATCACGTTGGTAATCATTGTTTCTGCTTTTTCTTTTGCTTCTGGGGGAAACATTTCATCTACATATAGTTTTCCCAAAGCTTCACCTACACTTCCATTAACGGTAGCGAGAGCACGTTCGGTTGCAGGTTTTTGTTTTTTGGTGCCTTTTAAAGTGGTTTCATAAAAATCGAAACTTGCTTTATCAATGTCGGTTGTTAACATTCCAGCAGAGCTATTTAAAGTTGACCAACGCATAACGGTTCTCCAAGTGTCAAAATCTGGTTTGGCGAACATTTGCTTCAACGTTTCCATATATTTTGGTTGCATTACGATAACTGTGTCCAAATCCTTTGTAACACCTAAATCGTTAAAAGCCTCTTTCCATTGAATTTGCGGAAGCATTTTTTGCAATTCAGGAATGCTTCTTGGATTGTTGAAGTTTCTAAAATCGCGACTCGCTACTTTATCCAATCTTGGAGTAGCAAGTTTAGTTTCAAATGCAAGAATGGTTTCTGCCTGTTTACGGGCAGATTCTTCCGTATCGCCCAAAAACTGAAGCATTCTTGTAATATGATCTACATACTGCTGGCGTATTTTTTCCGAAGCAGGATCTGAATTTGTATAAAAATCACGGTCGGGAAGGCCTAAGCTACCGGGAGTAATATAGGCAGAGTTCATCTTGCTATCGTTTGGGTTTGAGAAAGCTGCAAGACCCAAAAACGGTTGTGAAACAGCCACGGCGTTTTCAGTCATCAAATTCTGAAAATCTTCCATGCTGTTCATGGCTGCAATTTTCTCCAGTGCTGGTTTTAGTGGTTCAATACCTGCTTTATTTCTTGCAACCGTATCAAGTTTTGATTCATAGATCATTAAAGCTTTTGCTTGATCGGTCTCGGGAGTATATTTTCCGCTTTCTTTTGCTTTTGCCAAAATGTTTAGCATATCCTCATTGGTCTTTTTCCGTAGAATTGTGAATCCCGCCCAATTGGTTTCATCATCTGGAATTTCGTTGTTTTTCATCCAGTTTCCGTTTACGTAGTTGTAAAAATCTACTTTTGGGCTCACAGTGGTATCCATGTTTGCAAGTATAATTCCGTGCGGCTCAGTGTCGGCTGTTGCCACTTCGGTTTTTTCCTTACAGGCTGTTGCGGCAACCGCAATAACGGTAAAAGCCACAACGGGTTTTAAAAAATTAACTTTCATTTTATTGTTTTATTTAAGGTATTTAGGGTTAAAACTTATACTGAAGGTATAAGTTGCTTTTTCAGTGTTTTTGTTACACTTATTTGTTCTTTTTGTCCTGAAGTTCCAATTTCATAATGGAATCTTTATAACGCTTTTGTTTTTTCAGTTCCGTTTCCTCATCATCCTTTCTTTGGAAATCGATATTATCTTTTTGAAATTTTTCATTCAGTTGCACTATTAGATTATTCAGAGCAATATTAATTTCTTTAACGGAATTTTGAATTTTAGCAGAATCCATCACAGATTGATGCGATGTTTGAAACAACAATTCCGACCGGGTTTTTAAAACCAATAACCTACTGTTTATTGGCTTCGTATTAAGTGTGTCCGGAATGTTTTTGAAAAGAGAATCTGAGTATTCCTTTATTCGTTCAGAATGGGTTCGTAATGCTTCATAATTGCTTCCGTTAATTTTTTTTGCTTCTAAAAACAAATCTTCCAAAACACCCCAATGCACTGCTTGCTCTTTTGCCGGTGCGGAAAGTTCTGGAAAATTATATTCCTTGATACCAAAAATAATAGAAGCGTCGTTTGCTGGCTCTTGGTTCTGGTTTTCTTCGGAAGAATTTCCGCAGGAAAAAATAAAACCAACGATAACAAAAAGGAAAATTGTAAATCTCATAAAAAAATCAAAGAGGCACAAAGATACTGGTTCTTAACCAAATGAAGCGTTAATTTTTTTGGCTTTGAAAGAGTTGATAATACGTATATTTACACTTCATTTTTGAAAAGGAAAAGTATGAAGAAACGAATTCTAATTATTGGTGCCTGCGGACAAATTGGTACGGAACTTACGGTTTATTTACGCGAAAAATTCGGCAAGCACAAAGTGATAGCCAGCGACATTCGCGAAGGTGATGAAGAGCTTATGAATGGTGGCCCGTTTGAAATTTTGGACGCTATGGATTATGACGCAGTTGAAGAAGTGGTAATGCGTCATGAAATTACCGATGTTTATTTAATGGCGGCCATGCTTTCTGCCACTGCGGAAAAATTCCCCATGAAAGGATGGAACCTCAATATGAATTCGCTTTTTCACGTGTTGAATTTGGCAAAGGACAAAAAAATTGAAAAAATATTCTGGCCTTCCAGTATTGCAGTTTTTGGCCCTACCACGCCAAAAACAGACACGCCCCAACGTACCGTAATGGAGCCAAGCACCGTTTACGGAATAAGCAAACAAACGGGCGAGCGTTGGTGTGAATATTATTTTAACCGCTATGGTGTAGACGTTCGCAGTATACGTTATCCGGGATTGATTAGTTACAAAACCCTTCCGGGCGGCGGTACCACCGATTATGCGATTGACATTTATCACAAAGCCATAAAGCATAAAAAATACATTTGCTTCCTAAATTCAGAAACCACTTTGCCGATGATGTTTATGGATGATGCCATTAGGGCGACTATAAATATCATGGAAGCTCCGGCCGAAAATATTAAAATACGCAGCTCCTACAATCTAGCAGCAATAAGTTTTAATCCAGAGGAAATTACTGCAAGCATCCAAAAGCATATTCCAGAATTTAAAATAAGTTACGAGCCCGATTTTAGGCAAGCAATCGCCGATAGCTGGCCGCAAAGTATTGACGATAATGAAGCTAGAAAGGATTGGGGTTGGGAACATAAAATTGAACTGGATGAAATGACCAATATTATGCTGGAGAACTTAGGTTAAAAAGAAGGCTGAAAAAAGTTTATAAATAACCCCCAGTATTAGCTGGGGGTTAATAATTAACTATCAACCGAGTTTAACGTTTTAGTACTTTTTTCATGATTGTTCCCGCTTCAGTTTCAATGGAGAAAATATAAATACCAGTTTTTAAAGCTGAAATATTTACTTCTGAATTTTGGGCTTCTGTTTTGATTGTTTGAATTTTTCTTCCCTGAAGGTCATAAACCGTAATGTTTTTAATAATTGAAGCCGACTTAATATTTACGGTACCGTTCGTAGGATTTGGATATATCGAAACTTGTGCGGCGTTAAATTCCTCTACTCCCAATACCCTGAACGAAGTAACTGCCTCATTGGTTTCTACAGGAAAGTTATAATCAAAATAGATGTTTGCTTGGGCCGCTACATCATCTGCTGAGGTTAAGTCACTATTGGTTTTCATTTTAAGCAGAATATTTCCGTGACCTCCCGTATCAAGATTGATGTTTTGAAAATAAAATTCGGCTATATTGTTATTTACAACTATTTGCACATCGTGGGATATATTAAGTATTTGAAGACTGTTCGGGTCAAAATCGGTTGGATCTATTTCCATGGTAACAACCACATTTTCAGCAGGGGCAGTACCGGTATTTTCAAAGTTTATAACGTAATGAAGAAACGCTCCAATATAGTTTGTGGGCACTTCATCTCCCTGCAAGCAAACAATATTATTTGGATCGTATGAACCAATTACTATTTGGTCCAGCGTAAAATAGTTATCGTTTGGCATTTCATCACCTGTCACCGGATTTATTTCCGCAAAAAGCACCAACACATCTCCAATATTTACAGGAGGAGTATCCATTGGCCCATTTACATCAAGAACTATTTCAACAGTCTCTGTTTGGTACGGCTGCAAATCTGTAAAATTAAAGGTCATTGTTCCGGATCCTTGCGAGTCTGGTGTTGTGCTTGACGACACAAAATCCATGGTGTCTTCGGGATAATTAAATTGAACATCACCCGAAAGGGTTTGATTTCCTTTGTTTTTATACATTAAGGAATAAGTGGCTTCGAATCCTGGTCTTGCAGGAATAATTGGGGCTATTACTACCTCAAGGTCTGGATGCACACCATCTGCTTCCACACAAAAATCCTGAACTATAACACTGTTATCGATCACCGGAATTGCCACATCCGCAGCGGCAGGACTAACGCTGAAATAAGATGGATTCTCCAAATTTGGCAGAAGTGTATAGGTGCCAACCTCTCCCACAAATAAGGTATAAATTCCTTCACTATTACCATAAGCCATACTATTTGTTGGATTTCCATTCATTTCAATATTAAAGCTTGTGTAGGGAATGGTGTTATCTCCAGAATCGCATCCATCACCTTCATTATCAAATTTCGTTACTCCCGTAATCGTATTTATATCACCGCCGGGAGGGAAAGAACAGTATGAATTCACCGGATAATCGGTTCCTGCAAATTGCTGTATTTCTACTACTTGAAAATCATCGGCACATACATATTGCAGACTTGGATTGTTAGCAGGCAACCAATTTTCCATCCAGCTTCCTGAATCCATATTTAAGCTTTCATCACTGCCGTTTTTAATGAAGACAGTTTCTAGCAGTGGGTTGTTAGCAATATATAATGCAGTTAGATTCACATTGGCGCTAAGATCCAGTGTAGTTATAAAGGATTCAATTATGGTAAGACTTTCTAGTGCGATACAAGATGATACGTCTATGGATGTCGGTGGGTTGGGAAAAGGATTTAGTACTGAAATATCAATTAAATTTATATTACTTGTGAAATCCATGGTTAAAACCGAAATACTTAGGCATTGAAAAGTTTCCAAGTTAACAAAAGCTTCAATTCCAGTTAAATCTGTAATTTCGAAGGTGCTTAAATCCATGGCAATAGTCGCCAAGGCTTCAGTTTCCTGTATTTCCCCGTCCATATTGGTGTCAACCCCATCTGCTATCAATTCAGCTTTAAAATTAGGGTCGGGAATATTTACAATTTGCGCACTGGCCAAACCAGTTGTCAGTAAAAGAAGAAGTAGTATTTTTTGCATAATGGTTAATTTTCGATAAAAGTAGTTAAGTGTTTTTAGTGTATTATGTGTGAATGAGCATACGCCATTTTTCATTTAGAATTCGCTACATAGCTTTTAAAATATTTTGCAATCTTTCCCTTTTTCGTTGCGAAATGGGCAATCGGCTTCCATCTTCCATCACCACATAGCCGCCGTCTTTTTTGATGTACGACCTTAAATAATTAAGGTTTATTAAATGCGATTGATGGATGCGTTCAAAATTGTGCTGCGCCAAAAGTTCTTCATATTCCTTCAATGTTTTTGAAATGAGAATGGGTTTATGGTTGTTAATATAAAACTTGGTGTAATTATCCTCACTTTCGCAACGCACGATATCGCTTATATCAAAAAGATGGATTCCATCTTGGGTTGAGAGCGCTATGCGTTTAAAATTATCCACATTTTTCCGAATGTTTTCCAGCAACAAATCGATATGCGAAAAATCGTTTTTCTTTTCAACCACCGTTTCAATTTTTTCGATCACTTTTTGCAGTTCTTCCGGGTCAACGGGTTTCAGCAAAAAATCGAGCGCACTGAACCTAAATGCTTTAATTGCATATTGTTCGTGAGCGGTAATAAATACAATATTGGAGGTAATTGTTTTGTTTTTTTCGGCAACTTTTTCCAATATATCAAACCCGGTACCGTCGTTCAATTGGATGTCCAGAAAAACAACTTGGGGCTGCAATTTATCCATCGCCTCAACGCCACTTGCTACGCTATCTGCTTCCCCAATTATCTTTATGTTGGGGGCAAATAGGGCAAGTAGTTTTTTCATTCCTTCCCTTAAATTTTTATCGTCGTCTATTAAAATTGCTTTTATCATAAACTAACTTCAAGTCCTTATTCTTAGTTGCCAATATATTGCAGAGGCAATTTCAATTTTATTTTTGTGCCGGTAATGGCATCGCCTTTTCTCATTTCTTCAATTTCAATATTGGCTTCTTTTGTTGTTGTTTCGGCAATCATTTCCAAACGTTTTTTAATAATGCCCAATGCCATAGACTTGTGTGCCAACACTAAATCTTCTTTGTTTTTTTGGGATTGGTTTATTCCCACGCCATCATCAACAATGGTACAACGTAACGAGGAATTGGTAACCGAAAAAGCTATTGAAATATTTCCAATTTCTTTCTTCGGAATAACTCCGTGGATAATGGCATTTTCAATGAAAGGCTGAATAAGCAAAGGTGGCAATGCAAGATCATCCTCAATATTGGGGTCTTTTGTAATGTTGAAATTGAATTTATCATTAAACCGAAGCTGTTCCAGTTCCAGATAATTCTGAAGACTTTCAATCTCTTTATCAATGGGAATAAGCGATTCTTTTGAGTATTCCAACGTTAACCGCATCAATTTTGAAAATTTAGAGAGATATTTGATTGCGCTATCGGTGCCATTTTGAACGATAAAACTGGAAATAGACCCCAAACAATTGAACACAAAATGTGGGTTCATCTGTAAGTGAAGCGCCTTTTGCTCATATTCGGCCAATTCTTTTTGAAGGGTTAAAGTCTTTTTTAATTGGGAGCGGTTATAAATTAAAAAACCGATTCCAAATAGCAATAAAGCGATTAGCGCTCCAAAAAGCAGTTTTAGATTGTTGCTTTTTGCTTCCTGTTTTAACACTAATTCCCGCTTTTGGTTTTCTTCTTTTTGGAGTAATTCCTTTTTTTCAAAATTATAGTTCATGGTAGCTTCCACTGCTTTTCGAACATCATTTTTTGCGTGAAGGCTATCTTTAGCAGTACTATAATTTTTAAAATGAAACAAGGCTTGGTCGGTATTTCCACTATTCGAATAAATATCGCTCAATAGTTTTTCAGCTACTACCGTTTGCTCAAGCACATTTGTTTCCCGTGCCAATTTTAATGCGTTATTCGCTGCATTTATTGCTTCTAATTTATTGTTGTTATTGTTATGAAATTCGGCTAAATGAAGGAAGGTATCCGCGAGTCCAAATTTGTCATTAATATCTTTAAAAGAAGTCACGGCATTTTCCCAATTTTCCAATGCCATTTCGGGATAATTCCTTGCTGCGTAATAGGCTCCAATATTATTGTACCATTCGCCAAAAGCCCGTGGGTTAGGGTTTTCGTCTAAACTGCTTTTGGCTGCGGTATAAAATTGATATGCTTTATCCAATTCGCCCTTTTTGAAATAAATATTGGCGATATTGGTTTGGGTAATTCCTTTGTTCGGATCCTTTTTTTCTTTTTGGATTTTAAGGGCTTTTAAGAAAAACTCTAATGCTTTTTCAGTTTCATCTTGCGCTCTGTAAACCACACCAATGTTGTTATAGATTTTTGAAGCTTGCACTTGGTCATTCAATTTTTCGTAACCTTTTGCTGCTTCCAAATAATATTGAAGCGCTTTGGCGTAATTACTTTGCTCAGAAAAAACAATACCCATACTGCCATAAGTTCTAGCGATTCCTTGCTGAATTTCATCCTTGGTTTGGGGCGTTTTTTGCAATTCCTCAAAAATGGATTTTGCCCAAACAAAGTTATCCATCGCTTTTTGGTAATCTCCAAAAATAATATGAGCCGTACCAATGTTGAGATAGGCACTCCCAATTTGTGTTCTTAATTGGTTTTCTTCAGAAATTTTTAGCGCTTGGTTTCCAAACTCCAGCATTTTGTTTGGATCGCTGTACTTATATTGGTTGGAAATGGCGTTTAAAAGTTTTGCTTTTTCCAACTTTGTTGAGGCTTCGGTAAGTTTTCCTGCTAAACTATCAATTATTTTGTCCTGTGCGTGAAAATTAGTAAAACACAACAACAGAACAAATAAAAAAATGGGCAGCCTCATATATTCGTGAAATTAAGAAACGAATGTATGCGAAACTAACCAATTTCAATTATTTGATTTAGAATTTGCTCGGTTTGGGTTAGAATTTGAATTTACAAACAAACCATTTAATAGGTTTAATAATTAGTTTTCATCTAAAACCACTTCAAGAATATTTGCGGTGCCATGTTTTCCTTCATTGGAGATATATAGCGTTCCTTCAGGAGAGAATGTAAGTCCTTCCGGTTGGGAGAAAGACTCGCGGTTAAAATGATGAATAGATCTAGGTTTGCTCAAGGAATCCAAAATCAAAACCTGAGGAGGATTGCTCTGTAGAACGTAGGTGTTTCTATTGGTTGGATTTATATCTATATCTGAAGGGGAGAAAGATGGGGTTTTATCTACATCGTCATCAGCATCCTTAACTTGGAAAACAGGATCGTTAAGTGAAATCTTTGAAATAGGTACTTTTGAAATTGTTTTCGTTTCTAGGTCAAATGCATAGATTCCTTTAAAATCATTGCTTTGTGGATCCTTATTTTTTGCAATCAGTAGAAGCCTATTGTTTTTAAGGTCCAATCCTAAGGATTCCATATTGTTTTTTCCAGAAAAGATGGTTTTATAATTTTTTACGGTGAAATCTTTATTCTGAAAATTTGTAATCTCAAAGATTTCCCCATTACTTTCTAAAACATAGGCGGTGCTATCTACGATAACTAGGCCTTCGTAATCGCCATCTTTTGAAAAATTGATTTGGTTTTCAACCATTGAGGAGGAAAGATTATAAATATAAATATTTCCTTCCTCGTCCTGTACACAGGCAATTTTGTCTTCTGAAATCCAGCTGATACCAGAAATTTCATTAAGTTCAACAGGCATATCCCATTTACGGATTATTTTATAGGTTTGTTCTTCCAAACGCGGATTCAGCGCGGGATTTTCAAAAGCATACCACAAAATACCAACAAATGCCAACACCCCAAATACTATCCAAAATGCTATTTTGTTTTCGTTCATAAAAGCAATAATTATTGTTAAATCAATTAAATGACTGAAATGGAAATAGGGTTATAATTTAGTGAAACAATAATTGGATTCCCTTAAAATTAATTTAAAAATATCAACGGAAATCATATATTTTGTAGCCTCACGAACCAAAAACATGGGAAAATTGGATCTGATTTTGTAGCCTCACCAAGAATCGAACTTGGATCTAAAGTTTAGGAAACTTCTATTCTATCCATTGAACTATGAGGCCTAATTTAGCGGGTAAATTTAGTTATTTTAGATTTATTGTACAGCTTAAAGATAAGGTAGCGTACTCTTTATTTTTTCTTGAGTTTATTGCGGAGCATGCACAGCACTCCCACTTCTTCTTTTGATAGGTTTTCTGCCTTTTTAAGCAAATTATTAATTTCCTTTTCAAAATATTTTAATGTCCGTCCATTGGTATAATCTTCAATTACGCGCTGATCTATATACGAACTTCTTGCTACCGCAGGGGTATTACCTAATCTTTCGGAAACTCGGTTTACGGCTTCTTTTATATTTTTATCCAACAAAGCTTGGTCTTTTTTTTCTACCACCCCTAACTCATCCAGGGCTATGGCTGCAATCATAGTTCCTGCCCAGGTTCGAAAGTCTTTTGCCGAAAATTCTTCGCCCATTATTTCGTGTATGTAGGCATTTAGATCATCACTTTTTACATCAACGATATTGTCTTCATCATCCAAATATTTGAAAATTTCGTAACCGGGCATTTCATCTATTTCCTTAACTATTTTTGCCAACTTTTTGTCTACTACATGTTTCTCTTGATCCTTTCCAGATTTTCCATTGTACGTAAATATGAGCTCATCGCCATTAATTGTTAGGTGTTTGCTACGCATGGTTGTTAGCCCGTAGGTTTTATTTTCTTTTGCATATGCCTCGCTGCCAGGCCGAAAAAATGCCGACTCCAGTAACCGAACCATGGTAGCCATTACTTTTTCTCTACTTAGTTTGCGTTTTCGAAGATGTTGTCCTGTAACCCGCCGCATATGTTCTAGTTTGTCGGCAAAGGAGACAATACGATCAAACTTTTTGGCGTTTTGCCGTTCAATAAATTTTGGGTGATAAATGTATTGTTTCCTGTTTTTATCATCCCGCCCCGTAACCAATAAATCGGCATTTTTATTTTCACTAATTTCTACTTCAGTCCACGCTGGGGGGATAACAAGTGATTTTATCCATTGGCGAGTTTCTTTATTGGTTAGGGTTTTACCATTTTCTTTTCTGTAGGTAAATCCCTTCCCATGCTTCCTTCTGTAGTACATATAATTTTTTATTTTAAAATTAAAACAAAATTGAAAGCCCCTTTAATATTTATGTTCTTATTAAGAATTTTTCCTAAATGTCATTTTAAATGGAAGCAGGAACGAATAGGTTTTTAAATACCTAGAATAGTGTTGGAGAAGGAATACGGCGAAAAAAAAATTCTTTAAAAACAAGAAAGCCCAACAAGTATGTTGGGCTTTTTGCTCCTCCTCTTGGGCTCGAACCAAGGACCCTCTGATTAACAGTCAGATGCTCTAACCAACTGAGCTAAGGAGGAATTTTGCGTTAGCGGTTGCAAATATACCTATTTTTTAATTCCATCAAAATAAAAACTAAAACTTTGTGAGATTTGTTTTTTAAATATTGACAATATTTGAAATTCAAGATTTCTTATAGTCCTTGAATTTGCTGTAGAAGTGAAATGTTAGCGGTTGAGCTACTGTTCTGAAGAGTTTCAATGGCTTCTTCAATATTGTTTTCTCTTAAGAGTGACAAAGCCAGATAATATTTAGCATCTTCGTAAAATGTGCTTTCAGTTTTTTTCTTGACTCTTTGCAGATAGTTTTTGGCTTGTCGGGGATTGCCGTCTGCCAAATTTGCTACTCCTAAAAAGTATATTAACGTATCATTTTCAGGATTGGCGCCATAAATGGGCTCCCAGCGTGCAATGGCCTCAGCGTATTCCTTTCGTTTATAATTTACCATTCCATAATAAAATTCATATTCTGAAGAGGTGCCCATGGTCGTGGGAAGACCAGGATCCGGTTTAAAGTTTGCAGCAAATATCTTTTCGGCAGAATTCCCACTTTTTAATATCACCCAAGACACAACTCCAATAAGAATTAATATAGACGCAGCAATTGAAAGCCATGAGGGGCTTAACCATTTTTTTTGCCACTCTTTCATATCTGTGTGGTATCCATCTAAAGTATTTCTTAAGTTGTATTCTTCCACACTTTTAAATAAAAGACGCTGCTCTTCAACCATATTCCTAAAATCTGGATTTAATTTCAAGCGCTCATTAAAATCGGCTAATTCCTTGGTATTTAGGTCGCCTAAAAGGTAGGCATCAATTAGCTCTTGGGTTTCTTGAGTGTTTTCTATTTTTTTATTTGCTTTCATTGGGGATAATTTGGGTCAATTTTTTTAATCGTTCTTGGCATCTATATTTTGCGTTTCGGGCAGAGGCCTCATCCATGGACATAATTTTTGCGATTTCTCTATAGGGTTTTTGTTCAAAATAGAAAAGTCTCATCAGCAATTGGCAACGTTCGCCGAGATTATTTATGGAATCCATAATGATCTTAATTTTTCTATTTTGCATTTCATTCTCCTCTATTTCTCGTTCGTCATATTCCATTTCACGGTTTATGAACGTCGTGTTTGCATATCTGGATGAACGCAAATGGTCTAGCCATTTGTATTTTGCAATCTTATAAATGTACCCATTGATGGCGGTTTCACTTTCAGCAGAAAATTTATTGTCTTTAATATTTCGCCACATTGCCACGAATGCTTCTTGATACACATCCTTTGCCTGCTGTTCATCGCCATGGTTTTTAGAGACATAGCTTTTCACTTTTGAAAAGTTTGTTCTATATAACTTTTTTAAGGTCGCCGCATCATTTTTCTTAATGAGTGCTAGCATTTCACTGACAGGTGAAGCCTCACTTTTTTCTTTGTTAATTTTCTGCATAGTATTTAAAACAATACAGAAAGATACAATATATACGCAGTGGTGAAAAAAAAATTGTGCAACTTAAGATGTAGGGATTTTTTTTTCGTTGAAATAAAGAAATAGTTTCTTTTGCCTTAATTCACAAAAATGCCATTTCCTATTTTAAGAACATCGAAAAAATATCCAAATGTCATCACTGTACAAAAAAATACTTCAGGTCTGCCCAGAAACATTTTTTAGAAATATTTTTAAACAAGTTTATTCAAAAAGCCAGCGATATATATCATTTCCATTGGCAAAGAGTACCAAGGCTATCAAAATGATGAAACCAACCATTTGTGCGTATTCCATAAACTTATCGTTGGGTTTTCTGCCGGTTACTATTTCATAAAGCAGAAACATTACATGGCCACCGTCCAAAGCTGGAATGGGCAGGATATTCATAAATGCGAGTACAATTGAAATAAAAGCTGTGGTTTCCCAAAACTTTCCCCAATCCCATGCATCGGGGAAGAGATTGCCAATTGCGCCAAAGCCGCCTACTTGCGTTGCTCCAGCAGTTGTAAAAACATATTTGAATTGAGCGATGTAATCTCTAAGAATATTGTAGCCGTAGTTTATTCCTCCGCCAATACTCTCCCCAAAGGTGTAGTCTACTTGTTGGAAACTGTTGGTATATTCTCTTGCGAAATTGTTAATTCCCAATTTTCCATTTTCATCAGCATTCAGAACAATTGATTTTTGTTCATTATTTCGTTCAACCGTTAGCTTAAGTTCCTTGTTTTTATTTTCAGCTACAATTTCAGACATTCTTCGGAAAGAATTTACAGGCGCGCCATTTATGGCCACTACCTTATCTCCAACTTTTAAATCTGAATTTGCTGCCGGATATTCGGGCAATATTGTATCGATAACTGCCTGTCGCATCGGCGAAAACGGCTCTCTTTCTCCTTTTTTGAATAAATCCATCGCAATATTTTCTGGTAATGAAATAGTTTTTATTTCACCATTTTGATGTTTAACCGTTATGGCTTTTACATCTCTTAAAAAAATATCGTGATTTATTCTATCGACGTTTTCAAAATCCTTTCCGTTTACCTTTAAAATGTAATCGCCATCCTGAAAACCGAGATTTTTAAATTCCTGCGAAACCGAGAATCCATTGGGTAAATTTTCATTGGTCAATATTTTCTGTCCGTTGCTGTAAAAAAGACAGATATAGATCACTATTCCAACAATAACATTCACCGTAACTCCACCAACCATAATAATAAGTCGTTGCCAAGCTGGCTTGCTTCTAAATTCCCACGGTTGTGGTGGCCCTGCCATTTGTTCCTTGTCCATACTCTCATCTATCATTCCCGCTATTTTTATATAGCCGCCCAATGGCAACCAGCCTATTCCGTACACGGTTTCGCCAATTTTCTTTTTAAAGAGTGAAAACTTCACATCAAAGAAAAGGTAGAATTTTTCAACCCGAGTCTTAAAAAGCTTTGCAGGAATGAAATGTCCCAATTCGTGCAGCACGATCAATATGGATAAACTTAAAAGAAGCTGAATAGTTTTTACAACAAATGGAGTCATAGTTTCTTAAATATATTTTTATTGTCTCGATTCAAATCCTTTTGTTCTCAAAAATCGAGCTAAAATGATTTTAGTTGCATCCGTTAATAAACAAAGTTTTCGGCAAAAAATCGCACAAAAGTAAGCTTTTAGAACTTGCAAAAAAAATAAGCGGGTTTGTTCCCGCTTATTTATCATTTATTTCAAAATTGATTGGTTATTTTGTTTGGAGATTCCAATTAAAATCTTCCGATTATTTATACAAATTATTGCTGTGTTCGAAGTAAAATAATTTATTCTTTCACAATTGTTTTATTAATAACCCCTTGTTCGGTTTCCATTTGAAAAAACAATAATCCGTTGGAAAACTTTGAAACATTCACTGTTTCCGAAAAAATATCGGAATATAGCAATTGACCCAAAGCATTATATATTTTTATTTGGTTTACTTTCAGAATTTCGGGTTTCTGAAGGTGAATAATTCCCGAAGTTGGATTTGGATACAATACCAATTGTTGGTCTAAAGCAAAATCTTCAGTACCCAAAATAACATTATTGTTTTTTGAAATTATATCTTTCTCCGGGTCAAATTGTACACTTTGTACCGTAAACCCAATTGCTGGCTGGAATGTTTGGTCGTTTGTTGTATTATCTAATATAATATCCAACGTTTCGCCTTGAGTTCCAATAATTCTTAAAGGCACCGGAACTTCAAAAAACGAAACCGAAGGATGGCTTTGGGTTTGTGAAATGTTCACGTTCATATTTGCAGGCCCATTAACTTGGTTCCAACGAATTGTGAATCGTGGATAGCCTTCTCCATAAATCCAATCATCAAAAAATTCGTTGAGGTCTTCACCACTTGCGGCTTCCATATTGCGAATAAGATCTTCGGTTTTGGCATATCCGTAAGCAAGGGCGGGGTCCGCCAAATAATCTTTTAATCCTTGAAAGAAAACCGCATCGCCCAGTTTTTTTCGAAGCATGTGCAATACCATTGAACCTTTATTATAGGTAAGTCTGCTGCTAAAAATTCGGTTCACGGAAGTGGTATCCTGTGCGGGCACATATACAGAACCATCTGTTTGTTGTGTTATTGATGAAATTTGATCTTGTTTCCAGCTTCTGAAATCTGTATTTCCGTCAAAATTCTCAATTACCATTCCAGCCAAATAAGTTGCAAAACCCTCGTTCAGCCAAATATCCTGCCAGCTGCCACAAGTTACTTTATCTCCGAACCATTGGTGTCCCAATTCGTGTGCAATCAAACCACGACTGAATCCGCCCATAAAGGATACGGTTGTGTGCTCCATTCCGCCACCCCAGCCAAATTCTGCGTGACCGTATTTTTCATTCGCAAACGGATAGGGCTCAAAAAGATCTGCATACAGATTCATAATATCAACCGTTACTGGAGTATTGGCTTGTGCATAGGCAAGATCTTCGGGATAGATATAGTTCACAATTTCAAAGGGATTTCCATTATTATTAACCGTGTGCGAATAAACTGAATAGTTGGTTACGGCAATTGCCACTAAATAAGCAGGAATCGGATATTGGTGTTTAAAATGTGTGGTTTTATTACTGCCATTTATAGTCTGGCTCAATTCCAAACCATTTGAGACTGCCACATATTCTTCATTTGAAGGATTGAAACGTGGAGTGGTTAAATAAACATCAATTATATCTATTTTATCGATCAAATCCTGTTTGCACGGCCACCATGCTTTTGCGCCAAATGGCTCCGAAAGTGTCCACATTACAGGATCGCCGTTATGTGTGGCCACTTCAAAGGAACCAAAACCAGAACTTAATGGGTTGCCGGAATAGTTAATGGAAAGGGAATCCAAAACCCCTTGATTTTGTGTCTGCGGAAGTGAAATTACAACTTCGTCATCATTGTTTTGGGTGAAGGAAAGCGGAAGGCCTCTTTGGATAACTTGTGAAACTGTCATATTATCCACAAGCTCAAAAGTTATGGTGTTCATGTTTTCCTTTGCTTCAAAATGCGAAGTGATTTTTCCACTAATAAAAGGTTGCGTAGGATCTACGGTTAATTCCAACCGAGCATATTTTAAATCATAATTGTTGGTATTCAGGTTTCGCTGCCCGGCGAACATTCCCGTTGCAGCTTTGGCTTCTGCCTCACTTATATTTTCTATTTGGATATTTTGCGAAAAGGAAAAAAAGGAAATTAAAATTAAAAAGAAGAGTACTATTGTTTTCATTGGTTCATATTTATGTAATTATATTTTGCTGAAATCTATTGACCAAAGATGGAAAAATAAATAATGAAGAAATTTATCAGCGTGAAATTAGTATGTTAAAGGTATTCATTTTGTTAGTATTAGGCGTTATTTTTGCGCCGATTATGTGGGGTTAGTCTAAAATTTAACGCAATGTTTACTTTTTTTAAAAAATATAAATTCTTTGCTGTTGTAATGGTAGTTCTCTCGGCACTAATTATTACGGTGATATACCAAATAATGAAACCTACGGAAACGCTTAAGGTATTTCAGCCCGCTGATGTTTCAACGGAACTTGTGGACACAACACTTCAATACGTAAAAAAATACCACACCATTGCAAATTTCAGTTTGACAAATCAAAACGGGAAAACCATTACCCAGGATACCTATAAAGATAAAATATATGTTGCAGATTTTTTCTTTACCACCTGCCAGACCATTTGTCCAATAATGACGGATCATATGTTGAGAATTCAAGAAAAACTAAAAAATGACGATAGGGTACTGTTGCTTTCCCATACGGTAACCCCAGAAATTGATTCGGTTGCACAACTTAAAAAATATGCCACGGAAAAAGGAGTCAATGATGCCAAATGGAATTTGGTAACTGGCGATAAAAAAGAAATCTACGACCTTGCCCGAAAATCATATCTCGCCGCAAAGGATGTCCCATTTTCAGAGAATGATCTCGTACATACTGAAAACTTTGTTTTAGTGGATAAAAAGAAACGTATTCGAGGATTTTACGACGGAACGGACCCTGAAGCCATCGAAAAATTATTGGCAGATATTAAAATTCTTGAACAAGAAGATTAATTGCGCAATCTTTTTAAATATTGTAAAATAAACGCCATTGATTCTCAATATTTTGAAAACCTTTATGTACAATTATAACCCAGTAAAAAATTTCTTATTTCTTCATTCATAATTCTAAATTAAAACCCTTACTTTTGCCTTGTTTAAAATCAATCTAAATAAAGAGAATGATTACAATTGCTTCATTAAAAAAAGGACAGCGTGGCGTTATCAAGGAATTTTCCGTTGATGTTGTACCCCTAAAACTATTGGAAATGGGCTGCCTTCCCGGTAATGAAGTAACTCTGGTGCAAATAGCTCCATTTAACGATCCATTATATCTCAATATCAATGGCAGCCATCTCGCCATTAGGCGGGAAACGGCAAGCAAAATTGAAATTGAAATGTTATAATGATAAATTAATTTTCGCACTTTTTTAAGCGAAGCCTAAGTATGGCAAAACACATAAACGTATCACTTATTGGAAATCCCAACACCGGAAAAACCTCTGTGTTTAATCGGCTCACCGGACTGAACCAAAAGGTGGGAAACTACCCCGGAATTACTGTTGAAAAGAAACAGGGCACGTGCAAATTTGGCCGTGCTTGCAAGGTTCATGTTTTGGATTTACCTGGGACCTATAGCTTAAACGCTTCTTCCGTTGACGAAAATGTGGTTATTGAATTACTTTTAAATAAAAACGACAAAGATTTTCCCGATGTTGCGGTAGTGGTTGCTGATATTGAAAACCTTAAACGAAACCTTTTGCTATTCACGCAAATAAAAGATTTGGGAATCCCAACTATTCTTGCCATCAATATGTCCGATAGAATGAAGCGGAAGGCAATTTCATTGGATGTTCCGTTACTTGAAGAAAAATTAAATACCAAAATTGCCCTCATCAGTTCCCGAAAAAATTTGGGGTTTGATTATTTAAAGGAATTGATTGAAAATTACAATCAACTTTCCACAAAGCCAAGCTTGAACGCTTCGCGTATTTCGCCCGAATATTTTAACCGTTTGCGAAAGGCTTTTCCAAACCAAGATCTTTACAAGCTATGGTTGGTTATAACGCAGGATGTAAATTTCGGTACATTGAATAGAAACAATTTGAAAGGTGTAGCTTCCTTTCAAACGGAGTCAGTCAGCAATCTTAAACGGCTCCAGCAAAAAGAAACTGTGGCGCGCTACCAGTTTATCAACGAAACTTTAAAGGAAACACTCCATATAGATACTGCAAACGCGAAAGATTTAAGAAGCCGTTTGGATCGGATTTTAACTCATAAAGTGTGGGGCTACGCTATTTTCTTCGGCATTCTTCTCTTAATATTTCAAGCCATTTTCGACTGGAGTGCTTATCCAATGGATTTTATTGACAGCACATTTGCCTCTTTAAGTGAATGGACCAAAAATTCACTTCCGCCTGGAGATTTTACGAATTTGATTGCCGAAGGGATTATACCCGGTTTGGGAGGAATTGTGATTTTTATACCACAGATCGCGTTTCTATTTCTCTTTATTTCAATTTTAGAGGAAACGGGTTATATGAGTCGCGTAGTTTTTTTAATGGATAAATTAATGCGGCGGTTTGGACTTAGCGGAAAAAGCGTCGTGCCACTTGTTGCAGGAACAGCCTGCGCCATTCCCGCCATTATGGCCACCCGAAATATTGAAAATTGGAAGGAACGTTTGATTACTATTTTAGTCACTCCTTTTACAACCTGTTCTGCCCGTTTGCCTGTGTATCTTATTATAATTTCTTTAGTTATTCCAGATGATAGGGTTTTGGGAATTTTCAGCTTACAAGGGTTGACGTTAATGTTTATGTACATTTTAGGTTTTGGTGCAGCGATTTTTTCAGCATATTTATTGGATAAGTTTCTTAAAATAAGGAGCAAAAGTTTCTTTGTTGTTGAAATGCCAAACTACAAACTTCCGATGCCTAAAAATGTATTGATTACAGTTGTTGAAAAAACAAAGGCTTTCGTTTTTGGTGCTGGTAAAATTATTCTTGCCATTTCCATTATCCTTTGGGTCTTAGCATCATATGGTTCAGGGAATTTTAACAATGCAGAGGAAATTGTTCAACAACAATATGCCTCCCAAAATCTTTCGCAAGAAGATTTAGAAATGCACATTGATTCTTACAAGCTGGAACATTCTTATATAGGGCGTATTGGTCACGCCATTGAGCCGGCAGTAAGACCTTTGGGCTACGATTGGAAAATTGGTATTGCCATTGTGAGTTCTTTCGCTGCGCGTGAAGTATTTGTGGGAACACTCGCAACCATTTATAGCGTTGGAAGCGAACAGGAAGAAACCATTAAAAACCGAATGGCGGCAGAAATAAATCCCGTTCTGGGAGGTCCACTATTCAATTTTGCGAGCGGGGTTTCATTATTGCTTTTTTATGCTTTTGCAATGCAATGCATGAGCACATTGGCAATTGTAAAAAAGGAAACCAATAGCTGGAAATGGCCTATGTGGCAACTGATTGTAATGACGGCCATTGCTTATGTTGTGGCGCTTGCGGCCTATCAATTCTTGAAATAAACTATTTTTATTATGCAAACTATATTGGTCTCAATAACATTTTTGCTCGCGCTGTTATATTTGATAAAGAAGTTCGTTTGGAATCCTTTTAAAACAAATAAAGTTTTTAAAGGAAATATTACCAATGACCATTCAGACTGTGGTAGTTGTTCTTTTCATTAATAGTAAATATTACAACTTTTCGTCAGATTCTTGTATTGGCGGCTTGAACGTTTTAGAGTATATTTGCACTATGCAAACAATATTGGTCTTAATAACTTTTTTATTGGCAACAGGCTTTTTGCTTAAAAAGTTTGTGTGGAATCCCATATTTGAATCTCGTCAAAACTCAAGTGGCACGCTTGATGGCGGAAAAACCAAATGTGGCAAAAAAGATTGCGGTTGCCATTGATTATTTATTTTTCTCCTCGCAAATCAACAAAACATAATTTTTAATTTTTCCGGCACTTTCTGAAGTTGGATATGGGTTTAATTTCAATCCATTAATCGCGAATGTTGGCGAACTATAAATATTCGTATTTTTTTCTTCCCCGGCTTTAACCTCACCAAAGGTCAAGATTTTTTCCTCTTGTTTGCCGTTTGCAGTAACCTCCACTTTCACTTTTGCACGCCCCGCCCAGATACAAGTTACACCAGTAGGACAACGGGAGTCTTCCAAAACTTCTAAAAATTTAATGGAAACACCTTTTAGGACTACTGTTTCGCCCTTTGGAACTTTTACGGCAATTTTTGGTGCTTCCACAGAATTCTTTTGCCCAAAAGCAAAAGCTGAAAATAAAATTAAGTACGCTAAAAGTGATTTTTTCATTATTAAGTATTTATATTTTTAAAGATACAGTAAAAAATAGTTTTCAGAAAAATAAGAAAATCAAAAAATTTTGAAACCAAAGCTTCCGAACAAAAATTAAACGATAAAAACAGGAATCTTGACTTTGTGCCTTACACTGTCAACTGTGGTTCCAAAGAGTAAATCTTTGAAGCCAGAATGTCCGTGCCCACCCAAAATAAGTAAGTCAAAATCGCCAACGTTTACAATTCTGGGAATGTGTTTTTTTGGGGAACCAAAACCAAGTTCCACAGAAACCTTAAATCCTTTTTCCTCGAGTTTCTGTTTATAGGTATTCAAAAATGCTTCGTCACTTTCTGTTTCGTAATCGTCTATTTCATCACCATAAATCATAGCTCCGGGCGTTTCTACGATATGAATGAGCGTATATTCGGCTTTTTTTCCACCTAATTGAAGTGCAGCAGAAATACTTTTTTCATCTGAAGTAGAAAAATCTACTGGCACCGCTATTTTTTTATAGGAAAGCGGTCGGGCCAATTCCTCAACTTTTGCATCTAATATATGCGGAACCATTTTTCTTTTTTCAGCCTTAATGTCTTTTTCGGTAGTTTTGAATGTTATATAAATTAACAAAATTCCTGCACCAATAGCCGCAGGAACTACCAAAGTCCAGATATAAATAGGGTTTTCTGAGGTAGTAAGCCAGCCCATAATTTCATCATAGACCAATTTGGCGTTTAAACTAACAATTATAATAGTAATCAACCAAGAGCCGATTTTTAAAGGCATTTTTATATGAAAGCCGTCCATTAATTTTTTACTGCTTACAAAATGGATCAATGGAATAACGGCGAAACCAAGCTGTAAACTTAGCACTACTTGGCTTAGCACCAACAATTTTCCCGTGCCGCTTTCGCCAAAATATATTACGGTGAAAAGTGCCGGAATAATTGCCAACATTCGGGTTATCAATCTTCGGACCCACGGCTGGATACGCAGATTTAAATGGCCTTCCATTACAATCTGCCCAGCGAGCGTGCCGGTAAGCGTACTGCTTTGTCCAGCAGCAATTAGGGCAATTGCAAAAAATGTGGGCGCCAAATTTGAACCTAAAAGTGGCGCTAATAATTCGTGTGCGTCTTGTATTTCAGCAACTTCATATAATCCATTTTTGTGAAAAACGGCCGCCGCAAGAATTAAAATGGCGGCATTCACAAAAAAGGCAAGATTGAGTGCCACAGCTGAATCTATAAAATTGAACTTCAAAGCTTGTTTAATTCCCTTTTTGGTACGCTCTATTCTTCGTGATTGCACTAGGGAAGAATGCAGATAAAGATTGTGCGGCATTACCGTTGCCCCTATTATACCAATGGCAATATAAAGAGCTGCACTGTTGGGAAGCGAAGGAATAAAACCAGCCATCAGCTCACCCATATCGGGCTTTGCGAAAAACATTTCAACCACAAAGGAACCACCAATGATAAAAATAAGTCCGATGATAAATACTTCCATTTTGCGCATTCCTTTATTCAAAAGAAAAAGAAGCAAAAACGTATCTAAGGCTGTAATTGTAACGCCCCAAATCATCGGCAAACCAAAAAGAAGGTTTAGGCCAATTGCCATCCCGATTACTTCTGCAAGGTCGCAAGCTACAATGGCAATTTCTGCTAAAATATAAAGAACGAAATTCACGAACGGATTATATGCTTCACGCGAAGCCTGGGCCAAATCGCGTCCTCGAACAACGCCCAAACGCGCGCAAAGGCTTTGCAGAAGCAATGCCATAATATTGCTCATCAATAATACCCAGATAAGTTTGTAGCCAAACTGGCTTCCGCCCGCAATGTCGGTCGCCCAGTTTCCTGGATCCATATAGCCAACGCTTACCAAATAAGCAGGGCCCAAAAAGGCGAGCAGCCGTTTCCACGGTGATTTTTTTCCGGTAGTCTCTACTGTTCCGTGAACTTCTTCCAATGATTTGTGGCTTCTCCTGTCCATCGTTAATCTTGTGTTTGGATGTATAGGTTTTCGGCTATTTTATTTGAAATGGATAATTGTTCTTTTCCAACCATTATAACCATGGAATTGTCAAAAAATTCCTTTCCCAAAACCTTGATTTTGGTGCCGATACTTATTTTCTTTTTGTCTAAATATTGCAGAAATTCGGTGCTGCTTTCCTTTACCCCCACACAAACACCGCTTTGGTCAATCTCTATTTCCGAAAGTAGTTTTTTCTCGGTGCGCTTTAAAACTCCGTGCTTATCTGGAATGGGGTCGCCGTGCGGATCAAAGTCTGGGCTTCCTAAAAATTTATCAAGTCGTATTATAAGCTCCTCAGATTGAATATGCTCCAACTGCTCTGCTATTTCATGAACTTCGTCCCAGTGAAAATTTAATTTCTCTACTAAAAATACTTCCCAAAGGCGATGCTTTCTAATAACACCTGTAGCAACTTTTCTCCCATCTGGGGTCAGTGTAACGCCTTTATAAGGTTTGTATTCCAAAAGTCTTTTTTCAGCAAGTTTCTGCACCATATCGGTTACAGATGATGGTTTTGTCTCCATCTGCTCAGCAATGGCATTGGTGCTGATTTCCCCTTGAAGCTCATGCTGCAAATGGAAAATAATTTTAAGATAATTTTCTTCAGCTAATGTAAACATAGGCACAAAAGTAAAAATAAATTTCTATTTATATAGTATTTATTTTTAGCCTTGTCTAAAAAATTGGAAAATGTCTTTTGTTTTTGAAAAAATTGATCAAGAATTAATTTAAGTGGAATGTAATTTTTGAGAAATTAAAAGCCCCGCTCTTTTTGAAGCTGCTCGTACGCTTCCTGTACTTTTTTGAACTTTTCTTCACCGCCTTTTTGGTAAGCCTCATCCATATGCTGTAGTTTATCGGGATGGTATTTTTTCACCATTGTGCGGTAAGCCGATTTGATTTCGGCAACGGTGGCGCTCCTGTCAATCTCCAAAATTTTGTATGCACTATCTGGATTTTTGAAGAACATCGCTTTTATGCTTTCAAAATCGCGGGCGTAAATTCCTAAAAATCCAGCTATCCTATTAATTTCGTTTACTTCAGAAGTTGAAACGCTTCCGTCCGCATTTGCAATGCTGAAAAGAAAATGGAGAATTTGCAATCTGCTTTCGTAGCGGGTTCTTTGTTGTAAGAGGCTGCAGATATTCTGTGCCGAAATTTCGCGATTTTTCACTACTTCATTAAAAACCTTGAAAGTTGCATTGGCACGCTCCCTGCCGTAAGCCTGTACAAAATATTGCCGAACGTAATCAAGCTCTGTTTGGCTAACCTGACCATCTGCTTTTATCACCAAAGAAGCCAGAGAAAGTAAATTAAGTTCAAAATCTGCAGGAGTAACGGGCTGTTGGGCGGTACCGAAAGATGTTTGGAAGACTTTCCCTTTTGAGCTAAAATTATCAATTAGGCTTCCTATTAAAAACCCTATAATTGCACCGGGAAAACGGTAAAGTGCATATCCAAGAACGGCCAATAACCAACGAAGCATAAAAGTAATTTTTCTTTTTTAGAGCCGACAAAGTTACTTAAATAAAAAAACAAATTTCACGCAACAAATATCAAATAAACCCCAACATTCAAATCACAAATTCAAAATAGGAAATGGCTAATTAGTTTTTGATAATTGGAAAATGGGATTTTACTGATTTGGAATTCGTGATTTGGAAATTTTCCCTTTCAAAATTAGTATCTTTGCATTCATAATTTAATACAATTAAAATATAAATAATATGTATCCACCCGAACTAATAAAACCGATGCGCGAAGACCTTACCAAAGTGGGTTTTTCCGAATTATATACAGCAAAAGATGTTGAAGAAGCACTGAGCCAAGAAGGAACAACTTTGGTTGTTGTGAATTCTGTTTGCGGTTGTGCCGCGGCAAATGCTAGACCAGGCGCTGCAATGTCACTTTCAAATGACAAAAAACCCGATCATTTGGTAACCGTTTTTGCAGGTGTTGACCGCGAGGCGGTAGATACCGCAAGAGCTAACATGGTTCCATTTCCGCCAAGTTCACCTTCTATGGCATTGTTCAAAAATGGCGAATTGGTACATATGTTGGAAAGACATCATATTGAAGGACGGCCTGCACAAATGATAGCCGAAAACTTGAAAGGCGCCTACAACGAATATTGTTGATTTAATAGATTTTAAATGAAGGCAACTAAACCATTAACGATTGTTGTTGGAATCCTTGCTCTTGGAGCACTTTTATTTAATGTTTATGAAAATCCAAGAGTTTCTTACTTATTCGGGAAAGAAATAAATGATTGGTTTTACAGATTATTTTGGGTAGTGATTATAGCCCTTTGCGTATATAATTACATTTATATAGACCGAAATACTTTAAAAAATAAATCGAAGACCAAACGTTGAGATTTTCCATTTTCAACCTTTTAACGTGCAAAAAAGAAAACCGTTTTTTAAAAGCGGTTTTCTTACTTTTGAATAGAAATGAAATCATTGTCAAAAATAATTAGTTATCCTTTTACGGTACTTTTTTACCTGCTTTTTGGTATAACCATCTTAATTTTTCATCCGCTACAGTGGATTGCCTTTAACTGGTTTGGCTATACTGCCCATAAAAAAACCGTGGATTATTTTAATTGGGCAATAATACGCTGTTTACACATTTTGGGAACTACCTACTTTGTAGATATACAAACAAAAATACCCAATAATGTACCTATTATAATGGTATCGAACCATCAAAGCATGTGGGATATTTCACCCATAAGCTGGTATTTACGAAAGTATCACCCCAAGTTTATTTCCAAAGTGGAATTAGGAAAAGGAATTCCTTCTGTGTCATATAACTTGAGGCACGGAGGCCATATATTAATAGACCGAAAAAACCCCCGGCAAGCCATTGTTGAAATGGTGAAATTTTCAAAATACCTTCAAAAGTTTAACAGAAGCGGCGTTATTTTTCCCGAAGGAACACGAAGCAAAACAGGTGTGCCGAAACCTTTCCGAAGAAGCGGTCTACAAACACTTTTTAAAAAAGTTCCAAATGGTTATGTAGTTCCCGTTTCAATCAACAACTCATGGAAATTGCAGCGTTGGGGCATGTTCCCAATTCAAATGGGTGTCCGTTTTGAATTGATCGCACACCCCGCAATTAAAATTGCGGATTATGATGTTGAAATGTTGATTGATAAAGTGGAAGAAACAGTCAATTCAAAAATCCATAAATAATGACTTCTTTTTCTGGCGAAGAGATAATTCAAAATACAATAATCTTTGTAAAGAATGAATTGCAGAATGCCGAAGGAGGCCACGATTGGTTTCATACTGAAAGGGTCTATAAAAATGCGCTGCTTATTTCAGAAAATGTTGATGTAGATAAAATCATCGTCGCACTTGGCGCTTTGCTTCACGATATAGCCGATTCAAAATTCCACGATGGCAATGAAAACGTAGGGCCAAAAAAGGCACGTAAATTTTTGAAATCACAAAATTCTTCCGAAGAAATAATTGAGCATGTTGTAAAAATTATTGAAAATGTTTCGTTTAAGGGGGGAAACAAAAACCAAGAATTCCATTCAAAGGAATTGGAGGTTGTGCAGGATGCAGATAGGCTTGACGCACTTGGAGCCATCGGTATTGCTCGAACTTTTAATTACGGCGGTTTTAAAAATCGAAAACTTTACGATCCTGTGATTAAACCAAATTTAAACATGACACCGTCGGAATATAAAGCTTCCGATGCACCAACTATCAATCATTTCTACGAAAAACTCTTGCTTTTAAAAGATAACATGAATACTGAAACCGGGCGTAAAATTGCTGAGGAAAGACACCAATTTATGAAAAAATTTCTCAAACAATTCCATGCGGAATGGGAGGGAAAGAAATAATTTAAAACAACTTCATCTGCGGGTTTTTAAGTTGTAGAAAATGTGAAGCATCCAAAGCTTCGTTTTTTCTGTCTTTTAAATATCTTTTTTTGGCAATCGCCATTGTATTTTTCACTTGTTCACTAATCGTTCCTTCGCCTTTCATTCGCCTTCCCCAATTGCTGTCGTTCAGATTGCCGCCGTGGCATTCTGCAATTTGATTTAAAATTCGTTCAGCTTTATCTGGAATTGTTTTGCGTGCCCAATCCTTAAAAATTTCAGCAATTTGTCCGTTGAGACGCACAATTGTATAACCGACCTCGTTTGCGCCAAGCTCTGCAACTTTTTTTACCAAAGGAAGTATTTCATGACTGTTCAATGAAGGTATAATGGGCGCCATCATAACCCTTACAGGAATACCAATTTCAGAAAGCGTTTCAACAGTTTTCAATCTTTGTTTTATGCTCGCCGTTCGTGGCTCCAGCAATCTGCGAGTATCTTCCGAAAGAGAAGTAATGGAAATATTTACGGAAATAATATTCAGTTTTGCCATTTCCTTCAAAATATCGAGATCTCTAAGAATTAAAGAATTTTTTGTAATAATGCCGGTTGGATGTTTCCACTTCAGCATAACTTCCAAGCATTTTCGCGTAATTTCCAGTTTTCGTTCCAATGGCTGATAACAATCAGTGTTTCCCGAAAAAACAATGGTATCGCCCTGCCAATTTTTTGAAGTTATTTTTTCCTCTAAAAGTTGTGGAGCGTTTTTTTTGAAAAGAATATTTCGCTCAAAATCCAATCCGGCGCCGTAACCCCAATATTCATGACTGTTTCGAGCGTAGCAATAAACGCAGCCGTGCTCACAACCTTGGTACGGATTTGCGGAAAAACCCATCCCAACATCTGGACTGTCCACTTTATTTACAAAGGTTTTTGGAAAAACCTCAATGTAATTTGTTTTGTTTTTGTCCGCTTCCTCGCCTTCAACTTCACAGAAATTTAGATACTCATCCAGCACTTCGTGACTGTTTTCGAAGAATCGATTAGTTACATTTTTCTGGGCACCACGGCCTTTAAGGAAATCAGCAGACATAAAAAAACTTTGAAGTTTTGGATTTCTTCAAAGTTAATTATTATTTGGAATAAATCCTTTTATATATGGAAATAATCCTAATTATTTTATAGCTTTCACAAATTTGTCCTTTCCTCCAACCACGGGAATTTCTATACTTGTTTTATCCAAATCAATGGTAAGTTCAGTCCCGGGATTTGGTAAAAGAGTAAATTCACTGTCGCTTGAAAAAATCATCAACCCAATCTGCTGCCCTGCCGGAATTACTTGATCGTCCGGAATAAGATTGAACGACATTTCATAAAACTTGCCCGGTTTTAAAGTTTCACTTTCAGAAATTGATTTGTAATTCTGAGGATCTGCCCAGCCGCGAGTAATTATATTATCTGTAATTTTTGCATTCTTATCAGTATTCCAAGGCAAGGAAACCATATAAACGGAAAGGTTTGCCGCGGGTTTGCTGCTTGCCAATTTAATATTCAATTTTGATAGGCCCGAAAGATGCAAATCTTCCTTTAAAATTGGTGTTACAAAAAGCAATCTGTTTTTGGAACTAGTTAATTGAGCAAGTTTTTCTGCTGAAAAGTTATAATCATCAACCAATGTTTGGGTGCCTTGTTTCTTGTTTTTTTCAACAGTCAACATTCCTTCATTTTTTGTTGTTGTTCTAAAATGAAGCGTAACTTTTTCAGCCTCTGGATTTGGATAATCTGCGTAGGGCGTTGGATTATCATTTTTATCGTTTTCACGAACAATGTAAGCTTTTGGACCTTTTTCAATTCCGTTATCAATTCCGAAGAGATATTTGGTGAACCATTTATTCATCATTGAAAATGGTGGCGGACCTCCGTGACCGTTTTGGTGATAATAGATTTTTACGGGCAAGCCCATTTCTTCAGCGGCTTTGTAAATTCTATAACTATGCTCTGGCATTACGTTCCAATCATTAAAACCGTGCGACATGAACAGCGCGGCTTTCATCGGTTTCATATCGTTTAAATAATCACGCCCCGCCCAAAATTCATTGTAATCGCCTGTTTTTCTATCAATGCCATTTTTTATTTCGTTATCGCGATACGTTGCATTATTATATGCGCGTTTTGATTCGTCGCCACTGTTGATGAAATCATAAAGCACATCAACATCTTCACCCAAATATCCGCCCGGAGAGCGTACCAATCCATTGCTTCTGTAATAATTGTAATAGGAAGTATTTGGCGCAATGGGAATAATAGCCTCAAGTCCTTCCACTCCAGTAGTTGCTGCAGCTAATGGAATCGTACCATTATAAGAAGTTCCGGTCATACCAACTTTTCCAGTGGTCCAATAGGCTTTTACTTCTTCATTTCCGTCGGGAGTTGTGTAGCCTTTTGCACGGCCGTTAAGCCAATCGATCACCGCTTTTGGCGCTAAGGATTCATTATCGCCACCCACTGTCGGAGAGCCTTGCGAAAGTCCCGTTCCCGGAGAAGAGGAATGGACAACAATGTAACCACGGGGAACCCACGTATTTATTTGGGAATTCGAAATTATTGGACGTTCCCCAAGTCTTTTAACCGTAGGATGAACAATATCTTTTTCGGGAGCTCCCAACTCGTGCTTTACATCGTGAAACGCACCTTCAACTTCTGGCGCAACACCTGCAAAATACGGGCTAGATTCATAAACTACAGGAAGTTTTAAACCCTCAGTTTCGGTTTGTTTTGGTCTTGTTACATCAACGTGCATTCTGTCTGGTTTGCCATCGCCATCGGTGTCAAAAGTAGTTTCAACCCAAAGGTCAGTTCTTATCCAATCTTGAGGATTTTCAAAGGCAGGAACTATTTGAGCTTCACCGTCTTTAAACCAGGGCTCGGCTTTTTCTTGCGCAATTACTGAAAAAGTAAAAGACGAAATGAAGAATAATAAAAGGTATTTTTTCATACTATTTTGTATTAGTTATTTTCCCGGAAAATTAGCTTTTCTCTTTTGAAGGAAAGCTTGCGTACCTTCTTTAAAATCTTCGGTGCCAAAACAATTGCCGAATTCTTCAATTTCAACTTCAAAACCGTTTTCACCGTCTTCGTAATTTGCATTTATTGCTCTAATTGCAGAAGCAATTGCGACTGACGAATTTCTCATTATTTTTCCCGCGATTTTTTCCGTAAAATCAATCAATTCTTCGGAAGTGGTTACGTGGTTTACCAAACCGTATTGAAGCGCTTGGTTGGCATCCACCATTCCTGCCGTCATAATCATTTCCATCGCGCGTCCTTTTCCTACCAATTGTGGTAAACGTTGCGTACCGCCGTAACCGGGAATTACGCCCAATGAAACTTCCGGCAATCCCATTTTGGCGTTATCGGAAGCAACGCGGAAATGTGCCGCCATTGCCAATTCAAGTCCGCCCCCAAGCGCAAAACCGTTTACGGCGGCAATTACAGGTTTGGAAAAATTTGCTACAAAATTGAACAGCAATTCTTGTCCTTTTGCTGCCAATTTTCCGCCTTCTGCTACTGAAAAGTCTGCAAATTCACTAATGTCAGCGCCAGCAACAAAGGCTTTTTCACCGCTTCCAGTTAAAATAACAACTTTTGTTTTTGAGGAATTTTCAGCTTCTTCAAAGGCATTATGCAATTCTTGAATGGTTTCACGATTCAATGCGTTCAATTTTGAAGGACGATTGATTGTAATTGTGGTAATGCCGTTTTCAGTTTCGGTAAGAATATTTTGATAGCTCATTTCATGAATTTTTTTATTGGGAATGATTCTCTCTCTTCATCCCAAAAATTAGTTTATAATATCGAATCCGCAATACGGAACTAAAACTTCGGGAATTTTTATTCCATTTTCGGTTTGGTAGTTTTCAAGAATTCCAGCCAAAACACGAGGCAATGCCAAAGAACTTCCATTCAAAGTGTGTACAAGTTTGTTTTTTCCATCGGTATCTTTAAAGCGTAGCTTCAATCTATTTGCTTGAAAAGTTTCAAAATTTGAACAAGACGAAATTTCCAGCCACCGATCCTGTGCTGTGGAAAATACTTCAAAATCATAAGTCAACGCTGAAGTAAAACCCAAATCGCCACCACAAAGACGAAGAATTCTGTAAGGTAATTTCAACTCGCGCAGAATTCCTTTTACGTGTTCAACCATTCCATCCAAGGCCGCATATGAATTATCGGGATGCTCAATGCGAACGATTTCAACTTTGTCAAATTGGTGCAAACGATTCAACCCGCGAACGTGCGCGCCATAACTTCCAGCTTCACGTCTGAAACAAGGTGTATAACCTGTACAGGTAATGGGCAAATCGGAATTATTCAGCAAATCGCCGCGGAACATATTTGTAACAGGGACTTCGGCCGTTGGAATTAAATAGAGATCGTCAATCCCAACGTGGTACATTTGCCCTTCTTTATCCGGCAATTGCCCTGTTCCGTAGCCTGAGGCTTCGTTCACCAAATGTGGCACTTGATATTCGGTGTAGCCAGCGGCTGTGTTTTTATCCAAAAAATATGAAATCAAAGCTCTTTGCAAACGGGCGCCTTTTCCTTTATAAACGGGAAAACCTGCGCCAGTAATTTTCACACCGAGTTCAAAATCTATCAAATCATATTTTTTTGCAAGTTCCCAATGCGGAAGCGCGCCTTCAACAAGTTTTGGGATTTCGCCTTCTTTGAAAACTTCTTGGTTGTCATTTTCGTCTGTTCCGGCAGGAACCAAATCATTCGGAATATTTGGAAGTGTGTAAAGCAATTGCTGTAATTTTTCAGCGGCCGCGAGCATTTTTTCGTTCAATTGTTTTGAAGATTCCTTCAGCTCAACCGTTTTTTCCTTTAGCTCGTTTGCTTTTTGGATTTCACCAGTTTGGAAAAGTTTGCCTATTTCTTTTGAATAGGAATTGCTTTGTGCTAAAATGGCATCCAATTGTGCTTGGGAAGCCCGGCGAATTTCATCAACATTTAGAACTTCCTCTAAAACAGATGCGGCGTCAATGCCACGTTTGGCAAGGGCTGTTATATATTTGTCTTTGTTTTCGCGGATGTCGGTAACCTGTAGCATATGCTTCTTTTTTTTTGAAGCCGCTAAGGTACAAAAAAGGGAGAATAGGTTTTAATGTCTTATGGGGCAATCGTATTGAAACTGCTGATTTGGAATCCAAAAGTTTTCAATGCGTAGCCATAAGTTTTTAATTCTCCGCTATTTTTTGTATTTTATTGTTATGCTGATATTTAGAAAAATAATTATGTGCAGTTGTCTCCTAATTTTATTTGGTTGCCAGAATAATGATAAAGCAAATAAAAAAGAGGCTTCGTTAATCGTAACGGCTACTGCGTATAATGCTGTGGAACACCAAACTAAAAAGGGAAACAGCCGTCGCGCTGCTTGGGGCGATTTATTGGAAGATGGCGTAAAAGCAGTTGCCGTTTCTCGTGATTTAATTGCATTAGGGCTGGACCACAATGAGGAAATTGAGATTGAAGGGATGGAAGGAACCTATGTGGTAAAGGATAAAATGAATAGTCGCTGGAAAAGAAAAATTGACATTTTTATGGGGCTTGATGAGGAAGCCGCAAAAGAATATGGTAAACGAAAGGTAAAAATCCATTTCAACAAAAAAGATAGACCCTACGATAAGTTTTCGCAACGAACCCCCTAAAAAATTATTTTTTAGGTTTTTCACTATAATTTTCCGGAGATGGTAAAATCCATTCGTGGTGTTTAAAAGGGTGCCATTCCTGGGCAGCGAGATCAACTTCTGGATCGGTGAATGGATAATATTTACCATCATTTACCCGCACACTTGCTTGCATATAAACGGAAACATCCCTTCCTTTTTCCTTTTCAATTTTTTCTATATGTTGCGCAAGCTGCCACATTAAATCGGGTTTGGTTGTTACCGCTCTTCTCTGTTTATCTCCCAATAGTTTGCTGTAATCATATCGCACCTTTTCACCTTTTTCCTTATCCTTCACCCACACCGTTAAACTTCCACTTTTCGCGCGCAGCATCATGCGCCAGCTTAAACGGTGACCTTCTTCCGTCCAAAGCACATCGTCTTTAAAAAACCAATGGCGCAATGGAAGACCAAGCTGAAACAGGAAATAGACCGAAAATATTCCAATGATAAGATTTTTATGTTTCGGAACGATTACTTCATTTCCGTCGTATAATTTTTTCTTCGGAAGAAATCTTTTTTGAAGTGTTTCGGGAGAAAAGAAAAACAAAGCAAATGCGATTGACATGTACGGGAAGATTCCGATTTGAAAAACTATGGAATTGAAAAGATGAAAAAACACAGAAATAATAAAACCCAACAATCGTGTGCGTTTCCAAAGCATTAAAGGCACAATGAGCAAATCGAAAAAGATGCCGGTATATGCAATTGCCCAGTGTACCCAATTCATTTGCAAGATTCCGCCAATGAGCCAATAATCGCTTTTACTGCTCATTAATAAAGCAGGCATGGATGCATCAAGCCAGTCTGGATAGAATTTTGCCAAAGAAGCAAATGTGTAAACAATCCAGACTTGGAGTATCAAAATCAATAAAACCCAGTGGGGCATTGATGGCGATTTTATTTCGGGATTTATTTTTGCATCCAAAGAGAACCACCGGTTTGCAGGTAGAAAAGCCATAATCCAGCACAGAAGCATCATTAAATAATAATGATTGTTGTAGCTGGATTTTTGCATCAAATAAACACAGCTCCACATAATTGCATAAACAATCATACTGAAACGATATTTATAACCCAGCATTACAAAAATGCCAAAGATGCCCATTATTACAAAATAATAATAAAGCTGTGGCCCTCGTAAATATTGTAAAAAGTCAAAGCCGATAAAATTGAAAGATAAAGGAGTTTCAACCAAAGTACGCCTTATCCACCCTGTGAAAATGGCTCCAATGGCTTCGGTAGTAATCAAAAAGCCAAACACGACCCGAAACAGAATGAGCCCAATATTATCAACTTGTTTGAAAAGAAATTTATTCATACTCCTTTAAATACTGCTTTGCGAAAAGTTCGTCTTTACTTATTTCCTGTCGCAAAAGTTCTACCGATTCAAAGGTTTCTTCATCTCTAATGAATTTTAAAAACTCAATAATAATATGCTTTTCGTACAAATCTTTGTTGAAATCCAGAAAATGAGTTTCAATTGTTTTTTCCGTTCCGCCAACTGTCGGGTTAGTGCCGATACTAGTAATGCCAAAGATTTTCTTATCCTTGATTACAGCTTGCACAATATAAACCCCGTTTTTAGGTATGAGTTTATAGTTTTCTTTCAGTTTCAAATTTGCAGTGGGATAATTTATGGTGCGCCCAATTGCTTTTCCTTTTACTACTTTGCCGGAAACCATGAAATTATAACCCAAATAACTATTGGCAGTTTCAATATCGCCTTGGTTTAAAGCTTTTCTAATTTTTGTGGAACTGACTGCTACGTCATCAATTTCCTTGGCCGAAATTTCTTCAACTTCAAAATTATAGGCTTTCCCGAATTCCTTTAAATCCTCAATATCGGCATTTCTGTTTCTTCCAAAACGATGGTCATAACCGATGATTATTTTTTTAGCCTTTAGGCCGTTCACCAAAATATCGCGCACATATTCCAAAGCCGTCAATCGGGAAAATGCATGTGTAAAAGGATGGATTACCAAATGGTCAAGCCCCGTTTCTTCAAGTAATTGGGTTCTTTCTTCAATGGTGTTTAAAAGTTTTATGTCTGAATTTTGCTGAAGTACCATCCGAGGGTGCGGAAAAAAAGTAAGCACTACGGAATCCAGATTTTCTTTTTTTGAAGTTTCAACCAAACGTTTCAATATTGCTTTATGGCCTATGTGAACACCATCAAAAGTACCGATGGTCACTACGCTTTGGCGGTCATTTTTATATTCGGATGCGGAGGAGTATTTCTTCAAAATTATTTTCCGTTAAATGTATTCATGGTAATATTGATTCCTGCAAGTGCGAAGGATTCTATGATGTTGCAGCTCAATTCCAAACGCTCGGGAAGTTGTTTTTCTTCTTCGGTTTCCCATTCGCCCAAAACGTGATCTACTTGTTTTCCTTTGGAAAAAGCATCACCTATCCCAAAACGGAAACGGTTGTAATTGGTGGTTTGCAGTATATTCTGAATATCCTTTAAACCATTGTGGCCTCCGTCGCTTCCTTTTGTTTTTATGCGAATGGTTCCAAATGCCAAATTTAAATCGTCGGTGATGACCAGCATATTTTCCAACGGAATTTTTTCTTTGTCCAGCCAGTAGTTTACAGCCTTTCCGCTTAAATTCATAAAGGTGCTGGGTTTTAGAATGATAAGGGTTCTTCCTTTTACTTTATGTGAAGTGACGTCACCCAACTTGGCCGTTTCCCAGGAAAGTGCATTCTTTTCGGCATAAAAATCCACGACTTTAAAACCAATGTTGTGGCGAGTATTTGCATATTTAGGGCCGATGTTTCCAAGACCGACGATAAGAAATTTTTTCATGGAATCTTCTTTGCTACCATTTTGGTCAGCTTTTGTTGAAAATAATTTTCTGAAAAACGAAAGCATATATTAAAAATCTTCGGTAAAAATAAAAAAAGCACCCTGAATAAACAGGATGCTTTTTGGTTATCTTCAAAAAAGAAATTTATTCCTTTACTGCAGCAACATCATCAGTTTCAGTAGCTGGAACTTCTTCTCCTTCTGCACCCTCATCTGTCTCAGTTTCTTCTTCCGCTGCTTCGTCCACAATGGCGGTACGTGAAGTTCTAACTTGGCAGATAACTGTGTTATCTGGGTGCATAATTTTGTAATTATCGGTTTTGATAGCGGTAACATACATTTTGTTGCCAATACGCATTTCAGTAATGTCTGCTTCAATAAAATCGGGAAGATTTTCTGGCAAAGCTTTCACACGAAGTTTTCGTGTAACAATACGCAAAGTACCTCCGTTACGAACGCCTCGAGCGTTTCCGGTTGTACGTACTGGAATTTCCATTGTAACTTCTTTATCATCAAAAATCTGATAAAAATCGATGTGAAGAATACGGTCAGTCACAGGATGAAATTGAATATCCTGAAGAATGGCGTTAACTTTGGTACCACCTATATTGATTACAACTGTGTGTACATCGGGTGTATAAACCAAGTTTTTAAACGCGATTTCTTCTGCTGAAAAACTAATTGGCTCATCCCCTCCGTAAACTACGCAAGGAACCATTCCAGCATTACGTAGGGCTTTCGTTGCCTTTTTGCCCACGCTTTCTCTTTGTGATCCTTTAATTGTAATAGATTTCATTTTGTTTTAATTGTTTATTTATTAAAAAACTCCCTAAAAACCTGTTTTTTAGGGAGTGCAAAGATATTATTTATTTTGGATTTACGATTTACGATTTACGATTTTTTTGAAACAGACTTAAGGCAAACATGAATCAGGAAATAC
This sequence comes from uncultured Flavobacteriaceae bacterium, assembly GCA_963822355.1. Lineage (GTDB taxonomy): Bacteria > Bacteroidota > Bacteroidia > Flavobacteriales > Flavobacteriaceae > Aequorivita. The sequence continues at coordinate 1,072,214 of CAWGHI010000002.1, forward strand.
GAAAACTGGCTTAGTTGAAAATATCGAGAATAGAAAACGTTTTATTTTACTAAAAAAGCGTCCTGGTTCGTGGTTTTCTTGATTCTTGGCTCTAATAAAGGCTACATCAAAAACTTACCGCTGATGGATTTATTGGCGTTAACGCTCAACATTACATCTGCAAAAAGTTTTGCGCAGGTTATAACCCTGATTTTGTTGCTTGGTTTCGTTGGAATGGAATCTGAAACGATAAGTTCCAACATTTTTGATTTTTCTATTCGTTCATATGCATTTCCGGAAAGAAGCGGATGTGTGCAGACAGCACGGACACTTAGGGCGCCTCGTTCCATCATTAAATCTGCCGCGGTAGTAAGTGTTCCGGCAGTATCAACCATATCATCAACCAGCACCACGTTTTTGCCTTGTACGTCACCAATAAGTTCCATATGGGAAATTACGTTTGCCTTTTCACGTTGTTTATAACAGATTACAACATCACTATTTAAAAATTTTGAATAGGCGTAAGCCCTTTTAGAACCGCCCATATCGGGTGAGGCGATGGTAAGATTCTCAAGGTTTAAACTTCTCAAATACGGAAGAAAAATAGTTGAAGCAAAAAGATGATCTACAGGTTTTTCAAAAAATCCTTGTATTTGATCAGCGTGAAGGTCCATTGTGATTATTCGAGTGGCACCTGCCGCTTCAAGCATTTTGGCTACTAATTTTGCAGCAATTGGCACACGCGGTTTGTCTTTTCTGTCTTGCCGAGCCCAACCAAAATAAGGCATAACCGCTGTAATATGCCTTGCCGATGATCGTTTGGCGGCATCTATCATTAGCAAAAGTTCCATTAAATGGTCACTATTTGGAAATGTGGAACCAATTAAAAACACCCGGCTTCCCCGAACGGATTCCTCAAAAGAGGGTTGAAATTCCCCATCGCTGTAATGGGAAGTAATAACATTTCCCAATGGTATTCCATAATTGGCTGCTATATCTTTTGCTAGAGCTTCACTTTGTTTGCAGGCAAAAATTTTGGGTTCGGGAACAGAAGTTGACATAAATTTGAATTTTATTTGGTATGGAATCGTTGCAAAGGTAAAAATTTAAAGCACCAATTTTTTAAAAATTGCGAATCAAAAAATTAAACATTTTAGAAATATTTGTTTATTTTTGCCTCCCGTTTGCTCGAGTGGCGGAATTGGTAGACGCGCTGGATTCAAAATCCAGTGTTTTAGGACGTGCGGGTTCGATTCCCGCCTCGAGTACAGAGTAAAGCCTTAACAGAAATGTTGAGGCTTTTTTTTGCTATTTCAAGTATTAAAAAACTCCCAATTTTTTAGTTAGGAATCTTCCCACATTACCTATATTTGAACAAACACTGAAAACATTTATCCCCAATGTCTGATTTCTGGTTATATTTTAATCTTGGGCTTCACCACGTTTTGGACTGGAAAGCTTATGATCATATTTTATTTTTGATTGTGCTTTGTGCTGCATATACTTTTTCCTCTTGGAAAAGATTGTTGCTATTGATTACTATGTTTACCGTTGGCCACACCCTTTCACTACTGTTGGCGAGTTATAACGTAGTGAGCGTTTCAAGTAAGGTTATTGAGTTTTTGATTCCGGTAACTATACTGGTCACGGCTCTATTTAACCTCTTTACTGCCGGAAAGGAAAAGAAAGTAGAAAAAATGGGTATTTTTTATATAGTCACAATTTTTTTCGGATTGATCCATGGGTTGGGCTTCGCTTCCTTTTTCAATAAATTGGACACCGATCGAAGTATTTTGTCACTGCTGGAATTTGCCCTTGGCATTGAAGCTGCACAAATTATCGTGGTAATTATCATTTTAATCATTGCGTTTATTTTCCAAACTATTTTCCGATTCAATAAGCGCGATTGGGTTTTGGTGGTTTCTTCATTAGTTATTGGAATGATTATCCCAATGCTCATCAACAATTGGATTTTTTAGAAATCAGAAGAACGGTTTCAGAAATTTTTTTGGTCTTTCCCAACGAAACTCACATAAATTCATTTGGCAATAAGTTAACAACATTTTTTTTGGCAGTGGCGTAACTTCCCAGTAATTTCGCTACCTATATAAAAGTATGAAGGACAGCAAACAACGCAAGTATGATATTGCTTATCTGCGAATGGCGCAGGAGTGGAGCAAACTCTCTTATTGCAAACGAAAACAGGTTGGCGCGCTTATTGTAAAAGATAAAATGATTATCAGCGATGGTTACAACGGAACCCCCACAGGTTTTGAAAACGTTTGCGAAGATGATGAAGGCTACACAAAATGGTATGTTCTCCACGCCGAAGCAAATGCAATACTAAAAGTGGCATCGTCTACACAGGCCTGTCAGGGTGCAACCTTATACATTACTTTGTCGCCCTGTAAAGAATGTAGTAAATTGATTCATCAAGCAGGTATAAAAAGAATGGTTTACAACAAAGAATATAAAGATAACTCAGGAGTTGCTTTTCTTGAAAAAGCAGGAGTAAGCATAGAATACATTTCAGATTTGGATTCAGAATAATGGAGCAGCAATTTTCCCCCCCGAACAATACTACCAAAAAAAGACTTCCTTTGTTACCACTTTGGATAGGCTTGGCGCTTGCCGTGGGGATTTTTATTGGCTCTAAATTCAATTTTAATGATAATACCGAAAAAATCTTCGCCACCAGTTCAAAAAAAGATAAGCTCAACAGGCTTATAGACTACATAGATTATGAATATGTAGATAACGTAAATACCGACAGCATTGTGGATGTTACCGTAAACGGAATTCTCGAAAACCTCGATCCGCATTCTGTGTACATTCCAAAAAGTGAATATGCCCACAATGCCGATGACATGCGTGGCGCCTTTACGGGAATCGGCGTGAGTTTCTATATTTATAAAGATACTATTGCAGTAATCAGATCTATTGAAGGTGGCCCTGCCGCACTAGCGGGAATAAAGGGGGGCGATCGCATTTTGTATGCTGATGGCAAAAAGCTCTTTGGCGAATTGGTACAGCGCGATAGCATTTCCAATTATTTAAAAGGTGAAATAAATAGCAAAGTTGCCTTAGACGTTTATCGTCCCAGTGAAGAAAAAGTCAAAGAAATAATAGTTAGAAGAAAAGAAGTACCACTTGTGAGTGTTGATGCTTCCTATAAATTGACGGACGATTTGGGCTATATTAAATTGAACCGTTTTTCTGAAACAACTTACAAAGAATTTGAAACTGCCCTCGATAAACTGAAAGACCAAGGCATAAAAAAATTGGTTTTAGATCTTCGAAACAATCCGGGCGGTTATATTTCCACCGCAGAACGGGTGGTGGATGAATTTTTGGAAAAGGACAAATTAGTGCTTATTACAAAAAACAAGAGTGACGAAATAAACAAAACATACGCAACGCGTCGTGGCGATTTTGAACACGGAAAACTCTACGTTCTTATTAACGAAAACTCTGCTTCCGCCAGTGAAATTGTGGCAGGAGCACTTCAAGATAATGACAAAGGAACTATTATTGGTCGCCGTTCTTTCGGTAAAGGGTTGGTACAACGCGAAATGTCACTCGGCGATGGCAGTGCTGTGCGATTAACTATTGCACGTTATTACACCCCAACCGGCCGTTCTATCCAAAGACCTTATGGAAATGGGAACGATACTTATTACAATGATTACGAAAAACGCTACCGAAATGGCGAATTGATCCATGCAGATAGTATAAAAGTTGCCGATTCGCTTAAATATGTTACCCCCAAAGGAAAAGTGGTGTATGGTGGCGGCGGAATTATACCCGATGTTTTTGTCCCCAAAGACACAAGCGTGGAAAATGAAACACTACAATACGTTTCCCGAAGCGGTTTTATGAGTTACTTCATTTTTGAATTTCTCGAAAAAAACAGGGCTTTATTTAAAGGGCTGAAGTTTGAAGATTTCAGAAAGAATTATACCGTGGACGATAAACTCTCCAAAGAATTTATTGTTTACGCCAAATTCAACGAAGCTCAAATAGACCTTTCAAAATATACTGAAGAGCTAAAAAGATCATTGAAAGCAAATATCGCCCAGCAACTTTATGGCCCAAATGAATATGAAATTATTCTGAACGAAACAGATCCAATGCTACAAAAAGTTTTGGAATTGGAGACTGAAAATCATTTAGACAAAAAGTAGATAAATTACTTTTTCACTTTTGACGCAATTCGTTTTGAAACAAGCAAAATGCCCAGTGCCAAAATAGCACACAACCCCGCCAAAACACTTACTGCGGCTACTGAACTTTCCCCTTTAAATAAATTATTGAAGTCTAGTTGTGTGGCATTATAAATTACAAGTGCTGTGGCGCAAGCAATCAAAATGTAGATAAATATTTTCATTAATCTTAATTAAAAAGTTCTTGAATATTGGAAGTGAAAAGTTTCACTGCAATGGCTAGCAAAATTACACCAAATATTTTTTGGATCACTGCAATTCCGTTTTTTCCTAGAAAACGTTGTAGCCTTCCCGAAGTTTTCAAAACAGCATAAATAATTACAATATTTATTAAGATTGCAACAATAATATTTTCTGTAGCATATTCTGCACGAAGGGACAGGAGCGTGGTTAAACTTCCCGGGCCAGCCAAAAGTGGGAACGCCAAGGGAAAAATTGAAGCCAAATCTGGACTGTGATCTTGTTCTTTAAATAGTGTAACTCCTAGAATCATTTCCAAAGCAATAAAGAAAAGTATCAATGACCCTGCCACAGCAAATTCGTTGACATTAACGCCAATTAGTTTCAAAATATTTTCGCCCAAAAAAAGAAAAACAATCATCACAATTGCGGCAATTATAGATGCTTTTTCCGAATGGATATGGCCAACTTTCTCGCGGAGCCCTATGATTATCGGTATATTTCCGATGATATCAATAACGGCAAAAAGCACCATTGTAGCCGTGATTATTTCCTTGAAATTTAAAATCATAACCGTAAAATTCAGATTGCAAAATTAGGTTTATTGTTTCAACTTTTGAACCGATTTGCAGGTAAGTTTTATTTGGAAAAGAATCCATTATTTTTTTATTTGGAAATTATCGCTTGTAATGTGGAATTTCATAGTTTTGCCGCATGTTTCAACTGGGTAAAACAATAGTTTCTGAGGATATAATTGAAAAGGATTTCGTGTGCAACCTCAGTGCATGTAAAGGTGCCTGCTGCATAGAGGGTGAAGCGGGCGCACCCGTTACTGAAGAAGAAGTTAAAATTCTCAAAGAAATATATCCCAAAGTAAAACCCTTTCTTCGCGCAGAAGGTATTGCGGCCATCGAAAAACAAGGAACCCACATTAAAACCGACCTCGACGAATTGGAAACCCCGCTGGTGGAAGGAAAGGAGTGTGCCTACGTTACTTTTACTGACAAAGGTATAGCCAGTTGCGGTATTGAAGATGCTTACAATGCTGGTGTAACTGATTTCAGGAAACCTATTTCTTGTCATTTATATCCCGTTCGGGTGCAGGATTATAGCGAATTTGCAGCCGTAAACTACCATCGTTGGCCAATCTGCGATGATGCCTGTACGTTGGGAAAAGAGCTAAAAGTGCCTGTATACAAATTTTTAAAAACTGCCCTTATTCGTAAATTTGGTGAAAATTGGTATTCCCAGCTTGAAAAAGTTGCTTCCGAAATTCATAAACAATAGTACAATTTGCGGCGCTGTTTTTGATAAATATTTCTCCAACCCAATAGGCTGTCCGGTCATTTGCTTATATTTACCACATGCGCATATTATTTTTCATTTTATTCTTTTTTACTGTTTCAGCAAGCTTTTCGCAGAGTGATGCTTTGGCCAAAAATTATTTTGAGCAGGGCCAGTTTGAAAAAGCCTTGCGCATTTATGAAAAATTAAATAAAGAAAGTCCGTACAGATTAGATTATTTCATGGGAATGGTAGAAAGCAACCAGCAACTTGAAAATTTCACCGAAGCGGAAAAATTACTAAAAAATAAATTGGCAGATGGCCGTAATTACCCACAACTATATGTGGAACTTGGCTATAATTATTCCCTTCAAAACCAAACAGAGAATGCTACCGCTAATTTTAATAAGGCCATTGAAACAGTTAACGTTAACCCCAATTATGCCTACAACATAGGTAGCACCTTTCAAAAATACAGTTTACTTGATGAAGCCGTTATTACTTATGAAAAAGCGATGGCCTTAAGCGACAAAATAGATTTCAACATGCAGCTCGCCCAAATTTATGGAGAACAGGGCAAGCTGGAAAAAATGTTTGACCGTTATCTTGGGCTAGTGGAAAATAATGTGTCTTTCAAAGGTGCTGCCCAGCGCTATTTCAGCCTTTACACTACAGAAGATCCAAATAATGAGGCCAATATTCTTCTTAAAAAAACATTGCTGCAGCGTTCGCAGCAAAATCCGGATGTACTTTATAATGAGTTGTTGAGCTGGCTTTTTATTCAACAAAAAGAATACAAAAAAGCATTTACGCAGGAAAAAGCAATCTACAAACGTATCGGCGAAGACTTGGGCGGCATAACAGATTTGGCCTACATTGCTATTGCAGATGAAGATTACGACACCGGAAGAGAAATTGTAAATTATATTATTGACAATTCATTCACTCCGCAAAACCGGCTTCAGGGCAATCAAATTTTGATGAAGATGGAAGTGAAAACGGTCAAACCCGAAGAGTATCCCGAAGTAGAAAAAAAGTTTGAAAAACTCTTGGATGAGTTTGGCCGAAACCGCGAAACCTATTTGCTTCAAATAGACTACAATCATTTTTTATCATTTCAGAATAACAAAAAAGAACAGGCAATTGAAAACTTAAAAACTTTAGCAAAGCAAGATTTGACCGCCTATCAAGAGGCTCGGGTGAAAATGGAACTGGCAGATATTCTGGTTTTTGATGAAAAATTCAACGAGGCATTAATTTACTATTCCCAAATACAGAAAAAAGTGCAGAGTGATGTTTTGGCACAGGAAGCACGTTTTAAAGTTGCGCGCACCAGCTATTTTAAAGGTGATTTTGAATGGGCTCAAGTTCAATTGGATGTGTTGAAAAAATCCACTTCGCAGTTAATGGCGAATGACGCCATGCAACTCAGTTTGTTAATTCGCGACAATACTTTGGAAGATTCCACCCAAACCGCCCTAAAGAAATATGCACGGGCCGATCTTTTGGAATTTCAGGATAAGGATGCTGAAGCCATTTCTGCTTTGGAAGATATTTTAACCAATCATAAAGGCGAAAAAATAGAGGACGAAGCCCTATTAAAACAAGGTGAGATTTTTGAAAAGAAGGCCGAATACACAAAAGCCGAATCCAATTATCTGAAAATAATAGAGTTTTATAATGATGATATTTTAGCTGACGATGCACATTATCGCCTGGCAAAAATATATGAGGAAAAGCTAAATCAACCGGAAAAAGCAAAAGCGCAATACGAAGCCATTATTTTCAACTTTGCGGATAGTATTTATTTCGTTGATGCACGGAAAAAGTATCGAACTTTACGGGGAGATGCAATTAATTAAGCCTCTCATCTCAGATTTAAAGAAATATGTATATCTACAACGTAACTATAAACATAGAAGAAACCATCCACGATAAATGGTTGCAATGGATGAAAGCAGAACATATTCCTGCAATGCTCGCCACGGGTAAATTCAGTAAAGCATTATTCACCCGTGTAATTGTTGATGAAGAAATGGGCGGTATTACCTATTCCATTCAATACACTACCGACAGTAAGGAAACTCTCCAAAAATATTACGCCGAAAACGCTGCAGAACTCCGGGCACAGAGTAAACCATTTGAGGGAAAATTTGTGGCCTTCCGCACTGAACTTGAAATTATTGACGAAACCCACAACCAACAATTCAATAAAAGCTAACAACTGTAAGTTCTTTACGTTCTTTGCAGCCCAACAAGATTTTACGTTTTTGAATGAAAAATGAAAGCTCAAATAAATCCAAAAAAAATTTAGAAGCTGGTACCGTCCGCGCCAAAAAATACCTTGGGCAACATTTTTTAAAGGACGAAACTATTGCCGAAAAAATAGGCAATACACTCTCTTTGGAAGATTATAAAAATGTGCTGGAAATTGGTCCCGGCATGGGCGTGCTCACCAAATATTTAATTCAAAAGAATGTGGAAGTTGTCGCGATGGATCTGGATGCGGAATCTATTTCATATTTAGAAAAAAACTACCCAAACCAAAATCTCAAAATTCTCGAAGCAGATTTTCTGAAGTATGATATTTCACAACTTTTTGGGGAAGAACAATTCGCTATTACCGGCAATTTTCCATATAACATTTCAACACAAATTGTTTTTAAAATGCTGGAATGGAAAGAGCGAATCCCAGAGTTTACCGGTATGTTCCAAAAAGAAGTGGCACAGCGTATTTGTGAAAAGGAAGGCAGCAAAACCTACGGGATTCTTTCGGTCTTGGCGCAAGCTTTTTATGATGCCGAATACCTTTTTACCGTACCACCTTCAGTTTTCAATCCTCCGCCAAAAGTTGAGAGCGGAGTACTTCGATTGCGCAGAAAGGACAATTATTCCATTCCCTGTAACGAAAAGATGTTTTATAAGGTTGTAAAAACCGCATTTCAGCAACGCAGAAAAACGCTTCGCAACAGTTTAAAATCATTCAATCTTTCCGATAAAATAAAAGAAGATACTATCTTTGGGCAACGCCCGGAACAACTTTCCGTTTCGCAATTTATAGTCCTTACACAAAAACTGGAAACCGATGCAATTTGAACTGACTGAAGAGTTTATAGAACAGATTGAGCAGTATATCACCAACGATGATGGCGATGCACTGAAAGGCCTCTTGCACGATTTTCACTTTGCCGATATTGCTGAGCTTCTTCAAGAGCTAAACCACGAAGAAGCAACTTATTTGGTCAAACTTCTTGACAGCGAAATTACCAGTGAAGCTCTGATGGAACTGGACGATGATTTTAGGGAACGCATCCTTGATAATCTTTCACCTTCCGAAATTGCCGATGAGCTGGACGAAATGGACACCGATGATGCGGCCGATATTATTGCCGAACTTGATGACCACATTCAAAAACAAGTTATAGACCACATTGAGGATGAAGATCATGCTGCAGATATTGTGGATCTGTTACGTTACGATGAAGATACAGCCGGGGGGTTAATGGCGAAAGAATTGGTTCGCGTTAAAGAAACCTGGACGGTTGCAGGATGCGTTCGCGAAATGCGAAGACAGGCTGAAAATGTTACTCGAGTCCATTCGATTTATGTTACTGACAAGCACGGAAAACTAAAAGGAAGACTTTCTTTAAAAGATTTGCTAACAGCTTCTGGGAAAGCTCATATTAGTGATATTTATATCCCAAAAGTAGATTATGTAAATGTGCATACAGAAGCCGAAGATGTTGCGAGAATTATGCAGAAATATGACTTGGAAGCTATTCCAGTAGTAGATGACGAAGGGATTTTAGTAGGAAGAATAACCATTGATGACATTGTAGATTTCATAAAAGAGGAAGCCGAAAAAGATTACCAAATGGCCGCCGGTATTTCACAGGATGTTGAGGCTGACGATAGTATTTTTAAGCATACCAAAGCCCGCTTACCGTGGCTTATGATTGGAATGTTGGGCGGTTTGGGAGCTGCCAGCATTATAACTGGCTTCCAATCCATGATGATAACTTTCCCCAAAATCATCATTTTTGTGCCACTCATTCAAGCAACTGCTGGAAATGTGGGCGTGCAATCCAGCGCCATTGTAGTGCAGGGTTTGGCGAATGATACCATAAAAGGGAACATTATTACTCGACTTTTAAAAGAATCTCTACTTGCTCTTGTTAATGGAATTGCAATCGCTTTGGTAGTATTGATAATTAGTCATTTTCTTTTTTTTACTACTTATCTTGAATCCATAAGCATCGGTATAGCCATTATATCTGTTATTATTCTTGCTGCTTTAATTGGTACTTTTATACCCATTGTCTTGGATAAAAGAGGAATTGATCCCGCTGTGGCAACAGGTCCATTTATCACAACCAGTAATGATATCTTCGGTATACTTACCTATTTTCTAATTGCAAAATTAATTTTAGGCTTTTGAAATCTGAAAAATTTAAACAACGTTTCATAGTTCCAGGTTCAGCTATCGATGGGTTAAACCACGTTAATAATGTAATCTATCTTCAATGGTGCCTAGATGCCGCCGAAGCACATTGGATTTCAAAAACTACAGAAAAGCAACGCGAGCAATATGTGTGGGTGGTTTTGGAGCATTTTATTTCTTATAAAAATCCTTCTTTTTTAGGGGAAGAACTTGAAACCCAAACGTGGATTGAAAGTTACGAAGGCGTAAAAAGTGAACGACATTACAAAATAATTCGTCCTACGGATGGAAAAACGATTGTAGAAGCAACTACGCTTTGGTGCTTTTTGGATGCAAAAACATTTCGTCCCACCAAAATAACCGAAGAAATTTCAAATCTTTTCATTTAAATATGAAGACAGGCAAGTAGCCTTCAAAACTATTATTTTCAATACTTTTGCCCTATAAAATCGCACCGCATTGAGCGTTTTCAAAAAACTTTTTAAACAGACATTTATTTACGGATTGGCAACAGTGTTGCCGCGGGTTTTATCGGTTATTCTCGTTCCGCTTTATGTTAAAGTCTTGTTGCCCGAGGAATATGGAATCTATTCAACAGTTATGGCTTTCCTTATTTTGGGAAATGTTTTGCTCAGTTATGGAATGGAAACTGCCTTTTTTAGATTTGTTACAAAAGATAAATCGCAGCAAAAAATTGTGCAGTCAACCACACTTACTTCGCTTACTGTTTCTACATTAATTTTCTTAGGAATAACATTACTTTTCAGAAATTACATCGCTGAGGTTTCAGATTTTAAAACAGAATATGTAACCTACGGACTTTTGATATTAGCATTAGATGCATTGGTAGTTTTACCTTTTGTATGGTTTCGAGCCAATGAAAAACCGATGAAATATGCTACAATCAAAATCTTCAACGTAGTTATTAATCTCATCTTTAATTTATTTTTCCTTTTAATGCTGCCGAAGCTTGCCCAAAACAGCAGTTATTGGAATTCACTCTGGTTTCCCGAAAACAAAGTATCGTATGTTTTCATTGCAAATTTAATAGCGAGTGCCGTCACTCTTTTAGTAATGTTTCCCCTTTATGTGAAAATTGGTTTCGGTTTCAGCAAAATGATATGGAAACAGATGATGAAGTATGCTTTTCCGGTACTTGTGGCAGGAATTGCTTTTAGCATAAACGAAGCTTTTGACCGGATTCTACTGAAATATTTATTGCCGGAAAATGTAGCTGAAACACAAGTAGGTCTATATTCCGCCTGCTATAAACTGGGAATGTTTATGACGCTTTTCGTAATGGCTTTCCGTTTGGGAATTGAACCGTTTTTCTTCAATCATTCCGAACACACAAATGCTAAAAATACCTACGCCACAATTACAAAGTATTTTACCCTTTTTGGATGTTTGATTCTGTTGGTAGTGGTTGTGTATATTGATGTTTTTAAACAAATTTTAATACCAAACAGTCAATATTGGGAAGCCTTGAAAATTGTTCCGCTCATACTTTTAGCGAACCTTTTTTTAGGAATTTACCACAATCTTTCGGTGTGGTATAAAGTGACGGATCGAACAAAATACGGCGCTTACATTTCGGTTTTTGCCGCAATCGTAACCCTGGTGCTTAACTATGTGTTAATTCCAATAATTGGATATATGGGTTCGGCAATTGCAACGCTTGCTGCTTATGGCAGTATGATGGTGCTTTCGTACCTTTACGGGCGTAAATATTACGATGTGCCGTATGAAGTAAAAAAACTAAGCGGCTATTTATTGATGGCTATTGGTTTTTCGGCAATTTCCTATTATGTTTTCAACGGAAATGTTTGGATAGGATCTGCATTGTTAGTAGTTTTTGCCACAAATATGTTCTATTTTGAAAAGAATGAATTTTTAAAAATCCTCAGAAAATAGTTTCAATGAAAATAAAAATAATCAACAAATCAAACCATCCCTTACCTTCCTATGAAACAATCGCTTCCGCAGGAATGGACTTACGCGCCAATGTTGAAGGTCCTTCAACGTTGAAACCATTACAAAGAGCGATCGTAAAAACCGGACTTTATATTGAATTGCCAATTGGTTATGAAGCCCAAGTTCGTCCCCGCAGTGGTTTGGCAGCAAAAAAGGGAATTACTGTTTTAAATTCTCCCGGAACCATTGATGCGGATTATCGCGGTGAGATTGGAGTGATTTTGGTAAATCTTTCAAACGAAGATTTCACCATTGAACATGGCGAACGCATTGCACAATTGGTAATCGCAAAACATGAACGCGCCGTTTGGGAAGAAGTTGAAGAACTGACTGATACTTCTCGCGGAGCGGGAGGTTTCGGAAGTACTGGCGTAAAATAAGTCTTTAGTCAAAAATAAGTTTAATAAAAAAAGATACCCGCCTTCGCGGGCATACATATGAAAATAATAGTCCCAATGGCAGGCCGCGGAAGCCGTCTTCGCCCACATACACTTACAATCCCAAAACCGTTGATTCCCGTGGCCGGAAAACCAATCGTGCATCGTTTAGTGGAAGACATTGCTGGAAGTTTTGAATGAAGATATTGACGAAATAGCTTTCATTCTTGGCGACCCCGCATTTTTTGGGGATGAAGTGGTTGAAAGCTTAAAAGAGCTCGCAACAAATTTAGGCGCAAAACCTACCATTTACCGTCAACTCGACCCAAAAGGAACGGGCCACGCCATTATGTGTGCCAAGGATTCGCTCGTCAGGGCCCGCTGTTATTGCTTATGCAGATACATTGATTCGAGCCGATTTTGATTTGGATAAAGAAGCAGATGCAGTAATTTGGACCAAAAAAGTGAAAAATCCCGAAGCATACGGGGTTGTGAATCTTAACGAAAAAAATGAAATAATTGAATTGGTTGAAAAACCAAAAGAATATGTGAGCGATCAGGCCGTTATAGGTATTTACTATTTTAAAGAGGTTGCACAACTTAAAAATGAATTGCAGTACGTGTTGGACAACAACATAATCAATGGCGGTGAATACCAAATTAACGACGGTATTAAAAGAATGATGACTGAGGGGAAAATATTTAAAACTGGAACGGTTGATGAATGGATGGATTGCGGAAACAAGGAAGTTACTGTAGAAACCAATGCAAAAATGTTAGGCTTTCTTTCAAAAGCCAATAAGGCATTGATAAACGAAAACATTACAAATGAGAATTCACAGATCATTGAACCTTGTTTTATTGGCAAAGGTGTGGTTTTAAAAAACAGCACCGTGGGTCCGTTCGCTTCTATCGGTGAAGGCACGGTAATTGAAGACAGTACGGTTAAAAACAGTATTATTCAAACCAATTCAAAAATAAAGAACGCAAATTTGGACAATGCAATGATTGGCAATTATGCTACTTTTGATGGTAATTTCACAAATGTGAGTATTGGCGATTATTCTGAATTAAAATAACCATTTCCCGCGAAGGTGGGAATCCCAAAAATTGAAACTAAAATTTAGATACATATTGTTAATTTTTTTCGGAATGTTTTTTCCGAAGCAATTCAGCGCACAAGAAATTAAACCTACCGCTCCGGGAGTATGGAAAGATTCTATACACAACCCAATGGATCAATTGGGAGATGTTACCGATGCTTTTCAGGAAAACTTTTTTGAAGCACTTAAACAAAAAGCAATTGAAAATTATGAATTGGCGCTCACCGCTTTAAACAAAGCAGAAAAGGCTGCAAAAACAGAAGAAAACAAGGCGGTTGTATATTTTGAAATGGGTAAAAACCATACCTATTTAAAAGAATATGCCCAAGCGGAAGAAAATTTCAACAAGGTTTTAAAAAGCCAGGGAAACAGATTGGATGTGTTGGAACAATTTTATGAGCTTTATTATCAGCAAAAAGATTACGAAAAATCAATCCCACTGGTGCAGAAACTAATTCCCTTTGATGATGATTACAGGGAAGATCTCGCAAATCTTTACACGCTTACAAAACAATATGACAAGGCTTTGGAGCAATTGGATGAATTGGATAACGTTTGGGGCGAGAGCGATATACGCAATGCATTGCGTATTCAAATTTACAGGGCAACTGGTGATACCGAAGGAGCCATTGAGAACTTAGAACAAAAAATTGACAACAACCCCAAGAACGAAAAGGAATACCTAAACCTAATTTTTCTCTATAGCGAGCAGGGCAACAAGGAAAAAGCTTTTGAAGCGGCCAAAAATCTTTTCAAAACCAATCCAAAGTCGCAGTTGGTACATTTGGCACTGTATAAATTTTATTTGGATGAAGGCAATGCTTCGGAAGCGATAAAATCCATGAAAATAGTTTTTGCCTCTGAGGAAGTTGACAAAGAAACCAAATATAAAGTTTTGGGCGATTTTATTCAATTTGTGAATGAAAACCCTCAATATGAAACTGATTTGGCTGAAATCGTGAATCAATTTTCAATTGAAAATGGTCGCGTTTACGAAAAATTAGGCGATTATTACGCAGCAAAAAATAGAAAAGAAGATGCACTGAATGCATATGAAAAAGGGATTGTTATTGATTCTGACAATTATAATTTGTTGAAAAATACGCTCTTGTTTCAAATTGATTTAAAGAAATATGAGGCTGCTGCTAAATTGAGTTCCGAGGGATTGGAAATTTTTCCTGCACAGGCACTTTTATATTTACTGAACGGTGTGGCGAATAATGGTATTCAAAATAGTGATGCAGCTATTGAAAGTTTGGAGACTGGTTTAGATTTTATATTGGAAGACCCCAAAATGGAACGCGATTTTTATGAACAGTTGGGTCTTGCTTACACGAAAAAAGGTGATTCCAAAAAAGCAAAAATGTATCTTGATAAAGCCGCAACAACCAAAATGCCGAACTAAGATTTTATGAAACTGAAACCCTATTATTTATTTTTATTACTTGTGTTAGCTTCCTGCGGCGGCGCCAAAAATATTTCAAACATTGAAAATGCCTCTGCCAAAGAAGTAATTTCTACTCATAAAGCTGCAGCTCCTGAATTCAAAACTTTGGCCGGCCGCGTGCAGTTGGTTTATGAAACCGACGAAAAACTGCAGAGCATCACCGTAAGTCTGCGTATGGAAAAGGACAAGAATATTTGGATAAAAGCTTCGGTTTTAGGTATTACCATTGCCAAAGTTTTGATCACTCCTAACAGCGTAAGTTATTATGAAACAATTGGAGGAACCTATTTTCAGGGCGATTTTGCACTATTGGGCGAATGGATTGGAACCCCTATAAACTTTCAGCAAGCACAAAGTATGCTTTTGGGTCAATCAATTTTCACATTAAATCCTTCGGAATATACCGCTGCGGTTTTTCAGAATAAATTTAAAATCCAGCCTAAGCAGCAACCACAAAATTTTATACATTCGCTCTTTTTGAACCCCGATAATTTTAAGGTTGCTTCGGAAACATTATCCCAGCCCAATGATGAACGTTTGTTGAGTATTCGCTATGGTGATTATCAAAAAATTGGCGAGCAGTTTTATCCTTCAACTATTTTTATAGATACTTCGGAGAAAGGGTCAAAAACAAAAATTGAGATCAATTACAAAAAAATTGATTTGGACGTAGATGTGAGTTTTCCGTTTGATGTTCCCCAAGGTTATGAAGAAATCCAACTAAATTAAATGAATCATTTCCGCACATATCTTTTCTTATTTTTCTGTATAGTTTCTGTTTCAATGGCGTCAGCACAAGTTGATAAACAAAAGGAATTGGAAGAAAAACGGCAAGCAATTCTGGAAGAAATAAAGCAGATAAATTCGCTTCTTTTCAAAACAAAAAAAGAGGAAAAATCTGTTCTTTCACAAGTGGAGGATTTAAACCAGCGCATTTCCGCTTCCGAAAATTTAATTCGTGTTACCAATCAGCAAGCAAATTTGCTTACTCGAAACATAAATGATAACATTGAAAAAATAAGTAGTCTTCGCGAAGAGTTGAAGGAAATGAAAGCGGATTATGCCGAAATGATACGCAAATCCTACAAAAGTAAAAACCAACAGAGCCGGATTATGTTTTTGCTTTCTTCAGAAAATTTTTTGCAGGCATACAAACGTATTCAATATATGAAGCAATATGCCAAGTTCCGAAAAAAGCAGGGAGAGGGTATCAAAGTGAAAACGGAAGAATTGCAGAAATTAAATGCAGCTTTAATTGAACAGAAAAAAACAAAACAAAAGCTAATTTCGGAAAATGAATTGACTAAAAAAAGTTTAACGGAAGAACGAAAAGATCAGCAAGCATTGGTAGCAACCCTGAAAAAGGACGAAAACAAATTTACTGCACAAATAAGAACGAAGCAAAAACAGGCAGACGAGATAGACCGACAGATAGATGCATTGATAAAGGCTGCAATTGAAGAGGCAAACAGAATAGCCAGGGAAAAAGCGCTTGCCGAAGCAAAGGCAAACGCGGATAATAAAACTAGCACGAATACTACTTCTACCAAAAATGTTATAACCAAGCCAGCCTCAACTGAAGAATTTGCAATGACAGCTGAAGATAAAGCTCTGGCAGCCAGTTTTACGAGCAATAAAGGAAAATTGCCTTGGCCCGTAGAAAAAGGAATGGTGGTAAAAAGCTTTGGAACCCACCAACATCCGCAATTTCCAAATGTTACTACAAATAGTAGTGGTGTGGAAATAGCAACTGCAGATAATGCATCTGTACGTGCGGTTTTTGAAGGACAGGTGTTATCAATTCAAGTTATTAAAGGAGCTAATAAAGTAGTTCTTATTCAACATGGAGATTATATTTCTGTATATAGTAATTTAGCTACCGTTTCAGTAAAAACTGGAGATAAGGTTGCTACCAAACAAAATATAGGTACAGTGGCAAAAAGTCCGACTGAGGGTAAAACTGTTTTGAAATTTTACATTTATCAAAACAAAACAAAAATAAATCCGGCAGATTGGATTTATAGAATGTAAAAAAAGGGAGCTAATCGACTCCCTTTATAGTTTTATTATTAGTAATTTACTGTACCACTAATTTTTTGGTTGTAATACTTTCTCCTGCTTGTATGGTGATGAAATATATTCCCGAGGCATAGTTGGAAACGTTTAATGATGTTTGGGATGCATTGTCAATATTAGTTTTACGCTCTAAAATTTGACCTAAACTATTGGCAATAGACACATTAAAACTAGTGAAAGTTTTATCTGAGATACTAATAAAAACTTCGTTAGTTGTTGGGTTGGGATATAACGCTACAGCATCGCTAATGGTTTTGTCTGAAACTCCCAGTACACAATCCAATATGCCTCCTGCATAAAACTTAGCTCGGTTTCTTTCTCCTTCCCATCCTTCTGTATCATTTTTGGCACTAATTGCAAACCACATTTCCTCATTAGGATCTACAATAGGAATAGTGATAGAGTTGGTGTTTGTTGTTGCTACCACTTCCATATATTTTTCCCCTAAAAGATAAAAATCATATGATTCCGCCCCATCAACTGCAGTCCATTCAAATGAAGCAGATTCTGGACAAACCTCTACAATATTATAATTTATAGCGGCTTTCGCAATGTTGAATGTAGCGTCGCTAACATCTTGATAGGCGCCACTGGTTACCCTAATAAGCATATTTCCACCCACTTCATCCGGAATAGTCCAAGAGTAAAAGTGGGTATTGTTAGGTACAGTAGCAATGTTGTTCCAGCTGCTTCCGTTGTCGTTGGAATATTCTAAAACAAAATCATCCGTTGTATTTACTTCATCCCAATGAAGCGTTTCCGCAATAAAAGGTTGAAAATGCTCACCTCCGTTAGGATAGGTCATGGCAACATTGTCAGAAATAAGTTCATAAACAATAAAATATTCCTGTGGTCCTACTGGTACATTAAAACCACTAATATCGAGATCATAAATTCCTGCGGCGGGGTCATTGATTAATACTTGCTCCATATTGTTTAAATGATCGGGGCCATTGGTAGCGGGATTGTTAAGTGTAATAGGGTCTGGCGTTGGATCCAGAATCCATGGTTCATAAGTATTGTTTGAAGGATCGGTTACAATTAAATCTAAATCATTTACCAAAGCGGGATTTGCTCCAGGCGTTGCAGCCTGATCACTCCAATAAACCATAAAACGGACTTGTGTAGTTCCAGCGGGAACATTAATGGTATGGGTGTTTGTGATACCTTGTGTAACTTCGTCGGAAAGATAACGGCCATCTTCAATAAGTTTAACGGCTTGAAGGGCATTCACTATGCCCCAGCCAAATTTGTAATCTGGTCCTATATTTCCTGCTTCATTGGCTGTATTTAGTAATGTTGCTTTAATTAAGGCTGAGGGTGGAAAATCACCACCGTTCAAATCTCCATAAGCTTGATAAAGTTGGGCCGAAATTCCTGCAATGCCGGGAGCAGCTCCCGATGTACCTCCAAAACTTTGATAAGTATTGTTTTCATTCGTAGAAATTTGATTTTGGCCGTTTGCGGCAATATCTGGTTTTATTCTCCCGTCGTGGGCCGGACCTCGGCTACTGGAGTTTACCAAAGATCCGTCAAAAAATACATTTGCGGTGGCAATAACGTTTTTACCCTGTTTGTGGCCTCCCGTTATATTTCCCCATTGGCTTCCTGCACCATAGTTACAGTTGCTGCCGTTTGAGTTTCCTGCAGAAAAAACATGAAGTAGTGTTGGGGTATCGAGTGTTTGTTGGTCCACAGTTCTCGTAATGCTAGTATAACCATCGTTACAGCCATTGCTATAGGATGAATTTGTTATTTGCACAGTGCCATCATTAATTAAATTAACTGTGGAAGGGTCCAAAAAATTACTTTGATAGTTAACAACATATACATCTGCACCTGCAGCCATTCCACGGTTTGATGGAAGTAAATTTCCCGCGCCGGCCATAATTCCCGCCACACCATCGCCATGGGATTGATTTGAAATATTGGTTAGGTTTGTTATTCTGCCCTCAAAATCAATATGTGGTCCCACGCGTCCGTCATCGCGAACCATTACGCCAATACCTTCACCCGTATAATTTCTACCCGCTCCCATTTGAGTATCCAAACTGTTTGCTCTGTGAAGACTTCTTCCTCTGGTATCATCTGGCACTGCCGGGGCTACCACAAGATCAACCCATTTCACAAAAGGAAGGTTTGAAAGCGTTTCCAAGCAGTTGTTGGGAATGGAAAGATCTAAAATATTATGCTCCTTATAATTTTGTTTCACGATTATCTGTTGGCGTTCTAATTCGTTGATTGCGTAAGTATCGGTAACATTTTTATGGTATTGAAGTGTTACCAAAATATTGTCGCCATCCATTGCCCAATAATCATAATCGCCGCTTTTTAATTTTTCCGAAAGCTTCGCTCTGCCATCAACGGGAACAATAGTGCGCACCCCGTTGTTCTTTAGCAACGTGATGGAAGTATTTTGCGGAAAATAAAATAGATAGGTGCGGTGTGGAATATATTCCAATAATTGCAGATTATTTTGCTTAAACAAATCCTGAACCTGTTGCGAAGGAGTTTCATAAAATTGAATCCAGCCCACATAACCATTGTTCAAAATGGATGATTCAGGCATTTGGTTCCACTGAAATGTATCAATGTTTTCAGGCATTTCATATGTTTCATTTTGAAAAATGATGTCATTTGAATTTTGCGCAAACGCAAGTGAAAAAACAAACAGCAGCACCAAAAAGGAAAAGCCTTTTAATTTTGGGAAAGTAATTTTTGCCATAATCGACTTGTTTTAATTGAGTTAGGAATTAAAAAAAACGGCTAAAAAAACCGTCATTTTTCTCAAATATATATTTTTGAATCCATAAACCCATTATTATCGAAACAAAAATCGATAAATTTAACAGAATCCTCTTTCTTGGGAAAATGCAGTAAGACAGTAATTTAAATAGAAGAAATAATTAATTATTGAAACAAAGCTTTTAGTTCAGTAGCTTCTTTTGGTTTCATTTTTCCAGCCAGAACTAAACTAAGCTGTTTGCGGCGGAGGGCTGCTATAAATCGTGACTTTTCAATTTCGGTTTCCGGAACAAGCTCGGGAACACGCACAGGATTTCCCATTTCGTCTACAGCAACAAAAGTATAAATGGCTTCATTGGAAAGGCTTCTTTCACCACTTTCGCGGTCTTCAATATAAACATCCATATACACTTCCATAGAACTGCTAAATGCACGTGAAACTTTCGCTTCAACGGTCACCACACTGCCCAACGGAATCATTTTATTGAAAGCAACATGGTTTACAGAGGCGGTAACCACAATCCTTCTACTGTGCCGGCGTGCAGCAATACTAGCAGCACGGTCCATTCGGGCCAATAGTTCACCCCCGAACATATTTCCTATAGGATTGGTTTCACTGGGAAGGACCATGTCAGTATAAATAGTCAACGAATCTTGTGGTGTTTTGGATTGCATCCGAATATTTTTTTGCAAAGATACCTAAGTTGTGAAAAAGTAAATTAGAAAAAAGAGGAAAGTAAAGAAAGCTATTACAAAAGTTTGACTACTGAATATCTTGAACCAACATCCAAGCATCTGCATTTTCTTCTCTTTGGATTTCGTTCAGCTTTTTTAAGGCCTCCATTCTATCTTCAAAACTTGCATACAAAACTTGATGAAGCCCGTAACGTGTAGGTTTCAATTTTAGAGGTGAAAAACCTTTATCGCGAAGTTGTTCCAATTTTTTATCGGCATTTTCTTCCTCTCTGTAGGCTCCTGCTACAATATGGTACATACCGGTATGCTTCGGAAGTTGTAAACTGAGCAATGGAAGTGGGCTTTCAATTACAAAAGTGGCTTCCTGAATTTGATTTTCAAGCAGTGAATTAGCTTTTTGCCTTTCTGCATAATTGAATTTCTGTACTTGGCCTTCATAAAGCTTTAAACTTCCAAAACCAATTGCAGATAAAGCAATAACCGCTATGGCAGCATATTTAAGATATGGTTTGGCGGTTTCTCTTTCGGGCGTAAAAATAATTGGATCTCTTTCTTCCGAAGTTGAAACGGATTCTTTATAAACTTCGCGGCTTAATTTTTGGAAAAACAAAAGAAGAAAGACCAAAAGCGGAAGTACTGAAATTCTGTTGGTGAAGGGGTTCAAACTGAAGTGATTTTTCTTCGTTTAGAGAAAATTCACCTATATTTTTGAAGGAAATAGTTTTCCCCTCTGAAAGGGCTTTTGAAATTTCAGAAGTGAAATTTCTTATTTTTTGCAACGCGGTTTCATAACTACACTTTTCCACCGAAGCAACATAATTTGCAAACAAACCGTCATTGGCCTGCAATTGTTTGTTGAATGAAACAATTTTTGAAGGCGGAATAAAAGTATTTGTTGATTCGTCAATATGTGCAGATTTGTAGCGCGTAAGAAAGGCGCCAAACCCAGGGATAATCACACATTCATATCGGTACAGCAGGTCAGCTATGTAGGTTGTAATTTGCATATAAACAAAATTAGCTTTTTTTAAAGGCCATCCAATTTTTGTTTTGTTAATTTATTAACAACTTAAAAAATTGTATTTTTAAATTTCCTCCCCGACATTTAATTTCATAAATATGCTTTCACCAAACGAACTGCGTTATACGCTTGCGCTACAGCGGATTCCGAATTTAGGGGATATTTCAGCTAAAAAATTGCTTAGGAAATTAGGTTCTGCGGAAGCAGTTTTCACTGAGAAAAAAAGTAACCTCGCGAAAATTGACGGCATCGGACTTTTACGGCTGAAGGAATTGAATTTAAAGAAACAATTAGAAGAAGCAGATGCGGAATTAAAATTTATTGATCAAAACAATATTGAGTTTAGCTATTTTAAAGACAAAACCTATCCGGAAAAACTAAAACACTGCTTGGATGGCCCCGTACTTTTTTTTCATCGTGGAAATATTGATTTAGTTGGGAAGAAAATTATAAGTATCGTTGGCACTCGGAAAATTACGAGCTACGGCAACGTTTTTTGCCAGAATTTGATAGAAGAAATCGCTCCACTAAAACCTGTAATAGTTTCAGGTTTGGCGTATGGAGTTGATATTTGCGCACACAAAGCTGCAATAGAAAATAACTTACAAAATATTGGCTGTTTAGCTCATGGACTAAATCAAATGTACCCAAAGGATCATAAAAAATATATTCAAAAAATTGAAGAGAATGGAGGTTTTATCACAGAATTTTGGAGCAACGAAGCTTTCGACCGAAATAATTTTCTAAAACGAAATCGAATAATTGCCGGTCTTTCCGAAGCAACCATTGTTATTGAATCAGCCGAAAAAGGTGGGAGTTTGGTAACTGCCGATATTGCAAATTCATATAACCGTGAAGTTTTTGCCGTCCCGGGAAGAGCAACCGATAGCCAAAGCCGTGGTTGCAATAATTTGATAAAACAGCAAAAGGCACATTTGCTCACCAGCGCAGCTGATATAATATATATGCTGGGCTGGGAACTGAAAGAAAATCAAAAACCAAAGCAAACTCAGCTTTTTGTGGAATTGGATGAGGAAGAAAGAGCAGTTTTCCGGTTCTTGAAAGAAAAGGAAAAAGAGCTATTAGACATTATCGCTCTAGAATGCAATATTCCAGCCTATAAAGCTGCTAGTATTTTGATGAATATGGAACTGAAAGGAGTTGTTCGGCCTTTACCGGGCAAGTTGTTTCAGTTGGTTTAATAACCAACTTTTGCCCGTACTCTTTTTAGGACTCCATCTGCAACCTTGCGAGCTTTTTCTGCACCAGCGTTTAATGCCGAATCAATTTCGGGAAGGTTTTCCATAAAATAATTGTAACGGGAACGCTCTTCAGAAAATTTTTCAACTATCAAATCAAACAAAGCTTGCTTGGCGTGGCCATAACCGTAATTTCCCGCTTCGTAGTTTTTTCGCATATGTGCAACTTCTTCTTTAGAACCCAATAATTTATAAAGTCCAAAAATATTGCAGGTATCGGGATTTTTTGGTTCTTCCAAAGGTGTGCTGTCTGTTTCAATACCCATTACCTGTTTCCGAAGCTGTTTATCATCCAAAAATATATTGATGATATTTCCTTTTGATTTGCTCATTTTTGTACCGTCCGTTCCGGGAACGTACATGGTTTCTTCCTGTACTTTCCCCACGGGCAGTACAAAAGTTTCACCCATTTGTGTGTGAAAACGGGAAGCAACATCGCGTGTTATTTCAATATGCTGCATTTGGTCTTTTCCTACGGGAACAATTTCGGCATCATATAAAAGTATATCCGCAGCCATCAACATAGGATAAAAAAAGAGTCCGGCGTTTACATCTTCCAGCCTGTCTGCCTTATCTTTAAAGGAATGCGCCAACGTCAATCTTTGAAATGGAAAAAAGCAGCTTAAATACCAAGACAACTCTGTGGTTTGCGGCACGTCACTTTGCCGATAGAATACTGCACGATCAATATCCAACCCAAATGCCAACCAGGTTGCGGCAACACTATAGGTATTGGTGCGAAGTGTTTCGGCATTCTTTATTTGCGTCAATGAGTGCATATCTGCAATAAAAAGGAAGGATTCGTTGTTGGGATCGTTGGCCATTTCAATGGCTGGAACAATTGCGCCTAAAAGATTTCCGAGGTGTGGTGTGCCGGTGCTTTGTATTCCTGTGAGTATTCTTGACATTGTTTTTAAAAATTTCAGCAAAGGTACTTTTTTTGATTTATTCGCATCGTTCAAATTGTTACTTTTGAATATCGATGAAACTAATTAAACAAATTTTAGCAACCTTTTACCGTATTTGGGTCTATTTAATAATAGCACTTTTCACCATTTTACTTTTTCCATTTTTACTTGTTAGTATTCTAAAACGTTCGTGGTACCCGTATTTTTTTATGGTTGCGCGAACTTGGTCAACATGTGTTCTTTATGGAATGGGATGCTTTCCTATCATAAAACGTGACATCCAATATGAAAAGGGGAAAAGCTATATGTTTGTCGCCAACCACACTTCAATGGCAGATATAATGCTGATGTTTTATGTAACTAAAAGCCCTTTTGTTTTTGTTGGAAAAAAAGAATTGGCGAAGATTCCACTCTTTGGATACATTTATAAACGAACCTGTATTTTGGTGGATCGTGGAAATACAAAAAGCCGAGTTGAAGCTTTCCGAAGAGCGGAAATACGTTTAAATGAAGGCTTAAGTGTATGTATATTCCCAGAAGGAGGTGTCCCGGATGATCTTTCGCTATTGTTGGATGAGTTTAAAGATGGCGCTTTTAGGCTTTCCATAGAACATCAAATTCCTATTGCGCCAATGACTTTTCATGATAACAAAAAACGTTTCCCGTATTCTTTTTTTGTAGGCAGTCCCGGTAAAATGCGAGTAAGGGTTCACAAGCTTATTCACACCGAAAAATTGACTTTGGACAATAGAAAGGAATTGAAAAAACAAACCCGGGATGTGATTTTAAATGAATTGCTAAATCCTACTGTTTTACCTTCCAACTAATTTGATGAGACTCTGCCCGGGCGGTAATAAAAAAACCGTCCTATGGCGAAGAACGGTTTTTTTGCAATCTTTGTTTGACTTATATCAAACACATCCAACTAAAAACTAACCTAAAATTTAAAACTCAATCCACTGTAAACACCGAGATAATAGGGTTTGAAGTTTACAGAAGAATCCGTATAGGGGTTGAGCTGGTATTTAAACATTGGCTCAATATTAAACGTAAATTTTTTGGACAATTTGTAGTCCAGTCCCAGCCCGACATTAGTTGAAAAACTTACCGTAGAAAGATTGTTGGCGTCTCCCAAAACGGTATTAAAATTATCTGCTTTCACTGAAATTTCATTGTTGCCCAAAAATAAAGTGCTCAAACCTCCAATTACATTTACTCCCACTTTATTATTGATGACGGCGTATTTAAGTTCCAAAGGCACTTCGTAATAATTTAAACTTTGAATAAGCTTAGTATCTCCTTTAGTTGATTTCGGTGTAATATTTCCAAATCCGTTTGAAGACGCGGCATTTGCAAATGAGCCTTTATCTGCTACTGTAACAACCACTTGTTTTGAGCCATAATCTACTGATCTTAAAGCAACGGCAACTGGCCCGGTGCCTACTTCAATACCCGAGGTGCTGTAGCTAAAGTCAACATTATTAACCCCAGTTCTAACGCTTAAACGGTTGCTCAATGCATAACTAACTTGCACTCCGTAACTCATATTAACATCACCTTTTTGCGGATTGTCCGCAAAACTGGGATCTATGGAAGAGCCGTTGCCAAGACTGCTATAATAAACAGGTGCTACATTGGGCGCCACGTTCCAGCGATGTTCGGGTTTTTGATTTTTTGTTTTTTCTGAATCTAGATCCTCTTTTTCTTCGGCAATAGCATCAAAAATTGATTTTTTGTTTTGCGACTCTTGCAAAACTTCCGTTTCTGTTTTTACTGCATTTTTTTCAGCAGTATCTTCCACGGTTTTTTCGTTCGCAACAATACCTTCATTTTTTGTATCGAAAAGATCTTTATCTCTTTTAAAAAGATTCTCTTTTGCTTCTGTACCGTTTTTATCAGAATTTATTTTTTCTGAAGTATTTTTTGAAGTTGCTATCCCTTCCTTCAAATCCTTTTTTGGATTAGACTTTTCGATGAAATCTTTCTGGGAATTTGCTTTCTCTTTAGAAATGTTCTTTTCAGAATTGCTTGAAGCTATTACGGTTTTATTCAACTTTTCAGAAGAATTAAGAAGTTTCTTGTTTGAAGATTTATCTTGATTTTTTTCTTCGGAAGAATTTTTATCTGAAACATCCAAATCTTGGCCCGATTCGTTTTGAAGTGTGCTTTCTTCAGAAGCAACCTGAGTTTTATTTGAATTTATTTCGTTTTCTATTTCAGAATTATTTTCAACGAATTCAGAATTATTTCCGTTGATTTCCTTTTCAGTTTTTATAACATTTTCCTCGGTAATGGATGGAGTTTCTATGTCGGAAGGATTGTAAATCCAATTGCCCACAGAAAATAAAACAGCAATCAACGCAGCAACACCGCCCACTTTTATCCATAGTGGTATAACCTTGCGATCTTTTTCCTTTTTAAGCTGCGTTTGGATGTTTTCCCAAACGCGCGGCGAAGGTGTGGCTTCAAAATTCTTGAAGCCTTCGTTAAAAATGCTGTCTATGTTTTTCTTTTCTTTCATTGGGAATCCCCCGCAAAAAAGCAGGGGTTCTTTTTTTTAAACTAAAAATTCAAAAATAATGCCTTAAGTGTTATTTTTTGCATTATACGCTTCAATCCTATTTTTTAAAATAATCCGGGCACGAGCCAGATTTGATTTAGACGTTCCGTCGCTGATTCCTAACATTTCTGCTATTTCTTTATGTTGGTAGCCATCCATTACATACATACTGAAAACCAATCGGTATCTATCCGGAAGTTCCTGCACAATTTTCAGCAAAAAATCCAATGGAATTTCATCGCTTTCAATTTCAGTATCTTCTTCCTCATCTTCAATCTGTCCTTCATCAACAATTTCAAAGGTGCGCTGTTTTCGGTATTTCTGAAGAACGGTGTTCACGGTCACCCGTTTCATCCAACCTTCAAAGGAACCTTTGCCGTTATACTGCTCAACTTTTTTAAAAATAGTAAGAAAAGCATCCTGCAAGTTGTCTTCGGCTTCTACATAATTTGGCGAATAGCGAAGACAAATGGCGAATAAAATCCTGTTGTATTGTATGTACAATTCGCCCTGCGCCTTTGCATCCTGCTTCTTACATTGTATGATGAGCTCGTCTAAAGTCAAATGCGGTACCGTGAATTATTGTTCTGTTGTAAATACCTCTTTTAGAGGGCAACCGTAATAATCAAGGTTCCTACATTCTGTAGATGCCAGTGTATCAAAAGGGTTGCGTGGTTTGTTGAAAATTTATTTACTTATTGCCGAAATGGCATCCTTAATTTTCTTTTCCAGCTCATCCATTAATTCCGGATTATCCAACAGAAGTGCTTTTACGGCATCGCGACCCTGCCCAAGTTTGGTATCATCATAGCTGAACCATGAGCCTGCTTTTTTAATAATTTCAAAGTCGACCCCCAGGTCTATAATTTCACCAACTTTAGAAATTCCTTCGCCGTACATAATGTCGAATTCCGCTTGTTTAAAGGGTGGAGCTACTTTATTTTTAACCACTTTCACACGGGTTTTGTTTCCCGTGGCATTGCTGTCTGTGTCTTTTATTTGGGTGGAACGGCGAATGTCCAAACGTACGGAAGCATAGAATTTTAAAGCGTTTCCACCAGTTGTAGTTTCTGGGTTTCCGAACATTACGCCAATTTTTTCACGCAACTGGTTAATGAAGATTACTGTACATTTTGTTTTGCTTATGGAGCCCGTAAGTTTTCTTAAAGCTTGGCTCATCAAACGAGCATGTAGCCCCATTTTGCTGTCGCCCATTTCGCCTTCTATTTCACTTTTTGGAGTCAGTGCTGCAACCGAGTCAATAACCACAATGTCTATGGCACCGCTTCGTATTAAGTTATCTGCTATTTCCAAAGCCTGCTCGCCGTTGTCGGGTTGTGAAATGATCAGGTTTTCAATATCAACACCAAGTTTTTCGGCATAGCCACGATCAAATGCATGCTCTGCATCAATAAAGGCAGCGATTCCACCTTTTTTCTGTGCCTCTGCCATTGCATGAAGCGTTAAGGTAGTTTTACCCGAAGATTCCGGGCCGTAGATTTCAATAACCCTTCCGCGAGGGTATCCGCCTACGCCAAGTGCCACATCCAAACCTAATGAGCCAGTTGGGATCACGTCTACATTTTCTACGGCGCTGTCGCCCATTTTCATTACGGTTCCCTTGCCGTAGGTTTTATCTAATTTATCGAGAGTTAGCTTTAAGGCTTTTAATTTCGCGTCTTTTTCGGTGCTCATTTTCAGTTTGTTTTATGATGGTAAATATAAGTAGCTAAGATACTATTTCTTTGTGCTTGGGGCAAAAGTAAAATGTGGAGGGAAAGGTTTTTTGTTAACAAAAAATGACAGTTTTAACCACTACATTTGGAACCATGACTGTTGAAAGCATGACTTTTGGAAACACGACGTTCGGAACCACGACGGATGCTGGAAAATTAAAACAAAACAGCCGCTTGAATAGCGGCCGTTTTGAGATTAGTAATTATTGCTTTGTTATTCCTTAATAAACTTTTTAATAGTTTTATTGCCATTTTCATCTTCAATGTTTAGAAAATAGATGCCGCTTTTTAGATTTGAAACATTAATTGAAGTTTGGTTTTCAAATTCCAGATTTTGGGCGCTCAACAACTTTCCTTCTATATTGAAGATTTTTACTTTTAGATTTCCTGTGGTGTTTTTTGAAATTAAAAAAAGTTCATTTTTTGCTGGGTTGGGGTGGATGGAGAACAAATTGGCGTCTTGGCTGGAAATGCCCAACGTACAATCTTCAGTGTAAATAAAATTTGCTTTTATAAACCAACTGTCATAAGGTGGTTCATCGTTTGTTGCGGCGTCCTCATCATCTACTGTTACACAGGTTAAAGGCAAATCACACGGGATTCCAAAATCTAAAGTACAAGATAGCTGAACGGTCAATATAGCATTATTGCCATTTTTTAGGTTTAGATCTTCCAATAAATATAAATCCTCAGCATAAAGCAATTCCAAGTTTATATTATTGGATAAATCTAAAGATTCAATATTCATGCTTGGTCTACTACTATCATTGGAACAATGCAGCTCCTTTAGCTGAATGTTGTTACTAACGTCAAGAGTACTTAACATATTCCTGCTAACATCCAAATATTCAAGAGAAGCAAACCCTTCAATACCTGTTAAATCGAATATTCCTGAAATTCCTTCATTTACTAAATTGAGTGTTGTAACATTCTCTATATCACTTGTCAGCACTTGGCCATTTATAGTTCCATCGCTATCAATTCCTAAATCAATAAGAGCTTGTTCAAAATTTGGGTCGGGTATCAGGATTATTTGGGCAAAAGCGGTAGTGCTAAAGGCAAGTATGAGTAGGGTTATAAAAATTTTCATAATACTATAATTTAGGTTATTTTTTTATGAATTTTTTGGTTGTTGTATTGCCGTTATTATCTTGAATGTTTAGAAAATAGATGCCGCTTTTTAGATTTGAAACATTAATTGAAGTTTGGTTTTCAGATTCCAGATTTTGAGTGCTCCACAATTTGCTTTCAATATTATAGATTTTGATTTTTAAATTTTCAGTTATGTTTGTTATGCTTAAAAACAATTCTTCATTTGTTGGGTTGGGATGGATTGAGAATTGTGAGCTATTAAAATTCCCAACAGATAATAGTTCACTGCCATAAATAGCTTGATCGCCAGAAAAATTTGTAATCGTTAGTAGTTTAGTGCCATTTCCGTTTATTTCAAGAGAGTAATTGAAAACATCATTTAAATGAGCTTCGAAAAAATTATCTAAATATAATACCTCAAAATCTGTATTAGTTTGATCTTGACAATCATCGAAGGTTGAACCTCCATTAAAAAGATTAAATTGATCTGAACCAATAAAGTTAACATCTGCGGTTAAAACATCGCAAACCAAGGTTTCCATATTATTTGGTTCAAAAAAATTTAATGGTACAAACGAAACTTCATCATTGGATGGAGGGAAATTATAAGTACCATCAATTATTACATTTTGTAAATACCAAGTATTTTCAAAAAGTTGTGGGTCTTGGGCAAAAGAGATTGCACTTATGCTGAATATAAAAATGTATAATACTGTTTTCATAATCTTATCTATCAAAGATAGATAAGATTGAAAGATATGTTAAATGATTGAAGGATAAAACAGGATTTTTCCTGTTTTTTATTGGGGGATTTCCCTCTATTTTAATCGAAGTCCGTTTCCTACAATCTTTATAAGAGGTTACGGTAGAAAGATTTATAACTTTCGATTTCATAAAAACCATTACTTTTGCAACTTTATTAAAATGAATTCTTTTCACCTAAAAAAAGTATAGCATGCAACTGTACAATAAATTAAGTGCAAAAGAGAGGGAAACACTTTTGGAACAGGCCGGCGAGGAACGGCTTACCCTTTCTTTTTATCAATACGCCAAAATTGGCAATCCACATCTTTTCAGAAACCATTTGTTTATCGCTTGGCACGAGCAGGATGTTTTGGGCCGCATTTACGTTGCCCACGAAGGCATCAATGCGCAACTCTCCGTGCCGGCGAAACGTTTTAGGGAATTCAAGGAATTTCTGGATGGAATTTATTTTCTGAAAGACGTTCGTTTGAACATCGCCATTGAGCAGGATTTGAAATCGTTCCTAAAACTGAAAGTAAAAGTGCGCGATAAAATTGTGGCGGATGGTTTGAATGATGAAACTTTTGATGTTACCAATAAAGGGATTCACGTAGATGCTTCCAAATTCAACGAGCTTATTGAAGACCCAAATGTAGTTTTGGTGGATATGCGAAACCATTACGAAAGTGAAATTGGACATTTCAAAAACGCCATAACGCCCGATGTTGATACGTTTCGAGATTCTCTGGATATTATTGAAGCAGATTTAAAAGACCATAAAGAAGACAAAAAACTGGTTATGTATTGCACGGGCGGCATCCGTTGCGAAAAAGCCAGCGCATATTACAAACACAAAGGTTTTAAAAATGTATTTCAGCTTGAGGGCGGCATTATTGAATACGCGCGCCAAGTTGAAAACCAAGGTCTGGAAAACAAATTCATCGGAAAAAATTTCGTCTTCGACCATCGCCGTGGCGAACGGATTACTGACGATGTAATTAGCCATTGCCACCAATGCGGCG
Organism: uncultured Flavobacteriaceae bacterium; assembly: GCA_963822355.1. Taxonomy (GTDB): domain Bacteria; phylum Bacteroidota; class Bacteroidia; order Flavobacteriales; family Flavobacteriaceae; genus Aequorivita. The sequence goes on from CAWGHI010000002.1 coordinate 1,103,081, forward strand.
AAGCTTGCGACTCGCACACCAATTGCGCCAACGAAGCCTGCCATTTGCTTTTTATTCAATGTGAGAAATGTGCCGTGGCAATGGAAAATTGCTGTAGTGAAGAATGCATAGAAATAATCCATTTACCGGAGGTAGAGCAGAAAAAACTGCGCCAAGGAATCCCGAACAGTAACAAAATTTTCAAAAAAGGCCGTTCGGAAAAGTTGAAATTCAAAAGGCCCCCTAGCCCCCGAAGGGGGAATATTCAATTTTGATTACTCCTCTCCTTTGGAGGGGTTGGGGGAGGACTTCAAAAATCTAAAATCCGCAATCGTAAATCGTAAATTAAATTGGTATCTTTACTGATTAAATTTTTTGTTTAATTTTCGTCCCTCTTCATTTGGAATAGGGCTTTATATATAAAAATATGAGCTGTACCAGCTGTGCCACGGGCGCCAACGGACAGCCAAAAGGATGCAAGAACAATGGTACTTGCGGAACCGATGGCTGCAACAAACTTACGGTGTTCGACTGGCTTTCAAATATGCAACTTCCCGCAAATATGGAACCTTTTAATGCGGTGGAAGTGCGCTTTAAAAATGGAAGAAAGGAGTTCTTCCAAAATCCAGAAAATCTTACTTTAAGCATTGGTGATACGGTTGCAACCGAAGCTTCCCCAGGCCACGATATTGGCATGGTTACTTTAACGGGTGAATTGGTTCGCGTGCAAATGAAAAAGAAAAAAATTCCAATTAAAGTTGAAGCACTTCCAAAAATTTACCGAAAAGCCACACAAAAAGATATTGATATCTGGCAAGAAGTTCGCGATAAAGAGGCCGATGTGCAAAAGCGTTCCCGCGAAATAGCAATCCGCCACGGCTTGCAAATGAAGATCAGTGATGTTGAATTTCAGGGCGACGCTTCAAAAGTTATTTTTTATTACACGGCTGAAGAACGCGTAGATTTTCGGGAATTGATAAAGGAATTTGCACGTACCTTCAACACACGTATTGAAATGAAACAAGTAGGTTTTCGGCAGGAAGCGGCACGTTTGGGCGGTATTGGCAGTTGTGGAAGGGAGCTTTGCTGTTCTACTTGGCTAACGGATTTTCGTTCGGTAAACACTTCCGCAGCGCGCTATCAACAACTCTCACTGAATCCACAAAAACTTGCGGGGCAATGCGGAAAGTTGAAATGCTGTTTGAATTATGAATTGGACACCTATTTGGAGGCCTTGGAATCATTTCCCAATACCGAAACAAAGCTTCAGACGGAAAAAGGATATGCCACTTGCCAAAAGATAGATATTTTTAAAGGCTTATTATGGTATGCTTACGAAAAGGAATTTATGAATTGGCATGAACTTACCGCTGAAAAGGCAAATGAAATTATAGAGCTGAACAAAAAAGGGAAAAAGCCGTTGGCACTGGAAGAATTTATAATCGAAACTCCAAAAGCGGAAAAAGAACCATTTAGTAATGTTGTTGGCCAAGATAGTTTAACGCGCTTTGATCAACCGAAACAAAAAGGCAAAAAGCGCCGAAATAAAAGTAGAAACAAAGGCAAAGTAGAAGCTACTGCGGGAAATGTTCCCAGAAATAACCCAAGGAATAAATCTTCAAAAAAGTCTGGAAACAAACCGGGGAATCAAAACAGAAATAGAAAACCGAAAAAAAATGAATAAGTCATTGCCTTTTTTTTTGTTTATTGGGCTGTTTGTTGCGTGCGAATCAAACACGGTTTTCAGTGAAACAAAAGCCCTGGATGGATATTGGGGCGCTGAGGAAGTTGTGGAGTTCAAACTGCCACAATTGGATTCTCTTAAAAAATATAATTTGTTCCTAAATATTAGGAACACTAACGAATACAAGTTCAATAATATATTTGTTATAGTTTCAATGAATTTTCCCCACGGCAAAACCGTTACAGACACTCTTGAATACCGAATGGCAAACCCAGATGGCTCGTGGATGGGCCAGGGGATTGGTAACGTAAAGGAAAACAAACTGTGGTATAAAGAGCACGTACAATTTTTTGAAGAAGGAAATTACACCGTAGATATAGAACAGGCAATGCGCAATAATGGCGCTGTAGAGGGCGTTACAAAGCTCGAAGGTATTACAGATGTTGGTTTCAGTGTTGAAGAAGCCGCTCAATAGAATAAAATATGGCAACAAAAAAAGCAACTCCTAAAAAGAAAAAACAGCAAGATGTAGCCCATCATATTAAAACCTTTTGGAAGTTGTTCGTGGGTTTTCTTGTGGTGGTTTTGTTGTTTTTCCTATTCGCTTCTTGGGGAGTTTTCGGAAGTCTCCCAGATGAGACCAGTCTTGAGAACCCAGAGAAAAACCTTGCTACCGAGATTATTTCTTCCGATGGGAAAACCCTTGGAAAATTTTATAAAGAAAACAGGACCCCCGTGCCTTTCGATTCTTTGCCGGACCATTTGGTAAATGCTCTAATTGCTACTGAAGATGCTCGTTTTTATGATCATTCAGGAATTGATGCCAGAGGAACCATTCGCGCCGTAGCATTTTTGGGGACCCGTGGAGGGGCAAGTACCATAACCCAACAATTGGCAAAATTATTTTTTACCGATCAACGAGCATCAAATAAAGTAGAAAGAGTTCTTCAAAAAATAAAAGAGTGGATTATTGCTACACGTTTGGAACGTCGTTATACAAAAGATGAAATAATCACGATGTACTTCAACGAGTACGACTTTTTGAACCAAGCCGTTGGTATTGAAAGCGCGGCAAATATATATTTTGATAAGCCTCCATCACAGCTAACTACTGCTGAAGCCGCAATGCTGGTTGGGATGTTTAAAAATTCATCGCTTTTTAACCCAAACCGAAGACCAGAACTTGTCCGCGAAAGAAGAAACGTGGTGTTAGCCCAAATGGAGAAATACGATTACATTTCCGAAAAGGTAATGGATTCACTTCAAGCCCTTCCCTTAAATTTAAAATTTACACCCCAAGGCCATGATGAAGGTAGTGCAACCTATTTTCGTGAATATGCCCGTAACTTTATGGAAGATTGGATAAAGGAAAATCCCAAGACTGACGGTACAAAATACAATATTTATCAAGATGGTTTAAAGGTATATGTAACCATTGATAGTAAAATGCAGGAATATGCCGAGACAGCTGTAAAAAAGCATATGGCCCATCTTCAGGAAGCCTTTTTTGAACAAAACGAGAAAAATAAAACAGCCCCTTTTCGAGATATTTCCGAAGAAGAAACGACAAATATTTTAAATTCAGCTATGCGGAAAAGCGATCGATGGCGCGAAATGAAAAGACAAGGCAAGGAAGATGAAGAAATTATAAAAAGCTTCAACAAAAAAGTACCCATGCGTGTTTTTTCTTGGAAAGGCGATATAGATACTCTAATGACACCGATGGATTCCATTCGATACCACAAATCTTTTTTACAGGCAGCAATGATGTCCATGACGCCACAAACTGGTGAAGTAAAAGCTTGGGTTGGCGGTATCAACTATAAATATTATAAATATGACATGGTCAAAAAAGGAAGACGCCAAATAGGATCTACCTTTAAACCTTTCGTTTATGCTACTGCAATAGACCAAATGCACATGTCGCCTTGTGATACTTTGCCAAACACTATTTACACCATTCCTGCAGGAAGACACAATTTATTAAAACCTTGGACTCCCAAAAATGCCGGAAATACCTATGGTGGCATGGTCACCCTAAAATATGCACTTGCAAATTCCATCAACACCATTACTGCCAGACTGATAGACCGAGTAGGGCCAGAGCCTGTAATTGATTTGGTTGAAAAAATGGGCGTTGATACAGAAAAAATGCCTGCCGTGCCTTCCATAGCTCTCGGAACACCGGATGTATCGGTTTATGAAATGGTTGGTGCGTACAGCACTTTCGCAAATGAAGGGGTTTATGTTGAACCAATACTTATTCAAAGAATTGAGGATAAAAATGGAACGGTTCTTTATCAAAACGTTCCCAAAACCAAAGATGTTATTAGTAATGAAACAGCCTATGTAACGGTAAGTTTAATGGAAGGCGTTACCCAATCTGGCTCCGGTAGCCGTTTGCGCGGTACCGGGCGTGAAGGCTCAGCGGTTTACAAAAATGCAGTAACTGGATATCCCTATAATTTCACAAACCCTATTGCAGGTAAAACCGGTACTACCCAAAACAATAGCGATGGCTGGTTTATGGGTATGGTTCCGAATCTGGTTACCGGCGTGTGGGTAGGCGGTGATGACCGGGCCACCCATTTTAGATCTACAGCTTATGGACAGGGCGCTACAATGGCTTTGCCTATTTGGGGAATGTATATGAAACAGTGTTATGCGGATGAGGATTTGAATGTTTCAACCGGTAATTTTGAACGCCCGGCAAATCTTTCCATAGAAACGGATTGCTCCAAATGGCGTGAAGGAAATCCTGAGGTTGAGGAAATCTCAGATGAGTTCGATTTCTGATAAAACTATAGTATTAATATTACAAACCTCACTAGTTTTTGAAGCTTGGTGAGGTTTTTTTATAGATTGAAATTTTGTAATTTTCAGAAAATTTTAAAAATGATAAGAAAAACAGTTGCAAACGTTCGCGAAGCTTGCGAAGGCATTGAAGATGAAATGACTTTTATGTTGGGGGGTTTTGGACTTTGTGGGATACCCGAAAATATAATAGGCGAATTGGTTCGAAAAAACATCAAAAACGTTACCTGTATTTCAAACAACGCAGGTGTGGATGATTTTGGACTTGGCCTTTTGCTGAAAAAGCACCAAATAAAGAAAATGATTTCCTCATATGTAGGTGAAAATGCAGAATTCGAACGTCAAATGCTCAGTGGTGAGATGGAGGTAGAGCTGATTCCACAAGGTACTTTGGCACAAAGATGTGAAGCAGCCCGAAGCGGAATACCAGCCTTTTATACTCCTGCAGGTTATGGAACTGAAGTAGCCGAAGGCAAGGAAACCCGTGAATTTCACGGAAAGATGTATGTGTTGGAAAAAGCATTTGAAGCCGATTTTTCCTTTGTAAAAGCTTGGAAAGGGGACGAAGCGGGGAATCTTATATTTAAGGGAACTGCCAGAAATTTTAATCCCGCAATGTGCGGAGCCGGAAAAATAACCGTAGCGGAAGTGGAAGAATTAGTTCCTGCGGGCGAATTGGATCCGAATCAAATTCATATTCCTGGAATTTTTATTCAAAGAATATTTCAAGGAGAAAAATATGAGAAGAGAATTGAACAACGAACTGTAAGAAAAAGAAACTAATGGCTTTAACTAAAGAACAAATAGCACAACGCATTGCAAAGGAAGTAAAAGACGGTTATTACGTAAATCTGGGAATTGGAATCCCAACTTTGGTGGCCAATTTTGTACGCGACGATATAAGTGTAGAATTTCAAAGCGAAAATGGAATTCTTGGAATGGGCCCTTTTCCTTTTGAAGGCGAAGAAGATCCGGATCTAATTAATGCTGGAAAACAAACAATCACAGCCCTGCCAGGCGCATCTTTCTTTGATTCGGCTATGAGTTTCGGGATGATTCGCGGCCAACATGTAGATCTCACAATTCTTGGCGCGATGGAAGTTTCCCAAAACGGAGACATCGCCAATTGGAAAATTCCTGGAAAAATGGTTAAAGGAATGGGAGGCGCTATGGACTTGGTTGCTTCCGCAGAAAACATTATTGTAGCAATGATGCATACCAATCGCGAAGGTGAATCTAAACTTTTAAAGAAATGCAGCCTACCCCTTACGGGTGTAAACTGTGTAAAAAAAATAGTGACTAATCTTGCTGTTCTCGAAATAATTGATGGAAAATTTCATCTTCTTGAACGCGCGCCGGGAGTCTCTGTTGAAGAAATTATTAAATCTACTGAGGGCGATTTAATTGTAAAAGATGATATTTTAGAGATGAAATTGTAGAAATAATTAAATTCCCACATTTAAAAAACCATGATTTTTCGTGGTTTTTTTATGTTAAAATATATCCGAAATCCATTCAAATGTTAAAATTTAATGCATTTCATCGAATATATATGTCTTTTATCGTTTTATGTGAAAAATGTGTGCATCTTAGCAGTCCCAAATCTTACTAACTTAACCTCATATGGAAAAAGTAATTAGATCATTTAAAAGCACAAAAGAATTGTTACTAAACGTGCTTTTCATTTTTAAAAAAGTGTTTTTATTGATGTAAACTTTTTGTATGGTTTAATGCCCCAAATCTGTTGTGAAACAGATAAAAACTAAGCCCGTTCTTTGTGAGGTTAGAACGGGTTTTTTTATTGTCCTTTTTTTAAGCTTATATACCCTTCGGAATCGCTTCAATTAGCTTCTTTGAATATGCCGTTTGTGGATTGGCATAAATTTCATCAGCATCGCCCAATTCCTCGATTTTACCTTTATTCATTACCAAAAGTTGATCTGCCATATATTTAACCACTGCCAAATCGTGTGAGATAAATATATATGTAAAGCCAAAATCATGCTTCAATTCATTGAGCAGATTTAAAACCTGTGCTTGTATTGAAATATCCAACGCAGAAACCGATTCGTCACAAATTACCAATCTTGGCTCCACGGCAATGGTTCTTGCAATTCCAACCCTTTGTCTTTGCCCGCCGGAAAGCTCGTGCGGATAACGGTAAAAATAGTTTTTATCCAAACCTACTTTTTCCAGCAGCAATAGCGCACGTTCTTTTCGCTCTTTTTTGGTTTTTGCCAAACCGTGGACTTCCATTGGTTCCATTAAGGCTTGGCCAATCATTAAACGCGGATTTAGCGATGAATAGGGATCTTGAAAAATAATCTGGATTTCCTTCCGAAGGTTTCTAATTTCCCCTTTGGAAAGTGTGGTAAGTTCTTTTCCTCTATATTTAATACTACCCGAGGTTGCTTTTTCAAGCTGAAGAATTGTTCTCCCCAAAGTTGATTTTCCACATCCCGATTCGCCCACAAGACCCATTGTTTCACCTTCAAAAACCGAAAAACTAACATCGTTCACGGCCCTTACTATTTCCTTTTTTGAAAAAAAACCTACCTTGTTGAGGTACTGTTTTTCTAAATTTATAATTTCAAGAATAGGTTTTTGGGTATAAATTCTCTTATGTCTTTTAACACGTTCAACAGAACTTACTTCCCGTGGCACAAAACTTTTATCGGCAATGGAAGCAATGGTGGGCAATTTTGCCAAACGCACCTTCAACGAAGGCCGCGACTCTAAAAGTGCTTTCGTGTATTCAGCCTTCGGGGTTTTAAATATTTCTTCCGTGGTAGCATTTTCTACAATATCACCTTTATACATTACCACGACTCTATCTGCAATTTCCGAAACCAAACTTAAGTCGTGCGAAATGAACAGCATGGCCATTTTTGTTTCTTTTTGGATAGATTTCAAAAGTGAGATAATTTCTTTCTGAACGGTTACGTCCAACGCAGTTGTAGGTTCATCGGCGATAAGCAATTTAGGTTTGCAGGCAATGGCCATGGCAATCATTACCCGTTGCATTTGTCCGCCACTTATTTGATGTGGATAGCTGTTGAAAATTTCCTGGGGGCGAGGAAGTTTTACTTTTTCAAATAACGAAATGGTTTCTTTTTTTGCTTCGGAAGAATTCATTTTTAGGTGAAGCTGTAGAATTTCCGAAACCTGATAACCACATTTTAAAGAAGGATTGAGCGCACTCATCGGTTCCTGAAAAATCATAGCTATTTCTTTACCGCGTATTTTTCTGAAATCTTTTTCCTTCGTTTTCAACAGATTTTTTTCTTCAAAGAGAATATTACCCGATTGGAGTGCCTGTTTTTTGGGAAGCAAACCCATAATAGCAAGTGAAGTAACAGATTTCCCCGACCCAGATTCACCAACAATACCCAAAACTTCATTTTCAAAAACATCGAAGGAAATTTTATGCAAAATTTCTATACACTTGTCTCTTTTTCCGAAAGCAATAACAAGGTCTTGCACTGAGAGTAGGGCAGTATTTTTCATTGTTTCAAAGATAGGATAATCACAGCGATTTTTTTTAACTACTGTTCATCGAATAAAATTTGATTTTCATAATTATTGTCGTTCATTTAATTGTTTTTAATAAAACAACAAACTATTTTATTCATTAAATCTTTATTATTATGAAAAAACTTAACAAGTTTGTTTTTCTATTTCTATTTTCAATTTTTGTTTTTTCGGTAGGAGTCTCCGCACAAAACAAGACTGATGAAAAAAGAAGTGTAAAACAACCCCCAAGTCTAATGGTTTTTGATGCCTCCCAATCGTATTCCCTTCAAAATTCCACCTTAATCTTTAAAGAAGTTTTAAATCCATCTTCTCCAACTTCTTTTACATTACTAAAACAAAATCAAGACCCGTTAGGGTTTACACACCAAACAATGCAAGAATATTTTAAAGGTGTTAAAGTTGAGTTTGCCACAGTTACCTTGAGTAGTAAAAATGGCACGGTGCAATCCTTAAATTCTGCTTATTTCCCGATAGCCGAAGATTTTAGTATAACCCCATCCATCAGTAAAACCTTAGCCTTTAATAGTGCAATTACCCATGTGGGTGCCACCAAATATATGTGGCAAAACACGGCCGAAGCTGCCTTGGCCGACAATTATAAAAAACCTACAGGAGAGTTGGTAATTTTACCGGCTCTTGAAAATATTTCAGAAACCAATCGTTTGGCCTATAAATTTGATATTTACGCTACCGCACCGCTTTATAGGGCAGATGTATATATTGATGCCATTACTGGCCAATTTATCATGGAGAACAAAAAAATACATGATGCCAACGTACCGGCAACGGGGACGAGTCTATACAACGGAACTGTTTCCTTTACGGCAGACAATGCCTCAGGGCCTTATAGATTGAGGCAAACTGCTGATGGCGGAGGTATACAGACCTATGATTTAAATAACAGCACCAACTACAATAATGCGGTAGATGTTACCAGCAATTCAACAAATTTCACTGGAAATGCCACGGGGGTTCAAGCCCATTTCGGTGCTGAACAGACGTACAAGTACTATAACCAGAAATACGGAAGAAATTCATATAATAATACAGGAGGTATTATAAAATCATACGTTAGCTATTCCAACAATTATGTAAATGCCTTTTGGGATGGTAGCCGTATGACGTACGGTGATGGTGATGGAGTAAATTATGGTCCCCTTGTATCCTTGGATATTGTGGGTCATGAAATTAGCCATGGAGTAACAGAATATTCTGCGAACTTAGTATACAGCTATCAATCTGGAGCTTTGAATGAATCATTCTCCGATATTTTTGGGGAATCTATTGAGAAGTTTGCATCCGGAACCAATGATTGGCTGATGGGTGATGATATTGGTGCAGGCGGAAGTGGTGGAGCATTGCGCTCTATGAGCAATCCCAATGCTTATGGCGATCCAGATACCTATTTGGGAACATATTGGTATTCAGGTTCAGGTGATTCAGGTGGAGTACACACAAACTCTGGAGTGCAAAACTTTTGGTTTTATGTTTTGAGTGTAGGTAAAAGTGGTACAAATGACAAAGGAGACAGCTATAATGTTACCGGAATCGGAATTGACAAAGCTGCTGCCATCGCATATAGAAATCTTACCGTTTACCTAAATTCAAATTCCCAGTACAGCGATGCTCGAAATGGCGCAATACAGGCAGCCATAGATTTATATGGCGCGGGTAGTGTTGAAGAAATTGCAACTACAAACGCTTGGTACGCTGTGGGAGTTGGTGCTCCATATGGCGGGGGTGGTGGAAGCAACTATTGTGCTTCCCAAGGAAACAATGTGAATGATGAATACATTAGCCGGGTACAATTAAACACAATCAACAACGCATCGGGTGCACAGTTTTATTCAGATTTCACAAGTATTTCAACTTCTTTGAGCGAAGGTTCGACCTATACCATTACCGTTACGCCAACATGGACTGGAACCGTTTATAGTGAAGGCTACGCCGTTTGGATTGATTATAATGGTGATAAGGATTTTGCGGATGCTGGCGAGATGGTTTGGTCAAAAGCCGCTTCTACAAACACACCTAATAGTGGAACTTTTACCGTGCCTTTCGGAACCGTGGGTGGAGAAACCAGAATGAGGGTTTCAATGAAATACAACGGAATTCCAACTTCCTGCGAAACGTTCAGTTATGGGGAAGTTGAAGATTATACAATTAATCTGGGTGGAGCCGGACCAGATACACAGGCTCCAACGGCTCCTTCAAATTTGGTTGCTTCAAATGTGGCTCAAACCACTCTTTCACTTTCTTGGAATGCATCCACAGATAATGTGGGAGTAACGGGATATGATGTTTTTGAAGGAACAACCAATTTAGGCACTGTTACTGGAACTTCAGCAAATATTACGGGTCTTTCCCCTTCAACAGCTTATACTTTTAAAGTTAGGGCTCACGATGCTGCGGGAAATAATTCAGGTTTCAGTAATACCCTAAATGTAACTACCCTTTCAAACTCTATTTCTTATTGTACCTCACAAGGTAATAATACCAATGATGAATACATAGACAGAGTTCAACTTGGAAGTATAAATAATCTTTCTGGCAATAATGGGGGTTATGCAGACTTCACCAGTATTTCTACATCTTTGTCAAAAGGAAGTAGTAATACTATAACCATAACTCCAAGATGGTCTGGAAGAGCTTATAATGAAGCCTATAGAGTATGGATCGACTATAACCAAGATGGTGATTTTAATGATTCCGGCGAACAAGTATATTCCCGTTCAAGAACAAAAGCTTCTCCTGTCTCTGGAAGTTTCACCGTGCCATCTTCAGCGCTAACAGGAGCTACAAGAATGCGGGTTTCTATGAAATACAATGCAAATCCTTCACCTTGTGAGACCTTTAGCTATGGAGAAGTAGAAGACTATACGGTTATTATAAGCAATGCCGTACAAGGTATTATTGAAGATGAGGGATTGGATGCCGTTGCATTCAGCATTTATCCGAACCCGGCGAAAACTACCCTGAACATATCGCTTTTAAACGCTACAGGAAAAGATTATACAATTTACAATGTAGTGGGCCAAGTGGTCCGAAAAGGAATCTTTACCGAAAATATAGATATTATTTCCTTACAAAGTGGAGTTTACATATTAGAAGTAAATACCAACAATAATAAACTAATGAAACGTTTTATAAAAGAATAGTTAATTAGTATTAATAACCAAAGCGGCCCGTTTCAATTTTGAAACGGGCCGCTTAATTTTTAATGATTTTTGGTATTTATAATGGGTCTCCCACTTTAATATCACATCTATGGCCGGGTTGGCCGTGGGCAGGGTTTAAGTTTCCTCCGCCGGAAGTTGGAGAGCTATTCATTTTATTTAAATCAATTTTTTGAGGCGTCATTGTAGTATTTGAGTTTTCCCCAATGCCATTCAATGGTGCTCCCACGGCAATATCACAACGATGTCCGGGTTGGCCGTGTGCGGGATTAAGGGCTAAATCTCCACTTGCGCTTATTGTGTTTGTGCTGGGCACAACATTTTCCAGAGCTTGTTTCTTTTGCTCAAGAGTTGCTTCTTGTGTTGCAATTACCGGTTTCTCCACAGTAGCCGTTTTGTCTTTGCAGGAAATAATAAACGGAGCCGAAACAAGTAAAACTATTAAAAATGATTTTGGATTGAATCTTGGAATTTTCATAGAAGTGCTATTTATTTACGCTGATAAATCTACTAAAAATTAAAATAGAAACCACATGAAGGGGTGTTTCCGAATAAAATGTTATACAGAAAGGATTTCGTTTTCACATAAAATGGCTTCATTTCTAAGACGTAAGAAAATCTGGGCTACTGTAATCGTGTCTTTTTCGCAATAAATAATGATTCTGTCAATATCTTTTTCTTCGTAATAAACGCTTCTTACTTGGCTACCGTCAATATCATCTTTGGGAGAAGGAATGCCTAAAACATGTGCCATCAATTTAAGCGAAGTAAAGGTTTTGTAATCGCCAAACTTCCATAATTCCAAGGTGTCCAGATGTGGGACTTCCCAAGGTTTTTTTCCGAAAAGATCTAATTTTAACGGAATTTCAATGCCATTAATTATCATTCTTCGGGCTATGTAAGGAAAATCAAATTCCTTCCCATTGTGCGCACAGAGTAAATGATGCGGCCTATTGAAGTGAATATCCAGTAAAGCTTTAAACTCTTTAAGAATTGTAACCTCGCTCCCATGGAAACTAGTTACACGAAAATTGCGAACGTTACCTTTCTGCACAAAGTAACCTACGGAAATACAGACAATTTTTCCAAATTCTGCCCAAATGCCGGCCCTTTCATAAAAGTCTGCCGCAGTAATTTCATCTTTTCTTTGATATTGGCTTTTCAGCTCCCAAAGCGTTTTGGAGGAATCGTCCAATTGGTCAAAATTTTCGTGCTGCGGAACGGTCTCAATATCCAAAAACAGAATATGCTCCAGGTTTATTCGCTTAATCATATTTAGAAAATTTCAATCGGGGAGAAGATTAAATCTACAACAATATTATTGATTTTTACCAAGCATCTTATAAGCTTCTTCAACATACACATAAAAATCAGAACTAAATGGCAAATCTGTTTTAGTGCCACGTTGCTGTCCCAACCGAACAATTATCAAATCATCTTCGGGAATTACAATTACATATTGGCCAAGAATTCCCCGCATTGCAAAAATTTTCTTCCCCAAAAAATCACTCAGCCAAAAACCATAACCATATTCCTGGCTTTCCTCAAATCTTGGCGTAATGGATTTCGCTACAAAGGTAGAGTCCAAAATTTGTTGGCCATTCCACTTTCCGTAATCTTTATAAAGTTTTCCAAACCGCGCAAAATCCCTTGCGTTGCTTCCCAAGCAACAATAGGCTTTTACCAATTTGTTTTCATCATCATCAACTTGCCAAATAGCGGGATTTTCCGCCCCCATTGGGTTCCAAAAACTTTCAAATAAATAATCCGACAATTGCTTGTTTGTCGCCTTTTGGATCACCATCGCCAAAAGTTCTGTGTTTCCACTTAAATATTTATAGCGAACACCGGGCGTATCAACCACTTTCAGTTTCAAAATATTCTCAGCCAAATCGGAATCATAGTAGGCGCGAGCGGTCATCCCAAATGGATTGGAATAAGACTCATCCCAATTTAAGCCTGAAGCCATCGAAGAAAGATCGCCAACCGTCAAACCCGTTCCAGAATATTGCGGGTAAAAGTCGCCAACCGGTTGCTCTAAACTTTTTATAAACCCATCTTTAATAGCATTTCCCATTAAAGCGGAAGTAACACTCTTTGCCATTGAAAAGGAATTGGTCTGCGAGTGTTTTCCAAAACCTTCATAATACTTTTCATACCAAATACTGTCATTTTTGATAATTAAAAAAGCTACTGTCCCAAGGGTTTCGTTTATTTCAGAAAGCACTGGGGTTGCTTCAACAGTGTTGTAATCTTTATGGATTGGCCAAGGCTGTGGGTTTGTACTTGCAGGAATTTTTTCCGTTTCAAAATATTTAAAATCGTCAATATAAGCGGTAGTGTGCCCGTGAAGATAAACTATCCAAACACCTTTCAAAATATAGCCGTAACCCGTGGCGTATAGTCCGATTACCGAAACAATCAGCAGTATAGATATCCATTTTAAAAATTTTAGAAATCTTTTCATTTAAAATAAAGATTGCTGGGGCGAAGGGTTTTCAAACTCCAACAACCACTTTTTACGGTGAAGCCCGCCTGCGTAACCCGTTAGGGAACCATCGCTCCCAATTACACGATGGCACGGAATAATTATAGAAATAGGATTTTTCCCATTGGCAGAAGCCGCTGCCCGAATCACTTTAGGGTCACCAAGTTGGTTCGCCATTTGTTGATAGGTTGAGGTTTTTCCAAATGGAATTTCCTGTAAATGCTCCCAAACCCGCTTCTGGAAATCAGTTCCCTCAGGAGAAAGCTTTAGGGTAAAATGGGTTCTTGTGCCATTAAAATAATCTGTAAGTTGGGAAACGGCCTCTTTTAAAGCTTCAGGAATTTCGTTTGTATCTATTTTCCCGGGGGTGTTGACAAACAAAACTGATTTGAGCCCATGGTCGTCTCCGCTTATTTCCAGTGCACCTATTTCAGTATTTAAATAATATTTTTGCATCTGCACTAAAGTACAGAATTTGTTAAAAATTAATCATCAAACGGGTGGAAAGATAATTTTTTAAGTTCCGAATTTTAATAGTAAATTTGGTAAACCTAATTTCTTATGATTGTCAGAAAAAACCTTTTTTCTCTCTTTTTTCTAAGTCTCCTTTGTTTTTTTTCGATAAGTTTTCAGAACGCTAATGCAGCCGGAAAACTCAATAGTACGGTAACCTTTTATGATGCAGGAACGAAACCCGAATTGGATAATGCAACTACTTTATTTTATGCGCAGGAACTGGATAAAAAATCGTCATTGCTAACGCTGTTTTTGATAGCGTCAAGTATTCTTCTATTGGTATCGTTGGTCTTATTCTACCTCTACTACAAATCGAAAAAAAAATACATAAAATCACTTACTGAAAAAAACGCGGCGCTCTTGAAGGCAAACGAAGAGGCAAATCAACTTTCAAAACTTAAAACACAGTTTTTTTCAACCATCAGCCATGAATTAAGAACTCCCTTGTACGGGGTTATTGGCCTTTCCTCAATTTTATTGGAAGATGAAAAATTAAAATCACATCAAGACGACTTGAAATGCCTAAAGTTTTCAGCAGATTATTTGTTGTCACTCATTAATGATGTTTTGACGCTCAACAAATCGGAAACTTCAAAAATAACACTGGAAAATGTACCATTTAGCCTTCGGAAGCTTTTAGAAAATATTCAAAAAACATTTGCAGTGAATTTAGAGCAGAACAACAACAAATTAATTCTGGAAATTGATGAAGCCATTCCTATGAAATTGATTGGAGATTCGGTTAAGTTATCGCAAATAATGATGAATTTAATTGGGAATGCTATAAAATTTAACCAGAACGGCACGATTCGTATCAAAATAGAATTGTTGGAAAAATTGAAGAACGATCATTTGCGGATCAGATTTTCCATCATTGACAACGGTATTGGAATTCCTAAAGAAAAGCAAGAATCTATTTTTGAAGAATTTTCACAACTTCAAAACCGTAACTATAATTATCAAGGCACGGGACTGGGCCTTACAATAGTTAAAAAATTATTGGCCCTTTTTAACAGTGAAATAAAACTAGTTAGTGAAACGGGACAAGGATCCTTGTTTTATTTTGAATTGGACCTTCAGAAAGATACAGACACCAGTAAAAATATTCCAGAGCCCGATCCTTTGAGTATTTCTTTTAAGGATAAGCACATTTTGATTGTTGACGATAACAAAATAAACCAAAAAGTAACGCAAAAAATACTGGAGAGAAGGAATTTTAAATGCAGTTTTGCGGATGATGGTGCCGAAGCGATCGCACAAACCCAGAAATATAAATACGACCTGATTTTGATGGATGTACATATGCCCAATATTGATGGTATAGAGGCAACAAAATCTATCAGAACCTTTAATACTACTACACCTATCGTAGCTTTTACGGCGGTTGAAATAGATGAGATCCGAAATGCCATTTTTGATTCAGGAATGAATGACATTATCGTAAAACCCTACGTGGTTTCACAATTCCTAAATACAATTTTGAAAAACATCAATGTAATGAGTGCTGCGTAGTATTGCACTTTCTTTAGGTTTGCGGTAGTTACTTTTCTTCTTCGCGTTTTATATCCATATCACTATTTAGCTGTATTCCCATGCGTTTTGCTCGTTGCTCCCAGTTTTTCCTTGCCTGTATTTGCATATCTTCCACGCTGTCGCTTTCGTCCATAATTTCAAGTCCTAAAAGGGTTTCAATAATGTCTTCCATGGTAACTACCCCAATGGTATTTCCAAAATCATCTACCACAGAAGCAATATGGACACGTTGTTTGATAAATGTTTCAAAGAGTTCCGGAATCGGCTTTTCAGCGGAAATCACAAAAATATCACGTTTCAGATCACTCAACAATTTATTGCCTCTATCTTCCACAATTTCCTCCAAAATATCATCCCGCAGCACAAAACCTGTAATATTATGAAGCTTATTTTTGTAAACTGGAATCCGTGAAAACCGTAAACTTTTATGACTGTCGTGAAAATCTTTCAAACTCATTGTTTCGTCCTCCAATGTCACCACCGTAAATGGTGTCATCACATCTTTAGCCAGTACGCTTTTAAATACTAGCAAATTTTTAATTACTGTTGTTTCACTTTCTTCAAAAACACCTTCTTCCTCGGCAGCATCGGTTATGGCCATAAATTCTTCCCGGCTCATTGTGCTTACATGGGCAGATTTGCCCACCAAGCGCGTAATAAGCATTAACACCCACAAAATCCCCGTGTATTTTAAGGGAAAAATTATGAAATTTAAAAAAGTTGCAGTAAAGGAACCCAGCTTTTTCCAATATGTAGCGCCGATAGTTTTTGGTATTATTTCTGAAACAACTAAAATAAGCATGGTCATTATTGCGGAAACAATTCCGACTATATTCATTCCAAAAAGTTCTATTTTATAAGGTAGTTTCTCCGCTTGAACCCCAACTAAAATCGCACCCACTGTGTGTGCGATAGTGTTTAAGGTTAATATTGCAACTAAGGGTTTGTCTATATCTTTTTTAAAATTCGTCAAAGTCTTTGCATACGTTTTCCCTTCTTGTTTCTTCATCCGCAAATAAGTTGGCGTAAAACTCAGCAGCGCAGCCTCGAGTATAGAGCATAAAAAAGAAAAGAAAATAGAAAGAACCGCATAAACAATCAGTAAAGTCATAGTGGATTTAAATAATTTTTCTTCTAAATTAAAGATTTACAAACTGTTTTATTCGAAACACTTTGTTAAATACATAAAAAAAACCGCCACAAGGGGCGGTTTTTAGTGAAAATTTTAGGAAGCCTTTAAAAGCGGTCTCAACGCATTTTCCCACCGTTTTGCATCTTGCAGGCAGACATAAGCATCGTTGGAAAGTTCATTGTCATCGTGCTCATTGTAAAAAGGTATTTCGAGTTTACCCGTTTTTCCCACAAATTCCAACCCAACCCAATCAAGGGTTTTATCGGTTTGTTTTATACTTTTTGCGCGGCAATCCTTCACATCTTCCATATTTATGATTTTAAAATCTGCTGACAGATTTCTTTTTGAAGTATAAATCAATTTTTTTGAAGTCTCGTCCACGCCAATTACACAATTGCCGATAACATCAATGGTTTTCAAATTGATACCATTGCTTTTTGATAGCTGCGATACAGATTTCTTTACTTTTTTGTCTTTTCCCGAAGAGCTCATAATTAAAAAAGCTACAGGCACCAACATTAATAACGTGATTATAATTCCCACAAGGGTTGAACTAAATTCCATAATGATAAAATTTTAAGATGAATAATTTGAGTAAATAAGAGTTTGAAAATCAATTCAAAAACAAGCAAAAAATCATCTAAAAAATCACCAAAAAAAGTGGAAGGGAAACAAATGCCGGAAGATTAGCTCCCGTTTGTCGTTTAAGGAATATGAAGAATTAACGGACGAAGAAACCTCTGAAAACCAAGAATATTGATTGGAATAAATTACTCCAAACAAACCCAGCCCCAGATATTCATTTTGTGAAACGGTCTGTGAAACCTCGCCAACGGAAACTTCATTAAAAACAAAAGGCTTCCGTTCATTTTTTTG
The DNA here is from genome assembly GCA_963822355.1 of uncultured Flavobacteriaceae bacterium. GTDB lineage: Bacteria > Bacteroidota > Bacteroidia > Flavobacteriales > Flavobacteriaceae > Aequorivita. Next base: position 1,120,813 of record CAWGHI010000002.1, read on the forward strand.
AAGCTCAGAAATAACGGCGGTACTATTCTTTTCAGAAAAACTTTCTGCAGCAAAAGATACATTTCCGAAAACCAACATAATGGCAATGGAAACAAACAATTTACTTATATGTTTTTCAATGAATTTCACGCAGCAAATGTATGCGAAATTTGGATTGCTAAAACTAATTTTTTGCTAATTAATTAGTTTCACCACATCTTTCGCAAAATAGCTCGCAATCATTGAAGCTCCAGCACGTTTTATTGCCGTAATCTGCTCCAGCATCACAGCATCGTGATCCAACCAACCTTTTTCAGCGGCGGCTTTTAGCATTGCATATTCACCGCTTACTTGATAAACAGCAACGGGAACGTTAACTGCATTTTTTATATCGCGAACAATATCCAAATAACAAAGCCCCGGCTTTACCATAACAATATCTGCGCCTTCGTCAATATCCATTAGGGTTTCGCGTATAGCTTCTTCACGGTTTCCATAATCCATTTGGTAGGTTTTTTTATCCTTTGGAATATTTTTTACATCAACTGGCGCGGAATCCAATGCATCGCGAAATGGACCGTAAAAAGCGGAAGCATATTTGGCACTGTACGCCATGATTCCCGTATCACAGAAGCCTTCATCTTCCAATAAGGTTCGTATTTCAAATATGCGACCATCCATCATATCGCTGGGCGCCACAATATCTGCTCCGGCTTTGGCATGGCTTAGTGACATTTCTGCCAAAATTGCATTAGTATCGTCGTTTATAATTTTTCCCTCGGAAATTATTCCGTCGTGTCCATAAACTGAAAAAGGATCCAAGGCAACATCGGTCATCACAATCATTTCAGGTACTGCATTTTTTACAGTTTTAATGGCTCGCTGCATCAATCCATCGGGATTTAAAGCCTCTTTCCCACTATTGTCCTTTAGTTTATCATCTACCTTCACAAATAGCAAAACCGATTTCAGCCCGAGTTTCCAAAGTTCCTTCACTTCTTTTTGAAGAAGATCCAAACTCAATCTATAATAGTTCGGCATTGAAGCAATTTCTTCCTTTATGCCTTTTCCTTCCACCACAAAAAGCGGAACGATAAAATCATTCGGTGAAATAATGGTTTCACGAACCAAGCTTCGCATACTTTCGTTGGTTCGTAATCTTCGGTTTCTTCTTAATGGGTACATAACTTTTGGTTTTGTCAGGCCGAGCACAGTCGAGACCTCTTTAGCATTCTATGTTCTGTAAAAACCTCTCGACTGCGCTCGAGGGGACATTCTTTTAAATCCAGTTTTTCGGATTTCTCAATACCTTAACCAGCCTCGCTTCTTCACTTCCATCCTCGGGGTGATAATCATATTTCCATTGCACCACGGGGGGCAAACTCATCAAAATACTCTCCATCCGGCCGTTGGTTCTTAATCCGAAAAGCGTTCCTTTATCGTGCACTAAATTGAATTCAACATAACGGCCGCGGCGTATTTCCTGCCAATTTCTGTTTTCTTCGGAATAGGGAAGGTTTTTTCTTTTTTCAACAATAGGAAGATAACACTCCAAAAAACTATCCCCAACCTCGGTCACGAAATTGTACCAATCCTGCATCTTCATTTCTTCGGAAGCCTTTAAATAATCGAAGAAAAGTCCACCGATTCCACGGGCTTCCTCGCGATGCGCGTTCCAAAAATACGCATCGCAGCGTTTTTTGTAGATTTCGTAAAATGAAGCATTATGCTTATCACAAGCTGTTTTGCAGACCTGGTGAAAATGTTTCGCATCTTCCTCAAATAAATAATATGGTGTTAAATCCTGCCCGCCGCCAAACCAGCTATCCACAATATTACCTTCCGCATCATACATTTCAAAATAGCGCCAATTGGCATGAACAGTCGGCACCATTGGATTTTTTGGGTGAAGCACTAAACTGAGTCCGCAGGCAAAGAAATCGGCATCTTTCACTCCAAAATACTGCTGCATACTTTCTGGCAACTTCCCAAAAACCTCACTAATGTTTACTCCGCCTTTTTCAAAAACTGCACCGTTTTCAATCACGCGCGTTTGTCCGCCACCGCCTTCTTCGCGAGTCCAAATATCTTCCTTAAATTTTGCAGAACCATCAATTGCTTCCAAAGCGGAAGTTATTTCATTTTGTAAATTCTTAATATAGGATAGGAACTTTTCTTTCATAATAACAGGGTTTTTAAGACCTACAAGGTTTTGAAAACCTTGCAGGTCCACATCATCGGAGCCACTTCCAGCATGGTGTTCCCTTCCACGGATGATGACATATATTTTCCGAACAACTGAAGAAAATATCGTTTGTTTTCTTCAGTATCAAAAATAGCAACACCATTAATTCCGCGATTGTAGATGTGGTAGTAGTGCGATTGTTCTATTTTTTCTAAATTCATAATTTCGTATGTTAAGACCTACAAGGTCTTGAAGACCTTGCAGGAAGTCTGGAATACCTTACATCAACGGGGCCACTTCCTGCCCAAAACGTTATCACTCAACTCAAATCACTTTTATGCGAATATTCCATATTTTCAAAAGAATCGAAAAGTGGATGCCCACAGACTGGTATCTTTTATTTTGATTTACAATTCTTTATTAAAGCCTATTTGTTTTGATTGTTCCAAAACTTTTAATGTTTCCGTACTCGCCGCCGTTACCGAAAGCGGCAATACCAAAATAATTCCAATTACGGGAATCAATAGCATCAGCATAAAAACCACCCCATTACCAATAGCCAAGCCACGATTTCTTCTTACAAATTGAATACTTTCCGAATATTTATAATGCCGTTCCAAGGTATAATCCATATTTCCGAAACCGGCATAATAGCTTTGCACCAGAAACAAAAGTACCGAAGAAATCATTCCTATAACAGGAATAAAACCGATTAAAATAATGGGAATTGTTAGCAAAAGTTCCATCAGCAAATTCCGAATGTTTATCCGAATGCCTCTCCAAAGCTGTTCAGCATTTGTAGTATTTCTGTGCGAATGGTTTTCGCCATAAAGATACTTCTCTATCCTTTCCGAAACTGGGCTCATAAAGGGTGCACTAAGCGCCATGACGATATGACGATAAAGAATAAGTCCCACGGCAATAATAATAAGCGCTCCAATAAAATCACTGATGGTTCTGAAAGTTTCGGCGCCCCATTCCCAAAACCATACTTTTGAAATAAACGCTCCCAGATTATCGCTCAGGCCCAAGGCCGAAAATCCAATCAATACTGCAGTTAAAAAACTAATGGCCATGGGTACGCCGAAATACTTCCAAAGCCCAAGTTTATTGATGAGCTGAAAAGTGCCTGCGTATGCTTTTATGCCTTTTAATATATTTTTCATTTAATTCTGTGTTCGGTCGAGCGAAGTCGTGACCTAATATCTTGTTTCCAACTGCCCAAGAACCCAGTTTACTTAATATAAACTAATTCCTTATCAATTTTTCTTACTTCGTCAACCGCTGAAATCCGTACCGCTACCGTAGCTTTCCGCTTCAAAAATAGTATGATTTCCGCCTCACTTTTAAATTTAACTTCTTCAAAATAGAGGATTCCAACTTTGTTATTATGCAAATCCATTGCGCGTTCCAGAGCTGCGTTTGGCGAAAAAATCTCGTGCCAATCCGTAAATCTTTTTGCCCAGATTTTTGCTTTTGGCTCATTTTTTTGCCATTTCAAACACTTTTTGATAATTAAAATTACCCAAAGCGCATGCCTAAAAGCATTGGCCGGATTGCTTAAATGGTGTTTGCTTCCATATTCTTGCTCTGCGATATTCATACACCGTTTTGTAGCAAAAATAGTGGGAATGGCATAAACCGGATTTTTCAGAAACAGCCAAGCCAAGGCAAAAAGTTGCTTGAAATCCAGTTTCTTTACAATCCGCCAAAGCATCTATTCTTGCTTGTATTCCTTTACAGCTTCAATAAAAGCGCCGGCATTTTCCAACGGAATGGAAGGTAAAATGCCGTGACCTAAATTCACGATATATCTGTCTTTTCCGAATTCGTCTATCATTTGTTTCACCATCTTTTTAATTTCTGACGGCGGACTAAAAAGTCGGGTTGGGTCAAAATTTCCTTGTAACGTAATTTTGCCACCTGTTAGATATCGTGCATTTTTGGGTGAACAAGTCCAATCGACTCCCAAAGCCGAGGCACCGCTTTTTGCCATCGTGTCTAAGGCAAACCAACAGCCTTTTCCAAAAGCAATTACGTGCGTTTCATCTTTCAGCGCATCAATTATTTGCTGCATATATTGCCAACTAAATTCTTGGTAATCTGTGGGTGAAAGCATGCCGCCCCAACTGTCAAAAACCTGCACGGCGTTTACGCCCACTTTTACTTTTTCCTTTAAATATAGAATTGTGGTATCGGTAATTTTTTGAAGTAATTCGTGTGCTAAAACGGGTTGGGTGAAACAAAATTCCTTCGCGATATCGAAATTTTTTGAGCCTTGACCCTGAACACAATAACACAAAATAGTCCACGGACTTCCAGCAAAACCAATCAATGGAATTTCGTCATTAAGTTTTTCTTTGGTCATTTTTATGGCTTCCATTACGTAACCAAGTGTTTCGTTTATGTCGGGCACTATCACGCTTTCCAAATCTTTTGAAGTGCGGATCGGGTTGGGCAACCATGGACCGATGCCTGGTTTCATTTCCACATGAATGTTCATTGCCTGCGGAATTACCAAAATATCGCTAAAGAGAATTGCAGCATCCATTCCATATCTACGGATTGGTTGCACTGTAATTTCACTGGCAAGTTCCGGCGTTTGGCAACGTGTGAAAAAGTCGTATTTCTGTTTTATTTCCTGAAATTCGGGCAAATATCTACCGGCTTGGCGCATCATCCAAACGGGTGGTCTTTCCACAGTTTCGCCACGAAGGGCTTTTATAAAGAGGTCGTTTTTAATCATAAATTTATTTAAGCCCTTAGCTATTAGCCTTTGGCCTTTAGTTATTTATTGTTTTAATGGTATTTCATTATTCAAGTTCCCGATTATCACTGTATCCGTTAGTTGTTAATTGTTAGTTTCTATATTTTCCCCTAAAAGTAAAAAAAGAAGCCCAAATCCTAAGTCCAAAAGCCAAAGGCCAAAAACCAACAGTTAACAAAACATTTCCACCGCTGTAGCAATAACACTATCAACAGTAGTAGCATCCGCAATCACCACATTCTCACTATATTTTTTCGCTTCAGAAGCGGTTGTTTTTCCTATACAAACCATGTGGGTCACACCTGCAAAGGGACCTGCGGCACCACCTTCCCAATCGGTTTGTGATTTTCCTGCAAGGTATTCAAGACCTTGAGGTCTGCCTCCCCTGAACTTCCTGCCAGGTTTTCAACACCTTGTAAGTTTTCCTCGCAATAACTCCTAACTCCACTTGGACTGAAAAACAGAATCGCATCAAATTGCCTATTAAATTTTTTCGGATTTAAAGTAGTTTTATACACTTCAATCTCTTCAAGAGCAATACTATTTTCTTTCAATTTCGAAGGAATTTCATCACTTCGAATATTTCCGCAGAAAAAATGAAAGGAATCTTTTTTATGGTTCTTCACAATAAAATCAGCCAATTCGGAAGCATATTCACTCATTTTTATAACATTGAACCCCTTATCTTCCAATAATGATTTTGTCTTTTCCCCAACACAAAAACAACTCCCAATTTCTAAGCCATAACCCATAACTGCTTTTACCGCGTTTTGGCTAGTGAAAATGGCATTTTCAATAAGGGAAGGAACTTGAAAAGGAACAAAATCAATTTTTATAGCGTCATATTCAACCAATGAAGCTCCCGTCTTTAGCAGTAATTGACGTTGGTTTGCCTTTAATTTTTTTGTGGAAAGAATGGCTTTCATGCCATCTGTTTTTTGATGGAAGCCATCAGTTCAGCCCCACCATTTTTAAGTATATAATCCGCGCAATCTTTACCGAATTTTTTATAATTCTTCATTGAAACGGATTTCTCTATCTCCAGTTTTGTCTGTCCGTCTATAGAAAACAGACAACCTTTAAAAAGAATTTTGTCGTCAACAATTTCTGCCAAAGCCCCAATGGGTGCTGTGCAACCGCCTTCCAAGGTACGCAAAAATTCACGTTCTATATTCGTGCAAATTTCGGAAGGGGAATGGTTCAATTTTGAAGTGGCCTCTATTGCAAATCCATCGTTTTCCAGAGCTACAATAACCATGGCTCCCTGTGCCGGGGCGGGAAGCATCCAGCTTAAATCTTGATGGTTTTCAGGTAATAAATTAATTCTCTGCAAGCCCGCTTTGGCAAAAATTGCGCCTTGCCAATCATTAACCTTCAGTTTCTGTAGCCTTGTGTTCACGTTTCCACGTAAATCCACCACTTTATGATTCGGATAACGGTGAAGCCATTGTGCTTGTCTGCGCAAACTTCCCGTGGCTATTGTACAAGGTTTTTCCAAATCAATTCCTCCATTGAGGGGAGCGTAGGGGGGTGTTACCAAAATATCTTCTGAAGATGCACGCTCCAAAACAGCCGTCTGCACAATGCCTTTCGGCAATTGTGTAGGCACATCTTTCAAGCTGTGAACCGCTATATCCACGGTTCCGGATATCATTGCTACATCCAATGTTTTGGTGAAAATTCCCGTAATGCCCAATTCATAAAGAGGCTTGTCCAAAACCAAATCCCCTTCAGATTTTACGGGTACCAGCAGCGTGTTATACCCCAACTTTTCGAGTTTGGATTTTACGGTTTTGGCTTGCCAAAGGGCAAGTTCACTGTCGCGGGTGCCAATTCGGATCGTTTTCTTCAAGATTAGGCAGTTTCAAGTTGAAAAACCCTTCTTATGAGTTCTATACTCTCGGCCGAGCCTTCTTCACCTTTTAAATGGTTTGCGAAATGTGTAGTAATTTTTTGGATAAGCCGAGCGCTGATTATTTCAGCCTGCTCTTCATTAAAACCATTAATTTTTTTACGCTGATTCTCAATTTCTGCAGCTTTAATCTCAGCAAGTTTATTTTTCAAGGCTTTAATGGTGGGTGCAAATTTTCTGTTGTCTGACCATTGGTTAAACTCCTTTTCTATTTCGGCAATAATATTTTTCGCCAAAGGAAGTTGAGCAGCACGTTGCTCTAAGGTTTGATCGGTCACGGCAGAAAGGTGGTCCATATGTACTAATGTTACCAATTCATTTTCCATAACATCTTCGGAAACATTTTTCGGAATTGAAAGATCCAAAATAAGCAACGGTCTTTTTAAATACAAAAGCTCTTTTGAAATGGTAGGTTTTTGAGCGCCGGTTGCTACTATAAGCACATCGGCTTGGGCTATTTCGCTTTGGATATCGGCATAATCCTTAACGATCAAGTTGAACTTTCCCGCAACCTTTTCCGCTTTTTCCTTGGTTCGGTTTATAAGGGTAATATGGTTGTTCTTGGTGTGTTTTATTAAATTTTCACAGGTATTTCTACCTATTTTCCCGGTTCCAAAAAGAAGAATGTTCTTTTCTGAAATATAGGGCACGCGTGCCATAATATACTGCACTGCTGCAAAGCTAACAGAAGTAGCGCCGGAAGAAATCTTAGTTTCATTCTTGATGCGCTTGCTGGCCTGAATTACCGCATTGGCAAGGCGCTCCATAAAAGGATTTATAATATCGTGCTTCTTCGACTGTCGGAAGGCATTGCGCAACTGACTTATAATTTCAAAATCGCCTAAAATCTGGCTATCCAAACCAGTTCCCACGCTGAAGAGATGCGAAACCGCATCATGGTTTTTATAAATATAGGCTACCTTTTCAAACTCTTCCACGGTACCGTTTGTATACTCGCATAGAAGTTTTATAAGCTGATAGGGATGCTGTGCAAAGCCGTAAAGTTCCGTGCGATTGCAGGTGGAAATAACTGCAAGGGAAGGAATGCCATCTGCTTTGGCCTGCAATAGTATTTTTTCCTTCGCAACATCACTTAAACTAAAGTGGCCACGGATTTCAGCATCTGCTTTTTTGTAGTTCAGGCCGATGGCGTAAAAATTTCCCTCGAGTGACTCCCCAGAATATGTTTTCAAATTTTCCATATAAAACAGGAGCAAATGTAAGGGCATTGTTTTTAAAAAAATAACGCCAGCGGTATCTTTTTTGTCGATACTTGTTAAATAAGACCGAAATATGATATTTATCATATTTTAACCTTTAAATTCGCACTTTCCAAGCTAACGAAACACAAATCAATTTAGAATTATTCTAAATTAAATCCTTTTGAATACGAGATGGATTTCCAAAAAAATGTCGCTCAAAGTTTTTATGAAGAAACCGCAATCTCTCCCGGTTTTTTCATTCTGAAATTCAATAACGAAACAAATGAAAATCAAACTTTTATAAGAGAAGTAAACGCCACTTTCATCCAGTTTCATTTCTGTATAAAAGGTGCGGCAACCTTTCTCTTTAATGACGGAAATTATAGCCTGCCCTTAAAAGAGGAAAACTCGCTTTTGCTCTACAATCCACAGCGCGATTTGCCAATAAATATGGTCCTTGAAAGGCATTCTTGGGCAATATCGGTGCTTCTGCCCATCAATGAATTCCACGCACTTTTTTCCACAGAGGCCGATTACATTACTTTTCTAAATAAGGAAAACAAAGACCGCAAGTACTATAAGGACGGACGTATTTCCCCGTCTATGGCTATCGTCTTGAACCAATTGATGAATTATAGCCTCAACCCAACCATCAAGCCCCTATATTTCAAGGCCAAGGCGTATGAGCTGCTGAGTCTATATTTTAACCGCCCAGCAGATGCCGATGTGGAACAGTGTCCCTTTTTGGCAGATGAAGACAATGTTTCCAAAATAAAAAAGGCGAAGCAGATAATAATTAAAAGAATGGCTGAACCCCCAACACTGCAACAGTTGGCAGATGAAATTAATCTGCCGCTAAACAAGTTGAAGGAAGGTTTTAAGCAAATTTATGGCGATACGGTTTTCAGTTTCCTTTTTGATTATAAAATGGAAGTTGCCCGTCAATTGCTAGCTACGGGTTCCCACAATGTGAATGAGGTGGGTTTAAGGGTAGGGTATAGCACCTCCAGCCATTTTATAGCAGCTTTTAAAAAAAGGTTTGGAACTACACCCAAAAAGTTTTTGATGGGCCTTAATACATGAATACCATTTTAAGGATTGATATTTTTTTATTCTTCTGATTTATAATGTAACGGAAACCTATTCCAATATTTATTAACCCCTCTATTTTTAACTATAAAAAGGTTTATTTTTGCTCCCAATTAAAATTGAAAAATCCTTTCCTTAATATTATGCTTTCACTTAAACACGTACTTTTCTTGCTATGTTCAGTTTTGTTGTCTTTCAACCAAACTGCCCAAACAAATAAAAAACAACGAGCCCGCGATTTGGGAATTCCTTTTATGGGAACCACGGGGGCATACAATTCCATAACAGATGTGCCCGGGCTTTTGGTGGGCTACAAAACCTTAATTTCTGGGGAGGGCAATCTGGAGCCAGGAGTGGGTCCAGTCAGAACTGGCGTAACGGTAATTTTGCCAAAGGGAAAAAGCAACGACAGTTATGCCGCCGCCTGGTTCAACCTGAACGGCGATGGTGAAATGACCGGCTTACCCTACATTGACGATTATGGCACAAGCGCTGGCCCCATAGGCATAACCAACACAAATAGCGTAGGCATTGTAAGGGATGCAATAGGGCAGTGGAGCTATAAGAATTTTTCTGAAAATGAAATGATCGATTTCTCCTTTGGTCTTCCGGTGGTTGCCGAAACCTGGGATGGCTTATTGAATGATATCAATGGTTTTCACGTTAAAAAGGAACATGTTTTTGATGCTTTGAATACCGCATCGGGCGGCGCCATAGCGGAAGGTAATGTTGGCGGTGGCACCGGAATGGCCCTCTATGGGTATAAAGGCGGAAGCGGCACAGCCTCCCGTATCGTAAAGATAAACGGCAAGGAATATACTGTAGGGGTGTTTATACAGGCCAATTTTGGAGGTATGAATGAATTGACCATTGCCGGCGTGCCAGTAGGCAAGGAGTTGGCTGGACCCCGTCCTGTGTTGCACAACCCAAAGCGAAAGGATGGTTCGGCTATTGTGATTGTCGCTACCGATGCGCCCCTAACTCCCAATGAACTGAAACATTTGGCAAAGCGCGTCACCCACGGGATTGCACGTACGGGAACCATTTCGCACAATAGTTCAGGGGAGATTTTTCTGGCGGTGAGCACCGCTACTCCAAAATATAACGATGATTTTACTATTGAAAAGTGGGATGTGATTCCCAAATGGTTACTTGATCCTTTATTCGAAGCCACAGTAGAAGCGACTGAAGAAGCAATTATAAATGTACTGGTAGCAGCGGAGAATATGATGGGCATCAACGATAATATATTTTATGCACTTCCTCATGATAAACTTCAGGAGGTATTACAAAAGTTTAACCGTTTGGAAGAACCAAAGAAGTAACTACAATCAATAAATTTTTCCGAAAATAGACTGCACCCTCGACCACGAAATTTTTGTTAGAAAAAAGTGAATAATTAGTAAACCAAATTTTACTTTGTTCAATGTATAAATAATCAAAATAGTTACATTGATTTTTAAATAACCTCCTTTTTGAGCATTGTGTTTTAAAAGAGTAATTTTGCTAAAAATTTTTCCGCTATGAAAGGAGTTCTTCTAGTAAACCTTGGTTCGCCAGACAGTACCAATCCTAAGGATGTAAAAAAATACCTCGATGAGTTCTTGATGGATCCGCGAGTAATTGATGTACCCTATTGGTTTCGTTCGTTTTTGGTGCGCGGCATTATTTTAAACACCCGCCCCAAAAAATCTGCCGAGGCCTATCAAACGAATTTGGTGGGAAGAAGGTTCCCCGCTAATAGTGATTTCAGAAAGACTTCAGAAGAAAATCCAACAAAAAACCACCATTCCAGTGGCTATTGGCGATGCGTTATGGAAGCATGACCCTGAAAAAAGGATTGCAGGAATTAGTAAACCAAGGCGTAGATGAGGTGTTGACCATTCCCCTTTATCCACAGTTTGCAATGGCAACTACCGAAACTATTGATGTAAAAGTAGAGGAGCTTAAAAACGAATTCTTTCCACATCTTGAAATAACTTCCCTCCCTGCTTTTTACAACAAACCGGAATACATAGAAGTGCTTTCCAAAAGCATATCAGAAAAGCTGGAAGGCTTAGATTACGAACACCTTCTTTTCAGCTACCACGGTGTCCCAGAAAGGCACATTCGCAAAAGTGACATAACTAAAAGCCATTGTAAGATTAACGGTACCTGCTGCATAACAGCTTCGCCCGCACATCAATTTTGTTACCGTCACCAATGTTTAAAAACAACGGCACTCGTTGCGGAAAAATTGAATTTACAGCCTGGAACCTTTTCAACATCCTTCCAATCCCGCTTAGGTTTTGATCCGTGGCTACAACCTTATACAGATAGAACTATTGAAAGAATGGGCCTCAACGGCATCAAAAAACTGGCAATCGTAACCCCAGCTTTTGTAAGCGATTGCCTAGAAACCTTGGAAGAAATAGCCATGGAAGGCGAGGAAATTTTCCACGAAGCCGGCGGAAAGGACTTTACCGTAATACCCTGCCTAAATGATCGCGAAGACTGGGCCCAAGTTTTAACAGGCTGGATTGACCAATGGCGTATTGTGGATGTTAAAACCGCCATAGCCTAATGAAACCGAACCAAAGCGCCGCGCTTGGCACCGAACCCATAGGAAGTTTATTGATTAAACAAGCTGTTCCCGCCTCTATTGGTATTTTGGTAATGTCCCTAAATATTTTAGTGGACACCATTTTTGTGGGCAATTGGATCGGTTCCATTGCCATTGCGGCCATAAATGTGGTTTTGCCAGTGTCGTTTTTTATTGCAGCCTTGGGAATGGCTATTGGTATTGGAGGTTCTTCCATCATTTCACGCGCCTTGGGTGCCAACAATAAAGAGCGGGCACTTAAAACCTTTGGGAACCAAATCACTTTAACTCTGTTGTTTACTTCCCTAATGGTAGTTTTTGGTTTGGTTTTCATCAATGAAATCATTCCCGCCTTCGGGGGAAAGGGCGACATATTTGAACCGGCAAAAATCTATTATCGCATCGTGCTATATGGAGTACCCCTTTTGGCACTCTGTATGATGGGTAACAACGTAATTCGCGCCGAAGGAAAACCTAAGTTTGCGATGGTTGCAATGATAATTCCGTCAGTCGGAAATCTCATTTTAGATTATATATTAATTAATTTATTGGATATGGGAATGGCAGGTGCCGCTTGGGCTACAACCATTTCATACGGATTGTGTTTTCTATATGTGCTCTGGTTCTTTTTAAGTAATAAATCGGAACTAAAAATAAGCCTCCCCCATTTCGGACTTGATTTGTCTATTTTAAAGGAAATGTCAGCACTTGGTTTTGTAACATTGGCGAGACAGGCTGTGGTGAGCATTACCTATCTTTTGATGAATAACATTCTTTTCAATATTGGTGGCGAAGCATCGGTAGCATCCTATGGAATCATCGCGAGAATGTTGATGTTTGCGCTTTTCCCAGTATTGGGAGTAACACAAGGGTTTTTGCCAATTGCCGGTTTTAATTATGGAGCACATAAATTTCCTCGGGTTCGGGAAAGTATTAACAAAGCTATCTTATATGCCGGTGGATTAGGATTGGTTATTTTTGGTATAATCATGACATTTCCCGAATCAATCGTTTCCGTGTTCACAAAAGATGTAGACATTCTTTCTGAAACACCCCATTATATGCGTTGGGTTTTTGCGGCTACGCCCATTATTGCGATCCAATTGATTGGTTCGGCCTATTTTCAAGCTATCGGAAAAGCGGTTCCAGCCTTGTTGCTCACATTAACGCGCCAAGGGTTTTTCTTTATCCCTTTGATTTTTATTCTTCCCCATTACTTCGGCGAATTGGGCGTGTGGATTTCCTTTCCGACGGCCGATGTGCTTTCAACTATTGTTACGGGCTATTTTTTGAATCGGGAAATTCGGAAGACATTGAAATAGAGCTTTATTCCAACGATTATTTTTTTTGGTCCAATTTTCAGGCAAAATCATGAATATTGGAAATGAGTATATTTATTGTCTTGTTAAAACTTTAAAAAAAGAGGATGAAGAAATTTTTGAAATTTAATTTGATTGCCATTTTAACTTTTGTTGTAATTGGATGTAATAAAGATGACGATAACAATATGGGGAGCAGCCGACGGCGATTTGATAGCAAAAGTGAATGGGAGCGAGTTTAGTGCGACCATCAACGTAGGCGCAACCTTTTATAATGGATTTTTCCGCATTACCGCAACTGATGACTCAACGGGGGAAACGATTATTATAAGCGTTGCCAATGCTTCGGAAGGTACTTTTGATCTTGGGCCAAACCCAAATTTAAATAATATTGCAGAGTATACCGTTCCTGGCGGATTAAATTATAGTACCGATTTTGAAGGGGGAAGTGGGGAAATAAATATTACGAGTCTTGATATTGAAAATGGAACCGCAACGGGCACTTTCAGGTTTACTGCAGTAGGATTTTTAGGTCCAAAGGAGGTTACCAATGGCGAATTCAAAAATGTAGTTTTGTCAACTGAAGTACCGCTTTTGGCAGACGTTGATGGAGAAGCGTTTAATCCAATAATTGTTACTTCAAGCTTCCGTCAATCTGAAATATGGATAATAGCTCTCAATGCCAATGATGAAGGGTTGTTCTTAAGATTCCCCAGGGATATTACGATTGGTAATTACGAATTTGGTACTTCTACAAATTATAAAGGTTCATACTATCCAAACTTTGACGAAGCGAGTTATTTATCAGAATCGGGAACATTGACCATCACTTCGTTCAATGCATCGACCAAAATCATCGAAGGTACTTTCAATTTTAGGGCAAATCGACGGGATCCAAACGACCCCGACGTAACTTATGAAATTACCGCCGGAAGTTTTTCTGCGGAAATTCAGTAAATATTATAAAATTTTAATTTTAAAAAGCAAGAGAAAATTCCATTGCTTTTTTTATTTGCAATCATTTAATGCTGGGATTACGTATAACACTTACATATTGAAAATTTATTTTATGTATATTTAATTGCTAACAAATCTTTCTGTTATGAAAAAACTGTTACTACTTCTTGTGGTTATCTTCTGCTATGAATGCACTTTCGCACAACCCGCAGGTTTATTGAATGAAACTTTTCGATTGAAATCATTATCCATTGGCAATGATTATTTAACCCCGAATGGCGAAAATCCAAATTTGACCATTTATGAAGTTGCTGGGAATTTCGTAATAAATGCTGAAGGTATTTCCAATACCTTGAATGCCGCGGCAAGTTTTAATGGTAATTTAATGACACTCAATGATTACGGGGTAACGCTACTTAGCTGTATAGAACCCAATTGCTATTATGAAGATTTATATTTTTATGATATTTTGACAACCCAAACGCTTGAGTCCAAAACCTTAACTTATAACTATAATGAAACTAATGGTTTCAAATACTTATCGCTAGGAGATTCTGAAAATAATTGGGCTTATTTCAGTACTGAACCTGCCCCTGAACCCAATCCTTTATTGTTTCAAACTTGGTATTTATACCGCGTTGATGAAGACATGGGCAACCCTGTATTTTTTAATGGACCCAATCCGCCTCAATTCACCATTAATCCTGATTTTAGTTATGATGGCATTGAAGGTTGTTCCTTAATAAACGGCAATTTTATTTTGGGAGATGGCGGCGATTATGATTTTCTGTTGCAGGCACAGGATTATTTTCAAGACACGAGCAATTGTCCTCCAGGGCCTGTGGGCTATTCATTGATTGATTTACACGACAATGCGATTATATATGGAAGTTTAAGCAGCGATAATCAAGGAATAGATTATTTAACTTATGCATCCTCTACTGCTTTTAGTTATTCCTTTAGAAATGTACTTATTCTTTCAACACCTGAAAACAGTTTGAATGATTTAAAGATTTATCCAAATCCTGCCCATAGCAAATTGATTATTCAATTCGCTACTAATAATTTTGATTCCATTTCCATTACGGATGTCAATGGCCGAACTGTATTGACAAAGAAAACCATGGTTTCAAACGAAATAGACATCTCAGCTTTAAAGTCTGGAATGTATTTTATAACCATTACCTCTTCCGGAGGAAACATTACGAAGAAGTTCATCAAAAATTGATTTCCAACTTCTATTGCTGCAACCATCTATTTTGAATTATTGGGTATCTTTACCGCCAGTTTTAACAAGACCGAGCTGGTAATGGAACAATTTTACCCCTACATAAAATCACTTCACTTAATATTTATAGTCACTTGGTTCGCGGGACTTTTTTACATTGTTCGCTTATTTGTGTATCAAATTGAAGCTAGTCAAAAGCCATCACCCGAGAGGGAAATTTTGGGAAAACAACTTAAAATAATGGCCTCCCGCCTTTGGAATATCATCAGTTGGCCCTCCATGATTTTAGCACTTATTTTTGGAATATGGCTTATCGTAATAACCCCCTTTTGGCTTTCACAACCTTGGATGCAAGTAAAACTTGGATTCGTGGTGATTTTGATAATTTACCATTTTAAATGCCACCAAATTTTTAAACAACTTCAAAAGGACGTTGTAAAACATTCTTCAAACTATATGCGCCTTTTTAATGAAGTCCCGACAATTATCCTTTTTGCCGTTGTTTTTTTAGTGATTTTAAAGGATGGTACAAATTGGATCTACGGCACCGTGGGCATTATAGTTTTTGCAATTTTGTTGATGATGGGCTATAAGATTTACAAGAGAATTCGGGAGAAATAACACTTCGGCTACGCTCAGTGGCCAGTCTTTGAACGAAGTCGAAATGTTGGTTTAATTATTGCTATCTTTCATTCTCAAAAAAATGTAAATGTATTTTTACAAGAAATCGCTTCGCACCCGAATCTTTCTTTCCATGTTCCTTTTGGTTTTTGGAGCTTCGGTACTCATTGCTATTGTTACCGTGTTTCAATACAAAGAAGAAGCGCAGGATTACCACCGCGACCGACTTTTGCGAAAAGAAGCTGCCATCCGCGAGAACATAAACTACATTTTAAAAACCACCACCTATCCTGTTGAAACGGAACAGATTCCTTTAATATTTAAAGATAAAATTTACGAAATCAAAGACATTCACGGACTTGAAATATTTCTGTATGATTTGGACGGAAATCTTTTAAAATCGTCCAAACCGTCTTTTTTTAAGGATACCGTTTCTCCAAAAATGCCCGACATTGCTTTAGAAACACTTCAAAATTCCCCCACAAAAAGTTATATAAAGGAGTTTGAGGAAGAGGGTCAAAAATACCAATCTTCCTATACTTATGTTACGGATAGCTATTTCAAGCCGTTAGCCATCCTTAATTTGCCCTATATTGAAGACGACGGTTTTATCACCAAAGAACTTACTGAATATCTTTATCGGCTGGGCATGGCTTACTTTTTTATGCTTTTGGTTGCCATTATACTATCCTATTTTCTTTCAAAATATATTACTCGATCCTTAAAAGAAATAAGTGAAAAACTTTCTGAAACACGATTTGACGCGCGGAACAAAAAAATTATCATTAGCGATACGCCAGCGGAAATTTCAACAATTATTAATTCGTATAACGGCATGATTGATGAACTTGAAAACAGTGCAGCCCAACTGGCTGCTAGCGAAAGGGAGACGGCTTGGCGTGAAATGGCGAAACAGGTGGCCCACGAAATAAAAAATCCTTTGACACCAATGAAACTTACCGTCCAGAGCTTTCAGCGCAAATTTGATCCTAATGATCCTGAGATTGAAAAGAAAATAGACGACTACACCAAAACTTTGCTTCAGCAAATTGATACGCTAAGTTCAATTTCCTCTGCATTTTCAACCTATGCAAAGATGCCTGCCCAACAGGATGAAACTTTGAACGTCGTAAAAATTACAAAACTCGCATTGGATATTTTTAATGAAGATTATATCTATTTCTTTCCGGAACAAGAAGAAGTTCGCGCACGTTTTGATCGCACCCAACTAATTCGGGTCGTGACCAATTTGATAAAAAACAGTATTCAGTCCCTTGAGCAAAAAAAACCAGCCGAACCGCGAATCGAGGTCATCGTTAAAACTGAAGATAATTTTGTGAATATTCTGGTTACCGATAATGGAATAGGCGTTTCCGAAGAAAATAGGAATTGCATATTCGAGCCTCAGTTCACTACCAAAAATAGCGGCATGGGGCTAGGCTTGGGAATGGTAAAAAATATTGTGGAAACTTACGGCGGAACAATCACTTTGGATTCCTCTGAAGAAAAAACCACTTTTAAAGTATTGTTTCCTGCTATGGATTGAAATTTTAATTTTTTCGTAGGCTTATTCTTGTTTTTCCTTTAAAAAACTAATCATTGGCCAGCTTTCAAAGGCAAATGTTGTAATCTAAAAATGGTTACTGGTGGTTTTCATTTTTTGCAAACTTTTTTCTTCGCGAAGTCAATAAAAGCATTATAAGTATTTAATATACAACAATATACAAATGTATTTTTGATTATAATTGTAAACAATTATGACTTTCATGTTGAAAACTTTGTTAAAAACCTCAGGCTAATTTTATTCAATTTCCTTTTAATTTTTACATATTTGTTAGTCCCGAGTAGCGACAAATTTTAATCTCAAAAACAAAGGACATATGAGTGCAATTGAACCAATTTTACAGGAAAACAAAAACAGATTCGTAATATTTCCAATCCAACATCACGACATTTGGGAGTGGTATAAAAAAAGCGAAGCTAGTTTTTGGACAGCCGAAGAAATTGATTTGCACCAAGATCTTACCGATTGGAATTCAAAATTAAATGACGACGAACGTTATTTTATAAAGCACATTCTTGCATTTTTTGCGGCTTCTGATGGGATTGTAAATGAAAATCTCGCTGAAAATTTCGTTAATGAAGTTCAGTACAGCGAAGCAAAATTCTTCTACGGCTTCCAGATAATGATGGAAAACATTCACAGCGAAACCTACTCGTTATTGATTGATACGTATGTTAAAGACGATAAAGAAAAGGATCAACTGTTTAACGCAATAGAAACATTTCCCGCAATTAAAAAGAAAGCCGAATGGGCGCTAAAATGGATTGAAAGCGATTCATTTGCAGAGCGATTGATAGCTTTTGCAGCGGTTGAAGGAATCTTTTTTTCCGGTGCTTTCTGTTCTATTTTTTGGTTGAAAAAACGTGGAATAATGCCCGGACTTACTTTTTCAAACGAATTAATTTCCCGCGATGAAGGTGTTCACTGCGATTTTGCCGTACATCTCCATAACCATCACTTAAAAAATAAAGTTTCAAAAGAACGAATTCGTGAAATTTTGGTGGACGCGTTAAATATTGAACGCGAATTCATTACAGAATCACTTCCAGCAAGTTTGATTGGGATGAATTCAAAATTAATGACCCAATATCTTGAATTTGTAACCGATAGACTTTTGGTTGAATTGGAATGCGAAAAGGAATACAATGTTACAAATCCTTTCGATTTTATGGATATGATATCGCTTCAAGGAAAAACTAATTTCTTTGAAAAGAGAGTTGGCGAATACCAAAAGGCGGGCGTCACCAACAAAGACAAAGATTCGAATAAAATCAGTTTCGACGCAGATTTTTAGCCCCCTAACCCCCGAAGGGGGAATTCATTGTTTACGCATTAAGGCAAAGAAAATAATGTGTGTCATTCTATCAATAAAATAATATTAATCCATTCTCCCAGTTCCCCCTTCGGGGGTTAGGGGGCTAATACAAAACCTTATGAATGTAGTAAAAAGAGACGGCCGCAAAGAACCAATGATGTTCGATAAAATCACGGCTCGCGTACGCAAATTGTGCTATGGTTTAAATGAATTGGTAGATCCTGTAAAAATTTCAATGCGTGTTATTGAAGGTCTTTACGACGGTGTTACCACCAGCGAACTTGATAATTTGGCTGCGGAAATTGCAGCCACAATGACTACTTCGCATCCTGATTATGCACGTTTGGCAGCACGGATTTCTGTTTCAAACCTTCATAAAAATACCAAAAAATCATTTTCTGAAGTGATGACAGATCTTTATGAATATGAAAATCCACGTACGGGGAAAAAAGCGCCACTATTGAGTGATGAGGTTTATGAAGTGATAAAGAAAAATGCTGAAGAACTGGATTCTACCATCATTTACAACCGTGATTTTGGATATGATTATTTCGGCTTTAAAACTTTGGAGCGTTCGTATTTACTGAAATTAAATGGAAAAATTGCAGAGCGTCCGCAGCATATGTTGATGCGCGTTTCCGTGGGGATTCATTTGGATGATTTAGCAGCTGTGAAGGAAACGTATGAGTTAATGTCGAAGAAATATTTCACGCACGCCACACCAACGCTTTTCAATAGTGGAACACCAAAACCGCAGATGTCATCCTGCTTTTTGCTTGCAATGAAGGACGACAGCATTGATGGTATTTACGATACTTTGAAGCAGACCGCGAAAATATCGCAATCTGCCGGTGGAATTGGATTGTCAATTCACAACGTTCGCGCGACCGGATCTTACATTGGCGGTACGAACGGAACTTCAAACGGAATTGTCCCGATGCTTCGCGTTTTTAATGATACCGCGCGTTATGTGGATCAGGGCGGTGGAAAAAGGAAAGGCTCTTTCGCAATTTATGTAGAACCGTGGCATGCTGATATTTTTGATTTTTTAGATTTGAAAAAGAATCACGGAAAAGAAGAAATGCGCGCCCGCGATCTTTTTTATGCCATGTGGATTCCAGATTTATTCATGGAACGTGTGCAATCGGATGCAGAATGGACGTTGATGTGCCCGAACGAATGCCCCGGTCTTTTTGAATGCCACAGCGAGGAATTTGAGGCGCTATACCAAAAATACGAAGCTGAAAACAAAGGTAGAAAGACCGTAAAAGCACGTGAGCTTTGGGAGAAAATCCTTGAATCGCAAATTGAAACCGGAACGCCTTACATGCTTTACAAAGATGCGGCTAACCGAAAAAGCAACCAAAAGAATTTGGGGACCATCCGTTCATCAAATTTGTGTACTGAAATTATGGAATACACTTCCAAAGACGAAGTTGCCGTTTGTAATTTGGCATCAATTGCGTTGCCGATGTTTGTAAAAAATAATGAATTTGACCATAAAGAACTTTTCCGTGTAACCAAACGTGTTACAAAAAACCTAAACCGAGTAATTGATAGAAATTATTATCCTGTTATTGAAGCACAGAACTCCAATTTCCGCCACCGTCCGGTTGGATTGGGAATTCAAGGATTGGCGGATGCTTTTATTATGCTTCGTTTGCCATTTACTTGTGATGAGGCAAAAAAATTAAACCAGGAAATTTTTGAAACCCTTTATTTTGCTGCGCTTACGGCATCTATGGAAGAGGCAAAGGAGGACGGTGTTTATGAAAGTTATGACGGATCGCCAATTTCCGAGGGACTTTTTCAACATAATTTATGGGGAGTAAAGGATGAAGAATTAAGTGGCCGTTGGGACTGGAAAAAACTCAGAAAAGAGGTTAAGAAACACGGTGTGCGAAATTCCCTTTTGGTTGCGCCTATGCCAACTGCTTCCACTTCGCAGATTCTTGGGAATAACGAAGCTTTTGAGCCCTACACTTCAAATATATATACTCGCCGCGTACTTTCTGGGGAATTTATTGTTGTGAACCAGCATCTTTTGGAAGATTTAGTAGCACTAGGACTTTGGAACGAGGATTTGAAGGAAGAGATAATGCGTGCCAACGGTTCCGTTCAGGATATTGAAAGAATTCCGCAGGATTTGAAGGAACTTTATAAAACTGTTTGGGAACTTTCCATGAAAGATATTATTGATATGAGTAGACAACGTGGTTATTTTATAGATCAAAGCCAATCGTTGAACTTGTTTATGGAAAATGCCAATATGGCGAAACTTACTTCGATGCATTTTTACGCGTGGAAGAGCGGTCTTAAAACCGGGATGTATTATTTGAGAACGAAAAGTGCCGTGGATGCTATAAAATTCACATTAAAAAAAGAAGATAAAAAAGAAACCCTGGATGCTAAAATTGCACCCATATTAGCCGAAAATGTTTCAACAAAGCCAATGACGCCACAGGAATTACGCGAAATGCTCGCACAATCCAAAAATGCGGCCGATGATGATTGTTTGATGTGCGGATCTTAATTTTAAAGATAAACTTTTAAAAGGAAGGCTTTTGCCTTCCTTTTTTTATGGATTATTTTATATTAGCTTTTTTATAAATTGAAATATGGAAGAACTGATTATTGCTCCAAAAACTTGTTCACAGTGTAATTCTGAAATAGAATGGGAACAAAAATTTTGTAATGACTGTGGATATCCTGAAGGAGGAACAGCGCAGGAGCAGTCAGGTTTTCATGCGCGACAGGTGATGAAAAAAAGAGGGCAAGCTGAGGCCACTTCCCAAATTAGAAAGGGAAGAAACAGTCTTTTTGTAGTTGCTGGCATCGCTTTTTTGTCGGGGATTTATTATTATTTTATACTTGAGGACTCAGCTGTTTTGATTGTAAATACAATTCTTTCCCTATGCTACCTATTATTGGGTTTTTGGTCGCAAAAGCGACCGTTGGTTGCATTGATTTTAGGATTGTTGGTTTATTTAACCACGCTCGTACTCAACGGCCTGCTAGAACCAGAAACAATTTATAAAGGCCTATTGATTAAAATTTTCATTATTGTTTATCTGTCAAAAGGAATCAATTCAGCATTACAACTTCGGAATGCTTAACTAGATGATTCAATACTGTAAATATTGTAATGCTACCATAAAACAAACTGCAAAATATTGTGGGGGATGTGGAAAAGCCGTAGAACAAAAAAACCACGGAATAGAAAGCAGAAGCGTACAACTGGTGATTGCTTTTTATATCACTTTCCTGCTTTATGCAATAGCGACATTTATTATTTATAGGGATGGAATTATTTCACTTAAAAATGAAATAATAGTAGAAATCGTTTTTGTTGCACTCACACTAATTTTTTGCTCATTCGATGCAAAAAAAATTCTGGGGCTATACAATTTAAAACACATTTCCTGGCAAAGCTTGGCTTTTGCAATTGTCTTTCCAGTAATTACAGCGGCAATAGTTTACGTGGGGATTGAAGGACTAAATTCTTTATTATTTGATGAAACTGATAATATTTTTTACGACTATGCAGGCTATGAAAATCCTCTATTTTGGGCACTGTTATTTACAGTAGTTTTGCCACCCATTTTTGAGGAACTTGCTTTTCGTGGTGTTTTTGTTCAACAGATTAAGAAATTTTGCCAATCCTTGGGTAACCATTATAGCTACTGCATTTATTTTTGCACTTGTTCATTTTTCCTTTCTTTCTATTTTATGGATATTCCCGTTTGGTTTGGTTTTGGGCTATTTAAGATATCGTTTCAAAACGCTTTGGCTAGGAATGATAGTGCATTTTATACACAATTTATTGATTTTGATGATTGACTATTATTATTTTCAGAATGATCCATTTAAGGATTTGTTTTTATAAAAAAAACCTCAGTAGTTACTAATTACTGAGGCTTTCGGGTTTTAGTTATTTTTAGGTTTAAGCTTTTTTATAACTTGTATAATATTCTTCCATCAAATTCATCAAGGCCGTAACCAAATCCTTGGTTTCAAGCAATAGGCTGAAATACAAAGTAGTGTTTTTTGGGCTTGATTCCTCCGTACGGGTTCGCGCTATTTGTTTCTCAATTTTGTAGGAGAGACTTTCGAAAATTTCTTCTTTTTTATTGAGAACCTCTTTAATTCGCTGGAATTCCTTTTTATGGAAAATATCTTCAATTTCATTAAATAGCGCTTCCAAATGCTGGTCTATTTCCTGCAAATCTTTTATCTGATTGAAACGTAAAGCCTTATGGTTATTGTTTACATGCTTGTAGCTAGCTTTGGATATAAATTCCAAAGATTGAACCACATCCGTTAAATATCCCAAAATAGTAATATAGAAGTTACTTCCGCGGACACTGGTTTCCTCTAAATTCTTGATAAAATAGAAAATATTGTCACGCAGCTCTTCCACTTCATCGTTCAGCTTCTTCACACCTTTTTTGCTTTTCTTCAATTTTTTGGTGTCCTGTTTTGCCAAACCGCGAAGCATGTCACTATAAATTTTGTTTGAGCGGGAAACCACATTGCTGATATTGTCAGCACTTTCTTGAATAATACCTTGTACAGTCTTGCTTTCAGTTTTCTTAAGCCCCGTTTTACTTTGTTTTATTCTCACTTTGTCTTTATGTGAAATGTAATTTCTCACTAATAAAAGAATAGCCAATAACAAGAGTACTGCAATCATAGCGCCTCTTCCTATATAGATCAAGTAAGTTAATGTTCCCGCAGCGGCAAAAGCAACAAAAGCTGTAAAGAACCATCCCCCAATTACATTCATTACTCCCGCAACGCGATAAACGGCACTTTCGCGGCCCCACGCTCGGTCGGCCAAAGATGTCCCCATAGCCACCATAAAGGTTACATAGGTAGTGGAAAGCGGAAGTTTCATTGAGGTAGCGGTAGCGATCAAAACACCCGCAACTATGAGGTTAATAGAAGCGCGGACCATATCAAATGCGGGCAATTCATAGGTTTTGTGCTTTGGTAGATTAATGACCGGTTTTTCAAAACGCTTATCAACTTTTTCCTGAAGAGACTGTGGAACGATATAATCAAAATAAGTTGAAAGTTGTGTTGAGGATTTCACCAAAAATCTGGAAAGCATGTTTGGGCTGAACTTTTCGTGGCCTTCCCCTTGGCGCGCAAGATCAATTTCGGTATCGGAAACGGTTCTGGCCTTTTTTGAAAACCAAAGTGTAAGTACCATAACGCCTCCTGCAATAAACAGTAATAAAGGTTCCGCTGGCACTTCAGAAGCCAAACTGTTCATACTGTATTCTGATGCTGGAACTCCCGATGCCGACCAATCCATAAAACTATGGTATGCCGCCATTGGCACACCAATAAAGTTTACTAAATCATTTCCTGCAAAGGCTAATGCTAGACTGAAAGTACCTACCGCAATAACTATGATAAGAATACTCTTTTTGAATATCATCATAAAAAGCTGCGAAAAGACGGTCCAAATAATAAAGCTTACCCCAATTATTACCCAAGTATCGCTTTCCACTATATCTTTAAAATTACCGTAGAAAGGCGTTCCTTTTAAGCCTTTCATAAAAATGAAATAGCTAATTGAAGTTAAGGCAACACCTCCGAAGATGGCACCGAAATACTTCATTTTTTGTTCGGCATGAAACGTAAAAATGAGTCGAGAAATATATTGTACTACTACACCTACCGTAAAAGCGACCCCTACAGAAATTACAATTCCAGAGATAATTTCAATGGCTTTGTCGGTATTAATATATTTTGAAAGTGCTGATAATGATTCTGTATCGGAATGCCCAATTTTTATCAACGCCATAATAACTGCTGCGCCCAAAAGTTCAAAAACGATAGAAACCGTTGTAGAAGTAGGTAAACCAATAGTATTGAAAAAGTCCAGTAGCAGAATGTCGGTAATCATAACTGCCATGAAAATAATCATGATTTCGTCAAAGTAAAATTCACCGGGAACGAAGATTCCTTTTCGGGCCACTTCCATCATTCCGCTCGAAAAAACTGCCCCAATGAAAATCCCCAAACTGGCGATAATTAAAATAGTTCTAAATGATATTGCCTTAGAGCCAATGGCCGAGTTTAAGAAATTTACGGCATCGTTACTAACCCCCACTACCAAATCTGCGATGGCAAGCGCGGCAAGCGCAACAATCATTAATAAATAAATGTTATCCATTTCTTTTTATTTAAACTGGTGCAAATTTCCCACATAAAATAGGATTGATTGTTACCAAATTGTTAACTATATTATTAAAAATCTATTTGTATTCGGCCTTGCAAAATCCTTGCATTGCCTTTATCTTCTATGTTAGCCCAAACATGATTTATCATTATTCTGGTTACTGGGTTTAGGTACCAATTTAAGCCTAAAGTTATATCCGATTGCTGTCCTCCCAATACATCCTTATTGTTAAGGTCTGAATTTGAATATCGCAATGCTACTTCCCAAGCTCCTGCACCTTTATCCTTTCCTCCAAAATTGTTTTTAGGCTTTATCCTATCAAAGCCTTCATAAGAGCTTTTATACTTTTTGCTTTCCCCCGTTAGGAAAAAGCTTGCCTGGCCATAATAACTTTCAAAGTTATATTTATTAAAAGTAGCATCAATAGTATTATTTAGTGTTGCAATTACATATTCCCCTTGGATTGAAAACGGTCCGTTTACAAAAGCAGTTTCAAAATTTGCAAGGTTAATGTTATCAACATTCTCAATGTTTTCAGTGTTTATATATTTAAAGTCCAAATGTGCTTCGGGTCGTGAAGCAACAGTATAGGATTTGCTTTCCGGTTTTCTGTAGCTATATGCTAGGCCAAGGTGAAGCAGTTGTTTCTTTTCTGAATTTTGAAGTACTAAACCAGTTATCCTTCCAGTAAGCGTATATCCATCATCCGCAAGCACATCATTTCCATTATTACTTGCCATTCTAAAGGCGCCAGCTTGCGCGGAAAGACGATTATTAAGGAAATCATTGAAAATTATAATACCATTATTCCGATCCTGTGAAAAATCTTGATTAAATGCACGCTCCATAAAAGTAATATATTTACTGCTCGTTAAAACATCGAGACTGAAAGGCTCTTTTACGTGACCAATACGAATAGATCCCACTGCAGGAACCTCCGTAAGGCCAATATACATATCTTTAAAAGCAACATCACCACCCGCAAAATCAAGTTGTAGCTTAAACTCAACATTATTATAAACGTTTCCGGACATAAATATACGGGCGCGCCTAAATTCTGTTCCGCTCTTGGAAGGTAGGGGGCCAAAATTAGTGTCCAATTGATCATCCTGGAAAAAATAAGCGTGATCTATCATTATGCGACCACCAAATTTTAAGGAGAATTGTTTGTCTTGGCTTTCTAGTTTAAAGCCATTATCCCATTTAATTTCGAAAGGGATTATTGGGTGCTTCCTGTGAAAATGCGCTAATACATGAAAACACCAAGGCACTTAAAAGTATGTGCTTGAATAACATTGAAAAATCGTTTTTTTAGTTTTTGTCGGGGACAAAGAACCGATTTTAATGTTATGTGAATGTTAAGAAGGGAGAAAAATTTATTAATTTTAAAGATAAAAGGGCTGTATAATGAAATACAGCCCAGATTTAAAATCTAGTCGACAAAAACTAAACGATTTTAAAATTTGCCATTTATAAGGCAGTTACAAAGAAAATAATCAAAAATTTATTCTGTGTAAAATTAGTTTTATCAAATCATTAAGTTACTAATTTCAATAAATCCTATTTTGTTACACAACTAATAATCAATCAAATACGAGGTTAATGTTATTTTAATGTTACGGAATAGTTTCTTAAAGGTTAATTTTGTAAATTTGATTATTCCAAAAATTTAAAAACTTACTTATGAAAAATATACTCTCACTTTTGGCAATCGTTTTTATAACCTCTGCAGCCGTGGCCCAGAATACTAAAAACAATATTTACTTTTTAGATGGTGATGTAATAGAAGCTACCCTCTATCATGATAATGGAACTATAGCCCAAACGGGTTTTTATAATAAAGAAAATAAACTTACAGGAGAATGGGTAAGTTACGATCTTCAAGGGAATAAAACTGCAGTAGCAGAATATAATAATGGTAAGAAGGTAGGTACTTGGTATTTCTTTTCAGACAATAGTATTAAAGAAGTAAGTTATATGGATGCAAGGGTAGCCAAAGTCGTTTCCTGGAAAACTTCCGATACCCAATTGGTTTCAAATTAAGGATTAAGATTAATATGAATAAAGCCCGGCTTCGTAGGAAACCGGGCTTTATTTTTTTACTAATTCACTTATTTATTCAAAAACGTAACCAGTCCAGTTGAACAAATCTCTGCTTACTGTTGGGGTTGTTCCGTCAGTTACATTGATTGTAGCATCAGCAGTAGTTTTAATATCCGTAATATCCAAGCCTGATGCTGCATTGCCAACAACTGACATATTAACCAGTGGGCCATTTGCGTCACCTTTTGCATCTTGCAGATCTATAAAGTCACTTACAGAAGCGTCTTCACCTGCGAAACTCACGTAGGCATTTGTCAAAGTAATTCCGCTTCCACGACGTACTTTTATCATATCAGCCATATCAATAATTCCAGCGTGTATCAATACCAAACCATTTATTGTGGGGTTAGACTGTCCAGAATCCCCTGGGTTGTTGCCATCAAGGTTTCCATCACCTTCCAATCCACGAGGATCTTCAGTTATGGGAGTATAGCTAGCTTCTCTTAAACCATAGGCATTTGTTAAGGTACCGGTATAGCCTTGTGTCCAGTCAAACATATCATCTTTAATGTTTACGGCCATTAGGTTATTAACATTTACAGTTCCGCCAAAGAATTCATAGGCGTCATCATCTCCGAATAAAACGGCTATATTTTCAACTACAGTGGCATTACCTACAGCATAAAAAGTTATTCCGTTAAATTCCTTATCACCGTTAATTCGCGCACCGGTATAAGAAGCTTCTACATACTTCATAACTCCAGAGTTGTCATTTGCAACGGTTCCACCATAGGTAAGGTCCACAACTTCAGTTGTGGCAGTTCCACCACCGCTGATAGGAGCTTTCCCAATTAAAAGAATTCCACCCCAATCACCGGAACGTGGGTTAGCGGCATTTGATGTAAACTTAATTGGTGCAGCAGCAGTACCTGGAGCATTTATTTTAGCTCCCTGCTCAATAGCCACATAAACATCTGTTCCTCCAGCGGTAGCTTTAATATTAGTGCCAGCGTCAATTGAAAGTGTTGCTCCGTTTTTAACATGTAATGGACCATTAAGTATCCATGTCTGATCAGAAGTAAGTGTTACGTTGGCGGTAACATCACCTTTTAAATCTGCTGGATCCAAATCTGGATCGTCTTGAGATGCAATTATACCATCTTTTTGGGCTTGTACGGCACAAGGTTCACAAGAACCGCCACAATCTATGCCGGTTTCGGTACCGTTTTGAATACCATCATTACAAGTAGCTGCCACAGGTGTGGGGCTATCATCTTTACTACAGCCAGTAAGGGCTAAGGTTGCAATTACAAAGCTTGATAAAAGGATTTTTTTCATGTTTTTGTCTTTAGTTTAAAAGTTTGGTGCAAAGAAACAATTGGCTTGTTTCTTTACTCTTAGGGTAATATTATGGTTCTGTTAATTGTGTTTTTTAAAATGTATATGACACTCCCGCACTAAACAGAACACCTCTTTTATAGGTCTCAACAGGTATCTCTTCGCCATCAGGCAATGACGGGTTTGGAACTCCGATGTTGTTCACTTTTTGGGTAAGTTTATACTCGGGATCCAATATGTTCTTAATGTTAAGTTTAATACCCAGATTTTCGTTAACCTTTATTTTATTGATGAAATCCAGTGTGGGAATGGCGGAAAGCACAATATTATTTTTCCCGGAACCTGGCGTAGCGTCATCACCACCGGTTCCCAATGAGTAGATACTTTCGCTATTGTAATTAAAAACTACGGAGCTCGTAAGGGCGGTATTTCGCTTCTCAATATTTAACGTTAAATCCGAACCAAGAATGAAGGGTGAAGAACCTTCCAGTTCGTCTTCCTCATTTGTAAAGCGAACGGTAAGGTTATCAGTAGGCACATCTTCCAATTTTTGGTTTGAGTACAAATAGGAAGCATTCAAGCCAAAAGTCAAGGATTTTTCTGAATCATTATCCGTTGAAAGTTTTAAGATATTCTTTCTCAACTCTAGCTCAACCCCTGCAATATTGGCATCACCAGTATTTACGTATGAAAGTTCGCCGGCGGCAGAATTTACTTCAATACGGTTAATGGCATTCTTTATTTTCTTGTAGTATCCTGTAACGGCAACTATCTCTCCGGGACTAAAATAATATTCATACTTTAAATCAAGGTTGTAATTGTCAGCGGTCAACAAATCGGGATTACCAAAACTGTTGAAGCTAACATCCTCATATAAGAAAGGTGCCACTTCCTTAAATTGTGGAAGTGTATAGGTTTTACTTCCGGCCAAACGAACGATACTGTTTTCATTAAAACTGTATTTCATATTAAAACTTGGCAGGATAAAACTCTCGTCAATTAAACTTGGATCGGTGTTTGGATCGTTGGTTGAGGCAAGGTTTGTATCAAAAAATACTTCTTGCTTTACCATTTCATACCGCACTCCAACATTGGCAGAAAAACTGTTTGAAAAATCGTAGCTCACTTCTCCCAATCCTGAGTGTATGGTTCTAGTACCGTCGTAAGAGAATGGTATAAAAGGATTTTGGCCATCGCGCCCATCACCACGGTTTGTGGTAAGCCTAAAAATTTCCTGGTTCAAAGATTGCTGGTTGAAGAGGGAAGTATCCGGATTGTGTATATCAACTAATGCCGGACTATCTAAAATATAGTTTATTTGTGTGTAATTGAAGGTTCTGTCAGTTTCTCTGTAATTATACCCTAAACGGATACGGCTGTTGTTGCTGTCTTCGTTTTTTCCAATTAGTTCGTAATCCAAATACAGTTTTCCTGCTAAATCATTTTCTTCCAAACTTGAATAAAAACGATTGTTCAAAGCACTACCAGAAGCAGCACGGGCTTCATCTGCATTTACGTCAATAACATAGGTATTTGTCCTTCGGTCAGGTTCATAACCACGGATGGTGTTGTATGAAGCGCCAGCTTCCAAACTAAGTTTTTCAGTAAGGGTAAGCGAGGTTAAAAGCTGGTTTACAAAAAGATTGTTTTCGTTTTCCTGTTGTCTTCTTATAAAGGCACGGATTGGATTGCCGGGCTCGTCATTTTCGGTAAGACCCGCTTTCAACCCATAATAATCGGCTACGCTTTGATTGTTGTTTTTAATGAACATACTGTTTGCAGCTATGTAATCGCCTTCCTGAAATCTGAATTTTACATTAGCCATTGCGAGCTTGGAAACATTATACGTGTATTCGGTACGATCAAATTCTTGGTTGAAGCCTCCTGCAGCGTTAATACGATCTGAGGTTCCTTCTCTGTACTCATACTTATTGTCAAAATTTCCTACAAAGAAAAGGCTCAACCTATTGTTGCCAATATCAAATCGCTTTCCGCCGGAAAGAGAGTAACTGGAATTTAGTTGTGCGTTTTGCGTGTTTGGTTTAAAATTATTGTCGAAATCGTGCGCACCCAAATTGGTGATCGGCACATGTGTGTTATGGATATTGCCAATATATTTGGCATTGTCCATAATTAAAAACTCTTTTCCAATAGCTCGTGAATTCACTTCCGGCGAAATGGAAAATTGTAAACTTCCTGGGCCGTAAGCTCTTTGCTAACAATATTTATATTGGCTCCCGCAACATCACCGTAAAGTGGCACGGAAAACGTTTTGTTTATGCCTACACTTTCAATAACATCACTGGAGAAAAAATCCAATGAAATATTTTTGTATTCAGGATCTTCGGAAGGAAGTGGTAATTCATTCAAAGTGGTGGAATTGTAACGATCACCCAAACCACGAACAAAAACGTTTTTTATACCGGCTTGTTTTTTTATACCTGTTACTTTCGTTACAGCGCCTTCGGCATCGCCAACACCTTTTCTTGAAAGGTCTTCTGCGCCAATAGCTTGTGTGATTCCAACAGCTTTCTTCTGTTCTAAAAGTAACGCAACAGCGCTTTCTCTTCGAGTTGTGGTTTTTATTACTACTTCATCCAGAGCAGCAGCACTGGCGCCCATGGGTACATCTATATTTGTTACTTTGTCTGCAATTACTTTTACATCTGGAATTTCAACTGTTTCATAACCAACAAAACTATAAACCACGGTATAGGTTCCAGGTTCAATGCCCTCCAAAGAATACAAACCATCTATGTCTGAAGTGACTCCTTTTGTAGTTCCTTTCAGAAAAATATTTGCAAAAGGCAAGGGTTCGTTATTATAGTCGGTATCGGTAAGTTTTCCAACAATAGAGCCTGTTTGGGCTATTGAAAGGGAGGTTAAAAAGAAGAATAAAACTTTAATAATTGTTTTCATTTTTGTCGTTTGATTTATTTGTGCAAAGGAACCCCCACAATGTAAAGTCGGTGTTAATTTGGGATTACTAATTTGTCACCATAGTGTTAGGTTAAGGTTATGAAACATCACATAAATAATCATTGCTTTACTTTTTGAAAATGCTATCTTGCCTACAAATTTTTAATGTTATGATGCAATGGGAACAGTTGCTCTCTTTACGAAAGCAAGGGCATACGGGAAAGAGAATCAGGATTGAAGAAAATGAAACCCGATTGGGTTTTGAGGTTGATTATGACCGTGTTATTTTTTCATCTGCGTTTCGAAGTTTGCAGGATAAAACCCAAGTTATTCCGCTTTCAAAAACTTCGTTTGTTCACACACGATTAACGCATAGTTTGGAAGTTTCCGTTGTGGGTCGGTCTTTGGGAAGAATTGTGGGAAAGGAAATTTTAAAGAAACATCCGCAATTGCAAAATGTGCATGGCTATCATTTCAATGATTTTGGGGCGATTGTGGCTGCCGCCTCATTGGCCCACGATATTGGCAATCCACCTTTCGGACACAGTGGCGAAAAGGCCATTGGCGATTATTTTTTAAACGGAAATGGCAAGCGTTTTAAAGAGCAGCTATCCGAAAAGGAATATCAGGATTTAGTAGATTTTGAAGGAAATGCCAATGGTTTCAAGATTCTCACAGAATCCAGAAATGGCGTAGAAGGCGGTTTGCGATTGACGTATGCAACCTTGGGTGCGTTTATGAAATATCCCAAACAATCACTTCCGAAAAAGCCTTCAGCTCACGTTGCAGATAAAAAATTCGGTGTTTTTCAAAGTGATACAGAATTTTTCAATGAAGTGGTTTCTGAACTCGGTCTTTTAAAACGAAACAATACAGGCTACTCCCGCCATCCGCTCACATATCTTGTGGAAGCTGCTGATGATATTTGCTATACAATAATTGATTTTGAGGACGGCATCAATCTTGGGTTGATTGAAGAAGATATTGCTTTGGAATATTTAATCAATTTGGTTCGCAATAATTTGAAAACAGAAGTTTATTCACAGT
Source organism: uncultured Flavobacteriaceae bacterium (assembly GCA_963822355.1). Taxonomy (GTDB): domain Bacteria; phylum Bacteroidota; class Bacteroidia; order Flavobacteriales; family Flavobacteriaceae; genus Aequorivita. The sequence goes on from CAWGHI010000002.1 coordinate 1,153,072, forward strand.
TGAATTCATCGCAAGACAGATTAGCTTATTTACGTGCAATTGCAATAAATACACTGATTTCGGAAGCAGCCACTATTTTTATAGCAAACGAAGAAGAAATTTTGAAAGGTACTTTTTCCGAAGCCTTATTGAACAAAAGTCAATACAAAGCCCAGATAGCTGATATAATAAAAATAAGTGTTGAAAAAGTGTACCAAAGTACCGAAGTGATGGAAAAAGAAATTGCTGGTTATACTATATTGTCAAGTTTGCTTGATGCTTTTTCCACAGCTTATGAAAACCACCAAAACGGGAATGCACGCCATTACGATAAAATTTTGTTGCGAATGTTTGGAATTGATCTTTTACAAAACCCGTCTGTTTATCAATATTTAATGCAATGCTGCAGTTACGTTTCCCAATTGACTGATGGCAATGCATTGCAAATCTTTCAAAAAATAAAAGGGAATTTATAAAATACTGAATGATTGGAAATAAAAAACGTTAATTATCAACTTTTTACTTAAGTTTGGAATATTTTGCAATATTTTTAAATAACCGAATTCAGTCCAATTGATTTCTTTCAATTTGTTATGACAATTAAACAGCGTAAACACTAAATCTATAATCTTATGAAAAAATTTCTTTACTTTTTAATCTTTTTAACCGTCAACCTTTCCTTCGCCCAGGATTACAGTGGCGTGATAAAAACCTATCTTCAACAAAACCGATCACAGTATTCGCTGCAGGAGCAGGATGTTTTGGATGTTTCAGTAATATCTCAGAGCTTCTCAAAAAGTTTAGAGGCATATAATGTGTATGTTGAACAGCGCTACCAAGGTATCAAGCTGATTAATTCTACATCTCCATTTGCTATAAAAAATGGAGCTGTTGTAACTGCAAAAGTTGCATTTGCTGAAAACATTGCCTCCAGAGTTAATGGGGTAAATCCTGCGATAACACCCAACTTGGCAATTTCAAAAGCCGCAACCGCACTTAGTTTGAGCGCACCTTCCAATTTAAATTTAATTAGTGAGGGAATGGACCATACCTATGTTTTTTCAAATGGAAATATTTCATTGAAGAATATTCCGGTACAATTGGTTTATCAAAAAATAGAACATGACAATTCATTAAGACTGGCTTGGGATTTAAGTATCTACTTATTAGATGCAAGCCATTATTACAGCGTGCGTGTTGATGCCATGACCGGGGAATTATTGGAAACAATGGATTGGGTTTCACAATGTAATCTTCCAGATTTTTCTACAAACCACAACCATAACGGCACAAAAGGCCAGAGTATTTTACTAAAAAATAATAAGGAGTCCATCACAAAAACTATGGGAGGTGCACAATACCGAGTTTTCCCATTTCCCTTGAGAAACCCGGACGATGGACCGGATACAGTAGTAAATAGTCCTGCAAACGCTACCGCTTCACCTTTTGGATGGCATGATACAAATGGAGTTGCTGGTGCTGAATTTACAATCACACGAGGAAATAATGCCTATGCCTATTTAGATTTGTGCGACACAAATTCAGGAAATTCCCCAGATGGAGGGGTTCCTTTAAATTTTGATTTTCCTTTTAATTTACCTCAGTCCCCGGCTAACTTTAGAGATGCCTCAACAGTGAATTTGTTTTATTTGAATAATATGATTCATGATATAATGTATCAATATGGATTTGATGAAGCAAGTGGTAACTTTCAAGAGAACAACTATGGCAATGGTGGCTTAGCTAGTGATTCTGTAAATGCAGAGGCACAAGATGGTGGGGGAACCAATAATGCAAATTTTGCTACGCCACCCGATGGAAGCAATCCAAGAATGCAAATGTATATTTGGGGTGGCGGAACTACACCAGTTGCCGATATTTTTACAATTAACGGAGGTCCCCTTGCGGGAGTTTATAGCGGTATAGCGGCTGGTTTCGGCGCTGGAATACCCTTAAACCTAACACAAGATTTAGCTTTGATTGAGGATGATGATTCAGGACCTTCTTCAGATCCAAATGACGGATGTGATAATATTACAAATGGAGGTTCCTTGAACGGAAAAATTGCAGTAATTAGAAGAGGTGAGTGTGAATTTGGCTTTAAAGTATTAGCTGCGCAAAACAACGGTGCAGTTGCAGCTATTATTGTAAACAATGTTCCTGGCGTTCCACCGCTTATGGGTGCCGGAGAGGTTGGCTGCCAAGTAACAATCCCCGCATTCGCTATTTCAGATGTAGAAGGTGAACCTATTATTACCCTATTAGATGGCGGCGGTTCAGTAAATGGAACTATAAACGGAACAAATGTTCCTGTTAGTCTAGACGGTGATCTTGACACTGAAATTGTGGTTCACGAATTTGCTCACGGTATTTCAAACAGATTGACAGCTGGGCCATCAAATGTAGGTTGCCTTCAAAATGAAGAGCAGATGGGCGAAGGCTGGAGTGATTTCTTTGGATTGATCCTCACAATCCAAAATGGAGATCAGGCAGGAGACATTCGTGGAATGGGCTCCTATGCCTCTGGTGATCCAAATGGGATTAGAACATATCCCTACACTACTGATTTTGGAATAAACCCACATACTTATGACGATATTAAAACAGAAGCTGTGCCCCACGGCGTTGGTTCTGTATGGAATGCCATGCTTTGGGAACTGACTTGGGATTTAATTGATGAATATGGGTTTGATGAAGATTTATACAACGGTACAGGGGGTAATAATATAGCTATACAGTTAGTTACAGACGGAATGAAATTACAACCTTGTAGCCCAGGATTTGTTGATGGAAGGGATGCTATTCTTGAAGCTGATGATATAGCCAATGGAGGAGCTAACAGATGTATTATATGGCGTGCTTTTGCCCGAAGAGGCTTAGGAGTTAGTGCTATTCAAGGAAGTTCTAATAGCAGATCTGATGGCACCGAAGCTTTTGATGTGCCAGTAGATTGCCAATTGGGAGTAAATGACAATGGAAGTATTCAAGATAATTTCATTATATACCCTAATCCATCAAATGGTGAAATATTCATTAAAGCCAAACAGAACATGGGTGATGTTAACATTTCTATCTTTGATGTAAATGGAAGAAAAGTGTTTAACAAACAAATGGAATTAAATTCTATCTCCAATATAAGAGCAAATGGCTTAAAAACAGGAATTTATTTAATGCGGATTGATGCTGATAATTATTCACAAACAGCTAAGCTTATTATCAATTAATCCCTTTAAAATAAAAATTAAAAAGAGGTCGAAAGGCCTCTTTTTGTTTTATACTTTATTTTTTATTGAATCTATTTTTGAATAAAATTTCATTATTTAAAACGGTTGTTTCTTCTAATAAATGTTAAAAACAAAATTTTAATAGGGAATATCGTCAATTTTATGATATTTTTATAAAATCCTATCCGTAGGGCAATAACTCAATAATTTTTTGGATCAACGACACCGATCTAAATTACCTAAAAACTAATTTAATATTATGAAAAAAGTTCTTTACTTAATTATCTTTTTTGCTGTAAATATTTCATTTGCACAGGATTACAGCAACTTGATAAAGACCTACCTTCAACAAAATCGTTCGCAATATTCGCTTCAGCAACAGGATATTTCTGACATTTCAATAGCATCCCAAAGCTATTCCAAAAGCTTGAAGGTTTACAATGTTTATGTTGAACAAAAACACCAAGGCATTAAATTGTTCAATTCAACTTCTCCCTTTGTAATAAAGGATGGGACAGTTTATAGTGCAAAGCTTTCTTTTACCTCGAATGCTGCCGCTAAGGTAAATGCCACTACACCTTCAATATCAGCGGCAAATGCAATTTCAAAAGCAGCAAATGAACTAGGGCTCCAAAATCCAACCAATCTTAATTTATTGGAAACAGTTTCTGACAATAACTACATTTTTTCAAATGGAAATATTTCAATGGAAAATATCCCTGTACAACTTGTTTTTCAAAAAATGAATGATACGGGAGCTTTAAAACTTGCTTGGGACTTAAGTATTTATCTTTTAGACGCCACACATTACTATAGCGTTCGAATAGATGCTATAACAGGCGAGCTATTGGAAACCAATGATTGGGTAGTAAGTTGTAATTTTGAAGGCCAACATTCGCACTCCAATACAGGTAGTGTGCTTTTTGCAAACAATAAAGTTGAAAATTCAACCAGAACCCTTGGTGATGGCTCTTCGTATCGTGTTTTCCCTTTGCCTTTAATAGGTCCTAATGACGGAGATGACCAGATAGTCAATGATCCTTCCGATGCAACTGCATCTCCATTTGGCTGGCATGATTGGGATGGCGTAGCTGGCCCAGACTTTACGGAAACTAAGGGCAACAATGTTTTGGCAAACGAAGACCAAGACGGAAATAATGGGCCTGGAGCAACTGCTGAGGGCGGTCCCACCCTTACTTTTGATTTTCCATTTAACCTTCCGGAGTCCCCCGTTAATTTTCAGGATGGGGCAATCACTAATTTGTTCTATATGAACAATATGATACACGACATTTTATATTATTATGGTTTTGATGAGGAAAGTGGAAACTTTCAAAAAAATAACTACGGTAATCCTGGAATTGGAAATGACTTCGTTGTCGCAGATGCACAAGATGGTAGTGGATTAAACAATGCAAACTTTTCAACACCTCCAGACGGTGGGGCTCCAAGAATGCAGATGTATCTTTGGAGTGCGCCAGGCAATGTTTTAGGCACTTTCTTAACAGTAAACAACGGACCTTTAGCGGGAGAGTATTATGGAATAGACTCTAATTTTGCACCCCCTGTTCCAAATACCCCAATAACCGCAGATCTTGTTGTAATGGAAGATGATAATGCTGGACCCTCTACCGATCCATACGATGGTTGTGACAATATTACAAATGCACCTGATTTAAATGGGAAAATTGTGGTAGTAAGAAGAGGTGAATGTAGTTATAACGTAAAAGTTGCTGCAGCCCAAGATGCCGGTGCTCTTGCTGTAATTGTTGTTAATGATGTTACTGCAGATCCGCTTGCTATGGGTGGAAACGGTTCTTCAATCACAATTCCTGCAATTATGATTTACAAAACGGATGGAGAGGCTTTGATTGCTTCACTTTTAAATGGAGATACAATTAATGCTACTTTGCTTGACGATGGCTCAGGAAATGATCCTTTTCAAAGGGATGGAGATCTTGATAATGTGATAATTGCACACGAATATGGCCACGGTATCTCCAACCGTTTAACAGGAGGTCCTGCCGCCGCTAATTGCCTACAAAATCAAGAGCAAATGGGAGAAGGATGGAGTGATTATTTTGGATTAATGCTTACAATGAAACCCGGAGATGCTAGAGATGATTATAGAGGTATAGGTACTTACGCGGTCGGAGAAGGAACCGGAGGAAGAGGTTTGAGAACAAAATATTATAACACAGATTTTGATGTTAACAACTTCACATACAATAGTATTAAAACCCAAGTTGCTCCTCACGGTGTAGGTTCAGTTTGGACCACTATGCTCTGGGATCTAACTTGGGATTTAATTGACCAATATGGTTTTGATCCAGATATCAAAAACGGTACTGGTGGAAACAACATCGCCCTTCAACTTGTAATGGATGGAATGAAACTTCAACCATGTAGTCCTGGATTTGTTGATGGTAGAGATGCTATCTTAGAAGCTGATCAGCTTACCAATGGTGGAGCTAACAGATGTCTTATCTGGCGTGCTTTTGCCCTAAGAGGGCTTGGTGAAAGTGCAGACCAAGGGAGCTCTAACAGCAAATTTGATGGAACTGAGGCATTTGATGTTCCAGCAGGATGTGAGTTAGGTGTTTCTGATAATGGAGCTATTGAAACCAATTTTATAGTATATCCAAACCCATCTAATGGAGAACTAAGTATTAAATCAAGATACGATGTTGGGAATGCTACAATTTCTATTTTTGATATGAATGGCAGAAAAGTTTTCAATCAAGAAATTGAGCTACATCATACCGCAAATATAAATGCTAGCAGTCTTAAAACAGGTATTTATGTGATGCAGATAGAAGGAGATGGACGTTCACAAACTACTAAATTGATAATCAAATAAGATTTCAAATAGATATTGACAATTAAAAGAGGCTCGAAAGGGCCTCTTTTTTTATAAGTATTTTTGAAGAGATTTTTTTAACTTTTCAGAAGAGATACCCATCATTTCCTGCAATTCTAGAATACTTCCATGTTCAGGAAAAACATCTGGGATGCCTATTATTTCAATGGGGTTTTTATACTTATTTTTTGAAGCAAAAGCAGAAACGGTACTTCCCAAACCACCTATAATTGTTCCGTCTTCTACGGTGATAATTGTTTTATATTTTTTGAAAACTTGATGGAGCAGCACTTCGTCCATTGGCTTCAAAAAGCGCATATTTATCAAACCAATTTTTTTCTGCAATAAAGATGGAAGCAATTCTATAGCTTCCATGGCATTATTGGCAACCGTTCCTAGGGTTAAAACAGCAATTTCCTCACCTTTTTTTATTATTTCTGCTTTTCCGATCTCCAAGGTTTTAAAGGGGTTTTTCCAATTAATGATCGTCCCTCTACCTCGGGGATAGCGGATGAAAATGGGTAATTCCATGCCCTGTTGGGCGGTAAACATTATATTTCGCAATTCTGTTTCATTACGGGGCGCAAATAAAATGAGGTTTGGAATACAGTTTAAAAAAGCCAAATCAAAAATACCGTGATGTGTCGCTCCATCTTCCCCAACAATTCCAGAACGGTCCAAACAAAAGATTACCGGAATTTTTTGAAGGCAAACGTCGTGTATCACTTGATCGTAAGCACGCTGCAAAAAAGTAGAATAAATATTACAAAAAACTGTAAATCCCTGGGTAACCATTCCGGCAGCAAATGTTACAGCATGCTGTTCCGCAATGCCAACATCAAAAGCTCTTTCGGGGAATGCATCCATCATAAATTTAAGAGAACTTCCAGTAGGCATGGCTGGCGTGATGCCTATTATTTTTTCGTTTTTTGTGGCCAATTCAACCAATGTTTTACCAAATACGTCTTGAAATTTTGGTGGTTGTAATTCTCTACTTTTTGGATTTAAATCGCCTGTAAGTGCATTGAATTTTCCAGGCGCATGATATACTACTTGGTTTTCTTCAGCCTGCCGTAAACCTTTTCCTTTTGTTGTAATTACATGGAATACCTTCGGTCCGGGAACATGTTTCAATCTCTCCAATTCTGAAATTAAAAGTTTCAGATCATGGCCATCTATGGGTCCAGAATAGTTAAAGTTTAAAGCTTCGAATATATTGTCCGCTTCCTTTGCTCCATCCAGTTTCACTTTGGTGAAATAATTTTTAAGCGCACCCACACTCGGGTCTATACCAATGGCATTATCGTTCAAAATAACCAAAAGATTCGTGTCTGTGACCCCTGCATGGTTCAAGGCTTCAAAAGCCATTCCGCTAGCTATTGAAGCATCGCCAACAACTGCTATGTGTTGCGTATCAACTTCACCTTTCAATTTTGAGGCAATAGCCATTCCAAGGGCGGCGGAAATTGCGGTACTGCTATGGCCAACTCCAAAAGTATCATACTCACTTTCACTTCTATTCGGAAAACCACTTACACCGCCCAATTGTCTATTGGTATGAAAAATTTCTTTTCTCCCAGTCAAAATTTTATGGCCATATGCTTGATGGCCTACATCCCAAACCAAAATATCACGGGGAGTATTAAAAACATAGTGCAGTGCAATGGTAAGTTCTATCACGCCCAGACTGGCGCCCAAATGGCCTTCCTTTGTTGCGACTATGTTTATAATGAATTCACGAAGTTCCTGCGCCAATCGCGGCAATTTTTCCTTTGGAATTTTCCGTAGGTCTTCCGGTAATTTTATGGTATTTAAGATATTTTCTGACACCGTGTAAAGATACGGTTATTGAAGATTTCTTATTTGGTTTTGATGAATTTGTGAATCGGTGAAATTGTTAATTTGTAATTTCGCATACTTACCCGTAAAAGAAATATATTTTGAGCCAAATAAATCCATACGACGACGCCTACTTTATGAAACGTGCTCTCCAAGAGGCGGAAACTGCTTTTGATAAAGAAGAAATTCCCATTGGAGCAGTAATCGTTATAAAAAATAAAATTATTGCACGCGCGCATAATCTTACCGAAACATTGAATGATGTAACCGCACATGCCGAAATGCAGGCAATAACCGCTGCGGCAAATTATTTGGGCGGCAAATATTTAATTGATTGTACGCTATATGTAACCATTGAACCTTGCCAAATGTGTGCAGGCGCTTTGGCCTGGAGCCAAATTTCAAAAATTGTTTATGGGGCAAGGGATGAGCAGCGAGGCTGTATTGCACTGAAGACTAAACTACACCCTAAAACTGTAATGAAGGGAGGCATAATGGCTGAGGAAGCCTCACAATTGCTAAAGCGTTTTTTTATCGAAAAAAGAAATTTAAACTAGCTTTCAAAACGCTATAGATGGCAATCGGAATCACTTAGCCCTCAAAAAAAAACCTTTCATTTCTTGAAAGGCTTTTATACAAGTAACATATATTTTTTTAGTCGTGAATTACGCGAACTTGAGCCGCAACACGTCCTTTTCTTCCTTCTTCTTCAACATATTCTACTTTGTCACCTTCGTTAAGTGCTTCACCGTTTAAACCGGTTACATGTACAAAAATGTCTTTTCCGGTCTCATCATTTGTGATAAAACCGAATCCTTTAGATTCGTTAAAAAATTTTACTGTTCCTTCCATTTTAAATAAAAAATAAATTAATACTATACAAATGTATAATAATTATGATTTCATGTAGGAAGAAAACGAAAAAGTTTTGAAATACACGAACAGTTTAAATCTTTTTATCTTTTTGATAATCCTGCATTTTTTTAATATTATCCTTGGTAAGCATATAGTCTTTAACGTTCCTATTTTTCCATCTATGGTAGATAAAGAGGGGCATCAAAACAAAAAAGCCAACCATTAATGTGAGGCCAATAATTAAATTTCCGGTAACTTCATCTTCAGGTTTAATGTAAAAACCGATACCCAAGGCAATGAGAATTGAAATAAACAGAATTGTCAAAAAATATTTCATTTTTATATTATTTTGCTAATAAATTATTTCCCCGAAAAATCAATCAACTTTCTTCGGTATGCTGTGAGAAGTTTAGATTTTGAAACGAAACCATAATATTTTCCGTCACTAATTACTGGAAGATTCCAAGCGCCGGTGTCCTGGAATTTTTTCATCACATCTGTCATTTTATCTTCATTTAAATAAATCAATCCCGGCGCATTATGCATTAATTCGCTGGCCTTAACTTCTTCATATAAATTTTGATCGAACATAACAGGTCGTAAGTCGTCTAAAAGAATGATTCCTTCCAAAGCATTTGTTTTTTTGTTCAGAACAGGAAAAAGATTTCTTTTAGATTTTATTATTGCATTATGTACAATTTCACCCAAATTCATTTCTGGATAAATAGCTATGAAATCACGTTCAATTACTGATTGAATGTCCATTAGCGTAAGTACGGCGTGATCTTTATTATGGGTAATCAAATCACCTTTTCTTCCCAATTCCATTGCGTAAACAGAATGGGGAATGAAATATTTAGTGATAGAGAAGGAAATGGCTGCAGTTATCATCAACGGAATAAAAAGTTCGTAACCGCCAGTTACTTCGGCAATAAGGAATATCGCAGTTAACGGCGCATAAAGTACTCCAGCCATTAAACCCGTCATTCCAACTAAAGTAAAATTACTTTCTGAAACACCATTGGTGAACAAGCCACAATTATTCAGAATTTTTGCAACCACATTGCCCATAATGCTTCCCATAAAAAGTACTGGGGCGAAAATTCCACCTACACCACCAGCACCAAAAGTCAGCGCACTGGCAATAATTTTAAAGAAAACCAATCCGGCTAAAAGGGCTATCACGATCCAAATGCTGCTTAATTCTAACTGAAAAATATTGTTTTGCAATGCTATTTCAGGATTTCCCTTTACCAGGTTATTTATTACATCAAAACCTTCACCATAAAGAGGGGGAATAAAATAAACGAGTGCGCCAAGACTAACGCCACCAATAATTAGACGTTTACCGGGCGAATTTATTTTTTCAAAAAAAGCTTGGATATAGGCATAAACTTTTGTGAAATAAACTGAGGTAAACCCAGCGACAAGCCCTAAAAGCATATAGAAAGGAACATCGTTTAAATAAAATGCGTCAGTATTCTTGAATGGAAGTAAAATATCATTTCCGAAGAAAAAATAGGAAGTCAATATTCCTGAAATTGAAGCCAACAAAAGAGGAAGCATGGATGCCAATGTAAGATCCAGACTAAATACCTCGATCGCAAAAATTAAGGCCGCAATAGGCGCCTTAAAAATAGAAGCCATCGCGCCGGCCGCAGCACAACCAATCAATAATGTTCTATTCGCTTGGTTTAAATGAAGTATCCTTGATAAATTTGAACTTAAGGCTGCGCCAGTAGCAACTGTGGGTCCCTCTAACCCCACAGAACCTCCAAAACCCACAGTGATTGGAGCCGTTAAAATACTCCCGAACATTTGGTAGCTTTTAATAAATCCTTTCTTTTTTGAAATGGCAAATAATGTTGATGGTATGCCGTGGCTTACTTTGTTTCTAATAACATATTTTATAATAAGGTAGACTATTAATAAACCCACTATTGGAAATATGAAATAAAAAGCCGTATGATAGTACGTTATCAAATTGCCTTCCAGCAGGTGCTGTATAAAGTGGGTCAGGTTTTTCAGGATAACCGCACCCACTCCGGCAAGAAAACCAACTATGATACTTATTAAATAAACAAACTGATTTTGGGAGATATATTTAATTCTCCAAATTAAAAATCGAGTGAGTAAGGTTCTTTTTTGCGTAGGCATGTTTAAAGCTATCAAAAAATCCTGCAAGAGCAGGATTTTTTTACTATGATTTTATTTCAACCTTCAAATGAAGTTCTTCCAATTGATTTTGATCGATGGTTGCTGGTGCATCAATCATTACATCGCGGCCTGCGTTGTTTTTTGGAAAAGCAATGAAATCTCGAATGGTTTCCTGTCCGCCAAGTATTGCTACCAATCTGTCCAACCCAAAAGCAATACCGCCGTGTGGTGGGGCACCGTATTGAAATGCATCCATCAAAAAGCCGAACTGTGCTTTTGCTTCTTCGGGAGTGAATCCGAAATAATCAAACATCAATGCTTGTGTTTTTTTATCGTGAATACGGATAGAACCGCCGCCAATTTCATTGCCGTTCAAAACCAAATCGTAGGCGTTTGCTTTTACTTCACCGGGATTGGTGTCCAAAAGCTGGAGCTGTCCAGGTTTTGGAGAAGTGAACGGGTGGTGCATGGCATGGTAACGTTTGGTTTCCTCGTCCCATTCCAACAGAGGGAAATCCACAACCCAAAGTGGGGCGAATTCATTACTTTTTCTTAAACCAAGTTGTTCTGCCAAGTGCATACGCAATGCGCTCAATTGTGTTCTCGCTTTGTTTTTTGCGCCGGAAAGTACGCAGATCAAATCGCCAGCTTTTGCACCGGTTGCTTCTGCCCATTTTGCCAAATCTTCCTCGGTGTAAAATTTATCTACGGAAGATTTATAGGTTCCATCCTCATTGCAACGAACGTAAACCATTCCCATCGCACCAATTTGTGGGCGTTTTAGCCAATCGATTAAATTGTCTATTTCTTTTCTGGTGAAAGCATTTCCACCGGGAACTGCGATTCCAACCACCAATTCAGCCTGGTTGAAAACTCCAAAATCTTTGTGTTGCGCAACTGTATTCAGCTCGCCGAATTCCATCCCAAAACGGATATCTGGTTTGTCGTTTCCGTATTTTGCCATGGCTTCATCATAGGTCATTCTCGGAAATTCGGAAATTTCCACGCCATTTATTTCTTTCAAAAGATGTTTGGTCAAACCTTCAAAAGCGTTCAGAATATCTTCTTGTTCCACAAAAGCCATTTCGCAGTCAATTTGTGTGAATTCCGGCTGTCGGTCTGCACGCAAATCCTCATCGCGGAAGCATTTTACAATTTGAAAATATTTATCCATTCCGCCCACCATCAAGCAATTGCTTAAAAGTTTGCGGACTCTGTGGAAGTGCATAAAACTGGCCTTCGTTCATTCGGGAAGGCACTACAAAATCACGCGCACCTTCGGGAGTTGATTTTATTAAATACGGAGTTTCAACTTCAATAAATCCTTCTTTTGAAAGATAATTGCGAACCGCCATTGCAACTTTTGAGCGGAAAATAAGATTTTCGCGAACGGGTTTTCTGCGGATATCCAAATAACGATATTTCATTCGCAAATCCTCGCCGCCGTCCGTTTCATCTTCAATTGTAAAGGGCGGTGTAAGTGACTCGTTCAAAATATTTAATTCAGAAACCAAAATTTCCACATCACCAGTTGGCATATTTGGGTTTTTGGATTCGCGCTCAATAACGGTTCCTTTTACTTGGATAACGAATTCGCGACCCAGTTTTGTAGCTTTTTCAATTACTTCTTTTGAAGTACGTTCCTCATCAAAAATAAGTTGGGTAATACCGTAGCGGTCGCGAAGATCCACCCACACCATAAAGCCTTTGTTGCGGGTTTTTTGTACCCATCCCGCAAGGGTTACTTCTTTGTTGATGTCTGCCGCGCGAAGCTGGCCGTTGTTGTGCGTTCTGTACATTTCTTCTGAAAAAAATTGAGACGGCAAATTTAATAAGTAATTAATGAATAGTTGTGGTTTTGAAAGGATTATTATTTTTTGTGGGTTTGAATATTACAAATGCAGAAATTATTTTTTAGGTAAAGAAAAAAGACCTTCAAGGGTTTTGAAAACCTTGAAGGTCAATATATGATAAATGGGGTTTTTATAAAAATGTTATTTTCTCTTACTTCAGAAAACCGCTTTGCTTCATAGCTTCTTTTTCTTTCAGCTTCTTAATTTCCTTCATTCTGCGTTTTTTTCTGAATTTAATCTTGGCGCGGTTTACCAAATAGAACATTACCGGCACCACAATCAAGGTTAAAAACGTAGCGAAGATTAATCCAAAAATTACCGTCCAAGCCAACGGACCCCAAAAAATCACGTTGTCACCACCAATGTAAATGTTGGGATTGTAATCTGTAAAAAGCCCAAAGAAATCGATATTAAAACCTATTGCCAATGGCACCAAGCCAAGTACGGTTGTTATAGCGGTAAGAAGTACGGGGCGCAAACGCGATTTACCACCCGCTACAATAAGATCGAAATACTGCCGCTTAGTGAGCAAATCATCATCATCCATCTCTAGGGCGTTCATTTTTCGATCTATCAAAATTTGGGTGTAATCTATGAGTACGATAGCATTATTAACTACAATCCCCGCGAGCGAAATGATCCCCATCATGGTCATAATAATAACGAAATCCATTTGGAAAACTACCAGCCCGAGGAACACCCCCGCCAAACTGAGGACAATGGCTGTTAAAATTATGATTGGTTTGCTGATGGAATTGAATTGTGCCACTAGAATAAGCATGATGCCCCCCATTGCATAAAAGAGAGCCATTAAAAGGAAACCCATATTGTCAGCCTGTTCTTCCTGTTCACCTGTAAACGCAAGATTTATATCTTTTGGAAGTTCGTAATTCTGAAGTTCGGTTTTTAGATCGTTTACAATTTCGGTAGCGTTGTAACCACCAATTACGTTGGAGTATACAGTGATAGTTCGTTTTAAATCTTTTCTTTTTATGGAACTAAAAGAAGCTGTATTGTTCTTCGTAACCATAGCTGAAATTGGGACTTGAACAATCTTTCCTTGATTATTTCTAAAAGTGATTGGCTGGTTGAAAAGAGCGCTTTCGTCATACCGAGATTTATCGGACAGGCGCACATTTATTTCGTAATCGTCATCTCCTTCTTTATAAGTGGAAGCTTCTTCACCAAAAATAGCACGGCGCAAAGTTTGCCCAATCTGTCCAGTGGAAATTCCCAATTGTCCCGCTTTTTCACGATCAACTGTCACGTCCATTTCGGGTTTGCTTTTGTTTACGTCAATTTTAAGTTCCTCGATGCCGCTGATGCCCAATCCTTCAATATAAGTTCGAAGATTCTCGGCTTCGCGAAGCATTTCTTCATAGTTTTCACCGCTCAATTCTATGTTAATTGGATAACCAACAGGAGGTCCGGCGGCATCTTTTTCAACAATAATTGAGGCTCCGGGGAAACCTTTTACAGCATCGCGAACTTCTTCCAAAACGGCACTACTTTTTACCCCGCGGCGCAATTGGTAATCGCGCATGGAAAGGGTTATTTTCCCTTTTTGTGGCATTTCGTTACTTTGGCCTCCGTCTGTCTGTGGATTTCCGGCACCTTGACCCACTTGAGAAATTGCAGATTCCACCATAAAATTATAGCCGTTGTCGTTGTATTTCTCAATAGCGTTAAAAACACGTTGCTCTACTTTTTTAGTGAGCTCGTTTGTTTTTTTAATGTCTGTTCCCTGTGGATACTCTATATAGGTAATAATCTGATTTGGTTCATTTTCAGGGAAGAATAGCACTTTTGGCTGTACGATACCTACCAAAATGAAGGAAAAAACCAAAAGAATAATTGTTCCAAAAAAGAACAAATAGGCCATTTTTCCGCGCAAAGCGTATTTTAAGGTTTTTTCGTAGAAATTCTCTAACTTTTTTAGGGACTTGTACTGAAAATAGTCTACAGCACCTGCCAAAAAATATTTGTAAACCCAAAGCATAATGGCCGAAAGAATTGCCAGATTTCCGAAACCACGGAAAGCGGCTACATCCATCGCGAAACCTGCAACCAAAAGCAAAACTCCCACCCCGAGCAAAATCAGACTCCAACGGATAAGTTTCTTTTTTGCCATGGATTCTTCTTCAGTTTTCATAAATTCTGAAGTAAGCATAGAGTTAATAATCAACGCCACAAAAAGCGAGGAAGAAAGCACCACGGAAAGTGTAATAGGGAAATAAATCATAAACTTACCAATCATCCCCGGCCAAAGCCCAAGGGGAAAAAACGCCGCTAATGTTGTTGCTGTAGAAGCGATAATTGGCCAAGCAATTTCGCCCATTCCTTGTTTTGCGGCTTTTCGCGGCGGCATTCCTTCGCTCATTAATGTATACACGTTTTCCACCACCACAATACCATTGTCAACTAACATTCCCAGCCCCATAACGAGCCCAAAAAGTACCATCGTATTAAGTGTAAAGCCTAATGACGAAAGAATAAACAACGACATTAGCATAGAAAGGGGAATAGCGAAACCTACAAAAAGTGCGTTTCTGAAGCCTAGGAAAAACATCAAAACCAGAACAACCAAGATAACCCCAAAGATGATGTTGTTTACCAAGTCGTTCACTTGGTTTTCCGTTTTAATTGATTGGTCGTTTGTTAAACTAATGTGTAAACTTTTTGGAAGATAATTTTCCTGTTCGTCGGCGACAATTTTTTTGATCTGCTCAACGGCCTCGATCATATTTTTTCCCGCGCGTTTTTTTACATCAAGCATCACTACCGGTTCACCGTATTCACGGGCAAAGGTTGTAGCATCTTTTTCCGTAAATTTTATATCTGCGATATCTTTAAGAAAAATAACTCCATCTTCTTTTTTAACGACCACATTTTCAAGTTCTTTTGGATCTTCAATTTCACCTGTGATTCGAATGTTTTTTTGAACGCCGTTGGTTATAATATTTCCGCCTGAAATGGTGCTATTTTCACCTTTAACCGCATTGATAATATTGTCAAAACTTACTTGTGAAGCGGTCATTTTGTAAATATCAACAGCAATTTCAACTTCTTTTTCCTCGGCTCCACGGATGGTGGCTTCTTTTATCTGTGGAAGCAATTCAATTTTATCCTGCAGATATTCAGCATATTCCTTCAACTGTTGTACGGGATAATCGCCTGTAAGGTTGATGTTAAGGATGGGCATTTCTTCTGAAAAATTCAGATCGAAAACATTCGGTTCTACCTTTGCGCCATTTGTAAGGGTGGGCCAAGTGGTTTCAGACTTAACTTGATCAACTTTGTCCTTTACTAATTGTTTGGCCACGGGAATTTCTACATTTTCCTCAAATTCAACAATTATAATGGAATAATCCTGAAGTGTGGTTGAAGTAATTTCCTTTACGCCCCCTACGTCTTTAAATTCTTCCTCTAAAGGTTCGGTAATAAATTTTTCCACATCCTCTGCAGAGTTTCCTGGGTTAACGGAACTTACATAAATCTTGGTTTCAATAATTTCAGGAAAGGCTTCACGTGGCATGCTGTAATAGGCGAAAGCACCTAAAAACAGAATGATTGCCATCACTACGTAGACCGTCATTTTATTGTCAATGGCCCAAGACGAAATGCTAAATTCTTTATAGGGATTTTTGCTCATGGTGCAAAGAGTTTCTTAGTTTTTAATGGTTACTTTCTGTCCGTCGCGAAGGGTTTTTGCACCTTCTTTAATAATAGTATCCCCTTTTTTAAGGCCCGATTTTACTTCGGTATGGTTTTCATAGGAAAGCCCAGTTTCAAGAATAACGCGTTTTGCTGTGCCTACCGAATCGTTAATGGGTTGGTACAGATAGGCAATGGTTTCGCCTGCGGCATTTTCCTGCAACACATTTTCCGGAACGGTGATGGCATCTTCTGAAATGTAATCGTTTACTTTTACGGTGGCAATAAGATTTGGTTTTACAAGCCCATCTTTATTTGGAATTTCAATCTGAATGTCAAAACTTCTGTTGTTTGGGTTGATGTAATTGCTCACTTGGCGAACAGTTCCTGTAAATTCTTCATTGATGGAAGCAAGGTTAACTTTTACCTGTGTTCCTTTTTTGATGTTTTTAAGATAGGTTTCGGGAATTGATGCTTTTACATACATATCACTTAAATTCACCAAACGGATTATGGGCGTTTGACCGGGAATAACAACTTGGCCGGGATCGGAAATAATTTCGTCAACTACACCGCTGAAAGGTGCCGTAACTACTGTTTTTCCTAATTGTGCACGCATTTGTTGCGTTGCATTCTTTGCCGTTTCATAGTTGGTTTTGGCTTGCAGATATTGAATTTCAGAACCAATTTTTTGATTCCAAAGTTTTTCCTGCCGTTCAAAAGTGGTTTTGGCCAATGCTAATTGTGCTTCCTGTTGCGCCACTTGGCTGCCCATTCCGCCATCGTCAATTTTTGCCAAGCGCTGTCCTTTGGAAACACGCTGGCCTTCCTTAACGTAAACATTGGTGAGTACTCCGGAATATTCAGCATTCAAAACTACATTTTGATCCGTTTCCACATTTCCTTGCACTTCTACGTAATGTTTAAAAATGCTATCCTTTATTACTTCAGCGGTTATTAAAGCAGGACGCTCTTTCTTTTCGTTTGCATCTATAAATTCATTTAACTTATCAATTTCTGCCTTTAGCTCGCGCTGCTGTTTGTTAAGTTCAGCTCGTTTGGCTTTTACTGCTGTCATGTCTTTGGAATCAATTACCGCATCAACAGATTTGTTGTCACCGCCGCAGGAAGCTAGCGTGATTAGGGTTATTAATAATAGAATTGATTTTTTCATTAGTTGATTTATTTTTTTTAGTCGATTAGTTTAGAAGTCGATGAGTTTAGAAAGTTTAATTTGAAATTTGTGATTTTTTAAGATTTATAGTATGTGTGTTTTCATATTTTAAATTGAATTTTTTTCTCCTCAACCCATCGTCTTCTAGTCTTCTCAACTTTTTAGTAATTAATATTTACCTTTAATTTCTTCGTAATTCATCCGTAACTGCGGAATGTTTAGTACAGTTTCAAGGTTCGCTTTCTCGTTGATTACGTTCAGCATAGATTGAAAATATTGCTGTTGCGCTGTATATAATTGAGTTTGGGCTTGACGTAAATCAAAACTTGTTGAAATGCCTTCCGTAAATTTTATTTGGTTTTTATTTTCAATACGCTCAGACAAAGCAAGATTTTTCTTTGAATTTTGATAATTCTCTATTGCGAATTGATAATTGCTTTGTGCCGTTGTTAAATCGAGTTTTATTTGTTGTTTGGTTTGCTCTAAATCTGTTTTTGCCTGGTCCAATGCAATTTTAGTGCGTTGTGCAGCTGCGCTCCTCATACCACTACTGAATATGGGAATATTTAAACTCACCCCCAAAACTGAGGATTGATACCATTTTTGATCACCATTGAAAAAAGAAAAATCTTCACTATTTGCGGAGGTGCCATAATTCACAAAAGCAGAAAGGCGGGGCAAAAACTTGCTCTTTTCCAGTCTGTTTTCAAAATAGCGCTGCTCCGTAAGGTTATATGCAATTTTATAATCAACGTTATCTTCAATGTTAATGGACGAATCCAAAAGCGATAGACTTATATTTTGTTGGGCCAATTGGTCCAAATCATCAGTCAATGTTACGGACGCTTCCACATCTATACCCAATGCAAGATTGAACATTTGTTTAGCAATAGCTTGGCTTCTGCGCGCATTGTTTAGCTGGGTTTCAATATCCAAAAGCGTGATTTCAAGTTGCTCCACACTTTCTTCTTCCCCGAGGCCATTTTCATAAATTTTTCGCGTTTCGAAAAGATTTTGATCAAGATTGGCTTTGTTTTTTTCGAAAATATTTACTAGTTCCTGTGCCAACAAAACGCTGCCGTATGCGTTAATCACTCCTTTTCTGACTTCTAATCTGGTTTTTTCGTTGGCATTTTCGGAATATCGTAAAAAAGCTTTTGCCGCTTTTAAGCCTACAAGATAACTTCCATCGAAAATAAGTTGGTTTAAAGTTGCAACAGCATTTGCATTTTGCTTTGTTCCAAAAGTAACAGGAACAAAAGTACCCGGTTCGCCACCAGTAACTTCAGCGGGAAGCAATGTTACCGGTTGCTTTAGATTGTTATTATATGATATATTTCCGTCTATTTGAGGAAGGCCCTGCGCAGTAGTTTCCCACTTTTGTTTGATAGCTTTTGCAATGTCGCGCCTTGCATTTATGGAAGTATAATTGCTGTCCAAGGCAAATGTTACCGCTTCATCCAAACTGAAAGTATAATTTTTTTGTTGCTGTGAAAAAGCTAAGGTAACAAACAACAAAGCACTGAATATTAAAAGTTTTTTAGTCATTGGTTTGATTCTCTTTGATGAATTTTTTTAGGGTTAAAAAACCTTCCGGTGTAACAATTCCGCGTATATGATATTCTAAATATTCGTCTGTAATAAATTGGGTGGAGAACTTTTCAAGAGGAAAAAGATTTTGGTCTTTGATGCCGTGAATGCACAAAAAATAAAGCCTTGCAATAAAATCTATATTCAGGTTACTTCGATAATACCCTTTTTCAATTCCTCTGCTAAGATTTTTTCGGGTACATTCCATCATTTTCTCAAAATGGCTTTCTTTGAGCCCCTCACTTATTTCCGGATAATATTTTTGAAGTTGGTATTGGGGGGAGGATTTTTCATCGTCAATTTTTCCCATCACGAATTTTTTTATTTCATATAATTCCTCAATGGGGTTTTGTTCCAAAGAACAAATTTCGTCGATGCCAGCAGTAATATTATGCATCACATTACAGGTGCATTCTTTAACTAAAGCTGTTTTGTTTTTGAAATGTGTATAAATGGTCTTTTTTGAAATTGCCATTTCATTGGCTATATCATCCATGGTAACACTTTTAAAACCAAGCTTTAAAAATAGATCCGTCGCTTTCTGAACAATTTTTTCTCTCATAATCGGGCGCAAAGATATATCGAGGAAACTATTAAAACAAAAAAAGTTTCCAAAGTTTTATAAAAATTAACATTGCATTAACATCACCTCTATTTTTGGTTATAAATTGTGCTTTTTGCTTTCCTTGTTTTACTTTAGCCAAAATTATTTTGAATGGATTTTTTAAAAAAATATAACAACGTACTCAATGATTATCTTGAAAGTGCAGTTGCCCAAAAAGAACCCCGCCAACTTTACGATCCCATAAAATATATTCTTTCTTTGGGAGGCAAAAGATTACGCCCTGTACTAACATTAATGGTGTGCGATTTTTTTGGAACTGATTTTAAAAAATCCATACATGCCGCCCTCGCCGTAGAATTGTTTCATAACTTTTCCCTGATACATGACGATATTATGGACAATGCACCTTTACGGAGAGGTCAAAAAACGGTACACGAAAAATGGGATGTGAACACCGCTATTCTTTCCGGGGATGCGATGTTGATTCTGGCTTACCGTTTTTTTGAAAACTATGAACCGAAAATGTTTTTGGAGCTTGCGAAACTTTTCAGCGAAACGGCTTTGCAGGTTTGTGAGGGCCAGCAGCAGGATATGGATTTTGAAACGCGGGACGATGTGACGCTTGAGGAATATATTGAAATGATTGACCATAAAACCGCCGTATTGTTGGGTGCCGCAATGAAAATGGGCGCAATAGTTGCCGAGGTGTCCGAAAATGATAAAGAAAATATTTATCAATTCGGAAGAAATTTAGGGATTGCATTCCAATTGCAGGATGATTATCTAGACGTATTCGGAAATCCACAAACCTTCGGAAAACAGGTAGGCGGCGATATTATTTCAAATAAAAAAACCTTCCTTTATTTAATGGCTGTTGGCCAAGGTTCTTCAACACAAGCGGAAGAGCTGGATCACCTTTTCAGCATAAATCCAAAAGACCCAACCGATAAAATCTTAACAGTGAAAGAAATCTTCTTAAACTCTGGCGCCGCTGAAGCCACACAAAAAGAAATAGAAAAATACAGTAACCGTGCTTTCTCATTATTGGATGGTATAAATATTTCTGAAGAAAAGAAAGAAATGCTCCGTCAGTTCGGATATAATTTAATGCAGCGTAAGGTTTAGAAAATTACTTAAACAGCCTTTTCTGTCATTAATATATTTGTGAATATTTTAAGATTTAGTGCTTTATAAATATGGGTATTCCAGTCAGCTAGTTACTATATTTATTGTATTTTTGTACCGTTTTACAAAAAAAGACATTGCATATTTATCATGGATAAATTTTCCTTCTTAAACGCGGTACATCCTTCTTATATCGCGGAACTTTACGAAAAATATTTACAATACCCAGATAGCGTTGAACCCAGTTGGAGAGCATTTTTTCAAGGTTTTGACTTTGGTTCGGAGAACAATGCTCACGAGTTTTTTGGCACAGCTGAAACTGTAGACACAGCTGAATACGCAAATGATGCGAATTGTGAGGATGTTGTAAAGGAATTTCAAGTAGTGAAACTTATTGATGGGTACCGAACGCGCGGCCATCTCTTTACCAAAACCAATCCTGTTCGTGAACGCAGAAAATATAGACCAACACTCGCCTTGGAGAATTTCGGTCTTTCCCAGCACGATCTAAAAGCTACTTTTAAGGCCGGTGAAATTTTGGGAATTGGCGAAACTACGCTGGAAGAAATTATAAATCATTTAGAAAGCATCTATTGCGATTCCATCGGGATTGAATATATGTATATCCGTAAGCCGAACGAGATTCAATGGATTCAGCAAAAGTTGAATGTAAACGACAATCAACCTAATTTTTCAAGCGAGCATAAAAAACATATTCTGAAAAAACTTAATGAAGCAGTTGCTTTTGAGAGTTTTCTTCACACAAAATATGTGGGACAGAAACGATTTTCACTGGAAGGTGGAGAAAGCTTGATTCCTGCTTTAGATGCATTAATTGAAAATGCAGCCGAAAGAGGAGTGGAGGAATTTGTTATGGGAATGGCCCACCGTGGCCGTTTGAGTACTTTGACGAATATATTCGGGAAGAGCGCAAAGGATATTTTCAGCGAATTTGACGGAAAGGATTATGCACAGGATATTTTTGACGGCGACGTAAAATATCATTTAGGTTGGACTTCAAAAAGAAAAACTGAATCTGGCAAAGAAATAAATTTAAACATAGCGCCAAATCCCTCACATTTAGAAACCGTTGGCGCAGTGGTGGAAGGAATTACTCGTGCAAAACAGGATGATCACCACAAAGAAAATCCGAAGCGAGTTTTGCCAATTATTGTTCACGGCGATGCTGCAATTGCCGGCCAGGGAATTGTGTATGAAATTGTGCAAATGGCACAACTTGACGGATATAAAACACAGGGAACTATACACATTGTAGTGAATAATCAAATTGGTTTCACTACAAATTATCTTGACGCCCGTTCCTCAATATATTGTACAGATGTGGGAAAAGTGACGCTTTCGCCCATTCTCCACGTTAACGCAGACGATGTAGAGGCTGTGGTACATGCCATACTTTTCGCTCTTGATTTCAGAATGGAATTTGGCCGTGATGTTTTTATAGACTTGTTGGGCTACAGAAAGTATGGTCACAACGAAGGTGATGAGCCCCGGTTTACGCAACCAAAACTTTATAAAGCGATTTCAAAACATGACAATCCCCGCGATATTTATGCAGAAAAACTTATTGAGCAAGGAATAATTGATAAGGACTATACCAATAAACTGGAACAGGAATATAAAAACAAACTGGAGGAAAATTTAGAGGATTCCAGAAAAGAAGATAAAACAACCATCACCCCATTTATGCAAGACGAGTGGGATGGCTATGAATACGCTGAAGAAGATAAAATGATGGAGGCTGTTGACACTACTTTTGATTTGAAAAAGTTGGACGAAATAGCTGAGGTTATTACCAAATTGCCTGAGGATAAAAAGTTTTTAAGAAAAATTGCCAAACTTGTTGAAGCAAGACACACTATGTATTTTGAAGACAACAAGCTGGACTGGGCCATGGGCGAATTGCTCGCTTACGGTACCCTTTTAAAGGAGGGCCACGATGTACGTATGAGCGGACAAGATGTGGAGCGTGGAACTTTTTCGCATCGCCACGCAGTGATTACCGTGGAGGATAGTGAGGAAGAAGTAGTTCTTTTAAACAAATTGAAAGGCGACCAAGGCGATTTCTATATATATAACTCGTTGCTTTCAGAATATGGTGTGGTTGGTTTTGATTATGGTTATGCTATGGCAAGCCCAAAAACGTTAACCCTTTGGGAAGCACAGTTTGGCGATTTCAGCAATGGGGCGCAGATAATGATTGACCAATACATTTCTGCTGCCGAAGACAAGTGGAAACTTCAAAACGGTTTGGTAATGCTTTTGCCACACGGTTATGAAGGGCAAGGAGCAGAACATTCATCAGCCAGAATGGAACGCTACCTACAACTTTGTGCAACTGATAATATGTTTGTGGCAGACGTAACAACACCTGCAAATCTTTTTCACCTTTTCAGAAGGCAAATGAAAGTAAATTACCGCAAGCCGTTAATTGTTTTTACGCCTAAAAGTTTGCTTCGCCACCCAAAAGTGGTTTCAGCAAAAGAAGAATTGGCAAACGGAAGTTTCCAGATGTTGATTGACGATGCCGAAGCAAAAGTTGCAAAAGTGAAAACCTTGGTTTTTGTTACTGGTAAGTTCTATTATGATTTGCTTGAAAAGAGAGAAGAATTAAAAAGAGATGATATTGCCTTGGTGCGTGTTGAACAACTTTTCCCCTTGCCAACGGATGCAATGAAAAAAATAATCAAAAAATATAAAAATGCCGATGATTTAGTTTGGGCACAGGAAGAACCTAAAAATATGGGTGCCTATTCACATATTTTGATGCATTTTGAAGAAGCCAGAAATTTCAGGGTTTGCAGCAGAAAAATGTATGCTGCACCTGCAGCGGGTAGTTCAGTTAGATCTAAAGCGCGCCACCAAAAGGTAATGGAGAGCGTTTTTGATAAAAATATGGATTAGTTTTTCTAAAAATTTTATAGAAAGGCAAAAAGAAATTAAATTTAAAGAATTGTAAACCAAGGTTTATATTAAATAAAAATACTATGGCATTAGAAATGAAAGTCCCCTCTCCGGGTGAATCCATCACAGAAGTTGAAATAGCATCGTGGCTAGTAAAAGATGGCGATTATGTTGAAAAAGACCAAGCAATTGCTGAAGTTGATAGCGATAAAGCAACCTTGGAACTTCCAGCAGAAGCAAGTGGAATTATTACTTTAAAAGCGGAAGAAGGAGATGTAGTTGCTGTTGGTGACGTAGTTTGCATTATTGATACTGATGCCAAAAAACCAGGGGGCGATGATTCTTCAAATAAAAAAGAAACTAAGGAAAAAACGGAAGAGCCAAAGCAGGATACTTCCAAAAAAGCAGAACCAAAAATACAGACTCCTTCAAAATCTTCTACGCCAAACCAGAAACAGGATAAAAAAACTTATGCCACGGGTTCGCCTTCGCCTGCCGCCAAGAAAATTCTTGAAGAAAAAGGAATTTCTTCAAATGAAGTAAAAGGGAGCGGTCGGGATGGCCGCATCACTAAGGAGGATGCCAACAACGCAACCCCATCTATGGGAACTCCCGGAACCGGTAGCCGGGGCAGTGAACGCAAAAAACTTTCTATGCTTCGCCGGAAAGTTGCTGAACGTTTAGTTTCAGCAAAAAACGAAACTGCAATGCTCACCACTTTCAACGAAGTGGACATGACTGCTATTTTCGATTTGCGGAATCAATACAAAGAACAGTTCAAAGAAAAACATGGAGTGGGGCTTGGATTTATGTCTTTTTTCACACTGGCAGTGGTTCGGGCATTGGAACTCTATCCCGACGTAAATTCTATGATTGATGGCGATTATATGATTACCTATGATTTTAAGGACATTTCCATTGCAGTTTCCGGACCCAAAGGTTTAATGGTTCCCGTTATCAGAAATGCTGAAAACTTAAGTTTTAGAGGGGTAGAAGATGAAGTAAAACGACTTGCTATTAGAGCACGCGACGGTCAGATTACCGTTGATGAAATGACCGGCGGTACATTCACCATTTCTAATGGTGGAGTTTTTGGAAGTATGCTTTCAACCCCAATCATTAATCCACCACAATCTGCAATTTTAGGAATGCACAATATTGTGGAACGAGCTATAGTTCGCGATGGGGGTATTGTAGTAGCGCCGGTAATGTACGTAGCACTTTCCTATGATCACAGAATTATTGACGGTAGAGAATCGGTTGGGTTTTTAGTAGCCATAAAGGAAGCTTTGGAAAATCCTGAAGAACTCTTAATGGATAATAATGTGAAACGTGCTTTGGAATTGTAAATATTTATAATAAACCGAAATAAAAAAATCCGGCCTAATCAGCCGGATTTTTTGGTTAGTTAACAGAAAAATATTTTTATAAAAATATAACTGTATTGATTAAATTCAGTAAAACAATACCTACAACCGATATGATTAGAACCACCACTACAGGATTTTTTTTAATGGTTGCAGTATTATTATAATCTTTTTCGCGATCTTCTATATAAACTGAATCTTTCATGGTGTAAATATCAGTAATTTTAAATAAGTACGAAATACGTGGTAACACGTAAATTTCGATATTTTTGTGTAAGTATTTCTATAACAACTTTTTGTGGTGCTCCTTGGCCCAAATAAGTAGACTATTTGTTTTGGGCTCAATGTTGAGTTTAGTAATGATGTTGCTTCGGTGCTTTTCTACTGTTCTATAGGAAATGAACAGTTGCGAAGCAATTTCTTTGTTGGTTTTGTCCTGGGCTATTAATTTCAAAATCTTTTTTTCTGAAGGAGTCAGTGTGTTTAAATCGCTATCCTCTATTAAAACAACTCCAATAAGTTCCTTTATTTTTTCACTGAAAAATGGCATACCTTCGGTAACGGTTTTAATACAGTTTTCAATTTCTTCGAGCGCAAATTCTTTTAGTATATATCCAAAGATATTGAGTTCCTGCGCTTTTTGGTACAGCTCTTTTTCTTTGTGTAGTGTTATTAAAACTATTTTGGTGTCAATACCAAGACTTTTGCACTTTTGGGCAATTTCAAGTCCAGACATATAAGGCATCTGAATATCCAGAATGGCGATATCAGGTTCGGTTTGGACTATTAAGTTGTATGCTTCCCTTCCATCTTTGCCACTTCCCAATAAATTAAAACCTTTTTCAATTAAAAAATCGCTTAATCCTTTCAAAAGGAGTGGGTGGTCATCTGCAATAATAATGGATGGTGTATTATTGGTCATAATGGAAATTGAAATTCAAGCACGGTACCCGTGTCTTTTTTAGAGGTTACTTTCATTTGGCCTTTTAAAAATTTGGTCCGTTCCAAAAGTGTTTTTAGCCCCAATGATTTTACATCCTGGTATTTTTCTGCGAAATCAAATCCCACGCCGTTATCGCGGATGGAGATTATAATATTATTGGTAAATTTTTTAACTGAAACCTTGCCTGCCTCTGCGTGCGCATGTTTCAGAATATTACTGAGGCTTTCTTGAATTATCCTATAAATATTTACCTCGTCTTCTTTTGAAAAAACATTGTCAATGTTATCAATTTCAGCAGATATAAAGAGTGTTGTATTCTCGTCTATTAGATTTATTGTGTGTTCAATGGCTTTGGTAATGCCTAATTCCTGAAGCTGGAATGGGTGAAGATCTTTTGATATTGTTCTAATTTCTTCTATGGTATAATCTACCATTTTTTTGGTGTCCTCATCGCCGCTTGCAATAAGCATATTTTTGATAACCAATAGTTGCTGGCCAATACCGTCGTGAAGATCTTTTGATATTCTTCTTCGTTCCCCTTCCTGAGAAACCAATAATTCTTGGCTGAATTTTTCCTGCAGTATTTTATTGCTTTTTAAATGCCTTTGATTGCGATATAACAAAATTACCCCAAACCCCAATAAAATTGCAATCCCTCCAAAAAGCATAGCTTTTTTAAAACTTTCATTGTCCTTTTCAAGGAGGGTGATATTCGTTGTTTTTTCAACCAGATCCCTTTCTTTTTTTTCGGTTTCATAAAGGGTTTGATAGTATGCAAGTGCGTTTGCGGTACTTCTATTATAAATGGAATCTTTAATGGAAGTAGAAGCTTTATTGTATTCTACACTTTTTTTATAATCGCCCATATCATAATAAAGTTCTGATAAGAACAAATAAGAACTCATTATTTCATCTTCGAGTCCCAATTTTTTGGCAATATCCAGTTTTTCCTTTGCGAGCGCCAACGCCTCTTCGTACCTAGCCGTAGATTGCAAATATTTGGCCTTTCCACCCAAAAAATTGAGCGCTGCAGAAGGATTGCCGGAAAGTTCAAACTCCATATTTTCTATGAGGTCGAGATGCTTTTTTGCTTCAACAATTTGATTGTGCTCACAATAATATTCTATTAGCCTAGAATGAATGCCTATAAAAATAGATTTGTCTGATTCGTTTTTGTCAAAAAGATTTTCCGCTAACAGTAATGATTTATACTCTAAATCACGTTCATTCATTTTTTTATAATCCAGGGCTTGGTTGTAATATTCGTTCGGTAAAAATGAATGCAGGTTTAAAGCCTTCATTTTTTCAATAAGTGTGTTTCTTTCTTTCTTGGCTTTTTCGTAAAAACCATTCATGCTGAACATATTGATGATGCCTTCTTGGGCGAAAACCATATAGTCGAACTCTTTTTTTGATTCATAAAGAGTATAAGCTTTGGTAAAATCTTCGCCGGCCAAAACAAATTTTCCCAACTGGGAATTTGCCTGGCCTCTAAAAAGATACGTGTCTGCAATATTCAAAGTGTCCTTTGACGAAAAATTTTCGAGGGCAAGATTGTAATCTTCAATGGCTTTTTTATAATCAACTTTTGTATGGGCCTTTCCCCGTTTTATGTAGAGCCCACCCAGTAACAGGCTATCTTTAATTTTATACTTACGGGCAAGAACACTGTTTATTATTGTTATTGCATTTAGGGGATCATTTGCATAATTTGAAAGCGGATTTTGCAGATTCATTGCTTTTCTGGCAGCCCATTCAATGCTATCCATTTCTTGGGCTAAGCTTATGTATTCAAAGCTATAGTTAATAAAAGCTCCGGGGTTTGTGGAATAGGTGCGGATCAGCAAACTGTCCAGTGCTGCTAATTTTAAGGACTTGTCATTTGTTGTGTTTACAATTTTTTCAAAATGTGAAATATCTTGGCAGTACCCTAAAAAAGAGTAAAGCGAAATTATTAAAAGCAACAATTTTTTCAATACTACTGGATTATCTGAAGAGGAGATAAAAGTACTTAAATTATTGGAAATAAACCATATCAGAAAATCATTCTATTTTAAGTAAAAACAATTTCTTCCGTAATCAATGATTGCTCGATGCTGCTTTAAGAAATCGGCGCCAATAATACCATGTACGGATTTTTCATTTGCCTGAGTAAGGGCTTCGTTTACATGCGAAAGGTCAAAAAGCACGAAATCCATATTTTTTATTTCCCAATTTTTTATGCTGAATACATTTCCTTTAGAAAGCATTGTTTCCATATTTATGGCACCCGCTCCTGCAGCTTTTATAATGCTTTCCTCACTTATCAGCAAAAAGTGGGCGCTGTCCGTAAAACCTATGCAGCTTGTAGAAGCGCCCGTATCCAATATAAATTCCCCCCAAACACCATTTATTTTTGCTGAAAAAAGATAATGGCCCGTGGCAAGTCTTTTAAGCGGAACACGAAAAAATCCCTG
Organism: uncultured Flavobacteriaceae bacterium; assembly: GCA_963822355.1. Taxonomy (GTDB): domain Bacteria; phylum Bacteroidota; class Bacteroidia; order Flavobacteriales; family Flavobacteriaceae; genus Aequorivita. The sequence continues at coordinate 1,181,635 of CAWGHI010000002.1, forward strand.
GGATTCAATAAATTCACGTAATTGCATCAATTTTTTTGTACAAATATAGCAAACAAAATAAGTAGCTTTGCACCTATGTTGACTGATACCCATACCCATTTATATAGCGATGCCTTTAACGAAGACCGCCCGCAGATGATGCAACGTGCTTTTGATGTTGGCATAAAACGCTTTTTCATTCCCGCTATTGATTCTAGTTATATAGAAGCGATGTATGCTTTGGAAAAAGAATATCCCGAAAATGTTTTTTTAATGATGGGCTTGCACCCAACCTCAGTAAAAGAAAATTTTAAAGAAGAATTGGCGATTGTAGATGAACAGTTCAGAAAAAGAGAATTTTATGCCGTTGGCGAAATTGGCATCGATTTGTATTGGGATAAATCTACTTTGGAAATTCAAAAAACTGCTTTCAAAAGGCAAATACAGTTGGCGAAAAAATACAAACTTGCCCATCGTTATACATTGCCGCGATGCTTTTGATGAAATTTTTGAAGTACTTGGAAACTGAGAAGGAGGATAATCTATTCGGAATTTTTCATTGTTTTACCGGAACTTTTGAGCAGGCAGAAAGAGCGATTTCATACAATATGAAACTTGGCATTGGGGGAGTGGTTACTTTTAAGAATGGAAAAATCGACACTTTTTTAAGCCAAATTCCGCTGAAACATATCGTTTTGGAAACCGATTCGCCCTATCTTGCCCCGGCACCTTTTCGAGGCAAGCGTAACGAAAGCAGCTACTTGGCGTTGGTCAGCAAAAAACTTTCGGAAATTTATAATGTTTCTGAAGAAGAGATAGCGCAGGTTACTACTGAGAATTCAAAATCGATTTTCGGAATATAAATAGCTAGAAAATTTATGACAAAAAAACCAAACATACTCCTTATATATACAGGCGGCACCATCGGGATGATCAAGGATTTTGAAACCGGCGCACTGCGCAATTTCAATTTTGATGAATTGCTCAACCACATTCCCGAGCTAAAACTGTTGGATTGCAAAATAACGACTACTTCTTTTAAAAACCCAATAGATAGTTCTAATATGAATCCTAAATATTGGGTTGATATTGCAACAATCATTGAAGAAAATTATGAAACAACTGATGGCTTTGTGGTGCTTCATGGCAGTGATACCATGAGCTATACAGCTTCGGCCTTGAGCTTTATGTTGGAAAACTTGAGCAAGCCCGTTGTTTTTACTGGTTCCCAACTTCCCATTGGCGATCTGCGCACCGATGCAAAGGAAAATTTGATTACCTCTATTCAGATTGCGGCACTGCAGGAAAAAGGGGTTTCAAAAATTGCTGAGGTTTGTCTATATTTTGAATACAAATTATATAGAGCAAACAGAACAACTAAAATTAATGCGGAACATTTTGAAGCGTTTGCATCTTTAAACTACCCCGACTTGGTACAGAGCGGGGTGCATTTGGTAGTAAACAATGAAGCTCTCTACCGACCAAACCGAAGAAAAAAATTAAAAGTCCACAAAACTTTGGAGAGCAATATTCTTCTGGTAAAAATGTTTCCGGGAATGGATGAGGCTACTGTTAAATATCTTTTTGCGTATCCCGATATAAAAGGTTTGGTACTCGAAACTTATGGAGCTGGCAACGTTACTAATTCCGAATGGTTTTTAAAATCCTTAAAAGCTGTTATAAAAAAAGGTATTCCGGTAATAAATGTAACGCAATGCTCGGGCGGAAGTGTGAATATGGGTCTTTATGAAACCAGTACTGAACTTAAAAAAATGGGTGTTATTAGTGGAAAAGACTGTACAACAGAAGCAGCTTTGGCAAAATTAATGTATTTATTGGGACAGAAAATTTCAGCTAACAGCTTCAAAACCATATTTGAAACTTCTTTACGGGGTGAAATGCTATAAATTAACAGTCCAAATTATTTTATAGCGTTATTTTTTTTGTGATATTTGGCACTCCATTTTAAAAATGGCTGAATTTTATAGAGAGGTGGCCGAGTGGTCGAAGGCGCACGCCTGGAAAGTGTGTATACGCCACAAGCGTATCGAGGGTTCGAATCCCTTCCTCTCTGCTACAAACTTAAGGGCTATTAACAAAACTCATGTAGAGTGTACATTAATATTCTTGCAGATTAACTAAATTATTTTATATCTTTAAACCTTTAACTAAAAACAAACTTTAAGTCGATAGCAATGAAAAAATTATTTTCTATTATGGCAGTTGCCGCAATCTTTTTTGTAGGCACGTTTAATGCAAATGCTGCAACAGCGCAAACTATGCCAACCAGTTCACAGGCTCTGTTAACAGCAGCTACAGTTTCAATTATACAAGATGAAACAGCTCCTGCTGCCGAACCCGATAAAGGATTCCACCAAGAGTTGAAAGAACGTTTCGTAGAAGGTGGTCCGGGATTTATGGGGATTGTTCTATTGTGTTTAATTCTTGGATTGGCTATTGCTATTGAAAGAATTATATACCTTAATTTATCTACCACAAACACACAAAAACTAGCTCAGGATGTTGAAGACGCTTTAAACAGTGGCGGTATTGAAGCTGCTAAGGAAGTGTGCAGAAATACAAAAGGTCCTGTTGCATCAATTTATTATCAAGGTTTGGATCGCGCCCATGAGGGTATAGATATTGCTGAAAAGGCAGTTGTTGCCTACGGTGGTGTTCAAATGGGCCAACTTGAAAAGAATGTATCTTGGATATCTCTATTTATCGCCTTGGCTCCAATGCTTGGTTTCATGGGTACAGTAATAGGTATGATTATTGCATTCGATAAAATTCAGGCAGCTGGTGATATGAACCCTTCTCTTGTAGCAGGTGGTATTAAAGTGGCACTTTTAACAACGGTATTTGGTTTGATCGTGGCTATTATACTTCAAATCTTTTACAATTATATTATCGCAAAAATTGATAGTATCGTTAACAGTATGGAAGATGCTTCCATCACTTTAATAGATATGTTATTCGACTACAAAACAAAAAACAAAATCTAAAAAAAACCACAAGATGGCATTACATAAAATTTTAAAAATAGTAGCATTGCTTCTTAGCGTTGCAGGGATTATTTTTCTTGCAATGATCATCTCAAAGGGTGATAAAGAGGTAGCTGCCACAGGCGCCGGTGTTGATGGTTTCTTGTATGTTGCATATATCATATTCGCAATTACAATACTGTTCGTTCTCTTTTTTGTTCTGAAAGGATTGGCTGCAGGAAATATTAAGAACACTTTAATTTCTATCGGGGCATTTCTACTTATTGTTGTTATATCCTACGTTTTGGCGGATGGAAATCCAATGGAAATGCAAGAAGGTGAAATGCTTTCAGCGAGTGGCTCAAAATGGGTAGGAACAGGATTGTATGCATTCTACATTATGGCTGTATTGGCAGTAGGAGCAATGGTTTTCAGCGGAATTAAAAAAGTTACAAAATAATGGCAAGAAGAGCAACACCCGAAGTAAACGCAGGGTCTATGGCGGATATCGCTTTCCTACTGCTTATCTTTTTCCTGGTAACAACTACCATTGAAAAGGACAAGGGTATCGCAAGACAATTGCCGCCAAAGGAAGATGTTGTAGATCCACCAAAAATTAAAGAGAAAAACCTGTTCATTGTAAATGTGAATAGAAATGATCAATTACTGGTTGAGGAAAAACTGATGGAGCTTAAAGATCTTCGTGAGGCTGCAATCGCTTTTCTTGATAATGGTGGCGCCCCTTCTGGAAGCCCAGAATATTGCAGTTATTGCAAAGGCAAAAGAAATCCGGAATCATCAGATAATCCCGACAAGGCTGTTATTTCTGTACAGAACGACAGGCTAACTTCATACAAAATGTATATTGCTGTACAAAATGAACTGGTAGCAGCATATAATTTTTTAAGAGATAGGGAATCCCAAAGACTCTATGGATGGAAATTTACAGAGGTAACAAAGGCTATTGATGAAGGAAACTTTAAAGGAAATGAAGAGGCAATAACTCCAAAGTTAGAAAATATCCAAAAGCTATTTCCATTAAAGCTCTCTGAGGCAGAACCTAAAAAATCTGGTCAATAATAATAAGAGTATGTCAAAATTCACAAAGAAAAAAAGCAGCGAATTGCCCGCAATTTCTACAGCATCCCTTCCGGATATTGTATTTATGTTACTATTCTTTTTTATGGTGGTAACGGTATTGCGTGATGACAATTTGCTTGTTCAGAACAAATTGCCAAAAGCAGATCAGGTTGAGAAATTAAAAAAAGACCGTTCCGTATATATTTATGCTGGAAAGCCTAGCTCTAGATATCAGGACAAATATGGTTCCGAAGCTAAAATACAGATTGGCGACAAGTACACAGATATTTCAAATATTAAATTCGCATTAACAGAAGCACGTCAAAAACTTCTTCCTGAATTACAGGATAAAGTAATGGTAGCGCTTAAAGTGGATGAAAAAACAAATACTGGAATGGTTACGGATATTAAACAGGAATTGCGTGATCTCAATATGTTGAAGATTATTTACATTACCACTCCTGGAAATGAAGTAAGCCAATAGGCTATTATATTATTTATTAAAATCGCCTTGCTCCTAGGTTTCGGGAACAAGGCGTTTTTTTTCGCTTATTCTGAAAATACATTTATCTTTAAAGGCATGCAAAAGATATTTAGATGTGGTGTTATGTTGCTGTTAGGCTTTATTTCCATAGGAAGCATGGCCCAAGATACCATTCAGCTTGGTAAAGTTGATTCTTTATATAGAGAAGATCAGTTTTATGTGGGAGTTAATTATAACCTTCAATTAAGCCTTCCTTCCGGTGCTAATATTCGTGGTCTATCTGGAGGATTCCAGCTAGGATTTCTGCGCGATATGCCCATTAATAAACAACGAACTATTGCCATAGCTATTGGTGGCGGCCTTTCAATTGATCAGTATGGGCAAAACCTTTTTATTGGCGAAACCTCGGATGATGAAACAATATTTAGGGTTTTGAATGATGTAAATTATACTCGAAACCGTTTTAACACAGCTGTAATTGAAGCTCCTATTGAGTTTAGATGGCGAAACTCTACCCCCACCAATTATAAATTTTGGAGAGTATATGCCGGGTTTAGAATTGGATATGCCTATTGGTATAAAGCAACCTTTAAACAGCCGGGAAATAATGTTAACCAAACAAAAATTCCTGAATTTGATCCACTTCGAATGGCTGCTACACTGAGTGTCGGTTATAATACTTTTAATTTTTTTGCATCCTATAGTATTAATCCATTCTTTAAGAATGCAGTAACCACAAATGGTGAAAAAGTAGATTTTAGAGCTCTTAAAGTGGGCTTGATGTTCTATATTCTATAACCAATTATTGAATAGAATCAATTGTGGCAATCCACCCAATAATAGACCGATTCCAAGTTCCGGATAAGTATGCGACTCATTCTCCAATCTGGAAGATGCCACCCACCCGTTCACAAATAAAAAAAAGCTGATAGACATAAGCAGATTTATTTTGAAATGCACACTCAATCCAATTACGAACATTAATATTCCCGCAACGCCCATTTGGTGCAAACTCACTTTCATTTTAAAAAGCACCATTACCAGGGCAGCGAATGCCGAAAAAACGATGCCAATAAAAAAATTGTAAAGTTCAGGATCATCATAGGGATCAAAAACCATTTTAATGATAAGCAACAGCAAAATGCACTGAATCATCAACGGAAATTTGCGTTCTTTTACTTCCTTTAAATAGATTGTTTCAACAACTCCAAGGTTTTTTAGTAGAAAGAATATTACAATCGGAATGAAAATAGTGATAATAACAATGGCAAAAAGATTTACACGAACCAATTGCATATCCAGATATCGCGGGGTAACCACAAAATAAAGGATGGTGCCCAAAAGCGGTATCAATAACGGATGAAAAATATAGGAAGCGGCTTTCAGAAATAGTCTCATCAAATTTCCTTTCTAAGCCGCGCTACTGGCAAATCTAATTGTTCCCTGTATTTAGCAATTGTGCGACGTGCAATGGGATAGCCTTTTTCCAATAAAATCTTGGCCAGCTTGTCGTCAGTCAGTGGCTTTCTTTTGTTTTCCTCTGAAATGGTTATTTCAAGGATTTTCTTTATTTCTTTGGTTGAAACGTCCTCACCTTGATCATTTTTCATGGATTCACTGAAAAATTCCTTTATCAACTTTGTACCGTAGGGAGTGTCAACATACTTGCTGTTCGCAACCCGTGAAACCGTTGAAACATCCATTTGAATTTCATCTGCAATATCTTTAAGGATCATTGGCCTCAGTTTTCGCTCATCACCCGTTAAAAAGAATTCTTCCTGATAGTGCATAATTGCATTCATTGTCACAAAAAGCGTTTGTTGCCGTTGCTTAATTGCATCTATAAACCACTTTGCGGCATCCAGTTTTTGTTTAATGAACATAACTGCATCTTTCTGCGCTTTTGATTTGTCCTTAGATTCTTTGTAGCCCTTCAACATATTTTTATAATCGTGGCTCACGTGAAGTTCGGGTGCGTTTCTACCGTTTAAGGTTAAATCCAGTTCGCCATCAATAATTTTTATGGAGAAATCGGGTACTACGTGCTCCACAATTCGGTTGTTTCCGGAGTAGTTTCCGCCAGGTTTGGGATTTAATCCTTCAATTTCGTGAATGGCATCCCGTAGTTGATCTTCGGTTATATCAAATTTTTGAATCAATTTTTTGTAATGCTTTTTACTGAAATGATCAAAGGAATCCTCTAGAATCTCAATTGCCAAAGCAACCGCAGGATTCTGTTCCTTTCGTTCCAACTGGAGCAACAAACACTCTTGAAGATCACGAGCGGCCACACCGGCAGGATCCAATTCCTGAACTATTTTTAAAACTTTTTCTACCTTTTTTTCGGTAGTATAAACATTTTGTGTGAAAGCCAAATCATCAACAATATCCTGAATTTCTCTACGGATGTAGCCACTTTCATCAACACTGCCCACCAAAAAGTTCGCTATCTCCTCTTCCTCTTCGTCCATTCGGTACGTATTCAATTGTTGCATTAAATGCTGTGTGAAAGAAGTGCCTGCAGCATAGGGCATTTGCCGTTCTTCATCATCTGCGCTGTAATTGTTTGCAGATAGTTTGTAACTGGGCATTTCATCATCGCTTAAATAATCGTCAACGTTTATTTCCGTTTCTATTACCTCGTTTCCTTCGTCATACTCATTATCAAACTCATCATTATTAAATTCGTCATCAAAGTTTTCACTTTCCTCTTTTCCGCCTTCCAATGCTGGATTTTCCTCCAATTCCTGCGAAATTCGCTGCTCAAAAGCTTGCGTTGGAAGTTGGATCATCTTCATCAACTGTATCTGTTGAGGCGATAGTTTTTGGGAAAGTTTAAAATTTAATTGTTGCTTTAACATGGTTCTTTTTACTACTTCATAAAGTTAAAAAAAACCAGCTTCTAAAATAATTAAGAGGCTAGTTTTAATTAAAAATTAAGGTTTCTGATTTGAATGTATTATATATGGCGAAAAAATTAGAAATAAACCCGCAAACCCGCATTGGGTGTAATGCCCAAGGAACGTTGTTGGGTTTCTATAACTTCTTCATTGTCTATGTGGTAGAAATTATTGATTTCGTTTGCTCTGTCTAAAATATTCCAAATTGATATTCCAGCATCAGCTTTTATCTTTGGGGTTATATTAAAATTATAGTGAGCGGAAAGATCCATCCGCATATAATTTGGCAGGCGAGAACTATTGGGAGTGCGATAATTTATTACATTGTTCGAAATTTCATCACCTATTACAGTAGAAGTGCTTGGTTTTCCGGAATGCCAATTGAAACCCGCAGCGATTTTTAAATTTTTCAAGGAATAAGCTGTTCCAAACGCAATGGCGTGGGTAATGTCAAGATTGCTGGGAAAAGCAGATGGCTGCAAATCATAAAATTTATACTGATTGTCCATAAATGAATAGCTCAGCCAAAAATTAAATTCGCTTATCTTTTTCCTTATCAATACGTCCAAGCCTCTTACATCATAGCTTCCGGTGGACTTTATAAATTCATATTGGTTCTGGAATCCTTGACTTTGGGTTGTAATGCCATCAACATATTTGTAATAGCCTTCGGTGCTTAGCAGCCAGCCATTTTTGGTAAAGTTTACTCCAGCGGAAAATTGTTTACTTCTAATTATTGGTATATCTCTATTGTTTGCTAATTGCCATCTGCGTTTTTCAATTCCTAAAAAATCATTCTGGAAATTAATAATTTGCGAGGTATATTGATTTTTAAATTCTCCCAATATTTCAAAAGTGAAATTTTCAAGAAACCGTTGGGTAAAGCTCAAACGTGGCTCCCAGAGTGATTTTTTAAATTTATCAATATAATTCAATCGAATTCCACCCTTAATATTGGTATTTTTATTTTCTGATTTAAAACCTATTTCTGAAAAAACACTGTGGTTTCTAACAACTTCCGATACCAAGGAAAGAAACAGAGGATCGTCAACATCATCGAGATTGGTTATTTCCGTTTCCACAAATTGATACCCGCCCAATAAATTGTATTTTTTCCCGAATTTATAATTCAATTTCAATTTTAAACTGGTTTCAGAAACTATATTTTCCTGTTTGAAACGTTGAGCCTCCAATACATTTACGTTAACCGCTTTCAATTTATAATCTGTTTCGTAGCCTTCAAAAGTGGTTTTTACATGATCGTTCCATTCGCGTTCGTAATATATTGCGCCTGCAATACTATTTTGTGACAGACTGCTTTTCCGCGTTTCTTGCTCATTATTAATGATGGCATTTTCATTAAATTCTAAATTATTTGATACGTTGATGAAATTTACTCGTAGTATATCCTTCTCATTTATTTGATAAATCCATCGCAATGAGGTGTCGTAAAAATCAAAGGACTTATCGGAATTTATAGTATTTCCAATATTATTTTGAACTTCTGTATTTTGGGATATTCTCTCGAAGAATTCGTTGTAAATTGGGGTTCTAAAAAAATCACTGAGGCCTTTCCGGCCAGCAATTTGAAGCGATGATTTTTTTCCTATGGGAATGTCGGCAAACGCATTGGCATCTATCAGATTCAAACCCACATTTGCATTAAATTCAGTGGTCAATTCTTCACTTGTGTGCATTGCGATAGTTCCCGAAACACCATCGGTATAAGAAACGCCCGTTCCGTTTTTCAGCACCGAAACTTTCTGAGTAATTTGTGGATTGTACATTGAAATGAGACCAAAGAAATGCCCCGATTGATACATTTTTATGCCGTCCCACATTATTAAATTTTGATCATGGGTACCGCCCCTGATATTGATGTTTGAAACGGTTTCATTAATACTTTGAATTCCGGGAAAGGCTTGTACTGCCTGAAGAACATCTTTATCTATTACTCCCGGTAAAATCCCAAAATCAGAAAAATCAATTTCTAACGATCCATCACTTACTTTATTAATGCCAGAAGTAATATAATTGGAAACCAATACCTCGGGTAAAACTTGAAAATTTGAAAGTAAAAATATTTCATTGCATTTATCGCGGTTCAAATTTGCCAGGAATAAATCTAAGGGTTTATATCCTAAAAAACGGATACTTATTTTTTCGGTTTCATTTTCAATTTTTAATCGAAAACGCCCAGTGTCATCACTAACCGCATAACTTTTTTGGTTTTGAACGGTAGCTGCCACTAAGGGTTTTAAAGTTTCTTTATCAATAATGTATCCACAAAGAAACACAGCCTCTTTTTGTTGTACCAAAATTAATGTATCGTCCATTTTTGTAAATGAGAGTTTGCTGTTTTTCTCTAAATATTTCAATGATTCTTCCAACGAAAAATCTATTGGCGGGGGGGTTAGAATAATTTCTGCGGTAAGGTCCTCTGCGTAGTTAAACTGAACGTGGTGTTTTTTCTGAAGTGCTGCAATTATTGAGGTAAGTGATTCCATCTCTTGTGCAAAACTGCAAAGAGAGAATAGGAAACTAAAAAGTAAAACGAATCGCCTAATTGTTTTTCCCACGAATAATAACTTGATTTGATGAGCTCAATTCATACGTCATATTCATAGGTTGTGTAATGGAAATAAGTGCATTTTTTAAATCATTGTGAACGAAACCTCCAGTAAACAACCTATCAACATTCACATTTTTATGTACGATTTTAATAGTGTATTGACGTTCAAGTTCTTCCAAAACTTCCTTAAAAGGTACCGACTCAAAATCGCTCATGTTGTCTGTCCATTTTGGAATTGTGGAAGTTGTAGTTCCCTCTGAAAACTTTCCGTTTAAAATGCGGTACGTGTGACCCGGAAGTAACATTCGCTCAATAGTATCGGAAATAACCATTACTTTTCCTTCAAAGCATTTCACCTCAAAAAAACTGTGTCGTTGCTTTACATTGAATTGTGTTCCCACTACCGTAACCACGCCATTTTCTGTAATTACATCAAAATTTTTCCCTTTGGCAACTTTAAAATAAGCCTCTCCGTTTAGATGAAGCGATCTTTTTTCAGGCCATTTTTCTGGATTGTATTCAATACTTGAAAGCGCGTTCAAAATTACTTGCGATTCATCCGGCAATTCTACCGTAATCTTTTCTCCAGCTGTTGTTTGAACTTGGGTAATGGAATTACTGAAAAACGTGTAATAAAGTCCGAAAACAATTATCAAAACACTTGCGATTTTTAAGAATGGGTTTAGCCATTGCAATTTTTTTACAGGCTTTTTATGTGAAACATATCTTTTTTTGAATGTTTCAAAGTCTTCAATTGTAGAAAAATGTGAAGCCTTAAAATATTGTGCATCATTCACAATTGCTTGGTTTATTTCAAAATCACCGAGCTTGCTGAATGTTTCCTTTTCAGCATCGTTCAATTCTTTATTCAACCATTTTTTTAATAAAACTTCATTCTCCATAAATCAATTACTTTAGTATATAACAACCTCAGTGGTATTTCTCCTGATTATTTTATTTTAAAACCTTCAAGCTCATTTTTTAAAAAACTAAAGGCTGTGTATATTCGGTATTCCACCACCTTTTGGGTTATTCCCAACATTTCTGCTATTTCGCTATGTTTTTTGCCCTCGGCTTTGTTCAATAAAAATGCCACTCGTTGCTCTTCACTTAGCTTTTCTAAGGCTTTTTGGTAACGCTCCAGAAATTGTTCCTTTTCCAATATAAACTCTGGACTCTCATTGGTATAGTTTTGGGGTTCTATTTTTTGATGTTTTAATACCACTTTTTGATGTTTAACCTCATTTAACATCATATTGTTTGCTATAGTAAACAGATATGATTTTGCCTTATCAAGTGGTACTTTTTGGCAATTGTCCCAAAGCTTCATAAATGCGTCTTGGGCTTTGTCGCCAGGGTTAAATTGTTCCCCGAATTTATAGTAAAGAAAATCATGTAGATCTTTTGCGTATTTGTTGTAAACACGCTCAAAGATCATTTCCTCACAGATAGTATTGTTATGGTTTTTTGGCAAAGTCAGGTTTTTACTGCGGCTAAGTTATAGAAATATTCTTTCAGTTTTTTTCAGGAATTTTTTAAAGTAAGTTGTTCTATTCATAAAGAATTCATTTTTATTCAGCTTTTTATGAAAATTTCAATTCTAAAAATAACACTACTTACCCTGTTATTTTTTATAACATTTATTTCTTGCCGAAAGGAGGAAACACAGCTCATTGAGCCACCTGAGGAGGAAACATTGATAGTGGATTCTCCCATTTTTAATTTGATAAAACGAACCATTAGTAATGACGGATCCGTAGATAACATTATTGATAAGGCCAACTGTTTTACGGTTAAATTACCGGTTTCAATCACTGCGAATGATATAGAAATTGAAGTGAATACGGAAATGGATTATCAAGTTATTGAAGACGTATTCGATGAGCTTGACGAGGACGAAGATGTTATTGGGATCTCCTTTCCCATAACCATTATTTTAGAAGACTATTCCCAAGTAAACATTAACAACTATAATGAACTTTCCGCTTTAGCGAGCAATTGCAATGGAGAAAACCTTCCCGATGATGATATTGAATGTGTCGATTTTCAATATCCAATTACTGCTTCCATATTCAACTCAAACAACGAAATGATTGATACTGCAACCTTCACAAATGATGAAGATTTATATGTTTTTATGGATGAAATTGAACAATACGATATTGTTACTGTTGATTTTCCAATTGCTGTTCTACTTTCAGATGGCACCATGCTCAATGTTGAAAATTTAAATGAATTGGAAGCAGTAATAGATACCTACCGAGATACTTGCGATGAAGATGATGACTATGATTATGATGACGATGATTGTAATGAATGCACCATCGCTCAACTAACAAGTTATTTAACCGGATGCCAAAACTGGATTGTGGATAGGCTTAGGCGCGATGATAGTAGCAATACTGAAAGCTATTATGATGACTATTACTTTAATTTTTATGCAGATGGCACCGTGATTTCTACTTTTTTTATATGGACATACGAAGGAACATGGACCGCTACAGGTTCGGCGAACAATATAGTTGTTGTTATTGATATTCCTACCCTTCCCGACTGTAATAATGAATGGACCTTACACGAGATAGAAGAAAACCCCGATGGAACGAGAATAGATTTTAGATTGGGGGAAGACCAAATAAGATATGTGAACGACTGTAATTAATGGTAACAAAAATGCGCAAATACTGGATTTTAGTAGCAATACTGCTGATGGGTTTTATAGGATATAAATATCTATATAAAGAGCATCGCGATATTGAAACTGAAAATGCGAAATATGCATTGACAGCCAAGCAAATGCATTCGGAATATAATAATGATGATGTTGTTGCCCAAAAGAAATACCTTAACAAAACCATTGAAATTTCGGGCCTTGTTTCAGAAATCAATGAAAATGAAATTACGATAGATGAAAGGGTATTTTGTCAATTTTCAGAAAAAATTTCAAGAAAAGATATACAGCTAAATTCAAAAATCACCGTAAAAGGTCGATTTATAGGATATGACGATTTACTGGAACAAATAAAACTCGACCAGTGTATTATTAATTAACTAAAATAAACTATTATGAAAACAAAACTATTATTACTGACCTTTTTAGGCTTTTTTGCCGCAAATGCACAAACAACACATAATTTACAATGGTTCATGGGCATTGGAAGTAATGTTGACCTTACAATCGATCAAGGCGATACCGTAATCTGGACTTGGGGCGATGCGTTTCCCCATACCGTGGAAAGCGAACCGGGAAACTCCGTTGAAACCTTCAACAGCGGTAATATTACTGGATTAGGAGAAACCTATTCCTATACTTTTACAGTGGTGGGCGACAACAATTATCTTTGTGGCATTCACGGTCCGGCTAGTATGTCAGGCACCATAACTGTCTTGGAAGTATTGGGTGTAGAAGACAACAAATTGAACAAAATAAGTGTTTTCCCCAATCCTGCATCTTCAACAATAAATCTGGCCTTGCCAAAAAATATGCAATCGGGACAAATAACCGCCTATGATCTTTTAGGGAAACAGGTTTTTTCACAGGATTTTGAAACTGCAGATAACATCGAAATAAATATCGCTAGTTGGAACACAGGAAGCTATCTATTAAAAGTGGTTTCAGGTGACGCCATTCAAACTGAAAGATTCATTAAAAACTGATTTGTTTGAAAACTTTTTTGCTTCTAATTTTGTGGATGCCGTTTGTGGTTTTTTCGCAAGAAGATCTTCTTGCCGAAATTAACAAAGACTCGGTAACGGATGAGTATGCAACGGCTACCTTTAAAGGTCTTAAAATTGTAAATTTTGAATCCACAAAATTAGTTGCTAAAAAGGAACTTACACTCGTAGTGTCTCACAGATTTGGAAGCATTGAAAATGGCTTCGATAGTTTCTTTGGTCTCGATGACGCAGTTACCCGATTAAATTTTATCTATGGAATTTCAAAGGGATTAAATATTGGTGTTTCGCGAAGTTCCTACCAAAAAATTTATGAAGGTTCGTTAAAGTACAGCTTGGTAAATCAACAGGAAAATGGATTTCCATTTACAGTGGTGGGCTATAATTCATTAATGATTAACACGGCTTTGGATAATGACAATCTTCCAAAATTGAAGTTTAAACATCGTTTGGCGTACACAACCCAAGTTTTAATTTCCCGAAAATTAAATACCAATCTTTCTTTGGAAATAGCACCTACTTATTTTCATGATAATTATGTTGCTGTTAACGAACAGGAAAACTCTCAGTTTGCAATTGGGTTGGGAGGGCGCCATAAATTGGGAAAACGCTGGTCGCTGAATATGGATTACGGCATTCACTTAAACCGTGCCAGCACATCACCCTTCAGAAATCCATTGTCGGTTGGCGTCGATCTTGAAACCGGAGGCCATGTTTTTCAAATGCACTTTACCAACGCACAACCCATGAACACCAACGGGTTTTTGGGTCAGGCATCTGGGGATTGGGCAGATGGTGATATATATTTCGGTTTTAACTTAAGTAGGGTTTTTTAAAGCGATGGTTATGAAAATTTTATTTCAAATAATACTTTTAAGCTCAATAATGTTTTTTCTTGGTTGCACCGCTGTAAGTGAAGAAGATTTGGTAGATGCAACTCCATTGCCAGAAACAGTTACTTATTTAGATGTAAAATCCATAATAGATAATAACTGTATTAGTTGTCACTCTAGTCCACCGCAAAATGGTGCGCCAATGCCGTTAATTAGCTATGAAAATGTAAAGGAGGCGGTTCAGAACAGAAACTTGATTGGACGTATTTCCAGTGAAGATCCCACTTTTTTAATGCCCTTTGGCGGACAAAGATTGCCGCAAAATTTAATAGATATCATCATTCAATGGAATGAGGATGGATTAATTGAAGAATAGAAATTATGAAATTGATACTCTACATTGCACTATTTATTTGTTCCATTTCCTTTGGGCAAAATAAATTTATCACCAAAACGGGTACATTAAGCTTTGAAGCTTCCGTGCCATCTTTTGAAGAAGTTGCAGCCAAAAATAATTCGGTAACAGCGATAGTAAATACCGATAATGGCGAAATAGCTGCGCTTGCACTTGTTAAGGCTTTCCGATTTAAAAATGCTTTAATGGAAGAACATTTCAATGAAAACTATGCTGAATCGGACACATTTCCGAAGGCTACTTTTAAAGGAAAGTTGCTTGATTTCTCTTTTGAAAAACTCAACGAAACCAATAATTTTTTCATTGAAGGCGATCTTGAATTTCACGGAGTAACAAAAAAATTCTCCAAAATTCCTGTTACTTTGGAATATATAAAAGATAAAATTATTTTATCTGGAAATTTTAGTGCGCGTGCTTCAGATTTTAATATTGAAATCCCGAAAATTGTGCAAAATAAAGTTTCCGATGAAGTGCAAATAGCCTTCAGTTTTGAACTTCTGAAAAAGTAAAATATAGGTTTAAAATTCGGCGTTGCCCGGAGTTCTTGGATAAGGAATTACGTCTCGTATGTTTCCCATTCCAGTTGTAAACTGCACCAAACGCTCAAAGCCGAGCCCAAAACCACTGTGAACCGCTGTTCCAAATTTGCGGAGGTCTAAATACCAATACAATTCATTTGCATCAATGTTCATTGCTTTCATTTTTTCCAACAAAACATCGTAGCGTTCTTCCCGTTGGGAGCCTCCAACAATTTCTCCAATCCCAGGAAAAAGAACATCCATCGCCCGAACAGTTTTACCGTCGTCGTTTAAACGCATGTAAAACGATTTTATATTTGCTGGATAGTCAAAAAGAATAACTGGACATTTAAAGTGTTTTTCAACCAAAAAACGTTCGTGCTCACTTTGCAAATCTGCGCCCCATTCCTCAATAATATATTTGAATTTTTTCTTTTTGTTGGGAGTTGAATTTTTTAAAATGTCAATCGCTTCGGTATAGCTCACTCTTTTGAAATTATTTTCCAAAATAAAGCGAAGTTTTTCACGAAGTTCCATTTCACTGCGCTGATCTTGGGGTTTGCCTTTTTCTTCTTCAAGCAAACGATTCTCAAGAAATTCCAGATCATCGGCGCAGTTTTCCAAAGCGTAGTTTACAACATACTTTATAAAGTCTTCAGCCAAATCCATATTCGCGTCCAAATCATTGAAAGCAACCTCAGGTTCAATCATCCAAAACTCAGCCAAATGGCGGCTAGTGTTTGAGTTTTCAGCTCTAAAAGTTGGGCCGAAAGTGTAAACTTTTCCAAGTGCCATTGCGTATGTTTCAGCTTCCAATTGCCCACTTACGGTAAGATTAGCTTCTTTTTCGAAAAAATCTTCTTTGAAATTTACATTGCCATTTTCATCAAGCGGCGGATTTTTGGCATCTAAGTTTGTAACCCGAAACATTTCGCCAGCGCCTTCTGCATCACTCCCCGTAATGATAGGTGAGTGCATATAGTTAAATCCATTTTCCTGAAAATATTTGTGCACGGCAAAAGCCAGTTTAGAACGGGTTCGCATCACCGCTCCAAAAGTATTGGTGCGGATTCGCAAATGTGCTTGTTCGCGTAAGGTTTCCAAGGAATGTCTTTTTGGCGAAAGGATGGTAAGTTTAACATCTTCGGGATTTGCCTCGCCCAAAATAGTTAATTTTGAAACTTGTATTTCAACCGTTTGGCCCTGGCCTTGACTCTCCACTAAAACTCCGGAAACTTCAATGGCCGCACCAACGGTTATTTTTTTCAGAATTTCTTCTTCAAAATTTTCAAAATTTACTACGCACTGTAGGGTTTTAATGGTAGAGCCGTCGTTTAATGCGATGAACCGGTTGCTTCTAAAAGAGCGGACCCAACCCTTAACAATCACGCTGTGATGTGTGGGTTCGTTTTTCAACAATTCATCTATAGTCTTATCTTGCATGGTCGTTTTTTAAGAGGAGCAAATATACTTTAAAAAAATTCCAAAAAAGAAAATCCCAAAACCCAAAATGTAGATTTACAGATTGAACGATTGTAAACTGCATCGGAAAACTGCTTACTCAATATTTTCTTCATCGTCCGATAAAATCTCAATTGCCGGTTTTTTCATGGTTTCCTTATTCGCAATACTTCTTTCCAATGAAAGTAGGAGCGTGGGGAGTAACAACAGGTTAGACAACATAGCAAAAAGTAACGTAATTGAAACCAAAGCTCCTAAAGCTACCGTGCCTCCAAAACTTGAGATGGTAAAAACCGAAAAGCCAAAGAAAAGCACAATGGAAGTATAAAACATACTTACGGTACTCTCGCGAAGTGCGGCATAAACGGATTTTTTGATTTTCCAGTTGTGGGCTATCAATTCCTGCCTATATTTTGCGAGAAAATGTATTGTATCGTCCACAGAAATTCCAAAAGCTATGCTAAACACCAAAATTGTAGAAGGTTTTATAGGAACGCCCACAAAACCCATGACTCCAGCTGTTATAATTAATGGAAGCAAATTTGGAATCAATGAAATTAAAATCATTTTAAAACTTCGGAACATCCACGCCATAAACAATGCAATCAAAAAGATGGCCAACGAAAGGGAAAGAATCAAATTGTTCACCAAATAGTGGGTTCCTTTTTGGAAAACCAATGCTTTTCCTGTTACAGAAACATTATAGCGCTCCGGTGGAAAAACCTTATTTATTTCTTTATGAAGATCCTCCTCAATTCGATTAAATCTGTTCGGCTTGGTATCTTTCATAAAGGTAGTGATGCGTGCATACTGCCCTGTGCTGTCCACATAACTGTTCAGTAAATCAGTGTTTGTATTGCTGCTTTTTGCGTAACTAAGTATAAAATTTTTCTCTTGACTATTGGGCAATTGGTAATATTCTGGATTTCCGTTGTAAAAAGCCTGTTTGGAATATTTCACCAATTCAACCACAGACAGCGGTTTTGCAAATTCAGGAATCTCTTTTACGTGTTCTTGCAATTCGTCAATACGTTTTAAGGTGGCAAGGCTCATAACACCATTTTTCCTTTTGGTATCTACCATGATTTCCAATGGCATAATGCCTTCATATTCTTTTTCAAAAAAGCGAATATCATCAAAAAAGCCTGTATTCTTAGGCATATCTTCAATAAGACTTCCCGAGATTTTTATGTTGAAAATACCAATAATACTCACACAGAGAAGCAGAACAGCCACAATATAAATTGTGATTCGGCGCTCTTTCACCATACGCTCAATCCAATTCACAAACTTATTTATCCATATTTTGTTCAAATGTTTTAAGTGCTTTTCTTTCGGCACCGACATATAGCTGTAAATAATAGGGATGATGAACAAACTCAACAAAAAGATAGCCACAATATTGATGGAAGCCACGATACCAAATTCGCTCAACAGCTCACTTTTCACCAAAATAAAAGTGGCAAAACCGGAAGCGGTTGTTAGATTGGTCATTAAAGTTGCATTTCCCACTTTGGCAATTACGCGTTGCAAGGATTTTGCTTGATTACCGTGTAGTTTTATTTCCTGTTGGTATTTATTGATGAGGAAAATACAATTCGGAATTCCAATAACGATTATTAACGGCGGAATCAAAGCCGTAAGCACCGTAATTTCATAATGCATCAGTCCCAAAAATCCGAAAGCCCACATAACTCCAATAATCACGGTGCACATAGAAATAAAGGTGGCGCGCCAAGAGCGGAAAAAGAAGAAAAATATAAGCGAAGTTACAAGCAATGCTCCACCAATGAATAGCCCAATCTCATCAATAATGTTTTGTGAGTTAAGCGTGCGAATGTAGGGCATACCCGAAGTGTGCACTGTTACCCCCGTGTCTTCCTGAAATTTTTCGATCAATGGAATAAGATCATCCACTACAAAATCACGGCGTGCGGGTGTGTTTACAATATCTTTTTTAAGATAGATTGCTGAGCGAATACTTTGCTTGTCCGGACTGTAAATAAGTCCGTCATAAAAAGGGAGTTTGTTAAAAAGTTCATCTTTATATGCAGCAAGATTTGCTTGGGTAAAAACGGAATCTTTTATAAAAGGCACTAATTCAAAACCCGTGGTGTCGTGTTTCTTTTCCAATTTTTGAAGATTGCCCACGGAAAGCGTAAGTGCTACCTCATTATATTTTGCAATATCTGATGAAAGTTGATTCCAGGCCTTGAATTTTTCTGGCGTAAAAATGGAAGAATCCTTTACTCCTATAATAATGAGATTGCCTTCTTCGCCAAAATGTGAAAGGAACTGATCGTACTCAAGGTTTACGGGATGATCGTCCGGCAGCAGATTGGCCTCCGTATAGGTGAAGCGCATATTCTTCCACTGAAGCGCTAGCAGTACGGTTATACCTATAATAACAAATAAGATCACGGTTCGGTTCCGTAAAATAAAACGGGCAACCCAGCCCCAAAACCCTATGCTGAAAAGTTTGTTCAAAGCAATTTTTTAAAAGACTTGGCAAAGGTAAGTATTCCCAATAAGTAGGAGATTTATTTTAGGGGGTATTTTAAAAGCGGAAAGTTTCATAAAAGCTTTTTGAGGCTTTAAGAATAATCTATTAAATCAATTTGAAATCTTCTGAATTTACCATAAGTTATATGGAAACATTTGTATTAAATCTTCAAATAAAAAGTAAATTTAAACGAAATATTATCCGAAAACTTCGGAAGGTTGTAATATCCATAACGATAAGCGCCGCTAAGTCCAAACCCAAAAATAATTTTATTTATTTCGAAACCGCTTTCGTTGTAGAGCTTGTCTAAAGTATTAAAAGGAATTCCAATATGCTGGTCTGTATTATTCATATCGCCCCAAGCGTGGCGCGTAATCAGCACCAATTCTGGCTTCCATTTTTCCGTTAGTTTAAACCTTCGCAAGCTGTGCTTTAGTTGTAGTGTTGTGAGTTTATCTGAAAAAAATTCACCAAAATACATTGTTTCAAAACTCTGTACCCCTGCTACGGAAAAACGTTGCAAAACCTCATCTTTTGTAGGCTGGTTTGGGTAGGAATGGAACAAATGCGTCAATGGCACATCGCCTGTGGCAAGAGAACCTTCCAAAAGAATATTTGTAGAGGATAGATCGGTTCGTTTTATATAATAATCCAACTTCAGCCCAAATTTTGTGTAGTTAAAATCACTGCCCACAACGTCTTTAAATCCTTGGGTAATTTGTGCACTAATCTTTGGAAAACCATCAAAATATTCCTTGGTGCCATCTTCATTGGTGAAGAAATTAGTCTTCGGGCTTATTCTGAAAGAAACCGTAGCCTCAGCCAATTGGTAATTTGTATAAGGAACTCCATTTTTAATAAAATAATAATTCTCAATATTTTCAACGTTACTGTGCTCGACCCTAAATTCCCCAAGTATTTTTGGTGAGAGTTCTGCGGCAATACTTGTATACCACTTTCTATATTTATAAAACTGGGTAATATTCACGAGTCGAGGTTCGAAAATAGAATATACCCGTGAATCGGTTAAGTAATCAAAAGAGCCAATTTCTTTTACATCGTCAGCATAATACAAACTTACCCAAGCTTTTTTTTCTTTGTTCACACGGGCCGTGCCTCCTAAACTGTATTTTGAAGTTTTGTCCTTAAAGCCATAGGCAAAGTAACCGCCAAATTTATATTTTTCAAAAAGCAGGTCGTTGGTAAGTCCGCCAATACCCAATCGCAAACCTTCATAATTGTTTAGCTTAATAAGGGTTTTAAGATCAATGTCAAAAAAACCAATAGGATAGTAACCGGATGAAAGCGGATGCTCTTTTTTATCGGAAATATTTGAAATGGAATCCTTATCCGTTTGTATTGACGGCTCCTGTGCAACAGAATAAAAACCGACACAGAAAAAAACAAGACAAAAGAATTTTCGCATTCGTGAGGGTAGTTTTAGCCGTTTAAAATTAAAAACAAAGCGGCTGTTATGCCGCTTTGTTATATTTAGTTTAACGAAACCTGCATTACACAGTCATAATTTCTTTTTCTTTTTTAGCCAAGGTTTCGTCAATTTTTTTGATGTGCAGATCGGTCATTTCCTGAATTTCATCTTCAAGGTTTTTTTTCAGGTCGTCAGATATTTCCAGTCCCTTTAAATCATTATTGGCATTTTTTCGGTCGTTGCGGACGCCTATTTTTGCTTCTTCACCAGCAGCTTTTGCCTGTTTTACCAATTCTCTTCTTCGTTCTTCCGTTAAAGGAGGAACGCTGATGATTACGCTTTCGCCGTTATTCATCGGATTGAAACCAATATTGGCAAGATGGATTCCGCGCTCTATTTCGGGAATCATTTGCTTTTCCCAAGGCTGAATACTGATGGTCATACCGTCTGGGGTGCTCACGTTTGCCACTTGGCTCAAAGGGGTTTGGCTGCCGTAATAATCTACCATTACGCTACCCACCATAGCAGGAGATGCTTTTCCGGCACGAATATTTACCAATTCCTTTTCTAAATGTTTCAGCGCGTTGTCCATCGCTTCACGCGTGCCATCCATTATAAAATCTATTTCGTCTTCCATAACATGCCCGCGCTTGCGGGTATCTTTTGATTAAACCTATATTATCATTTCACCACAAATTCACGAATCAAATACTCGTGCATTCGAGGCTATTTACTTTATAAATTCACTTTTGTTCCAATTTTTTCGCCAGAAATCACTTTTAATAAATTTCCTTTGGTGTTCATATCGAAAACAATAATCGGCAATTCGTTTTCCTGGCTTAATGTGAAAGCCGTTGTATCCATAACTTTTAAACCTTTCTGTATTACATCTTCAAAACTGATAAAATCAAATTTTGTTGCCAGTTTGTCTTTTTCGGGATCGCTGGTATAAATACCATCCACACGGGTTCCTTTCAAAATTACCTCGGCACCAATCTCGATAGCCCGTAAAACCGCAGCCGAATCTGTTGTAAAATAAGGGTTTCCCGTTCCACCACCAAAAATAACTACGCGTCCTTTTTCCAAATGGCGAATTGCTTTTCTTCGAATAAAAGGCTCTGCTACTTCGTTTATGTTTATTGCCGTTTGCAAACGCGTGGCAACATCTTCGTTTTCAAGGGCGCTCTGCAATGCAAGTCCGTTAATCACCGTTGCCAGCATCCCCATATGATCGCCCTGCACGCGGTCCATCCCGTTACTGGCCCCCGATAATCCTCTAAAAATATTTCCGCCGCCAATAACTATAGCTACTTCAACACCTTTTTCGACAATCTGTTTTATTTCTTGGGCGTATTCTTTAAGGCGAATAGGATCAATGCCATATTGTTGATCGCCCATCAAGGCTTCGCCGGAAAGTTTTAAAAGAATTCTTTTGTAATGCATAGCGGAATTTTACAGGGCAAAAATAAAGAAAAATATTGATGCGGTGGAAGGAATTGAAAAAAGTAGTTTTTGGAAATTAATAATTAAAAAAATTTATAAATGTGAAGTTTTTGTGATGACATTTTGCAAATCATATCGATGTAACAGTGAAAATCTATTAATCCATAAAACTCATATTATGAAAGCACTTTTATTTTATCTTTTTCTGGGGGTTCCAACCTTTATGGTTTCACAAAATTTTGGAAAAATTCCGCCACCCGCAGATCCAATCCTTCAGTCTGCAAACATTAAAAATTCTGAATGTATCACCAATGCACAACGGCAAGAAGTGCGGCGGCAGATAAAAGAAAATAAACGGGCGATTCTTCAAAAAACTCCCAATGCATTTCAACATAAAGGTGCTTCCCCATTATTTGTTATGCCGTTACGCGCCAAAGCAGGATTTGACGATTATGGATATTACATTGTCAACAATCAAGTGGATCAAAATCTAACTCCTAATGGCAATTTATTGGATTATGAGTGTGGTGAACGCACTTATGATTGGATAAACGGCAATCACGAAGGTACAGATTATGTGCTTTGGCCTTATCCGTGGAAGCGGATGCAAGAAGAAGTTATGGAAATAGTAGCCGCCGCTCCGGGAATTATCATCGATAAACGCGACGGCAATTTTGACTTAAATTGTGACAATAACGGAAACCCACTTTGGAATGGTATAATCATAGAGCATACTGATGGCTCCCAAGCTTGGTATTGGCATTTTAAAGATGGTGCCATTACATCAAAAAACATTGGTGATACTGTGGCCGAAGGGGAGTATTTGGGCGCTGCGGGCAGCTCGGGTAGTAGCACGGTTCCACATTTGCATTTTGAAATCTATGATGCTAACGATAATTTGATAGATCCATACCAAGGACCTTGTAACAGTATGAATGCAGACAGTTGGTTTGTGGATCAGCCAGATTATTACGTTCCTGAAATAAACCGACTATCCACCCATAACTCCCCCAATTTTGATGACGATTGCGGTGTAGTTGAAAATACCTATGAAGAATTGAATTTTCTACCTGGCGAGACGGTTTATTTTAGAATTTTTTACAGGGACCTCCAAACTGATAGCGACACCCATATAGTGGTAAAAAGACCCGATAATTCAATTTTATACGATTATATTTTTACTTCCCCTTGGCCTTTCTACACAGGCGCTTATGCCCAATGGGAATATCCTGTGGACGGTACTTGGCAGGATGGGGTCTATACTATTACCGCTGAATTTGGTGGCAATATTTATGAAACTATTTTTGGGGTAAATACCAATTTGGGAACTGAAGATTTGCAACAGACTGAAATAGCAATCTATCCCAACCCTACTTCAAATAGAGTATTTATTAAAGCAAATGCTCAAATAGAAAGTGTGGCGTTATATGATTTATTGGGAAGAAAAGTAGTGGAAACTGCTCCTTCAGCTGAGAATGCCGAGTTGAACATTACTTCCTTAAAAACGGGAATGTATGTAGCGGTTATTGTTTCCGAAGGGAAAAGCACGGTAAGGAAAATTATGAAGGAATAGGATTTCTTAAAATAAATGTATAAAAAAAGAGGCCGATAAATTTCAGCCTCTTTTTTATTTAATTATGTTGAAAAAGGTTATGCCAAAGAAACTCTTCTAAAACCAACAACTTCAACATCGCCGTACGTTTTCACGTAATCTGCAACGCTCTTTTTGTCGTCCTTAATAAAGTTTTGGTCAAGCAATGCTTTTTCGTGATCCATGGTAGTGTTGTCGCTAATGAAACGATCAATTTTACCAGGAAGGATTTTATCCCAAATTTGTTCTGGCTTGCCTTCAGCTTTCAATTCAGCTTTTGCATCAGCTTCCGCTTGTGCCATAACTTCTGGAGTTAATTGTGCTCTTGAAATATATTTTGGAACATTTTTAAGCGTTTTGCCCAAACGGCCCAACTCGATGTTTTCTTTTTCAATAACAGCGATTCTCGCCTCAGTTTCAGAAGCTACGAATTCTGGATCAAAATCTTTGTAAGAAAGCGTAGTTGCGCCCATCGAAGCTACTTGCATAGAAACGTCTTTTGCCAATTCCTCAGCATTGTCAACTTTTTTAGAAAGGCCTGTTAAAGCGGCAATTTTATTACCGTGAACGTAAGAACCTACGAAAGGAGCTTCCAAAATTTCGTACCCACCTATTTCTATTTTTTCACCGATAACACCCGTTTGCTCAATCAATTTTTCACTAACGGTCATTCCATCAAATTTCGAATTCAAAAATTCTTCTTTAGATGATGTGTTCAAAGCGATTTCTGCCATTTTGTTTGCCATTTCAACATATGAGTCGTTTTTTGCAACAAAGTCAGTTTCACAGTTCAATGAAATAGCCACACCCTTTGTATTGTCGCTATTTACTTTTGCTGTAGCAACACCTTCGCTGGAGTCGCGATCTGCTCTTTTTTCAGCAATTTTCTGTCCTTTTTTTCTAAGGATTGAAATTGCCTCTTCCATATTTCCGTCTGCCTCAACCAATGCCTTTTTACAGTCCATCATTCCAGCTCCGGTGGCTTGTCTTAGTTTATTAACTTCTGCGGCTGTTATATTTGCCATTTTTATAAATTTTTTAAAGTTTAATAATAAAAAGTCGTTCAATTTATTTCCGCAAAGAAAAGAAACAAACGACTTTTAAATTTTAAATTATCGTTATTCTTCTTCGTTAAGAATTTGTTTTTTCGATTGTTGACGTACGGGCTGTTTTGCCTCTTTCATTGCCTCTACATCTTCTTCGTCAGTTGAAGGAACTTCAGCTTTTACTTTTTTGGCTGGTTTTGCTTCCTTGTCCTTTTTAGGCGCTTTGGCTTTTTTTGCCATTCCTTCTTCATCGTCGTTATCGTCATCACTTCCAGATTTTCTTTCAGAAAGACCTTCAATAATTGCTTCAGAAACAAAACTCATAATGCTTTCAATAGATTTTGAAGCATCGTCATTGGATGGAATTACATAATCAATAACGCGTGGGTCACTGTTTGTATCAACCATTGCGAAGATTGGAATGTTCAATTTCATAGCCTCTGCAACCGCAATGTGCTCACGGGTTGTGTCTACCACAAAAAGTGCTGCAGGAAGACGGCTCATATCAGAAATAGAACCTAAGTTTTTTTCCAATTTTGCACGAAGACGATCTACGGCCAAACGCTCTTTCTTTGAAAGGGTGTTGAAAGTTCCATCTTGCTTCATTCTATCAATAGAAGCCATTTTCTTAACGGCTTTACGGATAGTCACAAAGTTGGTAAGCATACCACCGGGCCATCTTTCAGTGATGTACGGCATGTTAGCGTTCTTTGCTTTTTCAGCAACAATGTCCTTCGCTTGTTTTTTGGTAGCTACAAAAAGGATTTTGCGTCCACTGGCTGCAATTTTTTTAAGGGCCTCATTGGCCTCGCTAATTTTTGCAGCGGTTTTGTAAAGGTTGATAATGTGGATCCCGTTGCGCTCCATATAGATATACGGCGCCATGTTTGGGTTCCATTTGCGGGTTAGGTGGCCAAAGTGCACACCAGCTTCAAGTAAGTCTTTTACTTCTACTTTTTTTGCCATTTTGTTTTAGTTTACGTTCTGTGAAAGGATAGCAACCTGTTCCGAAATGGATTTGGTTTAGATGCTAAACTAACTCCCGAACTTTTCGGGATAACAGCTTTTTAATTAATAATGAATATGAACTTAAAATTGTGCGGTGCCGCAACAAGTGCGGCACGACACAAAAATTTTTATATTAACGTTTAGAGAACTGGAATTTCTTACGGGCTTTTTTCTGTCCGAATTTTTTACGTTCTACCATTCGTGGGTCTCTTGTCAATAAACCTTCTGGTTTCAAGATACCTCTGTTTTCGTCATTAAGTGTACACATTGCGCGGGAAATAGCAAGACGAATGGCTTCTGCCTGTCCAGTGATTCCGCCACCAAATACGTTTACAGTAATGTCGAAAGTTTTTTCGTTGTCTGTAAGTGTTAAAGGTTGTTTTACTTTGTACTGAAGGGTTCCAGTTGGAAAGTAATTTTCAAACTCACGCTTGTTGATAGTGATATTTCCCTTACCTTCTTTAAGGTAAACACGTGCAACAGCTGTTTTTCGTCTGCCTATTTTGTGAATTGTCTCCATTACTTGTTGTCGTCGTTAAGGTTAATAGCTCTAGGTTTTTGTGCTTCTTGACCGTGGTTTGCATCTACATAAACTTTAAGGTTTCTGAAGATTTCCGCGCCCAATTTGTTTTTAGGAAGCATTCCTTTCACAGCTTTTTCAACAAGCCTTGCAGGGTCTTTTTTGTACATTTCAGTAGCGGTAAGGCTACGTTGTCCTCCAGGGTATCCTGTGTGGCGAATGTACGTTTTGTCATTCCATTTGTTGCCGGTAAGATTTACTTTACCAGCGTTAATAATAATTACGTTATCACCACAATCTACGTGAGGGGTGAAACTTGGCTTGTGCTTTCCGCGAAGCAATTTTGCAACTTCGCTGGCAAGACGACCCAATGCCTGGCCGTCCGCATCTACTACCAACCATTCTTTTACAACGGTATTCTTGTTAGCAGATACTGTTTTGTAACTTAATGTATCCATTAGTTTTTTGTCAATAGGGTTAATAAATCATTGTTTTCTCACCCCCAAACAAAACGAATTTTGCCTAAGAGGGGTGCAAATGTACTGTTATTTATTTGAAAAGCAAGGCGTGGGAAATAAAATTTTGGACGCAAGACCCCATACTGAAAGATATAAGACAAAAGACAAAATAAAATTGTGTTTCGGTTTCGATTTCAGTTTCGTTTTCAACGCTATTCCAAAGTTAAAATTAAATCATCCTTCATTACCATAGTGCTTGGTTTTAGGGCGATGGACTTTACTTTTCCAGCTTTATTGCTGGTTATTGTTGTTTCCATTTTCATAGCTTCAATAATAAATAGATGGTCGCCCTTTTTTATTTCCTGACCCTTTTTCACCAGAATTTTATATAAACTTCCCTGTAAAGGAGCACCATATTGTGTGGGGTCTTGGGGGTCAATTTTTTGGTGGATCTCTTTTTCAACCTTTATTGACTTGTCTTTTATTTCCACAAAACGATTTTCACCATTTACAGAAAAGAAAACAATCCGCACACCATTTTCATCTGGAATTCCTACGGAAAGAAGTTTCACGATAATCGACTTTCCTGGCTCAAGATTGATAATGGCCTCTTCCTGAAGTTCCATTCCATAGAAGAAATTTTTGGTAGCTAAAATTGCCACATTTCCATATAACTTATATTTTTCGTGGGCTTCCTCAAATACTCTTGGATACAAACTGTAAGACAGAAAATCTTCAAATTCAATGGATCTTGTAAAACCTTGCTGAAACTTTTTTCTGAAAACTTTATATTCGGAATCAAAATCTATTGGTTTCAAATGTGCGTTCGGCCTATCACTATACGCTTTATTGTTTTTCAGAATTATATTTTGAAGTTCTTTTGGAAAACCACCTAAAGGCTGCCCCAGATCACCCTTAAAGAAATTGATAACGGATTCGGGAAAAGAAATATCGTTACCACGCTCCATCACATCCTCTGGAAATAAATTGTTTGTTACCATAAATATGGCCATATCGCCCACCACTTTTGAGCTTGGAGTAACCTTTACTAAATTCCCAAACATTTCGTTCACCCTTGCGTACATTTTTTTCACTTCGTCAAAACGATCTCCTAAGCCTAATGCTTCTGCCTGCGGACGTAAATTTGAATATTGTCCCCCGGGAATTTCGTGCTGATAAACTTCTGCGGTGCCAGCTTTTAAGCCAGATTCAAAGGGATAGTACTTTTCGCGTACATCTTCCCAGTAATTTGAAAATTCATTTAGTTTATGAATGTCGAATTTGTTTTCGCGGGGTTGATTGCGCATCATTTCGACAATTGAATTGAAGTTTGGCTGCGATGTAAGGCCCGAAAGTCCGCCGAGAGCAACATCTACCACATCTACGCCTGCCTCAATTGCTTTTAAATAAGTGGCGGATTGTATTGATGATGTATCGTGAGTATGCAAATGCAACGGAATATTCAGTGTGTCCTTTAAAGCTGAAACCAACTCTGTTGCCGCATAAGGCTTTAGCAATCCGGCCATATCTTTAATTGCGATCATATGGGCTCCTGCATTTTCTAAGTCTTTTGCAAGTTGGGTATAATATTTTAAGGTGTACTTTTTTTCCTTTGGGTCTAAAATATCACCTGTGTAACTTATGGCTGCTTCTGCAATTCCGCCCGTTTTATTGCGGACATAATTGATGCTCGGCTCCATTGCTTTCACCCAATTTAAAGAATCAAAAATCCTAAAAATGTCTATTCCGTTTTCCCAAGAGGTTTCAATGAATTTTTCAATTAAATTATCTGGATAGGCCTTATAGCCAACACCATTTGAACCGCGCAACAGCATCTGGAACAATATATTTGGAATCAATTTCCGAAGTTCGCGCAATCGCGTCCACGGACTTTCGTTCAAATAGCGAAGGCAAACATCAAAAGTTGCACCGCCCCACATTTCCATACTGAAAGTGTTCGGATGGTTTTTGGCAAAACTTTCGGCAACCTGGATCATATCATAACTTCGCATGCGTGTTGCCAGCAGCGATTGGTGGGCATCCCGGAAAGTGGTATCCGTATATTGAATTTTCTTTTCATTTTTCAACCAAGCACAAAATTTTTCCGGACCCATTTCTGTGAGCATATCTTTCGTGCCTTTTGGATATTTTTCCATCGGTTCAACCTTTGGAATTTTTGGATTTCTGAAAATTCTATTTTTATCCAAGGTCTTAACATCAGGATTTCCATTTACAATTACTTCACCTAAATAATTGACAATTTTAGAAGTGCGGTCCTGCGGAAGCGCAATGTCAAACAATGAAGGGGTATTGGCAATAAAGTTGACTGTAGCTTTACCTTCTTTAAAAGTGTCATGTTGAATTACATTTTTAAGAAAATAGATATTTGTTTCGACCCCACGTATACGGAATTCTTTTAAAGCGCGAACCATTTTACGAACTGCTCCATCCAAAGTTCTTCCGTGTGCCGAAACCTTAACGAGCATTGAATCAAAAAACGGGCTTACGCTATAAGATTGATAAATACTCCCGGCATCCAAACGAATACCCATGCCAGCAGCACTTCGGTAGGTAGTTATTGTTCCATAATCTGGTGTAAAATTGTTGGCGGGATCTTCAGTTGTCAACCGGCACTGAAGTGCAAAACCATAGGTTGCGAGCGATTCCTGGTCGTAAATTTTTATTTGTTTGTCCGAAAGTTTATATCCTCCGGCCACAAAAATTTGCGTTTTTATTAAGTCTATTCCCGTAACCATTTCAGTTACGGTATGCTCCACTTGAATTCTAGGATTTACCTCAATAAAATAAACATTGTCTTCTTGATCAACTAAAAACTCTACGGTGCCTACATTGTTGTAATTTACTTCTTCAGCAATATTGATTGCATATTTGTAAAGGGATTGTTTTACCTTTTCTGAAACGTTAAAGGAAGGTGCAATTTCCACTACTTTTTGGTGCCTTCTCTGAACCGAGCAGTCACGTTCAAAAAGATGGCGGATGTTTCCATGGTTATCGGCGACAATTTGAACTTCCAAATGCTTTGGGTTTTCAACATATTTTTCGAGAAACATGGTATCGTCCCCAAAAGCATTTAAGGATTCGCTTTTTGCCGATTCAAAATTATTTTCTAAATCCTCATCTGTTCTAATTATACGCATTCCTCTTCCGCCTCCTCCAGACGCAGCTTTCAGCATAACGGGGTAACCAATGGCATTCGGCTTCGGAAAGCGCTATTTTTACAGAGGAAAGTTTTTTGGTGTTACTTTTTATAATGGGGACATTACATTTTTGTGCAATTTTTTTAGCACTTATTTTATCACCCAGAGCGTCCATAACCTCTGGGTCGGGACCTATAAATATGATTCCGTTTTTTGCACAGTTGCGTGCAAATTCTGAATTTTCTGAAAGGAAACCGTAGCCGGGATGGATGGCATCAACGTTTTTAGATTTCGCCAAGGCGATGATGGCATCACCGTCCAGATAGGGTTTTAATGGTTGGTCATTTGCGCCAATCTGGTAGGATTCATCAGCTTTGTAGCGATGTTGCGAGTAGCGATCCTCATAAGTAAAAATGGCTACCGTCTTTAAATTTATCTCGGCACAGGCGCGCAAAACCCGAATTGCTATTTCGCTGCGATTTGCAACTAATACTTTTTTTATATTCATAAAATAATTTTTTTTGAAGAATTAAAACCAAAAAGATTTTAAAGATAACTAAGGCTATGAGCGCATAGAATGGAGAGGGCAATTTTTAAGAAAAATTTATCTATCTGATAATATATGGGTTTTCGTTTTTGTAATTTCTTATGATAAAATCCAACGCGCTCTTCAAAATTTCGCCCATATTTTTGGATTTTTTGAAATTCACGTCGCCGGTCAAATTAAAAAGATCTGTCCTTAATTGCTTTATTTTCTCGATTGGCGCAAGTTTATCGTCCAGCATACAATCCATCAATTCCTTCAACCTGTTTTTTTCGCTCGTGGCGCGTTTTGCCAATAGGGAGCGCTCTTCATTTTTATATTGTTCCACAGATTCTTCCCGAAGGGACTCGGCGGTCATTTTCACCAATTTGTTGTTTTCCTTCAAAAATTGGGGTTTGTACACCTTTGCGTTTCCTTCATAACTCTGCTGGTCAAAATCTATTGCGCGAATTCGGTATTGTATTCGGTCAAAATCGTGGGTGAGGACCATTACGTAATTGTAGGAGCGCATATCGCCCAAAAGACGCACAAAACAGCGCTCGTTGAATTTTACGAACTCCTTTGCTATTTCCATTTTATCGCGTTCGGAACATTTGTCGAGGTGGTTTTCAATAAAATCGTCGCCGGGAATGCCGGAGATGTGTTCTTCTATCAACGTGTTTCCGTGAACCAAAAAGTTGATGTGGTTGGGCGATAACAAATGTTCCAGCTCAAGGCCATAAATACGGGAGGCATCGGCCTTTTTTATGTAGAGAAAAATATAATTGTCGTTGAGAATATTCCGCACTTTTACACGGAAAGGTTTTGAATTCCCAAAAGTGCAAAAATCAATTTGGTCAATGTTTAGGTAGGGCAGGAGCGTATCACTGCCATCGGAATGTAAAATGGAATACATCCGTTTTAGGCTGAAGTTTATTTCCTCGGTTTCAAATTCGGAATAATAGACGCTCACCCAAAGGGTATCATTTCCCTTTTTGTCATAAATAATTACCGAACCCTGAAAGCGCAGAAGATCGTCGTAATAAATGGGAATTTTTATGTTCCGGCCATGGCGGTTAAGATATTTTGAAAGCGCCTCGGTGATTGGGTATGCGGGTTTCTTTTTTGAAATAAGTTTACTCATGTCCTCAGGTAAATATTCCTTAAAGATAAATATTTCATTAAAGACTTAAGACCGCTTCGTTATATGATTTAAGACATAAGACTTAAATAATTCTGACTTTTGGATTCAGAATTATTCTTTAATAAATTTCTTCAAGGCCACATTTTTGCCGGAATACAACTGCACATAATAAACCCCCGAAGCCAAGTTGGAAACATCCACAGTTGGGGAAACGGTGTCCATATTCAATTGCAAAACTTTGCTTCCCGTTAGTGTGTAAACGTTTACTTGGTCTATGGTTTTGTCTTGCGTGTTGAGTTGTAGGGTGTTTTTTGCGGGATTGGGGTAGAGGGTTATTGAAAAGGTTATTGGTGCTTCAGTCTATTCCTAATGTTTGATTATGTTTTAAAATCCAATAGTCATAAGCCCCTCTGGAATTATCTGTTTTGTCTCCTGAAATATCCGAACTTGATGTAGCGCAAATAAATATACTTCCATTATTTTCTTGGAAAATTTTTGTGTCAGATTCGCCGTCATATCCTCCAATAGAATTTTGCCATTCAATTACTCCGACCTCATTAAGTTTTAATATCCAAAGATCAGTTGCTTGCCCACCTTGTAAATCTTCTGTTTTATCACCAGAAGCATTAGAATATGACCATCCTGTGGCATAGTATCCGCCGTCTATAGCAGGTATAATATCTTCAGCTTGCTCTGCTTCTGATCCTCCTATTGTATTTTCCCATTCAATATTTCCTGAAGAATCTGTTTTAACAACCCAATAATCGAAATCACCTTGCGAGTTTTCCGATTTATCGGAAGAAACATCTGAATTTGAAAGTCCCGTGATTATAAAGCCTCCATCCGCAGTTGGTAGAATTTTTTTCATCCAATCTTCCCCCTCCCCCCCATAATGTTTATTCCAAATAGTATTAGCGGATGAGTCCATTTTTACGGCCCAATAATATTCGTTGGTGCCAAAAAGGGGAGAATATATAGTAATAAGTCCTCCTAAAATATACCCGCCATCATCAGTTTGTTCCATATTTGATACGAAATGACTATCTTGAATACCTAATGCTTTCTGCCAACCAATTTCACCGGAGTTATCAATTTTAATCATCCAAATATCTTTTTGAGTAGCTTGGTTTGATACGGTACGATCACCAGAAATATTAGAGCGGGAAGATCCTGCTAACAAATAACCGCCGTTAGTAGTTGGAACTATTGCTCTCAAATCATCATCTTCTGTTCCGCCATAAGTTTTATCCCATAAAACTATACCTGCACTATCAAGTCTAACCAACCAGAAATCTTTCCCACCTCTGGAATTTTGTGATTTGTCTCCCGAGATATTTGAATTAGAACTTCCGCCTGCAAAATATCCTCCATCCGGTGTTTGTATTATAGTATTTATTTCGTCATTACCGGAGCCTCCAATGGTATTCTGCCATTCTATTTCTCCATTCACACTAAGCTTAACTATCCAGTAATCGTAAAATCCATTAGAATTTTCTGTTTTTTCCCCAGAAATATCTGAATTCGAAGAGCCAGCTAAAATAGTACCTCCATCATCAGTTTTTAAAATTGCTTCTAGATCTTCCCAACCACTCCCCCCAATAGTCCGCTGCCAAAGAATATTCGGGTCTTGGGCATAAAAATTTATAAATACAAAAAATAAAAGAAGAGTAGTAATAGTCTTTTTCATGGTATTCGGGTTAATT
The DNA here is from genome assembly GCA_963822355.1 of uncultured Flavobacteriaceae bacterium. GTDB lineage: Bacteria > Bacteroidota > Bacteroidia > Flavobacteriales > Flavobacteriaceae > Aequorivita. The sequence continues at coordinate 1,215,062 of CAWGHI010000002.1, forward strand.
TAAAGGGGCAATGTAGAAAAATAACACCAAAGTGAGTCTGATATTTATAGAAAAAGGTAGTTGGAAAAAAGCTATTTTTCTAATACTGAAAAGCCAAAAGTAACCATTTCGGCTTTTTTATTTCTGCCAACTGCGACTGAAAACTGTAAACTTTTAGTGCGCCTCCAACCAATTCTCCCCAACCCCCAAATCAACATCCAACGGAACGGTTAGCTTGTATGCGTTTTCCATTTCGTGCTTTACCATCGTCTTTAGTTTTTCGAGTTCGGATTTATGGGCATCAAAAACAAGTTCGTCATGCACTTGAAGCAGCATTTTGCTTTTGTAGTTTTCTTCGGAAAGTTTTTTGTGGATGTTTATCATGGCGATTTTAATGATATCTGCCGCACTTCCCTGAATTGGAGCGTTTACGGCATTTCGCTCTGCAGCGCCGCGCACTACTTGGTTGCTTCCGTTTATGTCTTTTAAATAGCGTCTCCGCCCCATTACGGTTTCCACATAACCATTTTCTCGGGCAAATTGAATTTGTTCGCTTATATAATTCCGAAGTTTTGGATAAGTTTTATAATAAGTTTCAATCAACTCTTTTGCCTCGCTTCGGGAAAGGTCGGTTTGGTTGCTGAGACCGAAAGCGGAAACACCGTAAATAATCCCGAAATTCACCGTTTTTGCGTTGCTTCGTTGCTCGCGTGTGACTTCTTCTATGGGAACATTGAAAACTTTTGAAGCCGTGGAAGCGTGAATATCCTCTCCTTTTTTGAAAGCTTCGATCATCGTATCCTCTTCGCTCAGTGCGGCAATAATGCGGAGTTCTATTTGTGAATAATCCGCCGCCATCAAAACGTACTCTTCGTTCCTCGGAATAAAGGCTTTACGTACCTCACGCCCACGTTCGGTGCGGATTGGAATATTTTGAAGGTTTGGATTGTTGCTGCTCAAACGGCCCGTTGCGGCAACTGTCTGCATATAGTCGGTATGCACGCGGCCTGTCGATTTTTCAACCTGCCCGGGAAGCGCATCTACATAGGTACTTTTCAGTTTTGTGAGTCCGCGGTATTCCAGCACATCGCGGATTATTTTATGGTCCTTTGCCAAATAACTCAACACATCCTCGGCGGTGGAATATTGGCCCGTTTTGGTTTTTTTCGGCTTATCGATCAAATTCATTTTTCCGAAAAGAATTTCGCCCAATTGCTTGGGCGAAGCGATATTAAAAATTTCGCCGGCTTCCTCGTAAATGTGTTTTTCCAGTTGAAGAATATCCTTATCCAGTTCTTTTGAAAGTTTTTTTAGAAAATCCTCATCTAAGTTGATGCCTTCCAATTCCATATCAGCAAGAACGCGAAGCAGTGGCACTTCAATTTCGTCAAAAAGTTTTTGGGTGTTTGCTTCGCCCAATTCATTTTTGAAATGTTCTTTCAATTGAAACGTAACATCGGCATCCTCCACGGCATATTCGGTTTGTTTTTCAATATCAACATCTCTCAGATTGAGCTGATTTTTTCCTTTTTTGCCAATTAATAATTCTATAGGTACGGGAGTGTAATTTAGGTAGGTTTCACTGAGAACGTCCATATTGTGGCGCATATCTGGGTTTATCAAATAATGCGCAAGCATAGTATCGAACAATTTTCCTTTTACGGTTACGTGATACTTTGCCAACATTTTTAAATCATATTTCAGATTTTGGCCAATTTTCTCGATGTTTTCATCTTCAAAAAATGCTCGCAATTCTTCAATCAAAAGTTGTGCATCCAACTTATTTTCAGGAAAAGGTACGTAAAAACCCTTTCCTTTTTCCCACGAAAAAGCAATGCCCACCAATTCGGCGTCCAGGCAGTTCAGACTCGTTGTTTCGGTATCGAAGCAAACACTTTTTTGTTTCATCAAATTTTGAAGAAACAATTTTTCACCCATTCCAGGTTTTACGGTTTGGTAAAAATGTTCTGTATTCTCGATGGTTTTTCGTGAATTGTAACTTTTTATTTCTTCGGGAGCTTCGCCTTCATTGCCAAAAAGTGAAAATTGACCACTTCCGGCGGAAGCCGAAGTGGCTTTTGCTGTTTCGGAATTTGAAATCTGCGTCACTCTTTCCGAAGCACCTTCTTCCGAAAACAATTTCAAAAACTGCTCCTTCAATCTTCTAAATTCGAGTTCCTCAAAAATTTGCTGCACTTTTTCGCCGTCGGGCATGGAGAGTTCGTAATCTTTTTCATGGAAGGTAACATCGCAAGTAGTGCAAATAGTGGCGAGTTTTTTTGAAAGCAGACCGAGTTCGGCATTTTCCTCCACCTTTTCACGCATTTTGCCTTTTAGCTTGTCAGTATTAGCCAAAAGGTTTTCCATCGTGCCGAATTCAGCAATGAATTTTTTCGCCGTTTTTTCGCCTACGCCGGGCAGTCCGGGAATATTATCGCTAGCATCGCCCATCATTCCCAAATAGTCAATTACTTGTTCGGGGCGCTCCACGCCAAAACGTTTCTGCACTTCCGGAATTCCCCAAATTTCAATGGCATTGCCCATTCGCGCGGGACGATACATAAAAATATTTTCCGAAACCAACTGCCCAAAATCCTTATCAGGCGTTACCATAAAAACTTGGTAGCCTTGTTTTTCTGCCTGCTGCGCAAGCGTTCCAATAATATCATCGGCTTCCAAACCGGAAAGTTCAACGCACGGAATGTGCATCGCTTTAATAATTTCCTGTATTATGGGAATGGATTGGCGGATAACATCGGGCGTTGCATCGCGATTTGCTTTGTAATCCGCAAAAAGTTCAGTGCGTTCCGCACTTCCATCCTTATCAAAACAGACCGCCAAATGATCTGGACGCTCGCGACGAATTACATCAAAAAGTGAATTGAGAAAACCCATAATTGCCGAGGTATCCTGCCCTTTGCTATTAATTGTGGGATTTTTGATAAGTGCATAATACCCACGAAAAATAAGGGCGTAAGCATCGAGAAGGAAAAGGCGTTTTTGAGTGGACATTTTGGGTTTTTTAGACGAATTCCAAAACTACAAAACTTCTTCAATGGTGCGAAATTAATTGAATTGCAATTCGTATTTTTCGCCCATAAATTATTTCAGATGAAAAAATATTCAATGGTAATCCACGGCGGCGCCGGAACATTGGTAAAAGGACTGATGACACCCGAAAAGGAAGAGCTGTATAAAACAGCTTTAAATGAAGCGTTGGAAAAGGGATATACTATTTTGGAAAATGGCGGAAGCGCTATGACCGCTGTTGAAACTGCAGTAAAACATTTGGAGGATTCGCCACTTTTCAATGCCGGAAAGGGAAGTGTTTTCACAAACGATGGAACCCATGAAATGGATGCTGCAATTATGGATGGTAAAACTTTGGATGCTGGAGCGGTGACTTTAATTACGGGAATAAAAAATCCCATTTCCTTAGCGCGCGATGTAATGGAAAAGACCGACCACGTTTTTTTGGCAGGTGAAGGTGCTATGCGTTTTGCAAAAAGTCTGGGCTACACGTTGGAAAAACCAGAATATTTTTATGACGAACATCGGTACCAACAATGGCAAAATATAAAGGATAGCGACAAATTTGAACTGGACCATTCCATGAAAAAAGAAGGCAAATTTGGAACGGTGGGCGCCGTTGCCTGCGATAAGGATGGAAATATTGCCGCTGCAACCTCAACCGGAGGAATGACGAACAAGCGTTGGGGCCGAGTGGGCGATAGCCCGATGATTGGTGCTGGGACTTATGCCAATAACAAAACCTGTGCGATAAGTTGCACGGGCAGTGGTGAATATTTTATTCGGAGCGTAGTGGCTTATGATGTTTCCTGTTTAATGGAATATAAAGGAATGTCTGTGGAAGAAGCTGCTTCCGAAGTGATTAATAAACGAGTTCTGGAAATCGGTGGAGACGGAGGTCTGATTGCCGTGGATTCCGAAGGAAATATTGCAATGCCTTTCAATACGGAAGGAATGTACCGCGCATTTAAAACTTCCGAAGGGAAAAAGGAAATTGGGGTTTATAGGGAATGATACTATAGATACTATTGATTCTGTGGATTCTATTGTATTTTCAATCAACAATCAACAATCAACAATCAACAATCATAACGCCTGTGCATCAGTTATTTGAATGTGAACTGGAGAAATTTTTATCTTTTTCTTTTTTATATCCAGTTTATCACCATTGGCGAGAATATGGGTTTTTAAATTGGTTAGCGACATTGGCGAACCTTCAACTACAACTTTTTGATTGTTGTGTTTCAGTTTTCTGGGATCGAAAAGAATTACCATTCCAGAACCAATCACTTCAGCCATATTGCAATTTTTAATTACCAATCCGGTGTCTTCCGCCAAACCGATTCCGATCATTTTTGGGAAACGGGCCACGGCCTCGGCAAGTCGACCAAAACGGCCACGACGAATAAAATGGGAATCAATAATCAAATTGGGAATAAACCCCATTCCTTCACCCATTAGAACGGCGCCCTTTGTAAATGCTTCTTTAATACCGCCGCCTTTTATCATTTCCTGGCTCATGCACATAGCACCTGCACTTGTTCCGGCAATTACAAAATTTTCATTTTCATATCGTTGCTGAATAATTTTATGCAGAAGTGTTCCGCCCATATATTGAACGATTTTTGATTGGTCACCTCCAGTAAACATAACACAATCGGCTTTTTTTATCAGATCTAGATGTTTCTGTTCTTCAGCTTGCTCTCGGTTTCTGATGTCCATGATCTGAACGTTTTCACAACCCAATTTGCCGAAAGCGTGCAAATAGTTTTGGCTCACTTCATTTGGAATACTGGAAGCTGTTGGAATAACGACGATCAACGCATCCTTTCCACCACTCTCTCGCACCACGCGGGAAAGTATTCCTTCCTCAATATATTCCAAGGTATAAATTTCGCTTTGTTCAATACCCTTATCTTCATTTCCACCTATGGGGATCAGTGTGCCTTTAACGCTCATGAATTTATTTGATTTGCGGGCAAAAATACGGTAATTGTTATAGAAATTAATCATATATTTATCAAATTCGAACCAAACTCACAAATCCATCAACATATGCGAATAAGGGAAATCAATGCCATGCGAGGCCCAAATTACTGGTCCATTCGCCGTCATAAATTAATTGTAATGGTCCTTGATCTTGAGGAAATGGAAGAGCTTCCTTCCAATAAAATTGATGGTTTCAGCGATCGGCTTAAAATGATGTTTCCCAGTATGTACAGCCATCGATGTAGCGTTGGCGAACCGGGTGGTTTTTTCCAAAGAGTGGAAGATGGAACTTGGATGGGTCATATCATTGAGCATATTGCACTCGAAATACAAACGCTGGCCGATATGGATACAGGCTTTGGAAGAACCCGCGATTATGGCGAAAAGGGCGTTTATAATGTGGTTTTCAGTTATGTGGAGGAAAATGTGGGGCGGTATGCCGCCCAAGCTGCGGTAAATATTTGCAAGGCACTTATAAATGGGGATGGTTATGATTTGGAAGCGGATATTCAAAAAATGCGCGAAATTCGTGAAGACGAACGTCTGGGCCCAAGCACCGGTTCAATTATTGAAGAAGCCGAAGCACGCGGCATTCCCTGGATTCGGTTGAACAAATATTCCCTTTGCCAATTGGGCTACGGCGCCAATCAAAAGCGGATTCAAGCTACGGTTACTTCAGAAACCAGCAGTATTGGCGTAGAATTGGCTTGCGATAAAGAAGACACAAAATTTCTTTTGGAACAGGCTGAGGTTCTCGTGCCAAGGGGAGATATTATTGGGCGGGAAAGCAGTTTGCAAGAAGCCTGTAAATACGTAGGCTTTCCATTGGTCGTAAAACCTGTTGGAGGCAATCACGGTCGCGGAATTACAGTTAATATCAAAAATTATGAAGACGCTTTAGTGGCTTTTCACGCGGCTAAAAAGGTTTCCCCGAAAGTAATTATTGAAAAATATATTACCGGTGAAGATTATCGATTGTTAGTTATAAATAATGTTTTGGTAGCAGCTGCAAAAAGAAGTCCGGCACACGTTATTGGCGACGGAAAATCAACCATAAAAGAATTGGTTGATGAAGTGAACAAAGATCCACGTCGCGGGTATGGCCATGAAAATGTGCTCACTAAAATCACCATAAACGATTTGACCAGAACAATTATAGCTGCAAAAGGATACACGGAAGAATCCGTACCACAAAAGGGTGAAAAAGTTATTTTAAAAGATACCGCAAACCTCAGCACAGGAGGAACCGCGGAAGATGTTACGGATATTGTTCACCCATCAAATGTTTCCATGGTGGAACGCATTTCAAAAATAATTGATCTTGATATTTGTGGAATTGACATAATGACTACGGACATTAGCAAACCCTTGGATGAAACAGGAGGTGCCGTATTGGAAGTAAATGCTGGACCCGGTTTTAGAATGCATTTGGCGCCCACAACCGGACTTCCCCGGAATGTTGCCGCTCCCGTTGTGGATAAACTATTTCCCAAACAGGGCGATACGGGTAGAATTCCGATAATCGCGGTTACGGGGACTAACGGAAAAACTACCACAACCCGCTTAATTGCCCACATGGCAAAAATGAAAGGCCATCGCGTAGGTTACACCACCAGCGATGGCGTTTATATTCAAAATAGATTGTTGATGAAAGGCGATTGCACAGGCCCTGCCAGTGCAGAATTTGTGTTAAAAGATCCCACGGTAAACTTCGCCGTTTTGGAATGTGCGCGTGGCGGATTGCTTCGCGCAGGTCTAGGTTTTAAAAAATGTGATGTCGGGATTGTAACCAATGTGGCAGCAGATCATTTGGGTTTGAAGGGAATCCACACCATTGAACAATTGGCAAAAGTAAAAGGGGTAATTCCCGAAACCGTTTTGCCCGATGGTTATGCAATCTTAAATGCCGATGACGATTTGGTTTATGAAATGCGAAGAACCATCAATTGTAATCTCGCTCTTTTCTCTATGGATGAGGAAAATCCACGTATAAAAGCACTTCAAAAACTTGGCGGGATAACTGCAATTTATGAAAATGGATACGTTACCATTTGTCGTGGAACCTGGAAAATGCGAATAATGAAAGCCGAAAATATTCCGTTGACTTACGGCGGTAGGGCAGCTTTTATGATTCAGAATATACTTCCGGCGGTGCTTGCCGCCAACGTTCGCGGAATCGGTATTGAAGATATGAAAATAGCTTTGGAAACCTTTATTCCTTCGGCAACCCAAACTCCGGGAAGATTGAATCTTTTTCAATTTGAAAATTTCAGCATTTTGCTGGATTATGCACACAATCCTGCGGGCATGCGTGCCTTGCAACAGTTCACCGATTCTTTTGATGCTACCGAAAAAATTGGAATTATTGCAGGAGTGGGCGATAGAAGGGAAGAGGATACCAATGAATTGGGAAGCATTGCAGCCGAAATGTTTGATGAAATAATTATTAGGCAGGATAAAAATCTCCGCGGAAAATCGTGAAGAGGAATTAATAAAAATGTTGGTCACCGGAATTAAAATGAAGAATCCACACAAAAAAACAACGATTATCCCTTCAGAAAAGGAAGCCATCACCCACGCCATAAAAAATGCCAAAAAAGGTTCGTTGATAATCTGTTGCAGCGATGTAATTCCTGATGCATTGGAGTTGGTAATGAAATTCAAGGAGCAGGAGACAAGCGGCGAAAAAATATTTGCGATATAAGTACAGCCATTGGAATATTGACAGAAATAAATATCTTTAGCCCCCTAAGAATGAAAAGATGAATAGAATATTACTCTTCCTGTCAATTTTTTTTACTGGTTATACATCCTCCTCCCAACTGGTTATGGTGCCCAATCAGCCATCGCCAAAATATTATCAATTTTTTTAATTCTTTTGAGGAAGTTTTCATTTCTTGAACTATATCGATCAATCAAATGACTCCAGGACAAGGGATGTATATTTTTAACGGTGAGAATTTTGAAAATATACCATTTCCAGTTGAATCAGGTTCGGAATCTGATAGTTATAGGTATTTAGGAAGAGTTAAATGATATTTTTTTCTTTGTAGAAGATATTGACGTAGCATATTTCTGAATGAGGTACTATTGCAATATGATGGACAGCAAGTTATCGAAATCCCGCTTGCCTCACGAATTATGATACTTTTATTTATTTAGCAACATTTAACAACAAAATATTATTTTGGGGCACAAGATATTTGGAGAAGCACCTATATTGATAGCTTATGATGGAGCTACATTGGAGACAATTTTTATTCCTGGGGTTTTATTGAGACGGAGAAAATTTTCATTATTCAAGTGATAGCAATTTGCTTTTTTTGGAATTACACCAAACTCCTATAATATCTGATTTATGGTCATTTAACGGGCAAGAATTTGTACACTAATTGAATCACCATGAGGATAAGGAATTAATTAAAATCCATCATGAATATGAAGGAATGCTTCTCTTAGAATACTATGATACCACTACAATCGATACGAGTGATTTTATATAAATATGATGGTACTTCTTTAACGGAGATTGAAAATCCTCAAGATACTTCCTTTTACAATGTCCAACTTACCCCTCAAGAAAATAAAGTTTATGTTTCATATGTAAATACTACTAATTATGATTTTATTTTATATAAATATAATTTCGAAGAATTAATTTCTGTTTCAAGTGATTACCAATATGACGGGTACAACTATTTTGCCACCTTTGACGGAAAGGATATTTTTTCAATGGGAAGAAATGATGGTTCGAATATAATAGATATTGTTGCCTATGACGGAACATCATTAACTCCAATTCCTGGAGGCCCCGAAAACTTCCGTCCTAAAAATTTTGCAGGAATAAAAAACAATAAAATGTATATTGTATATGTTGATGATTGGCTGAATCCTACCGAAACCGTTATGGTAGAATATGCCCAAGGAGCATCCTCACTTGTCTTAGTTCCCGGTATGCCACAGGATAAAACTTTTTTTAAGTTTGTATCCCAACTAGGTGATAAGTTATTCTATGAATTTCGGCTTTCTGGGGGTAGTTACTATTTTTCATTATATGCCTTTGACGGCTTAACTTTCAATGAGATTCAAGTTCCTGAATATGAATATAGTGTATATGAATTTACATTGAATGAAAAACTCTATGCTTCTTGTTATCAAGGTACTGAGTTGTATAAACTGTTTAGTTTAGATCCCCAAAATTTGCAAGTCGAAGAGATTATATCTGAAAATCCGATTACTGTCTTTCCAAATCCAGTTGACGATATCCTACATATAAAATTTAATAACGATGAAGGATGCCAATATATAGACATTAGTTTATACTCCATTGAAGGAAAATTGATTGATCATCAATATTATAACCAAAACGAGTTAATCCAAGAAATATCATATTCTACGAATCATATAAGTAGCGGAGTTTATTTTTTTAATTTCAAAACAAACTCAGGCTCTTTTCGGAAGAAAATTATAAAATTATAGGCAACAACTTGCGGTCATGAAAATACTGTGATGATTGCTCCTTAGGCGATTTTAAAATAAAAAAAAGCCACTCCTCCTCAAAAGCGGCTTTATTTTTCCTGGCTAATCACAATATATAATAATTACCGTTTCAAAAGTAAGCCGAATTTTGTGTTTCAGGTTTACGGAATTGTTAAGGTAATGAAATGATTTTTGCAGGATTATTTTCTATTTGGAAAACATTATTCTTCTTATAAAAATTCCGAAGAAATACCGAAACCGTTAAAAAAAAGTGAAGGAGCATTTCAGTTTTTTGAAACATATTATCTTTAAAAATTCTTTCTACTCTATGCGCTGGTTCATCTTTATTATCATTTATATTCTAGTTGATATTTATGCCTTTCAGGCTGTAAAAACACTTACAAAAAGTCCGTGGCTTCACGGATTGTATGTTTTTATTTCGCTAGCGGTTTTAGCGGGATTGATTTATGAACTCTCCTTTTTTGGTTCCGCTAGGATGATGGAGCCGCCCAAAATGTATTTCTTCGGAATTTTCCTCGCTGTTTTTGTGCCGAAATTGATCGTTATCATTTTTATGTTCGGCGAAGACATCGTTCGGTTCTTTTTGGGCATCTTTATGAAAGTCGCAGGCAGTAACGAAGCACAATTTATGGCTTCACGTAGAAAATTTGTGAGCACTATTGCTCTGGGAATTGCCGCAATTCCATTCGCGTCTTTACTTTACGGAATGATTCAAGGAAAATACAATTACAAAGTTTTAAAATATGCTTTGGAGTTTGATGATTTGCCTGAAGAATTTGATGGTTTTACCCTAACACAAATTAGCGATGTTCACAGTGGTAGTTTTGACAACCATCACAAAGTGGAATATGCCGTAAATCTTATAAATGAACAGCAAAGCGATGTGATCCTTTTCACGGGCGATTTGGTAAACAATGTTGCAGATGAAATGAAAGATTGGAAAACGCTTTTTTCAACATTAAAGGCTCCTCGAGGGGTTTATTCGGTTTTGGGAAATCACGATTACGGTGATTATGTGAATTGGGAAAGTGCCACAGAAAAAGCGGAAAATCTTCAGAAATTGAAATCACTTCAAAAAGACATGGGCTGGGATCTTTTACTCAACGAAAATCGGTATTTCGAAAAGAACGGTCAAAAAATTGCTTTGGTGGGCGTTGAAAATTGGGGACAAAATGGTTTTAAGCAAGCTGGAGATTTAGATAAGGCTTGTGAGGGAATTTCAGATACCGATTTTAAGATTTTAATGAGCCACGATCCATCACATTGGCAGGCAAAAGTAAAAGACGATCCGCGGCATTTTCATTTAACGTTGAGCGGCCATACTCATGGAATGCAGTTTGGTATTGAAATTCCTGGGATTATAAAATGGAGCCCTATAAAATATAGATATAAAAATTGGGCCGGAATTTATGAGGAATTTGGAAGGTATATAAACGTGAATCGCGGTTTCGGATTTTTGGGCTATCCTGGAAGGGTAGGCATCTGGCCAGAAATTTCCGTTATCCAACTTAAAAAGAAACAGAATACCGTATAATATTCGGGAAATGTTATATTTGTAATACAATTGTTCCACTAACACTTTAGGCAAATGTCAAAATTTGGAGAATTAATTGAAACCCGTATCCCCGTTCTATTTGACTTTTATGCTGAATGGGACGAGGCGTGCAAAGGAATGCATCCCGTATTGAGAGACGTAGCTGCCGCATTGGGCGATAAGGCCCGCGTAATAAAAATTGATGTTGATAAAAACAAAGAACTTGCCGACGCTCTTCGGGTAAAAGGCCTTCCAACATTAATGATCTACAAAAATGGCGAAATGAAATGGCGCCAAAGCGGAGAACAAGATGCCAATACACTTATTGGGCTTGTGAATGAATATGTTTAAGTTTCTAAACCATTTTCCGCTTTTTAAACATCTAAATAATAAAAATCCAATACAGAAATTTATTTGTTTAATTAATTTCTGTTCCTTCCAAAAGTTAAATTAATAGCGATAATCAAAAAAAGAAAGTTTTAACTGACAAAATTCATTATGTTTGTCAGAAAAAGTTTACTTAATCCCCAAATCGCTATGAAAATTTATTACATGAGTTCTTGTGGTCTCACAAGAATACTACTTTTCTCATTCCTATTTTTTACAAGTATCTCGCAAGCCCAAGTTGGGATTGGAAATACCAATCCCAATGCCTCATCAATGCTTGATATAACCTCGAACGAAAAAGGGTTTTTGGCGCCAAGAATGACTACTGCGCAGCGCACGGCAATTACTACACCTGCAAATAGTCTTTTGGTTTACGATACAGATCTTAAATCCTTTTACTATTATGATCTTTCCTCGGTTTCGTGGGTTAAAATAAATTCAGGCTCCAATCAAAGAAACAATTATAAGCTTGTAAAATCTGTGGCTGATTTAGCGCCGGAACTTACAGCTGGAGGCGGAACCAAATACTTGTTGACCTCAAATACTTATTATGAAATAAATGGAACCATTTCCTTAACAGCTCCTATAGACATTAAACAATGCTTATGTTTCGGGGCTTGATGCAAATGAGGATATTCTTAGTTATAGCCACAGGCACTATTTTTAAGGGAAGCAACAGGCGGAAGTATTCGAAACGTTACATTAACAGGTGGTGGAAGCTTGCAATTACAGGTCAGGAATCTGGTCGAATACGCACTTTATTGATTCAAAATACAATTGTAGCAGGAATGATTCCGAATGTGGGAATATTTCTAAATGTTGGTCTTTATTTTGGAAACATAATTCAATTTGTAGATAATACGAATGGAATAACATATACCTAATATTGGAAATTTACTTTTAAATAATCAAGCATGGTTTAGTACAAATGGCGGAACTTTTGAAAAATTGACAGGAACTTTTGGCTTGGTTGAAAAAAACAGTGGATTTAGCACCGTGAAAGATGGCGCTACAGCATTCGATGTTAGTGCAAACCCTACGGTAACTGAGGGCGTAATAATTGGGCACTGTTTTTTCAAGACCTACCGGAGGAACTACTGGTATTGTTTGTCAATAAATACACCACAGGTTCTTATACAGGTTATAATTTTACGAATTCTTGGTCTGTAAACTGTCCTGGAATTCCTGAAGAGAACCGATGCGCTGGCTGCAGGAAATATTTATGTAACAACTCCACAAACAACCACCTTTTCAGCTACGGGTGCGGCGGGAAGAAAAAAGTTGGTACATGACTACTGCTTCTACCGAAATTTGTTTAGAATATCCTCAGTAGTCGATAATAGAATTACTTATATAGGTTCCAAAACAAGAAAATTTACCAATATACGCGACTTCTTTCTCAGTAGATGCTGTATCTAACAATAATTTTTTACTTTTTATATAGCTAAAGGCGGAGCTTGTACCCGCAACCGTGATCCCTGCAACCGCTATTTCAACTAAAGTTATTGGAGGTGCGAGATATTTCAGGGACTTCTATCATTTACAGCAACCACTACTTTAGCACCTGAAGAATATATATGAGGTATGGGCACAAAATGATTCAGATACCTCAGGAATAATAATTCCTGCATTAAATCTATTGCATTAACTAAGACTTATTTCATTATTTATGGGCAAATACACCCATTTCTCATTCATAATAAACTCCAAAACCTTCGGCAAAACATACCGAAGGTTTTTTTCTGCCTTTAAACTATCGTGAAATACAACCACGCTTCCGGGCTTTATGTTTTTCAATACATTTTGAAGGCATTTTTCTTCGGAAACAGTTGCGTCATAATCGTAACTTAAAATATCCCACATCACGATTTTGAACCCTTTTTGCCGAAGGATTTTGGCCTGTTTGGAAGATATCTTGCCATACGGTGGGCGAAATAATAATTTTGAATTGGAAACATCCCCCCGTCCCCCTTCAAAGGGGGGGGTATTGAGAACATAAGAAAATGTTTCTTCACAGGTTAATACATTTTCCACATATTCTGAAGTTTCGGTTTTCCAGCCGTTCAAATGGTTAAATGTGTGGTTGCCCACGGAATGGCCTTCAGCAAGAATTCTCCTAAAAATTTCGGGATGCTTTTGAACGTTTTCGCCTATGCAGAAAAAAGTGGCTTTTGCATTGTGTTTTTTTAACTCATCCAAAACCCACGGGGTAATTTCGGGAATTGGGCCGTCATCAAATGTGAGATATACAGCCTTTTTTTTAGACGGGAATGCCCAGATTCGTTCAGGATATAATCGCTGAATGAAACGGGGCATTCTTACTAATCTAAATTTCAATTTTATTGGTTTACTGGAACATCTTCATCATTTGGTCGAAGGGGCTCTTCATCCATTTTTTTCAGCAAATTGGAATCTAAGGGAATTTCGACCGTGGAATCTGTTTGAACATCCTTGTCCAAATCCATAGCTTCATCCGGCGAATAAAAATGACGGAAAAGTTTCAGATAATCATTAAACTCTTTTGCTTCGGCTCGGCCATATGCTTCCTCATCATACATGACCACGACCTGCACCAAGCTTCGGTAGCGCTCCATGTCGCTAATTATCTCTTCTGCAATGATGCGCTGTTTGTTAAATTTAAGACTATTAAAATACGCTAAGTGTTCTTGATATTTTTTTGAAACATCTTCGTAAACTTGTCGCGCTTTTTCATGTTTGTCGAGTTCATAATAACCAATAACGAAAGGTTCCAAGAGAGAATAGTACTCAAAATAATCTATTGGCATTTTTTCCATTGCAAGATCTAGTACTTTTTCGGCTTTTTCCATTTTACCTTCATTGATGAGGGCTTCGGCAAGACGGGCAAGGTTGCTTCGGTACGTAATGCCATTTCTGCGCGTTTCGGTATCGTGGTAAATATCTGGGCTACCGCTGTTGCCCCAATCCCAATCCATAACAATATCGTACATTTTGTCGGCATCAATCCTTCCCATATCAAACGGACTCCCTTTGTCTATAGGTGTCTTTATGGGTACCAATTTATAAACAACACCATCCAATTGTAGATAATCTTTCATCCATAAATAATCGTCATCGCCAAAACTTCCGCCACTGAAATAAATGGGACGCTCCCAATTGTTATTGGCAATAATATCCAACATCATCATTCGGTTTTTATAAATAACATCGCCCTTAAGGTTGATATCTATATATGGAACAATTTTATCGGCATCTTTGGGCTCCACAATTCCATTGCGAAGCACAGCTTCTTTATCTACCGGTATCCGGATTACTTTTGAAGGAAATGTGTTTACCTGCTGTCCACTTGGCAGTTCCATTTGGGTTGCTGGACTGTCATTGGCCACAAAATTCATCCAAGTTTTTATATCAATGGTATCCTGGGTTGTTTGTTGGTATATCAAAAAGTCGCGCGTTCCATATCGGTATTTATCGTGCGTCAATTGTGAGGGAATGGGATCGCTGGTAAATGCTTTCTTTTTCATATCGTCAATATACCAATCTGTTTGGAACAGGCTCGTGTTCACAACACGAACGTCTTGACGGTACCCTTCAATATTTTGGGCGTACCACAATGCAAAGGTATCGTTGTCGCCAATGGTGAAAAGGATTGCATTTTTATCGCAGGAATCCAGATACATTTTTCCCATGGACTGAGCCGTATAACGGTTGCTGCGGTCATGGTCATCCCAATTTTGTGTAGCCAACAAGACCGGTGCTGCCAGAGCGGTGACAATAATAACAACGGGAAGAGCAATTTTTGGTTTCAGATAGTTTTTCAGAAGATCAAAAAGAGCATAAACGCCATAGCCAATCCACATGGCGAATACATAAAAACTTCCAACCAGCGCATAGTCGCGTTCACGTGGTTCAAACGGTCTTTCATTGAGGTAAACTTTTAAGGCAAGCCCTGTAAATAGGAAGAAAATCAATAGCACCCAAAAACTTTTTTGATCGTTTTTAAAGTGAAAAACCAATCCAATTACTCCTAAAATTAAGGGAAGAAAAAAGTAGGTATTTCGCGCTTTATTGTCGGCCATATCGCTGGGGAGCACGTCTTGGTTCCCCAAACGGAGCTCATCAATAAATTTAATGCCGCTTAGCCAGTTTCCGTGCAGATCGGTGTATTGGCCTTGCACATCGTCCTGTCTTCCCGTAAAATTCCACATAAAATAACGCCAGTACATATAACCAAATTGAAACTCGAACATGAATTTCATATTTTGGAAAAAAGAGGGTTTTTGAATATCTAAATATTGGCCGAAACTCTTCAGAAATTTATCATAATCACTTTTGTCAACCATATTTTGGTTGTAAGCTTGTTTAAATTTATTTACTTCCTCAACCAATCGGGGCTCACTTAAATATTCACTTTTAATGGAGAAGTCTAGTCCGCCAGTAAATTCCATGTAATTGGAATTATGTTCCGTGCTCCACATTCTTGGCATAAAAGCTTTCTGTGAATCCTCCGTATTTTGGCTAGCGTTTTTGTAGTTGTTTACAATTATATATTTGCCAGTGGTTTCATCTTTTTCATATTTTGGTTTTTCATCTTTATATGGGTTGTCTTCATCCAGCCCTACATAGGTTTCGGTGTAAAGTGGGCCATAAAAAAGATGTGTTTCGGGATACTGCTCCCGGTTATAATAGGCCAAAAGTTCACGAGCATTATTGGGATTGTTTTCATTTATTACAGTCCCCGCATTTGCACGAATGGGAAGCATCAGCCAACTTGAGAACCCTATGAATATAAAAAGCACACAGAGTAATAGAGTATTTAATTGCACATATCCTTTATTTCTTGTGAAACGTAAACCATACCAAAAAAGAACAATAAATAGAAGAGCTGCAATGATGGTTCCCGAGTTAAAAGGAAGCCCTATGCTGTTTACAAAAAACAATTCCGAAGCACTGAAAAACTTCATTGTCATCGGCAATAAAAGTTTGAAGATGAAAAGAAGAATAGCAACGGTTACAATATTCGCCACAATAAAATTCTTCCACGTAACGGTTTTGTAGTGTTTGAAGAAATACAAAAACCCAATAGCAGGAATAGTCAAAAGCGCCAAAAAGTGGACTCCAAAAGATAGTCCGATGATGAATGCAATTAAAATTGCCCACCGATTGCCACGGGGCTGCAACATTTCGCGTTCCCAGCGCAAGGCGCTGTAAAAAAGTACTGCCATTAAAAATGAGCCACTGGCATATACTTCAGCTTCCACCGCATTAAACCAAAAACTGTCAGTAAACCCAAAGGCAAGAGCGGCAATGGCAGAGCTGGCGATGATAGCGACGGAATTATTTTTATCTACTTCTTGGTGTTTCGAAACAATATTTGACAATAAAATAGAAAGGGACCAAAAAAGAAACAAAACCGTAAAGGCACTTGAAAAAACAGACATCAAGTTTATAGTTAACGCAATATATGAAGCGTCTGGCGCAAAAATAGAAAAAAATGCACCAAGCATTTGATATAAAGGTGCTCCGGGTGGGTGACCAACTTCCAGGTTGCTAGCAGTGGTTATATACTCGCCCGCGTCCCAAAAACTGGCGGTAGGTTCTACTGTAAGCCAATATGTTGTGAGTGCAATTGCAAAAACAACCCAGCCGGTTATTTTGTTCCATTTTGTAAAGTTGAAAGAACCCATAAGCATATAAAATTTTGATGGGACGAATTTACTAATAATATAGATAGCCCCAAGTACGTAATTGAGGTAACGTACAATATGGGATGATATTTTTAATGAACAATGGCTTTGTGAGAACGGAATTAACTTTTTGCCATAAAATGTTTGCACAACACAAAGTTTGTATTAAATTTGCGCCTCATTATGGAATTGGCCCATGGTGTAACTGGCAACACGTCTGGTTTTGGTCCAGAAGAGTCTAGGTTCGAGCCCTAGTGGGCCAACTAAAATTGAATCCCAATCTTGAAAGAGGTTGGGATTTTTTATTTCCCTAAAATAATACTAAAAAAATTGAAGGCCCACGTGACCGTGGGTGGCAGAAACACAAAGCCGTTAGGCTTTTTGTTTCTGTCGTTTCCCATATTTTATGAATCCCAATCTTGAAAGAGGTTGGGATTTTTTATTTTCCTAAAATAATACTTAAAAATTGAAGGCCCACGTGACCGTGGGTGGCAGAAACACAAAGCCGTTAGGCTTTTTGTTTCTGTCGTGCCCATTTTATTCTTTTGGCAAAATTGTAACTGAACTTTTCTTTCCCCCTCTCTCACGTCTTAAACCCCACACTTTCAAGAAAATTTTTATTTGCGCAATTAGAAAAATATTTTAATATGTTTGCAGTACTTAAAAACCTTAATTAAAAACAATTATGAAAAAACAACTAATGCTAATTGCCGTGCTTCTTTGCACCACTTTGATGTTTTCACAAAAAGTGAAAGTTACTCAAGGGGATTTTAAAAATTTAAAAGGAATAACTGCCTACAATCTTGAGTTTGATTATTCAAATCTTTCCATTCCAAAATACAAATCTGAGGATGAGTTTCTCGAAGATAAAATGGCTAAGAGAGATGAAAAGGAAGAAGGAAAAGGTGAAAATTTTAAAGAATCTTGGTTCAATGATCGCCCGAACCGTTACGAGCCTAAATTCATTGAGTCATTTAACAAGCGTTTTGATGATGGTGAAGTTAAAGTTGGAAAAGACATAGACGCTGAATACACAATGAAAGTGCATACCACCATGATGTATGCGGGCTATAACGTTGGTGTGGTTCGGCAAAATTCAAAAATTGAAGCTACTATTTCAGTTTATAAAACTGGAGATCCAAACAATGTTATTTTTTCAGCAGATTATACCAAAGTTGAAGGTAACGGGGCCTTCGGAATGGATTATGATTCTGGTTACCGAATTTCTGAAGCCTATGCAAAATTGGCCAAAGAACTTGCTGCAAACATTCAGAAAAAAGCAAAGTAATATTTAGCTAAAATCCGGTTATTAATTAATGATTTTATGCTAGAGATAAAACAAATTAGGAAGGAGTATAATTAATTAGCCATTTCATTTTCCATATCAATAATCTTCGCAACCGTCCTTACAAGACGGTTGTGGTTTTTTACAAAGGGATTGGTTTCATCCCAAACATAACCTGCGAGTACGGCACAAATCTGCTCTTTTATCACTGGGTTTTCGGGACGATGAAAAAATATTTTTTGAAGATTGCCCGTGTACCATTCACTCACGTAGGTTCTAAAAACATCTACGCCTTTCATAATATAGCCTGTGTAATCTTTCTCCCAATCAACTTCTTCGCCATTTAGTTGTTTGGTTATTAATTTGGCGGCTTTCAATCCGGATTCGGTAGCGAAGGTTACACCTGAGGAGAACACGGGATCTAAAAATTCTGCGCTATTCCCCGTAAGGGCATAACCATTTCCGTAAAGTTGCTTTACCGCTTTTGAATAATTTTTTATAACGTGTGGCTCAAAAAGAAATTCTTGCTTTTTTAATCTATCGTAATAGTAATCAGAAATTTTGAGCATTTCGCGCATTTTTTCTGCATTGGTACCTTCGAAAGATTCAATAAATTCCGTTGGCCCCACAAAACCAATACTTGTATTTCCATTTGAAAAAGGAATTACCCAAAGCCATACTTTATCCATCACCACGTCAAAAGTAATTAAGGTTCCCTCAACCCCTTCGGGGCGTTCGGTTTCCTTTATATGTGTATATATTGCAGAGTTGGGGTTTAGGGTGGAGGGTTTTTCCAAATCCAGCAAACGTGGCAAAACCCTTCCATAGCCACTGCTATCAATAATAAATTTTGCGTTGATTTTATATTCATTCCCTTCTTCGTCTTTTACCGTCGTAGTGGAATGTCCGTTTTCATAAAACTGAACGTCGGTAACTTCTTGTCCGAAGGAAACATCAACTCCTTTTTTTACTATTTCTTTGGCGAGGGTGTGGTCAAAATCAGCCCGTGGAACTTGCCAGGTATAGTCCCAACCAGGGGTGTGTTTTTTTCCAAAATCGAAGTTACAAACTATATCATCCTTCAAAAAACGGGCACCTGCCTTTATTTCAAAATTCTGTTCCATCAAACAATCCAAAAGTCCTGTTTCCTCAAAATGGTCCATGCAGCGCGGTAAAAGACTTTCCCCGATAACAAAACGTGGAAACCTACTTTTTTCAACTACTTTGCAGCTTATTCCGTTGTTATTTAAATAGGCAGAAGCTACACAGCCCGAAGGTCCCGCGCCAATAATTAACACATCAACAGCAATATCATTCATATTATTAAGATATAGATTGTTAAAAAATTCTAAATTTGCAATCTAAAGTAAGTAAATTACAGTAGCACTCAAAAATTTAATCAAACCATTGATTCAACAATAAATGCCAACATTGCAAGGAAAACTGAAAATAGCCGATTTTGATAATATTATCTTTAAAGGCCAATCCGTCCAACTTCACAAAGATATAATAGATAGAGTTCAAATTAGTTTTGATTTTCTAAAAGAATTTTCTGAGAATAAAATTATTTATGGGGTCAATACGGGTTTCGGCCCCATGGCGCAGTACAAAATAAACGACGACGAACGGATTCAACTTCAGTATAACCTTATCCGAAGCCATTCGTCGGGTACCGGAAACCCTATTCCTGCACAATACGTGCGTGCTGCAATGTTAGCCCGATTGAATACTTTAAGCCTCGGAAATAGCGGTGTTCACCCATCTGTCATTCAATTGATGGGCGAGCTGTTGAACAAAAATATCATTCCTCTTATTTACGAACACGGTGGCGTGGGCGCCAGTGGCGATTTGGTGCAACTTGCGCATTTGGCTTTGGTTTTGATTGGCGAAGGAGAGGTTTTTTATAATGGTGAACGAAAAAACACTGAAGAAGTTTTCAATATTGAAAATCTTCAACCAATAAAAGTTGAACTTCGCGAAGGTTTGGCTTTGATGAATGGAACCTCGGTAATGACCGGAATTGGCGTGGTGAATGTGCTTTACACCAAACGGATTATGGACTGGATGATAAAAGCATCTTCTGCCATTAATGAAATTGTAAAAGCCTACGATGATCATCTTTCCTATGAATTGAACCAAACCAAAAAACACGAAGGCCAGCGACAGATTGCTGAAAAGATGCGAGAGCATTTAAAAGACAGCAGTTTAACCCGAAAACGGGAGCATCACCTTTATAACGGCTCAAAAAATGAAGAGGTTTTTGTTGAAAAAGTTCAGGAATACTATTCATTGCGTTGTGTTCCCCAAATTTTGGGACCTGTTTTGGATACCCTTAATTCTGTTGAAAAAATATTGATTGAAGAAGTAAATTCAGCCAACGACAATCCTATTGTTGATGTTGAGAAACGAAATGTATATCACGGAGGAAACTTCCACGGCGATTATGTTTCCTTGGAAATGGACAAGTTAAAAATTGTGGTTGCAAAAATGACCATGCTTTCCGAGCGTCAATTGAATTATTTACTGAATTCAAAACTGAACGATATATTGCCGCCATTTGTAAATTTGGGCAAATTGGGACTCAATTTTGGAATGCAGGGCGTTCAGTTTACCGCCACTTCAACTACTGCTGAAAGCCAAATGCTCAGCAACCCAATGTATGTGCACAGTATTCCCAATAACAATGACAATCAAGATATTGTAAGCATGGGCACAAATGCGGCACTGATCACAAAAAAAGTAATTGAAAATGCTTTTGAAGTGGTTGCCATTGAACTGATAACCATCGTACAGGCCATTGAATATTTAAAATTGCAGAAAAGTATTTCTACCGAAACAAAAAAAATGTACGATGAAATCCGGGCTATTGTCCCAGTTTTTAAGGAAGATGTGGTAATGTATCCTTACGTTAACAAGGTGAAAGATTTTTTGATGGATTCTTCAAAATAACTCCCCTCAATATAATTAAATTGTTTATTTTAACTTCTATTAAATTTAAAATGAAACTATTATGAAAACAATTTTATCTTCCGTATTAATTCTGTTATTTGGAATAACAGCTATTTCCGCGCAGGAACTGGCTTTGGTTCGCGACAATGACCTTTTTGGGTATATTAATAAAGCTGGAGAGTACGCTATTCAACCCCAATTTGAAAAGGCGGATAGTTTTTCGGGCAAATATGCAGCTGCTATGAAAAATGATAAATGGGGTTTTATAAATACGTCCGGTGAGTGGGTTATCCAACCCGAATATGACCGAGTGAAGGAATTCAATTCCGGGTACGCTTTGGTAATGCAAAACGACCAATGGAAATATATAAACACAAAAGGCGAAACCTTAAATACGCCAGCAACAGATAAATATTATGATTTTGACAACGGCGTGGCTATAATACGCAGTGGTGATAAAATAGGTTTAATGGATACCAACGGAAAAACTATTGTAGATACAAAATATGATGAAATCAAGGGATTTAACAACGGTCACGCAAAATTCAAAAATGGAGAAACTTGGGGATTACTAAATAATAAAGGTGAAGTTGTTGTACCGGCAGATTATATGGAGATTGGCGACTTTAGCAAAAATGGAATTTGGGCAAGAAAAGGCGATAGCTTTGGAGTTTTGATAAATGGAACTTTTACTCCAATTAACGGGGTGGATAAAATTTGGGATTTCACCAATGACTCTCCACTCACATATGCCCGAAGCGATAAAAAAATGGGTTTTATAAACGGAAAAGGTGAATGGGTAATACAACCAACTTATGACAAAGTACGTGCTTTCAATGCAGGACTTGCGCCCGTAAATCAAGGAAAAGAATGGGGATTCATCAATGAAAAGGGAGAAAAGGTTATTGATTTAAAATATAGAGATGCCGAAATATTTTCCGATAATGGCCTAGCGCCCGTAAAAGAAAAAAAATTATGGGGGTTTGTTGATAAAACCGGTAAATTGGTAATCCCGATGGAATATGATATTTCAATAGGAATGTTTGGTTTTTTACAAAGTGGATCTGATAAAGGTTTTATTGATGGTCTTGCCCGTGTAAAGAAAGACAAAGAATGGGGTTTTATTAATGAAAAAGGACAAGTGGTTGGCAAATGGCACCAAAACGCTGAAGCTTTTGTAGACACCTCAAAGTAGCAGAAAAAGAATAGGGAAGAAGGAGAGGGTTTGAATATATTGCAACTTTTCTTCTTTGATAGAAATTTTATGGAAAAGAAAAATACAAAACAAAAATATGCATTAATAACAGGAGGTTCCCGCGGTATTGGCCGTGCGGTTTGTATCCAACTTGCGAAGGATTTGGACTACAACCTTATTATAAATTACAATGGTAATAAAGAAGCAGCCCAACAAACATTGAAAGAAATCGAAGCCCTTGGAGGCCAAGGTGAAATAATGCAATTTGACGTTACGAATGCCGAAGCTGTTAATAAGGCGTTTGACGTATGGCACGAAAATAATAAAGAAGCTATTATAGAGGTCATAATAAACAACGCCGGAATTACAAAAGACGGCATGTTTATGTGGATGAAACCTGAAGACTGGCACAGTGTTATAAACACCAGTTTGAATGGTTTTTTCCATGTTACCAATGCTTTGATTCAAAAAATGCTTGTCAATAAATATGGAAGAATTATCAATATGGTTTCGGTTTCAGGATTGAAGGGAACGCCGGGGCAAGTAAATTATTCCGCAGCAAAAGGAGCCGTTATTGGGGCAACAAAAGCTTTGGCACAAGAAGTTGCTAAACGAAACATTACCGTTAACGCCGTGGCTCCGGGATTTATAAAAAGTGATATGACCGCCGAACTTGACGAAAAGGAACTGAAAAAAATGATTCCTGCCAACCGCTTTGGAGAAGCAGAGGAAGTTGCACACGTTGTAAGCTTTTTAGCGTCTTCAAAGGCTTCCTATATTACAGGAGAAGTGATCAATATTAATGGAGGAATCTACTCCTAAATTTGAAAAAGAAGTGAGAAGAGTAGTAATTACTGGAATGGGTATTTATTCCTGTATTGGCAAAAACCTGCAGGAAGTAAAGGAATCTTTGTATAACGGCAAATCTGGAATTATTTCTGACGAAAAACGAAAGGAATTCGGTTACCGATCCAGCTTAACAGGTTGGGTAGAAGAACCAAATTTAAGAGATTTACTTTCCAGAAGAGAACGAGTAAGCTTGGGCGAAGAAGGCGCTTTTGCCTATAAAGCTACAATTGAAGCACTGGAAAATGCCAAAATAGACCAAAAATTTTTAGACGAAAACGAAGTAGGGATTTTATACGGAAACGACAGTACCGCAAAATCTGTAATTGAATCGGTTGATAAAATTCGGGAAAAAAAAGATACAACTTTGGTCGGTTCAGGTGCTATTTTTAAGGCGATGAACTCTTCCGTTACAATGAATCTTTCTACTATTTTCAAATTGAGAGGCATCAATTTTACAATTAGTGCGGCCTGTGCCAGTGGTTCACATTCAATAGGAATGGCATATTTTCTTATAAAAAATGGTTTGCAGGATTGTATTATTTCCGGGGGAGCCCAAGAAATTAATGAACTTGCAATGGGCAGTTTTGATGGCCTCGGGGTTTTTTCCACCCAAGCAGATCCACTTAAAGCCTGTCGTCCTTTCGATAAAGACCGCGATGGCTTAGTGCCTAGTGGGGGAGCAGCCACTTTAGTTATTGAAAGCTACGAAAGTGCTGTTAAACGTGGAGCCCCTATTTTAGGTGAAATTATAGGCTATGGATTTTCTTCAAACGGAGAGCATATTTCAACCCCCAATGTGGATGGACCCGCAAAAGCGATGAAAATGGCGCTGGACCAAGCAAATATTAAGGCTTCACAGATTGATTATGTAAATGCCCATGCTACTTCCACCCCTGTTGGTGATGCCAATGAAGCACTTGCCATTACAGAGGTTTTTGGAGAAAAAGGTCCCTATGTAAGCTCCACAAAATCAATGACCGGCCACGAATGTTGGATGGCTGGGGCCAGTGAAGTTATATATTCAATGTTGATGATGGAACATTCCTTTATTGCACCAAATATTAATCTCGAAACGCCCGATACGGCCGCTTCAAAATTAAACCTTGTTAAGGAAACGTTAAACAGAAAAATTGATGTATTTTTGTCCAATTCTTTCGGATTTGGCGGAACCAATTCTGCATTGATAATTAAAAAATGCACATATTAAAAATGAATAAAGAAGTTATAGTTGAGAAGATTAACTACTTTTTAGTAGATGAGTTTGAGGTAGAAACTGAAGACATTCAACCCCGTGCCAATCTTAAGGAAACTTTAGAATTGGACAGCTTGGATTTTGTGGATTTGGTAGTTGCCATTGAGGCCAACTTTGGCGTAAAATTGACAGGCGAGGATTTCCTGAATGTTATTACACTACAAGATTTTTACGATTTAATTGAAAAAAAAGTCGCCTGAAATTGCAATAATTATTTATGGCAGGTGAATGGGAAGGCAAAAGCAAAGGGACCGTTTTAGGATATAAAATATTTATATTCTTTATTAAAAAATTAGGGGTTCGTGCCGCTTACGGACTACTTTATTTGGTTGCCATATATTATGTGTTCTTCGCTGGGAAAAGCACCCGATCCATCTATTATTATTTCCGTAAAAGATTAAAATATCCAACAGCAAAAAGTCTTTTCAGCATTTATAAAAGTTATTATACTTTCGGTAAAACAATTATTGACAAAGCCGCAATTTCCTCTGGCCTAAAAAAACAATTTACCTATGAATGTGACGGGGTTGAAAACATTACCAATCTTCTAGATAAAAGACAGGGCGGAATAATGATCAGCGCCCACGTTGGAAATTTTGAGATAGCGGAATTTTTTTTCGAGGAAATTGACACCCGCTCTCAAATAAGCCTTGTTACTACCGATGCCGAACACGAAAATATTAAGGAATACATGGAAAAAGTAACCATGCGCTCCAATGTAAAATTTATTTTGGTGAAGGATGATATGTCGCATATTTTTGAAATAAACAATGCATTGGCTAATGGTGAATTGGTTTGTTTTACGGGCGATAGGTATATGAAAGGCCAAAAGGTTTTGACAGAATCGCTAATGGGGAAAGAAGCGAATTTTCCCGCAGGCCCATTTTTGTTGGGAAGTAGACTGAATGTTCCGGTGCTGTTCGTTTATGTAATGAAAGAAACCAACAAACATTACCATCTCTACGCACGCCAGGCTGAGGTTACAAACCGGGATGCACAAGGCCTTTTGAAGAAATACACCGAAAGCGTTGAATGGATGCTGAAAAAATATCCCTTGCAATGGTTTAATTATTTTGATTTTTGGGATACAAAGGATTAAGAAATGAAGGAAGTTTTAGTAATCTATTATTCACAAACGGGACAACTCTTTGATATTCTGGAAAATATTTCTTCAACAATTTCAGGGGCCAACGTAAACATTTCTTATTGCGAAATTGTTCCCGAGAAAAAATTTCCATTTCCTTGGAAAGAAGCCGAATTTTATGACGCCTTTCCTGAAACCTTTCTACAAATTCCAGCTCCTTTAGAAAAATTTCCTTCTGAAATTCTTCAGAAAAAATACGATTTGGTAATTTTAGGTTACACCACTTGGTATTTAACACCTTCCATCCCAATCAATTCATTTTTAAAATCCGAAGAAGCAAGAAAGTTACTAAACAATACACCAGTTGTCACTGTTTCCGCCAGTCGCAATATGTGGATTATGGCACAGGAAAAAGTGAAGAAATTATTGGCAGCAAACAATGCGAAGTTGGTTGGAAACATTGCATTGGTGGATAAAAATCTCAACCACATTAGCGTAATTACCATAGTCCATTGGCTAATGAGAGGGAAGAAAACCAAAATGTTAGGAATTTTTCCAAAACCCGGGGTTTCAGACGTTGAGATTGAAGCAGCATCCCGTTTTGGAGTTCCTATTAAAAAGTCTTTGATGGCGAATGACTATTCAAACCTTCAGCAAAATTTACTGCATCAAGGTGCCGTAAAAGTAGATACATCACTTATTGCCACAGACATTAGAGGAAATATTGTCTTCACAAAATGGGCCAATCATTTAATAAAAAAAGAAGGCGAAGAAAGAAAGAAATGGCTCGTTTATTTTAAATATTATTTGTTATTTGCAATATGGCTGATAGCACCAATTGTATTTATTGTATTTTTGCTCACCTATTTCCCAATGTACCGTAAAATACAGCGGGACAAAGCTTATTATTCATCAATTGCATTAAAGCAGGATTAATGAAGAACGTATATATTACAAGGATTGCGAAGTTTTTGCCCAATGAACCCGTGGAAAATGAGGCAATGGAGGAAAAGCTTGGAGTAATCAACGGGAAAACCTCTAAGGCGCGCCGTATTATCCTTCGGAATAACCAAATTGCAACACGTTATTACGCCATTGATAAAGATGGAAACGTAACCCATAACAACGCACAACTAGCCGCGAAAGCTGTTGAGGCCTTGTGCGATGAAACTTTCAACAAAAATGACATTGAATTACTATCCTGTGGCACCTCTAGCCCTGACCAGATTTTGCCAAGTCACGCGGCAATGGTACACGGGTTTTTAAAAAATGGCAATCTTGAAATAAACTCTCCTTCCGGCGCTTGTTGCAGCGGAATGAACGCATTGAAGTACGGTTACATGGCCATAAAGTCTGATCAGGTAAAAAATGCAGTTTGTACAGGTTCTGAGCGAACTTCTTCGTGGATGAAGGCAGATATTTTTGAAGATGAAGTGGCACATTTGCAACAAATTGAAGAGCATCCCATTCTTGCTTTCAACAAGGAGTTTTTACGTTGGATGCTTTCTGACGGCGCCGGCGCAATCCTTTTGGAAAGCGAGCCAAATGGCGATACGCCAATAAAAATTGAATGGATGGAAGGCTACAGTTACGCTTTTGAACTTGAAACGTGCATGTATGCCGGAGGCGATAAACTGGAAGACGGAAATCTTAAACCTTGGAGCGAATATCCAGCAGATGTTTGGGGAAAAAAATCGCTGTTTGCAATGAAGCAGGATGTGAAATTGCTGGGTGAAAACATTCTTCAAAAAGGTGTTGCAAGTATGAAGCTGGCTATGGAAAAGCACAACATCACCGAAAACGATATTGATTATTATTTGCCACATATTTCTTCCTATTACTTCAAGGAAAATCTTTACAACGAAATTGAACGCCAAGGTTTGCATCTGCCTTGGGAAAAATGGTTTTTGAATCTCGAAAAAGTGGGGAATGTTGGTGCCGGTTCCATCTATTTAATGTTGGAAGAATTAGCGCATTCCGGAAAACTTAAAAAGGGAGATAAAATTTTTCTTCAAGTACCCGAGAGCGCACGTTTTGCATATTCTTACGCTTATTTGACTGTTGTGTAAATGAATGTTTTCACAGAAAAAATAACGAACAAAGATTTCATCGGAAAACTGATTCCGCAGAAATTTCCTTTCGTAATGGTGGACAAATTGCTTCATTTCGAGGAAAAAAAAGTGGTTGCTGGCTTGACCATTTCCGAAGAAAATATTTTTACAGAAAACAATAAATTCACTTCCGCTGGCTTGATTGAGCATATGGCCCAAACGGTTGCCCTTTATACAGGCTACCAATTTTTTTTGAAAAAAGAAGATCCTCCAACAGGCTATATAGGTGCAATAAAAAAAGCAGAGATTTTTGAACTTCCTTCCCTAGGAAACGAACTGAAAACCACAGTAATAATCCATCACGAAATTATGGGAGTTACTTTGGTAACCGCAGAAACGGAGGTACATGGAAAGGTAATCGCTTGCAGCGAAATGAAAACCGTATTGGCAACTTAAATGAAAGCAACGGACATTTCAAATATCGATATCTCCAACTTTTTACCTCATCGCGAACCGATGTTGATGGTTACTTCGGTTCTGGAAATTGATGAAAAATCAGTGGCAACCCAATTTTATATTTCAGAAAATTGTGTTTTTCTCAAAAACACAAAACTTTCAGAAACAGGATTGATTGAAAATGCCGCCCAAGCAGCTTCGGCCGTGGTGGGACAAAGCTTTTTTGAAAAGGATGATTTAGAAGGAAAAGGAAACAAATTAGTGGGTTATATAAGCGCTATTAAAAAAGTGGATATTTTTCAGCAGCCTGAAATTGGCGAAACTATTACCACAAAAGCAAAGCTTCTTTCAAGATTTGACACTGGCGGAATGACAATGTGCAGCCTTGAAACCGAAACATTTCTCGCTGAAAAATTAATTGTATCTTCTACCATGAATTTTTTAATCCATGAAGTCTGATTATGAAGAAAAAAGAAGTACCCCAGGACAAAAGCAACCTGGAATCTGCAAATTTCCGCGAACTCTGTTACGCCGTGGACGAGAATGGAGAATATACTACTGAAAATAGTACGGGCTGGGAACCAAAAACCGTAGCGTTAAAAAATGCCATAGAAGATATAAACGAACGGATTGAAGATGCAAAAAATCGTGTAATAAAAGGCGAAACGAGCCCAATAGAATATTATATGGAACTCCATAAAATGGACGTTGGCATTTTGGCAAGCTACGTCGGTTTTTGGCAATGGAAGGTGAAACGCCACTTCAAACCTTCGGTTTTTAAAAAATTAAGCAACAAAAAGCTTCAGAAATATGCCGATGTTTTTGAAATTTCGGTTGAAGAATTAAAATCGATAGACCAGTAATATCTAACAGTCTTAAAATCCAACAATCTGAAATCAGAATTTTGAAACCAGAAACCATAATAAACTTTACACACCATCAATCTGCCCACTGCGAAAACGGCGTGGTTTCAAATTTGATGAAACACAACGGTTTCAGAGTTAGCGAACCCATGGTTTTTGGTATTGGCAGCGGTTTGTTGTTTTGCTATATTCCATTGTTGAAAGTGAATCACGCTCCTGTTATTACCTATCGGGCCTTACCCGGACATATTTTTAAGAAATTCGCAAAGCGCACCGGCGTTAAAATGAAACGCGAAAAATTCAGCAATCCAAAAGAGGCAAAAGCCCGTTTGGATGAAAATCTGGAGAAAAAAAATCCTGTTGGGTTACAAGTTGGGGTATATAATTTAGTGTACTTTCCCGATGAATATCGTTTCCATTTTAATGCCCACAATATGGTGGTTTACGGAAAGGAAAACAACCGTTATTTAATCAGTGATCCAGTGATGGAAAACGTTACTTCACTTTCTGAAAAAGAACTGGAAAAAGTACGTTTTGCAAAAGGAGCGTTTGCTCCCAAAGGCCATATGTATTATCCCATTTCCTTTCCCGAAAAACTGGAACTTGAACAAGCAATTATAAAAGGAATTAAAGATACCTGTAAAGCAATGCTCGCCCCAGTTTCCTTTGTCGGCGTAAAAGGAATACATAAAATAGCTGGTTTAATCCGAAAATGGCCGCAGCAAAAAGGAATAAAAACTGCAAATCATTATTTAGGGCAAGTAGTGCGGATGCAGGAAGAAATTGGTACCGGCGGTGGCGGTTTCCGCTATATTTATGCAGCATTTTTACAGGAAGCGGGCAAGCTTATAGGAAATGAAAAGCTTATTGAACTTTCAAGAGAAATGACCGAAATTGGCGATTTGTGGCGCGATTTTGCGCTTGAAGCATCACGAATCTACAAAAACCGAAGCGCCCAAACCGATAGTTATAATAAGGTTGCGGACCAGCTGGACCATATCGCCGATTTGGAAAAGGTGTTTTTTAAAAAGCTGAAAAAGGCAATATAAAAAGTCCCCGTGGGGGATTTTAGGGGGCAAATGATAGAAATAAACCAACTTTCAAAAAAATACAAAGGTGCCGATTTTTTTTCGGTAAAAAACCTTTCGTTGAAAGTTGAGGACGGTGAAATTTATGGTTTGCTCGGCCCGAATGGTGCTGGAAAAACAACGCTTATTTCAATGCTTACTTCTTTGCTGAAACCCACCTCTGGTTCTTTTACGATAAATGGATTGAATTTTCAGGAAAATAAAAACCAGTTAAAACAATTGATTGGGATTGTTCCTCAGGAGTATGCGCTTTATCCAACGCTCACGGCATTTGAAAATTTGCAGTATTTCGGAAGTATGTATGGAATAAAAAGTGAAACTTTAAAAAAATCCATAAATGCTCATCTCGAAGTTATGGGTCTTTTAAAATTCGCACACAAAAAAACCGACACTTTTTCGGGCGGAATGAAACGCCGCGTAAACTTAATTGCCGGAATACTTCACCAACCCGAGGTTTTGTTTTTGGATGAGCCCACTGTGGGCGTTGACGTGCAATCCAAAAATGTAATAATCGATTATTTAAAACTCCTGAATAAGCAAGGAACTACGATAGTGTACACCTCACACCATTTAAACGAAGCCGAATTTTTCTGCACCCACGTTGCAATAATAGACAATGGGGAAATAATTGTAAAAGGAGTTCCTTCAGAATTGATAAAAAACCAAGTGGGCGCCCATAATCTTGAAGAAGTATTTTTATCGAAAACTGGCAAAGCACTTCGTGATTATGCATAAACTTTGGGCGTCAACATATAAAGAATTTCTACTGCTTATTCGTGATTTAGGCGGAATCGCGATTCTTTTTATAATGCCTTTATTGCTTCTGATTGTGATAACTTTGGTTCAAGACAGCACGTTCAAAACCATCAGCGATATAAAAATTCCCGTGCTGTTGGTGGATAATGACAAAGGAGAAGTTTCAATAAACATCATTGAAAATCTTTCCGAATCCAATTCTTTTGAAATACTTCAGAAAGCTTCCGAAGAGGAAGCAAAAGAAGCGGTTTTCTCAGGAAAATATCAACTTGCAATAGTAATTCCAGAAAATCTTTCTACTTCGCTTCAAAAGAAGGTTGATCAAAATGTGGAAGGTATTTTATCAAAATTTGGATTGGAAGAAGACTCTTTAACGATTGCTAAAGAAGAGATTTCGCAAAAAGAAGTCCGCCTCTATTTTGATCCTGCAACGCAAATAAGCTTCAAATCTTCGGTTAAAAATGGCATAGACAAAATGATTTCCAAAATTGAAACGCAAAGTATTTACAAAGCATTTCAAAAAGAATTGGGAGAGGAAGAGGCCGAACCAATTTTCGACACCGAAAATTTTATCGCTTTTAAAGAAATCCTACCCACAAAAAACAACGAAGAAATCATTCCAAACTCAGCACAGCATAATGTTCCGGCCTGGACACTGTTTGCCATCTTTTTTATAATCGTTCCGCTTTCCATCAATTTGGTAAAGGAAAAAAACCAAGGCACTTTTGTGCGGCTGCGAACCAACCCCGTGAGTTACGCAACGGTTTTGGGCGGAAAAACTATTGTTTATTTGGGAGTTTGTTTGATTCAATTTACGTTGATGCTGCTTGTGGGAATTTATCTTTTCCCAGCTATCGCACTTCCCGAAGTTGATGTTGCAGGAAAGTTGCCGATGCTGTACGTTGTCGCACTTTTCTCAGGCTTGGCAGCAATAGGTTTAGGGTTGCTAATGGGAACTGTTGCAAAAACCCAAGAGCAGGCTGCGCCTTTTGGAGCCACTTCCGTGGTTATTTTGGCGGCACTTGGCGGCGTTTGGGTGCCCGTTTTTGTAATGCCTAAATTTATGCAACTAGTTTCAAAAATCTCCCCGATGAACTGGGGCCTGGAGGCATTTTACGATGTATTTTTAAGAAATGTGGGTTTTGCTAAAATCCTTCCTGAAATTTCGTTATTATTGTTGTTCTTCGTCACAACAACCGTAATAGCAATAATTTATAATAAAAGAAAAAATGCCGTCTGAAAATAAAAATGAAATAAGCTTTACTTCTGAAATTCGAGTTCGGTTTACCGAGACAGATCCGTTGGGAATTGTTTGGCACGGCAATTACATTCAATATTTTGAGGATGGACGGGAAGCTTTTGGGCGCGAACATGGCATTTCTTATTTGGAACAGAAGGCAAACGGATACACTTCCCCAATCGTAAAATCGTCTTGCGAGCACAAACTACCATTGCGTTATGGAGACGTTGCGACGATAAAAACAACTTTTATTCCTTCGCCCGCGGCAAAAATGATTTTCCGATATCGCATTTTTGATCCAAAAGGCCGACTTGTATGCTTAGGCGAAACGGTACAGGTTTTTTTAAATGAACGTGGTGAACTTTCACTTACAAAACCTGAGTTTTTTGCTAATTGGAAAAAGAAAATGGGACTTTAAAAAAATGGCAAAAACATATCTTTCATATAACAATATTTTCAGCAACTTGGGTTTGGACAGTGCATCCGTGGTTGAAAATATTTCGAAAGGTGTGTCGGGGCTTAATATATATAATAACGCTTCGCTGTTGCCCGAACCTTTTTGTGCTTCCTTGATTTCTTCGGAAAAAATAGAAGGGGAATTCAGTATAATTGGTGATGCTTCAAAATATACGAAGCTGGAACAAATGATGATTCTTTCATTGAAAAAAGTAATCGATGCGTCAAATATTTCTTTAGATGAAAGGGTAGGATTGCTGATTTCAACAACTAAGGGAAATATCGATGTACTAGAAAAAAACAGCCATTTTCCGGAAAGTCGAGCCTATTTGAGTGAATTGGGAAAAACAATCCAACACTTTTTCGGTTTTTTAAATGAAGCGATTGTACTTTCAAACGCCTGCGTTTCGGGTGTATTGGCGATTTCGGTTGCCAAACGATTTATTTCAGAGGGAAAGTACGATCACGTTTTTATAACTAGTGGTGATCTTGTTACCAAGTTTATTCTTTCGGGCTTCCATTCATTTCAAGCTTTATCGGCAGAACCTTGCAAGCCTTATGATAAAGATAGGGTCGGAATAAATCTGGGGGAAGTTGCCGCTAGCATTTTGGTTACATCTTCAACAAAAAATCTTCCCGAAGAAGCCGTTGAAATTTTAGGCGATGCAACCTGTAATGACGCAAACCATATTTCTGGCCCATCACGAACGGGTGAAGGACTTTTTCGATGTGTGAATGCGGCGTTGGTTGAAGCAAACATCACTTCTGTA
Organism: uncultured Flavobacteriaceae bacterium; assembly: GCA_963822355.1. Classification (GTDB taxonomy): domain Bacteria; phylum Bacteroidota; class Bacteroidia; order Flavobacteriales; family Flavobacteriaceae; genus Aequorivita. Next base: position 1,248,441 of record CAWGHI010000002.1, read on the forward strand.
GAAATCGATTATATTTCTGCGCACGGTACCGCCACGCCCTTTAATGACGAAATGGAGGCCATTGCTTTCAGCAGATTGGGAATGGAAAATGTACCGATGAATAGCTTAAAGGGATTTTTTGGCCATACTTTGGGTGCATCCGGATTATTGGAAACCATTGTAGGAATGTATTCTATAAAAAAAAATACGCTTTATATATCCAAAGGATTTAACGAACTTGGCGTTTCAAAAAATATAAATATCGTTAAAAACAATATTCCGAAAAAGATGCAAACATTCCTTAAAACCGCTTCGGGTTTTGGAGGCTGCAATACCGCGGTAATTTTTAAAAAACCAACAACTAACCAACTATAAATGCAAACAACCACAAAAAAAATGAAGGCCATGGAGGCTCTGGAAGAAGCGCATCGCATTGCTTTTGCCCCGTTCGTTTTCCAGGCTTCTGTATCGCTTCGGAAATTGGGAATACTTGATTATATTTTTGAACAGCGTGACAACGGTGGTCCCACGGTTGATGAGATTTCCGAAAAACTTTCTCTCAGCCCATACGGAGTAGGGGTCTTATTAGAAATCGCTGAAACCTCGAATATTGTTTGCAAAAATGGTGACGATAAATTTGAATTGACCAAAGTTGGCTATTTTCTCAATTATAATACTACGGCTAGTGTGAATCTTAACTTCACCCATGATGTTTGTTACAAAGGGTTGTTTTATTTGAATGATTCCATTAAAACTGGTAAACCCGAAGGTCTTAAAGAACTTGGGCAGTGGCCAACCATTTATGAAGGACTTTCAAAATTGAAACCTGCAGAGCAAAAATCGTGGTTTGATTTTGACCACCATTATTCCGACGGTATTTTTGAGGATGCACTTGAAAAGATTTTTGAAAAAAATCCAAAAACACTTTTTGATATTGGCGGGAATACAGGTAAATTTTCTTTAAAATGCTGTAATTTCAATGAAGAAATCAATGTAAAAATCATTGATTTGCCAGGACAACTGAACATTGCTTTGGCAAATTCTGAAAAGAATGGATTTAAGGATAGAATCTCAGGCCATTCAATAGATTGGCTTTCCGAAAATCCACAAATTCCCGAAGGCGCAGACGTAATTTGGATGTGCCAATTTTTAGATTGCTTTTCGGAGGATGAAATTGTAAAAGTGTTAAGCAGTTGTGCAAAATCAATGGATAACGATACTGAATTAATTATAGTTGAAACTTTTACTGACAGACAAAACTTTAAGTCAACACAATTTATTTTAGAAGCAACTTCACTGTATTTTACAGTTTTGGCAAACGGAAACAGTAAGATGTATCCGGCTAGCGTATTCATAAAACTAATTGATAAAGCAGGACTAAAAATTAAGGAAGACATAAAACTTGGTGAATATCACACGATGTTGGTCTGTAAAAAATCCCCTAATGGGCCTTTTTAAAATGCTTAAAAATTGAGCCAAAAATTTTACATAAAAAGCTATTGTCATATTAAGAATCAAGCTGTTTCAGTGAACGGAAAACAGATTTTTAGTGATGGTTCGGAAGATTTTTCAACATTTATAAAAAATAGCTACAAGTCTTTAGAAACCAATTATCCAAAGTTTTTCAAAATGGATAATCTCAGTAAATTGGCTTTTATGGCCGCAGATATTTTGTTGAAAAAGGAAAATTTAAACGAAGTAGAAAATAACATTGCCCTCATTTTTTCAAACAAAGCATCCAGTTTGGATACAGACAGGAAACATCAAGCCGCAATTGAGAATGATGTTGAATATTTTCCCAGTCCGGCGGTTTTTGTTTATACTTTGCCAAATATTTGTTTGGGTGAGATAAGTATTAAACACAAGCTATATTCTGAAAATAGTTTTTTTATCTTTGACCGCTTTAACGCAGAGCACTTGCACTTGTACGCCAATAGTTTATTGCGAAATGGAAAGTCCGAAAAAGTACTTTGTGGATGGGTTGATTTTGATGAAAACAGCTACGAGGCTTTTCTCTATTTAGTTGAGAAAGATGGTGAAATTGAACACAAAACCAAAGAAATAAACAGATTATATAAAATATTATGAGCAACTTAAAACAAGAATTGAAAGAAAAAATCATTGAGCAATTAAATCTCGAGGACGTTTCCGTTTCAGAAATTGGTGATGACGATTCCCTTTTTGGTGATGGTCTAGGTTTAGATTCTATTGACGCTCTGGAACTTATCGTGATGCTGGACAAAGATTATGGCATCCGCTTGAGCGATCCAAAGGAGGGTCGAAAGATTTTTGAATCTGTACAGGTAATGGCAGATTATATTGAAGAGCACCGCACGAAGTAAAATTTTTATAAATGTTTTGATTTCGCTTGTGGAAATACTGTCCGGTCGAGCGCAGTCGAGACCTTTTTATCAAAAGTACCATAAATGAGCAAAGGCGTAGCCATAACCGGAATGGGCATTATTTCTGCCATTGGCAACAATGTGTCGGAAAATTATGACGCGCTCATAAACGGAAAAAAAGGCATCACCCGCGTTGATAATATTGAAACTATTCAGCGTGATGAGATTATGGTTGGGGAAGTGAAATTCACTAATGAGGAATTAATGGCACAATTGAATCTTTCTCCCGAAAATAATTATTCCCGTACAGCGATGCTCGGAGTAATTGCGGCAAAGGAAGCTTTTGAAAATGCAGGAATCACCGATATAAAAAAATACAAAACAGGCATCGTTTCCGGCACCAGCGTGGGCGGAATGGATATGACCGAAAAATATTATTACGAATACCTTACCGAAAAAGAACACCAAAAATACATTGAAAGCCATCACGCGGGCGATTCCACCCAAAAAATCGCTGAGCAATTGGGAATTGAAGAAAGCTTGGTTACCACAATTAGCACCGCTTGTTCTTCCGCAGCAAACGCGATTATGCTGGGCGCAAGACTTATAAAAACGGGAAAGCTGGATCGCGTTTTGGTGGGTGGCGCAGATTGTCTTTCAAAGTTTACAATTAACGGTTTTAAAACCTTGATGATATTAAGCGATACCTACAACACACCTTTTGACGAAAATCGAAAAGGTTTAAATCTGGGCGAAGCAGCGGCGTTCCTTGTTTTGGAAAGTGACAAAGTGGTAAAGGCCGAAAACAAAAAAGTGCTCGCTTACGTAAAAGGCTATGGAAATGCCAACGATGCCTTTCATCAAACTGCATCTTCGGATAACGGTGATGGTGCGACTTTGGCGATGGAAAAAGCCTTAAAAGTTGCCAATTTAAAACCTTCGGAAATTGATTACATAAACGCACATGGAACCGCGACAGGAAATAACGATCTTTCGGAAGGGCGCGCAATACTTCGTGTTTTTGGCGAAGAGATGCCAGAATTCAGCTCAACAAAAGCTTATACCGGCCACACGTTGGCAGCGGCGGGAGCGATTGAAGCGGTTTATTCGGTCTTAGCGTTACAGCAAAATGTAATATTTCCAAACTTGAATTTCGAAACACCGATGAAGGAATTTTCAATGATTCCACAAACGGAATTGAAACAAAAAGAATTGAAAACAGTTCTTTCAAACTCTTTAGGGTTTGGAGGAAATTGTTCAACCGTAATATTTTCAAAAGAAGCGTAATGAAGAAAGTCTACATAAATAGCATCGCTTCCATTTCGCCTCAAAAAACGTTTGACAATAGTGTTTTTTTGGATGAAATAATCGATTACAACGATACGGTAATTTCTGCCCAAGATCCGGATTACAAAGAATTTATCCCACCCGCGGCCGCACGAAGAATGGCAAAAGGAATAAAAATGGGCGTCGTAGCTTCAAAAATCGCGATGGACGAAGCTGGAATTGAAACCGTGGATGCCATAATCACGGGAACGGGAATGGGCTGTATGATCGATTCCGAAAAATTTGTGAGCGCCATAATTGACAATAATGAGCAATATTTAACGCCAACTTCTTTCATTCAAAGTACGCATAATACCGTGGCTGGGCAAATAGCTTTAGGGATGGAATGCAAAGCATATAATTTCACATACGTGCATTCCGCGATTTCTTTTGAGTCTGCTTTGTTCGATGCAAAAATGCAACTTGAAAACAATGAAGCCAAAAACATTATAGTTGGCGGTGTAGAGGAATTAGGTGAACACACCACAAAAGTGCATCGCGTAATAAATCACATAAAGCCTGAATCTGTAACACTTTCAACGGTTTTAAATTCAAAAACCCAAGGTGCCGTTTTTAGCGAAGGAGCCAATTTTTTTGTTGTTTCAAACGAAAAAAAACAAAGTTGTTATGCCGAATTGGTTGCGGTTGAAACATTTAATACGCTTCCAAAAGAGAAGGTTTCCGAAACCATTGAGAACTTTTTGGAAGAAAATAATTTGAAAAACCGAGACATAGATTTGGTGGTTTTGGGAAACAATGGCGATGTGGATTTTGACACTTTCTACAATGAACTTTCCGAAGGAATTTTCAGCAAAATCCAACAAGTTTTTTACAAACATTTGGTGGGTGAAAACAATACCGTTTCGGCTTTTGGGGTTTGGCTGGCTTCCAAAATTCTGAAAACACAAACCGTTCCAAAAATTGTAAAAATGAACGAATTCAAATCTTCGGAAATTAAAACGATTTTGTGTTATAACCAATACCGCGGCCAAAACCACAGCCTTGTTTTACTGAAAAAATGTTGAGGTTTTACACCATAAACGCAATTGCTTTAGTAGTTTTTTTCGGATTACTGCTCGCGGGTTTTTTCGGAAATGTGCCGGCATGGTTGTACGTTTTGTTTGTTTTTATTTGGATATTTATTACTGCAATTGGATCTTTTCAAATTAAATGGAACTATCATTTCCAATCGTTAAACCACAATTATAAAATTTCGGAAAACCAAATTTCAATTACTTTTGACGATGGACCGAATCCCAATTTTACTCCGAAAGTTTTATTTCTTCTTAAACAAAATAATGCAAAAGCAACGTTTTTTTTAATAGGAAAAAATGCGGAAAAATATCCGGAAATCGTTCGCCAGATTATTGATGAAGGTCACACAATAGGCAACCATTCCTATTCACATTCCAAAAACTTCGGATTTTTTTCTTCGGAAAAAGTTACTGCAGAATTGAACCGAACCAACGCATTGCTTAAAAAAATCATCGGAAAGGAACTGAAAATGTTTCGTCCGCCTTTCGGCGTCACAAATCCGAACATTAAAAAAGCGTTGAAAAATACTGGACATTTTCCCATTGGGTGGAGCAAACGCGGCTTCGACACTTCAAATCTTTCTAAAAATAAAATTTTACACCGAATTACTTCCAACCTTAAAAAAGGCGATATAATATTACTGCACGATACGAGCGAAAAATCCGTTGCCGTATTGGAACAGTTATTGTTAACTTTGCCTTCGCACAAATTGCAGGCGGTTCCCGTGGATCGCTTGCTCGAAATTGAAGCTTATGCGTAATTATTTTTTATTGGTATTTTTTATTTTTATTGGCAGCTCAATAATAGCGCAGGAAACTGCGATGACTGCTTCTGAAATTGCTTCATTCAAAGAAAAAGTTATTGCCACCGCAAAAACAACCCAAACCATCAAAACAGATTTTGTACAATTTAAACATCTCGATTTTTTGGCAGATGACGTAAAAACTTCGGGTAAAATGGTTTTTAAGGCACCTAATTTGGTGAAGTGGGAATACACAAATCCCTATAAATATAGTGTCATTTTCAAGGAAGAACAACTGCTTATTAACGATGGCGGCACCAAAAGCAAAGTGGATATTGGTAACAGCAAACTTTTTAAAAAGCTGAACCAGTTAATTGTAAGCAGCGTGAAAGGAAATATGTTTAGTGATGCCGATTTTACGTTTTCCTTCTTTAAATCTCCCAAATATTATAAAGCCGTTTTTATACCGAGAGACAAGAAAATTGCAGGATATATTACTTCTTTTGAACTGTTATTCAATAAAGATGACGCCCAGGTTTTTGAAGTTAAAATGGTGGAGCCATCACAGGATTTTACTCGTATTATTTTCAGCAACCGTACATTAAACAGCACAATAAATGATTCGGTTTTTAGCAATTAGTCTTTTGGCACTGTCTGTCTTGGCTTCGTGCTCACTAAAAACCACGAAAGGACTTCAGCAGGTTTCATTTACAAAAAGTGAAGTAGAAAACCCGTATTTTTCCAACGGTGAAATTGATTATGTTTACAAGGCAAAGATTGATTTTTACAAAAAGAATTTCGGAGGAATATTGATTATAAAAAAAATTGGGCCAGCAAACCACCGAGTTGTTTTCACAACGGAATTTGGCGGCAAGCTTTTCGATTTTCAGTTTGAGAATGACACTTTTACAAAGCATTTTATAATTGAGGATTTGGACAAAAAATTCATCGTCAATATTTTAAAAGATGATTTTAAATTGCTAGTGAATGAAAGCGCAAAAGTTTTGGCGGTTTATGGTTCAAAAGGAAAAAGAATTTACAAAACACAAAGTAATGATAATTTTAATTTTTACTTTTTGGAAAGTTCGGACGAAATGCTTCAGAAAATTGTAAATACTTCCAAAACAAAAGAAAAAGTGGAGATTGATTTTACTTCTTCCGATGGAGAAATTGCAGATGTAATTGCAATAAAACACAACAACATCAAATTAAAAATTGACTTGGAAAAATTTAAAAACGAATAATATGCTCATCGAAGGATTGTATAAAATAACTGCAAATGAAAAGACCGCTGAAGGTATTTTGGCAACCGTTCATTTAAACAAAGATCACGCAATTTTTAAAGGCCATTTTCCCGGAAATCCTGTAATGCCGGGCGTTTGTATGATTCAGATTATAAAGGAATTGACAGAGGAAGCGATTGGTAAAAATCTGTTTTTGAGCGTTTCTTCAAATATAAAGTTTATGGCGATTATAAACCCTGAAAAAAATCCGGATTTACAGCTACTTATAGATATTAGTGAAGATAATGACGAAGTGAAAATAAAAAACACTACTTCGTTTTCAGAAACCGTTGCTCTGAAATTGAGTGCTACTTTTAAAGTTGTTGATTGATGAAGGTGTTGTTTTCCATATTGTTTTTTGTTTCGTTTGTGTCGAATTCGCAGGATTTGAAAGAAATTCGTTCGCAATATCCGCAAGCAGTGAAAAGTGCTGAAATTACTTCAGAACTTAATGAAACACTTTCGGCTGTAAAATCTTCGAGCAAACCTGTTTTGCTTGCGTACAAAGGAGCGGTCTTAACGCTGAGCGCAAAATTCGCCAAATCAAAAAAAGATAAAAAGGAATTTTTTAAAGAAGGTGTTTCCTTGATTGAAAATGCAATAAAAGCTGATAATTCAAATATTGAAATCCGTTACATTCGTATGAGCTGTGCAGGAAAACTCGCCTCGATTTTTGGGGTACCATAAGAATATTGAAGAGGATAAGGAGCATATTTTGAAGCAATTATGCAAACATTTCTTCCATAGGAATTGAAAAAGTTGATTAAGAATTTTATTATGAAATCTGAAAATTTTGATGAAGCAATTGAAAAAGAAAAATTATAACTCAACATATTATGAAGCATTTCCTTTTTATTACATTGATTTTCCTCTATGCTTTCAAATACATTTGCCCAAGACATTATTTTACTGAATGATGGCCGAAAAGTTGACGCAAAAATTTTAGAGACGAATCAGATGCGAAATATCAAATTTAAAAGTCTTCAAAATCTCGCAGGGCCACATACACCTTTAAAGAGACAGTTACTGAAATTAAAGAAATCAATTTTAAAATGGCGCATTTGAGATTTTTCGGAATGCTCCGCAAACATCGTCACTTTACCATCGAACAAGTAAATCTATTATTTTAGAAAAAATCAATAATTACGCCTTTGATAGTAAAAGCGACATACGCCGTTATCGCGCCAGTTTTGAAGGGGATTATTTAAAATTATGGATAATGAGAAGCAGAGGTGATGAACCATATACAAAGCCGATTTTATTCGATTTTTCCAGGGCTTATGATTTTCAGAGATATTTCTTATCGCGCTAACGAAGCATTCATAAATGTGTTTATCGGTTTTATTGATAAAAAAGGAAAAGTGGCACAAGTGAAATTGGTAATTAGGGTGAAGGAAAAAGAACGGGCTGAAGTAAATTATGACCATTTTAAAAGTAATAATAGAATGCTGGCTGAAAATAATATTGGGAGCTGATTAATAAGTAAATTCACTCAGTGTTTAAAAATAATGATTTTTGAAACTATATATTTACTAATATACTTTTGCCCAGCTTAATAGTATTTTTAAAACAATAAGCACATTACTTTGTTACACAGAGTTTTCGCAAAATAATCACCAATGAACCAAAATCCAATTTCAGAAAAATTCAATAGCCTGAAATGTTGCGTAATTATTCCTACTTACAATAATTACAAAACGCTGCAAAAGGTTATTGAAGGCGTTTTGGTTTACACCGAAAATGTGATTGTTGTGAACGATGGTTCTACCGATTCTACAGCGGAAATTTTATTGAAATTTCCACAAATTCAGCAAATACAAATTCCAGCCAACCAGGGAAAAGGCAATGCGTTACGCCAAGGTTTTAAGTATGCCGCTAACTTGGGGTACCGTTATGCGATTACTATTGATAGTGACGGCCAACATTTTCCGGAAGATATTCCCAGTTTTATCGAAGCGCTGGAAATTGAAACGAATAAAAAAGTTTTACTCATTGGTGCAAGAAATATGACTCAATTGGGCGTTCCAAAGAAGAGCAGTTTTGGTAACAAATTTTCAAATTTTTGGTTTTGGGTTGAAACGGGAATTCGATTGCAGGATACACAATCTGGATTTAGATTGTATCCAATTTATGCGATGCGGAATTTAAAATTTTATACCAACAAATTTGAATTTGAAATTGAGGCAATCGTAAAAGCTGCGTGGAACGATATTAATGTGAAAAACATTCCTATCAAAATTCATTATGAATTGGAAGATAGGGTTTCGCATTTCCGGCCTTTCAAAGATTTTGTTCGCATTAGCATCTTAAATACTTGGTTCGTTTTCATTACTTTTCTATATCATAAAACCGCGAAATCTTTATAGAAAATTAAAAAAAAAAGGTCTTAAACGGTTCTTAATGGAGGACTTTTTGAGCAGTGACGATTCTTCCGAAAAGAAGGCGTTCTCAATGGCATTGGGTGTTTTTATTGGTCTCTCCCCAATTTGGGGTTTTCACACTGTAGTAGTTATTTTTTTAGCCCTGTTACTGAATTTAAATAAAGTAATCGCCTTTGCTTTTTCAAACGTGAGTATTCCTCCATTTATTCCATTGATACTTTATCTCAGTCTGAAATTAGGCAGTTGGCTTTTAGGCGAAAATTTTGTGCTGTCCATGAGCGAAATAGACCCAAGTTTGGAGCTAATGAAATATTTTAAATCCTATATTGTCGGTAGTTTGGCACTTTCGTTAACAGCCGCAATTACTTGTGGAATTGGAGGCTACATTTTCTTAACGTTGTTTGAACGGAAAAAGATTCTCGACAATGGGTAACTCGTTTTTCAAAGTATATCAATTTTTATTAAAAAATAAAATAGCAAGCGCCTTTGTCTTGCTATTGCTGCTTTTTGGCCTTACGTTTTTAGTTTCAAAAATTCGCTTTGAGGAGGATATTTCGAAGTTAATTCCCATTAACAGTGAAAATCAGGATCTTCAAAAAGTACTTAAAACAGTAAACTTTACCGATAAAATCATTGTAACCATTCACCGTAATGATTCAACAGATATTGATGAACTTACCGGATATGCCACCGAATTTGTAGATAGTTTGCAAACCTATTCCGGAAAATATGTGAAATACATCCGCGGGAAAGTAAATGATGATGATTTAATGCGAACTATGGGTTTTGTTTACGAAAATCTGCCGCTTTTTTTGGATAAACAGGATTATAAAACCATTGCCGGAAAACTTGAAAAAGACAGTATTTCTGCCATTACCGAAGCTAATTACAGAACACTTATTTCGCCATCGGGCATTGTTTCCAAAGATATTATTTTGAAAGATCCGTTGGGCCTTTCCTTTATTGCCTTAAAAAAATTACGCCAACTCGGTGTTACAGAAGATTTTGTTTTGAAGGATGGTTTTTTGGTAAGCAAGGACGAAAAAAACATCCTTCTTTTTATTACCCCAAAATATGCCAGTAGTGAAACCGCTGAAAATACCAAATTTGCGGAAGAACTGTATGCCCTTCAAAATAAATTGAATGAAAAGTATTCAGGGAAAGTGAGTAGTGAATATTTTGGTGCTGTATTAATTGCAGTTGCCAATGCCCAGCAAATTAAAAGCGATATTCAGTTTACTGTCGGCATTGCTTTCACTTTGCTGATTTTGGTATTCATCTTTTTTTACCGAAAACTTTACGTCCCCATTATTTTGTTCGTTCCCACACTTTTTGGTGGTTTGCTGGCGGTGGCGTTGCTGTATTTAATTCGGGAGGAAATTTCCGCTATCTCACTTGGAATTGGTTCTGTTTTGCTGGGTGTAACTTTGGATTATTCACTTCACATTTTAACGCACATCCGGAATAACGAAACACTCAAAAGTTTATACAATGATGTAACCGAACCAATCTTAATGAGCAGTCTAACCACAGCCTTGGCATTTTTGTGCCTGTTGTTTTTAGATTCGCAAGCCTTGCAGGATCTGGGGATTTTTGCAGCGGTAAGTGTTTTGGGAGCTTCGGTTTTTGCACTTTTCTTTATTCCCTTAGTATACAAAAATCCACTTTCGCGGAAACAGCAAATCAACGTTCTCGATAAATTTTCGGAATATCCATTTCATAAAAACAAATGGCTGCTAATTGGATTGGGATTGGTTTTGTTTGTTAGCATTTTCACCTATCAAAAAGTTGAATTCAATAAAGACATTTCCAAACTCAATTATGAACCTGCGGAAATAAAGGCCGCGATGCAACATTTGGATGAATTGACCGACATTTCATCCAAATCGGTTTACTTGGCTACTTATGGAAAATCTGTGGAAGGTACACTTCAGCTTAACGATTCCATCCACGAAACTTTGGAATTGTTAAAAGAAAAAGGAAAAATAAGTAGTTTCAGTTCTATAGGCGCCTTAGTCCATTCCCAACGGGATCAGCGAAAAAAAATAACACAGTGGCAACAGTTTTGGACCCAAACCCGTAAAGATAACACGGAATATAATTTGATTGAAAGCAGTGCTGATAAGGGTTTTAAGCCCACAACTTTCAACAAATTTTACGCTTTTTTAGATAAGGATTTCAACGCATTGAAACCGGAGGATTATCAGCAAATTCCATCTGTACTTTTGGAGGATTATATTACAACCGAAGCGGATTTTACAACCATCACAACCTTAATAAAATTGGAGGACGAAAATACCTCCGAAATAAAAAGCGCTTTTAAGAATATTCCAAACACCATCGTTATTGACCGGAAGGAAATGAACGAGACTTTTTTGGGAAATTTAAAAAACGATTTTAACCTCTTGATTGGATATTGTTTGATTGCTGTTCTTTTTATACTTTTTCTTTTTTTCCGAAGTTTTGCGCTTACACTCGTTACTGCTGTTCCCATATTTATTACGTGGTTTTTGATACTCGGAATTATGGGCTTTTTTCATATTGAATTCAATATTTTCAACATTATTATTTCAACATTTATATTTGGTTTGGGGATTGATTATAGCATTTTTATGACCAAAGGTTTGTTGAAGGAACTTCGTACTGGCGAAAAAGTAATGGCCACCCACAAAACTTCGATTATGCTTTCGGTGTTGACAACCATTTTGGGAGTTGGCGTATTGATTTTTGCGAAACATCCTGCGCTATATTCTATTTCGGTTGTTTCTATTATTGGAATTTTTTCGGCCATGTTTACGGCGTTTACAGTTCAGCCTTTGCTTTTTAAATTATTTATAGGCAGTCGCACGAAACGCCCAATAACGCCCCGTATGTTTGTGCATTCCTTGTTTTCCTTTGGATATTTTGGTTTGGGAGGAATTTGTCTCTCTATTTACAGTAGTACTTTGATGCCAATTTTACCCATCAGTAAAAAAATAAAAATGGGATGGTTCCATAAAGTGATTTCAAAATTTATGAAATCTGTGCTTTACACCAATCCATTTGTGAAGAAAAAAGTAATAAATGAAACGGCTGAGGACTTTTCAAAACCTGCTGTTATTATTGCAAACCATACTTCATTTCTCGATATTTTAGCAATTGGAATGTTGCATCCAAAAATCTGTTTTTTGGTGAATGATTGGGTTTACAATTCTCCAGTTTTTGGAAAAGCCGTACAACGGGCAGATTTTTATCCAGTTTCCAGCGGTATAGAAAATAGTTTGGAACCACTTAAAAAGAAAATAAAACAAGGCTATTCGCTAATGGCTTTTCCTGAGGGAACCCGCAGTGAAAGCAATAAAATTAAACGTTTTCATAAAGGAGCGTTTTATTTGGCGAACGAATTTAATTTGGATATTCTCCCAATTTTAATCCACGGAAATAGTGAGGTGAACCCAAAAGGCAGTCCCATTATAAAAGATGGAAGCATTACGGTTGAAATTTTGCCGCGGATAAAAGCTAGCGATAAGCATTTTGGCGAAAACCATACCCAACAAGCCAAAAAAATAGGAGCCTATTTTAAAAGTGAGTTCTGGAAACTTCGAGAAAAGATGGAAGGACCCAAATATTTCCACAGAATTGTTTTGGAAGAATACCGTTATAAAGGTGATGCCCTTTATAGAGAAGTAAAAAAGGATTTAAAAAATAATGCTGAAACTTATTTCGAAATCTTTCGGCACATTGATAAAGATGCAAATATTGCCCACCTTTCGGAAGATTTTGGTCAGCTCGATTTTCTTTTGGCACTCGATGGGCCGGACCGAAAAATTTTCAGTTTAATTGAAGATACAGAAACACAAACGATTCTTGAAAATAGCTATCTCACTCAAAAATACGGACGACTTCATTTTACGGATTCTGTTTCGGAAACCTTACTTCCAAATATTGAAACTTTAATAATTTCTTCAGAAAAAATGATGTCGGAAATGATAGAACAACTGCCAAATCTTTCAATAAAAACCATTGTTTTTACAAAAGAAATTGTTTCTTCACAAAATAAAAATATTAGTACCTTAGGCTATCAAAAGGTGTACGGAGATACTAATATTAGTATCTTTAAACAATCTGGAAATCCAGCAAAATGAGTGAAAAATATGATGTAGTTATCATTGGTAGCGGCCTTGGCGGGCTGGTGTCTGCGATTATACTTGCAAGAGAAGGTTACAGTGTTTGCGTGCTTGAAAAAAACCAACAGTTTGGCGGCAATTTGCAAACTTTTGTGCGTGATAAAACTATTTTTGATACTGGCGTTCATTACATTGGCGGACTTTCCGAAGGCCAGAATTTATACAGATATTTCAAGTATTTGGATATCTTGGACGACATTACCCTCAAAAAGATGGATGAAGATGGGTTTGACAGAATTACTTTTGACAACGATCCGAAAGAATACAGACACGCCCAAGGTTATGAAAATTTTAAAAAAACACTACTAAAGGACTTTCCCGATGAGGAAAAAGCAATAGAAGCATACTGCCAAAAAATGCAGGATACCTGCAGTTTCTTTCCGCTATACGGTTTAAAACTCGGAAAACCATATTACGAGAATACCGCACTTTTTGAGGTGAAGGCAAAGGATTTTATAGATTCCATAACCGATAACGAAAAATTGAGAGCCGTAATGGGCGGCAGCAATTTGCTATATGCAGGGGAAGGGGAGCGCACTCCCTTTTATATGCACGCTCTTTCCGTAAACTCATATATTGAAAGTTCCTATCGCTGCACCAATGGCGGAAGCCAAATTACCAAAGCTTTACTCGCCCGACTACGTGAAAAAGGGGGAAAAGCATACAAACGCCACGAAGTAACCAAGTTTGAAACGGAAAATGGAGTAGTGACAGCCGTGCAAACCGCAGATGGAAAAACTATATATGGCGATATTTTTATTTCAAACGTTGACCCAAAGATGACGCTTGAAATGATTGGACAAGAAAATTTTAGAAAATCATACACCAGTCGTATCGAGAATATTGAAAGCACCGTTGCAGCCTTCAGTCTTTATCTGGTTTTAAAACCAAATTGTTTTAAATATTTGAATTATAATTATTACCATTTTAAGGACTATCGTTCAATTTGGGACGTCCATAATTATACACAGGAAAGTTGGCCCGAAGCTTATATGATTTCGATGGGAATCAAAAAGGATAAAGAGGAATATGGCGACAATATAACCGTGATGACCTATATGCATTTTGATGAAGTGGAGCCTTGGGCAGATACTTTCAACACTGCAGCGAAAAAAAATGATAGAGGTCAAACCTATGAAGAATTTAAAGCCTACAAATCTGAAATAATTATTAAAGAACTGGAGAAAAAATTCCCAAATCTTCGCGATTGTATTGAAGCCGTTTACTCATCCACACCATTGTCCTATCGTGATTATATTGGTTGTAACAAGGGTTCAATGTATGGTTATGTTAAAGATGCTAACAACCCTTTAAAATCGTTTGTATCGCCTCGCACCAAGATCAAGAATTTATATTTTACCGGACAAAGTTTGAATATGCACGGTATTTTGGGCGTTACCATAAGTGGTGTAGTTACTTGTTCGGAAATATTAGGCGGCGAATATTTACTCAATAAAATACTTGAAGCTACAAAAAAAGAAGAAATCACTTAAAGCTTTTGGAAGATGGCACAAATTAAAACAACGGCTATTGAGCGGGTTCGGAATATTTCAAAGAAAGATTTCATTGAAAAGTATTATAAACCTCAAAAGCCTGTTCTTATTGAAGGTTTAACACAAAACTGGGCTGCCTTTCAAAAATGGAACTTAGATTATATTCAACAGCACGCGGGTGATCAAATTGTTCCTCTTTACAACAATGAGCCTACCAAAGGCAAGCAAAATTCTGCAGAGCCTGCCACCCAAATGAAAATGGCAGATTATATTGAATTGATTAAAAACAAGCCAACCGATCTACGCATTTTCTTTTACGATTTAAAAGTGAAGTTACCCGAACTGCTGAAAGATTTCGAATATCCCGATATCGGCTTAAATTTCTTCAAACGTCTTCCTGTGCTATTCTTCGGTGGGGAAGGTTCCAAAGTCTTACCACATTACGATATGGATTTGGCAGATTTGGTACATTTTCATTTTCACGGTACAAAAAGCGTTACTTTATTTTCACCCAAACAAACACCATATTTATATAAAATTCCGTTCGCAGTGCACAATTTGGAAACCATAGATTTGGATAATCCGGATTTTGAAAAATATCCTGCGCTACAATTTTTGGAAGGTTTAAATACCACAATGAAACACGGCGATGCGCTTTATATGCCCAGCGGTTATTGGCACTATATAAAATATTTAGATGGTGGTTTTTCTATGACGATCCGGGCTTTTCCCCGACATTTGGGTCGTTTTGGCAATATGCTCTACAATGTTTTCTTCATGCGTCATTTTGAAAATATAATGCGTAAATCATTTGGCCAAAAATGGATTGATTACAAAGAAAACCAAACATTTATAAACACCAACAAACGTGTCGGGAAGTTGAAAAAAAATTAAAATGAAGTATTTGGAAAGATTTTTAGTGCTTGCGCCTTTACTGATTTTTCTGAATTCCTGCGGCGTTTCAAGCTCCCTTCACGATCGGCCCGACGTTAGTAATTTTGATGCGAAAATTCCCGAAAAAGTAAAAATAAATGATTCTACATTTGTAGCCGGAAATAATTTTCTTCTGAAAAACAGACAAGGCCATTGGGAACTTTATGTAGAAGGAAATCCATTGCAAATTGGTAAAATCACTGGATCTTTAACCCAAGATTTGATGCAAAAACAGGAAGCTATTTTTTTTAATAAAGTAGAAGATTTGGTACCATCAAAAACGCAACAATATTTGCTACGAAAATTTTTGGCTTTATACAACCGTAAAATGCACCTCCATATTCCTGATGAATACAAAGCAGAAATCTATGGCCTTTCACAGTTTTCCTCCTCCAATTTTAGTGAGATTGGCGAGCCGTACATTCGCTTACTTTATTTGCATGGCGCCCACGATATTGGCCACGCACTGCAGGATTTAATGCTTGTTGGCTGTTCCGCTTTTGCAGTCTGGGGCGATAAAACTGTTGACGGCGAATTGTTAATTGGTAGAAACTTTGATTTTTATGCTGGCGATGAATTTGCAAAAGAAAAAATAATCGCGTTCATAAACCCTTCCGAAGGACACAAATTCATGTCGGTTACTTGGGGCGGAATGATTGGCGTTGTTTCAGGAATGAATGATCAAGGATTGACGGTTACAATCAATGCTGGAAAATCTGAAATTCCTTTAATTGCAAAAACACCAATTTCTATAGTAACTCGAGAAATTTTGCAATATGCTTCAACTATTGAAGAAGCCGTTGCCATTGCAAAAAAGCGCGAAGTTTTCGTTTCCGAAGCCATTTTTGTTGGCAGCGCTAAGGATAAAAAAGCGGCCATTATTGAAGTTGCGCCCGATAATTTCGGCGTTTATGAAGTTGAAAATACAGATAAATTGATTTGTAGTAATCATTTTCAAAGTGAGCCCTACAAAGATGACGAACGAAATAATGAATGGATTGCGGAAAGCCATTCCATGTATCGTTTCAATAGGATGGAAGAATTGATTTCAGAAGACGAAAAATTAAATGTAAAGGAAGCGGTTTCTATACTTCGGAATAAAAAAGGATTGGATGATAAGGAAATAGGTTTCGGAAACGAAAAAGCTTTAAACCAGCTTTTGGCGCATCACGGCATTGTTTTCAAACCCGAAAGTAGAAAAGTTTGGGTTTCTTCAAATCCGTACCAGTTGGGAGAATTTGTGGAATATGATTTGGATGAAATATTTATGAATAGGGAAGGAAACCCCGCCACAAAGAGTATTTCAAATTCGAAAGGCAATATTCCGGTTGATCCATTTATGAATTCAAAAGAGTATAAAAATTACGAGGAATACCGAATTTTGGAGCGGGAAGTAGAAGCTGCGATTGAAAATGGAGAGACTATTTCTGCCGAAAAACTTTCAGCGTTGCAACAAAAAAATCCCGAATATTGGAAAGCATATTATTTAACGGGAAAGTATTACTTGGAAAAAAAGTATGATGCCGCGGCGAAAAACGCTTTTGAAACAGCATTAACGAAAGAGATTACCACCGTACCTGATAGAGAGCATAAAAATTTAAATAATCTGCGCTCCTCATCTGCGATTTAAAAAAAAGACTAGGAAAATGATTCCCGAAATAGAAAAAGCTTCCACGGCAGAAATAAAGAATTTTCAAGAAGAAAATATTGAGGGAAACGCTTCTTTATTTGGATAAAAATTCTCCATATTACAAACGATTTTTCAAAGAAAACGATATTTACGATTTCTGAAATAAAAACTTTGGAAGATCTTCGGCAAATTCCTGTTACTACTAAAGACCATCTTCAACAATTTAACAATGATTTTATCTGTGTCCCAAAATCTGAAATAATTGATTATGTAACAACTTCGGGCACTTTGGGAGATCCCGTAACCTTTGCGTTGACCGATAATGATTTGGAACGATTGGCTTATAACGAAGCAATTTCCTTTGCTTGCTGTGGGCTGGGCAAAGAAGATACTTTACAGTTAATGACAACGATGGACCGCCGTTTTATGGCTGGATTGGCGTACTTTTTGGGCGCTCGAAAACTTGGTTCGGGTATTATTCGCGTGGGTTCGGGCATTCCGGAATTGCAGTGGGATTCAATATTGAAATTTAAACCTTCGTACTTAATTACTGTTCCCTCATTTCTTTTAAAATTGATTGAATATGCTCAACAGCACAAAGTTGATTTAAAAAATACCGGAGTGAAAGCCGCGATCTGCATTGGCGAACCCATCCGCGAGCAGGATTTTTCACTCAATATTTTGGCGAAAAGGATAAAAAAGTATTGGGATATTGAACTGTTTTCAACCTATGCTTCCACAGAAATGAGTACTGCTTTTAACGAATGTGAAATGCATAAAGGAGGCCACCATCATCCGGAATTGATTATTGCAGAAATATTGGATGAAAATAATTTACCAGTTTCCGAAGGGGAAGTGGGCGAATTGACCATTACAACGTTGGGGGTTGAAGCTATGCCTTTACTGCGCTTTAAAACGGGCGATTTGGTGCAGGCATATTACGAGCCCTGCGAGTGTGGAAGAAATACGTTGCGTTTGGGACCAGTTGTTGGACGCAGAAAGCAGATGATTAAATATAAGGGAACTACTTTGTATCCACCTGCAATGTTTAATATTCTGAATGACTTTGCTGGAATTGAAAGTTATGTAATAGAAATTTTCCACAACGAGTTGGGCACGGACGAAATATTGATAAAAATTGCTTCCTCCAATATTTCAGAAGAATTATTGCTGGAAATAAAAGATCATTTTCGCGCAAAACTGCGCGTGGCACCTAAAATTGAATTTGCATCATTAGAAGAAATTGAAACACTTCGCTTTCCGCCTTTGAGCCGAAAACCTGTTGATTTGATTGATAGCCGTAAATAGATTTATTCCTTAATTGTAACACTCTCTTGCATCAATTTCCAAGTGAATTTTTTTTCACTCTTACTATCCATATCAAAAACCGAATAATAGCGTACTAACTGTGTGGTATCTTTTGGATTGTTTCTAATGGGGATTAACGTATCACTCATATTACTTTTGTGGATATCGAAACGATTTACCGGCTGTTTCCAAAGCGAATCATCCCAAACAAAAAGATAATATTCATTGAAGTTTGTGTCTTTCAGTTTCGCATTTACCAATAGAATATCGCCATCAAAATTCTTGAGTTTCAAAATCTGCAGTTCTGCACCAATACTTTCCGGGATACTAATTTCGGGTAATTTTTTGTTTTCGAAATCTATAAATGTTGTTTCTGTAGAAGCATCAACTGTTTTAATAAAAGCATACAGCGAATCTCGATTTCCAAGAAAATCGGCTTTTATGGCCCCTTCCGGGAGTGTAGTTTTTTCTGCAATTATATTTGTGGGCTTCGCGATAATTACCTCTGTTTCTTGATGATAATCACCTGTAGCTTTCTTGCAACTAATAAATAGAAATACTATTGCCAGAAACAAACATTTCATTTAAATCTTAAATGTTATGACTGGCATATTTGCGTGGTTCACCATATCCTCACTAATGCTTCCATTAAAAAAATGGGAAATTCCCTTGCGCCCATGGGTGCCCATCCCAATCAATTGTGCATTGATCTGTTGTGCGAAATGGAGAATGCCCTTTTCTACAGAAGTATCATTATAAATATTAAGTGTGTAGTTTTCCGTGCCCATTCCTCTCACAAAATTTTCCATAATGATATGCGCTTGTTTAGAGGTTTTAAAATCTGCAGGAGTATTTACAAAGAGTAGATGCATCTTTGCGCCTACCTTTTTTGCGAATTTTTGTGCTTTGTCTAAAGCTTTGCGACCTTCTTCGGAAAAATCAGTAGCGAACACAAAATCATTTATATCAAATTTAGTGTGATTGTTTTTTATAACCAGCACGGGAATTTGGGAAGTCCGTACCACTTTTTCGGTATTACTGCCCACAAACATTTCCTTAAAACCGCTGGCACCATTGGAGCCCATTACTATTAAATCTATATTATTTTTCTTGCAGGCTTCTTCAATATCTTCATAAATCTCGCTGTGGCCAATTGCTTCATTTATTGCTATGCCTTCCAAATATGGACTTTCCCGAAGATCGTTAAACCTTTTTTCAGCGAGTTTAATAAAGTAGAGCGATTCCGGAAGACTACCAGAATCTGATGATGAAGCAAGGTGAAGCGGCATCTCCATGGAATGCAGCACGAAGATTTCACTATTGTGTTTTTTTGAAAGCTTTACGGCTACTTTTAGTGCATTTTCAGCTTGTTGGGAAAAATCTGTAGGTACGAGGATTCGTTTCATGTTCAATGGTTGTTTAGTATTTATATTGCAGCATTAAAGTACAAAAATAAATGGTTTACGCTTGATTTTTATAATATTAAAAAATATGTTATATTTGCACCGAATTTGATACGAAATTATCTGAGGGGACTAAAGTCCCCTCTTTTTATAGCTTAAAATGATGCGTGAAAAAGTAGCAAATCTGCTGGAAAGTGCGCTGGAAGAAAACAAATCACTGTTTCTGATTGACCTAAACATTTCTGAAGACAACCATATTAGGGTCATCCTGGACGGCGATAAAGGCGTAACAGTAGAGGACTGTATGGCGATTAGCCGTGCAATTGAACACAATTTGGACCGAGAGGAATATGATTTTTCTTTGGAAGTGATGTCGGCCGGAGTTTCAGAACCGTTGACTTTACCAAGACAGTTCAAAAAAAATATTGGAAGAAACCTAAAGGTGAAAACCAAAAATGATGAAAAAATTGAAGGGGAACTTATTTCTGCCACCGAAGACAGCTGTACCATAACCTGGTCTGCGCGCGAGCCCAAACCCGTTGGTAAAGGAAAAGTGACCGTTCAAAAAGAGGTGACCCTGCCTTATAAAGATATTGTAGAAGCAAAAGTGATGATAACATTTTAATTGAATTGATATGGAAAACCTAGCACTGATCGATTCTTTTTCGGAATTTAAAGACGATAAACAAATAGACCGAGTAACGCTAATGGCGATACTTGAAGACGTTTTTAGAAATGCGCTGAAGAAAAAATACGGAAGTGATGACAATTTTGATATAATTGTGAACCCAGACAAGGGCGACCTTGAAATATGGAGAAATCGTATTGTTGTTGCAGACGGTGAAGTGGAAGATCCCAACGAGGAAATTTCATTGACGGCCGCCCGAAAAATTGAACCGGATTTTGAAATTGGAGAGGATGTTTCGGAAGAAGTTAAGTTGATTGACCTTGGCCGCCGTTCCATTTTGGCGCTTCGCCAAAATCTTATTTCAAAAATACACGAGCACGACAACACAATAATTTATAAGCAATTCAAAGATCTGGAAGGCGAAATTTATACAGCAGAAGTGCATCACATTCGTCACCGTGCCGTTATACTTTTGGATGATGATGGTAACGAGATAATCCTTCCTAAGGAAAAACAAATACCTTCAGATTTTTTCAGAAAAGGAGATAACGTTCGTGGAATTATTGAAAGTGTAGATCTTAAAGGAAACAAACCCACAATTATAATGAGCCGCGCCGCGCCTATTTTCCTTGAAAAATTATTCGAACAGGAAATTCCCGAGGTTTTTGACGGATTGATTACGGTTAAAAAAGTAGTGCGTATTCCTGGAGAAAAGGCAAAAGTTGCCGTAGATTCTTACGATGATCGTATTGACCCCGTGGGAGCTTGTGTGGGGATGAAAGGTTCCAGGATTCATGGCATTGTTCGTGAGCTTGGTAACGAGAATATAGACGTAATTAACTATACTAATAACCTTAATCTATATATAACCCGGGCGCTTAGCCCTGCAAAGGTAACTTCGGTAAAAATTGATGAGGTTAAAAAACGCGCTGAGGTTATTCTCCGTCCAGAGGAAGTAAGCAAAGCAATTGGACGTGGCGGTCACAATATTCGTTTGGCAGGACAGTTAACAGGTTATGAGATAGACGTGCTTCGTGAGGGTGCGGAAGAAGATGTGGAATTAAGCGAGTTCTCGGATGAAATTGAAGGATGGATCATTCAAGAATTCCATAAAATTGGCTTAGATACGGCTAAAAGTATACTAGAACACGACATTGCCGATTTGGTAAAACGCACCGATCTGGAAGAAGAAACCATCCGCGATGTAATAAATATATTAAAAGAAGAATTTGAGTAGTAGTTAAAACTTTAATTACTTTTATACAAATTTTTTAAAAAGACAAAACAGGAAAAAGCATTTATGGCTGAAGTAAAAACGAAAAGACTAAGTCAGGTATTACGTGAGTTCAACATCTCGTTGGATCGAGCCGTGGAATTTTTGAGTTCCAAAGGGTTTGATGTGGACGCAAGTCCAAATACCAAAATAACGGGTGGGGAATACGAAGTTCTTTTTGAAGAGTTTGAAACCGACAAGAGTAAAAAAGTAGCTTCCAAGGAAGTAGGCGAAGAAAAACGCAAAGAAAAGGAAGAATTGCGTTTAGAGCGTGAACGCGAGCTGGAAGAAAAGCATAAAAAGGAAGAGGCTTCCCGAGTTATAAAAGCGGAGTCTAAACTTGAGGGACCAAAACAGGTGGGCAAAATTGACCTCGATGCTGGAAAAGCTAAGAAGGAAGAACCAAAAGTTGAGGAAAAACCAGTTGAAACAAAAGAGGTTAAGGAAGCCAAGAAAGAGGAAAAAGTAGAAAAACCTAAAGAGGTTGTAGCTGAAAAACCAAAAGAAGAGAAAGCAGAAGAAAAACCTGTTGAACCTATTAAGGAAGAAAAGGTTGAGAAACCTGCTGAAAAAGCAAAGGAAACTCCAGTTGCAAAAGAGGAAGCTAAGGAAGAAAAGCCCAAAGAGGCAGATACCGTAACAACCCAATATCGTAAACTGGAAGGTCCAAACTTCACAGGTCAAAAAATTGATCTTACCCAATTCAAGAAACCTGAAAAGAAGAAGGAAACAAAGCCTGACGATAAAAAAGACAAAAAAGGTAAAAGACGCCGTATAAGCAAGGAAACTCCTAAACCTGGAGCTTCTACGGGAGGAAATAATTATAATAAAGATAATAATCGAGGGCCTGCCCGAAAAGGACGAGCCAATACTCCCAAAGAAGAGCCAAGCGAAGAAGAGGTTCAAAAGCAAGTGCGTGAAACCCTTGAAAAACTTCAAGGTAAATCCTCTAAAGGAAAAGGTGCAAAATATCGTCGTGAAAAACGAGATACGCACCGTCAAAAATCTGAGGACGATCTAGCACAACAGGAAGCTGACAGTAAACTTATTAAAGTTACGGAGTTCGTTACCGCTAGTGAAATGGCAACAATGATGGATGTTCCAGTTACCAAAATTATTTCCGCTTGTATGTCATTGGGAATGATGGTAACGATGAACCAGCGCCTGGATGCCGAAACCTTGAGTATAGTTGCCGAGGAATTTGGTTTTGAGGTAGAATTTGTAACTGCCGATATAGGAGATTCGATAGATCAAAAAGTAGATGCGGAAGAAGATCTGGAACCACGTGCACCGATTGTTACCGTAATGGGTCACGTAGATCATGGAAAAACTTCACTTCTGGATTACATCCGTAAAGAAAACGTAATTGCGGGCGAATCAGGTGGAATAACCCAGCACATCGGTGCATACGGTGTTGAACTGGACGGCGGACAAAAAATAGCATTCCTTGATACTCCCGGTCACGAAGCTTTTACAGCAATGCGGGCCCGTGGAGCTCAAGTTACTGACCTTGCTATTATTGTAGTTGCCGCGGATGATGATATTATGCCACAAACCAAGGAAGCTATCAGTCACGCTCAAGCAGCTGGTGTTCCAATAGTTTTCGCAATAAATAAAATAGATAAGCCCAACGCAAATCCTGAAAAAATTAAGGAAGGCCTTGCTCAAATGAATCTTTTGGTTGAAGATTGGGGTGGAAAAATACAGTCGCACGACATTTCAGCAAAAACTGGTGCCGGTGTGAAGGAATTGCTAGAAAAAGTATTGCTTGAGGCAGAATTACTTGAATTAACGGCAAACCCAAATCGTCAAGCCTATGGTACTGTTGTGGAAGCGTTTCTCGGCAAAGGCCGTGGCTATGTTTCAACCGTATTGGTGCAAGGCGGAACTCTAAAAGTGGGAGATTATCTTCTTGCCGGCCAGCATAGTGGAAAGGTAAAAGCAATGCAGGATGAGCGCGGTAATAACGTGAAGGAAGCTGGACCATCAACTCCTGTATCTGTACTTGGTTTGGATGGTGCACCACAAGCGGGTGATAAATTCAATGTTTTTGAAGATGAGCGCGAGGCTAAAACAATTGCCACAAAACGCACACAACTTCAGCGTGAGCAGTCTGTTAGAACACAACGGCACATTACCCTTGATGAAATTGGAAGACGTATAGCTTTGGGCGATTTCAAGGAATTGAATATTATCCTTAAAGGGGATGTGGACGGTTCTGTAGAAGCATTGACAGATTCGTTCCAAAAACTCTCTACGGAAGAAATACAAATAAATATTATACATAAAGCAGTGGGTCCAATAACCGAAAGTGATGTATTGTTGGCTTCGGCTTCCGATGCAATTATTATCGGCTTTAACGTCCGTCCAATGGGCAACGCGCGCCAAATTGCAGATAAGGAAGAAATAGATATCCGTACTTACTCCATCATTTACGACGCTATAAATGACGTGAAAGATGCAATGGAGGGTATGCTTTCGCCAGAAATGAAAGAAGAAATTACGGGTACTGCAGAAATTCGTGAAACTTTCAAAATTTCGAAAGTAGGAACCATTGCAGGATGTATGGTAACCAGTGGGAAAATATTTAGAAATTCTGGAATCCGTCTGATTCGTGAAGGTGTTGTAGTTTATACCGGCGAGCTAGCTTCTTTAAAACGTTTTAAAGACGATGTGAAGGAGGTTGCTAAAGGATACGATTGTGGTATTCAGATTAAAAACTATAACGACATCTATGAAAACGATATTATTGAAGCGTTCCAAGAAGTAGCCATAAAGAAAAAGTTGAAATAATAAATAAATTTAAATTTTAGAAACGGCCTGAAAATCAATTTTTCAGGCCGTTTTTATTTTCAGCAAATATTGAAATCTTCTAAAGGATTGTAACATCAGGTTTTTTTAGGTGTCTATTAAGAAACCTTTTTCAAATGAATTTTTCTTTAAGAATTATTTTCTTTCTTTTTACAGTATTATCCGGCCTTTCTGTTTCTTCACAAACCAGAGATAGTATTCAGCGAAAAAAAATTACTATCCCCAAAATTACGGAAGCTCCTAAAATTGATGGCGTTTTGGATGATGAAGCATGGCAAAATGCACCCATTGCTACAGATTTTGTGGAAAGAATGCCCAATAACGGAAAGCCTATTTCTGATAGTTTGAAAACCGATGTAAAAGTTATTTATGACGATTTAGGTATTTACTTTGGAGCAACAATGAATGATCCGGAACCGGACAAAATATTAAAAGAACTTACCGAACGTGACGGTATTGGCAATGATGATTTTTTCTTTGTTCTTCTGAATGGGTATAATGACAGACAACAAAGTTTGCAGTTTATTGTTACTGCTGCCGGCGTTCAGTATGATGCCAAAATGACCAACGAAAATGAAGACCCTTCATGGAACGGTATCTGGTACAGTGCCGTGCAAATTAATGATGATGGCTGGGTGGCGGAAATGTTTATTCCCTATTCCGAAATAAGGTTTCCCAATAAAAATGAGCAGTTATGGGGTTTGAATATGGAGCGTGAGATGCGCCGTACCCGCACCCGCTACAGTTGGAGCCCTATTGATAATACCAAAGGAGCTTTTTCAATTTACGATGGCGAAATTTATGGAATTGAAAACATCCAATCGCCTATCCGGCTTTCATTTCAACCTTATGTTTCATCTTATATTAATGACTATGATGGGACTACCGAGACAATTTTGAACGGAGGAATGGATCTTAAATATGGAATAAACGATGCTTTCACGCTGGATATGATTCTGATCCCGGATTTTGGCCAGTCCAAGTTTGACGATCAGGTTTTAAATCTTTCAGCGTTTGAAGTTCAATATGAAGAAAATCGTCCCTTTTTTTCAGAAGGAACGGAACTTTTCACCAAAGGAAATCTTTTTTATTCCCGTCGCGTGGGAGGTTATCCTTCGGGAAGCGCAAATCTTTTAACTAATGAAGAAATTGAAAACTTTCCTACTACCGTAGATCTTATAAATGCTTTTAAAATTTCGGGCAGAACAGACGGGAACTTGGGAATAGGTGTTTTTAATGCAGTTACAGAGCGAACGTATGCCGATATTATAAACACGGAAACCCAAGAAAAAAGGAAAGAGTTGGTTGAGCCTTTGGCAAATTATAATATTTTAGTTTTGGATCAGCGCTTTGGTGATAACTCATCAGTATCATTGGTAAATACCAATGTGGTCCGTGAAGACGGCTTCCGTGATGCCAACGCAACGGGTTTGTATTTGGATCTAACCAATAAAAAAAATACCTTCAAGTACTATGCAAATACAGCAGGTAGTTGGGTAATTCAGGATTCAACTAAATTTGGTGCGGAAGGCCAGGTAGGAATTGCCAAAATAAGTGGTAGCCATCGGGTTTCTGGCGAAATAAATCTGCGCACCAAGAATTATGATATTAACGATCTTGGATATTCCAGCAACACTAATTTCATAAGTTACTACGGCTACTATGGCTATAGATATTTGCAGCCCAAAGGTTTTTTGAATCAACTTTCCCTCAACTTCAACTTAAATTATACCCGAAGATTAGAAACGGATCTTTATAATAAATTCAATTTCAACTTCAACTCAAGTTTTGTGACCAAAAAATTTCTGGCCTTTGGCAATGGATTTGAAATGACACCTTTCGGGACAAACGATATTTACGAACCCCGAGTGGAGGGACGCTACGTTAAATTACCGGATTATTACGAAACTTGGATTTGGATTTCCACAGATTACAGAAAAAAGTTTGCGGTGGACTCCAATATTGATTGGTATAAATTCAACGAAGAAGGTCGTGGAGAACTAAGGTTTGAGCTAAGGCCGCAATATCGAGTTTCAGATAAATGGAAATTATTTTTTCGCACCAATGTAACACTTTCCGATAAGGAAGAAGGCTTTGTGGATTTGGTAAACAACGATATCATTTTCGGAAAACGCGACAGAAATACAGTGGTAAACTCGTTGGAATCACAATATATTTTCAATAGTAGCATGGCGATGAACCTAACCTTTCGCCATTATTATTCGGAAGTTGAATACAGCAAGTTTTTCACTTTGCAAAATAATGGGGAACTCTTGGAAAATAGGGAATATACAACCGGTCAAGACGCAACCTATAATAATTGGAATATAGATCTTCGTTTTTCGTGGTGGTTTGCCCCAGGAAGCCAGCTCACACTGCTTTATAGAAATGCAATGGAAAGTTATGTAAGCGACTCTCAGATTAATTTTTCGAACAACTTCCGTAATTTGTTTGATGAGCCACAGCTTAATAGTCTGTCATTGCGCATAAGCTATTATTTGGACTACCATAAAGTAAAAAATTTGTTTGGCTTGAAAGGCAAATCAAACGAAAGTAGCTATTCGTCCAAAAGCGGAAAAATGAACAAATCGGGTTTTTCCAGAGAAAGTAATAAGCTTATTTAAAAATCTTATTTTCTTCTTTCAGGCTTTAAGATAAATGCGGAAGAAAAGCTTTGTTGGATTTCAATTAGTGCTCTTTCGGCTTCAATGCGGGATGAAAAATTGCCTGCCCAAACTTTATAATTTGGTGTTTCATATTCAATGGATGCGGGCCAATTGCTGTAACTTCCCCTATACTTTTTAAGGGTTTGATTCGCTTTATCCAATTCGCCATAATATAACTGGATAGTATATCCATCAGAAAACTCACGCCCTTTTTCCAATTCTTTTTTCAAATCAAGCAATTGAGTAATTTTTGCATCTTGATTTATGGTTAAAGTTGCGCTTTGCGCAATACTTTTACCGGAAATAAAAATCATTAAAATACTGGCAATAAAAAGTTTGTGAAAGGTTCGTGTGTTCATATAAATAGAAGTTTATTACAAATGTAAAACTTAATAACTTTGCGCAAGGCTTAAATATTATTTAGAACAAATATAAATTAATAGTTAACACTTTATTTGCATTTTCAAAATCGACTTTATAATGTACTTTTGTGCCTTTATTTGGGACAAAATGAGCATTAAAAATACGTTTGCGTCTAACTAATTCTGTGCCAATCTATCGACTATAATTTAACAATTAGTATGAAAAAGGTGAATTTTATACATCTACGCTCAAAATTGCCACTTCTTTTGTTAGTGTTTTTACTAACTTTTTCAACTACCACATATTCTCAGGAAAATCCCGCAGAAACAGCAACTGCCGCTGAGCCTATGGCTGATGCCCCTGCAGATGCAGGTGGAGATGCGGCAGCAGGAGAGGCTTTGTTTAAAGCAAATTGTGCCGCCTGCCACAAACTGGATTCAAAGGCAGTGGGGCCCGCTCTACGGAATGTTGCAAATAAATATGAAAAGGATTGGCTTTACAAGTGGATTCATAATAGTAGCGCTCTTATTGCTTCTGGTGATGCTACAGCCGTAAAGTTATTTGAAGAAAATAACAAAGCCGTAATGACGCCGTTTCCCGCTTTGTCAGAATCAGATATTGACAATATACTTGCCTATACAAGCCAGCCTAAAGCTGTGGCATCGCCACCTCCTGGAGGAGATACCACTACTGCTAATACCTCAACCGATGGTGGTGTTTCAAATGGATTGGTTTTAGCTGCTTTAGCGCTTATCTTTTTATTATTAGTAATAATGCTTTTCTTGGTAACCAACACTTTGAAAAGAATTGCAGAGGCAAACGGAGTGGTTTATGAAGAAAAAGAAAAGAGAACTCCAATTTGGAAAGCTTTTGTTCAAAATCAATTTTTGGTTTTGGTATTTTCCATCTTCTTAATTCTTGCAGCGGGATATTTCGCTTATGGTTATTTGATGCAGGTTGGCGTAGATCAAGGCTATGCTCCGGTTCAGCCAATCCATTTTTCGCATAAAATACATGCTGGAGACAATCAAATTGATTGTAACTTCTGCCACAGTTCAGCAAGAAAAAGTAAACATTCGGGAATTCCTTCCTTAAATGTATGTATGAACTGTCACAAAAATATTTCCGAAGTTGCTCCAGAAACTGCTACTGCTGAATATTCAAAAGAATTTTACGATGGTGAGATCGCCAAACTATACCAAGCTGTAGGTTGGGATGTTGCCGAACAACAATACACCGGAAAAACCGAACCTGTAAAATGGGTTCGAATCCACAACTTACCAGCTTTCGCATATTTTAATCACTCTCAGCACGTAACTGTTGCCGGCGTTGCCTGCCAAACTTGCCACGGTGAAATTCAAACTATGGAAATTGTTGAGCAATTTGCCCCTTTAACTATGGGCTGGTGTGTTGATTGCCACAGAACGACCAACGTGAACTTGGAGAGCAATGATTATTATGCCAAAATACACGAGGAACTTTCCAAAAAATATGGAATTGAAAAACTCACAATTGCCGAAATGGGCGGGTTGGAATGTGGCAAGTGTCACTATTAATTAATTAAAAAAGATTATTACATATACTAATATGGCATCAAACAAGAAATACTGGAAAAGTGTTGAAGAGCTGAATGAATCCAGCCCAATTGTTAAGGCACTACAGGACAATGAGTTTGTAACCGAAATCCCAACGGACGAATTTCTTGGAAATAAAGAAGCGTTGGAGTCGTCTTCAACCACACGTCGTGATTTCTTAAAATATGTGGGCTTTACTACAGCGGCTGCAACTTTGGCAGCGTGTGAAGGGCCTGTAGTTAAATCAATTCCGTACGTTGTTTTGCCGGATGAAATTGTTCCCGGAGTCGCAAATTACTATGCTTCAACAATGGCAGATGGCTTTGATTTTGCTAATATTTTGGTGAAAACACGCGAAGGTCGACCAATTAAAATTGAGAGAAATGAATTGGCAGTGAACGGCGGAACCGTAAATGCGCGTGTGCAAGCTTCAGTACTTTCATTGTATGATAAAAATAGATTGACCGGTCCAATGCTGGACGGAGCAGAAGTTAGCTGGCCAGAGTTTGATACTGCCGTAGCGCAGAAGATGAATGAAATGACGGGGAAAGACATTGTGCTTCTTACCCAAACATTTGCAAGTCCATCTACTTCCAAATTGATTTCAGAATTTACGGCTAAATACCCGAACATACGTCACGTAGTTTATGATACTGTTTCTTGCTCCAGTGCTTTGGATGCATTTCAAAATAAATATGGAACCCGCGCTTTACCGGATTATGATTTTTCAAAAGCTGATGTAATTGTTTCTGTGGGTGCAGATTTCTTGGGAGATTGGCAAGGTGGAAGCTATGGCAAAGGCTATGCACAAGGTCGCGTTCCTAAAGCTACCGCAGGTTCAGCAGCAAAAATGTCGCACCATATTCAATTTGAGGCAAACTTGACGTTGACCGGAGGAAAAGCAGACAAACGTATTCCTGCAACACCTTCGCAACAATTAGAAATTTTAAAAGCATTGACTGGCGGAAGCGCTGCAGGCTTACCAAAAAATATTGCTAATGCTGTTAATATAGCAAAAGCGCAACTACAAAAGGCAGGAAGCAAAGCATTGTTGGTTACAAACTTGCCCGACGTAGCTGCCCAAACCCTCGCTTTAAATTTTAATGCCAACAGTGCAGCGATGGATGTTGACAAACCATTGCTTATAAGACAAGGTAGCAATACCGAAGTAATGAATGTAATTAACGGTGTTGTTTCCGGCAGTATTAAAGGTCTGATAACTGTAGGGGTTGATCCTATTTATTCTTTGCCCAACAGCAAGGAATTTACGGAAGGCTATAAAAAACTTGAAATGACTCTTGCATTTGCCATGAAGCAGGATGCTACCGCTTCGCTTGCAAAAATGGTTGCTGCAACTCCTCATTACTTGGAATCTTGGGGCGATGCGCAAATTAAAAAAGGCACTTACAGCCTTACCCAGCCAACAATTCGTCCTTTATTTAATACCCGCCAATTTCAAGATAGTATTTTACAGTGGACGGGCAATTCAAAAAAATATTATGATTATATAAAAGAGAACTGGAATACTTCAATGTTAGCGGGTGGTTCATGGAATCAAGCGCTTCACGATGGTTATATTAGCAGCGATGTTGAAATGACTATGGAAGAAATTAACCCAGCTATGGAAGGTACTGGCGCAATGGAAGAGAGTACTTCCAACGGTGCGCTTGCTACGTTCTTGCAAGAAGGTGGTTATGAACTTACCTTGTATACTTCAACTAGTTTGGGCGATGGTCAACAAGCCAATAACCCTTGGTTGCAGGAACTTCCAGACCCAATAACAAGAACTTCTTGGGATAACTTTCTTACAGTTTCAGCCGCTGATGCGGAAGCTTTGGGCCTTGAAAACTATCACGTTTCCAATGGTGCGTTGAACGGGAGTTATGTAAACCTAAAAGTAGGGAATGTTGTTTTGGAAAATGTTCCGGTAATCATTCAGCCAGGACAGGCAAAAGGATCTGTTGGCTTGGCATTGGGATATGGAAAAACCGCTGCCATCCAAGAGGAAATGCAGACAGGTGTAAATGCCTATCCGCTTTACCAAAATTTCTCTTCGGTTCAAAAGGTGAGTATTGAAAAAGCTAGCGGAACGCATGAATTTGCTTGTGTGCAGCTACAAAGTACCATGGCTGGCCGAAGCGAAGATATTATAAAGGAAACCACGCTTGAAATTTTCAACACAAAGGATAAGGAATATTGGAACACTGTTCCAGTAACAGATTATGACCATAATGAAATATCTGTTCGTGATAAAAAGGCAGATATTTGGAGTCCATTTGACGAAACTTTAGGGCCCCATTTCAACCTTTCGATAGACCTCAACACTTGTACTGGGTGTAGCGCATGCGTAATAGCTTGCCACATTGAAAATAATGTTCCAGTAGTTGGAAAAGAAGAAGTTAGAAAATTCCGGGATATGCACTGGTTGCGTATCGATAGGTATTATTCTGCTGGTGAATCTTTTAAGGAAGAAATTGAAACCCTTGAAAACCTTCCTGCCTTTGATAGTTATAAAGTAGTTGAAGTTCCAGCTTATGAAAATCCGCAGGTTGCGTTCCAACCTGTAATGTGCCAGCACTGTAACCACGCTCCTTGTGAAACCGTTTGTCCCGTTGCGGCTACATCACATGGGCGCCAAGGCCAAAACCAAATGGCCTATAACCGTTGTGTGGGTACCCGTTACTGTGCAAACAACTGCCCTTATAAAGTACGTCGTTTCAATTGGTTTTTATATACCGATAATGATAATTTTGATTATCACATGAACAACGATCTTGGAAGAATGGTGCTCAACCCCGATGTGGTTGTACGTTCCCGTGGGGTTATGGAAAAATGTTCGCTGTGTATTCAAATCACACAAAAAACTATTCTAGATGCTAAGCGCGAAGGACGACCTGTTAAAGATGGTGAGTTCCATACAGCCTGTTCAAGAGCTTGTCCAACCGGAGCATTAGTTTTTGGAGATGTAAATGATAAAGAATCTGAAGTGTTAAAACTGAAGGACAATGACCGTATGTACCATATGTTAGAGAATGTGGGAACGCGACCAAATGTCTTCTATCAGATGATAATTAAGAATACAACCGAAGCATAAAAAAGAATTTAAACAAGAATCAATTATTTAAGAATTAAATATGTCGTCACACTACGAAGCACCTATTAGAGAGCCTTTGGTTCTGGGAGAGAAGTCCTATCATGACATCAGTGTAGATGTAGGAGCTCCAGTCTTAGGAAAGGCCAATAAATCTTGGTGGATTGTTTTTACCATTGCCCTTGTCGCATTTTTGTGGGGATTGGGTTGTATAATTTATACAGTCTCAACCGGAATTGGAGTTTGGGGATTGAACAAAACCATTGGTTGGGCTTGGGATATTACAAACTTTGTATGGTGGGTAGGTATTGGTCACGCGGGAACACTAATTTCTGCGGTATTATTACTTTTCCGTCAAAAATGGAGAATGGCAGTTAACCGCTCTGCGGAAGCTATGACTATTTTCGCCGTAGTTCAGGCCGGGCTGTTTCCAATTATACACATGGGACGTCCATGGTTGGCATACTGGGTACTTCCTATTCCAAATCAATTTGGATCACTTTGGGTAAACTTCAACTCACCACTACTTTGGGACGTGTTCGCGATTTCAACCTATCTTTCGGTATCCCTTGTTTTCTGGTGGACAGGATTACTGCCTGATTTTGCGATGATTCGTGACAGGACTAAAAGTCCATTTCAGAAAAAAATGTATGGCATCCTTAGTTTTGGATGGAGTGGCCGTGTTAAAGATTGGCAACGTTTTGAAGAAGTCTCACTTGTTTTGGCAGGTTTGGCAACGCCTTTGGTGCTTTCGGTTCACACCATTGTATCCTTTGACTTTGCTACTTCGGTAGTTCCGGGATGGCACAGTACCATTTTCCCTCCTTACTTTGTGGCGGGTGCAATCTTTTCTGGATTCGCGATGGTGCAAACACTTCTTATTATTATGCGTAAAGTATCAAACCTTGAAGCATATATTACCGTTCTTCATATAGAATATATGAACAAGGTAATTTTATTGACTGGTGGTATCGTAACAGTAGCATATCTTACTGAATATTTTATTGGATGGTATTCTGGGGTGCCTTATGAGAATTATACCTATCTATCTTTTGGTGCTGCAACAGGACCGTATTGGTGGGCATTTTGGGCCTTGATTATCTGCAACCTTATTGTGCCCCTAACACTGTGGGTGAAATCTTTGAGAAGAAATATAATGTGGACGTTCATCGTAGCGCTTATCATCAACATTGGAATGTGGTTTGAACGTTTCGATATTATTGTTGTGGATTTGAGCAAAGATAGATTGCCATCTTCCTGGACGATGTTCCAGCCCACTTTTGTTGACATAGGCACATTTATGGGAACCATAGGTTTCTTTTTTGTACTTTTTCTTTTGTATGCACGAACTTTCCCGGTAATAGCGCAAGCAGAGGTGAAAACAATTTTAAAATCTTCTGGGGAAGCTTTCAAAAAGTTGCGAGCTGAGCACGGTGACGATCACAGTCATATACAACATGTAGAGGAATATCCTGCAAATGCCGGTCCAGCTGCAAATGTTGAAGACAAGCATTTTGATACTTCTTTTGATTCTGATAATGAGGATGAAGAAAATCAGGAGATTAATTTTGAAGCCAACCGAGACAGCATTAACAAGTTGATTAGTGGTGTCGGCACCTTCAATCCAGAGCTTCAAAAACAGGATGATCTTAAAAGAATTAATGGTGTAGGTCCCGTAATGGAGCACAAACTTCACCAATTGGGCATTTTCACCTTCGATCAAGTTAGTAGAATGACTGATCGCGAATATGATTTATTAGACGAGATAATTAGTGATTTCCCAGGAAGAGCAAAACGCGACGATTGGGCTGGACAGGCACTAATGCTAAAAAACAACAACTAGTTATGGCTTCAAAAACAATACACGCTATTTATACAGATGATGACCTGTTGTTGCAGGCCGTTAAGCAAACACGCGAAGCAAATTATCATATATCTGAAGTTTTTACCCCTTTCCCAGTGCATGGTTTGGACCACGCAGTAGGATTAGCCCCAACCCGCATTGCAATTACTTCTTTCCTGTATGGTTTGGTAGGTTTGAGTGTTGCAGTGTTAATGATGAACTATATGATGATTGAGGATTGGCCGCAAAATATTGGAGGTAAGCCCAGCTTCACCTACTATCAGAATATGCCTGCATTCATTCCTATTATGTTTGAACTTACCGTATTCTTTGCAGCCCACTTAATGGTGATAACATTTTATATGAGAAGTAAACTGTGGCCCTTTAAAAAAGCTGAAAACCCAGATGTGCGTACAACTGATGACCATTTTCTAATGGAAGTAGATGTTGAAAACCATGACGTGGAAAAGCTTACAAAATTTTTATATGATACGGGCGCATTGGAGATTAGTTTAATTGAAAACGAGCAAGACCATTAATATGAAGACACTTTTAAACATAGGAATTGCCATTATTGCTTCTGCAATGTTGGTTTCTTGTTTTAGCGATAAAAAACGAAACTATCAGTATTTTCCTAATATGTATGAGCCGGTGAGTTATGAAACTTATGGCGAGTATGATGTTTTTGTGGACCAACAGGAAGCAATGTGGCCCCCTGAGCATACCGTACCTCGTGGTTTTACACGTTACGATTATGAAAATACCACTGAAGGATTGCAACTTGCAAAAGCAGAATTGAAAAACCCTTACCCGGTAACTGAAGAAAATCTTGCTGTTGGAAGCCAATTATATACAATTTACTGCGCCGTGTGCCATGGAGACAAAGGTGATGGCAAAGGAATATTGGCAACTCGCGAAAAGTTTTTGGGAATTCCAAGTTATGCAGATCCGGGACGAAATATCGTACCAGGAGGAATATACCACGTAGCAACCCATGGTCTGAATGCGATGGGTTCCTATGCATCACAAACTAATGAAAAGGAAAGGTGGCAGATTGCAATGCATGTGATGGATCTTAAAGCGGCGCTTAATGGAGAACCAAGCTTTTTGGAAACTTCCAATAGTGGCCAAATAGCAGATAGTACTAAAGTTAAATTGGATTCAGCAGGAGCTAGTACAGCTTCAGAAGTGGAACCTAAATAAAGATTTAAAAGAGAATAGCTAAAGATATGTATACGCTACCAAGAAATTTAAAACTTTTTTCTATTGTTCTGATAGTTTTAGGACTTGCAGGAATAATCTTCGGATTTTTGACCACGCCAAAAACAACCGATGATGTAAGAAGAATAATGGCCGAACAAGAAGGTCATCACGGTGAAGGCCATGCAGCTGCCAATGAGGGCGATGAACATACTGCAAATTTTGTGGATGAAGCGCGTGGCCAAGAGGGTTACTCTGAAGCTGCCATGGAGCACGCAACAGATTTAAAACCGGAAGGGCACGGAGCAGCTTCACATGAAGAGCATGTTTTGCACCAATTGCAAACAAGACCTTGGTCTGCAACTTTTGTTGCTGCATTTTTCTTTATGATGATTGCTTTGGGAGCTTTGGTTTTTTATGCTATTCAATATGCTTCATCAGCGGGATGGTCTCCTGTTCTTTACCGCATCATCGAAGGAATTACCACCTATTTATTGCCGGGATCGATTATTGTATTTTTAATAGTTGTTTTCGCTGGAACGCATTTTTATCCTTGGCAAAACCACGAGTTAGTGGCCGACGATAAAATTCTTCAGGGTAAATCGGGCTATTTGAACTTTCCATTCTTTATAATACGTGCTGTTATTTATCTTTTAGGATGGAATTTGTACCGTTATTTTTCTCGAAAAAATTCGTTGGCACAGGCAGATGCCAATAACTATGAACCTCACAAAAAGAACTTTAAGGCATCTGTATTGTTCCTCGTGTTCTTCCTTCTTACAGAAGCAACAATGTCTTGGGACTGGTTTATGTCTATGACCCCACACTGGTACAGTACTCTTTTTGCTTGGTATATATTTGCGAGCATGTTTGTTTCTGCAATTACGGTGATTGCGTTGGTTACAATTCACTTAAAAAACTTGGGAGTTATTCCCTTTGTGAGCGATAAACACCTTCACGATTTAGCGAAATTTATGTTTGCGTTCAGTATTTTCTGGACCTATTTATGGTTCGGGCAGTTTATGTTAATTTGGTACGCAAACATTCCAGAAGAAGTAACATACTTCATCATAAGAATACAAGAATATAAAGTGTTGTTTTTCGGAATGCTTATTCTTAATTTTGTGATGCCAATTTTGGTGTTGATGAACAGCGATTATAAGAGGATTCCTTGGTTCGTAGTTATAGCAGCAGTA
The DNA here is from genome assembly GCA_963822355.1 of uncultured Flavobacteriaceae bacterium. Classification (GTDB taxonomy): domain Bacteria; phylum Bacteroidota; class Bacteroidia; order Flavobacteriales; family Flavobacteriaceae; genus Aequorivita. The sequence goes on from CAWGHI010000002.1 coordinate 1,285,107, forward strand.
TTTATTTTAGTAGGACATTATATAGACATTTTCCTATTGGTTATGCCTTCAACGGTAGGTCACAATTGGAGTTTTGGAATTCCGGAAATTGCAGCCTTTCTGTTTTTTATGGGCCTATTTATATTTATTGTTGGAACCGGACTCGGCAAAGTTTCCTTAAGGCCCAAAAATGATCCGTATATTAAAGAAAGTGAAAACTACCATTTTTAATCATTTAGTTTAAAGAAGATATTGTAAGATGACCGCATTTTTAGTTATACTAGTAATCATCCTTTTTGGAATTTCCGTTTGGCAAATGAATAGGATATTCCAATTGGCCAAGATAAAGCCATCAACCCATTCTGAAATAGCATCGGATAAAGACAATAACACACAAGGTTATTTGATGTTGGGCTTTCTCGCCTTTATGTATATTTTGACTATTGTCACTTTCTGGCTTTGGGGGGATGTTCTTTTACCCGAATCAGGATCAGAACATGGGGCTAAAATAGATAATCTAATGTTGGTTTCGATGATCATTATTTTCTTCGTCGGAATCCTTACTCAATGGTTGTTGCACTATTTTGCTTTTGTTTACAGAGGAAATAAGGTCAAAAGAGCTACTTTCTATGCAGATAATGATAAGTTGGAATTTATTTGGACTATTATTCCGGTAATAGTTCTGGCCGGACTTATTATTTATGGACTTTTTACTTGGACAGATATAATGAATGTAGATAAAGACGACGATCCTTTAGTAGTTGAGCTTTACGCACAGCAGTTTAACTGGAAAGCACGTTACGGCGGAAATGACAATACTCTTGGCGAAGCGAATGTCCGTTTAATTGAAGGTGTTAACCAATTAGGGGTTGACCCTGCAGACCCGAACGGGCAGGATGATAAAATAGTTACAGAATTGCATTTGCCAGTCGGAAGAAAAGTTTTGTTCAAAATGCGTTCACAAGATGTACTCCACTCAGCATATATGCCACATTTTAGAGCACAAATGAATTGTGTGCCAGGAATGATTACACAATTTGCATTTACTCCAACTATCACTACCGAAGAAATGAGGCAAAGTGATAAAATAGTTGAAAAGGTTGCACGAATCAATAAAATAAGAACCGATAAAAATATTGCACTTACAGCCGCAGGCGAAGAAGGCTTGGACGCCTATGAGTTTGACTACATGCTGCTGTGCAACAAAATTTGCGGAATTAGCCACTACAATATGCAGATGAAGATAGTGGTAGAATCAGAAGAAGATTATAAAGCTTGGTTGGCAACACAGCCCACCTTGGCAGAACAACTTAGCAAATAAAATAAATAAAATTTTAGCTTAAAAAGATATGTCAGCACACGCACAGGTCCACGGAGTAGAAGATCATCACGACGATCACGGGCATCATCATAAAGAAACCTTTGTAACTAAATACATATTTAGCCAAGACCATAAAATGATCTCTAAACAATACCTAATTACAGGTTTGTTTATGGGTACAATTGGTATATTGATGTCTTTATTGTTCAGATTACAATTGGCTTGGCCAGACCATAAATTCACCATCTTCGAAATTTTCTTGGGTAAATGGGCGCCAGACGGTGTTATGGATCCTAGCATATATCTTGCATTGGTTACTATTCATGGTACCATAATGGTATTCTTTGTATTAACGGCAGGATTGAGTGGAACTTTTAGTAACCTGTTGATTCCCCTTCAAATTGGAGCGCGCGATATGGCTTCTGGGTTCTTGAATATGGTTTCCTATTGGTTGTTCTTTCTATCGAGTGTGGTAATGTTATTTTCACTTTTTGTAGAAGCAGGGCCAGCTTCGGCAGGATGGACTATTTATCCACCTTTAAGTGCTTTGCCACAAGCCATTCCTGGCTCAGGCGCAGGGATGACCCTTTGGTTATCTTCTATTGCAATATTCATTGCTTCGTCATTATTAGGGTCGCTAAACTATATAGTTACAGTTATAAACCTTCGTACTAAAGGGATGTCTATGACGCGCCTTCCTTTAACAATTTGGGCATTTTTCGTAACAGCAATTATTGGGGTAGTTTCCTTTCCCGTATTGTTTTCAGCTGCTTTAATGTTGATAATGGACAGAAGTTTCGGTACTTCATTCTTTCTGTCTGATATTTATATCGCTGGTGAAGTACTGCACCACCAAGGTGGCTCTCCCGTGCTTTTTGAACACTTATTTTGGTTCTTGGGCCACCCGGAGGTATATATCGTAATTCTTCCCGCAATGGGTATAGTTTCCGAAGTAATGGCAACAAATTCCCGTAAACCTATTTTTGGATATCGGGCGATGGTTGCATCCATTCTCGCTATTGCATTCCTTTCGACAATTGTTTGGGGTCACCACATGTTTATTTCAGGGATGAATCCGTTTTTGGGCTCCGTATTTACTTTTACAACTTTGTTGATTGCAATTCCTTCCGCAGTAAAAGCTTTTAACTGGATCACGACGCTTTGGAAAGGTAATCTGCAGATGAACCCAGCCATGTTATTCTCCATTGCATTTGTTTCTACTTTTATCACAGGTGGTTTAACAGGAATTATTCTTGGTGATAGTGCTTTGGATATTAATGTTCACGATACCTATTTCGTAGTTGCCCACTTCCATTTGGTTATGGGTATTTCTGCTCTCTATGGTTTATTGGCAGGAGTTTACCATTGGTTCCCAAAAATGTTCCAAGGAAGAATGATGAACAAAAATTTGGGTTACATCCACTTTTGGGTAACGGCTATAGGCGCCTACGGTATTTTCTTCCCAATGCACTTTGTTGGGATGGCCGGTTTGCCTCGTAGATATTATACCAATACAGCATTCCCATATTTTGATGATTTGGCAAACATAAATGTTGTGATGACGATTTTTGCTATTTTCACCATAAGTGTTCAGGTGCTATTTTTGTACAACTTTTTCCACTCAATTTTCCATGGAAAACGTGGTCCAAAAAACCCATGGAATTCTACAACTTTAGAATGGACTGCCGAAATGAAACACATCCACGGAAACTGGGATGGTCCAATTCCACATGTGTACCGTTGGTCTTACGATTATAGTAAACTCAATAAAGATGAATCAGATTACGTGATTCCTGGGCAGGATTTTATTCCGCAGAACGTTCCGCTTCAAGATAATGAAGATGAGTTGGATCATTAATCAATTAAAATATTTTTTAAAAGCCTTTCAATTTTTGAAAGGTTTTTTTTACAAATAATCCTTAGTACCACGTAGTTAACTTTTATTCCTTTGCATTATCTTTACGCTACTGAGTTAAAAATAGGTAGGAAGTGAGGAAACTACTTTTTATTTAAAAGCCATGCTGAAAAGTATGGCTTTGTTTTTTAAAGTAGCTTCCAAAGGATTAGTATATTTGCTTTATGAATGAACATCTTGATCCCACAGGAGAAAACCTTTCACCACAGGAACTGGAAATTGAAAAAAAACTCCGTCCCCTTAGTTTTGATGACTTTACCGGGCAGGATCAGGCTTTGGAAAATCTTCAAATCTTTGTGCAGGCTGCAAACTTGCGAAGCGAAGCGTTGGACCATACCTTATTTCATGGGCCTCCCGGTTTAGGGAAAACTACCCTAGCTTACATTCTTGCAAACGAACTTAATGTTAATATTAGAGTTACTTCGGGACCCGTTTTGGACAAACCCGGAGATCTTGCCGGATTGCTCACCAATCTAGAAGAACGCGATGTCCTTTTTATAGATGAAATACACCGGTTAAGTCCAATTGTGGAAGAATACCTGTATTCCGCAATGGAAGATTACAAGATTGATATTATGATTGAATCCGGTCCAAATGCGCGTTCGGTTCAAATAAATCTGAATCCTTTTACACTTATCGGTGCCACCACACGTTCCGGTTTATTGACTGCCCCTATGCGTGCCCGATTCGGAATTTCATCAAGGCTGCAATATTACACCACAGAATTTCTTACCACAATTTTACAAAGAAGTGCAGGAATATTAAATGTTCCTATCTCGATGGAAGCTGCCATTGAAATCGCTGGACGAAGTAGGGGAACTCCTCGAATTGCCAACGCACTTTTACGAAGAATCCGCGATTTTGCACAGATAAAAGGAAATGGAAAAATCGACATCCAAATTGCGAAATATGGTCTCGAAGCTTTGCACGTTGATGCGCATGGTTTAGATGAAATGGACAACAGGATTCTTACAACAATCATAGAAAAATTCAAAGGTGGTCCGGTTGGTATTTCTACAATTGCAACGGCTGTTTCTGAAAGTACCGAAACTATTGAAGAAGTTTATGAGCCTTTTCTTATTCAGCAAGGTTTCATTATGCGCACGCCACGTGGCCGTGAAGTTACCGAAGCTGCATACAAACATCTGGGGAAATTAAAAGGACCGACACAGGGCGGACTGTTTTAACTTTTAGTATGGAAGAAAAGAAAATCCCTTCCGTTTCTGTATTTCGATTTTTGATCCATTCCACGCAGATTCTCAAAAACCCGTTGCCGTTTCATCATAAAAATTTTGAATCAAAAGGCGATACGTTTCGGTTAAAATTGGGTTTTGGCAATTCGGTTATTTTTTCGCGCGATGCAGGGTTTGCACAATATGCACTTCAGAAAAACCATAAAAACTATACAAAATCGCCTATACAAACTCGCGATCTTTCAAAATATGTAGGCTTCGGATTATTGACTTCCGAAGGGGAACTGTGGCAAAAGCAACGCAAACTTATTCAACCTGCATTCCATAAAAAACAGTTGGTTAATTTGTTGGAAACGATTCAAAGTGCAATTAATGTTGAAATTCAAAAAATTCAAACCAATAAGCCTATAGACATCTTTCCTATTTTTAATGATCTCGCTTTTCAAACGGTGGTGAAGTCACTTTTCAGCAGTGCGGTTGATCAAAAGGAAATAAACAAACTGCAGCAAATTACGGAATCTGCACAGCAAATGTTGGTGAAGGAATTGCGCCAACCTTATTTGGGATGGTGGTTTAGGATGAGCGGAAAAATAAGAAAACACATTTCAGAAACGGATGAAGCCCGATCTATTTTGAAAAAACTTGTTGACGAAAGAAAAAATTCCGGAAAACGGGAAGATGATTTGCTGGATATGCTTTTGGAAGCTAGGTATGAAGATGGAAGCTACATGGAAATGGAACAACTTATTGACGAAATTCTTATTTTGTTTGTTGCTGGCCACGAAACCACTTCAAATGCACTTACGTTTACCTGCGAGTTGCTGGTTCGCAACATCCTCAAATTCAAGAGAAGCTCCATTCGGAAATAATGAAGCAAAAGAGAATTCAGATACTTTGATGGATTTTATAAAAAACTGTCCGTTCACTAAAAATGTCATTGAGGAATCGCTTCGGCTTTATCCACCTGCTTATTTTATAGATCGGGTAAATATTGAGGACGATGAGTTTAACGGCATGAAAATCCCTAAAAATTCAAGTGTGCTATTTTCAATATTGGAAATCCATACGAATCCCAAATATTGGGACGAACCCCTAAAGTTTAAACCCGAACGTTTTTCTGATGTAAACCCCAACAATTTTTCAGGTCACTATTTTCCATTCGGTGCTGGCCCAAGAATGTGTATTGGCAACAATTTTGCAATGTATGAAATGGTTTTAGCTATGGCGGAAATTATAAAAACCTATAAAATTACTGAAAAGAAAACACCGATTGAAATTAAACCGTTGATTACGCTGAAGCCTAAAAATGCGATATTACAGTTCAATTTGCGTTAATTACTTTCAAAAATAGCGGATATGTTCCCACTTATTGGGCAAATTGAGATTTTTCCAATTCTTTTTTCAGCTCGATTTACCGTTTTGATTTTTTGAATAAACGAATAGATTATGTATTTTTAATAATTGTCTGCGCCATAAAGATTGTTATGCCATACTTCATGGATCTTCATATTGCACAAAATTTGACGGCCAAAAACGTGGCTGATGCCCATCGGGAGGATCTTAAACTGCAAGGCGAATTTAAGTGCAAATGTTTAACATATTGGGTGGATGTTAGTAAAGGATACGCATTCTGTTTAATTAACGCCCCAAATAAAGAGGCTGTGAGGAATCTGCACAACAAAGCCCATGGTGCAGTGCCGAGCGACATTATTGAAGTCGAAAAAAAAACCGTCCAGATGTTTTTGGGACGAACTAGAGATCCTGTCAACTTTGCAACCTTGACCAACGAAGATGTTGAACTTTTCAGTGATTCACCTTTTCGTGTGTTTTTGGCTATTCAAATTACTGATGGCCTCTTGTTAAAAGAAAAATTTGGAAATAGAATTGCTACCGACTTGTTTTCAAGTTGCAACAAAACAATACAAAACGCCATCAAACAATTTGAAGGTGTGCATATTGAAACCGACCACTACGGATTTTTAATATCTTTTAAAACTGTGATAAAGGCATATAATTGCGCATTATCTATTGAAAATGTATTGCAAGATATATTACAAAAAACCGGTTTAAATATGGCTTTACATGCAGGAGATCCTGTTGACAATGAAAGTGATTCAATATATGGAAATTCAATTAGAATGGCGCGACAGTTATGCCAGCTTACAACGGGGCGTCGTATTTTAATATCAGCAACTGTAAATGGGCTCTTAAAAGAAAATAATTTTGGAACAACAAATAGTTCTCAAGATATAAAATATTTTTCCCCACGGGAACAGGTTTTTTTTATGGCCATAATTGAAGCTCTCCATCAGAATGCTAAAAACTTGGATTTCAACACGAACCGGTTCTGCCAATCCATGGCAATAAGCAAATCCAAGTTATACCGCAATTGCGTGGGTATTACTGGGCAATCTCCAAATTCATTGATTCGAAATTTCAGGCTTCATATGTCGCTCGATATGCTAAAACGCACCAATAAAAATATTTCTGAAATTGCTTTCGATACGGGTTTCAATAGTCCGTCATACTTTTCAAAGTGCTTTCATAAAAAATTCGGGGTCCAGCCTAATCTCTTCATAAAAGGCTGATATTTAACATTCTGGTCATTTTTTACCAGTTTTAGGATTGTTTCTTATAGTATTCGATAGTTCTCGTTTGGTAATTTAGGATTCTACATTCAATATAAACTTAAATTTTACTAATCATGAGAAAACTAAGCTATTTAATTTTCAAGAAAGTCCCAAATAATTACGAAAAACCAATGTTCGTTCTACTACTATTTTTTTTGGTGGTATCGTGTAGTCCAAATGAAGAACAAATAGAAACTACGTCTACCTCGACAGTATTGTCTCGAGGAAATGTCCCCGGACAGCCCAATCTTTTTGCACAGTTGCCTAGTATAGCTATGGGAAGTGCCATCGGTCCCGGAGGTGATTTATTCGTTACTCAAAGTGGGCAAGGAGGCAGCATTTTGCGCATCGATAAGAATACTGGAAATGTCACAACCTTTGCTAGTAATTTGCCAAAATCAGTGGTTCCTATAGGTGGTGTAATTGACGTGGCTTTTAGAGGTGATACCGCTTATGCACTTGTTACGCTTGTTGGCAGTTTATTTGGAGACCAAAACATAAATGGAATCTATAGGATTGATGGCCCTAATAGCTATACAGTCATTGCAGACATAGGCCAATTTGCGGTGGATAATCCACCTAGTGGTTTCGAATACGAAATTATAACAGGTTTGCAGTATGCGATTCAACCATATCAAGATGGGTTTTTGGTTACTGACGGTCATCTTAACCGTGTGTATAATGTTAAACTTGATGGTGAAATTACGGACCTCAAGATGTTTGACAATATAGTCCCGACTGGATTGGACGTAAGAGGTAATACGGTTTATATGGCTGAAGCTGGTCCTACACCTCATCTTCCTGAAGATGGGAAGGTGGTAGCCATTGATGGTGTATCGTTAGACGTTTCGCAGTTAGGCTCTGGAGCACCATTACTTGTTGATGTGGAGTTTAATCGAGGCCAAACGCTTTTCGCACTTTCACAGGGTGAATGGGCCGGAGCTACAGCAGGAGATGTAGCATTGCCAGATACTGGTATGCTTGTGAAAGTCAATGAAGATGGCACATTTACCACAATTACGGCGGGATTGGACAGACCTACGTCCCTCGAATTCGCCAAGAATACTGCCTATATCGTTACTTTGACCGGTAAAATCTGGACCATCGATAACGTTACTGGACCACCCTTTGGAAACTAGAATATACATTATGAGTTGATGACAAAAAAAGTAAACTACATATTTTGAAAAATACTTGGATCATTTTATCAATACTGCTCATCTTTTTACTCTCAACTAAATGCAGTTGCGGTAAAGATGGGCAAGTATTGAACATTAAAAAACAAATTGAGAGATGTCAACTGGCCTGTACATTTGATGATATTTTATTTGGAGTTATAATAGAAATGGGAAAATGTAAAGATTCTGTATGGAAGGAAACAATTGTGAAGGATACTTGTGCTTGGGTACGAGAACGTCAGTGTCCAGATTGTGAATTGGAATTACATTATAAATGCTGGCCAGGATTATGGACGAAGATTCACACAAAATCTAAAGAAGAGTGCGAGAAACCTTTAAAAGAAAAATTTGATTCTATTTTAAAAGAAATTTCAAATTGCCGAAGTGATTGTATTATTGGTGGCCTGAAGGCTATATGAATAGTAATATCTCAACAATTTCTTACAATGGATTAGTTTTAAAAGCAACATATTTCGTCGGTTTTATTAATATTGGTAATGTGCCGAAACTAATTAGCGTCAATCCACACAGAACAAAATAGATGTTTTAAATTCGTGCTGTGGACAATAGGCGAAAATTTTCAAACTTGATAAAAACCGAGGCCAAACGCCTTGGCTTTATTTCCTGCGGAATAAGCAAAGCTGAATTTCTGGAAGAAGAGGCGCCCAGATTGGAAAATTGGCTCAAAAAAAATATGCAGGGCGAAATGGCCTATATGGAAAACCATTTCGACAAACGGCTTGACCCAACAAAATTGGTTCCCGATTCCAAAAGCGTTATTTCATTATTGCTTAATTATTTTCCTGCAGAAACCCAAATTTCAGAAACCTATAAAATTTCAAAATATGCCTACGGCACCGATTATCACTTCGTAATAAAAGAGAAGCTGAAACAATTAATGGATTTCATTTCCGAAGAAATTGGTGATGTTCACGGTAGGGCGTTTGTTGATTCAGCGCCAGTTTTAGACAAGGCCTGGGCGGCAAAAAGTGGATTGGGCTGGATTGGAAAGCACAGCAACTTGCTTACCAAACAATTGGGTTCCTTCTATTTTATTGCGGAACTGATCGTTGATCTTGATTTGGAATATGACACTCCCGTAACCGACCACTGCGGAAGCTGCACTGCCTGCATAGATGCTTGCCCAACAAATGCAATTGTGGCTGATAAGGTTGTGGATGCTAGCAAATGTATTTCCTATTACACTATTGAATTGAAAAATGAAATTCCTACTTCTGAAAAAGGAAGATTTGAGGATTGGATGTTTGGCTGTGATATTTGCCAAGATGTATGCCCGTGGAACCGTTTCAGCAAACCCCATAACCAACCTCTTTTTAATCCAAATCCAGAAATGCTTTCAATGAGCAAAAAAGATTGGGAAGAAATAACTGAAGATGTTTTTCAAAAAATATTCAAGAACAGTGCGGTAAAAAGAACCAAATTTTCAGGACTTAAAAGAAATATCAACTTTTTGAAAGATTAACCATTAAAATTGCTTCCTTTAGGTTATCCTACTAACTTTGTGGGACAAAATTAAAATCCATGAGCAAGCAAAGCAAGCGTCGCGAGGCCTTACTATATCACGCAAAACCAAAACCTGGTAAAATTCAGGTGGTTCCAACAAAAAGTTATTCTACACAACGTGATCTTTCTTTGGCATATTCCCCGGGTGTTGCCGTGCCCTGTTTGGAAATTGAAAAAGATGTAGAAAATGTCTATAAATATACCAACAAAGGAAACTTGGTTGCGGTTATTTCAAACGGAACGGCCGTTTTGGGCTTGGGAAACATTGGCCCGGAAGCATCAAAACCCGTGATGGAAGGAAAGGCTTTACTTTTTAAAATCTTTGCAGGGATTGATGTTTTTGATATTGAAATTAAAACAGAGAATATTGATGAGTTTGTTGCCACCGTAAAAAACATTGCGCCCACCTTTGGGGGAATAAACCTGGAAGATATAAAGGCTCCAGAAGCTTTTGAGATTGAAAGAAGATTGAAAGAGGAGCTTGATATTCCGGTTATGCACGATGACCAGCATGGAACAGCGATTATTTCAGCGGCCGCATTGCTAAATGCGTTGGAAATTGCTGGAAAAAATATAGAAGATGTTTCAATAGTAATTAGCGGGGCAGGCGCTGCGGCAGTTTCCTGCACGCGACTCTACAAGGCTTTTGGTGCAAAATCTGAAAATATTGTAATGCTCGATAGTAAAGGAGTTATTAGAAAGGACAGAGATAGCCTAACTGATGAAAAAGCAGAATTTGCTTCGCACCGAAAAATAGATACTTTGGGCGAGGCCATGAAAAATGCCGATGTTTTTGTAGGCCTTTCGGTTAAAGATATTGTCACGCCCAAAATGCTCAAAAGCATGGCGCCAAATCCGATTGTTTTCGCAATGGCGAACCCCGATCCTGAAATTGAATACGATTTGGCGGTGAAAACGCGAAAAGATATTATAATGGCCACGGGCAGAAGCGATCATCCCAATCAGGTTAACAATGTGCTCGGTTTTCCTTTTATTTTTCGCGGAGCGCTGGATGTTCGCGCCACAAAAATTAATGAAGCCATGAAAATGGCCGCTGTAAAAGCATTGGCAGATTTGGCAAAGGAACCCGTTCCGGAACAAGTAAATATTGCCTACGGCGAAACGAAATTAAATTTTGGAAAAGAATATATAATTCCAAAACCTTTTGACCCTAGGCTTATTGCCACCGTTCCACCTGCAGTAGCAAAAGCTGCAATGGAAAGTGGTGTTGCTACAACAGATATTACAGACTGGGAAAAATACCAGGACGAGCTTTATGAACGCATGGGTAGCGATAATAAGATTGTACGATTATTGGTGAATCGTGCAAAATTGAACCCAAAACGTATTGTGTTTGCCGAAGCGGACCATTTGGACGTGTTGAAAGCGGCACAAATTGTTCACGAAGAAGGCATAGGTATTCCTGTTTTGTTGGGAAGAAAGGAAATTATTCTCGAATTGATGGAACAGATTGATTTTGATGCCGAACTAGAAATAATTGATCCAAAGAGTGATGAACATTCCGATAGGCTTCAGCATTACGCCCAAAAACTATGGGAAAAACGGAGAAGAAGCGGTATTTCACTGTACACCGCCCAAAAATTACTGACTGAACGCAATTATTTTGCTGGAATGATGCTTAGTGAAGGCGATGTGGATTGTATGATTTCTGGTTATGCACGCTCTTATCCTTCAGTGGTTGTACCCGTTTTTGAAACTGTGGGACGGTTTGAAGGGGTAACCAAAGTGGCCACAACAAATTTAATGCTTACCCAGCGCGGTCCCTTGTTCATTTCAGATACTTCCATTAACATTGACCCGACGGCAAAGGAGCTTGCGAAGATTGCGCAAATGACCAATTATACGATGAAAATGTTCGGATTACAGCCTGTGATAGCAATGATTTCATACGCCAATTTCGGCTCTTCCAAAGACCCTCACGCAACAAAGGTGCGCGAAGCTGTGGATTTGCTCCACAAAAGCAACCCAGACATGATTGTGGATGGCGAACTGCAAACCGATTTTGCACTGAACCAAGAAATGCTTCAGAAGAAGTTTCCGTTTTCAAAACTGGCAGGCAAAAAAGTGAATGCGCTTATTTTTCCAAACCTTGATTCTGCAAATAGTAACTACAAATTATTGAAAGAACTAAACGGGGTCGAATCCATTGGCCCTATAATGTTGGGAATGCGTAAACCGGTACATATTCTGCAGTTGGGGGCAAGTGTTGAGGAAATGGTAAATATGAGTGCGGTCGCCGTTGTAGATGCGCAGCAAAAGGAGAAGCGGGTGCGAGAGTAGGGAACAAGTAAATACGTGCTTTTTGCCCAATATTTTTCCCAAAAACCCCAATGGCAATTGTAAATAATTATACTATATTTGACCCTTTAAGTTTTCATTAACACATGATAACCCATATACAGGGCAGACTAGTTCAAAAAAACCCGACAGATGTAGTGATAGATTGCAATGGAGTAGGGTATTTTATCAATATTTCCTTACACACATTTTCAGAACTCCCCTCCAATGAAAATGTTAAATTGTTTACTCATTTACTTGTTAGGGAAGATGCCCATATTCTGTACGGTTTTAGCAGTGTGGCGGAACGTGAAATATTTAGATTGTTAATTAGCGTTTCGGGAGTGGGGGCGAGCATTGCAAGAACAATGCTTTCATCCTTGGCGCCAGAGCAGGTGCTTGATGCCATTTCCCAAAACGATATACAAACTATACAATCAGTAAAAGGAATAGGAGCCAAGACTGCACAACGTGTTGTTTTGGATTTAAAAGATAAGATTTTAAAAGTGTACGGTTTGTCATCTATTTCTGCTGGAACGAGCAATACGAACAAAAATGAAGCGTTATCTGCTTTGGAGACTTTGGGCTTTGTTCGCAAACTGTCTGAGAAAGTGATAGATTCCATCGTGAAGGAAAATCCGCAGGCTTCAGTAGAAATGATCATTAAACAAGCTTTAAAAAATTTGTAAAATTTGAAGGCAAAAAATTACGTTTACAAGGATGGCTTTTTTAAGCTTTTAGCAATAGTAAGTTTTATTTTGGTCAGCAATTCTTCGCTGGCGCAGGACTCAACAGCCGTAGGTAGTGAAATGGGAAGGATGGATTTGCCAACTCCCATCAGCATTCAGGATTTATATACCTACGATCCCATAACCGATAGATATATTTATACCCAGACCTTGGGTAATTTTAATATTACATATCCTATCATTCTTACGCCCCAAGAATATCAACAATTGGTTCAGGAGGAGCAGATGAAGGCTTATTTCAAAGAGAAAATAGATGCTGCCGATGGAAGAAAGGAAGGCGCTGAAGAACAACAAAAGAACTTATTGCCAACTTTTTATGTGAATTCAAACTTTTTTGAATCCATTTTTGGAGGAAACACTATTGAAGTAATTCCACAAGGTTCTGTTGAAATGGATCTAGGTCTACTCTACACAAAACAGGACAACCCGCAATATTCCCCGCGAAATAGAAGCAACTTCTCATTTGATTTTGATCAAAGAATCAGTTTGAGCCTGTTGGCGAAAGTGGGAACAAGACTTCAGGTTACCGCAAACTATGATACCGAAAGCACCTTTGATTTCCAAAACCAGATAAAGTTGGAATACACGCCAACAGAAGACGATATTATTCAAAAAATTGAAGTGGGTAACGTAAGTATGCCACTTAACAGCACTTTAATTCAAGGAGCACAAAGTCTTTTTGGGGTAAAAACACAACTTCAGTTTGGCAAAACTACCATCACAGGAGTTTTCTCTGAGCAAAAATCTGAAACCCGAACCGTTACTGCTGAAGGTGGCGCAACCATTACAGATTTTGAGCTTTTTGCTTTGGATTATGATGAAAATCGTCACTTCTTCTTGGCCCATTATTTTAGGGACAATTATGACCGTGCTTTGCAGCAGTATCCATTCATCAATAGCAACGTGCAAATTACCCGAATGGAAGTATGGATTACCAACCGCACCAGCCGCACTGAAAACGTGCGAAATATTGTGGCTTTGCAGGATATTGGTGAGTCTGATCCCTTAAATATTGGTTTAAATGTTCCACCGGGAGGTTTTATAAATGCCAGCAGAAACGCTTATCCCGACAATGGGAATAACGATTTTAATCCCTTCGGAATTGATCGTGGAGGTGTGCAAACTATTCTTAATCCGGCAATTCGTGATGTCGCAACCGTACGCCAAGGTTTTACAGGGGTTCAAGTAAACGAAGGAGTGGATTATGTTACCCTTGAAAATGCCAGAAGACTGGATGCTGGTGAATATTCCCTTAACTCACAATTGGGTTATATTTCCTTGAACCAAAAATTGAACAATGACGAAGTATTAGCTGTTTCCTATCAATTTACCGTGAACGGAAAAGTATTCCAAGTGGGAGAATTTTCTAATGACGGTGTTGAAGCAAATGGCGGAATTGATCCTGGAAACGGAACAAATCCTCCAGGACAAGAAGCAGGCCTGGCACAAAACCTTGTTGTAAAACTTCTGAAAAGTAGTATTACAAATGTAAACGAACCAATTTGGGACTTGATGATGAAAAACATTTACCCAATTGGAGCGTACCAACTTGAAAAAGACGATTTTAGGCTCAATATACTCTATACAGATCCTTCGCCATTAAATTATATTAAAGAAGCACAAGCAACCGTTGGACATCCGGCAGCGGATTTACCGGATGATGTTAAAGATGAAATTCTATTGAAAGTTTTCAATCTTGATAGGCTTAACTTCAACAACGATCCACAACAGGGAGGAGATGGCTTCTTTGACTTTCTTCCCGGGATAACCGTTGATGCACAAAACGGACGAATAATTTTCACAACCGTAGAGCCGTTTGGAGAGCATTTGTTTGATAAGCTAGACGTCCCGTCAGTACCTGCAAATTATAGCATGCCCGATACCTATAATGCCAACCAGGATAAATATGTTTTTCGAACACTTTATACTGGCACCAAAACACAGGCCGAGCAACAAGAGAGCGAGAAAAACAAATTCCAGTTAAAGGGAAGTTATAAATCTACCGGTGCCGATGGTATTCCTATTGGTGCCTTCAATATTCCTCAAGGTTCCGTTACCGTAACCGCCGGGGGAAGAACCTTGGTTGAAGGTGTAGATTATACTGTTAATTATCAACTTGGGCGGGTACAAATTTTGGATCCTTCACTATTAAATAGCAATATCCCAATTTCGGTAAGTACAGAAAATAATTCACTTTTCGGACAGCAGAGCAAGCGGTTTACGGGCCTTAATGTGGAACATAGATTCAGCGATAAGTTTCTTATTGGTGCGACCTATTTAAATCTTAACGAACGCCCATTGACCCAGAAATCATCTTATGGGGTTGAACCAATTAACAATACTATTTTCGGAATAAACCTAAATTATTCAACAGAAGTTCCATTCCTTACTAGATTGGTAAACCATTTACCAAACATTGATACCGATGTGGAATCCAATGTTTCTTTGCGCGGTGAATTTGCATATTTGAAACCGGGCGCGCCGAAAGTTTCAGATTTTAATGGTAAAACAACTTCGTATGTTGATGATTTTGAATCTTCACAAACAGGAAATGATATAAGCACACCATCCAATTGGACTTTGGCAAGTACTCCCATTGGGTACGGTGGCCAACTTGATAATGGTGATTTAGAATACAATTATAAACGCGCTAAACTGTCTTGGTATACAATCGACCCTATTTTTTATAGTAGCCAAAGACCTGACGGTATTAACGATGAGGATCTTTCTTCGCCATTTACCCGCCGCGTTTTTAGGGATGAAATTTTCCCGAACCAAGATATTATCCAAGGACAAACTCAGGCTTTGTTTACCTTAGATTTGGCCTATTATCCTTCAACACGTGGGGAATATAACTATAATCCACAAGCCACTGATGGAACCCTTCCAACACCTGAAGATAATTTTGGAGGGATAATGAGACAATTGACTACCACAGATTTTGAAAAATCGAATGTGGAATACATTCAGTTTTGGGTAATGGATCCTTTTATCTACGATGAAAATAACGGAAATCCTGGCGGAGAGCTGAATTTCAATTTAGGAAGTGTTTCAGAAGATGTTTTAAAGGATGGTAGAAAACAATATGAAAATGGTTTGCCAGAAGATGGGGGCGATACTAACGTTCTTTTTACGGATTGGGGTAAAGTACCGTTAAACCAATCACTTGTTTACACTTTCAATACCGAAGGGCAGCAAAGAACCAATCAAGATGTTGGATTTGACGGATTGAATAATGCCGAAGAGGTAGCCAAATACGGAGGGGCTTTTGGTAATGACCCCGCCAATGATGACTATCAATATTTTTTGCAGGCCGATGGAAACATTTTGGAGCGTTACCTTAAATTCAACGGAACCCAAGGAAATTCCCCAGTAGAAGTTACAAACACAAACCGGGGAAGTACTGCACAACCGGATGTGGAAGATATAAATCGTGACAACACAATGAACACGATTGAAAGTTATTACGAATACAATGTTCGAATGTTTCCTGGGATGAACAGAGAGAACAATGATTATATTTCAGATGTAAAATTACTTGATGTAACAACCCAAGACAATAACGTTATACCTGTTCGATGGGTACAGTTTAAAATTCCTATCAGCAAACCAGATAGGGCGGAAGGCGGCATTTCTGATTTCAGATCCATACGTTTTATGAGAATGTACCTTTCAAAGTTTACACAAAACACCGTTTTGCGTTTCGGAACTATGGAATTGATACGTGGCGATTACAGAAGATTTGAGCAGACTTTAGATAACGTAACTTTTGAGGATCCGGCAAATGATGATACTTTGTTTGAAGTTCAATCCGTTAGTATCGAAGAAAATGAAAACCGTGAGCCAATTCCTTATGTATTACCTCCGGGACTGGTGCGGGAAGAGTTGAACAACAACAATAACATTATTCGCGAGAATGAGCAATCACTTTCTTTGCGCGTTTGTGGATTGGAGCCAAATGATGGACGTTCAGTATATAAAAACTTCAACGTAGACATGCGTCAGTATAAAAACCTGGAAATGTTCATCCACGCAGAATCTTTAATAAACGATAGCAATCCAACGCCGCTTACAAATGGACAATTAGTAGCTTTTATACGTTTGGGTAATGACCTCACCAATAACTACTATGAAGTTCAAATTCCGTTGAACCCTACCAATTTTGGGGCTCGAAGCGCCGAGGAAATTTGGCCGCTTGCAAACAGATTGAACCTTCCTCTAAATTTGTTGCAACAAGTTAAAACAATGGTATTGGGCGATTCAAATTTCGACCCCACCGAAGTAAATTTCTTTAACCAATCTGAACTTGATGGCGGAACTACAAGTGGAGAGAACGAATTGAGAATAGGGATAAAAGGAAATCCCAGTTTTGGTAACGTTCGAACCATTATGTTGGGTGTCCGAAACAGCACGAATGACGATTTATGTGGCGAGGTTTGGTTCAACGAACTCAGAATGTCTGAGCTTAAAAATGAAGGTGGATGGGCAGCAGTTGTGAGCATGGATGCCAACATTGCAGATTTTGCTACTGTAAGCGCCACCGGAAAAAGAAGTACAATAGGTTTTGGTTCTATTGAACAAGGCCCAAACCAAAGAAGCCGCGAGGATTTACAGCAATACGATGTAGTTACAAATGTGAATCTTGGTCAATTAATGCCGAAGAAATGGGGAATACAACTTCCTTTTAATTACGGGCGCTCCGAAGAATTGATAACCCCACAGTACGATCCAGAATTTCAAGATATTGAACTTGACACCAGATTGGACAATACAGACGACGCAGCTGAAAAGGACAGAATAAAAGAACAATCAGTAGATTATACAAAGCGTCAAAGTGTAAACTTTATAGGTGTGCGAAAAGAACGTACCGGAGAAGATAAGCCTAATGTGTATGATGTAGAAAATTTTACTGGTTCGTTTTCATACAATCAAACCGACCATCACGATTTTGAAGTGGAAGATGCACTGGAACAAAATGTTAGGGCAGGGGCTACTTACAACTATAACTTTACTGCAAAACCCGTAGAGCCATTCAAAAAGAACGATTCTATATTTCGAAGTAAATATTGGCAATTTCTTAAAGATTTCAACTTTAATTATTTGCCCACAAACATTTCCGTAAGCTCTAATATTACGCGACAATACAACGAGCAGAAATTTAGGGAGATTAATTTGCTTGAGGGCAATATTGGCCTTCCAACATTGTACCAACGAAATTTCCTTTTTGATTGGCAATATACTATCAACCATAACTTAACAAAATCATTGCGTTTTAACTTCACATCTTCAAACAATAGGATTGTAAATAATTATTTGGACGATAATGGTTTTGTGGACAATGAAATAGGAGTCTGGAACGGTTTCTTTGATGTTGGAGAACCAAATCAACATTTTCAATCGCTTCAGCTTAACTATGATTTGCCTTTCAGCAAGTTTCCTTTCCTGAAATTTATAAGGGCTACCTATTCCTATACCGGCGATTATCAATGGCAGGCAAGTAGTGATCTTTTCAACGAAATCCCCATTCAGCTGAGTGATGGAACTACCAATACTTATAACTTGGGGAATTCCATTCAAAATGCGGCAACGCATCAAATTAATTCTAGTATAGATATGAACGGTTTATACCGCTATGTTGGATTAACGAAAATTAAGAAGAGCAAAACTAAAGCTGCTAGAGGCGAAGGAGCCGGTGGTGGTGAAGGCAAAGGTGAGGAAAAAGCAGGCAATGAAGAAAAATCTGCAAGAGAAAGCAAGCTTGAAGAAAAAAATGGTGAAGCTTCAAATGGAAAAAGCGGGGCGCCCAATGTTCTTGCTAGAGGAGCTGGCAGTGAAGGAAGTTTAAATGCTGGAGACAAAGCCTTAAACACCGCAATAGGTTTTGCAACGATGCTTAAAAAGATTCAATTTAACTATCAGGAAAACAATGGTATTTTCTTGCCTGGATATTTACCGTCCATTGGTTTTATTGGGACACTGAAACCAACTACAGGTTTTGTTTTTGGAAGCCAAGCAGAAATTAGGGAGTTAGCCGCACGAAAAGGTTGGTTAACACTTTATCCTGAATTTAACGAACAATATACTGAAGTTGAAAGCCGTCAAATGGACATTCAAGCTAATCTTGAACCGATTAATGACTTAACTATTGACATAAACGGAAGCAGGATTTATTCAGAAAATTATTCCGAAAACTATATTGTTGAAGATGGTTTATACCAGTCTTTGACCCCAAATACTTTTGGTAACTTCAACATTTCCACAGTATTGATAAAAACGGCTTTTAGTGCGAGTGATGAAAACAATTCTGAGGCGTTTGAGGATTTTAGAAGCAACCGTTTAACAATTGCGAACAGATTGGCAGAATCCCACTACCAAGGAGGGCCAATTCCACGAACTGCCGACGGTTATCCAGTAGGTTTTGGAAGAAATAGCCAAGATGTACTGTTGCCAGCGTTTCTTGCAGCATATAAAGGAAGCGATGCTTCAAGTGAAAAAACTGGAATTTTTAGGGATGTCCCCCTTCCTAATTGGGACGTTAAATATACTGGTTTAATGAACATAGCATGGTTTAAGAAAAACTTTAAACGTTTTTCACTAACCCATGGCTATAGAGCAAGCTATACAGTTAATCAATTTCAGTCTAATTTAGATTATGACCCCAATAATACGGAAGCAATTGATCAGGCAGGAAACTTTAAGGTAAAAACGTTACTGACAAATGTAAATTTGACCGAACAGTTTTCACCCTTGCTCCGCATGGACTTTGAAATGAACAATTCAGTAAAAATACTTGCTGAGATGCGTAAGGACCGCGCCCTCTCTTTAAGTTTCGCAAATAATTTATTGACTGAAATTAAAGGAAACGAATATATTATCGGGCTTGGCTACCGTATTAAAGACCTTCGTATCGCTACCAATTTTGGTGGTAAAAAGTCCGTATTAAAAAGTGATTTGAACTTTAAGGTAGATTTGTCAAGAAGGGATAACATAACTATTATTAGATACTTGGATATTCAAAATAACCAAACAACCGCAGGTCAAACTATTTATGGGGCACAATTATCCATCGATTATGCACTTAGCAAAAACCTGACAGCCTTATTCTATTATGATCATTCATTCTCTGAATATGCAATTTCTACCGCCTTCCCACAAACAACCATACGAAGCGGCTTTACATTGAGATATAATTTTGGAAACTAAAAAACTTTAATATAATTTATTTATGAATATACCAGCTAATTTAAAATACACCGAAGACCACGAATGGGTTAAAATTGAAGGCGATACCGCAACGGTAGGTGTTACCGATTTTGCACAAGGCGAACTCGGAGATATAGTTTATGTGGAAGTAGAAACCGTAGGCGAAACCTTGAATAAGGGAGAAGAATTTGGAACCGTGGAAGCAGTAAAAACCGTTTCCGAATTATTTTCACCCTTATCTGGCGAAATACTTGAATTTAATGAAAGTCTGGAATCGGAACCAGAAAAAGTAAATTCAGACCCTTATGGAAAAGGCTGGATGGTAAAGATAAAAATCTCCAACCCAGATGAAATAGCTGAACTTTTGGATGATGCCGCTTATAAAACTCTTATTGGGGGATAAAACCCTTTTCTTTGTCGCGGTATTGTACAGCTGCATTATATCTGTTCTCTTTTTTATACCAAGCCCTGAATTACCGGAAATTCATTTTTCCGCGGCGGACAAAATAGTTCATTGCCTTATTTATTTTGTATTGATAAATATTTGGCTTCTCTATTTTTACAGAAGAAAGGGCTTTGATTTTAATATGAAATTGATCCTAATTTTGTTAGTATCAATCCTGCTGTATGGCATAATAATTGAGATATTACAAGGCCTATTCACAGTGTCGAGAATCGCAGATATTTTTGATGTAGCTGCAAATTTTATAGGCTCTTTGCTCGGAATATTTTTTTTCAGAAGTATAAGGCATAAATTTAATTTTTAAAATTTCAATTAAGTTTTAAATTGAATGATAATTTCTATATTTTAGCAACAAGTAAAACCCACAATTATGGAACCTAAAAAAAATCCAAAATCAGACGTAAGTCGCAGAAGCATGCTGTTTTTCCAACTTGGTATGATTTTAATGCTTTTTCTTGCATGGCAGGCAATTGAGTGGAAATCATATGATAAATCTGATAACGACTTCGGGAAATTGGACGTAGGCGATGAGCTAGAAGAAGAAATTCCAATTACCCAACAATTAACCCCGCCACCTCCACCACCGCCACCGCCACCAGCTCCCGAAGTAATTGAGGTAATAGAAGATGAAAAAGAAGTGGAGGAAACCATTATTCAATCTACCGAAACAAAGCAGGACAAAAAAATCGTAGAGGTTAAGGAGATAAAAGAAGAGGTGGTAGAAGAAGAAATTGCCGATGTTCCATTCGCAGTAATTGAAAATGTACCTATTTATCCAGGCTGTGAAAAAGAAAGTGGAAATGAAGCCAAAAAGAAATGTATGTCAGCCAAAATAAGCGATTTCATTAACAAAAAGTTTAATAGCGATTTGGCATCAGATCTTGGTTTGGAAGGCAGACAGCGTATTGCAGTTCAATTTAAAATTGATAAAAACGGAAAAGTAATTGATGTTCGTGCGCGTGCACCGCACCCAAGGCTGGAAAAAGAAGCTGTTGATGTAGTGCAGTCACTTCCAGATATGACTCCCGGTAAACAACGCGGCAAACCAGTAGGTGTACTTTATTCCCTACCAATCGTGTTTGATATTCAGAATTAAAATAACATTCTTAAATTAAACCCCGTCTTAGCACTAGCAAAGACGGGGTTTTTTGTTTTTTGGCACAACAGTTGTATTTCATATAATATTAACCTTTAAATCTCTTAATTATGAAAGCAACATCAGAAAACACCCGCAACAAAAGACAAGAAAAAAAGCAAACCAATATTAAATGGAATTCGCGTTTGTTCTTTCAATTAGGTATTATTACTAGTTTGTTTATTGTTTTCTTCATTATGCAGACTAATTTTGAAATAAAGGAATACAAAGTAACTTCTTCAACTTCGGAAGGAATTAAAGATCCTCCAGTATTTGTATATGAATTGGAGAAACCTAAGCCTCTTGAGCCAGTAAAAAAGCCCATAATTAAACAAGCACCTATTCAAAAACCGATAAAAACCAATGTTATTGAAGTGGCAAAAAATGAAGATCCGGTTGATGAAACTCCAATCGCAACTACAGATGATCCGGTAATTGAGGAACCAACAATCCCTGTACAACCTCCCATTGATACGAAACCAGTTGGACCAACCTCTATTTTAAATGTTGAATTTGTACCCGTATTTCCTGGTTGTGAGGCTCTGGGCACCAATGCCGAAAAAATTGATTGTATGTCTTCAAAAATAAATTCTTTTATAAATAAAAATTTCAGAAAGGAATTGTTGGAAGACTTAAAATCAAATGAAACTTATAGAATCTATGTAAATTTTAAAATTGATTCCAATGGTTTTGTCACTGATGTGGTTGCAAATTCGCACAACGCCAACTTAAAAAAGGAAGCGCAACGGGTAATAAACAATCTGCCCACAATGAAGCCCGGAAAGCAGGGCGACAAAAATGTGGATGTAGTTTATACCGTACCGATTACTTTTAAGATTCAATAATAAATTCAAAATATTAAAGCTAAAGCTCCTCTTAAAAAGGGAGCTTTTTTTGAAACCGGTCATTGCAAAAAAACTGTATCTTTCGGGCTTAAACAAGCAAACTCCAATGAAGCAGTTTATTTTCCTTTTTATTTTTTGTTTCTCAATAGTCGCCTTATCGCAAGTTCCTGCTGCCAAATATGAAAAATATCCTGTTTTTAAGGAATGTGAAAATACAGATGTTGAAGCGTTGGAAAATTGTTTCAATAACACCCTTCAAAGTTTTATTTATCAGAATTTTCAAGTTCCCGAAATCGTTTTTTCAGAGAATTATAAAGGAAATGTAAACGTACTATTTGAAGTTACGAAAGAAGGAAATTTTAAGGTTTTATATGTTGACGGAATTTATGATGAATTAAAAGCGGAAGCACGACGCGTTTTTGAAAATTTGCCTAAGGTGGAGCCCGCCACATATAACGGAACGCCTGCGTATATTCAATTTACTTTGCCCATTACAATTCCGTTGGTGGCACCCGGTGAAAGTATTTTGCAAACACCAGAATTGGCAAAAATAAATGAAAGGGAAAAATTGGTTAATGAATATGAAGCTATTGAAAATCTTCCTTTTAATAACGAAGAATACACAAGCAATATCAACATTCCTCTTTCGCACCATAATTACAGTCTTTTCGATCCAGCCATGAACCGAGTGGGCTTGAACAACCATACGGCACAGAAACCTTATGTTTATAGTGAGGTGAATAAATATTATGATTTTGAAGCAGCAAAGAATGAATTGTTAAAAAACAAAACTTCTTGGTTTGGGCGAAAGCTTTGGAACGAACATTTAGTTACCATCAAAGGAAAGGATTATTGGATGACGCTCGATGCGGGAGTGGATTTACAAGTCGGAAAAGATTTTGATGCAGATATTGATACCTATAATAATACTCGCTTGGTTTACACCCAAGGAAGTATCGGGAAGCAACTTGGTTTTTTTGGTGTTATTTATGAAAGCCAAGGCCGTTTTGCAGATTACTTTAATAGATATGCGGAATCCATAAAACCTGATGGGGGTAATCCCGCTATTATTCCCGGGCGCGGAATAGCTAAGGCTTTTAGATCAGATTCCTATGATTATCCTATTGCAACTGGGCATATATCTTACACTCCGTCAAAATATTTCAATATTCAACTGGGACACGGCAAAACTTTTTTGGGCGATGGTTATCGCTCTTTATTCACCAGTGATAATGCAAGTTCGTATCCTTTCTTTAAAATAAATACTACTTTCTGGAAACTGAAATATACCAACACTTGGATGTCGCTGCGCGATGTTCGTCCCGAAGTGACGGAAGATGGTTCTTTCCGAACAAAATATATGGCAAATCATTATTTAAGTTATAACATTACCAAACGTTTAAACATTGGACTTTTTGAATCTGTAATTTGGCAAAATGATAATGGTCGTGGTTTTGATGTGAATTATTTAAATCCCATTATATTTTATCGAGCTATTGAATTTTCAACAGGTTCCCGGGGCGGAAATGCATTGATAGGAATCAGTGGAAAGTATAAAGTGAATGACCACATAAACGCATACGGACAACTCATTATTGACGAATTTTCTTCCGGTGATGTTTTTGGCGGAAAAGGAAGCTATAAAAACAAAACGGGTTATCAACTAGGGCTAAAATATTATAATGCTTTCGGACTTAAAAATCTCTATTTACAAACGGAATATAATAGGGTTAGGCCATACACTTATTCGCACAATACAATTGTTTTAAATTATGGCCACAACAATCAATCAATGGCGCATACGCTTGGCGCCAATTTTTCTGAATTTATAGCAATTGCACGATACCAAAAAGGAAGAATTTATGGTGATGCCAAGTTTATTGTTGCAAAACGTGGTTTTGAATTCAATACGCCCGAAGATTCAAGTTTTTATGGCAGTAGCATTTATGGAAATGAAGATGATAGGATCTCCACTGACGGTAATAATGTTGCACAAGGAAATACCACGGATTTTTTCCATACGGAAGTGCAGGCGGGATATGTAATAAACCCCGCCACAAACTTAAAGATTTACGGAAGTTTTATATTCAGGAATTTTGACCCTAAAGTGGACACCGAAACTGTGTTCAAAAACCAAACTAGTTGGGTGAATCTTGGAATCCGGACAGATTTGTTTAATTGGTACTACGATTTTTAAAAAAACCTATTTACCATCATTGCTTCCGTTGGTCTTTTCTCCTGTTTTGGGAGAATTGCTTCCTTGCTGTTTAACTTGCTCTTTCATTTTCTCAAGTTTTTCTCTGGCCTGTTGGTTTTTTTCTGCATTATTATCTATAGAACTACGTTCTTTAGCTACTTCTTTATAAATCATTCTTAAAAAAGCGTCTCTCTTAATAAAACCACTGCCGAAACCTTGCTTATCGTATTCTTGGGTTAAATCGGTCATTTTAGCAACTTCATCTTCGGTTTTTTTATTGATGTAGTTCATTGCTACTCTTTTGTAAACAATAGAAAGCATGTCCGCAGCTTTTTGTAAATCTTTATACGTTCCCACATTGCCGTGTCCGGGAATAATTTTGGTGTCTTCATTAATTACTAATAGTGCTTTCTCAATTCCATCTATATATCCTTTTACGCTACCTCCATTTTCAGTGTCAATAAAAGGATATTTTCCATTGAAGAAAACATCACCGGCATGCAGTACGTTGCTTTCGGTAAAATAAACCATAGCATCGCCATCGGTATGGGCATTATGAACGTGAAAAACATATATTTTTTCACCATTGTAATGAAAGGAAAGATCTTCCGAAAAGGTAACTATTGGAAGGGTTTCCTGGGGTATCCTTTTTGTGCCAGCAGCCATTACATCCAATATACGCGTACGAACATTTTCCTGTGAAAATATAATAGTTCCCGTTTTTGCCATTGCTGCATTTCCACTTATGTGGTCTTCATGAAAATGTGTATTTATCAAAAACTGTACAGGTTTTTTACTGACTTTATCTATGTCTTTTTGAACCTGTTCAATATTTTTCGCAAATTGGTCATCTATCATAAAGACTCCATCATTACCAAAGCTAAGGCCAATATTACCTCCTTCTCCCTGCAGCATATAGATTTTGTTGTTAACATTTATAAGTTTTGTAAAAACTTCAGTACCGTCGTCCGCTTGGGAATAAACAGTTAAAATTGAAAAGAATAGTGTTGCGATGAAAGTTAATCTTGATAGCATATTTTCTATGTTTTAAAATCGGTTCAAATTAATGAAAATGCTGAAATAAAAGCACAAGATTATTGATAATATATTGCGAAAAAAAATACAGGAAGCGTATCTTTGCCACGCTTAAAAAAAAGAGCTTGTCCATTATCAATTCACAGTCAATCACCCAGTCAGTCATTAGGAATTTCACTGAAATCACCAAACTTCGTCTTTCGGTTAGTGTGGTGTTTTCTTCGGTTGCTGGTTATTTATTGGGCGCAGAAACCATAGATTTTTATATACTTTTTTTGTTATGCGTGGGTGGATATTGTATGGTAGGCGCTTCAAATGTATATAATCAAATAATTGAGCGCGACCTCGATGCATTGATGGACCGCACCAAAAATAGGCCACTGCCTGCGGCACACATGAGCGTGCGCTCTGCTTTTATACTTGCCATTGTGCTTACTGTAATAGGAATTGTTGTTTTATATTCTATAAATCCTATCACGGCGATGTTTGGGGCTATTTCCATTTTTATGTATGTGAGCCTTTATACTCCTTTAAAAACAAAAACCCCGCTTTCGGTTTTTGTAGGTGCTTTTCCGGGAGCCATTCCTTTTATGTTGGGCTGGGTTGCTGCAACAGGTAATTTTGGAATCGAGCCGGGTACCCTGTTTATGATTCAGTTTTTTTGGCAGTTCCCACACTTTTGGGCCATTGGTTGGTTTCTTTATGAGGATTACCAAAAAGGAGGTTTCTATATGCTTCCCAACGGAAAACGGGATAAGGGCACGGCAATACAAGTTATTTTATACACAATCTGGACGGTACTCGTTTCTTTAATACCCGTTTTGGGAATTACAGGAAAACTATACTTAACCCCAGTTTCAGGAATTTTAATTGGTGCTCTGGGAATTGGACTAATTTATTACGCACTTAGGCTTTATAATGAAAAAACATCAAAGGCAGCTAAACAACTGATGCTTGCCAGCGTTAGCTATATAACTTTGCTGCAAATAATTTACGTTGCCGATAAATTTTTACGATAATAATTTATAAAGAAATAAAAAAATGGATTTAACAGAAGGGTCTGAACAGATAAAGATAAATCGGGCAAAAAAAAATATGCTCTGGTTCGGTATTATTAGCTTGACTATGAGTTTTGCGGGACTCACTAGCGCCTATGTAGTAAGCAAGGAAAGACCAGACTGGATTTCAACTTTTAATATTCCGCAGGCTTTTTATATAAGTCTTGCTTTAATTATTGCGAGTAGTATTACAGTTCATCTTGCTTTAAAAGCAATCAAAAAACAACAAAATGGCCTTGGCATGTTTTTTTTGGTTACTACATTCTTATTGGGAATTTGCTTTGTCATTTTTCAATTTATGGGTTTTTCAGAAATCATACAGAATGGATATAATTTTACTGGACCCACAAGTAGTATAACTACTTCATTTATTTATTTGGTAGTTTTGTTACACGTTGCTCACGTTTTTGCGGGACTAATTTCACTTTTAGTTGTCATTTATAATCATTTTAAACGAAAATATGTAAAAGGTAAAACACTTGGTGTGGAACTGGCCGCAACTTTTTGGCACTTTGTGGATATTGTATGGATTTATCTGTTTTTATTTTTATATTTTGTTTAACCTATCCTATTGATTTTAAAGAACACACAATACATTACATCCCGCTATTTGTATAGATTTTTTCTAAATTAATAATTGATGTTTCGTTAAATAAAAATTAAACGTATTTTTGAACCTTATTTAAAAAACTATTTCTTTTTATGGAAGCTACCGTTGTTAAAACAGGTACCGAAGGAAAAACCTGGGGTGGTGGAAACCAACCATTAAAAGCCAGTTATGGCAAAATGATGATGTGGTTTTTCATCGTTTCTGATGCCTTGACTTTTTCAGGATTTCTTGCCTCTTATGGATTTTCAAGATTTAAATTTGTGGATGCTTGGCCCATTCCCGATGAAGTTTTTACCCACTTTCCATTCCTTCACGGAGTAAATGCGCCTATGTATTATGTGGCATTTATGACTTTTATCTTGATTTTTTCATCCGTAACCATGGTTTTGGCTGTGGATGCAGGACATAAAATGCAACAGAATAAAGTAATTCTTTATATGTTTCTTACCATAATTGGAGGTTTAATTTTCTTGGGCTCCCAAGCTTGGGAATGGGCAACGTTCATAAAAGGTGATTATGGAGCAATAGAAACTAAAGGTGGGCAAATTGTTCAGTTTTTGAATAAAGATGGAGAACGAGTGGCGCTTAGTGAATTTGCTGCAATGGCAACTGGCGAGCGAACCGAGCAAACTAAAGAAATTGGAATTTGGTTTGAAGATGAATCAGAATATTACCCAAGTGTTTCTTTTGAACAGGTAAAAGAAGGCTTCCTTGCCAATGAAAATCTCTTGGTAAGAGTCCAGCATAAAGATGAGCACGGGCACCACATAATTTTAAATCGTGAAGAATCCATTGCAAAGGTAGTTAACGATGGCCAAATGGTAGTTGAAGGCGCAAACCTTCGCCACAATGAATACGGTCACCCCCTCTTTGCAAACTTCTTCTTTTTTATTACAGGTTTTCACGGATTTCACGTGGCAACGGGAGTATTGATAAACTGTATTATATTCTTCAACGTAATATTGGGCACATACCAACGCCGCGGCCATTATGAAATGGTTGAAAAAGTTGGACTATACTGGCACTTTGTGGATTTGGTATGGGTATTTGTATTTACATTCTTTTATCTTGTATAAAATTTTATTTTAAAAATGGCACACGATCAAGCACATAAATTAGCAATCTTTAGAGGAGCTTTAAAGTTTAAATCGAATGTAACTAAGATTTGGGGAGTATTTGTAATACTGTCAATCGTTACCACAATAGAGGTAGCATTGGGTATTATCCGTCCTGCCTTTTTGGTGGATACTCACTTTTTGGCGCTGAAACTTCTTAACTGGATATTCATTTTGCTTACACTTTTTAAAGCATACTACATTACTTGGGATTTTATGCACATGCGCGATGAGACCACTGGTTTGCGAAGAGCGGTAATTTGGACCACCTTATTTTTGATAGGTTACCTGGTAGTGCTCCTTTTAATTGAAGGCGACTATATTTATGAAGTTTATAAAGTTGGTTTTATAAAATTCAATTTCTAAAGAATTTTAAATAAATTTTATAACCCTCCTTGTGAGGGTTTTTTTCTGTCTATTGTTTTTAAAATTTATCACCCAAAACATTGCCTAACCCCCTTTTACCCTGTATTTTTGCATAAGCAAAAAATTGCGGAAATGAAGAAATATCTCGTCCTCGGAATCCTTTTTTTACTACCCATTACAGTCTATGTTTTCTTTGCTTCGGGGAAAAACAATTTTGCCACGCTTCCCGTGTTAACAAATTCAGTTACGGAATTAAATAATTTTAAAACCCTTGATGGAAAAGCCGTTCAGCTAAAAGATCACATTACCGTGTTGGGTTTCTTCGGAAGCGATTTGGAAGCGCACCGTGCTTATGCCTATAACCTTGCCCATAAAATTTATAGTAAAAATCACGAGTTTAATGAGTTTCAGTTTGTCATTCTTTTGCCAAACGGTACCGAAGAACAGGCCAGAAGTATTGAGGAAAAGCTAAAGATGATAGCTCCAACAGATTCTTGGCATTTTGCATTTGGAGCTGAGGAGGATATCAACAATGTTTTTCAATCGCTAAAATCAAATATTGAATTAGACCCAAATTTATCAACTCCCTATGTTTTTATTATAGATAAAGAGGGAAACCTTCGAGGCAGGGATGATGATGAGGATGCAGGTGTAATGTATGGTTTTGATTCCAGCACCATTGCCGAAATCAACAATAAAATGAGTGATGACGTTAAAGTGCTTTTGGCTGAATATAGACGAGCGCTGAAAAAATATAATACCGATAGAGAAATTTAGAAAAGAGAAACAAGAACCAAGAACCAAGAATCTGGACTAAATGCAATAGCATCCATAGGATCCATAGAATCAAAAGTATCAATTAAAAATGAAAAAAAATTATTCATACATAGGCATTTCGTTCATCATTTTGATTTTTGGTATTTGGGCGGTTCCAAAAATTATCAAAAACATTTCTGAACCGGATCTTGCCACTATCGGTAAAGTGCCGGCATTCAGTTTTACAGATCAAAACGGCGAGACCATTACCAACGAAACATTTAAGGATAAGATTTATATTGTTGAGTTTTTCTTCACAACTTGCCCCTCTATTTGCCCAATAATGACGGAAAATATGATCAAAATCCAAGATGCATTTTTGGGAAATCCAAAAGTGGGCATTGCTTCCTTTTCAATTGACCCAGCGCACGATACGCCTGCAGTTTTAAAAGAATATGCAGCGAATAAAGGTATCACAAAACCCCAATGGCATTTATTAACGGGTGAAAAGGAAAAGATATTTAAATTGGCCAATGAGGGATTTAACCTCTATGTAGGCGAAACATCCGGAGCGGGAGGGGGATTTGAACATTCCGGCTTTTTCGCATTGATTGATCAAGAAGGCAACATCCGTTCCCGAATAGACGAAAACGGAAATCCTATTGTTTATTATGATGGTCTGGAAGACAAAGGCATCCAAATGCTAAAAGAGGATATTAAAAAGCTATTATAATTTTAAAATGGAAAATACGATTGCCCCATCAAAAAAATATAACATTTGGATATGGATTCTTTCCATTGCAATTCCAGTGGCAGTAGCTTTTTTGTTTACCATAAAAATTCCCGGCGTGGAACGTTTAGGGTTTCTGCCGCCAATTTATGCAACTATAAATGGATTAACAGCCATCTTGTTGGTTACCGCTGTTTTCCAAATTAGAAAGGGAAACAGAAAAGTTCATGAACGGTTAATGAAGATTGCAATTTCCTTTTCTGTCTTGTTTTTGGTTATGTACGTAGCCTATCATATGACTTCTGATTCCACTACATATGGCGGAGAAGGACCGCTGAAATATGTATATTATTTTATTCTTTTAACGCATATTTTACTATCCATTGTTGTTATACCTTTTGTGTTGATAACATATGTTCGCGCTATTTCTGGACAGTTTTATAAACACCGAAAAATTGCCCGTATCACTTATCCGCTTTGGTTGTATGTTGCTGTTACTGGTGTAATTGTTTATTTAATGATTTCTCCTTATTATTAAGAAAAGAGAAAAGAGAAAAGAGAAAAGGAAACTTAAAATCTGATCTGCAATCTGAAACAATGAAATATAAAATTTTTCTTATAACACTCCTTTTATTAGTAGCCGCTCTTCCAGCGGAGGCGCAGTGTGCTATGTGCCGGGCAGTTTTGGAAAGCGAAGAAGGCGGGCAAGCTGCAAAGGGAATTAACAACGGAATTATGTATTTAATGATATTTCCCTACCTGCTTATTGGGGGCGTTGGCTACGCAATTTACCGAAGTAGAAAAAAGGCTCGTTCCCAGGAAACCGAATAATTCTTTCCTTTTTGTAGTAACATCATCCGGCTTTAAAAGTCTTATATACTGAAAGCTTTAATTTTAAAATCTTAACCTTTGATGTTACTGAAGTTGACATAACAAAAAAATATAGAAACCGTCTGCGACCATCTTCTCTATGATAAAAAAAAGGAAAAATTTTATTAAAAAATACAATCTTTGTAACGCATTGGCTATGCGAAAGACTCATTCAGCAACAATAAACGTATGAAGAAGTTATTAATCTTATTCTTTTTCCTAATTCTAGGGATTTCATTAAATGCCCAAAATAAAAAATGGACTTTGGAAGAAGCCATAAATAAAGCTTTGGAAGAAAATATTTCAATAAAACAAGGGCAATTGGATTTGGAACTTGCTGATGTTGACAAACTGAATGCTATAGGTAATTACCTGCCTTCATTTAATATTTCCGGATCAAATTCTTGGAATACTGGGCTTACACAAAATATAACCACGGGAGTTCTTCAAAATCAAACAACACGGAATTTTTCGGCAAATGCAACTTTAGGTTTAACAATTTTTGATGGGTTAAACAATTTGCGTCAACTTCAGCGGGCAAAACTTTCAAACCTTGCAGCGCAGTACAATCTTGACCAAATTAAAGACAATACGGCTCTCTTGGTAGCAAATGCATATTTGGAAATTCTGTTCAACAAAGAAAATCTCGCCGTTATACAAGCGCAGCATCAAATTACTTTGGAACAGTTTGAGCGTGCAAACAAATTAGTGGATGCAGGTTCCATACCACGTGGTGATTTACTGGAAATACTTTCAACTTCAGCCAATGAGGAGCAACGCATTGTGATTGCCGAAAATAATATTCGTATTTCCCTCATAAACCTGGCGCAAATGCTTCAGATAAAGGATTATGCAAATTTTGATATTGCTGAATCTTCCTATGACGCTCCTTTGACAGATATTACTGAGAAAACTCCCGAAGAAATTATAGCAAAAGCAAAAGAGGAGAGGCCGGAATTGCAAATTGCTGAAGCAAACATAGCACTTGCGGAAAAAGACGTGCAAATTGCTAGAAGCGGTTATTACCCAAACTTGGCAGGCTTTATAAATTACAACACACGCGAATCTGGAGCTGAACGAATTATACAGGGTGGGATAGACCCAAATCAACCCACACAAGTAATTGGCCAAGTGGAAGACACGGGACAAACCGTTGTTGCCCCAAATTTTGGTTTGCTCACAAGTCCGCCGGCACCATTTTTTGAGCAATTGTATCTCAATGATGGAATTTCATACGGCTTTCAATTAAATATTCCTGTGTTAAATGGATTTTCAACACGGGCCTCCGTTCAGCGAAATAAAATAAATGTGAAGCGGGCTGAATTCCAAAAAGATCAAGCAGAGCTTGAGTTAGAATCAAATGTTTATCAAGCATATACAGATGTGGTAGGCGCCAGTAAAGTTTATGAAGCTGCGCTAGTGGCAGTGAATGCCCAAGAACAAGCGTATCAATATTCCACAGACCGATATGATGTAGGCCTTTTAAATTCATTGGATTTTAGCCAAGCCAAGTTTCGACTTGAAAATGCACAAAGTGAAGCTTTGCGTGCAAAATATGATTATATTTTCAAAATTAAGGTGCTGGAATTGTACTTTGGTTTACCCGCAACTGAATTAAAATTTTAAAAATGAAGAAAAAAACACTCATCTGGATTATTGTAGTTGTTGCATTACTTATTGTTTTGCTTCTTGTAGGCAAAAAAGCAGGTTGGTTCGGAAAATCGGGCGAATTCAAACAAGTTGAAATAACTCAAATTGTTCCCATCGATATTATTGAAACTGTTGCCGCAACCGGAAAAATTCAACCAGAAGTGGAGGTAGCACTATCTTCCGAAGTATCGGGCGAAATTATTGAGCTTCCAGTAAAAGAAGGACAAATTGTGGAAAAGGGCGACCTTTTGGTGAAAATAAATCCCGATCTAATTCAAGCGGCGGTAAGCCAGTCGCAAGCTGGACTGCAAAATGTTCGTGCACAATATAGCCAAGCACAGGCCAATGAGAAAAATGCAAAACTCAATTATGAACGAAACAAAACGCTATTTGAAAAAGGCGTGATTTCCAAAGCGGAATGGGACAAATCCGTGGCCGATTATGATATGGCACAAGCGAGTTCACAAGCTGCATATTATAACGTGCAGAGTGCTTCCGCAAATGTGAAGCAATCCATGGACAATCTTTCCCGAACTAGTATTTATGCACCAATGAGCGGAACCATTTCAAAACTTTCTGTTGAATTGGGAGAAAGGGTAGTAGGAACTGCGCAAATGGCGGGAACCGAAATTGTGCGTGTCGCCAATCTTCAAAATATGGAAGTTGAGGTTGATGTAAATGAAAATGATATTGTAAAGGTTTCTTTGGGCGATTCTTCCATTGTTGAGGTTGATGCTTATTTGAAACGAGAGTTTAAAGGCATTGTAACAGAAATTGCCAACAGCGCCGAAAATGCTCTTACCGCCGATCAGGTTACCAATTTTAAGGTGAAAGTGCGAATCGTGCCGGAATCATATACAGATTTAACCAAAGGAAAACCTGATAGCTTTTCCCCTTTTCGTCCCGGTATGACCGCTACGGTTGATATTATAACCAATAAGAAGAAAAATGTTATCGGGGTTCCCATAAGTTCCATTGTTATTAAAACAGACACTACCGATACCAAAAAATCATATACGAACGATGTGCCCAGCCCAACTGCGGAAAAATTTGAGGCAGTATACGTAAAGGTAGGCGAAGAAGCCGTGTTGCGAGTTGTAAAAACGGGTATTCAAGACGATTCAAACATTGAAATTATTGCTGGTTTGAAAGAAGGCGAAACCGTAATCACAGGACCCTACAATACAGTTACAAAATCTTTGAAAAAAGGAGATAAAGTGGAAGTTGCCGAACCTGAAAAAGATAAAAAGGAAAAGTAATGGCAACTATTCTCTGCATTGAAACTTCAACGACCAATTGTTCAGTAGCAATTGCCGTTGATGGTGAAATAAAGGCCCTGCGAGAAGAAAACAATCAACAATTCTCCCATGCTGAAAAACTTCATGTGTTTATTGAAGAAGTTTTAAGAGAAACAAATATTGACAAAAATCAATTAAATGCAGTCGCCGTTAGTAAAGGTCCAGGTTCTTATACTGGTTTACGTATTGGTGTTTCGGCAGCGAAAGGCTTATGTTTTGCTTTGGATATTCCGTTGATTTCTACACTTACTTTGGAAGTGCTTGCACAACAGATAAAGTGTGAAGATTGCTACATCATCCCCCTTTTGGACGCCCGAAGAATGGAAGTGTATTCCGCAGTTTTCAATTCAGAAAAAAAACAGATCCGTGATACGAAGGCAGAAATTTTGAATGAAAATTCATTCCTGGATTATTTACAGGATCGTAAAACCATTTTTATAGGTGACGGTTCCAATAAGTTTGAATCTTTATGCAATCATAAAAATGCGGTTTTTTATAAAGATGGCATCCCTTCTGCAACTGAGATGGCTTTGTTAGCTGAGGACAAATACAAAAAAAGCGACACAGAAAATGTCGCTTACTTTGAACCTTTTTACTTAAAGGAATTTATTTTGGGCTAATTTTATAGAAGGGAATCAAAGTAGGTCACAACTTTTTTAAGATCTGTTTCTTTTTCTATATTCAAATTGTTTTCATTTATAAAATCTTTCACTTCACTTTTTTTGGAATCCATCACTTTAAGAAGCTTGGCTTTGTTGGCCGGTAATTCATAAAATTTGCCATCCTTCACTAAATAATATTTTGTTGCTTTGTCGAAGGATGGAGGTGTATCACGTTGATACGAAGTTTTGGCTTTTTGTGGTTCTATAAAAGCAGCAGTTGTTTTTTTATAAAGATCGTATGTTTTCCCATCAGTCAAAATATTAAAATAACCTCCTTTTTCGTTAGAATCTTCATATGGGATAAAAACATAAATATCATTTTCTAATTTCACATAAATACTGGGATCTTTAATTAATGCGCCATATTTTTCTTCGGAAACATGGTTTTTAATTTCAATTTCATCCGCATACGCATTATAGCGCATGGGAATACCTACTTTCAGTAATTTATCGTCCTGGTAAATATTTCCGACCAAAAAATGTGTATTTAGATAGGCTTGATTTTTTATTCCGCTAAATTCTGCTTCCGTAAGGCCAAATGCTAAAGCCTTTTGATTTATATCAATGGTGCGCAAAAAAAAGTCAAAATTACTATTGGCGCCTCCAGAATTTCCACTGGCATCACCCAAGCCCCCTTCACCGAATCTTTGTGAAAAACATAAAGAAACATTTATGCATACCGCAATAAATAATATTATTTTTTTCATATTGTTTTGAATTTAAATTAGGCTAAATATTTTTATTAAAATAGTTTTATAAAAAAAAGCGACACAAGTATGCCGCTCTTTAAAATCCTTTATCGAAATATTTTACTATAAAAGCGAATCAAAATGGGAAATAGTTTTAATCAAATCTGCTTCCTTATCAAGGTCTATATTGTTGTCCTTTATGTATTTTTTCATTTCGTTCTTCTTACGATCCATCATTTTTAGAATTTTGGA
Source organism: uncultured Flavobacteriaceae bacterium (assembly GCA_963822355.1). Taxonomy (GTDB): domain Bacteria; phylum Bacteroidota; class Bacteroidia; order Flavobacteriales; family Flavobacteriaceae; genus Aequorivita. The sequence goes on from CAWGHI010000002.1 coordinate 1,320,828, forward strand.
CTTGCTGTTGGGCATTTCTAAAAAGGTACCATTTTGAACTAAATAATAAGTTACCGTCTTAGGGAAAGATGGCGGCATATCGCGTGCGTAGCTGGTTTCGGCTTTTTGGGGCTCACGGTAAAGAGCTTTAGTCTTTTTGTAAAGATCGTAGTTTTTCCCATCGCTAAGTACGTTGAAATAACCTCCCTTTTCATTACTTCCTTCATAAGGAACAAAAACATAGATATCTCTGAACATTTTTACAAAAATAGTGGGATCCTTAATCAATGCCCCATAACTTTCATCAGAAGCATTTTTTTTGATTTCAATTTCATCGGCATAGGCATTATAACGCATAAGTACATCATCCTTAATTAGTTGATCTTCTTGAAATATCTTTCCTTGAACAAAATTTGGATTTGCGTAAGCCTCATCTTTGATAGCATTAAATTCGGCCTCTGTTAGTCCAAAAGCTAATGATTTTTGATTTATATCTATAGTACGGTCATACATACTAACATAGGAACTTTGACGGGCTTGTGAGAAAGCCGAAAGAGTGAAAAAGGCTAGAAGGCCTAGAGTTATTATTTTTTTCATTTTATGTTTTTTTTAACTTTTATAAATATATAAATTATTTCCTACAAAATTAATTTTTTTACTTCTTTAAACCCTCTAAATTAAAATGGTGAACATCACGTTGTGGGAACGGTATAGTGATTCCACCAGCTTCCAATCTTTCTTTTCCTTCTTCTAAAACAAGCCAGCGCAGGTTCCAAAAATCCTCGTTCTTTGCCCAATAGCGAAGGGTTAAATTAACAGAACTGTCACCAAGTTCCGCTACTGCTACCATTGGCATTTTATCTTCAATCTTCAAAACTGCCTCTTGTTCCATAACCAAGCTTAAAAGAATTTCCTTAGCGTGCTTTATATCATCATCATAACCTATGCCAAAAATCAGGCTCTCACGGCGTATCCCTTCTTCGGTGTAATTTATAATGTTATCATTGCTCAGTTTTCCGTTAGGAATAACTGCAAGTTGATTTCCAAAAGTGATAAGTTTTGTATTGAAAATATTAATTTCCTGAACAGTACCTTCAACACCTTGGGCTTGTATCCAATGGCCTACCTTAAAAGGCTTTAACAACAATATTAAAACCCCACCGGCAAAGTTGGCAAGAGAACCCTGCAAAGCCAAGCCAATCGCAAGACCGGCCGCTCCAATAATGGCAACCAACGAAGCCGATTCAACACCAAGTTGGGTAATTACTAAAACAAAAAGTAAGATTTTTAATCCCCAATTTATTAAGCTAGCTATAAAATTTTCAAGCGTGGGGTCATAGTCTTTTTTATCGAAAAACTTTTTTATAAACTTATTTAAAATTTTTATTAGCCATAAGCCAATCACTAGCATTAATATTGCTCCGATAATGTTTGGCAAAAAGTCTATTAATTGTTGACCGTACTTTTCTATATAAATATCTAAGTCCTGAAATTTTTCCATAAATTATTTTCTAATTGTTTAATGATTCTATTGCAGTTTTTGTGTCTTTTACAGGTAGTTTGCAAGCATTATTTACGCAAACATAAATAAGCGTTTCATTGGGATAAAATCTGTTTTCAAACAAAGGGCCGTTATTTTCAGTAGTGCTACCCGCAATAATGATGTTTGGAAGATATTGATTGTTGAGCTCTTTTATTTTTTCCAATGCGTTAGGCCCCACAACCACTACTTCGTAAAAATTGGTTTGGAAATTGCTTAAAAGGTCCAGCCAATTTGAAAATCCGCTGGGGTATTGTTCCATTTCCGAAGAAACATTTTTAAGCATTTGATGTGAAATTTCATCAAAACCCGTGTTTTCAAAATATTTTGAAAGAATAAAAAGATTCTTCGCCATCGCTGAATTTGAAGCAGGAATAACATTGTCGCGATACTCAAAGTTTCGGGAAACTATAGCCGGATCTTGTTTGGAGGTGAAGTAAAACATATGTTTTTCAGGATCGAAAAAATTTGCAATCGTATAATCCGTCAGTTTCTTTGACAGATTTAGCCACTTTTCATCAAGCGTAACTTGATACAGATCAATAAAAGCTCCAGTGGTGAAAGCATAATCTTCCAAATAACCATTGATGCTACTTTTGCCGTCTTTATAGTTATGGTACAAGGCGCCGCTTTTCTGAAAAAGTTTTTCGGAAAGGAAATTAGCGTTCTGTAAGGCCGCGTCCAAATATTCTTTTTTGCCAAAGGTTTTGTAGGCGTCAATGTAGCCCTTCAGCATCAACCCATTCCAAGAGGTTAGTGTTTTGTCATCCAATCTAGGTTTTGCTCTTTTGTTGCGATAGGAGAGGAGTGTATTTTTCCAGTTTTTCTTTTTCTGTTGAAATTCTTCCGCTGTTAGTCCAAATTCTTTTTCAATCTCAGCGTCCGTCTTTTTTCTGATAAGCACATACTGATTGTTTTCCCACTTGCCATAACTGTTCACATTGTAATATTCTTTGAAGATTTTAAAATCATCCTTCAACTGTGCCTGCAATTCTTCCGAAGTAAAAACATAAAAAGCACCTTCTTCAAGTTTGCCTGTTTCTGTTTTACTATCAGCGTCCAAAGACGAATAAAACCCACCTTCTTTGTTGGTCATTTCACGGGCCACAAAATCTAAAGTTTCTTCAACCACTTGTTTATAAAGCGGTTTTTTTGTGACCGAATAAGCATTGCTGTACAAACTTACAAGTTGTGCATTGTCATACAGCATTTTTTCAAAGTGGGGGATGTGCCATTTTTCATCAGTGCTATAACGGGCAAAGCCCCCGCCAAGTTGGTCATAAAGTCCGCCGTAGGCCATTTTATTTAAGGTCAAGGTTACATAACCTAATAGTTTTTCGTCATTTTCCGTAACCGCTTGCCGCAATAAAAATTCAAGATTATTCGGCATCATAAATTTTGGAGCGCCTTTAAATCCGCCATTTTGTTCATCAAATTGTTGGGACCAATTTTTTAAAATTTCATCAGTGGGAAACTTTTTAAAATCTACATCCTCCGTATTTAAATGAACAAGATCCATACTTTTGATGCCCTCCTCAAGCCTATTTGCATACGTAATCAGCTTTTCGGGTTCATTTATATATGCTTCCTGTATTTGTTCCAATGCGTTTATCCAATCTTGCTTTTTGAAATAGGTGCCGCCCCAAACCGGTCGTCCATCGGGGAGTGTTATTACGTTCAAAGGCCAGCCAGCACTGCCGGTCATTAGTTGTACCGCGTTTATATAGGTTTGGTCAACATCCGGCCGCTCTTCGCGATCCACTTTAACCGAAATAAAATTTTTGTTCATTACCGCGGCTACTGTGCTGTCCTCAAAACTTTCGTGCTCCATAACGTGGCACCAATGGCAAGCGGAATAACCAATGCTAATTATCATCAGCTTTTTTTCCTTTTTTGCTTGCTGCAGGGTAGCGTCATTCCACGGTTTCCAGTTTACTGGGTTATGCGCGTGTTGCAGCAAATATGGGCTGGATTCGTTTATTAAATCATTTGTAAAAGTGTGTGTTTCCAAAGTTTCTTTTTTTGAAGAATTGCAACCTATCATAAAAATTATTGCTGTAAAAGCAAGGGTAAATCGCATAAAAAGGGATTTTAGGAAAACAAAAATACGCTTTTGATTTTTCAAAAGCGTATTTTGATTTTTCTTTGAAACATTTTATTTCACTTCAAAAGTAATCTTTACGTTTACCCGAAACTGGGTAATATTTCCGCCATCAACTACACAGGTTTGCTCACGCACGTAAGCCGAGCGAATGTTTTTTACACTTTTTGAAGCTTCGTTTATTGCATTTCGTGTTGCATCTTCCCAACTATCATTTGAGTTTGCAAGAACTTCAATAACTTTTAGTACTGCCATAATTTCTCTGGTTTTAGGTTAAAAAATAGTGAAAACCCAAGTTACCATTTATAGCGGTGAACTTTCTGAATATTAAGTTAAAAGGAAAATGAAAAAGCCTAAATATTAGCCATTTATCGCCTCCACATTATTAATTTGCCCGTGCAGCATTTCCTTTAGCATGGTTTCAATTCCGTTTTTTAATGTGATGGTTGAAGAAGGGCATCCGCTGCAAGCGCCTTGCAAAATAACCTTTACGGTTTTTGTTTCTTCATTGAAGGAATCAAAAAGAATGTGGCCACCGTCACTCGCGACAGCTGGTTTAACATATTCGTCAAGGATTGAAATTATTTCTTTTTCAATATCGCTGTGGGGCTTTGCATTCTCTTCCGAAGTATTTTTTTCCGAAGAAGAATTGACTCCGGAAGTATTAATATTATTGAGGATTTCGTCATTAAGCACAGGTTTTCCGTCTTCTATGAATTTACGGATAAACTCACGTATTTCCATAGAAATTTCCTGCCATTCCGCCACATTGTATTTCATTACCGAAACATAATTCGAACTAATAAAAACTTCCTTAACGAACGGAAAATTGAACAATGCTTTTGCCAAAGGCGAATGGATTGCCTCGTCAATATTTTTAAATTCAAAAGTTCCGGTTGCCAAGGGTTTGTTTGCAACAAACTTCATAACTGAAGGGTTTGGCGTACTCTCCGCATACACACTAACCGGGATTTTTTTGGCAGTTTCCGTTTCTGTAATTACAGGCTTACCTTCGTTTAGATATTCTAGAATGGAATCTGCAACTTCTTGTTGCACGTCTTTCCACTCAACAATATTGTATTTTTCAATAGCGATAAAATTTTGCGAAATATAAACGGTTTTTACAAAAGGAAGATAAAAAAGTTGCTGTGCTAACGGACTCGATTTAGCTTCGTCAATATTTTTGAATTCGTAGCTCGTAGAGCGTGTTAAGAAACTATTAGCTATAAATTTAACAATATTTTGGTTGCTTGTTTGAGAAATTTCTATGTTAAATTGGGACATTTAGTGGTTTTTTTTGCAAAAATATAAAAAGAAAAACAATGTATTCAATATATTTGGCACTGTAATACCCCGATTTATGAAAAAATTAATACTTCTCTTAATATTCGTATTTCCACTTTTCGTTTTTTCACAGCCAGTAACCTTGTTCCAACAGTTCAACGGAAGGTATGATTTTACAGCAGTGGGAAATACATTGAACGCCCAACCTAATTTTAACGGGTATTGTGGTCAACTGCTGCAAAGCACTGCCAGTTTAGCATTAAATCCTGGTCAAACTTTTGTTTCCGCACACCTTTATTGGGGGTCTATTGGTACAGGGGATTTTGATGTATCGCTAAATGGAACTCCGATTAGTGCACAGCGTATTTTTAGCCACACCTTTAATGGACAATCATATTTTTCTGCGTATGCGGATGTTACAGCTCTAGTGGGGGCAACCGGAAATGGTACCTATACTTTTGCCGATATGGATGTACAATCATTGCTGAATCAGTACTGCGGGACAAATTTTGGTGGCTGGGCTATATATGTAATTTATGAAGATCCCTCTCTTTTACTCAATCAGATAAGTCTTTTTGATGGTTTGGAAAGTGTTTCTGCAAACAATAATAATTTGAGTATCACCTTAACCAATATTGATGTGAGTTCTGATATACTTTCAAAAATTGGTTTTTTAGCGTGGGAGGGTGAACAAGAAATTGCTAATGGAGAAAGTCTTTTTATTAATGGAACTTTAATATCAAATGGATTAAATCCTGCAAATAATGCATTTAATGGAACAAATTCTTATATAGGGCCGCCATTAAATACCCAATGCTATAATATGGATTTGGATTATTATGATTTAACAGGAATTGTAGCCCCAGGTGATACTACAATTCTTATTGAGTTGGAATCACAACAGGATTTTATTATGGTAAATAATATTATTACCAGCGTAAATTCAGAATTGCCCGATGCAACCATTGAAATTGACGATCTTGGGGTGCTTTGCCAAAACAATAATATTGATGTAGAATATACGGTTTATAATGTTAATAGCACCAATGAACTTCCTGCCAACACGCCAATTGCTTTTTATGCCGATGCGGTTTTAATTGGCCAAACTACAACCACAACAATAATTCCAATTGGAGGTTCCGAAAGTGGCACTATCACCTTGAATATACCTATTGCGACTCCCAACAACTTTAATTTAAGGGCAGTAGTGGATGATATTGGAAACGGTACCGGTATTGTAGCGGAAACTGATGAAAGCAACAATGAGTTTATATATCCTGTTGATCTTAGTACTGCCGGTATTCTTCTGGATCCCGGTCCCGCATGTCTTGGAAGACCAGTAATTTTGGATTCTGGCGTAACCGATCCTCCGTTCGATATTCAATGGTTTGAAAGTGGAATTGCCATACCCGGAGCAACAAATGCCACACTAACCGTTACAACAGATGGTATATATTCTGTTGAAGCTGTGGATGGTATTTGTAGAGTAAATAGCAATTCGGTAGTAATTACCTTTAAACCCCAGCCCATCGCGAACCCTGCTATGGATCTTTACCAGTGCGACTATGGCACTACTTCGGGCGTCTTCAACCTTACGGACAACGACGCGAACATATTGGGCGGTCAGGACCCTGCGCTCTTCACGATCAAGTACTACCAGAGCTACCAGGACAGTTTCGACGATGTCAACGAGATCGTCGGGGGCGTGCACATCATCGTTCCGCCTTCCCCACAGACGATCTATGCCCGGATCGAGGACAACACGGGCACGTGTTTCGACCTTACGGACTTCAGGATCTACTTCAGCCGTGCGATTGCCGGTCTGGTGCCCGCGACGGCGAGCTATTGCGACTCGGACGGTGACGGAGGCGAGTTCGTGGACCTTTTCGTGGAGTTCAACGCCCTTGTGCTTGACGGGGAGCCCTCTTCCAACTACAACATTACCTACCATGGCAGCCAGGCGGATGCCGACGCAGGGTCGAACCCCCTGTCGAACCCGTATTTCGTGACCGCCCCTGGCGAGACCGTGTACATACGCCTTGAGAACCGGGACATCGATCCCAACGGTGCCCCGTGCGCTGACACCACCCAGAACGTGGCGATCACGATAGACTCCCCGCCGACGATAAACACCTCGCCCCCGAACCTGGTGGTGTGCGATACCAACAACGACGGCTTCGCGGCCTTCGACCTGACGCTGCAGGACACGGTGATCACCCTTGGCGACCCGACCCTGACGGTCACCTACCACGGCACCCTGTTGAACGCGCAGAACGGTGTGCTGCCGCTTCCCAACCCCTATGTGAACGACCAGATATACCTTGATCTTCCCATTACCGACCCGCTGGACCCGAACTATGGCACCGGTGGGGTGTGGGCCCGGGTGGGCAGCAGCACCAGCAGCTGTACCGTTGTGGTCCCCTTCGCGCTGGAGGTCCGCTTTTCGCCCGTTGGCACCCCCCCGGCGGAGCCTTTGAGGAAGTGCGATGACGCGGTTGCCGATGGCTTTACCTTCTTTGACCTTACGGTGGTGGCGCCCGAGGTGCTGGGCACCCTGGACCCATTGGGCTTTGACCTGTACTATTACGAGAGCCTTGCGGAGGCGACCCTAGCGGGGGACCTTGCGCTGACGGCCCCCGATTTTTCGCAGGCCATCCCGGACCCGACCAACTTCCAGAACAGCAGCAACCCACAGACGATCTATATCCTTATCGTGAGCAACTCGGGGGGCACCATCCCCCCGAACCCCAACAGTGCCGAGGGCTGTTATGACATCGTGGAACTGGAGCTTATCGTGGACCCGCGCCCGGCGGACCTGGGCCCCTTCGAGATGTCGCTCTGCGACGACGAGCTGCAGGGCAGTACCCTTGACGACGAGATCTCCACCTTCGACCTTACCAGCCAGGACGTGCTGGTCACGGGCGGCGACCTTACTATTACCGTGACGTGGTTCGCGAGCCTTGCGGACGAGGCGGCGGACAACCCGATCTCGGACCCGACGATGTACCAGAACACGGCCACCCCGCAGACCGTTATCGGGAGGGTGACCTCCGAGTTCGGCTGCGATACCCTGGTGACCCTCACCCTTACGGTGCTGCCGAACCCGAACCCCAATATGGCCCCGGACCCGTTGGAGCTCTGTGACGACGATGACGACGGGATCGTCGGCGGCTGGGACCTCCATCTGGCCGATACCGATATCATTGCGGGCGAGCCCGACGTATCCGTGCTCTACTATGAGGACCTGGGCGATGCCATTGCCGGTGTCCCTGGCACCGAGATCACGATGCCCTATACCAATATCGTGCCCTTTGTGCAGACCGTATATGCCCGTGTGGTAAAGGATGTGCCGCCGGCGAGCGTTGGCTGTTTCACCATTGTGGAACTGGAGCTGCACGTGATCGACCTTCCCGATATGCCGCTTATGCCACCGTTCGCGGATCCCTTCATCGGGTGCGACGAGAGCGGCAGCGGCACGGCCATCTTTGACCTGACCCTCCAGGACGAGGGTGTGCTGGGCACGCAGGACCCCGCGGACTTCGTGGCGCCCATCACCTATTACGAGGATCCGCTCGACGCCGCCTCGGGCACCAACGCCATCCCGAACCCCACCACTTACATAAGCGGTGGCGCACAGACCATCTGGGTGCGCCTGGAGAGCCTGGTCACGGGCTGCGCAAGGATCACCCCCTTCGAGCTGGAGCTCGAGCTTTTCCCGACCATCGGGCTGGGGAACGACCTTACCCTTTGCGACGACCTTGTGAACGGCAGTACCGCTGACGATGGCCTTTCCACCTTCGACCTGACGGTGAACACCCCATTGATCACCCTTGGGGACCCCTCCCTGGAGGTGTTCTATTACGCCACGGCCGTGGACCAGGCGAACAATGACCCCATCGCCGACCCATCGGCCTACCAGAACACCATCAGCCCCCAGCAACAGATCTTCGTGACCGTCTATAGCGGGAACGGCTGCAGGGCGACCAACAGTTTTTTCATTATCGTGGAGCCCACCCCGCTGGCCTTTTCACCGGGGACCTTCATTGCCTGCGACTCCGACCACGACGGTTTTGCGCAGTTTGACCTGGGCACCCGGACGGACATCATCACCGGTGCGGACCCGAACCTGACGGTGACCTACCACGGCACCCTTTTGGATGCCGAGAACAACAGGCTCCCGTTGCCGAACCTTTACACCAACGACCAGATCTATCTGGACGTGCCCATTACGGATCCCTTGGACCCGGCCTATGGGACCGGGGGCGTATGGGCCCGTGTGGAGACCACTGCGAACAGCTGCCACCGCACGGTATCCTTCGCGCTGGAAGTACATGATTCCCCCGTGGCCACCGAGCCGGAGCCCCTGCGCAAGTGCGACGATGGCGTTGCCGATGGGTTCACGGTCTTCGACCTGACGCAGGCCGCGCCCGGGATCCTTGGTTCGCTGGACCCATTGGGCTTTGACCTTTACTATTACGAGGACCTTGTGGATGCCCAGCTGGCGGGCGACCTGGCGCTGATGGCCCCCGATTATTCCGCTGCCATCGGCAACCCCGGAGCCTATACCAATACGGCCAACCCCCAGGACATCTATGTGCTGGTGGTGGGCAACGCCAACAGTACCCTTCCGCCCAACCCCAACAGTGGCGAGGGCTGTTATGACATTGTTACCCTTACCCTTATCGTGGACCCGATCCCGTTGGACAACGGTCCCTTCGAGATGGTGCTGTGCGACGACGAGCTGCAGGGCAGTACCCCGACCGATGGGATCTCGACCTTTGACCTGACCACCCAGGACATCCTGGTGACCGGGGGCGTTCCCGGGCTGTTCGTGCAGTGGTACGCTACCCCTGCGGACGAGGCCGCGGACAACCCCATCGCCGACCCGACGATGTACCAGAACATAGCCACCCCGCAGACGGTGATCGGCAGGGTCACCTCCGAGTCCGGCTGTTCCCTCAGGATCACGCTGACCCTTACCGTGCTGCCCAACCCGAACGCAAAGACAGATCCGGACCCCATAGTTTTCTGTGATGACGACGATGACGGGATCGTGGACACCTTCGACCTTACCGTGCGCGACCTGGAGATATTGAACGGGGAGACCGATGTCACCATTTTCTATTACGAGACCCTGCAGGAGGCGGAGGCCGCCGTCCCCGGAACGGAGATAGGGGTCCCCTACACCAATATAGTGCCCTATAGCCAGACGGTGTTCGCGCGCGTGACCAACAATGTTCCGCCCGAGCTCCTTCCGTGCTACACGATCGTGGAGCTTGAGCTTATCGTGGTGCCGTTGCCGGATATTCCGGACGCTACGTTCCAGGACCCGATCGTTGTCTGCGATGAGGACGGCGACGGCTTGGCAATTTTCGACCTTACGGTACAGGATGCGGCGGTCTATGGCGTACAGGACCCTGCGGATTTTGGCCCCGTGACCTATTATACCAGCTTGGCCGATGCCGAGGCGGGCACCAACTTTATTGATCCTGCGGATGCCTTTGCGAGTGCGAGCCGGACCATCTGGGTTCGCCTGGAAAGCCTGGCGACGGGCTGCGCGCGGATAACGCCCTTTGAGATCATAGCTGGGGAGTTCCCGGGCTCGGGCACCGCCGATGACCTTGTGCTCTGTGATGATGAAATTAACGGCAGCACCAACGATGACGGCATCTCCACCTTCGACCTGACGGTGAACACCCCTATAATCACGGGCGGCGATCCGACGCTGACGGTCATTTACTACGCATCGCTGGAGGATCTGAACAATAATGTTCCCATTACCGTTCCGGGCGCCTATCAGAACGTCATCAGCCCACAACAGGAGATATTCGTTTCCGTATCGGGCCAAAATGCCTGCAGCAACAACCTGAGCTTCCTTATAACGGTGAACCCGAACCCCGCTCCGGTGGCGCCGACGCCTTTGGTAGCCTGCGATGTGGACGGCGACGGTCTCGTTGCCGACTTTGACCTGGAGAGCAAGACCGCGGAGATACGCGGCGGCGACCCGAGCCTGCTCATTACCTACCACGAGAACCTGTTGGATGCCAATACGGGCAACTTCCCGTTGGCCAGCCCCTACGCGAACATAGTGGCCTTCAACCAGACCCTGTACGTTCGCGCGGCCTATGCCGGCCCGCCGGCGGGTACCGGCTGCTATACCATTGTGGAGCTGCAGCTTGTGGTGAAGCCCTCGCCGGTGGTCCCACAGGACCTGCCGGACCTTATAGCCTGTGACGATGACGGCTTCGCGGAATTCGACCTTACGGTACAGGAGGACCTGATACTGGGAGATCCGCCGCAGACGGACGTTACCATTACCTACCACCTGACCCAGGCAGATGCCATTGCGGGGATAAACTGGATCGTGGCCCCGGCGGCCTACACCAATGCCACCAGCCCCCAGACCATTTGGGTGCGCCTGGACGATGACCTGACGGAATGTTTCGGGATAGGGCAGTTCGACCTGATCGTCAACAGTGGCCTCCCGATAACCGACCCGTCCCCCTTGGAGCTCTGCGATGATCTTGGCGAGCCCAACGACGGGACCACCGCCTTCGACCTTACGGTAAAGAACGGGGAGATAACCAACGGTGTTCTCACCCAGGGCGTTTCCTATTTTGAGACTGAAGCAGATGCCCAGAACAATACCAACCGTATCGACCCGGAGACCTCCTATGAGAACACCTCCAATCCGCAGGTACTGTACGTGCGGGTAGAGGACAGCAACAGTTCCTGTCTGTCGTTCACCACACTGACGATAAAGGTGCTGAGCAATCCAAACCCGGTAGTTCCCGATGCGATCGAGCTGTGCGACGACAATGTGATAATACCTCCCGGCCCTTATGACGGGACAGAGCTCTTCGACCTTACCGTCCGCGGGCCGCAGATCCTCAACGGGAACAACTGGACCCTGGGCTATTACGAGAGCTATGCGGACGCGGTAAGCGGGGACAACGAGATCGTGGCTCCGCAGTTGACCGCCTACCAGAACACCAGCAACCCGCAGACCATCTATGTGCGCACCACCAATCCAAGCTCCCTGTGTTTTGAGATCGTGGAGCTGGAGCTGGTCGTCAACCCATTGCCGGACGATACGGCGATCGTGGCCCCGTATGTGGGCTGTGCCTTGGGCGGCAGCGAGATCGCCATGTTCGACCTCGAGACAAAGGTCGGCGAGATCCTGGGCGGGCAGCCCCAGCCTCCCTTTGAGGTAAGCTTTTATCTGACGGCGCTGGATGCCGAGGCGGGATTCCCGCGTATCGTTGGCACTACCACCTTCCAGAACACGACCAACCCGCAGACCATCTATACGGGCATACTCAACACGGATACGGGATGCTACATAGGGGGCGTGCAGAGCTTTGAGCTGATCGTGCAGCCGGGCGCCATCGCGGTGGCCCCCGCGGCGCCCTTCGTGCTCTGCGACAACCTTCCGCCCAGCGACGGCTTTGCGGAGTTCGACCTTGAGGACGTGTCCAACCAGCAGGTCTCCGACCTGCGGGCGGGGATACTTGGGGGGCAGGACCCTTCGGAGTTCAGCATTTCCTTCTACGAGACCCTTGAGGGTGCGGAGACCGGCGTGGGCGCCATCGTCTTCCCGTACGTGAACACCATCAACCCGCAGCGCATCTACGTGCGGGTGACCAACGAGCTGAACGTCTTTGAGCCCCGGTGCTATGCCGTGGTGGACATGCTGCTGAAGGTGGAGAGCCTTCCGGATGTCGACCTGGGGGAATACCGACTGTGCGTGGACGAGAACGGGAACCCGATCGCGGCCGAGGGGGGAGGCCCCTCGCCACCGGTGATCGACACGGGTCTGGACCCGGCCCTTTACACCTTCCAGTGGGACCTTGACGGGGTGATCCTGGTCGGGGAGACCGGGCCGTCCACCATCGCGCTGCAGGGCGGGGTCTATACGGTGGCCATCACCGAACTGTCCTCTGGCTGCGAGAGCAGCGCCAGCGCCACGGTGGTCGTCTCCTCGCCGCCGTTTACCTATGAGGCCAACCTGTTGAACGGTGCCTTTGCGGGCAACCACGTGATCGAGGTGACGGCCCAGGGCGAGGGTACCTATGAGTACCAGTTGGACGAGGGCCCCTTCCAGGACAGCAATATCTTCGAGAACGTGCAGCCGGGCGACCATACCGTGACCATCCGGGACAAATATGGCTGCGGCAGCGTGACCCTTGACGTGGGCGTGATCGACTATCCGCTCTATTTCACCCCCAATGCGGACGGCTACCACGACACCTGGAACATCATCGGCATCGAGGCGGGCGATCCTACGGCAAAAATCTATATCTTTGACCGCTTCGGAAAGCTGCTCAAGCAGCTGAGCCCGATGGGCCCGGGATGGGACGGAACCTACGGGGGAAGGCCCCTGCCTTCGAGCGACTATTGGTTCCGCATCGAGTACGCCGAGGACGGAAAATCAAAGGAATTTAAAGGACATTTTACCTTAAAACGATAAATAAAAACTAATGAATATTAAACAAATCTCCCTCATCCTACTTTTGTTATCATCTTATTATGGATTTTCACAAGATGGTATACCAATTTATTCCGATTATTTTTCAGATAATCTTTATTTGCTCCATCCCTCAATGGCGGGGGCTTCATCTTATCCCAAACTCCGTGTTACTGCGCGTCAACAATGGTTTGATCAAGATGAAGCTCCTAATATGCAAACTATAAGTTTTCATACTCCATTAGGAAACAATACAGGAATTGGGGCAATAATTTATAATGATAAAAATGGATATCATTCCCAAACTGGAGGTTATTTAACTTTTGCATATCATTTAATGTTTTCGCGGAGCAAAGCGGATATAAATCAATTATCTTTTGGTTTAAGTGCTGGCTTAACACAATCTAAGTTAGATGAGACGCAATTTGATTTAACTGATTTTGACCCGGTAATAAGTGGAATTATTCAGAGCACATCCTATTTTAATGTGGATGCCGGTCTTTCTTATAATTTCTTAAACTTCTCGGGGCATTTTACTGTGAAGAATATCATATTTCAAAATAGAAGCATTTATTCAGAGAAATATGAACCCAATAATCAACGCAATTATATTCTTTCCGGAGCATACGGTATTTTAAGCAGAAACTCCCCTTGGACCTATGAACCATCTCTAATGTTTCAAATGAAAGAAAGAACTGGTGAAAAAGCTATAGATGTAAATTTTAAAGCATATCGTTCTATGGATTTTGGAAGACTTTGGGGAGGAATTTCATATAGAAGAAGCTTTGATGGTAGTGAATATTTGGATGGAACTGAAATTAAGGCTCAGAAATTACAATACATAACTCCTGTGATAGGCGCCAATTACAACAGCTTTATGTTCGCATACACCTATACACATCAATCTGGGAGTATAAAATTTGGCAGTGGTGGTTTTCATCAAATTACTTTGGGATACAATATTCTAAGTGGTAGAATCCAAACATGGAGCCAGGATATGAGATATAATGGAATGTTGCGTCCTGATAATTAAAATGGATTTATAATACTAAAAAGCCTGATGCTGTTATAAGCATCAGGCTTTTTTGATTTATGTAAACTTATTCCCAGGTATAATTTTTCTTTTCAGCTTGTTTTTTTATGGCTTTAACCATCGCGTTTTCTAATCCATTGTTTGTTGCTTTTGTATTTTCGGCAAGATATTTTCGGCGTTGTTTGTTCAATTTCATTATTTCTTTTTGAATTTCTTCTCTTTCGGTACGCTTTGATTCCAAATACTTTTTTATTTCAGCACTATTCTTTCCTTTTAGCTCCTGTGGCAATTCGTCCTTATTTAATTTCTCATAACTAAAATCCGCTTCTTCTTCGGCATCTACCAAATCCCACGTGCTATTTGTGTAGAGATGGCTTCCTTTTGTAACCGTTCTGCTAACGGCGTTTGCCTTGCTATATCCTGCAGCGTTGGCGTCCTGCTCTTGTTGCACGCGAATTTTTTTACTTCCTGCACTTCCATAAGGCACATAGGTATTGTTGAGTTTTATATTTAGTTGAATAATTACATCATCATAAGGAGATGGAACATAAACGGTCTGTTGGTTTTGATTGATCGCCATATAATTGCCATAAGTTAGCTGGGCACCATCTTTCCAATAGCTGTCAATTCCGTGTTTAAAATCACCACAAAAGATAGTATTAATTACAACACCTTCTTCTTTAGCATTTGCGGCAGCATCTTTATAATTTATTCCGCCTTGATCGAAAGGTTCGTTTCCCGCTATAAACATCATTTTCAAATCATCGTCTTCTTTTCCCCAGTCCAGTTTGTTCAAGGATTCCTGAATTACGGCACCGCAATATTCGCTACCACCGTTTGTTGTTAATGAAAAAAGTTCTTTTGAAACATCGTCCAAATCTTCAGTGAAATTTAAAATCTTTCGTATATAATTATCGTATGAACTCAAATTATCGTTTCCGTATTCGTACAAGGCTATTTGAAGTTTTGGGCGCTCTTGATAGCATTTAGCGTAACTGAGTTCGTTCACGATTTCCCAAAGTTGTGCTTTGGCTTGGTCTATCAATCCATCCATGCTGTTGCTTGTGTCCAACAGAAGAGCCACTTTTATATAATGCTCTTTTTTCGAAATTTCTATTGCAGCTAATAATTTTTTGTCTGTTTTTTTGTTTTCCGCTTTGCAGGAAAAGGTAAATGCAATTACTGCGGCCATCAGAATTATTTGATATTTTTTCATAATTTCTAAATTAATTTTAGCTAAACCTATGACGAACTTTTTTCTATAACAACCTTGTTTGAGCCAGCGGTTTATTAGAATTAGTAAAAGGTGTTTTTGGGTGAGTGAAGTATTCTTTATCCGCTATTGCTAAAGCTATTTCAGAAAAACGTAATTTTAAGCATTGCCTTAAAGTGCGTATGTTTACCGTTTTAATAGCGAATGAAAAACCTTATTTTTTTAGTATTCATTGTAGCCTTAATTTCTTCGACTGAAAGCTTTTCACAAGTAAAGCGTTCTTCCGAAAATAAATCCTTTATGCTCAAGGGCGAGGTAATTGATGGGGAAACAAACATGCCAATTCCGAAGGTGAACGTTGAGATTTTGGGTGGCCAATACACTACAACAAATCTTTCCGGAAGGTTTGCTATTTCTGCTAAGGTAGGTGATGAGCTCATAATAAAAAGTGACGATTTTGTAACGGTTTATTACACAATTAAAAAAAACGACTTTGTAACCGTTAGGGTTGAAAAGTCAAAAACCGAAGTAGCACCCATCGTTACCAAAAAGCCCGTTGCTGAAGAAAAAGCCAGTTTCAATCTTTATTTGGATTCGGCCAAATTCTTTCTAAAAAAGGATGCCCAAAAAAGTATAGAATACGTTACCAAAGCTCTGGAACCCCAACGGGGGAAAACCATTTCAAAAAAAGAAAATGGTTTGGCATTTGAAATTTTAGGGGATATCAATTTATTTTGGAGTCTACCAGATTTAGCGATTGACAATTATAAACAGAGTCTTCAAAATATAAGCAATACTGATGTAGCGATTAAATTGGCGGAGGCTTTTGTGCAAAATAAAAATTATCAGGAAAGCATTTCAGCATATCAAAAATTATTGGGTGATAAGCTTTCGGCATATCAAAAAGTAGAAGTTTACGAAGGTTTGGGCGATACCTATAAATCTATTGGCGATGGCGTAAAAAGTGTTTTTAACTATCAAAAGGCGTTAGATGTGGCGAAAGAGAATAGGATAACACCGAAAATCACAAACTTAAATTCGAAGATTGGCGAAGCTTATGCCCAAAGTGGTGCATTAAACGAAGCGGAAGAATATTTTGACAATTCGCTAAAACTTGCCAAAAGGGAAAACAAGAAACGTGCAGTTGCGGAAAAGAACAAAGTAGCGGACTTTTACAATCAAAATCGCGACTACGAAAAGGAAATAGAACTTCGCGAAGAAACTTTAGAGGAACTGAACTCCATGGGAAAGGCAGCCACAGTTGAAGATGAAGCTCTAACCCCCCAGCGTCAGAATTATAAGATTGCAAATGCTTTTGTAGCGCAAGAAAAATATAAACAGGCCATTCCGTACCTTGAAAAAAGTATCGCGGAAGCCGACAAAAAGGAAGATTTAATTGTTCAAAAAGATGCGGTGCGCAAGCTTTCAGAAATTTATCGGGATATTGGTGAATTTGACAAAGCAACGGAAAGCTATCAGCGTTACGTGGAAGTTGTGGACGAACTTTACATTAAAAAGGAACAGGAAATTAGTCAGGCGGCACGTTTCAGTAAAGAAATTACACAAAAGCAAAATCGAATCGCGAGTCTGGAAAACGATCGAAAACTAAATGAAAGCCGTTATAAACTCGCTTTTGAAAACCAAGAGCTTATTCAAAAGAATGATCGTATTCAAAAGTGGATAATTGGGTCGTTGATTTTAATCGTGTTCCTTTTATTTTTTGCGGCATACACTCAGTATAAAAATGTGAAACAGCAAAAATTCGCGAATAATGTTTTGGCGCTCAAATCGCTTCGGTCACAGATGAATCCTCATTTTATCTTTAACGCACTGAATTCTGTAAATAGTTTTATTGCTGTGAATGACGAACGCACGGCCAATAAATATTTGACAGATTTTTCATTACTTATGCGTTCGGTTTTGGAAAATAGCGAAGAGGATTTTATTCCATTGGAAAAGGAAATTGAATTGTTAGAACTTTATGTGAAATTGGAACATTTCAGGTTTAAGGATAAGTTTGATTATAAAATAACAATTGACGAAAACATAAAACTGAACGAGTTTGTGATTCCGCCTATGTTACTTCAGCCATATGTTGAGAACGCTGTGTGGCATGGACTTCGATATAAAGAAGAGAAAGGATTATTGGAAATCAATTTTCAGCAAATAAATTCTGAAACCATAAAAATTTCAATTATTGATGATGGCATTGGGCGTTCAAAATCAAACGAATTCAAAACCGAAAACCAAAAGAAACAAAAGTCAAAAGGAATGGGCAATACAAAAAAGCGAATTGCCATTTTGAACGAAATGTACAAAGATAAAGTAGACGTGAAGGTGGAAAATGTTTTTGAAAACAACGAAGGGACCAAAGTTGAACTTACTTTGAAAAAAGATTAAACCGGCAAACCTATTTATTCACAAACTCACAGATTAACCAATTCATAAAATGAAACTAAACGCAATAATAGTTGAAGACGAAGAAACAAGTCGCGAAATTTTGAGGAATTATTTAGCAAAGTATTGTCCCAATATCGTCTTGAAAGGTGAAGCCGCCAATGTTGATGATGCTTTGGTTTTAATACGAAATAGTAAGTTGGATGTTGTTTTCCTCGATGTGGAAATGCCTTATGGAAATGCTTTTGATTTGCTCGACAAAGTTGGCGATCGTCAGTTTGAAACTGTTTTTGTAACCGCTTACAACCATTATGCAATGGATGCTTTAAACGCCCATGCTTCCTATTATTTGTTGAAACCTATTTCAATTGATAAATTGATTGAAGCAGTAGATTACGTAAAGGAAATCAAGGAAAAGGAGAACAGGCTGCAGAATTCAATTTTGAAGCCTTTGCAAACGCAAGTTGCTGGAAAGATGACAATACCTTTGCAAAACGGGTTTGAAGTGCTCCAAATGGAAGATATTCTCTATTGTCAAGCCGACGACAATTATACGCAGATTTATTTAAAGGTTGGAAAACGTTTAGTGAGCAAAACATTGAAATATTTTGAGGATTCCCTTTCGGAAAATGGCTTTGCACGTGTTCATAAATCTTATTTGGTAAATGTGAATGAAATCACAGAATACAAAAAGGGAAAGGGTGGGAGCGTGGTGCTTTCCAGTGGAAAGGAAATAATGGTCAGCCCTTCCCGTAAGAAGGAATTGCTGGCTTATTTTGGATAAAAGTTAAAAGTTAAAGGTAGCAGCTTGCAAGTTTGATGGTATTATATTTAATTCTTATTATTTTTGAAACCTGAAACCTGAAACCTGAAACCTGAAACTATGATAATTAAACCTGTAAACGGAAAACACCCACAAATCCCAGAAGATTGTTTTATAGCAGAAAATGCTACAATCGTTGGGGATGTTGTAATGGGCAATGAATGCAGCGTTTGGTTCAATGCGGTTATTCGTGGTGATGTTCATTTCATTAAAATGGGAAACAAAGTGAATGTGCAGGATGGCGCAGTTATACACGCAACCTATAAAACTTCGCCCACAATAATTGGTAATAATGTGTCCATTGGGCACAATGCCATTGTTCACGGTTGCACTATTCATGACAATGTTTTGATTGGAATGGGTAGCATCGTTATGGACGATTGTGTGGTGGAAAGCAATACTATTATTGCGGCAGGGGCTGTGGTTTCAAAAAACACAAGGGTAGAAAGTGGGAGTATTTATGCAGGTATTCCTGCTAAAAAATTAAAAGATATAAGTCCAGAACTCACAAAATGTGAAATAGAAAGGATTGCGAATAATTATGTAATGTATTCCTCGTGGTTTAAGGAATAATTTTAGAAGTCCATTTTTTCTACGGTAATTTTCTCAGCATACGCTTTCAGCAGAAATTTTAAAGTATCTGTTTCAGCATTTGTAAAAAATTGAAGTTTCGGTTTTGTATTCTCATCACGAAGCAAATTCAAGCTTTGTAATACTGTTTTTGTTTGTCGCGCTACCGCTTCACCAGAATCGATAAATTTCACGTTTTCGGGAAGAAGTTTTTTCAACTGCGGAATAATATACGGGTAATGGCTACAACCTAAAACCACATAATCTACATTGGCTTCAATCATTGGTTTTGTGTGTTTTTTCAATAATTCAACCATTTCTGAGCCATCAAGTTTTCCTGCTTCAATTAAGGGCACAAGACCTTCCCCAATTATTTCGACCACGCTTATATCTTTTGTAAATTCTTTATTTGTTTTACTGAAAAGTGCACTACTCAATGTTCCTTTTGTGGCCAAAATTCCTATGCTTTTTGAAGTACTCTGTAGCGCTGCGGGTTTTATTGCGGGCTCTATTCCAATAAAAGGAATATCATAATTTTCACGTAGTGTAGCTATCGCATTTGTGGTTGCCGTGTTGCAAGCCACAACAATTATTTTAGCTCCCAGTTCAAGCAGCTTTTCTGTATTCTTAATACTGAGGGCTGTAATTTCTTCAGCAGTTTTATTTCCATACGGGGCATTCTTACTATCTGCGAGATAGATGGTATGCTCAAAAGGCAATAGTTTGTGAATTTCCTGCCAAATGGAAGATCCGCCAACACCTGAATCAAATACACCAATGGGACTGTTTTTATCCATTTAGTAAAAGTAGCCATTTACTTGAAATTTGGACATAAAAAAACTGTCCGTTACTCACGGACAGTTTTTAATTTTTTTTGATTGAAAAAGAATTACATTCCCAACTCTTTTTTAACATCAGCCATAAGATCTTTACCATCGGCAAGAATAACTCCACTGCCAACAGTTGAGTCTAGCACATATTGATAACCTTGTGCTTTTGCTACTTTTTGTATTGTAGATTGTGCTTTTTCAAGGATTGGTTTGAATATGTCTGTTCTTTTCTTGTCAAGATCTTGAAGCGCCTGCTGTCTGTATGCTTGAATATTGTTTTGCATACCTTGAACTTCTTCAACTCTTTTTTGATTTTCCTCGTCCGTTTTTTTAGAAGCTTCGCTGTCGTATTGTGTCATTTTAGTTTCAAGCTCTTTGGCCATGGCCTTAATTTCGGTATCGTAAGTTTTTTGCACTTTTTCCAATTGGCTTTGCGCTGCTTTGTATTCGGGCATAGCCTCGATCAATTCCTGTGCGTTAATATGTGCAATTTTTGTTTGGGCGTTTACAAAACTTGTAGCTCCCACAAAAAGAACCATTGCAACTAATAATGTCTTCATTTTTTTCATTGTAAGTGTATTTAATTTTAAGTGTTATTTTTATAAAAGTGGTATTATTTATTTACTTGGATTTTTCGACAACTATTTTTCGCCGCCTCCATCTCCGCCTTCGGGAGGATTGTTTCTGTTTTGGCGGGCATTCATAATGGAATCTCTTCTTTGTTCTCTTTCTTCAATCAAACGCTGTCTGCGATCTTCAAACTCCTGTTTCTTTATAGCGCGAATGGAATCACGTTCTCTTTGGCGCTGTGCCATCATTTGTTCACGCTCTGTTTTCTTGGCTTCAATTGCTTCCTGTCGCTCTTCCTTTTCTGCTACTCTTTCTTTTTCTTCGACGGTTATGGGGCCCTCAAGTGGATCTCCGCTTTCCTCGATCATTCTTTGTTCCTTTTTGTTTGCGGCCTGTACTCTTCTTCCGGCACGCTCAATACTTCTAAGAACTACATCGCTAATGTCGTTTCTTTTTGCTGCGAAAAGCATAACAACATCTGCAGATTTATCAAAAATGAAATCATATTTTTTCGCTTCCGCGATCTCTTGTACAATATTGAAAACTTGATCTTGGATAGGTTGCACCAGTTGTCTTCTTTGAATCATCAAATCTCCATTTGGTCCGAAACGATCCTGTTGGTACTGAAGCATTTCATCTTCCTTAATTTTTATTTCTTCTTCACGCTCATCAATCAATTCTTTGGTGAGTAACACTCTTTCATTGGCGAGGTTCAACTTCATTTGATCTATTTCTTTCTGCTTTTTTTCAATATCTTGCTTCCAGCGTTGCACTTTGCCCTCTAGCTGGATAGAAGCCTCTTTGTATTCTGGAACACTTTCCAAGATATATTCCATATCAATATATCCTATTCGAACGCCTTTTTGAGCTTCAGCCATAAAGGTGAAGCAAAAAAGGCAAAGGGTGAAAAATAGTATTTTTTTTGTCTTCATATTAGTTGGTTGTTGTTTAAGAAAAAATCGTGCCATTTTTTAAAATTGTTGCCCAATGATAAAATGGGTTTCCCATCCGTTCTTTTTGGTTCCATTCAAAACAGGGTCAAATCCATATCCAAAATCGATACCTAAAAGTCCGAATGCTGGCATAAATATACGCAATCCTGCTCCAGCGGAACGTTTTAGCGCAAAAGGATTGTAATCCCTAAATCCATCATAAGATGCTCCACCTTCCGCAAAACCAAGCACATAAATAGACGCAAGCTGTTTCAAGGTCACTGGATATCTTACCTCTAACGAAAATTTATTGTAAATCGTATTTCCATCGACATCAGATAATGATTGGTTTGGGTAACCTCTTAACTGGATGACCTCGCGACCGTCCAAACTATATGCTCCAAGGCCATCCCCGCCTACAAAGAACCTTTCAAAAGGAGGTACGCCCCTGTCTTGATTGTAAGCTCCTAAAAACCCAAATTCGGTATTTGTTCGAAGCACTAATTTACCAATCATTCTTGTATACCAAGTTCCCTGAAATTTAATTTTATAATATTCAAGCCATTTGAAACGCTCTTGGTCAATTTCTGAAATTCTTTTATTATCGTCAATGTATTCTGGATTATCTGCAGTGGTTTGTGACAGTAAATCCCTTTCATTGGCGAGAGCTTTATAATCCACACTGTTAAATGCTGAATAGGGCAAAGTAAGCTTCGCTGTTATACTAAAATCTGAACCTGAAGTAGGATAAATAGGATTGGTAGCGGTATTATTTCTGCTAATGCCAATTGTATAGGCAAGATTGTTTGAATATCCATCACCAAAGGTAAATAATCCCGTGTTGTAATTATTGAGATTATAGTGCTGGAAACTAATGGCGTTGGACCATACAAAATAATCATCGGGCCATTTTACTTTTTTTGCCAGACCAACAGAACCTCCAGTTATGGTGAAGCTACGTGATTTGTCGGCTCGCCTGTTATTATAGTCGTAAAAATTCTGAATGGTATGTGAAAAGGAAGTTGATAATTGTACCGGTTTTCTTCCGCCTAACCAAGGTTCGGTAAGTGAAAGACTATAGGTTTGGTAATAGCTACTTGCCTGTGCGCGAAGCGAAAGTTTTTGGCCATCGCCCATTGGTAAAGGCTTGTAAGCATCAAAGTTGAAAAGATTGCGGAGCGAAAAGTTATTGAAGGAAAGTCCCAACGTACCCACAAATCCGCCACCGCCATAACCACCTTGAAGTTCAATCTGGCTGGAGCCTTTTTCCACTACTGAGTATTCCAAATCTACAAGACCATTGTTTTCATCCACTTTTTTGAAATTCGGCGAAAGCTGTTCGGGATCAAAGAAACCTAATTGTCCCAACTCACGAATGGTTCTTACTACATCGCGTTTGCTGTATTTCTGCCCGGGACGGGTTCTTAATTCCCTATAAATAACGTGGTCGTTGGTTCGATCGTTTCCAATTACGGTTACGTGGTCAAAATAGAAAAGATTACGCTCCATGATTCTAATTTCAAAATCTATGGTGTCATTGCGAACGGCTACTTCTACAGGGTTTATTCGCGCGGCAAGATACCCGTTGTTTTGGTAAAGGTTGGTAATGTCGTTTGCTTCTGGGTCAGTGTCGTCCTGAATTCGCTCTTGCAGAAGGATTCCGTTATAAACTTCCCCTTTTTTGATGCCTAAAATTTGACGCAATTGGCTATCGGTAAAAACACTGTTTCCAATGAACTTTATATCCCCAAAATAATATTTGTCGCCTTCTTCAAGCTTTATGTTTAGCGCCACATTTTTTTTATCCAACGGTATCAACGTATCATTTATAATACGTGCGTCGCGATATCCGTTTGATTTGTATTTTTTAAGAAGTGATTCTTTGTCTTCCTCATAGCCTTCTTCTGTATATTTAGAGCGTTTCCAGAAGCGGATAAAGTTTTTGCGCTTGGTTTTTTTCATCGAACGGCGTAATTTTCCGTTAGTGAATTGTTCGTTACCTTCAAAATTGATTTCTTTTACTTTAACACGTTTTCCCTTATCCACGGAAATAAGCATGTTTTTTGAAACTTCAACACCGGTTGAATCTAAATGGGGAGTTGTGTTGATGGTTACCTCAGTATTTAAAAAACCTTCTTTTTTGTATTTATTGGCAATGTAGTTTTTTGTGGTCGTAATGAGGTTTTCGGTAATTTTTGCCCCCGCTTTTAGATCATTGTCTTTAATAATCTCTTTTTTCTTTGCTTTGCGGATGCCTTTTCCGGTGATGGTAACTTCGTTTAGTTTCGGCAATTCAACAATGTATAGCTCCAGATCTACGCTGTCGCCTTCAAGGTTGGTAACATAAAAAGCGATGTCGCTAAAGAGATTTTGCTCCCAGAGCTTTTTGGTTACTTGGCTCAGTTTTTCACCGGGAATGTATATACGGTCTCCTTTTTTAAGGCCGGTGAAAGCAATAACTGTTTGTTCGTTAAAGTTTTGTGCCCCGGTAACCTTTATTTCATTAATGGTATATTTTCTTCCGCTGTCAAGTTCTTTTTGCTGCGCTTGGAGTGAAAAAACGGAAAGTATTGTAAATAATAAAATACAATAAGATTTTCTGTATGTATGCAATAGGGAACTATTGGTTGAGTTGTTCACTTGTTTTTCCAAATCTTCTTTCTCTGTTTTGATAATTTAATATTGCTTCAAAAAGATGGTTTTTAGTATAATCCGGCCAAAGTGTTTCAGTAAAATATAACTCGGCATACGCTATTTGCCAAAGGAGAAAATTGCTGATGCGCTGTTCGCCACTAGTGCGGATCAATAAATCTACATCTGGTAAATTTTGCGTGTAAAGATGATTATTTATTACCGTTTCATTAATATCACGCGGCGAAATTAGGTTATTTTTAACTTTAAGACTAATCTCTTTTATTGTTTTTGTTATTTCTTCCCTTGATCCATAACTGAGGGCTAGAGTAAGGGTCATTCTCTTATTGTCTTTGGTTTTTTCGATAACGTCCAATAGTTCTTTATGCGCTTTTTTCGGCAATGCTTCAAGATTCCCTATGGCGTTAAGTTTTATGTCGTTTTCTCTTAATGTCTTTATTTCTTTTTTAAGTGAAGAAACCAAAAGTTTCATCAGCAGTTCCACTTCAACTTTTGGACGGTTCCAGTTTTCGGTTGAAAAGGCATAGAGCGTTAAAAAGGGAATTCCTATTTCTGCGCAACCTTCGACAATTTCGCGAACGGCTTTGCTTCCATTTTCATGACCAATGGAACGAAACAAACCTTTTTGTTTGGCCCAGCGGCCGTTGCCGTCCATAATTATGGCAAGGTGCTGCGGTAATTTGTTTTCGTCTATTTTGTTTTTTAGCTCCATCTTCCTTTTAAAAGTTGCAGTAGCAAGGCTTTCTTCCGAAGGCAAAAGTAACGGTTATGCCTGTAAATACATACCAATCGTTGTTATTTGTATTTCCGAATTTCGCAAAATTGGGTTTATCTTCGGGGTTGCTTCCATCTAGGTTATCCGTAAAAGTGTATCGAGCCCCAATTTCAAAGCCGAGTAAGGCGTTGCTGCTTATATTGGCTTTGTAGCCTAGCACCATGGGTATTGCAAAATCATAGGCGTTTTCATATTCAATAAAATCGAGACCATTCCCATTTCTTCTGAGCGCATTGTATCCAAAATACGTTAGTCCAGTGTAAAGATAGGGGGTCGCGATGGCTTTTTGGCTGTGAACGTCAAAATCCCAAAAGGTATATTCCATTCCTACGGAAAGTTCTTTTAATCTATTCAAAAAATGATAACCACGCTGTTCCCGACGACTATTGGGGCTTTTAGCATCATCACCTTTTATTTCTGCCAGCAAAAGGGAAGCCCTAAACGAATGTCGTGCACTTCGGTTCCATTTAAATATTCCGCCAACCGCAAGACTGCTTGGATTTATGTAATTGGTTTTACCAACATCGCCTATATAGTTGGCGCCACCAATCATTCCACCAATTTCATAAGTTTGGGAATGTGCCAAAAACGCTGTTGAGAGTATTAAAAAAACAGTCGCGAAATACTTCATATTCTTTAAAAGTTTGCAAATATAACAATAAACTTGGCTTATCGATATTCTAAGCCGGCTTGTCTTTGTTGATTAACAAATTTTGATGCGTTTTATTGTTTAATTGCGCTTGTCCTCGCCCCATAAAAGTTTTTTGCGCAGTGTTTTTATGAAGCTATCGTCGTGAAGCTGTAATAATTTGATAGTAAAGGGTGCTTTTTTTATAATAATGCTAGTTTCATTTTCCAAAGTAGCAATGCGCGAATCCATAGAAACCAAAAAACTACTTTCCCTTCCAGAAACTTTTAAAGTTATGGTGCAAGAATCTGGTATAACCAGTGGTCTTGCATTTAGATTATGGGGTGCAATTGGAGTAAGTACAATATTGTTTGCTGCAGGGTCTATAACAGGCCCGCCGCAACTTAAAGAATAGCCAGTTGAACCTGTGGGCGTTGCAACTATCAGCCCGTCAGACCAATAAGAGGTAAGGTATTTGTTGTTAACCAAGGTTTCCACTTTTATCATGGACGTAGTGTTCCGTCTGTTTACTGCTACTTCGTTCAAGGCAAAATTGAGGGGTTGTACTTCATCGCTCTGTGGAAAAGTTTCTATAACCAGCAAGCTTCTCTCCGAAATGGAATATTCACCTTCCAAAATCTGGTTAAGGCTTTCGGTCATTTCTTCTTTTTGAATGGTGGCCAAAAAACCTAATCTTCCGGTATTGATCCCAACGATCGGAATACCTAAATCACCTACAAAAGTTACCGCTTTCAAAATAGTTCCATCCCCGCCAATACTAAAAAAAAGATCAAAGCTGGAATCCAAAACAGTAAAAGTAGAGAAGCCGGAAAAGTTTTTTGTGATGTCTTGATGTTGGTTTATTATGCCTAAAAAGTTTTCTTCAATAAGCACTTCAGCTTCTTTCTTTTGAAGTGCATTGAGCAACATCTGAATATAGATTTCAGAATTTTCGTGATAAAATTGGCCGTAGATTCCTATTTTCATTTACTATATATTAAGGTATTTGTCCAAATATTCTGAACGTTCCTTTAAATCCTCCAAAAATTTATCTTCTTCATGGTGGCTAATCACGTTGTAGTTATATCTTCTAAAAGTTTGTACGATGCTGTTCATTGCTGTATGACCCACTTTTACGGTAACTTGTACCGTTTCATTCTCAATTTTTGAAATAAAAACACCGAAAATTCGAGTACCATTGGATTCAACTATTTGGCACACTTCGCTGAAAGAATAATCCTGCATGCCTTTCTCCACTACAATGATGCCTCCGGTTTCGTTCAAAAATGGCGTATTATTGAAAAGGCTCATAATATCTCCCAATTCATAATACCCCAAATACTCATTTTCTGTTCCTAGGACCGGCATAATGTTACTGTTGTGAAGGGCGAAAGCTTCTAAAATATCTAACCAGTTGGTATCCTTTAGTACGTGAAAAGGCTCCAACGCATATTGAAAATCACTGAGCAACTTATTATTATCAAAACAATACGCATCGTTTTCAGAAACACAACCTATGTAATTTCCGTCTTTTTCAACAGGAACGTGCGAATAAGTAAGCTGATTGAAAACGGTTTGCACATCTTTTATCTTCGCCGAAATGTTTAAGGGCTCAATATCATTTATGATGTAATTCAGGGTTTCCATACAATAATTTTTATCGCAAATTACTTAAAATAAAGGTTCAGTAAGCGATGTAAGGTTTGTATTTTTGTTAATTCTAACACAATGAAATGACAAAACTAAGCGTAAACATAAACAAAATAGCCACTTTACGCAATGCGCGAGGTGGCAATATGCCTGATTTGTTGCGGGTTGCAAAAGATGTGGAAAAATTTGGCGCACAAGGTATCACAGTCCACCCAAGGCCTGACGAACGTCATATTCGGTATCGGGATGCGTATGATTTAAAACAAATTGTATCCACAGAATACAATATTGAAGGAAACCCGATTGATGGATTTATAAAAATGGTCTTGGAAATTAAACCTACCCAAGTAACCCTCGTTCCCGATGCGGTGGATGCAATAACGTCCAATGCTGGATGGGATACGGTAAAGCATAAAGAGTATTTAAGGGAAATAATTTCTGAATTTAAACGCAACGGAATCCGCACTTCCATATTCGTTGATCCGACTTTAAAAATGATAGAAGGTGCCGCCGAAACAGAAACCGATCGGGTTGAGTTGTATACGGAAGAATTCGCGAAACAATTTTCCATGGGTAACAAAGAAGCAATAAAACCCTATTCAGAATGTGCGATTCTGGCAAATAAGCTAAACTTGGGCATAAACGCAGGTCATGATCTTTCGTTGGAGAACATTAAATTTTTCAATGAAAACATCCCACATCTTTTGGAGGTAAGCATAGGGCATGCACTTATTTGCGAAGCACTTTATGAGGGTTTGGAAAAGGTAATCGGAAAGTATTTGAAAAAACTTAACTAATGACTTTACATTCCCAAATATTAGGTTCTGGAAAACCTTTCGTGATCCTCCACGGTTTCCTCGGAATGAGCGACAACTGGAAAACCCTTGGCATCCGCTGGTCTGAAGAAGGTTATGAAGTCCATCTATTGGACCAACGCAATCACGGCCGAAGTTTTCATAGCGATGATTTTTCATATGAAGTGATGGCAGAGGATTTAAAAAAATATTGCGATGAACATGGTTTAAAGAAAATAATCCTGCTCGGCCATTCCATGGGAGGAAAGGTTGCGATGCAGTTTGCTGTAACTTATCCTGAAATGGTTTCCAAATTAATAATTGCCGATATTGGCCCGAAAGCCTATCCGCCGCATCATCAAGATATTTTAAAAGCACTTTCCCAATTGGATTTCTCTAAAATTAAATCGCGAGGTGAAGCAGAAGATATGCTTTCCAATTATATAAAAGATGAAGGCACGCGATTGTTTCTACTTAAAAATCTTTATCGAAAAAATAAAAATGAATTGGGACTGCGTATAAATTTGCCAATTCTTTCTGAAAAAATTGAAGAAGTCGGTGTTGCTCTACCTGAAAATACTGTTTTTAAGGACGATACTCTTTTTTTAGGAGGTGAAAAAAGTGGCTATATTGAACCGATGGATGAGCTTTTAATAAAAAAGCATTTTCCAAAAGCTATAATGAAAACAGTTTCGAATGCCGGACATTGGTTACACGCAGAAAATCCCGAAGAATTTTCTGATTATGTTCTTAAATTTTTATAATATTGTAAGGATATTTATTATGCGCGCATAATAAATAGCGATTTTTTATGAGACTCTTGTAAATTAACTTAAAAAATTAAAAATGAAAAAAGTATTAGTTATTGCCGTCTTTGTGTTAGCAAGTGCGGTGACATACGCGGGAGGTTACCGTGTAAGTTTGCAGGGTCAAAAGGCCCTGGCAATGGGGCACACCGGTGTGGCCGTAATAAATAGCAGCGAATTGGTTTTTTTCAATCCGGCCGGTTTGGTTTATTTGGATGATAAATTTAATATTTCTGCCGGTGTTAGCGGTGTGTTTTCGAACATCGCTTATCAAAATACAGAAACCGGTGCGAACGCGCAAACAGATAGTCCGATGGGTACCCCGCTCTATTTGTATGCATCTTATAAGGCAACAGATTGGCTGGCGTTCGGAATAGGGGTTTATACGCCTTACGGAAGTTCCGTGGAATATGAAGACGATTGGGCGGGATCGCATTTGGTCAATAATATCGATTTGCAAGCCATTTATATTCAGCCAACCGTTTCTTTTAAAATCAGCGATAAGATAAGTTTTGGTGGAGGCCCTATTTATGTAACGGGTTCGGTGAACTTTAACAGAAATCTAAACCGTACGTTAACTGATCTCGAAGGTAATCGTGCAAACGTTACGGTTGATGCCACAGGAGTAAGTAACTGGGGTTGGGTTGCAAGTACAATGGTAAATCTTACCGAAGATCTTCATATTGGCGCAACCTACCGTTCCGAAATTATTCTTGATGCAAAGGATGGGGATGCAACTTTTGAAAATGTGCCAAACTCCCCTTTGACGCCCTTTGAAGACACTAAATTTGACGCTTCATTGCCAATGCCAGCGGAAATGACCGTAGGGATGTCTTATGATTTCTGTGAAAAATGGACATTTGCTTTCGACCTCAATCGTACTTTTTGGAATGTATACGAATCATTGGATATAGACTTTGCAAATCCGGATATTCCAGATTCAAAGAATGCGCGTAATTATAAAAACGCTTCCATTTACCGTTTCGGTATGCAATATGACGCTACCAAAATGTTCACGCTGCGCGCTGGATATTATTTTGACGAATCTCCAGTTCAATCCGGATATTTTGCTCCCGAAACCCCACGTAATGACAGTAACAACTTCACTGCCGGTTTAACCGTAAACCTGGGTGAACATTTACAAATAGACGCTTCTTTCCTTTATTCACAATTTGAGGAAATAGATGCCTCCTATAATTATTATTTTGAAAATGGACAGGCAGTTCCTTTTAAAGGAACTTATAAAACAAATGCTTTTGTTCCAGGATTGGGGCTTACGTATAAATTATAATTGAAAAATTCAGAAAAGATGAAAAATATACTTAAATATACATTCGCGCTTTTAGCTATAGGCTTTGTGAGTTGCGAACCAGAATTTGACAGTCCAGTAACGGATGAAGGTTTTTACACAAGCGGAACTGCCGATCTTTCCAAATATGTTGCGGTAGGAAATTCGTTGACCGCTGGCTATGCAGATGGCGCACTTTATATTACGGGTCAAAACAATAGTTATCCAAACATTATGGCGCAACAGTTTGCTTTCGCGGGTGGTGGTGATTTCACACAACCTTTAATGAATGATAACGTAGGTGGTTTGTTGTTGGGGGGAAATCAAATAACCGAAAACAGATTGGTATTGGCAG
Source organism: uncultured Flavobacteriaceae bacterium (assembly GCA_963822355.1). Taxonomy (GTDB): domain Bacteria; phylum Bacteroidota; class Bacteroidia; order Flavobacteriales; family Flavobacteriaceae; genus Aequorivita. Next base: position 1,351,515 of record CAWGHI010000002.1, read on the forward strand.
TTGGACCTAATGGCAATCCATCGCCAGTGCGTTTAAATGCAACACCAACTACAGATATTGCAAATAAATTAACAGGACCGTTCAATAATATGGGTGTTCCGGGAGCAAAAAGTTTTCATTTGGTTGCGCCTGGGTATGGAAACATTGCGGGGGTTCCCGGTAGTGCCAATCCTTACTTTGTTAGATTTGCAAGTAATGAAAATGCCACTGTAATAGAAGACGCAGCCGCACAAAATCCCACATTCTTTAGTCTGTGGATTGGTAATAATGATATTTTAGGATATGCCACTTCCGGCGGAACAGGAGTAGACCAAACAGGAAATCTTGATCCATCCACATACGGAGAAAATGATATAACTGATCCAAATGTTTTTGCCTCAGTTTATAGCCAAGAAGTTGAAGCTCTTTCGGGGAATGGCGCAAAAGGTGTTTTGATCAATATACCTGAAGTAACTTCCATACCATATTTTACCACAGTTCCAACCAATGCTATTCCTTTGGATGCGGCAACAGCTGCTCAGTTAAACGCACAATTTGGAGCATACAATACACAAATTTTACCTGGTTTGGCGGGAATGGGTGTCATAACTCCAGAGGAAGCTGCACTGCGAATGATTAATTTCACAGCTGGACAGAATTTCCCTATAATGACAGATGATGATCTAACGGATTTAACTGCAATACTTCAAGGTCCTCCTTTTAGTTTACCTGCTCCTTTAGCGGCACTATTGGGCCAGTTGCGTCAAGTGAAATCTGATGACCTTATTGTATTGACCGCTTCTTCTGAATTGGGAACTACCCCGGATCCCAACAATCCACAAGGTGTTATTGGGGTTACTATACCTTTAAATGATGGATTGGTTTTATCAAGTACAGAACAAGCACGGGTAACTGCTGCCAGCACTTCATACAATGCAACCATTCAAGCACTGGCGGGAGCGAAAGGACTGGCTTATGTAGATGCAAAAGCGGCATTGGCAAGAGTTGCAAATGGTGGTATTCCTTATGATGGCGGTATTCTAACTTCACAGTTTGTTACCGGTGGCGCATTCTCTTTAGATGGTGTTCACCCTACTCCAAGAGGATATGCATACACTGCGAACCTTATTATTCAAGCTATTAATGAAACGTATGATGCCACCATACCGCAGGTGTACATTGGTAACTATGCAACGGTTACGCTTCACAACAATTTATAAAACATCAAAATAAAGATTACCGAAAAACCGCTCTCGTTTGAGGGCGGTTTTTTTTATCTTTAAATTCAACTTAAACCTCTAAAAAATGAAACTTATAATAAAACTTTTACTAACCGCTTTAGCAGTTGTTATTTTAGCTAAAATTTTACCGGGTGTTGCCGTGGAAGGTTATGGGGTTGCAATAATCGTTGCAATTGTTATAGCCTTGTTGCGATTATTGGTTAGACCGATTCTTGTTCTATTAACTTTACCCATTACAGTTGTTACCTTCGGACTTTTTCTGCTAATAATAAATGCGATTATCATTTTGATGGCAGATTATTTTGTAGGTGGTTTTGATGTTGCCTCTATTTGGTGGGCGCTACTTTTCAGTTTGTTGCTGTCGCTTTTCCAGTCTATTCTTTTTTCACTTTTGAAGGAAGACAACTAAATTTTTTTCTATTCAAAAACAGTAAAATTTCTGATTAGAAAATCTATGTTCAAAATTTAGTTTTGAATCTTAGGTCTTTCAACGAACTGTCTCTGGCTCATTATAAACAACAGCTTGTAATTGTTTGTTGGGTTGTGCAAAAAGCCGTACTTTTGCATCCCGAAATTCAGAAGAAAAAAAATGAACATTACAAAAAAAGACATCGATAAATTGAACGCTGTGATTACAGTGGAAATTTCCAAAGACGATTATTCCAGCAAGGTTGAAAAGGTATTGGCAGATTATCGTAAAAATGCTAACATTCCCGGCTTCCGTAAAGGGCAAGTACCAATGGGAATGGTTAAAAAACAATACGGAAAAGCCGTGTTGGTTGAAGAAGTAAACAAAATTTTACAAGAATCACTTCATAAATTTCTTACTGAAGAAAAATTGGACATTCTTGGAAATCCACTTCCAAAGAACGAAGCTGATATAAACTGGGATTCCGATGATTTTTCATTTGAGTTTGAATTGGGCCTTTCACCAGAATTCAATGTCGATTTAAAGGCAGAAGAAGTTGTTCAATACAAAATCGTTGCGGATGATGAAATGTTGAAAAACCAGGTGAAAACCATCCGTAAACAATACGGTAAATTGATTTCAAAAAATGAAGTTGAAAAAGGTGATGAAGTCACCGGAACATTTACTTCTACCGAAAAAGAAATCAACAAGAAAACCACACTTTCCACAGAAGAAATTGCTGGAAAAAACCAACTAGAAAGTTTAATAGGCGCAAAAGTTGGAGATACAGTTACATTGAAAACCAAAGGAATGTTCGCCGATGACCACGACAACCAAAAATTTTTAGGGGTTGCCCACGATGATGCACATGGTTTGGATATAGAGGTTTCTTTGAAAATTGAAGAAGTGAACAAACGCGAAATGGCGGAACTTAACCAAGAGTTGTTCGATAAACTGTTTGGAGAAACCGTTGTTACTTCTGAAGAAGAACTGAAAGCAAAAATTAAGGAAGACGCCGAAGGGCAGTTTGCACAGCAGAGCGACCAAAAACTATTGAACGATGTTGTGGAATCATTGATTGAAAACACAAAATTTGATCTTCCAAAGGAATTTTTACAACGTTGGATTGCAATGAGTGGCGAAAAAAGACTTTCGGAAGAGGAGGCAAAAGCCGAATACGAAAGAAGTGAAAAAGGACTTCGTTACCAGTTAATTGAAGGAAAACTACGTGCGGAAAACAACCTGCAAGTTACTTTTGACGAGTTGAAGGATTATTCAAAAAATATGATAAAAGCACAAATGGCGCAGTTTGGACAAACCAATTCAACGGATGAGGAATTAGAATCCATCGCTGCCCGTATTCTTTCAAATAAAGAAGAAGTGCAACGTATAAGCGAGCAAATGAACTCTGCTAAATTGCTGAATTTCTTTAAGGAAAACGCAAATCTGAAAACCAAGGAAGTTACTTACGATAAATTCATTAAGGAAGCCTACGCATAATTCAGCGAAGAAATAGTTATCTTTAGGCGTTGAATTATTTAATTTGACGCCTTTTTAATTCCTGCAAAGGCAGGAATCTCATGAGGTTTTCTTAATTAACCTTCGTATTTTAAAACAAACGAACAAAAATTTATGAACTACAGTAAAGAATTTAGAAATTTTGCTATAAAAGATCAAGGTATCAACAATATGTATTATGACCAGATCATAAGCAGTATGTATCCAACAAACTTGACGCCGAATATTATTGAAGAACGCCAAATGAACGCCGTGGCAATGGACGTATTTTCACGTTTGATGATGGATAGAATTATTTTCCTCGGCACAGGAATTAACGATCAAGTTGCGAACATAGTACAAGCACAATTACTGTTTTTGGCAAGTACGGATGCGTCTCGCGATATTCAAATTTATATTAATTCACCCGGCGGAAGCGTTTACGCAGGCCTCGGAATTTATGATACAATGCAATTCATTAAACCAGATGTTGCAACTATTTGCACCGGAATGGCAGCTTCCATGGCGGCTGTACTTTTGTGCGCTGGTGAAAAAGGAAAACGCAGTGGGTTAACCCATTCCCGAGTGATGATCCACCAACCTCTGGGCGGTGCTCAAGGTCAGGCGAGCGATATTGAAATTACCGCACGTGAAATAATCACACTAAAAGAAGAACTTTATAAAATTATAGCCAATCACTCCGGCCAAACCTATGAAAAAGTTTATGAGGATAGTGATCGCGATTATTGGATGAAAGCTGACAAAGCTTTGGAATACGGAATGATTGATGAAATATTGACCCGAAACTAAATTTAGATTTGAAAAAAGATAATATGTCGAAAGAAGATTTAGAATGTTCCTTTTGCGGCCGTAAAAAGTCGGAAACCAACTTGCTCATTGCAGGATTGGATGCCCACATTTGCGATCGTTGTATTGAGCAGGCTCACGGAATTGTAGTCGAGGAAGCCTTACACTCTGGAAATACCGAACTTTCCAAAGATTTAATGCTGAAAAAACCGAAACTTATAAAAGCTTTTTTGGATGAATATGTAATTGGACAGGAATTTACCAAAAAAGTAATGTCGGTAGCGGTTTACAATCACTACAAGCGCCTGCTTCAGCCAAAAAGCGATGACGATATTGAAATCCAAAAAAGCAATATTATCATCGTTGGGCAAACGGGAACCGGAAAAACTTTGATTGCAAAAACCATTGCACGAATGTTAAACGTTCCTTTGGCAATAGTAGATGCCACGGTTTTAACGGAAGCTGGTTATGTGGGTGAGGACGTGGAAAGTATTTTAACACGTTTGCTCCAGGCAGCGGATTACAATCTAGAAAAAGCCGAAAATGGAATTGTTTTTATTGATGAAATCGATAAAATTGCCCGTAAAAGCGACAACCCATCAATAACCCGCGATGTGAGTGGCGAAGGGGTTCAGCAGGCATTATTGAAACTTTTGGAGGGAACCACAGTGAATGTGCCGCCAAAAGGAGGAAGAAAACATCCCGATCAGAAATTCATAGAAGTAAATACTGAAAACATTCTTTTTATTGCCGGAGGTGCCTTTGATGGTATTGAACGCCATATTTCAAAACGATTGAATATGCAGGCAGTTGGTTTTACAGCTGCTTTAAAAGAAAACCAATTGGAGAAAGACAATATGCTCCGCTATATTATTCCAAAAGATTTAAAGGATTTTGGACTGATTCCAGAAATAATTGGCCGACTTCCGGTTTTGACTTATATGAATCCGTTGGATAAAGAAACCCTTCGTGCCATTCTTACGGAACCCAAAAATGCCATTATTAAACAGTACAAAAAACTGTTTGAAATGGATGGGATTGATTTTATAATCACCGAAGAAGCCTTAGATTTTATTGTTGAACAAGCTATTGAATACAAACTCGGTGCCCGTGGTTTGCGTTCTCTTTGTGAAGCGGTTTTAACCGATGCGATGTATGAAATGCCGGGGACTGATGAAAAGACAATACACGTGACAAAAGAATATGCAGAAGAAAAATTGAATAAATCGACCCTTAAAAAGTTGAAGGCTGTTTCATAGAACTTGAAACATCTATAAAAACAAAAACCTCGGAAAGTTCCGAGGTTTTTTTATGACCAATTATAAATTATGGTGTTGCTAACAACGCTTTATTCTTGTTGTATAAAATTTTATTTTCCATCTGTTCTTTTTTGCTTTTCAAGTTATAACCTGCAACTTCATTTTTATTTTTATTTACCGCTTGGGTTGTTGAGCAAGAGGAAAACAAAACCGTGAAAGCCAAAAAAAATATTATTAAAAAAATCTGTTTCATTTTGAAATACTTCTAATTTGATAGGCCAAAAGTACTTCGGAAGAAAGTGGTCCACAAAAGTTTTAGTTGAACTTACGGGTAAACTCGTTGAAATGCATCTTTCAAAAATAACAAACGATAAAGTGAATAAAATGACCGATTTACAGCACTTTTCAAACGTTCGTTATTTCCCAAAAAACCTAAAATTACTTGTTTAAAAGTAAAAGTTCCTCTAAATAATCACGCGTATTGGAAAGTCGGGGAACTTTATGCTGCCCGCCAAGTTTATTTTTTTCCTTTAGCCAATCATAAAAAAGACGTTCCCTGCCGGAATGGATTTTTGGAGCATTAAGTGTTGTGTTATTGAATCGCTTTGCTTCATAATCGCTATTCACTTCCTGCAAAGCGGAATCTAAAAGTCGGGTAAAAGACTGTAAATCCTTTGGAGGCGATTTAAACTCAATAATCCATTCATGTGCCCCTTTCTCTTTTCCTTTCATAAAAATGGGCGCTGCAGTATAATCAATAATTTCAGAATTGGTAAGTTGTGAAACCTTTCGCAAAGCGGTTTCGGCATTTTCAATAATCAATTCTTCGCCAAAAACATTAATGTGGTGTTTTGTGCGTCCGGTAACCTTTATTCGATAGGGGCTAGTTGAGGTAAAACGAATTGTGTCGCCTATTTTATAACGCCAAAGTCCGGAATTTGTGGTAATTACAACAGCATAATTTTTTCCTTCCTCAACTTCGCTCAGCGGAATCACTTTTTCATCGGAAGTACCATAATTATCCATGGGGATGAATTCGTAGAAAATCCCGTAATCCAGCATCAACAGTAATTCCTTATTTTCATTGCGATCCTGGATTGCAAAAAAACCTTCCGAAGCATTGTAAATTTCATAATATCGGAAATCACTTTTCGGCAGCAGTTTATTGTATTGATCAATGTATGGGTCAAAATTTACCCCGCCGTGAAAATAAACTTCAAGGTTTGGCCACACTTCAAAAAGATTTTGCCGACCGGTAGTTTCCATTACATTATTCAACAAAACAAGCATCCATGAGGGCACGCCCGCAAGACTCGTTACATTTTCCTTAATGGTTTCATTAACTATGGCCTGCATCTTTGTTTCCCAATCGCCCATCAGCGAAACTTCATTGCTGGGCGTACTGCTAAATTCGGCCCAAAAGGGCATATTGTCTATTAATATTGCAGAAAGATCGCCGAAAACCGTTCCGTTTTCTTCGTATAATTGCTTGCTCCCGCCAAGTCGTAAACTCTTTCCCAAAAACAGCTGCGCGTTTGGATTATTGTTGAGATACATACACAACAAATCCTTACTGGCTGCATAATGGCAGTCTTCCAAAGAATCATATGTTACAGGAATAAATTTACTTTTTGCATTTGTGGTGCCGCTGGATTTTGCAAACCATTTTATAGGTGTGGGCCAAAAAATATTGCTTTCCCCTTTACGCGCACGTTCAATTCGCGCTTCGTTTTCTTCGTAAGTGGTTACAGGAATTCGAGCTGCAAAATCGCGATAGGTTCTAATTGTTGCAAAATCATATTCTTTGCCAATCTCTGTGTTTTTTGCTTTTTGAAGCAGATTGAGAAGCAGTTCTTCCTGAACTTCAAATGGGTACTTCAGAAAAAGGTCTATTTGGTGGAACCTTTTTTTTAGAAACCAGGAAGCAATTGAATTGACAATGGGGATTGGCATATTTTCCGCTATCTTTATGGTATAAAAATAGCAATTTTAAATTTACGGTTTCCCCTTTTTTGAAGCATTGTAGTATTTCCTTCGGAAAAGCTTTCAGTATAAATATTTTCAATAATGAATTATAAAGGAGTGCTTACTAAGATGCAGACTGAAAACGGTTCGCCAATTCAATATTATCTTGTTTTTGAAGACGATTTTTTGAACGTAAACCAATTATTGGACAAAAAAGTTTCTATCAATTTCCTCGGTTTTCAATGTTTGAATTGTTCTCTTAAAAAGAAAATTTACCGACAAGGTTTTTGCTACGATTGTTTCTTTCAAATTCCAGAAGCGGCCGCTTGGATTATAAGCCCAGAAAAAAGTAGGGCGCATTTAAATATTGAAGAGCGTGATCTTGAATTTGAAAAGCGAGTGCAACTGCAGCCGCACGTAGTTTATCTAGCCAATAGCAGCAGCATAAAAGTGGGGGTAACACGAAAAACACAAATTCCAACACGATGGATTGATCAAGGCGCGCACGAAGCAATTGAAATTGTTGAAGTGCCGAACCGTTATTTGGCGGGAATAACAGAGGTTGCGCTTAAAGACCATTTAAGCGACAAAACCAATTGGAGAAGTATGCTGAAAAACGATATAAAAGATGAAGATTTGGTGGCTTGGCGAAACAATCTGAAACAATTTATTCCTGCGGAAGCGGCCGAGTATTACTTGGAAAACAATTTGGAAACGAATCTTCAATTTCCGGTAATAAGATATCCGGAAAACCCCAAAACCTTAAATCTTGTAAAATATCCCTTTTACGAAGGAATTTTAAAGGGAATAAAAGGCCAGTATTTGTTATTTGACGACGACACTGTTTTTAATGTTCGAGGAAATGAGGGTTTTGTGGTTTCAATAACTGTAAATTAATTTCCGGATTTCGTTTTTGTGGTATCGGTCTTGCTTTTTCCGCCCAACAATCCTCCCAACACATCCTTTATAATTTTTGTGTTCTGCTGCTGGGTTGTTTGCTGTTGATTATTTCCGGTATTTGTAGTCGTTTTTGTGGAATCCTTTTGGGTTCCACCACCCAGTAAACCGCCCAAAATATCGGTTCCTTGATTAATCAGTTTATCTTTCTGTTTGGCTAATAATTGCCGTGTCAGTGTATTGATTGCAGCTTCTGTGTTCAGGGAAATTTGCGGATTTGTAAATGTACCTTTCAGCCCAATGGGCAGTGAAACACTCATTTCCTTGGCTTCTTTTGGATTTAAATTTTGAAGTAATCTAGTCACTTCTCCTCCCAAATATTTTGCGGGAACATCCAGCGTTAAATTATAATCAATGGATTTATCCAAACCGTGTGTTCCGGCAACTGCGACGTCAATACCTTTTACATCAAAGTGAAAAGGTTTTACTTCTATCTTTCCATTATTGAATGTGAAATTAGTACTCACATCTCGCAAACTCAACCGATCCAAATTCAAAAAGGAAACTTTGTTTCCCAGTGCTGAAAGTAAGGGCGCCTGTTGAGGATCAACTTCCGCGGTAATAATTTGTGCCAAAGCGGTGCCGGCAAGCGTTGAAAGTTTTGGCGAAAGATCGTCCGTAAGTTCTCCGTTCAGTTTAAAAGTTGTATTTAAACTTCCTTGAAGTGCCTTTGCAATTGGCACTAAAAATTGGAACATTTCAAGATTTTCAAATGATTTATCAATATCAATCTTGCTTAAATCAAGATCCATTACAAAAGTTGGCGTTTCATTTTTGGTTGAAACATTTCCGGAAAGTGCAATATTTCCACCAAAAATATTTGAAGTGAAATTACTTATTGTAATCGTTTCATTTGCAATGGCGGCCGTTCCTTTCGCATTCGTTAATTCCAGATCGTCGTAAATAACTTTATTGGCATTGAAATCTAAAGTGGCATCAAGAAAATCAGGAATTTTCACCCCATCGGGAGTTGTTTTTTTATTTTGCGTTTTTCCTTCTTCGGAAGAACTTTTTGCTGTGGATTTTTCTTCCGTAGCCATAAAATCGTTCACGTTAAAAGTATTCGATTGAATGGCAAAACGACCTTTCAAATCCTGTTTGCTCATCAAAAATGGAATTAAGTTATGGATCTTTCCCGAAGCTTTAATATCAGTTTGGCCAGTTTGTGCATTCAATTCCTTTAATGTTATTGTACCCGGCTGCAGTGCTAAATTCGCACTTGAAACTTTCAATTCATTTTTAAAACCTGCGTCATAATTGAAATTAGTCAAACTCGCCGAACCGCTTGCATCTATTTTATCATATCGTTCCTTATCCACAGATTCCATGTCAAAATTTGCGGCAATGTCTGCTTTAAATATCCCGCTGAGGTTTTGTTCCATTTCCACGGGTAAAACCTGCTTTATGTTTGCAAGATTCAAAGTTCCTTGCATTTCCATCGCCACCAGCGGATTTCCAGTCATGTTTTTAATGCTCGCATTCATTCGGAAAGGTTCACCGTCAATAGAAAAGGTGAGTTTTGGAATGTTTAAATAAGTGTCTTCAACAAGACCAGTTTCGTTTTTTAACTGTGCGTCAATGGTAATATTTTGAACAGATTTCGGTAAATCGGGATATTTAAAAGACGCATTATCGCTGGCAACGCGAATATCCATCATCGGAATGTGCGTACTATCCACTATTCCCTTTAGCATTCCGTTTACAGTGAAATTTCCCGTGGTTTTTACATCGTTTATTTGTTTTACATAGGTTTCGGGAATTACGGCGAGGAAATTTTTAAAATCGGATGAAGGAGTTTTAAAAGTAAGATCTACTTCATTATAGTTTTCGTGCACTTGCACAAAACCATCGAAAGTCAACGGAAGTTCATTGATTTTCGCTTTATTTTCAAGAAAGGTATATTTCTGATTATTAAAATCAAGTTTAAAAATGGCATCAAGCGAAATTTTATTTTTTGTCAAATATTCTAGGTCTTCAATTCTCAGAGTGGCGAAGGCTTCCGTTTTTGTTTCCAGATTGCTGATATCCTGCGAAAGATCGCCAGTACCTTCGTGGTTCACTTCGGTTAGCATCAAATATGTTTTGTTGCCTTCGTCAAAATAGTTGATTCGTGAATTGGTTATACTGTATTTTTTCAATTCAAAATTAAAGCCATCACCAGATACTTTTCCCTCTGTAATTACTGGGGCATCATTTTTTATGGCAATATCATAATTTGTATTTCCCAGAGAATCTATTTTTATGTTTACAAATGCTTCGTCCAATTTTACGGCATCAATCTTTAAGTCTTTGGTTTTGAATAGCTGCATCAGGCCCATATCCAGCTTTAAACTATTTCCGCTTGCAAGTGTATCGCCCGCAAAAGGGGCATTGTTGATTACGCTGAAATTTTTAAGCTGAAGTGACGCGTTGGGAAAACTGCTGAACAGGCTCAAATCCAAATTTTCCCAAGCCACGGTTGCGTTTAGGTTTTCATTGATGGTTCGTTTCAGCATTTTTTCAAGACTGCCCTTAAATATGAAGGGAGCCGCGAGAAGCAATAAAATCAATATTCCGAGAATGATTCCTATTATTTTTAATGCTTTCATAAAGAAATAGAAAAAAATTATTTGTGATAGATCTTTTGAGTATCATCTATTTAAAAAATGATAGTTCTGAAAATTTATATCTGTACACAAATTTACTAGGTAGTGTTTTTCTTTTCCTTAATTTCGTCTTAAATGTTAAAATTTGGACACGCTTCAGCCTTCACATAACGTATACTTTTCTTTGGGAAGCAATATGGGCAACCGTTTTGAAAATCTTCAAAATGCGGTGGACGCATTGTTTGAGGATATTGGTGCTGTTGTGAAAATCTCTTCCGTTTATGAAACGCCGGCAATGGGTTTTGACGGCGAACCTTTTTATAACTGCGCTATTTGGATGAAAACAGAGTTAAAGCCGACAAAAATTCTGAAGAAGATCCTCGAGATCGAAAAAAAACTTGGCAGAAAGCGAAGCACTTCAAATAATTATACTTCGCGACCCATAGACATTGATATTATTTTTATTGAAGAAATGGTTTTTAATTCGGAAAGACTCTGCGTGCCGCATCCCGAAATGGAAAAAAGGAAATTTGTTTTACAACCAATAGCGGAGTTAAATTCACAGTTGAGACATCCTGTTTCACAAAAAAAAATAATTAAACTTCTGGCGGAAACTAGTGATGAAAGTGTGCTTCAAAAACAATCAAAATGGCTCAGTAACCCTATGCGGCATATCAATATTACACGATATAACTACATTGCCATTGAAGGGAACATAGGTGCCGGAAAAACAAGTTTGGCGGCAAAGATCGCGAATGATTTCAATTCAAAGTTAATCCTCGAGCGTTTTAAGGACAATCCCTTTCTTCCAAAATTTTATGAAGATTCTTCGCGGTATGCCTTTCCTTTGGAAATGTCTTTTTTGGCAGACCGTTATCAGCAGTTGGTGGACGAAATTTCACAATTCGATCTTTTTAAGGAATGTGTAATTGCCGATTATGACATAAATAAATCGTTGATTTTTGCAAAAATCACATTGCCCGAGGTTGAGTTTCTGCTTTATAAAAGATTATATGGCGTGATGAAGAAAGAAATGCCAAAGCCCGATTTGTACGTGTATTTATATCAAAATACGGAGCGTCTATTAGAGAACATAAAAAAGCGCGGGCGAAAATACGAACAAAGTATTGAAGCGACCTATCTTCAAAAATTGAATACCGGATATTTGGAGTTCATCAAAAACCAACCCTTCTATAATGTAAAAATAATAGATATTTCCGAAATGGATTTTCTTCAAAATAGAGGGGATTATTTGAAAATTTTAAGAGAAATATTTATATAATTTCCGTCTGGGTCTTCAGTCTCAATTTGCAGTTATGAAATTAAGTTTCAAGTTTGTCAACAAAAAACTGTTTACTGAGACTATATACTAATTTAACTACCTTTGCAAAAAATAAAATATGAGCACACAAGACAATTACGATAAAGGTAGAGGCCCACATAAGCCAGGAAAGAATGCGCGTAAAAAAACCGAGGCTCGCAAAATTGCATCCCAAAAACCTGATTCCTATAAAAAATCAGATGAACGTTCCAAGGATTCAACAAAACCAAAGTTGAGGTTTGACAAAACAGGAAAAGAAATTGGCCGCCGTGAAAAGCCTGTACAAGAGGTAAAGAAAAGTAATCCCGAAGATGGAATTCGCTTAAATAAATACATTGCAAACAGTGGGGTTTGCTCCCGCCGCGAGGCCGATACGTACATTGCTGCCGGTTTGGTTACCGTAAACGGAAAAATTATTAACGAAATGGGTTACAAAGTCCAATTGAAAGACGATGTGCGTTTTGATGGGCGAAGATTGAACCCCGAACCAAATACCTATATTTTGCTCAACAAACCCAAAGGTTTCGCAACAACAGACAGCAATGCGAAAGGAATGACGGTTATGGATTTGGTTGCTAACGCTACAACTGCCAAAATAAAACCTTTCGGACGTTTGGGAAGAAATGCCACCGGATTGCTTTTGTTTACCAACGATGATGAATTTGTGCAAAAATTCACCAAAAAAGGAATTCCGCGACTGTTCCATATTGAATTGGATAAAAACCTAAAAGCTGAACATCTTAAAAAAATTAAGGAAGGCATTACTATTGAAAGCAAAGAAATTGCAGTAGAAGAAATAAGCTACGTAGACAACTCGCCAAAAAGTGAGATAGGCTTAAAAATAAAACATACAGGAAACAGCGTTATCAGAACCCTTTTTGAACATCTTGGCTATGATGTAGTTCGCGTAGATTGCGTAACACTGGGGCCATTGACTAAAAAGGATTTACCACGAGGCCGTTGGAGAACCCTTACTGAAAAGGAACTCAACATGTTCAGTATGATTTAATGCAAAAGGAAATTTCCCGCTATTTTATTAATTATTGGTTTTTTTTTGGCACATTTGTACTGTAAAATATTTAAAGGATACTATTTTTAAAATGGTTGGTTTTTGAAAAATTTCGGAAACATAGATTCTAAATGAACAACACATTTTTACTTCCAACGGCTGTATCACAGCAGGTTCCTGGCAAAAGTTTCACTATAAACGGCTTGCCTATTCATATTTAAACTTCAAGTTAATTTTTTGTTATACTTCTCTTTTTTTGGGGGAATACGAAGCAAGAATTTATAATTTACAACATTCAACGAAAACAAAAGAATGAACACCAAATACATCGATTTAATTGACCAAACGTATTATTTTCCGCAGGAAGAATTCCGTTTGGGCGATAATGGACTTGAATTTCATGGCATTGATCTTATGGGGCTTGTGGAGCAATACGGCGCGCCGCTAAAGTTTACTTACCTTCCAAAGATTTCGGAAAATATAAATCTAGCCAAAAAATGGTTTGAAAAGGCCATTGAAAAAAACGATTATAAAGGAAGTTATAATTACTGTTATTGCACCAAAAGCTCACATTTTAAACACGTTTTGAATGAAGCGCTTAAGAATGACATTCATATTGAAACCTCATCAGCTTTTGATATTGATATCGTGGAAAGTTTGAAGGAAACAGGAAAAGTTACCGATAAAACATACGTTATCTGCAACGGTTTTAAACGGGAACAATACATTGAAAATATAGCGCGGCTTATTAATAACGGCCACGAAAACTGTATTCCGATCATTGACAATTATGAAGAAATTGAATTGCTTTCAGACAGTATAAAAAACCATTTCAACGTAGGGATTCGTATCGCTTCGGAAGAAGAGCCAAAGTTTGAATTTTATACTTCCCGCTTGGGAATTGGCTATAAAAACATCATCCCTTTTTACGAGGAACAGATAAAGAACAACGAACGCGTAGATTTAAAAATGCTTCATTTTTTCATCAATACCGGTATTCGCGACACGGCATATTATTGGAACGAATTGGTGAAATGTTTGAAGGTTTACGTTCGCCTTAAGAAAATCTGCCCTTCATTGGATAGTTTGAATATTGGCGGCGGTTTCCCAATAAAAAATTCCCTGCATTTTGAGTATGACTATCAATATATGATTGATGAAATTCTGAACCAGATAAACATAACCTGTGCCGAAGCAGATGTACCGGTTCCACACATTTTTACTGAGTTCGGCAGTTTCACGGTTGGTGAAAGTGGCGGTGCCATTTATGAAATTCTGTATCAAAAACAACAGAACGATCGCGAAAAGTGGAATATGATAAATTCATCATTCATCACCACTTTGCCCGATACTTGGGCCATCAGCAAGCGTTTTATTATGCTTGCCATTAATAGATGGAATGATGAGTACGAGAGAGTACTTTTGGGCGGTTTAACCTGTGATAGTGATGATTATTATAATAGCGAGCAAAACATGGCAGCTATTTACTTGCCTAAATTCCGTAAAGAAAAACCTTTGTATATTGGTTTCTTTAATACGGGAGCATACCAGGAAACAATTGGTGGTTTTGGCGGTCTTCAGCACTGTTTGATTCCTTCGCCAAAGCACATTTTAATTGACAGAGATAAAAACAATAAAATAACAACAAAACTTTTTTCAGAACAACAAACAAGCAAGCAATTGTTAAACATTTTAGGTTATGAGCACTAAGACGTACGCCGGAATCCCGCAAAAATATGCGGCCCTTGAAACATCAAAAATTGTATTGATCCCAGTTCCATATGATGGAACCAGTACTTGGCAAAAAGGCGCAGATAAAGGCCCAGAGGCATTTTTAGATGCTTCCGAAAATATGGAGCTTTACGATATTGAAACCCAAACCGAGGTTTACAAACAAGGGGTTTTTCTTGCAGATGCAATTACAGAAAATTCCTCACCCAAAGCTGTGGTTTCGGAAGTTCATAAAGTCACAAAAGATTATATAAAACGAAATAAATTCGTAACCATATTTGGTGGGGAGCACAGCATTTCAATTGGAACTATTCGAGCTTTCAATGAATGTTTTGATAATCTTACCGTGTTGCACATAGATGCCCACGCCGATTTGCGCAGCGAGTACGAAGGTACAAAATACAACCATGCCTGTGCCGTTTATGAAGCCAGTCAGACCACCAATCTCGTACAAGTAGGGATCCGAAGCATGGACGTTGCCGAAACCCGCGTAATGGACGAGGAAAAAGTTTTCTTTGCCCACGATATGGCAAAGGATGAATACTGGATGGACAAGGTAATTGAGGCTTTGGGCGACAATGTTTTCATCACTTTTGATTTGGATGCATTGGATCCATCAATATTGCCATCAACAGGAACGCCAGAACCGGGCGGACTCTTCTGGTACGAAACTCTCGATTTTCTAAAGCAGGTTTTTGAGGAAAAAAACGTGGTAGGTTTTGATATTGTTGAATTATGCCCCAACAAAGATGAAAAAGCATCAGATTTCGTAGCCGCAAAATTATATTACAAAATGTTGACCTATAAATTTTCTGGAACTGAAGAAGGAGACGAATACGAAAGCAATTTTAACCTCTCGACTCCGCTCGAGGCAGGCAAAAAAGGAAATTCAAAATTTAATACTGACGAAGATGAGTACTAGCAAAGGATCCATTTCACAATTTATAGAAAAATATTATTTACACTTTAACGCCGCAGCCCTCGTGGATGCCGCAAAAGGATATGAGGATCAGCTTAATAAAGGCTCAAAAATGCTTGTTTCACTCGCCGGTGCTATGAGTACTGCGGAAATGGGAAAGATTTTTGCTGAAATGATCCGTCAGGATAAAGTGCAGATTATCTCATGCACTGGCGCAAATCTTGAGGAAGATATAATGAATTTGGTTGCCCATAGTCATTACAAACGCGTTCCAAATTACAGGGATTTGACGCCACAAGATGAGTGGGATTTATTGGAAAAAGGAATGAATCGCGTAACCGATACGTGCATACCCGAGGAAGAAGCTTTCCGAAGAATCCAAAAACATATCGTGAAATTATGGAAGGATGCCGAGGCCAAAGGCGAACGCTACCTGCCGCACGAGTATATGTACAAGTTGCTGTTAAGCGGCGTAATGGAAGAACATTACGAAATAGATTTGAAAGATTCGTGGATGTACGCCGCCGCTGAAAAAAATCTTCCTATAGTTTGCCCAGGTTGGGAAGACAGTACGATGGGCAACATTTTCGCCAGCTATGTTTTGAAGGGCGAATTGAAAGCTTCCACAATGAAAAGTGGTATAGAATATATGACTTTCTTGGCCGATTGGTATTCGGACAATTGTGAAAAAGGAATTGGTTTCTTCCAAATAGGAGGAGGTATCGCGGGAGATTTCCCAATATGTGTAGTGCCGATGCTTTATCAGGATATGGAACGAACAGATACTCCTTTCTGGAGCTATTTCTGCCAAATTAGCGATTCAACTACAAGTTTCGGAAGCTATTCCGGAGCAGTGCCCAATGAAAAGATAACTTGGGGTAAACTGGATATAAATACTCCCAAATTCATCATAGAAAGTGATGCGACCATTGTTGCGCCCCTTATTTTTGCGTATCTTTTGGATATGTAAGTAAGCCGATTGTTAGTCGACAACTTACTACGCATTACAACACTTCAAAATCTTTTCCGGCAGTAAATATTGTTGGAAAGGATTTTGCATTATTTATTAAAAAACCGAAATGGAAAACCAAAAGATTGAAAATATAGAACTAAAATTTCTAACGCTTAAAGATTACGAGGCGTTGAAGGAAGCCACAATACAATCGTATGGCGGGTTACCCAATAGCTATTGGAAGATCAACGAAATTGGAAATTTAATAGATATTTTTCCCGAAGGACAAGTAGTAATTATGGCCGATGGCGAAATTGCAGGTTGTGCACTTTCAATTATTGTGGATTATGATGAAATTGAAGACCAACACACGTATAAAGATATAACAGATGACCCCACTTTCAGCATCCACGACCCCGAGGGCGATGTGCTTTACGGAATTGATGTTTTTATTCGTCCCGACTTTCGCGGACTCCGTTTGGGAAGAAGATTGTACGATTACAGAAAGGAACTTTGCGAAAATTTAAATCTGAAAAGTATTGTTTTTGGCGGAAGAATGCCCAATTATCACCTTCACGCCGATAAAGTTTCCCCAAAACAGTACATAGAAAAAGTAAAGCGCAAACAAATAGACGACCCGGTGCTTAACTTTCAAATTTCAAATGATTTTCACCCGGTGCGTGTGTTGAAAGGTTATTTGGAAGGAGATAAAGCCAGTGGTGAATTCGCGGTTTTAATGGAATGGGATAATATTTATTATACAAAGCCCATTGCAAAACCAAAACCATCCGCAGTAAAAAGTGTTGTCCGCCTTGGCTTAATTCAATGGCAAATGCGTAGCTATAAAGGCATGGAAGATTTAATGCACCAAGTGGAATATTTTGTGGACAGTGTTGCCGGATACCGTTGCGATTTCGCTATGTTTCCTGAATTTTTCAACGCTCCACTTATGGCTGAATACAACCATATGAGTGAGCCAGACGCAATTCGAGAACTTGCAAAACACACAAAGGAAATTACAGAGAAAATGTCGCAGCTCTCCATTTCCTATAACATAAATATTATAACGGGAAGCATGCCCGAAGTGGTTCGGGGAAAATTGTACAACGTAGGTTATTTGTGTCGTCGCGACGGAAGTGTGGAACGTTTTGAAAAAATACATGTAACCCCGGACGAAGCAAGAGTTTGGGGAATGGTCAACGGACACTCCCTGAAGACTTTCGACACCGACTGCGGAAAAATAGGTATTTTAATATGTTACGATTCTGAATTTCCCGAACTTTCAAGATTGCTATCTGATGAGGGGATGGACATTCTATTTGTTCCATTTCTTACCGATACCCAAAATGGATATTCCCGAGTGCGTCTTTGTTCACAAGCGCGCGCGGTGGAAAATGAATGTTATGTGGCCATTGCGGGAAGTGTGGGGAATTTACCGAAAGTCCATAATATGGACATCCAATATGCACAAAGTGCGGTTTTCACTCCCTGTGATTTCTCTTTTCCCAACAACGGTATAAAAGCAGAGGCAACCCCGAACACCGAAATGATCTTGGTGGCCGATGTTGATATTGATTTGCTTCGTGAATTGCACACTTTTGGCGCCGTGCGTAATTTAAAAGATAGAAGGAAGGATTTTTATAGATTGGAAAGAGTGAAAAAATAAGGATTCCTGCAAGGTTTTCAAAACCTTGTAGGTTTTATTTTTGTTTGAAAAAACATCTCCCAAAGAGCCACCCCAACTAGTATCAAATATTCCAAAGCAACCAACCAAAGCTTTTCATTAAACCCATCTTTTCCGTATGCGGAATAACTCAATAATACCAAAAAACTCCAAAAAATGGGGAATTTGTATTTTGTGAAAACCGAAAGCAAAAGGGGAGTGGCCACATACCAAGGATGTACAGTGGTTGAAAGCAAAAAGTAAAAAGAAATCGAAAAGAGCATTGCAACCATTAATTGTTGAGGTGTTTTATTATTTCTGAAAAAAGCCATTCCCAAAACAAAAAGAAGCACCAAAAAAGGAAGAATTTTCCCCACGATTCCAATAATATTCCATCCCACAACCTGAAACCCAATCCATCGGATTATATAATAAACACTCGCATTAAACTCAAAATTCTGAAACCAAAGCGCAATGGTTGAAGAGAAGTTCTGAATAAATTCTGAAGAGAGAAAGGGAAGGAAAGTCATCAAAATACTAAATCCGATTACACCATAAAATTTCAATAATTTAAACCAATTTAACTTGCGGTCACTGAGCGGAGCCGAAGCGACATTTGAAGTAAAATACTTCAAAAACAAAGGCAAAAACAAAAGTGGAATCAACTTTACCGAAATGGAAATTCCAATTAGCACCGCCGCCCAAAACCATTTTCCCTTAAATAGTAAGTATAAAGCCCAAACAAAAAACAAAAGCATCACCCCTTCAAAATGAAGGTTTCCGGTGAGTTCAATAATGATAAACGGATTCAAAAAATAACAAAAAATATTTTTGATGGGCAGATTTAATTTTTCCAATATTTTCTTTCCGAAGTAAAGGATTCCCACATCCGCCAAAACGATAATAACTCGTAAAACAACCACCGAACCCAAAATGCTTTTTCCCGCAAACAGTGCGGCAACTGCAAAAAACAATTGATTGATGGGCGGATAATTGCTGAAATGGCTCGCATTTAAAGTGCCCATTCCCGCTATCAATTGATGAGATTGTTCAACTATAATATTTAATGCAGCTGAAGAATCTGGCGTAAATAAATATGGACTTAAACCTTCCACCATCAATCGGCCATCCCATAAAAAACGATAAAAATCTTGCGAAAGATTGGGAATGGCCGCAATAAAAACCAAGCGGGAAATAATCCCCAAACTCGCCAAAAGCCAAAAGTTTAGCTTGAGTTTTTCAATGAAAAGATAGGCGAGAAAGAAAAGCGCAGAATATAGCGACAGCAATTTTACAAAATCACTCCGCTCCAAACCATACCCAAAACTGATGTAAAATGCGATGGAAAGTATCGCAAAAAGAAGCGGAATTTTGTATTGTTTGATAAAATTCAAGTGCAATTGGTTTAATTCAAAATCCAGCAATCTACAATCGAAAATCTAAAATCGTAAATCCATTAATCCTGCCACTCTGCAATAAAAAGATTTGTATCGTGTCCGCCGCCATTGTTTCTATTGGAAGAAAAAGCCAACTTTTTTCCATCATTTGAAAAAACAGGAAAAGCATCAAAGGTTTCACCATGGGTTACCCGCTCCAGGTTTTTTCCATCAATATCGATTAAATAAAGATTAAAGGGAAATCCTCTTTCCGCCTCAAAATTGCTTGAAAATAAAATCTTTTTTCCGGATGGGTGGAAGAATGGCGCCCAATTGGCGTTGCCCAAATGTGTTAGTTGGCGAAGTTCACTTCCGTCTGCATTACAGATAAAAAGTTCCATTTCCGTGGGCTGTACCAAACCTTGCGCGAGTAAATTTTTATACTCTTTTATCTCGGTTTCGGTTTTTGGTCGGGAAGCTCGGAAAATTAATTTTGTGCCATCGGGTGAAAAGAAAGCACCGCCATCGTAACCCAATTCATTGGTTATTTGCTTTACATTTTTGCCATCGATATCCATCGTGTATAATTCCAAATCGCCACTTCGCATGGAAGTAAAAACAATTTTATCGCCTTTGGGCGAAACGGTTGCTTCCGCATCATAACCGGGCTCATTGGTGAGTTGGGCGGTTATATTTCCGTCTAAATCGGCAACAAAAATATCGAAACTGTCATACACGGGCCAAACGTATTTTCCTTCTTTTTTTAGCGGAACTTCGGGGCAATTATCATCTTTTAAATGGGTACTTCCATAGACAATATGTTTTCCGTCCGGTAGAAAATAGCTACAAGTGGTCCGACCTTTTCCCGTGCTCACCATCGGCGGTTGTTTGTCTTTAAAGGTCTGATTGGCATTCATCAAAAAAATCTGGTCGCAGTTAACGCCCCAGTTTTTATTGTTGCTTTGGAAGATGAGCTTGCTATCGTCAAAACTCCAATATGCCTCCGCATTATCGCCACCAAAAGTTACTTGGTGAATGTTTTTAAAATGTTTTTCTTCGGGATAAATTAAAGTGTCTTTTGTCTCGGGATCAAGAATTGCTGATGCAGTTTTTTCAATTTGCTCTTCCTGAGGCGCGGTTGGGGTTTTTACTTCATTTCTACAACCCGCCAAAACTGAAACCACTAATAGCGTATAAACTATTTTCATTTTTTGTCTACTTTTGAACAAAAGTAATGATATGCGTGCAATTTTAGTATTATTTCTAGCAATGCTTGTTTTCTCATGTAAGGAAACAAAAGTGAAATCTGTTAGGATGAAAGAGGATGTTACCATTTTGGCGAATGATAGCTTAACTGGAAGAAAAACAGGATCTGAAGGTGAAAAAATTGCCGCAGCCTATATAGCGAAACGTTTCAGAGATTTGGGATTGCAGCCGAAGGGAACTGACGGATTTTTCCAGAAATTTAATTTTAAAGCCAGTAAAAATCCGCATCAAGAAGCTGAGTTTACTTCAGAAAAAAATGACACTTCGGCTTCGCTCAGTGCCCAAACTGGTAAAAACGTAATAGCATATCTTAACAATAACGCCGAAAATACTGTAATCATTGGCGCGCATTACGACCATTTGGGAATGGGGGGCGAAGGTTCACTTTACCGCGAAGGTGAAGCCATACACAACGGCGCCGACGATAATGCGAGCGGTGTAGCAATGATGCTTCACTTGGCGGATTCGCTTCGCTTCGACTCCGCTCAGCGACCGAAGAATAATAATTATCTTTTTATCGCTTTTTCTGGGGAAGAAGAAGGTTTGTTGGGTTCAAATTATTTCGTAAAAAATCCAACAATCGATACCAAAAAAGTAACGTATATGCTGAATATGGATATGGTGGGAAGGCTGAATGCCGAAAAAACATTGGCGGTTTATGGCGTTGGAACTTCACCAATGTTGAAACAAGCCGTAAATGCAAATGCGGGCGAATTAAAAATAACAGAAAACGAAAGTGGCGTTGGCCCGAGCGACCATACTTCCTTTTATTTGGCCGATATTCCGGTGCTGCATTTTTTCACGGGGCAGCACGAAGATTACCACAAACCAAGTGACGATACAGAAAAGGTAAATTTTGAAGGAATGGAATTGGTTTCAAATTACATTTTCAGCATTATAAAAGATTTGGATTCGCAGCAAAAATTACCTTTCAGAAAAACCAAAAACGAAAGCGAAGTTGTACCAGATTTTAAAGTGACTTTGGGTGTTGTTCCCGATTATCTTTTCAGCGGAATAGGGATGCGCATTGATGGAATAAGTGAAGATCGACCCGCGCAAAAAGCCGGACTGCAAAAAGGCGATGTGGTGGTGAAAATGGGCGAGTATGATGTTACCGATATGATGAGCTATATGAAAAGCCTTTCGAAATTTGAAAAAGGACAGACCGTTGAGGTTACGGTGGAACGAGATGGTTCCAAAAAAACAGTGAACGTGACTTTTTAATTTTCGGTTTTGTTAAACTTCGCAAAAAACTGTCAAACTAATTTTAAAATTTTGATAATGAGCTAGTTGTTTTTTAAATTGATAAAAAACAAAAGCTATGAAAAATTTTAAACTCTTATTACTTATACTGTTGCCTGTGGTGGCAATGAGCTGCGGAAGTGCAGTGAAAACCGTTAACCCTTCAAATACTGATCTCAGCAAATACCAAACTTTTGCTTATTTGCCCAATTCCAATGTGGAGGTTGAGGGTAAAAATTACAATAACGATAAAGTAAATGCAATGGTTGTAGAGGCCATCAATGAAAACATGAGGGAAGCCGGATATACTTTGGAGCGAAACAATCCAGATCTTTTAGTGCTTATAAGTACAAAAACCGACATGGAAACACGAGTGGACCGAGATCCCATTTATGCAACATATCCTTATGGATATGGGGTTAATGCCATTCGACCTTATTACAATCAATACTATTATTACGGCTATCCAGCATATACTAATATATTGGGCTATGACACCGATACCTATTCGTATAAAGAAGGAACCACGGTTATAAATTTAGTGGACCGAAAAACCAAACAGACAGTTTGGAAA
Source organism: uncultured Flavobacteriaceae bacterium (assembly GCA_963822355.1). Taxonomy (GTDB): domain Bacteria; phylum Bacteroidota; class Bacteroidia; order Flavobacteriales; family Flavobacteriaceae; genus Aequorivita. Next base: position 1,374,267 of record CAWGHI010000002.1, read on the forward strand.
GGGATAACTTCACAAAATATTTATGAACAGGAAACTGCTATGGTGGCCAGTATGGTAAATAGAATTTTTGAAGAATATCCATTAAAGCAGAATTAAATAATTAATAAACCAAAAACAAAAAACCCTCGCATAGAGCGAGGGTTTTTTTATTTTAAAAGAAAGGATATTACATCATTCCGGGCATTCCACCGCCCATACCGCCTGGCATTCCGCCGCCGGCATTTTCTTCTTTAATATCCACTAAAGCACATTCGGTAGTAAGAATCATTCCGGCAACCGATGCAGCATTTTCAAGTGCGATTCGGGTTACTTTTTTAGGATCGATAATTCCTGCTTTTAGCATATCTACATAAGTTTCGGTTTTGGCATCGTAACCGAAGTTTTTCTTTCCTTCCAAAACTTTGTTTATTACTACGGAGCCTTCTCCACCTGCGTTTTCAACGATAGTGCGAAGAGGTGATTCGATAGCACGAGCCACGATTTGTACTCCAGTAGCTTCATCGGCAGTATCGGTGCTTACTTTTTTAAGTGTTTCAATGGCGCGAACCAAAGCTACTCCACCTCCGGCAACAATACCTTCCTCAACAGCCGCACGGGTTGCATGAAGTGCATCGTCCACTCTGTCTTTTTTCTCTTTCATTTCCACTTCACTTGCTGCGCCTACGTAAAGAACGGCAACACCGCCTGCAAGTTTTGCCAAACGCTCTTGCAATTTTTCTTTGTCGTAGTCGCTGGTTGTGGTTTCAATTTGTGCTTTTATTTGGTTCACACGACCTTTAATGTCATTCTTGTCGCCAGCACCATTCACAATAGTTGTATTGTCTTTGTCAATTGTTACGGTTTCCGCAGAACCCAACATATCAATAGTTGCGTTTTCAAGTGTAAAACCACGCTCTTCAGCAATTACTGTTCCTCCGGTCAATACTGCGATGTCTTCCAACATTGCCTTTCTTCTATCACCAAAACCGGGTGCTTTTACAGCCGCTATTTTTAATGAACCACGAAGTTTGTTCACTACCAAAGTAGCCAAGGGCTTCGCCATCAACATCTTCAGCGATTATCAACAAGGATTTTCCCTGTTGCGCTACTGGCTCAAGTACAGGAAGAAGATCTTTCATTGAAGAAATTTTCTTGTCATAAAGCAAAATCATTGGGTTCTCCAATTCAGTTTGCATTTTTTCGGTATCGGTTACGAAATAGGGTGAAAGATATCCACGGTCAAACTGCATACCTTCAACAACATCAACGTAGGTTTCAGTTCCTTTCGCTTCTTCAACAGTGATAACTCCTTCTTTTCCAACTTTTCCAAATGCTTTTGCGATCAATTCGCCAATAACATCATCATTATTTGCAGAAATGGAAGCCACTTGCTTTATCATTTCTGAAGAATTGCCCACTTTAGTTGTTTGCTTTTCAAGGTTTGCAACAATTGCTTCAACAGCTTTGTCAATTCCACGTTTTAAATCCATTGGATTTGCGCCTGCAGCCACGTTTTTTAAACCTTCTTTTACGATTGCTTGTGCAAGCACCGTTGCGGTGGTTGTACCATCACCAGCAAGATCGTTGGTTTTGGAAGCTACTTCCTTTACCATTTGTGCGCCCATATTTTCAAGAGCGTCTTCCAATTCAATTTCTTTTGCAACGGTAACACCATCCTTGGTCACTTGTGGTGCCCCAAAGGATTTGCTGATAATTACGTTACGACCCTTTGGGCCCAAAGTTACTTTTACTGCGTTTGCCAATGCGTCAACGCCACGTTTTATACTATCGCGGGCCTCTACATCAAATTTTATATCTTTTGCCATTTTTTTTTGTGCTTTAAGCTTTAAGCTTTATGCTTTAAGCGTTGGTTATACTTTTTTTAATATATTTTTTCTATGGAAATTTAGATGATTGCTAAAATATCATCCTCTCGCATAATGAGGTAATCTTTGCCATCAAACTTTAATTCGCTGCCGGAATATTTTCCGTACAAAACGGTATCGCCAATTTTCACGGTCATTTTGTGATCTTCTTTGCCTTTTCCAACGGCAACTACTTTACCTTTTTGCGGTTTTTCTTTTGCAGAGTCTGGAATGTATAGACCTGAAGCGGTTTTAGTTTCAGCTTCTTCTGGCTGTACCAAAACTCGGTCTGCAAGTGGTTGAATTTTTAATGCCATTTTCGAATTTATTTTTTAGTTGTTAAACTTGGGTTTAAATGTTTGTTTGCTAATTGGCAGAAATTGTGCCACTGCCCATAAACTGACAGTTTATAAAACAAAAATGCCAGCTTGTCAGAAGCTGGCATTTTAAAAATATTTTATAACTAATTGTTAGTTTGTAGTATCTGTTGCAGTAGGTGCTGGAGTTTCAGTAGTTGGTACCGCCGGAATTGCATTTTCATCAAAAGTTTTTGACTGGATAGTGCTGGATCCCATTATAAAAAGATTTGAACCTAAGATTAATACAAGCATAATGGTTGCAAGGGTCCAAGTACTTTTATCCAAAAAGTCGCTGGTTTTCTGTACACCACCAATTTGTGCGCCACCGCCTCCACCGAAAGATGAAGAAAGTCCGCCGCCTTTTGGGTTTTGAACCATTATAACCACGACCAATAAAAAGGCCACTATCATTATTAAAACTAAGAATATTGTAAACGTACTCATGATTGTTCTGAATTAATCAATTTTTCTATTGCCCGAATTTGGTCTGCAAAGAAACCACTTTTTTCGGGATTTTTCAAAATTAAAATTTTATATGCCTGAATTGCTTTTTTATAGTTCTTTTGTTGCAGATAAACTTTTGCCAATGTCTCCGTCATTAGCGACTCCGAGGGTTGTGTATAGGCGATCGATGGATTTTTGGAATCTTCTTTTTTCATCGTATTTGAAGTGTTTTCCGAAGGAATAATTTTTGGCTTTTCCTGTATAAACTTATCAATCAGTTCAAATTTTCGCTCCTTTTCATCCTGTGCCGAAGTGTCGGCAGCCGTTTTTGAAGTTTCACTTTCACGCTCAATAGGTTTCGCTTTTGTCAGCTTCAACCATTCTGAAAAAGAATGCGTGTCGTTTTTTGTAAATTCAAGAGGTTTGTCCGGCTGCAGAATTTCCTTTGGTTCTTCTTTCTTTTCAACTAAATCGGTAACAGATTCTACTTTTCTTTGAAAAAGTTCAGGATTTAGAATATTTTCAGCCCTCTGCATTTCAGCCTTAAGTTGCATGTCTATCTCCAAGCTAATTTGTTCGGATACATTTTCAGCAATTACTTTTATTTCATCTACCGAAGCATCGTGTTGCAAGATAGTTTGGGAAATTTCATTCTGTATGAATTTTTCTGAAGTGATATATTCAAACAAAATGTCACGATCAGTGGTATGCGCTGCGGTAAGTTTTAGCGCATCGTTGTACAGAAAACTTTCCTGGTTTTTCAAACCTTTTAATTGTAATGCGCGAGCACTTTGAAAATATGGATATTTTTTCACGAGCAAATCCAACGCAGACAAATCCTCAGAAGTTATTTTCTGTGGGTTGGCCAAAAGGTATGTATAGTTTTCAATTTTCAATTTTCAAATATTTTTATTCCCAGGCTTTACCAATTTGCAAGTGATTTATTGAAAATATCCTGCGTTAATCGTTCAAAAATTATATCAACTGCAGCGTCAAGTTTTGAGCCTGTTAACTGTGTTGTTCCCGGGTAATCATAATAGAAACTAAAGTTTTGCTCAAAATCCTTAAGGGGATCTTTTGTGTTGTAAAAGCGAACGTTTACTGCAATGGTAAGTCTATTTTGTGCTGCCGTACTGTTTGCCGTTGCAGTTATTGGCGCAATATAAAACTGGGTAATTTCCCCTTCATAAACTAAATCGCCATTACTGTTTACCAAATCCAGACTTGTCTGGTTTAGCAGTAAATCCTGTAATTTTTGAGTAAAATCCCTTGCAATTCCGGGCTCGACGATGGGGGCATTATTTTGAAAATAGTTTACCTGCACAGTCTTAGTGGTGTTATAGTTTATATCCGCCCCTGTGAAAGAATAGGGCCCGCACCCTTGTAAAGAAAATGCTAAGGTTAGAAAGAATAAAATTGAAATTATTTTTGACATTGACTTTAAATATAATTTGTTTACCGACTACTGACTACTGACTACTGACCTAAAGGTCGTACTGCTTGATCTTTCTGTACAGCGTTCTTTCAGAAATACCCAGCTCGTCTGCAGCGTCTTTTCGTTTTCCGTGATATTTTTCGAGAGATTTTTTAATGAGTTCCAACTCCTTTTGTTGAAGTGAAAGGTTTTCTTCCTCCTCAATTTCTTCGGCGTACTCATATTTATCTTTGCGAGTATCTGAGGTTTTTTCGGGAATACTGAATACTTCAACACCGCTTGCCTCACCATTATTTTCCTCTTCAATTATAGAAGCCAATTCCTCTGCGGCGTCGTTTTCTTCATCATATATTTTATTTATAAGTGATGATTGTTCTTCCTTTACTTTAGCTGTATTGCCGGTTTTCATCAATTCCAAAGTTAGCTTTTTAAGATCGTTTACGTCTCGTTTCATATCGAAAAGGACTTTGTATAGAATTTCCCGCTCGCTGCTGAAATCGCTTTCAGATTTCTTCGCATTTACAACGGCAGGAAGATTACTGCCCATATCCGGCAAATAATGTTTTAAAGTTTCATAGGAAATCTCGCGGTTCTGTTCCAAAACCGAAATCTGTTCGGCAACATTCCGCAACTGCCGTATGTTTCCGCTCCAGCGGTATTTTAGCAAAAGTTCGGTGGCGTGATCGTCCAGCCGGATAGTTGGCATTTTATATTTTTGGGCAAAATCTGCAGCAAATTTTCTGAAAAGCAAATGAATGTCCTCCTTTCGTTCTCGGAGCGGCGGAAGGTTTATTTCCACGGTGCTCAATCTGTAATAAAGATCTTCCCGGAATTTTCCCTTTTCAATGGCATCCGCCATTTTTACGTTTGTGGCGGCTACAATCCGAACATCTGTTTTTTGCGCGGCGGAAGAACCTACTTTTAAAAATTCGCCATTTTCCAAAACGCGGAGCAAACGCACTTGGGTTGGTAGCGGCAACTCACCAACTTCATCAAGAAAAATTGTTCCGCCATCGGCTACTTCAAAATATCCGCTTCGGGTTGCGGTTGCACCCGTAAAAGATCCTTTTTCGTGACCGAAAAGTTCGCTGTCAATAGTTCCTTCAGGAATGGCGCCGCAGTTTACGGCAATGTATTTTCCGTGCTTTCTGTGCGAAAGAGAATGGATTATTTTCGGAATACTTTCTTTCCCCACACCACTTTCGCCCGTAACCAAAACCGAAATATCAGTTGGCGCCACCTGTATTGCTTTTTCCACGGCACGGTTCAGTTTTGGGTCGTTGCCAATTATTCCGAATCGTTGTTTTGTTGCTTGTATGCTTTCCATAAATTAATTGCTTTCAGAAAAACCCACAGCCTCGCCAATTAAAGTAGCAGTGGTGCAATCGGTTACTTTTACTTTCACAAAATCGCCTGCTTTATAGTTTTCCTTTGGAAAAACGGCAACATTGTTATGCTCCGTTCTTCCGCTCCATTCATCTTTGTTCTTTTTTCGATTCTTTTTCTATTAAAACTGTAACTGTTTTGCCCAAAAATTCCGCAGTGCGAATGGCGCTATGCTTTTGCTGAAGGTCCACAATTTCGGTTAGCCTTCGGCTTTTTGTTTCTTCGGGTACATCGTCTTCCAATTTACGGGCAGCCATAGTGCCGGGCCGTTCGGAATATTTATACATATATCCAAAATCGTATTTTACATACTCCATCAGGCTCAAGGTTTCTTTATGGTCATCCTCGGTTTCGGTGGGGAAACCAACAATCATATCCTGCGAAATGGAACAGCCGGGAATAATTTCCCAAATCCTGTCAATTAACTTCATATATTCCTCCCGCGTGTGTTGACGGTTCATTTCCTTTAAAATTCGTGTACTTCCACTTTGAACGGGGAGATGGATATGGTTGCAAATATTATCGTGTTTTGCCACTATGTGCAAAACTTCTTCGTGCATATCCTGCGGATTGCTGGTTGAAAATCGAATTCGCATTTTAGGATGTGAAGTTGCAACCATATCCAGCAATTGTGCAAAATCGGTTGCCGTGGCCTGTTGCATTTCCGAAGCGTTTTTGAAATCCTTTTTCAGTCCGCCGCCGTACCATAAATAACTATCCACATTTTGACCGAGCAGCGTGATTTCTTTATATCCTTTTTCAGCCAAATCATCAACTTCGCGCAAAATACTCTGCGGATCACGGCTGCGTTCGCGTCCTCTCGTGAAAGGAACCACGCAGAACGTACACATATTATCGCAGCCGCGGGTGATGCTCACAAATGCGGTAATACCGTTTCCGCCCAAACGCACTGGCGAAATATCGCCGTACGTTTCCTCTTTTGAAAGAATAACGTTCACCGCATCGCGACCTTCCTCCACTTCTTTTAACAAGTTCGGAATGTCTTTGTACGCGTCCGGTCCAACAACCAAATCGACGATTTTTTCCTCTTCAAGAAATTTTTCCTTTAACCGTTCCGCCATACAGCCCAAAACGCCAACCTTCATTTTTGGGTTGATGCGTTTAACGGCGTTGTATTTTTCAAGACGTTTTCTAACGGTCTGCTCGGCTTTATCGCGAATGGAGCAGGTGTTTACCAAAACCAAATCGGCGTCCTCCAATAAATTTGTTGTGTTGTAACCTTGATCGGCAAGTATGGAGGCAACAATTTCACTATCACTAAAGTTCATGGCGCAACCGTAGCTTTCAATATATAATTTACGTGAATTGCCTTCTCGCGCCTCTAGTGTTAGGGTGTTTCCCTGTGTGTTTTCGTCAATTATCTTTTCCATAAAAAATCACAATTCAATGTGTTTGCACTCTTAAATCATTGAACCGGCAAAGATACAATTAATTGCGAACGGTGACAAAGTGTCAGATTTTTTATTTAAACTATCTGAAGTGAAGTTGCTTTTTAAGCGGAACGAAAAGCTTGATTTTTACATCCTATTCCTTTTTTTCATCGCCACGCACTTCTACTGTAACTGTTTATAGGGGTTGATTTTTTAAAAAAACAGAATGTAATTTGTATCATTTTAATGTATTCCAAAACGGAAAAACTCCGTAATTTCATTCGCATTCCTTTGTTAATGGAAGACTAAATTTAGGTCTTAAAAATTGCGTATTCAAAAATTCATATACATTTGTAGCCATAATATTTCAAAATATGGCAAATAATTTAGTGATCGTTGAGTCCCCGGCAAAAGCAAAAACCATTGAAAAATTTCTTGGGAAAGATTTCAAGGTTTCCTCCAGTTTTGGGCATATTGCAGATCTTCCGTCCAAGGAATTGGGCGTAGACGTGGAAGGCGATTTTACACCTAAATATATAGTAAGCAGCGACAAAAAGAAGTTGGTCGCTGAATTAAAAGCACTTTCCAAAAAAGCCGATATGGTCTGGCTAGCGAGTGATGAGGACCGGGAGGGAGAAGCCATTGCTTGGCATTTGGCAGAAGAATTGAAGCTGGATAAAAACAAAACAAAACGGATTGTTTTTCACGAAATCACCAAAACTGCTATCCTAAAAGCCATTGAAAATCCGCGGCAGATTGATTATAACCTAGTAAATGCTCAGCAAGCACGTCGCGTTTTGGACCGTTTGGTGGGTTATGAACTTTCGCCCGTACTTTGGAAAAAAGTAAAGGGAGGGCTTTCGGCAGGCCGCGTACAATCGGTTGCCGTGCGATTGATTGTGGAGCGCGAACGCGAAATTGAAGCCTTCAATCCTGTTGGTTCCTATAGAATTGATGCTGAATTTACAACCGTTGATGGCAGTAAATTCAAAGCAAAAATCCCAAAGAATTTTGATACGGAAGAAGAGGCCCGCGAATTTCTTCGGAAAAATTTGGGCGCCAATTATAAAATTTCCGATTTAACCAAAAAACCTGCTAGCAAAAGTCCAGCAGCGCCTTTTACTACTTCAACCTTACAACAGGAAGCCGCCCGAAAATTGTATTTTTCGGTAGGTAAAACGATGACCATTGCCCAACGTTTATACGAAGCCGGATTTATAACGTATATGCGAACCGATTCGGTAAATCTTTCCAACGACGCAAAAAATGCTGCGCAAAAGGAAATCATTTCTTCCTATGGGAAGGAATACAGTAAACCCCGCGATTATAAAGGAAAAAGCAAAGGCGCACAGGAAGCGCATGAGGCAATCCGCCCAACAGATATGGGCCTTCATAACATTACGGGTGATCACGATCAAGCGCGTTTGTATGATTTAATTTGGAAAAGAACATTGGCTTCGCAAATGAGCGATGCACAATTGGAGCGTACAAATGTGAAAATTGATGTGCTTTCGAAAGAAAAAGTTTCAGAAAACTTCACCGCAAACGGTGAAATGATAAAATTTGACGGTTTCCTAAAAGTGTATTTAGAAGGCACCGATTTTGAGGAAGAAGAGCAAGAGGGAATGTTGCCGAATATGAAAAACGGCGAATCGCTTCAAAATAATTACATTACAGCAACCGAGCGTTTTACGCGGCCACCGTACCGATATACGGAAGCTTCTTTGGTGAAACAATTGGAAGAGCTTGGAATTGGAAGGCCGTCCACTTATGCCCCAACAATATCCACAATTATAAGTAGAAATTATGTTGAAAAGGGAACTGTGGAAGGTGTAGAACGAAAATACCTGCAGCTAACACTTCAAAAGGAAAATATTAAAGACAAAACCTTAACCGAAACCGTTGGTTCTGATAAAGGAAAACTGGTTCCCACAGATATTGGATTGATCGTAAATGACTTTTTGGTGGAACATTTTCAAGATATTATGGATTACAATTTCACTGCAAAAGTGGAGCAGGATTTTGACGATATTGCCGACGGAAAAGAGGAATGGACCAAGATGATGAAGGATTTCTACGGAAAATTTCATCCTCATGTTGAACATGTAGAAGAAAATGCAGATAGGGAAAGTGGTGAACGTGTATTGGGCGAAGATCCGGAAACGGGTAAAACGGTGTTGGTTCGCCTTGGCAAATATGGTCCGATGGCACAAATTGGTGCCCCGGATGATGAAGAAAAGAAATTCGCCAGCCTTCGTCCCGACCAACAATTGCACCTTGTTACTTTTGAGGAAGTAATGGATCTTTTCAAGCTTCCAAAAACATTGGGAATTTATGAAAAGGAAGAAGTGGAGGTAAACAATGGTCGTTTTGGCCCGTATGTTCGCTTCGGAAAAACGTTTATATCACTTCCGAAAGGAATGGATCCGCTGGATGTAGATATGGCTTTTGCAAAAGAGCTAATTGAAGAAAAGAAAAAAGCAGACGCCCCTATATATATGTATGAAAATATGCCCGTACAAAAGGGAGTGGGACGTTTTGGGCCTTTTATAAAGTGGAACAATATGTTCATTAACGTGAACAAAAAGTATGATTTTGACAATCTTTCCAAAGATGATGTGAAAGAACTTATAGAGGACAAAAAACAAAAGGAAATTGATAAGCTTATCAATGAATGGCCGGAGGAAAAAATACGAATTGAAAAAGCCCGTTGGGGACGCTTCAACCTAATAAAAGGAAAAACAAAAGTAGAACTTCCCAAAGGAACTGAAGCCGATAAAATAACGTTGGAAGAAGCAAAGAGTTTACTCGAGAAGAAAAGCTCTAAAAAGAAAACTGCTGCTAAAAAGAAAACAACCGCTAAGAAAAAAGCTATTGCCAAGAAAAAATAATGATAGAATTTTTATCCCCAGTTTCAAAAAAAGTAATGGCACACCGGGAAATTCTGCCACCCGGTATGCTGGGAAAACAAATTGAAGCCTATAGCAAAATCGAAGGGTTACCTAATTTAAAGGATGCAAAATTTGCACTTTTAGGAATTAAGGAGAACCGAGGCGATGTAGATTATATGGGAGCAGAGATATCTTTTGATTCCTATCGAAAAGCCCTATATTCATTATATCCCGGGAATTGGAATCACAAAATAATTGACTTAGGCGATATTGAAAAAGGTGAGACAACCGCAGATACCCGTTTTGCTGCCAAAGAGGTTATTGCTGTGCTGCTCAAAAAAAACATTATTCCTATAATTCTTGGGGGAAGCCAGGATTTGGCGTATGCCCAATATCGTGCTTATGATGGAATTGGCGAAATGGTCAATATAGTTAATATTGATAACCGTTTTGATCTTGGAAATGCTGAAATGCCAATATCCAACAAATCCTATGTTGGAAAAATGGTTGTTGATAAACCCTACAACCTTTTTAATTATAGTATTTTGGGGTATCAGTCTTTCTTCAATGCTCCACAGGAAATCGCTTTGATGGATAAACTTTTCTTTGATGCATACAGATTGGGTGAAATTACAGCAGATACTACCATAGTTGAACCAATTATGCGCGATGCAGATATGGTAACTTTGGATGTTACCGCAATAAAAAGCACAGAAATAAGTTATAAAAACAACGGAAGTCCAAATGGCTTTGACGGTCGTGAAATATGCACGATTTCCCGTTATGCGGGTATCTGCAATAAAGTGAAGTCCTTCGGCGTTTACGAATTAAGCGATTTTATAGATAGCAAAAGTGGGGCAATGTTAGTGGCCCAAATACTTTGGTACTTTATGGAAGGCTTTAATTATAGGGTCGAGGATGATGACTTCAGTAACGATAAGCTTTTTACTTCCTATAAAGTTCCTATTGAAAATGAGGTTTTGGAATTCAAAAAAAGCAATAAAACAGAAAGATGGTGGATTGTTTTGCCATTTATTTCAAATGCTAATAATAAATTGAAAAGCCGAACGTTATTACCTTGCACTTATGGCGAATATTTGAGTGCATGTAATCAGGAAATTCCTGAGAGGTGGTTAAAGGCCCGCCACAAAAATGAAGTATAACAAACAAGCCAAGTAAAAACAGCGATTGAGGGTTTTTCAAAAAAAAATTGTTTTTTTGGAATTTTATAGATAGGTTTACGCCCTTAAATCTCGAAATTTAACCTAAATACCTATGAAGAAGTTTATTGCATTAATTGCGATCGTTGCCTTTTTATTCAGTTGTAATTCCGGAGACAGGGGAGAACTGGTTGGGGCAAAAGGTAAAAAGTGGTATCCCCAAAAACCATATGGAATGACGCTTATCCCTGGTGGATCTTTCCTTATGGGTAAAAGTGATGACGATTTTGTTGCTATAAACGATGCGCCAACTAAGACCGTTACCGTTCGTTCTTTCTATATGGACGAAACCGAAATAACCAATGCTGAATATCGTCAGTTTGTGAATTGGGTGCGAGATTCAACAGTTAGATTGCGACTTGCCATCATGGCCGATGAAAATGGAGCAACTCCAGGAGATGGAGGAATCGGGGAATTTGCTTTCGTTGATCAAGAAAATGAAGAAATGACCCCATATCAACAGTATATGTACGATAATTATTTCGGGATGGGCGAAGATTACTATGCAGGACGAAAATTAAACGACGATGTTGAGTTAATTTGGGACACTGCTGAATATCCAGACGAGTTCTATTCAGAAGTTATGGACACCATGTACATTCCAGCCGAAGAAGCATATAATGGGCAACGTACCATTGATGTTAGCAAATTGAATTTCCAGTATACATATATGGATATTCAATCTGCAGCGCGTGACAAAACAAAGAGACGAAAAGATTTCATAAAGAAAGAAGAAATAAATATTTATCCAGATACTACGGTATGGATTAAAGATTTCAACTATTCTTATAATGAACCAATGCACAATGATTATTTCTGGCACGAAGCCTATGGGGATTATCCGGTGGTTGGTGTGAACTGGAAACAGGCAAAGGCTTTCTGTGCGTGGAGAACACTTTATAAAAACTCTTATCAAAAATCAAAAAATCAAAATTTTGTAAATTCATTCCGTCTTCCTGGCGAAGCAGAATGGGAGTATGCTGCACGTGGAGGCCTAGAATCCGCAACGTATCCTTGGGGTGGCCCTTATGCCAAAAATGACCGTGGTTGTTTTATGGCTAACTTTAAGCCGTTGCGAGGTGATTATGCTGCTGACCAAGCGCTATATACCGTTGAAGCAGATGCTTATGAGCCCAACGACTATAACTTATACAACATGGCAGGAAACGTAGCAGAATGGGTAGCTTCTTCTTATGATCCTGCTTCCTATGACTATACTTCTACAATGAACCCGAATGTTAACGATCCAGACAATATGCGTAAGGTTGTTCGTGGAGGTTCTTGGAAAGATGTTGCTTATTTCTTACAAGTAAGTACCCGAGATTATGAATATGCAGATTCTGCAAGAAGTTATATTGGCTTCAGAACTGTACAGGATTATATGGGTACTGATATTACCATGAATCAAAACTTTGGCGATGCTCGCTAATATCCCTTATTTACTATATTGAATTAACCTAAATTAAAACTCTCAACTAAAAATTAAAGTATTATGGCACAAGCAAAATCTCAAAAAAAACTATTTAACATGGCCTATGGCCTTGGAGCATCTATTGTAATTTTAGGAGCGCTCTTCAAAATTCTTCACTGGGAGTTAGGCCCTTTAAATGGTGGTCTTCTCTTGGCGATCGGTCTTATTACCGAAGCCATTATTTTTGCGATTTCCGCTTTTGAACCAGTAGATGACGATTTGGATTGGTCATTGGTTTATCCAGAATTGGCAGGTGGTGCCGTTCAAGACAGAAAGAAAAAAGAACCTGAAGATGCACAAGGATTACTTTCAAAAAAATTGGACGAAATGCTAAAAGAAGCGCGTATCGATTCAGAATTAATGGACAGCCTTAGTACAAGCATCCGTTCCTTTGAAGGTGCGGCCAAAGGTATGGCTCCTACTGCTGAAGCTATGAACTCTACTAAAAAATACAGTGAGGAAATGGCACTTGCAGCAGCACAAATGGATTCATTAAATAGCTTGTATAAGGTTCAAATTGAATCAACAAGCCGTCAAACTGAAGCAAACGAACAAGTTGCCCAAAACGCCGAACAACTTAAACAACAAATGCAACATTTGGCTACCAACCTTTCTTCATTGAACGGAGTTTATGGAGGTATGCTTTCTGCAATGTCTAATAGAAACTAAGATAGGTTTTCACCTTTAATTATTAATCTTTAAAAAAGAATAAAAAATGGCAGGAGGAAAACTATCCCCAAGGCAGAAGATGATTAACCTGATGTATCTGGTTTTCATCGCCATGCTTGCATTAAACATGTCTAAAGAAGTATTGTCAGCTTTTGGACTTCTTAATGAACGTTTAACAGAATCAAATAACGCTTCAGAAGCAAGAAATACGGCTTTTATGGAAAGTCTAGCAACTAAGGCTGCTGAACAACCTGAACAGTACGGTGCTGTAAAAGAGAAGGCAGATAGAATTAGCGCTATATCTACCGAATTTGATACTTATATCGAAGGAATTAAGAGCGATATGATGAGTACTGTAAAAGCTGAAGACGCACAAGATTACGAGGTTCAGGATAAAGCTGACTTTCTGGATCAGAAATTTTTCGCAGGAGACAATCTTTCACCTGCAGGTCAAGAATTTGTTGCCCAGATTGATAAATATCGTGAGGGTGTATTAAACGTTATAGGTGATGATCCACGTTATCAAAGTATTGCAGCGGACGTTGCAAATAAGTTTGAAACACAGCCGGTTGAGCGACGTGATGGAGTAGAAGTGCCCTGGTTAAATTATCATTTTGAAGGCTTTCCTATGGTTGCCTCAAGAACAAAGATGACTCAACTACAAAATGATGTAAGAACTACCGAGAACGAAATTCTTTCAAATATGTTGGCAGGTCAGCAAGCGGCTGCCCTTTCGTTTACTCAATACAATACTCTTTTAGAAACTTCTAAATCTGCATATTATGCAGGTGAGGAATTTGATGGCGGAATTGTTTTGGGACGTAAAGATCCAAATACAAAACCAAATGATGTGCGACTTACTTTGGATGGTAAACCTTTATCCAAAGATCAGTATGCCATAGAAAGCGGTAAAGTAATGTTGAAAATAAGTGCTGGAGCACCCGGTGATCACAAAATTGAAGGTAACCTTATATTTACCGAAAATGGAAAAGACACTGAAATTCCTGTGAATGTAGGTTTCTCTACAATTTCTAAACCAAATAGCGCCGTAATTGCAGCAGATAAAATGAATGTTGTTTACCGCGGTGTAGATAACCCTATGACGGTTTCTATACCTGGTATTCCTGATAATAAAGTAAATGCTTCTGCTCCCGGTCTTTCAAAGGTTTCTGGAAGCAAATACGTGATGAGACCTGGTTCTGGTAGAACGGTAACAATTACTGCTAGCGGTACATTACCCGATGGAACTGGCGTAAGAACTCCTGCTGAATTCCGTATTAAGGACATTCCAGCTCCTGTAGGTGCTATTCGTGGTGAAACAGGTATTGTACGTATGGAACGCGGAGGTCTTGAAATCTCAACTGTTTCCGCCGTATTGGAAGATTTTGATTTTGAATTAAATATTAATGTAACTGGTTTTAGTTTTAAAGTTTCCGGACAGCCCACCGTTAAAGTTAACGGCACTAAATTGGACTCCGCTGCTAAAGGTGCATTAAGAAGAGCTCAGCGTGGAGATGCTGTTCAAATTTTTGACATCAATGCGAATCTTTCAGGAAATTCAGGTTATAAATTGAAAAAGATTTCTCCCGTTATTATTGAATTGACAAACTAGTATTTGTATAAAATCCCTATCGATATGAATTTGAAAAATGTTGTTTTATGTGTTTTAGGTCTTGGAATGGCCACTGGTGCGAGTGCACAAGTGAATATTCTGAACGCTAAAACTCCTGAAGATATTGGCAAAAAAACCGAAGCGCAAATTGCTTATGATAATGATGAACCGTTGCCTTATGGCTATACGGACGAGCGCGATGTGTTATGGTCCAAAACAACTTGGGAAATCATTGATCTTGATGAAAGAGTGAATTTTCCTTTGTACTATCCTATTGATACAAACAACATTGGTGCTGACAGACGTTCCCTTTATGATGTTTTGGTAAAAAATATTAAAAACGGAAAAATTGAAAACGTGTATGCCGATTCCTATTTTACTGAAAAACGTACATTAAAGGATATAGAAGCCTCTTTAGTTTACAGTGACACTACAGATCTTGGTATTGAGCAGTATAACGCTGAAGGTACCGTGGATCCTCAGTATGTACGTAGCTTTTCATTGGATGCAGGTGATATTGACTCTTGGCACATTAGAGGCTATTGGTATTTAGACAAGCGACAAGGCGAACTTAAATATCGTTTGTTGGGTATATGCCCTGTAGCGAACGAAGCGCGTTCCAAAGCTTATCCTGACGATGGCTTAGATTCAAAAGTGGAACTATTTTGGGTTTGGTTTCCTGGAGCACGTGAAGTTTTACACGAGGCAAAGGCTTTCAATAGAAAGAATACCTCGCAGCCTATTTCCTATGACCATTTGTTGAATTCACGTCGTTTCAACGCCGTTATTTATAAAGAAGATAACGTACAGGGTGATAGAGATGTGAAGGATTATATCAATGATAATGCGCTTATGCAATTGTTGGAATCTGAAAGAATCAAGGAACAAATACGTAATATAGAAATAGATTTGTGGAATTATTAATCTGTTAATAAGGCCAAAAATCGAAGAAAACCCTTCAAGTTCCATTTCGGAAACTGAAGGGTTTTTTCATTCCCACGAAAGTGGGAATTTCATGATAGAAAACCAAAGTGGAGGACTACTCAAATTTTAAAAATGAAAAAGGTAGATTATATAATCGTGGGCCTCGGCATTGCCGGAATCACTTTTGGCGAACAGCTTCAAAAGCACGGTAAGAGCTTTATAGTTATCGATAATGGCGAAGAAGGTTCCACGGCAAAGTCTGGAGGCGTTTTTAATCCAACGGTGCTTAAACGCTTCACAGCGGCCTGGAATGCTTCTGCTTTTTTTCCGGTAGCTGTTGATTTCTACCATCATCTTTCAGAAAAACTTCAAAAAAACATTTTTGTAGAGACACCAATTCTGCGAATTTTTAAAAGTATTGAAGAGCAGAACAATTGGACTGTTGCTAGCGACAAAAAGGAATTGCAGGCCTTCCTTTCGTCAAAATTTTTAAAGAATACCAATACCTTCGTTGATGCCCCCTTTGGTTATGGTGAAGTAATGGGAACAGCCCAGATAAATACCATAGATTTACTTTCCGGCTACCAAAATTATTTGAAGAGCCAAGATGTTTTGCTTACTGAAAAATTTCAATATGAATTGATTCAACAGGAAAAAAGTGGTTTGATTTACAAAGACATCTCTGCTAAAAAAATCATTTTTGCCGAAGGTTCAAAAGTAATTGGCAATCCATTTTTTCTGAAGTCTGCAATTATTGGAAACAAAGGGGAATATTTAACCATAAAAGCTCCTATGTTAAAACTGGAGGTGCTTCTGAAAGGCTCCATGTACGTTATTCCTTTGGGAAATGACGAATATAAAATTGGCGCAACCTACAGCCGCGATGATTACAGTCTAAATGCAACAGACCAAGCAAGTGAAGAAATTCTTTCAAAAGTGAAGAGTTTTATACATTGTCCATTTGAAGTAATTGGGCAATCGGCGGGAGTGCGACCCACAACAAAAGACCACAGACCGCTATTAGGAAATCTGGAACAATACCCAAATTTAATATATTTTAATGGGTTGGGCTCCCGAGGATTTTTGATGGCCCCGTTACTTTCTGAAATTCTTTTTAAATATTTGGAAGAAGAAAAACCTATTCCCTACGAAATGGACATTAAAAGAATGCTCTAATATTTTATGCAATTATGACTATGCTTTATTTTTATCATAATCCACAAAAAAGTTAATCCATATATTTCTGGAAATCCTTACAATCAGCGGAAATAAAATTGCCAACGTTAAAATTATTGCGAGAAACGTATAATTTCTGTCAATCCCTATGATAAAATAAGATATTATAA
The DNA here is from genome assembly GCA_963822355.1 of uncultured Flavobacteriaceae bacterium. Taxonomy (GTDB): domain Bacteria; phylum Bacteroidota; class Bacteroidia; order Flavobacteriales; family Flavobacteriaceae; genus Aequorivita. The sequence goes on from CAWGHI010000002.1 coordinate 1,391,259, forward strand.
AAGTTGCAACTGCAATTGCAACGCCAACTCCATAACTTACATACATAGCACCGAAAAAAAACGAAGGTTCTAACTTAAATTTTTTGCCGCAGTGGCTACAATGTTCGTGCATTTCCATGATTTTGGAAATCTTATATGGATTTTTTTCCACATACATTTCGCCTTTATGGCACACGGGGCATTTTCCGGTAAAAATGCTGTAGAGTTTTGTGCTTTTGAGGAATTGCATAATGTGCTTTTTTAGCACCACAAAAATAAGCATCTTTGCAAAAAAATTAGTCCTTTAAATGGTCAATATTCATAATCTTTCGGTTTCCTTTCAAGGTGACTATTTGTTCGAGAAAATAACCTTTCAATTAAAACCTGGCGATCGGGTTGGTCTGGTGGGTAAAAATGGTGCGGGCAAATCTACCTTGCTAAAAATTATTGCCGGAGAGCAGGAATATGATGCAGGCCAAATAGCAACCGACAAAGAGATTTCAATCGGTTTTTTAAAGCAGGATATAGAATTTGAAAAAGGCCGTACTGTCTTGGAGGAATCCTACGAAGCTTTTACCGAAATCAAAAGGCTCGAAAAACAACTAGCACAAATAAACAAACAACTTGCTGAACGAACCGATTATGAAAGCGATACCTACCATCAGTTAATGGTAGATTTGAACGAAGTCCAGCACCAATACGAAATTCACGGAGGCTATAATTATCAAGGGGAAACCGAAAGGATTTTGCAAGGTTTGGGATTTCAACGGGAAGATTTTACAAAACTAACGGAAACCTTTTCCGGGGGTTGGCGTATGCGAATTGAATTGGCGAAGCTTTTGCTTCAAAACAACGATATTTTGCTGCTGGATGAACCTACGAATCATTTGGATATCGAATCAATTCTGTGGCTCGAAGAATTTTTAAAAAACTATGCTGGCGCCGTTGTAATCGTTTCTCACGATAAAATGTTTTTAGACAACGTAACCAATCGCACCATCGAGATTTCACTTGGAAAGATTTATGATTTTAACAAGCCTTATTCGCAGTATTTAGTGCTTCGGAATGAATTGCGGGAACAGCAATTGGCTTCACAAAAAAATCAGCAAAAGCAGATTGAACAGACTGAAAAGCTGATTGATAAATTTCGTGCAAAAGCGAGCAAAGCCACAATGGCACAATCGCTTATAAAAAAACTGGATAAAATAGACCGCATTGAGGTTGATGAGGATGACAATAGCGTTATGTCGCTACGTTTTCCAGTTTCAGTTACACCGGGAAAGGTGGTGATTGAGGCTGAAAATATTTCAAAAAGTTACGGCGATAAAAATGTTTTGAACGGTGTAAATCTTTTGGTGGAGCGCGACAGCAAACTTGCGTTCGTGGGCCAAAACGGACAAGGAAAATCTACTTTGGCAAAAATTATTGTAAAAGAAATAGATTTTAAGGGTAAACTCACATTGGGCCACAATGTGCAAATTGCCTATTTTGCCCAAAATCAGGCGGATTATCTTGATGGGAGTAAAACAGTTCTCGATACGATGATTGATGCGGCAAATGAAAAAAATAGAAGCCGGGTTCGCGATATTTTGGGTTCTTTCCTTTTCCGTGGCGATGAAGTTGAAAAATACGTCCGCGTATTGAGTGGTGGTGAACGAAACCGTTTGGCATTAGCAAAATTACTGTTGCAGCCTTTCAATGTGTTGGTAATGGATGAACCTACCAACCACTTAGATATAAAGTCGAAAAACGTATTGAAAGATGCGTTGAAAAGTTTTGAGGGGACTTTACTTTTAGTTTCGCACGACCGTGATTTTTTGCAAGGATTGACCAATAAGGTTTACGAATTTAAAGACCATCACATAAAGGAATATTTGGGTGATATTGATTTTTTCCTAGAGCAGCGAAATTTACAAAACCTTCGTGAAGCTGAAAAGAGAACAGTTGTTTCCGAAGTTAGGGAAAAGAGAAGTGCGGGGGAGGATTATGAAATCCAGAAAAAAATAAAATCTGCCAAGAACAAATTAAGCAATGTTGAAGCTTCCATTTCACAATTGGAAAAGGAAATAGCCAACATAGACACTGAATTGCTAATCAATTACGAGGAAACCATTGCCAAACCTCACTTTTTCGATAAATATCAAGAAAAGAAAAAGAAGCTGAAAAGGCTGATGGAGGAGTGGGAAGTACTTCAAGAAACCGTAGAATCCCTATCTTAAAAACAGGGAAAATCCTGTAATTTATTTCAATTATTTAATTTAACTTTCTCTTTTTTAAGGAGTTAAATAAATATTTGAAATATGGAAAACGAAAATACTTTCAAACTATGCATCACCATGGCGGGTGCCGTTTCTGCGGGAGCTTACACCGCGGGCGTTTTGGATTATTTAATTGAAACACTCGATCTTTGGGAAAAGGCCAAGGAAAAAAACCGAAAACTAGGAATAAATCATCCGGAGTACGACCATACTATCCCAATGCACCAGGTTGAAATTGACGTAATCAGTGGTTCTTCTGCGGGTGGTATTTCGGGCTCACTTACTTTTATGGCATTGGCTGATAAGCATTTCAAAAGTTTTAATAAAGACAATCCCACAGGAAACAATAATATTTTCTATAAAAGTTGGGTAGTTATGGGTAATACTGAGGGAAACAGCACAGTAGATAAATTACTTAACAATGACGATCTAAGGGAGTACGGAGAAGTGCGGTCCCTTCTAAATACGCAAGCTATTGATGTAATTGCAGACGAAGCACTAACCGTACGCGAACAGCGGGAAATTCCAAAATATGCCTCAGATAGTTTGGATGTTATTTTGACAACCACCAATCTGCGCGGCATCAATTTTATGGTAAATTTTGACGATAGCGGTCGCGATACTTCCAAGGGAACTGTAATTACAAACCATGCAGGATTTTTCAGATATAAACTTAAAAATGACAAATTTCCTACCGGAATTCCCGAAAAGGAAGATGAACTTTATTATGTTCTGGATATATCAGACGAAAAACAAATTCAGTATTTAAAGGATGCCACATTGAGTACCGCTGCTTTTCCTATTGGTTTAAAGTCACGAGAGATTTCTATTTCTTCCGAATTTTTAAAACGGTATCCCAAATATCTGTTTAATAAGTCCCATGGTATCGAGCCACTTTTGCCCGAAGGTGAGATTTATAAATTCAACTCTGTTGATGGGGGCGTAATTAACAATGAACCCTACGGAATTGGGCTAAAAGTACTGAAGGAAAAGAACCCAAAAAGTATTGCAAATTGCAAATATGGAGTGATTATGATTGACCCATTTCCCAATAAAGATCACGATGTTGCGGAATCGGGCAGTGGCATATTGAGCATTGCGGGCGGTCTTTTGAAAGCACTTCGAAATCAGGTGATGTTTAACCAGGACGGTATTTTGGAGGCTCTGGATATGACGGACCGGACCAAGTTTTTAATTGAACCCGTAAGAAAGATAGAGAAAGACGGAAATTGGGTACGCCCAAAAAATGATTTGGCCGCCGCACCAATTGGCGGTTTCGCAGGTTTTTTAAGTCGTGATTTTCGAGAACATGATTTTCAATTGGGACGAAAAAACTGTCAAGTTTTTTTAAGATACTACTTTGCAGTGGCTTCGGAAGATATTGAAAAACGTTTGAGCATTATTCCTAACACTGCCATTAAAGATCGCTATCAATTTTCAGTCCCTGCAATGGATCCTAATGGAGAAAAATTTTTCCCAATAATTCCCGATATGAGAATGCTCCGTAATTTTGATAATCAAGTTGATAAATTAAATTTTGGAACTGATGCGGAAATTCAGGTATTGCCATATCCAAAATTATCCTTTTCAGATTTTGAAAATCGTTATAAATCAAAAATAAAAGATAGGATCGGCCTGATTGTAAAACTGATGTTGAAAAATAAATTTCTTTCTTTTTTAGCCAATTTCTTTTATGCCAAAAATGCGGGTTATAAATTTGTAAAAGAAGCGCTCTATAAGGAATTGAGCGAAAATGATTTACTTAAATAATAATTATGTTCGAACATTTTTTTCAATGTCCCCATTGTTGGGAAGAAATTTCGATGTTGTTGGATTCTTCTGTCACTAATCAAACCTATATTGAGGATTGTGAAATATGTTGCAACCCAATAGAATTGGAAGTTGCTTTTGAAAGTGGCGAACTTATTGGTTTTTCTGCAATTGGTATTGGTCAATAAAATTTATTTTTCTAAATTTAAAAAACCAAACTAACTAAAATATCCTCATGCTCTCCACTTTTTCTCTTGCCGATAATATAATTGGATTTATTGTAGATGGCTCATATGATGAGCTAGCTGTTGAAAAAATACAGGCTGAAGTAAATGAAAAACTTGAAATTTATGAAAAGGTAAATCTATATTTAGAAGACACTATTAACGCTGATATTTCTTATAGGGCAGTACTAAAAAGCTTTCCTTTTAAAATTAAAACCGGTAATCGTTTTGAAAAAGTTGCAGTGGTTACCGATAGAAAATGGCTTCAAGTTTTCAGCTATCTTGAAAAAATGTTCTTTAATGCAGAAGTCCGAATTTTTTCAGGACAAAATAGGCTTGAAGCAATACAATGGATAAGCCATTAATACTTTTTACCATCCTAAAGGATCGTTTTAACAAGGACGTTTTTTACATTAATCCATAAAAAATTGAATATTGATTTAGTCTTGTTTCGTGTAGTTTCCGCAGAACCTTCACGGTAGTAATCATCTTTCTTTTCACTGTCTTTTGATATAAAAATATTAGCAATCGCAGAAAGCACTTTATTTTTTCCTTTTCCATCTTTCCGAAGTATATTAATTTTGAAATCGGAATAATTTATTTTCATATCTATATTTGCTGTTTCATTGTTTCCATCAATGGTAAAATAGGTTTTTGTAGTGTGGCCTTCAAGTCCAACTTTTAGATTTGGCTCCGTAAAACTATTCAGTTTATCTGCCACTAGCGGTCCCACGTCTGCTTTAAAAAGAAAATAATCATCCTGGTTTTGTACATCAAAACTCCAATCGATTGTAATAGGAGTCTTTTCCATAAAATCGGCTGTAATTTTTAAATGAGTCTTTTCAGGACTTTTATAGGTATTACTGACATTCGAAATATCGGCGTCTAAATGTTCAAAATTGATGGAACCTCCCATATTTTCTTCTTGTTGTCTTTCTTCATACTTTATTTTTGCATCATTAATCACCAAAGAATCAACGGTTAATTCAAAAGGTAGTTCGCGAAGCATTTTGCTGTAAAGTGGCTTCACTTTTGGGTCATCAGCGACCAACTTGTCTCGATAAATTTCCAAGGAAGGAGCATTCAAAGACACCTTTTCACTTTTTGCGAAAAAGCCATTTTGCTGAAAACCAAAATCAAAATCAGCAATGGAAAGTGAAGTGAGCGAAAGATCGTAATGGTCCCGTTCCGTGTTTATAATTCTGGAAAGTTCTCTTTTTGAATATTTCGTTTTAAGCACTAAATTTTTAAAAACGGCAGCGTTGTTTTTTATTGTAAAATCTTGAACAGTTAAGTTTTCGTAAGGACTTACTTTTACAAAAACGGTATCGCTTTTTGCACGAAGGTCTGTGTATTCAAATGGAATTTTACGAGTGACTGTCTCACTGTTTAATTTTATTCCATCCAACTCAACAGTTAATCCGTTGGTGAAGATTTTTGTCGAGTCATCTTCTTTTTCGTAAATAACCAATTTGGTTTGCTTTATTTGCACGTGATCCACTAAAATGGGTTTGTAAATTCGTGCAACCGCTTGCCGAACCGTATCCCTCACAGGCTTTTGCCTATCAATATAATAGGCAATAGTTGGATTTTCAAGCGAAATAGTGCTCACATGAATTTCATCATTGAACAAATAATCCCAATAACTTATGTTTGAAATTTTAAGTTTTTGAACATTTATAAAAGTATGCTTCACACCGTCTTCAGAGTTTTTAATAATTAGCGATGCATTTGAGACCACCATTGAGCCGTCCAAAGATTCTACAGTTATATCATCATAAGCCCGGACCATATTTTCGGGTAATCGTTCTTGGATGAAATTTTCGAGCTTGTTTTTTAAAATGCTATTTATAGCTAAGGAGCCAATAATTAATACTGCTCCTATGGCAAGTATTACAAAAGCTATTTTCTTAAAGTACTTACTCATAATTTAAATATAGTTAAAGATAGCAATGCAAAAAATACTTTATCTGGAACTTTAGAAAAATTTATGTTTTCCAACTTGTGGGGTTCAAAATCCTTTGTATCTTTGCAGTCCAATATTTCTGTCGGTATTATGGCCCGAAAGTTAAAAGCTGAAAATGGAATATGGGAAATTTATATCGCGGGATAGAGCAGTAGGTAGCTCGTCGGGCTCATAACCCGAAGGTCACAGGTTCGAGTCCTGTTCCCGCTACAACAAAGCTCCAAGTTTTCTTGGAGCTTTTTTTATTAAATTTCCGTAAGTTTAAGGTATAAATTTTTCAAAATTATATGCTGTGGATTACTTCCTGATTATTACAATCATAATAACGCTTGCTGCCATATTCGGTTACATAAATGTACGATTTTTAAAACTGCCCAATACCATAGGGCTTATGCTCATAACCATAGTTTTCACCTTCGGTGTTTTTGCGCTTAGCTATATTAATCCCACTCTTTTAAATGCCGAAAAATATATAATCACGAAAATAGATTTCCGAACGGCCTTGCTGGATATAATGCTTAGTTTTCTACTTTTCGCGGGCGCGCTCCACACAAATTTTGAACAATTAAAAGTACAGCGTTGGCCAATTTTGATCTTTTCTACACTGGGTGTTTTGGTTTCCACTTTTTTGGTAGGTACCTTTTTGTTTTTGCTGCTCCAATTAACGGGTTTGGAAGTAGAATATTTGTATTGTATCCTTTTCGGAGCTTTAATTTCTCCCACGGATCCAATAGCAGTGCTGGGAATTATGAAAAAAGCGAAAGTACCAAAAAACCTGGAAGCTAAGATAGTGGGCGAATCCCTTTTTAACGACGGGGTAGGCGTGGTGGTATTTCTAACCATTTTTGAAGTCGCAAATCTAGGTGTTGGCGAAGTGAGCGCCTATGGTGTTTTAAAACTCTTTGGAATAGAGGTGATTGGTGGGATTGGGCTCGGCTTATTCTTGGGTTGGATTACCTACCGCCTTTTAAGAACTATCAATGATTATGATATTGAAGTGATAATTACCTTAGCTGCGGTAATGGCAGGTACGGTTGTGGCGGAGCATCTTCATGTTTCAGCTCCTTTGGCAATGGTAACCGCAGGTCTTTTTATTGGTAATGATATTGTAAGGCAGGGAGCCATGAGTGAATTAACAGAAACCTATGTTGACAAATTTTGGGAACTTATAGATATTCTGCTAAACACAATATTGTTTGTATTGATTGGTATGGAAATGCTAGCACTGGAGTTTAAGGGAATCTATATTTTGGCAGGATTACTAGCTATTCCTGTGGTATTGATGAGTCGTTATATATCTTTACTTTTACCTGTTAATTTCTTTAAAAGAAAATTGGACTTTGTTCCCCATACCGCTAAAATAATGACTTGGGCCGGACTTCGAGGGGGGATTTCCATAGCCTTGGCTCTGGGTCTCACTGAGGTAATGCAACGTGAGCTTTTTTTGGTAATAACTTATGTGGTCGTTGTTTTTTCAATATTGGCACAAGGTCTTTCTGTGGGCAAAATGGTTAAAAAATTGATTCCCACAAAATCAAATGAAGAATTGTAAAATTATTTATAATCCATTTCTAAAACAATCACTCTGAATGACCATGTTTTAACACGATTTTTTAAAACTCATTCATTAACTTCGCATTCTTCTTTTTAATTTAAAAAAAATGATATACTTAAAAAGCAGCTTTCTTTTCTCGCTGCTCCTTTTCACTTTCTCTGCTGTAATCACTGCACAGGAAGTAATCCCAGATAACCAACATCTTTTTGATAATTTTTCATACAGACAGGGCAATGTTTACCGCACTGCTTCTGGAAAACCGGGTCCAGAATATTGGCAAAACTCTGCTGATTACAATTTGGAAGCCACTCTGGATGATAATAATCACACCGTTACAGGCAATGTAACTATTCACTATACAAACAATAGCCCTGAAAACTTAGACTTTATTTGGCTTTACTTGGAACAAGATCGTTTTACTGAAAATTCACGCGGCACGCTAACAACCCCGGTTTATGGAAATCGTTACAATGGCGATGTGGAAGGAGGTTTTGAATTGACGAACGTTTCTGCAAAAACCAAAACCGGTACTTCTGCAAAATATTTAATCACAGATACCCGAATGCAGCTTTGGCTTGATAAACCGCTGGCTTCGAAAGGTGGTGAAGTTGATATAAAAATGAATTTTAAATTCAAGGTTCCTGTTGAGGGAATGGACCGTATGGGAAGACTCGATGTAAAAGATGGCACTATTTACGCCATCGCGCAATGGTATCCTCGTGTCGCGGTATTTGACGATGTTGTGGGCTGGAATACCGATCCCTATTTGGGCGCGGGTGAATTTTATTGTGAATACGGAAATTACGATGTAAAAATTACTGCCCCTTCAAACCATACCGTAATTTGTTCGGGGAAATTGCAAAATCCAAACGAAGTTCTCACCAAAACACAACAGGATCGATTGGCAGCGGCAGCTAAAAGCAATAAAACAGTTTATATTATAAAACCTGATGAGGTTGGGAAGCCAATAGCCCATACCAAAGCCAATGGAACTGTAACATGGCACTATAAAATGGAAAATACAAGGGATGTTGCCTGGGCTGCTTCCAACGCGTTTATTTGGGATGCCGCACGAATGGATCTGGGCGAAGGACAAACAGGTTTGGCACAATCAGTTTACCCAAAAGAAAGTGATGGTGAAAATGCATGGGCTCGTTCTACCGAATTTACTAAAGCATCAATCGAATTTTATTCAAAAACATATTTTACCTATCCCTATGCCAATGCCATAAATGTGGCCGCTAGTGTTGGCGGAATGGAATATCCAGGCGTTAGCTTTTGTCATTACCAAAGTAGAGGAGCAGATCTTTGGGACGTGACCGATCATGAATTTGGCCACAATTGGTTCCCTATGATCGTTGGCAGCAATGAACGTCGCTACCCTTGGATGGACGAAGGGTTCAATACCTTCATAAATCATTACAGTACGGTAAATTTCAATAATGGTGAATTTCCCACGACAACCGATAAGCCCCGAAATTTAATTCAATATTTAACCAGTGAAAATCGGGAGGGTATAGAAACTTATCCCGATGTTGCAAATTCCCGAAACTTAGCTTATACGGCATATTACAAGCCTGCGGCGGGTCTTTATATTTTGCGTGAATATATTCTGGGAGCTGAACGTTTTGACAATGCCTTTAAAAGCTATATCCATACTTGGGCCTTTAAGCATCCGCAACCGAACGATTTTTTCAACCACATTGAAAACGTTGCTGGTGAAGATCTTTCCTGGTTTTGGAAAGGCTGGTTTTACGGCAACGGAAATATAGATTTGGGCATTTCGGAAGTAAAACCTTTCAACGGCAATTATCTAATTACTGTTGAAAACAATGGCCAAATCCCAATGCCAGTTCAACTTCAACTTATTTATACGGATAATACCACCGAAAATCTTTTACTTCCCGTTGAAATATGGCAACGTGGCAATAGTTGGGAACATCTTCTAAAAACTAACAAGCAATTGAAGCGCGTGGTTTTGGATCCCAACAAAATGTTACCGGATATCAATCTTTTGAACGATACGTGGAATAAGTAAAATTTAGAATACAAAAAAATGCTTCAAACTATAAATGTTGGAAGCATTTTCATGAAATTATATTGAAGCGTTAACAGCGCCTAATCATATTCCAAAAAAATTAAAAGATGATCTCTGAAAAAGAATTACAAAAGCGAAGCGATAAAAAATGTGAACTTTGCAGTTCTGAAGAAAATTTAATGGTTTTCGAGGTGCCAAATTCCCCAACGGATGTTTCGGAAACCGCAATTTTAATTTGTGAAACCTGCAGAGAACAAATTGAAAATCCCGAAAAAGTAGATGCCAATCATTGGCGTTGCCTAAATGATAGTATTTGGAGCACAATCCCTGCAGTGCAAGTGATGGCCTGGCGAATGCTGAACCGATTAAAGGCTGAAGGCTGGCCGCAGGATTTGCTTGATATGATGTATTTGGAAGACGAAACAAAGGAATGGGCAAAAGCTGGGCTTGCTGAAAAAAATGCAAAAACAGTAGTTCATCGTGATAGTAACGGAAATATTTTAGAAGCCGGAGATTCAGTGGTTCTTATAAAAGATTTAAAGGTGAAAGGCAGCAGCATGGTTGCAAAACAGGGAACGGCGGTACGCAGAATTTCACTCGATCACGAAAACGAAAAATATATTGAAGGCAAAGTGGATGGCCAGCAGATTGTTATTATTACTGATTTTGTAAAGAAAATATAATGTCAGTTCGAGCGCAGTCGAGAACTAAAACCCAACTGCGATCGAAGTAACATTTATTTGCACATCTCTGTAAAAAAATGATAAAACTGAGGAATGGTCTCAATGCCCTTTAAGTAATTCCAAATTCCAAAATGTTCGTTGGGCGAGTGGATGGCGTCGCTGTCCAAGCCAAAGCCCATCAATATGGTTTTACTTTTTAGCTCTTTTTCAAACAAAGCTACTATTGGGATACTTCCGCCACTTCGTTGCGGAATAGGGGTTTTTCCAAAAGTTTCCTCATACGCTTTTTCAGCAGCTTTATAGCCCAAACTATCAATTGGGGTAACATAAGCTTGTCCGCCGTGGTGGGGTTTCACTTTTACGCGAACGCCTTCGGGAGCAATGCTTTCAAAATGGTTTTTGAATAGTTCCGTGATCTTTTTCCAATCCTGGTTTGGCACCAAACGCATACTGATTTTTGCGTAAGCTTTACTTGCAATTACTGTTTTTGCACCTTCGCCAATATAACCACCCCAAATTCCATTTACGTCGAGAGTGGGACGAATGGAATTACGTTCATTGGTTGAATACCCTTTTTCACCATAAACAGCGTCAATATCCAAGGCTTTTTCGTAATTCTTTAAGTTAAATGGCGCTTCCGCCATTTTCTCGCGTTCCTTTTTTGAGAGTTTTTCCACGTCATCATAAAAACCCGGAATGGTAATGTGGTTATTTTTATCGTGAAGCGAGGCAATCATTTTCGTCAACACATTTATCGGGTTTGCCACTGCGCCTCCATAAAGTCCACTGTGCAGATCGCGGTTGGGCCCGGTAACCTCAACTTCCACATAACTCAAACCACGAAGTCCCGTGGTTATTGATGGAACATCTTTCGCAATCATTCCCGTGTCGCTGATTAAAATAACATCGTTGGAAAGTTTTTTCTTATTTTTTGAAACAAATCCTTCTAAACTTTTACTTCCAACTTCTTCTTCGCCTTCGATCATAAATTTTACGTTGCAAGGCAGTTGGTTGGTTTTGGTCATATATTCCAAAGCCTTTACGTGCATATACATTTGGCCTTTGTCGTCACAGCTGCCACGGGCAAAAATGGCGCCCTCGGGGTGCAATTTTGTTTTTTTGATCACAGGCTCAAACGGCGGACTCTCCCACAAATCCAATGGATCTGGCGGTTGCACATCGTAATGACCGTAGACCAAAATGGTCGGCAATTTTTTATCGATTATTTTTTCGCCATAAACTATAGGATAACCGGGTGTTTCACATATTTCTACTGAATCGCAGCCTGCCTTTTCAAGTTGTTTTTTTACGGCTTCGGCAGTTTTAAGCACGTCTTTTTTATAGGCTGAATCAGCACTTATTGAAGGTATTTTCAACAATTCAATCAATTCATCCAAAAAACGTTCTTTGTTTTTTTCAATATAGGGTTTTGCACTTTTCATTTAAAAATTATTTTTTCTAAAAGTACTAAAAATGATGTAATTTGGCAGGAAAACCAAGCACTTCCTTTTATGGTAACAGCCTTTTTAAAAATGCCTTTTCTCTTTTCGGAAGAGAAACTTTTGGAGGATCTGCAAGTGTGCAAAAACTTCACCTTCACTTCCCATTACAACAAAAATGACTATACAGGCGAATGGAAATCTTTAGCGCTACGATCACAAAATGGTGAAGTGGATAATATTTTTGCGCTTCCGCAAAATGAAGAAAAATATAAAGACACGGTTTTGCTTCAAAAATGTACTTATTTCAAAGAGATTATTGATTCTTTTGAATGTGAAAAGGAATCAATCCGACTTCTGAATTTAAAGCCGGCAAGCGTTATCAAAGAACATGCGGATTATAATCTGGGTTATGAGGACGGTATTTTCAGAATCCACATTCCAATTACCACAAATGATGATGTTCATTTTTTTATCAATTCCGAAGAAATAAAAATGCTTCCCACAGAATGTTGGTACGGCAATTTTAATCTACCGCACAGTGTTCGCAACGAAGGAAAATCCGATAGAATACATTTGGTGATGGACTGTTTGCGCAATGAATGGTCCGATATTTTGTTTTCGGAATGTGGGTATAATTTCGAAGACGAAAATAAACCACCGGAATATTCCAGGGAAACCAAATTGCAAATGATTGAACAACTGAAATTGATGAATACTGAAACCTCGGAAAGAATGATTGCCGATTTACAAAAGGAACTTTAATGGAACGTAAAAATGAGCGTGAGGAAGTGTTGGAAAAGATTTTTTATTTTTTGAATGAAATTTCTATCCCATACAATATATCGAAAATTGAAGCAGAAACGTTTTTACCCGGAATTCAAATTAAAAATGGAGCACTCCAAATAGATTTGGAAAAACTAAAATATCCGGGCGATCTGCTGCACGAAGCTGGGCATATTGCGGTTACAAAATCAGCGGAGCGCAATACTTTAAACGATAATGTAATTGAAAAAAACCCTGAAAAGGCTGGTGATGAAATGGCGGTTTTACTATGGACCTATGCCGCAAGCCAAAAAATTGGTTTTTCTTCGGACGTTGTATTTCATGAAAATGGCTATAAAGGCGATGCGAAATGGCTTGCGGAACAATTTGAAAGCGGTAACTATATTGGATTACCATTGTTGCAGTGGATGGGATTGACTGATGTGAAAGGCGAAAAAACCTTCCCATTTATGAAAGCTTGGTTGCGGGATTAAAAAGCTTCAAAAAAAAATAATATATGTTGGCTTTCATTTGGAAGTATTATTTATATTTGCACTCCTTTTACAATATGTCCTAAGTGTTGTAAAGGATTTTGATGCAGGCGTGGTGGAATTGGTAGACACGCTAGACTTAGGATCTAGTGCCGTGAGGTGTGAGAGTTCGAGTCTCTCCGCCTGTACAAATTGAAAGCTCTTCAGAAATGAAGGGCTTTTTTATTTTTAAATCGAGTCTCTGAGTTTATCCTGAGCGCAGCCGAAGGGCCTGTACAGATTAAAAAAGCTTCCCAATATTTGGGAAGCTTTTTGTTTTTTTAAATCTGATTTAAAAATTTATCGCTTCTTTATGCCTCACATATTAGTGGCTTAAACATTTATGGGTTTCATGCTTTTGTTATAAACTAAACCTACAGTAAGTCCCATAATCCCATAGAACACTATTGAGATTAGAACATTAACCAAAGTAGCTGTAATATCAGATATGTTAGTAGTAGCAAAACTTATGAGTCCTTCGCCCAAGCCTACAAGTATGGCAATCCCAAATCCAAACGTAAAACCAGTTCCTACTCCATAATTTGAATTTGCCCATTTTCCGTACATGGTAGAGAAGGCAAAGGCTACAATAATACAGCCAACAATTAGATGGAACATATCAGGTATATTCTTCATTACTCCTGTTGCCGAACCTACGTGATCATTAAAAAAGTCTACAGTGAGAATTCCCCAAAGTAGATAGCCGCCAAGATAGGCCCAGATAGCTGCGGCCAATGTGCTTAAAAGATTGATTTTTGAAAACATAATTAATTGGGTTTATTGATTAGTATTCAGCAAGTTAATAAATATTTTAACATAAAATTGTACTTTTAATCTTACAATTTATCTTGAATATTTACTTGCCGTTCTCAATCAATTCCTCAATCTCTTCTTTTTCATCTCCATTCAATTTCGGATTTCGGGGGTTGGCAACTTTATTTTTATGGTGAATTTCATAATACATAGCAAAGTGGTCGCTGCCAAAATATTTGGAGCGAACCATTTTTCCCACATATAAATCGCGGGTGTGAAAAAGATGGTCAAGGGGAAATCGCAAAAAGAAAAACCTAGCATGATAGGTTGCGAAAAATCCCCGACCCACGCGGGGGTCAATCATTCCTGTCATTTTTTTGAAGAGACGCGTGGTTCTACTCCAAACTACATCGTTCATATCACCACATACAACTGTGGGTTTATCTAAGTCTCGAATTTGTTTTCCCGTCAGCATGAGTTCGGCATCGCGCTCATTTGAAGTTTCATTTTCAGTTGGGCTAGGTGGGGCAGGATGCAAACAACAAAAGAAAATGGGTTGTTTTCCTTCTATGGGAAAATCGAAAAAAATGGAAGGTTTGTCGTCTTCAATTTGATATTTAACCTCAACATTTTGCAATTTCTTTTTGGAATATAAATGCATTCCATAAAAGTTTTCCAAAGGTACTTTTACGGTAAAGGGGTACTTTTTTTCTATTTCTGAAAGATTTTTTTCCCAATCTTTATTTGATTCCATGGTGAGCACCAAATCTGGATCAAAACGTTTTACTTCATTCAAAAATTTCTGATAGCTGGTATTGGTCTGCAGCACATTTCCCGCCAAAACTGAAACATGCCCATCGCTCGCTGCCTGCGTTCTCTTTCTGGGGAAAAGGGAACTGTATGGAAAGACTTTATAAATTTGATAAAGCATGGTAGCAACCAAAGCTGCAAGTAATATTCCTTTGAAAATGGAATAATTATCTTCCAAATAAAGAAACAAACCCAATAAAAGAAATTGGATGAACAACGTCTGTAGCCTTACAAAATCTGCTGTTCTAAAAAACCAATGCGGATTTCCGATTGCCGGAAAATATGGGCTGATAATAAAAAATAGAATCAATAAATATAATGCCATTTTTCAAAGTTACTTCTTTTAAAAAAGGTAAAACAACTAATATATCTTTTTTGCTTAACCGTATATTCCTATTTTTACGGCTTCAAAAAAAAATATAATATGAAAAAAATTATTCTTAGTGCTTTCTTTATTATTCTAACTTGTGCTCTTTCAATTGCGCAGGATTACACAACACCAAATACGGGCGTAACATGGACGCTTGATGATATTGCTGCGGTAAGCCCATCCACAATTACAATTTCTGGAAATGATTATACTCTTTTAGGAAATCTAACTATTGCCGAAAATGATACCGTTATTATCGAATCGGATTTGACATTATCTATTGAAGCAGCTAAATTAATAACCGTTTTTGGGGCCTTTACCATTGACTCAAATGCGGTAACGATCACGGCAATAGATGAAAACGCACCTTATGAGGGCTTTCGTTTTGAAAACACTTCAAATATAAATTTACATAGCGCAACTATTGAATTTGGTGGTGGACTTCGGGTTTTAACTGAAGATTTCCATATGGTAGATTGCATATTAACCAATAATGTTTCTGGAGCTACCAGCAGTGCCGTAATACAATTGTCGGCAGGCAGACCCCATATTTCCAGTTGCGACATTAGCTTTAATGAACTTCCAGCTATTGGTTCAGCAGCCAATTCACAGGTTTCTGCATATATTTTCAATAATCACATTGAAGGAAATAACCAAAGCAACAGTAACCGTCCGCAAATAAATATGGGTACTACCATGGCCTCGGAACCATTGCAAATTATTCAAAATACAATAATTGGTGACCGTTCACTTGATATGGTTGGCGGAATTGCCGTTGCAAATTTTGTGGGAGGAAGTATAAATACAGTTATCCAGGACAATATAATAAAGGATAACCGCTATGGAATTACTATTATTGGACCAAGTGACACGGCAGAAATTCTTGATAACGTTATTGAAGACAACGATACGCAAGGTGACCCAATCCTCGGTGGGAGCGGAATTTCACTAAATACATCTACGGCTGGTAATGCTGTATTAGTTAATGGTAATGAATTTAGAAGAAACCTGTGGGGAATTACGGTGATTGGCGAAGCCACCATAAATCTTGGCGATGACACCACGAATTCAGGATTAAATATTTTTTCGGAAAATGGAAATGAAGGTGAAATTTATGCACTATACAATAACACGGCCAATACAATTTCAGCAAAGCACAATTGCTGGATTGAAGGACAGCAAAGCACGGCCCAGCAAGTGGAAGATGTGATTTTTCACAGTGTTGACGATCCCGCATTGGGCGAAGTAATTTTCGATCCTTTTTTATGTGGTGTCTTGGGAATTGCCGATACTGAATTTGAAAACTTCGGCTTTTACCCAAATCCTGCGAAAAACGAAATCAATTTTAATAATATCTTTTCTTTTGAAAAAGTAGATATTTATGGAATTCAGGGTAATTTAATTGCTTCGAAAAATATTTCTGAAGGACAGCAAACCGTTGCAATCAACCTTCCTGCTGGAATGTATTTTGTGAATTTCAGCAATGATGCACAAACTGTTACCAAGAAATTGATTGTTGAATAAATTCCTGTCCGTTCGGGCGCAGTCGAGAATTTATCATTAGGTCTCGACTCCGCTCAACCAGATTTTTCGAATAATGCCCTGGTTTTGTCGGGGCATTTTTTATTGTTTAATTGTCTGAAATTCCTTAGTTAATAATGTAATTTTGCACTTTAAAAAAATTAGAAAAAGAAATACTCAAAAATGCAAAATAAAGCGACGCTTGAATTGGGCAAGGATGAAATGAAAAACTACGGTTATGAAGTAGTGGATGCCATTGTAGAACATTTTGCAACGCAGAATAAAAAGCTGCCGGTTGTTTCGGGTTCGCGTGAGGAAATGGAAGCGATATTTCTGGAGGAAGCGCCCGAAAAACCAACCGACCCGCATAAAGTATTGCAATTTATTTTGGAGGAGGTAATGACTAAAAGTAATATCGTTTCGCATCCAAAATCCTACTCTTTTGTTCCAGGCCCAAGCAACTACATTAGCGCGATGGCAGATAGTTTGGCTTCTGGATTCAATATTTTTTCCGGTGGTTGGGCGGCATCGCCGGCTGCAGCACAAATGGAAATTACGGCAATGAACTGGCTTTTGAAAATGTTCGGTTTTCCACAGAAAAAAGGCGGCGGTATTTTTACAAGCGGCGGCTCAATGGCAAATTTAACTGCTTTGGTTACTGCCCGGAAAGTGAAATGTGGCGACGATTTCAGCAAGGCGGTGATCTATCTTTCGGACCAAGCACATTCTTCAAATATAAAGGCGATTCGGGTTTTGGGTTTTCGAAAGGAACAAATTCGAGTAATTCCCACCGATATCGAATTCAAGTTTTCTCTCAACAAATTAAAGAACGCAATTGCAAAAGACCGTTTGGAAGGTTTGCAGCCGTTTTGTTTAATTGCTACCGCGGGAACTACAAATACAGGAACCGTTGATCCGCTGTCGGATTTGTCTAAAATCTGTAAAAAGGAAGACATTTGGTTCCATATTGATGGTGCTTACGGCGGTTTTGCCATTCTTGCCGAAAATGGAAAGCAACTTTTAAAAGGAATTGAAAAGGCAGATTCCTTGACTGTCGATCCGCACAAATGGTTTTTTCAACCTTATGAAATTGGTTGTCTTTTGGTGAAAAACCATAAATGGCTAAAAGGCACTTTCACAGAAAAACCTGAATACTTAAGGGATATTGAAGGCAATACTTCCGAGATAAACTTTTACGATCACGGTATTGAGCTTACGCGACGATTCCGAGCATTGAAATTTTATATGTCCGTGAAAACTTTTGGAATGGAGGAGTTTCGCAAAGCGATTACGTATAATGTGAAATTGGCCGAAGCAACGGAAAGTTTTCTTCGGAAAAGTACTGATTGGGAAGTGATTTCGCCAGCAACTTTGGCGGTAATCAATTTTAGATACAACCCGATTGGAAATAAACTTTCAGAAAAAAAGCTGGATGCACTGAACCAAAGGATTTCACAAAGTGTGGTCGATTCAAAAAAGGCTTTGCTTGTAACTACAGTGCTTAATGGCCAAGTAGTTTTAAGAATGTGCCTAATAAATCCGCGTACAACCTTGAATGACGTAAAAGAAACCATCGCGCTGTGCGAATCTTTTGCAGAAGAAAAAATACTTTCTTGATACAGGCCGATGTCATAATAATTGGTGGCGGGGCTGGGGGATTTTTCACGGCAATAAATGCTGCGGAAAACAATCCGAGACTCAAAATACTAATTCTCGAGCGCGGAAAGGAAGTGCTCACGAAAGTTAAAGTGAGTGGTGGCGGTCGCTGCAACGTTACCCACGCCGAATTTATTCCGCAGGAATTAACACAAAATTATCCGCGAGGCGAAAAGGAACTTTTGGGCCCGTTCCACACTTTTATGACCGGCGATACCATTGAATGGTTTGAAAAAAGGGGAGTGGAATTAAAGATTGAAGAAGACGGCAGAATGTTTCCCGTTTCGGATTCTTCGCAGACTATTATTGACTGTTTTCTTTCGGAAGCGAAAAGGTTGGGGGTTGAAATTCTTCTCAATCAATCGGTAAAGGAAGTTCAAAAAGGTGAAGATCTCTTTACAATAAATACTACTACCGATACTTTTTCCGCAGAAAAAATTGTGGTTGCGACCGGCAGCAATCCGAAGATTTGGAATTTACTGGAAAGTTTGGGACATACTATTGTACCTGCGGTTCCGTCGCTTTTCACATTTAATATAAAAGATTCTCGGATTATCGATTTGCCTGGAATTGCCACGAATGCACGAATAAAAGTTTTAACTGATAACGGTAAAAGTGTTTTGGAAAATGAGGGCCCCTTGCTCATCACCCATTGGGGAATGAGCGGTCCCGCAATTTTGAAACTTTCGGCCTGGGGCGCACGGTTGTTGGAACCTTTAAAATATCATTTTAATATAGAAGTGAATTGGCTGAATGATCTTTCCGAAGAAGAAGTTTTGGAGGCTTTGAAGGATTTAAAAACGGTACAAGGAAAACAGACCATTTTAAAATATGCGCAGTTTGAACTTCCCAAACGTTTGTGGCAAAATCTTGTAAAGGCAGCCGGAATTTCGGAAACGCTAACATGGGCGGAAGCCACACGGGAAAACCTTCAGAATATAGCCAATCAACTTACAGCTGGCATTTTTGAAGTTACCGGGAAAAGCACTTTTAAGGAAGAATTCGTAACCGCCGGCGGCGTGGATTTAAGGGAAGTGAACTTCAAAAACTTTGAAAGCAGAATTTGTCAAAACCTTTATTTTGTGGGAGAAGTGCTTAATATCGACGCCATTACGGGCGGCTTCAATTTTCAGAATGCTTGGACGGGTGGGTTTATTGTTTCACAAAATTTGTAAATGTTTCATTCAATTTATACAAGGAAAAAATTATCATTTTAAGAATTCTTCACCAACGTAAAAATCATTAAAATGCAATCCCACATAGCTTTGCTGCGCGGCATAAACGTGAGCGGCCAGAAAAAAATAAAAATGGCGGACCTGAAACTTCTTTTTGAGGATTTGGGTTTTGAAAATGTGGTTACTTATATCCAAAGCGGAAATGTGGTTTTTAGTCCCCCTAGCTCCAAAAGTAAGAATGATGATTTCGCCAAAATTATTTCTGAAGGAATAAAGAACCAATTCGGTTTTGACGTGCCCGTGCTCGTAAAAACAGTTTCCGAAATCGAGGAAATTCTCACCGCCTGTCCTTTTTCCGAAGAAAAGAAAATAGCTTCCTATTTTACACTGTTGAATGAATCGCCAACAGCGGAATTAATACTGGGAACAAGTAAGCTTGACTACCCAAACGAAGAATTTATCATTACTGAAAACTGCGTGTATTTCTATTCTCAAAACGGCTACGGCAATGCAAAATGCAACAACAATTTTTTTGAGAAAAAACTTAATGTTTCAGCAACTACCCGAAATTATAGAACGCTTGTTAAATTGGTTGAGTTGGCAAAATAGGTTTTCTTATTCAAAAAACAAATACATTCCCCGTTCGTCATTATGGATTATTGGTTCCAAACGGTAAGCGGTTTTCATATTTTCTTTTGAAAGTACTTCCATTTTTGTGCCTGCGGCTAAAAGTTCACCGTGATTTAATAGCACCAAATGATCGGCAAATTTGGCGGCCAAATTTAGATCGTGAACCACCCCAACAATAACTAAATCCTGTTGTTTTAAAAGTTCACGCAGTTTGTGCATAAACTGAAATTGGTAATGCACGTCCAAAAAAGTAAGCGGCTCGTCCAAAATCAAATACCGGCAGCTATTTTCCAAAGGATACCAAATTTGTGAAACCACGCGCGCAAAATGAACGCGTTGTTTTTCGCCTCCGCTGAGGGTCAAATAATCACGGTCTGCCATTTGTTCAACATCAAAAAACTGCATTGCTTCCTTTACAGCTTGCTCATCTTTTGCTGTTGGGTTTACGGAGAAATGCGGATAGCGGCCCATCATTACAACTTCTTTTACCTTCAGCGGAAAAGCGAGCTCCGTGTTTTGTGAAAGTACGGCCCGAACCTTTGCCAGTACCTGAACCGAAGTTTCGCGGATGTTTTTTTCTTCATAAAAAACAGTGCCTTCCTGCGGTTTTAGTTGGTTGCAAATTACTTTTACCAATGTTGATTTTCCCGCTCCGTTTGGTCCCAAAATAAGGTTTATTTTTCCAGACTTAAAGGTTACGGAAATATCCTTTAGAATGGTCTTGTTTCCTATTTTATATGATATGTTTTTGGCTTGGATCATACTTATTTTGTCCGGTGGAGCGCAGTCGAGACCTTTATATTTTTAAAAAAAGTAATTTTTTCGTTGAAGCAAAAAGATAAAAATAGGAACACCAACGACCGAAGTAACAATACCAATTGGAAGTTCTGCCGGACGAAGCACCATTCTTGAAATCAAATCAGCCACGCAAAGTAGAATGCCACCGAGAATAGCACTATTCCGAATTAAAAAACGGTTATCGCTTCCGTTTATGATTCGCAATAAATGCGGCACAATCAAACCCACAAAACTGATAACACCCACAAATGCGGTAGCCACCGCGACCATTATTACGTTTATAAGAAGAATTTTCCACTTCAAACTTTTAATATTCACTCCCAGAAATTGCGCTTCTTCCTCGCCAATCATCAGTGCGTTGAGGTGTTTTGAATACCGAAGGGAAATTAAAATCGTTCCCACGGTTGAAATTCCAACTATTAAAACGGAAGTCCAATTGGCGCCGCTCAATGTTCCGAGATTCCAAAAAACTATAGAACGCGCTTGCGGATCTCGGGCAATGTAACTCAAAAACCCAACGCCACTTAAAAACAAAGCATTGATTGCAATACCCGTAAGCAATAAAGCAACAATGGAACTTTTGCCTGTACCACGCGATTGCGACAGAAAAAACACCAAACCTGTTGACAGTAGAGCACCCAAACAGGCCGCTAAAGGCAAAGTCCATTTGCCGACGCTAAACCCAAAAGTTGCCCCAAGTGCAAAATATAGTGCCGCACCAAAAGCCGCCCCGCAAGAGGTTCCGATGAGACCCGGTTCTACAATTGGGTTTCTGAAAAGGGCTTGTAACAACGTTCCGCCCACAGCCAAACTAGCCCCAACAAATATGCAAAGTATTGCCCGCGGCAAACGGATTTCCATAAAAATACGCTCTGTAAGATCCATATTTTCCGGAGCGGAAAAATAATTTTTTAATGAAGAAAAAATTTCTTCCAAAGAAATGGAAACTGCTCCATACCGAATGGAAAAGTAAGTAACCAAAACCAATATAATTATCAGTATTGGAAACGTTCCTCGGTATTTATTTATGTTTTTATTCAAGTTCAAATAATATTTTTCTACTCACTATTATTGATGAATCAACTTCTGCAATTCAATTATATTCTCGCCCGTTCTTGGACCAAAATACACCATATCGTGCTCTTCAACGCGATATACTTTACCTTCCTTAAAAGCGCGTGTGCTGGAAATGCCGGGAAGACTGCCAACACTTTCGGTGGAGCCCAAACGGTCGTACCCAAAATCAGTTAAAAGAATAATATCCGGATCGCTTTGTGCCACTACTTCGGGCGAAAGTTGGGTCATGCCGCGTTCTCCGTCAACGGCCATTTCGCCGCCTGCCCATTCAATCAATTTCCCCGCAGTGCTGTTTTGGGTCATTACCAAATAAATATTGCTCGCTTGCCCAAAATGGATGGTCAAAACTTTCGGTTTCTTTTCATATTTTGTGGCTTCGGCTTGTGCCTTTTCAAAATCAGCATTGAGATTATTTACGAGTTCTTCGGCCCTTTCTTCTTTATGGAAGTAAATTCCCATTTCCCGAATCAGGGAATCCGTACCGGCAATTGTATTTTCATATTGCCCGAATTGTTTCATCGGTATTTTTAAATCCTTCAACTGTGTTACCACGTGTTCGGGCCCAATATTATTGTCTTCCAGAATAAGGGTTGGTTTCATTGAAAGAATAGGTTCAGCGGCCAAAGCGCGGTGGTATCCTATTGTTGGCAGTTCCTTTATTTCCGGTGGGTAGGAGCTGGAAACATCTACGGCAACAATATCTTCCTCGGCGCCGAGCGCATAAATTATTTCGCTGTACTGTTTCGAAATACAAACAATACGCTCCTTGTTTTCTTTCTTTTTGTCATCATTGCCAAATCTTCCACAGGAGGACAGGGAAATTATTGCAAATAAAAACGGAATGGTTTTTTTCATATTTAATTGTTTCAAATTGTAGCATTTGTATTGTCCATTCGAGCGCAGTCGAAAACTCTTTATCAGTTGTTACAACTGCACTCTTGTGGACAAAAATCAACACTAAACAAACTAAATTAAAAGTTGTATTTCAAATTAAGGCCGCCATAAAAAACGGTATCCAATGGCGCAGGAATGTATGCGTCATCCAACTGGTTCAAAAAAAGCATGAGGTAATATTTCTGGCCAGTAATATTATCGGCACCTGCATAAGCGTCAAGATCAAAATGGCCAAAACTCATTCTATAGCCAAGTTTGGCATTTAGCAAACTATAACTATCTGCTACGTTTAAACCATCAGATGTGAAAGGAACTGGATCGTGATAAGCATAATTTACGGTTCCATAAAGACCGACATTGGTGTTAAAATCAACTCCCGCATTAATGACCCACGGAGCAACTCCTGCAACGGCGTTACCATCATAATTAAATTCTGTTAATTCACCCTCTCTGCTCACGGAATCATAGGAGAAGTCTTCATATTTGAAATCGGAATACGTTGCGTTTGCATAGGGGCTCACATTGCTGAAGAATCCTGTTGCAGATTCATAAGCTGAATATTTTACCAATATTTCTACGCCTTTGTTGTTTAGCTCGCCACCATTGGCAATGTATGAATAAAGAGTTGTGCCATCGCCAGCAGGAACGGCAACTGAAGTAAACTTATTTTTGAATTTTGCCTGAAACAGAGCAACTTCGTAATGCAATTTACTATCCAAGAGATTTCCTTTTGAACCAATTTCAAATTGATCGCCTTCTTCGGGAACCAAACCCCTATTTAGTTCGCCAGTTGCGCCTATAATCACGTTTCCACTAACTGGGGCTTTGTAGCCTTTACTATAAGAAGCGTAAACCGAAACATTTTGGTTGAATATTTTATTCAAGGCAAAATGTGGCGAATATAAATCTTCATAATTAGCCGAAACCTGCTGAGGTTTGCCACTTGAAGGATCAAATGCGCGATCTTCCAAATCCAGATTCATTGAACTTCTTCCTATTCCTGCGGTGAAGGAAAGGTCGAAAGGCATTTTCAAAATCCATTCGGTGAATATGGAATTGGTTTTCGACTTTGAATATTGATTGCTTTTTACGCCTCCAATAATATTATAACCCTCAGGATTTGATGGGTTTTCTATCATTGAATAGCTAATGGATTGTGCGCGTTGTTCCTGAAATTCAAGGCCAGCAACTCCCGAAAGACTGAAACCACCAATTAAATCGAAATTAAAATCGAAGGTTGAACGGGTGCCATAATTCATCGGGTCCTTATCGGTCCAGCCGCCAGCGGAACTGGAATTGGTATTTATGCCAGAACCAAAAACGGTAGTGGTGTTAGAAAGCCAGTTTGTAAAATCATATTTATGGCTCAAACCTGCACGGAAACTGATCACTTCACTGTGTGCATTGTTCTTTATGTAACGTGCGTTTCCACTGTAATCCAAGGTGTCATACTGCCCAATGGTAAGCTCGCCACCGCGTTCGTCATAACTATTGCTGAAACCGAAATAAGTACTTACAGTTTGCTTTTCACTTGAGTAAAAATCCAGAACAGCATTCAAAAAATCTTTTCGCGAAGCATTGTGATCTAGATAACCATCAGAAATTTGGTGGCCATAGTTCAACAAAACAGAAGACTTTTCTAGGCCCATTTGCAATTGGGTAGTAAAACGTGCCAGGCCGTAGCTTCCAACTGTTACTTTTTCAGCTAGCGAAGATTGCCCCTTTTCAGGATGAATGGTTGTTAAATGAACAACCCCAGCTATTGCAAAACCGTAAAGGGAACCGGCTGGCCCCTTAATAACATCCACACTTCCCACAGAACCGAAATCAATATCGTCCAACATGGTTATTCCTTCCGCATCGGTAAGGGGAATGTTATTGTAATATACTTTGTAACCTTGGCCGTCAAAATTGTTGGTGGCGCCTTTAAAGCCCACACCATTTCCATACCCGCGGATATTGAATTGTTGTCCTGAAGAAACACCTCGACGGTTCATAGTTACACCGGGAACATTCGCATTTATTGCATCATCTAAGTACAGACCGGTGCCACGGTTAAGTTCTTTTTCGTTTAATTGAATTATTGAAACCGGTTTTTCAAGTACTTTTTTATTGTTGCCAAGCGTACCGCTTAGTTGAACTTCATCCAAAGCACTAACTGATGTTTTTAAACTGATATTGATTGGATCGGAACAGTTTTTAACTTTTATAACAGTAGTTTCATAGCCAATAAAACTTACAGTCAATGTTTTGTTGCCGGTACAGGGAACAGAAAAATTCCCTTCGGAATCGGTGCTGGAAACTTCCGTTCCGTTCACTTCAATTTTGGCACCCACAAGTGGCGCATTGGTGGCTGAATCATATATTTTTCCAGAAATTTTTTCCTGTCCAAAAACAGATACAGATATAAGCAGTCCCAACAGGGACAAATAAAGTTTTGTCATTTTTAGAATTTTATAATTACGAATATGCCATTCGGTTTCGAAAGGGTTCCGAATGCATTTTAAGGGAAGCAGAAACGCTTCAAAATAAATTATAAAATCTCTTTGGGTGGAGGGCTCAGAATTTCGAGCGAAAGCGATGTGTAATTGTTGTGATACACAAAATTTGGCCGATTCAATTTATTCGAAAAAGCTAAGTTCACTTTCTGAGGAATCGGATTTATTTTCTGAATATATTTTATAGTCTTTACAGAATTGGTACGGTTGTTTTTATCCTTGCGTTTTTTCTGAAGCTCTTTATTGTATTTCGCAATCAAATTTGTTTCCTGACTGTCAGAAATGCAGTGGTATACTTTGGTGTTTTCGTTTATAATTTCAGTGTGAACAATATCATACATTGTTCCCTTATACCTAAATTCCTCGCGGTCTTTCCAAATAAGTTGATTTTCATTTTCTAAAGAAACCGTTATTCTCGTCAAATCTTTTTCAGAAAGCCCCTGTTTTATTTGATGCACAATTTCCCTGCGAATATGATTTTGTTGAATTTTAAAGATAACATAAGTCCCTCCAATATTGAAGCTGAAAACAAAGAGTAGAAAAAAGGAAATGGCATTTTTCAATGCTACATATTTTTTGTGACGGCTAATTTAATTAAAAAAAAATAAAGCAGTTGGCTTATATTACTACTTTGTTGGAGGATTTAACCATCCAATAAAAGCCGGTTTTCACTAAGGGTTTTTAAATTTCCCCCGTATTTGTTAACACCCTGTTAAACCAATCTCTTTCAGTATAGACACCATATTTATTGAGTAAATTTAAGGTTCAAAAATATGCATCATGCAACAAGATATCTACAACCTCAAAAAAACCCTGGAGTCTTCCAATGAAAGATTAACGTATTACAGTCTTCCCGATCTTGAAAAGCAGGGTTATAATATTAAAAAAATGCCTTTCTCAATTCGAATTCTTTTAGAAAATGCGCTTCGCAATTACGACGATTTTTCCGTCACAAAAGAGCATTTGCAATCTATTATGAATTGGAAACCGGCCAAAAGCGATAATGATATTGCCTTTAAACCTGCTCGGGTATTGATGCAGGATTTTACCGGGGTTCCCGCCGTGGTAGATATTGCATCGCTGCGATCAGAAATGGCGCGAAAAGGGGGTGATCCTTCTAAAATAAATCCATTGATTCCTGTTGATTTGGTGATAGACCACAGCGTGCAAGTAGATTATTTTGCGGCGCAATATGCCTATCAGCAAAATATGGAAGAGGAATACAAGCGAAATAATGAACGCTACACTTTTTTGAAATGGGCCCAGAAATCCTTTAACAATTTCAGCGTAGTACCACCCGGAATGGGTATCTGCCACCAAGTAAATCTTGAATATTTTTCTAAAGGCGCCATTGCCAGAGACGGCATGGTTTTTCCCGATACGCTAGTTGGAACCGATAGCCACACGCCCATGGTTAACGGGATTGGTGTTGTTGCGTGGGGTGTTGGAGGTATTGAAGCCGAGGCCGCCATTCTCGGTCAACCAATCTATTTCATGATGCCTGAAGTAATTGGATTAAAACTGACCGGAAAACTAGCGGTTGGAACAACGGCAACCGATTTAGTTTTAACCATTGCAAATTTGTTGCGTAAATATGGTGTAGTTGGAAAATTTGTTGAGGTTTTCGGTCCTGGTTTGGACCATCTTTCGGTGCCGGATAGGGCGACCATTGGCAATATGTCGCCAGAGTTTGGTTGCACTGTCACCTATTTCCCGATTGATAATAAAACGTTGGAGTATATGCGAAGCAGTAACCGCAGTGAAGCACAAATCCAATTGGTTGAGGATTACTGTAAAGCGAATATGCTTTGGCGAAAGGATGAAGAGCAAATAAATTATACCGATGTTTTAGAATTGGATGTTTCAACAATAGAGCCCAGTGTTGCTGGACCAAAACGGCCACAGGATAAAATAGTTTTAAAAGATTTTAGACATAAATTCATCGAGCTGCTCGATACGGGTTTTGATAGAAGTTATATAAAACCTTCCGAAAGGGAAGAAGCCCTTACCCGCTGGAAAGAAGAAGGCGGAAGCCAGCCGATAGAGCAGCCACAAGAGCCAACTCCCGAGGTGGAAATTGAGACCAAAAAAAAGAATGGCTTTAAAACCGTTTGGATTTCCAACGGCAGTGAAAAATATTTACTTTCAGACGGATCGGTGGCCATTGCAGCAATTACTTCCTGTACCAATACCTCCAATCCATTTGTAATGATAGGCGCCGGATTGGTCGCAAAAAAAGCCCGTGAAAAAGGCATCGATGTAAAACCATGGGTAAAAACCTCCTTGGCCCCAGGCTCAAAAGTGGTTACTGATTATCTGGAAAAAGCTGATTTATTAAAAGATTTGGAAGCATTACAGTTTCATTTGGTAGGCTATGGCTGTACTTCCTGCATCGGAAATTCTGGACCGTTGCCACCGCAAATTGCAAAAGCAATTGAAGAGGAGCAGCTAATAGTTGCCTCCGTACTTTCGGGAAATAGAAATTTTGAAGCACGAATACATCCACAGGTGAAAATGAACTTTTTAATGTCGCCCATGTTGGTTGTAGCCTTTGCAATTGCAGGAAGGGTTGATATTGATCTCACTACCGAGCCCTTGGCCTCAGACCACAATGGAAAAGAAATTTTTCTAAAAGATATTTGGCCTACGGATGATGAAATTCACGAAGTAATGAAAAACGTGCTTTCACCCCTCGATTTTAAGAAGAATTATGATGAAATATTTGAAGGAAACGAAATATGGCGAAGTCTTGAGGTGCCGGATGATAAAATTTACCGGTGGGACGTTAATTCAACCTATATTAAAGAAGCTCCATTTTTTAGAGATTTACCGGAGCAACCTAAAGATTTTAAAAATATAGAAGGTGCACGTGCACTTTTGGTTTTGGGAGATAGCATTACTACGGACCATATTTCCCCGGCTGGCGCTTTTTCTGAAAGATCTGCAGCTGGCCAATATTTGAAAAGGAGTGGTGTTGAAAAAAATAACTTCAATAGTTACGGGTCACGCCGCGGAAATGATGAGTTAATGGTTCGTGGTACTTTCGCCAACGTGCGCATAAATAACCAATTGGCGGATAAAGAAGGCGGATACACAACCTATCTTCCATCGGGCGAGGAAATGACTGTTTTTGAAGCTTCTCAAAAATATATAAAAGACAAAACGCCATTAATTGTTCTTGCCGGGAAAGAATACGGAAGTGGTTCTTCTCGCGATTGGGCTGCCAAAGGAACTTTTCTGTTAGGTATTAAAGCCGTTTTGGCAGAAAGTTATGAACGTATTCACCGGAGCAATTTGATAATGATGGGCGTGCTCCCACTTCAATATTTAGATGGTGAAAGCGCTAAATCACTCGATTTGACCGGAAAGGAATATTTTAATATTACAGGAATTGAACACGATCTAACACCTTCCAAAAAAATTACCGTAACTGCAAAGAACGACGATGGCAAGGAAATTGAATTTCAGGCAATCGCAAGGCTGGATTCCCCAATTGAAGTTGCTTATTATCAAAATGAAGGAATTTTGCAATATGTATTGCGACAATTTTTGAAACAATAAAAGTGATAGTAATCGTCCAGCCAAAACTTCTTCGGAAAAACTATAACGGTATGACCTTTTGGCCTTTTGTATTGGTGAAACACGATTCTTTAAAAAAAGACGTGGTTTTTATGAACCACGAGAAAATCCACCTTCGGCAGCAAATAGAATTATTGGTTATTTTTTTCTATGTATGGTACGGACTTGAATTTCTTTTTCGATTTCTTCAATATAAAAATCGGCACAAAGCCTATAGAAACATTTCCTTTGAAAGGGAAGCCTATCACTATGAAAGCGATTCCAATTATTTAGAAAGAAGAAATCCTTTCACATTCATAAAATTCATAGTATTCACAACCAACAACAAACAAGCCAAATGAGCCTACTCTTTTCCCCATTAAAAATAAAAGAAACAACCTTCAAAAATAGAATGGTAGTTTCGCCTATGTGTATGTATAGCAGCGTTGACGGTTTTGCGAACGATTTTCATTTGGTGCATTTGGGAAGCCGTGCGGTGGGAGGTTCGGCATTAATAATTCAGGAAGCGACCGCAGTTTCACCCGAGGGAAGAATAACTCACGGCGACATGGGTATTTGGAAAGATGAACATATTGAAAAGATGAAGCAAATAGTTGATTTTGTGCATTCCCAAAATGCTTTAATTGGAATTCAATTGGCGCACGCCGGGCGAAAGGCCAGTTACCAACTTCCGAAGGATGGTGCAAAAAAAATTGCCCCCGAACTTGAAAACGGCTGGCAAACTGTTTCCGCATCTAATTTACCATTTCGAGAAGGGGAGCCCGCGCCAGTTGCACTGGATATTACGGGAATGAAAAAGGTGAAAAATGATTATGCAGCCGCAACGCGCCGCGCAGAAAAAGCAGGATATGATGTTGTTGAAATTCATGCTGCACACGGATATCTGTTCCATCAGTTCTATTCACCTTTGGCAAATGAACGCACGGACGAATATGGCGGCAGTTTTGAAAATAGAATTCGCTTTTTGCTTGAAGTTACCGAAGTTGTACGTAAAGAATGGCCCGATGAAAAACCGCTGTTCGTAAGAATTTCGGCAACAGATTGGACAGAAGGCGGTTGGACTATTGAAGATGCAACAAAACTTTCAGTAAAATTGAGAGAATTAGGCGTCGATTTAATTGACACTTCTTCCGGCGGAAATGTTCCCAAAGCAATTATTCCAAGCGAGCCGGGTTATCAAGTTCCATTTGCCGCTCAAATTAAGAGTGAAGCAAATATTTTAACTGGAGCCGTGGGACAAATCACAACTGCCGAACAATCGGAGGCAATTTTAAAAGAAGGAAAGGCTGATTTGATTCTCTATGCCCGTGAAAGCCTTCGCCAGCCTTATTTCGCTTTGCACGCAGCAAAAGATTTAAATGAAGATGTTAATTGGCCATTACAATATGAAAGGGCCAAAATTTAAAAAAAATGGATAAAGCAGAGAAATTAAAACACATCCCTTTTTCGGTTTTGGATTTGGTTCCCGTAATTCAAGGAAGCACACATAAAGCTGCAATGGAAAATAGTCTCACTTTGGCACAACATGCGGAAAAATGGGGTTACAAACGCTTTTGGATATCGGAA
The DNA here is from genome assembly GCA_963822355.1 of uncultured Flavobacteriaceae bacterium. Lineage (GTDB taxonomy): Bacteria > Bacteroidota > Bacteroidia > Flavobacteriales > Flavobacteriaceae > Aequorivita. Next base: position 1,421,793 of record CAWGHI010000002.1, read on the forward strand.
CATCACAATGCCGAAAGTCTTGTAAGTTCTGCCACTCCGCTGCTCATCGGGTACATTGCGCAGGGCACAAAAACCCTCCGCGTGGGTTCAGGAGGTATAATGCTTCCAAATCATGCTCCGCTTGTAGTTGCCGAACAGTTTGGAACGCTCGCAACCCTTTATCCGAACCGAATTGATTTAGGGCTTGGGCGTGCCCCTGGAACAGATCAGCAGACTGCCCGTGCCCTTAGGCGCGAACGTGTGGAAACGGTAAATGATTTTCCCAAGGATGTTCAGGAATTGGAAAAATATTTTTCAAAAAACAATCAAGGTGCGGTTCGTGCCATTCCGGGAGAGGGTTTGGAAGTGCCTTTGTATCTTTTGGGCTCAAGTACCTTCAGTGCTCAGCTCGCAGGGGCTTTGGGATTGCCTTATGCCTTTGCCAGTCATTTTGCGCCAGCCCACCTTCACGACGCGCTGCGCTTGTACCATTCGCATTTTGAAGTTTCCAAACAGTTGGCCAAACCTTATACCATGGCATGTGTAAATGTGGTAATTGCAGAGTCAGATGAAGAAGCTGAATATTTAGCAACCAGTATGAAACTTTTTATGTTGAATGTAATCAGAAATACCCGTAAGCCACTTTCCCCTCCTGTGAAAAACATGGATGGTCTTTGGAATCCTATGGAAGAGGCTCATATTTCGCAAATGATGAAATACTCCTTTATAGGCAGTAAAGAAACTGTGCGTGAAAATTTAGCCAGTTTTGTTGCCGAAACTCAGATTGATGAAATTATTGCCGTTGCTCATATTTATGACCAAACAGCGCGCTTACTTTCTTTTGAACTTCTCTCTCAAATAAATAAGGACACTTAAGAAATCAAAAATCAATATTGAAAAATTCAAGAATCTAGCAATCCAATATTCTGAAAATCTCACAATCTATAGTACCTTCGTAAAAAAAATTAAAAATGCTGAAAGCCGTTCTTTTTGATATGGATGGTGTCATAGTTGACACCGAACCGTTGCACCGCAAAGCGTATTTCAAAATGTTTGAGGAAATGAATATTGACGTGAGCGATGCACTTTATAATTCTTTTACAGGGCAGGCAACTTTGCCTATTTGCAGAACACTTTGTCAGCATTTCGATATTTCAGAAACCCCAGAAAATCTTGTTTCAATAAAACGAAAACACTTTAAATATCTTTTTGAAAATGATACCGAGCTTTCGCTATTGGATGGCGTTCACGATTTAATAAAAGACTATCACGAAAATGGGTTGACCTTGGTTTTGGCGTCTTCGGCATCTATGATTAACATCAATCGGATTTTTGAGCGGTTCGATCTGGATAGATATTTCAAGGCAAAAATAAGCGGCGCCGATTTAAAAGCTTCAAAACCACATCCAGAAATTTTCCTAAAAGCTTCGGAATTGGCTGGAGAACACACAGACCATTGTATGGTAATTGAAGATTCCACAAACGGAATTGTTGCTGCTAAAGCTGCAAACATCTATTGCGTAGGTTTCAAAAGTCCACATTCAGCTAATCAGGATTATAGCCAAGCGGATAAGGTAATAACAAGTTTTTCTGATATCTTATTTTCGAAGCTTAAAGCTACTTTATAAAAATTCACATTTCCTCCCATGTTTATGGAGGATGTTTTTCTTGGAAATCTGGGATATGTTTTTTTATATTTTTAAGTAAAAAGCAATATCTTGTACTACCTTGAGGTTTAAAACTTAACACCCTCAAAATGTCACTTTGAGCCCAAAACGAATCCTTTCCCAGTTTT
>CAWGHI010000003.1:0-26565 GCA_963822355.1 uncultured Flavobacteriaceae bacterium
GCCGGTTTTTCAACCACAAAAAATTATGAAGAATTTGTAAACGCAAATTCTGATGTACCATATTACGACCGCTGGATGTTTAAGAGCCAATTGCCACAAACGGTTGCCGACACGCTTATAAATTTAAACGAAGGCGATATGTATGGCCCTTATAAAGTTGACAATTCATTCTATTTTTCTAAGGTTTTAGAAACAAAAAAAATGCCCGATTCTGCTGAATCTAAGCATATTTTGATTCGGTATGTTGGAACTTTAAGAGCTCCTGAAACCGTTACAAAAACTAAGGAAGAAGCCCAAAAATTGGCAGATAGCATTTTAAGTGTAGTGAAAAAAGATAAATCTAAATTTGCCGAGTTAGCTACCCAATTCTCTGATGACAGTTCAAAGGACAATGGCGGAGATTTAGGAAATTCCACTCCCGGAAGAATGGTGCCAGCTTTTGATAAATTTATATTCAACAACCCAACGGGAACCATTGGATTGATTGAAACAGATTTCGGTTTTCATATTGTTGAAGTTGGAAAACAATCCGAACCGAAAAAAGCTGTAAAACTTGCAACTGTGGTTAAGGCAATTGAAGCTTCGGACGAAACAATGAACGATGTGTTTTCAAATGCTTCAAAATTTGAAGTAGCTTTAAAAGATGGCGATTTCACTGAATTGGCAAAAGCGCAAAATCTTGAGGTAAAGCCGGTAAACAATCTTAAAATAATGGAATCAAATATTCCCGGTATCGGCGCCAACCGCCCTATAGTTAATTGGGCTTTTGAAGAGGACACTAAGGTAGGAGACGTAAAACGTTTCAGCGTACCTGAAGGATACGTTATAGCACAGCTTACCCGTAAAAATGAAAAAGGATTGATGAGTGTGGAGCAAGCCATGCCTACCGTAAAACCAATTCTTTTAAATGAGAAAAAAGCTGAAAAAATACGTGAGTCTATATCTGGAAATACCCTTGAGGAAATTGCAGCAAACCAAAATGTAGTTGTGCAGACCGCAACAGGGTACTATGGCGAGCCCAATGATTGGCACCACAAATGAGCCTAAAGTTGTAGGCGCAGCTTTTGGAACAAAACCAGGTAAAACCACAAAATTGATAGATGGCAAAAATGGGGTTTATATGGTTAAAACTACTGCCTTAAATCCAGCTCCAAAAATGGAATCGTATGTGAATTACGCTAATCAATTAAGCACTAAAGCTGCTCCTTCATCACAAAATGCGGCTTATAATGCATTGAAAAAGAAAGCCGATATTGAAGACAATCGTGCTACTTTTTATTAATAGTAAAAGCATTAAAATTTCAAAGCCCTGTTACAAATTTTGTGACAGGGCTTTTTTCTTGAAACTGATTGTAGAATACTTCGAAAAAATCGAAAATATCCTTTATTTTTAAGGGATTTTACGAGATTAGACAAAATGGACAATAAAGAAATTATAAAAGCACTTGAGGAAAAATATGTGAATTTGGGAGAAAATCCTGAAACGTACTTCAAAGGGCTACTACAAGCAAAACCCCTACCTATTGGGATTACATACAAGTAGACACATTGCTTTCGCTTCAAAAAACACGTACAGATTTTAAGGATGAAGAAATTTTCGTGATGTACCATCAAGTTACGGAACTTACCCTAAAAATGATGATTCACGAAATAAAGCAACTTTCCGAAGGTGAAAACCTTTCAGAAGAAGTTTGGCTGACGAAATTAGACCGTTTAAAAAGATACACCCGAATGCTCATTACTTCTTTTGATATTATGAAGGACGGCATGAGTTATGAAGATTACAACACTTTCCGCTCCACACTTACGCCTGCAAGCGGTTTTCAAAGTGCGCAGTTTAGAGTTTTGGAGATTTATAGCACGCGGATAAAAAATCTTATAAATGAGCCGGGACGGGAGCGTTTACCGCAAAATCCTACAATGGATGATTATTTTGAACAGATCTATTGGAAAGATGCCGGCCTAAACCGAAAAACCGGCAAAATGACGCTTACCCTGAGGCTTTTCATTGAAAAATATGAAAATGATTTTAAAGCACTTGCGGAAAATGTAAAAGGAAAAACCATGGAAGAGCGCATTGCACAAATGGATAATCCTTCCGAAGAGCTTAAGGAGAAATTGCAACAATTTGATCACTTTTTCAATGTTGCCTGGCCTATGGTCCATTTAGACACAGCCCAATATTTCCTAAACAGTAAAGGCGAAAACAAAACCGCGACAGGTGGTTCTGAATGGAAAAAATACCTTCACCCAAAATACCAACAACGCAAGTTTTTTCCTGAATTATGGGATGAACAACAAATTGCAAATTGGGGTGAATAGTTGTGACTGACTTTCGGAGTTGGGTTTTTTAAAAACTGGAATCTGAAAACCAATAAATCTGTTTATTGACCTTTTGATTAATTTAGGAAACTAACAAAATCATTTAAACTGAAATGAAGTATTTCATAACACTTTTATTTGTCAGCTTTTCATTTGTCGCAAAATCACAAATCCTCAATGCAGAATCGCTTCGGAAAGTTACCGATACCTCAGGTTTTTCTGGCTCTGTGAGTCTGGGCTTTTCCTTAAAACGCGACATAAACGATTATTTCGCCTTTAGCAGCAGTACGCACCTTCAGTATAAAATGAACAAACATTTGGTGCTTTTAAAAAACGATATTGAACTAAAGAATATTGAGGGCAACAAATTTGAAAATGCCGGAATAACCCATCTTCGCTATAATTACAGGTTTCATCCCCGCATCGCTTGGGAGGTTTTTACCCAAGCACAGTACAATAAAGTTTCAAAAATAAATTTTAGGGGTCTTTTGGGCACGGGGCCTCGGTTTAAATTGACTACCTCAGAAAAATATAAATTCTATTTTGGAACCCATATTATGTACGAACAGGAAGAACTCAGCGATGGCATCACTCCAATTCAACGCGATTTCAGAAGCACTTCCTATCTTTCCTTCAGCTTATATCCCACCAAAACCATAAGTTTGGTGAGTACCACTTATTTCCAACCCAAAATCAAGGATTTTGGCGATTACCGCCTATCGAACCAGAGTTCATTATTGATTGATTTATTTAAGAATTTTGCCTTTAGCACCACCTATACATTCATTTACGATGAAACTCCAGCTGTGGGAATTCCAAACTCACAGTACAATCTGGAAAGTGGGTTTGTTTACTCTTTTGATTAATTTGTTAAACTTTCGTAAGCATCCCATTTTTTGAATGTCTACTTGCTTATATTTACTTTTATTGAAAACCAAAATCCCGAAAAATTCGTAATTATAAATAAACCCCTCTATGGCCGCACAAAATTATTATGACCCTGCAGATTTAAAAAAATTCGGAAATATTACGCAATGGAGCAAAGAACTTGGCGAGAAATTTTTTGAATACTACGGAAAAGTTTTTGAAGAAGGCGCCCTCTCTGCCCGTGAAAAATCTCTCATCGCACTCGCTGTGGCACATACCGAAAAGTGTCCCTATTGCATTGATGCCTACTCCCAGGATGGGCTACAACGCGGCATAACCAAAGAAGAAATGATGGAAGCCGTTCACGTTGGTGCTGCAATTAAAAGTGGTGCCAGCTTGGTTCACGGAGTGATGATGATGAATAAAGTGAATAAACTTGAAATGTAAGCAATCAGCCAATTACTCTGAACAGATTAAAATGTAGATTTATTGAAAAACTTTTTATGCTAAAAGAGAAAAAGAAAAAACAACAATCCCTTCATAAACGCCATAGCGAACTTGCAATGGCAAACAAACAACTTGAAAAATTCTCCAATGGAATTTTTGCCAACGGAGAACTTCCCACTTTTTCTGAGAAAATTAATGATACCGATCAGTTTCCGTTACGCCCAAAAAACTGGAAATTCTTCAAATAAACGTGGGCTATATGTGCAACCAGGTTTGTGAGCATTGCCACGTAGATGCAGGTCCAGACCGAAAGGAAATAATGACCCGCGAAACCATGCAGCAATGTTTGGAAGTGATTCGAAACACTGGCGCACATACCTTAGATCTTACTGGCGGTGCACCAGAAATGAACCCAAATTTTCGTTGGTTTGTTGATGAAGCCAGCAAAGCTGGAATCAAGGATTTTATTGTACGGAGCAATCTTACAATCATTCGCGCCAATAAAAAATACTACGATTTACCTGAATTTTTCAAAAAACACAATGTACATGTTGTCAGCAGCATGCCGCATTGGACCCGAGGAAAAACTGACAAACAAAGAGGTGAAGGTGTTTTTGACCTTTCCATAAAAGCATTGCAGGAATTGAACGCAGTAGGTTATGGAATGCCAGATAGCAATCTGAAACTAGATTTGGTTTACAACCCCAGCGGTGCCTTTTTACCAAGCGATCAAGCCAGTATGGAAAAAGATTTCAAAAAAGCTTTGTTGGAAGATTTCGGAATTCATTTTCACAACCTTTTTGCTATTACAAACCTTCCCATTTCCAGATTTTTGGATTATTTAATTGCTTCGGAAAACTATGAAGATTATATGTATTCCTTAGTGGAAGCATACAATCCGGCGGCGGTAAAAAACGTGATGTGCCGAAATACCATATCGGTAAGTTGGGATGGATATTTATACGATTGCGATTTCAACCAAATGCTGGAATTGAAGGTTGCCAGCAAAATTCAGCACATCTCAGAATACAATGAAGATATTTTGAATAACAGAAATATTATAATTTCCCAACATTGCTACGGCTGTACCGCCGGTGCTGGCAGCAGCTGTCAAGGCGCAGTAGCAGAATAAAAACAAAGTATTTAAAATTTTGGCATAACCAACTCTATGAAAATATTTGTTACTTTTTTTGTTTTTTTGTTTTTCATAGGCTCATTGATGGCTCAAAAACCACTCGATGAATTGTTGGAAAATAACAACACTCGTAGCATTTCATACATCTCTGTGGAAGAATTGCGAATGTTTCAAACGAATGATTCCGTAACGATTCTTGATGCACGCGAGCCAGAAGAATTTACTGTAAGCCACCTAGAATTTGCAACAAACGTAGGTTACAATGAATTCAACATAGAAGCAAAACAACTTCAAAAATTCAATAAAAATATTCCCGTAGTTGTGTATTGCTCCTTGGGAATACGTTCCGAAAAAATTGCCGAAAAATTAAAAAAAGCAGGTTTTAAAGACGTGAAAAACTTGTATGGCGGTATCTTTGAATGGAAAAACAAAGGCTTTCCAGTAATTGATTCCAAAGGAAAAGAAACAGAAAATGTACATGCATTTTCCAAACATTGGAGTAAATATTTACACGCTGGAAACCCTATATTCTGATTTTGAAAAATGGCTTTACTGACCTCAAAAAAAACTGACGGTGATAACGAAATGGCTTTCGATTTTCACTATCCCACTTCCAAAAAGGCACTCATTATCTTCACCGCAATCCAGAACTTGGAAAAGTGAAAACCCGTTTGGCAAAATCAGTTGGCGATGAAAGTGCTTTGGAAATCTATAAATTCCTGTTAAGCACACAGTGGAAATTACCGAAAAATTTAATGTTGATAAATTTGTTTTTTATTCCGAAAACATTTACCGCAATGACATCTGGGATCCGGAAATTTTCAGAAAAAAATTACAATCGGGAAATGATTTGGGTGAAAGGATGGAAAACGCATTTTCCGAAATTTTCGGGATGGGCTATGAACAAGTAGTCATTATTGGCAGTGATATGTTTGACTTAAGCCAAAAAGATCTTGCAACGGCTTTTGAAGCATTGCAAACAAACCCAATTGTAATTGGTCCCGCAACCGATGGCGGCTATTATTTATTGGGAATGAAGGAACTTAATACTAAAATATTCAAAAATAAAAACTGGGGTACATCCACCGTTTTACAAGACAACTCTGGACGATTTAAAATCTGAAAAATACGTTCTCCTCGAAGAACGGAATGATGTGGATTATTATGAAGACATAAAAAACATTGAGGCTTTTCAGCATTTCTTACCGCCTATTTAGATAATAATTTTTTATAAAATATGAGCTCAAAATATATAGAAGAAGCAGTAGCTTATCTTCACCAAAGAGGATTTGAAAAACCCGAAGTTGGTATTATTCTCGGTACTGGCCTAGGAAAACTGATCGATGAGGTTTCAATAGAAGCCGAAGTAAGCTACAATCACATTCCAAATTTTCCGACAGCAACGGTTGAATTTCACAAAGGAAAACTAATTTACGGTTCACTTGAAGGAAAAAAAGTAGTTTTAATGCAAGGGCGTTTTCACGTGTATGAAGGATATTCGCTGCGCGATGTTACCTTTCCGTTCGCGTAATGCATCTTTTGGGAATAAAGCAATTATTGGTAAGCAATGCTTCCGGAGCGATAAATCTCAACTTCAAAAAAGGAGAGATTATGCTTATTGACGACCACATCAACCTGCAGGGAGACTCGCCCCTCGCCTTTCGGGGTGTGGAAAAAATGGGGGAACGTTTTGTAGATATGAGCGCTCCCTACAATGTTGATATGAACCAGAAAATGGAGCAGATTGCTTCTGAAAAAAATATAAAATTGCATAAAGGAGTTTATGCCAGCGTGGTGGGCCCACAACTGGAAACGCGCGCAGAATACAGATATCTAAAAATTATTGGGGCGGATGCCGTGGGAATGAGCACAGTGCCAGAGGTTATCGTTGCCAATCATTTGGGGTTGCCCGTTTCGGCTGTTTCAATTCTTACCGATGAATGTGATCCGGACAATTTGGAACCTGTAAATATTGAAGAGATTATTGCAATGGCAGCAAAAGCAGAGCCTGATATGATTACCCTGTTTACAAATTTGATCAAACAACTATAATTTAAAATTATGAGTTATTTAAATACCACCAACGAAGTTTACAAAGCAAGCTGCACTTACACCAGATGTTGGACTTTGCTGTACAACGAACCCAATTTGGGAGCTTCCAGGACTTAAAATTCCGAAAATTATGCAAGAGATGAATTACGGCTGTGGAAGCACCGTAAATGCCCGCGATCTCACAAACAATCCAAAAATTTTGTATGTAGGCGTTGGCGGTGGTATGGAACTGCTTCAATTTTCATATTTCAACAGAACCAAAAGTGGTGTTATTGGTGTAGACACAGTAGATGAAATGCTGGAAGCCTCACGGAAAAATTTCAAGGAAGCTGAAAAATTAAACCCATGGTTTAAAAGTGAATTTGTTGATTTAAAAAAAGGCGATGCACTAAATCTTCCCGTGGAAGATAACAGTATTGATGTTGCGGCACAAAACTGTCTTTTCAATATTTTTAAGGCAGAAGACCTTAAAAAAGCAATTGAGGAAATGTACCGAGTCTTAAAACCACACGGCCGTTTAGTAATGAGCGATCCAACTTGTGAGCAGCAAATGAACCAAACCCTACGGGAGGACGCCCGCCTTCGCGCTTTATGCCTTAGCGGCAGTTTGCCCATTGCAGAATATGTAAAAGCTCTTACCGATGTTGGCTTCGGAACTATTGAAATTAGAGCACGCAAACCATACCGCATCCTCGACCCCAAGAACTATCCCACAGAAGAATTGATTTATATTGAATCTATTGAGGTTGCAGCGATAAAAGACCCAATGCCTGAAGACGGTCCTTGTATCTTTACTGGAAAAGCAGCTATTTATTTTGGAAGTGAAGATTATTTTGATGATAAGAAAGGGCATATTTTATTGAAAAACCAGCCCATTGCAGTATGCGATAAAACCGGCGGAGCCTTGGCAGATTTAGGTCGGGACGATATTTTTATAAGCGAATCAACCTTTCATTATGACGGTGGCGGATGTTGTTGAACCCGTTTAAATAAAACCGCTTATTTAAAAAGTTCGTAAGTATTTTATTCATTCAATAATTTAATAAATGATCCTTATAATTCTTTTTATTGGCGCGTGTTTTTTGGCTTATAGCAATGGCGCCAATGATAATTTTAAGGGTGTGGCCACTCTTTTTGGAAGCGGCACAACAAATTACCGTAAAGCAATAACCTGGGCTACGGCAACCACTTTTGCCGGTTCAATAGCGGCAATTTTTTTAGCTGAAACTTTGGTAAAGAATTTCTCTGGAAAGGGATTGGTACCGGATAGTTTGATACAGAATCCAACTTTTGCAATCTCTATAGCATTGGGAGCAGCGTTTACGGTTTTTATTGCAACAAAAATAGGAATGCCCATTTCTACTACCCATGGATTGGTTGGAGCGTTATTTGGCGCCGGGTTTATGGCTATTGGCAATGAATTTAATTTTGAAAAACTGGGAAGTGCGTTTTTGATCCCTCTTATAGCCAGCCCATTAATGGCTGCAGTTTTAAGTTATGTTCTATATATGTTTTCCGAAATACGCGTAAAAAATTTGGTATAAGCAAAAAAAGTTGTCTTTGTGTTTCAGAAAAGCAATCCGTTGCGCAATTGGCCAATTCCAATTTAAAAATAAATACACATTCCAAAATAGAAATAAGTACTTGCAGAAAAGGATGTGCAGAAACTTATGAGGGAAAAATCTTCGGAATTACTTCACAAAAAATTTTAGACACATTGCACTACATTAGTTCTGGAGTGGTAAGTTTTGCCCGAGGCCTTAATGACACACCAAAAATAGTAGGTTTATTAATAATAATTTCCGCTTTGGAACTGCACTGGGGAATGCTGGCAATAGCAATAACCATGGCGTTGGGAGGACTTCTCAATGCAAAAAAAGTAGGAGAAACCATGAGCAAAAAAATCACTCCTATGAATTCCGGGCAAGGTTTTACCGCTAATATGATTACAGGACTTTTGGTTACTACTGCAAGCATTCATGGAATGCCAGTTTCAACAACCCATGTTTCTGTAGGATCAATTTTTGGCATTGGTACAGTAACCAAAAAAGCGAATCCAAAGGTGATTTACAAAATTCTTCTTTCTTGGGTATTAACGCTTCCAATGGCTGCAATAATAAGTGGCCTTTTGTTTAAATTTTTTGAAAGTGTGCTGTAAGCAAGCTTTTAAAGAACGACTACAATAAATAACCTATGGAAAAATACATTGAAATATTTAAGAATTCCTACAGCGGCTACTTCAATTATCTGTGGAAGGAAATAACCCAATTCCATTGGGAAAATTATTTTTACGGATTGATTGTAGTTTCTTTGGTGTGGGCTTTGGAGATTCTATTTCCTTGGCGAAAAAACCAAACCGTATTTAGAAAAGATTTTTGGCTGGATACGTTTTACATGTTTTTCAATTTTTTTCTGTTAAATTTAATCGTCCTTATTGTTCTTTCAAATGCACGGCTGAATTGTTCAATGATATATTGAGAAATCGTTGGATTATCCATTTGGATTTTCAGCTTTTGGATGTTGACGCACTGCCTTTTGGACTCGGCCTTTTAATTTTCTTTTTGATAACAGATTTTGTACAGTGGAACACACACAGCTTACTGCACTGGTGCCTTTTCTTTGGAATTTTCACAAACTCCATCACTCCGTAAAGGAAATGGGATTTGCAGCACATTTACGGTACCACTGGATGGAGCCTGTAGTTTATAAATCGTTGCTTTACATTCCTTTTGCCATTATTGGAGGTTTTAATGTGCAATAGGTTGCAATTGTGTTCTTTTTCAACATTGCGATTGGTCATTTAAATCACGCCAATTTAGGTTGGAACTACGGTCCATTAAAGTACGTTTTGAACAACCCAAAAATGCACATTTGGCACCACGCTAAAGACTTGCCAAAAACACCAAATACGGTGTAAATTATGGTATCACGCTCAGTCTTTGGGATTACTTTTTAAAACCAATTATATTCCGCATAGCGGAAGGGATATTGAATTAGGGTTTGAGGGAGATGAAAAATGTCAAGTTTTATTTCGCAGGAATTGTATCCCATCAAAACTAAACAGCGTTCTATTCCGTAAATATTTCAAAGTAAAAAACACAAAAATGAAAACTGTATTTAATCTCGCATCACTATTCTTTCTCACCTTCTTTTTACAAAGTTGTAATCTACTTTCTGCAGCAGGTATACGCAGTCTAGGGACAACCTACCAAAGAAGTGCAAACCACACTTGCTTCAACCACCGCCAATTCTGCCATAAACGTAGATCATTCGCAGTGGGACAAATTGTTGAAAAAATACGTAAACAGCGAAGGAATGGTAAATTATAAAGGTTTTAAAAATGACGAAGCCAAACTTGATGCGTATCTTAAAATGCTTTCCGAAAAGAATCCGACGAACGATTGGAGCGTGCAGGAGCTATTGACGTATTATATCAATCTTTACAATGCCGCTACGGTAAAATTGATTGTGGAAAATTACCCTGTGAAAAGTATTAAGGATATTGATGGTGCGTGGACAAAAGGGCGCGTGGCCGTTGGCGACAAGATGCTTTCATTGGGTGGAATTGAAAACGGAATTCTTCGAAAAATGAATGAACCGCGAATTCATTTCGCCATAAATTGTGCTTCCATTTCCTGCCCGAAACTTTTGGACGAAGCGTTCACTGCAGCAACAATCAACGAACAATTGGATCGCGCCACCAAAGAATTTATCAATAGTGACAAAAATGATATTTCAGCCAGCAACCCGAAGGTTTCATCTATTTTTGATTGGTACCAAAAAGACTTCGCAGTAAATGGGAAAAAGGACGTAATTGGTTATATAAACCAATATTCAAAAACAAAAATAAATCCCGGCGCCACGCTTAGCTATAAAGAGTACGACTGGAATTTAAATGCGCAGAAGTAACTTTTTCATTTAAATTTACCGAATGCTCTCTGTAATCATTCCAGTTTTAAACGAAGCAAAGACCATTGAAAACCTGTTGGTGTTTCTCGCACAAAATCTTTCCGGAAAACATAAAACTGAGATATTAATTGTGGACGGTGGAAGTGAAGACGACACGGTTAAAATTGTAAATTCTATGTCTGGTCGAGCGCAGTCGAGACCTTTTAATTTGCAGATTATAACTTCCGAAAAAGGCCGCGCAAAACAAATGAACAAAGGCGCAAAGCACGCTTCTGGCGAAATTTTATACTTTCTCCACGCAGATTCATTTCCCCCAAAAAATTTTGACGCACATATTTTTTCCGAAGTAAAAAAGGGAAATCCCGCCGGTTGTTTCCGGATGAAATTTGACAGTACTCATTGGTGGTTACAGTTGGCAGGCTGGTTTACCCAATTTCCTTGGCGTGCCTGTCGCGGCGGCGATCAAAGCCAATTTATTTCAAAAGAACTTTTTAAGGAAATCGGCGGATTTGATGAGTCATTTACTATTTATGAAGACAATATTTTAATAAACGAACTTTACAAACGTAAAAAGTTTGTGGTAATCCAGAAGTGCATTACAACCTCTGCAAGACTATATAGGCAAAAGGGTATTTGGAAATTGCAGTATCATTTTTGGGTTATTTATTTAAAACGCTGGTTGGGCGCAGATGCCGATGAAATTTATGCGTATTACATAAATAAAATTAGAAATGCTTAATTTTTCCAAAGCCAACATTCGCTTCTTTCCTAATTTTTTAGGATATTGTAGAAAAGCAAATTTTCGCCGAAACCGAAAAATTAAAAATGTTTTCAAGCTGTAGCAGCCGTATTTACGTACTTTTATAGAACAACCAGCAGCGTACAAAATTTAACGATGGAGCATATTGTAATTATTGGCAACGGCATTGCGGGATTACCGCCGCTCGGCACATTCGAAAATTTTCTGATAAAAAGATAACTATAATTTCAGCGGAAGCTGAATATTTTTTCTCGCGAACAGCCCTAATGTATGTCTATATGGGCCATATGCGGTGGCGCGATATTGAACCTTACGAATCTTGGTTTTGGGAAAAGAATAATTTGACACTGCTAAAAAGGTATGTTGAAAGCATAAATACCGAAAACAGAACTCTTCAATTCTCTGAAGGCGATACCCTGAAATATGATAAACTAATCATTGCCTCGGGTTCCACAACGCATTTTTACGATTGGAAAGGTCAGGATTTGATTGGCGTGCAAGGCTTGGTTACAAAACAGGATCTGGAAATTCTAGAAAAAAATGCACCCAATAACAAAGTATGCAAAAGTGCCGTGATAGTGGGCGGAGGGTTGATAGGCGTTGAATTGGCAGAAATGCTCCGAACCCGAAATATTGCCGTAACAATGCTAGTCCGCGAAGATTCCTTTTGGGGAAATGTACTTCCAAAGCCAAATGCAGAAATGATTTCAAGGCATATCATTTCACATGGGGTGGATCTGCGTTTTAATACCGCGCTCGAAAAATAATAGGAGACGAAAACGGAAAGGTAAAAGGCATTGTTACAAATAATGGAGAAGAAATTCCCTGTAATTTGGTAGGAATAACTACCGGTGTAAAACCGCAGATTTCATTTCTGAAAAATTCAAAAATTGAAACCGATAGAGGTATTTTGGTAAACAGAATACTGGAAACAAATATTAAAGACGTTTATGCAATCGGCGACTGTGCGCAACAACGTGAACCTATTGGCAATCGTCCGCCAGTGGAAGCAGTTTGGTATACAGGTAGAATGATGGGCGAAACTTTGGCGCAAACCATTTGCGGAAAACCTTTTGAATACAATCCAGGAAATTGGTTTAACAGCGCCAAGTTTTTTGATATTGAATACCAAACCTACGGCTGGGTTTTTTCAGAGAAACAGAAAAAAGGATTACGAAGCTCAATTTCATTGGAAATGTAAGAGCGATCTTCGCTGTATTACCATTTCGTATCATAAAAAATCAAAAGAATTCTTGGGAATAAACACCTTCGGAATCCGAATGAAACACGAAGTTTTTGATAAATGGCTCAATGAAAAAAGAAGTATTGATTACGTAATCCAAAATTTAATACAAGCCAATTTTGATCCAGAATTTTATAAAAATTATGAAAATGAAATTCAGTCCGAATTTTTCCAATCAAGCAGTAAATGTATAATCTATGAGCACTTTTCAAAGAAATATGGCGCTCACGGGCGAACCTCCAAAAACTATAAATACTCAGCAAAAAATTGCTTCTGCCCTTGGTTTAATAGGTCTTAGCTTCTTTTTTTGGCCTTATTAAATATAGATTTTCCACACAAAATTTTATGGATTTCTATTTCAATGATTCTTATTTGTGGTGGTACAATTTGGTTTTCCATTGCGGCCTATTTAAACAAACACGAAGGCATAAAAAACGATGGTGTCTATTTTAAATCGCTGTCATCAAAAGGTTTTTGGGCTTGGGTGTTCGGATATTTCTCACACTTTTTTATGTGGTGCTCTATTGGTTTCCGCAGTATTTAGGATTTATGTCCGATGGTAAAAATACAGGTATTGTTTCACTTTTTGATCCCTTAAGTAATTTGCTGAACGGCGGGCCGGCAAGCCAATGGTTTGTTTACGGAACCTTATATACCATAGCCATATTGATATTTGGAATAAAATTCATTTTAAAATACCGCCATAATAAATACGAGAAACTTCGTACGTTTTCAGTGATGTTTTTTCAGCTGGGTTTTGCATTTTTAATCCCAGAACTTATGGCCGGATTAAACTCTGAATCAACAACCCTTCCCTATTACGATCTAAAAAATATTTGGCCCCTCAATTATTACAATTTTGATCAATATCGTGTAGATCAATTTATTTCTTCGGGCACAATTGGACTGGCATTATTATTATTTGGGATTGTCTCCATATTTATAATTACGCCCATACTTACATACAAATACGGAAAACGTTGGTACTGTAGCTGGGTTTGTGGATGCGGTGGTCTGGCGGAAACCGCGGGCGATCCGTTTCGGCATTTAAGCGATAAACGATTAATTGCATGGCAAGTGGAACGTTGGGTGGTCCACAGCGTTGTGGTTTTTGTGGTTTTAATGACGACGGCGGTAGTGCACAGTTATTTGGGCGATGACAGTTCAAAATATTGGTTGACAAAGGATGTATTTCTTATTGCTGTTGCAATTTTGTTAACTTTAGTTTTTACGTTGACATTCATTTTTAAAAGGGAAGAATTGCAAAAAGACGCACGTTTGGGCGCTATTGGCTATTTTATTATAATCCTTTCATTAGTGGGACTTCATTTTTTTTCAGGAATAAACTTATTTCTTTTTGATGCCGAAACCTTACGTTCTACCTATGCCTTTTTAATTGGCGCTGTTTTTAGCGGGGTAATTGGCGTGGGTTTTTACCCCATTTTCGGAAGCCGTGTGTGGTGTCGTTTCGGTTGCCCTATGGCCGCCATTCTTGGATTTCAGCAAAGGCTTTTTTCCCGTTTCAGAATTACCACCAACGGTGGACAATGTATTTCCTGTGGTAACTGTTCCACCTATTGCGAAATGGGAATCGATGTGCGCGCCTATGCACAAAAAGGCGAAAATATTGTGCGCTCAAGTTGTGTGGGCTGTGGAATTTGCTCAGCTGTATGCCCGCGCGGGGTTCTAAAACTTGAAAATGGACCACTAGAAAAACGGATTGATTCCAATGAAATACTGTTGGGAAATGACGTGGATTTGATGAATTATGTAAACAAATAGAGCCAATCCTTTTTTTTCTGATTGTTAGGTTTTTGGTAAAATTCCGTCACAAGTATTGTCATTTATTTTTCTGAAATTCGCAAACTACTAACCTCAGTTTTTAATGCCAAAAAACATCAAAGTAATCATTCCCGCTTATAACGAAGAAGGCTCGATAGGAAAAGTGATTGCTGAAATTCCCAATTTCGTTTCAGAAATTATTGTTGTCAATAATAATTCAACCGACAATACTGCGGAAGTTGCTAAAAAAGCGGGCGCAACCGTTTTGTTCCAACCCAATGCAGGTTATGGAAATGCTTGTTTGAAAGGAATGGAATACATTTCGCGTTTCGGCTCCGCTCAACGACCTGATATTATAGTTTTTTTGGATGGCGATTACAGCGATTATCCCGAGGAAATGGAGAAAATTGTAGCCCCAATTGTTGAAAATAATATTGATTTTGTAATTGGTGCCCGCGTGAAAGAATTTCGGGAAAAAGGTTCCATGACTTTTCCGCAGCGATTTGGAAATGATTTGGCCACAACACTGATGAAGCTTTTTTTCAATTCAAAATTTACGGATTTAGGTCCCTTTCGTGCCATTAAATATGAAAAGTTGCTTGCCCTAAATATGGAAGACAAAACCTACGGATGGACGGTGGAAATGCAACTTAAAGTATTGAAAAAGAAATTTTCATACGTTGAAGTTCCCGTACATTACAAAAACCGTATTGGCGTTTCAAAAGTTTCGGGCACCGTAAAAGGTGCTATATTTGCGGGCATTAAAATTTTAAGCTGGATCTTTAAATACAGTTTCAAAAAATGATTCTTGAATCCCTAATCATTGTCATTTACTCTATTGCCTTGCTCCTTATTTTTATATATGCATTGTCGCAATTAAATCTGTTATTCAATTATTTAAGGGCACGAAAAGATCATAAAATCTCCCCCACATTCAATTTTTCAAACGAAGAAGAAGTGCCATTGGTAACCATCCAGCTGCCAGTTTATAATGAACTGTATGTTATGCAGCGCCTGTTGGAAAATATTTCGGAAATGGATTATCCGAAAGAAAAACTGGAAATACAAGTGTTGGACGATAGTACGGATGAGTCTTTTGAAGAAACTGCAACCCACATTCAAAAACTTCAGAAAAAGGGATTGGATATTCAACATGTAACGCGTAAAAATCGTGAAGGCTTTAAGGCAGGCGCATTAAAAGAAGGATTAAAAACCGCAAAGGGAGAATATATTGCAATTTTTGACGCAGATTTTCTTCCGAAGAAAAACTGGTTGAAAAACACCATTCCATATTTTAAGGATTCTGCAATAGGCGTGGTGCAAACACGCTGGGGGCATCTTAATAGAAATTATTCCATTCTTACGCGTGTACAGGCTTTCGCATTGGACGCGCATTTCACTTTGGAACAAGTGGGCAGAAATAGCAAGGGGCATTTCATAAATTTTAATGGCACGGCTGGCGTTTGGCGCAAGGAATGCATTCTGGACGCGGGCAATTGGGAAGGAGATACCCTCACCGAAGATTTAGACCTCAGCTATCGCGCACAGCTCAAAAACTGGAAATTCAAATATTTGGAAGAAGTTGAAACGCCGGCGGAGCTTCCGGTGGTAATAAGTGCCGCGCGTTCGCAACAATTTAGATGGAATAAGGGCGGTGCGGAAAATTTTCAGAAAATGGCTTGGCGTGTTTTTAAGAATAAGGATATTTCCCTTAAAACAAAAATGCACAGTTTTCTGCATTTGCTGAACAGCACCATGTTTTTAAACATTTTGATTGTCGCAATTCTTAGTATTCCAATGCTTTATATTAAAAATGAATATGAGCATTTGAAAATGTATTTCTATGTAATGAGCTTTTTTGTGATAAGCACCATCATCTTTTTTATTTGTTATTGGTTTACCTATAAAGCAGTTTACGGCGGCGGATTAAAACATTTCCTGAAATATTTTGCGATGTTTTTTACTTTTTTTTCAGTGGCAATGGGTTTTTCGCTCCACAATTCAATTGCGGTTTTGGAAGGGCATTTTGGAAAGAAAAGTGAATTTATCCGTACGCCAAAATTCAACATAAGTAACTTAAAGGAAAGCTGGAAGGGAAATAAATATCTCACCAAAAATATTTCACCAAATGTTATTATTGAAGGCGTGTTGATGCTTTATTTCGCTTTCGGAATGTACAGCGCTTTTGTAGTTGGCAATCAGGGTGGCGATTTCGGGCTCTTCCCATTTCACTTAATGCTTTTTTTGGGATTTGGATTTGTATTTTTTAAATCCCTGACTTCCAAAGCTTAAATCAGATTTCAAAAAATTACTTTGTTTATTCAATATTTAGGATTTACGATTGTAGATTTACGAATAGAAATCACTTCAAAAATCTTAAATCGAAAATCGGCAATCAAAAATCAAAATGTATCCACCACCACACCACCAATCACACGATATAGAAAAAATGATTTCGGTAATCAAGCACTACCCTTTTGGAATGCTGGTTACGGCAAATGATGGAAAACCGTTTATTACTCACATTCCTATTATTTATAACGAAACTTCAAAAAAATTAGTTGCCCATATTGACTTGAACAACCCGCAAGTGAATTTCCTAAAAGATGGCTCGGAAGTTACGGTTGTTTTTAAAGGCCCCGATTCTTATATTTCCCCCAGCATTTATACCACGTCACAATTCCCAACGTGGAATTATATTATCGTTCACATTACTGGAAAAATTAAACTTATAAATGAACCGGAAGCTGCAAAGCAAACAATGATTGCCATGACGGAGTTTTTGGAAGGAAGCGAACAAAAATTTATCCTGAAAAAAGACGATCCTAAATTGGATTACTTTTTAAATTATATCAAAGCGTTTGAGATTGAAATCACTGATTGGGAAGGAAAATTTAAGCTTTCACAGGATAAAAATCCACAGGATTTTGAGAATGCGAAGGAGGAATTAATAAAAAAATCCAGAAAGGATATTTCTGGATTTATTGATGAAATTTACAGAAATAAGTAACAGTCCTTCGTCTTTCATCTTTCAGCGAAGCGGTCTTAAGTCTATTTCAAATACTCCTTCACCTCCTCAAAATCCAACCCGCCGTAATTTCCGCTGCTCATCAATAAGAGACAGGTATTGTCATAATCCTGAGAAAAAAGATAGGTTTTAAAATCGGCCGGATTTGTGAAAACTACCAAATCCTGTCTATCAAAAGCCTCATCAATTTGTTCGCCTTTTATTTCTTCGAGTTGTTTTATCATCACGGCATGTGGCGAGTAGAAAACCACGGCACTGTCTGCTGCATCAAGTGTTCCCTTATATTCCTTTAAAAACTCGGGATTTAGGCTGCTGTAGGTATGTAATTCCAAACACGCAATTAATTTTCTGTCAGGATATTGATTTTTTACGGCTTGTGTGGTTGCCTTCACTTTGCTGGGTGAATGTGCATAATCCTTGTAAGCCACCGCTGTTTTGGTTTCGGCAATTTTTTCCAACCGTTTACTGGCTCCTTTAAATGTGGCGATTGCTTCGTAAAAATCTTCGGCATCAACGCCCATTAATTGGCAAATCCAACGTGCGCCTTCTAAATTGTTTAAATTGTGTTTTCCGAAGATTTCCACAGGCATTGGTCCTTCGGGGGTTTCCAATAATGTAGTGCCATTTTCAACAGAATATTCGGGAGTTTGGTAGGGATACTTTTTAATAGGATTTGTAGCCGCTTCAACCACGCGTTTTACTTCAGCATCTTCTTCATTGTATATAATGGCGCCGCCATCTGTGATTTGCTTCAGAAATATTTCAAATTGTTCCACATAGTTTTCATAGGTGGGAAAAACGTTAATATGATCCCAAGCAATGCCACTCAATAAAGCAATATTAGGTTTGTAAAGATGGAATTTCGGTCTTCTGTCAATTGGGGAGGAAAGATATTCATCGCCCTCAATGACCATAAAATCATTGGTATCGGTTATTTTCACCATCGTATCAAAACCCTCCAATTGTGCGCCGACCATATAATCCACATCCTTTCCTTGATAGTTCATTACATGCAGAATCATTGAGGTTATGGTAGTTTTTCCATGCGAACCGCCAATAACTACGCGAGTTTTATTTTTGGACTGTTCGTAAAGAAATTCGGGATAACTGTATATTTTTAAACCCAACTCCTTTGCTTTTAAAAGTTCGGGATTGTCTGCTTTGGCGTGCATGCCAAGTATTACCGCATCAATTTCCGAAGTAATTTTTTCGGGAAACCAACCTTCCTTTTCTGGCAAAAGTCCTTTGTTTTTCAAACGCGTTTTGGAAGGTTCAAAAACCTCATCATCGCTTCCTGTTACCTGTTCTCCTTTTTGGTGTAAAGCCAATGCAAGATTGTGCATCGCGCTGCCACCAATGGCTATAAAATGGATTTTCATTTTTTGAAGAATTTTTGAAGTTTATAAGTTTAGCAACCGGACCCATTAGTTTTGGGGGCGGCCAAGTTCCATTGTTTTGTAAAGATACAAAGTTAAAACATCCCCCCTGCCCCCTTCGATGGGGGAATTCTATTATAATCTTGGAAAAAATAAATATGAAAATAAGCAAGGAAATTATTTACTATTTGGGCGGATATTTAGCCAATATTTTCTGAATCACCGAAACATAATATTCTTCCTTTTGCTGCGGTGTTGCGCGCTCTTTCATTTCGCCTTCGGCTACTGCCTGCCAAACAAGGTCGTCCTTTTCCACATCTATGAAATCCATTGTCAATTGTTGGTTTATTACCCTTCCACCAATTGGAATACCGCCACTCACGCCAACGCCTATATTGCCTCCCCCGCTGCCAACGCCGATACCGATAGTGTTACGGGAATTGGAAACACTTTCCCGAGCGAAAAAATTGATAAAGATTTGTGGTGTTTCACTTTTTGTAAAACCGCGCTGTTGTAAGAGACTATCGGTAATTTTTATAATCCGGTTATCATCAAGTGCATTAAGGCCGGAATCAATATTCGGAAAATAATTGTAGGTGTTGTATTTTGAAAAATCAACTTGTTTGTCATAATCCACCGCTACTGTTGCGCCGCAGGAAGCGAGAAAGATTGACAGTATTAAAATTGGGAGGAGCTTCATTGCGTTTTCTTTTCATTAAAAATACGCAAAAACCGATAATACCTATTTTAATAAAGGTTAAAGTTGAAAAAGTTCCCTTTAAAACTGCGAGATTGAAAATAAGAGATTTGAGGCTACATTCCTCTTAAGATTCCAGAGGAATTTTGATTATAGTTTCTACACCCGAACCATCAATTTTGTTTCTAAGTTCAAAAAAGTAATCGTTGCCGTACAGATTAGCCAAACGGTCATTGATATTGGCCAAGCCCATTCCGCGTTTTAGTAATACTGTATGTCCGGCCGTTACAGGCGCTCCATTATTTTCAACCTTGATGGTTAATGCATTCTCCTCGGTATAGATTTTTACGAAAATTATTAAATCGGTATGGTTATAGTCAAAACCGTGTTTGATAGAATTTTCGAGAAGGGGCTGCAACAATAGGGCAGGAACTTTTTTTGAAAGTAATGATTGGTCTATATCCTTTTCAATTTTTAAATGATCTGAGAATCTCACTTTGATAATGTTCAGATAGAACTCCAAAATGCGCAGCTCCTTTTCCAAGGGTATTTTATTAGTATCGTTATCATACAAAATTTCCCTTAAAAAATCACTTAAGTCTGCAATAGTGTCTTTAGCCTTGCCTGCATCAATGTCCGTTAACACGGCAATTGAATTTAATGTATTGAAAAGAAAATGGGGCTGTAATTGTGATGAAAGCATTTTCATTCGGGTATTCACCAATTGGGTTTCCAGCTTGCCTTGTCTCTTTTCTGCCTTTTTCACCTCTTTCACATAATAGTATGTGTAGATAATAAAAACCATGGCAAAGTAGATCAGAAAATTTGAATCTATCACATACATAAAATTAAAAATACTCCGTTCGAAATCATAGTCTACAAAGCTCATTTTTCCCACAAGGATGTAATAAATATCTACAACCATCCGAATGACAATACCAATCAACAACGAAAAAAATATGTGGATGGAAATGATCTTGGTCCAAGAGTAATTTTTTCGAAGTAAACGCTTGGTACTAATTGCTATCAACGTCATAAAACCTATCACGATTACATAGTCAAAAAGCAAGTTGTCTATTAAAAATCTGGGCCAGGAAAAACTTTCCATCTTCTCTTTCCCAAATTCTTTCATATAGGCTGTTTTGGCTAACAAAACCAAATCAAATAACGCATAAAACCCGGCTAAAAGAAGCACGAGTTTCAGGTCTATGTATTTCTTTTTTATAGTGTATAATCTTTTCATATTCCAACTTTTTCCAGAAAATCCTTTTTATAGGACTTGCTGATGTGTAACAGGGAATTATCTGCCATACGGGCATCAATTTCAGAAAATTCAGAATGCACAATTTCTTTAACATGGTGCAGGTTGACAATGCTGGATCGATGGATTCTAACAAACTTATTGCTGTCTAAAGTTTCACAAAGATTGCTTAAGGATTCGCGCAGTACATATTTTTTGTTTTCCGTAAATATCTCGGCATAATAGCCTGAGGCAGTTATGTACATTATATTTACCGGGTCTATCAGCACTGTTTTATTGCCCTGCTTAATAGGCAATTTGGCGCGTGCTCCAGAGTTTTTGGATTTCTTTTTGTATAAATTAAAAAGTTCAATGATGCGCTTTTCAAAATTGTCGTCCGCTTCTTTGGTGGTAATTTTTCTTACTTTTTCAATAGTTCTAAAAAAGCGGTCATCCTTAAATGGCTTCAATAAAAAATCAAATGCGTCCACATCAAAAGCTTTTAGTGCATAATTGTCATAAGCCGTAACAAAAATCACAATGGGCTTGGGCGAGATGGTTACTTTTTGTAAAACTTCAAAACCGCTCATATCTGTCATATTTATATCAAGGAAGATAAGATCGGGGCGCATTTGGTTTATAGCGGCAATGGCTGTTTTCCCTTGAGAACATTCCCCCAATATTTGTACATCCGACAATTGCTGCAAAAGATGCAACACCCTTTTGCGGGCTAGTTCCTCATCGTCTATTACAAGCACTTTCATCATTAAAAACTATTTATGGGTGTAAAACATTTTGTTTCATAAAGATATTGAAATCTCCTTCTCTTCGCTTTTTCTAACTATCAATTCTTTGCACAACAAAAAGACCATCAGCAGAATTGTTCCCCGACGATCTTTTTACTAGTGAGCAAACAGTAAGCTCAATTAACCGCAACCCCACTGCCGCTGCTTCGGGCATCTATCTTAAGGGTTTGTTTTTCCTTGCCGTTATCAAGACGAATGGAATAGGTGGCCTTGGCAATTATTTCCCCTTTAGTATGGGCTGAATACTTAACCTTGGTCAGGCTATAACCATTATAGTTGCTTAACACTTCGTTTCTGATATGGCGGGGCAGGATAACATTATCGAACTGTTGGCGGGTTTGCAATAATTTGCCGCTTTTATCGAAATCTGCTTCTAAGGAACCATTACTGCTTATAAAAGTTACGAGATAGCCATTGTATTTTTCCGTGGCCGTGTAATTTATAAATTCTTGAATGTTAAAATTGGCTTTCATAAACCCAATGGGGTCATTTGCAAATCTCTGCCCGGCACTTTCCTTTATTTTAAAAGAATAACTGTCGCCTTTTTGGGATATCTCTGTATTAAGGGGAGCATAAAACAATCTAGTTTCATCAAGTACTGTCACTTCTTGGGCGCATACTACTGCGGTGGTCAAACTAAGCATCATAAAAATAATTAAGGTTTTCATAACTGATATTTTTAAAGATTAATAAATTCATTTTAAAAATCGTAAACTACTGATCAGGGTTTTTTACTATCACTAAATTAGGCGAAGAAGTTACGTGCAGGGCGTAAAAGATGTGAACGTCTAATTTTTGATATTGTAATGGCCGAAAAATGATATTAATGAAGTTTACTGAAAATGAGAGAGTTGTAAAAAAAAGGCTTAGCACAGCTACGGAAAAGTAAAATTCCAGTTAGGGTATAAAAAAAAGTGGTAGCTGCAAAAGCACAGCTACCACTTTATGGAATTCATTGTGAAATGGTATCAGTAATTATTTATTCTTTTACGATTTTCTTCGTAACGCTCCCTTTATCCGTTACAACCTCCACAAAATAGATGCCTGCGGAAAGGTTTTCGAGATTAATTTGTTTTTCTGAAGTTTCAAGAATTAGTTCGCCCAATGTTGAATAAACTTTTGCTTTTTCGAAGGAAATATTCTCCGAGATTTTAATATTTAGAGTTGATGAAACGGGATTTGGAAAAAAGGAAAGATCTTCAAAAAAATCTGCTTCGGTTATTGCCAAATCACATTGGGCCTCTACTTCGGGAACGGAATTGCAGCCAGAAGAATTATTACTTATACTAACATTTGTATCGGGATTTGCTATTGCGTCACAAACAGGAAGTATAGCACAAAAAGGGAGTTGCGTATTATCTTGGATAATAACACCAATAATTGCCGACGAATCCAAATTGTTTAAATCAGAAATAGAGGTTAGAGATGTATTTTCAGTAATTGAAAGATATTCTTCACAATAAATTAAATTTTCCAATCCCTGCAATGTCTCCAGACTCTGATTATCCCGTAAACTTATATAGCCATAAATTGAAATAAGATTTTCAAGACCATTAAAATTTTCCAATAATTCGTTCCTCTTAACGTCAAACTTACCGTGAATTTGGGCTAAATTCTCTAATCCTTGAAATGACGATAATATATCATTACTGGCTATAAGTATTCCTAAATCAGATCCAATACCAATTGAATTAAGTGAATTGAGACCTTCAAAATTTTCAATTTCTGTATTCAATGCGACAGCAAATTGTCCTTTAATACTTTCAAGATTTTGTAACCCATTAAAACTAGTCAAAGAATAGTTTGTTGTAATTATAAGACTGCTATTTAAATTTTGAATATTATTCAGTCCTGATAAATCCTGAATACTGGTATCAGAAATAAAGATTCCTCCATTAACATCTTGAATTTGTAAAAGACCATTCAAATTTGTGATATTATTTCCATCTATATTCAAAGAATTATTAAGATGTGTGCAATTGGGGTATGTAGTGGCAAATGCATCGACTTCAGATTGAGTGAGAAGATAAATATCATCTGTAGGACACTGCCCAAAAGCTATAAAGGAAAAAATTAAAAATATTGAAGTGGAAATATTTTTATTCATAATTTATTCTTTTACAATTTTCTTCGTAACACTCCCTTTATCAGTAACTACCTCTACAAAATAGATGCCTGCGGAAAGGGTTTCAAGATTAATTTGTTTTTCGGAGGTTTCAAGAATTAGTTTGCCCAATGTTGAATAAACTTTTGCTTTTTCGAAGGAAATATTTTCCGAGGTTTCAATATTTAGAGTTGATGAAACTGGGTTTGGGAAAAGCTTAATATTTTCGGTTAAAACAAATTCAGTAATAGATAGTGTACAATCTTCCGTAAAAATAACTTGCGGGTCAACCTCCAAAAAGTTATTAGTAGCATAAACAGCATTATCTACGCATATATATGTTAGATTTGGACAATTTGTACCTTGAAAATTTTGGATAGCGGTATTATTTCCATTTTTTAAGTTTACACTACGCAATTGCGGATTATTTGTAAATACAATACTTTCAATTGCTATGTTATTTGACACGTCCAAGAATTCCATTGAATTTTGAGAAACATTCAAACCTGTAATATTTATAAATGCTTCTAAACCTCCGAAACTGGAAATATTTCTATTGGAAACCTCGATAGTTCCATTAAAATCCTCAGCTTCCACATATTGAATTTCACCATCGCCATCAGTGTCTATAACTGGATTGTGGTCTAGAATAGCCGTTCTAAAAAGTGGGTCAGTAAAATCAACAATACTACATTCGTATTCTATCTGTGAAATAGTATTGCAACCAGGAGCATTATCGTTTACCTGCACGCCGGGATAATTTAAATTCTGGCAAATAAAATCAATATCGCAAACCGATAAGTTCGGATTATCTTGTATAATATAACCATCTTCAGCAATGGTTTGGGGATCTAAATTTTCCAAATTATCTAATGATTGTAGATTGTCATTGCCTGTAATGTCAAGAGTTCCTTCTATACTTTCTAATGCCTCAAGTCCATTTAAATTCAGAATATTATTATTATACGTTATTTCAATTCCACCATATATATTGACAAGGTTTTCTAATCCACTTAAATCTTCCAGCGAATCGTTATCATAAATTTGCAAAGTGCCGTATAACTGAGTAATTTGTTCTAAGCCTGAAATTGATATAAGCGAATAATTATGTGCTATATATATTGCCTTAGGCCCTGACAGGTTTTCACAAATTGAGGTCAGCGAATCAAAACCAGAGAGATTTTGAAGGGAATCATTAACATGAATATAAATTCCTTCACCTACTGTCTCAAGCTGATTGAGACCCTCCATATTCTGTAAAAAATTATTATTATAAATATTCAATCGACGGCCTACATACTCAAGGTTTTCAAGACCATTCAGACTTTGAATTTTTGTATCCAGTATAAAAAAATCTCCATTGATAATTTCTATTTGAGATAGTCCTTCAAGATTGACAATATCATCAGAAACCCCCCAAGTAATACGGATTGAATCAAATTCTGTACATCCTGGAAATGTTGTTGCGAATGCGTCAATTTCGGCTTGTGATTGTAAGATAATGTCAAATGTTTGACACTGCCCAAACCCAACGAAAGAAACCAATAACAAAACGAAGAGTAATCCTTTTTTCATAACACCTATTTTAAGGCTGTAAGAAAAAGGAAATAAACGAGCTATGAAAATTTATTTAAGAAATTTTTAAGAAAAGCAGCGCTATCATCTAACAACTAACAACCATCAACCTAACAACCATCAACCAACAACTAAATAACTAATTCAACATCGCCCATACTTCGGCTTCGCTCAGTAACCGCATCTAATTCAACATTGCCCAAAGCTTGTCCTTCAACTCTGTTAAACCTTGTTGTGCTACTGAAGAAATAAATAAATACGGAATTCCCTTAAACTGCTTGTCGAGAATCTTTTTCATTTCGGCTTTCAGTTCGTCGTCCAGCATATCGCTTTTGCTGATGGCTACCAAACGTTCCTTGTCCAAAAGTTGCGGATTGTAACGGCGCAGTTCATCCACCAAAATATCGTATTGCTCTTTGATATCCGGCGCATCGGCTGGAATCAAGAACAGCAATGTAGAGTTTCGTTCAATATGCCGTAAAAATCGATGTCCAATTCCTTTTCCTTCGGCGGCGCCTTCAATAATTCCTGGAATATCAGCAACTACAAATGTTTTGAAGTCTCGGTATTCCACAATACCTAAGTTGGGTTTAAGGGTTGTAAATTCGTAATTGGCAATTTTTGGCTTGGCTGCGGTAATAACAGAGAGCAAGGTCGATTTTCCGGCATTCGGAAACCCTACCAAACCAACATCAGCAAGTATTTTCAGCTCAAGGATTATATCTGCCTCAATTCCTTCCTCTCCGGGTTGTGAATAACGAGGCGTTTGATTGGTTGCAGTTTTAAAGTGGGCATTTCCCAAGCCACCGCGGCCACCTTTGGCTACAATTTTTTCTTCGCCATCTTCGGTAAGTTCAAAAAGTATTTCCTCTGTTTCCTTATCGCGAACAACAGTTCCAAGTGGGACTTCAATGTAAACATCGGCACCATCGGCACCGGTGCTGGTTTGTTTGCTGCCGTGCTCGCCGTGCTCGGCCTTAAAGTGTCTTTTAAATTTTAAATGGTAAAGCGTCCAAAGGTTTTTGTTCGCCTTAACAATTACGTGTCCGCCGCGGCCACCATCACCTCCATCGGGCCCACCTTTGGGAATATATTTTTCCCGCCGCATGTGCTTGCTGCCCTGCCCTCCCTTTCCGGAAGTAACATGACCTTTACGTAATCTACAAAATTGCCTTCAGTCATTTTTTTGTTGTTGGTTATTGGTTGATTGTTGAATTGTGTA
>CAWGHI010000004.1:0-1120394 GCA_963822355.1 uncultured Flavobacteriaceae bacterium
TGGGATTGGGTCGCCGTGCGGGTCAAAATCGGGGCTTCCCAAAAATTTATCAAGGCGAATAATAAGTTCTTCGGATTGAATATGTTCTAATTGTTCGGCAATTTCGTGCACCTCATCCCAATGGAAATTCAGTTTTTCCACTAAAAATACTTCCCACAATCGGTGTTTTCTAATTACATCGGCCGCGACTTTTTTTCCCTCAGCAGTTAATTGTACGCCTTTGTAACGTTTATAGGTGAGCAGTTTTTTTTCGGCAAGTTTTTGAATCATATCCGTAACGGAAGAGGGCTTGGTCTCCATTTGTTCGGCTATGGCGTTGGTGCTTATTTCCGCTTGCAGCGCATGCTCCAAATGGAAGATTGTCTTTAAATAATTTTCTTCTGCTAAGGTAAACATAGGCACAAAAGTAAAAATTTATTTCTATTTGTAGTGAAATAATTTTTAGCCAAAACTAAAAATACACTATTGCGTAAAAAAATTCCCCTGTTTTAAGGAGAATTTTATTGATTGAAAATCAAAATATTAGACCTAAAACCCGCGCTCCTTCTGAAGCTGTTCATAAGCTTCCTGCACTTTTTTGAACTTTTCCTCGCCTCCTTTTTGATAGGCTTCATCCATATGTTGCAGTTTATCGGGGTGATATTTTTTTACCATAGTGCGGTAAGCCGCTTTTATTTCTGAAACAGTCGCGCTACGGTCAATCTCTAAAATTTTATAGGCGCTATCCGGATTTTTGAAGAACATCGCTTTTATACTTTCAAAATCCCGGGCGTAAACACCCAGAAATCCCGCAATCCGGTTTATTTCATTTACTTCTGCCGTGGAAACACTGCCGTCGGAATTCGCAATGCTGAAAAGAAAGTGAAGAATTTGTAGTCGGCTTTCGTAGCGCGTACGTTGGCGAAGCAGATTGCAAATATTCTGTGCAGAAATTTCGCGCTTGTTTATTTCTTCATTAAAAACCTTAAAAGTTGCGTTGGCACGTTCCTTTCCATAAGCCTGTATAAAATATTGGCGCACATAATCCAGCTCTGACTGGCTTACTTGTCCGTCTGCTTTGATGACCAATGAAGAGAGGGAAAGCAAATGCAATTCAAAATCGGCAGGGGTTACATTTTGGGCCGAAGAACCGAAGGAAGTTTGAAAGACCTTTCCCTTTACGCTAAAATTATCGATTAAGCTTCCTATTAAAAAACCAACAATGGCACCCGGAATCCGGTAAAGTGCGTATCCAAGAACGGCCAACAACCAACGAAGCATAAAATGTAATTTTTCCTTTTTTGAGCCGACAAAGTTACTCAATTAAAAAAACAAATCTGAAGCGGTAAATGTCAAATAAAATTGAAGTTTCAAATTCTAAAATGGAATCTCTAATTTCTTTCAAATAATTAAAAAATCGGATTTTATTTTCTATTTGAATTGTTGATGATTGAATAGTTATTTATGATTTTGGAATTGATAATTTGGAATTTTCCCCCTTCAAAATTTGTATCTTTGCCTTCACATTTTTTATAATATTTAAAAGAAAAATTATGTACCCACCCGAACTAGTAAAACCCATGCGCGAAGACCTAACAAGTGTAGGTTTTGCCGAATTACATACTGAGGAAGATGTTGAAAATGCACTTAAAAAAGAAGGAACGACCCTTTTGGTAGTTAATTCAGTTTGCGGATGTGCCGCCGCAAATGCCCGTCCCGGAGCGGCAATGTCATTGGATAACGAGAAAAAACCCGACCATTTGGTTACTGTATTTGCCGGGGTTGACCGTGAAGCCGTGGATGCTGCCCGTGCCAATATGGTTCCCTTTCCACCAAGTTCGCCTTCGATGGCGTTGTTCAAAGATGGTGAATTGGTCCACATGCTGG
The DNA here is from genome assembly GCA_963822355.1 of uncultured Flavobacteriaceae bacterium. Taxonomy (GTDB): domain Bacteria; phylum Bacteroidota; class Bacteroidia; order Flavobacteriales; family Flavobacteriaceae; genus Aequorivita. The sequence goes on from CAWGHI010000004.1 coordinate 1,867, forward strand.
AACGCCACCATATTGAAGGTCGCCCTGCACAAATGATTTCAGAAAATTTGAAGGGCGCTTATAACGAATATTGCTAGATTTTAAAAAAATCGAGTAATATGAAAATAACAAAGCCTTTTACCATTATTATAGGCATTTTGGCACTGGGAGCACTCGCTTTCAACATATACCAAAACCCCAAGGTTTCCTATTTATTCGGAAAGGAAATCAACGATTGGCTCTACCGGGCTTTTTGGCTGGGGATCATTGGCCTCTGTGTGTATAATTATATTTATATAGATAGAAATACACTGAAAGACAGATCAAAATCTAAACGGTAGGTTTTTCGGTTTACAAATATTTTGATGCAACCTTAAAAACCGTCTTTTTTAAAGGCGGTTTTCTTATTTTTGAATGGAATGAATTCGCTTCTAAAAATAATCAGCTATCCATTTTCTGCCTTGTTTTACCTTCTTTTTGGTATTACGATTGTCATATTTCATCCCATTCAATGGATGTGCTTTAATTGGTTTGGCTATTCTGCCCACAAAAAAAGTGTGGATTATTTAAACTGGACTTTGCTGCGGTGTTTAAACGTTTTGGGAACAACATTCCATATTAAAATTAACACCAGCATCCCGAATAATGTCCCAATTATAATAGTCTCAAATCACCAGAGTATGTGGGAAATTGCAACGATAACCTGGTATTTGCGGAAGTATCACCCAAAATTTATTTCGAAGGTAGAATTAGGGAAAGGAATTCCGTCAATCTCATATAATCTTAACCACGGCGGTTCTATTTTGATTGATCGAAAAAATCCTAGACAGGCAATAGTTGAGTTGGTGAAATTTTCAAAATATCTGCGGAAATTCAACAGAAGCGGCGTTATATTTCCAGAAGGTACCCGAAGCAAAACCGGTGCGCCAAAACCCTTCCGAAGATCTGGTTTGCAGACACTTTTCAAAAAAATACCCGATGGTTACGTGGTTCCCGTTACCATCAACAATTCCTGGAAATTGCAGCGCTGGGGAATGTTTCCTATTCAAATGGGCGTTCGGCTTGAAATGATTGCGCACCCGGCAATTAAAATTGACGATTATGATGTTGAAATGCTGATTGACAAAGTAGAAAAAACCATCACTTCAAAAATCCATAAATAATGGCTTTGTTTTCTTCGGAAGAAATAATTCAGAACACAATCGCTTTTGTAAAAAATGAATTGAAAAACGCCGAAGGAGGCCACGATTGGTTTCATATTGAGCGGGTTTATAAAAATGCTCTGCTTATTTCCAAAACTGAAAAGGTAGATAATACGGTTGTTGAATTGGGCGCTTTGCTTCACGATATTGCCGATTCAAAATTCCATAACGGGGATGAAACTGTTGGCCCAAAAAAGGCCCAAACTTTTCTGGAATCCCAAAATATTTCCGAAAATGTAATCGACCACGTTTTAAAAATCATTGAAAATATTTCCTTTAAAGGTGGCAATAAAAAACAGGAATTTTTTTCGAATGAATTGGCCGTTGTACAGGATGCCGATAGGCTCGATGCGCTCGGAGCCATTGGTATTGCCCGTACTTTTAATTACGGCGGTTTTAAGAACAGGAAGTTGTACGATCCCGAAATTAAGCCAAATTTGAATATGACCCCTTCGGAATACAAAGCTTCCGATGCACCGACGATCAACCATTTTTATGAAAAATTATTGTTGCTAAAAGATCGAATGAATACGGAAACCGGACGAAAAATAGCTGAAGAAAGACATCTATTTATGGAAACATTTCTTCAACAATTTTATGCTGAATGGAAGGGAGAGAAATAAAGCTTTATGTCCTCTGCGTCTCTGTGGTATAATTTTTCACCACAGAGGCACAAAGAGCACAGAGAATTAAAACAACTTCATCTGCGGATTTTTTAGTTGCATAAAATGCGAGGTATCCAAAGCTTCGGTTTTTCTGTCCTTTAAATATCTTTTTTTGGCGATTGTCATGGTGTTTTTCACTTGTTCGCTAATCGTTCCTTCGCCTTTCATGCGTCGTCCCCAATTGCTATCGTTGAGGTTTCCGCCGTGGCATTCTGCTATTTGGTTTAATATTCTCTCAGCTTTATCCGGAATGGTTTTTTGCGCCCAATCCTTGAAAATTTCTGCAATTTGACCATTCAATCGAACAATCGTGTAGCCCACATCCACTGCGCCGAGCTCGGCTACTTTTTTAACCAACGGAAGAATTTCGTGACTATTTAAAGAAGGAATAATTGGCGCCATCATCACTCTTACGGGAATGCCATTTTCTGAAAGTGTTTCCACAGTTTTCAGGCGTTGTTTTATGCTTGCAGTACGCGGCTCGAGCAACCTGCGCGTATCTTCTGAAAGGGAGGTAATGGAAATATTAGCTGAAATAATATTCAGTTTTGCCATTTCCTTTAAAATATCCAAATCGCGAAGTATCAGTGAATTTTTGGTGATGATGCCTGTTGGGTGTTTCCATTTCAGCATGACTTCCAAACATTTTCGGGTGATTTCCAATTTGCGTTCCAACGGTTGGTAGCAATCAGTATTTCCCGAAAAAACGATGGTATTTCCCTCCCAATTTTTTGATGTTATTTTTTCTTCTAAAAGCTCCGGTGCATTTTTTTTGAAAAGAATGTTCCGTTCAAAATCCAAGCCGGCGCCGTAGCCCCAATATTCGTGGCTATTGCGGGCGTAACAATACACACAGCCGTGCTCGCAACCTTGGTATGGATTGGCCGAATAGCCCATTCCAACATCTGGGCTATCCACTTTGTTGACAAATGATTTTGGAAAAACTTCAATATAATTGGTTTTGTTTTTATCTGCTTCCTCACCTTCCGCTTCGCAGAAATTTAGGTATTCGTCCAATACTTCGTGGCTGTTTTCAAAAAAGCGATTGTGAACATTTTTTTGAGCGCCGCGCCCTTTCAATCCATCATAATTCATCATTCTATCTTTAAAACTATTTCAAAGATAAATAGTAAAATGGAAATAATCCAAGTTAAAAAGGAATTAATCCAAATATTCCTTGATATAAAAAATTATTTTGGGAAGATATTTCTACAATAAAGAAGGGCCTTTGCGGCCCCCCTTCTGTGAATCTTAAATTCCCTTAGGAAATTTCAATATTCCTTGGAGGTTTTTGTTTCGCCTCCTCTTTTTTGGGAAGATGAATTTTTAAAATACCTTCGTTGTATTCTGCTTTAATATTTTCTTCATTCACGGTTTCGGGCAGGCTAAAACTTCTTTTAAAGGAAGAATAACCAAATTCCCTGCGGGTATAATTTTCCTCATTTTCCTCCTGCCGCTCTTCGGTTTGGGTGGCGATAGATAGTACCTGATTTTCCAAATCAATTTGGAAGTCGGATTTTTTCATCCCGGGAACCGCCATTTCAACCCAATAGGCATCGGCCGTTTCCTTAATATTTACTTTTGGCAAACTAATTCCGGTATTGAAATTTTGGGAAATCATGGATGATAAATCCTTATTCAACACTTCATCGATCCAAGAGGACCAAGCGGGGAGGTAAGACGAACGGTTAGTGCTTGTTCGGGATAAACCTCCATTTTTAGGAACATTCATTAAAGTGCTCATAACAATCAAGATTTAAATTAAACATCATTTTTCTTTTCAGAAAAGCAAAGGAAATGCCAAATGAAATCAGAAGGGAATTTTTCAGATTTTGTTCAAAAAAATGTAAATATTTTCTAAGAATATGAAAAGATTCGGTGTCAAATTGACATTTTAAAAATGACATTTTTTCACTTGCAGTGAATCATTTCCCCGGAAAATCCGCTTTTCTTTTTTGAAGAAATGCCTGCGTTCCTTCCTTAAAATCCTCGGTGCCGAAACAATTTCCGAATTCCTCGATTTCAACCTGAAAACCATTTTCGCCATCCTCGTAATTAGCGTTAATCGCCCGGATTGCGGAAGCAATAGCGACAGAAGAATTCCTCATAATTTTTCCCGCAATATTTTCGGCAAATTCAATTAATTCTTCGGGAGTGGTTACGTGATTAACCAAATTATACTCCAAGGCTTGGTGGGCATCTATCATTCCGGCGGTCATAATCATTTCCATCGCACGGCCTTTGCCTACCAATTGTGGCAAACGTTGTGTGCCACCATAGCCGGGAATTACGCCCAATGAAACCTCTGGAAGCCCCATTTTTGCATTCTCGGAAGCAATCCGGAAATGTGCCGCCATCGCCAATTCCAGTCCGCCGCCAAGCGCGAATCCGTTGATTGCCGCAATTACGGGTTTTGAAAAATTGGCCACAAAATCGAACAATAATTCCTGTCCCTTGGCAGCGAGATTTCCACCTTCTTCAACTGAAAAATCTGCAAACTCACTTATATCGGCACCGGCAACGAAGGCTTTTTCGCCGCTTCCTGTTATAATTACAACTTTTGTTTTTGGGGAATCTTCCGCTTCCTCAAAGGCATCGTGCAATTCCTGAATGGTTTCGCGATTGAGCGCGTTTAATTTTGAGGGACGGTTTATTGTGATGGTGGTAATTCCATTTTGGGTTTCGGAAAGTATGTTTTGGAAGTTCATTTTTATATAATTTATTGGATGATTCTTTGCCACGAATACACGAATATTTTAAAACCTAAAAGGTTTTGAAAACTTGAAGGATATTCGTGTATTCGTGGTCGTTTCACAAAGCTACTAAAAACCTTAAAGCATCGCAGGGAATGAAACTTTAAAAGTGGTATTTTCTTCGGAAGAGGTCAGCGATATTTTACCGCCGTAGGTTTCAACAATATTTTTTACCATTCCTAAACCAAGCCCCATTCCGCTTGTTTTTGTGGTAAATTGGGGTTCAAAAATATAGTTTATATTTTCTTCGGGAACACCAATGCCATTGTCGGAAACAGCAATTGTTACAAACGATGCTTCGGCTTTTACCACGACTTCGATACGTGGATTTTCGGGTTTTTTCTGTTCAATGGATTGGATGCTATTTTTAACCAAATTGGTTACAACGCGAATTAATTGAGTTCTATCAAAACGGGCGCGCAATTCATCTTCTTCAGAAAAGAAATAAATATAATCCTCATTGAAAATATCCAACGCCAGCTTGCTTATTTTTACCACATTCAACGTTTCATCCTTCTGAGCGGGCATTTTTGCGTAGGTTGAAAAAGCCGAGGAAATGGAGCTCAAAGTATCTATTTGCTGAAGCAGTGTATTGGTATATTCTGCCATTTTTTTGTCAACTTCGGGGTCGTTGCAATCAAATTTCCGCTGAAAACTCTGCACGGTCAAACGCATTGGCGTCAAAGGATTTTTAATTTCGTGCGCCACCTGTTTTGCCATTTCGCGCCAAGCGGTTTCCCGTTCGCTGGCGGCTAATTGGGCCGCACTGTTCTCGAGTTCATCAATCATCCCGTTATATGAATTTATAATCGTGGCAATTTCCTGGGGCGTATCGCTGAGGTGGATTTTCTTGTTGCGGGTATCAAAGCGGGTTTCGGAAAGCTTTTCACTTATTTCCTTTAAGGAACGTGTAATATATTTTGAAAGAAAATAGGCAAGGGCAAAAGCGCCAATCAACATAAAAAAATAGGCAATGCCCAGTTGGTACAGATAATCGGTTAATTCCTTTGTTATAAAACCGTCATCCTCAATGTAGGGAAGATTTAGTATTGCCAGCGGTTTAAAGTAACTGTCGGTGATATAGGTATAGGAAGATTGATATTTTTGGCCGCCTTCCTCAAATTCCTTTATATAATTTTTTGTCGGGGAATTTTGAAGTGCATTCAGTTCGTGTGCAGGCATTTTGGGCGAAACCATATCCTTGAAAAATGAAGGTTTTGATGATTTCAGCAGATTTCCGTCAAGGTCGTAAAGAAAAATCTCGAGGTTGTGGATGTCCTTTATTTCGTAGATTTTATCCTTAAAAATCAAAGGAATCTGGGCAGTTTCAACAGGATAGGTAGTGGTTTTTAAAATGTAGTTTATGTTTTCGCGAATGGCAGCCTCCTTTCGCAAAAGCCTGTCTCGGTGATAATCCTGCGCTTCTTTTTTATACTGAAAAATGGTAACAATGCCTATTAAAATGGATGCGCCCACCACAAGTAGGAACATGGAAAGAAAGATGCGGGTTCGAAGAGATTTCTTGTAAAAGTACATTTACATTTTTTCAAAAAAGAAAGATAGCAATAATCGAACCTAAAAAGGAAAATTCCAAATAACAAATCCCAAACTCCAAAAAATATCGTCCGAGCACAGTCGAGGAATTCTAAAAACGAATAATCAATTTTTATTTTCTCGAATACGTTTGTAAATTTTATAGCCCATCATTAATAGAATGGCAAAAAGTATAACCCCCACCGTTCCATAAATCCAATTTACACCATCCTTCAAAATCACCAGAAAAACTACGGAAAATAAAATTAGGGTGGGCGCTTCGTTGAAAAGACGCATAAAGTTAGAGGAGTGTTTAACCTCTCCTTTTTGAAGTTGTTTAAAAATTTGGTGGCACTTAAAATGGTAAAATATCAAAAGCGCAACAAAGCCGAGTTTCACTTGCATCCAGGGTTGGGAAAGCCAAAAAGGCGTTATCACTATCAATAAAATTCCGAAAATTAGAGCCAAAATCATCGATGGCCAAGTGATAATATTCCAGAGTCGGGAAGCCATTATTTTAAGCTGATTTCCTAAAATTTCCTTTTCGGGCGAAGGTTTTTCCGTAGCTTCAATTTGATACACAAAAAGCCGAACAATATAAAATAGTCCCGCAAACCAAGTGATTATAAAAATAAGATGAAGGGATTTTATATAGGGATAGTATTGTTCCATTAATATTATTTCAGAAATAACGTTTATAAAATTATGGTTTTAAAGTTTATTCTTTCAAGGTCTTCCGAATTTCCCGATTCAAAAAGTAGCCTGTGATAATTGTGGAAAGTACATCTGCCGCCGGAAAGGAAATCCAAACGCCCAATTCGCCAAAGTAATGTGGCAGGATAAAAATCAACGGAATAAAGAAAAATCCCTGCCGCGTTAAAGTAAGTAACAGAGCAGGCACTGCCTTTCCAATAGCTTGAAAATATGCAGAACCAATCAACTGTATCGCAATTATGGGCGTGGCCGCAAAAACCCACCGCATATAATGGGGCGTATCTGAAAGTATCGCCGGATCTGTAGTGAAAACCGAAACGATTGCTTCAGGGAAAGACATAATTACTATAAAAATTAGTAGTCCCAATCCCGCGGCATACAAAATGGCTTTATTGATACTCTCCCGCACACGCGGAAATTTATGTGCTCCGTAATTGAATCCCGCAATGGGCAGGAATCCTTGCGTAACACCCAAAACAGGGAAAAGTGCGAACATCAGCATTCGCGCAATAATTCCGTAGGAAGCAACCGAAGCTTCGCCGCCAATGTTGAAAAGTATGTTGTTCATCAATAAATAGGTGATGCTTACGACCGCCTGTCTTGCCAAGGTTACAAACCCGAGCGCCGACATTTCTTTCAAAATTGAGGAATCCAACCCGAAATGTGGAAGGCTTATCTTCAATTCAGATTTATTGCTTAAGAAAAACCATAGCACATACAAAAAACAAAGGGCGTATGAAATTGTAGTTGCCCAAGCCGCGCCGGCCATACCCATATCTAAAAGATTGATGAGAATATAGTCCAAAACCAAATTCCCCACGGAAGGAATAATCATCGCAATCATCGCGAATTTGGGTTTTCCTTCGGCTCGTATTACATTGTTTCCCATCATACACAGCGCCAAAAGGGGAACTCCATAAAGCACGATGCGATAATAAATTTTGGCGGGTTCAAAAATGTCGCCTTTTCCGCCGAAAGCTGGAATAATATCATTTATAAAGAGTAACCCAAAAACAACCATTGCAATTGTTAAAAGCAAGGTTAATGTTATTTGGTTCCCGAAGGTTTTAAGTGCACGCTCTTTATTATTGGCACCTAATGCGCGCGAAATTATTGAAGATCCGCCAATACCAATCGCCATTCCCAGCGCGGCAATAAAAAATGAAACCGGCAAAACCACGTTTATAGCAGCAATAGCGATGGAACCAATCCAGTTTCCCACAAAAATGGTATCCACCAAAATATTTAGCGACATTACCAAAATCCCGATCGAAGCCGGAACGGCCTGTTTAATCAATAAACTTCCGATGGAATCTATACCGAGGGCAGCGCTTTGGTTAGGTTTCATTATGCAATAGCGGTTTTTACATCAACAATCCGCCATTGGTCAATCCAGCCAGTTAAGACTTCGGCCCAGTCATCGCGATCGTTTAAGCACGGAATGACGGTGAAATCCTTTCCGCCCGCTTCATGAAAAATTTCTTGGCCTTCCATTGCTATTTCTTCCAATGTTTCCAAACAATCACTAACAAAAGCTGGGGTAACGATGGCCATTTTTTTAACTCCACTTAGTCCCATTCTTTCAATGGTTCGGTCTGTTGGTGGTTTTAGCCATGGATCAAAACCCAAGCGTGATTGGAAAGATGTGGAATAAGTTCCCTGTTGTAAATTCAATTTTGCGGCAACCAATTCTGTTGTCTTTAAACATTGATGGCGATAGCAAAATTGGTGCGCGGGAGAGTCCGTTACACAACATTGCCCGTCAATTTTACAATGACCGTTGGTAACATCACTTTTCCGAATATGCCGTTCCGGAACGCCGTGATAGCTGAAAAGTAAATGTTCGTAATCTATATTTTCAAGTTTTTCTGAAATGCTTTTTGAAAGTACTTCTATATATTCTGGTTTGTTGTAAAAAGCGGGAAGCGAAGTAATTTTTAGTTGTGGAAAAAATTCATTTTTAATTTCTTCAATTTTTACATCAATAGTTTCGGTAGTTGCCATTGCGAATTGCGGATATAGCGGAATAGTCAAAATTTCATCCACGCCTTGGTTCACCAATTCCTGTAAGCCTTTTTTTAAGGTCATACTTCCGTAACGCATCGCCAATGCTACGGGAGCTGTAGTTTTTTGTTGAATTTTTTTCTGAAGTCTTTCTGAAATCACAATCAACGGAGATCCTTCATCCCACCATATTTTTTGATACGCTTCCGCGGACTTTTTTGGACGGGTATTCAAAATAATTCCCCGAACCAAAAACGTACGAAACCAAAACGGAACATCGATAACGCGCGGATCCATCAAAAATTCATCGAGGTATTTTTTTACGTCTTTTGGATTGGTACTGTCCGGCGAACCGAGGTTTACGAGGAGAACTCCTTTCATAAATAGGCAATTTTTTAGAAAAGCAAAATTAGGGTTTTAGGCCTACTTTTTGGCAGAAAGGAGGGCATTATTTCCTGATAGTGCTATAGACCCTCTGTATATTTCTTCCTATGCCGTTGTTTATTAAAACTAACACCAATCTCGACACCAGTGCAATTTTGAATTTTAAATTTAATAGGAAGGAAAATTTCCTACCGCGTAGATTGTTAAATAAGTCTGATGAAATGGTGGTGATGGTTAAAGCTTTAAAGTTATTTCAAAACAAAAATTTTCCTATCTTAAACAGAAAAAAATTATGCCAGAACTACCCGAGATAGCCCACTTTAAAAAATATGCCGACGAAGCCCTTTTGAACAAAAAGGTTGTAAAAATGGCCTTCGGAGCATCGAAACCGTTGCAAGAAACCCAAAAGTCCTTGCGTGAAACGTTCGTAAATCATGCTTTCACCAAAACCCAACAACTTGGGAAATATCTTTTCATAAAGAGCGATGCCGATAAATGGCTGGTGTTTCATTTTGGGATGACCGGCAAATTTGATTTCTCTGCGCTTGACGATCTTCCCAAACACGCCATTATCAGTTTTTACTTTAAGGACGATACCCACTTCTCCTATGTTTGTTCGCGGAAGTTTGGAAAGGTGTGGATGGCAAATAGTGTGGAAGACTTTCAAAAAGAGCATTCCCTGGGCCCCGATGCGCTGGAAATAACCAAAGCACAATTTTTAAAGTTGATGGAGAAGGAAACTGCCGGCGCCAAAAGCGTACTGATGGACCAGCACAAAATTGCAGGGATAGGAAATGTATATACCGATGAGATTTTATTTCAAAGTAAAGTACATCCAAAAACAAAGGTTTCCAATCTCAATAAGGAGGAGCTGGTGACAATTTATGGCAACATTTCAAAAATTCTCAAAAAGGCTATTGACTTCATTGAAAAAGGAAAAAAGGCACCCGATGGCTGGTTAAAGGCCCACAGGGATGAAGGCGAATCCTGCCCCGGCTGCGAGGGGAAGGTGGAAAAAATACAGGTAGGGGGAAGGAGTACTTATTTTTGCCCAAGTTGTCAAGAGGAGAAAAAATAGGGATTATCTCTTTTAAAACACCGAGGCATTGTTTATCAAAAAAGGAGTTTGCCCGAATATCTTATGATCATTTATTTGGGGCGTTCCTCCAAACGGTTGTACTTCTTAAGCACCTCCTGTAATTTGTCGTGGGGAATTGAATAAAAAATATTATCATTTATGCCCTTCATTTCTTCGGCGGCAACCAATACATTTATGATCGCTTCTTCGGTCGCCTCTACTGTAGCTTGATATAGCGGGTTGAGGTGCCATTTGGGAATTACTTCCCATTTTTCAATAGTATAGTCCTCATTATACTGTGGTGTAGCGGTACTTACGGCCATAAAGATTTCCCCTGAACTGTCATGCGAAATGGTACCGGTACGTGCGATTCCGTGCGTAACCCGCTTGGCCAAATGCTTTAGTTGATTGGGGGTAAGGGGTGCATCTGTAGCTACGATCACTATGGCAGAACCATCCTTTCGCTTGGGGTTGTGGATGACAGGACGCGGACCGCCAAGTTCTTTTCCCACGGGAACTCCTGCGACGGTCAATTCGTTCATACCACCAAAATTCGCCTGTATAAAAACCCCGAGCGTATATTCCTTTCCGTTTATTGAAACTATTCGCGAGGCCGTACCACTGCCACCTTTATAGCCATAAAGCGCCATCCCGGTTCCGCCGCCAACATTACCTTCGCTAATACTGCTTCCAGAAGCACTGTCAAGGGCTTCAAAGACATGTTCCTTTTTAATATGAAAACCATTTATATCGTTCAAAAGCCCATCCCAAGTTTCGGCAACCACTGGCAGACCAAAGGAGAAATCAATCAAATCCTTATTGGTAAATTTTTTATAACTCCACTCGCCAATAGCATCGCGTACTATGCCCACACTATTTGTATTTGTAATCCCGATAGGGCCCGAATTCGTTCCATAATCATCCACATACGGCAAACCGGTCATTTCCCCATCGCCATTTAGGTTGAACCATGCGGCCGCATAACTATCGTTACTCTTGCCTTTCGGTAAAATTACGGTTACACCCGTACGGACTGGGCCTTTACCAGGTTGCAGTATACCTTCTCCTTCAATCAAGGTTTTATATCCCACCAAAAGTCCGGGTACGTCGGTAATAGAATTGTAGGTGCCGGGAGCACCAGAAAAGGGAATCCCCAAATCTCGGGCCCTCGGTTTTTTTGCTTCCTGAGCAAGAAGACCGATAGACAAAAGGCCAGCAAATATGAGGCTAAAGAGAGGTTTATAAAAGGTGCGAATCATAAGGAAGAAAATAATTGAAATTTAACTGTGCTAAATTTAATCTTTTTTACAATCCAAAAATAAGGCAGACTAAGGAAGAATTTTGTTTTTATTTATGCTTTATGTTTATGATATTTATAGTTGGTTTTTTAAACCCTTATGTCGAAATTATGTGCTCAACCCTACCAAAAACTTCAATGGGGTATTTAAAAATAAGTGGTATCACAAAAGGATTCTACTTTTCGGCTACTATAAAACGTGCATGTGAAGAATAAATAACTGAATTAAGGCAATTCCGGAAAGCTCTAAAAGCTATAATAAAGGAGATATTGTTTTTTAATAATATTTGCTTTAAAAACAATATCTTGTACTAGATTGATGTTTGAACCTTAATATATAAGAAGTAAGTTTGAGCCCAAAACGTATATTTTCTCAATTTTTCTCTACCCGTGCGGCTGGAGTGTATTTTATATTATTTGCCGCTTCCATAGCAATTGCCACTTTTATAGAAAATGATTTTGGTACCAGTGCGGCTCAAAAAGTAATCTTTAAATCTTGGTGGTTCGAGTTATTACTTCTTTTATTCGGCATCACTATTATTGTAAACATTTTTAAATTTCGTATGATTCAGCAGCGCAAATGGGCGGTTTTGATGTTTCATGCAGCCATAGTAATAATATTGATTGGGGCAGGGCGTAACCCGTTATTTTGGGTTTGAGGGCGTGATGCATATTCGGGAGAATGATACCGCCAATACCTTTCTTTCATCAGATACCTATTTAAAGTTTGAAGTACAAAAAAACGGTATCACCTATAATTTTGACGAACCCGTTTTGTTCGCTTCCCTTGGCAATAACCACTTTAAGGAATCGTATCTCATAGAAAATGAACTGATAGAGGTTGAGGTAAAAGAGTTTATCCCTAATCCCCAACAACAAATGGAGCCTAGTGGTTTGGAAGGCAAGCCAATTATAAAGCTTGTTATTGCTGGGGCAAATGGGAGGGAGGAATATTATCTTGAACAAGACCAAACCCGACGGCTTGGAGCACTGCTTTACAACTTTAACGACCAGCCCAGCGACGATGCCATCAACATTAAATATGAAAATGGCGAAATCCTGCTCCTCACCAATCGTACCCTTACCCAAACGGTTATGGCCACCCAACAAAAAGATACTCTTGTCCCTAGTGGAGAATATAGGCCCTTAGTTTTACGCGCGTTGTACTCAGATGGGGTGAATAATTTCGTTTTTCCAGAATTCAATCCGAGTGCAAAGACATTTATTAAATCTTCTGACCCGAAAGTTAAAAACGAAAGCAATACGGCGGTGGTCATGGATATTACCGTAAATGGGGACACCCAGGAAACGTACGTATATGGGAACAAAGGGTTTCCGGGAAACCCATCCAATCTTTCATTTAAAGATTTGAATATTTCAGCTTCCTATGGCTCCAAAGAAATAAAAGTTCCGTTCTCGGTAAAACTGAACGATTTTATTATGGATAAATATCCCGGAACCAATAGCGCTTCTTCCTACGCAAGCGAAGTAACCGTATTGGATCCCGAGGAGGATGTGAATATGGATTACCGTATTTATATGAACAATATTTTGGACTATGGCGGATACCGATTTTTTCAATCTTCGTTTGACAGGGATGAAAAAGGAACGTACCTAAGCGTAAATAGCGATTGGTGGGGAACCATTATTTCGTATATTGGATATGCCCTTTTAACCTTGGGGATGATCTTGACCCTCTTCAGCAAAAACACTCGTTTTTATAGCCTTATCCAAAAAATAAATGCCCTACGGGCCAAAAGTGGGACGTTTTCCGTTCTTATTGCCCTCTTTTTCTGTTCGGTGATTAATGCCCAGACCGATGCCCATATTAAAAATGCTATATCCAAAGAGCATGCAGAGGCTTTCAGCACAGTGGTAGTGCAGGACTTTAAAGGAAGAATGAAACCCATGCACACCCTCTCCCGCGAAATACTTCGGAAAATATCGCGCAAGGAGAGTTGGGATGGCCTAAATGCAGACCAAGTACTGCTAAGTATGTTTGTAAACAAACAGGATTGGTACGAGGTACCTTTAGTTAAATTGGGTGAACATGAAGATATCCAAAAACTCTTGGGAGTAAATGGGGAATATGCATCTTACAAGGATTTTTTTGATGCCGAGGGCAAGTATAAACTTCAGGAGGAAGTAAGGCGCATTTACGGTCTTGAGCCCATAGACCGGGGGGTATATGAAAAGGAGATGCTGAAGATAGATGAGCGACTCAATATATTGAGCATGGTTTTTTCAGGGAGCTTGCTCAAAATAATTCCTAGACCTAACGATCCCAATAATACCTGGGAAGGATACAGCAGTCATAACCACGACGATGGCCACAACCATAGTACCGTTGCCAATAATTTCTTTAATTCATACGGTAGTGAGCTACAAAAGGCGACTACAACTAAAGACTATAGTCACGCTGGGCATTTATTAGCTGAACTAAAAGGATATCAAATTGCAAAGGGCGGTTCGGTAATGCCTTCGGAATCTAAAATAAATATAGAAATCCTGCTGAACAAAATGAACGTGTTTACACGCTTGGCAGGACTTTACATGCTTTTGGGAGTAGCGCTATTGTTCTTTTTGTTTGTTTCGGTATTTAAACCGGGATGGCATTTAAAGAAGGTATATTATATCCTTTTTTCTTTGGTCGCAATTGGATTTGTATTGCATACCATAGGGCTTGGAATGCGCTGGTATGTATCCGGTAGGGCACCTTGGAGCAACGGCTATGAATCTATGATCTATATTGCTTGGACCACAACTTTGGCGGGTATACTCTTTACCCGAAAATCCTTTGGAGGCTTGGCGGCAACCATGGTATTGGCGGGTACCATCCTTTTTGTTGCTACATTAAGCTTTTTAGACCCGGAAATCACCCCTTTGGTGCCTGTGTTGAAATCTTATTGGCTAACAATTCACGTATCCTTGGAAGCGGGCAGTTATGGCTTTTTAATGTTAGGAGCAATCATTGGCTTGATAAACTTAATCTTGATGATTTTTATTTCTGATAAAAATAAGGGCCGTGTTAAAAGAATTATTCAAGAAATGAGCTATATAAGCGAGCTTACCCTAATTGGCGGATTGTTTATGGTAAGTATAGGCACCTATTTGGGCGGGGTTTGGGCAAACGAATCATGGGGCCGATATTGGGGTTGGGACGCCAAGGAAACTTGGGCTCTTGTAACCGTACTAGTGTATGCTTTTATTCTGCATATGCGATTGATTCCGAAATTGCGTGGACTGTTTGCCTATAATGTGGCCACTATATTTGGATTGGCCTCGGTGATCATGACCTATTACGGGGTTAATTATTACCTCTCCGGGCTGCACTCCTATGCAACGGGCGATCCGGTTCCAATACCAAGTTGGGTATATATAACGGTAGCCTGTATCATTGTTATAAGTGTGTTGGCGTATTTGAGAAAACGAAAGTTCGAAATCTTCTCATAGTTTACTGATCCAGAATCACTCCCTTTTCCAGAATTAGGTTGTAACGATATCCCGCGCCAAAATCTCGGTTTAACCCTACCTCCGCACGAACGGTAATTGTTTTCCCTTCGGGAACAAAGGTGCTTGAAGTGACTACAAGATCAAAATCATTTTTGCTGCCGTCCTGAAGATGGAGCCAGTTACGGTCCATTATATTTGGGTTTACTTTTACCACCTTCCCGGTTATTTGCACGGTCTTTCCTTGATACGCCGAGGGATTGGCAACCAATTCCGATATTTTAATAGAGCCTTTGTGCTGCTTGATATCTTCGGTATGGGTGGGAATAGTTTCCTTTTGGCTTTCCTCTGTTTTTGTGGAAAACCCTTCCGAAGATCCTGTCGTTAAGTTGCTTGTATTGCCACCATGGTCCTTAGGTACAAATTTCGAAACAAGATAGATGGTGTCAAAGACCCGATTGTATTCCTTGCTTTCAAAATTGGTCTTTAGCAAGCCATCGCGATAGAAATAGGTTTCCCCAACATTCACTTGCTGTTTGCCCGTTGCGATCCAATACTGTTTTCCCCCTTCGGTTACGTTTAGGTAAATATATTTTTCAGTGGGAAGTATTTTGGATATCACCACCGTGTGCAGATTTTCTGTAAAGCTGCCGGACTTCTGAGGGCTATCAACAACTTCCTTGTTATCTTCGGAAAAAATCCCACTATCGTATTTTTGGGAAGGGGTTTCATTTGAAGTAATCACTTTTGGGCCATTGTTGCAGGTCGCAAAAAGCATGGCAATAAATATGAGGCTTAAGGTTTTATATAATTTCATCTGGTTTTGTTTATTTTTTTCTTTCTACTGTCAAATCTTTTGGTAAGCTGGGTGTAAAAACGGTAACTGTTTTCTTCTTCAAACTGCGACATTTCGCCCGATATATTGAAATGCCAACTTGTGGAAATTCGGTACATTAATGCCATCCCATAGTAGTTTTGTTTGTATTGTGTAAGTTGATTTTCATAATCATAATCTGCCATTCGGTAATAAAAATCTGCGTTGAGTTTATTTTTTACCAAATCCCGGGAATGCCTTACCGAAAATATATTGCTTTTTAAATATCGGGATGTATTCATATTATAGGATGCATTCAACCTACCGCCAACCGCCGGTATTTTTGTGAGGGTAATATACCCATAAATATTGTCTGATTTGTTTTGTTCCCCAGTCTGAAACCTGGTGCTATAACTAGCTCCCATCCAGATAATCTTTGCGGGTCGCACATTTAAACGTATCCTTATTCCCTGCCTGGCCAAATCATCATCTAATATCCGTTCAATTTCAGTTTGAAAGGTTTCATAATAAATGATCTGCTTTCTGGAATCGTAGGATACCATCAAGTTAGCCGCTCTGCTAAAACGGTACCTTGCCGATAGATAAAGGTTGGTTAAGCGGGTTGCACTTCCCGAATTGCTAAAAATATCCATTTCGCCAGAACCGAAAAGGTTTAGGTTGCTGGCAATGGTACTGGAATGCTGAAAAAAAATATAGCGTCTATCTGTTGCTCCCGCATTGGTCTGTTCCATTGCGCCCACGGTGGTTGTACCATAATAGTCTTGCGTATTGCCTTCAATACCCAAATAACCCCCATACTGAAGCAAATCTGAATTAAACCCATAGTCAAAAAAATCCGGACGAAAACCACCTACGGCTCCCACATAAAAGTTGCCGAAGTACTTTTCAATTTGTAACCCGTCATTTGCGCCAAAAGTAGAGGCCTTGGGATTTATTTTTCTTCCAAGTGTAAAGGAGAGGGTTGGGGTGGCGTCCAATCTTCCATTCAGATTATACACATTAAAAATAGAGGTTCGGCCCAAGTAATTTTCTGGAACCGATACATTATTGCGATAGGCGAGAAATGATTCTATTGAAAACTTTCCATCGTTAATGTGATCAGCATTTAGCGAAAATTTTCCCTGCAGCCTGTGCCGATCTTCCCGAAGGTTTGAAAAATTATTGTAACTGGCCACGGAAACCCTTCCGCGGATATTTTCGTTGTAAAGGGATTGCTTTTCGGGATACGTTTCCCTTTCTTGGACTACTTGGATGGGAATGGAATCGGCTCTCCTTTCTTCAGAAATTATAACAGGCGCTTCTTCAACGGTAATTTTATATACAACACTATCCTCCACTTTCACTTCACAATTATTTACAATTGAACAAACCACGGAAGTGGATGATTTTTCGGTTACCTGTAAACAGTTTTGGTTATTCAACTGGAGGAATTCCCCAATTTCTATTTTTTCGGTGGATTCAAATTTTACATACACATTATTTGATGTAACAAAGCTTACTTTCCCCACTAAGGAATTTTTATCATCTTGTGCTAGGAGACAGGTTCCATAAAGAAAGAACAATAATATGTAGAGAAATTGTTTCATAAAAATTAACTTTCCCCATCGGGATGACAGGAAAAACAAGCATTGCTTTCATAGATATACCCATTAACCTCATCATGTTCGTCATCCATATCGCCTTGGGAATGACATTGGAAGCATGAAAAAATGGAATAGTCACTAGGATTTGTGTGGCAATCCACACAATTGTTCCACTCGCCTTCGTGTCTTCCGCTATATATAGGGAAATACATATTGTCGTGATCAAAAGTGGCCGGCGTCCACCCAGGATTGGTTGTATGGCAAGACGCACAATCAGTCGGGAAATTTGCGGCTATGTGGTTTGGATTGGTTGTTTGGTTATAATCGTCTTCATGACAAGCGAAACAATCCGTTGGTGTATTGGTATAATTTCCGTTTATATGACAGGCGTTACAATCCTGAATATCGTGGCCCAAAGTAAGGGGGAAGAAATCGTGATTTATAGTCGCCGGTACCCATCCAGGATTGGTGGTATGGCACACAGCACAGTCTGTCGGGAAATTTGCAGCTATGTGATTTGGATTGGTTGTTTGGTTATAATCGTTCTCATGACAGGCAAAACAATCGGTTGGGGTATTGTTGAAATCGCCGTTTATATGGCAGGCATTACAATCTTGAACATCGTGGCCCAAAGTAAGAGGGAAGAAATCGTGATTTATAGTTGCGGGCACCCATCCAGGATTGGTGGTATGGCATTCCACACAATCTGTTGAAAACCCAGCGTTGGTGTGATTGGGGTTTGTGGTCTGGGCAAAATCGTCGTCGTGGCATGAAAAACAATCTGCCGAAATATTTGAAAAGTTGGTTACATCATGACATTGGCTACAATCTTGAATATCGTGGCCCAGTGTAAGTGGGAAAAAGTCGTGAATGATACCTGTTGCATCCCACCCAAAACCCAAGGGATTATGACATTCTATACAGTCTTGCGAAAATCCGGCCCCCAAATGATTGGGGTTTTGGGTCGCCAAATAATCATTTCTATGGCATTCAATACATTCATTGCCAAGAGGGTTAAAAATTAAACTACTTTCATTGGTATGGCATTCCACACAACTTAAATTGGAATGGGAACCGATAAGCGGAAATCCATTTTCCTCGTGTATTTCAGGAATGTTAAATACCAGCCAATTATCGGATGTATGGCAGCGCACGCAATCATTGCCAACGGATTGGCTGTGCACATCGGTATGACAGGAAATACAGTCTGAGGGGGCTTCATTAAAAACCATGGAAGTATGGCAGGATTTGCAGTCGGCAACTTGGTGGGTGCCCTCCAAATCAAAATTGGTTGTGCTATGGTCAAATTTAATGGTCTGTAAATCTACCGTCCACCCTTCGGGGTTATGGCATTGGGCACAATCTATCTTAAGCGAAGTTCCGTGAGGAGACTGTCCCATTACTGGGACTATTATAAATAAAAGGGCGGTTATGAATGACAGTTTTTGCAATCCAATTTGTTTAGTTTATATATAACTACAGGAGCCCCTTTTTCGTTATTCACCTCATGGCATACTTTACAATCTACTTCTTCGTGTTTTCCAGTCAACGGAAAACGCGTTTTATTATGATCGAATTTCTCCGGAAACCAACTGGTAGTTACATGGCATCTGGAACATTCGGTAATTCCGTTAACCGCAAAATTTTCTCCATGAATATTATCATGGCAGGAAGCACAATCCGTATCTAAGGTACTAAAATTCTGGGATATAACCTCGTTAGATGATGAAATTTCAAAGTGACATTTCTTGCAGGAAACTTGGTTGTGTTTACCCGTTAAAGGCCAATCTGTTTTGGTATGGTCAAAATTGATTAAGTCCCAGGATTCGCTGCCGTGACACGAGGCGCAATCATTTTTGGGCATATACTTTTCACTCAAATACCCTTCGTGGATATTGTTATGGCAATCAATACATTCGTTTCCTAAATTAGCAAAAGTCCATTGGTCCTTTGCTTCATCTACATGGCAGGCAAAACAGGGGGTGGCCAAATGGGCTCCTTCCAAAGGAAAACTCGATTTTTGATGGTCCGAAATGGTAAAGGAGGTGTGCTCAAACCCTTTATCGAGGCTATGGCATTCCTTGCAATCTGGAGAAACGCCATTCTCTGCAAATTCGCCTTTGTGATAATCCTGATGGCAGGTTTTACATTCTGAAAAATTTATAGGGGCCGAAAAGCTTTCCACATGGCATTTTCTGCAATCAACTTCAGTGTGCATGCCTTCCAAGGGATAGTCGGTAATGGAGTGATCAAAGAAATTCATATCCTTCATAGCCAATAAAACTTTCCTCTCTGTGGCATTTGGCACAATCCTGTCCGTATTTATTTTCGTGCGGATCCTTATGGCATTGCACACAATTGTTTTCCTCAATTGCAATTTTATCCTGAAATACTTGGGTTGGGCTGCTTGTTTTGGTGTGGCAGCTAAAACAATCAACCGTTTTGTGCTTTCCCTTTAAATCGAAACCGGTTCGGCTATGGTTAAAATTGCCTTTGCCAATCAAGGTGGTAAAAGAAGTTTCGGTATGGCATTGGGCACAATTTCCGGGCAGCTGATTGTTGTGGGGATCCTTATGGCAAGATTTGCAATCTTCAAAAGGAATGCCGGTGAACTGCTGAAACTCCTTGCCGTTTTTTACGGTTACTTTGTGGCACTCCTTACAATCTACGGTGGTGTGTTTGCCGCGAAGCTTAAAATCTGCTTGATCGTGATCAAACTTTTTTACGGGGGTGAAAGCTTCCATACTGTGGCACTGGAGGCAATTGGTGGGCAGGGCGCCTTGGTGGAAATCTTCATGGCAGGACAGGCATTTATTGTCCAGGCCCAAATAGGTACCCTTTCTCTTTTTTAATTTTGAATCTGAAATATTCTCTGCTGTGTGGCATTCGCGGCAATTTACCTTTTTGTGTGCCCCCTCCAGTTCATAGCCGGTTTGATTGTGGTTAAAGGTTTTGGTATCAAACCGAATCATTTCAAAATTACGGCCGTGGTGTTCACTATGGCATTTTCTGCAGTCCTGGCTTTCCACTTTTGAATTTGCATGAAAACCTTTGTTTTGGTTTATCAGGCTTTTGATTTCGGTATGACAATCCAAACATTTTTGATCTGTAACTTTGGCGCCAAGTTCGTGGCATTGCGTACAATTGCTCATTCCCTCCAGCTTTGAGTGGGCAGTTGATAAATCGCCAGGGGAAATCTGCGCCTGTCCAAGCGAACAAACAAGAATTCCAATTAAAAGAATTATATGTTTTGAAATTGCTTTCACCCAAAAGATTAGTGTTTTTTCATTACATAACCGAAACGCTTGGTAATTTTCACCCCGGCCTTTTCCAAAAAGTGCGTTGGAAGCTCTCCACCCGCAAAAATATAAACCAAATCGTTTTCAATTGAAAGGGTGGTCTCATCTTTCAACATTAAAAGTACGTCCTTTTCATTAATGCTCAATACGTTAGACTCAAGAATAATTTTTATGGAATTATCTTCTTCGGCTTTCAGGATGTTTTCTTTGTTCTTGGGTTTTAAGCGGGAAAATTTATCGCTTCTATATGATAAAACCACTTCGTTTTCCTCGCTCAACAACAAAGCAGATTCAATTGCTGAATCGCCCCCACCCACAACCATTATCTTTTTCCCCGAGATGGCTTCAGGCTCCAGCAAACGGTAGGCAACTTTTTGGGTGTCTTCTCCCGGCACGCCAAGTTTTCTCGGACTTCCACGACGCCCAATTGATAATAGAACATGAGTGGCCACATATTCCCTACCCGTGTTGGTTAAAATTTTAAACGATTCATCTTTTTGCAGGATTATATTTTCAACCTTGGTGTTTTCAATTATTTGCAAGTTTTGTTCCTGAATTACTTTTTTCCAAAGTTGTAATAATTCGTCTTTGGAGGTGTTGAACAATTTCACCTTTCCGTAGAGCGGAAGATTCATTGGCGAGGTCATTACAATTTTTGAACGAGGAAAAGTAAATACGGTTCCTCCCAAGGAATCCTGTTCTAAAGTTATTGAGGAAAGCCCTGCTTTTTTTGCTGCCAGCGAAGCAGAAATCCCGGCAGGCCCTGCGCCAACAATAACTAAATCGAGACAATCATTTTTCGCTATTTTTTTACTTTTCACAATACTGTCTATGGCCTGCTGCCCTTGTTCCACACTATTTTTGATGAGGCCCATCCCCCCCAGTTCCCCGGCAATATAAATGCCTTTCATATTGGTTTCGAAGTTTTGGTTTACATGTGGCAAATCGACCCCGCGTTTTTCGGTTCCAATACGCAAGGAAATGGCTTCAACGGGGCAGGCGTGAAAACACGCCCCATGGCCTACGCAGTTGGAGGCATTTATTACCGTAGCCTTGCCGTTTACAATCCCTAAAATGTCCTTTTCAGGGCAAGCTGCGATACAGGCGCCACTACCTATGCAAACGTTGGGATCGATATATGGGTGGAGGGAAACCGGTTCGTGCAGACCTTCTTCTTTGGCGAGTTCAACCTTTTGAAAGGTTTCTTTGGAAGCCTTGCTTTTTTTCCGAAGATAAAAGATTATAATTGCTGCGCAGAACAAAAATACAGCTCCATAGATAAGGATTTCCTCTAATGATTGCTCGTCCATCAAAATATCCATTTATACCCGAAGGTGAATGCGACAATCACATGGATTATCACAATAAAAAGCATTATTAAAGCGAAAGGCAAGTGGATTACATGCCAATATTCAAACCATTTTTTCATGGTTTCCAAGCGCGCAATCTTCCCGGAAAGCGATCGTTCTTCCTTGACTTTTTTTAAGATGGAATGCCGTTCCTCCATAGATACATTATTTTCCTTAAGCGTATTTTTAAGCAGGGCTAGGGAGGGTTTTTTAGAAATGTTTTCAGCGCTTGTGAAATTGAGAAACAATTGTATGGTTTGTGGATTGAGACTGTACTTTTTCTCCAATACTTCGGCAATATCGGTTTTCATATTTTGAACCTCGCTAAGGCTTAATGCCCTGCCCTCGATTGTCCGCGGTATTTGAATGTATATAAACCTACCCACTACACCACTGGCAACCACAGCCACCATAGACCAAAAAGCAATGGATACAATACCCCCAAATTTGAAGGTGGTGTGAAACAACACCAGAATAGGCCCAAGCGTGCAAAGAAAAATATGGAATTCCAACAAATATTTTAACCGTACCCATTTTCCCAATATGTTATACCGTTTATGCAATATGTAAATAAAAACTCCAAATAATATTAGGAAAGTGCCAATTACCCCAAGACCTTGGCCAAAGAGACCGCTAGCCTTTAGCCAGTCGTGCTGCGGGTGATAAAAGCGTTCTTCTAGCGGAGTAATGTAATAACTGTATCCGTTATAGATCAGATAGATTGTTACTAGCACAACAATAGATACCATAGCACCTATATATAACATATGGACAGATTTTTTCAAGATGTTTATTGTTAGGGTTTAACAAACAGTTTAAATTAAGTAAAATATTTAAACTTCTAATAACCAATAACGAAGAATTGCAAACAATAATATAGGGAAATTAGCAACCGTTGATAGGAACTGTAAAGAAAAACGAGCGCGATCAGATTTAAAATATGCAACTATTTCACCTCCATTCTGAGAAAATATTGTCTTTTGGCAGGTTTTTCTTAATGGCTTTAATCCTGTGTTCTGTGAGCCCAAGTGACTCCTCCAAATAAACCACATTCCGCTCCCCGTGTTTTTTTAGGTGGCTCCTTATTATAGCATGGGTATGGTAACTCGCCGGTTGCATTTTCAAAAAGGGCTCATAATCCTCAATTTTGCAGATGGATTCACTTCTGTCAAAAAAACCAAAACCTTTGTATTGTCCATCGGCCACTAATGCAAAGGCGATTTCTCCCTGTGTTCTTCCTTTTCCCTGAATGGAAAAAGTAGGTTTATTTTCTTTTAAAGATTTAATGGCAGCCAAAACTTTTAAATTGTAATCTTCTACATTTTCGTGCCCTTCGCAAATGCCCTCACAATTTTTGAGGCGATAGTGTGAACATTTTTCCGAAGTGCTTTGCAAGGTGCAAAAACGAGGACAGAGTTTAAAAGTCTCACACATCTCTTCCAATTTTTCGGTTGCTTCCGTTCGGTTATAAAAAGTGCTTACGGAATCGTGCAAGGCCGTTGTCTTACCCAAAGCAAGCTGGATAACGCCACGTTGGTTCGTATAACTTATAATTTGATAAGTAGTGGTAGGCCATTTTTGGGCACGGTTGAATTTTGGATAGTATTTCCGTATGTATTCAGACTCCACCAAAAGTGCCAATAGTTCATTTCCCGTAAGTTCATAGTCTATAAAATGGGTTTCTTGGCCTAGATGGTATTCTTTTGTTTTTTTGTCGTAGAAATGCGAGAGAACACGTTTTTTAATATTCTTAGCTTTTCCGGCGTAAATAACTTGTTGTTTATGGTTTTTGAAGAGATAAATACCGGGTTCTTCTGGCAATCCGTTTATTTGTTCTGCGGGAATGTGTGGGGGAAGGGTGGCTTGTTTAGATCGGGGGTTCAAAAATGAATTGATTGTACTAAAATCTTCATCCAAAGCAAGCAATCGTTGAAAAAGAATTACCGTTGCGTCCACATCGCCCTCGGCGCGATGCCGGTTAAAATGCAGAATATTTAGGGTATTGCAAAGTCTTCCTAGGCTATATGACAACAAACCTGGAATTAATTTGCGTGAGAGCCTTACGGTACAAAGCTTTTTTCGGTTGTAGTGCTGTCCCAAAAGCTGATATTCACCGCGGATTACGTTATAGTCGAAACTAACATTGTGGGCAACAAAAATGGCATCCTTTGTAAAATCTTCTATCTGCTGAGCTACCTCAAAGAAACGGGGAGCATCCGCAACCATTTCGTTGGTGATTCCTGTAAGTGCTGTAATATGTTGTGGAATTTCCCGCTCTGGGTTAACGAGTGTAGTAAATTTATCAACTACCACACCTTCTTTTAAAAGCGCAATACAAATTTCTGTTATGCGGTTACCCGAAATACCACCACCAGTGGTTTCTACGTCTATAATTGCGAAAAGAGGTGTTTGCATTTATTTTTTTGCTGGGAAAACAAATGTAGAAAAACAATTTTAAATATTTGGATTATTTCCTGTTAAATGGAAATAATCCAATCAGACTTACTTAAAACTCCCATTCTCTTTATTGGGTATAAGATAAGTATTCAATAGTTAGAATATTTCCGTAGGATAAAAACTACAATTCAATATTTTTTAATGTAGATATAAAACTATACATCAGATATTTATGTTGTTTTAAGGGGGTTTTTGATAGAATACACCTATTAGTACATACTTATTTAATAAACAAAATATTATACTTTAGCCGCTTTTTAACTTAAAATCCAAATCCATGAATAAAACTACCCTTGTATTAATTATTATTTTATTAAGTATGGGAGGGGCCCTTTCGGCGCAGACCCTATCGCCGTCCGCGGAGAATAGCTCATCAGCCCAGGTTGGTAATAGAATCGCCATTTCTGCAGAAATACAGTCTCAAATTCAAGAGGCTTTGAGCCAGCGAACTATAAGTAATAACCAAACTTTTAATAGACCTCCAATAGCAGCCACATATGTTGGTTCATTTAATACCAATGATGGTCCAGTTTGGACAAGTAATCCGGCGACATTAAGTGCAGTACAGGCCGCAGCATTTATTTTCGGAGGTAGTCCATCAGACTACGCTATTTCTACAAATCCGAATACTACAGACCCTTCAACAATAACCGAAACTGCTTGGGCAACTACCTGGGGCGTTGGTGGCTGTCAGGAAGTTGCTGAAGATTATTTTTTAGATTTAGGTGCCCCGGGATATAACGATCCGGGAGGAGCAAATACTGCTACGTCAGCATATGTTTCTGATAACTGCTTTGGAGGAACAAATTATGTTTGGTTACTTCGTTCCATTAATTGTCCGGGAAACATCACAGTATCTAATGACCCAGGTATTTGTGGTGCAGTAGTAAATTATACCGTTACGGCTAATGATCCTGTAAATGGACCATTGACACCAACCCAAACGGCAGGCCTTCCTTCCGGCTCTGAATTTCCGGTTGGTGTTACAACGAACACTTTTGAGGTTACTTACAGTAACGGTACTACGGATTCTTGTAGTTTTGATGTAACCGTTAACGATACAGAAGCCCCAGTAATTACATGCCCAGGCGAAATTCTGGTAGATACTGATGCCGGTGTTTGTGGTGCAACCGTTGCCTATGATGTTTTGGCTACTGATAATTGTACAACTTCAAATACTGTTGTTTATCAAGTTCCATTAGCACAACTTGTTAATTTAAATTATTCTTGTGGAACCGATTCCTTTTATGGTTACAATCCTTCGGGGGGTATAGGTTTTTCTTGGAATTCTACTGAAAATGATACGCCCGAATCTATTCAGGTTGAATTCACCGTAGGAGTAGAATGTGCCTCAGGAAATTACAACACCACATTGAATGGAGTATCAAATACGTTATTTCCTTCAACACCAAGTCATTGTTTCTGTGATGGTCAAGCCGGAGCAGCTAGTAATGTTTCTTTTTCTCTAAATCCTTCTGGGTATAACCCTGGAGGTCAAAATGTACTTTTGTTCTATGGACAAATGAATTCGTGGGGTCTATTTGCTAATGGTAACTATGGTGCTGGAATATACGCACAAGTTACCGTTACTTATAACACATTAGCAGTTACACAAATTGCAGGATTACCGAGTGGAAGTGTTTTTCCCGTTGGAACTACAACCAATACTTTTGAAACTACCGATTCTAGTGGCAATACTGCTTCGTGCAGCTTTGATGTTATTGTAAATGATAATGAAGCCCCAACAGCGGTTTGCCAAAATATAACTGTGGAATTGGATGGAAGCGGAAACGCGGCTGTTGTACCTGCAGATATAGATGGCGGAAGCACGGACAATTGTGCTGTTGACACTATTGAATTTTTGCAAACATTTACAGCTTTTGCTGAAGTAAACGAAGGTCAAAATCTTACAATAACCTTACCTGCAGGTAATGTAGTTTCTGCAGTTGATTTTGCAAGCTATGGCACACCTAATGGTAGTAATGGCAATTATACCATAGGAGGATGCCACGCAAGCAATTCGCAAACTATTGTAGAAGGGTATGCCCTGGGCAACAATACTTTTACTATTCCAGCTACAAATGCCGTGTTTGGCGATCCTTGTGGTGGAACTTTTAAGCGTCTATACGTTACTGTTAGTTATTCTACAATTAACAATAGTATGGACTATACCTGCGCAAATGTGGGAGACAACAATGTAACCATTTTGGTAACTGATGTAAATGGGAACACAGCCACTTGTACAGCCGTGGTTACTGTTGAAGATAATGAAGCGCCAATAATTACCTGTGTTCCGGATTCTACGCGTAATACGGATCTTGGCGTATGCCAATATACTGTAGTGGGCACCGAGTTTGATGCTACCTTCACTGACAACTGTAGCAGTGGGACAATCACCAACGATTTCAACGGAACGGCAACCCTTGCGGGTGATATTCTTCCGAAGGGAGACACCACTGTAGTTTGGACCGTAAACGACGGCAATGGCCAGACCGCTACATGTACAACCGTAATTACGGTTGAAGACAACGAAGATCCAATCATCACTTGTGTACCAAATGCCACCCGTAATACAGATCTTGGCGTATGCCAGTACACGGTAGTTGGCACCGAGTTTGACGCCACCTTTACAGACAACTGTTCCGATGGAAGCATCACAAACGATTTCAATGGAACTTCAACCCTTGCTGGTGAAGTACTTCCCAAGGGCGACACCACTGTAGTTTGGACTGTAAACGACGGCAATGGCCAGACCGCTACGTGTACAACTCTACTTACGATTGAAGACAATGAAAATCCAACGATCACCTGTGTACCAAATGCGACACGTGATACTGATCCTGGCGTTTGCCAGTACACGGTAGTTGGCACCGAGTTTGACGCCACCTTTACTGACAACTGTTCCGATGGAAGCATCACCAATGATTTCAATGGAACGGCAACCCTTGCGGGCGAGATATTACCAACAGGTGATACCACTGTAGTTTGGACCGTAAACGATGGAAATGGCCAGACCGCTACTTGTACTACCGTAATTACAATAGATGATAACGAAGTACCTATTATAGTTTGCCCAGCGAATATAAATGCCAATACCGATGCGGGAAACTGTTTCGCTACGGTAAGTTTCTCCATGCCCATTGCATTGGACAACTGCGGCATTGATACGGTGGTGCAGACTGCAGGCCTTCCCAGCGGCAGCCAGTTCCCTGTGGGCATAAATACTGTGGAGTTCACCGCTACCGATATCAACGGAAACACAAGCACCTGTAGCTTCACCATTACGGTAATTGACAACGAGGCTCCGGTGGCCGTATGCCAGAACATCACAATACAATTGGATGCGAACGGGAACGCTTCCATTACCGCGGCCGATGTTGACGGCGGAAGCACCGACCAATGTGGCATAGCCTCCACAACAATAGATATGGACACTTTCGACTGTAGCAATGTTGGCGACAACAACGTGATATTGACAGTGACGGATGTAAACGGAAACACAAGTACCTGTACCGCGATCGTAACCGTAGAGGATGTTACCGCCCCAGTTGTGGCCTGCCGGAACATTATCGTGGAGCTTGATCCGGTAACGGGAACGGTGACCATAGCGGGAACCGATATCGATAACGGCAGCACCGATGCCTGCGGAATAGATACCTATACTTTGGATATCGATACTTTTGATTGTTCGGACATAGGCGATAACACAGTGGTATTGACAGTAACCGATGTAAACGGAAACACTGCAACGTGTACGGCTATAGTAACGGTAGAGGACAATACCCCTCCCGTGCTTGTTTGCCAGGATTTCACCATTGAAATTGGAGCGGATGGAACAGCCACTCTCAGTCCAAGCGATGTGATAGCCTCCAACGATGATGCCTGCGGTATATTGACGGTTGCGGTTGACATTACGGAGTTTAGCTGTGCGGATATAGGCACACCGGTAACGGTTCAGGTTTTCAGCCAGGACAATAACGGAAATCTTGCCACTTGTACCGCTACGGTAACAGCAGTTGACGTACTTGCACCTGTAATCACCTGTCCCGCAGACCAGACTGTGGATCCGGGCGCGGGCAACCTGTTCTACATCGTTCCGGATTATTTCGCGACTGGTGAGGCAACGGCAATCGATAACTGTACCGATCCCGTAACGGTAACCACACAGGACCCAGCGGCAGGAACGGCACTAACTGACGGCACCTATACCATTACCCTTACGGCAACAGATGAATATGGCAATACTGCCACTTGTGAGTTTGAGCTTATCGTAGAGAGCGTACTTGGCACGGGCGACAACAGCCAAAGTCTTGGAAGCATCGCGATGTATCCTAACCCAGTAAAAGAAAATGTAACTATCGGCAACCCTCAGAGTTTGGAACTTGAAAGCGCCCATATTTATGATCTTACTGGTAGATTGGTACAAACCATTAATCTTCAAGGAATGGGCAATGCCAAAATCATTGATGTATCGCAGTTATCTGCAGCCACCTATTTGGTAATAATCAATGGAAAAGAAGGACAACTCACCAAAAGATTGATGAAAGAATAATCATTAGATTAGATTGTGTTAATTTTAAAACCGCCCGGGATACTCTCGGGCGGTTTTTTTATGGGTAAGTTCAAAAATGGGTGTTTGGAATTACGATGCTGGAAGAAACGTTATAAATCTTCTTTCCAATCTATGCCTGGACATTCTAATATCCATCCAATTCATTTCTATCAAGTTTGCCATCCCTGTTTTTGTCCAAACGCTTAAACATGGTTTGATTCATTTCACTTACATCTATAAATCCATCCCCGTTGCTGTCATAACTGCCATAATATCCCGTTCCCTGGAATCTTTTTGCAAATTCCCTTTTAGAAATGTACTGAGGGGGATTTTGTGAGTAATCATCCTTTATAAACCCATCATAGTCCCTGCCTCCCGCAGTCCATTCTTCATGGGTAAGTCGACCATCGTGGTTTATATCCAGGTTGTTGTAATAGGTATCAAAAAATTCCTGATCATTTATTCGGCCATCCCGATCAACATCCCAGTCATTATAACCCTTGGAATATACTTTGCTAAATTCATCAATATCATAAAAGCCGTCGCCATTTACATCCTTGATTTCGTTCAACGTCTGCGCAGAGAGGGTAGAACCCATAAGCACAAGCGCGCACGCCATATAAAGTGTTGTTTTCATAATTTTTCCTTTAAAGTTCTTTTTTATACTAATTTAAATACATTAAACCTTTTGTTTCCCCGCATTATTAAACTTTTAACAGGAAAATTGAACACTTTCAAATACGTTTTAATAGGTTAAGGAACGGTAAAAGCCTTTCAACTTCCAACTCTGAAATTCCAAAAATTTAGAGGAATTCTATATATTTACAACCCCAAGCCTATTTATGAAAAAACTAGTTCCCCTCGCGTTATTGCTATTTCTTTTTATTAGTTCCCAAGCACAAACTCCAGAGATAGATAAACTGAATCAGCAAATAATAAACAGCGTTCGTTCCAATCCGGATTCTGCAAAAACCTATATGTTTCGGCTGTTAAAGTATTCCTCAAAACTTCACGATACGGTAACTGCCAAAACCTACAGTGATATTGGAATTATGTACAATAGATTGTCCGTTCCCGATTCGGCGGAATTCTTCATGAAAAAAGCACTGGATTATACTGAGGAATATCCTCTATCCCGCGCCAGAATGTATCTTAATTTAGCTATCAATTACCGCATGGGCTCCCGTTACAAAGAGTCGTTGACTGCAGTGGATAGCGCCCTGCAATATTTTAAAAAGGCCGGAAACCGGGAAGGAGAAGGAATAACCTATGGCGAAAAGGGCTCCAACTATAATTATATGATGGACAGTGAAAAGGCACTGGAAAACCTGAAGAAAGCAATTTCAATTCTAACCGAAGTGGGCAACAAGCGGGAGCTGTACGTTGTGAAGCAAAAATTGGCGAACCTCTACTATAACAACGGTGATTATGCCTTTGCCAAAGTTTTGTATGAAGAAGTATTACCCGTCTTTGCAGAAAACAAGAGCTCAAATTATTATTATACCCTGCTCAGTTACGCTGATTGTCTGATTCAGCTGGAAGAAAATTATCAAGACGCGGAAGAAGCCTTAAACGAAGCAAAAATTGCTCTTGGGGAAATGAACAATAAAGAATATATGTGGTTAAGCGTTAGCAACCTGGCCCAAATTTATGATGCTACGGGTAGAACGCGGAAAGCTGAGGAAGCATTCGAAAAAGCATATGAAGGATCTTTTCAGTTAAACTCAACACGGTTTATGGAAATAAGCGTTCGTTATTTGGATTTTTTGAATAGACATAAAAAATCTGACAAAGCATTGGACGTAATAGCCCGCGTAAAAGCAACCGCAAAATCCACGAGCATGAAAATGAACGCGGCCAATGAAATAGAATTTTTAAAGCAGACGGTATCCACCTATAGCCAAGAAGGGTTGGTTGAAAAATCACTGCAATCGTTTGAGCGAATGGATTTTTTAAAGGACTCATTAAACACGGTTATCAATAAGGCCAAAGTTTTGGAACTACGGGAGGAATACCAAAATGATTTACAGCGCGAGAA
Organism: uncultured Flavobacteriaceae bacterium; assembly: GCA_963822355.1. Lineage (GTDB taxonomy): Bacteria > Bacteroidota > Bacteroidia > Flavobacteriales > Flavobacteriaceae > Aequorivita. The sequence goes on from CAWGHI010000004.1 coordinate 33,039, forward strand.
AAATCTTGTATTGAAAAAAAACAATGAACTTTTAAAGGAGAACAATAGTAAAAAGGATAACATCCTAATGCTATGCATCCTTATTTTTGTACTCATTATCGCTATAGGTCTGGTTTTGTTCCGGTCCAATAGAAACAAGCTTAAATTGCAGCGCGAACTAGTAACAAGTCTGGAAAACTCCAAAAAGGTTCTAGAGGAGAAAAACGCCCTCGAGGGCGAACTAAGCCGGGAACGCGAAAAAACGCTCGCCAATAAAGAAAAGGAATTGGTAGAGGTATCCCTAGGAATGTCCGACCTTCAAAATAGAATAATAGAACTGATAGACAGTCGGGAAAATCCCGAGAGTTCAGAAAAACTGGCTGCAAAATTAATGAAGCTTTTGGGCCAAAATAATTATTGGAAATATTTTAAGGGCAAGTTTGTAGAGGTACACCCCGTTTTTGCCTCACAGCTTTCTGAAATGTTCCCTAATTTATCAGAAAATGATGTAGCCTTTTGCTGCATGTTAAAACTTCAGCTTTCCACCCAGGAAATTGCATCGCTTATGGGAATAAGTGCCAAACAAGTGGAATCAAAAATAGCAAGCCTCCGCAGAAAAATGGGATTGGAAAATGATATACTTGCCTTTGAAAAATTGATAGAGCATATTGATTAGGACTACGCATTAAAACCTGCCCTGAATTTATGCGAGAGGCAGATTGTTTCTTTATAGGTTAAAGAATCGTGAAATGCTGGATTTCTTTCCCATTAAAATTTTACTTTTAAAAGAAAAAACAGTAATGAGATCAATCTGGAATGGCTCAATAAGCTTTGGCCTGGTGTCAATTCCCATAAAATTGTACAGCGCATCCGAAGACCGTAAACTTGAGCTGGATATGCTGGATGTGCACGACAACGCACGTATTCGTTATAAGCGGGTGAATGAAAATACCGGTCAGGAAGTAGAATGGAAAGATATTGTAAAAGGCTTTAAGAAAGATGATGCCTACGTAATTCTTGAGAAGGAGGATTTTGAAAAGGCAAATATGAAAAAAAGCAAAACCATAGATATTGAAGAATTTGTGGAAGAAGCCGATGTGAGCGATCTGCTATTTAAAAAACCATATTTTTTAGAACCCCAAAAAGAAGGCGGAAAAAGCTACAACCTATTGCGCGATGCCTTGAAGAAAACCGAAAAACTTGGAGTCGCCACTTTTGTGATGCGACAAAAAGAGAATCTTAGTCTTATTGGGGTCTATAAAAATGCATTGGTTCTGCACGTAATCCGTTTCGCAGATGAAATAAGAGACCCCGATGATTTAAAACTTCCGTCCACCAAAGTTTCCAAAAAAGAAGTGGATATGGCACTTTCACTTATTGAAAACTACACATCAAACTTTAAGCTAGATAAATACAAAGACGTTTACAATAAGCAGTTGATGAAGATAATCAATGCTAAATCCACGGGTAAGAAAACGCGAGTTGAAAAAGTGGACACAACCCCAACCCATGCGGACGATTTAATGGCGAAATTAAAAGCCAGTTTGGAAAAGAAAAAGAAAAAAAGTAAAGCCTCCTAATTGTGGCGCTGGATGACTACATAAAAAAGCGCAAGTTCAACAATACGCCTGAGCCGAAAGGAGAGCTGGAGGAAAACAACGCAGGTCGTTTTGTAATCCAGCGCCATCAGGCAACCAGATTGCATTATGACCTTCGGCTGGAAATGGAGGGCGTATTGAAAAGTTGGGCCGTTCCAAAAGGCCCATCGATGAATCCACAGGACAAAAGGTTGGCGATAATGACGGAAGACCATCCGGTAAAGTACCTCACTTTTCATGGCATCATCCCCAAAGGAAATTATGGTGCGGGAGTAATGAATATATGGGATGAAGGAACATTTGAGGTTTTGGAAAGCGACGTTGGTACCGATCCTATTAAACAATTGAAAAAGGGAGATCTTAAGATTAAATTCTTCGGAAAAAAGATAAAAGGCACTTTTGCCCTGGTCCATACGAACAGGGGAGAAGAAAAAAACCAATGGTTGCTCATCAAAAAGAAGGATTCCTTCGCAACCGATCTGGAATACGATGCAGAAATTTTTTCTTCGATAACAAAAGTCACCAAACCCGGTAAATTAAAATCGCTCAATCCAAATGAGTTTATAAAACCCATGCTGGCCAGTCCCGCCAAAAAAATATTTAAGGATCCGGATTGGATTTTTGAACTGAAGTGGGATGGTTATCGGGTTCAGGCCAATATCAATGATGGCGAGGTGACACTATATTCCCGCAACGGAATTTTATACACCAGCAAGTTCGCGCCCATCACAAAGGAATTGGAGGGCATACCGCACGACTGTATTATGGATGGTGAAGTTGTAATAGTTGACAAAGAAGGCAAATCTGATTTCCAAAAACTGCAAAAATACGATACCGTGAAGACCAAAGGCCAATTGCGCTATTACGTTTTTGACCTTCTGCATTTAAATGGAATGGATACCATTTCATTGCCATTGCTGGAACGAAAAAGTCTGTTGCCGGAAATTTTGGGCGATCTGAATAATGTAATCTATTGCGATCATATTGAAGCGATGGGGCCAACACTTTATAAACGCGCCATAGATGCGGGAATGGAAGGGGTTATTGCCAAAAAAGCCGATTCTAAATATGCACCGGGCTATAGAAGTGAAAATTGGTTAAAAATTAAAAGCACCAATACAGAGGATGCCATTATCTGTGGTTATACCGATTCCGATAGCGGCGGATTTTTTAGATCTCTGATTTTGGGAATGTACCAAGAGGAAACCCTTACCTATGTTGGCAATTGTGGCTCTGGTTTTTCGGCTTCCGAACAAAAATCACTTTTTAAGAAACTGCAAATTTTGGAAACGGAAAAAAATCCTTTTGGAAAAACCATTGCCCTGAAAGGAAGAAAGCCAAATTGGGTGGAGCCAAAACTTGTTTGTGAAGTAAAATTCTCTGAATGGACCAAAAGCGGCGTAATGCGCCATCCTACATATAAAGGCCTTCGCAATGATAAGGATGTGGAGGAAATTACTCCGCAACCGGAAAAGAAACCTGCGGCAAATACAAATAAAAACAGTTCCTCCCAATTGGAAGTGGACGGCATTTCGGTGCCCCTGTCCAATCTCGAAAAAGTATACTGGCCCGAGTCGGGCTACACCAAATACGATCTGATTGATTATTACCTCCATATTTCCGAAGTAATTTTACCCTATCTCAAGGACCGCCCTCAAAACTTGCACCGCCATCCCAATGGCATTTCAAAACCTTCCTTCTTTCAAAAGGACAATGAATCCTTGCCAGATTGGGTGGAGACTATAAAAATTTATTCCGAATCCTCCAAAAAGGAAATAGAATACCTAATCTGCCAAAACGAGGCGACGCTGTTGTATATGGCGAATTTGGGCTGCATAGAAATCAATCCTTGGAATTCCACGATTCACAATTTAGAGAATCCCACCTTTACGGTCATAGACATAGATCCCACCGAAAAAAACACTTTTGAAGAAGTGATTGAAGTGGCGCTGGCAGCAAAGGAAGTATTGGATTCGGCGAAAATAAAAAGCTTTCCCAAAACCTCTGGCTCAAAGGGAATACACATTTACATTCCCTTGGGCGGCAAATACGGCTATGAGGAGGCACGCGATTTCACCAAACTGCTTTGCTATTATGTCCGCGAACGACTGCCCAAGCTAACTAGTATGGAAAGAGCGGTAAAGAGCCGCAAAGGAAAGATTTATTTGGATTTTCTTCAAAACCGGCGTGCGCAAACCTTGGCGGCACCCTATTGCGCGAGGCCAAAACCGGGAGCTACTGTTTCGGCGCCACTTTCGTGGAAAGAGGTAAAGCCAGGCTTACAACTGTTGGATTTCACTATAAAGACCATGCCCAAGCGACTAGCCCAAACGGGAGATTGGTTTAAGCCTGTTTTAGGAAAGGGTATTGATATGGCAGGTGCAATTGATAATTTGGCGGGTTGAAGTAAAAATTTATAAACCGCCTTCTTCACCACCCACAAAGAAACTGATAATAAGCAACACTAATATTAAGATAACAGTGGCAACAAATATATTTCCTACTCCCATAACAAAATTTTTTAAAGTTTATATTAATTCAAGATATAGTAAAGATAAGAAAATAGGATTTACTTTTTTAGTTACACATGCTTTAGTGGATATGGATTAACTTCATATTTTTTGTGACTAGGAATAGGATATATGAGTTACTTGGGAACTTACCTTGAATTATTGCCCAACTTAAAAGTTGTTCCACCAAAAAGCCAATCACAATCTCAAATAGCAAAGCCATAAATAACAAATCGGATTGTTATAAAACAGTTCTCTTTCAAAAAAAATTGAAAATAAAAAAAGTGAAGTAAAGCGATCAAAAAAATCGCCTTCAGAAATAAATAAAATTTAAAACCTTCTACCATCAACATCAACAATAATCAACCAAAAACTGACAACCGAGAACCGAGAACTGCCTACTCAGGACACTCCCCGTCAGCAAAATAAATAATCCCAGCACGACCCGCAATACAAGGATTGCTATAGGTTTTCCCATCGCAGCCACAAACCGGATTGTATTCCATGGTACAGGGACCCTCGCTTATTTTTGATTCGTCAATACAAGCCTTTTTTTTACCGGTACCACAGGAAGATAATGCCAATACGCCCATTAAAAGAAGGGCAGCGGCAAGTGAAGTTATTTTGTTGGTTGCTTTCATGGATAAAGTGCAAATTGTTTCCTCACAAAATAAGAAATAATCTCTATTCAATAAAGAACTTTTAGAACATTTTGGCAATCTACAAAGCTGCAAACAGTACTTTTGCAAATAAAATAATTTACCAAATAGATTCCATGAAAAAGACATTTGACGTACTGATAGAAATCCCCAAAGGCAGCCGCAATAAATATGAATACGACTTTGAACTAAAGAAAATCCGCTTTGACCGCATGCTATTCAGCAGTATGATGTATCCGGCCGATTATGGTTTTATTCCCGAAACCTTGGCGCTGGACGGCGACCCTCTGGACGTACTTGTTTTGGGTGGTGAACCCACTTTCCCCATGTGCGTAATGGAAGTGAAACCCATTGGCGTTTTCCATATGGCCGATGAAAAGGGACCGGATGAAAAAATAATCTGCGTACCCATTTCAGATCCTATTTGGAGTATCCTTGATGACCTTGCCGACATAAATCCACATTTAGTGCGCGAAATAGAACATTTCTTCCAGGTCTATAAAGATCTTGAAAAGAAAAAAGTGGACGTAGGAGGTTGGGGCAATGCCGATGAAGCAATTGAAATCTACAATGAATGCGTAAAACGATACAAGGAAACCCCTGAGGTACAGGGGCATTTTAGTATTTAAAAAAAGACTTAAGACATAGGACGTAAGACGTAGGACTGGTTCTTTCGTCTTACGTCCTATGTCTTATCGTCCTAAGTTATTTTCTTGTTTCGTATCCCAAACCATTTCCCTATTTTTGCAGTCGCAAATTTGAAAACCAATCTTAATTAAAAAATTATGGAATCAATGATGATTTACGCGCCAATAGCAATGGCGGTATTAGGCTTAATCTTTATGGCCGTTAAACGTTCGTGGGTGATGAAACAAAACCCGGGCGATGGTAAGATGAAAGAAATAAGCGACCACATTTATGAAGGCGCCTTAGCCTTCCTGAATGCAGAGTATAGGTTACTTGCCGTTTTTGTAGTTATTGTGAGTGTGGCATTGGCAGTAGTTTCATTTGTTGTTCCAACAACACATATTTTAATTGTTATAGCATTTATATTCGGTGCATTCTTTTCTGCCTTGGCAGGAAATATGGGGATGAAAATCGCTACTAAAACCAACGTTCGTACAACACAGGCTGCGCGTACAAGCTTGCCTGAAGCGCTGAAAATTTCTTTTGGTGGCGGTACGGTAATGGGTCTTGGGGTTGCAGGTCTTGCAGTTTTAGGATTAACACTTTTCTTTATAATTTTCTTCCACGTGTTTATGAATGGTGTTTGGGAGCCAACAACCATAGATGGTATCACAAGAACCCCACAGGAATTAATGACAATCGTGCTTGAAACTTTGGCAGGGTTTAGCTTAGGTGCAGAATCTATCGCTCTTTTTGCCCGTGTTGGAGGTGGTATTTATACAAAGGCTGCAGATGTTGGTGCAGATTTGGTGGGAAAAGTGGAAGCCGGTATTCCGGAAGATGATCCGCGTAACCCAGCAACTATCGCCGATAACGTAGGCGATAACGTAGGTGACGTTGCAGGTATGGGCGCCGATTTATTTGGTAGCTATGTTGCAACAGTTTTAGCTGCAATGGTTTTGGGTAACTATGTTATTAAAGATATGGGCGGTGCCATTATAGACGGATTTGGCGGTATTGGTCCAATTTTATTGCCGATGGCAATAGCTGGTGCTGGGATTATCATTTCGGTGATTGGTACTATGCTTGTAAAAATAAAAAGTAACGATGCGAAGGAAGCTCAAGTTATGGGCGCCTTGAATATTGGCAACTGGGTTTCGATAGTTTTAGTGGCCATTTCCTGTTTTGTACTTGTAAAATGGATGCTTCCTGAAACCATGAGTATGAGTTTCTTCGGGGAAGGTCTTCAAGAAATTTCTTCAATGAGAGTGTTTTATGCCACTTTGGTCGGTTTGGTCGTGGGTGCGGGAATATCCTCTGTAACCGAATTTTACACAGGATTAGGTAAAAAACCAATCCTAAAAATAGTTCAACAATCATCAACGGGTGCTGGGACCAATATTATTGCAGGTTTGGCAACCGGAATGATTTCTACATTTCCATCCGTTTTGCTTTTTGCAAGTGCTATTTGGGCTTCCTATGCTTTTGCTGGTTTTTACGGTGTGGCCCTTGCAGCTTCTGCTATGATGGCAACAACCGCAATGCAACTTGCAATTGATGCTTTCGGCCCTATCAGCGATAATGCTGGTGGTATTGCCGAAATGAGCGAGCAGGATCCAATTGTTCGTGAGCGTACCGATATTTTGGACTCTGTAGGTAATACAACGGCCGCAACAGGTAAAGGTTTTGCAATTGCTTCGGCTGCATTAACTTCATTGGCATTGTTTGCTGCCTATGTAACCTTTACTGGAATTGACGGGATTAACATCTTTAAAGCTCCCGTTTTGGCGATGCTTTTTGTGGGAGGTATGATCCCCGTGGTTTTCTCCGCTTTGGCGATGAATGCGGTTGGTAAGGCTGCCATGCAAATGGTAAATGAAGTGAGAAGACAGTTCCGCGAAATTCCAGGAATTATGGAAGGAACTGGCAAACCACAATATGATAAATGTGTGGCAATTTCAACGAAAGCCTCTTTAAAGGAAATGTTGTTGCCCGGAATTTTAACGATTGGTTTTCCAATAGTTATTGCATTCGTTCCTATGATTTTTGGAATGAACAATATGGCTATTGCCGAAATGCTCGGGGGTTATATGGCTGGGGTTACCGTAAGTGGTGTGCTTTGGGCTATTTTCCAAAACAATGCAGGAGGAGCTTGGGACAATGCAAAAAAATCATTTGAAGCAGGAGTATTGATCAATGGCGAAATGACCTATAAAGGAAGCGATGCCCATAAAGCAGCCGTAACCGGTGATACAGTGGGTGATCCTTTTAAAGATACCTCGGGCCTTCTATGAATATATTAATTAAACTTACCTGTTTGATAGGTCTTGTAATCGCACCTATTCTTGGAGGTCATACTACTTCGGATGTCATGGCCAATGAAACTTCTTCAGAAGAAGTTTATTTTATTGATGCCGAAGGGAACAAAACCATTTTGACTGAAAAACAAGTTCAATATATTGAAACAGGAAGCACCATTTCAGAAGGGGAAAACCTGAAAAACAAGACCGAAACTATGGTTGAAATGTTGAAAAACGATAGCAACGATCAAGTAACGGCCAATGTTACAATAACCACAACCGTTGATGGCGTTGAAACTACCGAAACCAAAACCTTTACAGGTACCGAAGAAGAAGTTCGTGCGCAACTGAAAGATGTTGAGGGAATGAAAATTAAAATAAAGGATAAAGAATAAAAGGGAAAATATCAAATAACAAATCCCAAATTCCAACCTGCAAAGCTTCAAAAACTTTGCAGGTTTTTTTATGCCGAAAAAATTCCAAAATTCCAAAATTCCAAAATTTCCTAATTCCTAATCCCTAAAATATCATATTCAAATTTTTATTATCTTAGTACAGCTATGAATTATCACGACATTATTACTTTAGCAATCGCCTTTGGTTTGGGGATGCTTGTGGGGCTCCAACGTCAGAAGAGCAACCACGAAATGGCCGGTGTGCGCACGTTTACCCTAATTTCGATTTTGGGGGTTATTGCCGCTTTTTTGGCCCGTGATTTCAACAATCCATTTATTCTTCCCATTTTGGGAATATGTTTAACCGCCCTATTGGTTACCGCAAATATTATAAAACTCAAAAAGCTTAATGATACCGATGTGGGCCAGACCACAGAAGTCGCTGCCTTGCTTATGTTTGCCATTGGAGCGTACTTGGTTATGGGCGACCGCATAATCGCTGTTATTGTTGGAGGCTCACTGAGCCTTCTACTTTATATGAAGGAAAACCTTCACAATTTTATTGAAAACCTCAAGGAAAAGGATCTTGCTGCTATTATGACTTTTGTGGGTATCTCGTTAGTAATTTTACCCCTCCTTCCAAATGAAACTTATGGCCCCCTCGATGTATTGAATCCGCAGAATATTTGGCTTATGGTAACCTTGATTGTGGGTATAAGCGTGGTTGGTTATTTCATCTATAAATTTGTTGGTAAAAAGGTCGGCATTATTTCCAACGGAATTTTGGGAGGGCTTATTAGCAGTACAGCCACCACCGTAAGCTATGCCCGCAAAACAAAGAACACGGAAGCTATAAGCAAAATGGCAGCATTTGTAATTACGGCTGCTTCGGCTGTGGCGTTGGTGCGGGTATTGGTGGAAGTGGGGGTGGTTATTCCCGAAAAGCTACCGGAACTGGTGTTGCCACTGGCAGCTGTTTTTATTTTAATGGTATTGATTTGTGTAGGGCTGTTCTATTTTATAAGTAAAAATGGGGGCGATGAAGAAATGCCCGAACCTAAAAATCCCGCTCAGTTTAAAAGTGCCCTAATTTTCGGACTTCTGTACGGAGCAATATTATTGGCAGTAGCCTTTACAAAAGAGGAATTTGGAAATAACGCTCTTTATATCGTTGCCATTATAAGTGGGTTAACCGATGTTGACGCCATCACACTTTCACTATCCCAACTTATGAAAGGTGGTGGATTAAACACTTCCACAGGTTGGCGACTTATACTTTTGGCCTCCCTATCCAATCTACTTTTTAAAGGAATTATGGCGGCCGTTCTTGGAACGCGACAGTTGGCAAAGTGGATAGGTATTTCTTTTGGCATCACCATCGTTTTTGGATTGTTGTTAATGTGGCTTTGGCCCGAGGGCTGGCATTTTTAATTGCGTATGTTCAGAAAAGACCCGATTCAGATTATAACTTTCCGAAGCTACGGAACGGAAAACCATTTGTATGTAAAAGGACGCGCATTGGAAGATGAAAATATAGATCTTTCAAAAAAAGGGTTTTTCAATCTTTTATGGAATACATATAAACGCTTCGAAACCGATTTGATAAAAAACGAAACCCTAATTTTAATACTCCCCGACGGAAGAAAAATTGAAACCATAACCGACGAGCAGGGTTATTTTTTAATTGATGAAGCTATTGAAAACATGTTGCCCTTAGTTGACGGGAACGGCTGGTTGCAATATGAAATTTCTTTTGCTGAAAAGTTTCCCGATAGATTAATTCAGCGGAATAATAAATTTATGGGTGAAATAATGATTCCATGCGAAACGGCAAAATTCGGTATAATAAGCGACGTTGACGATACCATTATGCACACGGGCCTAACTTCCCGTTTTAAATGGCAAGTTGCGAAGAATACGGTTTTTAAACGTGCTGAAAAAAGAATCCCGCTGGAAGGGGCAGCAGATTTTTATGAAAAGTTGCATAAAGGAAAATCGGGCAGTGACCAAAATCCGGTCTTCTACGTAAGCCATGGGCCGTGGAATCTTTACAGGTACTTGGAAGTATTTCTGGAAAAAAACAGTTTTCCGAAGGGAGCGATATTACTTCGCGATTTTGTAAATCCTTTCGCCAAAAAATACAAACCCGAAAAACCACAAAAACAAAAGGAGATTATCAACATTTTAAAAACCTATCCACAATTGCCTTTCATTTTAATTGGCGATAGCGGCGAACATGATCCAGATATTTATATTGAAATCGCCGAAGCACATCCAGAAAGAATACTCGCTATATATTTGAGAAACGTAAACCACACCCAAAAAATGATTCGCGTAAAGGGGCTGTTTGAAAATTATGAAACGGTGCCTGTATTGATGGTTGAAAAAAGCGAAGCAGCAGTAGAACACGCCAAAAAAATGGGTTTTATTTAAACAAAAACTTCCTAGCTTTTGGCTCTTAGCTTTTGGCTCTTGAATATTGTTTCTTTTCTCTTTATTCTTTCCTCTTTACTCTTTTTGCTTAAAGTACTCATAAATTGCTAACTGCGACTGGATCTTCTTTTCTGAATTTTTAACGTATTCATTTTTTTGTTTGCCATCAATAATGCGGGCTTTAACGTTGTCGGCCAATTCAATATCAATCAAGTCGCGGACTGTTTTTTTGTGGTCTTCGTCAAGAATGGGTGCCACAACTTCTATACGGTGACTCAAATTGCGGGTCATCCAATCTGCACTTCCAATATAAATTTTTTCGTCGCCCCCATTTCCGAATATATAAACCCGTCCGTGCTCCAAAAACCTATCAACAATACTGGTAATGTTAATATTTTCACTTTGTCCCACAATCCCTGGAATCAAGGAACAAATTCCTCTAATTAGCAATTGCACTTCAACACCGGCGTTGCTGGCTTTATAAAGTTCCTTAATCATACCTTCGTCCTGAAGGCTGTTCATTTTTAAAATTATCAACCCTTTTTTTCCTTCACGGGCAAAGTCTATTTCCTTTTCAACTAAAGCTGTAAACCGTTCACGAGTGGTAAAAGGCGAAACCAGCAATTCTTTGGTTTTCGGAACGATCATATCACGCTCCAAGACCATAAATACTTTTTTGAGGTCTTTCGTGATTTTTTTATGACTTGTCATCAGTCCAAAATCTGTATAGAGTGTCGCAGTATTTTCATTGAAGTTTCCAGTGGCGATATAGGCATAGCGCTTACGTTTTTTGTCTATCTCCCGCTCAATATAAAGTATTTTTGAATGAACTTTTATATCGGGATAGCTGTAGATAACCCGTGCGCCATTCTTTCTAAAAATGGATCCCCATTTAAGATTGTTATGCTCGTCAAAACGCGCTTTCACTTCAATAAAAACCGTGACGTCCTTGCCATTTTTTGCCGCCAAGGCAATAGCGTCATTCAAGGCAGAATCCTCTGCCGCACGATAAATAGTCATTTTAATCGTTGTAACCTTGGGATCATTCGCCGCTTCCTGCAACAACTTTTTAACAGGCTCAAAACTTTGATAGGGGTAATGCAGCAGTTGATCTTTTTTGTCTATTACTTCAAAAATGGAATCGCAGTCTGCCAAAACGGGATGGGGGAGTGGCGGTAATTTCTTATTGCTTAATTGCTTATCCGTAGGATTCGGAAACTGCATAAAATCCTTAAAATTATGGTAGCGTCCGCCCAAAACCACATCGGTGTGATTTACGTCCAAGGCCTTCTTCAGAATTTCACGAAAAGCCTCTGGCATCGCAGGGTCTATCAATATTCGCGTTGCTTGACCCGTATCGCGTTTTGGAAGGGCTTCTTTTATTTTTTCCATTAAATTACCCGAAAATTCATCTTCAATATAAAGTTCCGCATCGCGTGAAATTTTTATGGAATGAAACGCACCTTTTTTTTCTAAAAGTTCCTTTTGCAGATTGTATTTCAGGATATCGTCAATAAAAGTGATATGGAACGACTTCTCATCTTCCGAAGGAAATACGAAAAATCGTGGTTCCGTATCCGGTATTTCTATCATCAAAAATTCATCTTCATCGGTTTGTGCCGCTAAGTAGAGCTTTTCGTTTTCCACAAAAACCGATTGAGCTTCCGTGCAAGGATTACAGCTTATTTCAGTAATATGTTTAAGGCTTTCCTCGTAATATCTGGTAGCAATTTCCTTTTGTGATTCCGAAAAATCTTCGTGGCGAATTAAATGTATCCCTTCCGAAGCCAATTGTGGAATTATTTCGTTGTTGAAAATTTTTCCAAACTCGTTTTGCTGAATATCAACCTGTTTCTTTATTTCCTTTAAAACTTTATTGGGCTTGGTGATCAGCTTTTTTCGAAGAGGTTTTTCAATTTTTTTGATTTGTCGGATATCCGAAACACGAACCCGAAAAAACTCATCAAGATTTGATGAAAAGATGGCCAAAAATTTAATTCGCTCATAGAGTGGATTCCTTTCATCTGCCGCTTCTTGAAGCACCCGATGGTTAAAACGAAGCCATGAAAGGTCGCGGTGGTAAAATTTAGTATTGTAGATTGATGCCATATGCTCCCTTTGTCCCCCAAAGGGGGAATTTGGTTATTGCGAAAAATACCATTAAATAGTAAAAGATGATTGGTATTTAATAAAACTTTGAGATTATTAAATTGTTATTAATGATAGGAATAAAGGGCAAGCGTGAAGTTCCCCTTCGGGGCAAGAGGGCTTAAAAAAGGCCGTGAAACTCGGCATCAATTTTATTGATAACCTCTCCCAAATGTTCCGGATCGTCCACAAAATTAATATTGTCCACGTCAAAGATGATAAGGTTGCCCTTGTCGTAACCTTGGATCCAGGCTTCGTAACGTTCATTCAAGCGGCTTAGATATTCAATACTTATTGAATTTTCATATTCACGGCCCCGTTTGTGAATTTGGTTCACCAAATTAGGAATACTGCTTCGCAAATAGATAAGTAGATCCGGACCTTTGGTTACACTTTCCATAAGATCGAAAAGCGAACGGTAGTTTTCAAAATCGCGATTGGTCATCAACCCCATAGCGTGTAGGTTTGGCGCAAAAATGTAAGCATCTTCATAAATAGTGCGATCCTGGATTACATTTTTACCTTTTTCCCGAATCTCTACGATTTGCCGAAAACGGCTGTTCAAAAAATAAATCTGCAGGTTGAAGGACCAACGTTCCATTTGAGTGTAAAAATCATCCAAATAGGGGTTGTCTTCCACATCTTCATAGTGTGCTTGCCATTTGTAATGTTTCGCCAATAAGCGGGTAAGTGTGGTTTTTCCTGATCCTATGTTTCCAGCAATTGCAACGTGCATAGCTATTTTTTAGTTGGGGTTGTTAGTTTAAAGGTGTGCAAATTTTCGCCGTCATAAATATACAGGAAATCATTTGTAAGCTGCAAATCTTTAATTGTTATTTCGGGGAATGACAGCTTCACCGTTTCGTGGGAAATAGCGTCATTCCGCTTAGCGAAATCGGGAATGTAGTACAGTGAATTTTCTTTTAAAGCAATTAAATTTTCATTTTGTTGAATTATTCTTTCATAACCTTCGGAAGATACTTCATTTAGAATACTACCGTAAATATTGAAAGCACGCAGTTTCTTTTCGGTTAAAACGAAACAATAATTAAAGTTACTTGCCTGGGAAAGTAACCTTCCCGAAAATGGTTGTGAAATGACAGTTTTCAATTTTGAACCGTAATTGTACAATTCCAGTTGCTGGGTGTCCACATTAAAAAGCCAAAGACTATTGCTGCCAGCATTGGTCGCAGTGCTCACATTTAAAAACTGCGGTAGGTTGTTGAAATTTAGTCGCTCAATTTCGTTTAGTTTATTGTCGAGCATCACAACGGTATTGGTATCCTGAAAAAAAGCAACCACTTTTAAGGGGTTAATAATATCGATCGAAGTAATACGCCCCAATTGCAGATCGTTGAAAATAAAAATACCGTCCGGCCCTTGTTTGTTGAGTACTCTGTTTTTTATGAAATAACTGTTTTTGTAATTGTCGATCCCAATAAACCTTTCTGCGTTAAGCGGAACCTTGTTTATGGGAGTTACGCTTTGCCCCATGCTTACTTGGCAAATAAGTAAAAAAAGTAGAGAGAGCTGTTTCATAGATTCCGCAAGTTACAAAATGAAGGTTTTACTTAAACGAAAAAGAATGTAACAGATTATAAATTGGTTCGTCATAGGAAAAACGACTATTTTTGTTCAAACAAATTAAACTATTTTTAAACATTTTGGTCAAAGTATTCTAACTTTGATTTAAGCCTGAAACAATTACAATGACTAGATATATCTTTATTTTTTTACTATCATTTTCTTTTGGAATAAAAGCCCAAAATATTTCCGGACAAGCTTTTTATGAATCCAAAACCACCGTTGATCTTGATGCTTTTGGAGGTGGCAACGGCCAAATGTCTGAAGAAATGAAAAAGGCTGTGGGCCAAATGATGAAAAGTGCCTTGGAAAAAACTTATATCCTTACTTTCAATAAAGATGAATCCATATATAAAGAACAGGAAGCGTTGGATGCTGGGCCCATAAATCCAGGTTTCAAAATGATGATGAGCAGCTATTCGCCGGGCGCACAATACAAAAACCTGAAAACCGGGCAAGTTGTGGAAGAAAATGAATTTTTCGGAAAACAGTTTTTGGTAACCGATTCGGTTGAAAAATTGGATTGGCAAATTACAAAGGAATCCAAACAAATTGGGCAATACATAGCCTTTAAGGCTACTGCTATGAAGAAAATTGACCCGAATGATTTCAGCATGGCGCGTCCAAAAAAGAAAGATGAAAAAGAAAATTCTGAAGTAAAAAAAGATTCAGTCCAACCCGAAGATCCAATGGATATGATAGAAATTCCAGAGGAAGTTGAGGTTACGGCGTGGTTTACACCACAAATTCCCGTAAGCAACGGTCCGGGCGAGTTTGGTGGTTTACCGGGACTTATCTTGGAATTGAATGTTTACCGAACCACACTTCTCTGTTCAAAAATTGTGATGAACCCAAAAGATGCCGAAAAAATTGAACCACCCAAAAAGGGAAAGGAAGTTACCCGTGCCGAATACATAAAAATCGTAAAGGAAAAAACGGATGAGCTTCGTGAAAATTTCCAAAATGGTGGGGAAGACATAGCGGTGGGTTTGGTGGATAATTAGGTATATTGTGCCTTTGCGACTTGGCGTGAAAAAATGGCTCGCAAAGTCGCAAAGACGCAAAGTATATAAAGGGTTTTGTGCCACTGGGATGAAAAAATTCAATGATCAAAATTATTACAATTATTTTCTTTCTCTTCACTGTTTCCCTTTCCGCGCAAAGCATAAAAGTAAAGGGAACCATTAAGGACAGCATCGGCAATCCGTTGGAATTTGCCAATGTTATTGCAAGCATCAAAGCAACGGGGAAAACAGAATCTTACGGCATTACCAATTATCAAGGGCGTTATCAATTAGATATTCCAAAGGGAAATACTTATGTTTTAAGAGCAAGTTTTCTCGGTTATGAAACAAAGGAGCAAACCGTAAATGTTCCTGCCGATGCCGAAAATATGGAATTGGATTTCATCCTCAATCCGCAAGAAAACCAATTAGACGATGTGGAAATTGTATACGAAATGCCCGTTACGGTAAAAGGCGATACCATTGTTTATAACGCCGACAGTTTCACAAATGGCGACGAACGGAAATTGGGAGATGTAATGAAAAAGCTCCCTGGTGTTGAGGTGAACGATGATGGCGAAATACAAGTTGAAGGTAAAACCGTTCAAAAAGTGATGGTGGAAGGAAAGGATTTTTTTGACGGGGACAGCAAGCTCGCAACAAAAAATATCCCCGCCGATGCCGTGGATAAGGTGGAAGTTTTAAGAAATTATAACGAAGTGGACCAAATGCGCGGCCTCGGAAATGATCGTGATAATGTGGCAATAAACATAAAATTAAAAGAAGGAAAAAAGAATTTTTGGTTCGGGGAAGTCACAGCCGGCGCGGGATTGGCTGATGAATATGGCGAAGAAAATGGAAGATATTTGGTGCATCCGAAACTGTTTTATTACAGCCCCAAATACAGCATCAATCTCATAACCGATTTCAATAATATCGGCGAAGTGCCTTTTACATTTCGGGATTATTTCAACTTTACGGGCGGATTTAAAAATTTTAATCGCCGCGGAGGAACGAGCTTCAACATTAGCGATAGTGATCTCGGGTTTGCGGTTTCACAGAACGATCGCGCCAAGGAAATTGACGCAAAATTTGTTGCGGCAAATTTCAGTTATGCCGTCAACCAAAAGCTGGATATAAGTGGTTTCGGTATTTTGAGCGACAACAAAACAAACATCGTCAGCAATAGCATTCGCCAATATATTGATGATGGAATTACCGAAAATACAAGTGTTGAAAACGACCAAAGAAACCAACTGGCGATGGTTAAACTGAGCAGCGTTTATAAACCAAATGTAAATTTTCAATTGGATTATGATGCACTCGTAAAAACGTCAAAACAAACGGAAGACGACGCTACCATCTCGGTAGTTGGCGGAAACCAAAATGATATTTCGGAAGTAAAGGAAAACACGCCTTTTTCCATCAACCAAAATGCGAATGCATATTTCACTTTAAACGACAAAAACATTTTTGCCGCGGAAGTGCAGCATCTATATCAAAACGAAGATCCGTTTTACCGAGCTGTGCAGGATTCTATTCCATTTCGCGGTGTTTTCACGCAGATTAATCCATTGGATCCTTTTAATAGCGATGCCGATACTTTTGACCCGCTGCAGCAATCGGACCGTTACAACATCAATCAAAACAAAACCGTGAAAAGCAATAAAATTGATGGAAAGGTTGATTATTACTATGTTTTAAATAATTTAAGCAACTTAAATTTTACCGTTGGCGCCACGTACAGCAACCAAAAATTCAATTCAGATATTTTTCAGATTTTGGAAAATGGGAATGAAAATAATTTCACGGAAAATGATTTCAACAATGATGTAACCTACAGTTTTACGGATGCTTTTTTCGGTCTCCATTATAAATTGAAAAGTGGGAAATTCATTTTCACACCCGGAGTTACACTCCACAATTACAATTTGAAAAATGAGCAATTGGGAACCACCGCCACCCAAAATGATTGGATGATCTTACCGGATGTAAACGTAATTTTGGAACTGAAGAAAAGCGAAAACCTGCGATTCGATTATTCAATTACTTCAGAATACAGCGATGTTAACGATTATGCCGAAGCTTATGTTTTCAACAATTACAACCGTCTTTTTCGAGGAAATCGCGAATTGGAAAATTCACTTTCGCATAGTTAT
This sequence comes from uncultured Flavobacteriaceae bacterium, assembly GCA_963822355.1. Lineage (GTDB taxonomy): Bacteria > Bacteroidota > Bacteroidia > Flavobacteriales > Flavobacteriaceae > Aequorivita. The sequence goes on from CAWGHI010000004.1 coordinate 50,435, forward strand.
AATCTTACCTATTTTAGTTTCAATCTTTTCAATTATACCAACATTGGCGGGAATTTAAGTTATACGAGAAGAATTGACGCCATAAAATCGAACACTACTTTGCAGGGCATAAGCCAAGTGAGCAGTCCCCAAAATTTCGACAGTAACTTTCCCGATGAAACTTTTTCGGCAGTTGGAAGGTTCAGCAAAACGGTTAAAAAAGTTCAGTTCAAGTTGGATGCGGCGGTATTTTTGAGCAAAACGAACAATATTATAAATGATGAAATCCGCGAAAGCCAAAGTTTTACGCAGAATTACAATGCCGGCGTTTTAAGCAATTTCCAGAGTTTTCCGAATTTTGAAGTGGGCTATCGTTTCATCAAAAATGATTACGACAATGGCGGCTCTGTCCAAACTTTTTTTACCAACCGTCCCTATGCGAATGTTAATATTCGGTTTTTAAAAAATTTCAATCTTTTTGCAGAATGGGATTATTACAAATACACAAACGATGAAAAAACGGTTGAAAACAGCTATTCCTTTTTCAACGCAAATTTATACTATAAGCACGGCGAAAGTCCGTGGGAATTTTCGGTGCAGGCCACAAATCTTTTGAATACGGAATCCATAAATAACGATACTTTTAACCAAGAATTCAATACAACTTCCACTTCGCAATATTTTGTGCTTCCGCGAATTGTAATGTTTGTGATTAAATATGACCTCTAAAAATGCTCCCCTCCCTTTGAAGGGAGAGGCAGGGGTGGGATGTTTTTAGTATCTTTCCATAAAAAAAATTGCTATGCGAAACATCTTCCTCGGAATTGTAATTGCCTTTGTCATCGTTTTCGGCCTGCGTTATTGCGAAAACCAGAAAGATAACCGGGAACAATTGGAGGCCAATTCGGCACTAATCCAAAAGGAAATAAAAAATGTGGGCAAACTTATTGTTACCGAAGGCCGGTATGCCAAGGTGTATACCTACAAATCCAATAAAGATGTTTTTCTCGGTTTGGTGCCTTCCAAAAAAAGTGTTCTAATTATTGCCAACGTAAAGGCGAATGTAGCTTACGATTTAAGAAAAATTGAAACTGAAATAGATGAAGAAAACAAGATTGTAAACATTACAAACATCCCAAAACCCGAACTTTCCATAAATCCGGATATTTCTTATTATGATATTCGGGAGCAGCATTTCAACCAATTTGCGGCTGAGGATTTCAATAAAATAAAGAATACAATTGCGAAGGAATTTAGAGAGGAAATAAAAAAATCCGAACTAATGACAAACGCCGAAAACCGACTAATTTCGGAGCTTCAAAAAATTTATATCTTAACGAATTCCATGGGTTGGACGCTCAAATACAATTCAAAGGTGGTCGAAAATGAAAACGAATTGCAGAAAATCAAACTATAGCATATATTCCACCGCATGCCCGTTCTGAACCAGCCATTGGTTCAAATCCAAACCATCAATAATAATATTTGCCAGATAACGGCCGTATTTTTCCTGCTTGTCTTTATATGAATTTATGGTAACTTCCTTATCCAGAATCATAGCACGTACAATATCGCGAACTACCAGTCCCTTTTCGCGTTCCTCACCCCTAAGTTCGGGGGTATTGATTCCATAAAGGCGAAATTTCATTTGTTGAAAATGGAAAAATCCTAAATCTACCATTGCAGTCACGGTGTCGCCATCGTAAACTTCAATAATTTTTGCTTTGTATTGATACATAATTTCAATTTTTTTGATTAGCTAATAAAGCTACAAAAAACTGAAATTCAATCAATTAAATATTTGAAGTATTTGTTCTCCTCCCTTTGGGAGTGGCAAGGGGTATGACTAAAGTTTCTTGCTTAAATTAAACCAACCGCCGCCGTTCATTGCTTCAATACCGTTGCTTGTTAGGATGCCGGCTGCACTTGCACTGCGCATTCCACTGGCGCAACAAGTGATTATAGGTTTATTCCATTTCTTTATTTCATTCAATTTTGAAGAAATATTTTGAAGAGGAATATTTTTGGAACCTGGAATTGCTCCCCCTTCATATTCGCCTTTGCTACGCACATCAACGATTATCGCGCCGCGGCTTTTAAAATCCTGGATTTTTTTTGTTTTGTTTCCGAATAAAAAATCAAATAATCCCATTGTTTCATTTTTTTTGAGCCATAAAATTACCACTTTCTCCACAAATATTTTTTTGGGGGAATCGCTATCTTGCAATCAATGAAAACAAGTTCCCGAAAAGAAGAAATAATACAAGTTGCATCCCGTCTTTTCTATGAAAAAGGCTATAAAGCAGTTTCAATGCGCGATATTGCCACAGGCATGGATATGAAGGCCGCGAGTTTATACAACCATATTAAAGGCAAGCAGGAAATACTTTCTGAAATCATCTTAAAGGTTGCCGAGGAATTTACGGAAGGAATGGAAATGGTTGTTGCTGAAGAGATTTCGTCGGTAGCCAAAATTGAAAAAATAATAGAAATTCATATTGATATTACAGTAAATCATTCCGAAGCGCTGGCGGCTGTGAACAATGATTGGATGCATTTGGAAAATGAAGATTTAAAATCTTTCGTAAAAATGCGGGATGATTACGAAGAAAATTTCCGGAGTATTATAAAATGGGGAATAGAAGCCGGTGAAATAAAATCATTTCATCCCGAGGTTATTTTATTTTCAATACTATCCACCTTAAGAACGCTATATTTATGGTATCAAAAACGCGGTAAAGTAGATGTAAATATTCTGAAAAAAGATATGGTTTCGGTATTGATAAAAGGGCTAATTTAACTGAAGTCCCCTCCTTTGGGGAGGGGATTTAGGGGAGGGCCTTGCAATTTTAACTAACAAGCGTTAGTTTTGTTAACTTAATTCGACAAAAATCAAGTGGCAAAATTCCATAAAATAAAAGTAAAGGACATTTATAAAGAAACCGATGATTGTTCGGTAATAACTTTCGACGTGCCCGATGAATTGGCTGAAAACTTTAATTTTCGGCAAGGCCAACATTTAACATTAAAAGCCGATATAAACGGTGAAGATACCCGCCGTTCCTATAGTTTGTGCTCCAGTCCGGTTGACAAGCAATGGACAAGTTGCGGTAAAATCAATTCCAGGTGGCGCGTTTTCAACCTTTGTAAATTCAAAATTGAAAAGCTGGCGATACGCTGGAAATTATGGAGCCCAGCGGAATGTTTGGCGTTGAAATGTGCAGCCTGAAAAGCAAAAAATTATTTGTTTTTTGCCGCTGGAAGTGGAATCACGCCCGTGCTTTCAATGATTAAAACCCATTTGGCACTGGAGCCCAATGCTACTTGCAAGCTGTTTTATGTGAATAGAACCGCGAAATCCATTATCTTTAAGGAAGCGTTGGAACAGCTTCGGAACGAGTATTTTGGGAGGTTGGAAATCTATTATTTCTTAACGAAGGAACGTCGCGATATTGAACTTTTTAACGGTCGCTTCAATGATGAAAAGATGGATGTTTTGGTGAAAAATTTCATTGATATTCCCGATACAAGCGAAGTGTTTTTGTGCGGTCCCGAAGAAATGGTAACTTATGTGGGTGATTATTTGGTAAATGCCGGATTGCCAAAAGAAATGATTCATTTTGAACTGTTTGTAACTGGCTTGACCGAAGAAGATAAAAAACGAGCCGAACGCCTCGCGATGCAAAATGTAGAGGGAGTGGAAGTGACAATTGTAGATGCTGGAAAAGAATTCCAATTTACAATGACCAAGGATTTTGACAATATTCTTGATGCGGCTTTGGCTGCCGGTGCCGATTTGCCATTTGCCTGTAAAGGCGGCGTGTGCAGCACATGTAAATGCCAGATTTTGGAGGGCAGCGTAGAAATGAAAATAAATTATGCCTTGGAAGATAAAGAAGTGGCGCAAAATTATGTGTTGAGTTGCCAAGCCGTCCCAACTTCCGAAAAGGTAAAAGTAGATTTTGATGTATAATACCACGCAATTTCCTCAAGGCGTCTAAAACCTTAAAGGTTAAAGCATGAAATTGATGAGTGAAAAAGAAATAAAAAACTTAGAGGAAATTTTCGAAGCCCGCATTGCGCGCGATGAAAAAATAGAGCCGAAAGATTGGATGCCGGAAAAATACAGACAAACACACATTCGGCAGATGAGCCAGCACGCGCATTCAGAAATTATTGGGATGCTTCCCGAAGGAAACTGGATTACGCGTGCTCCTTCTTTACGAAGAAAAGCGGCACTATTGGCGAAAGTACAGGATGAAGCCGGCCACGGTTTATATTTATATTCCGCTTGCGAAACCCTGGGAATTTCTCGTGATGAACTATACGAACAATTGCATTCTGGAAAGGCGAAATATTCTTCAATTTTCAATTATCCAACAATCACATGGGCCGATATGGGCGCAATCGGTTGGTTGGTAGATGGCGCTGCGATTATTAATCAAGTACCGCTTTGCAATACTTCCTTTGGGCCTGTATGCCCGTGCAATGGTTCGTGTTTGCAAGGAAGAAAGTTTTCACCAGCGTCAAGGGTATGAAATAATGCTTACCCTTTGCCGCGGAACAGAAGAGCAAAAAGCAATGGCGCAAGATGCGCTGAACCGTTGGTGGTGGCCAAGTTTGATGATGTTGGGTCCAACCGATGCGGAATCAATCCATACCGAACAATCGATGAAATGGAAATTGAAAAGAAAAAGCAACGATGAACTCCGCCAACAGTTTATAGATCAAACCGCGCCACAAGCTGACATTTTGGGGATAAAAATCCCCGACCCACATTTAAAATGGAACGAGGAAACCGGTCATTATGACTTCGGTGAAATTGATTGGGATGAATTCTGGCAAGTAGTAAAAGGCCACGGTCCCTGCAACAAAGAACGAATGAAAGCCCGTATTGACGCTTGGGAAAATGGGGAATGGGTTCGCGATGCCGCAATGGCGCACGCTGAAAAGAATGAAAAAAGAAAAATTGCAAAAGCAAGCTAATTAGTATTGAGTATTGAGAAATTAGTAATGAGAATTTTAAGATTATGAATGTTTTAAATGATTTAAAAGTTTGGAATAAAGCAATGGGTATTGCAGTTGAAACATACAAATTATCATCAAAATTTCCAAAAGAAGAAAAATACGGATTGACAAGTCAAATACGTAGAAGTGCTGTTTCTGTTCCTTCAAATATTGCCGAAGGAGCCGGCAGAAATACAAAAGGTGAATTTAAAAATTTCATAAGTATTGCAAATGGTTCAGCTTATGAACTTTTCACTCAATTAATACTTTCATATAAACTTAATTTAGTATCTGAAAATTTAGTGGAACCAATTCTTAAAGAAGTAATAGAAGTACAAAAAATGAATTATGCATTAATTAAGTCTTTAGAAAACAATAAATAACTCAATACAAAATACTAACTACTCAATACTTTATTTATGAAGAAAAACTGGCCCCTTTGGGAAATATTCGTCCGCAGTAAAAATGGATTGGAGCACCGCCATTTTGGAAGCCTCCACGCCGCCGATGCCGAAATGGCAATGGAAAACGCCCGCGATGTTTACACACGAAGAAACGAAGGCGTGAGCATTTGGGTGGTGGAAAGTAAAAATATTACCGCTTCAAATCCTGCCGATAATGGTGAAATGTTTGAGCCTGCGCAGGATAAAGTATACCGCCATCCCACCTTTTATGATTTGCCGGATGAGGTGAAACATATGTAACAAATTCCCGCGAATGCGGGAATCCCATGATTTGAAAAACGAATTCAATCATAATAGAATATGAAAAAATGGTATGTATATATCATGTCGAATAAACCAAATGGTGTGCTTTATATTGGTGTAACCGATAATATTGACTCTCGGATTGAAGAACATAAAACTAAAGTCTTTCGTAAATCTTTTACCGCAAAATTCAATTGTGATAAACTGGTATATTTTGAAGAATTTGAGAATGGATATGAAGCATCTATTCGTGAAAAGCAATTGAAAAAATGGAACCGGGAGTGGAAAATAAAATTGATCGAAGAAATGAATACCGGCTGGTCTGATTTAAGCTTAAATTGGAAAAATGAAGATTTGATTTATAAAACAAAAAGATTTCCTATTCGTAAATAAAAATTAAATATGAGTATTACCACAACAGATTCCCGCCTGCGCGAGAATTACATCCTCACAATCGCCGACAACGCCCTAATCTTAGCGCAGCGATTAGGCGAACTCTGTGGCCATGGCCCAAGTTTGGAAACAGATATTGCACTTACAAATATTTCTTTGGATTTACTCGGACAAACGAGAAGTTATTATCAGTACGCCGCAAAAATTTCAGGAGAAAATAAGACCGAGGATGATATCGCTTTCCTTAGAATTGAAAGAGAATACAAGAATTGCTTGCTCGTGGAGCAGCCCAATACCCATTTTGGATATACTATCGGGCGCCAATTTTTATTTGATGTCTATCATTTAATGTTGATGGAAAAATTGCAGAATAGCCCTGATGAAACCTTGGCGGCTATCGCAAAAAAAGGAATAAAGGAAGTGAGTTACCACAAACGTTTTTCTTCCGATTGGGTGAAACGTTTGGGCGACGGAACCGAGGAAAGCAATGCAAAAATGCAGGAGGCAATCAATGATCTTTGGAGGTTTACAGATGAACTTTTCTTCATGACCGAAGCTGAAAGGGAAATGGCAAAAGAAGGAATCGGAGTTGATATTTCAGAATTCAAAGAAAAATATTACGAAGAAGTTTCCGAAATATTAAAAGAGGCGACGCTAAACGTTCCAGAGAATAAATATTTCACCAAAGGTGGAAAAGAAGGAATCCACAGCGAACATATGGGCTATTTATTGGCTGATTTGCAATATATGCAGCGCACCTATCCAAATATGAATTGGTAAGCAATTCCCGCGAAGGCGGGAATCCCATAAATTGAAATAAAAATTTTGGTAATCGAAACCGCAAATATTGAAACCCATTTAATTCCGACACTGGAAACAGTAAGCGATCCGGAAATTCCTGTGCTTAGCGTTTTGGACCTCGGTGTAATTCGTGAGGCGATTGAAGAAAATGGAATTGTAAAAATAAAATTAACGCCGACCTATTCCGGTTGCCCAGCGATGGATGTTATCGCCGATGATTTAAAAAAAGCCTTTTCAGAAATAGGAAAAAAAGCAGAAGTGGAATTGATTCTTTCGCCCGCTTGGTCCACCGATTGGATTTCCGAAGAAGGTCTTCGAAAAATGGAGGAATACGGAATTGCGCGACCGCTTTCGGAATCACACGATAAAGATGTTTTGCTCGGCGAAAAAAAAATGGTAAAATGTCCGCAATGTGGTAGTACAAACACACATTTGGTAAGTCAATTCGGATCAACAGCTTGCAAAGCCTTATTTAAATGTGACGATTGCCAGGAACCGTTTGATTACTTTAAATGTTTAAAATAATGCACGAACTTGCTGCAAGGTTTTCAAAACCTTGTAAGTCTAAATTTTACAACAAATACCTACAACGTCTTTAAGACCTTGCAGGATAAAATCAAAAAATGAATAAAAGCATTACTACCCAAATAGAAAATAATATTGCAACCTTAACCCTCAACAGGCCCGAGGTTTTCAACAGCTTCAATCGCGAAATGGCACTCTTGCTTCAAAAAGAATTGGACGAGGCTGAAAAAAATCCTGAAGTCCGAGCGATTATAATCACGGGAAGCGGAAAAGCTTTTTGCGCCGGGCAGGATTTAAAAGAGGTCACTTCTCCCGAATTGAATCCAGGTTTCAAAAAAATTCTGGAAGAACATTACAATCCCATAATTCAACGAATTCGAAATATTGAAAAACCCGTTGTTGGTGCCATAAATGGCGTTGCCGCAGGAGCCGGTGCCAATATTGCCCTGGCTTGCGACGTGGTAATTGCTTCGGAAAATGCGAGTTTTATTCAAGCCTTCAGCAAAATTGGTTTGGTGCCGGACAGTGCCGGAACTTTCTTTTTACCACGATTGATTGGTTTTCAGAAAGCTTCGGCATTGATGATGCTCGGCGATAAAGTTTCGGCCACTGAAGCTGAAAAACTGGGAATGGTGTATAAAGTGGTTTCCGAAAAAACATTTTCCGAAGAAGTTAACAACATTGCATCCATACTATCGAATATGCCCACAAAAGCCCTTGGTTTAACGAAGCGTTTGCTTAATAATTCAATGCAAAATTCTTTGGAAGAACAGTTGAATTTGGAAAGCAAACTTCAAATAGAATCCGCCCAAAGCGAGGATTATGCCGAAGGTGTTGATGCGTTTGTGAATAAAAGAAAACCTGATTTTAAAGGGAGATGATTAGTGATTGCAGATTGACGATTGCCGATTTTTGAAATACAAATATCAAAAAAATATGAAGCCGAACCAGCTTGAAGAAAGATTGATACAGTTTGCAATTGATGGAATATTAGTGTGCAAAACCATTGATAATTCATTTGCTTCTCAACATTTAGCAAAACAATTAATTCGGTCAGCAACTTCCGTAGCATTAAATTATGCTGAAGCACAAAGCGGAGAATCTATGAGGGATTTTCTTCATAAACTCAAAATATGCTTGAAAGAATTGAGGGAATGTATGGTGAATATGAGAATACAAAAAGGTGCATCTTTGATTCAAGATATTCACAAACTAGATATTTTATTAAAAGAAAATAATGAACTCATTTCGATTTTTGTTGCAAGTATTAAAACAGCTTCTTTAAAATTAAAAGGTTAAACTTATGACACTTCAACAATCAACAATCAACAATCAACAATCTGCAATAAATATTGGAATAATTGGCTCTGGAACCATGGGAAGCGGCATAGCGCAAGTGGCGGCCACGGCAGGTTGCTCGGTAAAATTATACGATACAAAAACGGAGGCATTGGATAATGCTAAAGCTAATTTGGAAAAAATTATGGATCGTTTGGTGGAAAAGGGAAAAATTGATTCCAAAGAAAAAGAACGCATCCAAAACAACATACAATACGTTAATTCACTAAAAGAATTAAAGGATTCTGATTTGACTATTGAAGCGATTGTAGAGAATCTGGAAATTAAAAAGAACGTTTTTTCTACCCTTGAAAAGTTTGTGGGAGACGATTGTATAATAGCTTCGAATACCTCTTCATTATCAATAGCATCAATTGCCTCTTCCTTGCAGAAACCAGAGCGTTGTATTGGGATTCATTTTTTCAATCCGGCACCATTGATGAAATTGGTTGAGGTTATTCCTTCAATCCAAACTTCCGAAAAAACCTTAAATACTTCAGTAAAAACCATTGAAAATTGGGGAAAAACGGTGGCCGTTGCAAAAGATACTCCGGGATTCATAGTGAACCGTGTTGCACGCCCTTTCTATGGCGAAGCGCTTCGTATTTATGAAGAAGGAATTGCATCATTTGCAGAAATTGATTCGGCAATGAAAGAAATTGGCGGTTTCAGAATGGGCCCCTTCGAACTGATGGATTTTATAGGAAACGATGTAAACTACACGGTAACCGAAACCGTTTTTGAGGCGTTCTATTTCGACCCGCGCTACAAACCATCCTTCACCCAAAAGCGTTTTGCCGAAGCGGGTTATTTGGGCAGAAAAAGCGGAAAGGGATATTATGATTATTCCAAAAACGGCGAAATGTCCGTTCGAGCGGAGTCGAGAACGAATTCCAGAGAAAATATTCCTGCTGAAATAATTTTTGAAAGAGTACTAATCATGCTCATCAATGAAGCCGCCGACGCACTTTTTTGGAACATAGCTTCCGCAGAGGATATTGACAATGCAATGACGAAAGGTGTAAACTATCCAAAAGGATTGTTGGCCTGGGCCGATGAGAAAGGAATAGAATGGTGCGTTCAAAAAATGGACGAACTTTACAATGAATATCACGAAGATCGTTACCGTTGTTCACCTCTTTTAAGAAGAATGAAAAAAGAAGGTTTAAAGTTTTTCGATTAACGATTGAAGAACAACGATTACAGATTGCTAAAGTATTAAAACTTCAAAAATCAAAAATCGTTAATCGTTAATCTTCAATAATTAAAAATGGAAGGAAAGAAAATACCACATAAAATGCTCAGCCAAGATGCTTTCAGCTCTTGGCTTGGTATTGAGATTTTGGAAGTTGAGAAAGGAAGATGTAAAGTTGCAATGACAATTCGCAAAGAAATGCTGAATAGTATGAACAAAGCCCACGGTGGCATAAGTTACAGTTTGGCCGACACCGCATTTGGCTTTGCCGCAAATACTCACGGAAAATACGCAGTTTCCATTGAAACTTCCATTAACCACATTGAAGCTTTGAATGAGGGCGATTATTTAACTGCCGAATCGGTGATTGAAAAAGTGAACAATAAACTTGGTTTTAATATTGTTGAAGTAAAAAGAGGTGAGGAATTGGTAGCTTTGTTTAAAGGAGTTGTCTATCGAACTTCTAAAGATTGGGAATAAATTTTTTACTTTTTGATTTCGATTTTGATTTCGCTTTAAAATTATATTAACTAATACACAAAACATATGAAATGGCAAGGCAGAAGACAAAGCGGCAACGTTGATGACCGTCGCGGAATGAGTAAAGGCAAGTTGGCCGCAGGGGGCGGGATAGTGGTTACCATTATTGTATTGGCACTTAATTATTTCGGCGGTGAAACGGGCCAACAATTGGCGCCTATAGTTGAACAATTGGGTAATAGCCAATCTATTCAAAATACCGAACAACGCGAGTTAACCGCAGAGGAAAAGAAGATGGGCAACTTTCATGGCCACTGTTTTGGCTGATACGGAAAATGTTTGGAGTCAAATATTTACTGAAAACAACCTTGGCGATTATGAGGAACCAACAATGGTACTTTTTACAGACGCAGTGAGTTCCGGTTGTGGCAATGCCAGTTCGGCTACGGGGCCTTTTTATTGTCCGGCCGATCACAAACTGTATATGGACCTCGCATTCTTTGATGAGCTGCAAACCCGGTTCGGCGCCCAAGGTGGTGATTTTGCAATGGCTTATGTTACTGCCCACGAAATTGGACATCACATTCAAACTTTGCTGGGCACTTCACAAAAAGTTACGCGCTTGCAACAACAAAACAGAAATGAGGCGAATACATTATCTGTTGCCTTAGAACTTCAAGCTGATTTTTATGCTGGTGTTTTTGCGCATTACAATCAGAAATATTTAGAAGAAGGCGATATTGAAGAAGCTATGAGCGCCGCCAAAGCAGTAGGAGATGATGCTATACAAAAACGTATGCAAGGCCACGTTGTGCCCGATAGTTTTACGCACGGCACATCGGAACAGCGTATGAGATGGTTTATGAAAGGATATAGAACTGGCGATATACAGCAGGGAGATACTTTTTCGGAAATTTTAAATTAATGATGAATTCAAAACCGAAAAATGTGAAATTTTAAAGTGAAAAGTCAAAATAAATACGATTTACAGGAACGGCTGGTTAAGTTTCCAGCAAGTATTATTTTGAATATTGGAATGCTTAAAAAGAATTTTGCAACCGAACATTTAACCAAGCAATTAATCCGTTCAGTAACATCGGCCGCTTTAAACTATGGTGAAGCACAAGGTGCAGAATTAAAAAGGGATTTTATTCATAAAATGAAATTGGTTTTAAAGGAATTAAGGGAATCACAAGTTAATTTGCAAATTCTAAACAAGGCAGATTTAATTACTCATAAGGATGAATTTATTTGCATTGGAAATGAATGTAAAGAATTTGTAGCAATATTTTCGGCAAGTATCAAAACAACAACACAAAAAATATAAAACCGAAAAATGTAAAATTTTAAAGTGAAAAGCGATAACGATGGCACTTTTGCATTTTACATTTATCATTTAAAATTTAAACTTTGAAAGACGCATACATAATAGACGGAATAAGAACTCCAATAGGAAGTTATCAAGGCACACTAAGCGCAGTGCGAACAGATGATTTAGCCGCTTTGGTAATTGCTGAAATAGTAAAAAGAAATCCAAATATCCCAAAACAGGCATACGATGATGTAATTCTTGGCTGCGCAAATCAAGCTGGCGAAGACAATAGGAACGTTGCTCGAATGGCATCATTACTTGCCGGTTTACCGGTAACCGTTCCCGGGGAAACAATAAACAGACTTTGCAGCAGCGGTCTTTCAGCAATCATTCACGCAAATAGGGCCATAAAAGCTGGCGACGGCGATTTGTTTATTTCCGGCGGAGTTGAAAATATGACGCGCGGGCCATATGTAATTGCAAAGCCTTCTTCCGCTTTCGGGACCGATGCCAAAATGTACGATTCCAGTTTTGGCTGGCGATTTGTAAACCCCAAAATGGCCGAAATGTACGGTACGGACGGAATGGGAAATACCGCAGAAAATTTGGTTGAAAAGCATAACATCAATCGTGAAGATCAAGATTCCTTTGCATACCATTCACAAATGAAGGCTGCAAAAGCACAACAAAATGGACGGTTGGCGAAAGAAATTGTATCCGTTGAAATTCCACAGCGAAAGAAGGATCCAATCATTTTTAAGGATGATGAATTTATTCGTCCGGAAACCACAAAAGAGGTTTTGGCAAAACTACGGCCTGCTTTCAAAAAAGATGGAAGCGTAACCGCAGGGAATTCCTCAGGATTGAATGATGGCGCCGCCGTAACAATAATTGCTTCAGAAGATGCGGTGAAAAAATATAATTTAAAGCCGATTGCAAGAATAATTTCTTCCGCAGTAGTTGGAGTAGAACCGCGAATAATGGGCATCGGTCCCGTTGCAGCTTCCAATAAAGCCCTGGAAAAAGCAGGTTTAAAAATGGAAGATATGGACGTGATTGAATTGAACGAAGCTTTTGCTTCACAAGCTCTGGCGTGCATCCGGGAATGGGGATTGGAAGATGACGACCCGAGAATAAATCCAAATGGCGGGTCCATCGCGATTGGCCATCCTCTGGGGGTTACGGGAACGCGGATAGCCTATTCTGCGGCTTTGGAACTTCAACTTCAAAAGAAAAAATATGCATTGATTACAATGTGCGTCGGTGTTGGACAGGGATATGCAACGATTATTGAAAATGTGAATATCTAATTTTCTTTTTCAAATAAATAAGTTATATATTTACGTTTTATAAATATGTTATGGCAACATTCACATCATCATTGCCCGAAGATTTACTTGAAAATCTTTCGAAAATGGCCCAAGAACTCAAAGTGCCCAAGAATAAATTAATTCAAAGAGCATTGGAATATTATTTGGAAAGATTGGACAAGGCACAATATGCAAAATCTTTTGAACGTATGGCAGACGATCCTGATATGCAATCTTTAGCTGAAGAGGGCATGGAAGATTGGTTTAAAATGCTTGACGAATACGAAAAGGAATGAAGCGAGGTGAGATTTGGAAGGTATATTTTGACCCAATTAAAGGCAATGAACAAGCAGGGGTACGACCTGCAGTTATTATAAGCGGCGATACAATGAACAGTAAATCTAAACTAAAAATTGTCTGCCCTTTGACCTCTTCAATACATAATTTTAAAAATAATCCTATACTTATTCCTGATGGCGGAAACGGATTAAAATCTGAGTCTGAAATTTTAGTTTTTCAAGTCAGAACGCTTTCAGATGAGCGATTTAAAAATAAAATAGGCGAAGTAAGAGCAGAAACCATTAATGAAATACATTCCTCTTTATCAAAATTATTAAAATATTAAAAGTTTCTCGCCTTTGTAAAAACTTATACAGCGATGCAAAAAACACAACACTACATATTAGGAAATTGGGCAGATGGAAAGGGCGAAGGGAGCCCAATCCTCGATTCGGTTACCGGCGAACATTTTACGAACGTAACAACTGAAGGGCTCGATATTCCCGAAATTCTTCAATACGGTCGCGATAAGGGTGAAGCGCTTCGGAAAATGACTTTTCAGGAACGCGGACTCATGTTGAAGAAACTTGCGATGTATCTTACCAAAAAGAAACAACAATTCTACGAATTAAGTTACCGAACTGGCGCTACAAAAATTGATAGTTGGATTGATATAGAAGGCGGTTTCGGCAATTTGTTTGCGAATGCTTCGCTTCGGAAATTGTTTCCAAATCAGCCCTATCACGTGGAAGGCGACCCAATCGATCTTTCCCGTGGCGGCCGTTTTATGGCGCATCACATCATGGTTCCGCGCGAAGGCGTGGCCGTTCACATAAATGCGTTCAACTTTCCCGTCTGGGGAATGCTCGAAAAATGTGCGGTAAATTGGATGGCGGGAATGCCCGCAGTGGTTTTGCCGGCGCCGCAAACCGCATATTTGGCCGAAGCCGTTGTGAAGGAAATCATCGCTTCGGGAATATTGCCCGAGGGTTCGCTTCAATTTATTTCGGGAACTGCAAAAAATATTCTCGATACCGTGGAATCCCAAGATGTTGTTACGTTCACGGGTTCGGCGAGCACGGGGAAAATTCTGAAAAAACATCCGCGATTGATTGAGGAATCGGTGCCATTTACGATGGAAGCGGATAGTTTGAATGCTTCCATTTTAGGTGAAGATGCCGTTCCCGGAACTCCGGAATTCGATCTTTTTATAAAAGAAGTGCGAAACGAAATGATCGTAAAATGCGGACAAAAATGTACCGCAATCCGAAGAATTATCGTTCCGGAAAATTTAGTGGAAGACGTTCAAATCGCGCTTGGAAAACAGCTCGAGAAAGTAACCATCGGCGATCCGCGATTGAAGGAAGTTCGAATGGGTGCGCTCGTTTCCGATGCTCAGAGAAATTCTGTAAAAGAACAAATTCAAAAAATCACCCAAACCGCAAAAATTGTTTACGGCGATTTTGAGGATTTTGAAGTGATGGGAGCCGATTCAAAAAAAGGCGCGTATTTAAAACCTATTTTGCTTCGCGAAGACAATCCGTTGCAAAACGAAGCTGCTCACGTAACCGAGGCTTTTGGGCCGGTGAGTACGATTATGCCGTACAAAAATTTGCAGGAAGCGATAAAACTTTCCAAAATGGGCAAAGGTTCCTTGGTGAGTTCCATTGTTACAAATGATGATAAAATTGCCAAGGAATACACTGTTTCCGCAGCAACGCACCACGGTCGGATCTTGGTTTTGAACCGAGAAAGTTCAAAACAGAGCACCGGTCACGGTTCTCCATTGCCAAATCTTATCCACGGCGGTCCAGGACGCGCGGGAGGAGGTGAGGAAATGGGGGGCATGCGAGGCATAAAACACTATTTGCAGCGCTGCGCCATTCAAGGTTCACCTACTACTTTAACAGAAATTACTGGTATTTATCAGCCAAAAGCCGATTATAAAGAAGCCGAAAAACATCCGTTCGCATATCATTGGGAAGATATTGAGCCGGGAATGTCAATAAAAACGCATAATCGCACGATTACAGATACAGATATTATCAATTTCGCCAATCTTACTTGGGATCATTTTTATGCCCATACCGATATCACTTCGCTTGACGGAAGTATTTTTGAAAAGCGAACCGCCCACGGCTATTTCATTTTAGCCGCCGCCGCGGGACTTTTCGTTTATCCGAATAAAGGTCCGGTTGCAGCGAATTATGGTTTGGAAGAATGTAGATTTCTTCGCCCAATTTATCACAATGACACTGTTTATGTGCGGTTGACTTGCAAACAAAAAATTGACCGCGAGCAAAAAGGAACCGAATTGCCATCGGGAATCGTGAAATGGTACGTTGAGGTTTTTGATGCAAATATTGACGAAAGTTCTTCCGAAGAAGAAAAACAACGGCGAATTGTTGGCTGTTGCGACAATTTTGACGATGGTTCAAAAAAAGCAAACGGTTTTTAAAGAAATGACTTCGGAAAAAATCGAAAAATATTTGAGCAAACTTTCTGAAAATTCAAAGCCGAAATGGGGAATGATGACGCCACAGCAAATGGTGGAGCATTTGGAATATACCTACAGAATTGCTTCCGGCGAAATTCAAGATTTTGAAATTGCAACGCCCGAAAAATATTTAGAAGAAACACATTCAACATTATACAATTATAGAAAAATGCCAAAGGAATATGAATTTCCTTTAGCGAAACAATCAAAAATTACCGAAACCAAACATCCGGATTTGGAAACTGCCAAAGCAAAAATGCTGGAAGCACGGGCAGATTATTTAAAATATTTCAAACAGAATCCCGATGCAAAAACTAAAAATGTGGTGTTTCGGAGAATTGAACAAATTTGAATGGTATTTGTTGGAAAGAAAACATTTGAACCATCATTTTGAGCAATTCAATCTTATTAGACATAATTGAACCAGGAGCCAAGAACCTAAGACGTAGAAAAAAGTCTTAGTTCTTGATTCTTGTATTCTTGAAAAAATATTTATAACGAACCATACGTAAAACAAGAAATAAACAACAACATTGCAACCATAGAATTCTTCCACCCGGCGCACAACAGCCTGCCGGGAGATTTGCTGGCGAAACTTGCAAAAACAATCACCGAAGCAGGAAATAATGATGAGGTAAAAGTTATTGTTCTTAAAAGTGGCGGCGACAGAACTTTCTGTGCGGGCGCTAGTTTTAATGAATTGATAAATATAAATGACGCCGGAAACCGGAAAAGTTTTTTTCAGTGGATTTGCAAACGTGATAAACGCAATGCGCAAATGCCCAAAATTCATTATTGGAAGAATTCAAGGAAAAACCGTTGGTGGCGGTGTGGGAGTTGCTTCGGCGACGGATTTTTGTATGGCCACAAAATTTGCTGCGATTAAATTAAGCGAATTGAATGTTGGAATCGGCCCATTTGTTGTTGGTCCCGCCGTGGAACGCAAACTTGGTTTGAGTGCGATGAGTCAGATTGCCATTGATGCCAATTCTTTTTACGAGGCCGAATGGGCGCGCCAAAAAGGTTTGTACAATCAAGTTTTTGATTCTTTGGAGGAATTGGATGTAGCAGTTCAAAAATTTTCCGAAAATCTCTGTAATTACAATCCCGAAGCGATGAAGGAAATGAAAAAAGTATTTTGGAGCGGTACCGAAGATTGGGACGAATTACTAGCTGAAAGAGCAGTGATTTCGGGAAGATTGGTGCTTTCTGAGTTTACAAAAGAAACCTTAAAAAAATTTGAATAGAGAGAATTCTTAAAATAATTATCAAAATCTACTTTTCATGAATGAGTGTGATTTTTTCCTCTTCCACGAAATATCCTTTATTCGCTTCATAAATAATTGGTTCTTTTTTATCTGAATAGGCTTCCAGAATTTCAAAATCTTCTTGAATTTCCGCATTTAATCTTTTGATTTTTTCTTCACCGTTACAGGCTTTGCCGATTACGTTGTAAGTGTTGTTTTCGAATTCTGTTTGTGTTCCGATTACTTTTACGGGAAGTATTTTCTCCAAATAATTCGTATACACTTCAAAACTTCCCGTTACAATATATATTTGGATTCCTTCAGAATTAAATTTTTCAATATCCTGCAACATTTTTTTATTGAAATGATCCGGAAATTCAATTCCCCAATATTGCTTAGCGTATTTTTGTACTGTTTCCGGAGGCAAACCATTCAGATAATTATAGAAATTTTCTTTAAAAGTTGTCTTTCCTATTAAATTCGTCTTATTTAGAAATTGGAACCAAAACAGCTGAAACAAATAGAAAATCTTCAATTCCTTTTTATAGCAAATGAATTTAAAAAATGAATCCTTAGACGATTTTTTATATAATGTTTGGTTTAGGTCGTAAACAACAATTTTCATAGTATTTTTGTTTGAAAGAGTTGTAAAATAAACCAAGTTGGCGTTAGTTTGTCTTAGGAAAATCTTAAAAAATGATTTTTAGTTTTAAAGGCCATATTCCAGTAATCCACGAGTCCAGTTTCGTCCATCCATTGGCGGCGGTTACAGGAAATGTAATTATTGGAAAAAACTGTTATATCGGCCCTGGCGCGGCCATTCGCGGCGATTGGGGCGAAATAATTTTGGAGGATGGCGTGAATGTTCAGGAAAACTGTACCGTGCATATGTTTCCAGGGAAAAGTATTGTTTTGAAAGAAAGCGCACACGTGGGCCACGGTGCAATAATTCACGGCGCCAATTTGGGCAGAAATTGTTTGATTGGGATGAATAGTGTGATAATGGACGATGCGGAAATTGGTGATGAATGTATCGTGGGCGCAATGAGTTTTGTGAAGGCGGAAGAGAAATTTTCAAAACGAAAATTGATTGTCGGTAATCCTGCAAAAGCGATAAAGGATATTTCAGATGAAATGATTGCGTGGAAAACTGCGGGAACAAAATTATATCAACAATTGCCAACGGATTGCCACGAAAGTTTAAGAGAGGTAGAACCATTGCGGGAAATTCCGAAGAATAGACCTATTCAGGAAGATTTTTATAAAACAATTTCTGAATTCAGAAAAGAGAAAAAAGAATAAAGACAAGTATGTCGAAAGAAATAACAGATAAAAAGGATAAGATTCCCGCCTCCGCGGGAACTGCATTCAAAATGCCCAAAATGGGCGAAAGCATTACTGAAGGAACGATTATCAATTGGCTTGTTGCAGAAGGCGATTCTTTTGAGGAAGGCGACATTTTATTGGAAGTTGCTACCGATAAAGTGGACAACGAAGTTCCCGCGCCCGCTTCCGGGAAAATGCTTGAACACAAATTTAAAGCTAAAGATATTGTGCCAGTTGGGGAAGTGATTGCTGTTTTGGAACTTTCGGAAAATGTAAAATCTGAAAAAACTGTTTCTAAAAACAACCCGAATTCTTCAGAAAAAAAAGAAAAACCGAAAACTTCAAATTCAACTTCATCGCAACAGCAATCGAAGTCATTTAAAGTGAATGAAAATGTTTTTATTTCACCTTTGGTAGATGCAATTGCCCGAAAGCACCACATTTCTTACGAAGAACTCGCACGAATTTCTGGAACAGGAAAAGATGGCCGCTTGCGAAAAAGTGATGTTTCAGAATATTTAGAAAAAGGTCGCCCATTCCAGTTCGCGCAGGCCGTACCCGAAGTTTCAGGTTTTCAGATTCCAGATTTGAAATTTGATAAAGGCAAAGGCAAAATTGTGGAAATGGACCGCATGCGCCAAATGATTGCGGACCACATGGTTTTCAGTAAGCATAGTTCGCCCCACGTAACCGCTTATGTGGAAGCCGATTTGACCGAAATGGTGAATTGGCGAAATAAAAATAAAGAAGCTTTTCAGAAGAAATACAATGAAAAACTCACATTTACACCCTTGTTTATTGAATGTGTGGCGAAGGCGATTACAGATTTCCCGATGATTAATTCCACACTTGATGGAACAAATATCATTGTGAAAGATGAAATAAATATCGGGATGGCTACGGCGCTTCCCTCGGGAAATTTGATTGTTCCCGTGGTAAAAAATGCCGATAAAAAAGATTTAAAGGAATTGGCAGAAACCACGAATGAACTAGTAGGAAAGGCACGAGACAATAAACTGAAAGGTGACGACACCAAAGGAAGCACTTTTACAATTAGCAATGTTGGAACGTTTGGGAGTTTAATGGGAACACCAATTATAAACCAACCAGAAGCCGCAATTTTGGCAACTGGAATAATAAAAAAACGCGCCGAAGTAATGGAGCGAAAAGAGGGCGATACGATTGAAATCAGGCAGATGATGTATCTATCACTTTCCTTCGACCATCGAATTGTTGATGGATATTTGGCGGGTTCTTTTTTACGGAGAATTGCGGATTATATGGAACAGTTTAATATTGAAAGGACGTTTTGAAACACGACCGTTCGCTGACGCTCGCTGCACGAACCACGATAAATAGATAATTGTTTATAAAATGAGAAGACACAATTTTAAAAAACTTCAAATTTGGTTGGATGCAATTGAATTGATTGATGAAAATTATAAGTTAACTGGAACCTTTCCCGATTATGAGAAATTTGGATTAAGAACTCAAATGAACCGTTGCTCGGTTTCAATAGCTTCAAATATAGCAGAAGGTTCGAGCAAACGTACGGATAGACATTTTATAAAGTTTTTAGAGGACAGTTTAGGTTCTGCTTTTGAATGGGAAACACAATTAATGGTTTGCTATCGACAAGGTTTTATTTCAGAAGAATTATTTTTAAAACTAGAAGATAAAGTGCAAGCATTACAAAGTAAAATTTCAAATTTTATTGATATACTTGACTATGACCACTGATCAGAAAGTCTTGTTTCAAACCGTCGTGTTTCGTGATTCCAAAAAATAAATGATGAATAAAGATATATTAAAAAAGGCATTCAAAAATCTAGTCACGGCAAAATCGATGACTGAGATTTATGAGGAAAATTTTAAAACCGTTTCAAAATACGTCCATGCCACTTCTCGTGGGCACGAGGTAATCCAAACTGCTGTGGGAATGCAGCTTTTGCCACAGGATTATGTATATCCGTATTATCGCGATGATTCCATTTTGCTGTCAATTGGGATGAAACCTTATGAATTGATGTTGCAGGTTTTGGCGAAAAAGGACGATCCGTTTTCAGGCGGAAGAACATACTATTCACATCCAAGTTTAAAGGATGATGATAAGCCGAAAATTCCGCACCAAAGTTCCGCAACGGGAATGCAGGCCATTCCTGCTACCGGTGCGGCAATGGGCTTGCATTACCGCGAAGGCGGTAATCCCATGAATCAAAGTGAAAATTCTAATCGTAAAGCAATTGCTGAATATTTCGATGAAAAGGATGCATCTTCGAATTCAGATTCCCGCCTTCGTGGGATTGTTGTTTGCTCATTGGGAGATGCATCGGTGACCGAAGGTGAAATTGCTGAAGCCTTTCAAATGGCGGCATTGAAGCAGTTGCCGATTTTATATTTGGTGCAGGATAATGGTTGGGATATTTCTGCAAATGCTGCGGAAACTCGTGCACAAAATGCATTTGAATATGCAAAAGGTTTTCACGGCTTGGAGGCAATTTCAATAGATGGAACCGATTTTGAGGAAAGTTATAGTACAATTCAGAATGTAATTTCAAAAATTAGAAAAGAACGCCGTCCGTTTTTGGTGCACGCAAAAGTTCCGCTTTTGAATCACCACACTTCCGGGGTTCGGATGGAGTTTTACCGCGATGATTTGGATGAAGCCCGCAGCCGTGACCCGTATCCGAAGTTGAAGAAATTGCTTTTGAATAATGGTTTTGCTGAAAAGGAGCTTTCAGATATCGAAAAAGAAATCAAAATCGATGTCGAAAAAGCTTTGGAAAAGGCTTTAAAAGCTGAAGATCCAAAACCCGAAGATTTATTTACACACGATTTTGCACCTACGGAAATTACCGAAGAAATTGGCGAACGAAGTCCAAAAGGCGGCGAAAAAGTGGTAATGGTAGATTGCGCTCTTTTCGCAATTGAGGAATTGATGGCAAAGCATAAAGAATGTCTATTATACGGGCAAGATGTTGGCGGCCGTTTGGGCGGCGTATTTCGCGAAGCGGCAACTTTGGCGCAAAAGTTTGGCGACAATCGCGTTTTTAATACACCGATTCAAGAAGCATTTATTGTTGGAAGTACCGTCGGAATGAGCGCCGTAGGATTAAAACCTATCGTAGAGGTTCAATTTGCGGATTATATTTGGCCCGGACTCAACCAACTTTTTACCGAGGTTTCCCGAAGCTGTTATCTTTCCAATGGAAAATGGCCAGTTTCAATGATTCTTCGTGTTCCTATTGGTGCTTACGGGAGCGGTGGTCCGTATCATTCTTCTTCCGTGGAAAGTGTGGTTACAAACATTCGCGGACTCAAAATTGCGTATCCCAGCAACGGCGCCGATTTAAAAGGTTTACTGAAAGCGGCATATTACGACCCAAATCCGGTTGTGATTTTTGAGCACAAAGGTTTGTACTGGAGTAAAGTGAAAGGCACAAAAGGCGCAACTTCGCTGATGCCCGATGAAAATTATATTTTGCCCTTCGGAAAAGCTTGGGTTTTGCAGGAAATCTGGAAACAGGAAGAAGAGGAAACACTTTCAATAATTACTTATGGAATGGGTGTGCACTGGGCGATGAATGCTTCCGAAGAACTTGGAATGCAAGATAAAATTGAAGTCGTCGATCTTCGAACGCTTCATCCTTTGGATTATGAAACCGTTTTTAAATCGGTTAAAAAATGCGGAAAATGTTTAGTCGTAACAGAAGAACCTTCAGAAAATAGTTTCAGCAGAGCGCTTCAGGGTAGAATTCAAGAGGAGTGTTTTCAGCAATTGGATGCGCCTGTAATGCTAATCGGTTCTGAAAATATGCCCGCAATTCCGCTTAACTCTACTTTGGAGGAAACGATGATTCCTTCAACCGAAAAAGTGAAGAAGAAAATTCAGCAATTGCTCGATTATTAGTTTTTGTATCTTCGGGCTGTGCGCAATTACAAATTTTTCATAGTATTTATTCTTTTTTTCGGAAACCAATTCGCCTTTTCCCAAGAGCAAGTTTCCGAGCTGATAGATAGTTTGGCAAAAGTTTCCGCAGCCTGCGGAAAAGGCACGCTTGAGTCTAAAAGTTGCTTCAGCCCTGGCAAATGAGGATTGGGAGCGCACCCGCTATTATATAGACTTGGCAAAGGAAAATGCTCTATCAGCAAATTCACCGAAGGTTTTGGCAGATTTTCATAAAACCGTTGGCGGTATTTATGCCGATAAGGATGCACTTGATATTTCGCTTGAAAATTATTTGCACGCCTATGAATATTATGAAAAACAACCTCCTTCCGAAAGATTTAAATTGGAGAACAATCTGGCAATAGTGTATGCACGTACCGCCAATCCCGAAAATGCGCTACGGTTTTTTAAAAAAGTTTATGCCTACCAGCAAACGCAGAGCGATAGCCTAACGCTGGCTACTATTCTCAATAATATGGGTAGAAATTGGCTTGAAAAAAATCCGGATTCAGCATTGGTATATTTTGGAAAATCATTAAAGGTGGCTGAAAATATTCCAAATCCAAATCTGAAGGTTTATTTGTACACAAATTTGGGAAAAAGCTATATGCTGAAGGAGGATTATCCTGCCGCAAAGCGCAATTATAACAATGCTCTTTCACAAATTTCAAATGCTATCGATCCGCAAAATTCGGCTTGGCTTTTTAATGAGATGTCTGAATATTATAAAACGATAGATCAGGTAGATTCTGCAATAATTTATTCTGAAAAGGCCGTTAAATCCCTAGATAGTGTTGCACCTTTTAGTTTTCAGCAGCAACGATCGGTTGGGCAATTGTACAAAAATTATTTAGCAAAAAATGATTTTGAAAGTGCCGCCAAATATTTTGAAAAGTATGTAGTAATTCCGATACGCTCAATTTGGAAGATAAGCGGGTAAATGTGGAAAAACTGCTAATTGCCGAGGAATACCGGAATAAGGAAAAAATAAGGGAACTGGAAGAGAGCAAAAAAGAAGCTAGAAATTATATTATTCTTTTGGGTTTGTTGGCCCTTCTTTTGGTTTTGGGTATGTTTTTATATCGGTTCAGAAACAAATTCAAAAGGGCAGAACTTGAAAAACAGCTTGCAACTGCAAAGCAAAAGGAGTTAAATACAAGTCTTGAATTAAAAAATAAAGAGTTGATAGGCAAGGCGATGATAGAAATGCATCGCACCGAAATAATAGAGGAAATTTTAACCGATTTAAAGGAAATAAAACTAAAAGCTGCAAAAAAGGAAACACAAAACGCCATAGATTATATTGTAAAGCGATTAAAACGCGATACTTCAAGCAATATTTGGGAAGAATTTGAATTGCGTTTTGAACAGGTTCACGAATCTTTTTATAAAAATCTTACTGAAAAACATTCAGATTTAACCTCTCGCGATAAGCGTATTATGTGCGCTTTTAAAATTGAATCTTACTTCAAAGGAGATTGCACAGATTACTGGACAGTCATCAAAATCAGTTGAAAATGCACGAACCAGACTTCGGAAAAAATTGAATATTACCAATTCCCACACCGATTTATCTGCTTATTTATCCAGTTTCGGCTAATGCATTTCTTTATTTTTTCATATAAATTATAATTTCAAAACATTATAAATCAATCATTTAAAATTAATTGAGTGGTATTGCTATGGCAGTTTTTTTGGATTGAGTGTTTTTGATAGGGCTAAAAATTATTGATAATTCCCACCAGGATATACATTTGAAAAATATTTGAAATCAAATTCATTTGGAATGACCAAAAAAGCAACACGTGAAAATTCTCTGGAAAAATTGTTGGAAAACAATCAAGATAAAAAAAACGCTTTGAAAAAAATAATCAAAGAATTGGATAAAAACGAAAACAATAAATCAAAATCAAATTGAAATGAAAACACTTATTACTATATCTTGCTTTTTAACAATGTTTGTTGCCACAGCACAATGGACAACCGATACAGATGCAAATACACTTGTGGCCGAATCCGGTGAGCTGGATGTGCAGGCAAGGGGAACATCAGACGGCCAAACTTACGTTGTATATTGGAAAAATGTAGGAGCGCCAACCAATATTGAGCTTAGAATGCAAGTTATGGATGCAGATGGCAACCGAATGTTAGGAGAGGATGGGATGCTCGTGAGCGATCAACTTCCCATGAGCACATTTACGGTTATTATGAATTCTGTTGTTGACGCAGATGATAATCTTTATATAGGAGTTACCGGAACTACGGATTTTTCGGCCCATGCCTTTAAAATGGATATTAACGGAAACCATCTTTGGGGTGCTAACGGAATAAGTTTAGGATCTGGAGTGCCCGTTACCTTATTGCCATTATCTTCTGGAGAAGCGATTGTTTCTTGGCATGATTCCGGTGCTGCAGTGATGCAAAAATACGATTCCAATGGTAATGCCGTTTGGCCTGGAACTAAAACAATAGGGTCAGGAAATACTACGGCGGCCAATTTATTTGAACTTTCAAATAATGATTTTGAAGTGGTTTACCATTCAATTTTAAGCGGAATAAATTCTTTTTTATATGCCCAACGATATGACTCTGACGGGAATCCAGTTTGGTCAAATGCTGTTCAAATTGCAGATGGAGCTACGGCCTTTAACCGCGCTTATACGGGCGTACAGGATGGAGATGTGGTTTATATGGGCTATTTTTCTTCTACCGGCACTCGTTTCGATTCTTACTTACAGCGAATAGATCCGGATGGATCACTTCCATGGGGAATTAATGGGTCAGATTTCGATATAAACCAAACCGATTATGAAATGGAAACTGAAATTGCTTTTCATCCAGGTTCGCAGTATGTGTGGTCCATTTCAACCTATCGCAATTCTACGCAAAGTGAACGTGGTGAATACGTGCAGAAATTTGATAAAGATTCCGGAGCACGTGAATTTACTGATAATGCAAAGGTTGTGTTTCCTATTGGAAGTGATAAATCACACCAAGGGTCACTGAGCCTTCGGGATGGCAATCCACTTTTCTTGATGGAAGAAGGGGAAAATAATGGAGTTACGCCCACCACTTTGAATGTTGTTTATCTTGATGAAAATGGCGACTTTGTTTGGCCGGAAGAAACGCGGCCTGTAGCTACTTTTGCGGCTGATAAAAGTAGGGTGAACTTCACTAAAGAAGGTAATATGCAGAATGTTGCCGTTTTTGTTGAGGACAAGGGTAGTGGACTTAAAATATACGCTCAAAACGTAGTTGACGAAACTGCCGGAATTGAAGATTTTTCCAATGCTTCTATTTTATTTGTCAACCCTGTGAAAGATGAAATGGTTCTGAAAAGCAATTCAGCTATTGATGAAATTTCAATATTCAACGTTATGGGCCAAAGATTGTTTAGTGCCCAATATAACGGTGAAAACGAAATCAATATTAATACCCAAACCTGGAATACCGGTCTTTATTTTATGTGTATTTCAACGAATAATGGAAGTATAAAAGGAATAAAATTAGTTAAAGAGTAAAAACAATTTTTATTTGCTCCCTAATTCTGTAAGCCTTTCCTGTATTTTAGGGAAAGGCTTTTTCTATTGTTAGTTTACATCTTCATTTTCATCGTGCGAAACAAGCGGATGATCTTTTTCGCCCAGCCCAACAATTTTAATCATATTGATAACAGTATTGTAGAGCATCAAAATAACCGAAACCATACCGCCACTAAGCAAAGAAGAAAGGAAAAGTGTAGCCCAATAAATACTGGAATACCAAGAAGTAGGCAGCTCTTCTGATTCTGTGATAGGAATATTAAATACTTGAAATAGTATAATAGCAACAATAAATAATATTGTATCCAATTGAGCGATACCCATTACTTGGACATAATGTTCGGGTTTTAATTTTGATTTAGATCCTGAACTAATTCCTAGAAGCGTTAATAAAAGAGCCAAAATTGTAGCAGAAGCCAACACAATAGTGTTGCAAAGCATATTGATTCCCGGAAGGGAAGAAGTTATAAGTTTTTTTGCTTCATAACCGGAAACATTTCCTAAAAGGAATACTCCTGTGCCAGTAATAGCGGCAGCAATAAGCCCCCCATATAAAGAACGCTTATTATATTTTGAAAGTTTGATCATTAATTACTTTTTAACCCAAGTACTTTAACTTACTTTTTCATCGTTCCCGGAGGATATTCCGCTAAAATTTTCATAACTATTTCTCGAATGCGCTCTTCCTTTTTTTCAATATCACCAGTTATCAAATCTGCGCTGCCCATTCCCTGCCAAACAAGACTATTTGTTTTGGCGTCAATCAAATCAATGTAAAGCGTGCCTTCGGTGGATCGTGAAATATTGCTACCGCCATAATATCCACCGTAATACCAAGGGTTCCAGCCCCAGCCATAACCAAAATTATTGTTGTAAACAT
Source organism: uncultured Flavobacteriaceae bacterium (assembly GCA_963822355.1). Classification (GTDB taxonomy): domain Bacteria; phylum Bacteroidota; class Bacteroidia; order Flavobacteriales; family Flavobacteriaceae; genus Aequorivita. The sequence goes on from CAWGHI010000004.1 coordinate 77,202, forward strand.
CAAGTCGCTCTCGTTCTTTTGTGAAAATGCTTACAAGTAAATCTGGATTTTCTGATTTTGACATTCCTTTCGCGGAAAGATTAGCCTCAATAGCTCGAAGAATACGTTTTTTGTCTAAATCACTGATTTCGGCTTTATCAATTCCCGGTTTAAAAAAAGCAAAGGAATTATACTGATTAAAATCTACTTCTTTGTCGAAATCTGTCGCCACGCGCACAGTGGAGCAGGAAGTCAAAACAAAAAGCAATAACAGGGGTAAAAATTTAAGTGCTTTCATAGGTATGTAATTTAGGTTTTGGCAACATATTTTATAGCTGCCGTTTTTCTTTTAAAGTTAAAGAAATTTATTTGAAAAGATTGTCATCCACGAAATTTGGAAGCGTAACATTTAACTGCGGATTTTTTTCCATTGCGCGTTTAATTGCAAAAACAGCTTCGTCATTCCGTGCCCAACTGCGTCTTGCTATTCCGTTGTTAACATCCCAGAAAAGCATATTTTCAAGACGTCGTTGCGCATCTGTACTTCCATCAAGAACCATTCCGAAACCGCCATTTATAACTTCTCCCCAACCAACCCCGCCGCCGTTGTGGATGCTTACCCAAGTTGCGCCCCTAAAGCTATCGCCAATTACGTTTTGTATTGCCATATCGGCCGTAAATCTGCTTCCGTCATAAATATTTGAGGTTTCACGGTACGGTGAATCGGTTCCTGAAACATCGTGATGGTCACGACCCAAAATCACCGGGCCAATTTTTCCCTCGGAAATGGCTTTGTTGAACGCCGAAGCAATCTGCACGCGCCCATCAGAATCTGCATAAAGAATACGCGCCTGTGAACCCACAACCAATTTATTTTCCTGAGCGCCCTTAATCCAAGTAATATTATCCTGCATTTGCTGCTGAATTTCTTTGGGTGAATTTTTCATCAATTCTTCCAAAACTTCACGTGCTATTTCATCTGTTTTCAGAAGATCTTCAGCCTTTCCGGATGCGCAAACCCAGCGGAATGGTCCAAAACCGTAATCGAAACACATCGGCCCCATAATGTCTTGAACATAGGATGGATATTTAAATTCCTTATTTTTTATCTTCCGAAAGCACATCAGCGCCAGCGCGCGAAGCTTCCAAAAGAAAAGCATTTCCGTAATCGAAAAAATAAGTGCCTTTTGCCGTGTGTTTATTGATTGCTTCCACCTGGCGGCGCAAACTTTTCTGAACCTCTTTTTTAAATTGTTTCGGATTGTTGGCCATTATTTCGTTGGCTTCTTCATAGGTCAATCCAACTGGATAATAACCACCAGCCCACGGATTGTGTAATGATGTTTGGTCACTACCCAAATCGATGTGTATATTTTCCTCATCAAATTTTTCCCAAACTTCCACCACATTTCCATCGTAAGCTATTGAAACTGTTTCCTTTTTCGCCATTGCTTCTTTCACGCGTTTTGAAAGTGCATCCAAATCTGAAATCACTTCATCTACCCAACCTTGGGAATGTCTTGTTTCAGTTGCTTTTTTGTTTACTTCAGCACAGACTGTTACACAACCTGCAATGTTTCCTGCTTTTGGCTGCGCACCGCTCATTCCGCCGAGACCAGAGGTTACGAAAAGGCCACCTTTAGTTTCTTTTTTAATTTTTCGGAAACCATTTAAAACTGTAATCGTCGTGCCGTGAACAATGCCTTGCGGCCCAATATACATATAGCTTCCCGCAGTCATTTGGCCATATTGGGTCACGCCTAGCGCATTAAACTTTTCCCAATCATCCGGTTTGGAATAATTGGGAATCATCATTCCGTTTGTTACAACCACGCGAGGGGCATCTTTATGTGAAGGAAACAGCCCCAGCGGATGGCCTGAATATACTGCCAGAGTTTGCTCCTCGGTCATTTCCGAAAGGTATTTCATTACCAAAAGATATTGCGCCCAATTTTGAAATACCGCACCATTCCCGCCATAGGTAATCAATTCGTGCGGATGCTGCGCCACGGCATAATCCAAATTATTTTGAATCATCAGCATAATGGCTTTCGCTTGTTCACATTTTCCGGGATAGTCCTCAATGGGCCTTGCAAAAATTTTATAATCCGGACGGAAACGGTACATATAAATGCGGCCGTATTTTTCAAGCTCTTCACGAAATTCGGGTAGAAGCGTGGCGTGGTGCTTTGCTCAAAATACCGAAGTGCATTGCGAAGCGCCAACTCCTTTTCTTCTTTGGAAAGAATTTCTTTTCGCTTTGGCGCGTGGTTTATTGATGAATCATAAGGCTTCTTTTCTGGAAGAATTGATGGAATGCCTTGTTGGATTATTTCTTTAAAAGTCATTTTTATAAAAGAATTTATTTTACTGATGCTTTCCCGTTTTCTTGTCAAAACCATAGGGACAATGGCGGCAACCGCTCTCGCAACAATAACCGCGTTTTAAGTGGTATTGCTCCGTAAAACATTTGTAGCCTTCGGGAGTAATGTAATAATCGCCTTCTTGTATAGGGATATTTTTCTTTGGAAAAAGCATTTCACAAAAGTAAGGATTTCAATATTGAAAGTTTTAAAAATGAAACAAATCAAACCATTTCCGATTTAAGCCTTAAATTTGCAATAAATTCCAAAGCTATGACAAAACACAAAGCCGGCTTCGTAAACATAATAGGCAACCCAAACGTTGGCAAGAGTACGCTGATGAATGCTTTTGTTGGTGAGCGGCTTTCCATAATCACCTCCAAGGCGCAGACTACGCGCCACCGTATTTTGGGGATTGTAAATGGTGATGATTTTCAGGTGTTGTTGAGTGACACACCGGGAATTATAAAACCTGCCTATCAGCTGCAGGAAAGTATGATGGATTTTGTAAAATCCGCTTTTGAGGATGCCGATATTTTACTGTATTTAGTTGAATTGGGCGAAAAGGAATTGAAGGATGAGGCATTTTTCAACAAAATAACCAACGCAAAAATTCCGGTTTTACTTCTTATAAATAAAATTGACAAAGGCAATGAGGAACTGCTTGCTGAAGCATTAAAACTCTGGCAAGAAAAGGTTCCGAATGCTGAAATTTTTGCTATTTCTGCCCTTCAAAATTTTGGGGTTTCCGAAGTGTTCAATCGAATAATTGAATTGCTGCCCGAGTCGCCACCATTTTATCCGAAAGACCAATTGACCGATAAACCGGAGCGTTTTTTTGTAAATGAAGCCATCCGCGAAAAAATATTGATGCACTACAAAAAGGAAATTCCCTATTCGGTGGAAATTGATACCGAGGAATTTTTTGAAGATGAGAATATTATCCGAATCCGCAGTGTTATTATGGTGGAGCGCGAAACGCAAAAAGGAATCATTATTGGCCACAAAGGTTCGGCATTAAAACGGGTTGGGGTGGAAGCTCGAAAGGATTTGGAAAAATTCTTTGGAAAGCAAATCCATTTGGAACTTTATGTGAAGGTGAATAAAGACTGGCGTAGCAACGAACGTCAGTTGCGAAGGTTTGGCTACAATAATTAAAGCACCAAAGTTTTTAATCCCATATCCCAAATTCCAAATCAATCCGAAATCCAGCACTCAATCTTTTAAATTCGAGATTTGAAAAAGTTTCACATCAATATTACCAAAGTGTGGGAGAAATTCCCCCTTTGCAGGGGGTTACGGGGATGTTCTGGAATTTGGTGCTTGAAGATTGTAATTTATGATTTCATTCATAAAATCATAGAGTTCCCGCATTCCCGGTTTTCCTTTTTTCTTGCCAATTCTTCCGGCAACATACAGTAAGATCCAAGTCAGAACTAGAATAACCATTATTCCAATTTGAAGTCCAATGGCATTGCCCAGATTATAATTTGAATAAAGCCACGTCAAATTAACCATAAATAGAATTCCAACGGCTACATGCAGAAACATAAACATAGTCCAGATTGTAGGGTTGGGTCCAAAAAAACCGTTTAGGGAACAGGAATTTTCATCGTTTTCAGTGATTTCCAAATGCAATTGTGGCGACCAAAAATGTTGTTGGCTACTCGGAAGTTTTATAAAAATATGATCATCCAAGCACGAAACAACAAATTTGTTTTGAGATTTTTTTGCTTCCGAAAACCTCGCAAGCAATTGTGAAGAAACTTGTTCAAGTTCCATTTGGAAACGTGGTCGTAAAACTATTTCATTGGAAAGCATTCTCTATTATTTATTTTTAAAGCAGTTAAAATAGTATTTTTTCTGACAACTAAAAGCTATTTTTGCACCCTAAAATTAAGATTATGAGCATTGTTGCCGTAGTAGGAAGACCGAATGTGGGGAAGTCCACTTTTTTCAATAGATTGATTCAGCGCAGGGAAGCCATTGTAGATGCAGTGAGCGGTGTAACGCGCGACCGCCATTATGGGAAAAGTGACTGGAATGGAAGAGAATTTTCGTTGATTGATACGGGTGGTTATGTAAAGGGAAGTGACGATATTTTTGAAGCTGAAATTGACAAACAAGTAGAACTTGCAATAGACGAAGCAGATGCGATTATTTTTATGGTTGATGTTGAAAGCGGCGTTACCGGAATGGATCAGGAGGTTGCAAAACTGCTTCGTCGTTCAAAGAAGCCAATATTTTTGGCAATCAATAAAGTTGATGCGGCTTCACGGGTTAACGATGCATTGGAGTTTTATTCCCTCGGTTTTGAAAATCAATACAATATTTCAAGTATCAACGGTAGCGGAACTGGCGAATTGCTGGACGATTTGGTAAAAGCACTGCCAGATCGCGAAGAGGAAGACAGTAGCGAATTACCACGTTTTGCTGTTGTGGGCCGCCCGAATGCTGGCAAATCTTCATTCATCAATGCACTAATTGGAAAAGATCGCTATATCGTTACTGATATTGCAGGAACTACACGAGACAGCATTGATACAAAGTACGATCGTTTCGGTTTTGAATTCAATCTTGTTGACACAGCCGGAATTCGCAAAAAAAGTAAGGTAAAAGAAGATCTCGAGTTTTATTCAGTAATGCGAAGCGTTCGCGCCATTGAGCATTGCGATGTAATCATTCTCGTTTTTGACGCTACCCGTGGTTTTGATGGGCAGGTTGAAAATATTTTTTGGCTAGCGCAGCGCAATAACAAAGGGATTGTGATTCTTGCCAACAAATGGGATTTGGTGGAAGACAAAGACACAAGTAGCGTAAAAGATTATGAAAAATACATCCGCCAACAATGTGAACCTTTTGTGGACGTGCCTATTGTTTTTGTTTCAGTTTTGACAAAACAACGTATTTACAAAGCGATTGAAACTGCTGTTGAAGTTTACCAGAACCGAAGCAAAAAAATAAAAACGAGTGTTTTGAATGAGGTTATGCTTCCAATTATACAAGCATATCCGCCGCCTGCCTACAAAGCGAAATATGTGAAAATTAAATTCTGTACGCAGCTGCCAACTCCCTATCCAAGTTTTGCTTTTTTCTGCAATCTTCCGCAATATGTGAAAGATCCGTACAAGCGTTTCATTGAAAATAAGCTTCGTGAGAATTTTGATTTTTCGGGAGTTCCGATTACTGTTTATTTTAGGAAGAAATAACCCAATATTAAGAGAGAATTCCCACCTTCAGAAATATATTCCAAGTTGTACGTTTGGATTCATTTGTATTCTTCCAAGCATCCTGTAGATCATTTTTAATTTTTAACACAGGGTTTTTCCCGTTTTGGTCTTGATACCTTTGTGTTGCTGACCAACTTAAAAGTAGCCCGTTTAAATCATCGATTGTAATTTCTTTTTGAAATTGAAATGAAGGCGTTTTTATTTCTTTGAAGGGAAATGGGATTGTTTGGTATTTATCAGAAACATATTGATTTTCCTTTTGCCAAAAATCACCCACTATATTATCGTGAAAATGAAGAACTAATTTATCAATTTCAGAAGAGATTTGTGGGAGACCATAAGTCCAAGCCGCTATTATTCCTTCTGGTTTTAAAACCCTTTTCACTTCGGAATAAAATTTATCAAAATTAAACCAATGCAATGCTTGGGCGACGGTAATTAAATCTACGGAATTATTCGGCAAACTACTAGATTCTGCTTTTTCAACTTTATAAATAATTTTTGGATTTGATTCCGCATTTGAGACTTGCTTTTCACTGGGGTCTGTGGCATATACTTTTTCAAAATACTCAACCAAACCTATTGCAGATTGTCCATTGCCGGTGCCACAATCCCAAGCTAAATCATGCTTTTTGGATAGATTGCTTAAATATTCAAATAATTCCTTGGGATAGGATGGTCTATATTTATAGTAGGATTCGGATTGCTTTGAAAAATTATCCTTAAAATTATCCATTTATTAAAATAGCTTTAGAAAAAACACTTAATAGTGGTTAATTTGAAATTGAAACCTATTTTACCAACCGCCTGAAGCCCCGCCGCCACCAAATCCGCCACCGCCGAAACCGCCACCAAATCCGCCGCCTCCGCCGAAACTTCCACCACCGCCAAAGCTGCCACCTCCGCCGCCAAAACCACCACGGCCCAGACTGCTAAGAACCAAAATATCCAGCAAACTTCCGCCACCGCGACCACCTCTACCACCTTTTCCACCTTTTCGGATTAGCGCAATAATAATAATGATAAATATGAAAATGATGAAGAACGGAATTTTTCCGCTGTCTTTTTTTCCAAAATCACGATCTTCTTTAAATTCACCTTTCAGTGCCGCAAAAATGGCATCGCTCCCTTTGTCTAGACCTTCATAATAATTCCCGTTTTTAAACTCCGGAATCATTATTCGGTTTATGATGCGCTCGGACATTAAATCGGTTATTCTATATTCAATGCCGTAACCTGTATTTATATCTACTTTCCGGTCGTCTTTTGCTAGTGTTATTACAATTCCATTGTCTTCCCCACTTTGGCCAATACCCCATTTTTGGCCCCATTCCGCGCCGAGCATGGAAATGTCTTCGCCATTTGTAGAACCAATAATAATACACACAATTTGCGTTGAAGTGGAATCCGCATAACGGATCAACTTGTTTTCCAAAGCAGTTTTTTGCGATGGAGAAAGAAGATTTATATAATCATAAAGTGAAGTTTGCACCGAAGGTTTCGGTGGAATTTCATACTGAGCCACAACATTTTCAGAAAAAAATATAACGGCAAGTAAAACAAATAGGATTTTATATTTCTGAAGAAATAATTTCATTAAAGTAGTTTGGAATCAACAAATTTGTTGACTATAATTTTAAAAAAAATCAACCCACCGATATATCATTCGGAAGTTCGTTTTTGTCATCTTTTTTATATGGAAAATGTTTTTTCAGCTGTTCACCGGCTTTTAAAATACCTTCTACCAAACCTTGTTTCATATTTCCATTTTTGAAATGGTTTATGATAATATCTTTGGTGCTTTCCCAAAAATTCTGCCCAACAATATCGTTTATGCCTTTATCGCCCATTATTACAAGTGTGCGGTCTTGGACGGCCACATAAATAAGAACACCGTTACTTGCCACGGTATTTTGCATATTGAGTATGTCAAAAACTTCTGCAGCGCGATCAAATGCGTCAATTTTTTCGTTTGGTTCTTCTGCGGAAATGGAAGTGGCTTCAATATGAACCCGTATTTCGCCCGAAGTATTTTTTTCAGCAATTCGAATAGCTTCAATAATAGCGGCTTCTTCTTCCGAAGAAAGAAAATCTTCTACTTTTGACATTATTCTTTATCTTTTCCGAAGTCAAAATCAACTTTTGGGGCATTTTCACTTCCGGCATCAGCCTTGAAATATGCTTTTTCGTGGAAGCCCAATAATCCCGCAAATAACTTGGTAGGAAATTGATTTAGTTCAGTGTTTAATTCCTTTGCCGCATCATTAAATCTGTTGCGTTCAACATTTATACGGTTTTCAGTTCGTTCCAACTCGTTTATCAATTCCTTGAAATTTTCATTCGCTTTCAAGTCTGGATATCTTTCAAAAACAGCCAATAAACGCGATAGGGCGGAGGTAACACCAGCTTGCGCTTCTTGATACTGCGCCAATTGTTCGGGTGTAATGTTTGCTGGGTCAATATTTATTGAAGTTGCTTTGCTTCTAGCTTCCGTAACGGCAATTAATGTTTCCTGCTCAAATTCAGCATATCCTTTTGCGGTGCTAACAATATTCGGGATAAGATCTGCGCGGCGTTGATAGGAGCTTTCCACATTTGCCCACTGTGCAGTGGCGTTTTGGTCCAACACCACCAATTTATTGTTTAAACTAGCCATATAGGCCCCGATAAGTAAAATAATACCGAGAATAATTATTATGGGTAACCATTTTTTCATGATGAGGTTATTTTTAGAGTTGTTCTTTGATTTTTAATAGTTCAGCTTTTACTGTTTCCAATTTACGTATAATCTCAAAATGGTCCAGTGTTTTTTGTTTATTTTCCTTTAAATGAATTTTAGCGCCTTCCAAAGTAAATCCACGCTCCTTAACCAAATGGTAAATGAGTTCGAGATTTTTTATGTCTTGGGGCGTAAATTTTCGATTGCCTTTGGCATTTTTCTTGGGTTTTAATGCGTCAAATTCCTTTTCCCAAAAGCGTATAAGTGAAGTATTTACGCCAAAAGCCGTGGCAACTTCGCCAATGCTGTAATATAACCTTTCGGGTAAGTTTATGTGCATTTTTTTAGTTATGGATTAGGGGTTATGGGTTTTAAATTATATTTTTTTTATTTTTTTTGCCTACAGCCTTTAATCAAGCGATTGATTTTCCTCCTGTGCTTTTTTCAAAATATCTGCAAATTCTTCGGCAGTCAAGCTTCCGTAATAAAAGTTAATTGGGTTGATACGTTCACCATCCTTAAAAACCTCATAATGGCAATGCGGTGCTTCGCTTCTTCCGGTACTTCCCACAAAACCTATTATATCGCCACGTTGCACTTTTTGTCCTTGCCGAACATTGTATTTATAAAGATGTCCGTATAGGCTTTCATAGCCATAGCCGTGGTCAATAACTACGTGATTTCCATAGCCCGTTGCAGTATTGTCTGCACGCGCAATAACACCATCACCCGTTGCATAAATCGGCGTTCCGCGTGGAGCGGTAAAATCCATTCCATAGTGAAACTTTCTTGCTTTTGTAAATGGATCCGTTCTATAACCATAACCCGAAGCCATTCGGGTAAGATCTTCGTTTTTTACAGGCTGAATTGCGGGAATGGCAGCCAAAAGTTTTTCCTTTTCCTCGGCAAGTTTGGCAATTTCATCCAAAGATTTTGATTGCACCACAATTTGCTTCGTCAAAATATCCAAATTACGCGTTGTGTTTATTATCAATTTTGAATTGTCAAAACCCTCCAAATCCTTATAACGGTTTATCCCTCCAAAACCTGCCTTTCGCTGTTCTTCTGGAATTGGATTGCTTTCAAAATATACTCGATACAGATTGTTGTCACGATCCTCCACTTCTGCAAGTACAGCTTGTGCCTGCTCCATTTTTTTATTCAAAAGCTCAAACTGAAGCTGCATATTATTCAGCTCGCGTTGTAATGAGAGTTCCTTTGGAGTTTGAACCGATGGAAGATTTATATAAATAAGTAGTAACAAAAAACCACTCAAAAACATTCCCAAAAGACTTAAGACGAAAATCTTCAGTTTTCTCCCTTTCTTCCTTTCTATTTTCCGGTACGAAAGCGTTTCGCTATCGTAGTAATATTTAACCTTAGACATGCGTTAAAAAATTGCTATTTTTGCGCGGTACTTATTAGCGCGAATTATAGGTAACGTTTTTACAAATATAGAAATTGTTTGCCACTGCGCCCAACCTTTAATTTTAGTATAAATTTATAAAAATGAACTCGAAGGAAACACGTTCCAAATTTTTAGAATTTTTCAAATCGAAACATCACCTCATTGTTCCTTCTGCGCCAATGGTTGTAAAGAATGATCCTACCCTTATGTTTATAAATAGCGGGATGGCGCCTTTTAAGGAATATTTTTTAGGTAATGGAAAACCAAAAAGCAACCGTATCGCCGATACACAAAAATGTCTTCGCGTAAGCGGAAAGCATAATGATTTGGAAGAAGTTGGAATGGACACGTATCACCACACCATGTTTGAAATGTTGGGGAATTGGAGTTTTGGTGATTATTTTAAAAAAGAGGCAATCGAATGGGCGTGGGAACTCTTGACGGAAGTTTATAAAATTGATAAAGAAATTCTGTACGTAACTATTTTTGAAGGCGATGAAAGTGAAGGGTTGGAACGCGATACCGAAGCCTACAATCTTTGGAAACAATTTGTGCCCGAAAACCGAATTTTAAACGGAAACAAAAAAGATAATTTCTGGGAAATGGGCGACCAAGGTCCCTGTGGGCCGTGTAGTGAAATCCACGTTGATATTCGTTCCGCGGAAGAAAAAGCAAAAATTCCAGGAAAGGCTTTGGTGAATAACGACCATCCCCAAGTGGTGGAAATCTGGAATTTGGTTTTTATGCAATTCAACCGAAAGGCTAATGGCAGTCTTGAAAAATTGCCCGCACAACATGTTGATACGGGAATGGGTTTTGAGCGTTTGTGCATGGTTCTTCAAAATAAACAAAGCAATTACGACACCGATGTTTTCACGCCATTAATCCGTGAAATAAGTGCAATAACAAATACAGCTTACGGAAAAGAGGAAAAGAAGGATATTGCTATTCGTGTAATTGCAGACCACGTTCGCGCCGTGGCTTTTTCAATTGCAGATGGCCAACTTCCGAGCAATACAGGCGCCGGCTATGTGATCCGTAGAATTTTAAGAAGGGCTATCCGTTACGGATTTACATTTTTGAATAAAAAAGAACCATTCATATTTAAATTAATTGAAACGCTGAGTACACAAATGGGCGAAGCCTTCCCCGAGTTGATAACTGAAAAGAATTTAATTACAAATGTTATTCGCGAAGAGGAACAATCGTTTTTACGAACGCTCGATCAAGGTTTGGTTTTGCTGGAAAACGTGATTGAAACGGCCGATTCAAAAGAAATTTCAGGTAAAAAAGCTTTTGAACTTTATGATACTTTCGGTTTCCCGATAGATTTAACGGCACTTATTCTTCGCGAACGCGGATATTCTTTAAACGAAAAGGAATTTGATGCCGAACTTCAACAACAAAAAGAACGTTCCCGCGCCGCCACAAAAGTGGAAACGGGCGATTGGGTTGTTTTAAGCGGAGATTCCGAAGAGGAATTTGTAGGTTACGATACCTTGGAAACCCAAGTAAAAATTAACCGATACCGAAAAGTTGACAGCAAAAAGGAAGGTGAAATGTACCAATTGGTTTTCAACCAAACACCTTTTTATCCCGAAGGCGGTGGCCAAGTTGGCGATAAAGGTTATTTGGAAGCCAAAGATGGCGGCGTTACTTATATTGTGGACACCAAAAAGGAAAACAATTTAATAATTCATTTCGCTAAAACACTTCCACGAAATCCGGAGGGAACTTTTAAGGCAGTTGTTGATGAAAATCAACGCAATCGAACCGCTTCAAACCACACCGCCACACATTTGTTCCACCAAGGTTTACGAAACATTTTGGGCGAACATGTGGCGCAAAAGGGAAGTATGGTTCACAGCCGAAACCTGCGTTTTGACTTTTCGCATTTCGCAAAAGTGAGCGATGAGGAATTAAAGCAGGTTGAAGATTTTGTAAACTCTCGAATCCGCGAAGGAATTGCGTTGGAAGAGCGAAGAAGCATTCCTTACCAACAAGCCTATCGACGAAGGTGCAATTGCACTTATTCGGCGAAAAATATGGCGATGCCGTGCGTGCTATAAAATTTGGAAAATCAATGGAACTTTGCGGCGGAACGCACGTTCCGAATACGAATGATATTTGGCATTTCATCATTACTTCCGAAGGTGCCGTAGCTTCGGGAATTCGAAGAATTGAAGCGATTACAGGCGATGCCGCTAAACAATATTTTATTGACAGAAGTGAATCGTTCGCATCGCTTCAAAAAGCGTTAAACAATGCGCAAGATCCTGTAAAGGCTGTGGAAAGTTTACAGGAAGAAAACAGTAATCTGCAAAAACAGATTCAGCAATTATTGAAGGACAAGGCAAAGAATTTAAAAGGCGAATTGAAATCTGAAATTGAGCAAATAAACGGAGATCAATTTCCTCGCGAAAAAAATTGATTTGGATGCCGGCGGAATGAAGGATTTAGCTTTTGAAATGGGTGGCGAAACTGAAAACCTCTTTTTGGTTTTCGGAGCCGAACACGACGGGAAAGCGTTGTTGGCATGTTATATTTCGAAAGAATTGGTTGCTGAAAAAAATCTAGATGCAGGAAAAATAATCCGTGAACTTGGAAAATACATTCAAGGCGGCGGTGGCGGACAACCGTTTTTCGCAACAGCGGGCGGTAAAAATCCTGTTGGCATTGAGGAAGCTTTGCAAAAAGCGAAAGATTTTATAAATTAATTCTTTGCGTTCTCTGCGCCTCTGCGGTGTAAATTTAACCGCAAAGACGCAAAGTTCGCAGAGGTCTCTACCAATAAAAATGAAACTACAAACCAAAATTTCACTAAATCCCGAAGAAAATCAAATAGATTATTCTTCCAAAATACTTTTGGTGGGAAGCTGTTTTTCGGAAAACATTGGGGAGAAGTTTGATTATTTTAAATTTCAGAATCTGCAGAATCCGTTTGGGGTAATTTTTAATCCCGTTTCAATTGAAAAGGTGGTTGTTCGGGCGATTGAGAAAGACTCATTTTCAGAAGAAAATATTTTTCAGCACAACGGAATTTGGAAATGTTTTGAAGCACATTCCGAGCTTGCTTCTTTGGATAAAAATGAATTTTTAGGTAACCTAAATTCAGCCTTGCAAAACCTTCGCGAAGCATTATTTTCCTCAACACATATTATTTTCACTTATGGAACTGCGTGGGTTTACAGATTTTTGGTCGCTGAGCGGAGCCGAAGCGCCCAAAATAATGAAATTGTTGCCAACTGCCATAAACTTCCGCAGCAAAATTTCACGAAAGCGCTACTTTCCATTGAAGAAATTTCTAATAGCCTTCAAAATATTTTTTATAAAATTTTAAACGTAAATCCGAAAGCGACAATCATCAATACCGTTTCTCCCGTTAGACATATAAAGGATGGTTTTGTGGAAAATTCAGTGAGCAAAGCGCATTTAATTTCGGCAATCCACCAAACAATCAATCAACAGTCAACCAACAACCATCCACTATTTTACTTCCCTTCCTTGGAGATTATGATGGACGAACTGCGCGACTACCGTTTTTACGCAGAAGATATGCTTCACCCAAATAAAACCGCCATTGAAGTTATCTGGCAGAAATTTTCAAAAGTGTGGATTGCTTCGGAAACAAATTCAATTCAAAAAGAAATAGCTGGTATTCAATCTGGTTTGCTTCACAGACCTTTCAACCCACAAAGCTCGGAACATCTTCAGTTTTTGGTAAAGTTGCAGCAGAAAATTTCGAGTCTTCAACAACAGTTTCCACATATAAAATTTTAGAAAAGCGTACATCTAAAAGCGTAAATCAAAAATCAAAATACGTCAAATGCCGTATTGTACACCGTTTGGTTTTGGGGCAAATTTGCTTCAACAAATAATCACGTATTCGCATTAGCGGAACTTTAAACCAAACAATATGAAAAATTTTAAGAAATCTATTTTAGTGCTAATGGCAGTTGTTGCCGTTAGTTTAACATCTTGTAAAAAAGATGACGATGGAGGCGGGGGCGGCTCTGCTGGTTCAGGAACTGTGGTTGCCAAAGTTGGCGGCAGCAATTTTAAATCAATGGAAATAGCTTCAACTGCCACTGAGACCACTGCGGGAGGTTCTACCACTATTACAATTCAAGGTTCAGATGCAAACGGTAAAGGGATTTTTATCTACATCAATAATTATGATGGAATTGGAACTTATGAATTTTCTGATTCCAATGTTTTTGTAAATGCCACTTATGTGGAGGCAAACATAAATAATCCACTGGATTCAAAAACTTGGTCTGCTCCGTATACTGACAGTGGCGTTGTGGGCGAAGTAAGTATTTCTGAAAAGACCGACACCAAAATTAAAGGTACCTTCAATTTTACGGCAAAGAATGTAAATGGCGACCAATCTTTAAAAAACATTACTGACGGTTCGTTCAATTTGGATTTATAATAAATATACGCACAAAAGAAAATCTCTATGTTGAGGTTTTTACGTGGGACCGGGGGCAAAACGAAAGTTGGGCTTCCGGTTTTTTTCATTCAATCAACCACCAACTATCAACAAACAATACGGCAACTGCCGTATTGATATCAAATTCATTCTGAAGCATCTTTGAACCATTAACGTTTAAAACCAAAATTATGAAAAGCAAGATTATTTTAGCAGTTTTTGCACTTGTATTCGCACTTAACGCTCAAGCACAGACATTGGGAGAATTTAGTGCCAAGACAACAGAAACGGGCAAAGGAAAACTGAAGGAAGCACCGAAAAAAGTTTACATCGCAAGCTTCAATGTTTTTTTTGAAATATATAAAGAATCCATAGATTTCAAGAAAGGCGGAAGTATGATTGGCGGTGGAGAAAAGAGCGACGCCACAGCAAGAGCGGCGGTAGGCCTTGGCGGTATTGACGGACAGGATGTTCAAGAAAAAACTAACCAGCTTTACAATGAATTTGTGGCCGAACTGAAAAAGGGAGGGCTGGAAATTATTTCGCCAGAAGTGGCTGCAAAAACCGAGATTTATCAGGATTGGGAAAAGACCACTGGTCCTTTTGTGGCTGAATCGGGAATTCCTGGCGTTCTGGTGTGTGTGCCACAAGGCCATTCCCAATATATTAGAGGTATGAAGGCAAACGGAAAAGTAAAAAAAGGATTGTTGGACGACAATATTTTGCCCGTGCGTCTTTCGGACCAAATGAATGATGCCATTATTGCAAACGTTAATCTTTACTTTATGTTTGCCGAGGAAGGAAATGATGTTTTCAAGGGCAATGCCGCCAAGGTGAAAATTCTCACCAACCTTAGAATGGTGGGTGATTTTACTGTGCAGGCTCCAGCACAAAATGGGTTTATGAAAGGTCAACAGGAATTTAATAGAATATCTAGCGGGGTGACCTTTCACCAAGGAAAAAAAGGCTTGTATAGCCCAGTTATGTTTGCCACAAATTTAAAGAAGCCCTTGGAAGTGGATGGCGTTATAAAAAAGGAAAAAGTGGTTGCCTTTCAAAAACAAGGCACTTCCACTCCTACATCCTTTTCCGGTGTTAGCTATATGGATACGGCGGACCGTTTTTCAAAGAACGCAACGTGGATAGACGTTGATAGTAAAAAATATGCAAATGGACTTTATATAGCATCCAAGAAAATGCTCGATAACACTACACAATCCTTATTGGGAAATCTTTAAAAATTGAAGTAATCTACTAACCAGATTATTTTTCAAACTGAGTGACGAATTGAGGAGCGTCTTCGGTTATTAAAAACCCCATGTTCAACTATGGGGTTTATTTTATAAACAACGATGTAGGTTGAAATGTAAATAATTTAAAAGAAAATTATGGATTCAAATATTTATATACTATTAGCCATTACGAGTATTATTTTGTTTTTGATTCTTTTCTTTTACTTAAAAAACAAAAGAATCAAAATCCTTCACTTTCAACAGATTAAAACTTTAAAAAATTCTATTATCTTGCATCGTAACCAAATCAGTTTCAGACAATCCTCCTTATCGAAATATAATTTTATGGAATATAATCTGCGGAAGATTTTGGTGCCGCAACCAGAAATTGAGCTTTATCCAATTCAACAAAAGCAGTATGAAAAATAACTATTTATTCCTCATCTTTTTTTGTGCTTTTCTCTCCCTTGCCGCACAGAATCCGCGACAAATTATAGACAGTATTAATGGACTCGATTTAAAATCGCTGCCGTTGGAAGAAAGGTACAAAGCCTATTCCGATCTTACTTGGTATTATAAATTTGTTGATATAGATTCGGCAATTATTGCTGGCAAAACTGCAATTAAATTGGCTGAAGAAACCAAAGATCAAAAGTTCATAAGCCAAAGTTTGAGCGATTACGGAGCCGTTTTTTTGGCCAAAGGAAATTTTTCCGAAGCACTGAAACAATATCGGAAGGCGTTAAAAATCAGAAAACAAAACAACGATTCCCTCGGAATGGCTTCCATCCATTCCAATATGGGAGCCGTATTTGAACGTATGACTGCCTTTGATAGTTCCATGGTTTATTATTTAAAAGCGTTGCCCTACTTTGAAAAAACCAAAAACGATCGCTATGTTGATTATGTGAAAAATAACATGGGCGTTGTATATGAGTTGATGCGAAATTTTCCGGAAGCTCTTAAAATTTATAAGGAAGTTGCGGCCTATCGTGAAAAGGAGGGAGACCAGCGTAGCATTGGGATGGTATATTCAAATTTGGGAAATATCTATCAAAAGACAAAGGATTTTTCGAAGGCAGAAAAGTATTTAAAAGATGCTTCCACGCTTTTGGAAGAAGCGGGTGATAATACAGCTGCAGCACTAGCATATCATAATTTGGGAACCCTTTATAATGAAATGGATCTGCCTCAAAAAGCTTTGATTGCCAACAAAAAAGCGGTTTTATTGGGCAATGATTCTAATTCTGAATATGACTTGGCAATGATGGATTTGGCCTTGGCTCGCACCTATAAAATTACCCACGACTATCAAAACGCCAAAAAACTGTATCTGCGCGCTATAAAAAAATTAAAGGTTTTGGAAAGTCCCGACAATCTTCGGCAGGCGTATTTAAATATTATTCCCGTTTATGGAAATTTGAGAAAGCCCGATAGCGCCGAATTTTATTTACAGAAATATATTGAAGTCGCGAATACAGCAATTGAAGAAAGGATTGCCAATGAAACCTTAGAACTCGCCACAAAATACGAAACCGAAAAAAAGGAAAACGAAATCCTGCAACAACGCGCCCAACTCGCAGAAAAAGATTTGGAAGTACGCCAAAAAAATACATTAATATTCGGCAGTTTAGGTTTTGCGCTTGTTCTCGGCCTACTCGGTTATTTGTTGTATAATCAGCAAAAGCTTAAAAATCGCCAACTTCAAAAGGAAGGCGAATTGAAATCGGCTTTGGCAAAAATAGAGACGCAAAACAAACTGCAGGAACAGCGTTTAAGAATTTCACGCGACTTGCACGACAACATTGGTGCACAGCTTACTTTCATCATTTCCAGTATCGATAATTTGAAGTATGGTTTTACAGAAATAAGTGAAAAATTGGGCAACAAACTATCGAGTATCAGCAGTTTTACCTCCCAAACCATATATGAATTGCGCGATACCATTTGGGCAATGAACAAGGAAAATATCACTTTTGAAGACTTACAGTCGAGAATCGCAAACTTTATTGAACACGCCCAAAATGCTTCAGAAAAAACCGAATTCTCTTTCAATATTGATAAAAATGTGGACGAAGCTCACGTATTTTCTTCTGTGGAAGGAATGAATATTTATAGGATTATACAAGAGGCTGTAAACAATTCCCTGAAATATGCCTCCGCAGATGAAATTGAGGTGCATATTTCAAAAAATGGAAACCAGTATCAAATTGAAATCAATGATAACGGAATTGGTTTTAATCTCGCTTCCATCGAAATGGGTAACGGAATAAATAATATGAAAAAACGTGCGCAGGAAATTCACGGGAAACTTGAAATAACTTCCACGGGCAAGAGAACTTCGGTTTTACTGATCACGGCATAGAGGCATTTCCACTTTCATTGAAAAACGTATTTTTAATTATCTTTAAACCAATAACTAACCAAGGATGCTCAAAATTGCCATTGTTGACGACAACACTTTTTTAATCCACGCCATCAAGGAAAAACTTTCCTTTTTTGAAGATGTTTTGGTGAAACACACATCGCTAAATGGCAGCGAATTGCTAACTAAATTAGACGAAAACCACAACCTCGATTTAATATTGATGGATATTGAAATGCCCGTGCTAAACGGCATTGAAACCACACAAATAATAAAACAGAAATACCCGCACATCAAAATAATAATGCTCACCGCTTTTGATAATGACGAGCATATTTTCAACGCCATAAAAGCGGGTGCCGATGGGTATTTGTTGAAGGAAATAAATCCGAAGGATTTATATGAAGGAATAAAGGAAACATTGAATGGCGGCGCAGCGATGAATCCTTCCATCGCGATGAAAACTTTAAAACTGCTCAGAAATCCTATCGATATTCAAAATCTGCGCGACCAAGAGGAAATTTCACTTTCCGCTCGCGAAGTGGAAGTATTGGAACAGCTCAGTAAAGGATTGAGTTATACCGTAATTGCCGATCATCTTTTTCTTTCTCCCAGTACCGTGCGAAAACACATTGAAAACATTTACAAAAAACTGCAGGTGCACAGTAAAATTGAAGCGGTTCAAAAGGCTCGTAACCATAATATTATTTGAGAAATGATCCTATTGATACTATGGCTTCTGTAGTTTTCGGTTGATTTCAAAATATATCGTAGTTTTATATTTCTTTTTTAAACTCCACCCAACAAAATTGAAACATGAAAAAAATCACTATTCTTTCGCTTTCCCTTTTTTTAATGGGAACGATTTCCTCATTCGCACAACATTTGGGATTTTTCATTTTGTCCGTTCGAGGGCAGATGAGAGCTATATCAATCCAAAAACTTCTCTCACCTTATCAACATAATCCAACTTTTCCCAAGTGAAAAGCTCTACTTCTTTTTCAATTTTGCCATTATACGGACTTTCAAAAGTTTTGGTAATGGTCTGTGGTTCCCTTCCCATATGCCCGTAGGATGCAGTTTCGGAATAAATAGGGTTTCTAAGTTTTAATCTTTTTTCAATGGCGGCTGGGCGCATATTGAAAATTTCTGAAACCTTTTTAGCTATTTCCCCGTTGGAAAGGTCCACATTTGAGGAATTATAGGTATTCACAAAAATGGAAGTCGGTTCCACAACTCCAATTGCGTAGCTAACCTGTACCAAAACTTCATCGGCAACGCCAGCCGCAACTAGGTTTTTTGCAATATGTCGCGCAGCGTATGCAGCACTTCTGTCCACTTTACTTGGATCTTTTCCGCTGAAAGCACCACCGCCGTGTGCGCCTTTTCCACCGTAAGTGTCAACAATAATTTTTCTTCCGGTTAAACCAGAATCGCCATGTGGACCACCGATTACAAATTTTCCTGTTGGATTTATGTGATAAACAATTTCATCATTAAACAATTTCTGAACGTATTCCGGAAGTTGTTTTTTCACTCTCGGCATTAAAATTTCCTTTATATCCTTTTGGATTTTTGACAGCATTTTTTCATCTTCATCAAAATCGTCATGTTGGGTAGAAACTACGATCGCCACAATTTTCTGAGGAATATTGTCATCGCTATATTCAATGGTTACTTGGCTTTTCGCATCTGGGCGCAAATATTTTATTTCCGAATTCTCACGGCGAAGCGCAGCCAATTCTATTAAAATTTTATGCGAAATATCCAACGCCAACGGCATATAATTTTCCGTTTCCCGCGTTGCATAGCCAAACATCATCCCTTGGTCACCTGCACCTTGTTCTTCCTTGTTTTCACGATCCACACCTTGATTGATGTCCTGCGATTGTTCGTGAATTAATGAAATAACCCCGCAGGAATCGCCACTGAATTTATATTCGCCTTTGGTGTAACCAATTTTGTTGATCACATCGCGTGCAATTGTTTGAACATCGAGATAGGTATTGCTTTTTACTTCTCCCGCCAAAACTACTTGTCCCGTGGTTACCAAGGTTTCGCAAGCAACTTTACTTTCAGGATCGAAAGCCAAAAAATTATCCAAAAGCGCATCGCTGATTTGATCCGCTACTTTGTCTGGGTGTCCTTCGGAAACACTTTCCGAAGTAAATAAATAGGCCATAGAATGGTTTTAAAAATTTAAAATCCTTAAAAGATTTGACGAAAGCGCCGAAGGGTAGTTTTCACTGCCTTTAGCATTTTTTATGGAGGTTGCAATCAGTCAAATCTTTCCTCTTAATGGTGGCAAATGTACAATTATTTATAAATTCCGAAAAACAAATTCCCAAATTCCAAAAAGGAAAACGAATAATGCGAAAATCACCCGAAAATATAAAATTGTATCTTGCTCGCTAAACTCACTGCAAGCACTTCAAGATCTTGTAGCACCCAAAAAATATTTATGAAAGTTTCCCTAAACAGAATAAACGACAACTATCTTTTTGAAGCAAAAGGCTCTTCCGGCGTTCCGGTTTTAATCGATAACAAAACCGACGAACCCTCAAAAGGCGCAAGCCCAATGGAACTTTTGTTAATGGGAGTGGGCGGTTGCAGCGCGATAGATGTTGTTATGATTTTAAAAAAACAACGGCAGGAAATCACTTCCTATAAAATGGAAGTGGAAGGCCAGCGAAAGGAAGTGCGCGACGCAAAACCTTTTGAGGCAATTCACGTAACGATCTATTTGGAAGGCAAAATTGACGAGGCAAAAGCCATTCGCGCAGCGCAACTTAGCTTTGAAAAATATTGTTCGGTTTCAATTACGCTGGAAGCTTCGGTGAAGATTACTTACAGCATTATTTTAAATGGAGTTAAAGTGTCCGGTTGAGTCTTTCGGTTTCGCTCAAGATAAACTAAGACGAAACTTAATTTTACAACAAATGACATATAAATTTTGTATTGCGAATTTTATGATGTTACTTTGTGTCAGTTCATATTCATAGTTAAAAGTTATCAAGAAAGGCCGAGGGAATAGACCCTTTGACGCCTTAGCAACCCTTTCGCCAGAATGAAGGTGCTACATTCTATCCTGAATTAACTTCGGGTATAGATAACAACAACAGGTTTTTCCTTCACCTTTTCTTGATATAAATTTAATTTCCATTTTTCGTGGGGAGTATCGAATTATAAATAATAATTCTGTTCCCTCCCTTTGAAGGGAGGGCTGGGGAGGGATGTTTTTTAAAATCAAGAAATGAATAAAATACAACAAGCACTTCAAGACCGAATCTTAATCCTCGACGGTGCAATGGGCACGATGCTGCAGCGCTATAAATTTTCGGAAGAAGATTTTCGTGGCGAGCGGTTTAAGGATTTTCATAAATCCGTAAAAGGAAATAACGATCTGCTTTCAATCACCCAGCCGCAGGCAATTGCCGAAATCCATTCAAAATATTTTGAAGCGGGCGCCGATATTGTGGAAACAAATACATTTTCCAGCACCACTATCGCAATGGCCGATTACGATATGCAGGATTTGGTGTACGAACTGAATTACGAATCTGCCAAAATCGCAAAAAAAGTCGCTGAGGAATTCACAGCAAAAGAACCGCAACAAACCGCGTTTTGTAGCCGGAGCCATCGGTCCAACAAACAAAACGGCAAGTATGAGCCCGGAAGTAAACGATCCCGGTTTTCGTGCAATTTCTTTTGAACAGTTGCGCGTTGCATACAAACAACAAGCAGAAGCCTTGATTGATGGCGGCGTGGATATTCTTTTAGTCGAAACCATTTTTGATACGTTGAACGCAAAAGCAGCACTTTTCGCAATTGATGAAATAAAGGAAGAACGAAATCTCGACATTCCCATAATGATAAGCGGAACAATTACCGATGCTTCGGGACAGAACGCTTTCCGGACAAACGGCAGAGGCATTTTTGATTTCAATTTCGCATATTCCACTTTTGAGCGTAGGTTTCAATTGTGCTTTGGGCGCCAAACAACTCACGCCCCATCTTGAAGTGATTGCAAACCGCACCAATCTTGCCGTGAGCGCCTATCCAAATGCCGGATTGCCAAACGCGTTCGGCGAATATGATGAAAGTCCCGCGCAAATGGCTGAACAGGTAAAGGAATATTTAGACAAACAATTGGTAAATATCATTGGCGGCTGTTGCGGTACTACGCCGGAACATATAAAAGCCATTGCTGAAATCGCTTCCCAATACAAACCGCGACCTGTTTTTTCAATCTGAAAACGCTACTGTATGATTCCCACAAAACAAGAAGTTGAAGAAGCTTGCGCTCGCGTAAAACCGTATGTTCACAACACGCCAGTATTAAAATCTTCCTATATAAATGAACTTTCCGGCGCTGAGGTTTTTTTCAAATGTGAGAATTTTCAAAAGATGGGCGCTTTCAAAATGCGGGGCGCAACCAATGCAATTTTGCAACTTTCCGAAGCGCAGAAAAAAGCGGGAGTAGTAACACATTCCTCGGGAAATTTTGCGCAAGCACTTTCTTTGGCTGCGAAAAATCTTGGAGTAAAAGCATATATCGTAATGCCCGAAAATGCGCCGCAAGTAAAAAAGGAAGCGGTAAAAGGTTACGGCGGAATTATCACAGAATCAGAATCAACACCAATTGCGAGAGAAACCGAAGCCGAACGAATTCAAAAAGAAACTGGCGCCACTTTTATCCATCCTTCAAATGATAGAAATGTGATTCTCGGAAACGCAACTTCCGCAGCGGAATTGCTGCAATCGCATCCTGATTTGGATTATATTTTCACTCCCGTTGGCGGTGGCGGATTGGTTGCTGGGACTTCACTTTCGGTGAAATATTTCGGGAACAACTGCAAAACCATAGGCGGCGAACCTTTTGAGGTGGACGATGCTTTCCGAAGCCTAAAAAGTGGAAAGATAGAATTCAATGAAACAACAAATACCATCGCCGATGGACTTAAAACTTTTCTAGGTGATATCAATTTCCCGATTATACAAGAATTGGTTTCAGAAATTATTCGCGTTGAGGAAGCCGAAATTATTTCGGCAATGAAACTCATTTGGGAACGAATGAAAATAATTGTAGAACCCAGCAGCGCAGTCGCTTTGGCGGCTTTGTTGAAAGAAAAAGAAAGATTTAAAAACAAAAAAATAGGAATTATAATTTCCGGTGGAAATGTGGATTTGATGAACTTACCTTTTTAGTTGATTGTTGTTGGTTGATGGTTGATGGTTGATGGTTGATCGGAAAAAATTGTTCAATGTATAATTATGATTTCAGATTTAATAAATTGAATTGTTAAGTAAAAATAGAAGATGTAAAATGAAAATATTTCAAAAAATAAATATGAAAATCCAGCAACTATTAACTAAAAACCAACAACCGAATTATGGAATATAGAGATTTGGATGTTTGGAAATTTTCTAGAGAACTGGTCAATTCTGTTTATGAGTTGACAAAAAGTTTTCCAAAAGAGGAATTATATGGATTGACCAATCAAATAAGGCGTTGCGCAGTTTCAATTCCATCAAATATAGCCGAAGGTTGCGGAAGAAGAACTTCAAAAGATACTATTCAATTTCTATATATTTCTCGTGGCTCTTTATATGAATTGGAAACTCAATTATTCCTTGCATTGGATCAAAATTTTATGAGTGAAGTGAAATTAAATGAAATCATTACCAAAATTGAAAGTTGTAAAAAGTTGTTGAACGGATTTATAAATTATTACAAAAAAATATAATGAAAATCCATCAACCAACAACTACCAACCAACAACTAAAATACCTGAAATTATCTGGCTTAGAACCACTTATAATCACCCCCGAAAGCAATTTCATAAACGTGGGTGAGCGCACCAATGTGGCCGGTTCAAAGAAATTTCTTCGACTTAATTAAAGAACGAAATTTTGAAGAGGCCCTTTCCGTTGCCCGAGAACAGGTTGAAAACGGCGCGCAAATTATCGATGTAAATATGGACGATGGTTTGATTGATGGCAAAGAGGCGATGGTGAAATTCCTCAATCTCGTTGTTGCCGAACCTGATATTTCTCGCGTTCCCATTATGATTGACAGCAGCAAATGGGAAATTATTGAAGCAGGTTTACAAGTTGTGCAAGGTAAATGTGTGGTGAATTCCATCAGTTTAAAGGAAGGCGAGGCTGAATTTATACACCACGCAAAACTCATAAAACGCTACGGTGCCGCGGTAATCGTGATGGCATTTGATGAAACTGGCCAGGCCGATAATTATGATCGAAGAATAGAAATCGCCAGCCGATCTTATGATATTTTGGTGAACCAAGTAAAGTTCGCGCCAGAAGATATTATTTTCGATTTAAACATTTTCCCAGTTGCAACGGGAATGGACGAACACAGAAAAAATGCCGTCGATTTTATTGAAGCGACACGTTGGGTTCGGGAAAATCTGCCACACGTAAGCGTGAGCGGCGGCGTGAGTAATGTTTCTTTCAGTTTTCGGGGAAATGATCCCGTTCGCGAGGCGATGCATTCAGTGTTTTTGTACCACGCCATTAAAGCCGGGATGAACATCGGGATTGTTAATCCAGCAATGTTGGAGGTTTACGACGATATTCCAAAGGATTTGTTGGAACGGGTTGAAGATGTAATGCTGGACCGTCGCGAAGATGCCACGGAACGTTTGCTCGATTTCGCCGAAACCGTAAAAGGAACAACAAAAGAGAGTAAAATAGATTTGTCGTGGCGCGACGAACCTTTGCAAAATCGTATTACCAGAGCCTTGGTAAAAGGAATCGATGAATTTATTTTAGCAGATATTGAAGAAGCACGAAAAAATGCCAACAAACCAATTGAAGTTATTGAAGGCCATTTAATGACAGGAATGAATGTGGTTGGCGACCTTTTCGGAAGTGGAAAAATGTTTTTGCCCCAAGTGGTAAAAAGCGCGCGGGTTATGAAAAAAGCGGTTGCTTATCTTTTACCTTATATAGAGGAAGCAAAGGCCCCCCTGCCCCCCGAAAGGGGGTTCCCAAATTATGCTCAAAAAAAATCGGGTAAAGGGAATTATAATTGGAAAACCGCAGACCCATTGCTTTATGGTTTAATGAAAGATTTTGCTAAAAAGATGCGTAGCGTGCCAACTGATGCAGAACGGGTGATTTGGGAATTATTAAGAGGAAAAAAACTCGAAGGTTTTAAATTTAGAAGACAACACATAATTGGGCCATACATAGCAGATTTTATATGTCTCAAAGCAAAGGTGATCATAGAAGTTGATGGATTGGTTCATCAACTTCCCGAACATCAGTTAAATGACCGAGAAAGAAGCGTTTGGCTTGAAGGAAAGGGATATACAGTAATCCGTTTTTCAAACGAAGAAATTTTTAAGAATTCAGATAGAGTACTTGAAATCATTTTAAAAAAATTACAATCCAATCCTACAGAAACTGAAAATAAGACCCCTCCTTCGGGGGGCAGGGGGGCTGGACGGATATTGATGGCAACAGTAAAAGGCGACGTTCACGACATCGGGAAAAATATTGTCGGCGTTGTTTTGGCGTGCAATAATTATGAAATAATCGATTTGGGCGTAATGGTTCCGCCGGAAAAAATAATTGCAACCGCAAAAGAAGAAAACGTGGATGCCATTGGTTTAAGCGGTTTGATAACGCCTTCTTTGGACGAAATGGTTTTTTTGGCGAAGGAAATGCAACGTCAAAATTTTAAGGTTCCGTTATTAATTGGCGGCGCTACAACCAGCAAAGCGCACACGGCAGTAAAAATTGACCCTGAATATGAATGTGCGGTTGTTCATATTAATGATGCTTCACGGGCGGTTACTGTTGTTGGCGATTTGTTGAAAAAGGAAACTTCAGATTTATACAAAGAAAATTTAAAGAAGGATTACGATATTTTCAGAAAGGATTTTTTAAAAAGACAACGAGTGAAAACCTATATTTCAATTGAAGAAGCGCGAAAAAACAAGTTTCAAATTGATTGGAAGACGTCAGAAATAAAAAAGCCGAATCAGTTGGGCGTACAGGTTTTGAAAAACTTTGATTTAAATATTTTAAAGGAATATATAGATTGGACGCCATTTTTCAGAAGTTGGGAATTGCACGGCCGATATCCAAATATTTTGACGGATGAAGTGGTTGGCGAACAGGCTTCGGAATTATTCGCGGATGCGCAGAAAATGCTTCAAAAAATAATTTCAGAAAAACTTTTGGAGGCGCGAGCTGTATTTGGAATTTTTGAGGCTAATAGTGTAAATGATGATGATATTGCCGTTTCGGCTCCGCTCAACGACCGTGACTCGGACACTGAGCGGAGCCGAAGTGTTTTTAGAACGTTACGCCAACAATCCCAAAAAGCAAAAGGAAAACCCAACATTGCTTTGGCGGATTTTATTGCGCCGAAAGAAAGCGGAATTCAGGATTACATAGGCTGTTTCTGTGTGAGCACAGGTTTTGGAACCGCGGAATTGGCGAAAAAATATGAAAAACAGCACGATGATTATAATTCAATAATGGTAAAAGCTTTGGCAGATCGCTTGGCAGAAGCCTTTGCGGAATACCTTCATAAAAAAGTGCGCACGGATTTTTGGGGTTATGCTTCCGAAGAAAATCTTTCAAACGAAGATCTTATTTCAGAAAAATATAAAGGAATTCGTCCCGCGCCGGGCTATCCAGCTTGCCCGGACCATTTGGAAAAACTCACTATTTGGGAAGTTTTAAAAGTAAAGGAAAATATTGGCGTTGAACTCACCGAAAGCTTGGCAATGTGGCCGGCGGCTTCGGTTTCGGGATATTATTTTGCGAATCCCGAAGCACGCTATTTCGGCCTTGGAAAAATTAAGGAAGACCAAATTGAGGATTTCGCAAAGCGAAAAAATATGAATTTAGAAGAAGCAACGAATTGGCTGAAAACAAATTTGGCCCCCTAAATCCCCCGAAGGGGGACTTTTACAAACAATATGAAATAATAAAAAAAATGAAAATAAAATTGCAATTAAAATGTTCAACACGTCCGCTTTTCCCTTTGGGTAAAAAGGAGCTAAATTCCCCCTTCGGGGGTTAGGGGGCTGACCTTATGAAAGTAACCGAACACATAAAAAACGGAAACGGAAATACACAATTTTCGTTCGAGATTTTACCTCCGCTAAAAGGTGAAAACATTCATTCCATTTTTGAGAATATTGATCCGTTGATGGAGTTTCAGCCACCTTACATCAACGTAACCTATCATCGCGAGGAATATGTTTTTAAGGAATTGAAAGATGGTTTGATTGAAAAGAAAGTGGTTCGAAAACGACCCGGAACGGTTGGTATTTGTGCCGCAATCCAAAATAGATATGAGGTTGACGCAGTACCGCATATACTTTGCGGAGGATTTTCAAAAGAAGAAACCGAAAATTTTTTGATAGATCTTCAGTTTTTGGGAATTGATAATGTAATGGCGCTGCGTGGCGATGCGGTGAAAAGCGAGACGTATTTCACACCCAAATAAAAACGGCCACAAATATGCTTGCGATCTGGTATCACAAATACAATTTATGAACACGGGAAAATATTTGGACGATGAACTCCAAAATACATTCCCGACCGATTTTTGCGTTGGTGTTGCTGGGTATCCCGAAAAACATATGGAAGCGCCAAGTAGTGAAAGCGATATCCATTTCCTTAAAAAGAAAATAAAAAACGGCGCGGAATATATAGTAACGCAAATGTTTTTTGACAATGAAAAATATTTCAAATTTGTGGATAAATGCCGGACGGAAGGCATTACTGTACCCATTATTCCTGGATTGAAACCTATTTCGGTAAAGTCGCATCTCAACTTAATTCCGCATCGGTTTAAGGTTGATTTGCCTGATGCACTGGTAATGGAAATTGTTAAAGCAAAGGATAATAAAGCAGTTCAACAGATTGGGATTGATTGGTGCGTAAAACAAAGCAAAGAGCTGGTAAAAGCTGGCGTGCCTTTTCTTCACTATTATTCTATGGGAAAAAGCAGTAATATTAAAGAAATTGCTTCGCAGGTGTTTTGAGATTTCTTTAATTTGTGGAAATGTCCCGAACTGCGATTTTTGTATTTCTTTTTACGGTGTCTTTTGTTTTTTCACAGGAAAAAAGCAAGGACTTCTTTGTTGATGCAAATTATTTTTACGGGACCATTCTTCGGCACAATAAGGATATTTCACATTTGGTGAAAGCCCATCCCGATGGTTTTATACTTGGTTTCAACCGAAAAACTTATGGAACGGAACGTTGGCAACAAGAATACAATTACCCCGATTGGGGTTTTTCTTTCGTTCATCAAAATGCACATTACGATGTTTTGGGTGAAAATTATGGCTTGTACGGCCATTTCAATTTTTATTTTTTAAAGCGGAATCTTTTCTTCCGAATCGGGCAGGGAATTGCATATAATACAAATCCATTTGATTTGGAAACCAATTTCAAAAACAACGCTTACGGCACCCGTTTGTTGAGTTCAACCTATTTGATGCTGAATTACAACAAACAGAATATTTTCAAAAACTTCGGAGTTCAGGCTGGAGTTGCCTTGGTACATTATTCCAACGGAAATTTTAAGGCCCCGAATTCAAGTACAAATGCGTTCACTTTAAATGTGGGCGTGCAATATTCTGTTTCAGATGAAAACAGCCGGGAATATATTTTGGATTCTCTTCCGAAGAAAATATCAGAACCCATAAAATATAATTTTGTGCTTCGCGGCGGTTTGAATGAAAGTGATTATTTGAATCTTGGGCAGCATCCTTTTTTCGTTTTTTCTGCTTTTGCAGATAAGCGCTTGAGCTATAAAAGTACGGTTCAATTGGGTGCCGATTTTTTCTATTTGCCATTTCTGAAGAAGGAAATAGAATACCTTTCGGTTGCTTTTCCCAATTTTGGGGTAAAAGGCGATGAAGACTTTAAACGCGTCGGGATTTTTGCGGGACACGAACTTCGCATCAACCAATTGGCAGTGGTTTCGCAAGCGGGATATTACGTTTATTATCCGTATGATTTTGAAGGAAGAACTTATTTTCGTGTGGGTTTAAAATATTATGCAACCGATAAGGTTTTTGGGGCAATAACTTTAAAATCGCACGGCGCAAAAGTGGAAGGCGTTGAATTCGGCGTTGGAGTGAGAATATAAATTATGAAAAATTTACTTTTTATCGGCTTTGGTTTTTTACTAATTTCCTGTAATTCTGAAAATTCCTGGGATTGCATACAAGCTTCGGGAGATTCTGTTTCAAAAGAATATATGGTTTCAGAATTTTCAAAAATAAGGATTGAAGACGATGTAATTTTATATTTAAAAGAGGGCGATACACAAGCTGTAATTCTCGAAACTGGTGAAAATCTTTTAAACGATGTTTCCGTAACCGTAGAAAACGAAACGCTGGTGGTAAAAAACCACAATTCCTGCAATTTAGTACGGGAATACGGCCTAACTAAAGTTTTTGTAACCGCAAAAAACCTTACGGAAATTAGAAATAGTTCAGCTTACGATGTAATTGGAGAAGGCATTTTGCATTTTCCAACGCTTACGTTGGTTAGCAATAGTAGTGCCGGGCCTGAAAACATTCGGAAAAGTGGCGATTTTTATTTGAATGTGGTATGCAACGAGTTCCGAGTATCTGCCAATGGGCAAAGTGTTTTTTATATTTCAGGAAATGCCGGCAAGGCCACTTTAAGTTTTGATGATGAATTTCCACGGTTTGAAGGGGAAAATTTTACGATTGATGAACTAATTATCTCCCAGAGAAGTGCGAACAAAATGATAGTAAATCCACAGCAAAGTATAGTTGGAAAAATCTTGGCAACTGGCGATATTATTAGCCACAATCGACCTCCCATAATTGATGTTAAAGAATTATTTACTGGCAGGCTAATATTTGAAGATTAGTTTATCTTTACCGGCGTTGAAAAAAATATGAAGCACTTTCTTTCCGTATTGGCAATCATCACCTTTAGCTATTCACTTTTTTCACAAGAAGAAGAAATAAAGCCCGTTTCATTGGAAGCAGATTTTTTCTACGGAAGTGTCTTGGAGCACAATCCAGACATTGAGCATTTAATTACAGGACACCCCATTGGTTTTATTCTTTCCTTAAACCGTAAAACGTATGGTTTTAATGAATGGGAGCGTCGGTATAATTATCCGGATTGGGGTTTTACTGTATCCTATCAAAACTTGCAGAATGAATATTTGGGAAATGTTTTAGGAGCTTACGGACATATTAATTGGTATTTCCTAAACAGAAACCTAATGGTTAGAGTGGGGCAGGGAATTGCATATTCTGGAAACCCTTTTAACACAGAATCCAATTATAATAATAATGCATACGGCACACAACTTTTGAGCACCACATTTTTAAAAGGAAATTATGTGCGTGAAAATATATGGAAGGGTCTTGGACTTCACGCTGGTTTTACGGTTATTCATTATAGCAACGCAAATTTTAAAGCTCCAAATAATAGTACCAACTCAATTTTGCTCAATGCAGGAATTAGTTATCAATTGGATTATAAAAGTTTTCCGGAATATATCACTAAAGCAGATTCGCTTAGCAAAACACATGCAGAAAGATTTAAATACAATCTTGCTTTTAGAACTGGTTTAAATGAAAGTGATGTAGTTGGGCTTGGGCAAGAACCATTTTATGAATTGTCTTTTTTTGTGGACAAGCGCTTAAACTATAAAACTACCCTTACCGGTGGAGTAGATGTTTTCTTTTCCACTTTTTTAAAGGAATTGATTAATTACCGGTCCATTGCCTACCCTGAAGATGGACTTACCGGTGATGAAGATTACAAACGGGTGGGTGTTTTTGTGGGCCATGAATGGCGATTTAACCGTGTTGCGTTTGTCTCGCAATTGGGATATTATGTTTATTGGCCATACGCTTTTGAAAACCGCATATATAATAGGTTGGGATTGAAAAGATATTTCTTTGATGAT
The DNA here is from genome assembly GCA_963822355.1 of uncultured Flavobacteriaceae bacterium. Classification (GTDB taxonomy): domain Bacteria; phylum Bacteroidota; class Bacteroidia; order Flavobacteriales; family Flavobacteriaceae; genus Aequorivita. The sequence goes on from CAWGHI010000004.1 coordinate 107,894, forward strand.
AATATCTTTGCATCAGTAACCGTGCATGCACATTGGGCAAAAGCGGAAGCCGTAGAATTTGGTGTAGGGTATAGATTGTGATGCAAAATGATGGAAAAAATGAGTAACAATATAAGTATCGAATTTTTCAAAAGATCGTTAAAATTATACCGAACAATTTTGACATTAAGTTTTTGCAGCGCAGCGATATTGTGTCTTTTTGCCGGATGCGATTCTGAAAATGGCTGGGACTGTACACAAAAAGCAGGCAATATTGTTCAAACGGAATTTACGGTGCAGCCATTCACAAAAATACTTGTTTGGGAGCGTATCAAACTTTTTGTTGAACAGGGCGAAGAGCAAAAAGTAATTGTAGAAACGGGGGAAAATTTAATGAACGATATCGAAGTTTCCGTTGTTGACGGAAAACTTGAAATCCACAACAACAATTCCTGCAATTTAGTACGCAATTATGGATTGACGAAAGTGTACATAACCTCTCCAAATATTACCGAAATACGAAGCAGCACAGGTTTGCCGGTTGAAAGTATTGGTGTGCTTCGGTTTCCATCGTTGACGCTTTTATCAGAAGATCAACAGAACGAGGATCAATATCACATCGATGGAGATTTTAAATTGAATCTGGAAGTGGAAAGCTTGAATGTTGTAGCCAATGGTCTTTCCAAATTTTATTTAAGCGGAAGTGCCACAACTGCCAATTTTGGTCTTTATGCCGGTGATTGCAGAATATTTTCTGAAAATCTAATTGTTCAGAATCTGTTCATTTTTCATAGAAGTACGGGAGAAATGGTTGTGAATCCGCAACAAGCAATCCGCGGGAAAATAGTGAGTCTGGGCAATGTGATTTCAAAAACCCGACCTCCAATTGTTGAAGTCGAGGAATTGTATCGGGGAAAACTTATTTTTGAATAGTAAGCTCACTGAAAAGTTTTTCCAAAGTAGTATTTTTTTGGTGCAGTTGAAGTATTTTCAAACCATTGTCGTGCGCAAAATCAAACACTTTTCCACGCATATCCTGTTCTGTGTCAAAATAAAGTTGATACACAAAACCAACGGAATTTTCCACTTTTTGAACCTTCGGAAGTTTTTGCAGCGCCACTTCTTCCACCCGGTAATCAAATTCAACTTCAATAATTTGTTGTTTGCTATTCTTTAAATCTGATAGCTTTTTGTCGAGAACAATTTCACCTTTGTTTATTATTATTACACGATCGCAAATGGCTTCCACTTCCTGCATAATATGTGTAGAGAGCAGTACTGTTTTTTCTTTCCCCACGTTTTTAATCAATTGCCTTATTTCAATCAATTGATTTGGGTCTAAACCAGTTGTGGGTTCATCCAGAATTAAAACTTCGGGATTGTGCAAAAGTGCATTTGCAAGCCCAACGCGCTGTCTGTATCCTTTTGAAAGTTGAACTATTTTTTTATTCGCTTCCGGCGTTAATCCGGTTTTTTCAATTACTTCTTCTACTTCCGATTTTGAAACATTATAAATTCCTGCATTAAAAAGGAGATATTCGCGAACGTACATATCCAAATAAAGTGGATTGTGTTCGGGAAGATAGCCCACGCTTTTTTTAACGGCAATATCTTCTTTGGTTACTTCAAAACCATTGACGGTGGCAACTCCTTCCGAAGCGGGAAGAAAGGTTGTCAAAATTTTCATCATTGTAGATTTTCCGGCGCCGTTGGGTCCCAGAAAACCTACTATTTCACCTTTTTCAATTGTAAAGGAAACCTTGTTCAGCGCTTTTTGTTCGCCGTAGGTTTTGGAGATATTTTCAACTTTTATAGACATATTTTTTACGAAAACAAAGCTACATAAATTTCTATCGAAGTGGTTGTGCTTCCCAATTTAAAATTTTTCATAAAACGTTTTCCAGCTCACAATTATTGGCTACTTTAGCGGTTATGATTAAGAAACCTACTGACAGTTTTTCTAAGGCGTGGCATATGTTCCGGTGCATTTGCTAGGTGGGATTATTGTATTTTAAAATATACTTTTGAAAGTCCCATTCTTGGGACTTTTCTTTTTTTGATTTTTTATAAATATGCAGAATAAAAAAGAATTTAGAAATTGGTTAGATGCCTTAGGATTGAGCCATCCGTTGGTAATTGCTGGTCCGTGCAGTGCCGAAACTGAGGAACAAGTACTTAAAATAGCACATCAATTAAAAGAAACGGACACCTCTGTTTTGCGAGCCGGAATTTGGAAACCCAGAACCCGCCCAGGAAATTTTGAAGGTGTTGGCGCTTTGGGTTTAAAGTGGCTTCAAAAAGCAAAGCAGGAAACTGGATTGCTAATAACTACAGAAGTTGCGAATGCAAACCATGTAGATTTGGCGTTGAAACACGATGTAGATATAATGTGGATTGGCGCACGAACCACAGTTTCGCCCTTTATTGTACAGGAAATTGCTGAAGCGGTGAAGGGAACCGATAAAATCATTTTGGTAAAAAATCCTGTTAATCCAGATTTGGCGCTGTGGTTGGGCGCCGTAGAGCGCTTTTATGAAGTTGGGATTAATAAGCTAGGGGTTATCCACCGTGGTTTTTCAACCTATGAAAAAACACGATACCGCAATAATCCCGAATGGCAGATTCCTATTGACCTTCAAAATACCTTTCCAGATTTGCCGCTTATCTTGGATCCTTCTCATATTGCGGGAAAACGCGATATAATTTTTGACCTTTGCCAAACCGCGCTCGATTTAAATTATGACGGTTTAATGGTAGAGACTCATTTTGATCCGGATAATGCTTGGAGTGACGCCAAACAACAAATTACACCGGCTGCGTTACAGAAAATGACAGTTGATCTTAAAGTTCGGAAAGTTGAAGGTGACGAAGTTGAATTCAACAACCAATTGAACACCCTGCGAACTCAAATCAATTTAATTGATGACCAAATTATGGACATGTTGGGAAAAAGGATGAAAATAGTGGACGGAATTGGCCATCTAAAGAAGAAGAATAATGTGGCTATTCTACAGGTAAAAAGATGGAATGAGGTTTTGGAAAGAATGGTTTTGGAAGGCGAAGAAAATAAATTAAGCGAGGAATTTGTCCTAAGATTATACAAAGCAATACACCAAGAATCTATTGAGCATCAAAAGCGGGTGATAGGAAAGTAAGCCGGGGCTTGGTGTTATAAATAATAGAAAGAATTTTAATTTAAGTTGCCCATATGAAAAAAATTTATACACTTATCGTGATTTGTCTTTTTGCCTGCAATGACAATATTGATAGAACAAAATCAATCAAACAACCCAACATACAAGAGCAGGTAAATGATACTGTGGAAAAGGCAGATATTGAGAATAGCGAGGGCGCCTCAAGCGAGAAAAGCTACTCCAATGAAAGATTTAGAAACGTTACTGTAGAAAAAACTGGCGCCCATACTTTTTCTATTCAAGGGGAAGCACAAATTTTTGAAGCCAATTTTGGGTGGATAATCGAGGATGGGCACAATGAACTCAAAAAAGGTTTTGAAATGACCGATGCGGGAGCGCCGGAATGGGGGAAATTTAAATTTTCCGTTACGGCGGAAAAACAACGTCCCAACTCAACATTGATGTTGGTCTTGTTTGAAACCAGTGCAAAAGATGGTAGCAGACAGCATGAACTGGTAATTGAGTTGGAGTAGGAATTTATGATAAAGCGAAAACAAGATTCGGATTTTATTCATTTTCGCCCTATAATTTCTTTAATAGCATCAATAATTTCCTGAATTTTACACCCTATGAACGGAATCGTCTATAAATCTACCGGAAGCTGGTACAGCGTGAAAGCTGAAAATGGTACATTTTACGATTGCCGTATAAAGGGTAAATTCCGTATTGGCGGAATTAAGAGCACAAATCCTGTGGCTGTGGGTGATCATGTTGTTTTTGAAATTGAAAAAAAGGGAGATGAGACCGTTGGGGTTATTTCACATATTGATGAACGTGAGAACTACATCATCCGCAAATCTGTAAATCTTTCCAAACAAACACACATTATAGCGGCCAATATTGACGTTGCATTTCTATTGGTAACTTTGAATAATCCACCCACGTTTACAACCTTCATCGATCGATTTTTAGTTACTGCAGAAGCATATCATATTAAAGCGGTACTTCTTTTCAATAAAATTGATACATACGACGAAGATCAATTACTAGAAATAAAACTTCTTGCCGCACTTTATAGAAAAATTGGCTATGAGTGCATCGGGATTTCTGCAATCACAGGTAAAAATATTGATAAAGTTAAAGCTTTGATGAAGGATAAGGTGACAATGTTCTCAGGCCACAGTGGCGTGGGAAAATCTACTTTGATCAATGCTTTGGAGCCTGGTTTGGGTTTAAAAACCGCCGAAATTTCTGAGCAGCATTTGCAAGGGCAACACACCACCACTTTTGCGGAAATGTTTGATCTTTCTTTTGGCGGACAAATAATAGATACCCCCGGAATCAAAGGCTTTGGAGTGGTTGAAATTGATAAAGAAGAACTTGGTGATTATTTTCCGGAGTTTTTTGAACTGAAAGAAAATTGTAAATTCAACAACTGTCTACATTTGGAAGAACCTCACTGCGCTGTTAAGGAAGCTTTGGAAAATGAGGAAATAGCCTGGTCGCGATACAAAAGTTATTTACAGATTCTGGAAGGCGAGGAGGATCATTTCAGAAAAGATATTTATAATGAAAAATAAATTCCAAAGCAAAATTGATAAAAATTTAGAATCCTAATACTCTAACAATCTAATCATCTAACTTTCCACCCATCTATAATGCGCGTTTTAATCCAAAGAGTAAAAAAAGCAACTGTAACTATTGACGGCGATATTTTTTCTGAAATAAATCAAGGGTTACTTATTTTTTTGGGAATTGAAGCGGAAGATACCCAAGAAGACATAGACTGGTTAGCAGGAAAAATTGCGCGTTTGCGGATTTTTACAGATGAAAATGAGGCGATGAACCTTTCGGTACAAGATATAAATGGCGATTGTTTGGTTGTTAGCCAGTTTACGCTTCACGCGAACACAAAAAAGGGCAATCGACCTTCATTTATAAATGCCGCAAAGCCTGAAATTGCTATTCCTATCTACGAAAATTTTGTGCTTCAACTTGAAAATGAAACTAATAAAAAAGTCCAAACAGGCAGTTTCGGAGCAATGATGGATGTTGCTTTGGTAAACGATGGCCCTGTTACCATTTGGATTGATTCAAAAAGAAGAGAATAATTTCTTTAACTTTTTCTTAACCTTTCGGAATTTTTATATATTGCCAAGCATTAAACGCTTTTTATGAAAACGCTTTTTTGCCTTGCATTTTTACTTTTCACTACACATATTTATTCCCAAAAGGACTATTCCATAGCTTCCATTAACAAAGAACTCACTGAATATTCAAACAGTGTTTTGATGGATGAATTGGTTGAAATAGATGTTACGGATGTTGGCAAAATGAAGGAAAAAGCACATCGTGTTATTGCCGTTTTTAATAAGCTTGGTGATGAAGATATTAACCTTTATGAATATTATGATGAAAACTCGCGGGTAAAGGATATTGAAGTGCGAATTTATAATGCCTTTGGAAAGGAATTGGAACATTTCAAAAAGAAAGATTTTATGGACGTGAGCCGCACAGGTAATAATATGTATATGGATTCACGCGCATGATGATTTAAATTATACTCCCACAACGTATCCCTATATTGTTGTTTATGATAGTGAAACTGAAACTGGTGATTCTGCATTCATAGATCCATGGTATCCATTAAGGGGATATTCCCAAGGCACCCAAAAAAGTGTTCTAAAAATCAAGTATGATCCATTGAATAAACCAAAATACAAGCCTGAAAATTTGGATAATTTTGATATTACAATTTCGGAAACTCCGGAGGAAATTATTTTTTCAGCATCAAACCTTACTACAATTCGGTATGAGGAACATAGTCCTTCACCTAGTAATATTTTTCCGAACGTAACCATAGCTCTGGACAATTTCCGGTTGAAAGGCACCTCCGGATCGGGAAAAGATTGGCAGCAATTTGGAGCTTGGATGGACAAAAGCCTACTATCTGATGTCCGTGATTTGCCTGAAGGCACAAAAGCAAGAATAAGAAACCTTGTTGCAAATGAAACAACCAATGAAGGAAAGGCCCGCAAAATTTATCAATTCCTCCAAGACAAGGTTCGTTATGTTAGCATACAAATAGGTATTGGAGGTTGGAAGCCCATGCTTGCTTCTGATGTGGACAAACTAAGTTATGGCGATTGCAAAGCATTGACCAATTACACAAAAGCTATGCTTGAAGCTGTTGGCGTTCCTTCTTTTTATACCATTTTATATGGTGACACCAGGGAAAGAAATATTGTGTCCGATTTTTCATCGCTTCAAGGAAACCATATGATTTTGGCAATTCCCGATGGCGATGAAATGACGTGGCTGGAATGTACCAGCCAAGATGCGCCCTATGGTTTTATCGGCGATTTTACAGACGATAGGGATGTATTGATTATAACGCCAGAAGGCGGAAAAATTGCGCACACAAAAATATATGAAACTGAGGAAAATACCCAAGAAGAATATTTCAAAAGTAAAAGTTGATGTAAATGGAAATGTTATAGCTGATTTTGAAAGTATTTCCAAAGGGCTTCAGTATGATGATAAATATTTGCTTTCAAAAGAGAAAAAGGAAGATCTGGACGAAAAATACAAAAACAAATGGAGCTACATCAATGGTTTTTCAATAACAGATGTGAAATTGAATAACGATAGGGAGGAGGTTGTTTTCATTGAAAATTTATCGCTGAGCATACCCAATTATGCTAATGCGGTGGGTGATGACTATCTTTTCTGTGCCAACATCTTTAACCAAAACCAATACATACCGCCGCGCATTGAAAACAGAAAACAAAATCTTTATTTAGGCCATGGATTTATTGATATAGACACCGTAGAAGTTGAAATCCCAGAAAACTTTTCCGTAGAAGTATTGCCCGATGATACCATTTTGGAAACCCAATTTGGAAAATATGAAATGGGGTTCAGCAAAATTTCAGAAAATAAATTAATCTACCATCGAAAAATAGTTATCGACAAAGGCGAATATCCTCCTTCGGAATATGAAAACTATCGTGATTTTTTACGCTCTATCGCCCGACTAGACAAAACAAAAATACTTTTAAAACAAAACGTTCAATAAATTTCCCACCCAATGAAAATAAATATACTTACAGCATTTGCGGTTTTGTGCTTTCTGAATACTTCAGTTGCCCAAAATTATAAATTTGGAAAAGTTTCCAAGGAAGAATTACTTCAGCAAGAACATCCCACAGACCCAACGGCAGACGCTGCAATTCTTTATAGAGAAATCCATACAAACTTTGACTATTCAAGTGATTCTGGATTTTATATGATTACAGACGTTTTTGAACGTATAAAAATTTACAATAAAGAAGCGTTTGATTGGGCCTCAAAAGAAATCGATTTATACCAAGGAAGCTCAGGCTCTAATGATGAAATTTCAGGATTAAAGGCTTATACGTATTATTTGGCGAGTAATGATAAAATTGAAGAAGTAAAGCTTAAAAGCGATGGGATTTTTGAAGAAAAAACCAATAAATACATCCATAAAATAAAATTTACGATGCCAGACGTAAAAGAAGGCTGTATCCTTGAATACAAGTATACTGTCAAATCTCCATTTATAAGCAATATTGATGAGTTCCGTTTTCAGGAAACAATTCCTGTGGAAAATATGGAGGTGCGTTTTGCCTCTCCGGAATACTTTGTTTTCAAAACCCACCAAAAAGGATGGGTTCCCTATAAAGTAGAAAAGGATAGAAGGGATAGAATCATTCCACTATCAAACTCACGTTCCGAGTATGACATTTATGGAAATATGGTAAGCAAAGGAGGTGCAAGAGATTTAAAGTTGAAGGAAGATATATACTTTATTAAAGTAAGCAATGTTCCAGCAATGAAGGAAGAAGCTTTTGCAGGCAATATAGATAATTACTCAACCAGCCTAAAATTTGAATTGAGCTATGTAGACTTTCCGGGGGTTCCATTGAAAAACTATTCCACCACTTGGGAGGATGTTTCAAAGGGCATTTATGAAATAGATTCTTTTGGAAATGAATTAACCCGAACCAATTATTTTGAAGATGATCTCAATAGTCTATTAAACGGCATCAGCAATCCTGAAGAAAAGGTGAGTAGTATTTTTTCATATGTGGTAAACAAAATGACTTGGAATGACTATACAAGTATTTACACCAATGAAGGCGTTAAAGAAGCATATAAAAAAGGCTCTGGAAATGTTGCGGATATAAATTTGATGCTTGTGGCCATGCTACGTCAAGCAAATTTAAACGCCGATCCTGTATTGATTAGCACCAAAGATCACGGAATGCCTTTGTTCCCTACCCGAAATGGTTTCAATTATGTAGTTGCTGGAGTTGAACTTCAACAAGGGGTTTTACTTCTTGACGCAACAAGCAAAGATGCAGAAATGGGTATTTTAAGATCAGATATAATGAACTGGCAAGGTAGAATTATAAAAAAAGACGGCTCTTCCAATTGGGTTTCTTTAACGCCAAAAATCCCTGCTGTAAAAAGCGCAATGGTAAATGTTGAATTTAAACCAAGTATGTCCTTAAGCGGAAAGGCACAAAATAGATACACAGGTAACTACGCTTTTCACTACAGAAGAGACTATAAAAGCTTAAACGAAGACGCACAGCGAAAAGCAATAGAAAAAAACAGTAACCAAGTGGAAATTTCAGCACTTCATTTTGAAAACTTGGAAACTACCGGCAAACCAGTCTCGCTGGAATATGAGTTTGAATCGCCGGATGCTGTGGAAGATATTGCGGGCAAGCTTTATTTTTCGCCAATGGTTTTTATGGCAACTAAGGAAAATCCATTTAAATCGGAAACTCGCGACTATCCCATTGATTTTGGTTACCCAATGAAGGATCGTTATATTATAAACATCACCCTACCGGAAGGATATAAAGTGGAGTCTATGCCCGAAAATGCGGTTTTTAATTTAGGTGAAAATACCGGGAGCTATCGTTATTTAATTTCCCAGATCGGCAGCAAATTGCAATTATCAGTAGAGTTTTCCATAAATGAATCCTTTATCGCCGCCGAAGAATACGGAAATTTGAAAAAATTCTTCGAACTTTTAATTGCCAAGGAAAACGAAAAAGTTGTACTTTCAAAGGCATAATGGATATAAAAAACGCACAAAAAGCAGTTGATGCCTGGATACAGGAACACGGCGTCCGTTATTTCAATGAGCTTACCAATATGGCACAGCTCACTGAAGAGGTGGGTGAAGTTGCACGTATTATAGCCCGTCGTTATGGCGAACAAAGCGAAAAGGAAAGCGACAAAAACAAAGATTTGGGCGAAGAACTTGCAGATGTTATTTTTGTGGTTCTCTGCCTCGCCAATCAAACCGGCGTTGATCTTGAAAAGGCTTTCAAAAAAAAATTGGAACTTAAAACCAAACGCGATCACGATAGGCACCACGGTAACGAAAAGTTGAAATAAATGTTCAAAAGAGTTATAAACACAAAGGGTTTTTGGAAGTCGGTTTTTTCATTGGCCATTGCTTTTGCGGTACTTTTTACTTTTATAAAATGGGCAATCGAAGGTTTTGATACAACATATTTTACCGAGAGAAATCCGCTAATGTTTATTATTACTGTCTTGCTTGCCGGCTTTGTTTATGGGTTTTTTGTAACATTTGGGAAGTTTAGGGCAAAGTTGAAAGAAAAAGATTCCAGGCGATGAATGCCCTTCTTAAACGTGGAGATTTTCCGAATAAAAATGAAAAGATAATTATTGGCGGTTCCAAAAGTGAATCCAACCGCATGCTCATTCTGCAGGCACAATTTCCAAACATTTCAATAGAAAACCTTTCAGACAGTGATGACACAGCAGTGCTTCAAAACGCATTAAAAAACCCAAACCCAATAGTTGATATTCATCACGCAGGAACCGCCATGCGTTTCCTAACGGCTTATTTTTCGGCCCAAAAAGGAACTGAAGTTATACTCACGGGAAGTGAGCGAATGCAGGAACGACCCATTGGAATTTTAGTAGACGCATTAAAAAACCTTGGTGCCGATATTGAATATCTTAATAATGAAGGTTTTCCACCGTTAAAGATTACAGGCAAAGCACTTCAAAGAAATGAGGTAATAATTAAAGCAGATGTGAGTAGTCAATATATTTCAGCTTTAATGCTTATTGCACCAGTACTGCCAAATGGACTGAAAATTTCCTTGGAAGGAAAATCCACTTCGTTACCCTATATTGAAATGACACTTTCATTGCTTAACAGAATTGGAGTTAAAGGCAAATTCAACAAAAATGAGATTACAATTCCTTCCATTGAAAATGTTGAGAAAACTGTTTTAAAGGTAGAGTCGGATTGGAGTTCGGCGTCCTATTTTTATAGTTTGGTCGCGCTTTCAGAAAATTTTGAATTAACGCTGGGAAATTTTTCAAAAAAAAGTCTGCAGGGCGATTCGGCTTTGGTTGGAATTTACGATTCATTGGGAGTTGAAACTACATTCAATGTTGCCGCTAATACGATTTCCCTTTCAAAAAAATATACAGAACTCCCTGATACAATTTTACTCGACCTGTCTGATACTCCAGATTTGGCGCAGACCATTGCAGTAAGTTGTTTTGGGTTGGGCATAGGCTGCAAACTTTTGGGTCTTCACACATTAAGGATCAAAGAAACCGACAGGCTTTTGGCTTTAAAAAAAGAATTGGAAAAACTTGGAGCAAAGATTCAAGTGGACGATAATTCATTGAATATAGAAAGAGTTGAAAAAATCCTTTTCAATAAAACAATTGAAACTTATCAAGACCACCGAATGGCTATGGCTTTTGCGCCTCTCGCTTTAAAAACTGATCTTATAATAAAAGATGCTGAAGTTGTTTCAAAATCATATCCCCATTTTTGGAAAGATTTACAAAAAACAGGTATTCAATGTGTGTTTGTGGATTCTTTAAAATAGCCATTTCCTTTTTTCTTTTAGCTTCAAACGCCCCACAGGCCACATTTCTAAATAATAAACCCTTATTTACTTGACAACGCCTGTTTTGAGGTTGTATATTTGCACCCTTTTAAAAATCTAAAGACACAACGTATTATGGGAATGAAACTTTCAAATTTCAACTTTAACCTTCCAGAGGAATTATTGGCAGAATATCCAGCACCAAACCGCGACGAATCCCGCTTAATGGTACTGAATCGAAAAAACAAAACCATTGAGCACAAAATGTTCAAGGATCTTATTGAATATTTTGAGGAAGATGATGTTTTGGTAACCAATAATACGAAGGTTTTTCCTGCACGTTTGTTTGGAAATAAAGAAAAAACAGGAGCGCGGATTGAGGTTTTCCTTTTGAGAGAATTAAATTCTGAAACCCGTCTTTGGGACGTGTTGGTTGATCCAGCACGAAAAATTAGAATAGGCAACAAACTTTATTTTGGCGATGACGAAACTCTTGTGGCGGAAGTTATAGACAATACAACTTCCCGCGGAAGAACGCTTCGTTTTCTTTTTGATGGTTCTTACGAGGAATTTCGAAATAAATTGACCGAATTGGGTGAAACCCCACTTCCAAAGTATATAAAAAGAGAAGTTGAGCCAGAAGATGCAGAGCGTTACCAAACTATTTTCGCAAAAAATGAAGGAGCCGTTGCTGCCCCAACCGCTGGTCTGCATTTCTCAAAACATCTTTTGAAACGTCTTGAAATTAAGGGCGTAAACATTGCGGAAGTTACACTTCATGTTGGTTTGGGAACCTTTAGCTCTGTTGAGGTTGAGGATCTTTCAAAACACAAAATGGATTCGGAGGAAATGAGTATTCTTCAAGAAGCCGTAGATACCATAAACGCAGGGATAAAAAAGAAAAAGCGTGTTTGCGCCGTGGGAACAACTGCGATGCGGGCTTTGGAAAGTTCAGTTTCTTCAAACCATTCACTTAATCCGTACACTGGATGGACCAATAAATTTATTTTCCCTCCTTATGATTTCAGTATTGCAAACGCAATGATTACAAATTTTCACACTCCAAAATCTACTTTATTAATGATGGTTTCCGCCTTTGCGGGGCATGATTTTATAAAGGAAGCATATGCTGAAGCGATTAAAGAGAAATACAGATTTTACACCTATGGCGATGCCATGTTAATAATCTAATAATGACATCTTAATCTAAAAAATCCTGATCTTGATCAGGATTTTTTATTTATAAGCGTTTGGTTTCCAAATGTCAAAATAATAATTTACCTTAGTCACTCCGTTAAAAAACTAACAGATTGCCTGAATGAAAAAAACTTTACTTTTCTTCATTTTATGTCTTGTTTTTTCTTCTGCCTTCTCACAAGGCATGGAGGGCGATTTGCCTATAAGTTGGAATCTTAATTTGGCTGAACATCCCAATATTATCCATCTTCCTGCTTTAGATTTTGAATTGATAATGCAGCAGGATAGTATTAATGATCTGGATAAAAGCATGCCGTGGCGTTACGGAATTGAGCGATCGGTTGTATTAAATATGCAAAACGGAGGTCTTTGGACTGTTTTACCAAATGGAGGAAAAATATGGCAAGCAGTTATAAGCTCACCCGGAGCATTAAACCTTAGTGTAAATTTTAGTGACTATTATTTGCCGCATGGTTCGCGTCTTCAACTCTATAATCAAGATCATACAGATATTACAAATACTTTTACCAATTCCCAAAATAGAATGGATGGGCGTTTAGGTACTTGGTTTGTGAACGGGGATATAATTTGGATAGAATATTATCAGCCTCCGGGAACCCAAGGCTCGCCCAAACTTCAAGTTAATAGTGTTATTCATGGTTACAGAATGGGAAGGGTGAACTTGCTATTTGAAGGAAACCGTGGTTTGAATGATTCGGGAGCATGCAATTATGATGTAAATTGCCCAATAGGAACTGATTTCGATTCAAAAAAAGATTTGGTTAAAAAAACAATCGCACTCTTGAATTTAGGCAATGGATATTTATGCTCCGCAGCCCTGATGAACAATACTACGAACGATAAAACACCATATCTCCTAACCGCAAACCATTGTCTAGAAAATAGCAACCCTAGCCTTTGGTCCATTCGGTTTAATTGGGTAAGTCCAGTTCCTGTATGTGGTACAGGCGATGAAAGTGGAGATCTGCAAACAAATTTTACTACTAGCGGGGCCCAATTAAGAGCAAACAGTAGCAAAAGTGATTTCGCACTGGTTGAACTTTTTGATCCCATTCCCGAATCTTGGGATGTAGCTTTTGCTGGTTGGGACAATTCAGACAACAATCCTTTATTTGAAATAGGAATCCATCACCCTAATGGAGATATTATGAAAATATGTCGAGATGATTCTGGAGCCCAAAAGATAGATGCCAATGGAACCAAAGTATGGCTAATTGGTGGGGGAACTCACGGCACTGGAAATGGCTGGGAAATAGGAACTACTGAAAGCGGTTCTTCAGGCTCTCCATTATTTGACGAAAATGGAAGAATAATCGGGCAGTTATACGCAGGACAATCGGCTTGCAACGGTTTAGAAAACAACAACGATTATGATATTTATGGTAGGTTTGGTGTTTCTTGGAACTTCGGAGCAACCCGTGAATCGCGTTTAATGGATTGGTTGGATCCTATCAATTCTGGGCATACCACTTTAGAAACTCTTCAAAATCTTTTGAATACGCAAGAGTTTGAATTTCTTGGCGACCTCAAAATTTATCCGAATCCTGCAAGCTCTTCCATCACTGTTATGAACAACAGATATCCGCATTTGTCTTTTCAGATGATTAATGTATTTGGACAACGCATATACTCCGGTTCATTGTCAAACACTATGAACACGATTGCTGTTGACAATCTTGCAGAGGGTGTTTATTTTCTTTATTTGTTGGACGAGGACAGTAAAGACAGTATCACCAAAAAAGTCATAATAAAAAAGTAAACCACAATTCTATTTGTTGATAAGCCTCTATTCTGAAAAGGAAAGGGGTTTTTTATTTTAAAATAAAGTAGTTTTGCAAAATGGTTTCAGAAAAAAAAGATATTACGGGCACTTTCAAAAGAAGAACTTCGAAATTTTTTCGAAAGCATTGGCGATAAGGCCTTTCGAGGAACCCAAGTATATGAATGGCTTTGGAGCAAAGGCAGCCACAGTTTCGATGAAATGACAAATATTTCAAAGGAAACTCGTGCGCATTTAAATGAAAACTTCGTCATCAATCATATAAAGGTTGATCATCTTCAAAAAAGCTCGGATGGTACCATAAAAAATGCAGTAAAGCTTCACGACGATTTGATTGTTGAGTCAGTATTGATTCCCACTAAAAAAAGGACCACTGCTTGTGTTTCCTCGCAGGTAGGTTGCAGCTTGGACTGTACTTTCTGTGCTACGGCAAGACTGAAAAGAATGCGGAATTTGAACCCCGATGAAATTTACGATCAAGTAGTAGCAATTGACAAAGAAAGTAGACTTTATCACGATAAACCCCTCTCAAACATTGTGTTTATGGGAATGGGTGAGCCGTTGATGAATTATAAAAACGTATTGGAATCGATCGAAAAAATAACTTCGGATGAAGGCTTGGGAATGTCTCCAAAACGAATCACGGTTTCAACTTCAGGCGTGCCGAAAATGATTAAAAAATTAGCTGATGACGAAGTGAAATTCCATCTTGCCGTGTCATTGCATTCCGCAATTCAGGAAACACGGGAACAGATTATGCCTTTTGCAAAAAACTTCACTTTACCTGATTTACGCGAAGCGTTGGAATATTGGTACAGTAAAACAAAGCGTAAAGTTACCTACGAGTACATAGTTTGGAAAGGTATAAATGATAAGTGGGTAGATATTGAGGCGCTCGTTACTTTCTGTAAATATGTGCCGTGCAAAGTAAATATTATTGAATACAATCCTATTGACGACGGCCATTTTCAGCAAGCTTCTTCTACAATAATCGATGATTATATTCAAGCATTAGAGCACAACCGTATACCAGTGACCGTTCGTAGAAGTCGTGGAAAAGACATTGATGCTGCCTGCGGGCAGTTGGCAAATAAACAATAAAAAAGAGCGGCTTTATGCCGCTCTTTTAAATTCAATATAAAAGTCAATCTTTTATTTTATGATTTTTACAGTTTTAGTTGCTCCATCAATAGAAATGGTGGCAATATAAATACCCGATGGTAATCCAGAAAGCTCAACTGTTTCGTGGATTGTATTAAGTTCTTGTGAAACAACTTGTTGTCCTACCATATTATGCAGAACAACTTTTTGCATAGGCGTGTTTGCAGAAAGATTCAATTGGTCGTTTGCAACATAATATTTGAAACCTTGGAAATTATTGTCTGCAACACCTAATGTAGAATCACCAGCAGCTATAGCTTGGTTGGGTGTAGATTCGTAAGCATAGTCCATTACTATAAAGTTTGAACTATCCAAAACATCTACTCTTACCCATCCATAATGGGTATTACCACTAATGTCAAATTCTATCCCTAAATATGCTTCACCAGCACCACAAAATTGGCTACCAAGATACCCAGGACCTGCACACAGCGAGCCAAAACTTCTGAAACTGCCCGCTCCAGAGCTAATTGCAGCGCCATAAGCCAAGTTTGAAGCGTAAAAATAACCTGAGTTAGAGGCAGCAAGAACGCCATTAGTTGAGTAAGGCAAAGCTTGAACTAGTTCATAATTTCCATTGTTGGATTGTAAAATAGTTACGTCTGTTGTACCGTCTCCATCAAAATCAATATCAAGAGATGCTCCAGAACCACCAACAAAATCTGGATTAACATCAGTATAGACTATTTGTCCGGATGCGTCCGCAACACCAGCAATTGCTAATGATAAAGCTCCATACTGCGCCATTTTTTTTGAAAAATTTTTCGAAGTAATTTTTTTCATTTTCCTAAGTTTTAATGATTAAGTTTTTGTTTTTTTACAAATAATTAATCTTTGATTAATATTAATTAAGTAAATATAGATAACCTAAAACTTAAAATCAAACACTTAGGTCTAAAGAAATATTAAATTTTTTTATAATGAAGAAAGTTAAAAACAATAAGAAGGCAATTTCTAACAGCTCACAGGTAACGTTAGAGAGCTCTTTGGGCTTATTAGCCTTTGGAGATATTGCCTTTACTGCATGGAGAAAATTGAAAAAGCAAGAAAGAAATAAAAAGAATGAAGAAAAATAAATTATTGTTAATAGGTTGGGACGCGGCTGATTGGAAAATAATTGGTCCTCTCATTGCAAAAGGTTTAATGCCGTCATTGAAAAAACTTATAGATAATGGGGTTTATGGTAATATGAGCACAATGAACCCTCCATACAGCCCTATGCTGTGGAGTTCAGTTGCCACGGGGAAAACACCCGACAAGCATGGGGTTTTGGGTTTTGTTGAAGTAGTGCCGGGAAAAAAAGCTTTAAGGCCCGTGACCGCAAATTCAAGAAAGGCCCGGGCAATCTGGAATATTTTGCATAATCAAGGATTAAAAAGTAATGTTGTGGGTTGGTGGCCAAGTTTTCCCGCTGAGCCAATAAATGGAGTTGTGGTTTCTGATAAATTCCAGAAAGTAAGTCCAGATCCCTCTAAACCTAGCCCGCTTGTTAAGGGTACCATTCATCCCGAAAAATTGGTTGAAGAATTGCGGGATTTACGAATGTTCCCTTTTGAAGTTACAAAGGAGCATATTCTGCCTTTTATTCCTCAAGCTGCTTTAATTGATCAAAAAGAGCCGGGAAATGGACTGGTGCCATTTTCTCGTATCCTAACCCAAAATGTTTCAGTTCATAATGCCTCAACCTATTTATTGCGTAATAGCGAATGGGATTTTATGGCGGTCTATTTTGATTTAATTGATCATTTCTGTCATTCATTTATGAAATATCATCCCCCAAAACTTCCCCAAATATCTAAGGAGAAATATGATTTATATAAAGATGTTGTTACTGGAGCGTATCGTTTTCAAGATATGATGCTGGGAAGGGTTTTGGATCTAATTGATGATGATACAACAGTAATTGTTATGTCTGATCACGGATTTGAGTCGGGCACAAAACGTATCCTAAAAATGCCAAAAGTGGCCGCCGCACCGGCATTGGACCATCGACAATTTGGAATATTTGTGGCAAGTGGACCAAATATAAAGAAAAATGAAAAGATTTTTGGGCTTGGACTGATTGATGTGGCACCTACAATTTTACATCATTTTGGACTTCCAGTAGGAAATGACATGGATGGAAAGGTAATCTTAGATATTTTTCAAAAACCGGTACGGCCAAAATTCATAGAGAGCTGGGATAATGAAAAAGGGGATTTCGGAGAACTTGAGAAGGAAGATGCCAATTCGTTTTCTGATGACGAAACCATGGAGCAGCTTATAGAGCTTGGTTATATTGAAAGACCGGATGAAAAAATTGAAGTAGCTATTTTGAAAACCAAGTGTGAATTGAAACACAATTTGGCAAGGGTTCATTTAGGGAAAAAAGATTTTGAAAACGCAAAGGATATTCTGCTGGAGTTAATGCAAGAAAAGGAACCAATAGACGTAGCGCCGTACTATATTGATATGATGAATGTTTGTCTTGGAATGAAAGATTTTGATCAGGCGGCAAAATATCTTAAAGATTTCAAGAATATAAAAACTGAGGTTAAGTATAACATTTACTTTATTGAGGCAGATATTTTAGTTGGAAAGGGAAAGGTTAGAAAAGCGCTTCAAATTTTAGAGCAAGCAAAAGAAAGAAAGGAAAATGCTGAAGTTTGGTACAAAATAGGAAATGCACAATTTATACTTAAAAATTTCGAAAAAGCCAGAATTTCTTTTGAAAATGCAATTGAAATGGAACAGGATAAAGCAAAATACCATAAGGCTTTATCAGAGACACTTTTTGAGCTGGCCGAGTACCAAGAAAGCGCAGAACATGCACTAATAAGTATTGAGCTTATTAAATATTATCCAGCCGCACATTATATGTTGGGCAAGGCATTAGAGAAGATGGGCGATCTTGAAAATGCGAAAATAGCCTTTAAAACAGCGGCAAGTTTAAAACAAAAAACTTTTCACAGAGCGGAAAAAGCTCTTGAAAATATTGAAGAAAAACTTAGTGCCCCGAAAGGTTTTATAGATAAAAATGCCTTTAAGTACAGAGAAGAACAAATTGTGGTAGTTTCAGGACTACCAAGATCCGGAACTTCTTTAATGATGCAGATGCTTGATAAAGGAGGAATGGATATGCTTATTGATAATAAAAGAGAAGCAGATTCATCCAACCCTAAGGGATATTATGAATATGAACCTGTAATGTCTCTTCATAAAGATAATTCCTGGATGCATAAATCTAAGGATAAAGCTGTCAAAATTGTTGCCCCGCTTTTAAGGCACCTTGATTTTCAATACAGGTATAAAATTATTTTTATGGTCAGAGATTTGGACGAAGTGATCAAATCGCAACAAGTAATGATTGGTAAAAATCCCGATACTTTTCCTGTAAAGCTTTATAATTCCTATGTTGAACAATTGAAAACGATTGAAAAATGGAAAGAAAAAGAACCTGGAGTAGAACTAATCTATATTGATTATAAAGATGTTTTGAACAAGCCCTTGGAGATGATAAAAAAAGTTGAAGACCTTATTGGACTTCCTCTGAACAAAAATGAAATGGCAAAATGTATAGACAAATCGCTCTATCGAAATAAATTTAAATCTGAAGTAAAATAAACATTTTCTATAATAATTAAAAAGAGTGGTTTTGGCCACTCTTTTTTTATTCCGAATATTACAGGGCACAAACCATCACCCATTTTTCCTATCTTTGAGCCTTTATGAAGATAGTTTCTCAAATTAAACTTCCCATTGAAAAGGAAATGGAGCTTTTTGAAAAAAAGTTCTCTGATTCTATGTCTTCAAAAGTTTCACTATTAAACAGAATTACACATTACGTTGTAAACCGAAAGGGAAAGCAAATGCGCCCCATGTTCGTTTTGCTAATTGCAAAAATGACAGGCAATGGTGAGGTTAACGAGCGCACCTATCGCGGAGCTTCGGTAATTGAACTTATACATACAGCAACACTAGTTCACGACGATGTGGTGGACGATAGCAACCGCCGCCGTGGTTTTTTTTCCATAAATGCTCTTTGGAAAAATAAAATAGCCGTGCTCGTTGGCGATTATCTTCTTTCAAAAGGATTATTGCTTTCAATTGACAATGATGATTTTGATTTACTTAAAATAATTTCAGTAGCCGTTCGCGAGATGAGTGAAGGGGAATTGCTTCAAATTGAAAAAGCCCGTAGCCTAGATATTACCGAAGAAGTTTATTTTGAAATAATCCGCCAAAAAACGGCCACATTAATAGCCGCCTGCTGTGCGATGGGTGCCCGCTCGGTAATGGCTCCCGATGAAGAAGTTGAAAAAATGAGAAAGTTTGGCGAACTTATTGGCACCGCTTTTCAAATAAAGGATGACCTTTTTGATTATGGCAACGAGCACATCGGCAAACCTACGGGCATCGATATAAAGGAGCAAAAAATGACGCTACCCTTAATTTATGCCTTAAACAATGCTACTTCCGACGAAAAAAAATGGTTAATCAACTCCATTAAAAACCACAATAAAGACAAACAGCGCGTAAAGGAAGTTATCACTTTCGTGAAAGAAAATGGTGGCTTGGATTATGCCGTTTCGAAAATGAAGGAGTTCCAGCAAAAAGCCATTCTGCTGTTGGAAACTTATCCAGCCTCGCCCTACAAAGAATCGCTGGAGTTGATGGTGAATTATGTTATTGACAGGAAAAAATAGTGTTCAGTTGTCAGTGTTCAGTATTCAGTAAGTAGAAAACTCTGATTGCTGAAAAGTTAATTCAGGATTCGATTTGATAGTATTTTAACTGAAACCTGAAACCTGAAACCTGAAACCCGAAAACTTGAAAATTTTTTCAACCTTCAGACAACTATTTTTAATAAACCTACGTCTATTAAAATAGAAGCACAAACAGCAAAGCTTGCGTGAAGATTATTCCATTACATAAAAACTATTCAAAATTAATTGAAAAAGCGTCCAAAGGCGATCGCCGGGCGCAGCATCAATTGTTTGAAATGTTTTCGCCAAAAATGATGGGCGTTTGCAGGCAGTATTTAAAAAATAATGATTTGGCGGAAGAAGTAATGTTGTCGGGATTTTTGAAAATGTTTACCCACTTAAACGATTTCAAAAATGAGGGAAGTTTTGAAGGGTGGATTAGAAGAATAATGGTTAACGAAAGCATTTCGCAACTTCGGAAAGACAAAAAGTTGCACTTCGTATCCGAAGCCGAAATAGAGAATACCGCTGAACATTCCATCTATATTGAAACCGAGTTGGAAACTGTTGAAATTCAAAAAATGATAGACAGCCTGCCCGACGGCTACAAAACGGTTTTTGTGCTTTATGCGGTGGAAGGATACAAACACGGCGAAATTGCAGAACTTTTGCAGATAAGTGAAAACACTTCAAAAACGCAATTGTTCAAAGCCCGAAAAATGCTTCAAAACATGGTTAAACAACAAAACAATTTAAGTTATGGCACCCTATAAACTGGAAGATAACATCCGCGAAAAGCTGGAAGCGAGGGAAATTCAACCTTCCACGGACGCTTGGAAAAAATTGGAAGCACAATTGGAAACAAAACAGCCCAAAAGGAAAGCAGTGGTTTGGTATTATGTAGCCGCGAGTTTTGTAGGATTTCTAATTCTTGCTTCGGTTTTCTTTAGTAGAAACAATACTGAAGTGAACAATCAAATAGTAGATCAAAAATTGGAACAGCAAAATTTTGAAACTGAATCTGAAATTATTCCGAATAATTCTAAAACAGAAGTAATTGCTTCCGAAGAAAATACTTCAGAAAAAGTTGAAAGCGATGCTTCCACAAAAGAAAAAGAAAAGAAAGAATCAAACGCTGTTCAACTGAAAACACTACCACAGAAAAAATCTGCAATTGATAAAAAGATTGAGAAGTCTGAAGTCATGGCAAATGTCACGAAAGAAGAAATTCCACAAACAGAAGAAAAGGAAAAGCCGTTAAAGTCTGAAATGTCATCCCAAGCGTTAGCAAAAGTTGAGGAAGATAAACTTTTTAATACAAAAGTTAACGAAGTAGTTGCTTCCGTGAAAAATCTTCAAGACAACAACACGCTAATTACTGCAGCCGATGTCGAAGCATTACTTAACAAGGCACGCCGCGAAATACAGACCCAACGAATTTTAAACACTCCGAAAGTAGATGCCGCGGCATTGTTGCAGGATGTGGAATGGGAACTCGAAAAAAGCTTTCGCGATAAAGTTTTTGATGCCCTCGGTGAAGGTTTTCAAAAAGTGCGAACGGCCGTTACGGAAAGAAACGATTAAACAATTACACAATTACCCAATTACACATTCATCAATAAATCATCATTAATCAAAAATCGAACAATTATGAAATTAATTACATTAACCATTGCTCTTTCTTTATGGCTATTTGCGGCAATGTTCGCAGAAGCTCAGGAAATGGATCACGACACCCAGACAGCTGTTGAGCAGCTCACGGAATTAAAAGAAAAAATAATACAGGAAGAAAAAGATGCCCTTTTAGCCGATGTGGAAAACATAAATGCCCGTTTGGAAAATGAGGCAATTACAAAAGAAGAAGCCGAAACTTTAAAACAAGAAGCTGCAGAAAGACACGCACTGAATATTGAAAATAGGCTCGCAATCATTGATAATAAGGTAGCGCTACTAAAACGAAACGGAAAAGTGGAAGAAGACGAGGACGCCGGCATGGTCATTAGAATCGGTTCCAGTGGGAAAAATAATGAGAATGACAATGTGCTGTATATTGGACCAAAAAACAAAACCCGCAAATATGACCGTCGCACTTCTTCAGATTTGGTGTTTGCTTTTGGTTTGAACAATGTCATTACAGACGGGGAGTCTTTGCAGGATTCAGACTTTAAGGTTGGCGGGAGTCGCTTTGCAGAATTAGGGTGGGCTTGGAAAACCCGCGTGTTTGAAAACACCAATTGGCTTCGGGTAAAATATGGCTTGTCCTTTCAATTTAATGGGTTGAAGCCAACGGACAACCGTTTTTATGTGGATACCGGTTCAGAAACCGTACTGCAGGAATACCCTTTAAATCTGGACAAATCAAAATTCAGAATGGACAATTTGGTGGTGCCAATTCATTTTGAGTTTGGACCTTCCAAAAAAGAAGAACACGAAGGCTACTTCCGTTACAATACAGAAAACCAGATAAAAGTTGGACTTGGAGGCTATGCGGGTATTAATTTGGGCGCACGCCAAAAACTAAAATTTGAGGAAGACGGTGAAGACCAAAAGTTAAAACTGAAGGCAGACTACAACACAAATAAATTTATCTACGGATTAAGTGGATACATAGGCTGGCAAGGTGTTGCGGTATATGCCAAATATGATTTGAACACTATTTTTAAAAACAATCCTGTGGATCAGCGGAACGTTTCTCTCGGGTTGCGTTTTGATGTAGATTAGCCAAGCATCGTTTCATATTTCGTTGTTTAAAACCTGCATGGATTTTTAAAATTCGTGCAGGTTTCTTTTCCTAATATCCCTATTTTTACAAATTCTAAAACCTAACAATCCAAAAATCCAAAAGTCTGATCTCCAAAACCACCATAGACAATGTTTTTGAAACTGCTCGCGTAGAGGAGGTTATTGGCGATTTTGTACAGTTGAAGAAATCTGGCAGTAACTTTAAAGGGTTAAGTCCTTTTACAGATGAGCGTTCGCCAAGTTTTATGGTAAGCCCTGTAAAACAGATTTGGAAAGATTTCAGTAGCGGAAAAGGAGGAAATGTAGTTGCTTTTTTAATGGAACACGAACATTTCACGTATCCCGAAGCCATAAAATTCTTGGCAAAAAAATACGGAATTGAAGTAGAGGAAACCGAACAGACCTCCGAAGACAAAGAACACGCCAATGAGCGGGAAAGTCTTTATTTGGTAAGCGAATTCGCAAAAGATTATTTCCACAATACATTGCTGAAAACCGAAGAGGGCAAGGCCATTGGTCTATCCTATTTTAAGGAACGTGGATTTTCTGATGAAACTATCAAAAAATTTGAGCTTGGTTATTCACCCGATTCTTGGGATGCCTTTACCAGCCATGCAATCAAAAAAGGCTATAAGCTAGAATTTCTTGAAAAAACAGGATTATCTATTGTAAAGGAAGAAAAACAATTCGACCGTTTTAAGGGAAGGGTGATGTTCCCAATCCTCAGTATGAGTGGCCGAACACTTGGTTTTGGTGGGCGGATTTTAACTTCGGATAAAAAAGCGGCAAAATATTTAAATTCTCCCGAAAGCGATATTTACCATAAAAGTAAAGTGCTTTACGGCATTTTTCACGCAAAACAGAGCATCGCCAAAGAAGACAATTGTTATTTGGTAGAAGGTTATACCGATGTTATTCAATTTCACCAAACTGGCATTCACAATGTAGTTTCTTCTTCGGGCACGGCTCTTACTTCGGAACAGATCCGGTTAATAAATAGGCTTACCAAAAATATAACCGTTCTTTTTGACGGTGATGCGGCGGGGCTTCGCGCATCGCTTCGCGGTATCGACTTGATTTTGGAGCAGGGAATGAACGTGAAAATCTGCACTTTTCCTGAAGGGGAAGACCCAGACAGTTTTTCGCGCAAAAACTCGTTGGAAGAACTGACGCTTTATTTGGAAGAAAACGCCAAGGATTTTATCACTTTTAAAGCATCGCTACTCGCTGCCGATGCTAAAAATGATCCTATAAAAAAGGCAGAAACCATACACGATATGGTTAATAGCATCGCTAAAATTCCTGATGTTATAAAACGTGAAGTTTACATTAAGGAATGTTCGCGCATTATGGATATTTCAGAGCAAGTTCTTTTTAATACGCTTGCACAGATCTTTCAAAAGGAGAGAAAGGATGCTTCAAAAAAAGCTGAAATCCCCCGAGAGGCATTTGAGGTTGTTTCTTCAGAAAAAAAGATTGAAAAAGTAGACGTGCAATTTCAACTGGAACAAAAAATAATAGAACTGTTGCTGTTATACGGCAACGTGGAAGAGGATTTTGAGGAGTTAATTCTGGAAGCGAACGAAAAAGGTGAAATTTCATTAAAACCAGAGATTCATAAATCGCGTGTTTACGAGAAAATATTTTTGGATCTGCAGGAAGACGAAATAGAGTTTACGAACCAAGAATTTAAGGGTTTGTATTACGAAGTGGTGAACCGTTTTACACAAAACCCTGAAGCCAAAGCTGAAACTTTTATTAATGAACTTGAGCCCGAAATGGCTTCTGCAATTACGCACGTTTTGATGGAAGAGGAAAGGTATATTCTCCACAATTGGGAACGAAAGGAAATTTATGTAAAAGAAAAGGAACAGACCATAGCCCAAATGGTTAGTGAAACAATTTTAAACCTTCGAAGGCATTTGGTTTCCCAAAAAATAAATGAACTTTCCGAAATTATGAAGCAGGAAGACAATCCTGAAAAGGAAACGGGCCTGCAGGAAATTGTGGATTACTTAAGTTTAAAAAAAGTGCTTTCCGAAAAATTGAATAGAGTCTTGTAATTAATTAAATTGGAACATCCGAGCCTGATTAATCAAGTCAGCCAAACTGGTAACATTTAGTTTTTTCAAAAGCCGTGTTTTGTAGGTGCTGACGGTTTTTTCATTTATTTCAAGAAGTGTAGCAATGTCTTTGTTGCGTTTTCCGTTGGAGAGCAGGTTAAGTACTTCGATTTCCCTTGCAGAAAGTTTTTTATAACGTCCCACAATTGTATTATCGTTTACCGATTTGCTATTTAATGCTGCAGCAAGTTCTTCATTTAAAAATACTCCTCCTAGCGCAATACGATTTATAGCATGGAGAAAAACCTCTTTGGAGGAAGTTTTAGGAATATAGCCCGCAGCGCCAGATTTTAAGGAGCGCAATGCATAAATTTCTTCCGGGTGAGATGAAAAAATGGCAATTCGTGTTTTAGGAAACACATCACGGATGCTTCGTAATGCATGAAAACCATTGATTTCGGGCATGTCGAGCTCTAAAATCAAAATATCCGGACGTTCCTTTTCTAAACATTTCAATAATTCTGAACCTTTTGCTACTTTACCGACTATTGTATAATCGTTGGTGCCATTGAGTAAAACCGCTATCCCTTTTCTTGTTATTGGATGGTGATCTGCAATTACAACTTTTTTCATCTTCTTGAATTTATAGATTTTTCAAATATAAAACCTTCAGAATTTGGGGAGATTTTTAGTTTTATTGGCGTAATATTAACACTACATTTTGGATATATAAAATCTTAAGGAGAAGAATAATAAACCTTTCGTTTAATGGTTAAATTAGTCGACAAATAACAGTTTTACTTGAGTTCTTTGGGGATTTCACAAACGGGTATTGGTATCATTTTGTGCTCATTGGCTTTGTTTAGTTTGTTATAAATGTCAAAAACAACTTGTTGCCTTCCGGAAAAATCTGAACTAATTTTACCCGATTCTTTCATTTTCATGGCCCATTCCAATTCGTCATAACTTGCACCAAGTTGATCTTCATCGGTTCGGTCATCGCCCCATAATCCATCGGTTGGTGCCGCTTCCAATATTTCTTTATTTATGCCTAAATGTCGGGCAATTTCGTAAACTTCACTTTTCATCAAATCCGCTATTGGGCTTAAATCTACACCGCCGTCACCGTATTTTGTATAAAAACCAACACCAAAATCCTCAACTTTATTACCCGTACCTGCTACCAAATATTTATGTAGGGCAGCAAAATAGTAAAGCGTTGTCATGCGCAAACGTGCGCGAGTGTTTGCCAATGACAAAAAACGAATTTCCTCTTTTTCAACTTCTGGCAATGTTTGAATAAAGGAATCAAAGACGGGGGTAAGTTCAACCTCAATCTTTTTTACCCCGGAAAAATTTTCTTTTAGCCAACCTATATGATTACTGGCACGACTAACTTGAGAGGTGGTTTGGTGTATTGGCATTTCCACACATAGAAGATCAAGGCCGGTTTTTGCGCATAGCGCTGAGGTTACGGCAGAATCAATTCCGCCACTTATACCAATTACAAAACCATCCATTTTTGCGTTTACGGCGTATGTTTTTAACCAATTTACAATGTAATCTATTACTTTTTCGGTTTGCATTTTCTGTGTTTTTAATCTATAATAATAATACCTTTGCGCCACAAAAGTTGTTAAAGATAAAATTAATAAAACGGAATTGCGTTTACCATAAAAACAATTTTTTCTACGATGAAATGCCCCAGAAAATTTTTAAATTATCACAAAAGGATTGTTTTGGAATTTCATCTAAAAAATGCCTCAAATATTCTATAAAGATGAAATACTGCATATTGTTCCTTTTGGGTTTCATTCTTTTTTCATGCAACAATGAAAGCAAAGTTGAAAAGGAAATAGAGAAGATCCCTATTGATTTTGATATAATTCGATTTGATAAAGAATTTGCAAATGCAACTCCCGCAGATCTTCATCAACTGAAGATGGAATTTCCAGCCTTTTTTCCGAAGCAATACAACGACAGTATTTGGGTGGAAAAATTAAAAGATACTCTCCAAAATCAGCTGGAAAGTGAAGTGGAAAAAAAATTCCCGAATGAGGAAGCATTAAATGAAGTGCTCCTTCCCTTGTTTCAACACATAAAATACTATTTTCCAAAATTTCAGACGCCAGTGGTTGTAACCACAACTTCAGACGTTGATTATCGCAATAAAGTAATACTTGCGGACACTATGCTGGTTATAGGTTTAGATAATTATTTGGGCGCCGACCACCGCTTCTACGAAGGCATAGATAAATATATTTCTAAGGAAATGAAACCCTCACAGATTGGGCCCGATGTAGTAAATGTTTACGCAAGGAGTTATATAAAACCGCCCAATAAAGCTACTTTTTTAGCTCAAATTATTTATTACGGCAAACAGCTTTATTTAAAAGATCTTTGGCTTCCAAATACTTCTGATGCCGAAAAAATAGGCTACACTGAAGAAGAGTTTCAATGGGCTGAAGAGAATGAAGAATATATGTGGCGCTATTTTGTGGAAAAGGAATTGCTTTATAGTACCGATCCCAAGATTGGTGCACGATTTATAAATCCCGCTCCATTTTCAAAATTCTATCTCGAAATTGACAATGAATCCCCTGGAATGCTGGGACGTTATTTGGGTTGGAAAATTGTACGTGCCTATATGGAGAACAAAAACACAAGCGTTCAGCAATTAATGGTAATGGATGCTGACGAAATATTTGAAAATTCAAAATACAAACCAAAGAAATAATGGCAATAAAACATACTTCTGAAATAAAATTAAAAGTTGGTCTTGACGAAAACAAAATCCCGGAAATCATTCGTTGGACCGCGGAAGACGGCGGAGTTACGAATGAAGAAACCAAGGCAGTAATGCTTTCTGTATGGGACAGTAAAAAAAAGGAATCGCTTAGAATAGATCTGTGGACGAAAGACATGCCTGTGGACGAAATGAAAATTTTCTTTCACCAAACTCTGAGCGCCATGGCAGATACCTTCCAACGTGCTACAAGTGATGATAAAATGAGCGCCACAATGCGCGATTTTTGTGATTATTTTGCTGAAAAGCTAGAGTTGAAGAAGGAATAATTCAGTATGCAGAATTCGGAATTGAAGAGTTTAATTCGTCGATGTAATTTAAAACATCATCTCTTCCGGTTGAATCGCTTGCTGAGGTTATAAAGTAAGGTGGCATTTCTTCCCAAGTTTCCAGCATTTTTTCCCTATAAGATTTTATGTTTCTTTCTAATGCTTTGGGTTTCAGTTTATCAGCTTTTGTGAAAATGATGTTGAAGGGAATGCCACTTTCGCCCATCCATTGCATAAATTCCATATCAATGGGTTGGGGTTCGTGACGGCAGTCCACCAGAACGAAGGCGAGCACCATTTGCTCCCGTTTTTCAAAATAATTGGTAATAAATTTTTGAAAAACCTTCTTACTGCTTTTGGAAACCCGAGCATATCCATAACCTGGCAAATCCACCAAATACCAGTTTTTGTTGACGAGAAAATGATTAATGAGCTGTGTCTTTCCAGGTCTTCCTGAGGTTTTCGCCAAATTTTTGCGCATCATCAGCATGTTGATGAGGGAAGATTTTCCCACGTTGCTTCGTCCAATAAAAGCATATTCCGGCAAAAGATCTTTGGGGCATTTTGCAACATCGCTGTTGCTCATCAAAAATTCCGCAGATTTAATTTGCATATTTAGAGTATTGAGTATTGGATTAGGTGAAAAACGTTTTTTAATTACTGGAAACCGTTAATATCCTCGTTTTTCTAACCAGCGATAAAGCAATTGGTTAAATTCGTCAGGATGCTCCATCATTGCTGCGTGGCCGCATTTGTCAATCCAAAAAAGTTCAGAATCGGGTAAAAGTTCGTCAAATTCTATTGCAACTTCGGGTGGGGTAACATTGTCATTTTTTCCCCAGATAATGCAGGTAGGCGTATACATCTTTGGCAAATCCTTTGCCATATTGTGCCTAATGGCGCTCTTAGCGATGGCCAATGTTCGTAACAATTTATGGCGGTCGTTTACGGTTTTGTAAACATCGTCAACAATTTCTTTGGTAGCAACAGCTGGATTATAGAAAACGTTTTCGGCCTTATGTTTTATATAGTCATAATCACCCCGTTTCGGATAACTTTCTCCCATCGCGCTTTCGTATAGGCCGGAACTTCCGGTAATTACCAATGCTTTTACCTTTTCTGGATACATTTTCGTGCAGAGTAAACCGATATGCCCACCAAGTGAATTTCCTAACAAAATAACTTCTTCATACCCCAGATGATCAATAAATTGTGCCACATACTTTGCGAAGTTTTTCACATTGGTACGCAATAAAGTCATTTTGTAAATGGGCAACTCCGGAATTAAAATTTTGTAACCTTTTGGAGGAAAGAAATTTGCAACCCCATCAAAATTACTCAACCCGCCCATAAGACCGTGAAGGATGATTATTGGAGTGCCTTCACCAATTTCTAAATATGAAAATTTTCCTTCTTTCTTTAAGTTTTCCGACATGCTTGGTTGGTGCAATTTAGAATGACAAAAGTAAACAAAATTATTTCACTTGGTCTATTTAAAACTTGGCTTTGTTCATTCCCCTTTTGATTTCACTTTATCTAAAAAGTGGTAAAACTTATCAACAAAGTGGTAGAATGTGGTAAATTGTGGTAAAAGTTATATATATTTGAAACAACAAATTGCTAATCCGTAATTACCACAATGCTCAATCTAATAGGCACATACGAATGTAAAGCAGACGTAAAGGGACGAGTCATGGTACCTGCACCGTTGAAAAAGCAGTTTGCTTCGGTTGCGCCAGAAGGATTTGTAATTAAACGTGCCGTATTTCAGCCTTGTTTGGAAATTTATCCCCTGAAAGAATGGGACGCATTGATGTTGAAAATGGGGGAACTAAACCGCTTCAGCAGAAAAAACAACGATTTTATCAGAAGGTTTACGGCAGGTGTAAAAACCGTTGAGCTTGATGCCACGGGCCGTTTATTGATCCCGAAAGACCTGATTTCTTTTGCGGGAATCAATAAAGAAATAGTGCTTTCATCCGCAATAAATATTGTTGAAATCTGGGATAAAAACAAATACGAACAGGCTATTGATGATGCAGCAAATGATTTTGCTGATTTGGCTGAGGAAGTAATGGGAAACAAAATCAATGATGGTGATGGAATATCATAATCCGGTTTTACTGCACGAAGCTGTGGACGGACTAAATATGAAGCCCGACGGTGTGTATGTGGATGTCACTTTCGGTGGTGGCGGACACTCCCGAGAAATTTTGAATCGATTAGGGTCAAAGGGCAAACTCATTGCTTTTGACCAAGACAAAGATGCTTTGGAAAACGCGATTGAAGATCCAAGGTTTCTGCTCATAAACCAAAATTTTAGGTTTTTGAAACAATTTTTAAGATTTCAAGGCTATAAAACCGTCGATGGAATTTTGGGAGATTTCGGTGTTTCGTCGCATCAGTTTGATGTTGCCGAAAGAGGTTTTTCAACCCGCTTTGAAGCCGCTTTGGATATGCGCATGAATAGGGAAACAAATTTTTCGGCCTATACGGTTGTCAACAAATATGAAGAAGCCCAATTGCGAAGTGTGCTATCAAATTATGGGGAATTGAGAAGCGCTGCTGGAATGGCGCGTAAAATTGCGGAAGCCAGGCAGGAAGAAAAAATAAAAACCAGCGAACAGCTAAAAAAAGTACTGAGCAAATTTTTGCCAGCCCATAAGGAAAATAAAATTCTGGCCCAGATATATCAAGCTATCAGAATAGAAGTGAACCAAGAGCTGGAGGCATTAAAAGAGTTTTTACTTCAAACAAATGAAGTATTGAAATTGGGTGGAAGGATTAGTTTAATAAGCTATCATTCTTTGGAAGACAGATTGGTAAAAAGATACATCCGTAGTGGATTGTTTGAAGGCGAACCAGAAAAAGATGCGTTCGGAAGAGTGGAAGTGCCATTTAAAGCAGTTGGAAAATTCATTATCCCTTCCGAAGAAGAAATAAAACAAAACAACCGAGCCAGGAGTGCAAAACTCCGTATCGCGGAAAAAATATAGGTTAAAAAACAAATTCACGAATTCACAGATTCAAGAATTCAACACAAAATGAAAGACGGCTTCTACAACATAATAAAAGGAAAATTCTTAGTGAGTGATGATGCGCTGAAAAACTGGCGCTTTATCATTTTTTTATCAGTCTTGGCTTTAGTAATGATTGGTAGTTCGCATACGGCAGATAAAAAAGTGCATAAAATTTCAAGACTTAATGCGCAAGTAAAGGAACTGAAAAGTGAATACGTAGACGTTCGGATGCTTTTGATGCAGGCCAGAATGGAAAGCAAAATAATAGCCGCAATGGAAAACCGGGGTTTACAACCGTCGCAAACGCCGCCCAAAAGAATCCGGATTGTTGAAAAAAAAGAGTAGTGATATAAGAAAAGAGAAAAGTAGAAAAGAGAAAAAAGAAATCTGATTACTGACCACTGAATACCGCATACTGAAAAATGGCTTTTGAAGAAAAAAACATATTGAACCGTTTATACATCGTTGCCGGATGTATGTTTCTCTTCGCGCTTGCCATCAGCATTAAGTTAATTAACATTCAGTTTGTGGATGGCGAAAAATATCGCGAACTCGCAAAACAGAACACTACTAAAAATTTTGTAATACCCGCAAATCGTGGAAATGTTTATGCAGATGACGGTAGCTTGTTGGCAACTTCGGTTCCTAAATATGACATCCGCTTTGATGCCGTTACAGTTTCTTCTGAAGATTTTAATGAGAACTTGAAGCCACTTTCCGAAGGGTTGAGCAAAATGTTCGGAAAACCGGTATCATATTATCAAGATATGTTTCGAAAAGCCCGTGCTGATAAAAACCGCTATTTATTGGTGGTTAAAAATTTGGGGTATTCCAATTATATCAAAGTTAAAAGTTTGCCCCTTTTTCGAAAAGGACCTTATAAAGGAGGCATTATCGTGGAACAGCGTACAGTGCGTGAGCACCCCATTGGGCAAATTGCCCAACGTACCGTAGGCGATGAGGCTTATGACAGACCCGGGTATTATGCGGTAGGTTTGGAAGGTGCGTTCAACGATTTGTTGACAGGAAAAGAAGGCCATCGCCTAAAACAAAAAATTGCCCAAGGTCAATGGAAACCAGTTTATGACGAAAACGAAATTGAGCCACAAGATGGCTTCGATATAATTTCCACTATAAACGTGAATATTCAAGACATAGCGCATCATGCGCTATTGAAACAATTGGAATATTACGAAGCTGAACACGGAACTGTAATTGTAATGGAAGTTGCCACTGGCGAAATTAAAGCAGTTTCTAATTTGGGCCGGACTTCTGACGGAAAGTATTATGAAAAATTGAATTACGCCGTCGGCGAATCCCACGAGCCAGGTTCTACTTTTAAAGTAATGGCTTTTATGGCTGCTTTGGAAGATAAAGTTATTGATACAAGTACCGTAGTTGATACTGGCAATGGAGTAAAAGTTTTCTACGGAAGGAAAATTTTTGATTCCCATCGCGGAGGCTTCGGTAAAATTTCTGCGGCCCGCGCATTGGAAGTTTCTTCAAACATAGGTTTAGCTACAATTGTCAATGATAATTATTCTAAAAATCCAAATAAGTTTATTGATCGTTTAAAAAGCTGGCACTTAAATGAAAAAACCGGTGTTGCAATAAAAGGAGAAGGAAGCCCCATGATTCCTCAACCCGGGGACAAAAAATGGAGTAGAAATGCACTGCCTTCAATGGCATATGGTTATAATTTACGGTTAACGCCTTTGCAAACATTAACATTCTACAATGCTATTGCAAATAATGGTGTAATGGTTAAACCCCGTTTTATTAAAGAGGTGCGGGCATGGAATGAAAAAGTTACAACTTATGATACGAAAATTATAAATCCCAAAATCTGTTCAGATGAAACTTTAAAGCAGGTTAGGGAAATCCTCAAAAATACGGTGAAGCGTGGAACTGGAAAATCACTGTACTCGCCAGACTTTTCAATGGCCGGAAAAACGGGAACTGCGCAAACTGAATACTGGATGCCCGATTGGAAAAATGACCGCCGTTACATTTCATCTTTTGCGGGATTTTTTCCTGCTGAAAATCCTAAATATTCCTGCATCGTGATTATTCATAAACCGAGCACCAAAAAAGGATTTTATGGAGCTGATGTTTCTGGACCCGTATTTAAAAGAATTGCACAAAAAATATTTACGGATTCCCCAAACATTGACTCTGTGGAAGGAGTTGAAAAAACCGATCCGGTAATTAAAAAAGACTTTGAGCGCTACTACACAAAGTTGCAGCAATCTACTAAAACCGTTCCCAATGTAACTGGAATGGCGGGAATGGACGCTGTTTCTTTATTGGAAAATCTTGGACTAAGAGTTCAGTTGGTGGGCAATGGTACTGTTTCTAGCCAATCCATAAAATCCGGAGAAAATCTTAAAAAAGGACAACTAATAACACTGAATCTATCGTGATTTTGTTAAAGGACATATTATACAAGGTTACCATCGAAAGCGTCGTTGGCAGTACTTCCGTGGCTATACATAATCTGGAATTCGATTCACGAAATGTTTCTTTAAACGATGTTTTTGTAGCAATAAAAGGAACGGTTTCAGATGGGCATCAATTCATTAAAAAAGCTGCCGATCAAGGAGCTTTGGCTATTATTTGCGAGACCCTGCCGGAAAATATTGTAAATGGGATTACTTATGTACAGGTTGCGGATTCACACAAAGCCTTGGCTATTATGGCCGCAAATTACTACGGAAATCCTTCGGAAGAATTAAAGCTTGTGGGAATAACCGGTACCAACGGAAAAACGACAGTTTCTTCATTGCTGTACCAACTTTTCAAAAAAGCTGGATTGGAAGCCGGCTTGCTTTCCACCGTGAAAATAATGGTTGGAGATACTGAATTTAAAGCCACCCACACCACGCCAGATTCTTTGACAATCAATAAATATTTACGCAAAATGGTAGATGCGGGTGTAGAATATTGCTTTATGGAAGTGAGTTCGCACGGAATTCATCAAAAACGTACTGAAGCACTTCATTTTGTCGGAGGTGTTTTTACCAATCTTTCCCATGACCATTTGGATTATCATAAAAACTTCGCAGAATATCGCGATGTGAAAAAATCATTTTTTGATTCATTGCCTAAAACCGCTTTCGCCTTGGTAAATGTTGATGATAAAAATGGAGTAATAATGCTTCAGAATACAAAAGCGAAAAAGCAGACCTATGCGCTAAAAACCTATGCCGATTTTAAAGCGCAAGTTTTGGAAAGCCAATTCACTGGACAACTTTTGAAGATAAACAATCAGGAATTGTGGGTGAAATTGATAGGCGGTTTCAACGCTTATAATCTGTTGGCAATCTTCGGGACCTCTAAACTTTTGGGGCTTGAGGAACTTGAAATTCTTCAACAAATGAGCACTTTGGAAAGTGTGGGGGGACGGTTTCAATATTTGATTTCAGAAAAGAAAATCACCGCAATAGTAGATTATGCCCATACTCCCGATGCATTGAAAAATGTTTTGGAAACGATAAACAGTATCCGCACCGGCAATGAAGAGGTGATTACAGTAGTTGGCTGCGGCGGCGATCGTGATGCGCAGAAACGTCCGTTGATGGGCAACATTGCGGCTTCCTTGAGCACAAAGGTTGTTTTTACCAGTGATAATCCACGAACCGAAAATCCGGAAAAAATTATTGAACAAATTGAAACGGGCGTGCCTGCTGAACATTATAAAAAGACAATCTCAATAACCAATAGAAAGGAAGCTATAAAGGCAGCCTGTCAAATTGCGAAGGAAAATGATATCATATTAATTGCTGGAAAGGGTCACGAAAACTATCAGGAGGTTAATGGTGAACGTTCTGATTTTGATGATTTTAAGATAGTGAAACAACTTTTATTAACCCTAAACAAATAGCAAATGCTGTATTACTTATTCGTCTATTTGGAAAAAACATACGACATCCCTGGAGCAGGTTTGTTTGAATTTATTACGTTTCGAGCATCTTTGGCAGTTATATTATCCCTTTTTATAGCTTCGGTTTACGGTAAAAAAATCATCAATTACTTACGTAAAAAACAAGTTGGGGAATCTATCCGCGATCTAGGGTTGGATGGCCAAAACGAAAAAGCAGGTACACCTACGATGGGCGGAATAATAATAATTCTCGCCACACTCATACCCGTTCTGCTTTTTGCAAAACTTGAAAATATCTATGTAATTCTGCTTATAGTAACCACACTTTGGATGGGAGCCATCGGTTTTATTGATGATTACATTAAGAAATTCAAAAATGACAAACAGGGTTTGCCAGGAAAATTCAAGGTAATTGGGCAGATAGGCTTAGGACTCTTTGTAGGTGCTACAATGTATTTTCATCCAGACATCATTGTTCAGCGAAGCATAACAAATCCGGGGGCAGAAACTGAAATAATTGCAAAAGGGCCGGCCAATAAATATTACGTGAAGGATAAAGCAATGTTGACCACTATTCCTTTTGTAAAGGAAAACGAATTCAATTATGCCAAATTGATGAGCTGGGCGGGTGAAAATTATCAAAGTTATGTTTGGTTGATTTTTATTCCCATCGTAATATTTATTATCACCGCGGTCTCGAACGGTGCCAATCTCACAGATGGGATAGATGGCCTCGCAGCGGGAACCTCTGCAATTATTGGAATTACGCTCGCGCTATTTGCATGGGTTTCCGGCAACGTTATTTTTTCAGATTATCTCAATATTATGTACATCCCAAACACGGGTGAAATGACCATTTTCATCACGGCATTTGTAGGGGCGCTCATTGGGTTTTTATGGTACAATGCCTATCCGGCACAGGTTTTTATGGGCGATACGGGCAGTTTAACCATCGGAGGTATTATTGCGGTAATTGCAATTGCTGTAAGAAAAGAATTATTAATACCCATTCTCTGCGGAATATTTCTAGTAGAAAATCTTTCGGTGGTCTTGCAGGTGAGTTGGTTTAAATACACCAAGAAAAAATTTGGTGAGGGTAGACGCATTTTTAGAATGTCGCCGCTTCACCATCATTATCAAATAAAGGGATTTCACGAAAGTAAGATCGTAACTAGATTTTGGATTGTGGGGATTTTTTTGGCCATAATTACCATTGTCACTTTAAAAATTAGATAAAGTGAAACAGCGGTTGGTGATTTTGGGAGGGGGCGAAAGCGGAGTAGGAACGTCTATTTTAGGAAAAAAAAAGGGGTACGAAGTATTCGTTTCAGACTTTGGAAAAATAAAAGAGAAGTACAAACAAGTTCTTATAAATAATGAAATTGAATGGGAAGAGGAAGGTCATTCCGAAGAAAAAATCCTTTCGGCAGATTTAGTGATGAAAAGTCCGGGAATTCCCGATAAAGTGCCAATCATTAAAAAATTGAGGGAAAAAGGAGTGAAGGTCATTTCTGAAATTGAGTTCGCTGCCCAGTTCACAAAAGCGACAATCGTAGGAATAACCGGAAGTAACGGAAAAACAACCACCGCAAGTTTAACATACGAATTGCTGAAAAACGGTGGCTTGAATGTGGCATTGGGTGGAAACATTGGAAAGAGTTTCGCTGAACAGGTGGCGGAGGAAAAGTATGAAAATTACGTACTCGAACTCAGCAGTTTTCAGCTTGACGGAATTGAGACCTTTTCACCACACATCGCTGTTTTGACCAATTTGAGTCCGGATCATTTGGATAGATATGATTATAAGTATGAAAATTATATCGCTGCAAAATTCAGGATAACTATGAACCAAACGGCGCAGGATTATTTCATTTACGACGCAGATGATGTTGAAATAATTAAATGGCTTTCGCAAAACCCAATCAATTCAAAACTGCTTCCCTTTTCAACAAAAAAAGAACTGAATCAGGGAGCATTCAAAAGAAACAATGAAATTATAATAACAATAGATAACAATCAATTTACTATGCCAATCGCAACAATAGGAATCCAAGGAGAACACAATGTTAAAAACGCTATGGCCGCTTCAACGGTAGCCACATTATTGAGAATTAGAAAACAAACAATTCGAGAAAGCTTGGAAGGATTTCAAGGGGTTGAACACCGACTTGAAAGGGTGTTGAAAATTAATAGTGTAATGTACATCAACGATTCCAAGGCCACCAATGTTAATGCTACTTTTTTTGCCCTAGATAGTATGGAAAACCCCACGGTATGGATTGTTGGGGGTGTTGATAAAGGAAATGATTATACAGAATTATTGCCTTTGGTCAATGAAAAGGTAAAGGCAATAATCTGTTTGGGAATTGATAACCAGAAAATTATCAATGCCTTCGGAAATGTTGTCGATACAATTATTGAAACAGATTCTATGGCTATGGCTGTAAAGGTTGCATACAAATTGGCGGAAAGAAACAATACTGTTCTTCTTTCCCCAGCCTGCGCCAGTTTTGATTTGTTTGAAAACTACGAAGACCGTGGGAGACAATTTAAGGATGCAGTGAGAAATTTGTAAATACGAAATACGAAATGGGAAATATGAAAATTTAGAAACTAGAAACCAGAAACTAGAAACCAGAAACTAGAAACCAGAAACTAGAAAAGAAACTAGAAACAAGAAACAAGAAACAAGAAATTTTTCAAGTGAAAAACATTTTTCAGTACATACAGGGCGATAGAGCAATTTGGGGAATAGTAGGCCTTTTGGCACTGTTTTCATTTTTGCCTGTTTACAGCGCGAGCAGTAATCTTGCATATTTGTATGGCGATGGCAGTACACTACCGTACCTACTTAAACATTTTGCGCATTTAGTATTGGGGTTTGCCATTTTGTATGGTGTTCACAAAATTCCGTATCACTATTTTCGAGGGTTGTCTATAATTGCAATTCCTGTAGTTATATTGTTATTGATTATAACAATGGCCGAAGGCACAACTATTGAAGGTGCCAATGCGAGTCGGTGGATGCGGGTACCATTCGTCGGGGTTACATTTCAGACTTCAACCTTGGCGGGTGTTGTTTTGATGACATATGTTGCACGTTATTTATCGCGAATAAAAGACAAAACAATAACTTTCAAAGAAACATTATTGCCGCTCTGGACTCCCGTATTTATAATATTGGCCTTAATCCTTCCTGCCAACCTTTCCACGACGGCAATTTTCTTTGTTATGATTGTGATGCTTGTTTTTATTGGAGGTTATCCTTTAAAATATTTAGGAATTATACTGGGTGCTGGTATAATTTTTCTAACCCTTTTTGTGATTTCAGCAAAAGCTTTTCCTGGAGTTTTCCCAAATCGGGTTGAT
Organism: uncultured Flavobacteriaceae bacterium; assembly: GCA_963822355.1. GTDB lineage: Bacteria > Bacteroidota > Bacteroidia > Flavobacteriales > Flavobacteriaceae > Aequorivita. Next base: position 145,925 of record CAWGHI010000004.1, read on the forward strand.
ACTTGGATGAGCAGGATAGAAAATTTCAGCGATGATAAAGATACAGAGGCAGATTATCAAATAGAAAAAGCAAAAATAGCAATAGCATCTGGTGGTGTTACTGGAGTGGGCCCTGGAAAAAGTGTTCAAAAAAACTTTTTGCCCCAATCTTCTTCAGACTTTATTTATGCAATAATAGTTGAGGAATTCGGGCTTTTGGGAGGACTGTTTTTGATGGTTTTATATCTCTTTCTACTTTTCAGAATTGTGGTGGTTGCACATAAATCTACTTCCATTTTTGGAAAATTACTTGTCATTGGCGTTGGTTTACCCATCATTTTTAGGGCGATGATTAACATGGCCGTTGCGGTGGAATTATTCCCAGTGACAGGTCAAAATTTACCTTTAATAAGCAGTGGGGGAACTTCCATTTGGATGACCTGTTTGGCGTTGGGAATGGTTTTAAGTGTAAGTGCGAGAAGAGAAATAGTTGCAAAAGAAGAAATAGATGAAAATCCATTGGATATTTTAAGCGAAGCTATTTAGAAATACGAAATACGAAATACGAAATACGAAATTGAATAATTAGAAATCCTTTGAAACCAAAATTCATCATAAGCGGCGGCGGAACCGGAGGTCATATTTACCCGGCGGTTGCGATTGCGGATGAATTAAAAACTCGTTTCCCCGATGCTGAATTCTTGTTTGTGGGCGCAAAAGATAGAATGGAGATGGAAAAAGTCCCACAGGCAGGTTACAAAATTAAAGGGTTATGGATTTCCGGTTTGCAAAGAAATTTATCACTTCAAAATTTAATGTTTCCATTGAAATTAGTGTCAAGTCTCCGGAAATCGCAAAAAATCCTCCGAAAGTTCAAACCGGATATCGCTATTGGAACGGGAGGCTATGCCAGTGCACCTTTATTGAGAATGGCGGCAATGCGCGGTATTCCTTGTTTAATTCAAGAGCAAAACAGCCACGCAGGAATTACAAACAAGTGGTTGAGTACTCGAGTTCAAAAAATTTGTGTGGCTTACGAAGGAATGGAAAAATTCTTTCCGAAAGAAAAAATAAAACTCACCGGCAATCCAGTTCGGCAGGATTTGTTGGAAATTTTTTCGAAAAAAGAAGAAGCCCTTTCTTTCTTTAATTTGAAAAAAGATAAAAAAACACTTCTAGTTTTGGGCGGCAGTCTGGGAGCGAGAACCATAAACCAGTTAATTGACAAATCATTAAACTTCTTTGAAGAAAATAACCTACAAGTAATTTGGCAATGCGGAAAATATTATGAAGAAACATATAAAAGCAAAGGCACTAAGAATATACAGGTCCATGCCTTTTTGAACCGAATGGATCTGGCATATGCCGCAAGTGATTTTATAATTTCAAGAGCGGGCGCACTTTCTGTTTCAGAATTGTGTTTGGTTGGAAAACCTGTAATTTTTATACCATCACCAAATGTGGCGGAGGACCATCAAACAAAAAATGCATTGGCAATTTCCGAAAAAAATGCAGCGATTTTGATTAAAGAAAGCGATTTGGATTTCAGTTTTAAAAATGAATTTTTGGCATTAATTGCTTCCGAAGAAAAACAGAAAACACTTTCTGAAAACATAAAAAAACTGGCAAAACCAAACGCTACAAAAAATATCGTAGAAGAAATTGAAAAATTAATGAAAAGTCCCCCGCCCCCTAAAGTGGAAAACGGAAATTAATTTTTTAATTGAAACCAGAAACGAAACCAGAAACCAGAAACTAGAAACTTGAAATTTTGAATAACCTAAAAGACATACAAACTTTCTACTTCGTCGGCATCGGCGGTATTGGTATGAGTGCTCTTGCGCGGTATTTTAAGATGCAGGGGAAAGCTGTTTTTGGTTATGACAAAACTTCAACAGATTTAACGGATGAATTGATTGCTGAAGGAATTCCAGTGACTTTCGTTGATGAAGTTTCTGAAATCCAAAATGAAGTACTTTCAAAAAAGAACGTTTTAGTGGTTTACACGCCGGCCATTCCAAAAGGAAATAAAATTTTGAATTATTTTATTTCTGAAGAATTTTCTGTTTTAAAAAGAGCCCAACTTTTGGGCGAGGTTTCAAAAAACACGTTGTGTCTTGCGGTTGCAGGAACTCACGGGAAAACAACAACATCAGCAATTTTGGGTCACTTATTAGCGGAATGCGATATGCCCGTAACTGCATTTTTGGGTGGAATTGCGGAGAATTACCATTCAAATTTTATATATAGAGGTAACCAAATGACGGTGGTTGAAGCCGATGAATTTGACCGTTCGTTTCTGCAGCTGCGACCAGATATTGCTTGCGTTACATCAATGGATGCGGATCATTTGGATATTTATGGCGATGCAACCGAAATAGAAACTGCTTTTAGAACTTTTTCAAAACTGGTAAATAAAGAAGAAAACGTTTTCATTAAAAAGAATCTTCCATTGGATGGAATGACAGTTGCCGTTGAAGAACCGGCAGATTACGAAGCGCAAAATGTTAAAATAAATGATGGCGCATATCTTTTCGATCTAAAAACCCCAAACGGAGTTTTGAAGGATTTGACCTTCAACCTTCCCGGACGTCACAATCTTACAAATGCCATAATGGCTTTGGGCATGGCAATTTTAGCAGGCACCCCAACCGATTGCCTGCCCAGAGCCTTGGCATCTTTTAAAGGGGTAAAAAGACGATTTTCATATAAAATAAAATCTGAAAATCTGGTTTTGATTGATGATTACGCACACCATCCCACAGAAATTGACGCATTGTTTCAAGCAGTGGACGAAATGTATCCGAACGATCACAAACAGATTGTTTTTCAGCCGCATCTTTTCAGTAGAACCCGAGATTTTGCAGAGGGTTTTGCCAAAAGCCTGTCGCAATTTGACGAAGTGGTATTACTGGATATTTACCCGGCACGAGAAGAACCCATTGAGGGAATCACTTCAAAGTGGCTTTTAAATTTGGTTGAAGCAAAACAAAAAAGATTGGTATTTAAATCTGCATTGCCCGAAGTTTTATTGAAATCAAAATGCAGGATAAAACTACTGGTAGGTGCCGGCGATATTGGCGCCGAAGTAAATAAGTTAACCCAAAAATTGAAGGATGAAGCGTAGTTTAGAAATCATAAAGTTTGTTTTGCTGCTCGGGTTGATTACGTTTCTTTTCAGCTTTACCAAAAAGCGAAATGAAGCCCGAAAAATAAAGAAACTGGATGTAGAATTTGTTGACGGGAATAGCCCTTTCATCACCTACAATTCAGTTAATAAATTGTTGATACAAAATCAAGAGAAGGTTACGAGCATAGGTAAAGAAACTTTAGTTTTGAAGAAGATGGAGCAAAGACTGCGTGAAAATCCTATGATTCGTGATGCTCAGGTCTATGTATCGGTTGACGGTACTTTGGGGGCAAAAATTGAACAACGTAAACCTATAGGCAGAGTATCAGCTTCGCCGGATTATTATCTAGATGCAGACGGAAAGAAGATGCCGTTGTCTGATGTATATTCCGCGAGAGTACCCATAATTACGGGAACTTCTAAAAATAATTTCAACGAGGTTACCCGATTGTTGCTTCAAATTGAAAAAGATGAATTTATGAAAAGCAGCGTGGTAGGAATAAATAGAAAGACAGATGGAGATATTGAGTTGGAACTGCGGAAAACGGATTTTAAAGTTCTTTTCGGAAAACCTGAAAACATCGAAAAAAAGTTTCAAAATTTTAAAGCATTCTATAAAAAAACAAAACAAGACAGTACGCTATATGCGTACAATCTGGTAAACCTGAAATTCAACAATCAGGTAATAGCCACAAAAAAGTAAGGCCATGGAAAACGATAATATTGCTGTAGGATTAGATATTGGAACTACCAAAATAGTTGCTATGATTGGTAGGAAAAATGAATATGGCAAAATGGAGATATTGGGAATCGGAAAGGCGAAAAGCCTAGGCGTGCACCGCGGTGTGGTGAACAACATTACCCAGACCATTCAATCCATTCAGCAAGCAGTACAGGATGCTGAGACTTCTTCGGGAATGAAAATAAAGGAAGTTGTTGTGGGTATTGCAGGACAACATATAAGAAGTCTTCAGCATAGCGATTATATTACCCGACCAAATGGTGAAGATGTTATTAGCGAAGAAGATATTGACCGTCTTTGCAACCAAGTTCATAAACTGGTAATGCTTCCGGGCGAAGAAATTCTGCACGTTTTGCCACAGGATTTTAAGGTAGATGGACAGGCCGAGGTAAAAGAACCCATTGGAATGTATGGCGCACGTTTGGAAGCAAATTTTCACGTGGTTGTGGGACAGGTTTCTTCTATCAGAAATGTGGGAAGATGCATAAAAAGTGCGGGCTTGGAACTGTCCGCAATCACTTTAGAGCCATTGGCTTCGGCAAAAGCGGTTTTAAGCCAAGAGGAAAAAGAAGCCGGGGTGGCGTTGATTGATATTGGAGGCGGAACAACGGATTTGGCTATTTTCAAAGATGGAATTATTCGGCATACGGCAGTAATTCCTTTCGGCGGAAATGTGATAACTGAAGACATAAAGGAAGGGTGTTCTATAATAGAAAAGCAGGCTGAATTGCTGAAAATTAAATTTGGTTCAGCTTGGCCTGGTGAAAATAAGGACAACGAGATAGTTTCTATTCCCGGACTTCGGGGAAGGGAGCCAAAGGAAATCAGCTTAAAAAATCTTTCAAAAATAATCCACGCACGTGTAATTGAGATTATCGAGCAAGTGTATATGGAAATCAAAAATTACGGACACGAGGACCAAAAAAAGAAACTTATTGCAGGAATAGTACTTACTGGCGGTGGCGCCCAACTTCAACATATTAAACAATTGGTGGAATATATTACAGGAATGGATACCCGAATTGGATATCCAAACGAGCATTTAGCCGGGGATAGCGATTCAGAAACTACCAGCCCCATGTATGCAACCGCAGTTGGCCTTGTGCTGAACAGTTTGGAAAGCAAAGAAAAATCTTCACTGATGAAACGTTTTTCGCACGAAGCAGTTTTACAGGAAAAAGAGGAAAAGGTGGATGAAACAGAATCTAATCCTGAAATAGAAAAAAAAGGAGAAAAATCCAAAGAGAAAGAACAAAAGACCTCAAAAAAGTTTTTTGATAAATGGGCCGAAAAATTCAAGGAGTTCTTGGATAATGCAGAATAAGAGTGGCCAAAAGGAACTAACAGTACTCAGGAAAAAAAATAAAAAATTGCAATAAAATATAAAAATATGAGCAGCAAAACAGAATTTGACAACATTTCATTCGACCTGCCTAAAAACCAATCCAACGTGATAAAGGTAATTGGAGTAGGCGGTGGAGGAAGTAACGCCATTAACCATATGTTCAGCCAGGGCATAAAGGGAGTTGACTTTGTAATATGTAATACAGATTCACAAGCATTGGAAAACAGCCCTGTGCCAAATAAAATCCAATTGGGTGTTTCGCTTACTGAAGGTTTGGGTGCAGGCGCAAACCCTAAAGTTGGGGAGCAATCTGCCGTGGAAAGCATGGAAGAAATACGCAGTATGCTCACCACCAACACCAAAATGATTTTCATTACTGCAGGAATGGGCGGAGGTACAGGTACTGGTGCAGCGCCAATTATTGCAAAAATGGCCAAGGATATGGATATTCTTACTGTGGGGATTGTAACTATTCCATTCCAGTTTGAAGGAAAGACGAGAAACGACCAAGCCCACATTGGGGTTGAAAAACTGCGTCAGAATGTAGATTCGTTGGTGGTTATAAATAACAATAAATTACGTGAAGTATATGGAAATCTAGGCTTTAAAGCAGGTTTCTCAAAAGCTGATGAAGTTTTGGCCACCGCTGCTCGTGGTATAGCCGAAGTAATAACCCATCACTACACTCAAAACATTGACCTTCGTGATGCAAAAACGGTTCTTGCAAATAGTGGTACTGCTATTATGGGAAGCGCTACCGCTTCCGGAGCCAATAGGGCAAAAGAGGCTATTGGCAGGGCATTGGATTCACCATTGCTGAACGACAATAAAATAAAAGGGGCCAAAAACGTGTTGCTGCTTATCGTTTCTGGAACCGATGAAATTACTATTGATGAGATTGGCGAAATCAGTGATCATATTCAAGATGAAGCTGGCCACAGCGCAAATATCATTATGGGAGTGGGCGAAGAGGAAAGCCTTGAAGGTTCAATATCCATAACCGTGATTGCAACGGGTTTTAACGTTGAGCAACAAAACGAAATAGTAAATACGGAAACAAAAAAAATAATCCACACGCTTGAGGATGAGCAGAAAGCTGAACAAAACCTTACACCAAAAGCTACGGCTTCCTCTATCCGTTTGCCTGAAAAGCCTATAAATACACAACAAAAAGCAGAAGCTCCGGTGATAAAGCATACGCTTTTTGATGAGACGGAGGTAGAGGAAAAACTACCTTTTAAAGGATATATCAAGACTTCTGAATTTCTTAAAAACTTGCATGTTTCCTATGAAGAATTGGAAGCTGAAAATATCGAAGAATTCAGCCAAGTGGAAATCAATAAAATAAATGTAAATGAGTTTGTGATTCTTGAAGCACCCAAAAAAGAAGAAGAAAAGAAGCAGATTCAAGATAATGAAACAGAGGATCAGATATTGATGTTCGATCTTCCAATAAATTCATCTAAAAAACCATCTGAAAAAGAAAAAAATGAAGATTCAGTTTTCTTTAACCTGGAAGAAATTGAAGTGCAGGACCACGTTGAGATTATTCCTGTAACAGAGGTTTCCGGCGAAGGAATAAAGCGTTATAGCCTGGACGATTATCAAGAAGTTGAAAGCCGTTTGAACAATGCAAAACCTTCAAACATGGTTGCGGAAGAATTCGATGATGAGGAAATTGTATTCGAAAAAAGAACCGTTTCTGAGCCAAATAAAAAAGAGGCAAACGTTAAGGAGGATGAAGACCCGCTAAATTCCCCTATCTCTAAAATTTTAAGTGATCGTACTGAAGAGCGAAAAAGAAAAATGAAAGAGTTTAATTATAAATTCAAAAACAGTCCTTCCCGTATTGATGAGATTGAAAAGCAGCCTGCCTATAAGCGTATGGGCATCGATCTGAGCGAAACAAAAAATGAACCGAATATTTCAAGAACTTCCGTAAATACGGATAATGATGAGATTGAGTTGCGTAAAAACAATTCATTTCTACATGATAATGTAGATTAAGTGATACATTTTCACTTAAAGCAGGGCCCGAATTTCAGTATTGATTTCGGGCTTTTCTTTTTAAATGTTTTTCAATTTTAATTATCTAAATTTTACTGTTTTGGATTTCCGCTTTATTAAGTATCTTCGCAATCTATAAAAAATACACAGAAATGAGCTTACAGGAAAAGGTTATGGAGGCGATGAAAACCGCAATGAAAGCCAAAGACACGCAATCTTTAGAGGCATTGCGTTCGGTAAAATCTGCTTTGCTATTGGCGCAGACCGAAACGGGCGCTAAAACCGATTTGACTGAAGAAGAAGAAATAAAATTACTTCAAAAGCAAGTTAAACAAAGAAAGGACAGCGCGGCTATTTATATAGACCAAAACAGGCCAGACCTTGCTGAACCGGAATTGATTCAAGCAAAAGTTATTGAACAATTTTTGCCACAACAGTTAAGTGAAGAAGAAGTAAGGAAAGTTGTAAATGAAATAATTGTTGAAACCGGGGCATCCTCAATGGCAGATATGGGAAAAGTGATGGGTTTGGCAAGCGCAAAGTTGGCAGGAAAAGCTGATGGCAAAACCATTTCGACTGTGGTTAAGGAAAAGCTTTCAAAATAAGTTAGAAAATATTAAAAAATTCCCACCTTTGCGGGAATTGCAAGGCCGCGTGGCGCAACTGAATAGCGCATCAGATTTCGGCTCTGAGGGTTGGGGGTTTGAATCCCTCCGCGGTCACAAATAATTCGAAAAAGCTGTATGTAAAACTCTAGCGAGTTTTACATACAGCTTTTCAACTTTATAAACGGATCTTTTAAGCAGCTTCAACAATTAAAAATGTACTGATTATCAATTTATTATTATTTAATCATATAGATTAAAGTAGTTTATCGGATAAATCTTACCTGTTTTCGAAAAACTGGTTGCCACCATTTAACTTCTCCGAAAAAGCATTTATTTAGCTTTCAGCTTAGTAAAGTCATCTGGAATTTTTTAATTCTATTTCTCCCCACCATTTTTATCAATTTTAGTGTAATACGTGCTATTGCTTGTAATTTGATTATTGATTAATGAGACGAATAATAAATAACAACAAATAGAAAACTGCCTTTGGCGTGGATTTTTTATTTAAATAACCAATTGACCATGAAAACACAATTACAATTTCAGTCGAAAGCAAATCATTTTATTTGCCTAATGGCATTGATGCTTATTAGTATCGTAGGATGGGGGCAGGTTGTACAAGTTCAGGATAATTTTGGAACTGGCACTCACAATCCGACAAGATGGAATTAACTAACCAACCAGGGTGGAAACCAATGGGAATTAGTATCTTCTAATACATCAATCAGTTATACGGTGATCTAGTGGAGCGTAGTAATGTTTATACACTCATAATGTTAGAAGGGTAACACGAATTAATATACTAATGTGCAAAACATACTAAAGATTGGTTAGAGAATAATACTGAATTATGTGGAGCAATGTTAGAAATATATTGGTCGGCTAACACTGATATTCCATAGACGGAATATCTTGGAATTCAGTTACGTATACTCAAGTTTCAAATAATAGTAATTGAGCATTGGTAATTGGAGCAATGAGAATATCATTCATGCAAATGCTGCAGGCGTTGCTAATCTCAAGTTAACAGTTGGAACAATACTTCGTTTCTGATGGAAATATTTATCGAATTGATGATTTTACAGTTCAGGGAACTGCAGCTTGTACAGAAATTACCTATTATGCCGATTCCGATGGCGATGGTTTTGGAGATGCGGGTGTTACCATTCAGGATTGTTCTGCCCCTGCAGGTTATGTTGCTGACAATATGGATTGTGACGATACTGATAACACCGTTTATCCCGGCGCAACAGAAATTTGCGACGGAAAGGACAACGATTGTAACGGAACAATTGATGAAGGAGTAACTACAACTTATTACGCAGATGCAGATGGCGATGGTTATGGAGATGCGGGTGTTACCACTCAGGATTGTTCTGCCCCTGCAGGTTATGTTGCTGACAATACTGATTGTGACGATACTGATAACACCGTTTATCCCGGGGCAACAGAAATTTGCGATGGAAAGGACAACGATTGTAATGGAACAATTGATGAAGGAGTAACTACAACTTATTACGCAGATGCAGATGGCGATGGTTTTGGAGACGCGGGTGTTACCACTCAGGATTGTTCTGCCCCTGCAGGTTATGTTGCTGACAATACTAGATTGTGACGATACTGATAACACCGTTTATCCCGGGGCAACAGAAATTTGCGATGGAAAGGACAACGATTGTAACGGAACAATTGATGAAGGAGTAACTACAACTTATTACGCAGATGCAGATGGCGATGGTTTTGGAGATGCGGGTGTTACCACTCAGGATTGTTCTGCCCCTGCAGGTTATGTTGCTGACAATACAGATTGTGACGATACTGATAACACCGTTTATCCCGGGGCAATAGAAATTTGCGATGGAAAGGACAACGATTGTAACGGAACAATTGATGAAGGAGTAACTACAACTTATTACGCAGATGCAGATGGCGATGGTTTTGGAGACGCGGGTGTTACCACTCAGGATTGTTCTGCCCCTGCAGGTTATGTTGCTGACAATACAGATTGTGACGATACTGATAACACCGTTTATCCCGGGGCAATAGAAATTTGCGATGGAAAGGACAACGATTGTAACGGAACAATTGATGAAGGAGTAACTACAACTTATTACGCAGATGCAGATGGCGATGGTTTTGGAGATGCGGGTGTTACCACTCAGGATTGTTCTGCCCCTGCAGGTTATGTTGCTGACAATACTGATTGTGACGATACTGATAACACCGTTTATCCCGGCGCCACGGAAATTTGCGATGGAAAGGACAACAATTGTAACGGGTCTGTCGATTATAACGACCCTTCAGTAGTATTAGCAACTGTTTATAATGTCACCGGAGGTGGAAGTTATTGCGATGGTGGATCTGGTGTTCCAGTAGGACTTTCAAACTCTGAAATAGGAGTTGAGTTTCAATTATTTAAAGATGGAAGCACAGCTGTGGGTAGTCCTGTTGCTGGAACCGGCACGGCAATAAGTTTTGGAAATCAAACAGTAGCAGGAACATACACCGTAGAAGCCACTCATATAAGTGGAGGTTGTATAAATGACATGAGTGGCCAAGCGGTAGTTACTGTTGATCCGGAAGTTAACGCTGGAACCATTTCCGGAACGACATCAATTTGTATTTCTGAAACGACTCAGTTAAGCACCGACGGTGATGCCGGTGGTGTTTGGGAATCATCAAACCATTTAATTGCTACTGTTGATAGCAACGGATTGGTTACAGCTCATGCTCAAGGTAATGCAGACATTACGTATACCATTAATATAGGCTGTGGAGCCCCTGATTCTGATACTTTAGAAATTACAGTTAATCCAAATGTAGTAGCCGGAACGATTTCCGGTGCCGATGTTCTTTGTATCGGCGCTTCAGAAAATTTTGAAGCTGTTGGGGGAGAGCCCGGGGGAATTTGGTCTTCATCCAATACGGGTGTTGCCACAGTGGATGAAAACACCGGCGAAGTGACCGCGGTTAACGCAGGAACAACAACCATAAAATATGAAGTAACAAGCGGCTGTGGCAATCCGGTTGAAGCAACAAAATTACTTACCGTAAATCCAAATGTAGTTGCCGGAACGATTTCCGGGGTTACTGCCTTATGTATTGGCGAAGTTCAAATTTATAGTTCCAACGGAGACAGCGGAGGAGTTTGGTCTTCATCAAATCCTGCTGTTGCATCTATTGATACCGGAAGTGGTGAAACAACGGCCTTAACGGCGGGTTCAACAACTTTATCATACACCATTGAAATTGGTTGTGGAGCACCACAGACATCTACTTTTGTTGTTACTGTAAATGAACTGCCGAATAATGGATCAAGCGGTTTTACCGGTGGTACAATTTGTTTGGGTGAAAATGCCATACTTCGCTTTGACGCCCTAAATAACTCATTTGTTGCACCTTATTATATAGAATATACTGATGGGATAGATACGTGGTCACAACTTATCCCTACAGCTGATAGTGAAAATATAATGTTACAGGTGGCGCCAACTTCAACAACAACTTATACCTTAGTTTCAATTACCAATGGAAACGGTTGTGTAAGAACCTCAGGCTTTGGTAAAAATACGGCACAAATTACTGTTCGACCAACAGCGGATGCTTCCATCAGCGGTAATACAACGGTTTGTAAAAACGATCCGGCTACGGTCACCTTTACCAGAAACACAATCGGTACTAGCTTATCCTTTACCTATGCATATACAATTAACAACGGACCGGAACTAACAGCAACAGGAAATGGAAACATTAATCTTTCAGTAGATACTTCTGAAGCCGGAATTTATGAATATGAATTAATAAGTGTAGGATACACAACTAATCCTGAATGTACACAATTTATAAATGAAGTGGCAACAATTACAGTTAATCAACAAACCGACATTTCTAACCCTTCCAATCAAAATATAACTTATGGTGAAAATGCAACCTTTTCCATCAATGCTACAGGTACTAACATATCGTACCAATGGCAGGTCGATGAAGGTTCTGGTTTTGGCGATATTTCAGACGGAGGATTTTATTCAGGCGCTTTAACTAATACGCTTAATATATCATTGCCCACAGTTTCCATGGGTGGAAACGAATACCGTGTAGTGGTGACCGGTGATTGCGGTGTTGAAACAAGTGATTTAGCCATTTTATCGGTTGATCCTCTTGCTATCAATGTAACAGCCGATGACCAGACAAAAGTATACGGCGATGCAGACCCTGCGCTGACCTATCAGCATGCACCCGCACTGGTAGCCGGAGATACTTTCTCAGGCGCACTATCCCGTGTAGCCGGAGAGGATGTTGGGACCTATGCCATCGAGCAGGGAACCCTTGCAATCAGCAGCAACTACGTTCTAAACTTCACTGCCGGTGAACTGGAGATCACCCCGCTTACCGTTGCGGTGACAGCCGATGACCAGACAAAAGTATACGGCGATGCAGACCCTGCGCTGACCTATCAGCATGCACCCGCACTGGTAGCCGGAGATACTTTCTCAGGCGCACTATCCCGTGTAGCCGGAGAGGATGTTGGGACCTATGCCATCGAGCAGGGAACCCTTGCGCTCAGCAGCAACTACATTCTAAACTTCACTGCCGGTGAACTGGAGATCACCCCGCTTACCATTGCGGTAACAGCCGATGACCAGACAAAAGTATACGGCGATGTTGACCCTGCGTTGACTTTCATATCAAGTCCTGCAGTAGGAGATGTCCTTGCCAACGGTGAATTGATCAGCTTCTCAGGAGCGCTTTCACGTGTCCCCGGAGAGAATGTGGGTACCTACGCCATTGAGCAGAACACTTTGGACAATACCAATTATGCCATTACTTATAACGGAGCCCTATTGACCATCGGTCAACTGGCAGTTACCGTTGATGCTGATGCACAGGGCAAGACCTATGGCGATGTTGACCCTGCGTTGACTTTCGTATCAAGTCCCGCAGTAGGAGATGTCCTTGCCAACGGTGAACTGATCAGCTTCTCAGGAGCGCTTTCACGTGTCCCCGGAGAGAATGTGGGTACCTACGCCATTGAGCAGAACACTTTGGACAATACCAATTATGCCATTACTTATAACGGAGCCCTCTTGACCATCGGTCAACTGGCGGTTACCGTTGATGCTGATGCACAGGGCAAGACCTATGGCGATGTTGACCCTGCGTTGACTTTCATATCAAGTCCCGCAGTAGGAGATGTCCTTGCCAACGGTGAACTGATCAGCTTCTCAGGAGCGCTTTCACGTGTACCCGGAGAGAATGTGGGTACCTACGCCATTGAGCAGAACACTTTGGACAATACCAATTATGCCATTACTTATAACGGAGCCCTCTTGACCATCGGTCAACTGGCAGTTACCGTTGATGCTGATGCACAGGGCAAGACCTATGGCGATGTTGACCCTGCGTTGACTTTCGTATCAAGTCCCGCAGTAGGAGATGTCCTTGCCAACGGTGAATTGATCAGCTTCTCAGGAGCGCTTTCACGTGTCCCCGGAGAGAATGTGGGTACCTACGCCATTGAGCAGAACACTTTGGACAATACCAATTATGCCATTACTTATAACGGAGCCCTCTTGACCATCGGTCAACTGGCAGTTACCGTTGATGCTGATGCACAGGGCAAGACCTATGGCGATGTTGACCCTGCGTTGACTTTCGTATCAAGTCCCGCAGTAGGAGATGTCCTTGCCAACGGTGAATTGATCAGCTTCTCAGGAGCGCTTTCACGTGTCCCCGGAGAGAATGTGGGTACCTACGCCATTGAGCAGAACACTTTGGACAATACCAATTATGCCATTACTTATAACGGAGCCCTATTGACCATCGGTCAACTGGCAGTTACCGTTGATGCTGATGCACAGGGCAAGACCTATGGCGATGTTGACCCTGCGTTGACTTTCATATCAAGTCCCGCAGTAGGAGATGTCCTTGCCAACGGTGAACTGATCAGCTTCTCAGGAGCGCTTTCACGTGTACCCGGAGAGAATGTGGGTACCTACGCCATTGAGCAGAACACTTTGGACAATACCAATTATGCCATTACTTATAACGGAGCCCTATTGACCATCGGTCAACTGGCAGTTACCGTTGATGCTGATGCACAGGGCAAGACCTATGGCGATGTTGACCCTGCGTTGACTTTCATATCAAGTCCCGCAGTAGGAGATGTCCTTGCCAACGGTGAATTGATCAGCTTCTCAGGAGCGCTTTCACGTGTACCCGGAGAGAATGTGGGTACCTACGCCATTGAGCAGAACACTTTGGACAATACCAATTATGCCATTACTTATAACGGAGCCCTCTTGACCATCGGTCAACTGGCAGTTACCGTTGATGCTGATGCACAGGGCAAGACCTATGGCGATGTTGACCCTGCGTTGACTTTCATATCAAGTCCCGCAGTAGGAGATGTCCTTGCCAACGGTGAATTGATCAGCTTCTCAGGAGCGCTTTCACGTGTACCCGGAGAGAATGTGGGTACCTACGCCATTGAGCAGAACACTTTGGACAATACCAATTATGCCATTACTTATAACGGAGCCCTATTGACCATCACAAACCGTCCAATCACTATTACAGTGGATGCCGGTCAGACTAAAGTTTATGGTGAAGTTGATCCTGTATTTACTTACAGTTTTGACACTCCAGGAATGGGTCTAGCCCCCTTGGATGAATTCACCGGTGAACTGGCAAGAGCGCCGGGTGAAACTGTTGCCGGTAGTCCGTATGCGATTAATAAGGGAACACTGCTTATTGTGGATGAAAACAATAATTCTATAGATAAAGAATCCAATTATACGATTACCTTTATTGGTGCAGACTTTACCATTACTCAAGCAACTGTTACTGCAACTATAGATGTTGACCCCGACGAGGTTCAATACAGTGACCTTGTTACTTTTACAGCTACGATTGAAGGGGGTGCTCCATTGGTAGCCAATGGACCTCAGGCAGCACAATCTGCTACATTTAAAGTGAACAGCCTTGTTATGGGAACTGCAGACTTTATTGTCTCAGGCGCTGATTTGGTTGCTGTACTAGCTGATGTACCTATGCTTGAACCTTCACTTGGAGAAGGAACAATGGCTCCGGGAGTAAAAACAGTTTCTGCTGAGATCAATAATGTTGATGGTAATTACAATGTAGATCCAAATCCTGTAACAACAAACTTGACCATTTTACAGGAAGATGCTGATATTCAATACAACGGCTTGCAACTATTTGCTACAAGTGGCGGTAACTCAACATCTGCATTAGTAAACTTAAAAGCTGTAATTCAAGATGCCTTGGATAATTATTCGGGAGATATCAGAAATGCAACGGTGCAATTCAAAGTTTATGATGCTGATGCAAACACCTATAGTCTACTTCCCAATGGTATCTCACCTGAATTAAATGTTACGGAAATGCTTATTCCCGGTGATTATTCCAGAGGTATTGTAAATTGGGAAATAACACTGGATATTGGAAACAATGATTCAAAAACTTTTGGGGTAGAAATCATTGTAGATGGATATTACATAGGAAAAATAGAGAAGGAGGATTTACTTATTACGGTATACAAACCAGTCGGTGACTTTATTACCGGTGGAGGATTTATCCTGCCACAAAACCCAAGCCCGGCAGTAGGTTTGTATCCTTCAGATGAAGGGACACGAACTAACTTCGGTTTTAACGTGAAGTTTAATGCAAATGGAAGAAACCTTAAAGGACGCCTAAACTTTAT
Organism: uncultured Flavobacteriaceae bacterium; assembly: GCA_963822355.1. Lineage (GTDB taxonomy): Bacteria > Bacteroidota > Bacteroidia > Flavobacteriales > Flavobacteriaceae > Aequorivita. The sequence goes on from CAWGHI010000004.1 coordinate 161,459, forward strand.
TTGGCGTACTGACAATGGCCGTATCTTCCAGGTACGTTCAAATTCCATTCAATCACTTGGGGTGGATATATCCAACGAAGATGAAAAAATAGCGGTTTTTGTTGCTAAATCTAACGTGCGTGACTTGTCACCCAACAGTCTACCAATACCCAATTCCGGAAATGTAGAAATGTATGTTACTATGACAGATAAAGGAGAACCGGGAGTAAATGATGAAATTGGTTTTACGCTTTGGAGAGGAAATGAATTGTGGTATTCCAGTAATTGGGAAGGACTTGGTACAGAAGAGCTTTATCTCTCTGGTGGAAACCTGATAGTTCATAGTGGGTTTAGTACTGGAAATACCAAACAATACACCTCACCACAAAATAACAACTTTCTGGAAGTGGAGAGCTGGCCAAATCCCTCGGATGATGTGTTCTCTATTATTGTAAACTCTCCAAATACTGAAGAACCCATACATTTTAAAGTATATGATATTGCCGGTCGCTTTATAGAAGAATCTTTCGGTAGTGTAGGGGAAACCTTTAGGATTGGAGACAGATATTCTTCTGGCGTGTATGCGGTTAAAATATCGCAAGGAGGTATTGTCAAATATATAAAACTGGTTAAAAAATAATATTAACACCATTTTAAAATAACGAAAAAGACGTGTAGCAGGAACTACACGTCTTTTCTTTTTGGAATGGAAACACTACCAAAAAAAATTGTTTTACTCAGTGAGGAAATGGTTGAACTATTAAAGACAAGGTTTCAGCATTGGAGATAAACGAAACACATTTTTTTTGGCTTAAGCCCCAAACTGTCTCAAATGATGGTCCAAATGTTTGTATTGCATTTGTCCCCATTGCTGGGGCGTGAATTTGCCAAAAAGTGGATGTGGATCCCATTGTGTTTGGTCTTTCTTTGCGTGAAATTCGTCAACTAACTTTTTAAGTGCAGCTAGTTCAGGTTCAAAACTTTTGGTTTCCGAAATTTTGAAAGACTTTGAAGTGGGCAAATTTTGCCGCCATGGCTTATCATTGTAAAGCGACTTTTTAAAAAGAAACGCTAAGGGGAAAAACTGCTTTTTTATATTTCCTTTTCCAAGCGAAATATTTAAAGGGTGCTGACAATGATTCAACATCTGCGATACATCCATCTTTCCCCATTTTCGTTGGTTTTCTGTAGTAAGAGAATCTAACCTGCCTTTTATTTCCGCTAAGGTCTCAGTCTCAAAAAGTGATTTCATAATTTAATATTTAAGATTAACGAATTTATCCAAAAATCAGTAAAATTACAACACGACAAAATATTGTTTTCAAAAAAATTCTCCATTTACCCATTCATTGTTATCTTTAAGGAAACAAGAAAAAATTTTGGAAGAAAATAATTCCTTTTCAATAAAAAACTGGAATGAAGACGACCGTCCTCGTGAAAAATTACTACAGAAAGGACGGATTGCGCTCAGTAATGCTGAACTGATTGCAATCCTCATTGGTTCTGGCAGCCGCAACGAAAGTGCCGTTTCCTTGAGCCAGCGGATTTTGGCTTCTGTTGACAATAATTTGAGTGAATTGGGAAGACTTTCCATACCAGAATTAATGGAGTTTAAAGGCATAGGTGAGGCTAAAGCAATAAGTATTACCGCCGCAATGGAATTGGGTAGAAGACGAAGGACGGGCGAAGCATTGGAACGTAAAAAAATTACTTCCAGCAGCTCAGTTTTCGAATTTATCCAGCCCATTATTGGAGAACTGCCGCATGAGGAATTTTGGATATTGTATTTGAACAATTCAAACAAAATAATTAAAAGTGGACAACTCAGTAAAGGTGGAATCACCGGAACGGTGGTTGATGTAAGGTTGGCATTTAAAGAAGCGTTGCAACTTGGCGCTGTGGGAATTATTTTGGTACACAATCATCCGTCGGGTACTTTGAAGCCCAGTCAAGCAGATATACAGCTAACCAAAAAACTCAAAGTGGCAGGGGATAGTTTGGACATTAAAGTACTGGACCATCTCATAATTACCGAAAAAGCGTACTTTAGCTTTGCCGATGAAAATATGCTGTAATCCACTATGCTTTTAATTTATACCCAAAAAGTTACACCGCGAATTTCTTACATCTTCAAACATATTTGCCTTCGCATTTTGGGGATTGAAATCTTATTCACCTGTGTTATCGAGGAGTTTATCGCTCACGTTGGCCCAAAAATTTCATATGGCAAAAAGCCTATGGGAAACGAGCTTTTTTTTCAAAGTTATGGACTTTTGGAACAACAGGGTTTTGAATCTATTGATATAACGGTAAAAAAATGGGGCAATACTTTTGGATTTTTTTCGGTTTCCTCCCAAAGCATTTTACCGTTTGATATTTTTTCTGCCAGTTTTTATATGATTTCCCGTTATGAAGAATATCTGCCGCACGTTAAAGATGAAACAGGACGTTTTATGGCTTCTGAAAGTCTGGCTTTCAAAGAGGGCTTTCTACAGCAACCCGTAGTTGATATCTGGACGTATATTTTCAAAGAAAAACTTTTGGAAGCTTTTCCTGAAATGATTTTTCCGAAAAAAACAATAACGGTTCATCCCGTAATTGAAGCCGCCCAACCTTATGCATACAAACAAAAAGGTATTTTCCGTTCTTTTGTGGGTTATGCAAATAGTTTTTTTCACGGGAAATTTCGGAATATTATAGCCCGCACCCAAGTATTATCGGGATTAAAACGGGATCCGTTGGATACTTTTAAATGGATTGTGAACACAGCCAAAAAAAGCAAGTTTAAACTAACAGTTTTCTTTCTTTTGGGCAACGCATTAATCTTTGACGAAAGTTTGAACACCCATAGACAGAAGTTCAAAATGCTTATTAAGTTTGTGTCTGATTATAATGAAGTGGGGCTAATTTTCTCATTTAGTGCTTTGAGTGATTATGAAATGCTAAAAAAGGAAAAACGCCGAATAGAAGAAATTACAAACCGTTCTTTGGGAAGTTCTATGAATTCGGAATATTTGGTAAACTTACCTGATATTTACCGCCATTTAGTAGAGCTAGAAGTGAAAAGGGATTATACAATGGTTTTTCGCGATACGGTAGGCTTTCGGGCCGGAACCTGCACTCCTTTCCTTTTTTATGATTTAGATTACGAAGTGAAAACACCTTTAGTGGTACACCCTGCAGCAATGACCACTTGTGGTTTTCAAAAGAAATATGCTTCGGATATTGAAAAAATTGTAAACACTACCATCACAGCTGTCGCCGAAGTAAATGGAACTTTTACAATGATTTTTTCAAATAAAGATTTTGCCTATTCAGAAACCAATAAAATTTGGCGAAGTATATTTTCCGATAAATTAAATGAATATGTCCAATAGCAATATAACAGACGTATTTTTTGATTTGGATCACACCCTTTGGGATTTTGACCGAAATTCAGCTTTGGCTTTTGAACGTGTTTTTCGAAAATATAAAATTGAATTGCCATTGCCTGATTTTTTGAAAGAATACGAGCCTATTAATTTGGTTTATTGGAAAAAATATAGGGAAGAATTGGTGACTAAGGAACAACTTAGAAGTGGACGCCTCACAGAAACATTTGAACTTTTCAACATACAATTTCCACAAGAAACAATTGATGCGTTGGCGATTTGCTACATTGAAGAACTTCCTATAGATAATCACCTTTTTACGGATGCAATTGAAATTCTGGAATATCTTTCCGCAAAATACAATCTTCACATAATAACCAACGGTTTTGAAGAAGTACAACATCTTAAGCTTAAGAATAGTGAAATTAGGAAATATTTTATTTCAATTACAACTTCCGAAGAGGTAGGGTTAAAGAAGCCCAATCCTGTTATATTTGAAACCGCTCTTTTAAAAGCTTCAGCCGTGCCACAAAAAAGTATAATGATTGGCGACAATTTTGAAGCTGATATTGTTGGGGCAGAAAATGTTGGTATGCAAACGTTATTTTTTAATTACAGAAATGAAATTGTTGCAGAAACTTATGTTGCTGTTAATAAACTTTCAGAAATAAAAAAGTATTTGTAGTAATAATCCTGCATAGTAAAACGTTAAACAAATAAATTATCCCCAAAATGAATAAAACCCTATCCATTCCTATTTTTGTGGTTTGTGTATGCCTTTTTTTATCTGCTTGCATACAAGATACTGATTTTGACCAAGCCGAGGATATCGCCCTTACACCAGTTGTTGAACTAGATCTGATTTACTTCGACCTTAGAGCAGATCAGTTTTTTGATAGCATAAATTCCAATCCAATACTTACCGTTAGGGATACAACGGAAATCAAATTTTTGGATGATAGCAGCTTGCAGGAAAGCCTGAAAAGGGCAGAGTTCTATTTTAAGTTTACCAATAGTATTCCCAGAAATTTTCAAGTAGATTTTCAATTTTTGAGTGAAACCAACGATACGACATACGTTGCCGGAACCTCTGTTTCCGAAGGCGCGCCAAGCGCACCCGTAATTACTGAATATATTGAAAATGTAGAAGGAGATGATATTTTGCAAATTACGAAAGCAAATAAGGTTGTGGTATCTGTAACTATACCTTCTTCCGATGAAAACTTGGAAGGTACATTGAATCTAAAATCCAAAACCACCTACTTTTTGGAATATTAATACCATGCGAAATTTTTTAACTATCATACTATCCCTCGCGGGCTTCTTTGCTATTGCGCAAAATAAGCAAATACTCTATGGTTTTGATGACGTCCCCCAGTCATTGATGATTAATCCTGGAAGCAAAGTCACCCAAAAAAAACATTATGGAATTCCTTTTTTGTCCCAAATACATTTTAATGGAGGTTCCTCTGGAGTATCTGTCTATGACATTTTTAAAGACGGAAATGACAATATAAATGACAGGATTACAAAAAAAATCTTCGAAATGAAGAATACTGATTTCTTCACGGCTACACAGCAGTTGGAGCTTATCAATTTTGGATGGCGGGCAAAGAATGACATTTATTTTTCTGGCGGTATCTATCAGGAGTTTGATTTTATAGCCTATTTTCCTCGCGATTTGGCCATTCTAGCATGGGAAGGAAATCGTGATTATTTGGATTATGAATTCGATTTGGGCGAAATAAGTACGACCGGTGATTTTATGACTGTTTACCATTTTGGTGTAAACAAACAGATAAGTGATAAATTGACAGTGGGAGCCAGGCTTAAATTATATTCCAGCATGTTTAGTTACAGAAGTGTAAATAATGCTGGTACTTTCGTAACCACTTTGGGTGATGAAAATTCAGCAAATATATATGAGCACACGGTAAAAAATGCCGATGTTTCTGTTGAAACTTCTGGCTATGCATCTTTACGAGAACTGGATGGATCTTCGCAAGTTACAAATGAAATTTTGGGTCGTGCTTTTTTTGGAGGCAACATTGGAGTAGGAGTGGACTTAGGTTTTACGTATGACATAAATGATGCGTTCACATTTTCAGCAAGTGCACAGGATGTTGGCGCCATTTTTCATTCAAAAGATGTTGAAAATTATCGTGCCCATGGCAACTACACTTTAGATGGGATAAATTTAATTTTCCCCCCATTGAACCAGGGTGAATCAACATTTCCATACTATGATAATCTGGAAGATGAAGTAGAAAGAGAAATTCCTATTGACACACTTCACAATTCATATACACAGTTTAGGCCCGTAAAGATCAATGCAGGATTAAGCTATGGCTTTGGAAGATTTAGTGTTTCAGGTGATTGTGATTGTTTGAATAAAAACGGAGGCACGCTTCATAAAAATAATGTGGGACTTCAATTTTATTCAATTTTTAGACCGAAAGGGCTACAAATGGCTGGGACACTTTTCTATCACAGAAGGTTTACGGACTATCTTTCAGCAAAAGCGACATATACGGTAGATTCCTATTCTTCATCCAACATGGGGCTTGGTGTTTCGGCAGATATTGGAAAATTTAATGTTTATCTAGCGGCAGACAATCTTATAAAGTACGGCAATTTGGCAAAAGCAAAAAGTGTATCTTTACAATTAGGTTTTAATATTATAATTGACGAAGAATGACACGATTTCTACTACTATCCATTACGTTTCTTTTGGCTACAAACGCTACTTCCCAAAATACAAATTTGAGCGATTATAGCTATGTTGTTATTCCGGAGCAGTTCGATTTCTTAAAGGGACGGGATCAGTTTCAAATCAATTCCATGTCAAAATTCTATTTCGAGAAAAGTGGTTTTAATGCTTATCTGGCAGACACGGCTCCCAACGCCAACCGTTGTGATGGCTTGTATGCAAACGTCGAAGAGCTTAAAAGCATTTTAGGAACAAAGCTTCAAATTGTTTTAAAGGACTGTCACGATAACGAAATATACAGAAGTCAGGAAGGGAAAAGTAAATACAAAGAGTACGATAAAACTTATCAAGATGCATTGAGGAAAGCCTTTAGCAGTATTGAAGCGTTACGCGTAAACCAAAAGGATGTTGTGCTTTTAAGCGATACTGACAACAGTTCAAAGGTTTCCAAAGAAGTAATGAAAAATGCTGAAAAGGATGAACTAATAAATACCGGAGTTTCAAAAGCTTCGGGAAGTTTGCTTCCTGAAGCTAAATTTTCAAACTATTCAAATAACGGCAAAACATTTCTGCTCAGAAAAACTACAGAAGGCTATTCATTATACGAAGAATCTGCCAGTGCTGAAGATGGACTTCTTTTAAAAGGAAAAATAATCGTGATGGATAAAGTGGTGAAGTATATGGATAGTAACGGAAATGTTTCTGATGCTGCTTTTGACTCATCGGGAAATCTAATTATTAAGGATGGCTCTTCTACAACTATCTACATCTTCCCAAAGTTAAAAATCGTATTTTTCTTTCCAAAGTTGTTTTAGATAATTTTTTAAAGCATTTTCTTTGGGATTGTTTCCGGGTTTATAAAAAGTGGTTCCTTTTATTTCTTCAGGTAAAAATTCATGCGGAACAAAATTGCCTTCATAATTGTGGGCATACTCATATTCCTTTCCGTAGCCCAATTGTTTCATAAGCTTTGTTGGCGCGTTTCTTATAGATAAAGGTACAGATAGGTCGCCCGTTTGTCGAACCATTTGTTGTGCTTCGCCAATGGCTTTATAGGAAGCATTGCTTTTGTGGGAGGTTGCCAAATAAATGGCACATTGGCTTAAAATGATTCGTGCCTCCGGATAGCCAATAGTATTTACGGCCTGAAAGGTGCTGTTTGCCAAAACCAATGCCGTAGGATTTGCATTCCCAATGTCCTCGGAAGCGAGGATTACCATTCGTCGGGCTATAAACTTTATATCTTCCCCGCCTTCAATCATTCGTGCCAGCCAATATACAGCAGCGTTCGGATCGCTGCCCCGAATTGATTTTATAAAGGCCGAAATGATATCGTAGTGCTGTTCACCGGTTTTGTCATAAAGTACCGTGTTTTTTTGTGCCTTTTGCATTACGAGTTCATTGGTAATTGTAACTTTTTCGTCACTTTCCGAAAGAATTACCAGCTCCAATATATTCAACAGCTTTCTGGCATCCCCGCCGGAAAGTCTTATTAACGCTTCAGTTTCCTGAAGTTTTACTTTTTTGGAAGACAGTAAATTGTCTTCCTTTATGGCCTTTTTTAGCAATGTTTCCAAATCTTCACGGCTAAAAGCTTCCAGGACATAAACCTGACAGCGCGATAAAAGTGCAGGAATTACTTCAAAACTTGGATTTTCGGTTGTAGCACCAATTAGTGTAATCCAGCCTTTTTCAACAGCGCCGAGCAATGAATCTTGTTGCGATTTACTGAAACGGTGTATTTCATCAATAAAAAGAATTGGATTTTTTGTCGAGAATAGCGTGTCACTTTTCTTCGCTTTTTCAATCACTTCTCTAACTGCGGCCACACCACTGTCTACGGCACTTAAGGTATAAAAGGGTCGACCACTTTCATTGGCAATTATGTTTGCCAGTGTGGTTTTTCCAGTTCCCGGAGGTCCCCAAAAAATGATTGATGGGATCATTCCGGTTTTTAATTGGGAAGAAAGCGAACCCCGTGGGCCAACCAAATGTTGTTGACTTAAATATCCTTTGAGGGTAGTGGGACGAATTCTTTCGGCAAGCGGAGTGTTCATAGAATTACAAAATTACGATTTTAATAAATCGGTTTCACTGACATTTTATCATAAATTTGGTTTTGGGATTGTTTTTGTAAAGAAGTATCTATGTCAAATCAATTAAGGTTTTCTAATTCGGTTATCCTCTATCCACTATTTTTTGTAATGGTGCTTTGGATAGTTTTTTGGGTAGAAAGTGTTTTTGGCTATAATTTCAATTCATACGGGATTTATCCAAGAAGGCTGGAAGGTTTGCGAGGCATATTTTTTAGTCCTTTTATTCACGGAAGCTTAAAGCATCTGTTTAATAATTCTGTGCCTTTGTTTGTTTTGTCTTCCGCGCTATTTTATTTTTATAGAAATGTGCGCTGGAAGGTTTTGCTTTTGGGTTTATTATTGACAGGCATTGCCACTTGGTGTATTGGCAGACCCTCTTTGCACATTGGTGCAAGTGGAGTAGTTTATTTACTTGCGGCATTTTTGTTTTTTAGGGGAATCTTTTCAAAACAGTTCCAGCTTACCGCATTGGCTTTGGTCGTTGTTTTTCTTTACGGAGGAATGTTGTGGTATGTTTTTCCCGTAAATCCGGATATTTCTTGGGAAGGCCATCTTTCTGGTTTTTTTGTTGGAATTCTTTTCGCATTTTTATTTAAGGAAAATCTTATCGAAAATAAAAAGTATGAATGGGAAAAGGAAGATTACAATCCTGACAATGATCCATTTTTAAGGCAATTTGATGAAAAAGGAAATTTTATTGAATTGCCAAAGGAACTTCCGAAAGAGGAAAAAATTGAGCAAAAACCTTTTGGCATTAAAATAATATATAGCTTAAAAAAGAATCCCGAAAATAAAGCCGAATAAGTTATAAACGTCTTTGGCGTGTTACTTCATAAAGAAATGCCCCGCAAGCAACAGACACGTTTAAGGAGTTTATTTCTCCCAGAAGTGGCAAAGAAGCTTTTTGATCTACCAAGCTCAAAACAGATTTAGAAACACCTTTTTCTTCGGAACCCATTATGATTGCCAGTGGCGCCGTTAAATCTAAGGAATATATTTCCGAATGGGTTTTTTCAGTTGCGGCAACTGTTGTGATTCCAGAGCCTTGTAGGTAAAATATAGCATCCTTTATATGATCCACTTTACAAATGGGAATTTTAAAAATAGCACCTGCTGATGTTTTTACGGTATCACCAGAAACGGGTGCGCCCCCTGTTTTTTGGATAATAACCGCATCAACACCTGTGCACTCTGCCGTTCTTAAAATAGCTCCAAAATTACGGACATCAGTAATCTGATCTAGAATTAGGAACAGCGGTGTTTTTTTGCTTTCTAAAGCCTTTTCAACAACATCTTCCAAGGAATGGAAAGCTACTGGGGATGTAACCGCGACAATCCCTTGGTGATTTCCTTTTGTAAGTCTGTCGAGTTTTTCAAAAGGAACAATGCTTACTGGTATATTTTCTTTTTCAAGGTCTTTTATTAGGCTTTCAATCTTATCGCTATCGATGCCTTTTTGGATAAAAACTTTATCGAAAACAATTTTTGAAGACAGTGCTTCCTTTACGGGGTAAATTCCGAAGATGGTATTTGTTTTATCGGCCATTGTATGAATAGGTTTTTGTAATAATATAAAAAAGACTGCTAAAATAGCAGTCTTTTTACATTATCTAAGAGTTAAAAAAATTAACGGTCTTTCACTTTAAACACAAAGGATGACCCAGAAAGAGCATCATTATCTGCTGCTTCTAATTTCAAAGCTAAATCTGAATTGTCTTCAGGAAAAGAAACGTTTTCAAAATAAATATTTGTCGTTACTCTACGTTGATTTGCTGGAATCGTTATAGTAGGGTCAAAAGAAAAATTTTCGGGATTTATTTGATTAGCTTCTTGATCTATTACCACATTGAAGGTTCTATCAACATTAGAAACGTCACTTATAAATGCTTGAAGAATCCTTCTAGTGGTATCACCTGGATTAAGCTTAACATTAGCATTATCAACGGGAGTTACTCCTGGTCTAGGAATAACATTATCGAAGCGAATATAAGTTGGGCGATCTGTATTGTAATCATCATATGTTTCACAAGAAACAGCAAATACAAACAGGGCCAAAATAGTTATTAAAATATTATATTTTTTCATTTTTAATAGTTTTTAAAATTATTAATACCCAGGATTTTGTACAAGATTTGGATTTAAATCCATAGCAGATTGAGGTATTGGCAATTGAAACTTGTTGCTGTTTGCTGGTAAGGTTAATTGATCAGAAGCAGTTCCTGTTCCATTGGCCAAATCTCCAAAACTTTCACGTTCAACAGGAAGTCCCCATCTTTTCAAATCGAAGAAACGCTGGTATTCAAATGCAAATTCCAATCTTCTTTCTAAACGTATTGCATCACGTAAAGCAGTACCGGTTTCACCGCTTGGAGGAGTAGTATATCTTTTTGTTCTAACCACGTCCAAAGCAGTTCTGGCTGCAGATTCATTTCCTAAATTATAATATGCTTCAGCCATGTTTAAATACGCTTCAGCGGCTCTGAAAATTTTAATATCTACTTGACCATTTGATTGTCCTGGTCTACCATAGAGTTTCTTTATTGCATTGAATTGCAAATTGTCAGCATTGTTTGCAGCTTGGAAAATGTATGCTTCTTTTCTAATATCATCACTAGTATATAATTGATACAATTCATAAGAAACAACATATTCAGGAATCATATTGGTAAGACCGCCTTGGCTCCATGTAACACCAATACTAATACCTAAAAGCGGTGGTTGGTTTGGAATATAAAAAGCTACACCGTCGCGACTCACATCTGTCCATACATCTACAACGTTGGTACGTGCAGCAACAGGAATGGAAACGTTACTTGCTACATTGATAGCATTTTGCCATTGACCCATATATAAATATACACGGGATAATAGAATTCTAACGGCATCCTTCCCCATTCTGCTTTCGGCCTTGTTTGAGCTATCGGTACTATTTGACTCATTAATGTCAGCAAGTGCTTCTTCCAAATCTTGAACGATATTGGTATAAACCTCTCCAACTGTTTGTCTAGCTGGTTCAATAAGTGGTTCGGGTTCGGTTACATACGCAATACCCAAACTTCCATTAGCATCACCAGATTGGGTTGGTATTTTACCAAAAAATGTTACTAAATCAAAGTGAGCCAATGCTCTTAAGGCTTTTGCCTCAGCAACAATATTTGCTTTGTTTTCACCCTCATAACCTTCACTTTTAGATAGTAGTACGTTAGCGCGATATATTAATTGATAAAAGCGCTCATATGTACTTCCCAATGGTTCATCTGAAGCCCCATATTGCCAGTTATGCAATGTTCTTCTAGTACCACGTCCTCTTTGAGCAAAAGTTACGTTGTCTGCAAGAACATCGGGTGCGTCAAGCATCCCGCCAGCATCACTTCCGCCATAAAGTGGACCCTTATAAAGAGTGGAATACACACCGCGGATAGCATTTTCAAAATCTGCAGCTGTAACATAAGCGTTTTCAGTACCAAACTCATCAAAGGGTACTTGATCCAGTTTATCATCACAAGAGGTAAACCCTCCTACGATTAGAGCTAAGACCGTAATTTTATAAAATATATTTTTCATTTTACTTTTTTTTTAGAATTAGAAACTAACATCCAAACCTACTTGGATGGATTTAGTGTTTGGATAGCTATATAAAGTAGCTTCACCCGGAGCTACTGAATCTGCGAAAGAAATGGTTTCACCTGAAGAAAGACCTACTTCTGGATCACCCCAAAACTTAGTGAAGGTCAAAAGATTTTGTCCTTGAGCATAAATTCTCAACGAGCTAATTGGAGTTTTTTCCAAATACTTGTTTGGGAAATTATAAGATAATGTGATGTTACGCATACGTATATAGTCACCTTTTTCAAGCCATCTGTCAGAGTTTCCAGTAACGGTTGCATCATCAGTGGCGTATATTGGACTTGGTAATACACCAGTATCACCAGGCTGTTGCCAGTAATTAAATGCGCCTACTGCTTGGTTGTCAGATATTGCCAATCCATCAGATTCACGATCACTTCTTACAAAGTTGTTGATCCAGTTTCCAGCTTTGAAAACAAAATCTGTACGAAGTCCAAAACCTTTATAGGTTATGTTTGAGAAAAATCCACCTTCTTTATCAGCAATGGTTGATTTTCCTTGAAATACACGGTTATCGTTTTCATCTGTAGGTAAGTCTGTAGCAAAATAAGTATTACCATCAGCACCATAAAATAATGATCTTCCAGTAGCAGGGTCTACACCAGCATAACGAACCAAGAAGTGTTCATTAATTTGTCTTCCCTCACTATAACGAATGTTAAATGCTGTAGTAGGCGTAACGTCTTCACCGTTAGGTAGGGACACAATTTCTGTATCTAAGAAGATAATATTTCCGCCTAAAGTCCAAGTGAAATCTGGAGAACGGAAAACATCAGCTTGTAATGAAATTTCAAGACCTTTGTTTTGAATTTCTCCTAGGTTACCTAATATACCTCTTTCTTCTTCTGGAGGAAGACCAATAATACCAGCTTCAACAGCAGTAGGAATTGGGAAAAGTAAATCCTTTGTATTTCTTATGAAATAATCTGAAACTAAACGAACTCTTTTGTTGAACATGTTAAGCTCTAGTCCCACATTATAAGTTTCTGTAGTCTCCCATTGAATTTCTGGGTTGGCCACACGAGAAGGAACAGTTGAAGATCCTCCGGGATAAGCAGCAAATCCTACTGTACCTTGAGAAGCATATCTGTCAATACCAGATCTATTTCCAACTGTACCATAGGCAGCACGAATTTTTAAGTCGTTAACGGCATCAACCGAAAAGAAATCTTCTTTTGCCACGTTCCATCCAATACTACCACTATAGAAGGTACCATATCTTACATCTGTACCAAAGTTGGATGATCCATCACGACGTAAGGAACCAGATAGCAGATACTTTTCTTTATAATCATAATCTGCAAAAACACCATAGGAAACCAAAGTAATCCTACTTCTATTTGTAAATCCATCAGTAAGTTGTCCTGCTGTTGCCTGAGTAGTCAATAATGCAGATGAGAAACCAATACTTCTAACAAAAGCACGATTAAACTCATTCATGTTATATTCATAAAGACCCAACACATTTAAATTGTGATTGTTTTTGTTAAGATTGTAAACCAATCGGTTACTTACTGTTAAGTCCAATCTGTGTTGCTGGTCGTCAAACTTATTTCCTGGAAAGTCAGGATCGCCAATAAGTCCTTGTAAAATACCACCGGGCTTGGAGTAGCTCTCTCTTCTTGTAGCTCCCCAGTTTACGGCTACGTTAAAACCATAGCTCCAGTTTTTGCTAAACGTTACCACAGCATCTACATTACCAATTGTTTGGTTGTCAATATCCTCTGAAGGCTCAGATAATAGTGCTCCGCGTATAGGAAATCCAGTATGGGTTGGGTTATAGATCGGGTTTCCATTGTCATCAACTTGTACCGTTCCGTCTTCATTTAGTAAGAATTCAGTTTCGTAACCATTATAATCAAGTATACCACGGAATGGGTTTTGAGTGTTGTTTCTATCTCTAGGTTCATCACTCATAGATCTTGAATAACCAACATTAACACCAACAGAGAGCCATTCTTTAGCATCAATATTCACATTTAAACGCGCTCCTAATCTTTCGAAACCATCAATGTTATCTATAATACCTGTATTTTTGTCATTTGATACAGAAAAGTAGTAATCTACTTTTTCAGCACCACCAGAAATAGCTACGTTGTTATTTTGAATGATCCCATCTTTTAAAATCAGGTCTCTCCAGTCTACTTCTCTATCTAAAAGTTGTTGACGTTCTGGTGAACCAGGTTCAGTAGTAACACCGGGTAAACCTGCGGCACCTGTTACACCCAATGCATAAAGCTCTGCTTCGTATTGCATTTTTTGTGTAGCATTCATCATAGTGTAATTTGGATCTATCATGGATGTTACTCCATATCTAGAACTAAAACGAACTACAGCATCTTTATTTCTGTTACCATTTTTTGTTGTAATTACAACAACCCCGTTAGCCCCACGTGAGCCATAACGAGCAGTTGTAGCGGCATCTTTTAAAATGGTAATGTTTTCAATATCGTCATTAGGAATATTTGCAAGATCTTGCTCTCTAATAGGTGAACCATCCACAATATAAAGTGGGGAGGAGGCACCTGCGGTTAATGATCCTGTTCCACGAATACGAACAAAAGCTCCTTGACCCGGCTTACCGTTTGCCGCAGTTACCTGCACACCAGCCGCCTTACCTTGCAGCATATTGTCTATACTAGTAGTAGGTGCCATTTGGGAAAGCTCTGCAGCTGAAATTGAAACAACTGCTGATGTCTGTACCGTTTGATTTCTTGTAGAATACCCAGTAACAACAACTTCTTCCAGTGCAGCGGCATCTGGCTGTAAAGTAATGTCAATCTTATTGGGAGCTCCTACTTTTACTTCCTTGGTGCTGAAACCTACATAACTAAAAGTAAGTGTCTGGCCCACATTTGCAGAGAGGGTATAGTTCCCATCAAAATCTGTCTGTGTTCCAGAACTTGTGCCTTTAATTATAACGTTTGCACCAGGCAATGGCAGACCTGTATCGTCCGTCACTGTACCTGTAATAGTTTTTTGCTGTGCGAAGGTAAGCTGCACAACCAACGCTAATAATAGCGTCAAAATTCCACTAAACTTTGTTCTCATTTTTATAGATTATTTGAATTAGCCAACGGCAAAAATCATAATAAAAAGTTAATTACACAAGTATTTGATCCCAAAATTTAAGTTTTATTTGGCGGGGATGACTGTTGGGAAAGATATGAATTAGAATTTGGAAGAAACACTGATATGTATTTTGGTGTTTGAGAAGCTGAAGGATTGATTTTCTGAATTACCGTTTGCCACGTTAAAACGAAAAATTCCTGCCTTTGTTTTTAATCCTAAGCCCAATCCAAAACTGTATAGTTTTTGCTTTAAGGAAATTGTCTGATTTTCAAAATAGCCTACATCTATTATGCTGTGCATATATACTCCCTCATTAAATTGGTATCTATATTCAGTATTTATCACTGAAAAAAGTGATGCATCAATACTATTCTCATTAAAACCTCGAATGCTGTTTATTCCCCCAAACCGAAATAATTCATTAACAAGATAGGTATCACTTAAAAGAACCGATGTCGTATTTTGAACGAAAATGGAATTTTTGTAGTTGAGGTTAAAAATGTTATTAATCCTAGATTCTGCAAATAATTGGTCTTCGGCCTTACTTTCCTTTTCGCGTGAACCGATGCCTGTGTCCAACAATAATTCAGTTTTTATAGGAAAAAGCGTTCTGTTTTGTGATTTTATATAGGTAGCTCCAAAAATAAAAAATTTGGATTTGAAGTCTTCTATGGGTGTGCCTGCAATTACTTCATCAAGTAAATTACTGGAATCATAACCCTTATAGCCTACGTATGTTGTTGACTTCGGATTTATCTGATAACTGGCCCGTATTTCTTGTGCTGTGGTTATAAATGTACTGTCGCGTTTAAAAATTTTTAATTCGCCACTTACTCCGAATGGGGTCTTCAATAAATATGGCAATGTTATTTTGGTTCTAAAATTTACTTGCTCTTGTCCATCTGCCTTATAGTTTATTAAAAATTGTTCCCCGAAATTTAGGTTATTGTTCAGTTCCATGTTGAGATATCCATTGAACTCAAGCTTTTGGGTTTCTTCATTGGTTGCAAAACCCACTATTCCGTCAAAAAGATTGTTGTTTTGTTTTTCTAAATAGAAATAAACGGTGGTAGAGTCTTTTCTGAAAAGTGCCTCTGGAGGTTTAATTGAATTAACAAAACCCAAACTGTTCAGGTTTTCGTTTTGCTGCACTAATTTTTTTTGATTGAAAATCTTTCCTTTTTTAACTCCAGCGTAATATTTCATAAAGGATCGGGGAAACTTATCATAGCCTTTTATGGCAATAGAATCTATAGTGCGGATGTTTCCATTTTCAACAAAAAGTGTTGCGCTCAAATTGTTGGTTTCATCTTTTTCAATTTCTGTAAGTCTTAAACGGGCGAAGGCATTTCCTTTTTGATTGCGGAGCGTTGTGAGTTTTTTTAGTGAAATGGGAATGGTTTCAATAGGTAGTATAAAATATTCCTCCGTAATTTCAGAAGAAATCCCTTGCAGTTCCTTTTTGCCGAAATCAAATTGGGAATAAAAAATTTTTATTTCATTGTATTTTTTTCCGAGGAAAAAGTTTGCGATATAGCTGCTATCATTTTCTTTGTTAAGTTGAAGCAGCTCACTTTCAATAAAACCCATTCGCTGCAGTTTTAGATGAATGGTATCGGTTTCATTTTTAAGGGTTATTAAATCATCAAAAACTATTTTCATTCCCAAGGAATCTTTTACCCCTTGTGAAATAGGTTTTTCGGCCTTAATGGAAAGCGTTAGTTCCTGAGCTTTTATTCCGAAGAAAAAGCAGGTATATATATTAAGGTAAAGAAAAATATATAGGAATTTTTTCAAAAAGGACGATAATTAACTATGTAAAACTAACGCTTCATCTTGCCTTTTCATATTTAAATTTAAAAAATAATGAAAGTACGTTGAAAATTAATTCAGTAAGGTTTGATTAGTGGAAAAATATTTCTACATTTGCATCCCCTAAAAATAGGGGTGTTTTATTTTTAAACAGTAACAATACAATTTTTATATGCCAACAATTTCACAATTAGTACGTAAAGGAAGAACCAAAATAACCAAGAAGAGTAAATCGGTTGCTTTGGATTCGTGTCCACAACGTCGTGGTGTTTGTACGCGTGTATATACTACTACACCTAAGAAACCAAACTCTGCTATGCGTAAAGTAGCAAGGGTTAGGCTAACAAATGGTAAGGAAGTAAACGCATATATCCCAGGCGAAGGTCACAATCTCCAAGAGCACTCGATAGTATTGGTTAGAGGTGGAAGGGTAAAGGATTTGCCAGGAGTTAGGTATCACATTGTACGTGGCGCATTGGACACCGCAGGTGTTGCAGGCCGCACGCAACGTAGATCTAAGTACGGAGCAAAACGCCCAAAGAAGTAAACATGAAAACGGGTCAAGGATAAATTGAAAAATTGATTCCCGGCCATTAACAAACAACAAATGAGAAAAAGACAGGCCAAAAAAAGACCACTTTTACCGGATCCACGGTTTAACGACCAGTTGGTTACACGTTTTGTGAACAACATGATGTGGGACGGAAAAAAGAGTGTGGCTTTCAAAGTTTTCTACGATGCAATTGACATCGTAGATGAAAAGAAACAAGACGAAGAAAAAACTGCGTTGGAGCTTTGGAAAGATGCACTTTCCAATGTTATGCCTCACGTAGAGGTGCGTAGTCGTAGAGTTGGTGGGGCAACCTTCCAGATTCCTATGCAGATTCGTCCGGACCGTAAAATTGCAACCGCAATGAAATGGTTGATCACCTATTCAAGAAAAAGAAACGAGAAATCCATGGCCGCTAAATTGGCCGGCGAAATTCTTGCAGCTGCCAAAGAAGAAGGCGCCGCGGTGAAAAAACGTATGGATACTCACAAAATGGCAGAAGCTAACAAAGCATTCTCACATTTCAGATTCTAAAAAATGGCACAAAGAGATTTAAAATATACAAGAAATATCGGGATTGCCGCGCATATTGATGCCGGTAAAACCACAACTACGGAGCGTATCCTTTTTTACACGGGGGTAAGCCATAAAATTGGTGAGGTTCACGACGGGGCTGCAACCATGGACTGGATGGAGCAAGAGCAGGAGCGTGGTATTACCATTACTTCGGCTGCTACCACCTGTACTTGGAAGTTCCCTATGGAAAACGCCGAGCCACTTCCTGAAACAAAGAATTACCACTTCAACATTATTGATACTCCCGGCCACGTGGATTTTACCGTAGAGGTAAACCGCTCGCTGCGTGTTCTTGATGGGTTGGTATTCCTTTTTAGCGCAGTGGATGGTGTTGAGCCACAATCTGAAACAAACTGGAGGCTTGCCGACAACTATAAAGTGCCACGTATTGGGTTCGTTAACAAAATGGACCGTCAGGGTGCTAACTTTATGGCCGTTTGCCAACAGGTAAAAGATATGTTGGGTTCCAATGCGGTGCCAATCGTATTGAACATTGGTGATGAAGCAGACTTTAAAGGAATCGTTGATTTGGTGAAAAACCGTGCGGTAATTTGGCACGATGATTCATTCGGAGCAACGTTTGATGTAGTTGATATTCCTGAAGAATTAAAAGCTGAAGCAAAAGTTTTACGTGGAAAACTTATTGAAGAAGTTGCCGCTTATGACGAAAACTTGCTTGAGAAATATATGGAAGATGAAGATTCAATTACCGAAGAAGAAGTGCACGCTGCGCTTCGTGCTGCGGTAATGGATATGTCCATCATTCCAATGATCTGCGGATCTTCCTTTAAAAACAAAGGTGTTCAGTTCCTTTTGGATGCTGTTTGCCGTTACCTTCCTGCTCCTACGGATAAAGAAGGTATTGTAGGAATTAATCCTGATACAGAAAAAGAAGAACTTCGTAAGCCAGATGTTACCGCTCCATTCGCGGCTTTGGCTTTTAAGATTGCTACCGATCCTTTCGTTGGTCGTTTGGCTTTCTTCCGTGTTTATTCTGGTCGTTTGGACGCTGGTTCTTATATCTTGAACAATCGTTCCGGTAAAAAAGAACGTATTTCCCGAATTTATCAAATGCACTCCAACAAGCAAAACGCTATCGATTATATTGAGGCTGGAGATATTGGAGCGGCAGTTGGATTTAAGGATATTAAGACTGGTGATACCATGTCTGACGAAAAACACCCAATTGTTTTGGAAAGTATGAACTTCCCCGATCCAGTAATTGGTATCGCGGTGGAGCCTAAAACAAAGGTTGATGTTGATAAATTAGGTATGGCGTTGTCAAAACTTGCCGAAGAAGATCCAACATTCCAAGTACGTACGGACGAGGCTTCCGGACAAACAATTATTTCTGGAATGGGTGAGCTTCACTTGGATATTATCGTTGACCGTTTGCGTCGCGAATTCAAAGTCGAAGTAAACCAAGGTCAGCCACAGGTTGAGTATAAAGAAGCTATCACGAAAGTAGCCGATCACAGAGAAGTTTATAAAAAGCAATCCGGGGGTCGTGGTAAATTTGCTGATATCGTATTTACACTTGAGCCAGCTGAAGAAGGTAAAATTGGTTTGGAATTCATAAACGCCGTAAAAGGTGGTAACGTACCAAAAGAATTTATCCCGGCTGTTGAAAAAGGTTTCAAACAAGCAATGGTCAATGGACCGCTTGCAGGTTTTGAAGTTGATAGTATGAAGGTTACTTTGAAAGACGGGTCTTTCCACCCTGTGGATTCTGATGCGCTATCTTTTGAGTTAGCTGCCAAAATAGGATTTAAAGAAGTTGCCAAAAAAGCGGGAGCCGTTATTCTAGAACCCATTATGAAAATTGAGGTGTTGACACCTGAAGAAAATATGGGTGATATAGTTGGTGATCTTAACCGTCGTCGTGGAACAATCACTAATATGAGTGACAGAGCTGGAGCTAAAGTAATAAAAGGTGAAGTACCTCTTTCTGAAATGTTTGGTTATGTTACCACATTGAGAACGTTGTCTTCTGGTCGTGCAACTTCCACTATGGAATTTTCACATTATGCTGAAACTCCTTCAAATATTTCAGAGACAGTAATCGCAAAAGCAAGAGGAACCGCTAACGTATAATAATTTCAGCAATGAGTCAAAAAATAAGAATAAAACTAAAATCTTACGATCACAATTTGGTGGACAAATCTGCTGAAAAAATCGTTAAGACCGTAAAGAGTACCGGAGCTGTAGTTACAGGGCCAATTCCTTTACCAACACATAAAAAAATCTTTACAGTATTGCGTTCTCCGCACGTAAACAAGAAGAGCCGAGAGCAATTCCAATTAAGTTCTTACAAAAGACTTTTGGATATCTACAGTTCTTCTTCGAAAACCATTGACGCTCTAATGAAATTGGAGCTTCCAAGTGGAGTAGAAGTAGAGATTAAGGTATAAATTCCCGCGAAGGCGGGAATCTCATGAAACAAGTTAGAATCATGAGATGCCTGCCTCCGCAGGCATGAAATGTCCTCAACGATGGTTGGGGAAAAACGGAAACAAAATAATATTCAGGGTTGAATTTATTTTGACCCTGTTTTTTTGAATAGAAATTTAAATAAGTAATAATCAATAAATAATTAAATATGTCTGGGTTAATTGGAAGAAAGATAGGGATGACCAGCATCTTTGACGACAACGGAAAGAACATTCCGTGTACCGTTATCGAGTGCGGCCCCTGTGTTGTTACCCAAGTCAGAACCAAAGAGGTTGACGGGTACGAAGCTCTTCAACTTGGTTTCGATGACAAGAAGACTGTAACTAAAGCTGCCGAAGGGCACGCCAAAAAAGCAGGAACCGTTGCAAAACGCAAAGTCGCCGAATTCAAGGGATTTGAAGAAAATTACAAATTAGGTGACACAATTACTGTGGAGCATTTTATCGAGGGTGAATTCGTGGATATCGCGGGTACATCAAAAGGTAAAGGTTTCCAAGGGGTTGTAAAACGTCACGGTTTTGGCGGTGTTGGGCAAGCCACACACGGTCAGCACAACCGTTTGCGTGCGCCAGGTTCCATTGGAGCTGCATCATATCCTGCGAGAGTTTTCAAAGGAATGCGTATGGCGGGCCAAATGGGGAACGAAAGAGTAAAAGTTGAAAATTTAAGAGTTTTGAAAGTAGTTGCTGAAAAGAATCTACTTGTGGTAAAAGGAGCAGTTCCTGGCCATAAAAACGCTTATGTAATGATCGAGAAATAATGAAGGTAGCTGTATTAGACATAAACGGAAAAGACACAGGCCGGAAAGTTGAACTTTCTGCAGATGTGTTCGGAATAGAGCCTAACAATCACGCGGTGTATCTAGATGTGAAGCAATACCTTGCCAATCAACGTCAAGGAACTCACAAAGCAAAGGAACGTGCTGAGATCGCTGGTTCTACCAGAAAGATAAAGAAACAAAAAGGAACTGGTACTGCCCGCGCGGGTAGCATCAAATCTGGTGTATTTAAAGGTGGTGGTAGAATGTTCGGACCTCGTCCGCGTAACTACTCCTTCAAATTGAACAAAAACCTGAAGCGTTTGGCACGTAAATCTGCCCTAACGATGAAGGCGAATGATAAAGCCATTTTTGTAATGGAAGACCTTAATTTTGACGCTCCAAAAACCAAGAATTTTACTGCGGTTTTGAACAGCTTAGGGCTTAACGACAAAAAATCTTTATTTGTGTTGGGAGACTTAAATAATAATGTATATTTGTCGTCTCGCAATTTGAAAGGTACTGAAGTTATAACTAACTCACAATTAAGTACTTACAAAATTATGAATGCAAATAGTGTAGTGCTATTTGAAGGTTCTTTGGAAGGAATTGAAACAAACTTAAGTAAATAGAAACAAGATGAACATCTTAATTAAACCTATAATTACGGAAAAAGCTACCAAAGATGCCGAGGACAAAAATGTTTTTGGCTTTGTAGTGAACCCAAAGGCGAATAAGGTAGAAATCAAGAAAGCGGTTGAAGCTGCTTACGGAGTTTCTGTTGAAAAAGTTCGCACAATGAATGTCCGCCCTGATAGGAAGACCCGTTATACAAAAACAGGTGTCCAAACTGGTAAAACGAACGCTTACAAAAAAGCAATCGTACAGGTGGCGGAAGGTGATACAATAGATTTTTACAGTAACATCTAAGGCAACTTAGATTTAATTAGACACAAATGTCAGTAAGAAAATTAAAACCAATCACCCCAGGTCAGCGTTTTAGGGTTGTAAATGGTTTTGACGCCATTACAACCGATAAGCCGGAGAAGTCGTTACTTGCTCCGAACAAGAGATCTGGTGGTAGAAACAGTCAAGGTAAAATGACCATGCGCTACATAGGTGGTGGTCATAAGAAGAAATATCGAATTATCGATTTTAAACGCGACAAAGCGGGAATCCCTGCTACTGTTGCAAGTATACAATACGATCCAAACCGTACTGCATTTATCGCACTTTTGAACTATCAAGATGGTGAAAAGCGATATGTAATTGCACAGAACGGACTACAAGTTGGGCAAAACATCCTTTCCGGTGAAGCGGTAGCTCCAGAGATTGGAAATGCAATGCCACTTTCAGCTATTCCATTAGGTACTATTATTTCCTGCATCGAGCTTCGTCCCGGTCAAGGAGCCATTATGGCGCGTAGCGCTGGTGCTTTCGCACAATTAATGGCTCGTGATGGAAAATATGCTACCGTTAAACTTCCTTCAGGTGAAACCCGATTGATTTTGGTAAACTGTATGGCTACCATTGGTGCCGTTTCAAACAGTGACCACCAATTATTGGTATCTGGTAAAGCCGGTAGAAGCAGATGGTTGGGTAGAAGACCACGTACAAGACCAGTAGTGATGAACCCTGTGGATCACCCAATGGGTGGTGGTGAGGGTCGCGCTTCAGGAGGTCACCCACGTTCTAGAAAGGGTATCCCTGCAAAAGGTTACAGAACCCGTTCGAAAACGAAAGCAAGTAATAAATATATCTTAGAACGAAGAAAGAAATAAGTTATGGCAAGATCGTTAAAAAAAGGACCGTTCGTTCATTACAAACTAGACAAGAAAGTTCAGCAAAACGTTGAGGATAATAAGAAAACCGTAATCAAGACTTGGTCACGTGCTTCTATGATTACTCCAGATTTTGTTGGTCAGACCATCGCTGTGCACAACGGGCGCCAATTTGTTCCTGTGTATGTAACAGAAAACATGGTAGGGCATAAACTAGGAGAATTTTCACCTACAAGATCATTCCGTGGTCACGCAGGTGCTAAAAACAAAGGTAAAAAATAATAGGCCATGGGAGTTCGTAAAAGAGAAAGAGCAGAAGCAATCAAGGAAGCGAAGAAAACAATGTACTTTGCTAAATTGAACAATTGCCCCACTTCACCAAGAAAAATGCGTTTAATGGCGGATTTGGTAAGAGGTGAGAAAATAGACAAAGCACTCAATATTTTGAAGTTCAGTTCAAAGGAATCTTCACGCAAATTGGAAAAATTACTTTTGTCTGCCATCAATAACTGGCAACAAAAGAATGAAGACGCATCAGTAGAAGATGCAGATCTTTTTGTGAAGGAAATCCGTGTGGATGGTGGAACAATGTTGAAGAGACTTCGTCCAGCACCACAAGGCCGTGCACACAGAATTAGAAAACGCTCCAACCACGTAACACTGGTATTGGCAGCTAACGATAACACACAAAGCAAGTAATTAAATGGGACAGAAGACAAATCCAATCGGGAATCGCTTAGGTATCATTAGAGGTTGGGAATCCAACTGGTACGGAGGCAACGACTATGGCGATAAACTAGCCGAAGACGACAAGATCAGGAAATACATCCACGCTCGTTTAAGTAAAGCTAGTGTGAGTAGAGTAATTATTGAGCGTACGCTTAAGCTTGTAACCGTTACTATAACCACTGCCCGTCCCGGTATCATTATCGGTAAAGGTGGCCAGGAAGTAGACAAGCTAAAAGAAGAGCTTAAGAAAATTACAGATAAAGAGGTACAGATCAACATTCACGAGATCAAAAGACCTGAGCTTGATGCATTTTTGGTAGCTGCAAGTATTGCGCGCCAAATTGAAAGCCGTATTTCATACCGTCGTGCTATTAAAATGGCAATTGCGGCAACAATGCGAATGAACGCAGAAGGTATTAAGGTTCAGATTTCAGGACGTTTGAACGGTGCTGAAATGGCACGTTCAGAATCCTACAAAGAAGGTCGTATCCCGTTATCAACTTTTAGAGCCGATATTGACTACGCTTTAGTTGAGGCACACACTACCTATGGTAGATTGGGTGTTAAAGTATGGATTATGAAAGGCGAAGTATATGGAAAGAGAGAACTTTCCCCACTAGTTGGTCTTGCCACTGGCAAAACCAAGAGTGGTGGTGGAAAAGGAGCTCCAGCAGGACGCGGCGGCAACAAAGCACGTCGCAGAAAGTAATTTTTTAAATAGAAGAAAATGTTACAACCTAAAAGAACAAAGTACCGTAAACAAATGAAAGGCCGTATGAAAGGCGATGCCGGTCGTGGCAATCAGCTAGCGTACGGAACCTTCGGTATAAAATCGTTGGAATCAGAATTTCTTACAGCAAGACAAATTGAAGCTGCTCGTATCGCCGCTACCCGTTTTATGAAAAGAGAAGGTTCTATCTGGATTATGATATTCCCAGATAAGCCAATCACCAAAAAACCTCTTGAAGTACGTATGGGTAAAGGTAAAGGTGCTGTAGAATATTACGCTGCTGTGGTTAAACCAGGAAGAATGCTTTTTGAAGTATCCGGGGTTACCCTTGAAACAGCAAAAGAAGCCCTGCGCCTTGCGGCACAAAAGCTTCCGGTAAAAACTAAATTTGTAATGTCTCGGGATTTCCAAGCATAATTTTTTAAACGATGAAACAATCAGAAATTAAAAAAGCATCAACGGCTGAACTTCAGGAAGCTTACGCAGATTCAAAAAAAGCGTATTCAGACCTTAAAATGGCTCATACCATTTCGCCGTTGGAAAATCCAATTCAACTAAGATCCCAAAGAAGGGAAATAGCAAGAATAGCGACGGAACTAACTAATAGAGAAGTGCAATAATTGTACAGCTGAAAGATGGAAGAAATTAAAAGAAACTTAAGAAAAGAACGTATAGGTGTAGTAACCAGCAACAAAATGGACAAATCCATTGTAGTGGCAGAGGTGAAAAAAGTTAAACACCCTATGTACGGAAAGTTCGTGTTGAAAACGAAAAAATACGTGGCACACGACGAGACAAATAACTGCAACGAAGGCGATACTGTAAAGATCATGGAAACAAGACCTTTGAGTAAAACCAAATGTTGGAGATTAGTAGAAATAATTGAAAGAGCGAAGTAATTATGTTACAACAAGAATCAAGACTCAAAGTCGCAGATAATACCGGTGCTAAGGAAGTACTTACCATCCGTGTATTGGGCGGTACTAAAAGAAGGTATGCTTCCATTGGTGATAAGATTGTAGTTTCTGTTAAAGAAGCCACGCCAAACGGAAGTGTTAAAAAAGGAGCGGTTTCTACAGCAGTTGTAGTACGTACCGTAAAGGAAATTAGAAGACCTGACGGCTCTTACATCCGTTTCGATGATAACGCTTGTGTACTTTTGAACCCACAGGGTGAAATGAGAGGAACACGTGTTTTCGGACCGGTAGCAAGAGAGCTTCGTGACAAGCAATTTATGAAAATAGTATCATTGGCACCAGAGGTGCTTTAATATGAAAACTAAGATGACAAAGCTTAAAATAAAATCAGGTGATACAGTAGTAGTTACTTCCGGGGACCATAAAGGTTCTGAAGGGAAAGTGATGAAAATATTCCTTGACAAAAACAAAGCAATCGTAGAAGGAGTAAACATGGTTTCAAAACATGAGAAACCTAGCGCAAAGAACCCACAAGGTGGAATTGCCAAAAAAGAAGCTCCTATCCATATTTCAAACCTTTCACTTATTGATCCAAAATCTGGAAAAGCAACACGTGTAGGGTACAAAACCGAAAATGGTAAAAAAGTGCGGTTTTCAAAACAATCGAATCAAGCAATATAGTTATGGGATATACACCTAGACTTAAGGAAGAGTACAAAAGCAGAGTGATAAATGCACTTACCGACGAATTTGGTTACAAAAACGTCATGCAGGTACCAAAATTAGAACGTATTGTTGTTTCCCGCGGTGTGGGCGCAGCAGTAGCTGACAAAAAACTTATTGACTATTCGGTTGATGAGTTTACAAAGATAACCGGGCAAAAAGCGGTTTCAACAAACTCTAAAAAAGACGTTGCAAACTTCAAACTTCGTAAAGGCATGCCAATTGGTGTGAAAGTAACCTTGCGTGGAGAACGTATGTATGAATTTTTAGATAGGTTGGTAACTTCTGCTTTGCCAAGGGTACGTGACTTTAACGGAATAAAAGCAACCGGTTTTGACGGAAGAGGAAACTACTCTTTGGGAATTACCGAGCAAATTATCTTCCCAGAAATCGATATCGATAAAGTGAAGAAAATTGAAGGAATGAACATTACATTCATCACTTCCGCAGATACCGATAAAGAAGCGAAATCATTATTACAAGAATTGGGATTACCCTTTAAAAAGAACTAAGAGATGGCTAAAGAATCAATGAAAGCCCGCGAGGTTAAGAGACAAAAAATGGTATTGAAGTATGCCGCCAAACGCAAAGCTTTAAAAGAAGCTGGCGATTGGGAAGGTTTGCAAAAATTACCAAAAAATGCCTCACCAGTTCGTTTGCACAATCGCTGTAAACTGACCGGAAGACCAAGAGGGTATATGAGAACTTTTGGAATTTCGCGTGTATTGTTCCGTGAAATGGCAAATTCAGGGTTAATTCCCGGGGTGCGTAAAGCGTCTTGGTAAGAACGGGTTTTTCTGTTCAAAAAGAAAAAGTATTAATTGGTTGAAGGTTTGGAATAGTCCAAAAACCACTTCCACAAATTAAAATAAATGAATACAGATCCAATTTCAGACTATCTAACTCGTGTTAGAAACGCTGCGAAAGCCGGACATCGCGTTGTAGAGATTCCAGCTTCAAATCTTAAAAAGGAGATTACAAAAATCCTTTTTGATCAAGGTTACATTTTAAGCTACAAATTTGATGACGAAAGTACCCCACAAGGTAGCATCAAAATTGCGTTGAAGTACGACAAGCTTACTAAAGAATCAGTGATCAAAAAAATTCAAAGAATAAGTAAACCAGGTTTACGTAAATACGCAGGTTCAACAGAACTTCCTCGTATTCTGAACGGTTTGGGTATTGCCATAGTTTCTACTTCTTCAGGAGTTATGACCGGCAAACAAGCCAAGGCACAGAATGTAGGTGGTGAAGTATTGTGTTACGTTTACTAAAAAATAGACAAAGAAATGTCAAGAATAGGTAAAAACCCGGTAGTAATCCCACAAGGAGTTACAGTTGATGTAAAAGACAACGTAATTACCGTAAAAGGAAAATTAGGCGAACTAACTCAGGAATATTCTGATGTTGTCCTAAAAGTAGAAGACGGACAAGTATTAGTTGAACGCCCTTCAGATTCAAAAGACCACACTGCAAAGCACGGTCTATACAGATCTTTAATCAACAATATGGTTGAAGGTGTTAGCAACGGATGGACCAAACAATTGGAATTGGTAGGTGTGGGTTACCGCGCCAGCAGCCAAGGACAAAAATTGGATTTGGCTTTAGGATATTCACACAATATCATTTTGGACATTGCTCCAGAAGTAAAAGTGGAAACCGTATCTGATAAAGGTAAAAATCCAATAGTAAAATTAACTTCACACGACAAGCAATTGGTTGGGCAAGTAGCGGCAAAAATCCGTGGCTTCCGTAAGCCAGAACCTTACAAAGGAAAAGGTATCAAGTTTGTAGGTGAACAATTAAGAAGAAAAGCAGGTAAATCTGCATAACAAATAGAGTTATGGCATTATCAAAGTACGAAAGAAGAGAGCGCTTGCGCATGCGAATCAGAAAAACGGTTGAGGGTACCGAAAGCCGCCCCCGTTTGGCTGTTTTCCGCAGCAACAAAGAAATATACGCTCAAATTATTGACGATGTAAATGGAAAGACCATTACCGCTGCATCTTCAAGAGATAAAGACATTGACGCTTCAAACGTAAATAAAGTTGAAGCTGCAAAATTGGTAGGAAAAGCAATCGCTGAGAAAGCTGTTAAGGCTGGTGTTGAAACCATCGCTTTTGACAGAGGCGGTTACCTTTACCACGGAAGAGTAAAATCATTAGCTGAAGGTGCACGAGAAGGTGGCCTTAAATTCTAAGTAGTATTATGTATCAAGATTATAAAAACGTAGAATTAGTAAAACCAGGAGGTCTTGAATTGAAAGACCGTTTGGTAGGTGTACAACGTGTAACCAAGGTGACTAAAGGTGGTCGTGCCTTCGGATTTTCAGCTATTGTAGTTGTTGGTGACGAAAAAGGTGTGGTAGGCCAAGGACTTGGAAAATCAAAAGATGTAGCGAGCGCAATTGCGAAAGCTATTGAGGATGCCAAGAAAAACCTTGTTCGTATTCCACTGAATAAAGTGACCCTTCCACATGAACAAAAAGGAAAATACGGCGGAGCTCGTGTTAACCTTCTTCCGGCCGCACCCGGTACCGGAGTTATTGCTGGTGGTGCTGTACGTGCCGTATTGGAAGCAGTTGGTGTTCACGATGTATTGTCAAAATCTCAAGGATCTTCAAACCCACACAACGTGGTAAAAGCAACTTTTGATGCCCTTCTGCAAATGCGAAGTGCACAGACCGTGGCTGACCAAAGAGGAATTTCACTTGAAAAAGTATTCAAAGGATAAATATCAGAGCGATGGCAAAAATTAAAGTAACAAAGGTAAAAAGCGTTATTAAGCGCCCAAAAAACCAAAAGAGAATCATGGAATCGTTAGGGCTACACAAAATGAACCAAACGGTTGAACATGAAGACACGCCAAACATTCTTGGTATGATCAATAAAGTTAATCACTTGGTTTCCGTTGAAACCAAATAAGTAAACACGAAAAATGGATTTAAGTAACTTACAACCCGCAGCAGGATCGGGAAAAAATAAAGGCAAGCGAGTAGGTCGCGGACAAGGTTCCGGTAAAGGTGGTACTGCCACCCGCGGACACAAAGGAGCAAAATCACGTTCAGGTTATTCCAAGAAAGTTGGATTTGAAGGTGGACAAATGCCCCTACAACGTCGTGTTCCTAAGTTTGGTTTTACCAACATCAACCGCAAAGAGTACAAAGGAATCAATATTGATACCCTTCAACAATTGGTTGACGACAAAAAGATAAACGATACCGTTGACTTTGAAACCTTAGTTGGTTTGGGTCTTGCTGGTAAAAACGAAATGGTGAAGATTTTAGGAAGAGGCGAAATAAAAGCAAAAGTAAAGGTATCTGCACACAAGTTCACTGCCTCGGCAAAGGAAGCTATTGAAGCTGCCGGAGGTGAAGTAGTAACATTGTAACAAAAAATAAGGATGAAATTTATCGATACCTTAAAAAATGTTTGGAAAATAGAGGAGTTGCGTAATCGCATTCTACTAACTCTTGGAATGTTATTGGTGTACCGTTTTGGGGCACAGGTAGTACTTCCGGGCATTGATGCAGATATGCTTGCCACATTTGCAGGAAAATTCAGTGAAGGTGGAATTGGCGGTTTGCTTAACGCATTTACTGGAGGGGCTTTTGCCAATGCATCTGTTTTTGCATTGGGTATTATGCCTTATATTTCTGCATCCATTGTGGTTCAATTAATGCAAATTGCAGTACCGTATCTTCAAAAATTACAGAAAGAAGGGGAAAGTGGACGTAAAAAAATCAATCAGATTACCCGTTGGTTAACTATCGGAATCTGTTTGGTGCAGGCGCCAAGTTATCTTGCAGGATTGCCAGCAATGGGAGTTCCAGCAGAAGCTTTTGTAATGGGCCAGAGCGTTATGTTCTACGTTTCTTCAGTAATAATACTTGTAACAGGAACGATATTTGCAATGTGGTTGGGTGAAAAAATTACTGATAAAGGTATTGGTAACGGTATTTCCATACTAATTATGGTAGGTATCATTGCACGTTTACCAAAATCATTTGCTCAAGAATTTGTTTCAAGAGTTATTGAATCAAACGGTGGTTTGATAATGATTCTTATTGAATTGGTTATCTGGTTTGTAATTATTTTATTATCAATTATGTTGGTAATGGCAGTTCGAAAAATACCTGTACAATATGCCAGAAGAACCGCAAGTGGTGGTTACGAAAAGAACATTTTTGGCGCTCGACAGTTCATTCCTTTAAAGTTGAATGCTTCTGGAGTAATGCCGATCATCTTTGCACAAGCGATTATGTTTGTGCCATCAGCGGTTGCAAGTCTTTCCGAAAGTGATTTTGCTCAGGGAATTCAGGCTACTTTCAGTGATATTTTTGGATTGTGGTACAATGTGGTTTTTGCAATATTGATTATAATATTCACATATTTTTATACTGCAATTACGGTTCCAACCAATAAAATGGCTGATGATCTTAAACGAAGCGGTGGTTTCATTCCGGGTATTAAGCCAGGATCGCAAACCGCAGAATATTTGGACCGAATAATGTCGCAAATAACCCTTCCGGGATCCGTGTTTTTAGCCTTAATCGCAGTTGCACCGGCATTTGCGGTAAAATTATTAGGTATTCAACAAGGATGGGCATTATTCTACGGTGGTACCTCACTTTTAATTATGGTGGGTGTGGCAATCGATACAATGCAACAAGTAAACTCATATTTGTTGAACCGTCATTACGATGGTTTGATGAAAAGTGGCAAAAATAGAAAGGCAGTAGCATAATTATGGCAAAACAAAGCGCAATAGAACAAGATGGAAGTATAGTGGAAGCACTATCAAACGCAATGTTCCGTGTAGAACTGGAAAACGGTCACGTAGTTACCGCACACATATCCGGCAAAATGCGAATGCACTACATTAAATTATTGCCAGGAGATAAAGTGAAACTGGAAATGAGCCCTTACGATTTAAGTAAGGCAAGAATAACATACAGATATTAATACAACGGACCTCAACGGTTCATTAATAAATAAATCAAAGAGAGATGAAAGTAAGAGCATCCGTAAAGAAAAGAAGTGCCGACTGCAAGATTGTTCGCAGAAAAGGCAGATTATATGTAATTAACAAAAAGAACCCAAAGTTCAAACAAAGACAAGGATAAGTTATGGCAAGAATCGCAGGTGTAGATATCCCGAAGCACAAAAGGGGTGTAATCGCGTTAACGTATATCTTCGGAATCGGTAAAAGCCGTGCACAAGATATTCTGAAAAAGGCCGAGGTTGACGAAGACAAAAAAGTAAGCGAATGGAACGATGATGAAATCGGTGCTATTCGTGACGCTGTAGGATCTTTCAAAATCGAAGGTGAATTACGTAGTGAAGTTCAATTAAGCATTAAACGTTTAATGGATATTGGTTGTTACAGAGGTATTCGTCACAGATCGGGTCTTCCGCTTCGTGGCCAACGTACAAAGAATAACTCTCGTACCAGAAAAGGAAAACGTAAAACTGTTGCTAACAAGAAAAAAGCAACTAAATAAAACCTAGAGTTATGGCAAAGACAACTTCTAAGACAACAAAAACAGTTAAGAAACGCAAGGTTAATGTTGAATCAACCGGAGAAGCGCATATCAATGCTTCTTTCAACAACATTATCGTTTCGTTGACAAATAAGAATGGAGATGTTATCTCTTGGTCCTCAGCTGGTAAAATGGGCTTCCGCGGATCAAAGAAAAACACTCCCTATGCAGCTCAATTGGCATCGGAAGATTGCGCAAAAGTTGCACATGATGCCGGTTTGCGTAAAGTAAAAGTTTACGTAAAAGGGCCAGGAAATGGTAGGGAATCTGCAATACGTTCCATCCACAATGCAGGAATTGAAGTAACCGAAATCATCGATGTTACTCCAATGCCGCACAACGGATGCCGTCCTCCTAAAAGAAGAAGAGTTTAATTAATAATAAATATCAATCTGAAGGAACCAAAAACTAAAGGATTAACGTAAGACCTTAATTTAGTTTTCCTTCACAACCTTAAATTAGAAATGGCAAGATATACTGGTCCAAAAACTAAAATCGCCCGTAAGTTCGGGGAAGCAATCTTCGGAGACGATAAGTCGTTCGAGAAAAGAAATTACCCTCCTGGGCAACACGGTAACGCACGTCGTCGTGGTAAAAAATCTGAATATGCAATCCAGTTGATGGAGAAGCAAAAAGCGAAATATACCTATGGTATCTTAGAGCGTCAGTTCAGAAATATGTTCAAAAAAGCAACCGCTGCACCTGGAATTACAGGTCAGGTTTTGCTTCAAATGGCAGAATCACGTTTAGATAATGTGGTTTACCGTATGGGAATTTCCCCAAGCCGTGCCGGTGCTAGACAATTGGTTTCTCACCGCCACATCACCGTTAATGGTGAAAAAGTAAACATTCCATCATACCAACTAAAACCGGGAGATGTAGTGGCCGTTAGAGAGAAATCAAAATCTCTTAGCGCAATCAACGATTCGTTGGCAAATGCAAGTCACGTGTACGAGTGGATCACTTGGAATGACGATAAAAAGGAAGGAACATTCGTTTCCGTTCCAGAGCGTATCCAAATCCCAGAAAACATCAACGAGCAGTTTATCGTCGAATTATATTCTAAATAATAAAATAATCATATTGGTATTTGGCCAAAGGGTTTATGGTGTTCTTCAAACTTTTAAACCGCGCAACTAGATAACAATTAAAACGAAGAAAAAAAATGGCAGTATTTAATTTTCAGAAGCCTGATAAAGTTATAATGGTAAATTCTACCGATTTCGAAGGGAAATTTGAATTTCGCCCTTTGGAACCTGGTTACGGACTTACCGTTGGTAACGCATTAAGACGCGTATTACTTTCCTCTTTGGAAGGATTCGCCATTACTTCGGTTCGCATCGAAGGCGTGGATCACGAATTTTCAACCATCGCAGGAGTAGTGGAAGATGTTACCGAAATTATTTTGAACCTTAAACAAGTTCGTTTCAAAAGACAGATTGATGAAATAGACAACGAGACCGTTACTATTTCCGTTTCAGGAAACGACCAGTTAAAGGCAGGTGATTTCCAAAAATTCATTTCTGGTTTCCAAGTATTGAACCCGGAATTGGTTCTTTGCAATATGGACAAGAAAGTGAACCTTAATTTTGAAATTACTATCGAAAAAGGTCGCGGTTATGTTCCTGCTGAAGAGAACAAAAAAGCGAACGCTCCTTTGGGCACAATCTTTACGGATTCTATCTACACTCCAATTAAAAATGTGAAGTACAGCATTGAAAACTTCCGTGTAGAGCAAAAAACTGATTATGAAAAATTGGTTTTCGAAATCGTAACAGACGGATCAATCCACCCAAAAGATGCATTGACCGAAGCTGCAAAAACTTTGATCCACCACTTTATGCTGTTCAGTGATGAGCGCATCACTTTGGAGGCAGACGAAATTGCACAAACTGAAACTTATGATGAAGAATCCCTTCACATGCGTCAGTTGCTTAAAACAAAATTGGTAGATATGGATCTTTCGGTTCGTGCGTTAAACTGTTTGAAAGCTGCAGAAGTTGATACTTTGGGAGATCTTGTTTCTTTCAACAAAAATGATTTGATGAAATTCCGCAACTTTGGTAAAAAATCGCTTACAGAGCTTGAAGAGCTTGTAAACGTGAAAGGCCTAAACTTCGGAATGGATCTTGCAAAATATAAATTAGATAAAGACTAGTGATTAACGATTTCAGATTTTTGATTTCAGATTGTTGAAATTTTAAATCTGAAATCAGCAATCATAAATCTACAATCGTTAATTAATTAACCCATCATAATTTGCTCTCCGAAGAACGGATCTTGTAGCAAGATGATGATAACAAAAATGTCATGAGACACGGAAAAAAAATAAATCACTTAGGAAGAAAAACCGCCCATAGGCACTCTATGTTGGCAAATATGGCTTGTTCACTTGTTGAGCACAAACGCATCAACACAACCGTTGCAAAAGCAAAAGCTTTGAAACAATTTGTGGAGCCATTGGTAACAAAATCTAAGGAAGACACAACCCACAACCGCCGTTTGGTTTTTGCAAAATTGCGCCAGAAAGAAGCAGTTGCAGAACTTTTCAGAACTGTTGCGCCAAAAGTTGGTGACCGTCCAGGAGGTTATACCAGAATCATTAAATTGGGTAATCGTCTAGGTGATAACGCTGATATGGCAATGATAGAGCTTGTTGATTTCAACGAAATTTACAACGCTGGCAAAGCAACCAAGAAAAAGTCAACCCGTAGAAGCCGTCGTGGAAGTGGTTCTTCAACTGCTGAAGCAGCTGCACCTGCAGCAAAAGCCACTCCGGCAAAAGCTGAAAAAGAAGCGAAGAAAGAAGAAGAATAAATGAATTCCAATTCAATAACCAACAAAGGGATAAGCGTTTTCGTTTATCCCTTTTTTTATACTATTTTTGCAAAGATTTTGCGAAATGGTAAATTCAGAGTCTGAAATATTCATTACAAAAACAATAGTATCACAGAATCAACAGTATCGATAGAAACAATAGCATGAAATACCAAACACGAAAAAAAGCACTTATTTTATTGGCAGATGGAACCATTTTCTACGGAAAAGCGGTTGGAAACAAAGAAGGCTCTGCCTTTGGCGAAGTTTGTTTTAACACAGGAATGACGGGTTATCAAGAAATTTTTACGGATCCTTCGTATTATGGACAAATAATGGTAACAACCAACGCCCACATTGGGAATTACGGAACCAATAAAGAGGAAAATGAATCAGATAGTGTAAAAATTTCAGGGTTAGTGGTGCGGAATTTCAGTTATAATTATTCCCGTCCCGCAGCCGATAGTTCTTTGGAAGAATTTTTGAACAGAAACAACTTACTCGCAATAAGTGATGTAGATACACGCGCTTTGGTAAGCTACATTCGCGATAACGGTGCTATGAACGCAGTCATCTCTACTGAAGTAGATAATATTGAAGGTCTTAAAAAACAGTTGGCAGCGGTGCCCGATATGAATGGTTTGGAACTAGCTTCAAAAGTTTCAACCAAAGAACCATATTTCTATGGAAACGAGAATGCCAAATACAAAATTTCTGCATTGGATGTTGGCATCAAAAAAAACATTCTTCGCAGACTTGCAGAGCGGGATTGCTATATAAAAGTATTCCCATTTAATTCTTCCTTTGCGGAAATGGAAAAATTCAATCCAGATGGATATTTTCTTTCCAATGGGCCGGGTGATCCCGAGCCATTGAGCAACGCAATTTCGGTTACAAAAACCATTATGGAAAAAGGCAAGCCATTTTTCGGAATTTGCCTCGGACATCAAATTTTGGCTTTGGCAAATGAAATTTCAACCTATAAAATGCACCACGGCCACCGCGGGATCAATCATCCGATTATGAATTTAATAACGGGTAAAGGTGAAATTACTTCACAGAATCACGGTTTCGCCATAAATAGGGAAGAAGCGGAAGCAAATGAAAATGTTGAAATTACACACATCCATTTAAATGATCATACAGCAAGTGGAATCCGGCTAAAAAACCAGCCCGCTTTTTCGGTTCAATATCATCCCGAAGCAAGCCCTGGGCCGCACGATGCTTCGTATCTTTTTGACCAGTTTATTGAAAGTATGGAAAACTATAAAGTGCAATCCGCATAAATGCAACAAGCCTGACCGGAAATAAACTGTCAGGTTTTTTTATAAACACAATAAATAAAAACAAAATATTACAAAAAAAATGAGCATCATCATCGACATCAAAGCCCGCCAAATTTTCGATTCCAGAGGAAATCCAACCATTGAAGTTGACGTAATTACCGAACACGGCTTCTTGGGCCGCGCCGCAGTTCCTTCGGGAGCCTCAACAGGGGAGCACGAAGCCGTGGAACTTCGTGACGGGGGAAAAGCCTATATGGGAAAAGGTGTTTTGAAAGCTGTTGAAAATGTGAACGGCAAAATAGCAGGAACCCTTTTAGGAATATCCATTTTTGAGCAGGAATTGATAGACAAAACAATGATTGATTTGGATGGTTCAAAAAACAAATCGGTGTTGGGTGCCAATGCAATTTTGGGAGTTTCCTTAGCCTGCGCAAAGGCTGCGGCCAATGAACTTGGAATGCCGTTATATCGCTATGTTGGTGGCGTGAGCGCCAAAACACTTCCCGTACCAATGATGAATATAATCAACGGAGGTTCCCACAGCGATGCGCCCATCGCCTTTCAAGAATTTATGGTGATGCCCGTAAAAGCGAAAAATTTTACACACGCTATGCAAATGGGTTCCGAAATTTTTCACAATCTTAAAAAAGTCTTGCACGATCGGGGTTTGAGTACGGCAGTTGGGGACGAAGGTGGATTTGCGCCGACTTTAAATGGAACTGAGGATGCTTTGGATACCATCGCAAAAGCAACCAAAGAAGCTGGCTATAAATTGGGTGACGATGTAATGATTGCATTGGATTGCGCTGCTGCGGAATTTTATATCAAGAAAAAATACGATTACACAAAGTTTGAAGGCGATAAAGGAAAAGTTCGCACTTCACAGGAACAGGCTGATTATTTAGCAGAGTTGTGCGAAAAATATCCAATTATTTCAATCGAGGACGGTATGGATGAAAACGATTGGGAAGGCTGGAAATATTTAACAGAAAAAGTGGGCGACAAAGTTCAGTTGGTAGGCGATGACCTATTTGTTACAAATGTGGAAAGGCTTTCAAAAGGTATTTCAGAAAAGATTGCCAATTCAATTCTTATAAAAGTGAATCAAATTGGAACATTAACTGAAACGATTGCAGCTGTAAATATGGCGCACAATGCTGGTTATACTTCCGTAATGAGTCACCGAAGTGGGGAAACTGAAGATAACACTATTGCAGATTTGGCTGTGGCTTTAAATTGTGGTCAAATTAAAACGGGTTCTGCTTCGCGAAGTGATAGAATGGCAAAATACAACCAGTTGCTAAGAATAGAGGAACAATTGGGTGAAGTGGCTTATTTTCCGCAGCTTAACGCTTTTAAAATATAGTTTTAAACCTACTTTTTCTTGTCCCGGTTTGGCACTGTTCTTTTAATACTTTCCAAATTTATTTAAGAAGGTATTATTTATGGATTTTTATCCTAAGATAACCAAGAATCGTTAAAAAATGTGCCTTAGATTTTGTAATTTAGCATTTCTGAATAAATAAAAACACACAATATTTTATGGCAAAGATGGCAACCCTCGAGATAGATGGTAAAAAATATGAGTTTCCCATAGTGGAAGGAACTGAAAATGAATTAGGGATAGATATAAAAAGTCTTCGTAGCAGCACTGATGGCGTAGTTACCTTTGATCCTGGATATAAAAATACAGGATCCTGCGAAAGTGCCATTACTTTTTTGGATGGCGAAAAAGGAATTTTGCGCTATCGCGGATATACCATTGAAGAACTGGCTGAAAAAGCACATTTTTTGGAAGTATGTTATCTTCTTATTTTTGGTGAATTGCCCACCGAAGTACAACTCAATAAATTTCACGCTGACATAAAAGCCCAATCTCATGTTGATGAAGATGTGAAACGAATCTTGGATGGTTTTCCAAAAGCTGCACACCCAATGGGTGTTCTGTCTTCATTGACATCAGCTTTGGTGGCGTTTAATCCATCTTCCGTAAATGTGGATAGTGAGGAAGATATGTATAAGGCTATTGTGAAAATTCTGGGGAAATTCCCTGTATTAACTGCTTGGACATATAGAAAACGGATGGGACTTCCATTAGATTACGGGGGAGATTCTTTGGGCTATGTTGAAAATTTCCTGAAAATGATGTTCAAAAAACCCAATGGAGAGTACACTTCAAATGATACCGTATTGGAAGCTTTGGATAAATTATTAATTCTTCATGCAGACCACGAACAAAACTGTTCTACTTCAACCGTACGAATTGTTGGGTCCTCTCACGCGGGTCTTTTTGTTTCCATTTCTGCAGGAATTGCAGCCCTTTGGGGGCCACTTCACGGTGGTGCCAACCAAGCCGTTATTGAAATGCTGGAGGCAATTAAAGAAGATGGCGGTGATACCAAAAAATTTATGGCGAAAGCGAAAGATAAAGATGATCCTTTCCGTTTGATGGGCTTTGGACATAGAGTTTACAAAAATTTCGATCCACGTGCCAAAATCATAAAAAAAGCTGCAGATGATCTTTTGGAAAATTTAGGAATTGAGGATGATGTGCTTGATATTGCAAAAGCTTTGGAAAAAGAAGCCTTGGAGGATCCGTACTTCGTAGATAGAAAATTATATCCAAACGTAGATTTTTATTCAGGAATCATTTATCGTGCTTTGGGTATTCCTGTTGAAATGTTTACACCAATGTTTGCGTTGGGACGCTTACCGGGCTGGATTGCACAATGGAGAGAGATGCGTCTGAACAAAGAACCAATAGGTCGTCCACGTCAAATTTATGTTGGAAAAACCCAAAGAGATTTTGTTCCTGTAGAAAAAAGATAATACAATTTAAATATTTTTAAAAGCACTTCATTTCGAGGTGCTTTTTTATATTTGCTTTATGATCAATTTAAACATCAATGATGAGATATCGCGATTGCGCGCTGTAATATTGGGTAGGGCGGATAGTAACGGCCCCGTGCCAAAACTTGAAAATGCCTATGATCCAAAGTCTGCTGAGCACATAAAAGCCGGCACCTATCCCAAAGATGAAGATATGGTAGCCGAGATGGAGGCCGTTGCCGCTGTTTTTAAAAAATATGATGTAAAAGTATATAGGCCACATTCAATTAAAGATTACAACCAAATTTTTACAAGGGATATCGCTTTTGTTATTGAAGATAAATTTATAATTGCAAATATTCTCGAAGATCGTTCAATGGAAATCGAAGCTATTGAGCATGTGATAAACCAAATTGATCCTTCAAAAATTATTGAATTTCCAGAAAATGCCCATATAGAGGGCGGCGACGTTATGCCGTGGGGTGATTATATTTTTGTGGGTGCTTATTATGGCGAAGATTATCCAAGTTTTATAACGGCCCGCACGAATATGAATGGTGTGAAATACCTTCAGAAATTGTTTCCACATAAAAAAGTGAAATCCTTCAACCTTAAAAAAAGCAATACAATTGCTGATGAAAACGCACTTCATTTAGATTGTTGCTTTCAGCCATTGGGTAAAGGAAAAGTAATTATCCACAAGGAAGGGTTTTTAATTGAGGAAGAATATGAATGGCTCGTTAATTTCTTCGGAAAAGAAAATTGTTTTCACATTACAAAGCAGGAAATGTATAATATGAACAGCAATATTTTTTCCATTTCTCCGGAAGTTGTTATTTCAGAAAAAAACTTCACAAGATTGAATGCTTGGCTTCGAGAACAGGGCTTTACGGTGGAAGAAGTGCCATACGCTGAAATTTCCAAACAGGAAGGTCTGCTGCGTTGTACTACGATGCCTTTGGTTCGAGATTAGTATAAAATATTTAATATATTCAACCTGGTTTTTGAATTTTTATAAAAGTACAATATTTAATGATTTGTAACTTATTGTTATTCTTATCAAATAAAAATTCAAAGGGTTATTTAACAGAAAAACCGTCCCGACTTTCACAAAATTTTAGTAAACTTGACCTATTAAAATTTTAACACTTTGAAAAGATTTGGCTCCCTAACTATTTTATTGCTGTTTTTAACAGCTTTTTCTTCTCTTACTGCCCAACAAAAAAACATTACCCTTGAAGAAATTTGGGGCGGTGCATTCCGCACCCAAGGATTGGATATACTTCATTCCATGAACAATGGAAAAGAATATGCGGTTCTCAATTATGACAAACAGAGCAATACTTCAACCGTTGATGTTTTCGATTATAAAAGTGGAGAGAAGGTAAAGACGCTCTTAAATAGTAAAGATTTAAAGGGAATTGATTATGTGATTTCATATGAATTCAACAAAGATGAGTCTAAGATTCTTTTTACAACAGAGCTGCAACAAATCTATCGCCGTTCTTCGCGCGGCACCTATTATGTTTACGACTTAAAAACGAAGAATTTCAGCTTAGTTTCTACCAATAAAATCCAGGAACCCACATTCAGTAATGACGGTAGCAAGATTGCGTATGGTTTTGAAAACAATCTTTATATAAAAGATCTAAATTCTGGTGAGACGAAACAAATAACTACAGATGGGAAAAAGAATAGTGTTATAAATGGCATTACTGATTGGGTTTATGAAGAGGAATTCGCTTTTGTGCGTGCCTTTGAATGGAGCCCAAATGGCGATAAACTGGCATATATAAAATTTGAAGAAATTGATGTGCCTGAATACACCATGGACGTTTATGGAAATGATTTGTATCCTTTTGCAGAAACTTTTAAATATCCAAAGGCAGGGGAGGCCAACTCAAAAGTTTCATTACAGTTTTATGATCTTGCTAGCGGAAAAACTTCCGCAGTAGATCTTTCAAAATACAATAGCTATTACATTCCTAGGTTGCTATGGACCAATGACAATAATTTGTTGAGCGTGCAGCTTACCAATCGCCATCAAAACATCATAGACTTGGTTTTTGTGGATGCTGCAAATAATTCTTCCAAATTAATTTTACAGGAAAAAGACGATGCCTACGTAGATGTGTCCGACAATCTCACTTTTTTAAATAACAACAGTTTTTTCTGGACTAGTGAAAAAGATGGCTGGAACCATATTTATCAATATGATAAAGATGGAAAATTGCTGAACCAAGTAACCCAAGGTCCGTGGGAGGTAACGGCATTTTACGGTTTTGATCAAAACACGGGGCGCGTATACTATCAAAGTACTGAAAATGGAAGCATCAACCGCGATGTTTATTCCATACTTCCTTCGGGAAAGAACAAAGCCAGATTAACCCAAAAAACAGGTACAAATGATGCGGATTTCAGCGCAGATTATACTTATTTTATAAATACTTTTTCAGACGCAAACACCCCCTTTGTTTTTACACTTCACGAAGCAAAAACCGGAAAACCTATTCGCGAAATAAAAAATAATAATGAATTGAAAGACCGTTTGGCTTCCTATAAAATTTCACCCAAGGAGTTTTCAACAATAAACATCAATGGTGAAAATTTGAATATGTATATAATCAAGCCTTTGGACTTTGACGAATCTAAACAATATCCTCTGTTTTTATATCAATATTCTGGCCCTGGTTCCCAAAATGTTTCTAATAGCTGGCTTGGCACAAATGACTATTGGCACGAAATGCTCGCAAATGAACAGGACATCATCATAGCGTGTGTTGACGGTCGCGGAACGGGTTTTAAAGGAAGGGATTTCAAAAAAATAACCCAAAAGGAATTGGGTAAGTATGAGGTTCAGGATCAAATAGCCGTTGCAAAAAAATTGAGTGAACGTCCTTATATTGATGCATCCCGAACTGGAATTTGGGGCTGGAGCTACGGTGGTTTTATGTCTTCCAACTGTCTTTTCCAAGCGCCGGATACTTTTGAAATGGCCATTGCCGTTGCACCCGTAACTAGTTGGAGATTTTATGACAGCATTTATACCGAGCG
Organism: uncultured Flavobacteriaceae bacterium; assembly: GCA_963822355.1. GTDB lineage: Bacteria > Bacteroidota > Bacteroidia > Flavobacteriales > Flavobacteriaceae > Aequorivita. Next base: position 202,868 of record CAWGHI010000004.1, read on the forward strand.
TTATATGCAGACACCTCAGGAAAACGCTTCAGGTTATGATGAAAACTCGCCACTTTCCCATGTTGATAAACTGAAAGGAAAATTTTTATTGGTGCACGGAAGCGCTGATGATAACGTACATGTGCAAAACACCATGCGGTTAGTTGAAGCATTGGTACAGGCTAACAAACAGTTTGATTGGAGAATCTATCCGGACAAAAACCATGGAATATACGGCGGCAATACCCGCTTGCATCTTTATACTTTAATGACAGATTTCATCAAAAAGAATTTATAATAACCAACACTAACTATAAAATAATCATATGTCAGACGCACTTCAATATCAAAAGCAAAAGGAATTATTTGGTCACCCCACGGGGCTTTATATATTGTTTTTTACCGAAATGTGGGAACGTTTTTCCTATTATGGAATGCGGGCCATTTTGGTACTTTACTTGGTAGCGGAAGCATCTAGCGGTAATCCAGGCTTGGGCTGGACCAATGGAGATGCACTCTCACTTTACGGAACTTATACGATGTTAGTTTACGTGGCCTCAATTCCTGGAGGCTGGATTGCCGATAAATTTTTGGGGCAAAAACAGTCCGTTCTTGTTGGGGGAATTTTGCTTGTGCTAGGTCACGGAATACTTTCAGTGGAACAAATGTGGGCTTTTTATACTGGGCTCGGGCTAATTATAGCTGGAGTTGGAATGCTGAAACCGAATATTTCAACAATGGTGGGCGGACTTTACAGGCCTGGTGATATTAGAAGAGATAAGGGATTTACCATCTTTTATATAGGAATAAACGTTGGAGCCTTTCTTTCAAGTTTGATTGTAGGTTATGTAGGTGAGGTTTATGGCTGGCATTATGGTTTCGGTCTTGCAGCAATAGGTATGGCTTTGGGATTGATTCAATATTTGGCAGGTCAAAAACATTTAAAATATGTTGGAAATAACACCAATAAATCTGTTGATCCTGAGGAAAAAGCGGCAATGAAAAGACCCCTTTCTAAAATTGAAAAAGATAGAATGATCGTATTGTTCATTTCTTTCATTTTGGTGATTGTTTTCTGGGGTGCATTTGAGCAGGCTGGAGGTTTGATGAATATTTATGCATCTGAAAAAACAGATAGAATGTTAATGGGTTGGGAAGTACCTGCTTCTTGGTTTCAATCCTTAAATGCATTATTCATTATCATATTAGGAACAAGTGTCGCAGCTTACTGGGCTCATAGAAAGTTAAAGGGAAAAGTTTCAACTTCCCTTTTTAAAATGTGTATCGGTTTAATTATTATGGGAACTGGTTTCTTTTTTATGACAGCGGCGGCAGCTCAATTCAACAGTGAAGGAGCTTCAGCTATGTATTGGTTGGTTTTGGCGTATTTGTTTCATACCGTTGGAGAACTTTGCCTTTCCCCAGTTGCACTTTCTTATATTACCAAATTAGCACCGCTTAAATACGCTTCGTTAATGATGGGTGTGTATTTTGCTATGACAGGTTTTGGGAACAAAGTTGCGGGGTTGTTGGGTGAATCTGCATCAGAATTAGGTGAATATACTGTATTTACTGGTATCGCCGTTTTTTGTGTGCTTTTTGGTTTATTGGTTCTTTTGATAAGAAAGAAATTGGAAAATCTGACGCACGGAGCTGAGGACAACGAACGTGAACTTCACGACAATGAGCCATACGAACTGGCAGATCCAGAATTTAAAAAGCCACACTAATTTTTCAGCAACAATTTAACCAAAACAGATACCGATGAATACCGATATAGAAAATCTATTTAAGGACAAAGTTTTAGGGCATCCCGGAGGATTGTTTGTACTTTTTTTTACCGAGATGTGGGAACGTTTCTCTTTCTATGGGATGCGCGTTCTTTTAATCAATTTCCTCACAATGGCGGCCATAGGTTACAATCCTGGGTGGGAATGGTCAGCGGAAAATGCGGGAGCTCTTTTTGGAACGTACGCTATGTTGCTGTACATTACGCCAATCATTGGAGGTATTATTGCCGATAAATTAACCGGTTATCGTTGGGCCGTTGTTATAGGGGCCTTTATTATGACCCTTGGGCATATCTCTATGGCTTTGGAAACCGAGTTTTCATTGTATCTGGGCCTTGCGCTTTTGGTAATTGGAACAGGTTTCTTTAAACCAAACATTACTTCTATCATTTCAGAAATGTATAAAGGCAATGAAGGGAAAAAAGACGGTGCTTACACACTTTTTTACATGGGGGTAAACGCAGGGGCTTTCTTCGGGATGATGCTTTGTGGTTATCTAGCGGAGAGAATTGGGTGGTCTTGGGGCTTTGGTCTTGCAGGTGTATTTATGTTATTGGGAACTTTACAATTTTGGTTGGCCAAGCCTTTATTTGGTAAAATAGGCGGAACGCCCGGAGAACGAGACATGGTTGAAGTGCCTCAAAACCAGACTAAAGAAGAAGAGGAGGTGAATAAATTAAATCCTTTTACAACATTTGATAAAGTACTTATCACTGTATGTTCTATTGTAGGTTTAGGTTACGCATTAAACGATCCGCTTTCAAAAATTGCAGGAATTGATATGTTTTCAGCTCTTCAATTGGGTTCCATGGAAGGACAATATGTGGCAATAGTTTTTGCCTTATTCCTATTTTTAATTCTTGTGATAGGAAGAATAGCTAGATATACTCGAGTTATAAGAGATCGAATGATCGCCTTTATAATTTTTGCTTTCTTTACAGTCTTTTTCTGGATGAGCTTTGAACAAGGAGCTACTTCTTTGATAATTTTTGCAAGAGATAGCGTTGATAGAGTTTTAAGTGGAAATCAAGCCTTGCTTTTTAATATTGTAAATATTCTCTTAACAGTTGTTCCGCTGGGCATAATATCCTGGGTGTTATATCTTTTATGGAAAAAAACCTTTTATAAAATTCCAGGCTCCAATATTGTTTTGGTAATCTGCTTTACATTAATGTGGGGAATTGTAGGTTGGATGTTGAATAGAGATATGAATACAAGTGCTTATGATGTTACCTATAGCGCAATCCAACAAACAACTACTGATGCTGAAGGCAAAATTACAATTAGCTATATGCCAATAACTGAAAATTATCTGGTTTCCGAATCGGATGTGGTTGTTGAGCGAGTTACAAAAATCACTGAACCTTATGAGTTTAAAGTAGGAGATGAAATATTTATAATAAATAAAGACAATGAAGGAAATGCATTTGGATACCTTGATGCAGATAGACTAAATAGCACTAGAAATAATCCGTCGGTAAAAGACAAGAACAACGGTATCATAAGGGCTCAGGTATCAGAAATAAAGAATGATGAGGTTGAGATTACTGTTTCTTGGTTCAGTATCCTCAATTCGTTTTTTATAATTGCTTTTGCATCTTTTTTTTCAAAATGGTGGGAAAGTAAATACAATCCTTCTGCAGCGATTAAATATGGTTTGGGATTGATTATTATGGCTTTGGGTTTTGGCCTTCTCGCTTGGGGATCATACGGAATTCAAGATGGAGTTAAGGTAAGTATGATATGGTTGATTCTGGCATATATGTTCCATACGTTAGGGGAACTGTGCCTATCCCCAGTTGGACTTTCATATGTTTCCAAACTTGTTCCCGCTAGAATGATAGCTTTTATGTTTGGGATGTGGTACTTGGCAATTGCCATAGGAAATAAGCTGGCAGCGGTGTTTGGAGGACAAATTGAAAATATTACCGCCAAGTACGATTTGTCAACCTTTTTCTTGATTTTCACGATCGTTCCAATTGTTGCAGGAATATTGATTATCTTTTTAAACCCAATCCTTAAAAAATTAATGCACGGCATACGTTAAAATACAATACTTTACACAAAATAAGCGTTCCCTTTTGTGGAACGCTTTTTGTTTCAACTTTTGAACTTTTAAAATTCAATTTCATGAAAAATATTTTACTGCTTGTTTTGCTTTTAACTATTGGTACCGTTAATTCCCAAGAAATTAAATGGATGACAATGAATGAAGCCCTTGCGGCGCAAAAGAAAAACCCCAAAAAAATTTTTATGGATGTTTACACCTCTTGGTGTGGACCCTGTAAGATGCTCGATAAAAATACCTTTAGCGACAAGGATGTAATTGATTATGTTAACAAAAATTATTACGCTGTAAAGTTTAATGCTGAAGGAACAGAATCTGTAGATTATCAGGATTTTGTATATACAAATCCCAATTATGATCCTGCGAGAAAGGGCCGAAATTCACAACATTTGTTTGCACATGCTTTAAAGGTAAATGCTTACCCAAGTGTTGTTTTCTTTAAAGAAAATGGAGATCTTATCCAAGCAGTCCCAGGATACAGAACCCCACCACAGCTTGAGATTTTTCTAAAAATGATACATACAGATGATTACTTAAAAATCACTACAACTGAGGCTTGGGAAGAGTATCAGAAAAATTTTAAACCAACATTTTAGAATAGCATTTCCGTTTCATATTCAGCTATTCTATTGAGAAAGCTCCTTGTTTTGCAGTATGGCAGAACGGGAGCTTTTTTAATTTACAGGTTTCCTCCCAACGTTTTACATAGGTAAAATAGTTGCTACCATCGGCTACTAACTGTTTTGGTTTTAAGCTGTCAATGAGTCGGTTTAGATTTACTTTGGGACTGTTAGTGAGTAAAATTGTGTGGATATTTTTCTGCCTTGGGTAAATACCTAAACTATCCATTATAAAAATATTCTTTCTGTTATATTTAAATATTTGAGGTAGCTTTTCTTCCGAGTAATTATCGGTATTCATAACATTCCGAAATGATTTTATGGGATATTCTTCGGAAATGTTTTGAATGGAATCATTTTTAAAAACCACAAAATTCTTCCCTTTTTTATAGCCAATTAGCGTCTGTTTGCTTTTTTGAAAAATTACCAATTCATTTTCTGAAGTTCTGAATTCGTCATAAATATAAATGGTTGCGAATATTGCAATTGCCAAAAGTGAAATAGCCAATTTGCGATAATCCATTTTTTTGAACAATAATCCCAACGTAAATATCAAAAGATAAGCTCCCACAACCTTTAAAATTGAAAAGTGGATATTTTTGAATAGAAATTCATCTTGCACCGCAACCCAATGAATGAAACCGTTAAGTTCTTCAATCAAAAAATTGTAACTCCCAGCGAGCCAGTCTGGCAAATTATCCAAACTTGCTAAAAGAACGATCAATATACCCCCCAACATCAAGACAGTTAAAAAGGGAAGTACCACAATATTGGTAACCAAGAAACAATCCCGGAAATTGATGGAAATAATAAAGACTTAAAGGCAAAACCCCAATTTGCGCACAAATTGTTACAGATACAATTGCCCAAATTTTACGGACAATTCTATATTTTGAATATCCTATTTTATAGAAAAGCGGTTGTAACCAAACAATAAAAAAGACCGCCATATAACTCAACTGAAACCCAACTTGAAAAAGCCAAAACGGGTTAATGATTAAAAGCGTCAAAAACGAAAGAAATAATGTGTTTATAGAATTTGTTTCCCGGTTGAAAAGTTTGGCGACAGCAAAAAAACTAAACATAGTCACTGCCCGCGTAACAGAAGGTGAAAGACCGGAAAGAACTGCAAAACTCCAAAGCAGAAGCACAATTATAATGGCGTGAAAATAAATGCCCAATTTCCAACGAGTAAAGGGTTTCAAAAGAAACGCAAGAATTATGTATAAAATTCCCACGTGCAGTCCCGAAACTGCTAAAATATGAACGGCGCCCGCAGCTGCATATTCATTGTAAAGATTTTTGCCAATATCCTTCCTTTCACCCAAAACTAGGGCTTGTATAATGGCGCGTTCCTCTGTTTTTAATTTTGTGTTTTGAAGTTTTTCTACAATTCCCGCGCGGTAGTTTTGGGCAATTCCCAAAAGGGTTTTCGAGCCTTGGCCGGTTGTTAGGATCTCCTTTGCTGAAATTGGCAATTGGCCATAAACGCCAAGTGATTTCATATATGCTGAATAGTCAAATTGGTGTGGGTTCAACGGTTTTGGAATTTCTGATATTGGCGCATATACCAAAATTATTTCGTCGGGATAAAATGATTGTAATAAGGAATCTTTTGAAACATTCAGCAATATTTTCCCCCTTGAAGAAATTCCGTTTATGGCATTCACCTGGGCAAAATATTTAAAATTGAATTTATCCGGTTTTAATGTTTGGGTGATTTTAATCTGAAGAATTTCGGCAGTTTCCTTTGAAAGTATATGTGAATAATGACTGGGCTGAAACTGTGGTAGCTTCATTTGATAACTGAAGTATCCAATACCAAAAAAACAGAGATAGGTGGCAATTCCGAAGTAAACCGTTTGTATGAGCTGCTTTCTGGCCCAAAACCATACAAGTATCGTGACAACAAGAAGCGCTACAATATATTTCAATAAAAAAGTGGAGATAGGAAAGAAGTGCGAAGCGAGAATTCCCAATACAAGGAAAATTGAAAACTTTACAATGGCGAAGTTTATGAATTTCATATCTCCCAAACTTTAGGTGAAACCTAATTCAACCGGGGAGAATAACTTAAAATTACTAAATTTACTTAAATCAGCAACTAAATAACCCTTCGAACTTCAACAAAGGCTTTCTTCCAATATGCTTCATCGAGAGATGAAATAATAACGCCAGCTTGGGTGGTTGAATGTATAAACTTTACTTCCCCCCGTTTTGCTTCCACAACCAGACCTACGTGGGTAATAGTGTTTTTTCGGCTGGTTTTGAAAAATACCAAATCGCCTTCCTCTATATCTTTAAAGGAAATAAGAATTCCTTTAGTGGCCATATCCCGCGAGATTCTTGGCAATATTATATTTTCTTTTTGAAAAGCGGTGTAAACCAATCCAGAGCAGTCCATTCCTGCATTTGAGGTACCGCCAAATTTATAGCGCGTTCCTTGAAAGCTTTTTGCGTAATCTATAATTTCCTTCTTTATTGCTTTTGGGCTTTCTTCCTTGGCAACTTCTTCATTTTCACGATCGTTAATCTTGTTGTTTTTATGAGGATTCACTTTCCGTACCGGTTTTGATTTGGAATCACTTTTGCCAATAATTGCTTCCGGTACTTTTCCTGTATTTTTCGTGCTTCCGCAGGAGATGAGAAATAATGCAAATAAAGTAAGAAGAAATAGTTTTTTCATCAATAAGGAATAGAGGATTAATGCTTAAATGTATAAAATTTTATTTACTTCTCTTTTATGGCGGAATGTATTAGTTTGGCCGTTTTTTCACTTGCTCCTCGACCTCCCAATTCTTTTTCCAAATCGTAATAGTCCAAAAACATGGTAGCTCTTTTGTAGGGATCCAATATTTTTACAAGTTCTTCCTTTAAACGCTTGGTATTGAAATCTTTTTGGATAAGTTCTGTAACCACTTCTTTATTGAGAATGAGATTTACCAATGAAATATAATCCAGTTTAATAACCCTTTTCGCAATTTCATAGCTAATTCGGCTGCCTTTGTAACAAACTACTTGAGGTACTTTAAATAGTGCGGTTTCTAAAGTAGCGGTGCCGGAAGTTACCAATGCAGCTTCCGAAATACTCAAAAGATCATAGGTTTTGTTTGAAACAAAATGTGTATTCTTTGTGCTAAGAAAGGTTTCATAAAATGATTTTTCCTGACTTGGCGCACCTGCAATTACAAATTGGTATTCCTTAAAATCCTTCGCCACGGAGATCATAATTTCCAGCATTTTTTTTATTTCCTGCTTTCGGCTTCCGGGAAGCAATGCTACAATGGGCCGTTCATCCAAGCCGTTTTCCTTTTTGAAGGTTTCCGGATCAACTTGGGTTCTGTTGTAAATAGCGTCAATTAAGGGATGACCCACGAAGTGTACTGGGAAGTTGTGCTTCTCTTCATAAAATTCCTTTTCAAATGGAAGAATAACATACATTTCATCTACATCGCGCTTTATGGCTTTAATGCGGTTTTCCTTCCATGCCCATATTTGCGGTGAAATATAATAATGGGTTTTAAACCCATTTTTCCGCGCCCATTTCATAATTTGAAAATTGAAACCGGGATAGTCTATAAATATAATTACATCTGGATTGAAAGCTTCAATATCCTTTTTGCAGTGTTTTATATTTTTTAGGATGGTGCCAAGATTCATAATAACTTCGGCAAAACCCATAAATGCCAAATCGCGATAATGTTTTACCTCAGTTCCACCAGCAGCTTTCATCAAATCGCCACCCCAAAACCGAAAATCCGCCTTGGAGTCTTCCTCTTTTAGTGCCTTCATTAAATTGGCTCCGTGCAAATCGCCTGATGCTTCGCCAGCTATGAGGTAATATTTCATTCTGTTGGTTTCAAGTTTCAAGTTTCAAGTTTCAAGTTACATGTTAAGAAACTTGCAACCTCAACCTGCAATTATTTTAATACATTCTGTATCAAGATATCAAAAAATTCCGTGAGCGTCATTCCTGCTTCGCGCGCTTGTTTGGGTACAATACTTTCAGCGGATAGTCCAGGATTGGTGTTTATTTCCAGAAAATAGGGTTTTCCTTTTTGAATTATAAATTCGCTACGGGTAATACCTTTCATATTTAATAATTTATAAATACGAACGGCTTCTTTTTTTACTGTTTCGGTTTCTGCGTCTGATATTCTTGCAGGGGTTATTTCCTGCGATTTTCCTAGATATTTCGCTTCATAGTCGAAGAAATCATTTTCAGAAACAATTTCGGTTACGGGAAGCGCAATTATTTCTTCACCTTTATTATAAACTCCCACCGAAACTTCAACCCCTACCAAGGCCGTTTCAATAATTATTTCAGAATCTTCTGTAAAAGCATTTTCAATAGCTGGCATCATTTCCTCCATTTTGTGAACTTTGCTCACGCCAAAACTGGAACCGGAACGATTGGGCTTCACAAAACAGGGGAGGCCGGTTTTCTTTACTATTTCTTCCAAATTAATTTTGGAGCCTTGATTGATATAAAAGGAATTTGCGGCACGCACCCCAAAATTCTTCAAAACAGAAAGACAATCGCGCTTGTTGAAACTAAGGGCAGCTTGGTAATAATCACTACTAGTGTGGGGAATACCGAGCAAATTCCAGTAGGCTTGTAAATAGCCGTCTTCACCCGGGGTTCCGTGAATAGTGTTGAAAATAGCATCTGGTTTAATGGTTTTGGTACCATTGCTAAAGCTGAAATCGGCTTTGTTTACTGGATGTTTGGTTCCGTTGTTTGCGACAAAGTACCAACCTTCTTCCAAAATATGGATTGGATATATTTCATATTTATTTTTATCGATCGCATTACAAACCACTTCGCCACTGTTTAGTGAAATTCCGAACTCACTGGAATATCCGCCCATGGCCACGGCTATATGTTTTTTACCCATAACAAATCATTAAAACCTGCGTTAAATAACTGGCAAAACAAAAATATCACTTATCCGTAGAAAGATACTAACTTTGGGTTTTATATTTTTGTACATTAACAAAGAAACCTATGACCTTTTTTCAGTTCGTGTTTACCAAAACATTTGTAAGGCAGTTGCTCTTGGCTATTGTTGCATTACTTGTTTTGGCATTTTTAATTTTATGGTGGCTGCGATTCAGCACCAACCACAATGAAATGATAGAAGTTCCCAATCTCGCTAAAATGTCATTGGAAAAAGTAGAGGAGAAGTTGGATGAAATGGACCTTCGCTATGAAATTTTGGATTCTGCAAACTACAATCCGGATTTTCCAAAGTTTTCTGTAATTGAACAAATACCCAAACCCGGCAAATTTGTAAAGGAAGATCGAAAATTATATTTAACCCTTAATCCTTCGGGCTATGGCAAAATTGAGGTGCCCGATGTTTTGGGCCGCACGCGACGCCAGGTAGAACCTACACTTTTGGCGATGGGTTTTAAAATTGGTAAAATAAGTTACCGTCCCCATATTAGCGATAATGTTTTGGAAATGCGCTACAAAGGAGAAAAGCTGGATCCGGGCACTCCGCTTCAAAAAACCTCGGTGATAGATTTAATTGTGGGTGACCAATCGGAAAGCCGGATACAGAGAGACGATTCTCTTGACACAAACCTAGAGAATACCCAAACCTTGGAAGAAGGCAGTGATGAATTTTAATGAAGAAGAAATAGAAGACACGGACGGCAGTGATGATCTTTATGAACATTTCCGTTTTAAGGCAGATAAAGGTCAGGGAGCATTAAGGGTAGATAAATACCTAATGAATCTGATTGAAAAAGCTACGCGCAACAAAATACAAAAAGCTGCAACCGCTGGAAATATACACGTTAACGGCGTTCCCGTAAAATCAAATTATAAAGTGAAGGGAAATGACGTGGTGACGGTGCTTTTTGAGCATCCGCCCTACGAATTTCTGCTTGTTCCTGAAAATATTCCATTGGATATTGTTTATGAAGACGAGGCCGTTTTAGTAGTAAACAAACCTGCTGGAATGGTGGTGCATCCCGGGCATGGCAATTACAGCGGAACACTTATCAATGCGTTTGACATATCATTTTGAAAATCTTCCCCCTTCGGCTCCGCTCAGGGAACCAGCTTCGGCTAATATAGCAAATAGCAATAGACCTGGTTTAGTTCACAGAATTGACAAAGATACCAGCGGACTTCTGGTAATTGCCAAAACTGAAGAAGCGATGACGCACCTCGCCAAACAGTTTTTTGATAAAAGCACGGAGCGCGAATACGTGGCGTTGGTTTGGGGAAATGTGGAAAATGACGAAGGAACTGTTGAAGGCAATATAGGGCGACATCCAAAAAACCGTTTGCAAAACACCGTGTACGAAAACGATGAAGAGGAAAAAGGGAAACCCGCCGTAACACATTATAAAGTATTGGAACGTCTGGGTTATGTAACCCTTGTTTCCTGCAGATTGGAAACTGGACGCACCCACCAAATTCGGGTGCATATGAAATACATTGGCCACACCCTTTTCAACGACGAGCGTTACGGGGGCGAAAAGATATTGAAAGGAACAACTTTTAGCAAATACAAACAGTTTGTTGAGAATTGTTTTAAGATACTGCCGCGACAAGCGTTGCACGCCCGAACACTTGGTTTTGTGCATCCAACTACGGGAGATTTTATGCGTTTTGAATGCCCCATTCCTGAAGACATGGAGGCGTGTTTAGAGAAGTGGCGAAATTATTCGCAGCATGTAATTGAATAGTGGCTTCGGCTCCGCTCAGCCACCGGGTGTGGTCATTGAGCGGAGCCGAAATGACATGGTTTCTGCCCCGCGCACCCATCGTGTTCGGTCATTGAGTGGAGCCGAAATGACATGGTTTCTGCCCCGCGCACCCATCGTGTTCGGTCATTGAGCGGAGCCGAAATGACAGGGTTCTGGGGCGGAGCCAAAATGACAAATACTTGGAATCATTTATTTTTAAAGTGGGAATCATTTTTACACGCTGCCAATAGGTGTAAAAGATTTGCTTCTCCATTGATTAAAGCTTCTTTTTTCTTTCTACTCCAACCTTGGATTTGCTTTTCTCTATAAAAAGCATCATCTATTCGAGAAAATTCTTCAAAATAAACTAATTGGACAGGAAGATTTTTTCGTGTGAAATTTGCCCCTAAGCCACTTTGGTGTTCCAAAATGCGTTTTTCTATATTATTGGTACTTCCCGTATAATATAATTCATTAGCGCATTTTAATATATATACATACCCTTTCATAATATTATTAATATTTTCATGGCGGCTTCGGCTCCGCTCAGCCACCAGTTTTCGGCATTCCTCTAGCGCTGGGCTTCGGCTCCGCTCAGCCACCGGGTTCGGTCATTGAGCGGAGCCGAAATGACATGGCTTGTGCTCCGCTCAGCCACCGGGTTCGGTCATTGAGCGGAGCCGAAATGAATATCTAATTCTTCACCCACTTCGCGGTAAACGTTTTCTTTCCGTCCGAAACGGTTACGAAATATAATCCACTGTTTAAATGTTTTAGATTGTAGCTGTTTGTAGTTTCCAGATTTGTTTCTTCTGAAAAAACTATTTTTCCATCGATACTGTATATTTTCACTTTAGCATTTTGAATAGCCTGCGGAATTTTAAATGACAATATTCCATCAGATGGATTTGGGAAGATACTTATAGGTGCCAAAGTAAAGTCAGAAGTACCCGCTACTTGTTCCAATTCAACAAAACCATCACGTGTATTGTCGCCTTTATAGCCGTTTCGTTTAATCATTTCAGGATTGTAGGGTACATTTAGATTATAAGTGTTTACAAAAGTTGAATCTACGCCTGAGCCAAAAGTTAAAGTGTAGCTATTTGCGGTGAGGTCTAAAAGGCCATCATTGTCCACATCGCCCAAGACAGCTCCGTTTAAAAAAGTAAAACCTCGCGGACGTAAGGGGAAGCCGGCTATTTCACCACTTCCATCAAGGGAGTATGCGTGTATAAAACCATCACCCGCTGCATCGGTCATAACACTAGGGAATATTATATCAAGTACATTATCGTTGTTTACATCGGCAATGGAAAGAACACCTTCGGTACCACCGTATTTTTCAATGGGGAAATTGGGAAGATTGTTACCTTCTGGAGTAAGACCATAAATAACAGGCAGTTCTACTCCTGGGGTTCCGCTGGTATTTCGGTCAGACATAAAAATTTCAAAGACACCATCATCATCAACATCCAAAACTGTGGGGGGAGAGTAGGTCCATTCGCTTGTGGAAACAGGCCAACCGGGTAAATAGTTGCCATCGGTATCCATTGCATAGAAGCCTGGAGCATTGCCGTGATTGCTGCCAACTATTTCAAGGTTTAAGTTGCCGTCAAGATCAACAAGAATTGGAGATTGGTATGAATAATTTACGTTGGGGTCATATACAGGAAAGCCCGGAAATACTTGCCCTTGGTTATCAAAAATATACATTCCTGCCGATGAGGCTGCTATTACCACATCTAGATTGCCGTCATTGTCCATATCTGCAATTGAGGGGGTGAAGGCTGGGGTTGCTGCAACTTCCACTGGCCAATTGGCATTCACAGGTGTGCCGTCCATTTTTATCGCATGGATAAAACCTTGTGCGCTAGCTACCCGTTCGCCTGTAATAATATCTAAAATACCATCGCCGTCTAAATCTGCAACTGCAGGGGCGTTGATCATCCAATGGTTGTCAAAATTTAATGGCCAACCTGCAAAATCGTTACCAAGGTTATCCATTAAATACACACGGCCAGCGTTTGGTACACCGCCCGTATTTAGAACGATTTCAAGTGAACCATCCCCATCAAGATCTGCCACCGTTGGCGGTAATAATATTGTGCCGCTTACAGGTTTTTCCCAAAGGATGGTGCCGTCTCCTTCAAGGGCGTAGAGTGTGTTCCAGATGCCGTATAGCACTTCGTCTATGCCATCATTGTCTATGTCTGCCAAGGTAGTGCCACGGCTGTTTTTTAAGTTAGGATGGGCGGGTTCGCCGAAGCGCCAAAGTTGGTCAAAAACTTGGGTTTGTTCTGGGTTATAATAGTTTTCAGGGAGGGTAATGGTTTCCACAGCTATGGTTCCGTCTTCATTTAGGTTTGCCTTTTTGCCCTGTTGCTGGGCCGTGGTTGTGGAAAGTATTCCTAATAATACAATGGTAAAAAGTGTAATTTGTTTTTTCATGGGGTTTCTTTTTGTAGTTCTTTTTATAAAGTTATAAATAAATATTGGGTTTTAAAGGGTGTTGGTCGGGCTGTCTTCGGCTTTTGTTCGGGAAAAGGTGGTTTTTTGGGAAGAAAAGTTGAGTAGGAGTAATGAGCAAATAGAGGCATAGCTGAAGGAGAGTAGAAGGAAACTTGAGGGATACTAGAAGGGAATACCACATAATATCAACATATAGTCAATATACTGTCTACATACAGTCCACATACAGATTTGGAAAATTGGAGAATATAATTTACTTTTCACATTGTTAATAGCAATGTGAGATTCTTAAAACCAATTAGTTATGGCTTCAGATAACGGGTTTCCACCTATAATAGGAACGTATAACGGAATCAACTACTACATCCGTAACGGCAAGCAGTGCCAGCGCAAAGCGGGCGGTGGATTTACTTCCGAAAGTATAAAAAATAATCCGAAAATGCAAGGGATTCGCGATAGGAATAAAGAAATGACCCTGTGTAGCAAATTCACCATGAATTTTAAGGATGCAATGTCGCCCTTTTTAAAAGAGATTCAGGATGGAACCTTGCACGAGCGGTTAATGAAACTCTTTATGAAAATAAGAACGTTCGATGAAACGCCAGAGGGAAAACGGACTGTGGGGCGAGGGCTTAAAAGTGATACGGGGAGAAAACTGTTGAAGGAATTTAAATTTACAGCGGGGCCGGATGGCTGGAATATATTAGGGCCAGTTGCAGCTTTTGACCCTACTACAGGAACATTGAAAGCTGCTTCCTTCGACCCCCAACGGTTAAAGTTCCCGAAAGGGAGCACGCATTTTTTTCTTGATTACGGGGTCTTGGAGTACGATTTAAAGAAAGATGCTTTCCGCTTTATTCTTAACCAAGATACTTTGGTGGTGGAAAAAGAAGACGAAGCGCGGGAGTTGGTGCTGGAAGTGCCCGAAAAGCCTACGAAAGGAAAACTGGTGTTTGGAGTTGTGAAGGTACGGTTTTACCAAAAGTTGGGGGAGCAGTTTTATGAATCGGGTGCTAAGGGGGGTGTTGGGATTGGAGTGGTTACTAATAAATAATAAATAATGAATAATGAATAATGAATAATGAATAATTGGGGTGTTGGTTACAGGTTCCAGGTTTCTTGTTTCTTTTCCACGAATACATAAATTATTTATTGTTGTTTGGTGGCTTGATGTTTCAAGTTTGCTTCGCCAGTTCGCTTCGCTCGGGTCAGGTTTGCTTCGACGGGGTTGGCCTAAAAACATTTTCCTATTTCATATTAATTTCTCTATTTTTAACAAATGGCATTAAGCGATTTGCTTGTGCCAAATTATTAATTACTAATTAATCATTATTCATTACTAATTCTTCATTAAAGAATGGCCCTAAGCTGGAACGAAATTAAAGACCGCGCACTCAAGTTTACCAATGAATGGAAGGACGAGCGCCGGGAGCGGGCAGAGAAAGATACTTTTTGGAACGACTTTTTTAATGTATTCGGCATTACACGGCGCAGGCTTGCCACTTTTGAGGAACCCGTAAAAAAGCTGAACAACCACCAAGGGTTTATTGACCTTTTTTGGAAAGGGACTCTGCTTGTGGAACACAAAAGTAAAGGCCGCGATCTGGATGCGGCCTTTGAACAGGCTACAGATTACTTTTATGGTATTGACGAACACGAACTGCCCAAGTATGTCTTGGTCAGCGACTTTGACCGTTTTAAACTCTACGACCTTGAAGAGGGCGAAACCCACGAATTTCCATTAGCCGAGTTTCACAAAAATATAAAGCTGTTTGGGTTTATAGCTGGTTACCAGAAAAAGAGTTTTAAGGAGGAAGACCCCGTAAATATAAAGGCGGCGGAGCTGATGGGGAAGCTGCACGACCAACTGGAGGAAAGTGGCTATGAAGGCCATCCGCTTGAAGTGTTTTTGGTGCGGTTACTGTTTGCACTATTTGCCGATGATACGGGCATTTTTGAAAAGGACACCTTTAAGGAATTTATAGACGTAAAAACCAACCCCGACGGTAGCGATATAGGCGCATGGCTAGCGCAGTTTTTCCAAACGCTGAACACGCCCAAGGAAAAACGCCTAAAAAATTTGGACGAGCATTTGGACGCTTTTCCATACGTAAACGGGAAACTGTTTGAGGAACCGTTGCCCATTACCGCTTTTAACAGCCGGATGCGCGAGATACTTTTGGAATGCAGCTCGCTAAACTGGGGCAAGATAAGCCCCGCCATTTTTGGCAGTATGTTCCAAAGCGTGATGGATCCGCAGGAACGCCGCAATCTTGGCGCGCACTACACCAGCGAAAAGAACATACTGAAATTGATAAAGCCCCTGTTTCTTGACGGTCTATGGGAAGATTTTAAAAAAGCAAAGGGCAACACCAAAAAGCTGCAAGAGTTGCACGGCAATTTAGGCAAATTGAAGTTTTTGGATCCGGCCTGTGGCTGTGGCAACTTTTTGATTATTACTTACCGCGAACTGCGCTTGCTGGAGCTTGAAATATTGAAAGAACTATACGGCACACAGCAAGTGCTGGGTATAGACCAGATTTTGCACCTGAACGTGGATAACTTTTACGGCATAGAATACGATGAGTTTCCCGCACGAATTGCTGAGGTGGCCATGTGGCTAATGGACCACCAAATGAACCTGCTTGTGAGCGAAACTTTTGGGCAATACTATGCGCGACTGCCATTGCGAAAGGGTGCCAACATTGTTAACGGCAACGCCCTGCGGATAGATTGGGAAAGCGTTGTGCCGAAAACCGAGCTTAGCTATATTTTGGGGAATCCGCCATTTTATGGTAATTCGTTACAGAACAAAGAACAAAAAGAAGATATGAAACTTGTAATTTTACTGGTTTAAAAGGAGCAGGAGTTCTGGATTACGTAACCGCTTGGTACGTAAAAGCTGCCGATATATTCAGAATACAAAAATAACAGTTGCCTTTGTTTCAACAAATTCTATTGCTCAAGGGGAGCAAACTGGAATTCTGTGGAATGAGCTATTCAATAAATATAATATTTCTATTCACTTTGCTCACCAAACATTTAAATGGACAAACGAAGCTAAAGGAAATGCCGGGGTTTTTGTGGTAATAATTGGTTTTGGTGACTTTTAACATTAGCAACAAGAGAATATTTGACTATGAAGATATTAAAGGCGAGCCGCACGAAGTTTACGCCAAAAATATAAATCCTTATTTTGTGGATGCCAGCAACGTTGTTGTTCTTAAAAGAAGAAATCCAATTTGTAACGTTTCGAAATTTCCAATGGAAGTATGCCAAACGATGGAGGAAATTTATTATTACGAATGAAGAAAAAAATGAATTCTTCAAAGAAACCAGAGGCAGCACAATATATAAAACCTTTACTGAGCGCACACGAGTTTTTAAATAGAAAAAAGCGATAGTGCTTATGGTTAGTGAATATTAAACCAGAACCAATTAAGAAGTATAAAAAAAGTA
Organism: uncultured Flavobacteriaceae bacterium; assembly: GCA_963822355.1. Lineage (GTDB taxonomy): Bacteria > Bacteroidota > Bacteroidia > Flavobacteriales > Flavobacteriaceae > Aequorivita. The sequence goes on from CAWGHI010000004.1 coordinate 219,958, forward strand.
CAGGAACAAGTTCAGAATGTTAAAGAAATACGTTCAAACAGTACACGAGTCGCAACGCAGAAACTGCGCAGATTTCCTACTATATTTGGAGAGATTAGACAGCCTAAACACAGATATATATTAATACCTCGCCATTCTTCAGAAAACAGAAAATATATTCCTTTTGGGTTTTTTGAGTCCGATTATATCGAAATAATAGTTGTTCGGCTATTGATAATGCTTCATTATATGAATTTGGAATAATGCAATCGGCAATGCAAATGGCTTGGGTAAATTATGTTTGCGGAGAATTAGAAGGAGTTATCGCTATTCAAATGAAATCGTCTACAACAACTACCCCTGGCCCAAAAACCCCAGCGAAAAAAACAAAAAGTCCGTTGAGGAAAAGGCGCAAAAGGTGCTGGATGTACGCGCCAGTTTCCCAGAGAGCAGCCTTGCAGATCTTTACGACCCACTCACGATGCCGCCTGCACTTGTAAAAGCGCACCAAGCGCTGGACAAAGCGGTAGATTTGTGTTACCGCCCGCAAGCGTTCCCAAATGAAACAGGGCGCATTGAGTATTTGTTTGAGCTTTATAATGAATATACCATGCCGTTGTTGGGAAAAAAGTCTTGATTGGATTCTACATTAAAATCCAAACTTTCTCTGTTCCCTGATAATTATCAATGTTCAATATTCCATTGTGCCTTACATTTGCATTGTGATTTCAGCCCTAAAAAGAAAAATTGCCCTTGCTTTAGCCTTAGTATTTTTACTGCAGGTTTTCAGCAGTCTTTTTATTTATGCCGATTTTATTATAAACAATGAGTTTATAGCTACCGTATTGTGTATCAATAAAGATAAACCCGAAATGCAGTGTGACGGAAAGTGTTATTTGAAAATGCAGCTTGGGAAAGAGGAAGAAAAAAAACAATCACAGGAAAACATACTTAAAGAAAACAACAAGGTTCAGTTTATTTCTGAACCTTATGCTACGGGGCTTCCTATTGAAATTGCCGTTGCAGTTGATTCGGAGGCTTCTTTTTATTACCAATCAATTTCTTCGCAGGAACTTGCTTTTGCCATTTTCCATCCACCACAGGTTTAGTTATGCATACCAAAATTTTAATCCTCTAAAAGGAATTTAGAGGCTCAACTTGTTATATACATACCTAAACTTACCAATTAAATGAATAAAAGCACAGTTTTATTACTACTGTCAATTTTGCTTGCCTCCTCGCTATGGTCACAACAGACCGTTGCTGGGCGCATTTATGACAACCAAACGAAAGAGCCGTTGCTTGGTGTAACGGTACTAATCCCCAATACACAAACGGGAACCACTACAGATGAAGGTGGAAATTTTACACTGAAAAGCAATGAGGCTTTTCAGAATATTGAAATAAGTTATATAGGATATTCCGGCATAAATCTAAAAGTAACAAATGGCCAAAAATTGGTTATAGGAATTGATCCTTCTTTCATCAATATTGATGAGGTGGTAGTTTCTGGCAGTCGCGAAAAGCAATCGCGAACCGATGTACCCATGGCCATTAGTAAACTGAGTGCTACAACTATTAATGATGCCAAGGCAACACTTTTAGTGGAGCTAATAAACAAAGTGCCGGGCGTGGCAATGCTCAATCTAAACAACGAGCAACATATGATGTCCATTCGTCAGCCTATGGGTTCCAACGCCTATTATCTTTATATGGAGGATGGCATTCCGCTGCATCCAATGGGGGTTTTTAACCACAATGAGTTGATAGAGATGAATATTTTTGCAGTAAACAACGTAGAAGTTATAAAAGGACCCGCTTCTTCACTGTATGGGCCTGAAGCTGTTGGGGGTGCTATAAATTTTATTACAAAAGAACCAACCGCAATACCCACGGCACGGGTAGGAACCCAGTTTGACAATTATGGTTATAAGCGGGTGCAATATGCTGCGGGGGGTATGCTTTCGGAAAAGCTCGGTATGTATATTGGTGGGTTTTATGGAAAACAGGAAGATGGCTGGCTAACCTATTCCGATTACGATAAAAATTCAGTCAACGCACGCTTTGATTACGACTTGAGCGACAAAACAAAATTCACTCTTAGCACGGCCTATAACGATTATTATTCAGAGACTTCGGGAAGTATAGATAGTACTGCTTTTTTCAAAAGAACTTATGTGAACAACAATAGCTTTACATACAGATCAGTAAATGCGGTTCGGGTGCGTTTGGGGGCAAACCACTCTTGGGATGAAAATAACAATACGCAGTTGAATCTGTTTTATAGAGACAACAGTATTGGGCAAAACCCAACCTATCGCATAAGTTGGAGAAAACCAGATACTACGGCCACAGGCGAAATAAACAAAATTAGTTTTGAAAGTCTTGGTTTTATCGCCCAACACAGTTTGAAATTGGATGCCCTAAAAACCAAGTTGATAGGCGGGGTTAGTTTTGACAGTTCGCCAAATGATTATTATGCATATCAGGTTGATTTAAAAGCTAATTTGAATGCGGAGGGAAATGTGAATGAATACACCATAATCCGCGAACGTCCCGATATTCGAATATCTGATTATAACGCAAAATTGTTAAACAGCGCTTTCTACCTTCAAGCTGAAATTAAACCCTTGGAAGCGTTGACGATTACTTTAGGAGGTAGGTATGACAATATGGGTTTTAGGTATAACAATATTTTGGACGCCACTTCGGGAAAAACTTCTTATGAAAAATTTACACCAAAAGTAGGGGCAACCTATAAACTGACGCCCAATGTTGGGGTTTATGGCAATTACAGTTTGGGCTTTTCGCCGCCTAGTTTGACCACCATTTTCACAAAGGTACCCAACTCAAATCCGCCGCAGTTTTATTATGATTTGGAACCTGCCCAGTTTACAAACTATGAAGTGGGCGGTTGGGCAAGTTTGATAAAGAATACCTTGGATTTGGATGTGGCTGTATATTTATTGAAAGGCGAAAACGAATTGCTGAATGTTCGGCAACCAGACAACACAACACTTTATGAAGCTGCGGGAGAAACAACGCATAAGGGTATTGAATATGGGTTGAATTATCATCCAAATACGGAATGGACAATACGCTTTGGCGGAACCAATTCCGTCCATACCTTTGATGAGTTTGTACTGAGCACTAAGGGCTTCCGATGAAATACAGGACGTAAACGGAAAAACAATGCCCAGTGCACCTTCGTGGATTGCAAATAGTGAAATAATATTTAAACCATTGTTTTTGGATGGTTTCAAAATTGGGGTGGAATGGCAACATATGAGCAGTTGGTACCAAAACCAGGTAAATACATCGGTTTATGATGTAAGAGGTGCGTTGGGTTTAAAAGGAATAAGTGTGTTGAATTTTAGAACCGGATATGAGTGGAAAGGAGTTGAGGTATTTATGAATGTGCTGAACATAACAGATGAGTTATATGCCTTTAACGCTACTAGAGGAAACACGGCAGCAAGCACTTCAACTTATGTTGCAGCGCCCCCAAGAACATTTGTTTTTGGGTTGCAGTACAACTTTTCAAGTAAAAAAATAATCTAAAATAAAATGGGGCGGTGTTCTCATCGTTGCCTTTCAAAAAATAATATTCCATGAAATATATATTAATTGCGTTGGCATTCGCTTTAACAATCAGTTCCTGCAAAAACAACCTTGATGAAAAGCAGGAGCCAGTTTTAGCAAAAGCGCTACTAAAGGATGCCCATTTTGTAACTTCCTGTCCTTTTTTGACCAAAGACAATAATGATAATATTGTTCTCAGTTTTATAAAGGAAATAAACGATTCGGTAGCGGTAATGAGCTATGCGGTTTCAAAAGATAAGGGAGCTTCCTTTGGAAGTGCCATAGAAATACCGGCAAGTAAACAGGTGTTGCCCAGTGGTGAAAATATGCCAAAAATGGTGTTTAAGCCCAATGGCGAAATTGTTGCAGTTTGGGGAATTGAAAATGCGAATCCAATTAACCAATACAGCGGATTAGTTTATTATTCCCAGTCATTTGACGAAGGAAAGAATTGGAGCGAAGCAAAGCCTTTGGTTAAAGATACCGCCAGTTTTGACCAGCGATATTTTGACGTAGCGCTACTGAAGAATGGCGAAGCTGCAATCATCTGGCTGGACAACAGAAAAAAAACAGAAAAGGATGGTTCCACACTTTATTATGCAACAACACAGGGAAAAAATGGGTTTGAAAATGAAAAACCCATTGCAGAAACATTATGCCAATGTTGCCGCACCGATTTATTTATGGATAATTCCGGTAATATCCACGCGGCCTATAGAGCGATTATAAATGATACTATTAGGGATATGGCCCACATAGTTTCAACCGATGGCGGGGAAACATTCGGCAACCCCAAAAGGATCAGTGAAGATAATTGGGCAATTAGTGCCTGTCCGCATACAGGCCCAAGTATTGCCAAAAATAATAGCGGACTTCATTTTGCCTGGCATACTTTGGGTGGGGGCGAAGGCGTTTTTTATTGTTCCTCTACAGATAATGGTGAAAGCTTTTCAAAACGTGAAAATATTAGTAGTGAAGCTTCGGCAAGACATCCACAAATAACGGCTCTGCCCAATGGCGAATTGATTACGGTTTGGGATGAAAGTGTTCAAAGTGGTGAAAACTACAATGCGTGGATCGGCCTGCAACGAAGAAACGAAACGGGAGAGGTTCTTTCCAAAGAATTTATTACTTCAAACGAAATGATTTCTGAGTTTCCCTTGGTGCAGCCAAATAATGATAATTCTGTTTTGCTGGTCTGGGTTCAAAAGGAAAGAGCCACAAAAAATGCTGAGGTTGCAGGTATGCATCATAGTTCAGGAAAAGGAGGGCAAGTTTATTTTAAGCGAATGGTTTTTGAATTAATTCAAATGTCTTAACAAAAGGTTAAAATTGCGTGTGTTTTTCTACTTTTTATAAGTGCTTAAGTAGGGAAAAAAGGGTAATCCGTTTATATTTACCGTTCGATTTTTTTAGGCTTATTCTGTTCTGAATTAATCGCATTTGTTAATGTTTAAAAACTTCCTTTAAATGAAAAAATTAATTATTTCCTTTCTTCTCGCTGCGTTTGTTTTGCCTGTTCAGGCCAATGAAGGTATGTGGTTTTTGATGCACATTGAACGATTGAACTATCGCGATATGCAAAAAATGGGGCTGCAGCTTACGCCCGAAGAAATTTACAGTATAAACCATGCCAGCCTAAAAGATGCCATTGTGCAGTTTAACCGTGGGTGTACTGCCGAAATTATATCGGACAGTGGATTGGTATTGACCAACCATCACTGTGGGTATAGCGCTATTGCTGAACTTTCCACAGCTGAAAATGATTATTTGACCAACGGATTTTGGGCAGGAAATTATAAAGAGGAATTGAAGCCGAAAAGCTTATCGGTGCGTTTCTTTGTTAGAATGGACGATGTGACGAAACGGATCCTAACATTGCTAAACGGCAAAATGACCGAAGCAGAACGTGAAGCCACAATAAACAGAGAAATTGCAAAGATTGAACAGGAAAACAATGAAGGCGGAAAATACACCGTTTCGGTAAAATCCTTTTATCAGGGAAATGAGTTTTACTACTTCGTTTATCAAGATTATAACGATGTGCGTTTGGTGGGTGCACCGCCAGCAAGCGTTGGAAAATTTGGTGGCGATACCGACAACTGGGAATGGCCAAGACATACGGGCGATTTTTCGCTGTTTAGAGTGTATGCCGATAAGGACGGAAATCCCGCCGAGTACTCGCCGGACAATGTGCCGCTTAAGCCAAAATACCATTTAACCACCAGCTTGAAAGGTTTTGAGGAAAATGATTTCGCCATGATTATGGGGTACCCGGGCAGAACCAACCGCTGGATGCCAGCCGGAGGGATTGAGCAAAACGTGGAATACGCTTACCCCGCCTGGGTGGAAGCCTCAAAAACGTCTATGGATGTGATGAAGAAATATATGGACAAGGATCAGCAGGTAAAACTTGACTATGCTTCAAGTTACGCTTCCATTGCCAATTATTGGAAAAACCGTCAAGGCATGATTGATGCACTTACGCAACATAAAACTGCCGAAAGCAAACGGAAAGATGAAAAGGCTTTCCAGAAATGGGCATCCAAAAAAGGAAATGAAGCGTATGCCGATGTGATTCCCATTATTAACAATTATTACAATAACACAAATAAAGCAAGTGCACACGATAACTATTTAGGCTTGTTGTTACGCACCCGAATGGCGACTATTCCATACCGATTGGGCAACGCGATGGATTATTATCTACAACAAAATGAAGCAAAACAAGCTGAGGTGAAGCCGCAGTTGGAAGCTGAAATAAACGATTTGTATGAAGGTATTTATATGCCTTTGGAGAAAGATGTACTTGCGGCCCAATTAAAGCTTTATTCAACCAAAGCTGAAAATATTGCTCCAATGGTGGCGAACGTCGCTAAAGCCAACAATAATAGTGAGTCGGGGTGGAATGATTATTTGGACACGGCCTTTGCGAACAGTATTTTTCAATCAAAGGAAAAAGTAGAAGCTTTTATGGCAAATCCGAATGCCGAGGTTTTACAGAATGATCCGTTGTTCCAGCTTTCCACAGATTTGTTAAAGCGCTACCGATACGAATCAGAGGAAGAAAAGCAACTGAACAATGACTTTGAGCGTGCTTATCGACTGATGGTGCAGGGAATGCGCCTACAAAATCCTGATGAAAAATATTATCCGGATGCAAATAGTACCCTGCGATTAACCTATGGGAAAGTTATTGCCTTGCCTGCAGACAAACGCAATGATGCTGTAAAAAATTATTACACCACCCTAAAAGGAACCGTTGCAAAGTACCAACCGGGCGATGATGAATTTGATATGCCTAAAAAACTGATTGATCTGTATGAGAAAAAAGATTTTGGTCAATATGCGGATGATGACGGTTATTTGCCCGTTAACTTTTTGACGGACAACGACATTACGGGCGGTAACTCTGGTTCGCCTGTTTTAAACGGGAAAGGGGAGTTGATCGGGTTGGCCTTTGACGGTAATATAGAAGCAATGGCTGGCGATGTTATTTTTGATGACCAACTGCAACGTACCATCAATGTTGATATCCGCTACGTTTTGTTTTTGATTGATAAATATGCCGGCGCAAGCCATATAATTGATGAATTGACTTTGGCTAAGTAGTTAGCTGTTGTCAGTTGTCAATTGTCAGTTATCGGTTATCAGTTATCTGTTATCAAGATGCAGATTCTATATTTTAGCCCCACAAATCATATTGCTTTTGTGGGGCTTTTTTATTGAATTGCACATTACATCCCTCTAAATCTCCCTTCAAAGGGAGACTTTTTGTTTTACATCCCTCTAAATCTCCCTTCAAAGGGAGACTTTTTGTTTATCAATAAAGATTTACATTTTTAAGGAAAAGTAAATAGTTGATTTTTTAAAAGTTTCAATTAATTTCGCTTTTTATATAATTTAAATTGATTCTATGGCTTCAGGATTTTTTGCTATATTGGATGATATAGCCGCGTTGTTAGACGATGTTGCGATGATGAGCAAAGTAGCCGCCAAAAAAACAGCAGGCATTTTGGGGGATGATTTGGCGGTAAATGCCGAAAAGGCTTCCGGCTTTGCTTCTTCACGTGAAATTCCTGTATTGTGGGCGATTACCAAAGGATCATTGGTAAATAAATTAATTATACTTCCCATTGCATTTTTGCTGAGTGCATTTCTACCAGGAGCCATAACTATAATTTTATTACTTGGGGGACTGTATTTGGCTTATGAAGGTGCAGAAAAAATATATGAATTCTTTTTTCCACATTCCCATACTCAAGAATCTTTAGCAGAGACGGAATTAACTGAGAGTGAGATTTTGGCATTTGAAAAAGAGCGGGTAAAGGCCGCTATTGTAACCGATTTTATTCTCTCTATAGAAATTGTAATAATAGCATTGGGAGCAGTAGTTGAAGAAGATTTGACAACCCAAATTATTGTGGTTAGTATAATTGCCCTTTTAGCCACAGTAGGTGTTTATGGAATTGTAGCACTTATTGTGCGTATGGACGAAGCGGGCTACAAATTGATAAAGCGAAGCAAAAACAAAGACAATTTTTCCAAGAAATTGGGTGTAGTAATGGTACAAGCCCTACCAAAGGTGATAAGAGGATTAAGTATTATTGGCACAATAGCCTTACTACTGGTTGCGGGTGGAATTTTTGTTCACAACATTGATTTCTTTCATCATTTTTTGCCTCAAATCCCTTCTATTTTAACGGAATTTATTGTTGGACTGTTGGTGGGATTTGTTGGTTTGCTGGTTGTTATGGGATTTAAAAAAGTGTGGGTTTTGGTAAAAAAGAAAGATTAGAAGAATCCATAATTACGAAAGGTTCATAATATTAAAAAAATCGTCTTTTTTGTTTCTCGAAATGCTCACCGTATCGCCATTGTTCATAAGAATATAACCGCCATCTGCCTTCACATATTTTTTCACCTCGTTTAGGTTTATTAAAAAACTGTTGTGAACGCGCATAAAATGCTGGTCGGTAAGTAAGTTTTCGTATTCCTTTAAATGTTTACTCACCAAAAGGTTTGTTCCATTTGTGAGTTTGAAAGTAGTGTAGCTACCCTCTGCTTTGCAGTACATAATTTCGTCAACGTTTATAAATTCATAACCATCTGCTGTTGCCAGGCAAATCCTGTTGTTGTTGGGTTGTTGCTGTTTCAGGTTATGGATGAGTATTTCCAACTGCTTGTTGTAAATGTTGCTGTCCTTTATTTTTTTTGCTTTTTCAACTGCTTTTTGCAGTTCGTCCAAATCAATGGGTTTTAACAAATAATCCAACGAGCTAAATTTAACGGCTTTCAGGGCATATTGCTCAAAGGCGGTTGTGAAAATAACCTCAAACCGTATATCGCCCAATTGTTCCAAAATATCGAAGCCAGTACCTGTCTGCAGTTCGATGTCCAGAAAAACGAGGTCTGGTTTGAAGGTTTTTATTGCTGATACGGCTTCGGATATAGCACTTGCCGTTGCAACAATTTCAGTATCGGGACAAAATTCGGTAACCAAATTTTTCAGGGTTTCGCGGCTGTGTTTTTCATCATCAACAATTATGGCTCTTAGGTTCATGGGTTTGGTTTTATTCAATTGAAATTTTAAGGATTACCAGTGTGCCTTCGGATTGGCCTTCTGGGTTCGTTTTGTCAATAATCTCCACGCTGTTTTCTTGGGAATTGTTCAGTAGTTCCAAACGTTTTTCGGTCACTTCGATACCTCTTGATTTTTTTGAAGCTTTTAAGTGCGATTTCGTTTCCACGGAAGCTTTCCTTCCGATGCCATTGTCTTCAATTTCACAGATCACGAATTCCTCTTGTTTTTTAAAACGCACTTCAAGCAATTTGTCGTCGCCCGGTTTATTGAGAAGCCCATGAAGAATTGCATTCTCCACAAACGGTTGAACCAGCAACGCAGGCACTTCAATAGCCTCTGCATCCAAATTATCAGCCACGGAGATTTTAAATTGAAAGGAATTGTTGAAGCGCAAAGCTTCCAGTTGCAGGTATTTTTTCAGCAACGAAATTTCTTCACTCAAAACAATTTTGGCCTCAATGGAGCTTTCCAAAAGATTTCGCATCAACAGACTGAATTTGCTCAGATACTTTATAGCCGATTCTTTATTGCCAGAGGTTATCAAATGTTGTATGGAACTTAGCGAGTTAAAGATAAAATGAGGGTTCATCTGAGCGCGGAGAGCACTAATCTGATTGTCGTGGGCTGTTTGTTTCAACTGTATTTTTTCTTCACTGTCCTTTCGCATTTTGTAGTTGAGGCCTAAACCAAAGAGCAATAATTCAACTACACTGCCCAACATCATATAGTGTCGGTCTTTAGTGAAAAGCATTATAAGGGCTCCTGCGGTGAAAAAAAGAGAACCAACAATTATGAAATATGCCAGTGCATTCTTTTTATTTAAAAGCAGGTAAATTACTGCGACCACCGCAAAAACCGACATTACAATTCTGTGGATATTCATTATAAGAATTTGAGTGTCCAATTGGAGTGTAACAGTAAAATAGGTGACCAGTAAAATGCTCAAACCCAAATAAATGGCAATAATACGTATGGCTTTGTCCAATTTGGGATAATTGGTGGCTTGTTTCCAAATAGTGTTTTGCAAAGGCTACGTAAAAAAGATTGATAAAAATCTGCAAATTTGAATGTAACCAAATAGAAAATACAGTATAATCATATGCAAGAAATACAATAATATTATAGGCGCTTCTTCCTAAATAAATCAAGAGACAAAATGTGTACAGCGAATAAAAAAGAAAATCGAGACGTTTTGATACGAGGTACGTAAGGAATGTAAATACAAAAATGATGAAGAAAGCCCCTACAAAAAGATAATCCCGTGAAGCCTCAACTACATCTTCCCACCTATAATAGTTACTTTCAATGGTCTTTTGTTTTGCGGAGCGCAGTTGCAGCCGCAACTTGCCGAAATCTTCCTTGGAAGTGTAAAACTTAATTTTAAAAAATAAATATTGATTGTCTATTAAATTTTCTACGCCAAAATAGATTCCATCCTTTGGGCTGTAATAGGTATATTTTTCTTTGGAATTCATGGAGCCGAATTCTTTTTTATGAATGCTTCCATCCTTCAAGAAATAGGCGGATATATTGAAAAAGCTTCCAGTTTGCAAATACCAAAGGCTATCTTTTTGGAGTGTTGGCAAAAGCGATGAAAAATCGGCGCGTACCCAATACGAATCTTTAGAATTATTATTTTCGGAAGTGATGTTCGGGGAGTGGAAGCCTTCGTTTTTTTCAATCAAATCTTCTATTGAAAGCGAGTCGCCCACAGATTTGTAAACGGTAAACGGCACTGTAATCTTTGGGCTTTCAATTTTCTGCTGAGCGCAAACCGGCTCAGAAAGCTGAAAAAGGAATAAACAAAAAAGAAAAAGTTTAAAACATTCTTTCATTTTGATAAGTTTGGCAGGCTCAGTGTAATTTCCCCTCCTTTCCCATCACAATTTTTATTAAATGTAATCTTTTTTTTAATGCTATAGTTTTTGCAACTGTTGTGTTGCCGAATTTGTTCCTGCCATTTTATCAATTTCTTACGGTATTCCGGAATATAGTTTATGATATCTCCATGACCATCTTCATAACTGAAATTTATCTTGGCTTTTACCTGCTTTTGGGAAGTTTCAAAGCTCACCTCCAGTTTGTAATTTTTATATTGATTGTAAATAGCGTGTTCGATGATATTTTCAAATAGATTTTGAAGAATAAACGGAGGTATTGAAGCGTTTGTTTCTTTTTCTTGATCGGAATGAATGTGGTAGTCAAATTCGTTTTTGTAGCGTAATTTTTGAAGGGTTAGATAGGCATTGAGCATATTACTTTCCTCTGTCAGCAATACCGAATCCTTATCAATTTGCTTTAGATAATAACGAATGAGTTTGCTGAAGACAGAAAGATAGAACAAAGACGCTTTTTTGTCTCCTGAGGTAATAAAATATTGAACAGCAGCGAGCGCATTGAACACAAAATGTGGATTCATCTGTGCGCTAAAAGCTTTTGTTTGCAGTTGGGCAATTTCTTCTGAAAGGTTGGCTACAATTTCTTTGGAAGTATCTTCGGAATCTTTTTTATCTGAAATCATAAATAATAAGGGAGTTAAGCTAAATTGATGGCGTGTGGATTTTAATTAAAAAGGCTGTCTTATTTTTTGCAAACAGCCTTTTTACTTGTGCTATTAAAATGGAAGCCTATTGCTTTACAACTTTATAGGTTGCCGAAGTCCCTTCGGAAGTAACTGTCATTACATACATTCCTTGTTGTAAAAATGATAGGTTTACAATGCTATTTGTGTTGTTTATTTTTTCAGAAAATACCTTTTGACCCATTAAATTAAAAATAGAAATTTGATCTATTGTGTTTTTTGCACTTAAGTTTAATTCATTGGTAATTGGGTTTGGATAATAGCTGAATCCTTCTAAATGATTTTGTTCGACATTCAGCACCGAAGCGTGTATGGTAACATTTGCATAGGGTTCTAAAGTAGATGCAAATACATAATACCAGTTTTCTGGTTCAGTAACAATGGAAGCCGTATTTTGAATGCCGCATAAAGTTTTGAGGTTGCACCACATGCTCTAAATCTGATCCTATTTTGTGCATCTCCATAATATAAAGACTTGTAAAAAATAATTGAACTTATATTTTCATCACTACTCATTGTAGCAGAAACCTCAAAAACCTCTTCCGAGTAAAATTTATACCAAACCCCAGGAACATCCCCTGTATCACATCCTGCTTGACCTCCATCAAATGGATTGGACGCTAGTAAAAAATGGATGTTGTTATAATTATTAGTGGGATTATTAATCGCAACTTCCGTCGCTACGACTATATAATCGTTTTCCGGTTGTGCAAATGCATTTGATACATTTATTGCTATTGTGGATATATCGAGATTTCTCATATAAATATAATAATATGTGTCAGTTGTAACGTTCAATTGAGAATAGTTACCCAGAGCACATAGATTTGAAGGTTGGTTTACGTATGTAAGTTGGTTGGCATTTGTAACATTGCCATTATTTGCGGAATAAAATGTTACAATTGCGCCATTGTTTGTTTGGATAAATGCACTTACGTTCCCATTTTTTGTAGCATGGAATTTGTACCAAATCCCAGGCGAAACTTGACTGCAGCCAGATGAAGACCCATCTGCAGCAAAGGTGGCATCTGGAAAGTTTACATTAACTTGGTTATAAGCAAGCGGACCGTAATTTAAGGTCGATAGCATTTGCTATTAAGTCATTAGCTGGGTGGCGCTACCATAGAGGATCTTATTGGTTGCATTCACTGCAGTGTTTAAAAGAAGTAAAAGCGAAAGTGATAAAAATGATTTTGTGATAGTTGTTTTCATGATTAAGTGTTTTAGGATTTTATGGTTCAAAACTACGGTTGGTTTCAACATATTATTTTTCACCGATTGACAAATGGTGGCTTTCAATTGATATTTTGCACTGCGTTTAATTATTAAATGATTGCAATAAAAAAACCGTTCTCTTTTTAGGAGAACGGCCTAGCGAAATAGGATATATAATTACCTAAAAACCTATTGCTTTACAACTTTATAGGTTGCCGAAGTCCCTTCGGAAGTGACTGTCATTACATACATTCCTTGTTGTAAAAATGAAAGGTTTATAATGCTATTTGTGTTGTTTATCTTTTCAGCATATATTTTTTGGCCCATGATGTTAAATATGGATACTTGGTCTATTGTGTTTTTTGCACTTAGGTTCAATTCATTGGTAACAGGATTTGGATAATACGTGAAGGCTTGGAGCGAGTTTTCCTCGGTTCCCAATATTCCCGATAGATTGATGGAAACTGTTGCCCGGGTAACACTAGCACTATCTGTTAGGGCAGCAAATATATAATACGTTGTTCCCGCGGTTGCAATAATAGATTGAAGGTTGTTTGGTGCACAAGTATTTGTGGGTTGCTCTACCATAGTAAGATCTGATCCAGAGGTTGCATTTTCATCTGCTGCGCTGAAGAAAATTACCCCACCCTCATTTTGGGGAACTCCAATTCCCGCCACCACTTGTCCGTCAGTTGCTGCTGTAAACTTGTACCATACAACTTTTGCGTCCTCTGCATCGCAATTAATCATTCCGCCATCATTGGTATCGGTGGCAAGGGTGAAAACAATATCTGGATCTAAATAGTCTTCAAGCCCGTTTAAGTTTCTTGCATCTTCAATAAAATCGTTTGGCGGTACCATAGCGGGAGTAATGTTTATTAATACATCACTTACAATTGCATTCTTTACATAAATATAATAGGTGGTACCTGCTTCTGCTTCAATAGTCTTAGAGGCTCCAACGGCACAGGAATTGCCGGGCACATCCAAGTAAGTTAACTCAACGCCATCGGTTACATTTTCATTCGGCGCAGAAAAAAATACAACATAAGGTATTTGAGGTGATACTATAAGCCCGGTAACAGATCCGGTATTATTGGCTGTAAATTTGTACCAGATTCCTGGTTGAACGATACTGCAGTCTGGATCATCTGTTGCATCGTTGGTATCCGTAGCTTCCGGAAAGTTTATGGCCAATTCGGAATAGGGAAAGGGTCCCGAATCCAGATCAATGGCGTTTTCAATTAGGTCGTTGCTCGGTGGAGCAATGGTAGGGTTTGTTGCAAAAACTGTAGAAACAGTCAATAACATAATTCCTAATAAATAAGGCATTGTAAATTGTGTTTTCATGATTATTTTTTTGGTTTATGGGTCAAAACTACTTGCCTTTAATCGTTTGATATGTTGTGAATTGATAAATGGTAAGTTTCAATTGATGGTTGTAAAAAAATGAACCTTATACACTGGAATGGAATTTATTAGAATTATTAAAACATTTTTTATGGAAGCTTTTACTTATTGGTATTTGGAAATTGAATGATTCAGGTTAGCTATGTTGATTCCTGTTCAAGATATTTTCAACTATAAATAAGTAAGAATGGCATAAATAATAAATTCATTTTTCCGACATTTGGCAAACAATTGTTTTCTCCATTGAAAGAAAGAATTATCGCCATATCGCTATTGTTTGTCCTGTTTATTCCCGTGGCCACAATGTTTTCCTATTTGCATTTTGAAAAGGTTGCTATCAAGCGCGAAATAAAATGGAAAATGATTGCAGGAATGGACGAGGAGGAGTTGGTACTTCTGAAGTTTTCAAAAAAAGAAACCGAAACCAAACTGCGGTGGGAACATTCAAGGGAATTTGAATACGATGGACAGATGTATGATGTAGTTTCAAAAGAAATTAAGGAAGATTCCATTTACTACCGATGTTGGTGGGATCACGAGGAAACGGAACTAAACAAAAAACTTCAAAAATTGGTTGCAAATACTTTTGAAAATGACGAAGACAAACAAAGAAATCAAAAGGAACTGAACCACTATCTCCAATCTTTTTTCTGTTCAAAGGTTTTTGAATGGCAGTCAAGACCTTTTGATACTCCAGCAGAAATTTTTAAGAATACACTACAAAACAGTATTATTCACTCTTGGCGCAAAAGTCCGCCCACACCACCTCCTAGGTTTAGTTAACATTCAATATGATTGTGCAACAACTTCTAAATTCAAAATAGAAGTGTTTGCAATTGTTCTATTTATTGTCAATGTTATTATTAAACAAACCATAAAAAATGAGAAAACATTTTATTCTTTGGTTATTGCTGGTTTTTGCAGGAACCACCTTTGGCCAGACCATAACCATAAAAGATGCGCAGACTAACGAGCCCATAGAACTTGTTACACTTAGCAACGCAAATTCAAAATTATTTACAACCACCAACTCCAAAGGCCAAGCCGATATTTCTTCTTTTAAAAATGTTGAAAAAATTGAAATACGAAGTCTGGGTTATAAAACAGTTATTAAAAGCTATTCCGGATTGGAATCGGAAGGATTTAAAATTTCCCTTGAAATTTCAAATTTCAGTTTAGATGAGGTAGTAATATCCGGTTCACGTTGGCGCCAGCGCAGTGATAATGTGCCTTCAAAAATCATTTCCATTTCAGCAAGGGAAGTTGCATTGCAAAACCCACAGACTGCTGCAGACCTTTTGGGAACTTCCGGAAAGGTGTTTATCCAAAAAAGCCAGCAGGGCGGAGGAAGTCCGATGATACGGGGTTTTGCAACGAGTCGGCTTTTGTACGCTGTTGACGGAGTGCGAATGAACACTGCTATTTTCCGTTCCGGAAACCTACAGAATGTAATCAGTATAGATCCCTTCGCCGTAGAAAATACCGAAGTTCTTTTTGGCCCAGGCTCTGTAATTTATGGAAGCGACGCCATTGGTGGCGTAATGAGCTTTCAGACTTTGACACCACAAATGTCGAAAACTGATGAGCCTTCGATTTCCGGAAAAGCCAATGTGCGATATTCCTCAGCCAACAATGAAAAAACAGGACATTTTGATGTGAATTTAGGTTTTAAAAAGTGGGCGTTCCTTACCAGCATCACTTCTTGGGATTACGACCATTTGCGTCAGGGAAGCCACGGTCCCGAAGATTACATAAAGGATTATTATGTGCAAAGGCAGGACAGCACGGATGTTGTAATAAGTCAGGATGATAAACTGTTGCAGATCCCTTCGGCCTATTCGCAAATAAATATGATGCAGAAAATTCGCTTTCAACCGAACGAAAATTGGGATTTTCAATACGGTTTCCATTTTTCCGAAACTTCACCCTATGGAAGATATGACAGGCATACCCGTGTGCGCAATGGGACGGCCCGTTATGCCGAATGGGATTATGGGCCACAGATTTGGATGATGAACAATTTAAATATCAACTATACTTTAAGCAATTCAGTCTTTGATCAAATGAGTTTACGTTTGGCACACCAATGGTTTGAGGAGAGTAGAATAGACCGTTCATTTAACAATGCCGAACGCAATACTCAAAGTGAAAAAGTGGGTGCCTATTCCGCAAACCTAGATTTTATAAAGACGACAGGTGAAAAAAATACTTTTTTTTACGGATTTGAATATGTTTTGAACGATGTAAACTCTGAAGGGGAATTGACAAATATTTATACAGATATTTCGGAAACTGGCCCAGCTCGTTATCCACAATCAAAATGGCAATCGTTGGCGGCTTATGTTACAGACGAATTTAAAGTAGCCGATAATTTCACATTAAGTGCGGGTGCACGTTACAATCACGTTTTGCTTGATGCGGAATTTGATACTTCTTTTTATGATTTCCCTTTCACGGAAGCAAGTTTGAGCAATGGCGCACTTACGGGAAGTGTGGGCGGTGTTTATCGCCCTGATGAAACTTTGGTGATCAGCACCAACTTGGGTACGGCATTTCGTTCGCCAAATGTTGATGATCTTGGAAAAGTATTTGATTCCGAACCGGGAAGTGTTGTAGTTCCCAATCCAGATTTAAAACCCGAATACGCCTATAATACAGACTTGGGTATAGCCAAAGTTTTTGGCGGCATTGTAAAGCTGGACATTACCGGTTATTACACCTATTTAAAAGATGCGCTCGTGCGTCGTGATTTTAAATTGAATGGTTTGGATAGCATTATGTATCAAGGCGAATTAAGTCAAGTGCAGGCAATTCAAAACGCTGCAATTGCTAAAGTTTATGGCGTGCAAATTGGCGTTGAAGTGAAGCTGCCCAAAGGTTTTGGTTTTTCTACAGATGTGAATATCCAAAAAGGGGAAGAAGAGCTGGATAATGGCGATATCAGTCCATCAAGACATGCCTCTCCATTTTTCGGCCTTTCCCGCTTAAACTATAAAACCAATAAATTGAGCATGGAACTAAACGTTAACTTTCAGGCAAAACGCGATTTTGAAGATCTTCCCGAAGAGGAAAAAGATAAAACGGAAATCTATGCATTGGACGAAAATGGAAATCCGTATGCCCCTGCGTGGTACACATTAAATTTTAAAGCGCTGTATAAGCTAACAGACACCTTTGCTTTTAGTGGCGGTATAGAAAATATAACAGATCAGCGCTACCGGCCCTATAGTTCGGGTATTTCTGGTGCTGGAAGAAATTTCATTCTTGCGCTAACGGCTCATTTTTAATTAACAATAATATGTTATTAAACTTTTGAGCAAGAGGTTGTTAATAATCACTTTTTTAGTATCTTTGAGATAAGCCAATGGCTTATTTCTCCCCACTTAATTTGATAAAACCCGCATTGAAAGATGCGGGTTTTTGAATTAAAGCATTATAGAACTATTATCGAAGTATTAATAAACAGATTAATTGTTGGATCTGGGGATTTTGTTATAATAATTAATCCCTACGAATGTGAAAATCAGTTTTACCATTTCATTTTCCCTACAGAACAAGATAATTTCTTTGTTGTTTTCGCGAGCTTTTTTCGAGGCAATATAAAGCATATATGCTCCGGCGGGTTCTATTTTCTCCAAGGGATCCAAATATACTATCAATGAATGGGTTCTATCTAGTGCAGATTCAATTCGGTACTGAACTTCAGATAAATTGCCACTGTATAATCTTCCTTCTAGCTTTAAAAAACGATTGATTAAATAACTTTGTAACGGCATGCCAAGTGATTACATATTAATATCACATAGGTTTTGCGTAGGAACTTAAGGGCAAAAAAATTCGATTTAGGGGAGTAAAAATATTTTTGTGAAATTACAAAATGATAACGAAATAATAACATAAGAACCTGTGCGAAGTTAGCTACCAAAAACAACAGAATCTGAAGTTTAATTCCTTCATTTTTTTCTCTACAACTTATAATCAATTCAATGCACAATCCACCCATTTTTAATAGTTTTGCAGCCTTAAAAAAAATGTATGATTTCAATAGATAATTTAGCGGTAGAATTTAACGGGGAAACACTTTTCAGTGATGTTTCATTTGTAGTGAATGAAAACGATAAAATTGCCCTAATGGGTAAAAACGGCGCGGGAAAAAGTACGATGATGAAGATAATAGCCGGAGTCCAAAAGCCCACACGCGGAAATGTTAGAGCGCCGAAAGACGCCATTATCGCTTATTTACCGCAGCATTTACTGACTCACGATAATTGTACTGTTTTTGATGAAGCGTCCAAAGCCTTCAAGCAAATTTTTGAAATGCGGGATGAAATGGACCACCTAAACAAAGAATTGGAAACCCGCACCGATTATGAAAGTGATGCATATATGAACATCATCACAAAAGTGGCGGAGCTTGGCGAAAAGTATTATGCTCTAGAAGAAATAAATTACGAAGCAGAAGTGGAAAAAGCCCTCCGGGGTCTAGGTTTTAAAAGAAGTGATTTCCAGCGTCAAACTTCAGAATTCAGTGGCGGATGGCGAATGCGGATTGAATTGGCAAAATTGCTACTTCAAAAACCGGATTTAATTTTGCTCGATGAGCCAACGAATCACGTAGACATTGAGTCGGTAATTTGGTTGGAAGATTTCTTACTGAATAAAGCCAAGGCCGTCATCGTAATTTCTCACGACAGACAATTTATAGACAACATTACCAACCGAACCATTGAAGTGACCATGGGACGGATTTACGATTACAAAGCAAACTACAGTCACTATTTGCAATTGCGTGCCGATAGAAGATCACATCAATTAAAAGCATACGAAGAGCAACAAAAATTCATCGCTGAAACCCAACAGTTTATTGAGCGTTTTAAGGGAACCTATTCCAAAACAAATCAGGTAAATTCACGTGAAAAGATGCTTGAAAAATTGCAGATCATTGAAATTGATGAAATTGACACTTCGGCTTTGGCATTGAGCTTCCCACCAGCACAGCGTAGTGGCGATTATCCCGTTGTTGTGGAAGGCTTGACCAAAAAATATGGCGATCACGTGGTTTTTAAAGACGCGAATATGAGTATTTCCCGCGGACAAAAGGTGAGTTTTGTGGGCAGAAATGGCGAAGGAAAATCTACAATGATAAAAGCCATAATGGGCGAGATTGATTTTGAGGGAAAATGCGCTTTGGGCCACAATGCGAAAGTGGGGTATTTTGCCCAAAACCAAGCCGCGCTTTTAGACAAGGAACTCACCGTTTTTCAAACTGTTGATGAGGTTGCCAAAGGTGATATCCGTACACAAATAAAGAATATTCTCGGGCGTTTTATGTTCAGCGGCGGTGATATTGATAAAAAAGTTGGCTTGCTGTCGGGTGGTGAAAAAACGCGTTTGGCGATGGTGAAATTATTATTGGAACCTGTAAATGTTTTAATTCTCGATGAGCCTACAAACCATCTTGGATTTAAAATCGAAGGATGTGTTGAAAGAGGCATTGCTACAGTTTGATGGCACATTGATTTTGGTTTCCCACGATCGTGATTTCTTGCAGGGCCTTTCTGAAAAAGTATTTGAGTTTAAAGACAAACGGGTCATTGAACATTTTGAAAGCATCGATGATTTTCTTCAGCGAAATAGAATCGAAAATTTGAAGGAGATTGATTTGAAGGTATAATTGACTTCAGGCGGTTCTTTTTTAAGCTTAAATGTTTTAAATTTAGGCATAGACTTTGTGAATCTTAAACGAAAAGAACTATGAAAGCAAATACTTTTTTATTCACCCTTTTATTTAGTTTCATTTTTCTTGGATGTGCAACTTCAAAGGAAAAGGGTATAGAACGAAATACAAATCAGCAAAATGTTGATACCAGCAGCCTTGGAAACTTATTGAATTCCAAAAATTTTGAATTCATAGCCAACACTGTATTTCCCACCACAGGAAGTCCAAAAAATTTGGTTGGTAGCGGTTATTCCGTCACTTTTTCCCCAGAAATGATTATTAGTAATCTACCTTTTTACGGAAGAGCTTATAGCGGAATGGCTTTGAGCCGTGACAAGGGGATGCGATTTAAAGGAAAACCTGAAGATTTTACTGTTGAAAACAACAATGAATATCAAATAAATGCAACCGTAAATGGTGAAAATGACACTTATGAAATTTCAATGTCTGTGGGTGAGTCTGGCTTTGCGACGCTTGCAATTAGTAGCAATGATAGGGGAACTATTAGTTACCAGGGAGAAGTGGTACAATTCAAAAACTAAAGCACTAATTCCTCAAAAAGGCGTTGCAAAGTAGCATCCAAATCATTGCTAAATCCGTTATGTGGGCGCGAAGTTTGTAATGAAGAACTGCGCTGGGCCGTAAGCCACCGGAACCTGTCCGGTATTTCCCATGCTGCCACGGGGCCACCATTTTTGGAACCGGAACAAATTTTTTCGAAGGCTTTCAAATTACTTTCAATCTCCTCCATTTCAAGTTCACAGGAAAATAGTTTTAGTTTTTCCGTGTCAATTTGATGTTTGCAATGCAAGTATTTGGCCCCTTTGCTGAAAAGAATTATTCCAACATTCAAGAATTCCTCACGCTCCACGCGGGGAACCAAACGTATTACCGCATATTCATACAAATGTTTCCCGTGCATCCTGAATCTGTTTTACAAAATTATTTGAATGGTTTCTTCGCTGTACCAAAAATTGATAATATACGTCTCTTATTGCTTCAGCCTCCATTTCCGAACCTTCCCAGTTTAGCCAATCAACGGGGATGAGGTTAGTAATCTCCCTGAGTTTTTCATCGGGAAGAAGTATTGCCATTTCATCATTTATTTTTTCAACTAAAGTTGCTTGGGGCAGCAAAACGTGGTCTTTTATATATGGAAAAGAACTTAAGGCCGCTTTTTCCCAATTATCCCACGAATGGTGAAAGTAAAAGGTAGCGCCGTGATCAATTAGCCACAGTTCTTTATGCCAAATAAGCATATTGGTATTTTTTACGGTGCGGTCAATATTGGTGGTGAATGCATCCAACCAAACAATTTTCGAAGCTAAATGTTCATCCACTTGAGTTACAACGGGATCAAAAGTGAGGGCACCCGAAAGAAAATGGAGTGCCAAATTAAGTCCGCGACTTCCCTTTAAAAGGTCCTGTATTTCCTCATCGCCTTCACTGCGGCCAAACGCTTCGTCAAGGTTGGCAAAAACAAGTTCCGGCACCTGTAACCCTAATGTTTTCGCAATTTCACCACCCAGTAATTCCGCAATCAAAGCTTTTACACCGTGGCCAGCACCTCTAAACTTCAAAACATATTTAAAGTCATCATCTGCTTCTGCTAAAGCTGGTAGCGAGCCGCCTTCGCGCAAAGGCGCTATGTAGCGCGTAACGTTTACAGTGCGAAGTTCTATTTTGGTGTTTTTCATCTCTTTGCAAAAATAGGTTTATTCTGAAAAGGGAAATACTGTTTTCTCAAAACTCTTTGCATCATATTTGACCATTTCGCTTGCAGCTTGCAACTCCTGTTTTGAATAATCCAGCTTGAAATGCGGAAGTATTTTGCTTTCAAACTCTTCAATAAAGGAAGGATATTCTATCAGTTTACTTTTCTCCAAGTTAGCTTTTGCAGCATACCTTTTATGTGCTTCAACCATCGCCATAAGATACTTTTCAAGTGATTCAGTCTCTATTTTATTACCCAGAAAATATTGCTGAAGCAAGGTTGTGGGATGATAAAACCATTCCACAAAACCACGCCCCGATTTTAAAAGACTTTGAACGACTTCCTCTGTTTTTCTATCAATAAAAATCCAGGGCACTTCTGGATATGCTTTTTGAAAAAGTTCGAGAAAGAATATATTCCAAGAGGTAAGTTTAAAAATAACTTGTTCCGCTTTACCCAATGGCTGTAAATAGGCCGCAATTATAGTTTTTAAATTTTTCAGCAATACGGCTTCCTCCAAATTATAAAACACAGCCGAAAGCAACAAACCATTTATGGCCTCCGTTTCAGAGACAATGCGTGTTCTTTTTGAGGCTCCAATCATTTTTGAAAGAAGGGTTGAGCCACAATGTGAAGTATGAAAAATAAAACCCTTAAGATTTAATGATTCGGAGTTTAGAGTATTGGCGCTCTCTGTGATTTCAAGTGTTTTGCGCTCAGAATTCATCGGGCGCACCAAAGGTGCAGCATCATTAAAAAAAGGATAATCAAAAACTTCTTCCGATAATTTTTCGCAGATTGTAATGGGTTTTTGGCTAACCTGGGTATAAACGGGGAAATATGGTTTTTTCAAATTTGACTTCTTCAATTATTTTTTGTGAAACTACGAAATGTGATTCAAAAGCTAATAAATATTAAAAGGAGAATTGCTATTTTTCAATTAACTTTGAGAATGGTGAAAAAACTCTTTAATATATTACAGATTACGGCCCTATTATTACTTTTCGCAAATTTTATAGCTTGTAATCAGCCAAATGAAATTAGCTCTTACCAGGACAATCATTGGGAAGATCATTATGTTAACCCTGAAATTTCGGGACCCCAGAAAGATTCGCTACAACACGGAAAAACCTATTTGAGTATCTATTCACATATTTATAGTTTTTCGCTAAAGAAATCACAGAATCTAACTGCAATGGTAAGTTTGCGCAATGTGAGCGATGCCGATACAATTTACATTTCAAAAGCAGATTATTATAATACACACGGGCAATTGATTCGGCATTACTTTAAAAAAACCATTCAACTAAAACCTTTGGAAACGGTTGAAATCGTTATAGATGAAGCCGATGAGGATGGTGGTAGTGGGGCCAATTTTATTTTTGAATGGTCCACAAAACCTGATACCCCCGAACCTCTTTTTGAGGCAATAATGACTTCGCTTCGCGGCTCCCAAGGATTGAGTTTTACCACACAGGGAAGACGGATTGAATGAGACGTTCTATTAATGGTTTTAATTTCGAAATCTCACATTATCCAATCTTAAATCCCAATAGTTTTCTTTAATTTTGAAGCAAAAGCAATAGATGAAAATAGTACTTTCCCCAGCCAAAACACTGGACTTTGAATCCCAACTTCCCACTACCCGAGCCACTCAACCCAAGTTTTTGGAAGAAGCCGAATTGATAAATAACAAGCTGGAAAGAAAAAGTAAAAAGGCCATCAGTAAACTGATGGACATCAGCGATAAATTGGCTGAACTCAATTACCAGCGCTATAAAGAATTCAACACTCCTTTCACAAAACAGAATGCACGTCCAGCGGTTTATGCCTTTGCGGGCGATGTTTACACAGGCTTGGATGCATATACCATTTCTTCGGAAAAGATAGATATTTTGCAGGACTCCCTGCGAATTCTTTCGGGAATGTATGGTCTTTTGCGTCCTTTAGATTTAATTCAACCATATCGTTTGGAGATGGGCACGAAGCTACCCGTAAATCGAAAAAAGGATTTGTATTCCTTTTGGAAAAAAACGCTTACGGAATCATTGAATGACGAATTGGAAGTTGATGAACTTTTCCTAAATCTGGCAAGTGTGGAATACTTCAACGCGATTGATGCCAAAAAGCTAAAAGTGCCTGTTATTTCTCCAGTTTTTAAAGACTTCAAAAACGGTGAACTTAAAATAATCTCTTTTTTCGCCAAAAAAGCGCGTGGCAGTATGGCGCGCTTTGCGATTGAAAATAATGTGAAAACACTCGATGAATTGAAGGCATTTGATTATGACGGCTATGGGTATAGTGAAGAATATACGGAGAAGGAAAATGAACCTGTTTTTATTCGGTAAATCTAAAATCTAATTGTCCAGAAATCTAACAATCCAGCTATCTAAAATTGTTCCACCACATTCATCCATATGAGCCCTACATTCCCGAAACTGCTACCAAGCTAATTGTAGGTACCTTGCCTCCGCCCAGGTTTACTACTGGGGAATTAAAAGAAGGCGATGTAGATTTTTGTTATGGTAGCCGCGATGGTCAATTATGGCTTATTTTGGATAAAATATTCGGTTTGGATTTAAAATTTGAAACTACGGCCGAAGCCATAAAACAACGTGAACATTTTCTTATGAAAAGAGGCATCGGTATTTGTGATATGGTTGCTTCCGCAAAACGCGAAAAAGTGGATGCTTCAGATATTGGAATGTTGGAAGTGGAATTGCGTGATTTGGTCGCAATCCTTCAACAAAATCCTAAAATTGAAGCCTTGCTTTTTACAGGAGGAAACAGTAAAAATGGCCCGGAATATTTCTTCCGAAAAAATTTAAAAGAATACAATCTTTCGTTGCAATTGGTTTCCAACAAAGTACCGCGCATCCATACCTTTCCATTACCCGGAAATGGAAGAACAATAAAAACGGTTTCTTTAATTGCGCCATCCGGGGCTGCAAATAGGGCAGTGGGGAGTCTTGCAGATTATAAAAAAATGAAAGACGAATTTCCCGAAAAAACCACCATTGATTTTCGGGTGGAGCTGTACCGCCCGTTTTTCTGAAATTAGGATTTAAAATTAAAAATCTGTAGTGGAGCGTTATTGCTTACTACCATATACATTTCGTTTCCTTTTATCTTTATGGCTTTCATATTTTTCGCGTCGCTATCAATAAAAGGAACATATTCCTTGGAATATTTAAAATTGCCTTTGCCGTCACCAAGAAGCACATAGCCATAATTACTGTCATAGCGAATGGTTTCCACCTCGGCGTCATAAATGGCGCCAACCCCCATAATGTCCATATTGCCATCGTTATTGTAATCGCGAGGAATAAATGAAAGGGTTGGGCCTAACTGCGCTTCATTGGGCAAATGTTTAACTGTAAACTTTCCGTTGCCGTCGTTTAAGACTAGTACACTTTCAAACTCGTGGGCAATAAGCTTAAAAGCATCTTTTAATTCTTCCTCGCCATAAATGTCCTTAAACTCCAATTGGGAAAATTCTTTATAGGTTTTAATTTTGTCCAATAGAAAGGGGTTTTGCTGGCTACTGCATTCTTTGCCCCGAACTGGCACTACTTTGCCGTTGCTTATTTTGCTCATAGCGACATCAAAACTGCCATTTTTGTCAAAATCCTTTGCTGAAATATAGAGTGGTTTTTCTGCGGAAGGGTGGAATTTATTGTTTCCACCTATATTCCCAAAAACATAATCTTCATCGCCATCGCCATCAAAATCTGCTGCAGTGACAGAAAACCACCATCCTTCGGTATTTTCAAGCCCTGTTATGTTTTCGTTTTTGGTGAATTTCCCATTATTGTTATTAAAAATGGTGGGGCCCATCCATTCACCTGTTACCAGTAGATCTAAATCTTTGTCGTTGTCATAATCAGTAAAAACTGCGTCAGAAACCATACCTATTTCCTTAATTGAAGGGTTTTCAATACTGGCATCTTTAAATATACCTTTCTCGTTTTTCAGTAAATAGGAGCGGGGTGTGGTGGGATATTTTTTGGGTGTTACATTTCCGCCCACAAACAAATCCACATCGCCATCCGCGTCGTAGTCTGCGGCAACAATTCCTTTGCTGGAAACGAGCATTGTTGGCAATGCTTCTTTTTTATAGGCGAAGTTGCCTTTACCGTCATTTACGAATAACCTATCCTGCAACAGCGGACTGTTCTCGTCCAATTCATAACCTGCACTAGCAACATAAAGATCTTGATCGCCATCACCATCCGCATCAAAAAAGATGGCGTTTGCATCTTCGTATTTTGCATGGCTTTTCCACAGGGCCTCATTGGTTTTTGTAAAAGTGCCATCGGCTTTTTGAATATACGAAGCGGCTTCGGCTCCGGCGGCATTTCCAACAAAAAAGTCGTCCAAGCCATCACCGTTAACATCTGCTACAGCGATTCCTGTTCCTTTGGTAGATTGTTTTTGAGGAATTAAAAGTTGAAGTGAAAAATCGTCAAAATCATTTTCTTTATGTACAAAATCAATACCTATGCTAGATGGATCCAAACTTGTTTTTTTAGAAACAGGACTTAAATAGGCGAGGGTTCCCTTTTCTGCACTTTTATAATCAACGGTCATCATTTTATTAATGTCGGGATTGGAAAATTTAGATATTTTTCCGTCTGGCCATTGCACTGCCAGTTCGTCAATTTTGTTGTTACTGCCAAGCCCAAAATGCAAAACATCGGTAACGGATGATTCAAACCCGCGGGCGAGATATAGCTGTTGGTATTGAATAGTATCTGATTTTTTCACGTAAACTTTAGCCCCAATACCTACCGTGTTGGTTTGTGGACCTTTAAGTTTCACTTGAATAAAATTACTGTTTGCATTGTTTCTGTATAATCCAATTTCATCGTTCACATTATTTACAACAAGATCCAAATCGCCGTCGTTATCAAAATCGGCATAAGCTGCGCCACTTGAAAAGGAAGGATCTTCCAATCCCCAATCTTTCATCATTTTGGTAAAGGTTAGGTCTCCATTGTTTTTAAAAATGTAATTGTCAAGTTTTTGGGATGGTAACAAATCTTTTACGGCTTCAAGGGTCATGGCTTCTCCTCTTGCATTTTTTTCTCGTATTGCTGTTCTAAAATCTTGATTCGTATAATCCTTGTAGACACCGTTTGAAACAAAAATATCTTTTAAACCGTCATTGTCATAATCAGCAATTAATGGCGCCCAACTCCAATCGGTTTTTACAACACCGCTCAACTGGGCTGTTTCGGTAAATTTCCCATTGCCTAAATTGTATTGCAGCAAATTGGCCATATAGGCATGGTGATATCCTACTTTTACCATAGCCATAAAGTTTGATGTACTCATTGAGGCCATATTCTGTTTGCTACGGGCGTAGTTTTCAGCGGCCATATCCAACGTTATTAAATCGGGATATAAATCGTTATTCAAATCCGCAAAGTCAGATCCCATACTATTGAAAGAAATATGGTTCATACGGCTATTGATTTCATTTTTGAAGGTGCCGTTCTTTTGGTTGATGTACAAAATATCGGGCTCCAAATAATCATTGGATACATATATGTCATCCCAGCCATCGTTGTTGAAATCGCCAACTGCAGCTGCAAGTCCCCACGTTTTATTGTAGACTCCTGCTTCTCCCGTTACTTTTGTGAAAATAGTGCCGTCGTTTCGGTACAATTGGTCGCTGGTAATTTCTTCAATTGCCTTTTGAATATCGCCACTTATTTTTGTATTGTTCTTAAAGTCATATCTATAATTTACTACATAGATGTCCAAATCGCCGTCTTTGTCATAATCAAGTTGATAGACTTGTGTGGTATAGCCGGGATCGTCAAGGCCCCATTTTTTTCCTTCCTCGGCAAAGGAACCATTTCGTTGATTTACAAAAAGCAGGTTTCTTCGCGCATCGTTATCATTAAGTGACCCGGCTTTTGAGACATAAATATCCATCCATCCGTCATTATTTATATCCAGCATGGTCACCCCGGTTGAAAATCCCTTGTAATCTTCTGTTTTTGAAGAAGTGGTTATATCTTCAAAACGAAGGTTTCCTTTATTTTTAAATAATTTATTAGGTCCAAAATTGGATACCAAATAAATATCCTGCAGGCCATCATTATCAATATCGCCCACGGCAACACCCGCCCCGGTATATATATATGGGTAGTTCAAAAAGTTAAAATCCATAGTTTCAATTACATTGTTCTTAAACTGGATATTTGACTGCTCCGGAGTTAATTTTGAATACAATGTGGAAGAATTGTCCGTATACTTTGATGGATCTTTCTTTTCGGTCGTCTTGGAACAAGAGAGCGTAATTGCCGAAAAAATAAGGAGGAAATAAAGTGATTTCATATTGGTTTGGTTAAGGGAATATATAACAAATATATAAAAAGGATGGTTTTGGGAGGAATTTTTTTTGTGCTCATTAGAACGAGCGTGATACGGGCTAATTGACTAATAGACAAACATATAAAAAGGTGGCTCAGAGAAATAAGTTTTTTGTACCCTTCATAATCGCGAACCCCTCACGGAATATGGGTTGTTTAATTTTGTTATTAAGGAATAATCTTGTTACTTTTAACCACTTTTAACTTTTAACTTTATTATTTATGAAAAAAATTACATTTCTAATTTTATCGGTATTGATGCTGACCACTTTCGGTTGGCAGGCCAATGCACAATGTATTTCGACTACCGCATATGGATCTGGAACCATATCTAACGCATCCCAAACACCTGTGGTGTTTACTACTTGTAACTTTGCCGGCGAAAGAGCAACAGTAACCGTTGCTGATTCAGGAAACTATAGGTTTGCGTCTAGTGTTGGTACTGATTATTTAACTTTTACTGATGCATCAAACACTGTTATAGCTTCAGGAACAACTCCTTTGGATGTAAATATTGCTACTTCAGGAACATATAGATTACATGTTTTTGCAGATGCTTCTTGTACAACTCAAAATACTTGTAGACAAACTTCAGGTATGTCTTTGGATCCACCACCACCACCTCCGGGTTGTGGAGAAACCGGAACACTTTGTTATGGAAATAATCAAAGCAACAGTGTGTTGGCAACCTATCAGGTTGACACTCCTGGCGACAATATAACCATTACCTTCACAGACGGAGGAGTTGAATCTTGCTGTGATTATTTTACAATTTATGAAGGTATTGGAACTGGAGGTACAGTAATTGCAAATAATGTTACCGGAAATTTAACCGGATTAAGTTTTACGGCTATGGATGCTATTACCGTGGCTGTTACCTCAGACAGTTCAGTTAGTTGTGCCTCAGGATCTGGTTCAACACCTTCTGCAGTTGTTGATATTACTTGTTTTACTGTAGTTGGCAATCCACCAACCATAGCCTGTCCTGCGGACATCGTGGCTAACAATGCTCCAGGAACTTGTGGCACTGTTGTAAACTTCTCTGCTGTTGCCTTTGATACTGAAGATGGCAACATTTCTGGAGATATTATTGCTACTCCACCAAGTGGAAGTGTTTTCCCAGTTGGAGACACAACCGTTAACCTATCTGTAACCGACAGTGACGGAAATACGTCAACTTGTGAATTTACTGTTACCGTAATAGACAATGAAGCTCCTGTGGCAGTATGCCAGGATATTACTTTGGACCTTGACCCATCAACAGGAACTGTAAACATTACAGCTGCTGATGTGGATAATGGCTCTACAGATAATTGTGGTATTGCTTCTATGACCTTGGATGTTTCATCTTTCAATTGCTCCAATACAGGTGCAAACACTGTTATAATGACAGTTACAGATAACTCCGGAAACTCAACTACTTGTACTTCTACAGTTACAATACAAGATGTTACTGCTCCAGACATAGTATGTGTGGGCGGTTTTGGAAGCTTCAGCGAATCGGAAGATTTTGAAGGAGCATCTGTTCCTGCAGGTTGGTCAACTGAAATTCAGGCTGGTGTACAGGATTGGACTTTTGGCTCTGGAGACATGCCGCTTGGAGATGATTTCTCTTCTAACGCAGCCATCTTTAATGACGATGCAGCGGGAAGTGGCAATACAAACCTTGCAACTTTAATTTCTCCAACTTACGACCTTGGAAGTGCTTCCAATGTTACGTTGGGCTATGATGTTGCATTCCAAGAATTTGGTGATCAAACTTTTACTGTTGAAGTATTTGATGGTTCGGCTTGGCAACAAGTAGCATTATATGATGCAAGTTTAGATCCAGATATCCAAACAGAATCAATCGATGTTTCTGCATTTGCAAATCCTGCCTTCCAAGTTCGTTATGTATATGATGACCTAGGCGGATGGGGCTGGGGAGCCGGAGTTGACAATTTCTTGCTGTCCTATGAGGCACCCTCTGGTGGCGGACTTGATGTTTTCCTTGATGCTAACGGAATGGCCACTGTAGATCCCAACGATCTTCTTACTAATGTTAACGAAGCTTGTGGATACACTGTTACCGCTGGCGGTGCCGGTGGTGGAACAATGGAAAACCTTACTACCACTTTTGCTGGTGGAAATGGGAACTTTGGTAATATGTTTGACATAAATGCTGTTACCGACGTTACACTTAATTCCTTTGATATCAATGCAGACACTGGTGCTACCTTTGATGTGGAAGTATATGCTAAAACAGGTACTTGGGTTGGTTTTGAGGCAGATCCTTCAGCTTGGACCTTGATTGGTACTGCTGTAGGTGTTGTATCTAATGGTGACGGTGTTGCAACCCCTCTAAACTTGTCGTTAGACTATGTTATGGAAGCAGGTGAAACACATGCATTTTATATAACTCCAACAGATTTTTCAACCGGTGGTCTTAATTATACCAATGGAACTGGAACAGGAAACGTATTTGCTTCTGATGCCAATATTGAATTCCTTGAAGGAGCCGCTAGAGGATATCCTTTCTCTGGAAGTACATTCCAGCCACGTGTATTCAATGGTAATATCCATTACACAACTGGTGGTGGTTCTGGTTTAGATTTCACTTGTGCTGATCTTGGCGAAAACCTTGTTGAGGTAACTGTAACCGATAACAGTGGAAATGCTTCTACTTGTACAGCTGTAATAAATGTAATAGACATCACTGCTCCTGTTATTACTTGTGGTCCAGAACCAACAATTTCTGAAACAGTTTCTGATAGTCCTGCACTTGCAATTGTAGATAACTCAACTGTTTCAACAACAATTGAAGTTACAGATGAATTCGACATTACTGATTTAAATGTAGACTTGAATATTACTCACACTTGGGTAGGAGACTTAAGAATAACACTCGAATCTCCTTCAGGAACACAAGTGATGATATTTGATGGAGCGGCAGATGGTTGTTCTGGCGATAATATTATCGATCTTTACGATGACGAATCTGCAAATGCTCTAAATTGTAATGCTGGATCGTCAGATGCTTTCCCTCTTGCAGACTATAGACCATCTAACCCACTTTCAGCGTTTGTTGGCGAAAGCACAGTTGGAACTTGGACTCTATCAATTGAAGATGCTGCAGCTGGTGATGATGGAACTCTTAACACTTGGGGTCTTACTTATTCATACGCAAACACAAATACTGATGTTGTTATTGAATTAGGCCCAGATGGTACTGCTACTATTGATCCTTATGATATTATTAGTAGTGTAGATGAAGCTTGTGGTATTGATACTGCTGCTGTAGATGTGCCTACCGTTAGCTGTGCTGACATAGGAACACCAATACTTGTTACTGTTTTTGTTACTGATGCTAGTGGAAACTTGGCTTCTTGTTCTGCAAACGTGATTGTGGTAGATCTATTGGCTCCAGAAATTACTTGCCCAGCAGATCAAACTGTTGATCCAGGAGCTGGTAACCTGTTCTACATTGTACCTGATTATTTTGCAACTGGCGAAGCCACTGCAGATGACAACTGTACAGATCCAGTAACAATCACTTCCCAAGACCCTGCTCCAGGTACAGCTTTGACAGATGGTACTTATACCATCACTATGACAGCTACTGACGAGTATGGAAACACTTCAACTTGTGACTTTGAACTTACAATTGAATCCATCCTTGGCGTGAACCAAAACTCTCTAGAGGCAGGTTTAGCTTTATATCCTAACCCAGCGAGCAATGTTGTGAACCTTGTTAACAAGACCAACATCGCTTTAGAGAAAATGATGATTTATGACGTAAACGGAAAACTGGTTAACCAGATAAACCTTAGCACAATGCAGGGTGAAAAAGCAGTGGATATTTCATCCCTTGCAACTGGAGTTTATGTTGTTCAAATTATTGGTGACAATGCAAGCACTGTAAAGCGCTTGATTAAAGAATAATCACCAAATAACCAACCAAAGAAGAAAACCCCTTCAGCTTTTGCTGAGGGGGTTTTTAATTTTTGGTTATTCAAAAATAATAGCGAAAGTGTTTCAGATTTTTATCCAATTCATAAAATATTTATTGAACAAAAAAGTAATTCTCTTTTAGCTCACTTTATTTGTGGTGATCTTTAATAATTCAAAAAGTGGAATATGAATATCAGTTATGGATACAGGAACAATATTGAAAACTCTTATTTTTTGTATGAAGATTATGTGCAAATTCTGGCGCGGTAATGACCGAAAAAATGTGCTGGAAAACGTGAGGAATAAAACAGAGCTAATAAATTACGTACCTATTAATGCTGGCATGTTAATACATCATATTAGTGGCTTAACGCATGTCCGCAAGTCTTTGACTCGTTTTGAGATAAACTAATTGCGAGAACTATCGTCCATTAAAAGTGAGTTTTCACGGCGTTCAGTAAAATTGAAATTACTTCTTCTTTTTACTATTTTCCTTTTTTGGATGAACTAGTTTTAATTCATTAATCAAATTTTTCGCTCCTGCATATTTATCCATTATAAACAGCACGTAGCGAATATCAACCATAATATTTCGTGATAACATAGGGTCATAATAATAATCACTCATTGTGCCTTCCCAAACACGGTCAAAATTCAACCCGATTAAATTTCCTTCAGCGTCAATGGCAGGACTGCCACTATTGCCACCTGTAGTGTGATTGGTCCCTATAAAATTGACGGGCATTTTTCCGTTTTCGCCATACTGGCCGTAATCTTTGGCTTTGTAAAGGTCAATTAATTTTTGTGGCACATCAAATTCATAGTCACCGGGAACGTATTTTTGCATAACGCCCTCAAGATGGGTTACGGGTTCATAATAAATGGCATCGGCAGGAGAGTAGCCAGCCACTTTTCCATAGGTTACCCGCAACGTTCTATTTGCATTGGGAAATATCCGTGCGTCTTTTGGACTCAGATCCAATAAAGCTTTCATATAATCGCGTTCCAAACCTGAAATTTTTAACTCAAGTTCTTCATACTTAGGCCCTACTTTTTCAATATAAGCATCTGCCATTTCCTTTAGGATTTGATATCCGGGATCGTTTTCTAATTTTGAAATTACTGTTGGAGCATCACCCTCCAGTAAATTCTTTACAGATGTATAATCCACAAAAGCAGAATTTTTGTAGACATTTTCAGTTACGGATGTAACATCCATGTTTTTAAAGGAATCTGGTAAAAACTGTGCAGGAACATTTTTGGAATATAGCGCAATCAAGGCTTCAAAAACCTCTTTGTCCACTTGCTTGCTATAATTTTTGTATTGCCCTTCAAGGGAAGCCAACAAATTATTCCTTCGGTCTTCAAAGGATTGGGCGCCACGGCTTTCGTAAACCTGTTTCAACTGGTATGTTTGGTATGCAATTTTCAGCAGTTCCACATTTCGTAATGCGGTTTCAAGAAAATATTCACGGGCAAGTGAATAGGGTTCAATTTCAGTGTAATATTGTTCAAATTTCGGTAATAAATGACCGTATTCTTTTTGTTTTCCTTTTTTGTTTATTTGGGAAGTGAGCGCGTTTTCCTGTTGTTTTTTAATTTCAACGGCATTTGATTTTGTTAAACCGAGTGTTTCGCCTTTCCACTTTTTCCAATAGTTGGCGATGCTGGCAAACTTGGAAGCATACTGAATTTTAATCTGCGGATCGGCACGCATATATTTGTCCTGAATGGCCAAAGCAGCATCACGAATGGCAATTCGGGCCGGATTGATAGTATTAATAACTTGCTCAATTGCTACGGAAGGTAAATATTCATCGGTTGTTCCCGGATAACCGAAGACCAATGTAAAATCATTTTCAGCTACGCCATCCAACGAAATGGGCAAAAAGTGTTTTGGGGTGTAAGGCACATTGTCTTTGGAATATTCTGCTGGACGGTTATTTTTGTCGGCATAAATTCTGAAAAGTGAAAAATCACCTGTATGTCTGGGCCATATCCAGTTGTCTGTATCGCTACCAAATTTTCCTATTGAAGAGGGAGGCGCGCCCACCAAACGAACATCTTTATAAGTTTCCACCACAAAAAGCATATATTGGTTGCCTTCATAAAAGGTGCGCACGCGGTTGTCTTGCCACGTTTCTTTTGGTGAAGTCTGCACTACATTGGCAATGTTCTCTTCTATTTTTTTTTGTTTGTCAGCTTCATCCATTTCAGGTAAAATACCATTCAAAACTTTTGTAGTAACATCTTCAATCTTTACAATAAAAGTGGCGCTCACACCTGGATTGGGCAGTTCGTCCTTTAAACTCATAGCCCAAAAACCATTCTCTAAATAGTCGTGTTCCAGTGTGGAGTGGCTTTGTATTTGTGAATAACCACAGTGGTGGTTTGTAAGCAAAAGCCCTTTGTTACTGATAACTTCACTGGTACAACCACCGTTAAAATGAGGTATTGCATCTTTTAAGCTGGCGTTGTTAACATCATAAATATCCTTGGCCGTCATTTTCATTCCAAGGTTGGTCATTTCAGTTTCATTCATTCCTTCCAAAAGTGAAGGAATCCACATGCCACCTTGTTGTGCGAATAGAGGTAGGGAAAAGAAAATAAATAGTAGGCGAAAAAATTTCATAATACTCCATTTTATAATTATTGCAATATACTAAATAGTAATACTTTTTTGAAGTGCAAATAATTTTATGAAGCATTTTAAAGGAAATCTGTAATAAAAAAAGAGCCCAATTGAAATTTCAATTGGGCTCTTTTTTTATTGGTATTGTATTTTTTACAAACCACACTGGTCTATGCAGAATTCAAAATACATAGCCCAGTTACTTCCGCCATAAGGTAAACCATTACCCCAAGCCGTTTCATTTCCAGAGGGGCCATTTACTTCAGCATGTGCTGCTATGCAAACACAATTAGGTAAACTATTTAATGGAATGCTATAGGTATAGCTTGTTGTGCCTACTGGATGGGTTTCAGCAAGAGGGAACTGCCCTATTAGGGGATTTCCCGGGTTATTTGCTGGTCTTGATGCACAATCTCCAACATACAGATGGGTAGCTTTTAATACCCAGGTGCCTTCCATTGTATACGTAATATAGAGATTCTCTGCATCAAGTGACACTTCAACGTTTCCAGAGTCATAATTTTGTCCAGCAATAAGATCTACTTGTGTACACAATCCTTCGGTTGGCGTTGGTCCTTCTCGCGAGGCGATTACCTCAGTTTGATGGTTTTGAAAAAGATCGCTTTCAGCTTCTTTTGAGCAGCTAATAATGAAAGTGTAGGTTAACACGAAGATGAGTAGTTTTGTTTTCATAATTTTTCAATTTGGGGTTTGGTCTCCGAAAATACAAAAAAATTATTAAAACCGTTTAAACGAAGTATTTTTTCGATGAAATGCAATTTTTAATAAAGAAAATGTTAAAGAAATGCCTTATTGCTTCATTTCCACCATGTAAGTTTTGTTCGGGATTTTTAATGAACAGTGGCTGAAAATCTATTTACATTCAAAGCACTTCAATAATCCATTGGATATTTCTGCATCATCTGAACCTTTTAAGGGCTCAGTTAAATAGCCTTGTTTGTCAATCTCTTTTTTAAATGCTATAGCATATTCTACTAAGTGAGCTCTTCGTGCCATAATATTGGTCTTTATCTTCTCACCGTGAAGATCATATATCTCTTTAGGCCATATTGCTAACGCTTCTTCTATAGCGTGATTTGTTAAATTGTTTTGAATAAAAATGGCTTGTTCTATAAAGATCTCAATTGGTGTGTTGATTAAAAAATACCTATCAAATGGATATACCAAGCCCGGAATATAGTCTATCTCTTTGTCAAAAGAGCGTATCCGGGGCTGAATATTTTTGGAAGATACCACTGTGGGTATGAGGCCGTCAATGGAAAAAAATGCATTATCGCGATCACCGGGCAATGGGGTGGCTAGGAAGTGGTTTTCCTGTTTTTGAAGCACCCATCCCCATTGTTTGGCGTGCCGATCCCAATCGCCAATCACTAAATCGAATAAACGGTTTCGCACTAACTCCTCTTTTTGAATGGTTAGATTTTCACCTATTTGCTGTTTTTTTTCCTGCAATTCATCAGTGTCTACTATTTCAATAACATGGTCTAAATGTGTCCAATTTGTAGGTCCTTCGGTTTCATATTCTAACCAATAAAGTTTATTGCCATAAGTATTATTGTATTTGCCCAGGCGTTCTTGCTTAGGGATAAATACCAACGAGGGATGTGTATGTAGTATGGAAATAGATTCGGCTAATTTAGCAACCACACTTGCTCCATAAGGATGTTGGGCCGAAATTCCATCAATAATAATGTTTTCTATACCCAGCGTTTTTGCGAATTCAGGGATTAATGGTTCTGGATTTTTTGCCACACTCCGCAGGGTATAGTAAATCCCTTGTGGGTTTTTTAATCGTAAGGATTGCGTTTGTTTACCGCCACCTTCTTTTATAATGGTAAGCCCTCCATTTACTGTGTCCAAAAAAACCACTGGTACTTTTATAGGAACCGACCATTCATCTCTATATTGTTCACCCTGCACCATTTCCTTTAAAATATTCCCCTCATACATGGTGGTAACGGCGATGGTAACAAAATTTTGATTTTTAAAATCTAATGAATTAATATTCTCCGCATTTACAATGATTTGAGAATCTGTATTTGAGGGCGTGCTCCAAATCGAAAAATATATGATGAGTATCAGAGTTGCAGTTATACCTATAATAATTGCAATAATTTTTTTCATTAAAATATTTTTTGGAGGTTATAATTTATTATTATTTTTTAAAAATTAAAAGAATTTTGAAGTCAATCTTATCCTTTTAACAAGCTTCTTGGATATTTGGGGAAGTAAACGATAAGAGGCTGAAGAATAGATTCAAAAAAGATTTCACTTTTGTACATGTCTGGGCAAAAATTCTGTCAACACGCCAGAGCAAAACAGTGCCTTTATGTTTAAATTATAGGTTACGGAGTAAAAGTTTTCCAGCTCATTTGCCTTCCCCTGCAAACTTTTCTGAAATTTTAGTTTTAAAGTGGAGCATCACTAAAATTCAGTTAAATTTCAGGGACTGAATAAATAATAATAGAGGCTACGGAAAGTACTAATGATATTCCCATAATTATGAGAAATGCATTTTTTATAGACTTGGAAGCCATCAAAATATAGTTGTAATTTTTTTCTTTTAACATAACACTTTGATATTAGTTTTTGGTTGGAGCTAATATTTAAATGTGAAACAATTTGAGAATGTAAATTTAAAATTCACCTTGCAATCATTTTAGCTCATATACTTTTTTTAGTAGCTATATGGATAAAGATTTATATCATTGCCTGCCTCACCCTCGCCTAATATGTAAAAATCCCACTTCAAATGATTGGTAAATTCTATCACCTGAAATGGGAGCAATAAATTCTAATTTGAAAAATTCGCTACTCTTCCTCTTTGTTTGATTTGGTATCCGGAACTCCTTTTTTCGGATTATCAATATTTCTATTTTCCCCTTTTGCGATACCCTTTGCATGAGGAATAGGATGTTTTCCTACGGTATCTTCGTAATTTGGATTTTTCATAATACTTGTTTTAATATTAAATTTTACTCTATCTTTTTAGGGCACATACTTTGCATATTGTGGCTTTAAAAAATAAGGACTATTCTTCCTCTTCTTTATCATTGGGATAATTTGGTTTAAAACCATCCTCAGTTGACTGATCCTTTTCGCTGTGTACACTTCTACTTCCATGGGCAGTCTTAGTACTTGAATTCGGTATAGTTCTACTCTTTCCGTTATTTTTTTCTTCTTTACTCATGTGTATTTATTTATCGTTATTATTGATCCACTCATTCGAACCCGGGCATATCCTAAATCTATATTTAATGATGAACATTTTAAAAAGTAATAACGATATTTAACAGCTAGGTGTTAAATGATTCAGAAAAAAAGCTTTTTGAAATCAATAAAAAATGACTTTCCGAAAACGGCTTATTTCATTTAAAAAAAAACCATATTTAAGCAAAAACCCTCAACCATTTTTCAAGATGGTTGAGGGTTGAAGCGCAATAACGCTATTAAAAAAATAACATTGGTTTTACTGAACCACTAATTTTTTTACTTGTACAGCCTGTTCATTTGTAAATCTAAGAAAGTAGGTGCCCGAAGTGAAATTATGCTCTATTGGAGTGTTCCCAATAATATTTTTTGTCTCCAGTTTTTTACCCAAAACGTTGAAGATTTCCATCGTGAAAATATCATTTGTATTAATCATAAAAGCGTTTTTGGAAGGGTTTGGGAAAACCGAAATGTTTGACAGGGAAGGAGCATTTACGCCAAGATTCGTATTCACACCTTTTTCGTAGATAATCTCTCTTTCATCAAAACCTTGACCATCATCAAAGCGGTAATCGCTCCACACCACATGCAAATTGCCATTGGGATCAAACCGCGTATTAGGTGCATCAAGGCCAGGGTTTTCTTCATTTATAATAAGTGGATCGCCAAAACCGGTTACGGGATTATATTCCAAAAAGGAATTGGTCTGCGCAAGAAAATCAGTATAGATAATACCGCAGTCGCCTTCCGCATTACAGTCCCAATCCATTCTTTTCAACAAACCACCGGCATTGGCGGCTACTTCAAAAATATTTGAAGAAAGGCTAAAAGAATCGGTTGCACTGTCGTAATCATAAACATTCATTACGTCACGGTTTGGCCCTACCGCTTTGTGGATTTTTAAAACCATTATATCGCCCGTGCCGGATGTTGCCAACACATAATTATTGCTAAAAACATTCTCGGCAGTAATTAATTTTGCCGCGCTGAGGCTGTGTGAAATTTCATCATAAATTTTGTATCTAAGTTCCATAGTGCCGAAAGCGCCTTCCGCATAAATCAACATTGCTTTATTATCGCCAATACTTTTGATATAGGGGTAGCCGGCATCTAGATTATCTGAAACATCAGAAACTGCAATATCACTGCTCCAATTGTTGCCATCAAAATACTTCATATAGATTTCCTCATTAACTTGATTCTCCCGGAAATCATATCCCCATACTACCACAGGCAGGTTATCAACAGTACTATATAAATCATGATGGCTGCTGGTATGGTTAACAGTCCCCCCGAGGTCTGATATTTTTTGTCCATCACTCCATATATCGGTAGCGGCATTATAATAGGAATAGCCAATATAGTTGCGGACATTTTCATTTGCCCAAACATTATAAATTACGTGTAAATCGCCGTTTGGAGAACTTGTAATTGCTCCATAATGATTGTTCTTCCCACCAATCTCGCCGCCTTGATCCACAAAAATAGGAGTGGACCATTCTTGGCCTACCTCTTTTTTGCGAAACATAATTTTTTGAAGATTGTTGGAGTGATTGTCACTATAAACAACATACACATTGCCGGTATTTCCGACAGCCATTCGTGAATCCCAAGAATCTTTGGTGGGATTGTTTGAAATGTTGTAATCTGGATTGCTCCAATCCAGTGCAAGCGCCACGGGTCCTCTATTGTTTTCCTGCGGAACAGGTGCAACCGAATTGGGGCGTTGATAAAAAATCTTTCCATCTTGCCCGGTTACATATGTGCCGTAAGTTTGGGAAAAACACATTCCCATTGAAAAAAGAGATGAGAAGAGCAGTAGTTTTATTTTCATTCTAATAGTTTTAGGGGTTATTTTTTATAAATATAGCAGATTTTTTATATTAAGTGTTTGAAGTAAAATTGCGGGATGGATTAAAACTTTGTTTTCTTTGCACAAAATAAGTGGAATATACTATCCAAACTTATTGGGTTATAGCACACTATATCCTAAATATCACGAAAAAATAAATGGCCCGTTA
The DNA here is from genome assembly GCA_963822355.1 of uncultured Flavobacteriaceae bacterium. Classification (GTDB taxonomy): domain Bacteria; phylum Bacteroidota; class Bacteroidia; order Flavobacteriales; family Flavobacteriaceae; genus Aequorivita. Next base: position 259,939 of record CAWGHI010000004.1, read on the forward strand.
AAACACGGACCATTTATAAAATTCATCTTAGAATAGGTAAACTACTCTTCTTCTTGCCAGTTTTCACCTCTTCGTGTAGGATCTTGGTTTCGCTGGTTCTCGCGGGGATTTTGGTTATCCCAGTTCTGATTTTGTCCTGTTTGTTGTTGATTTCTTTCTTGTGTGTCCATAACATTTTTTTTTAATTAATTTTTCCTTTTATAAATGTAGAATAGTGTTATTAATTCTTCATTTGAAATAACATTTCCTTGGCAGTCATTTTTCAAAAATTTAACTCCAATACATTTTCCCTTATTATTAATGTGAATAAAATTAATTTCTAGTAATAAAAAATTGGCTACTGTTCAGATTTATAAAGAACCATCAATACCAACATGGAGAAATTTAGGAGAAAAGATATTCCATTGGTAACCATAATAGGAATATCTTCTTTTAAAAAACCATACACAACCCATAACCCGACCCCCAATAATAAAATGGTGAACATAATAGGGGACACATCCATTACTTTTTTGGTTCGCCAGGATTTTATTATTTGGGGTACTACGGCTAAGGTGGTAAAAGTACCCGCCAAAATTCCAATTATAGTTACTGTAGTCATTCGTATTGTGTAATATTTTTGAGGGACCTTAAATTAATCGTATAGATTTTCTTTCGGAATTGTGACAAATCCGTAATCAAAAATTTTACTTTATAAAAAGACCCGTTAAAAACGGGTCTTTTTTTTAAAATAGATAAACAAAAGTTACATAGCTTTTTTGTTTAGGCGCATTTCTGCCAAATCATTAAGTTTTTCATCTGCATTGTACTCTTCATCGAGCGTTTTTTGAAGTTTTTGGGCAATTTTTTCGTGTCCCAATTCTTTTGCATAACGGACGGCTGTACCATATCCGGAAATTTCGTAATGTTCTACGCGTTGGGCTTCAGCTATCATACCCGCATTCAGCACATCATCATCATCCACTTCTTTCATAAAGCCTTCCGCTTCCTTAATAAGTCCTTCCATCGCTTTACAAGTTTCTCCTTTTGCGTCTATTTCCAGTTCATCACAAATTTCCTTTATTCGATTTTTGTGTTCTTTTGTCTCTTCAAGATGATCTTCGAATGCTTTTTTTAGACTTTTGTTTTTTGCTTTTTCCGCCATTTTCGGTAGCGCTTTTGTCAATTGATCTTCAGCACTGTAAAGATCCTTCAATTGATGCTCAAATAATGCTTCTAAATTTTTCATAGGTAAATGTTTTTTTTTGTTTGAATTAAATTTAAAAATACAAATGCATCTTCAGACTATATTTTGAAATTCTTTAACAAAATAATTTTAGCTGTGTTAGAAAATAAAGGGATTGAGCTAATTTTTAAATTGTTGGCACTCTTTTTTAACGGGGTTAATATAATATGATCCTTTGCGCTTTCCGTACTGCAATGAAAGGCAGGGGTTATGCCCAATTTTAATTATTTTTTCCGAAATTTTGAGCAAGCTCAAATTTCTCCATAAATCAAAAAAACCACACCGATAGGTGTGGCTTTTCTTCGGTGTGGCTTTTCTATTTAATCGTGGAGCCGGAGGGAATGGAAACCCGCAAATATGCTTTAATTTTAAACTCGCGTAAATACTGAAAATTGGTTCATATTCCAATGAATACAGCGGTTAACAGGTATTATGTTGTTTTGATTAGTTGGGATGGTTTTGGATTAGTTTGGAAACAGCCGTACAATTATCGTACAAAAATATTATGTTTGTATTATTCAAATGTTATATGATATGGCCGCTGTAAATTTTTTATACCGTTCTACAAAGGAAAATGCCCCCCTGAATTTAAGACTGTTGTTTCGACACGAAGATAAAGATTATGTTCTCGGCGTTAAGACTAAGGTTTATATTTATTCTAATAAAGAATTAATTGAAAATCCTCATTTGAGCGCAAAAAGATATTGGGCAAAAGAACATCAACAGACCCGTCCTAAAGATGTTGAAATTAGTAACAAGCAAGTTGAAGTAAATACCGAGCTTAATAAGATCGAAAATCACATTTTAAGCAGCGTTTAATAGAAGAACACCCTGAAAAGATTACTAAGGCTTGGTTAGAACTTCAGTTGGAGCTCTATTATAACCCACCCAAAGAAAAAGCAGGAATACCTAACTCATTAATCGACTATATAGATTTTTATATAGATTACCGGAAGCACGAAATAAGTACGGCTTCGGAAAAAAAGTTTAAGGTTATCAAACACAAATTGGAGCGGCTGCAATTAGAGCGGAAACGTCCCAATATTAATAAAGGAAATTAACGCAAATTTCAAGAATGAATTTTTAGCATATCAAAAATCAAAAGGCTATGCGCAAAATACAATCCAGCGGGAGCTAAAATTTATTAAGACTTTTTGCAAACATGCCCGATATTTGGGACTGGAAACAGATCCGCAATTAGATTCGCTTAGACTTGACAAAGCCAAGGCCGAGAAAATATATTTGATCATTTGAAGAGTTGAATAGAATAGAGAAAAAGAATTTAAAAAATGAATATTTAGAGAACGCTCGCGATTGGTTAATCATAAGTTGCTACACAGGTCAAAGAGTTAGTGATTTTTTGCGTTTCACAAAGGAAATGATAAGGATTGAAAATGGGGAAAGCATTTTGGAATTTACACAAAAGAAAACTGGAAAGATTATGACTATACCAGTCCATCCAAAGGTATTGAAGATACTTGAAAAACGAAATGGAGAATTTCCACGTCCCATTTCTGACCAACGTTATAACGAATACATTAAAAAAGTTTGTAAAAAAGCTAAACTAAAGGAAAAAGTACAAGGGGGATTACAGAAAAAAACAGAAAACGGAATTAGGAAAGTATCTGGAAAATATAAAAAATGGAAACTTGTAACTTCTCATATCGGGAGACGTTCATTCGCCACTAATTTTTATGGCAAAATTCCCACTACTTATTTAATTTACATAACGGGTCATAGTAGTGAATCAATGTTCTTAAATTACATAGGAAAAAGTAATAAGGATTTGGCTATGGAGATTAGCAAATATTTTAATTCTTAATATTAATATTGCAAACCATTAGCTGAATTTTAAAAAATTTATTGCGGCAAGTTGCAATTTATAATTGCAACTAAAAATTTGTATCTAATCGGCTTTTTTTCAATAAACTAATTGAATCCAATTGACCGATTTGGCTAATTGCAACAAATAATTGTATCCAATTGCAATAAATAATTGCAACCAATTGCAATAAAAAATTGCAGGAAATTGCAAAATACAACAACGTATTTGTGCCCAATTGCAACAAATAATTGCAGGAAATTGAAAAATGCATCAAACAAATTGCATCCAATTGCAACAAATAATTGCAGGAGATTGCAAAAATGCAACAAACTAATTGCATCCAATTGCAACAAATAATTGCAGGAGATTGCAAAAATGCAACAAACTAATTACATCAAATTGCATAATGCAATAGACAAATTGCAGTCAGGTGTAATAATTAAAGAAATTATAAAAAAATGATCATTATAATAAGACAAAATTTATGGAAAATAATCTTTTAAAAGCTCAATTAAATTCAGAAGTTCAAAGCCTTACTATTAAAAGGGAAAATATTAACGAGGGTATAAAACTTAAATATACTAATTCCTATCCCGAAGTAAAGATTATACAAGCTTTGGATTTTTTATATGATAAGATATATTTCGAATTACCTCAAATTTCCGACAGACTATATTTGAAACATCAGAATCAGTTAAACCTCCTGCTTAATTTTGAACGTAAAGAAGAATATATACAAGCGGAGATTTTAAAAATTGGCAAAATCGTACAAGATTATTATAAAAGAGATTGGTTTCCTTATAAAGACATTTTAATAGAAATATTCCAGATTAAATCTATCGAAATTATTGTTGAAAAATATTTAGTTGAAGAATCCTTGTTGAAAGATTATTCACCACGTCCATTTCCGAGGGAAAATCTTGAATTGAGGCAGTTGAAATGTTTGATTGAGGCCGAGGTAGAAATAAAAATATTAAAACTTGAATTTGAAAATCTTCTATCTAACCAAATGGATAAAGAAATCACTGCGAAAAACGACATCCAAGTTGAAAAATCTTCTATCGAGACCTTAGCGAAATCCAGTAAAAAAAATACTTTGTGGTTTCAAACTGGATTATTATTTGCAAATGGCACAATGGATAAGTATTGGAATGATTCTAAAACAGGCGCAGGAATAAAATATACAATTCCAGCTATAGCTAAAGCTGTTAATTTGAGGAAGGGAGAAAAATATATATTGGCTTCTTTTAACGGATATGAAAACACCGATAAAAATATATTTAACAATCGGAAAAAGATGGAAATCATAATTGACCATTTAAAGAACGAAAATAAGCAGGTGGCCTCTTCATTTTTAGATAAAATGCAATCTGAAACTACTTAAATAAAAACAGTACTAATATTAGTACGGTACTACAAAAAAGTACTAAAAGGTACCATCATTATTTGCAGAATTAATTTTAAATCTGTTAATGATGGATACAGTTCAATTTATTCAAACAACACCACAACAATTAGCCGATCTGATTACAGAAGGTGTTAAAATTCAACTTCAAGAGTTTAAAAAGAATATTGATAGCCAACAAGCCGGTGATGCTCTTTTAACTCGCGAGGAAACATGCAAATTTCTTTCTATAGACAGTTCTACCCTTTGGGCGTGGACTAATAAAGGTAAAGTCAAAGCCTATGGTATAGGCAATCGCAGGTATTACAAGCGCAATGAATTAATGGAATGTTTAAAACCATTAAAAAAGTAATGGCTATACTTGCATCAACCATTTTTCTATCTATTCGGTTTTTTCAATTAGAGTTTCCTGAGTAATGAGCAAGGCGATCCAAAATCGCCTTTATATTTCTCCGCACATTAGACTGGATTTCTTAAACCATTCTAATTTAAAGCAAGATATTCAAAACCGCCAATCAGATGATATCGAAATGAAATTTTTCAGGGCATTACAGAATATCCAAGGCGACAACAAGGAAACAAAAGGCGAAAATTTATCGGAAATTGTAAAGCTAGGAATGGCGTACTTTTTTGAGTGTATTTATCCAAAGAAAACACCAATAAAAGATTCGCATTATTCTGTCAATGCAATTAAAGGTTTTTTTGATGCATGTAACCTCTCACCATACACTGCAATATATGAAGTTGACACAACATATTACAAACTAAGGGAGACAGTATTATTTAAGGCCTGTTACCTTATTATTCAATGTGCTTGGTTTTTTAATTCTGAACATTTCGGAAGTCATCAATATTTGGATTATACGAGCCATTATATACAAACAGGGAATAAACTACCTATCGACAATTATAATTATGATAAAGAAAATATTTTGCGAAAATATGCGAGGATTGATGAAAAACGAAACTCAAAATATCATCCTAAAGGGGAACCCTCATTTTTATTTGTAGAAAAATGGTATTTCTATATTCTATATATGCTATGCAGAGAATTAGAATTACCTACAAAACATTTTAAGATTGCTGAAAAAGATTTTAGAGAATATAACCCACTAACTAAATGCCCAAAAATATTAAGAGCCGAGACGCCATTTAAAATAATAGAATGTGATATTAAAAGTGCATTCCCATCCTTTCTTGATCTTCAAACTGGATCAAACATAAAGAATGAAATTTATAACAATTTAATGCAGCGAAAAAATATTACACGTTCTCAGGCAAAAGTACTGTTTAACTCAGTATTAAATAGTGGAAAATATAAAACCAAAGAACAAATAAAAATATTTTTAATTGAGTGTGGCTATAGCATTTCACAAGCAGAGGAAATAACCTTCTACACCAACGGAAGGACAAAGTTTATAACACATATGTGTGATCTTGAAAAAGATGCTATAGAGGGCTTTAAAAAAATTAATAATTTAAAAACATCAACGCGTCTTCACGATTCATTGTTATTCATTGATTCAGGAATAAAATTGTTTGAATTAAAAGCAGAAAACGAAATTATTGAGTTTGGAAAGAAAGTATTAAAAAAACCGGTTATATCAAACACCTACGGTTTTTCTGATAAGCATTTGCCGTATGCATATGTTTCAAGTCTTCCAAGTGCAACAAATGACGAGTTTAAAAGTCTTATTAGAAAACAAATATTGACCACACCAGAACTTTTAGGTGAAGACAATGGTTTTAGATTTTTTAAGGAAAAATACGACTATATCTCTGCGTCCTTCGATCTTAATTATAAATACAATTTTGAGGAATTTATGTACAACTGTAAAGAAATGATTTCTACTCTAAAATATTTAAATGGAAAGCCTATTTCCAACATTCAGTTGTTTTTAATACTTTACCACATACGGCGAAACAGTAATATTATTTTCAATCTTCGATTTTTGTATAAAGAGCTACGAAAACACATAAACAGCAATGAAGATATAATATTTAGAAATCGCGATTATATCATTACCGAGAAACGTACATTCAAAACTAAAATAGACTTTTTAATTGCACTTAATATTGCAAGGGGGGAAGTAAACAAAAAAGCCCGATTGCAACACCTTTACCTGCTAATGAAAAAGAGATACGCATCGGATGATTTTTCATTCATCGATTTAAAAATGAAGGGAAAAGTAAAGAGTAATGATTTAATGAAATTTATGTTACTGAGAATTAATGAATTGTGCACAGGTAGAATAAGAAAACCAAAGGCTCAATCATTTAATTCGAACCCTCTTAAAAGTATTAACTATAAAGAGGGTTGGAGTTATGATTTTGAGCCTAATAAATTTTCAAATTCAACTCGATTAATACAAAGAAAAATTCAAAAGTATGAGAAGGAATTATTAAGGATTAATAAGATTGTCAACAACAGGGAGATTGCAAAACAATATTTATACATCTTAAACGAAATTTTAGACTTTGAATCAGAAAACAATAACCAGATCGTTCCCAAAAGGGTACAGGCCGAGAAAACATATTTAATGCAACAAATTACGGGGCTTAAATATAAAACCATCCAGGAAGGGGAGGCGGCATTTAATAAAGCTTATTTACCTAAACATAAGAAATTAACTGAAAATTATATTCCACGAAAAAATGATTTCAATACTTCACTGGAACATAGCGCTTTTAATATTGAAATAGAAGAAGCTAACAGCCGTGGGGAACAATTCTTTAAGGAATATTTGCAGTTTCACAAGCTGAATGAAAAAGAAAAGCTTAAAATAAAAGTAAAGAAGCTTCAACTAAATTTTCCAAAATTAAACTTTGATGAATAATCAATGTATTTTCAAAAGATAAACGACCTATCTCCTAACTTGTATGGTGCTATCATGAGGAATACTCAGAGCTAAATATATAAAAATAAAAATTACGATAATCAAAAATAGATACCGAAGAAAACCATCAATATTGTAGTACAATGGGCTTTCAGTCTTATCAACTTTTTTAATTTTCTTTTTAATTAGTCTTGGACAATTCCAAATTAACCACGGTAAGAATGTAATAATTTCGATATACTCATTGCTGGATTCTTTAGTTTGGCTTTGATTATTTCCAAATAAATTGGCGCGTAAAGACTCCATATCCATTTCTTTTGAATAAGCGGGTCTTTCAACTATTGCATAATTATCTGTTTTTTTATTTTTAATGTCCTCAATAAAAATTTTTATCTCTGGTGATTTTCGCCATTTGTATATTGTTGATGGTGAAATATTATACATTTGACTTGTCTTACTAACGCCAATTTTGTAGCTAATAAAAACTATTCTTTTTTTCTCATCCTCTGTTGTTCTTTTCTTTTTTCTACTCATTAAAGACTGTAATTCTGTATTAGATTATGTGTAAAATGAATCCGTTGTAACCTTATTCAATATTAATTTTATCAATTTCTTTCATTAGCCTATCGGTTTCATAAAGGGCGACAATGATTTTTTGATAGTGCAAAATATCTTCATAGTTCAGCGTTCTTTCTTTGCGATCTTTTAGCCATTTTTGGGCGGGTTGATAACCACCAATATAAAATTCCCAAGCAGTCAAAGGTACATTATCAAAATACTGTTCCTCGTTTATCCAAATTCTGCCAAGTTGCTTTTCCTTATCAAACAATTCCCAATCTTTGGAAGCACTTTTGTGGTAATTTCATTACTACCGCCTATGGGGTAAGTGGTAATATAATTTTCAACTTTTGGAGATTCGAGCAAATGAATTTCGTTTTACTCCACCAAATTTTACCAATTGCCAAAAGGTGTTTTTGTCTTTTGGATAAGGAACTCTCGGAAAATCAATTTTTAAAAACTCTTTGTATTTTTCTCTATATGTTGGTGAATGTAAAACCGCATAAATGTAATCCAAAATGTCAATTGGGGCAAAGGTATTTATTCAACCGTATTACTTTTCTTTTCGTCTTGTAAAAGTTAAACCTATTTTTTCTGCAATTTTTGATTTAAATTCAGATTGAAGTTTGGTATTCTTTCATGTTGAATTTGCATCTAATCGTTTGTTGTCCGTTATTTTCGGATATAGATATAAAGTGGAAAAATATTAACCATATCTAATGTATGAAATAATTCATTTATCACAATTGAATTTGTTACATAAGTAGAACAAATTCATTATTTCTTGACCTTCTTACTAAATGATTAATGCATAATTTTTACTGATTAAAAAATGTTACATTATTTGTCTCTGGCTCAATCAATAACCCTTTAGATTATTGTCATAATAAGTCATCTTTTATCAAATGGTCTATAATCACATACATATATTTATCCATTTTTATACTTTTCACATATCTAATATCTTCTTACTGATTAGCAAATTTTTAATTTTCGTTAATTCTTTCTATTATTCTATAATTTTCATCTAATTCTATCAATGCAATTGTCCATTGTATACTATTCCCATTACTATTTAATTTGAAATAAATCTTTAATATTAAATCCCTAATGTTATAATTCGTTTCTAATTCTATAATTTTTTGAATCATAAAATAATTGGTTCTGCATTTGCAAGTTCATTAAATTGAATTGATTTTAAAGATATTTTCAATCAAAAAATCATATTTAAATTCTCTTTTTCCAAATAAATCATAATGATAAACTTTGCCTAATTCATTTGGTTTTTTTTTACCTGTTTTAACGAAAATATTTATTGAAACACCTTGCTTAATATCAAAAACATTGATCATCTGCACTTCCATCAGGAGCAGTTTCTTTTTTTTTATTGTTTCCGTGTAAATCAATAGTATAAATTTTATCATAGGTTTTCAGCAAATTCCACCGCATTCCCCTAAAAGTTGGATTATCTAAAAATCCGTGTGGATTAATAAAGGCTAAAACTCCACTTCCATTTTTTTCAATAAAATGCTGTCCATATCTAAAAATTTAACATAATCATCATTTATCAATTTTGGTTTTGTTCTTTTAGTTTTTCTTTCCCGCCTGGTTCTTTTTTATAATCTTCCATTAAATTCATAATCCAATCACCTTTATTGGCACTTTCACCACTGTAAGGTGGATTTCCAATAATACACATTACAGGCGTATCTCTTTTTATATGGTTGGCTTCATTAGCTTCAGTACTTAACCAATTAGCAAATAAAGTTCCTGTATCTGGGTGGTGTTCTTCTAAGCTATTGGTAAGGTAAACTCTGGTTCGTTGGTTTTTTGTGGGTTTAAATCCTGTTTCTTTTAGCAGTAAATCCAATTTGCAAATGTGCCATTGCATAACTCGCCATAAGCAACTCAAAACCATTTAAGCGTGGTAATAAATGGTTTTCTACATAACTACTCCAAATACCTTCTTGTCCTTTAAATTTTTTGTGAATATGTTTTACAACTTCGGCAAGGAAAGTTCCTGTTCCTGTTGCAGGGTCAAGTATCTGAACTTTGTGTACTTCTTGTTCAAATTGTTTGTAACCAGTTTAAAGTTTTTATCATTTGTGTGTTTACTTTTATGGTTGTTTTTGAAGTATCGGCCAATCCTTGTGGTAAATCAAATTCAGATTTTAAAATATCATCAACCGCCCGAACAATAAAATTTACAACAGGTGCAGGCGTGTACCAAACGCCACGAGCTTTACGCAATTTCGGGTCATATTCACTCAAAAAAGTTTCATAGAAATGGATAATCGGATCTTCCATTTTTGTAGCCTTTCCATAATTCTTTAATATTTCTTCGACATTGCAAGCCAAGAATATTTCGGTAAGGTTATCTACAATCCATTTAATACGGTCGTCAATATCGGGACCCGCAATATAGCCAAAGAGTTTTCGTAAAAATGGATTGGATTTTGGAATCAATTCTGCCGCTTCCTGTCTGCTAAATGAATCCAAAGTAGGGTCGTGCAAACGTGCCGCAAACATTCCATAGGCAATAGTTTGGGCGTAAACATCTGCAAATCCTTTAGGTGTAATATCGTGAATGAGAATATCCTTAAAAGCCAACATTTGTTCTTTTAGGGTACTATCTTCTTGGTGGTCTTGGTCGCTGGTTAATGCTTTACCAATAACATCTGAAAGCAAGCGAGCCTTGCCCGCCATCATTTCAGCAAGTTTTTTTGGACTTTTAATAGTTTGCCCAACGTGAACACAAAAATCTTTTATAAGGTTTTCAAATGTTTTGAAGTTTTCGGGTTTAGGGGTTATTCCTTTTTCCGTTATTTCTGCAATAGCAACTTTGGTAATAAACTCGCCATCTATGTATAAATGAAAATCTATATAATCGGTAAAGATTAGATTGTTTAACGATGCCTTATAGCGGTCAAATTGTTCCTTGTTTCCTGTTTTCTTTTTGCCTTCAAGGTCTTTATCGCCAATGTCTTTTGCTTCAATAAATCCAACAGGAATATCTTTTTTAGTTAGAATATAATCAGGCGCACCACACCATTGGCGTTTTGGTTCGTTGGTTGCTCTTATTTCGGGAACTAAAGTTTCAAGAAGTTGCTGAAGGTCGCCTCTAAAAGTATGCTCGGTTGCATTGCCTAATTGATAGCGTTGGTTTATGTTGTTTAGGTATTGGTTTATTGTCATCTAATTCCTCTATATGTTATAATTTTGTTGTAGGAACTAAAATTAAGAATAAACTTTGAGTTGCGCGCATCTTTATAAAATTAAGGGCTATTCTCGGCTTCTTAATAGCCCGATACAATAATTAATATCTTGTTTAAAATGGTTTATAAATTCATTCATTTCATCAACTCTATTTTCAGGCTTTTTTCTGCTATTCACAAGTGGTTCTAACTGCTTGGAAATAGTTTGGTTTAAATTATTAATATATGTTGGATCGGGTTCTTCCCTATTTTCCTCATTATATAACTCATCCTGAATGATTTTGGCAACTTCATCAATATTCCTTTGATTTGCCCCTTTTTGTTCGATTTTAAAAATTATATTTTTCAGGTGCTTTATTTTTGCTTCATTATTCATCCGTTAGGCATTTTAAACATTTTCACTAAATTAGGAAAATGGAACGGTTTGTTTTTGTTTTATTTATAATTCTTATTGGCTGTAAAAACCAAGAAAATTCAACACTTGAAAAAATATGGAGGGAAAAAAGCAATGAAATGGAAGAGGAAGGGATTGCCCATCAACATTTGGAAGACATTTATACGGACTTTAAGGATAATTTGGAAAACGAATTAAGAGGTACAGAATTAGAGTTACTAAGAGTTAATAAATTAAATGATAGCTTGCTTAATGAGCTCTACAAATGCCAAAATCAATAATGCTTTACTACGCTTGTATTGGATTGGTGTAATAAGAACGTGATCGAGGGCAGGAAATAAATATAAATAAGTAGAACTATAAGTAATTCTGAGGTTACCATAAAACCTTATATTTGAATATCTCCCCACTAAACCATTATTAACGTAAAAATATTTCAAATGAACAAAATTATTTTATTGTTTGCAGTATTATCTTCAAACATTGTTTTAGCACAAGACATCCCTCAATTAAAATTAACACCCAATGGAGTAGAGCCTATTGTAGTTCAAGTTGACAGTTTAACTGCATCAGAAATCTATAAGAAGGCACTTAATTGGGTTCAAGAAACTTATAAAAATCCTGATAAAGTTCTAAAGGCAAATATCACAGATGAGAAAATTAGGATTGATGGTTTTGCAAAACCTGCTTTTTTGTGGAAATCGTTAGGATTTGACCAATCTATGAATATGGATTATACAGTTGAAATTTCCTTTAAAGACGGTAAATACAGGTTAGAGTACATAATTGGGCAGTTCTATATTGATGGAGGACAGCGAGCACGTTATACTTATACTTCTTTTTACAAAGCAAATTATGAAATTAAAAAGTCTTATGTAGATGCAGTTCCAAGTTTGGAACAAACTATGAATAATCTTTCGAAATCATTTTACAATTATGTAGTTGGAAGTAACTCAAATGTAGATAAAGATTGGTAGAATAAAGCCATTCGAAAATGAAAGAGAGTTGCCGAATAGGTTGCTCTTTTTTTATAATTTAGGGTTCGCAAACAATGTTGCCAGTAGTTTTATTACATTCTTATGGTTTTTTTTTCGGGTTCTCGGGTAAAATTTCTCAAACCCAATATATTTCGTTAAAGATTTGGAGAAAATCAATTGTATTCTTAAAATCTTGCCGGTCAATATAAATTTCTAATTCTTTTGAGGAATGAACAAAAACATTTAGATGCTTTTCTTGGCCGTTCTCATTATAGTCCAAATAGTCAATTAAGAAACAAACATATTTGTCTGCTCCTAAATACTCATTTTTAGCAACCCAATTTTTTAATTCCGATTGAGAATTTTTGATTTTGTTATGTTGGGTTAATTCTTGCTTAAAATACTTTTCGTTTTGGTGGAATTCCGAAATCGTTTCGAGTGCTTCGTACAATTCCAAAAATTTTTCTTGGTCACTTGATTCTCCAAATGGTGGAAGTCGGATTACAGATCCATCGTCGTTTGTGAAAAGGTGTTGGCTGTAAACAAATTCATAGGTTTTATTATAAAGTTCGGAATATTTTAAGAGCCACCATTCTACTTTTGAAATAGAATAAACATCATTTTTTGATAGCTTTTGTAAACCGTAATAATATTTCAATGTCTTTCTTTTTGTTTAAAGAGTTTATCTTTTAAAAGACTCCCGAAAATCAAGACCAAATATATTATTAAAGCGACAAAAAGAATTTTCCAAAAGGCAATAATCAAGACAAAAACAATTTTGAATAAATATGATATCCACGCTACAATTCCGCTAATAAAAGGGATTGAAAAAACCGTAACTAAAATTAAAGGTATAGATTCTTTAAACTTGTTTGATATAGCCATTTTTTCGACTATTTTTTCAGAAAAAATAATCAATAGACCAACAGGAACAAAAGCAATAAACATATAATTAATGTAGGAATTTAAAAATTCTTCATCTTCAACAGTTTTTTGATATATAAATATTGCAAATAGCGAAACGCAAATCAAGTAAAATAAAATTACAACAATGCCAATTATATTATCTTTTTCTAACAGTTTCATAAGAAATACATTTTAGTATCATCAGTAATTCCTTCGCAACTCGTTAAGGAATTTATGTCTTCATTCATTTCTGGATGGTTCTTCAAATTACTGGCAACGGTTGGTGTAAGAACTGTTGCGTAGTTTAACCTTTAAGTTAGCAAAAGAAAAACAACGTTAGGGAAAGTCCTACGTGCTTTCCGATAAACACTGACCAAGCAATTGTTTCAACACAGTGTTATACAATTTTTTTATAAGTTAATACCAACCAAGCAATTATCTACGATACACTTCGAAAAAGTATAGCTACTACCTGATTTTAGATTGCTCACTTTAAACTCTTTTTCATTACCATCGATTATAGAATCTTGAATTCTCATATTGATTCTTGTAATTCTAATTGTATCAGGTGGTTCGGCTGTCAATTGAAGTGAGATATCTCTCTCTTTTTCCCTAATAGTCATAACTTTACCAACAACTTCCACGTCCCAACTATCAGATTTTGCTATCCATTCGTTTTTGTAAATCTTCAAGGTAGGTTTACCATTAGAATCAGTAAAATTACCACCTAAAAGAAAATAACCTCTTTCATCTTGCTTTGGCTCAATTGTAAATAAGGGATAATTGTGAATTACTATTGGAATCGGACAATTTTGAAATTTCGAACCAGCAAAATGAATTATAGGAAACCCATTACCAATATCAAAAATTTCATTCGAGTAGCCTTGGGATAAAGCTTTTGGTTTAAGCATAGCATCGTGAACCTTAGATTTAGACCAAATTCCACTCGTTACCTTTCTATGGCAATTTGGGCATAATAAGGTCATTTTTAAAGGATTGTGTTCCTTTGCATTGTTAAATTCTGGTTCAATATGTTCGTATTCTATTATTCCCAATCCACAAATAACACATCCAAACCCTGCATTCTGCCTTATTTGTCTTTTGATAGGCTCGGGAATTGTTCTTGATAGATTATGTTTATTTGTATTCTTCATCAATTTGGGTACAACGTTTGGGCTATGGTTTCGGAAAATGTCCGAAGGACTTTTACGCTGTAGCCGAAAGATAGCAAAATGGCGAGAATTTTCGGCAGAAAATTCTGCCGCAATCAACTATAGCCGTTGTTAGCAAACTTTTTATTTATCGCGTTTTGGTTTTAAAATGTTACTATTGTTAATACATTAAGTGCTTCTCTTATTTGCGATAATTCCTTATCAAGGATTACAATTTCTTTTTTGATTTCATCGACTATTAATGGACTAGAATTCGAACGTAACAATGGCAATTGTTTTTCAATCAAGTCCATTCTATATATAGAAAGTTCCTCCTCCTGAAATTTAAATCCTCTATAAATAATACATTTAGCTTTACTTTTAGAGATAAATTGAATTGTTCTAAATATTATGCCTTCCCAATTATCTACTCCTATTTCATCTATTATAATTGCAAATTTAGATTTTACGCCGGACTGAATGTCTAAAAATGTTTTGTAATAAGTTTCATAAAATTGAGATCTAGCAAAATAGGTGACATCGTTTTTATCCTTAGCTAAAAAATTTCCGGCATTATTCCTTTTACCCGATAACAGTTCAACAATATACATTTCTCCTAAGGTTTCCATTTTGTCGTTATTAATAGGATAGGATTAATTCAATAATGTTGCACAACGGTTCGGTGTATGGTTAGTGAAAAATTAAAGATATTTTATTTATTTTTTACCACAGTACTTTGTTGGCATTTTGTTTTTTTATAAGTTAAGATTTAGTTACCCAAATTCCTTTGATTATTCTAGTTGCACTTTTAACCAATTTAAATAATTCTTATCATTTTTTGTTTTCAAATTCGTTTTAATCTAATCCTCCCTTAAATTACTTTTTTTTGGGATATTGAAAAGAATTTATTATGGATTTTTCAATATTTAGTGCTTTTGGTTCAGATATTTCAAACATAGTTTTTACAAGTTCGTTGTAGTCTGCTTCATTTTCTCTATACTCAGAACATCTCTCGTAAATGTAATTACAGAGTTTATTAATGATTTTATTATAAACTCCTATAATTTTTTTAACTACATTTTCAGGATAGTCATATTTATCATAGATATATTCTTTCTTGTACATTAAGGCTTTGATAATATCCGAAACATTTGCATACATATCTCGAATGAAAAAGTTCTGAGGAGCAATGAATCTAATTGTGATTTTTACATTTTCATCATACTCATTTATTACGTCTTGAATTATATCATAAAATGTATCTCTATGTATTTTCATTTTTTTAATCTTTTTTCAAATCATAGTCTGAATTATTTCTTTTTAAAGTTTTAATTACTCCAATGTTACTGGCAACGTTTAGTATATGGCAAGTAGGGCAGTAGAAAGCGATAAACTTTCAAGTTTGCATCTGAGCCAAAGCGTTGTATTTTGTTTTTAATTTATGCATTCTTAAAAGCCAAATCAACGATTTGGCGGTGTTTGTAAATAGCACTGAACTTTCGTAAGCCACCAAATTCCCTATTTGCTATATATAGTGTTACCTGCTGGCTTATTTTCGTTGCCAAATTTTGGCGTCTGGAAAATTGGCATTAAGTGCTGTTTCAAGTGCTGAAAAATCTGTTTGAGAAAGATTTTTGCCGCATATTACTTCATCAATTGTCAATGTGAAAAATGGATTAATAGTCGTATTTCCTTCTAACGGAAGATTAATATATTTTCTATTGGCTGTTGAGTCTTGTTGAATAGGGAAAATTGTATTTAAATGATTACCTAAACCAAAAGTAGAAAAGTCATAATTGAAACTTAGCCTTGTTTCGTTCTCCCACTCATATTTCCCTCTTTTATAAAATTTTGAAAATTTAGATATTCCTTCTACAAATAATAGTCTATCAAATTCTTTTCTAAAATGATAATTGATGTGGTTTATAAAATCAAAGCGATATCCATTGTCATAGCAGATGTCTCTAAAATCATAATTCAAAATTTCTGTATCAATGTAATCTTTAAAGCGAAATGACAAGCAAACTCCTGTGTCATTATTTGCATAACTTGTCCAAAATTCTTCTTTATGACCTTCTTTTGAAAAGCAAAGAATTAGTATGTTTTCTCTTTGTTCGTCCATTGGACTAAGAGATGCAGGATTGAAATTTTGAGTTTGTAATTGTTGGCAATAATCTTTAGGCATTAATTGATTAAACAAACCAAGACGTTTAAAAAATTCAGAATATTCGGCAAAATCATTTTGTTCATTTGATAAAAGATTACTTATTTGAATGCTCTTGTTAGCAATTATAAGTTGAGCAATTGTTAAAGATTTAAAATGGAAAAATTGACCTTTATCGGTAATCCGATTTTTCGCCATTTGATTAAAAGCTTTTGAAACAGGATTGTTATTGCTGTCCGCCCATTTGATCAAGCCACCTCCCATATAACTATCATCACTTGCAAAGTCAGCATATGTAACAGTAAAAATTGAAAATTCTGTTTGAGATATAGCATCATTTACTATGTCTGCCATTCTTGTCAATTCTGTTCTTGTAAATGCCATAATCTATTAGTATTCGGTTTCATTTTTGTTCTTGCAGGTAACGTCTCGTATAATAATTGCGGGTTTACGTGCGAGGATTTTCCGCAGGAAAATCAGACGTAGTAAACTTGCAACTACCTTTGATTAAGCCTAAAATTGAGCAATTATTTTTATACATAGTCGTAACACGTTTTTTTAAAGGTAATCCTTTAAATCTTTTCGAACTTCTTTCAGATATTTCTTGTAGATTTTAAAGTGTTCCTCATAGTTATCCTTTATTTCTGTTGCTCTTTTTTTAATTTCAATTACTTTTCTGTCAATTTCCTCAAGACTATCTCCTTGTTTAGGTTGCAAGTCAATTAATTCTCTCTGGATATCAAATGTTCTTTTGTTTATTTCCATTGCACGTTTCTCGTCAAAATGATAAAATATATTTATATGATGATGTTCGAAATGTGGAAATGCTTTTAATTTATTTGAATAAAATTCAACCTCTTTTAGAATGTTATCATAAAGTTCTTGATGTTCAATTTCACCTTTTTCAAAAATTTCGAACTGGTGTCTCAATAGGTTGAGATAATTCATATGCTCCAAATAAAATTCAGAAGCTTTTTTCGCAGAGTTAAGTTTCTCTTTCCAAAAGAAGGTTTTTAATTCTTTGTTGTATTTTGATTTATCTATAAAGAATTGAACCAAATTTCTAATAGACCAACCCAAAGCTCCTGAAACAATTGCTATTGAAGTTGCTCCAATTCCTGGATAATCTTTTAAAAATTCTAAAAAGTTCATAGTTCGTTCAAAGGAGTTACAATTTTAAGTATAACGCAGTTACCGGATTAAATTTTAATGTTTCGTATAAGCACCGACGGAAGCACTTACGATGGATTTGGACGCAGTCGAATCCGCCGTAATTGCGGTTACCATTGTTGGGCACAGTTTTTTAAAATCCATCCGTACTTTTAAAGTCAATTTCCATTTTTTCTAATGGTTTTCTATAGTCCAAATGCCCTTCTAAAGAGACAAGCCTGAATTTATAGGCTAATTTTTTATCAAATAAAAAGTCTCCAATTTCATTTGCTTCTAAAATCAGTGGTTTTAATTTTTTCTCAAAGTGCAAAAAATCATCTATTTCAGGATATTCCAAAGTGTTTAAATGAGCAATTCGAATATTTCTATGGTCATTTTTTAAAAAGTTGATTTTCTGTCGGTATTGTTTTATTTTCTTGGTTAGTAATTTTAAATCTTTTTGGTCAATAGGTAATTTATTGAGTTTCTTTAAAATTGCTTGAAATAAATATCAGCTTTTTCATCGTCAAGTTTTGTTAGATGTAAAATTATACCAGTTCTCTAAATATCTTAATGATGTGAACTCTTCAATTATAAATCTACGTGTTGTTTTTTGAAAAAGGTATTGAAATCGATTTGCTTTGGTAACATAAAAGAAAGTAGACGTATTTAAGTCAACGAGCTCAATTCGTATTCCTGAAAAGTCATCCTTTAATTCTTCTCTGTACATTTTATTGTCCAGTTTTTTATCCTTTCGAACGCATAAAAATATCCGCAACTAAATATGACTAAAAGAAATTCGCCTAGGTCATCTTTTAAAAGTGAAAAAGTCACATCTATCTCTTCAGACTCACTACTTCCTATATAATCTAAATCCGCAATCCATTCGTAATTAAGTTCTTTTAATTGTTTGATAACGGTTTGTAATTCGTCGTAAGTGAAGTGTTTAGAACGAATATAGATTTTGTCCATTCGATTATTTTTTCGCAATTACATATTCAGCCAATTTCACTCCTTTAGTCAATTCAGACAAATAAGATGCTGAAATTCCAGATTGTTTAATAATATCTTTTTTTGAATACTCACTTTCCTTTATTTCATTTGAGTATTTAATTCCGAACAAGTGTATCATAGCAACTGCATCTCCTTTTGGTGCATTGTTATACATTTCGCTGAGT
The DNA here is from genome assembly GCA_963822355.1 of uncultured Flavobacteriaceae bacterium. Taxonomy (GTDB): domain Bacteria; phylum Bacteroidota; class Bacteroidia; order Flavobacteriales; family Flavobacteriaceae; genus Aequorivita. The sequence continues at coordinate 278,923 of CAWGHI010000004.1, forward strand.
TTTGTTCCTAATTCATTTAAGGTCATATTTTTTAATTTTTTGTTCAGATTGTGGTTTGGTTAAATTGTGCCCATAACGTTTTGTGTATGATTAGTTGCGTGGTTAAGCAACTAATTTAGTAAACAAATACTTGCCAGAGAAAATTCCGAAGGAATTTTCCAGATAAGCACTTGCCAAAGCAATTAATTATACTCGGTGTTGTCTAGTACTTTATTTATTTAGTAATATTTTTCCTTATTCTTTAAAAGAATATTTTTACTAGTTAAATCTTCTAAATGTGCTTTTAATTGAATTTCATTAATAGAACTTGTAAATTTCTTTGATAATTCATTAATTGTAAATTGGTTGTTCTTAAATAGTTTGGAAATAATTAATATTATACTTGATTGAATTTCAATGACAGTGTTGTAATTAAATTCTTCTGGTTCAATTCCAAAATTCACATCTTGTCTTTTCATCCTGTATAATTTTACTGGTGGGTTTTGAGCTTTTATGATAGAACAAACTATTTCAATATCACTTTGATTTGCTCTAATTCCAAAGTAAATAGCTTTTAGTGAACGAGGAGAATAGAAAAAACTTTTATTAGATTCTTGATGAAAAATCCTTATTTCTTCTTAATGCTTCCAGTCCAAAGATTTGAAAGAAAGAAGCTTTTTAATTGATTCTGCTTCAACTTCATTGTTAAAAAGTAAGTCTGAATTGATATTAGGAATTTCAGATTTGTAGATGACTTCAAAAGCTTTTGAGAATGGCTCGAAATTTGAATCGAATTCGATACAAAAACCTTGATGGCTATCGGCATAATGTGACCACATCAATAAATTTGAATTATTTTTCGAAAAACAACTAACACCCATTTTCGAAAAAGATTCTTGTCTAATTCTATGAATCGTTTCCTTAATTGTTGCGTGAAGCCTTAATTTTATTGTAGAAAAAAAGCCTCCAATATTTTTAATGAATTCATTATTTGATTCTTGAATATTATTAAGTTGTTCTAGAAAATCGCTTTTGTCTTTAAAGATTTTAATTTCGTTTCTTTTATCGAAATCAAAAATATAGTCTATATGCTCATTACAAAAATTATAGAAGTCTTGTTTTGATATACTCTTATTTAATATTCCTAGTAGTGCTTTTTTTTCAAATTTTCGTTTGGTCTTCTAACTGCAAAAAAGGTCAACGAATTTCTCGTCACTTATTTCTTGTACTTCGGCAGGATGGAAGGTGTCAAAGGGTCATTAAAATTTAATGGGTTATTGAAAAAGATTTGATTCTGCTGAAGATTCCTTAAAGCGTATGAGTTTATAGGTGAGTATTTAAACATTTTTAAAAATTTCTATTTATTTTGGTATTGCCACAACGGTTGGTATATGAAACGTAGCGTGTAAAAAGACGCTGAACTTTTCGGATTATACACAAGCCGAATTTTTAAATTTTCTTTTTTTCTTTATTCTATCAAAAAGCCAAATTTAAAAATTTGGCGATTTAACAAACACACCCAAACCTCTCGGAAAGCCTGTAATAGCTATGTTTTATATTCGGTGTTAGTGGCAGTTTTTTAATTCACAATCACTTTTGTATTCGGTAGTGATTCTATTAAAAACAACTTCTGTTCTTCGTTCAATTCACTGTTCTGTAAGTTAAGAGATTTTAGATTATTCAATTTGGAAATATCCTTGGGTATAAAATTGACTTCTGTATACCACATCGTAATTCGTTCAAGTTTTTTAAGTTCACTTAGTTCAATCGGGAATACTTCAAATGGGTTATAACATAAATCTATATTCTTTAAACTTGGTAGGTCGTTAAGTGTGAAATTAAGAGACTTGATTTCGTTACTAAATAATCTTAAATACTCTAAATTTGGTAGTGACTTTATACCTTGTGTGACTTCGGTTAAAGCGTTATCGTCTAACCATAACTCTTTTAACTGTTTAAGTGTTCCGATATTATCAGGTACTTTCTTTATCATATTTTCCGATAAGTCTAATTCTTTTAGATTATCCATAGCAGACAAAGTTTCGAACAAATAATGGAATTCAATTTTTGGACACTCATTAATTATTAATTCCTTTAATACCTTAAGTTCAATTATAGATTTTGGTAGACTTGTGATGCTATCTCCGGAAATCCATAACGAATTTATATTTCTTAATGAGCCTAAGTTTTCTGGATATTTTGATTTACCATTATTAAAAAACCTTAATTTTTGAATACTTGTAATTTTCGAAATTCTATTAATTGTATTTTCCAAATCGATTTTAGGACTATCCTCTATAGTCAATTCTTGTAAATTTTTAAACCTCTCTAATTTTCTTGGAATTTTTTCATAACCGATAAATTCGATATCTATAATACTATCAGGTTTATAAGAGCTAATTTTAAATCTGTATAAGTACTTTTATTTATTGTTTTTGCTTTAAATCGCTTAGATGCACTTTCTTTACTCGCTTTTTTCCAATACTCTTTATAATCTTTGATTTGATTTCTGACTTTTAAATTTCGATTATTTAAATGTCTGTGATAAGAGGTTAAAATAACACTGCTCATATCATCAGGATGACTCAGTCCTTTTTCATTTAAATAAATATATAGCCTTGAACCTTTCCAAAGTCCCCAATTATTTCTCATCCACAATCCAAAACCAAAATGATTATTAGTGACAAAGTCAGATTCTTTCATCGCTTTTACATTATTTCTAACAGAATCTGACCAAATGATATTTATTTGCTTGAAGGTGTCTTTTAAGTCTTTTGGGATGTAAATACCATTAATTGAGTCACGTTCACTTGTGGGAATTTGATTTGTAGATTGCGCTATTCCATTTTGAATAGCTAAAAAGGAAATAAGAAGAAGAATTTGTTTAATCACAATTGGATTGTTTTAGAGTAACAAGTAAATCTAATTTTTTAATCAAGATTTTAAAAGTAAGACTTCGTGTAAATGCCATTCGGAGGAGTGAAATGTGTGTTTATATGAGTTTTTGCAAATTGCCACTAACGTCCCCGCTATGAAACGTGTCCCGAAGGGCATGTTTTTATAGCGATTGTTGTGTACCGTTATTTTATTATTATTTCTTTCAAATCCGTTACTTCTTTTGATTTCCTATTGTACATGAATAATCCGTTGCTACTTGTGGTAAATGTCAAATTGTTCCAAGTTGTATCAGTCCTGATAACTTGAAAATGAGAATTGTCTGGTGACCTTAGAATGAATTCGCTTTTCTCTTTAGTAAAGTCATGTGCGTAAATCTCATATGGTGCTTCATAAAGTGCAGAGTCAGTTTTTAAAGCAATTAAATTGAACCAACCTTCTACCTGTTTTCTTGGGCTTCCTTTAAATTCTATATTAGTCTTCTTACCTGTTATGGTTGAAATCGACACGATTCCTTCCTTTGGTGGAATTGTGCAATAAATTGATTCTCCATTATTTGCTAACCTCAAAAGTCGCATATCGTATTCTTCCTTATCAGTAATTTGCAATACTCGTTTTGTCTCTAAGTTTACTCTATATAAGTCAAATCCATGATTCATTGGTCTGACAATGGGTGAATAGTTCTTGTATTCAGAAGCACAAAAGAAGAACGCTTCTTTTTCATCATTAGAGAAAATCGCTTCTGTCAGAAATGGTTGGTTTTTTAAGATAGTGTCAACTGAGTTTGTCACTAAGTTTTTAAGAATCAAATGAGGGTGTTCTTTTTTTGGTGAAGGGTAACTGATATACAAAATGCTTTTTCTGTCAGAAGATATTCTAGGTCTTAAATCATAGCCTTTTTCAGGGCTCGTAACAGAATCAATTTTATTTGTCTTTAAATCAAATGCGACTATAGAACCAATATCGCTTCTGAATACAGTCAGATAGATCATACCGTCTTTCAGATCAAAATCAGCTCCAATTTTATCAGATTCAACTTGTGATTTAGTTGAACAGCTAAACATCAATAGGATTAATAATATTTCGAGTCCTTTTTTTTCATTATGGTGCACACTATAATTAGTTGCGTGGTTTAACTCTAATTTAGTAAACAAAAACTTGCCAGAGAAAATTCCGAAGGAATTTTCCGGATGAGTGCTAGCCATAGCAATTAATTATACACGGTGTTAGGTGGCGGGTTTGCTTCCTGTTAAATAATTCAGTTGAAATAAATTTCCAATCAACACAATCAGAATTATAATTCCAATTACAGTTAGAGTAATAACAGCGATAATTTGTTATTTTCTTTTGGTCTCCAAAATCCGAAATTTGATGAGATTCCGTATTTGCAACGATTCCGTTTTCGATTATAATTCGGTCAACGTTTTTCATATCAGAGTCAGTAGGTATTAATTCCGCCGTCAATTGATGGTTGTTCATTTAGATCCTGCGTAATATTTTATTCCGCTATTTTGTAATTCAGATTCAAATATGATTTTGTCTTTCAACAAAACATAAAGCTTGTAATGTTCCTTGAGTTTATCAAACTTACAGACAAAGTTGAGCATTGCCCTACAAGTGGATAAATGCAATATTGCATTTATCTATATTATATCTTCACAAATCTAAGGGATTTTCTATTGAATTAAAATTGGCTGTCGATACATCTGTGCAGATTTAATTGGTTTTTGTCGAGTTGTTCCTTTGAATAAATATAAATCAAATCTGTTGCAAATTAAAGAGAGGACGTAAAACTATGCCGGAATGAATGTGGAAGTAAAGATTTTATACAATATCAGATTTTAAAGCTTCGTTTTTCAATAGTACTCTAACATTATTGTTCTGTAATAAATTGCACCTCTTTTCTTATAAAAATATTATCATACAATAATCGTACACAATTATAAAATAAAAAACCGTAACTATTTATATAACAATTAGTTACGGTTTAATAAAGTGGAGCCGAAGGGAATTGAACCTATCTAATTGAGATAGTTTCTTAAAAATGGCTAAAAATGCTTTTTAGTCTTGTTTTTTCAAGTGTTTATAGATATGATCCATTATTATAAAGTGGAACTAAGTGAAATGAAGAGTATAAATTTCGTGAAATGTTGGTAAAGATGTCTGGAAGAATATTAACATTTACTTATATTTGAAGTGTTCAAAAATGATATTTCCCAATGGCAACAATAAAATACTTCACAAAAGGAGTTGGAAACCCCAGTACAATTCATTTGAGATTGGTACACGGGCGTAAATTCGACTTTACAAAATCTACTCAACTTTTAATTGATCCAAAAAACTGGAATAATAAAAAAGGATTGGTTAAACAAATAGCGGACTTTCCCGATAAGGTAAACGTACAAAATGACCTCAACGATTTAAGGAGCCAGATTTTAAATGCTTTTAATGATAGTTACACCTCCGGGCAATTAATTAATAGTGATTGGCTAAAAAGTGCAATAGATAGCTTTTTTAATCAAAATGAGAATGTAGATTTTAATTATATAGTTGACTATGGAGATTATTTTGTAAAGAATTTAAAAAACTCAATTCAGTCAAACGGTAAAATTGGGGTAAACTCCTGCAACTTCAAAAAAATATCAAACCATAGTTAATAAATTAAGAGAGTTTGAGGCCTATAAGAAAAAACGATTAAAGGTTACTGATATTAATTTGGCTTTCCACAAAGATTTTATTTATTTCCTCCACGATAATATAGTTACTTAGTTACAATACAACCGGACGTTATTTGAAATTTGTAAAAACAATCGTGAAAAGTGCTAAAGGTTACGGCCTAAAAATTAGTGAGGATATAGATAAAAAGGAATTTAGGCAGCCAAAGGAACCCACGACCTTTATAACACTTTCTGAAAGTGAAATAGAAACTATCTTTAAACACGACTTTAGTAAAACGCTCTATTTAGAAAACGCCCGGAATTGGTTAATAATTGGGGTATGGACTGGAGCCCGTGTAAGTGATTTATTGAAATTCACAAATGAAAATATACACAATGGCTTTATAGAATATACGGCCAAAAAAACCGGGCAAAAAATTGTACTCCCTTTGCACTCACAAATAATTGAAATTTTGAAAAACCTCAACAACCAATTTCCCCGGCCAATTTCAGATCAACGTTTTAATGATTATATAAAATTAGTTTGTAAAGAAGTTGAATTAAAAGAGCTTGTTAAAGGTGCTAAAAAGAGAAAATTGAAACCGAAAGTTTACCGGAAAGTAAAAGGAGAATATGAAAAATGGGAATTGGTAAGTAGTCATATTTGCCGGAGATCTTTTGCGACAAACCATTACGGCAAATTACCCATTCTGGTATTAATGGCTATTACAGGCCACACCACAGAAAAAATGTTTTTACAGTACATTGGCAAAACCGCAATGGATAACGCTGAGGTATTGAACAGCTTTTGGCAAGACCAGGAACACAAAAAGAATAAAACAGCAAAACTGAAATTAATTAAAACCGGAACCAATGAATGATTTAACCACAATTACAGGATTTTACAAAACCTATTTAGTACTTTTACCAAAGTACGAAATGGAAAAAATGTTTTGAATATCTTAATGCTGAGGTTGAGAAAATTAATGGCGAAAAAATGTTTTTCAATTTATGTGATTTTCAAATTCGTACCATTGGAAAAGGATTGGAAACAATAATGGACTTTTGTAGAACGTATTTTGATTTATTGCCCTATTTCCCGAGCGCAAAAGATTGTTTTGAATATGTACACGGAATTTCAGAAACGAGGACAGAAACCGCACAATTTTTAGATTATCGGGATTTTAAAGAGTGCACCTGGAGTACATAAATTATAATTGTTCAGAAGATTAGTACTGGCATAAAAAAACCAAACCAAAAGGCACGAATTACAAAGTGATTTAACGGCATTGCTGAAATTCCTGAGCGTGTTGAGGAAATTACATCAATAAGATTAAAGGAGACTTCTTATTTATATTGAAAATGAAAATTTGGTAGATAAGAATTTCAAATGCTGATGCAATGGCAACGGCTAATTTTGGGAAGTAATCAATATCCTAAAGAATATTTGCCTAACAGAGGAACTGGATTACTGGTTGGAAAAAACCTTTCAATATGGCTTTAACTACTATCATTTAAAACAAATACAAGAGATAATTGTTAATGCTTTAAACAGTAAAACCCAGTTTGATAGTAACGTATTTAATAATCCCTTAGTCAACGCTTTTTTGAGTTTGTGGTAAGATATTTATATAATGAAAATGATTTAAATAATGCGAGTCGTATCGTTCGTTTTTCATAAACATGAAAACGAAAATATGGAAGATTGTCTTTACCAAATTACAGGAACCCGATTTTGTTTTGCTGAATAGTTACAAGAGTATTAAAAACTTTTTAAAATTGATATAAATGCTTTCAAAATAAAAACCTTTGGAAAAACGGCAACTTTAACTAATTTTGATCAAATAGGCTTTAGAGATAAAAAAGAAAGTCTATTCCACGAAATTTTACTTCAATCGAGAGATAAAAGAAATCCTACATTAATTTGTAGGTTTTTCTATACTGATTTAATTTTTTTGCTAATATTTTTACCTCGAATTAAAACATTTGAGATATGAGTATTACTATTGCAACCCCCGAGCAGCTTCAAGAGCTTTTAAAACCGATTGAGTACGAATTACAGGAACTTAAAGAGAAATTTACCCTAAAGGAACCTGAGGATTGGCTGACAAGGGAGCAAACCGCAACCCTTTTACAAATAGAATCTCTACTTTGCACAATTGGTGCAACAAGGGAATACTTAAACATTATAAGATCTGGGAACCGCACGTAGTTGAGCTGGAAAAAGATTAACGAGATATTGTATAATTCAAATAAATAGAGTTATGCAAACTGGCAAAAGAAGATATTACAGGGGGATCTACTCCCTAAAAAAAGGAACTGAAGAAAACTCAATAAAGGAATTTGAGTTAATCAATACTGATATACTGAAAGACTGCAAACTCTTTACAAAAGTATTACGTATTGAAAATGATAATGGCTACCACGACCGGAGCCGTTATTTTGAGATTGGCTATTCCTAAGAAACGAAGCCAACTGGAAATGGTGCTACAAGTTCGGCCTTGCTAAAACTCAAAATGATTTTGTATTTGAGGGTAATTTGTCGCGCCCGGTAAGACTGGATCAAAAGACGGCCAAAGGCAAAGATTTTGAAAATCCTAAGCATTTTATTATTGCTTAGTCAATAAACACCTGGAATACTTTTGTACTGGATATATTCCCGAGCTTCAACCCAGTCCAAAAGAGATTGCAAACCGCAATACTACAAGAGCACACTTACTTATTAAGAATAAAAAAGGGTGCTTAGACAGCTCCTAATTTGTTCAAAATCGATTGTACAAACTGGCAAGTTTGATACAGTTGCAGATATATGATTTTATGGATAATTATAGATTTACATTAACTATTAATCAATATGGAGCTATGGAGTATAATAAAAGAAACCCAGGCAAGGAAATTGATCTACTGGATATTATTTTATTAACTGAAATAAACACTCTTACTGAATGGCAGTATATTGAAAAAAAGTTTTTTAATCAAAAGGAGTATTTTTGGATTGCCTATAATAAAATATTAGATGCACTCGACTTTAGGAATTAAAACCAATGATGCACTATACAGGCGTTTAAAAATTATTGAGAGTTATGGCTTATTGAAAAGGAAACGGTACAAACTGGCAAGGAAAACCGCAAAACATATTTTAGGTTAACTCCTATCGGATTACAAACCGTAACCCTTCGGATGGATGATCGTAACCCCCACGGATGGCAAACCGTAACCCCTACGGATGGCAAACCCGATAATAAGAATACTATTAATAAGAAAACTAAAAATGAGAGAGAGCGCACTCACTTTGATTTTTTAAATAAAAATTTTACTGAAGATATTTTAAAAATTAAAAAGGATTATAGATTGCCGCCAAAGGAATGGAATTTTTGTACTAATAAATTCAATGCAAAAACATTAGGGAAAAATGAATTAAATGTAACGACCTTTGAAGCTTTCGTTTCTAATTGGAGCAACAATTTAAAAACAAACAACGCTGCAGAAAATATTAACAATCCAGTTTACAGAAAATTAATTTCATAAGGGGTATGGGGTAAAAAACTTTAGAGATCGGGAGCCGTGTACATCGCTATTATCTTTTGTTTTCACTCACTTGAAAAAATTAGAGGGGGGGGTATAATGAATTACTTAATTAATCTTTGAATACTTTTCCTCCCTATTAAAATAGTTGTAAAAATTAACCAACTCTCTCAAATCTACATTAATATCGTTAAATGATCTTTTAAATCTGAAGATTGGGCATTTACAATATCACTTATAAGGAATGAAGTAAATATGTTCAATTTCGACAATGATAAATTTGTTGTAACCTCGTAGAAATTATCATTCCACATGTTTTTTAATTGTAGAATTGAAGTACTATTGGTGTGTACGTGCCAGGATAAATAATTATACATGTTTGTCTTATCTTTTTTAAACCAGAGAGATAAATTAAATCTTTCCAGTTGGCCGGAAAAAAGTTTTCATCTCTGAAACGTAAATTTCCAGTCTCTATCAATTTGTTTAAAAAATTTCTCTTTTTTATTTTCTGAAAGTAGTTTAAAAAAATTATGAGTTTTTATTCTTTCAGAAAGAGTTTCAATGGCTTCTTTATCTCATCCTTGAGATTTTATTTTCTTCTTCTGTTTCTGGTGTTATTCCTCTTTTTGTTAGTCCATACCTCATCCAAATATCAAACCTGCCAAATAATAAATCTTCTTCTTCAAAACGATTTGAAGTATAGTTTAACACGAGATAATTTTCAATTGCTCCTCTAACAAGTACATTAATTGAAAAAGGATCCTTAACAATAGTATCAAAATCATAAATTGATGAGGTCAAGTTAACACCATCTATCAGTTTTTTAATTGAATTAATATGTAGAAGATATTTTTGAGTAATTAAATTTACGAAATGAGATTTTTGATTATCAAATTGAGTTTCTCTTTTATTAATCTTGAGACATAAAAGGATAAGAGAATATCATATAATTTTTGAAAGTGGTCAAGTGTACGGGAGTTGTCCTTTTCCCACATTTAAACCATATTTGAGTATATAATCGGGGTTCATCGTTTATATATCTTTCTATAAATGTAGAAATAATAATGGAATTGATATCTTGAAAAATATTTGGGATATTTAGAAAAATCAAAAATGTCGGGAAGATGTCGGGAAAATAAAAAACGCCCTGTCTACAAAATACTGTAAATAGGGCATTTTAAGAAATTAATCGTGGAGCCGGAGGGATTCGAACCCTCGTCCAAACGCGCAATTATAGTGCCTTCTACATGCTTAGTTTTCATTTAGATTTTCGTGGGATTGCCGGTCGAAAACTACCAACTCACCCCTTAGCTTTACTTGAGCTTCGCAATGTCATCAAAGCACTAACATTGCTAGGTTTACTTTTACGAAGCCACTATATCAACCGCCGTAAACCAAGGCCGTTGAGTGACTTCCTGCTTGCCCACCTTGTGGGCCGAGGCACATCCTACTATGATTCGGATTATGCAGCTAGGGCGTAGTTATTCTCGCCGTTTAAAAAGTGTGAAACCTGAGATTTACGAGCTTTGTCCCAGCGCTCGGCATGCTTACAATACAATTAGACCCGCTGTCAAAACCAGTCGGCCCCTTTTTTTGGATCAACAATCAGCAATAAACAATTACCAATTTTTGAATGCTTATAGCATATAGCTTAAAGCATAGAGCTGCCAAAGATACATGAAAAACCCTATCTTTGCCACCGCAATTACTCATTCAAAAAACATACCAAATGCCCATTACCTTTGCCATCATTAAAGAACGCAAAAACCCGCCAGATCGTCGTGTAGTTTTTTCTCCTGAAAAGTGCCAAGAAGTCATACAGAAATTTCCCGATGCAAGAATAATCGTAGAAGCTTCAGACGTTCGCATCTTTCCTGATGAAGCCTACCGGAAAGCAGGTTTTGAGGTTATGGAAGATGTTTCTGAAGCAGACGTGATGCTGGGTGTAAAGGAAGTGCCCTTAGATGCTTTAATCCCGAATAAAAAATATTTCTTTTTTAGCCACACCATTAAAAAGCAGCCTTACAATCGAAAATTACTTAAGGCAATACTCGAAAAGAATATTGAAATGTTTGATCACGAAACCATTATAAATGCAAATAAACACAGATTGATTGGTTTTGGGTATTATGCAGGTTTGGTGGGCGCATACAATGGTTTCAGAGGTTTGGGTCTGCGCGATAATTTGTTTGTACTCCCCAAAGTGGAAACTCTAGCAGATTTGGAGGCTGTAAAAGCAGAATTGGATAAAATAAAAATTCCGAATATTAAAATAATTCTTTCGGGAACGGGAAAGGTTACGAGAGGAGCAAAAGAGATTTTGGACCACTTGAAAATACGTGAGGTTACCGATGCGGAATATCTTTCAAAAAATTTCGATGAACCTGTATATTGCCTTATTGATGTTTCTGAATACAACAAACGCAAAGATGGCGGTGAATTTGATAAAGAAGAATTTTATGAAGATCCCTCAGATTACGAAAGTGATTTTATGAAATATGCCAAGGTGAGCGATATGTTTATTACAGGCCATTTCTATGGAAACGATGCTCCCTATTTGTTTACTCGCGAAGATGCCAAAAAGGAGGAATTCAAAATAAATCTAATTGCCGATATTTCTTGCGATGTAGATGGCCCGGTGGCTTCTACTCTTCGAGCCTCAACCATTGCCAATCCATTTTATGGTTACGATCCCAAAACTGAAGGTGAAACAGATTTTGATGCTACAGGCGCAATAACGGTAATGGCAGTAGACAACTTACCTTGTGAACTCCCAAAAGATGCCAGTGAAGGTTTCGGTGAAATGTTTTTGAAAAATGTAATCCCCGCCTTTTTTAATGACGATAAAGATGGCATACTGCATCGCGCACAAATAACTACCAACGAGGGAAAATTGACCCCCAGATTTGCATATCTACAGGATTATGTGTTAATTGCCGGTTAGCAAATTAACTTTTTGTTAACAATTATGCAATGATACCTATGGATCAGAATGCACAAACGGCTTTGGTAACAGGCGCCGCTTCCGGGCTTGGTTATGAATTGGCATTCTTATTGGCAAAAGATGGCTACAATCTTATATTGGTTGATGTTGACGCAGAAAAGCTAGAAACGGCGAAGCAAGAAATAAATGCTATTTACTCAACCCAAATTCAACTGATATATAAAGATTTGAGTACCTACAACGTTGCTGGCGAAATATTTAAGGCTATAGAGCATAGGCAAATTGATGTTCTAATAAATAATGCTGGCTTCGGAATTTTTGGCAATTTTAATAATACAGAGTGGGAACGTGATGCGGAAATGCTAAACCTACATGTGGTTACTACTACTCATTTAACCAAACTCGTTTTAAAGGGAATGGTAGAACGCGGAAAGGGAAAAATAATGAATATGTCTTCCCTTGCCGCGTTTCAGCCTGGTCCATTAATGTCATTATATTATGCTTCCAAAGCTTATATTCTTTCTTTTTCTGAAGCTATCGCTAATGAACTGAAGGGTACGGGAGTTACAGTTACGGTGCTATGTCCGGGACAGACCAAAACCTGTTTTCAGGAGGTTGTTTCAAATGGGACTAAAAATTCTGAGAATAAAATAAAATTCAACGTTGCCTGCCCAAAGGAAGTTGCAGAATATGGTTATGAAGCCATGCAGAAGGGAAAAGTTGTTGCTATTCCAGGAAACTTCAACAAGTTTTTGTCAAAACTGCCACGATTTGTTTCCCGACAAACCGCCACTGCTGTTATACGAAGAATTCAGGAGAAAAATAGAGCTTCGTAAAATTATTTAAATCTTCTTTAACTGAATAGGCTCTTCCGATTGTATTTTTATCAGCTCTGTAAAAAACTCACTAAGGGTTTTATATGCTTCCGCGGAAAAGGTGTAATTGTCCAATTTCACACTTAATCTAATATTTACCTTGTTCGCTGATTGATTGTAAACAACAGACATTTCGCCATCGTTATTGGGTAATTTCAATAGACGGTTTGTAGGCGTTTGTACAATTTCATATTGGTCGGCAACATCAATAGAGATCAAATAATTATTTGTAACAGGAAATCCAAACTCGATTGGGTATTGGCGGTTTTCTTTTTTGAAAGGGTTTTCCGAAAAATACGTCTGCATCATAAACGGAAAAACAAATAGTTTGTCGCCAACAGGTTGTTCGTATAATGAGATGTCGTAATTTTCCTTATAAGGTTGTTCCAAATCCTTTTCATTTTGAATTTCAAGATTTGTAATATTCAAACCTTCGTTTTTGCTTTGTTTTCTTTTTATGATATCCTCTTTACTGAATTCATTGTATTCCTTTCGTTTTTCTACAGAAATATAACCGGTGGAAACTTCATTGACTTTTCCGGAAAACTTGCCGGATTTATCGGCAGTAAGTTGCAGGTTTACATAGTGCATATTTTTGGCCGAAGGTTCTATAGGCGCCCAAAAACTCCCTTTTTTGAAATCCAATACACGTCCTTCTACATTTAAATCACGTGTGGGCAACACTCCAAAAGGAGTATACTTATCTGTAGCGTCCAATAAGTATTTTGTGTTGTTGATGTTGAGATAAACAACGGCATAATTAAAATCGGTAAGAACAGGATATTGTTTGGTTGGCATAGCTCTATCGCGAGTAGCCAAGAGCATTATTTTTGCATCCAGACCAACGGATTCCAAAGCGTTTATAAGTCCAAGATTTATTTCAGAACTATTGCCTGTTTTGTTTTCAAAAGCTTCTTTAACACGAATATCACTCAGAATTCTTGTTTCATTGTTCCAAGTCATTGTTTCCTGTATAAAATAGTAAACTGCCTTTGCGCGTTCCAGTTCATTAGAAATTGAAGTAACCGAAGCGGGCAGTTGTTCTTTAAAGAAATTGGTGTATTTCAATTGGCGCCCCAGATCTTTATCATACCTAAATTCGTGATCCACATCATCCCAAGATTTAGAAAAAGTAGATTTACTTTCGTCTAAATGAACAATATCCCGAAGCTCAAACCTTAAGGCAGGCATATAATTATCCCGAGAGAGCATGTATTTCTCTTCCTTAAAAGCAGGAATTCGTTTCATTGCGTAGGTTGCCGATTCACAATCGGCAGCAAGTTTAAATCCTGGCAGATGGAAACAATCAATTTTTATTTCGGCGTGGTTCACATCCAGTTTTCTGTCGCCATAAAGGGTTCTGTTAAACGTGTAGTTTCCCGGTATTTCTGTGTGAAGTTCAGAATAGACCGTAGGAAGATCATTCATAAATGACCAGCCACCAAAATTGAAGAAATATGGAGTTTCTATTCTATAGGAATATTCCAGAATACTGCCGTCCTGAACGTTGGCAAAGGTAAATTTTTTAAGCGACCAATGCTGGTTTTCGTCAGTATCAAAAATTCCATTTTCGCTCACATAAACTTTTGATTTGCCATTGTGAGTTACCGCTTTTAAATCCTTTATATTTTCCCGAACATTGTTTTCACGATAATAGGGTATTTCAACAGTGGCATAATTAAAATTTTTGGCATCGAATACTTTAATTTTTCTGTGTATTTCTTTAATGAGCCTGACATAGCCATCAGCGGCATCCACGGTATAATTTCCTCTTTCATAAAGTACTACTCCTGATGCGGTGGGATCTAAAGAATAGCTGGTCATGGCAAATTCCTCCCGCAGTGGCTCCCCAAAAGGATGCACAGACTGCGTTTGGGAGTAACAAATGGCTATCAAAAAATAGCAACATGAAAAAAGTAAAGCTTTAAAATTCATACTATATTTTTTTTAAAACAATGGATTCCTCTTTCAGTATAGTTATCATGGTGCCGAAAAATTCTTTTATGGATTCGTACGCATCGGGCGGAAAACGGTATGCATTAAGTTTCATATTAAAGCGAATATTTATCTTGTTTCCTTCGGCAACATAGGTTACCGAACATTCTCCATCGTCATTGGGCAGTTTTATGCTTCGGCTTTTGGGTAATTGTTCAATCTCGTAAGCATTGCCCAAATCTATTGATATTAAATAGGTGTTCGAAAATGGAAAACCAAAATCCATCGGATAGCTGCGATCCTTCATTTTGAAGGGATTTTCGGAAATATATGTTTTGTTGAAAAAGGGATAGAGAATTACTTTATTTCCCACTATCTCGGGTTCAACGGAAACAGTGTAATTTTCCTTGAACGGCTTTTCAATTTCGCTGAGGTCTTCTACTTGATAGTCCTCAATTTCTATTCCTGCTTTGTCCTTTTCCGCAGTTTTTATATACGCTTCAAGAGTTTTCTCTTCAATAGCGCTCCTTTTCTCTAGACCAATATAGCCATAGTTTGCTTGGTTCACTTTTCCTGTGAAATTGCCGTCTGTTCCCGCAGCTATTTGTGCATTTGCGAAATGTATGTTTTGTTTAAAAGGTTCAATGGGCATCCAGTAGCTTCCATTTTTGAAATCCATTACGCGGCCCTGTACATTCAAAGCCTGAAATGGAATTACCCCAAAAGGGGCTTGTTTGTTGGTGGCGTCTAATAAGATATTTTCATTGTTAATCTGTAATACCGCAAGCACAAAATTGAAATTGGAGAGTACTGGATATAACTCAGTTGGCAAACCATTGTTTCGAGTTGAGAGTAGCATAGGTTTTGCCTCAAGTTTCGCGGCTTCCAAGGCATTTATAAGCGAAAGATTAATGGCGGTAACGCTGCCCAGTTTTTCATCAAAGGCATCTTTTATCTTAATTTCAGAATTATAATAACGGCCATTCCAAATATATCTATCTTGAATAAATTTATAGACTGCTTTTGCCCGTTCCAGATCATTCTCTATTTTAAGAATGGCGTCCGGCAATTGCCTTTTAAAGTAACTTTTTTTGGTTAGTTGTTCGCCAAAATCGTCATCATTTTCAAAACGCTTGTCAACATCTTTCCATTCGCGGGTAAAAATTTGATCCCAACCGTAAAAAGCTTTAAAGGCAAGTGGTTCATAGACAATTCTGGAAACATAATTTTTTTTGGCAAGCATATAGCTTTCCTCTTTAAAGGAAGGAACATCTCTCATTACATAGGTGTCCAGTTCCGTATCTATATATCCTGAATTTGATGGAACTCTAAAGCTATTCTCGTTTACAACTGCTTTCTCAATAGCCAATTTCTTATTGCCATAAAGGATACGATTATATCTAAAGTGAGGCGGCAAATCGGTTTTAAACTCACTATAAATTGTGGGAAGCTCGTGCTGAAATTCCCAGCCATCCAAATCGTAGAAATACGGACTTACAATAGTATAGCTATATTCTAGGATACTTCCGTCCTGTACATCGGGAAAGGTAAATTTCAGCACGCTCCCCACACCTGATTTTTGTGTTTTATAGAATGCACTGTTCGGCACAAACTTTTGGACAGCACCGTTGTGGGTTACCGCCTTGTAGTCCTTTATTTCCTCTCCATAATATTCATTGCCTTCATAATATGGTATTTCTATTGTGGCAAAATCAAATTTTCTGGCATTGAACACCTTTGTTTTTACATGCACTTCCTTAACCAAACGGACAGCAGTTTTTTTTATAATTGGAATGGCGTAATAATATCCAGATTCGTATAGAATTACACCCGTGGCTGCAGGTTCAGATTCATAACTTTTAAGTTCAAATTCTTTTGCTGTAGGTTTACCGAACTCGTCATTTCTTTCAGATTGAGAAAATGTGATTTGTGCTGAAAAAGCGAAAACGAAAACGGCAATTTTCTTTATTACCATAGAATTTTGAGTCAATAAGCTCGCAAAATAGAATAAATATTGCAATTACAAAATGTTCGCGCTTCCACCTAAAAAAATGAATTTTTACAACCAGCCCAGTATTTACGCGCAAGTTTATCAAAGATTTTCGAAAAATCGGAAAATTCCTACAATAAAAAGGGGAAAAATCCCCTATGAAATTCAGGCTTTTTCCTCTTGACTTGTTTGCATCTTCTTCGCATCTTTACAGTATTAAATTAATTGGGGAGTTAATTTATACAAGAGGTTAAAAGCTGTTTCCTAAAAGAGGCAGCTTTTTCTTTTTTAATTCTTTTTCCAGGTAATGAAAAACAGGAAAAATACTGAAAAAAATTAAGGGGAATTTTGTGCCTTATTTGAAGCCTCATTTAATTGGAATAGCTTTTATGTTTTAAATTCCGCGACCAATCCCGATACAGAAGCAGTCTTATTATGGTAAGAATCGTCACTTCTTATTTTATAAGTTCTGTTATTAGCCGAAAAGCCCTGCGAGTAAACACTGGCAGGGCTTTTATTTTACATGATTATTTTTGGCTACAGCTTATTAATTGTTCTTCGGATGGCGACAAGATCTGTCAAAAGTTTTTCAAGTAGGTTTAAATTAAGCATATTAGCGCCATCACTTTTGGCATTTGAGGGATCAAAGTGGGTTTCTATAAAAATTCCGTCAGCGCCTGTTGCAATTCCGGCGCGGGCAATGGTTGAAATCATTTCTGGACGTCCGCCCGTAACGCCTGCACTTTGATTGGGCTGTTGTAAACTGTGGGTTACATCCAAAACTACTGGCGCGTACTGTCTCATTGTAGGAATTCCCCGAAAATCCACAATCATATCTTGGTAACCAAACATAGTTCCTCTATCCGTAATAACCACTTGTTGATTATTGCAATCGGTAACTTTTGTCACGGCGTGTTTCATGCTTTCGGGACTCATGAATTGCCCTTTTTTCAGATTCACCACTTTTCCCGTATTGGCGGCGGCAACCACTAAATCGGTTTGGCGTACCAAAAATGCAGGTATTTGTAAAACATCAACATATTCGGCAGCCATTTTAGCATCACTTATTTCGTGGATATCTGTAACTGTTGGAATGTCAAAAGTTTCGGAAACTTTTCGAAGAATTTTTAATGCTTTCTCATCACCAATACCTGTAAAGCTATCGATTCGGCTTCTGTTCGCTTTTTTAAAACTTCCTTTAAAGATGTATGGAATCTCAAGTTTATCGGTAATTTTTACAATCTTTTCGGCTATCTGCATTGCCATTTCCTCGCCTTCAATAGCGCAGGGACCCGCGAGGAGGAAAAAATTGTTGGAAGTTGTGTGTTTTATTTTTGGGATTTTATTCAGTTGCATTGTAAAAGCTAATTTTATGGCAAAGGTAATTAAAAGCTTCTTTCGCTCAACTTTGAAAAATTACTCAAGTTTGCCCAGAATTATTCTTTTACAATTTTATGGGTTTGTGAATTCCCATTTTCACCTTCAATCTTAAGAAAATAAACACCGGCTTCAACTTTTGAAAGGTCAATTTGATGGGTGTTTTGGACTGTTTCAATACTTTGTCCCAAGAGATTAAAAACAGAAATTTGTGAAAAAGGTAGATTTGATTCTATATAAAGAATCCCATTTGTTGGGTTGGGATAAATAATGTAATTGGCAATTTGGTTTTCGGAAATGCCCAAAGTGTTGTTTTTGTACCAGGCTAATTTGTTGTCACCGCTGGATGATGATACAATATCCAACCATCCATCACCGTCAAAATCTGCAGCTTTTGCGTTACTTACAAAATCTAATGCCGAAGTTATTAAATTGGGTGCTCCAAAAGTTCCTTGTCCATCTTCATTTTCTTTCCAAGTAATCTGGTCTGTGTATCTACTCCATAACAACATGTCATTGTCAGTATCATTATCCAGATCATAAAATAGGTAAGCCTCATTGGAATTCTGAATATATTGCAAACCTCCATAATTCCCAAGTTCATCAATATTTTCAAGCCAATAAACTGCAATGCCATTATCTTCTTGATAGGTAGTAATTATTATATCTTTTTTCCCATCAGTGTTTATGTCAGAAACTTGTAAATCATAAATGCTTGTCCAATCTGATAAAATTGTTTGGAATTGGTAAATTAGTTGTGAAGCTCCAAACGTAGCATTTCCCATATTTTTATACCAAAATATAGAAGCAGGATCATAGGATTCGTCAACTGCTAAAATATCTTTTTTCCCGTCTCCGTCTATGTCTATCATCATTATTTGAAAAAATTCGTTATTACTTTGAATGAGCAAATTTTCTTCACTAAATGTTCCTTGCCCACCTAAATTTTCAAACCAAACAATCCAGCCTGTAAAAGTATCGGTCACGGATGTGACTAAATCCTGATCTCCGTCATTATCTAAATCTATCGGTATAACTGTACTTATGAAATCCTGCTCAAGCAAAATTTGCACAGCCCCAAAGTTACCCGCTCCGTCTATATTTTCTACCCACACGACTTGTCGTGGATTATTTCTTAAGTATAGAATGTCCTTATCGCCATCGGAATCTAAATCAACGAATTCAATTGAAAGATAATAAGCACTAGTTCCTGCAATAATATTTTCCTCACCAAAATTTCCGTTTCCATCAAGATTTCTATACCAACTTAGTTCATAGGTTTCACCAGATGCCGTGAGAATGTCTATAAACCCATCGTTATCAATATCAAAAGGAATAGATGCGTAAGGTTTAATTGTTTCTGTAGAAATAATTTGTTGGGATCCAAATTGTGCAAATCCAGAAAAAGCCCAGAATACTAAAAGGGTGGATAGTAATTTTGTCTTCATAACAGATATTTAACATAAATATATCTCTTTTTACCCTTAAAAGTTCAATAATTTTCAATTAAAATAAATTCCCAACTTTTATTTCTAATCCACTTATAAACACTACTTTTGCACCCTCTTAAAAAAAGGAGCATTGCTATGAAAGTTAAAAACATCGCCATTATTGCACACGTTGACCACGGTAAAACCACCTTGGTAGATAAAATTATGCACCACTGTAGTCTTTTCCGTGAAAACGAAAATACGGGTGAACTTATACTGGATAATAACGATTTGGAGCGTGAACGTGGTATTACCATTACTTCAAAAAACGTTTCAGTAATATATAAAGACACAAAAATTAACATTATCGACACCCCTGGTCACGCCGATTTTGGTGGGGAAGTTGAGCGCGTATTGAATATGGCCGATGGTGTGCTGTTGTTGGTTGATGCTTTTGAAGGCCCGATGCCTCAAACCCGTTTTGTGTTGCAAAAAGCATTAAACCTAGGTTTGAAGCCTTGCGTGGTTATCAATAAAGTTGATAAGGAAAACTGTACTCCCGAGGAAGTTCATGAAGCGGTTTTTGATTTGATGTTTGAATTGGGCGCAGAAGAGTGGCAGCTAGATTTTCCAACCGTTTACGGTTCAGCGAAACACAATTGGATGAGTGACGATTGGAAAAAGCAAACCGATAATATCGAGCCATTATTGGATATGGTTTTGGAGCATATTCCATCGCCAAAAGTAGAAGAGGGAACCGTGCAGATGCTTATTACTTCTTTGGACTTTTCATCCTTTACAGGTCGTATCGCAATCGGTCGTCTGCAGAGAGGAACTTTGAAAGAGGGAATGCAGATTGCCTTGGTAAAACGTGATGGCACAAAAATGAAATCAAAAATAAAGGAACTTCACACTTTTGAAGGTTTGGGCCGTAAAAAGGTTGCTGAAGTACAGGCTGGAGATATTTGTGCCCTTGTTGGTTTGGAAGGTTTTGAAATTGGCGATACCGTTGCCGATGCCGAAAATCCGGAAGCACTTAAAACCATAGCTATTGATGAGCCAACCATGAGTATGCTTTTCACGATAAACGATTCGCCTTTCTTCGGGAAGGACGGAAAGTTTGTTACTTCGCGCCACATTAGAGAGCGCCTTGAAAAGGAATTGGAGAAAAACCTTGCGTTGAGAATGGAACCTACGGACAGTGCCGATAAATTTATGGTGTTTGGCCGCGGGGTTTTGCACCTTTCTGTTTTAATTGAAACCATGCGTCGTGAAGGATACGAACTTCAAATTGGACAGCCACAAGTAATCATTAAAGAAATTGACGGTGTAAAATGTGAGCCCGTTGAGGAAATGACTATCGACTTGCCCGAAACGGTAAGTGGAACCGCCATCAATATGGTAACCATCCGTAAAGGCGAAATGCTGAGCATGGAAGGGAAAGGGGAGCGAATGATCTGTAAATTCATAATCCCATCCCGAGGAATTATTGGCCTGAGAAACCAATTGCTGACAGCAACCGCCGGGGAGGCTATTATGACGCACCGCTTCTTGGAATATCAACCCTTAAAAGGAGGTATTCCCGAAAGACAGAACGGAAGTTTGGTTTCCATGGAAACGGGGCAAGCCATTCCGTATTCTATTGATAAACTGCAGGATCGGGGCCGTTTCTTCGTAAATCCTAATGAGGATATTTATGAAGGGCAGGTTATTGGTGAAAACACCCGTCAGGATGATATGTCGGTTAATATTACAAAAACCAAAAAGCTTTCAAACGTCCGTTCTTCGGGCGCTGACGATAAAGCTCGGATTATTCCTGCTATCAAATTTTCATTGGAAGAAGCTTTGGAATACATTCAAAAAGACGAATACGTTGAGGTTACGCCAAACCATTTAAGACTTCGAAAAATATATTTGAAGGAAGTGGACCGCAAGCGAAACAAGGTTTAAAAGAGAATATAAGACTGTAAGACCTAAGAAGTAGGATGAGAGCAGAATTGATATTAAAAGTTTTAGTCTCATGTCTTAAGTCAATTAATCCTAAGTCAATTTTAAAATAATTACCCAGCAATTCAATAAACTCGGTGATTTTTAGTTAATTTGTTGTCGCCGAAAGGCAAACGCAAAAAAAAATAATAGGTATGCATTTTCTTTATTTCGATCCAGGGCTGGGAGCAATGATAGTACAGGCGGTAGTGGCGGCAGCAGCTGGCATTTTGCTTTTTTCAAAAAGTGTTATGTATAAGGTAAAATCTTTTTTCGGATTGGTAAAAGAGGAAAAGGATACTTACGATTCAATTGACATTGAAGAGCAAGACACCGATACAGATGACAAAAAAAACTGATGCACACCAAGCTTCATTTCGCGATCCTTCGGGTTATATTTTTTATGATGGAAAAACCCTGCGAAGGGCTATAAAACCTATTTATTTTCCGCAGTACAACCAGCTGAAAGAAAGTGGTTTTTTTAAAAACTTAATTTCAAAAGGGTTGCTTGTTCCGCATGAAGAAACTGCTGTTTCTTCCGAGGAAATAATTATTACCCCGGAAGAAATTCCTTTTATCACAAATCCATACGAGTGGAGTTTTGAGCAGTACAAGCACGCCGCGCTCCACACCTTAAAAATTCAGAAATACGCACTTTCAAAAGGATTTATTTTGAAGGATGCCTCAGCCTATAACGTAACATTCCACAAAGGAAAACCTATTTTTATCGATACACTTTCCTTCGATTTTTATGAAGAAGGAACTCCATGGAGAGCCTACAAACAATTCATTACCCACTTTTTTGGGCCTTTGGTTTTGGCAAAATATCACGGCACCGAAATCTTCAAAATGATGCAAACACATATTGACGGGATTCCGGTAAAATTGATTTCCTCTTTATTGCCCACACGCACCAAACTAAGCTCAGTAGTGTATCCCAACATTCACTTGCTCGCAAAAATGGAAAGCAAGCACAGCGAGGATTATAAAGCTGAAACCAAAATTGCGACTCTTTCCAAAAAAGCGCAGGGAAATATTCTGGAAAGTCTTTATGATTATATAAAAGGATTATCGTTAAAGGAAGCCAGCGAATGGGGCAATTATTACGATAAAACGAATTATGACGAAACTGCATTTGAAGCAAAAAAAACCCTCATCAAAGAATGGATAAAACCATTGGCCCCGCAAAAACTGATTGATGTAGGCGGAAATGATGGAACATTCGGCCGTACCGTTATTGACAGTGTACCACATATAATTGTAACCGATATTGACAGCAATGCGGTAGATTATAACTACAAACAGATTCAAAAAAACAAGGAAACAAATATGCTTCCTTTTGTGTGCGATGTTCTGCAACCCGCGCCCGGAATAGGTTTTAATAATACTGAGCGCAATTCTTTAATTGAGCGATTAGCGAAATATGCGCCAGATGTTACCATGGCTTTGGCTTTAATACATCACATTACCCTTTCCGGAAATGTCCCTTTTGAAAAATCGGCTGAATTTTTTGCTTCATTTTCCAAAAATCTTATTATTGAATTCCCGACCCGGGACGATTCTTGGGCACAATCACTATTGGTTCGCAAACGTGAATTTATAAACCATTTTGATTTTTATAACGAAACTGAATTTGAAAAGGGCTATTTTCAATTTTTCACATTGGAAAAAAAAGAAGTTGTAAAAGGTACGAAACGCTTGCTATACTTATTGAAAAACAAAAACCATGAAGGCTAAAAAAAAACAGGGATTTTTCTCGGTTTTTTTGAATGATAACAAAGCGTATCCTTTGCTTACAGCAATAGCCGCCGGCTTGTATCCATTATTGTTTTATTATACAAACAATTTTAAAATGATAAATTCATGGAGCCATTTGGGGTTTTTTGCATCCGTGTTTTTATTGGCTCCGCTTGTTATTTTTTCTGTCGCTCATATTATATCCAAAGGCGCGTTTTTTAAAAAAATTAAAGATTTCGTACTCCCTTTTTTAAACTTTTTTTTCTTCATTTTTTATTTGAACCTGGCGTATTATGCAGGTTTTAGCTTGCTTCGCACGCTTGTTGTATTTGCTATTGCTGTATTGCTTACGTTACTTCTTCGGAAGTATTTAAAAGAAATAATCCTTTTTCAAATGATCCTCGCTTTAATAGGGGTTTTTACCTTAACGCCCGTGGTTATAACCCAATTGAACTATTCAAAGGAATGGATGAAACAGCCCGATTCGATTGAATCGGCAGTATTTAAAAAGAAACCCAATATCTATTTTATACAGCCCGATGGTTATGTGAATTTTTCAGAATTGGGTAGAGGGTATTATAGGATAGAAAATAAGAATTTCGAAAATTATTTGCAGGAAAAAAAATTTAAAACCTATCCCAATTTCCGCAGTAACTATGCCGCTACATTACCTACGAATAGTGCGGTTTTTATGATGAAACACCATTATTACAACAATGGTTTTGACTTTACCGAAACTATGGATGCACGAAATGTTATTGTTTCGGATAACAGTGTTTTGAGAATTCTAAAAAATAACGGTTACCGAACTTTCTTTCTCACAGAACAACCCTATTTTTTAACAAACAAGCCCAAGCTTGGATATGACTTCAGCAATTTTACGTTAAAGGAAATTAAATTTTTAACCAAAGGAATTGGCGACCCAAAAGATGTAATTGCACCTTTTAATACCTATTTAAAAAAATTTCCTGAAGGCCCCAATTTCTTTTTTGTTGAAATTTTCAACCCTGGCCATATTACAAATACCATTAAAGATTCCAAAGGAGTTGAAGGCGAGCGCAAACATTATATTGAAGGGATAAAAGAGTCTAATAAAAAATTAACACAACTTACGGAATCAATACTAACAAAAGATCCCGAAGCTTTAATTATCATAATGGCCGATCACGGTGGTTTTGTAGGCATGACCAATACCCATGAATCTTATAGCAAAAATACTGAGCCTGATTTTGTTCGATCTATTTTTAGTTCAGTTTTAGCAATTCATTGGCCCAATGGGGAAGCTCCGGAATATGATGAAAAATTGAAGACATCCGTAAACTTGTTTCGTATTTTGGTTTCCTATTTAAGCGAAAATCCTTCGTATCTTTCCAAGTTACAGCCAGATAAAAGTTATATTCCTATCAATTTTGGCGCACCAAAAGGTGTTTATGAATATCTGGACGAGGATGGAAATTTGGTCTTTAAAAAATATTGATGCAACCTACACGGAAAAACAGTATTGGAAAAATTTTTGAAAATGCTTCAAGAAATCCTATTTTACTTGGACTTGGAGTGGGTCTTTATCCACTAACCTTTTATTATTCCCGAAATTTTGGAATGATAAATTCTTGGGAACAGTTAGGCTATTTTTCATTGCTTTTTGTTATTGTCCCCATTATTTTCTTTTCGATTTTAAAATGGTTGTCAAGTCTTTCAATTATGGGAAAATGGGCAAAATACGTTTTTCCATTTTTCAATATTTTTCTTTTTTTCTTTTTTATAAAGATTATTCTATACACGGCTATGGAAAGAAAAATAATAGTAGGAATCTTTATTGGGTCTTGCTTAATAGCTTATTTTTTACATAAGTATTTTAAAAAATGGCTGATGGTCCAACTTGTTTTGGCCCTTATTGGAGTTATTGGTTTAATTCCCACAATTACGAAATACTTAAACTATTCTTCTGAATGGACGCTACAACCGGACACTATTGAAAATATACAATTTCAGAAAAGACCCAATATTTATTATATTCAACCTGATGGATATGTAAATTTTTCTGAACTGGAAAGTGGATATTACAATGTTGATAATCCTAGCCTGAAAGACTTTTTGGAAGAAAATGATTTCAAAAACTATCCCAATTTTCGAAGTAACTATACTTCAACTTTAACATCAAACAGTGCTACTTTTATGATGAAGCACCATTTATATAATATGGATACGGGATATGCCGAAATAATCAATGGACGAAGAAATATAGTCTCTAAAAATCCCGTGCTCACCATTTTCAGAAATAATGGCTATAAAACACATTTTATTACGGAGCATCCATATTTAATGGTCAATCGCCCCAAGATTGGCTATGATTTCACAAATTTTCAATACAGTGAAATTCCATATAAAACAACAGGATTTAATGTGGCAAGAGAGGTTTATCCCGATCTTGAAAATGCTATCGCATCCAAAAGCGATAATGGAAATTTCTTTTTCATCGAAATTTTTGAGCCCAGCCATATTTCAACTACAAAAGCCGCTTCAAAAGGAAAAGAAAAAGAGCGGGAAATCTGGCTTAAAAAAATGGAAATAGCCAATATGAAATTGAAAAAAATGGTAAACCTTATTGTTGAAAAAGATCCGAATGCTTTAATAATGATTATGGCAGATCACGGAGGGTATGTGGGAATGGATTATACACAGGCAGTTTACAAAAAGAACAACGATCCAGATTTTGTATATAGCATTTTCAGTGCGATTCTTTCAATACGTTGGCCAAACAAAGAAGTGCCGAATATAGATTCAAATTTTAAAAGCTGTATAAATGTTTTCAGAATTTTATTTTCTTATATGGGCAATGAGGAAAAGTATTTGAAAAATTTACAGAAAGATGCAAGTTATTTAGTTTTAAAAGAAGATACGCCAGAAGGAGTCTACGAATATATTGACGAAAACGGAGATGTTGTTTGCAAAAAAATCTAACTTGCGATCTAAAATTTAATTCAAAAATTATTATATAATCAATAATTTATAAAACCTTGGAAGACTATTTCATAAAAAAAATCACTTCTCTGGATAAAGCTTTGTGGAATGATTTTGTGCGCTCTGCCAAGAATAGCACTTTTCTGTTCCAACGCGATTTTATGGAATACCATTCCGACAGATTTGAAGATCATTCTTTAATGATTTTTAAAGATGACAAAATTGTTGGATTATTGCCAGCAAATATTTTGAACGGAACTTTATATTCCCATCAAGGTTTAACTTATGGTGGGTTATTGGTAAATAAAAAAATAAAACTGAAACAATTCATCGAGATTTTTAAAAGTTTACTTAAATTTTTAAACAGGGAAGGAATCGAAAAATTACAACTCAAATTACTCCCGAAAATTTACTGCAGTATTCCTTCCGATGAAATGGATTATCTCCTTTTCATAACAGATGCTGAAATAATTAGAACCGATGTTTTGAGCGTGATTCACAATCAAAACCCTATAAAAATTGCTTCCAATCGTTTGGAAGGGCTAAAAAAAGCGCAGAAAAATAATTTACGAATAGAAGAGGGAAATGATTTTGAGTCATTTTGGAACGAGATTTTAATTCCAAATCTAGCTTTACGCCACGACACTTTACCAGTTCATTCACTTGGTGAAATTGCGCAATTGGGAAATGATTTTCCAAAGAACATACTTCAATTTAATGTGTTTAAAGATTCGGATATCGTGGGCGGAGCAACCATTTTTGAAACTGAAAATGTGGCTCACGTTCAGTATATTTCGGCTAATGAAGATAAACAGCAATTGGGAACACTGGATTTTTTATTTGAATTTTTGATAAACAACCGTTTTAAAAATAAGAAGTATTTTGATTTTGGAACTTCCAACGAGAATCAGGGAAAAAACATAAACGAAGGATTGCTGTACTGGAAGGAATGTTTTGGTGCACGAAGTATTTCACAATCATTTTATGAGGTTAAAACTTCAAATTATAAAAAATTAGAATCCATATTTATATGATTCCCTTCCTCGATTTAAAAGCAATAAACAAACGGTTTGAAACCCAATTTCAAAATCGTTTTCAGCAATTTTTGGATTCCGGCTATTATATATTGGGAAGCCAAGTAAAGGAATTTGAAGAAGCTTTTGCAAATTATTGTGGAGTGAAACATTGCATTGGCGTAGGCAATGGTTTGGATGCACTGCGGTTAATTTTGGAAGGCTACAAAATCCTCGGGAAACTGAAAGAAAATGATGAAGTTTTGGTTGCTTCAAACACCTATATCGCTACAATTTTAGCAATAAAACAAGCTGGAATGATTCCTGTTTTGGTGGAAGCCAATGTTTCGAATTATAATTTTGATATTCCTTTACTGAAAAAATCCTTCTCGGAAAAAACGAAAGCAATCATGCCCGTCCATCTTTATGGCCAATTGGCACCGATGGATGAAATTTTAAAAATTTCAAAAGAAAATAATCTTTTGGTAATTGAGGATGCCGCACAAGCGCATGGCGCAAAAAATAGAGATGGAAAATTGGCAGGAAATATTGGTGATGCGGCGGGTTTCAGTTTTTATCCAACAAAAAACCTGGGCGCTTTGGGCGACGGTGGTGCTGTAACAACTAGTGATAGTGAATTGGCCGAAGTAATAAAAAAGCTTAGAAACTACGGAACTTCAACAAAATATGTGAATGAATTTTTAGGAATAAATTCAAGATTGGATGAAATTCAAGCTGCATTTCTGAAAGTAAAATTGACTACTCTTAATGCTGATAATGCCCGTAGGCGGGAAATTGCCAAAAGTTATAATTCAGAAATAAGAAATGAAAAAATAAAACTTCCATTATACGATGGTAGTGAAAATCATGTGTTTCATCTATTTGTGGTTCGTGTAGAAAATAGAGCAGATTTTATTGATTATTTGAACAAAAATGGGATAGGGAATCTGATTCATTATCCAATTCCGCCACACAGGCAGCAGGCTCTTTCAGAATATTCCCATTTAAACTTTCCCAATACTGAAAAAATACATCGGGAAGTAGTAAGTATTCCAATTAGTCCCGTTATGACTGACGAGGAAGTTGGGAAAGTTATTTCAGTATTAAACAACTATTAATTGAAAATTCCAGAATTCATACGCGGCAATTTACTTTTAAAGATGACTTCTTTAAATGCCGGAGCTATTGGGATTCGCTTGGTAATTTCTGCGGTAATTCAGCGACTTTTGAGTGAATATGTTGGTCCTGTGGGTCAGTATAAAGTTGGACAACTTCGAAGTTTGTCCATTCTTTTAATGTCTATTACCTCATTGGGAACTTTTAATGGAGTAATAAAATACATTGCAGAATATAAAAAAGAGGAAATAAAGTTACAGCGACTATTTTCCTCAGTTTTTGTTTTTTTGATTATTGGTATTTCTATTACGGCTTCCGTCCTTCTTTTGTTTTCTTCAGAAATAAGTAACTATTTATTTTCAACAGATGAATATTCCTATTTAATAAAATTAACAGCAGTCGTAGTTCCTTTTATAGCCGTTCAGCGTGTTTTTAATGGGGTTGTAAATGGACTTTCAGAATATAAAAAATTTACAAAAATTGACTTGATTAGCTATTTGCTGAGCGCGGTGCTGACTGTAATATTTCTGTTCCAATATAATTTGGATGGGGTATTGATTGCAATTGCAATTACTCCAATAATTCAAGTTTCGGTAATGCTTTATTTTTTTTATAAAGTGCTGCGTGAGTACATACAATTTAAAAGCCTAAAGCTAGAAACATCAATGGCCAAAGCTCTTTTGGCTTTTACAGTAATGTCTTTTGTTTCTTCCATTTTATTGCCTATTGTAGAAATAGATATTCGCGGCATGCTAGATGAAAAACTATCTGGAAGGGATGCCGGAATTTGGACCAATATGACTTTTATTTCGCAGAATTATATGGTGTTTTCAAGCTCCATTTTCACGCTTTATGTGATTCCAAAATTTGCTGGAATTTATAACAGTCACAACTTTAAAAAGGAAGTAATATCAATATACAAAACCCTTTTGCCACTTTTCGCTACTGGAATGATTTTAGTATTTCTATTTAGAAATGTTATAATTGATTTGATTTATCCCGGACAAATAGAAATGGCTTCCCTTTTTAAATGGCAACTGATGGGGGATTTTGTTCGGTTGGCTTCTTTGGTGCTGGCACATCAATTTTTGGCTAAAAAGTTGGTGCTAAATTTTATTTTTACCGAAATATTGTCCTTGGCACTCTTTTATGGTTTTGCCTACTATTTTACAGATATATATGGTATTGAAGGCGTGGTAATGGCGCACTTTTTAAGATATGTCGTGTATTTTATAGTTGTGCTTTATCTCGTTTTCCGATATTTTAAAAAGCAAGGGAAAACGGTTGAGAATTAAATTTCATTCCAAGTTTCACAATACGTTTTGGCAATTAAAATATAATCGTGTTCTCTTTCAATAAACTTGCGGGCATTGGTGGAAATTGAAATTAGTTTTGCAGGATTCAAAATTAAGTCTTCCAATTTCCTATACAAATAATCCACATCGGGAAGTGCATTTATGCAAACTTCATCTTCCTTTAAATTATAGTGTGCCAAGAATTCACTTTCAGCGCCTGTAAAAACCACTTTTCCCTTTGCCATTGCTTCCAAAGCATTGTAACCTTGGTCATAAGCAAAAACCTGGTCCAAAAGAATGTGCGCAGAATTGTATTTTTCTATATATTCCGAATAGGGAATATTTTCCACTGTGATGACAGAAACCATTTTGGAATATTTTTGTTGAATTATTTTTAAGGCCGCTTCAAAATAATCATTTCCTTTTTTAAAATAATTTCCTCGATTGATACCGTGGAAAATAACAATTTTTTCATCGGAAGTAAACGCTTTAAATTCTAATTTATCCGTATTTACTGGGTTTGGAATCAACCCTAAATACTTTTTATTACCCTGCATTGGAATGTCATAATCCAAATCGGAAGCAATTACGCCGTCCACATTTTCAAAAATAAAATTGTGCAAATTTTCGTATTCAGGCTTTAGATATTTCAATGCCGGAAAAAAATCTTTTTCTGAAACTTTTAGTTCAAAAAAGGGATTTAAAATAGAGTAGCGAAACCTTTTTTCAAAAGCATATTTCACGCTTGTGTAATCTGTGCCACAGGATAACAGAAATAATTTGTTATTGTTCAGCTTTAAAAATGAAATAATTTCCTTTTCGTATTTCGGTAAAATTCCCAGTGGACTTTCATTTATTAATTGAACAACATCAAAACCTTTCCATTTTTCCTTTTGTTGAAAAAATTGATTTTTCAGCGAATGCGAAGCAACGTCAAATCCAAAAATCTTAAAAAGCAAAACCTTCAGTTTTTTTGAAAATCCTGTTTCGTAATTTCTTTTCAAAAGTATATCAGAAGGATAATTTTTAAACTCATCTCCAGTCGAAATTAGTGTTACTTCGTGACCCAGCGCCAGCAATCCTTCTTTTAATGAATTGTGCAATCGGCTGTATTCGCCCACCAAAAGTATTTTCATTTTCAATTCGTTTAAAGCTATATTTGCCTGTGCAACCAAAAATACACAATAAATAAAGATGCCCACCGAAAAGAAATTCAAAGTATGTTTGGTTTCCATTTCGTTGGCAAAGGGCGGGTTGGAACGTTCCTGTGCAATGCTTTCGCAAATGT
This sequence comes from uncultured Flavobacteriaceae bacterium, assembly GCA_963822355.1. Taxonomy (GTDB): domain Bacteria; phylum Bacteroidota; class Bacteroidia; order Flavobacteriales; family Flavobacteriaceae; genus Aequorivita. The sequence continues at coordinate 309,926 of CAWGHI010000004.1, forward strand.
TGGAAAAATATGGGCACGAGGTACATTTGGTGATTTTGAATGATGCAATAGATTATCCCTACAGTGGAAAAATGCTGAATTTGGGAAAGTTAAAATCCGAAAATGATACGACGGTTAAACGCTTACTGCGCTTTCGGAAATTTCGCAATTATTTAAAAAAGGAAAATTTTGATGTAGTTATTGATCATCGTCCTAAAAACAAATATGAGCGGGAATTATTTTACTCAAAATTTATTTACCGTGAATTGAATAAAATATACGTGGTTCACAGTTCAAAAAAGACAGAATACTTAACGGAAAATCCGTCCCTATTTTCTAAAATATGCAAACAAAATTTATTGAATGTTGCTGTTTCAGAATATATTGAAACTGAAATTTTGAAAAAACTGGGAATTAATAATTCCATAACCATCCATAATGCTTTTGACCCGGCTTGGGATGAGGAACAAGGTGTGATTCCAGCAAAATTACAAGACAATAAATACATACTTTCCTACGGAAGACTGGACAATTCAATAAAGGATTTTACATTTTTGATTGAAGCATTTTGCCAATCAAATGTTTGGGAAAAGAATATTCAACTCGTCATTTTGGGCGATGGAAAGGATAAAGAAATGCTTCAAAAGTTGGCGGCTTCAAAATCTTGCGCAAAGCATATTTTGTTTTTACCGTTCACAAATAGTCCCTTCGAAATTATCAAAAATGCCCGTTGCGTTACGCTTACAAGCAAATATGAAGGTTTCCCGATGGTTTTGGTGGAATCACTTTCGTTGGGAACGCCAGTAGTTTCTTTGGATATAATTTCTGGCCCTTCGGAAATCGTGCAGCACCAAAAAAATGGTTTGCTGATTGCTGAAAGAAGTTTACCTTTATTTTCGGAAGCGTTGCAAAATATTTGTTTTGATGATGAATTGTATAATAAACTCAAAAAGAACGCAAAACCTTCAGTAGATAAATTTTCACTGCAGACCATTTCTGAAAAATGGAATCAAACTTTACAGCATGCAATACGATGATTTGGATAAAATAGAATTAAAGGAAATCCCCAAAATCAGTGATCCCGATGGACGCGGAAATCTTTCTGTAGTTGAAAAGGATTTTCTGCCTTTTGAAATAAAACGCGTTTATTATTTATACGATGTTCCCAGTTCATCAACTCGCGGCGGGCACGCACATAAAGAATTGCAGCAGTTTTTAATTGCACTCAGCGGCAGTTTTGATGTGGTTTTGGACAATGGAAAATCACGCCGAATTATAACATTGAACAGACCCGACAGAGGTTTATTGATTCCAAACGGGATTTGGCGCGAATTGGAAAATTTTTCTTCGGGAGCTGTTTGTCTGTCGCTCGTTAGTGAAGAATATAATGAAGAAGATTATATTCGGGAATATGCGGATTTTAAATTATTTAAAGGTGCCTAGTCGAAGTCCCAGCTTTTCCAAATTGTTTTTCGTTTTTGAAAGGTATTTTAAAATAGTTTTGTTTTGACGAAGCAGGAATTGTTGTTTTTTACTGAGATTCTCCAGATTTATTTTATTAAGGTTTTTATCAAAAACAAGTTTATTGCCTTCTGTTTTGGCTAAAATGCAAAGCGAATAACGATTTAAATCCAAAAATTTTTTGAGTGCCGGATTGTCTTTTTCATAAACTTCATAGGCTTCAAAATTTGCTTTTTCTTCAAGATTTTTCATTGAATGGAACAAACTGTTTTTTCTAATAATATAAGTTGCGCAGATTTTTGGACTGAAAACCACCTTATATTTTAAGCCGATTCGCACATAAAGATCTGTATCTTCGCCACTTTTTATTTTTGGATTATAAGCTCCAATTTTTTCAAATACCTCTTTTTTTAAAACAGTGGACGAGCTATGTAAAATAGAATCAAATTGGCTTGCTTCAAAATAATCTACAAGCATTGATTTTTCCCCTTGGGTTTTAATGGAATAACTGTTTGAAAATTTTTTTCCATTTCGCTTAATCTCAGTCGCAGTTGCAAAAACAGATTCTTGGGGATAATTATTTATCAATCTATTTTGTTCCTCCAAATAAAAGGGATACCAATAATCATCGGCATCCATCAAAGCAATATATTCTGAAGTTGCTTGTTGGATTGTGAAATTTCGAGCTGCCGACGCTCCGCTATTCTCTTTTGAAAAATATCGAATTCGGGAATCGGTGAATTTTAGAATCTCAGCTTCACTATTATCTGTTGAACCATCGTTTAATATCACGATTTCAAAGTCGGAATAGGTTTGCGCCAATACACTTTTAAGCGTATTTGCAATATATTTTTCCTTGTTGAAGACCGATATGACAACCGAAAACTTAGGCATCTTTTGTTTTTAAGGAACTAAGATAACCCAAGCGGTACAAATCAAAAAAGAAAAGCGATGGATTTGGAGAATTGAGGTTTTTGAGCAAAGGTGTTTTGGAAATGCTGAAAAACCCGCGTAGGCCAAAAAGCAGATTTCGGTTTTTAAGTTTTAAATACGTTTTCAGAACTTTTACCATTTCCCCATCAATTTCACCGGTTTCATAAAAATGCAACAAATTCCGCAACGCCAACTCAGATTTCTTTATGAAATGGTCGTTGGTTTCTAAATTCAAATGGACAACGGGATTGTTGATATGCAAAATTTGAATGTTATTTTTTTGAAGTTCAAATGCAAAAACAGAATCTTCGTAGCCATATCCCGCCAGATTTTCATTGAATTTTATAGTTTCAAAAATTTCTTTTTTAATGGCAAAACCCATAGTTATAAAACTTCTGTATGGATTTTTAATGCGTTTAGAGAGTGATAAGCTTTCACGTTCAATTCCGTACTTATATCTTAAACTGGATTTTTCAGAAGTGTTTTTGGGATATTCAATTCCACCGAAAATTACGGATTTTTCATTCGGAAACGCTTCCAAATATTTTCTGATAAATTTTGAATTTGACGGCCAAGTATCTGCATCCAAAAAAAGCAACCATTTATATTTTGCCTTTTCTGCCAAAAGATTACGGATTTTGCTTCTGCCAATATTATTAGGCAAAGTTTGAAAACTGCAATGATCCAAAGAATTAATATCTACGTTTTTTTCAGTTATTTCTTTATCGGTCGAAGCATCGTCCAAAACAATAATTTCATAAATAATTTTTGCTTTTTTACACTGCTGCTGAAGATTTTCCGCCAAAGAAAAAACATTGTAATTATATGTTGGAATTAAAATGGAAATCATTTTCGGGCGATTAATACGGTCTCTTCCATAAATCCGAAACGTTCATCTTTTGGAAATGTTTTGATTTCAACATTTTGAAACCCATTTTCTTTCAGTCTACCCTGCAATCCCTCCACCGAATAAATGCGCAAGTGATCTTCCTGTCCAAAAGCTTCCAATTTTTCTTGGGGAGTTTTTTTTGAAAAATCCTCGTAAATGTCTCCTTCCTTGAATGGTGTTTGGATAATACAAATTCCGTCTAATTTTAATACGCGTTGTAACTCTTCCATTGCCTTTTTATCATCTTCAATATGTTCTAAAATATGATAGCATATTATGAGATCAAAAAAATTACTTTCAACCGGTATTTGTGTAATGTCGTATCGATAATCAGCCAAAAATTCATCTTCATAATCTGTGCTGAAATATTCGATATTCTCTTTTTTATTCAACAATCTATAAACACTTCGTGAAGGCGAAAAATGCAATACTTTTCCGTGGATTAGTTTATTTTCTTTTAAGAAAGAATAAAGCCTTCGGGTGCGCGATCTACTACCACAGAAGGGACAAAGTAAGTCTCCGTCAGGTATATTTATGAACTTTTCCAATCCACTGTTGCAAACGGTACATTGGTGATTTTTTCCACGAAAATGAAATGCATAAATGGAACGAAAAAAAACTTCATTCTCAAAAAGAATTTTTTTCGGGAAGACGAAGAGTGCTATTTTTTTCAGTGTTTGGTACATAGTGCTAAAATACAGCATTCTTTTTGTCCCAATAAACATCGATGCTATATATTATTAAAGGGTTAAAAAAATTTGTTTTTTTAGTTTATAAAAATATTGTTAGTAAATTGGAATGTGTGTTTCAGTATTCCAAAATAACAAAAGTGATGCGTCATATATTAATTTTACTTTCCTTTTTAAACAGTTTATGTTTATTTGCCCAAGATGAATATTGGTTTTACTTGCGTACGAAGGACACTGCAACCATAACTTTTACAAAAGAAGGAAATCTGTTGAAGTATGCAGGAAATGACAAAACCCTTAAAAATATTTTAGCTAATGAGAAGATCAAAATTTTTAAAAAAACACTTCGCAAAGCAAAAATTAAAGATTTAAATCGAACTTATTTTGTGGTTTCCCGCAATCCTGACTTTCTCAGCAATCTTTTAAAAAACGCCCCCCAGATTTTTATTTCGGGCGAACCCATTTTAGGTGAAGACAAAAAAATATATGAGCCCAACGATTATGGATTGACAAGCACAATTGGTGAAAATATCGGTATGCAGGCAAACCTTGATTATCTTGACGTGCTGGGTTTACCGCAAGCTTGGTACTACACCACTGGATCTCGGGATGTGGCTATAGGAATTTCTGACGGACAGGTAAATCCCAACGATATTGATTTTAAAGGAAAAACTACGCTTTTCAATAAATCCAATTATGCAAATGGCCATGGCGTAAATATAGCTGCGAATGCGGCAGCGCAAGGTGATAACGGAGTAGGTTTTACCGGGGTTTGCTATGATTGCTCAATTTATGGAACAAATTATGGCCATTTTAAAGATTTTTCTGAAGTTGTAGGCCTTGCCAAAGCTGGCGCCCGTGTTATAAATTGTAGTTGGGTTTCCAGAAAATTTATTGAAAGTGGGCAAAAGGTTATTGATAGCTTGTTTAATGAAGGTATAATTGTTGTGGCTGCTGCCGGAAATTGGGATTTCAACACAACGAAAGGAAAATGGTATTCATATCCTGCGTCTTACCGTCATGTTATTTCTGTTTCTTCGGGAATGTATCGTCATGAAAACCCCTTGGATAATATTTTGCAATTGGAAGATGGTACGTATTATACCAGTAATGTGCGCGGTTCTGTGGGAAGGACCATGGGTTTTCCAAAAAACGATACCTTACAGGAACCTTATGTTTTCCCGGTATCAACTGCTACGCTGAACACAGAGGTTGATATCTTAGCACCAACTAGCGAGCTGTTGATGTTTCAGGAATTTTTAAATAAGGGTGAAGTTACCCACAATAAATTTGAAACAACATCAGGCGCTACGCCATTAGTTTCTGGTACCATTGGGCTAATGTTTTCTTTATATCCCTGTTTGTCGGCAGAAGAGGTGGAGCCAATACTTAAAATAACAGCACTAAATGTTGATGATGTACCAGGAAACAAGCGTTTCGAAGGATTATATGGTGCAGGCCTTTTACAAACCGGAAATGCTATAAAATTTTTGCATCATCTGAAAAATGAAGAGGAAATCGCCTATATTGAAGATCAAAAATTTAACCGATGGGATTTTAAGGTTATAGGTATCTCAAAAGAGATAGTAATTCGTAACCAAACTTTTAAAGACGACGCCACGCTGGAAATTGAAGCAAAAAACCGAATACGGATTGGAAAAAATACTGTTTTAAAGCCAAACAAAAGCGGAAAGATTTACTTAAAGATTAATCCAGATTTAGAAAACAAATGTAGTTTGCAAACCAGAAAAAACAATTGATATGGGGTTTATTCTGAAGGAGTATAAACATCAAAATACTCTGTTTTTTTAATAAGTTTCCACGATTTTTTCACAAGGTCATCCATAATATAACCCTCCAATTCCTCCTCCGTAAATTCTGAGTTTTCAAGAAATACAGTTGTATTTAATGCTTCCAATTCAGTTGTTAATTTTGCGCCTTCGTCATTAATTTCAACATCCAATGGCCAATCCGTTCCTATTGGATTAATGGTTTTTGTAAGATAATGTGCAAGCGTTATCGAAGGAAGAACAGTAAAATTAGGAAATTCGGAAGCAAGCTGTTTTAGTTCGTTGTATTTTTCAAAAGTTTCCTTGTCACTTTTTATGCCTTTCAATTGAGGGAAAACTTTCCCCATATCGTACTTCAATTCCGGTCGATCGGAGTCACGATACAATACTTGATACCCATAATAAAAGGTTCCCAAAAAAATGAATAAAATAATTCCCGGAATTAGTTTTTTCATTTCAATCTGAATAAATTTTTCTTTCGAGAAGACCAATAGGTAAAGACTGAAAAAAATGGGTAATGAGAAATGGATTGGCGTTTGGTAGCCATTGCTTATTGAAGCGCTCCAGCTTACACCTAAAAGTAAGAGAAGAAAAATATAGCGGTTGTCATTAAAAGCTTTCAGCACACAGAATCCTGCAGACGCAATGAACAATAATTGCATAAGATATTGAATGGTATGCCATTCTCCAAAACTGTAAAATTGAAATACAAAAACGCCCGCAATGGCAATATGCAGTAGAAGATAAACTATTTTTTTTGGAAGAAATTTATAGGAAACCCAATAGAACAAAATCCCGGCAACAACATATATTACATTAAATTTTACCGCCAAATAATATGTTTTTATACCCACATTAATCAAGTCCCCGCTACCCGTACGTTGAAATGTCTGCTCAAAAAACGGATAGAAACTGCCCGTAACGAACTTTAAAAGAAAATAAACAAGTCCCCAGAAAAGTGCAAATCCTGAAAAGAAGATTAATTTTTTATAGTTTTTTGTTAGAAACAAATATCCTCCCAAAAAAATAGGGATAAAGTAAAAGCTTTGTTTTGAAAAAACCCCCAGAACTAAAAAAAAGCAACCTAAAAACCATTGCCATTTTTTTGTTCCGTTTCTTGCAATAAAGTAAATTCCGAGAACGCAGAAAAATACCCCATCAATAGTATTCCAGCCCATTGGCGGGTAATTGTGGATTGACACTAATGCTCCTAAAATTGCGATGAAATAAGTGAAATCTTTTGAGCTTATCGAAAAATTTTCCACAAGCATTTTTGCTCCTAAAAAACTATAAATAAAAACTTGTATATAAAAGAACGCTCTGTCCAGTAAATAGCCATAAGTTTCAGATATATAAAGGAAAATAGTATGGAAATATGCTGGGATTGCGGGGCGTGTATAAATAAAATCACGATGTGGTAATACACCATTATAAACATTCCACGACGAACCGAAAATATAGCCTGTGTCAGTGCCTTCAAACCCATAGGGCATATAAAAGATAATGTAGAAAACGCAAAGCGCAAAAAAGAGAAATTGGAAAAGAGAAATTTTATTTAAAATCCCATTTTGCATAAGTTTATAATTGTTGCAACAATGTTAAACTGTTTTTTGAACAACCTCAAAAATCTGATTTTCATCACACTTTAAGGTTTTTGAAGGATATTTCAGCAAAAGCGCATAATCATGGGTTGCCATTAAAATGGTATTGCCGTTTTTGTTTATTTCGCGCAAAACTTCCATCACTTCCACACTTGTCTGCGGATCCAAATTTCCTGTGGGTTCATCTGCAAGTATTAATTCTGGATCGTTTAAAAGAGCACGTGCTATTGCAATTCGTTGTTGCTCGCCGCCGGATAGCTGATAGGGGTATTTAAATGCTTTTGTTTTCATAGCAACCTTGTCCAGCACTTCATTGATCTTACTTTCCATGGCAGTTTTGTCTTTCCAACCTGTGGCAGTAAGTACAAAATTAAGATTGTCAAAAACGGTTCTATCGTTCAGCAATTTAAAATCCTGAAATACTACACCCAATTTTCTACGCAAAAACGGAATATCCTTTTCTTTCAAGGTTGCCAAATCGTAGCCCACAATATTGCCTTGGCCTTCTTGCAGCGGAAGATCGCCGTACAGTGTTTTCATAAAACTACTTTTCCCGGTTCCGGTTTTTCCGATTAAGTAAACAAACTCACCTTTCTCAACCGAAACGGAAACATCGGAAAGTACCAGATTGTCGCCTTGGTAGATGGAAGCTTCTTTTAAAAATAATACGGTGTCGGCCATAGTAATTTACGATTTTAGATTGACGATGTATGTTTTAAATTTATTGATTTCGATTTCGATTTCAAAAGTAATTTGAATTACTGCAAACTGCAACTGATTACTGCTACTTATTTATTCTTCCGAAATTTTTCCTTTCAGCACATCAATTTCCTTTTGCTGTTGAAGGGTGTATAGCGTGAGTTCCTCAATTTTTTGAAGCAATATCAAATTCATTTCCTTAAGCGAGATTCCTTCGGCCTGCATGGTTTCGGCAGAAGGCACATTAGGCAGATGATTGTTTTCCTTTAAAAATTTTTCAAGCTCTTCCAAGGAAATCAATTCATATTCTGGCATCATTTCCGAAAAACCGTTGAAATAAGTTTCAAAAACAAAATCTGGCGCAATGGCCCCGTCCAAATCTACCAAAACTTCCTGTGTATGGATTTTTCCTTTTACGGTTAAAAGCTCGTCGGGAGCGGTTGTCCCAATGCCTATTTTTCCATTTTTCTCAGTAAGATTTGTAAAGGGATTGCGCTGGGCTGTTGCGGAAAGTGAAAAAAATATAATGGAGAAAATTAATAATCTATTCATTATAATGTATTTAGGGATTATTGATTTTTAAAATTACGCTTATTTTTCAGAACGTTTAAAGCGAGTTTATATTCTGTTGCAGATGTTTATACTTATTCCACTTTTGAAGCGTTATTATACCTATAAAATCAAACAAAAAACATTCGTTAATTAAACCTTAAAAGTTTACAGTATCGCAAAAAGCTACATTTAAAGTTAAATATCTTTACGCCACAAAAACTGTAAATAATGACAAAGAATTTATTCGTCTTTTCGCTTTTTCTATTCCTTTCATTTTCATCTTTTTCGCAGCAAACAGCAACATATACCAATGATTTTGCTGAATTCAACCAAGCGCTGGAACTCTATAACAACGGACAGTATTTAGCCGCACAGAGTCTTTTTGATAAGATAAAAAACAGCAGCGACGATAAAACAGTTCAGAGCGATTGCGCCTATTACATTGCGAATGCGGCAGTTAGGCTAAACCAGCAAAACGCAGACCAGTTAATGGAGGAATTTGTTGAAAATTATCCCACCAGTTTAAAGCGAAATTCTGCGTTTATAGATGTAGCGAATTTTTATTTCGAAAACGGAAAATATTCCCACGCGCAAAAATGGTATGAAAAAGTGGATGCGGGAAGTTTAAGCCGAAGTGAACAGGAACAGTTTAATTTTAACAATGGCTACGCTTATTTTAAGGCGAAGCGATATGACGATGCGAAAAGTTATTTCAACAAAGTTTCAACTTCGCAGAAATACGGCTCTCAAGCAAAATATTATTTAGGTTTCATTGCATACGAAGGCGACGATTACGAAGAAGCCAACAAGAATTTTGAGGAAGTAAAAGGCGAGGAGCGCTATTCCGAGGATTTGAGTTATTACCAGGCCGATATGAATTTTAAGCTAGGAAATTTTGAAAAGGCGATCGAAATGGGGAAGGAGCAGTTTGAGAAATCCAACCCAGCTGAAAAAAGCCAACTTTCAAAGATAATTGGGGAAAGTTATTTCAACCTCGGCCAATACTCCGAAGCTATTCCTTATTTGAAAGAATATAAAGGGATGCGAGGCAAATGGAACAATACAGATTATTACCAACTTGGGTATGCATATTACAAACAAGGCGATTACGAAAACGCCATTGGCGAGTTCAACAAGATCATTGACGGAAAAAACGCCGTCGCCCAAAATGCGTATTATCATTTGGCGGAAAGTTATTTAAAACTCAACAAAAAACAGGAAGCATTAAATGCCTTTAAAAATGCGTCGGAAATGGATTTCAGCGCCGAAATACAGGAAGATGCATTTTTAAATTACGCCAAGTTGAGTTACGAAATTGGCAATAGTTACAAAAGCACGCCACAGGTTTTGCTTTCCTTCATTGAAAAATACCCGAACAACGCCAATAATGAAGAATTGAAAAAATTGTTGATTGACAGTTACATAACTTCCAAAAATTATAAGGAAGCGTTGGATTTGCTAGAAAACAATAAAAATTTCGCTGACCAGGCAGCATATCAAAAAGTTGCTTTTTACAGAGGAATTGAATTGTACAATGAAGCAGATTACAATGAAGCGATTGAGTTTTTCGACAAAAGTCTAAAATATCCTGAAAACCAGAATTTCACAGCGCGCGCCACTTATTGGAAAGCCGAAAGTGATTACCAACTTTCAAATTTTGAAAAATCGTTGGCAGGTTATAATAAGTTTTCGCAGATGCCGGGTTCACAGAATACTTCAGAAAATAAAAATTTGAAGTACAACATAGCTTACAACCAATTCAAACTTAAAAATTATAACGATGCCATTGCCAATTTCAAAAGTTATGTTGGCGCATCTTCCGCAGAAACTGTCAGAAAAAAAGATGCTTTTTTGCGTTTGGGCGACAGTTATTTTGTTACCAGCCAATATTGGCCAGCGATGGAAAATTACAATGCGGCAATTGAATTGGGCGGCGATAATGATTATGCGCAATTTCAAAAAGCAATAAGTTATGGTTTTGTAGACCGAAGTGACAAAAAAATTGAGGAGCTCATCGGTTTCATAAAAAAATATCCAAAATCGGTGTATCGCGATGATGCTTTATATGAATTGGGGAATACCTATGTGGCACAAAACAAGACCAACGAAGCAATTTCGGCTTACGATCAAATGATTCGTGATATTCCGAATAGCAGTTTTGTTTCAAAAGCGTTACTGAAAAAAGCGTTGATTTATGATAACACCGGAAAAAGCAATGATGCGTTGGTTATTTTTAAACGCGTTGCAAAAGATTTTCCGTCAACGCCGGAGGCTTTGCAGGCCGTTTCTTCCGCAAAAATTATTTACATAGACCAAGGAAATGTTGATGAATATGCGCGTTGGGTAAAAACTCTAGACTATGTGCAAGTAGGCGATACAGAACTGGACGACGCGGCATATTTGGCTGCGGAACAACCTTATTTGGAAAATAATCAAAATCAAGCGAAAACTCGTTTTGAGGATTATTTGAAACAATTCCCGAATGGACAACATGCTTTGAATGCACATTTTTATTTAGGTCAGATTTATTTCGCAGACGGAAAAACTGATCAAGCCATTCCACATTTTGAATATGTTGTGAATCGTGAGCGAAGTGAATTTACAGAACAAGCTTTGGCTAGGGTTTCGGAATTGTATTTGGGCAAAAAGGATTACCAAAATGCGCTGAAATATTTGACGCGTTTGGAAGCCGAAGCAGATTTTCCGCAGAACATTATCTTCGCGCAAACCAACAGTATGAAGGCTTCGTATGAATTGAAGCAATATGCCGAAGCCGTAAACTATGCAGAAAAAGTACTGCAGAATTCAAAAATTGACAATTCAATAAAAAGTGATGCACAAGTAATTATTGCCCGTTCGGCAATGAAAACCAATAATGAGGCAAAAGCAAAAACCGCTTACGCAGAAGTTCAAAAGATAGCAACTGGAGCGCTAGCAGCAGAAGCGCTTTATTACGACGCTTATTTCAAAAATAAGGAAGGAGATTTCGAAGGGTCAAATGCTTCCGTGCAGAAACTGGCAAAAGATTATTCCGGTTATAAATTATACGGCGCAAAAGGTTTGGTGCTGATGGCGAAGAATTTTTATGCACTAAAAGACGCTTACCAAGCAACTTATATTTTGGAAAGTGTGACAAAAAATTTCACCGATTTTCCAGAAGTAGTTGAGGAGGCAAAAGCGGAACTCGCCGTAATCAAAAACGCTGAAGCGAAAACAAATTCTTCCGTGGAAATGAGCGGAAATTAATTATTGACTCAATTTTTCCTGCAAGGTTTTCAAAACCTTGTAGGTCTAAAAAAACAATCATACAGACGAAAAAATCAATCGATAATATGTCAAAGAAACCCATAATATTATTTTCATCCGCAGTCATTTTATTGTTCAATTTCTCAATGTTTTCACAAGAAAAAGAACTTGATCCCGAAGTTGTAAATATTGTAAAACCCTACACGCCCACAATTTCGGATGCCTTTAAAGTGAAGGAAACGCCAGCATTGAACGATTCCATTTCAACCACAAAAAAAGAGGTGAAATACAGTATTTTTTCAGTGCCGGTTGCATCTACTTTTACGCCAGCAAAAGGAAAGGCCACAACGGTTGAAAAGGCTAAACCAGTAAAACAATACGATAATTATGCAACACTCGGTTTCGGAAATTACACTTCCATTCTGGGTGAATTTTATAGCAATTTTGAAATCAGCCGTACCGATAACGCGGGTTTTTTCTTTCGCCATAATTCTTCACAGGGCGATATAAAAGATGTGAAATTGGACAATAAATATTATGATACCAGCCTTGATGCAAATTATACGAGCAGACAAAAAGAGGCAACTTACAGGCTTGACGCGGGTGTGGAGCATCAACTTTACAATTGGTATGGAGTACCAGATATCGTTTATATTCAGGAGCCAAATGTTCAAATAGATCCGCAACAAACCTATATTAGTGGTTACGCGGGGGGAAGCATTGCATTGGACGATTCGTTTTTTGAAAAAGCTGCTTTGAACATTCGCTATTTGGGCGATGCGTTTTCTTCCTCGGAATTAAATGCTACGCTGAAACCTGAATTTTCATTTCCACTTGAAACGTTGACTTTCAAGATTGATGGCGATATTGATTATTTAAGCGGAAGTTTTGACAGAAATTATATTAATTCATCCGAAATAAAGTACAGTTATTTGAACGCTGGGCTCGCGCCTTCCATCACTTTTGTAAATAATGATTTGACTGTTTCCTTGGGAGTTGCGGGATATGTAAGTATGGATTCTGAAAATAGCGATACGGAATTTTCATTATATCCCAGATTGAATGCTTCATACCGTTTGGTGGATGAAACCGTGATTGTTTACGGTGGGGCAGAAGGTGGTTTGCAGCAAAACACTTATTATGATTTCAAAGAGGAAAATCCTTTTGTTTCGCCCACTTTAAATATTGCACCCACCAAAAAACTGTATGAAGGTTTCGGTGGAATTAAAGGGAAAATTTCAAATTCTGTGGCTTATAATGTACGGGCTTCCTATGGAAAAGATGAAAACCGTGCGCTTTTTCAAATGAATCCTATAAAAATTTTCAATGCTAATTTTGAAGGTTATGAATACGGAAATTCTTTCAACGTAGTTTACGACGATGTAAATACACTTGCTTTTTTTGCGGAATTGAAAGTGGAAGTTTCCAATACATTTTCCCTAGGTATAAATGGAACTTATAATAGTTACAGTACCGATTTTCAAAATGAAGCCTGGAACCTTCCGGATTTAAAGGCTTCTATATTTTCAAATTTCAACATCACCGAAAAGTTATACGGAGGAGCCTCCATATTTTACGTCGGTGAACGTAAGGATTTGGTTCAAAAAAATGTTCCATTTGGAAGCCCTTTCGTTGAGGAAGTTACTTTGGATGGATATGTGGACGCCAATATCAATTTTGGATACAGATTCACGGATAGGCTTTCTGCCTTTGTAAAAGGAAGTAATCTTTTTGGTGATAACTACCAAAAATGGTTAAACTATCCTGTGCAGGGAATACAAGGTTTGGCAGGAGTTACATATAAGTTTGATTGGTAATTTGCTGAAATAAATTATAAATTCTGAAAACATTCGTCTTTGGCGGATGTTTTCTATTTTTACACCTTAATAAAACCAATTATGAAAAAACTACTTTTCCTGTTATTTTCAATATTCTTAGCCTCATGTGCGCCAGATAAACTTCCCGCAGATTTATTGATAAAGAATGCAACAATTTATACTGTTGATAAGGATTTCAGCACCGCAAATGCCTTGGTGGTAAAAGATGGAAAAATCCTCGAAATAGGTCTGAAACCAGAACTTGAACTGAAATATAACATCAAGGAAACGTATGATGCAAATGGCAATACAATAGTTCCGGGCCTTATTGATGCGCACGCACATTTGTACGGTCTTGGCCTGGAATTGCGGAATGTTGATTTAATTGGAACAACAAGTTTTGATGAAGTTTTAGCCCGTGTTGTTTCTTTTCAAAAGGAAAAAAACACTCCCTATATTATTGGTCGCGGGTGGGACCAAAATGATTGGGAGAACAAAAACTTTCCCACTAAAAAAGAATTGGATTCTTTATTTCCCGATACACCGGTTTCTTTACGCCGGATTGACGGTCATGCAATGTTGGTAAATTCAAAAGCGTTGGAATTGGCGGGTATTACTTCAAAAACAAAAGTTGCCGGAGGCGAAATAGTTTTGGAAAATGGCGAGCCAACGGGAATAATCATCGACGCTCCCATGGGTTTAATAAGTAAAACATTTCCGGAAATCACAAATGAGGTTTCAACCGAAGCACTTTTGGAAGCTGAAAAAATCTGCCTTCAATATGGACTGACAACTGTTGATGATGCAGGTTTAGATAGAAATATTATTGAACTTATAGATGCTCTTCAAAACGAAGGAAAGTTTAAACTGAGAATGTACGCAATGGTCAGCAATAGTCCCCAAAACTTGGATTATTACACTAAAAATGGAATTTACAAAACCGATAGACTAAACGTTCGCTCCTTTAAAGTGTATGCCGACGGCGCACTCGGCTCCCGCGGTGCTGCGATGCGCGAACCCTATAGCGATATGCCGGGACATTTTGGGGCTATGATTACGCCCGCGGATAGTTTGGATTATTTGGCTGCAAAGATTGCTGCTTCCGAATTCCAGATGAATACACACGCCATTGGCGACTCTGCCAATATTGCCGTTTTGCGAGCCTACAAAAAAGCTTTGGAAGGAAAAACAGATAGAAGATGGCGCGTGGAGCATGCGCAAATTATTTCCCCACAGGACTTCAACTATTACTCAAGCAATAACAATATTTTGCCTTCCGTGCAGCCTACCCACGCCACGAGCGATATGTATTGGGCCGAGAATAGAGTGGGGGCAGAAAGGATGAAAGGTGCGTACGCATATAAGGAGTTACTCGAAAAAGCGGGAATTATTGCTCTGGGAACTGATTTTCCCGTAGAAAATGTTAACCCAATGTATACTTTTTACGCAGCCGTTGCCCGAAAAGATTTAAAAAATTATCCGGAAAAGGGATTTCAAATGGAGAATGCTTTAACCCGTGAAGAAGCTTTACGCGGAATGACCATTTGGGCGGCTTTCGCCAATTTTGAAGAAGATGAAAAGGGAAGTATTGAAGTAGGAAAATTTGCAGATTTCACCATTCTCGATAAGGATATTATGACGGTTGATGAGGCAGAACTTCCGAATACAAAAGTGGTTGCAACATTTATTAACGGCGAAAGGGTTTTTGAAGCGGAATAAAGCCTCCATGTTCTCTGTGCCTTTGTGGTGAAATTTAACCACAGAGGCACAGAGTTCACAGAGAAATTAGATGAAGATGGAAAATACTCTGAAACAACTTCCGCAGAAAGCGAAGGAAGCCGAAAGTGAAAACAAGAAGTTTTTCGCAAAACTGAAAAAAAAGCCGCCAAAGCATCTCGATTCTTTGATGCTGGAATTGCACGAGAATGAATTCCGAAAAACAGATTGTCTTAAATGCGCCAATTGCTGCAAAACCACCGGCCCACTTTTTACCGATAAGGATATTGAGCGCATTTCAAAACATTTCCGGATGAAGCCGCAGCAATTTATTGAAACCTATTTGCGAATTGACGAAGACAAAGATTACGTGCTGCAAAGTGTTCCCTGCACTTTTTTGGGAGCTGATAATTATTGCAGTATTTACGATGTACGCCCAAAAGCCTGTCGCGAATTTCCGCATACAGACAGAAAGAAGTTTCAGCAGATTTCAAATCTTACCATGAAAAATGTTGCCATTTGCCCCGCGGCATATAATATTGTGGAGGAAATGAAACGAAGGGTAAATTCCAAATAACAAGTGCCAAATTCCAAATAAATTCCAGAAACAAAAATCAAAAAGAAACCATTCCCTCCCTTTGAGCGGGTCGGGGAAGGCCTTATTGGATAAAGCAAATATTTCTCCCGAATCTTCTGAAAATCTGAAAGCCCATCTTTCCAGGAATCCCGAATTTCTTCCGCAGATAAACCTTGCTCAATTTGTTTTTGCAAGTTATCCGTTCCTGCAAGTTTCACAAAAAATGAATTGAAAAAATCCTTCTTGTTTCCGTTGGCATTATACGCTTCAATTAAGCCATTCCAAATTTATTTTACTCAATCGCGGTTCGTTCCGAAGATCTTTTCCGTGGCAAAGTTGCCCCTTGAATTTTGGACTTTTTGCACCTTCGTTGGATTGAGGCGTATATTCAAAAGTATATTTTGAAGCCGGCAAACTCGGCGCCCCAAAAACCTGAAATTGCATATCGGTTCCCCGGCCGGCGTTTATAAATGTTCCTTCAAAAAAACAGAGACTTGGGTAGAGATTTATTGCTTTATCGTTTGGCAAATTGGGCGATGGTTTTATAGGTAGAGAGTATCCTTTTTGATGATTGTAGTTTTTCAATTTAATAACGGTAAGATCACATTTCACTTTATTTTTCAGCCAGCCTTCGCCATTGAGCATTTGTGCGTATTCGCCGATAGTCATTCCGTGAACCACAGGCACGGGGTTCATTCCCACAAAACTTTGGTTTTCGGTTTCCATAATTGGCCCGTCAATATAATGTCCGTTTGGGTTTGGGCGGTCTAAAACAATCACTGGAATTCCCATTTCCGCGCAAGCTTCCATTACATAATGTAGCGTTGAAATGTAGGTGTAAAAACGCGCGCCAACATCTTGAATGTCGAAAACCACAACGTCAATCCCCTTCAATTGTTCCTGCGATGGTTTTTTGTTGCTTCCGTAAAGTGAAATCAGCGGAACGCCCGTTTTTGAATCTACGCCATCCTTCACGTGTTCACCAGCATCGGCTGTACCACGGAAACCATGCTCCGGCGCAAAAACTTTTTTTACTGAAATATTTTTCGAAATTAAAAAATCTACTAAATGGGTGTTTAAAACAAGATAACTTATATTTCCGTTAATCTCTGCTGGATTTGTTTTTTCGTGAACAATAGAAGTCTGATTGGCCACGACTCCCACATTTTTTCCTTTCAACAAATCAGCATAAAGGTGAAACTGCTCCGCCCCAACAATGATTTCTTGGTCACTGAGCATTTCGGCTTCGCTCAATGTAAACTCCGCCGAAGTGTCGTCTTGATTCTTGGCTCTTTCTTCCCGACTCTCTTTTTTCTCTTCTCTCTCCTCTTTTTTCTCTAACGAACTTCCGCAGGAAAATATAGTCAAAACAACCAATAAAACTGTATTTTTGAAAAAAGATAAAGCCATAAAACTTCAGTGAATTTCGAATTTTTCATCGCCCGGCGCATCATTGCTTCCAAGGACTATAAAAGTAGTATTTCGGCACCGATAATAAAAATTGCCATTACCGCAATCGCCATTGGTATTATTATGATGCTCGTTTCAATCGCTACGGGTGTTGGGCTTCAAAAGAAAATCCGCGAAAAGGTTTCTGCCTTCAATGGCGATATTATTATCACCAATTTCGACACTAATTTTTCCAATGATTCCCAAAATCCAATTTCGAAAAACCAGGATTTTTATCCAACCTTTAAAAATATTGACGGAATTAAACATGTACAGGTTACGGCTTCAAAAGGTGGCGTTATCCGCACTGAAAATGATTTTGAGGGCGTAGTGGTAAAAGGTGTGGGAACGGATTACGATTGGAATGCTTTCGAGGATTTCTTGGTGGAAGGAAAACTACCGGATTTTAATGGCGATTTGAACGAGGATATTTTAATTTCAGAATATTTGGCGAACCGTCTCCATTTGAAATTGGGTGATAAAATCACCACTTTTTTTCTGAACGATGAAGTTTCAAAAACCCCACGAAGTCGCGGTTTTGATATTGTGGGCATTTATAACAGTGGATTTCAGCAGTTTGATGAACAATTTATAATTACGGACATTCGGCACATCCAGCGGTTGAACAAATGGGAAGACGACCAAATTGGCGCTTTCGAAGTTTTTGTGAATGATTTTGATGAAATAATCCCTATTGGAAATGAAGTTTACAACGAAACCGGAAGCACACTGGACACACAGACAATTCGCGATAAATACGCCTCCATTTTTGAATGGCTGGATCTTTTTGATTTCAATATTATTATGATAATTGGGATAATGATTTTGGTTGCGGGTATCAATATGATAACCGCACTTTTGGTGTTGATTTTGGAACGGACACAAATGATAGGAATTCTAAAAGCGCTGGGAAGTAGCGATTGGAGTGTGCGGAAAGTATTTCTGTACAACGCGATGTATTTAATTGGCGTTGGCCTTTTTTGGGGAAATTTTATCGGGATTGGATTGCTTTTGATTCAGAAATACGGTAAATTTTTTCCATTGAACCCAGACACTTACTATGTAAATGAAGCGCCCGTTTATTTAAGCTGGGATTATATTTTAATTTTGAACGCAGGCACATTTCTTCTCTGCCTTTTAATGCTTTTGATTCCTTCGTTTATTATTGCGAAAATTTCTCCGGTGAAAGCGATTCGGTTTGAGTAACATTGAAGCGCAGCGAAGCATTGAATCAACATCCTTTAAGCGAGGAATCATAATTCATAATTCTGAATTCTTAATTCTGAATTGAGAATGTTACCTTTGCATTTCTAAAAATAGCTATGGAATACGCAGAAAATATATTGGGAACCATCGGCAACACGCCCATGGTAAAAATCAACAAAATCATTGGGGATATTCCCGCTTTGGTACTCGCTAAATACGAAACTTTTAACCCCGGAAATTCGGTAAAAGATAGAATGGCAGTGAAGATGATTGAAGATGCCGAAGCCGATGGCAGGTTGAAACCGGGCGGAACAATCATTGAAGGAACCTCCGGAAATACCGGAATGGGCCTCGCGCTTGCCGCAATCGTAAAGGGTTACAAAATGGTTTGCGTTATCAGCGATAAGCAAAGCAAGGAAAAGATTGATATTTTAAAAGCGGTTGGGAGCAAAGTAATTGTGTGCCCAACAAACGTTTCGCCCGAAGATCCGCGCAGTTATTATTCCACTTCCAAAAGATTGGCGGAGGAAACTCCCAATAGTTGGTATGTAAACCAATATGATAATTTAAGCAATACCAAAGCACATTACGAAAGCACCGGTCCGGAAATCTGGAAGCAGACGGATGGAAAGGTAACCCATTTTGTGGTGGGTGTCGGCACCGGTGGAACAATAAGCGGTGTTGGTAAATATTTAAAGGAAAAAAACCCGAACGTGAAAATTTGGGGCGTTGATACCTTTGGAAGTGTTTTCAAAAAATATCACGAAACGGGAGTTTTTGACGAAAACGAAATTTATCCCTACATCACCGAAGGAATCGGCGAGGATATTCTTCCGAAGAATGTGGATTTCAGTGTGATTGATGGTTTTGTAAAGGTTACCGATAAAGACGCCGCAATCTACACACAGAAATTGGCAAAAATAGAAGGATTCTTTTTGGGGAATTCTGCCGGAGCCGCGATAAAGGGTTTGCTTCAATTGAAGGATAAATTCACAAAAGATGATGTGGTCGTAGTTCTTTTTCACGATCACGGCAGCCGTTATGTGGGCAAAATGTATAATGAGGAATGGATGCGCGAACGCGGTTTTGTTGAGGAGGAAGCTAAAAATGCTTCCGATTTAATTCAGGAACACGCAGACAAACCGCTTATTACCGTACGAACCGAAGAATTGGTGGGACACGCCATAGAGCGGATGAAAAAATATAATATTTCACAAATCCCGGTGGAAGACACTTCAGGTTTTGTGGGCGCTCTGGATGAAACCGATTTGCTTCGAAAATATTTGGAAGACAAAAATGTGGCGGTACTACCCATAAAGGACGTAATGCACAAACCTTTTCCTATCGTAAAAATAACGACCCCTATTGAAGAAATTTCAAGATTGATCCACAAAGACAATAATGCAGTTTTAGTTGATTTGGGCGAGGGAAAATATAATATAATAACGAAACACGATATAATTAGAGCCTTGTAGTTTCTGTTTAAAAAAAAGAAATCCTGTTCTACTTAATATGGAACGGGATTTTTGTTAATTTTAGACTATGAAAAACGAGGCTAAAAATCTTTTTCGTTTTCTGCGCACTAAGCCGTTGCCAGCAAATACCAATGAAATTTTGGCATTGGAGCGCACCAAATTGGCCAACGAACGTACCTTACTTTCCTATATTCGCTCTTCTCTCTATTTACTGTTGGGAGGAATTGGGATACTTCAATTAAAGGATTTTGAGAGGATTAAATGGTTGGGTTATGTGGCGCTCGTTATTTGTGTAATTTTTTTGGCTGTTGGTATTTTTCGTTATGTGTTGCTTTCCCGAAGACTTTACAAATGGAACCGTATCCTTTTCGTGGATGGGAATTCGGAAAAAATTGAAAAACAGACTGATGCACGTGAAGATTTGCAAAAGCAAGAGGCAGAGTCATAGTATTTTTTCGTTATATTTACTTTTCAATAAATAGCACTCCCCTTTAAACCTTATTTCTATGAAAGAGGATTTTCTACACTATGTGTGGAAATTTCAAAAGTTTGAGGTGGGAAATTTTTTCACTGCAAATGGCGAAATTCTACATATAAAGAATCCGGGGAGCCATAACCAAAATTCTGGGCCCGATTTTTTTAATGCACAAATAGAATTGAACGGGCAACTTTGGGCCGGCAATGTTGAAATTCATATTAAATCTTCAGATTGGTATGCACACGGGCACGAAACGGATCCTGCCTATGACAATGTGATTCTTCACTTGGTTTGGGAACACGATGCAGAAATCTTCCGGATGGATGGCAGCATAATTCCCACCTTTGTTGTGAAAGGCCAAATTCCAAAAAATACGTTGGAGCAGTATCAAAAGCTATTTTCAAAAAATGAAAAATGGATAAATTGTGAAACCGATTTTGAGTTGGTGGAAGATTTTATCGTTGAAAATTGGTTGGAACGACTATTTTTTGAAAGGCTTCAAAAGAAAGAATCACAACTTTTGAAAGAATTGGAAGATTCCCAAAACCATTGGGAAAGTTTACTTTTTAGAATGTTGTGCAAGAATTTTGGTTTGAAAGTGAACGCTGATTCATTTTTCAGCATTGCCAAATCTGTGGAATTTTCAGTAGTTGCAAAATGCAGCAAGGACCGGCAGGAATTAGAGGCGTTATTAATGGGGCAAGCCGGTTTGTTGGATGAGGATAGGGAGGATTGGTATTTTAAAACATTAAAAACACAATATGCTTATTTAAAGCACAAGTTTGTTTTGCAACAAGAAAATGTGATTGTTCCAAAATTTTTCCGATTGCGGCCTCCCAATTTTCCCACGGTTCGACTTGCACAGTTGGCGATGCTTTATTCGGAACGGGAAAATTTGTTTTCACAGGTAATCGCAATCCAGAACATGAAAGATTTTTATGAGCTTTTCAATATATGCGGGAGCGATTATTGGGATACACACTACAACTTTGGCATTTCTTCATTGGAACGCAAAAAACGCATTACCAAAAATTTTGTTGACCTTATAATAATAAACACTATCATCCCTTTAAAATTCTGTTACGCCGTTCAACACGGCAAAGATATTTCAGAAGAAATACTAAATCTGGCCTCCAATATTTCATCAGAAGAAAATACTATTGTACAAAAATTCAATTCCATTCGGCATACATCCAACAATGCGTATCAAAGCCAAGCGTTACTTCAATTAAAAAGTGAATATTGTAGTTACAACAAATGTTTGCAGTGTGCTGTTGGGAATGCAATCATTGGTTCGAAAAAAGAAAAAGTAAAGAATTCCCAAGTTTTAAATTGATTTTTCTCTGCCCAGACGTGTCAATTTATACCTAAAAAGTGTAATTTGCGGTATATGTTGCAAGCCGTTTATTCATTACGCCATTACCTTGAGAAACGTGGGTTTTATGTATCTTCCCGTTTGGCAGATAGGTTAGGCATTCGTGCCAAAAACGTACGATTGTTCTTTATTTATGTTTCCTTCGCCACCCTGGGTGCAGGCTTTGCTATTTATCTCACACTTGCTTTTTTTTTAAAGCTTAAAGATTTTGTAAACACCAAACGAACTTCTGTTTTTGATTTATGAAGGATATCGTCAGTTCCAAAATAACGGTAGCACTTTTATTGTTGCTCTTAATATTTTTGGTGGGAGTGCTCGGTTTTCGTTTATTTTCGGATTACAGTTGGATTGACGCTTTTTATATGACCGTTATCACAATTACCACCGTTGGTTATGGTGAAGTGATGCCGCTAAGTCCTTCCGAAAAAATTTTTGTTTCGCTTCTCATCATTTCAAGTATCTTTATAGTTGGTTATTCCATTTCCGTAACCACCGAATTTATTTTAAGCAAGAACGCAGGTATCTTAATTCAGAAAAAAGTGCAGAAAAAATTGGAATCAATGCAGAATCACATTATTGTTTGTGGTTATGGAAGAAACGGAAAACAAGCCGCCCAAAAGTTGTTGGCCTATAAACGTCCTTTTGTAATTATTGAAAAAAATGAAGAAGTGATTGAACGTTTTTCCGATGACAATACACTATTCATTTTGGGAAATGCAATAGAAGATGAAATTCTTTTAAAAGCCGGTATTTTAAAAGCCTCCACTTTAATCTGTGCCACACCTAGCGATGCCGATAATCTTTTTGTGGTACTTTCCGCAAGGCAGATGAACAAGAATCTTAAAATAATTAGCCGCGCCAGCGAGGAGACCAGTTACAAAAAAATGAAGTTGGCCGGAGCAGACAATGTTATAATGCCCGATAAAATTGGCGGTGACCATATGGCTTCTTTGGTAGTGGTTCCAGATCTTGTGGAATTTTTAGATAATCTGACCGTTTCTGGGCAGGAAGACAGTATTAATGTGGAGCAAATTCCCTTTGAAAAAATGTGTTCAAACGGGATTGAACAAGCAATTCAAGATTTGGATGTTCGCAAAAAAACAGGCTGTTCCATAATTGGTTATCGTACCCCAAATGGTGAATATATTGTAAATCCAGAACCCTCCCTCATTCTTCAAAAAAATTCAAAATTAATATTGGTTGGCCGTCCCAATCAAATAGAAAAACTCAAAAAGGAATACGGTGTTTAACTGAACAGGGACAAATTTTTCTACAAATCCTTGAGATTGTTAACTTTTTTAGACATCTTGCTTTTTTTTTATTAAACTTGAAATTTCCATTATGAAGAAATATCTTCTTTTATTTTTTACACTTTTAATTCCCTTCATCACTTTTTCCCAAGAACAAAAAAGTCTGGGAGAAAAAATCAACGCAGCGTTCGCCGAATACACAACGCCGATAGTAGATTTAATTTTTTATCCCGTCACAATATCTGGAAAGGACATGCCCATTGTAATTATTCTGTTACTGTTGGGAGCACTATTTTTTACACTGTATTTCAACGGAGTCAACTTTCGATATTTAAAAATTTGTATAAAAACAGCGGCAGGAAAATATGATGAATTGGATCATCATGTTCCTGCCGATCAAGAAATTGAGGTTAAGGATGGTGAAATTCGTGATACCGTTCACTTAACAGGAGAAGTTCCCGGAGAGGTAACGCATTTTCAGGCCTTAACAGCTTCCCTGTCTGCAACGGTAGGTTTAGGAAACATTGCAGGTGTTGCGGTAGCCATAGCCATTGGCGGTCCGGGAGCAACCATATGGATGATTGTAGCAGGAATTTTAGGAATGGCTTCAAAATTTGTGGAATGTACTTTGGGCGTAAAATATAGGGAAGTAGACTCAGATGGAAAAACATATGGCGGACCTATGTATTACCTGGTTAGCGGTCTTAAAGAAATGGGAATGGCCGGTTTTGGAAAAGTCTTGGCTATCTTTTTTGCCATTATGTGTATAGGTGGCTCTTTTGGTGGGGGAAATATGTTTCAATCAAATCAAGCAGCTGCGCAGTTAACACAATTAATGGATTGGAATAATCCAAATGCTGGTCTGTATGTAGGATTGGTGATGGCTGTTGTAGTTGGTTTGGTGATAATAGGCGGGATTAAAAGAATTGGTTCCGTAACCGAAAAAGTAGTTCCCTTTATGGCGATTATTTATATAGGGGCAGGATTAATTATTTTAGGAATTAATTACGATATGATTCCCTATGCAGCTAGTCAAATCTGGGAAGGCGCCACAAATCCGAATGCTGCTTTTGGAGGTGTGGTAGGAGTTTTGATTGTAGGATTTCAACGTGCGGCGTTCTCTAATGAAGCTGGTGTGGGTTCTGCAGCAATTGCACATTCCGCAGTAAAAACCCGATACCCTGCCAGTGAGGGCTTAACGGCATTATTGGGACCATTTGTTGATACTGTTATTATATGTACAATGACAGCTATTGTAATCATTATTACTAATGCAAAACATAATTTGTTTACTTACGGAAACCTTGATGCCGCAAGTAATGTAATGCTCAATGCTACAAACCAACCCATTAATGGGGTCGATTTAACATCGGTGGCTTTTAATTCTGCCATTCCAAATTTTTCTATAGTGCTCACGATAGCCGTAATTTTGTTTGCGATTTCAACTATGATTTCCTGGTCCTACTATGGGCTTCAATCTTGGAAGTTTCTTTTTGGAAAGGGAAAAGTTTCAGATATAACGTATAAAATATTGTTTTTAATTTTTTTGGTTGTAGGTGCTTCCTCCAGTTTGGGAGCTGTTATCGGTTTTTCCGATGCTATGATCTTCGCTATGGTTTTTCCGAACATTATAGGCTTGGTATTGCTTTCTCCTAAAGTGAAAAAAGAACTTAAAAAATATTTAAACGCAATAAAAATAGCAAAAATGGATGCTGTTATTCATCATGAAAGTAAAGAAGTGAAGGATATTTAAAAATAGTTTTATTAAAAAAAAGTACCCATTTCATAATTCTCAAAACAGAAATGAAGTGGGTTTTTCTTTGCTCGGTACTAAGTGATTTCTACCAAAACAAAAAAAGGTTAAAGAAGCGTTAACAAATTTCTGAACAATTGTTTGAAATGTAGTTTTTTTTAAGCATCTTGCTTCGCTTTTATAAAAAAAAGCGATCCATCTTAAACATCTACTATGAAGAAATCTCTTCTTTCGCTAATCACTTTTTTTATTCCATTACTAAATTTTGCTCAAGAAACACCACCAGAAATGGGGGTTGATGAACAAATTAATCAGGCTTTTCTACCTGTATCTAATTTTTTCTCGAATGTGATTTTCTTTCAAATAGGTGGAATTCCGTTTGTTCTAATTTTATTGGTATTCAGTGCCACTTTTTTTACATTATACTTCGGATTTCCGAATTTCAGATATTTCTGGCGTGCAATACAAACAGTGCGCGGCAAATATGAGGATATAGAAAATCATGGAGCCAAAATGTTATATGGCGAAGGCGGTATTGCCCAGGGTGTTGACATGAATAAAGTTGATGACTTTGAAGCACACGTAGAGGCACTTGACGATAATCTGGCCATAGACGGTGATATTGTTGATACCATTCGGGATGAAAGCTCTGCTGGTGAAGTTAGCCATTTTCAAGCTTTGGCAACAGCAGTTTCCGGTACAGTAGGTAATGGAAATATTGCGGGAGTAGCCTTAGCAATTGCCCTTGGAGGTCCCGGAGCTACTTTTTGGATGGTGGTTTGTGGGTTTTTGGGTATGTCCACAAAATTTGTGGAATGTACTTTAGGTGTACAATATAGAGATGTGGGTGAGGACGGTACAGTCTATGGGGGTCCTATGTATTATTTAAGCAAAGGACTTAAGGAAAAAGGTTTTGGAACATTGGGTAAAATTGCAGCGGCCCTATTTGCTTTTTTTTGTATTGGGGGTTCTTTTGGCGGCGGGAATGCCGCACAATCCAACCAAGCGACTATAGTTTTAAAAGATTTGTTCAATCTTCAAAGTACAGCAGCTGGTTTTTGGATTGGCGTATTGTTGGCTTTATTGGTTGGAATAATTATAATTGGAGGTATTAAAAGAATTGCCCAAGTAACTGAGAAAGTAGTCCCCTTTATGGCTATTTTTTATGTAATTGCTTGTTTGTATATAATTTTCAGTAACTATACATTACTTGATGATGCTGTAAGCCTAATTATTTCTGAAGCATTTAAACCAACTGCCATTGGGGTAGGTTCTATAATAGGTGTTTTACTAGTTGGGTTTAAAAGAGCTGCATTTTCAAATGAAGCTGGAGCAGGTTCGGCATCTATTGCCCACTCTGCCGTGCGAACTAAATATTCTGCCAGTGAAGGATTGGTAGCGCTGTTAGAGCCTTTTATTGATACTGTGGTTATTTGTACAATGACCGCTTTGGTCATTATCATTTTTAATTTTGGCGGTTTCTTTGAATATGGAGATGTAACAGGCCATGGTGTAGCAATTATTGATGGGGTTTCCTATGAAGGTTCCGGTATTACCGCTCAAGCATTTCACGAATTTATCCCTTATTCAAATATTTTCTTGACTGTGGCGGTATTCCTATTCGCAGTCTCAACAATGATATCTTGGTCTTATTATGGGCTTCAATCTTGGAAATATCTTTTCGGAAGAGGTAAAACAATGGATTTATTATATAAAGTTCTTTTTTGTATCTTTATTATCATTGGTGCCGCAGCAAATATGAAATCAATCTGGGACTTTTCAGATGCTATGATTTTTGCGATGATTTTTCCAAATATGGTAGGATTGTTCTTCCTGTTCCCCGTGGTCAAAAAACAATTGCGCCGTTATTTGGATGCCATAAAACTTAAAAGAGACGCTATTTCGGATTAAACTTTTCCAAATGAATATAAAATCCCACTTCACGTTCAACAGGCAACAGCGAAGTGGGATTTTGCTTTTGTTGCTTCTTATCATTTCATTATTGTGCGTTTATTGGTTTGTGGATTTTTCTGATGAGAATACCTTTGATATTTCTTCCCCAGAAATCATATCATTGCAGAAAGAATTGGATTCACTTCGGCTTGCCGAAATAGAAAACAGAAAGCCCAAAAAATATCCATTCAATCCCAATTTTATTACAGATTATAAGGGGTATACTTTGGGAATGTCAAATGAAGAAATTGATCGTTTGCTTCAGTATAGAAAAGAAGATAAATGGATCAATTCCGCGGCAGATTTTAAAAAAGTTACGGGCGTTTCAGATTCGCTATTGAATGAATTGAGCCCGTATTTCAAATTTCCAGATTGGGTTACAAATCCCAAACCAAAGAAAGATTATAAAATGGAAAAAGGTTTTTCTGAAAAACCGTTTGCCCAAAAAATTGATCTCAACAAGGCAACCAATGAGCAGTTGCAACAAGTAAGTGGAATAGGGGCAGCATTGAGCGAACGCATCATTTCTTATAGGGAAAAACTCGGTGGATTTTCCGATGATGTTCAATTGTATAGTGTTTATGGATTAGAAACACTAGTTGTGCAGCGAATACTAAATATTTTCACGGTGAAAACTCCAAAGAATATTTCAAAAATCAATATAAATACAGCCTCCGCTTCAGATATTTCAACCATTCCCGGAATCTCTTTTGAAATGGCGAAGAAAATTTGGGAACACCGCAGACTTCGCGAAAAAATTACCAGCATTCAAGAACTGGACAAAATTGAAGGAATGACGGGAAGAAAGTTACAGCTAATTCAATTATATTTGTCCGTTGAGTAAATTTAATAAATTGCCAAACGGCCTATAAATATAAGTATTACAGCAGCATGAGTAAAATGTATTTTACAGAGGAACACGAATTTTTCAGAAAGAGTTTTCAGGATTTTCTCCAAAAAGAAGTAGTGCCCCATATTGAAAAATGGGAAAAAACGGGACATATTGAACGGTTTATCTGGGAGAAATTTGGTGAAATGGGTTACTTCGGAATCTATCAGCCCGAAGAATATGGAGGTTTGGATTTGGATCTTTTTTATACCGTAATTTTTTTGGAAGAACTTCAAAAAGTAAACAGCGGCGGGTTTGCAGCAGCCATGTGGGCGCACGCCTATCTTGCAATGACGCATCTTAAAAAGGAAGCCAACCACGAACAAAAAGAAAAGTATTTGGCACCAAGTATTACAGGTGAAAAAATAGGCTGTCTTTGTATTACCGAACCTTTTGGGGGGAGTGATGTGTCGGGTATGCGAAGCACTGCCGTAAAAAAAGGAGATCACTATATTTTAAACGGTTCCAAAACCTTTATAACCAATGGTATTTACAGCGACTATCTAATTGTAGCCGCAAAAACTTCACCCGAACTGGGCAATAAAGGAATCAGCATTTTTGTTGTGGATCGAAATTCAAAAGGCATTTCTGCCACCAAACTTGATAAGTTGGGTTGGCGCGCAAGCGATACGGGCGAAATAGCTTTTGACAATGTTGAAATTCCCGCCGAAAACTTGATGGGCGAAGAGAATGCAGGCTTTCCTTATATTATGCAACATTTTGCTTTGGAGCGTTTAATTATGGGCATCAATGCCCACGCTCGCAGTGAATTTGCCCTGGAATATACTATTCAATATATGAAGGATCGTTTTGCCTTTGGAAAAAGTATTTCAAAATTTCAGGCATTGCGCCATCGTGTGGCACAGATTGCCAGTGAAATTGAAGTTTGCAAAACATTCAATTACGTAACAGCAAAGCGATTAAATGAAGGTGAATATGTAGTGAAGGAAGCAACGATGAGCAAACTGATTTCCACAAAAGTTGCAGATGAGGTAATGACCGAATGTCTACAATTTTTGGGTGGTTATGGCTATATGGAAGATTATCCATTGGCACGATTGCTTCGCGACAGCAGATTAGGACCTATTGGCGGTGGTACTTCAGAAATTCTTCGGGAGATTATTGCCAAAATGGTTATCGAAGGGAAGGAATATAAACCTGCGACTTAATTTTTAATATTTAATTCAAATTACTTGAAATGAAGCAATTCACTTTAAAAAAAATATTCGCATTATTTATTTTTTTTACGGGCGCAACCACCTTCGCACAAACAGAGCTAAAAGGCAAAGTTGCCGATTTTTTAACTTTTCAGCCCATTGAAAGTGCCAGTGTTTATATAGAAAATACCACCATCGGTTCCATAACAAATGCCGACGGTAATTTCGTTTTGAAAGTTCCACAACAACATTTGCAGGATACCTTGGTTATTTCATCCATTGGATATAAAAGTTATAGAGTTGTTATAAGTGAATTTGAAAATGGTTCCGATATTTTTTTGGAAGAAGATGTAGCTTCCTTGGATGAAGTTGTAATAGTTGCAGATCCGCGTCCCACAACCGGAAATGGGATAGTGCAGAAAGCCATTGAAAAACTTCCAAAAAATTTACCCGAACAGGCGTATCTGCAAAAAGGATTTCTTCGCCATAAAGAGCGCAACAAAAAAGAGTACAAATGGCTTATTGAAAGTGCAATCACACTTTACGATTCCAGTTATGCTTCCGGAGCAAAAACAATCTAAAAATAAATGTTGACGAAACCCGCAAAAGTTATGATTTAAGGGATGTTGACAGTCTTTTTACGTATTCGGCTTATCTTAAAAGTATGAATTCCAAAGCCGGAAACCTTAATTCAGTAAAAACTTCATCATTGATTGAAGCCATAAAATGGAACGACAGCCGCGTAAATGGTTTGGAAAATCTTTTTAAGGGAAAGCTTAATTTGGTTCGGAATTCAAATGTGATGGGTGCATTGCTGGGCAATAATATTTTGGAAAAGCATCAATTTGATCTCGATACAATTTTGGTTGACAACGGAAGAAAACTCTATAAAATAAAAATTGAAAAAGGAGCCGATTTTGTGGGTCTGAATACACCAAACATTTATAACGAAGGTTTCGAGCCCAAAGGTTGGATTTATATTTATTACGATAATTACGCAATCAAAAAAGTAGAATATGAATTGGTTGCCGCATCAGATGTGCAGAAAAAACGCAGTAAAAGCCTTTTTGATACCCAAACCATCCATAAGCTTGTAATGACTTATAAGGATTATGATGGAAAGATGTATCCGAACTATATTTATTACGAAACGCCAAAACTCGTAAACACAGGCGACAGATCTTCCGATAGGATAAAAACCGAGGCGGAACCAGGTTTTGATAAAGACGAGCAGTATTACTACACCATTCAGGAAATATTATTTAGCGATATTATACAGGATCCAGAATTAGTAAAACAGGAGTTACAGCAAAATAATTGGTCTGCCGATATTTTTTCAAGCAAACCCTATAACGAATCCTTTTGGAAAAGCTACAATGTTTTGCTGGAAAGTAAGGAAGAGGAAAAGCTAATCCAAGACTTAAGTAAGCGAGCCACTTTGTATAAAGAATAATTTTTTTGAAAAAAACCCATAACCTATAACGCATAACTCATAACTATTTTTTACTTTTGCCGTCCTAAAGAAAGGAGGTGATGACACTATGTTAATTATACCAGTTAAAGACGGAGAAAATATCGACAGAGCGCTAAAGCGTTTCAAGCGTAAATTTGATAGAACCGGAACAATGCGCCAGCTACGTTCCAGACAAGCTTTTACGAAGCCTTCTGTTAAGAAAAGAGCACAAATTCAAAAAGCTCAATACATCCAGAACCTTAGAGATCAGGAAGATATTTAATATTTCTTTTTGAATCTGAAACATACAAATCCGTTAGAAATATTTCTAGCGGATTTTTTTATTTCGAAGATTTAACACGCCAATAATAATTTTGCTAAATTTACTCACAACTCACAAATCAGCAATGTCTTTCAAAGCTTTCACGGATTATCTTCAGCTCGAAAAGAAATATTCGCCGCACACGGTGACTGCTTATATTAAGGATTTGGAGGATTTTCAAAAGTTTGCTTCGGAAGAATATCAATATTCCGACATTGTGAATGTAAATTATTCCATCGTTCGCAGCTGGATTGTTTCGCTCGTAGATTCGGGCATTTCAAACAGGACTGTAAACCGAAAAATTTCTTCTCTAAAAACCTATTATAAATTTCTTTTGAAAACCGGTCAGATTGAAATAAATCCTTTGGCAAAACACAAGGCGCTAAAAACCTCAAAAAAAATTCAAGTCCCATTTTCCGAAAACGAAATAGTTAACGTAATAGATATACTGCAATCAGAAAATAATTTTGAAGGACTTCGCGACCAATTGATTGTTGAGTTATTTTATTCTACCGGAATACGACGGGCGGAGCTTATAAATATAAAATTGAATGATGTTTCAATTGCCCAAAAGACCATCAAAGTTTTGGGCAAAAGAAACAAAGAACGAATAATACCTCTATTGCCCGCAGTGGTTAATACAATTAACGCCTACTTACCATATAGGGAACAGGTGGAAAATGTAAAAAATGTAGATTATTTGTTTGTTACCCAAAAAGGGATTAAAATATATGAAACGCTTGTCTACAGGATTATAAATACCTATTTTAGTAAAACTTCGGAGAAAGTAAAAAAGAGCCCTCATATTTTGCGGCATTCTTTTGCAACACATCTTTTAAACGAAGGGGCAGATATAAATTCAGTAAAGGAATTGCTGGGGCATTCCAGCCTTGCTTCCACCCAAGTATATACACAAAACAGTATTGCTAAATTAAAAGAGGTTTATAAAAACTCACACCCGCGTAACTAAAGGCTTATGGCATAAAAATACATAGTATATTAATTTATAAAATAATGTAATATGAAAGTAAACGTGCAGACCCCAAATTTTGCGGCCAAAGATGATTTATTGGTCTTTGTTGGAAAGAAGTTGTCCAAGCTCGAACAATTTTATGACAAGATTGTTTTTGCAGATGTGTTTTTAAAAGTGCAGAAAACAAGCGAGAAGCAGAATAAAGTAGTTGAGGTTTTATTGAGTATCCCAGGTGATGATTTGATGGTGAAGAAAGAAGCCAAGACTTTTGAGGAGGCCACCGATGAGGTAGTAAAAACTCTAGAGAGGCAATTGAAGAAAAGAAAACAGAAACAAAAAGCATATTTGTAATATTATTTTTTAGAAAAAGTTTTGTAGAAAAAATAATTTCTCTACATTTGCAGTCCGTTAGAAATAGCGGACTTTTTTATGGCTAAAAAATAGCCTTAGAGAAGGGTAAAAGCCGATGTAGCTCAGCTGGCTAGAGCAGCTGATTTGTAATCAGCAGGTCGTGGGTTCGAGTCCCTCTATCGGCTCTTTAAAATTTTGAAAATGCCTATTCGGAATTCAAGTTTTAGGATTTGAATTTTGAATACCTCGGGGAGATACTCAAGCGGCCAACGAGGGCAGACTGTAAATCTGCTGACTACGTCTTCGCAGGTTCGAATCCTGCTCTCCCCACGAACAATTTTTGTGAAAACAAAAATTGAAACTTCAAATTGCAAAAACCAAATTCCGAAAGAATTGGTTGGGAATTTGAAATAGTTCATTAAAAATATTGAATTACTTTTTGAATATTTTTTGATAATAAATTACTTTTTCTTTTGAATTTGGAGTTTGTTTTTTTTGGAATTTATTCGAAGAATTGCGGGAGTAGCTCAGTTGGTAGAGCGTCAGCCTTCCAAGCTGAATGTCGCCGGTTCGAACCCGGTCTCCCGCTCCAAAAACCTGTAAAGGCAGGAATATCTTCCTTTCTTTTAAAGGAGAAAATTAAATACTTTACGCCGGTGTAGCTCAGGGGTAGAGCGTTTCCTTGGTAAGGAAGAGGTCATGGGTTCAATTCCCATCATTGGCTCAAAAAAATGTCAATACCTAAATTATTTTAGGTGGTGGTTCCTTCCCACACGTCGGGGCTTTCATTGACTCGAATTTGATTACAAGTAACACTAATATATTTATAACTAAGATTAAAATTAATACAAAATGGCAAAAGAAACATTCGATCGGTCAAAACCACACTTAAATGTTGGTACAATTGGACACGTAGATCACGGTAAAACAACGTTAACCGCAGCTATTACCAAAGTAATGGCCGATGCGGGTTATTCGGAAGCCAGATCATTCGACCAAATTGATAACGCTCCAGAGGAGAAAGAAAGAGGTATAACAATCAACTCTTCACACGTAGAATACCAAACAGCTAACCGTCACTACGCACACGTTGACTGTCCTGGTCACGCGGATTACGTAAAGAACATGGTAACTGGTGCTGCCCAAATGGACGGTGCTATACTTGTGGTTGCTGCTACAGATGGACCAATGCCACAAACTCGTGAGCACATCCTTCTTGGCCGTCAGGTAGGTATTCCACGTATCGTTGTATTCATGAATAAAGTGGATATGGTTGATGATGAGGAATTACTTGAATTAGTTGAAATGGAAATCCGTGACCTTCTTAACTTTTATGAGTATGATGGTGATAACGGACCTGTAATTGCTGGTTCTGCTCTTGGTGCACTTAACGGTGAGCAAAAATGGGTTGATACTGTTCTTCAATTGATGGAGGCTGTTGATAGCTGGATTGAGCTTCCAACACGTGATGTTGATAAACCATTCCTTATGCCTATTGAAGATGTATTCTCAATTACTGGTCGTGGTACTGTTGCAACAGGACGTATCGAAACTGGTGTAGCTAACACTGGTGATGTTGTTGACATTATCGGTATGGGTGCTGAGAAACTTACTTCTACAATTACTGGGGTTGAAATGTTCCGTAAAATTCTTGATAGAGGTGAAGCGGGAGATAACGTTGGTATCCTTTTAAGAGGTATTGAGAAGAGTGATATCCGTCGTGGTATGGTTATCTGTAAAAAAGGTTCTGTAACTCCACACGCTAAATTTAAAGCTGAGGTTTATATCCTTAAAAAAGAAGAAGGTGGACGTCACACTCCATTCCACAACAACTACCGTCCACAGTTCTACGTTCGTACAACTGATGTTACAGGAACAATAATGCTTCCTGATGGTGTTGAAATGGTTATGCCTGGAGATAACTTGACAATTCATGTTGAATTGCTTCAAGCAATCGCAATGAATGTAGGTCTTCGTTTCGCTATTCGTGAAGGTGGACGTACAGTTGGTGCGGGTCAGGTAACTGAAATTTTAGACTAATTATCATATAATAGAAAGTTCAGAGGTGTCCCGAATTAACTTCGGGATACCTTGGCTTTTATAGCGGGTTTAGCGTATCGCCTTAAAGGTGCTAATCCTAACAAACGGGTTTAGCTCAGTTGGTAGAGCACTGGTCTCCAAAACCAGGTGTCGGGAGTTCGAGCCTCTCAACCCGTGCTAAAGATGAGAAACTTTTAAAGGCATCTATAAAATTTTAAACTGCGACAAAATGGTAAATTATATTTCAGAATCGTATAAAGAACTTAAGAACCACGTTACTTGGCCTACTTGGGCAGAAGCACAGAAGTTAACTGTTATTGTTGCAGTATTTTCTGTTTTGTTGGCATTGGCGGTTTGGGGTGTAGATACCGTTTTTAGTAAAGTGGTAGGTTTATATTTTGATTGGATCAAGTCGTAAACAATGACCGAAACAACAAATACAAAAAAGTGGTACGTAGTCCGTTCAGTAAGTGGACAGGAAAATAAGATCAAATCGTATATCGAAACAGAGATAAAACGATTGGAGCTTGAGGATTATATTGATCAGGTGCTCGTACCCACTGAAAAAGTTATACAGATTCGTAACGGAAAAAAAGTAAACAAAGAACGCGTTTACTTTCCTGGTTACATAATGATACAGGCAAATTTAGGTGGTGAAATTCCTCACATAATTAAATCAATTAACGGAGTTATCGGTTTTTTAGGTGAAGTGAAAGGTGGAGATCCCGTGCCACTTAGACAGTCTGAAGTGAACAGAATGTTAGGGAAGGTTGATGAGCTTTCTGTGAAAGATGATAATGTAAACATACCCTTTATTACAGGTGAAACCGTAAAAGTAATAGACGGACCCTTCAACGGATTTAATGGGACTGTAGAAAAAATAAATGAAGAAAAACGCAAGCTTGAGGTAATGGTGAAAATTTTCGGAAGAAAAACACCATTGGAATTAAGTTATATGCAAGTAGAAAAAGTTTAATTGTTACGCTTAATAGGTTTTTTCAGAGGCTTCCACTTTTGAAAAACCACATTAAAAATTAGAAATGGCAAAAGAAATCAGTAAAGTAGTTAAGTTGCAAGTTCGCGGAGGTGCTGCCAATCCATCACCACCAGTGGGACCTGCTCTTGGTGCTGCCGGTGTTAACATCATGGAGTTCTGTAAGCAATTTAATGCTAGAACCCAAGATAAGCAAGGAAAGGTATTGCCAGTAGCGATCACGGTTTATAAAGACAAGTCCTTTGACTTTGTTATAAAAACTCCCCCCGCTGCCGTACAAATACTTGAAGCTGCAAAAGCAAAAAAAGGCTCCGGTGAACCACACGCAAAAAAAGTAGCCACAATCTCTTGGGACCAAATTAAAACGATCGCGGAAGACAAAATGCCCGATCTTAATGCATTTACCGTCGAGTCTGCTATGAAAATGGTAGCTGGTACTGCACGTTCTATGGGTGTTAAAGTAAAAGGTAATGCTCCTTTTTAATCTGAAAAAAGAATCCAAAAAATGGCACGATTAACTAAAAAGCAAAAGGAAGCCGCTTCAAAGATAGAGCCCAATAAGGCCTATTCAGTAGCTGAAGCTTCTGCTTTAATAAAAGAAATAACCAGCGTAAAGTTTGATGCTTCCGTTGACCTTGCGGTACGTCTTAACGTGGATCCACGTAAAGCGAACCAAATGGTTAGAGGCGTTGTTACCCTTCCGCACGGAACAGGTAAAGACGTAAAAGTATTGGCATTGGTAACTCCTGATAAGGAAGCTGAAGCTAAAGAAGCAGGAGCAGACTACGTAGGTCTAGATGAGTACCTCGATAAAATTAAAGGAGGATGGACAGATGTTGACGTAATTGTAACTATGCCAAGTGTAATGGGAAAACTAGGTCCGTTAGGACGAATATTAGGGCCACGCGGCCTTATGCCAAACCCAAAAACAGGTACAGTAACAATGGACGTTGCTAAAGCAGTTTCTGATGTAAAAGCTGGTAAAATCGACTTTAAAGTTGACAAAACCGGAATTGTACATGCAGCAATCGGGAAAGCGTCTTTTGATGCCGAGAAAATTGCCGGAAACGCAAGAGAATTATTAACAACCCTCGTTAAACTTAAACCACAGGCGGCAAAAGGAGTTTACATAAAGAGTATCTATATGTCTAGCACCATGAGCCCGGGCGTTGAAGTTGACACTAAAAGGTTTACTGAGCAGTAAAAACTTGAAATTATGACAAGAGAAGAAAAATCACAAGTAATTGAATCGTTGACTGCCCAGTTGTCTGATAATGCCAATATCTATTTGGCAGACATTTCAGGCCTTGATGCAGGGAACACTTCCAACCTTCGTCGCGCTTGTTTCAAAGCAGGTGTTCAGTTGGCGGTTGTTAAGAACACATTGCTTAAAAAAGCAATGGAGAGTTCAGACAAAGACTTTGGAGAATTAACAGGAATACTTAAAGGCAATACATCTTTAATGTTTTCTGAAACAGGTAACGCACCTGCCAAGGTAATTAAAGAATTCAGAAAAAAATCTGATAAGCCTTTATTGAAAGGTGCCTTTATCCAAGAATCTATTTACGTAGGTGATGATCAATTGGATAGTTTGGTTAACCTTAAATCCAAGGACGAACTTGTTGGAGAAATTATCGGGTTGCTACAATCGCCTGCTAAAAACGTTATTTCTGCTCTTAAGAGCGGTGGTAATACAATCGCAGGACTTGTTAAAACCTTATCCGAAAGAGAAGGATAAAATTTATTCTCTCATTATTTCCCGCTTCGGGGGATAAAGGGGGACAAACATTGCACTAATTAATTTATATAAACACAATTATTTTTAAAAACGATAGAAATGGCAGATTTAAAAGATTTCGCAGAAAAATTGGTTAACCTTACTGTTAAAGAAGTTAACGAGTTAGCTACAATATTAAAAGACGAGTACGGCATTGAGCCTGCTGCTGCAGCTGTTGCTGTTGCTGCTGGTGGAGGTGCTGGCGCTGCTGATGCAGTTGAAGAGCAATCAGAATTCACAGTGATGTTGAAGGCTGCTGGCGCTTCTAAACTTGCAGTTGTAAAATTAGTTAAGGAATTAACTGGTGCTGGTCTTAAAGAAGCAAAAGAACTAGTTGACAATGCTCCTTCTCCAATAAAAGAAGGTGTATCAAAAGATGAAGCTGAGGCTTTAAAAGCACAACTAGAAGAAGCTGGGGCTGAGGTTGAGCTTAAGTAAGCTCCTTACGTTCCAAACCTTAAGGTTTAGGTCTTCCGTTTCGACGGAATGACCTAAACCATTTTGCGTATATAAAGGTTAACGCCTTTTTTACGATTTTTTTCATTTTCATTTTAATTAAAATTCCGTCCATAGATGTCAGCAACGCAAACTGAAAGATTGAATTTTTCCTCTGTAAAAAATAAGCCGGATTATCCCGACTTTTTGGACATTCAGATTAAATCCTTTCAGGATTTTTTCCAGTTGGAAACCAAATCAGAAGAAAGAGGCCAAGAAGGATTGTACAAAACCTTTTTGGAAAATTTCCCAATTACCGATACCCGTAACCAATTCGTTTTAGAGTTTTTAGACTATTTCGTAGATCCACCAAGATATTCCATCCAGGAATGTATTGAGCGCGGTCTTACCTATAGCGTGCCTCTAAAGGCGCGATTGAAACTGTACTGTACAGATGCCGAGCACGAAGATTTTGAAACCATCGTGCAGGATGTTTACTTAGGTACCATTCCTTACATGACCCCAAGCGGAACTTTCTGCATCAACGGGGCCGAACGTGTGGTTGTTTCACAGCTTCACCGTTCACCTGGTGTGTTCTTTGGCCAGTCGTTCCACGCAAATGGAACCAAACTTTACTCTGCCCGTGTAATTCCTTTCAAAGGATCATGGATTGAGTTTGCCACAGACATCAACAGTGTGATGTATGCATACATTGATCGTAAGAAGAAATTACCTGTAACTACCCTTTTCCGTGCTATTGGTTTTGAAAGGGATAAGGATATTCTTGAAATATTTGACCTTGCCGAAGAAGTGAAAGCTTCAAAAACAGGACTTAAAAAATATATCGGTCGTAAACTTGCCGCCCGTGTGCTAAAAACTTGGCACGAAGATTTTGTGGATGAAGATACTGGCGAAGTAGTTTCTATCGAACGTAACGAGATAATCCTCGATCGTGATACCGTTCTTGAAAAGGAACACATCGATGAAATTATCGATTCCGGTTCCAAAACTATTCTTTTACACAAAGAGGATAATCTTTTGGCCGATTACGCAATTATTCATAATACCTTGCAAAAAGACCCTACCAACTCTGAAAAGGAAGCGGTAGAACATATATATAGACAACTTCGTAACGCTGAACCGCCCGATGAGGAAACTGCTCGTGGTATTATCCACAAACTTTTCTTCAGCGACCAAAGATATAATCTTGGGGAAGTAGGACGTTACAGAATGAACAAAAAACTGGGTCTAGATATCCCTATGGACAAGCAAGTGCTTACCAAAGAAGATATCATTACCATAGTTAAATATTTAATCGAGCTTATCAACAGCAAAGCTGAGATTGATGATATTGATCACCTTAGCAACCGTCGTGTTCGTACTGTAGGTGAGCAATTGTCTCAACAGTTTGGTGTTGGTCTGGCACGTATGGCACGTACCATCCGCGAGCGTATGAACGTTCGTGACAATGAGGTGTTTACACCTATTGATTTGATTAACGCGAAGACACTATCTTCCGTAATCAACTCATTCTTTGGTACTAACCAGCTTTCACAGTTTATGGACCAAACAAACCCATTGGCAGAGATTACGCACAAGCGTCGTCTTTCTGCACTTGGGCCTGGTGGACTTTCCCGTGAAAGAGCAGGTTTTGAGGTTCGTGACGTTCACTATACGCACTATGGAAGGCTTTGTCCAATTGAAACTCCGGAGGGACCAAACATTGGTCTTATTTCTTCACTTGCAGTTTATGCAAAAGTGAATAATCTTGGTTTCATTGAAACTCCTTACCGTAAGGTTACCGATGGAAAAATAGATTTAAAACACGACCCGGTTTATCTTTCTGCTGAAGAAGAAGAAGAAAAACACATCGCCCAAGCAAACATTCCATTATCTGAAAAGGGTGATATTGAAACCGATAAGGTAATTGCACGTATGGAAGGCGACTTCCCGCTTGTAGAACCCACGGTTGTAAATTATGCCGACGTTGCTCCAAACCAGATTGCATCCATTTCGGCATCGTTAATTCCTTTCTTGGAACATGATGATGCGAACCGTGCACTGATGGGCTCAAACATGATGCGCCAAGCGGTACCGTTATTGATTGCAGATTCACCAATTGTGGGAACAGGTCTTGAAAGACAAGTTGCTTCCGATAGCCGTGTATTGATAAATGCTGAAGGAGACGGTGTGGTTGAATATGTTGATGCAAATGAAATCACTATTAAATATGACCGTACCGAAAATGAGCGTATGGTTAGTTTTGATTCTGATGATAAAACATATCAATTAGTAAAATTCAGAAAAACAAACCAAAGTACTTCCATTAACCTGAAGCCTATTGTTCGCAAAGGAGATCGGGTTAAAAAAGGACAAGTACTTTGCCAAGGTTATGCGACCGAAAAAGGTGAACTTGCTCTTGGAAGAAACATGAAAGTTGCTTTCATGCCTTGGAAAGGTTACAACTTTGAGGATGCAATCGTAATTTCTGAAAAAGTGGTTCGTGAGGATATTTTCACTTCTATCCATATAGATGAATATTCTTTGGAGGTTCGAGATACCAAATTGGGTAACGAGGAATTGACAAACGATATTCCAAACGTATCGGAAGAAGCTACAAAAGATTTGGATGAATTCGGTATGATCCGAATTGGCGCCGAGGTAAAACCTGGCGATATCCTTATCGGGAAAATTACTCCAAAAGGAGAAAGCGATCCAACGCCAGAGGAAAAACTGCTTCGTGCCATTTTTGGTGACAAAGCGGGTGATGTAAAGGATGCTTCGCTGAAAGCTTCGCCATCTTTGAACGGTGTGGTAATAGACAAGAAATTGTTTGCCAGAGCCTTAAAAGACAAACGCAAACGAGCGAAAGACAAAGAAGACATCGCAGAACTTGAAGCAAAATACGAAGCAAAATTTGTAGCACTTCAAGATGTGTTGGTTGAAAAACTTTTCGCCATTGTGGGTGGAAAAACTGCTCAGGGCGTTAACAACGATCTTGGAGAAGTAGTATTCCCAAAAGGTAAAAAGTTCACATTAAAAATGCTTCACGCCGTTGATGATTACACCCACTTAACTGGAGGTGTTTGGACAACTGATGATGAAACCAACGTATTGGTTGCAGATTTGATGCACAACTATAAAATTAAGGAAAATGACCTTCAAGGTAACTTGCGTCGTGAGAAGTTTACAATCTCTGTTGGAGATGAACTTCCTTCCGGAATTTTGAAACTTGCAAAAGTTTACATCGCTAAAAAACGTAAACTGAAAGTAGGGGACAAAATGGCGGGACGTCACGGAAACAAAGGTATTGTTGCGCGTATTGTACGTGAGGAAGATATGCCTTTCCTTGAAGACGGGACTCCGGTTGACATCGTATTGAACCCACTTGGGGTACCATCACGTATGAACATTGGGCAGATTTATGAAACGGTTCTTGGATGGGCTGGACAAAAATTAGGTCGCAAATATGCAACCCCAATTTTTGACGGTGCAACAATAGACCAGATCAATGAATTGACCGATGAAGCTGGAATTCCAAGATTCGGACACACCTATCTATTTGACGGTGGAACCGGTAAGCGTTTTGATCAACCTGCAACCGTAGGTATAATCTACATGCTGAAACTGGGCCACATGGTAGATGATAAGATGCACGCGCGTTCCATTGGACCATACTCACTTATTACACAACAACCTCTTGGTGGTAAAGCACAATTTGGTGGTCAGCGTTTTGGAGAGATGGAAGTTTGGGCACTCGAAGCATACGGTGCATCTAGCACACTTAGAGAAATATTGACTGTTAAATCTGATGATGTTATCGGGCGGGCGAAAACCTACGAAGCAATCGTAAAAGGGGAAACCATGCCAGAGCCAGGATTACCGGAATCTTTCAACGTACTTATGCACGAATTGAAAGGATTGGGTCTTGACATTAGATTAGAAGAATAAGTTGAAATCCCCGCGAAAGCGGGGATCTCATAATTCTTTCCGAAATCACAATAAATGGTTTCAAAAACAACAACAAAGTTTATTTAAATTATGATGAACAGAAATAAAGAAAACACAGTACAGAAATTCGACAAGATTTCTATTGGTTTGGCTTCTCCTGAATCCATTTTAGCGGAATCACGTGGTGAAGTTCTAAAACCCGAAACTATAAACTACCGTACGCACAAGCCAGAGCGTGACGGTCTTTTCTGTGAGCGCATTTTCGGTCCTGTAAAGGATTACGAATGTGCCTGTGGTAAATATAAAAGAATACGCTACAAAGGTATTGTTTGTGACCGTTGTGGTGTTGAAGTAACGGAGAAAAAAGTACGACGTGACCGTGTGGGGCATATCAATTTGGTAGTTCCCGTGGCGCATATTTGGTATTTCCGAAGCCTTCCAAACAAAATTGGTTACCTTCTTGGATTGCCTTCCAAGAAATTGGATATGATTATTTACTACGAACGTTATGTAGTAATTCAGCCAGGTATTGCAAAGTATGAAGGTGGGGAAAACGTTAAGAAAATGGATTTCCTTACTGAAGAGGAATATCTTGCAATCCTTGATTCAATTCCGCAGGAAAACCAATATTTGGATGAAAGCGATCCAAACAAATTTATTGCGAAAATGGGAGCAGAGTGCTTGATCGATCTTTTACAGAGAATCGATTTGGACACTTTGTCTTACAACCTTCGCCATAAGGCAAACAACGAAACTTCAAAACAACGTAAAACCGAAGCGCTAAAACGTCTTCAAGTTGTGGAAGCGCTTCGTGACGCAAACAAAAACCGCGAGAACAAAGCAGAATGGATGATTATGAAAGTAATCCCTGTAATT
The DNA here is from genome assembly GCA_963822355.1 of uncultured Flavobacteriaceae bacterium. Classification (GTDB taxonomy): domain Bacteria; phylum Bacteroidota; class Bacteroidia; order Flavobacteriales; family Flavobacteriaceae; genus Aequorivita. The sequence continues at coordinate 352,032 of CAWGHI010000004.1, forward strand.
CCACCAGAATTGCGTCCATTGGTGCCGCTTGATGGTGGCCGTTTCGCAACTTCAGATTTGAACGATCTTTACCGTCGTGTAATTATACGTAACAACCGTTTGAAGCGATTGATGGAGATAAAAGCTCCGGAAGTAATCCTTCGTAACGAAAAACGTATGCTTCAGGAATCGGTAGATTCATTGTTTGACAACACCCGTAAATCTTCCGCAGTAAAAACTGATAGCAACCGTCCGTTGAAATCACTTTCCGATTCATTGAAAGGAAAACAAGGACGTTTCCGTCAAAACCTGCTTGGTAAGCGTGTGGATTATTCGGCACGTTCGGTAATCGTCGTTGGACCGGAATTGAAATTGTTTGAGTGCGGTCTTCCAAAAGATATGGCTGCCGAGCTTTACAAACCTTTCGTAATCCGTAAATTGATTGAGCGAGGTATTGTAAAAACCGTAAAATCTGCAAAGAAAATTATAGATAAAAAAGAGCCTGTAGTTTGGGATATTCTTGAAAATGTATTGAAAGGTCACCCTGTTATGCTTAACCGGGCCCCAACTTTGCACAGACTTGGTATTCAAGCTTTCCAACCTAAATTGATTGAAGGAAAAGCTATCCAGCTGCACCCATTGGTATGTACCGCATTCAACGCGGATTTCGATGGTGACCAGATGGCTGTTCACCTTCCACTTGGGCCAGAGGCTATTTTGGAATGTCAATTATTGATGCTGGCTTCGCATAATATTTTGAATCCTGCAAACGGTTCGCCGGTTGCGGTTCCTTCACAGGATATGGTTTTGGGTCTTTATTATATGACTAAATTGAGAAAATCTACCGATGAAGTAAAAGTAAAAGGTGAAGGCTTAACTTTTTATTCCGCTGAAGAAGCAATTATAGCTTATAATGAAGGCAAGGTTGACTTAAATGCTGAAATAAAAATACGTGCTACTGATTTTAATGATAAAGGTGAATTGGTAAAACAAATCATCACCACAACTTTAGGAAGAGTAATTTTTAATGAGAAAGTACCTGAGGCTGCTGGATACATAAACGAAGTTTTGACCAAAAAATCGCTTCGTGATATTATTGGTGGTATTTTGAAAGTAACTTCAGTTCCCGTTACTTCTGCTTTCCTTGATGAAATTAAAACTCTTGGATATAAATTCGCTTTTGAAGGCGGGTTGTCTTTCAGCCTTGGTGATATTATTATCCCTGCAGAAAAACAAAGTATGATTGACAATGCAAACACACAAGTGGATGGCATTATCAACAGCTACAACATGGGTCTTATTACAAACAACGAACGTTACAACCAGGTAATTGATATTTGGACTGCAACCAATGCGGAACTTACCGAGCTTTCTATGAAGCGTATTCGCGAAGATCAGCAAGGTTTCAACTCTGTGTATATGATGCTTGATTCTGGTGCGAGGGGTTCTAAGGAACAAATTCGTCAGTTAACAGGTATGCGGGGATTGATGGCGAAACCAAAAAAATCCAACTCCGGTGGTGGTGAGATTATCGAGAACCCGATTCTTTCCAACTTTAAGGAAGGTCTTTCCATTCTTGAGTACTTTATCTCTACTCACGGTGCGCGTAAAGGTCTTGCCGATACCGCTCTTAAAACAGCGGATGCTGGATACTTAACACGTCGTTTGGTTGATGTTTCACAGGACGTTATTATTAATATAGAAGATTGTTATACCCTTCGTGGAATTGAAGTTTCGGCTTTAAAGAAAAACGAAGAGGTTGTTGAATCACTTCGTGATAGAATTGTTGGACGTACCGCGCTTAACGATGTAATCAATCCATTGACCAAAGAATTGCTTGTTGCTTCCGGCGAACACATTTACGAAGAAATTGCAGATGCTATTGCAGCATCTCCATTGGAAAGCGTTGAAGTTCGTTCCGCACTTACTTGTGAGGCAAAACAAGGAATCTGTTCACAATGTTACGGCCGTAACCTTGCTACCAATAAAATGGTGCAGCGCGGGGAAGCTGTTGGTGTTGTGGCGGCACAATCTATTGGAGAGCCGGGAACCCAGCTTACACTACGTACGTTCCACGTGGGAGGTATTGCGGGTAACATTTCCGAAGAAAATAAATTGGTTGTTAAATTTGACGGGAAAGCTGAGATTGAAGATCTTAAAACCGTTAAAGGGGAAGACAACCAAGGGAAAACGGTTGATATCGTTATTTCACGTACTTCTGAAATTAAACTTGTTGATAAGAAAACGGGAATCACCCTTAGTACCAATAACATTCCCTACGGTTCAACACTATATGTGAAAGATGGCGATAACCTTAATGCTGGAGATATAGTTTGTTCTTGGGATCCATACAACGGTGTTATTATTTCGGAATTTGCTGGAAAGATAAAATATGAGAACATTATTCAAGGTTTAACCTATCAGGTTGAAATTGATGAGCAGACTGGTTTCCAAGAAAAAGTAATTACTGAATCAAGAGATAAAAAACGTATTCCAACCCTTCAGATTTTAGGGAAGAAAGACGAAATTATCCGTAGCTATAACTTGCCTGTTGGTGCTCACTTGATGGTGGATGATGGCGATAAGATTAAGATTGGTAAAGTACTTGTGAAAATTCCACGAAAATCTGCAAAAGCGGGTGATATTACGGGAGGTCTTCCACGTGTTACCGAACTTTTTGAAGCGCGTAATCCTTCAAACCCAGCGGTTGTAAGCGAAATTGATGGTGTAGTTTCCTTCGGAAAAATAAAGCGTGGTAACCGCGAAATTATCGTTGAGTCCAAATTGGGCGAAGTGAAAAAGTATTTGGTGAAATTAAGTAACCAAATCCTAGTTCAGGAAAACGATTATGTTCGTGCAGGTATGCCACTTTCCGATGGTTCAATTACTCCAGAAGATATACTTCGTATTAAAGGCCCTTCAGCAGTACAGCAATATCTGGTGAACGAAGTTCAGGAGGTATACCGTTTACAAGGGGTGAAGATCAACGACAAGCACTTTGAAGTTGTTGTGCGTCAAATGATGCGTAAGGTGAGAATTGAAGATCCGGGAGATACTACTTTCCTTGAAGATCAATTGGCTCATAAAGATGATTTCATCGAAGAAAACGATAAAATCTTTGGAATGAAGGTAGTTACCAACGCCGGTGATTCTGAAAACTTAAAAGAAGGTCAAATACTTTCGCCACGTACGCTTCGTGATGAAAATTCTTTATTGAGAAGAAACGACAAAGTACTTGCAGAAGCGCGCGATGTGGTTACTGCAACGGCAACTCCGGTACTTCAGGGTATTACGAGAGCGTCGTTACAGACCAAGTCATTCATCTCTGCGGCTTCCTTCCAGGAAACCACCAAAGTATTGAACGAAGCTGCTGTTGCAGGTAAAGTAGATACTTTGGAAGGCTTGAAAGAGAACGTAATTGTAGGACATAAAATACCAGCCGGAACCGGAATGCGTAGATATGATACTATAATTGTAGGTTCAAAAGAAGAGCTGGAAGAAATGAACCGCGTAAAGCAAGAAGTAAATTATAATTAATATTAAAAAGGTGCGTATTAAAAATCGCACCTTTTTATTTTAGCTTATTTTTCGGAATAAATTTAAGAAGCTGATTTTTAAAATCTAACATAAAATGGCAGATCAAAAAAAAGAACAACCGAAGCAAGGACAGATAAATATTGAATTGGATGAAAGCGTGGCACAAGGCATTTACAGTAACTTGGCCATAATTAACCATTCAGTTTCTGAATTTGTTGTGGATTTTGTAACTATCATGCCTGGAATTCCAAAGAGTAAGGTAAAGTCCAGAATTATTTTGACACCACAGCACGCCAAAAGATTTTTGAAGGCATTGAACGACAATGTGAAAAGATTTGAAAACGCCCACGGTGAGATAAAGGATTATGAGCAACCGCCCATTCCCTTAAACTTTGGCCCTACGGGCGAAGCATAGAAATAAAAAACCCTGCAATTAGCAGGGTTTTTTATTTTATAACGTTTGAAAAACTACGTAAAATCTTCCCGTTGAATCTTGAGAATGTTCTCTTCTCTTGTATTCTATAATTTCCGTTGTTTTAGTAAAAATTACATCCTGGTTTATACCTTTTTGCAATCTTACTGTTACAAATTTTACCTCTTTTTTTGATTGAATTTAGCCCTATAATCCTAGTAACCTGGTTTTTAAACGACTATTTAAATCCTCTTATCGAAATATAAGATTTTTCGTTCAATTATAACTCTGAATAGAATAGATTTGGCCTTAATATCCTCAGAAACTGTACTTTATAATTACTATGGATTATAAAAATAATCACCATCAACATGAATTGGTATTTTGTAATATTGTTTTTGAGCGCTCCATTTATTTATGGACAAGTTGGGATTAATACAGACAATCCCCAACAGACCCTTCATTTAGCCGGTGCTACCGGAACGATTAGAGTTGAGAGTTTAAATCATACCAACAATATATTCAATGGTGGTGATATTGACAATGATGGAAATCTTTCCAATAATACGTATCCGTTGTATGTTGATGAAAAGGGCGATTTTACACTAGAGCTGAAGACCTTAATTAATTCAGAAGATTTAGACGCCTTTGATGATACTTCATTGCCTACCTCAAGTGTTTATTTATCTCCCAATAATCTTATTGGTAAGGATTCCACTGTAATCAAAACCTACACCATTAAAGTAAGCCGAGCATCCATAATTGAGATTAAATACAATATAAGTTTTGATATTTATAAAAACAACACAATGGTCACGTTAAATGATCAACTTGCGCGAAGAGTTACAAATTACATAACACTTACTCCTGAGGGTGTAATTGCAAATAATTCTACAAGGCATTTTGGAGCTGCCTCCAAGGCATATTCAAGTGGTTCGCTGGAAAGTGTAACGGGAACTTTTTACAATGGAGCAACAACCTATATATCTATTCCATCCGGTGGTTATTGGGATATCTCATTTTGGGGTGTGGTTTCCTCAAATACAAGAGCAAACACAGGTGACTATCCAACAGTCGCCTTGGGAACTTATGTCGAGTTTGCCACAGGAAACGATTTTTTATTTTTTAGGAAATACTAATGTTTAATAAAAAAAGTAGGTCATGTTAAAATTTTGTCTTTCAATGATGATGATTACTTGCTTTTGTGGATTCTCACAAGTAGGGATAGGAACAATTGTGCCACAGAAAGAATTACATATTGCTGGACAAAATTCTACTATTCGCATCGAGAAATTTAATAGTGTGAACAGTCCACAATACAATAATGGTATAAAGCCATCACCTGCTTTTGTTGATGGAAATGGTAATATATCCATATATGGAGGTATGGGATCAGGAATTCAGCCCATACATTTTCTAATTGACATCCCTAACTTTCTTGAAGATAATCCATATGGTTATTCCGCTCCTTATAACCATACAGGAATTGCCGTTAATAATGCGGTAGGTGTTTCTTCGGTAGAGGCGGTAATAAATAATAATATCAATTTTACTGTGCCCTATGAGTCGCTTATAGAAATTAAATACGGCGTCACTCTCTACGTTAGGGGAAGTAACATTACAGTTCCTCCTCCATTTAGTGAACCCACAGAACACAAAGCAGTATCCATACTAACCTATTTTTGTGTTGATATAGATAGCGACGGCCTAAGTACAGATGAATTAAACAAAAAATATGGTATTAAGGGGCAATATTTTGAAACCGTTAACGGCGGGGCTCCCGGTAATCCATATATGAATGGCCAAAGTTATTTTAACCTTCCGGAAGGAACTCATACGTTGTATTTTTTTGGTCAAGTTAATGACTCTTCAAATAGTTATACAAGTGTAGGGTTTGGAGGGGATGAAGATTATCTTAAAATCAGAATATACCAATAGCTTATGAAAAATTTAACCCTGTTTTTGATAGTTATTGTATTCAGTTTCAACATTGAAATATTATCTGCACAAGTTGGAATTAATACTGCAAACCCTCAAGAATTAGTTCATGTTGCTGGAGCCAATGCAAATGTAAGGGTGGAAGGCTTGAGCAATGTTGTTCCTACTGAATACAACCCAGACAATGCAGGTGCTGGTTCAACCACCCGAGTTTTTGTCAATGCTCAAGGAGATCTGATTTTAGGATCAGCGATTGATGGTGTAGGTCTGCTTGTAGATTCTGCAAACTATTTAGATGATGATGAAAATCAATACAATATTATTATTCAAAAAGGTTATGGTAGTGGCTACAATCCAGCGGGAACTCCAATTGAACCCAATGCGATTTTCACCTTGACCACAAACGCTATTCTTGAAGTTAATTATTCCGTAACCTGGAATGTTTATAATGAAATTAACAATAAAAGGAAAAGAATTTCTGATGAAAGAGCTAGAATTATCCATACTGGTGTTTATTTTATGAAAAATTTAAGTAATCCCTCAAACCCGCTCGGAGGTGTACCAGTTATTTTAGATGCTGATGGAAATCTTATTAATGGAAAACAATGGTGTATAGATCCCAATCCCGGAAATTGCAATTTATACGCAGGGTTAATTGGTTTGAGCGGCCAATTTTATAAAAACAGTAATAGCGAAGTGGGCGAGTATCAAAATTTTCAAACTACGGGAACGGACTACGTTAAACTCCCTCCCGGCACCTATATTGCATTATTTGCGGCAAGGTTTCAAGTTGAAGACACCAACGGAAGTGGTTCGGCAAAAATGTGGGTTGGAACTGGAAAGGATGAACTACAGATTCGAGCTTATTACTACGACTAAATTTACTTATACTCACTCACAAAATGCAACTTAACATTCGGGTATTTTGATTGCGTCATTTGAAGCGTAAAAGCTGAATCAGCAAAAAACACCAACTGACCCCGTTTGTCCTTCGCTAAAAATTTCGCTTTTACTCTTTTGAAGTCTGCAAATTCTTCACTTTTAGGATCCTTCGCTTCTACCCAACAGGCTTTGTGCACATTAAGATTTTCATAGGAACATTTTGCGCCATATTCGTGCTCCAATCTATATTGTATTACTTCAAACTGAAGCGCGCCCACGGTCCCTATTACTTTTCTGTTGTTCAATTCCAAAGTAAAAAGCTGTGCCACACCTTCGTCCATTAATTGGTCAATTCCCTTTTCCAACTGTTTGCTCTTCATCGGGTCTGCATTGTTAATGTACTTGAAATGTTCTGGCGAAAAACTTGGAACTCCTTTGTATTGCATTTCTTCACCTTCGGTAAGCGTGTCGCCAATCTTGAAGTTTCCGGTATCGTGGAGTCCTACAATATCGCCTGGGTACGAGACATCAACAATTTGTTTTTTTTCTGCAAAAAAAGCATTCGGACTTGAGAATTTCAACTTCTTTCCATTGCGAACATGAAGATATGGTGAGTTTCTTTCGAATGTTCCGGAAACGATTTTTACGAAAGCCAAACGGTCCCGGTGTTTGGGATCCATATTTGCGTGTATTTTGAAAACGAAACCTGAAAATTCTTTTTCCTCAGGTTTTACCAATCGTACATTGCTTTCCTTTGGACGGGGAGTAGGGGCAATTTCAACGAAACAGTCCAACAACTCGCGTACCCCAAAATTGTTTAAAGCAGAACCAAAAAACACCGGCTGAAGTTTACCGCTCAGATATTCTTCTCGATCAAAATCTGGGTAAACTTCATAAACCAATTCAAGCTCTTCGCGAAGAGTTTTAGCAGCTTTTTCTCCAATCAACTTTTCCAATTCTGGACTGCTAATGTCTTCTATTTCAATAGTGTCTTCAATATTCTTTCTACTGTCGCCACTAAAAAGATTTACGTTTTTTTCCCATACGTTGTAAATTCCCTTAAAATCATAACCCATCCCAATTGGGAAACTTAGTGGCGTTACTCGGAGATTTAACTTTTGCTCAATTTCATCCAGCAGTTCAAAAGCATCCTTTCCTTCACGGTCCATTTTATTGATGAAAACGATCATCGGAATATTTCGCATCCGGCAAACTTCAACTAACTTCTCGGTCTGTTCCTCAACACCTTTTGCAACGTCAATTACAACAATAACACTGTCAACGGCCGTAAGAGTTCTAAAAGTATCTTCGGCAAAATCCTTGTGCCCTGGGGTATCAAGAATATTTATTTTAATTCCTTCATATTCAAATGCTAAAACTGATGTTGCTACAGATATTCCACGTTGCCGCTCTATTTCCATAAAGTCGCTAGTTGCGCCCTTCTTGATTTTATTGCTTTTTACTGCGCCCGCTTCTTGGATGGCCCCGCCGAAAAGTAAAAGTTTTTCGGTCAAGGTTGTCTTTCCAGCATCTGGGTGGCTAATTATACCGAAAGTCCTGCGGCGTTTTATTTCATTTATTAATGACATCGTTTTTTATGTAAGGCTGCAAAGATAAAGTTTGTTATTGGAGAAAAAAACCGAAGAAGTATCTAAAATAGCTTTAGTTTTTTTTTGAACTTTTACAGCTATGATTTAAAAAATAAGAATGTTTATATAAAAAAATGATATCTGAATTTACGGCTTCTATTATTAGTGTTTATAAATTAAAATAAAGCGGATATACGATGATAGACTTAGATTTATTCTTACCCGAAATATCGCCACAAGCCTTATTTTCAAAGGATATACGTACTAACACGTATATCTTTTTCCTACAAAAAAACTTACTTTTTTCGTCGATTTGGGTCGTTTGCCGACTATTTTTTACAGTTCAACTAATACTTGTTTGTAAGTAATTCCCTAACACTTTTTCCACAGTATATTTGACCAGTTAAATGCAAAGTGTTAAACAGTTTGAGCATTTTTCTTTTTGAAAAATAAAAAAACAGAGGATATGTACAATATTACTTTCTTTCATAGCATAAAAAGGATTTCACTTTTTATAATTGTATGTTTAATTTCTAGTTTAGGAATTTTACATGCCCAAACGGTTAATGTTACTGTTCCAACTGGAGGTTTTCAAATTGATGGAAACTTGGAATCAAATACTCCCACCATTGGGGTTGGGGATTGGGTTCAAAGATCTCCAGGGGCAGGTGGTTTTGTGTTGAACAATAACGGCACCCCCGTTAATAGTAACTACACTAGTTTAGTACGGGATGTTTTTGGCACAAATGCTGATAATTCCTTCACGGGAGGCTCAAAATTTAATGATAACCCAAATACTTGGGTTTGGGCAAATTCAAGTGCTACTGGAAAAGGAGATATCAACAATGCCATGTATCATCTTGGTAAGGATGGAAGCAACAATGAATGGATTTTTGTAGGTAGTGATCGTGCTGCAACCACTGGTACTAGTTATATCGATTTTTCTTTTTTACAAAATACTCTGACTACCACCCCGGGTTTTGGTTTTAGTTCAGCGGGTCCTGATGGGGGTCGTACTGTTAACGATATTCTTCTTACTGTTGAATATGGAAGTGGAGGCTCAGTGGCCACCGTATATTTTTATTTATGGAAAAATGTTGGCGGAAATAATTTTGATTATGTTCTTCAAACTACAAGTACTTTAGATGCATTTGCTCAAACTAATGGCGCTGCTGTAAATGTTCCATTTGGAAGTTTTGGCACTAACACTTATACCGAAAGACAGTATGTAGAAGCTGCAGTTAACCTTACCAGTGTATTTGGATCTTTGCCAGACCCATGTATCGGTGTGAGCATTAAAACTCTTTTTATAAAAACTAAAAACTCCACAGCTCCAAGTGCGGCATTGAATGATTTTGTGGAGCCTATTCAGGTACAGTTTAGTTTTGGAACCGCTACAATTGCGTATGCAGATAGCCCTGTTTGTAAAAATAGTGGGCCTATTATGGTTACCCGAACTGGTGTTTCTGGAGGTACTTACTCTTCATCTCCAGGATTGAGTATAAATCCTAATACAGGTGAAATAAATGTTCAAAACAGTAATATTGGAACGTATACTGTTACCTATTCTTACACCACCAGTGGGTGTAACAAAACGGCAACGACAACTGTTGTTATTAATGGAAATCCCGATGCACCAATAGGACATGATATAACAGAATGTGAAGAATCACCTATACAAACTTTAAATGCCAATGATGGAATTTCAAATACATTAGCAGCAACTTTACAAAGTAGTAATCAGATTAGCTCGGAGAGTATAACAACTTCCAATAATGCATTCTTAGCCCCCGATACAATAGTATGGTATGACCAAGCAGTGGGAGGAAATGTTGTTAATCCACCTATTTGGAACCAAGTAGGTTCAATTACCTATTATGCTGAAGCAGTTTCTGGAACAACGGGATGTAGATCAATAACCCGTACCCCAGTAAAATTAACAATATTGCCGAAGCCTCTTGTTGACGACCCGGCGGACGTTACCGCTTGCGACAGCTACACGCTTCCCGCGCTTACCAACGGAAACTACTTCACCGGCAGCGGTGGGACAGGTACCCCTTTATTCGCTGGCGATGCAATCACCTCAACGCAGACCATCTATGTGTATGCAGAAACTGGAACTACGCCAAACTGCTCTGCGGAGAACAGCTTTTTGGTAACGATAAACGATACTCCGATAGTTGACGACCCGGCGGACGTTACCGCCTGCGACAGCTATACGCTTCCGGCGCTTACCAACGGAAACTACTTCACCGGCAGCGGTGGGACAGGTACCCCATTGTTCGCAGGGAACAGCATCACCTCAACGCAGACCATCTATGTGTATGCAGAGACTGGAACCACTCCGAACTGTTCTGCTGAGAACAGCTTTTTGGTAACGATAAACGATACTCCGATAGTTGACGACCCGGCGGACGTTACCGCCTGTGACAGCTACACGCTTCCCGCGCTTACCAACGGAAACTACTTCACCGGCAGCGGTGGAACAGGTACCCCATTATTCGCAGGCGAACAGCATCACCTCAACGCAGACCATCTATGTGTATGCGAAACTGGAACTACTCCGAACTGTTCTGCTGAGAACAGCTTCCTTGTGACCATAAACGATACCCATGGTTGACGACCCAGCGGACGTTACCGCCTGCGACAGCTACACGCTTCCCGCTCTTACCAACGGAAACTACTTCACCGGCAGCGGTGGGACAGGTACCCCATTGTTCGCAGGCGAACAGCATCACCTCAACGCAGACCATCTATGTGTATGCAGAAACTGGAACTACGCCAAACTGCTCTGCGGAGAACAGCTTCTTGGTAACGATAAACGATACTCCGATAGTTGACGACCCGGCGGACGTTACCGCCTGCGACAGCTATACGCTTCCGGCGCTTACCAACGGAAACTACTTCACCGGCAGCGGTGGGACAGGTACCCCATTGTTCGCAGGGAACAGCATCACCTCAACGCAGACCATCTATGTGTATGCAGAGACCGGTACCACTCCGAACTGTTCTGCTGAGAACAGCTTCCTTGTAACGATAAACGATACTCCAATGGTTGACGACCCAGCGGACGTTACCGCCTGCGACAGCTACACGCTTCCCGCGCTTACCAACGGAAACTACTTCACCGGCAGCGGTGGAACAGGCACCCCATTGTTCGCAGGCGAACAGCATCACCTCAACGCAGACCATCTATGTGTATGCAGAAACTGGAACTACTCCGAACTGTTCTGCTGAGAACAGCTTCCTTGTAACCATAAACGATACTCCGATGGTTGACGACCCGGCGGACGTTACCGCCTGCGACAGCTACACGCTTCCCGCTCTTACCAACGGAAACTACTTCACCGGCAGCGGTGGAACAGGTACCCCATTATTCGCTGGCGAACAGCATCACCTCAACGCAGACCATCTATGTGTATGCTGAAACTGGAACTACTCCGAACTGTTCTGCTGAGAACAGCTTCCTTGTAACCATAAACGATACTCCATGGTTGACGACCCAGCGGACGTTACCGCCTGCGACAGCTACACGCTTCCCGCGCTTACCAACGGAAACTACTTCACCGGCAGCGGTGGGACAGGTACCCCATTATTCGCAGGGAACAGCATCACCTCAACGCAGACCATCTATGTGTATGCAGAAACTGGAACTACGCCGAACTGTTCTGCTGAGAACAGCTTCCTTGTAACGATAAACGATACTCCGATAGTTGACGACCCGGCGGACGTTACCGCCTGCGACAGCTACACGCTTCCCGCGCTTACCAACGGAAACTACTTCACCGGCAGCGGTGGGACAGGTACCCCATTGTTCGCAGGGAACAGCATCACCTCAACGCAGACCATCTATGTGTATGCAGAAACTGGTACCACTCCGAACTGTTCTGCTGAGAACAGCTTCCTTGTAACGATAAACGATACTCCGATAGTTGACGACCCAGCGGACGTTACCGCCTGCGACAGCTACACGCTTCCCGCGCTTACCAACGGAAACTACTTCACCGGCAGCGGTGGAACAGGTACCCCATTGTTCGCTGGCGAACAGCATCACCTCAACGCAGACCATCTATGTGTACGCTGAAACTGGAACTACTCCGAACTGTTCTGCTGAGAACAGCTTCCTTGTAACCATAAACGATACTCCGATAGTTGACGACCCAGCGGACGTTACCGCCTGCGACAGCTACACGCTTCCCGCTCTTACCAACGGAAACTACTTCACCGGCAGCGGTGGGACAGGTACCCCATTGTTCGCAGGGAACAGCATCACCTCAACGCAGACCATCTATGTGTACGCTGAAACTGGAACTACTCCGAACTGTTCTGCTGAGAACAGCTTCCTTGTGACCATAAACGATACACCATTGGTTGACGACCCAGCGGACGTTACCGCCTGTGACAGCTACACGCTTCCCGCGCTTACCAACGGAAACTACTTCACCGGCAGCGGTGGGACAGGTACCCCATTGTTCGCAGGGAACAGCATCACCTCAACGCAGACCATCTATGTGTATGCAGAAACTGGAACTACTCCGAACTGTTCTGCTGAGAACAGCTTCCTGGTTACGATAAATAACTGTACTATTATACTTGAAAAGATAGCAAGCCCAAATAACCCACAAGGATGTACTCCAGTAGCACCGGGTGAATCTATCACATATACTTTTAATGTTTCAAATCCAATAGGCAATGCTCCTATAAACAACGTAGAATTAAGAGATCCATTAATTGACCCAACGAACAATCCGCTTCCTGGTCCTGATAGTGGAGATACATCAAACCCCGGAGTTTTGGATGCAGGTGAAACTTGGGTCTATACAGCTGCTTACATCGTAACTCAACAAGATATTATAAATGGGCAAGTTCAAAATACTGCCACTGTAAATGGACAGGTTCTAACCAATATCCCTTTTCCTGTTTCTAGTTCTGATTCTGTTTCAGTAAATCTTTGTCAAAATGCCGAAATGTCTATTGTGAAATCTGGTCCTACCCCGACAGGAGATTGTTTTTCTGTTGAACCTGGTGATACTATAGATTATGAGTTTGTAGTAAGTAATGATGGAGATGTAGATATTACAAATGTTGTTATTACCGATCCATTGTTTTTGGCTCCGCATCCAGTAGTTTCTATTGTATATATTTCAGGAGATGACGGTGATGGAATCTTGAATATTAATGAAGATTGGACATTTAGTGCTACTTATACAATAACTCAAAGTGATGTAGATGCTGGTTCTATTGTAAATACAGCAGAAGTAAATGGTAACTCGGTATTGGGACCTGTTGATACTGCTACTAGTAATACAGTGACGATACTTATCTGCCAGAGCTCGGACATCGCTATTATAAAAGAGAGCGACCAGGTTCCGAATTGCAATTGCTGTGCTGACCTATCGGAAGGCGATATCATCGCCTATACCTTCAAGGTCAAGAACACAGGAAACGTTACCCTGACCAACGTTATGGTCAATGACCTTGTGGCCGGCGTAACGGTAGTTGGGGGCCCAATCGCGAGCTTGGCTCCGGGGGCTGAGGATACCTCCACCTTCACGGCCACCTATACCATTACCCAGGCCGACATCGATGCGGGGATGTTCTCCAACAGCGCTGAGGCTGTGGGAACCCCACCGAGCGGTCCCAATGTGACAGACATATCTGATGACGACAGCTATACCGGGGACGACCCAACGGTCATCACCATCTGTACCAATGCGAGCATCGCTTTAGTAAAAGAATCGACCGTACCGGTAGATCCTACCACGGGCTGTTCGACAATAGTCGCCGGTCAGGAGATCGCCTATACCTTCAAGGTCAAGAACACAGGAAATGTTACCCTGACCAACGTTATGGTCACCGACCTTGTTGCCGGCGTAACGGTAGTTGGGGGCCCAATCGCGAGCTTGGCTCCGGGGGCTGAGGATACCACTACCTTCACTGCCACCTATACCATTACCCAGGCCGACATTGATGCTGGAATGTTCTCCAACAGCGCTGAGGCTGTGGGAACCCCACCGAGCGGCCCGGACGTGACCGATATTTCCGATGACAACAGCTATACAGAGGACGACCCAACGGTCATCACCATCTGTACCAATGCGAGCATCGCTTTAGTAAAAGAATCGACCTTACCGGTAGACCCTACCACGGGCTGTTCCACCGTAGCGGTTGACGATGTAGTTACCTATGAGTTCTCGGTCAAGAACACCGGCAACATTACCCTGACCAACATAATGGTCACCGACCTTATTGGCGGTGTTACGGTAACGGGCGGTCCGATCGCAAGTCTGGCTCCCGGTGCAGAGGACACCACTACCTTCACTGCCACCTATACCATTACCCAGGCCGACATCGACGCGGGGATGTTCTCCAACAGCGCTGAGGCTGTGGGAACCCCACCGAGCGGCCCGGACGTGACCGATATTTCCGATGACAACAGCTATACAGAGGACGACCCAACGGTCATCACCATCTGTACCAATGCGAGCATCGCTTTAGTAAAAGAATCGACCGTACCGGTAGATCCTACCACGGGCTGTTCCACCGTAGCGGTTGACGATGTAGTTACCTATGAGTTCTCGGTCAAGAACACAGGCAACGTTACCTTGACCAACATAATGGTCAATGACCTTGTTGCCGGCGTAACGGTAGTTGGAGGCCCAATCGCGAGCTTGGCTCCGGGGGCTGAGGATACCTCCACCTTCACGGCCACCTATACCATTACCCAGGCCGACATCGATGCGGGGATGTTCTCCAACAGCGCTGAGGCTGTGGGAACCCCACCGAGCGGCCCGGACGTGACCGATATTTCCGATGACAACAGCTATACAGAGGACGACCCAACGGTCATCACCATCTGTACCAATGCGAGCATCGCTTTAGTAAAAGAATCGACCGTACCGGTAGATCCTACCACGGGCTGTTCGACAATAGTCGCCGGTCAGGAGATCGCCTATACATTCAAGGTCAAGAACACAGGAAATGTTACCCTGACCAACGTTATGGTCAATGACCTTGTTGCCGGCGTAACGGTAGTTGGGGGCCCAATCGCGAGCTTGGCTCCGGGGGCTGAGGATACCTCCACCTTCACGGCCACCTATACCATTACCCAGGCCGACATCGATGCGGGGATGTTCTCCAACAGCGCTGAGGCTGTGGGAACCCCACCGAGCGGTCCCAATGTGACAGACATATCTGATGACAACAGCTATACAGAGGACGACCCAACGGTGATCACTATTTGCCAGAATCCAGCTATCGCAATAGTAAAAACAGGTGTCTTCAACGACGTTGACGGCAACCAGTGCGCCGATGCGGGAATCGATACGATCACCTATACGTTCACCGTTACCAACCAGGGCAACGTGAGCCTATCTAACATAACCGTTACCGACCCATTGTTACAGGCACCCAACCCAGTAGTGGACATCGTGTTCCAGAGCGGGGATACCGACAACGACGGCGAGCTTGACGTAACGGAGACCTGGACTTACACAGCTACATCGTATACCATCACACAGGATGATATAGATGCGGGCGAGGTTATAAACCAAGCGACGGCTACAGGTACGGCACCGGACCAGACTACGGTTGAGGATCTTTCGGGAACGGAGATAGCAAACGATGACCAAACGGTTGTTGAGCTATGCCAGAACCCAGCCATTGCAATAGTAAAAACAGGTATCTTCAACGACGTAGATGGCAACCAGTGTGCCGATGCGGGCATCGATACGATCACCTATACGTTCACAGTTACCAACCAAGGAAACGTGAGCCTATCTAACATAACTGTTACCGACCCATTGTTGCAGGCACCCAACCCAGTAGTGGACATCGTGTTCCAGGGCGGTGATACTGACAACGACGGCGAGCTTGACGTAACGGAGACCTGGACCTACACCGCCACATCGTACACCATCACACAGGATGACATAGATGCGGGCGAGGTTGTAAACCAGGCCACCGCGACAGGTACGGCACCAGACCAGAGTACAGTAAGCGATCTATCGGGAACTGAGATACAAACGATGACCAAACGGTTGTTGAGCTATGCCAGAACCCAGCCATTGCAATCGTAAAAACTGGTGTCTTCAACGACGTTGACGGCAACCAGTGTGCCGATGCGGGAATCGATACGATCACCTATACGTTCACCGTTACCAACCAAGGAAACGTGAGCCTATCTAACATAACCGTTACCGACCCATTGTTGCAGGCACCCAACCCAGTAGTGGACATCGTGTTCCAGGGCGGGGATACCGACAACGACGGCGAGCTTGACGTAACGGAGACCTGGACCTACACCGCCACATCGTACACCATCACACAGGATGACATAGATGCGGGCGAGGTTGTAAACCAGGCCACCGCGACAGGTACTGCACCAGACCAGAGTACAGTAAGCGATCTTTCGGGAACGGAGATAGCAAACGATGACCAAACGGTTGTTGAGCTATGCCAGAACCCAGCCATTGCAATCGTAAAAACCGGGTCTTCAACGACGTTGACGGCAACCAGTGTGCCGATGCGGGAATCGATACGATCACCTATACGTTCACCGTTACCAACCAAGGAAACGTGAGCCTATCTAACATAACCGTTACCGACCCATTGTTGCAGGCACCCAACCCAGTAGTGGACATCGTGTTCCAGGGCGGTGATACCGACAACGACGGCGAGCTTGACGTAACGGAGACCTGGACCTACACCGCCACATCGTACACCATCACACAGGATGACATAGATGCGGGCGAGGTTGTAAACCAGGCCACCGCGACAGGTACTGCACCGGACCAGAGTACAGTAAGCGATCTATCGGGAACTGAGATATCCAACGATGACGAGACCGTTGTCGAGCTATGCCAGAACCCAGCCATTGCAATCGTAAAAACAGGTGTCTTCAACGACGTTGACGGCAACCAGTGCGCCGATGCGGGAATCGATACGATCACCTATACGTTCACCGTTACCAACCAAGGGAACGTGAGCCTATCTAACATAACCGTTACCGACCCATTGTTGCAGGCACCCAACCCAGTAGTGGACATCGTGTTCCAGGGCGGTGATACCGACAACGACGGCGAGCTTGACGTAACGGAGACCTGGACCTACACCGCCACATCGTACACCATCACACAGGATGACATAGATGCGGGCGAGGTTGTCAACCAGGCCACCGCGACAGGTACTGCGCCAGACCAGAGTACAGTAAGCGATCTTTCGGGAACGGAGATAGCAAACGATGACCAAACGGTTGTTGAGCTATGCCAGAACCCAGCTATCGCAATCGTAAAAACCGGGGTCTTCAACGACGTTGACGGCAACCAGTGTGCCGATGCGGGGATCGATACGATCACCTATACGTTCACCGTTACCAACCAAGGAAACGTGAGCCTATCTAACATAACCGTTACCGACCCATTGTTGCAGGCACCCAACCCAGTAGTGGACATTGTGTTCCAGGGCGGGGATACCGACAACGACGGCGAGCTTGACGTAACGGAGACCTGGACCTACACCGCCACATCGTACACCATCACACAGGATGACATAGATGCCGGCGAGGTTGTCAATCAGGCCACCGCTACAGGTACTGCACCAGACCAGAGTACAGTAAGCGATCTATCGGGAACTGAGATATCCAACGATGACGAGACCGTTGTCGAGCTATGCCAGAACCCAGCCATTGCAATCGTAAAAACTGGGGTCTTCAACGACGTTGACGGCAACCAGTGTGCCGATGCGGGAATCGATACGATCACCTATACGTTCACCGTTACCAACCAAGGAAACGTGAGCCTATCTAACATAACCGTTACCGACCCATTGTTACAGGCACCCAACCCAGTAGTGGACATCGTGTTCCAGGGCGGTGATACTGACAACGACGGCGAGCTTGACGTAACGGAGACCTGGACCTACACCGCCACATCGTATACCATCACACAGGATGACATAGATGCGGGCGAGGTTGTAAACCAGGCCACCGCGACAGGTACTGCACCAGACCAGAGTACAGTAAGCGATCTATCGGGAACTGAGATATCCAACGATGACCAAACGGTTGTCGAGCTATGCCAGAACCCAGCCATCGCAATCGTAAAAACTGGAGTCTTCAACGACGTTGACGGCAACCAGTGCGCCGATGCGGGAATCGATACGATCACCTATACGTTCACCGTTACCAACCAAGGAAACGTGAGCCTATCTAACATAACCGTTACCGACCCATTGTTACAGGCACCCAACCCAGTAGTGGACATCGTGTTCCAGGGCGGGGATACCGACAACGACGGCGAGCTTGACGTAACGGAGACCTGGACCTACACCGCCACATCGTACACCATCACACAGGATGACATAGATGCCGGAGAGGTTGTCAACCAGGCCACCGCGACAGGTACTGCACCGGACCAGAGTACGGTAAGCGATCTATCGGGAACTGAGATATCCAACGATGACCAAACGGTTGTTGAGCTATGCCAGAACCCAGCCATTGCAATCGTGAAAATTGGTGTCTTCAATGATGAGAACCAAAACGATTGTGCAGATGTTGATGAGACTATCAGCTACACTTTCACTGTAACAAATGAAGGTAATGTAAGCTTAAGCAATATTATAGTTGATGATCCATTATTAGGAGGACCTATTGCAGGACCGGATAGTGGTGATACTGACGGAGATGGAGAACTAGATGTAACGGAAACTTGGATTTATTCAGGAACTTACACCATCACTCAAAATGATATTGATAACGGTGAAGTTGTTAACCAAGCAACTGCGACGGGAACTGCTCCTGACCAAAGTACGGTTAGTGATCTATCGGGATCAACAACTACTACAGATGATGAAACTATAATAACGCTTTGCCAGAACCCTGCCATTGCAATCGTGAAAACAGGCATCTTCAATGATGAAAACCAAAATGATTGTGCAGATGTAGATGAGACTATCAGCTATACTTTCACTGTAACAAATGAAGGTAATGTGAGCTTAAGTAATGTAACGGTAACTGACCCATTAATTGCCACAATTACGGGGCCCACCGGTGATACGGATGGAGATGGAGAACTTGACGTTACTGAAATTTGGATATTTACCGGTATTTATTCAATTACACAGATCGATATTGATCTTGGATCGGTGAAGAACCAAGCTACAGCAGAAGGAACAGCTCCTGATGTAACAGTAGTAAGCGATTTATCTGACGAGAGCAGTGTTCTTGAGGATGATCCAACAATTATTGAACTTTGTCAAGATCCAGCCATTGCAATCGTAAAAACTGGTATTTTCAATGATGAAAACCAGAATGACTGTGCAGATGTTGATGAGACTATTAGCTATACGTTCACAGTTACCAACGAAGGAAATGTTAGTTTAAATACAGTGGAAGTTACAGACCCATTATTAGGAGGGCCAATTGCAGGACCAGATAGTGGCGATACAGATGGCGATGGTCAACTAGATGTAACCGAAACTTGGGTTTATACTGCTAATTATTCAATAACTCAAGGTGATATAGATGCAGGAGAAGTAATTAACCAAGCTACAGCAAAAGCAAATGATCCCGCGGGTAATACTGTTTCCGATCTTTCAGATGAAAGCAGTGTACTTGAAGATGATCCTACTATAATTGAATTGTGCCAAATTCCGGCTATTGCGATTGTGAAAACTGGAATCTTCAATGACGAAAACGGAAATGATTGTTCAGATGTTGATGAGACCATCAGCTATACCTTCACTGTAACTAATGAAGGCAACGTGAGCTTGAGCAATATAACCGTAACCGATCCATTGATTGCTACAATCAACGGGCCAACAGGCGATACCGATAACGACGGTGTACTGGATGTAGCGGAAATTTGGATTTATACTGGTGAGTATGTTATTACACAAGCTGATATAGATGCTGGTCAAGTTACCAACCAGGCAACCGCAGAAGGTACTGCGCCTGATGCAACTGTAGTAAGTGATCTTTCAGATGATAACAGTGTACTTGAAGACGACCCAACAATTGTTGAACTCTGTCAAAACCCTATAATAGCTCTTATAAAAACTGGAGTTGTTAATGATACAAACGGAAACGGTTGTGCAGATGTTGATGAAACTATCACTTATAGCTTCACAGTATCTAATCCTGGAAATGTCAAGTTGTTCAACATAACAATTACCGATCCGTTGGTAAATGTAACAGGAGGCCCAATAACATTGGATCCCGGGGCTTCGGACGCAACAACCTTTACGGCAACATACACTATAACACAATCTGATATAGATGCTGGCGAGGTAATAAACCAGGCAACTGCTACAGGAACCGATGCTTCTGGAACAACAGTAACTGATCTATCGGATGATAACAGTGTATTGGAAGACGATCCTACCATTACAATACTTTGTCAAAACGCTACCATTGCTTTAATAAAAGTAGGTGTGCCAACAGATGAAAATGATAATGGATGTGCTGATCTTGGCGAAACAATCGTTTACAGTTTCAGTATTAAGAACACAGGAAATGTTGGTTTGACAAATATTGTGGTAACCGATCCTTTGGTAGCTGTAGTTGGTGGTCCAATTGACTTGGCAGCTGGAGAAGAGGATTCAACCACATTCACAGCAATATATACCATAACACAGACTGACGTTGATGCAGGTTTTGTTGAAAATCAAGCTACCGCAGAAGGTACTGCACCAAATGGTAATGTTGTTTCTGATATCTCTGATGACAATAGTTATACTGAAAATGATCCAACAATTGTAAATGTTTGTAATATTGTTGGAATGATATCTCTTGAGAAAACAGGAGTATTCCAGGACGAAAATGAAAATGGAGCATCTGATGTTGGTGAAACTATTAGCTATACCTTCAGCGTAACCAATACAGGAGAAGTTACTTTGTATAATATAACCATAACCGATCCATTGCCTGGTATTCAGATTTTCGGTGGTCCAATTGCACAATTGCTACCGGGTGAAACTGATGACACTACCTTTACGGGAATCTATGTTATTACCGAACAAGATATAGAAAATGGTGAAGTTGTAAACCAAGCAACTGTAAGCGGCGAGGACGAAAATGGTAATATTGTAACTGATGACTCTGATGATCCAACAGATCTTACCAACAACGATAACAACGGTGATGGTGACCCGGATGATCCAACAATCGTGGTATTGCCAGATGTATTGCCAGTTACCTTTGAGATCTATAACGGTATTACCCCAAATGGTGATAACTTTAATGAATACTTCCAATTAGTCGGAATCCAAAACTGGCCTAATAACAACGTGAAGATATTCAACCGATGGGGTGTATTGGTATTTGAAACCGACGGTTATGGTGGTTCTGATGGAAAGCAGAATGTATTTAGAGGTATCTCTGAAGGTCGAGTAACAATTCAAGAAGATAAAGAATTACCAACAGGTACTTACTTCTATATTCTTACTTTCCCAGCAGATAACCCTGGAAAGGCTAGCTATACAGGATATTTATATATTAACAGATAGAAAGATCAAAAAAATTCCTGGGAGGAAATTCCCTCCCAGGATTAAAAATACATAACTATGAAACACAGTTATCTAACATTACTAATTTTGATTTTACTTGGCACGTTTTCAAGTAAAGCGCAGCAGGATCCACAGTACACTCAGTATATGTACAACACGCAGGTGGTAAATCCTGCATATGCCGGAAATCGTGAAGCATTAAGTTTCGGTCTGTTATACCGTACTCAATGGGTCAATTTTGGTGACGGAGCGCCTAACACTGGAACTTTCACTGTGAATTCCCCTATTGGAAACAATATGGGATTAGGTTTATCTGTAGTAAATGACAGAATAGGACCATCCGTAGAAACAAACTTTAATATAGATTATTCCTATAGTATCAATACTTCAGAAACGGGGAAATTATCTTTTGGTCTTAAGGCTGGTCTTGATATTTTGGATGTGGATTATTCCAAATTGGATATTCTTGATCAACCAGATCCATATTTGCCAAATTCAGGCAATGTAGACAACAAACTTCAACCACAGATTGGTGCCGGTATTTATTATAATACTGAAAAATTTTATGCAGGACTTTCGGTTCCAAACTTTTTGACCACCAAACATTTTGACAAAAGCAGTATTGGAAATACTTCGGTAGAAACAACTGCTGCAGAACGGATGCACTACTTTTTTATTGCTGGTTATGTGTTTGATCTTAGTAACAACCTAAAGTTTAAACCTGCAACGTTGTTCAAGATGGTAAATGGAGCACCTTTGCAAGCCGATGTTTCTGCAAATTTCTTATTGTATGATAAAGTAACCCTAGGGGCAGCGTACAGATGGAGTGCTGCGATGAGTGCATTGGTTGGTTTTCAAGCATCAGACAATATATTCATAGGTTTTGCCTATGATTATCAAACAACAGATATTGAAGCTTACAGTGATGGCTCCTATGAAGTTATGCTTCGCTTTGAATTGTTCAATAAACCAGAACGAGTGCTAACCCCGAGATTCTTCTAAAAATCAAGACTATGAATACAATAGTACGCAATATTTTAATTTTCGCATTGGTGGTTTTTACTGCCGGTAGCTCCTTTTCTCAACAAAAGGATATTAAAAAGGCAAATAAAGAATTTGATAAGTTTGCATATATAGATGCCCGTGAAATCTATTTGAAAGTAGTGGCTGATGGATATGAATCTGCCGAAATTTTCAAGAATTTAGGTGACACATATTATTACAACAGCGATTATACAAATGCTGCAAAATGGTATGATAAACTGGTAAAACAATTTCCAGACCAAACAGAACCTGAATATTATTACAGGGCTGCACAATCCTTGAAGAGCCTAGGAAAATTTGATGAATCTGATGCCCTTTTAAAAGATTATATAGCAAAAGGAGGAAGTGGGTTTGTGATAAAATCTTATGAAGATGATCCAAATTATTTGAAAAGTATCGTCTTTAAAACTAGAGATTTTGTTCTAGATAAGGTAGCTGTAAATTCTTCAAGTTCAGATTTTGGAGCTGCTTTTTATATGAAAGATAAGTTAATATATACTTCAGCTGGAAATACTACCGGAACTGAAATTAATGAATGGACTCAACAACCTTATTTAGATCTTTTTATCGCCGATAGGGCAGCAAACGGGGAATTGAGTAACCCAATGAAGTTGGGAGGCGATATAAATACAGAATATAACGAATCAACCGCAACTTTTTCTAAAGATGGAAAAACGGTTTATTTCACAAGAAATAACTTTTTGGACGGTAAAAAAGGATTGGATAAATCAAATAAGTTTAAAACTTTAAGACTAACATTATATAAAGCAACTAAAACAGGAGATTATAACTGGACCAATGTGGTTGAACTTCCTTTTAACAATAAGGGATATTCAGTAGCGCATCCTGCATTGAGTCCTGATGGTAAAAAATTGTACTTTTCTTCCGATATGCCAGGAACTATGGGAATGTCTGATTTGTGGTATGTTGATATTCTGGGCAATGATAGCTACGGAACTCCTGTAAATTTAGGCCCAGATATAAACACAGCAGGTAAAGAATCTTTCCCTTTTATTAGCGATAAAAACAATTTATATTTTTCAAGTGACGGACGTTCGGGGCTTGGAGGTTATGATGTTTTCGTAACACCCTTAGATGAATCCGGAAAACCTGGAAACATCACGAATTTGGGTGCTCCCGCAAACAGTGCTCAAGACGACTTTGGATTTATTATAAATGAAGACGATAAAATTGGCTATGTTTCCTCAAACAGAGGAGGCGATAGAGGAAGTATTGATGATGATATTTATTTGGTAAAAGAAATTTGCATCATAACAATTCAAGGAAAAGTTTTTGATGAAGAAACAAAAGATCCTTTGCCAGGTGCTAAAGTGAGTCTTTTGGATGAAAACAATCAGTTAGTTACTCAAACTACTGCTAAAAATGACGGATCTTATAGTTTTGAAGGAAATTGCGGCACACAATATACAGTAAGAGGAACGAAAGAAGGTTACAATCCTTATGAGAAAATGATTGAAACTCCGATGCTTTCCGGCACCATTGAGGTACCACTTCCGTTGAAGCGTATTGGACCTTGTCCACCAAATGATTTAGGTTGCAAATTGAATCTACAGCCAATCTATTTTGATTTTGACAAATCAAACATCCGTCCGGATGCTGAAATAGAACTGGCTAAGATTCTAGCTGCAATGAGAGAATATCCAGAATTAATTATCCATATTGAGTCACATACCGATTCCAGAGGTAGTGACAGTTATAACATGTCTCTTTCAGAACGTCGTGCACAATCAACCCTTACATGGTTGGTTGGAAAGGGAATCGATCGTAATCGATTGACCGCCAAAGGATATGGAGAGTCCCAACTTGTTAATAAATGTTCCAATGGTGTGCCTTGTACAGCAGAAGAGCATCAGCTAAACAGAAGATCAATGTTTATAATAAAGAATTAGATAACCAAATTAAATTAAACAAAGCGTTCAATACTTGTTATTGAACGCTTTTTACTTTTAAAACAGCCGCCCTTTTCGTATTTTTGAACCAAATTGTGATTTTAAATGAAGGAAGAACAAGTAGTCCTCGTTAATGAAAAGGATGAAAAAATAGGGCTGATGCCAAAACAGGAAGCTCACGAAAAAGGACTGCTTCACAGAGCATTTTCGGTTTTTATATTTAACGGAAAAAAGGAATTGATGCTGCAGCAACGAGCATTTCACAAATACCATTCCCCCGGACTTTGGACCAATACCTGTTGTAGCCATCAGCGCGATGGGGAAACTACACTGGAAGCTGGAAAAAGGCGATTATTTGAAGAAATGGGCTTCAGTACAGAACTAAAAGAAACAACTTCATTTATATACAAAGCACCTTTCGATAATGGGTTGACAGAACACGAACTGGACCATATATTGGTAGGTAACTTTGATGGGGTTCCTGAGTATAATACAGAAGAAGTTGCATCCTGGAAATGGATGGATTTGGAAGAAGTAAAAAAAGATATTCAAAACAACCCCGAAATTTATACGGCTTGGTTTAAAATCATTTTTGATAAATTTTACAAACATTTGATTTTATGAGTCTTACCGTATATAGAAAGGCACATTTTAATGCCGCGCATCGTCTATTCAAAAAAGAATGGAATGATGTAAAAAACTTTGAAGTATTCGGCAAATGCAGCAACCCACACTATCACGGTCACAATTATGAACTTGAGGTTGGAATTACTGGAGAAATAAACCCAGAAACTGGTTTTTTAATGGATCTTAAAGTTCTGAGCACTATTATTAAAGAAGAAGTTGAAGATTGTTTCGACCATAAAAATCTAAATATTGAAGTATCCGAATTTAAAAATCTTAATCCCACAGTGGAAAATATAGCTGTGGTAATATGGAATAAAATAAGAAATCGTGTTGATTCAAAATACGGGGTTTCAATAAAATTGTACGAAACCCCACGTAATTTTGTTGTTTATTCTGGCCAATGATGATTAGAAATTCTCAATTATATCCCCTAAAGTTTCAATCCATTTATAAACCCAAAGTATGGGGTGGGGAAAAGCTGAATAAAATATTACAAAAAAATACTTCTGGGAATATTGGCGAAAGTTGGGAAATTTCTGGAGTTGCCGAAAATGTTTCCGAAATAGTGAACGGCCCACTCAAAAAAAAATCTCTTCTCTGGTTACTTGAAAATTATAAAGAAGAATTAGTAGGGAAAGAAGTTTATAGAACTTTTGGAAATAATTTCCCATTGCTTTTCAAATTTATTGATGCACGAGAAAATCTTTCCGTACAAGTTCATCCCAATGATTTATTGGCTAAATCACGGCACAATTCCTTTGGGAAAACAGAATTGTGGTATATAATTGATGCAGCGGAAAACGGCGAGTTGATTTTGGGCTTCAATCAAAAGATGGATCAAACAAAATATTTGAAGACCCTTTCAGAAAATAAGATCACCGAAGTTTTGAATTCTGAACCAATTAAAAATGGCGACGCATTTATTATTGAACCCGGGACGATACATGCAATTGGGAAAGGTGTTCTTTTGGCAGAAATCCAACAAACATCAGATATTACCTATCGTATTTACGATTGGGACAGGCCAGATACAAACGGAGAAATGCGCCAACTGCATACCGATTTGGCATTGGATACCATTGATTTTAATCCATCAAACTCAAGATTGGACTATGCCGAAGAAAAAAATGAACCTGTACATATTGGTACTACTAATTTCTTTTCAGTAAATAAACTTGTGCTTTCCCAAAACTTTGTGCGTGATTTGGATCAAATTCCCTCATTTACCGTTTATATGTGCTTGGAAGGAAATGCACTTATTGAAACAGATGATTTTTCAGAGGAAATTAAAAAAGGTGAAACTGTTTTGATTCCTGCCCAATTACCTCAAATAAAATTCATTACAAATTCTGCTAGCTTTTTAGAAGTGTACATTCCTTAATTGTTCGTACATTTGCCGAAAATTTTAAATATTGATAATTATTTTTAAAAACGCTTTTAAGCGGAAAAATTATGGCAAACGTACGAGAATTAAAAAAAGACATTAACTATGTTTTAGGCGATATTATTGAAGCAGTTTACATTTGGGAACTCACCAATACAGATAAAGATAACAAAAAGGCCGAAGCTATTATTGATGAGGCAATCCTCACTTTTGATGAACTAATTACTAAGGTGAACCAAAAAGATGTGGAAAACAAAAAGAAACACTTTAAAGCAATAAACGCTGAGCTTGAAGATCGCGGCAGAAAACTGATCGATAAAATAAACGCGCTATAATACAGTATCCGGTTTTTTACGGTTTATAATAAAAGACTCCAATTCCTTACCGTATTTGGAGTCTTTTATTTTTGGTGCAAGTGAATTGTAAACCGTGTCCAAATACTTTATGTTTGAGTTATAAGCTTCACTAAGAATTAAATATGGTGCTACTTCGTATTCTTTATTGTTTAATGCAAAATTTATAGTCGCCAAATATTTACTTGAAACCAATGCGTTTTGTTTTTGATTTAAATCCAATTCTATAGAGTCGTTATTTTTTTTGCCTTTTCTGAAGCGCTGCTCAATAAACTCTAGGTTTTTGGCTACATATCGTTGCTTCACTTTATTGTATTCTTTTAAGATACTGTCATTTTTAGAACCTTTGACCACTGCTGCGCTTCCAAAGTTTTTAAGATTTGTTTGAATATTCATGGCTCCGTTTTCTGCAAAAAAGATAATTCGATCGTCACGAAGGGTTCCATCTTTCAATTGCACGTATAAATAGTAAATTTCTGGACTTTCCACTTTTTCAGAAAAGGAGAAATCTGAATTTCCGTCCACATATATCGAATCTACCGTAACCAAAACAGTATCTTCAAACTTTTGGAGTAAAAGTGTTCCTTTTTTCAGTCCTTTTACGGTGCCGGTAAGATTCATTCTTTCTGAGTCTGTTGAACAACTTATTACGGTCAGAAATAAAATTGTAATTGAAATAAAATAGCGCATTTTGTTTTCATTTTATAGGACAAACCGAAGCAGAAAATAGCTTCGGTTTATAAGGGTGCAAAGATGGATATTTTTTTTGAAATTTTATCCCGCTGAAGCCAATTGCATTAGTACCGTACATACAATTGCACCAACCGTTCCAATGGCATAACCAAAAACAGCCAACAAAACGCCCACGGTTGCCAGGGATGGATGAAAGGCAGAAGCTACAATAGGAGCAGAAGCTGCACCGCCCACATTGGCTTGACTTCCGACCGCCAAAAAGAAATAGGGAGCTCTAATTAATTTTGCGACTAAAATCATTAATGCCGCATGTATTGCCATCCAAACCAACCCAATAACAATAAGTCCCATATTGTCAAAAATCAAGGTCAGATCCATTTTCATCCCGATACTGGCTACTAAAATATAGATGAAAACACTACCAAACTTACTCGCTCCGGCGCCTTCGTATTTTTTCGCTTTGGTAAAGGAAAGAAGAACGCCAATGATGGTAGTAATGGTAATCATCCAAAAGAAGCTGGAATCAAGAAAAGTGAAAATATTTCTTGTTATTCCTTTAGGTATACCATCAACTACCGATGTGAAAAAAGCACTTAAAAAATCGCCGCCCAAATGTGCAAAACCAACAGTTCCAAAAGCGATTGCCGCCAATATCATCAAATCGGTCAGCGTTGGGTTTCTATCTATTTTTTTAGCGTAATCTGAAACTTTTTCCTTTAAACTTTCAATGGCAGAGGTATCTGCTTTTAACCATTTGTCAATTTTTGCAGATTTACCAATTCCGAATAGTATTATTGCCATCCAAATATTTGCAACAACAATATCTACAAACACCATCCCACCGTACAATTTTTGATTATATCCATAAATTTCAAGCATTGCGGTTTGGTTTGCACCACCGCCAATCCAACTTCCAGCAAGTGTTGAAAGACCTCTCCAGACTGCATCCGGTCCAGCACCACCAACGGTTTCGGGAGAAATAGTTCCCACAATTAAAACAGCTAAAGGACCACCGATTATTATACCCACAGTTCCTGCCAAAAACATAATTAGAGCTTTTGGACCAAGATTAAATACACCTTTAAGATCAATGCTAAGAGTCATCAAAACCAATGCTGCGGGTAATAAATACCTGCTGGACATATAATATAAACTTGTACTTTCCTTAGATACTTCACCGGCCTCGGAAATAGATGTCCATTCGGGCGAAATAACTCCCGCTGTAGTCAAAAGAGCAGGTAGAAAGTAAGCCATGAAAAGTGCTGGCACAACCCCATAGAATTTTTTCCAAAAACCATCTTCGCGAGATGAAGTGTAAAAAATAAAGCCCAGAATTACCATTAAAATTCCAAAAACAATGGTATCGTTGGTAAAAAGGGGAGTGGTATCTTTTAAGATTTCAACAGTTGTATCTTGCATTTTTGATTGTTTTGCTGCAAAATACAATTAATTTTTAATTCAGTTTATTTTTTAATGAAATCACTGATACTATTAATTAATTCAGGCATTACGGGTAGATTGTAGATGTTGTAGGATTTGCTATTTTCCAAATCATTTCCTTCAATTTCTTTAAAGATATGATTCATATTTGTGATAATTTTATATTCAGCATCCGGTTTTGCAGTTTTTAAATGTTCAGCTTCAGAAATTTGAACCTGAATATCTTTATCGCCATTAATGATAAAAACAGGAATATTCAATTTTGTGATTTCAACTTTCGGGTTGTACTGCATCCAACTGAAAACAAAGGGTTGTATTTCTTTCCTAAAAATGGAAGCCAATCCCGGACTATAGTTTGTTGCCACGCCGTTTGCCCTTAAATCATCAAAAGCGGTCCGTGCGTTATCAACAAGTCCCGGAGCTTGTGTTGCCAATTGGTCTATAATAACATCGTCAATTTCTTGTCCCGCTCCAGCAATGGAAATAAAACCGTCAGCCCCACTTTGTGAGGCGATCATTCCTATTAATGAACCTTCCCCGTGGCCTATAATATAGATTTTTGAAAAACGCACATCTTTTTTAAAGTACTGTAGTATTGCTATTGCGTCGTCAATAAAATCTCCAAAATTTGTATTTCTTTCATCCAAACTTCTTCGCTTCATTTGTTTTACAATTCTTTTGTTGTACCGAAATGTTGCTATGTTTTTTTCGTAGAGGCCTTCGGCAAGAAAACGTAGATTGTTGTTTTCCATCATTTGTTGATTCCCGTTTTTATCAATTGGGCCACTGTCACTTATAATAATCGCCAAAGGAGGTTTTTCGGTTTTTATGGGAACTAGAAGTGTACCATCTATAAGTGATGTAATACTTAAATCTTCTGAATTATAGGTTTTATTCTGTGCAGTAGTTATTCCGAAAAAGAAAATGAAAAATAGGAAGTGGTATTTCATTAAGTATATATTAATGCTCAATAGTGAGCTAAATCCCTTTCTTTAACATAGAAAATGCAACAATATTGCTTGAGTCAATATAATTTGAAAGTGAAAGGACATAACCCTTTACAGTTAGGTGTATAAATAGGCCCAATACATTAATCCAATTTGTAGGGGAAGCCTAAGTATCAATACCCATTTTGGTAATTTCATCGCAGCTTTTTCATTTTGAAGCATATAAAAGTGGACAGGTAAAAAAACCAAAAGCATAATTATTATTCCCCAAGCTGCCGTTTCTTGAGTGTTTTTGTTCATTATCATAAACCCCAATATCATTTCAGCTATTCCGCTTAACACGACCATTGAGCTATGTGCGGGGATAGCGGGTGGCATGATTTGTTCGTAAATTTTTGGCTTTCGAAAATGATTCATTCCCGCAAGTATGTAAAGAACCCCTATAAGGTATTGGTGCCATGGCAACATAGAATAATCTTTTAGATTCTAAAAGTAATCTTTTTGGGAATTTCATCACGCTTGTTTTTCGAAAATGTAAAAGCCCCCTTATGTTTCCATAAGGAGGCTTTATTTAAATTAGTTAATCTATAAAAAAACTATTCTTTAATCAAGCGCTTCACAGTGCTTGCATTGTCACTAACAATTTGAACAACGTAAACTCCAGCTGCAAGGGATGAAACATCCACTGCTTTTTCCCCCTGCATTGTGCGAAGGTCTATCTGGTTTACCAGTTTTCCGTTTACGTCATAAATCATCATTTTCTCTAAAGCGATGTTGGTCTTGTTAACAAGGTTCACAACATTGCTCGCTGGGTTAGGATATAAAGCTATGCCAGCATCCAGAGAGTTTTGGTTCACGCCAAGAATGGATTCAATTGTAAGTTCAAAGTCACAAGTTGAAGTGTTTCCATACTCGTCAGTAGCAGTCATAGTGATGGTATAAGTACCATCTGTCAAAGCTGTACCTGGAGCAGGGTCTTGGGAAGTGATTGTTACTGGATCTGTACAGTTGTCATCTGCAGTGGCTTCGCCAGTTGCAAAATAATCAGGTACAATGTAGAACAGGTTACCAGGTCCCGGATCAACCGTTTGATCTGCTGGGCAAGTAATTTCTGGAGCCAATAGATCTACAACAGTAACTACCGAAGTACAAGAGGCCAAGTTTCCACTGGCATCACTTGCGAAGACTGTAATTGTAATAGGTGTTCCTATATCTGCACAGCTAACGGTAGGCACATCTACAGCTAGGATTGTTATACCGCAAGCATCAAAGGACAATGGGCCTCCGGGAATTTCAATGAAGAAAGCATCCCCATCTGAATTTGTAAGGGTAAGGTTCCAGTTGGCTGGATCAAATTGACCCTCAAAGCCAGGCATAAAGTTACTTATCACGGTTTCATTATTTCCGAAGACATTGTCATCCGTTTGCGAACGGAATCCGAATACGTCGCCAGGGTTTACAGATACAGCTGCGCTTCCGGATTGATTGCCTATAGCCGGATTTGTCAACTCAGTATATGTACCGTTCAACAAATATCCAAAGCTATCAAAACCAGGAACGTCATTGAGTGTATAATCCCAATCAAACGTAACGTTTGCAGCTTCCGTAATGTTAACGGTAAAGTCTGTGAATCCTTCGCTACCCGATTGGTTGTCGCTTCCTATAACCATTACCTCATAAGTTGTTGGTAAGTTGGCTAATAAAGCCATTGGATCAACAGTTGCGGTTCCGTCTGGACCAAGTTCTATTGTTGTATCCTGACAAACCAATACTGGAGCAGTATTATCAATTACATTTATAACAGCTGTACAAGTAGAAGCGTTTCCACTGTCATCAGTAACGGTTACCTCAATAAGGTTTTCGCCAAGATCTGCACATGTGAAATCTAAATCTCCACCACCACCACCGGTAGTATAATGGATGACTCCATTAAACACACGTGGAGCGAAAATTGGAGTGGTAAAGGGCACATTGGATGCAGCACCCAGCGCCATAGACATATCGGCATTTGAAAAGTTTTGGTTACTTCCATCACCATTTGTGTAATAGTGACTGTGTGTAGCATCAAGAACCAATGCCATACCATACGTGGTATTTGCAGTTAGGGTTATTGGAGTTACTAACACAGCATTTGATGGATTGTCCAGACCTGCACCCGTGCCCGAAGCACTTGAATCTGCAGCGCCCCAAGCACCAGGATTACTTTCGTTACCAACGTAGGTGCCTACCAAGGTATAAACATCCATTGTGAAGGAGCCTGGATCAGCAGTGTTGATATCAATATCAGTTATTTCCAAATCGTTTGGACCAACAGTTACGTCAAAATAAACAGCCCCACCTGGAGAACCATTGTTGCCAGAAGCAAAAAGAGTAGCCAATGATCCCATGGTTCCACCACCACCGCCACCAGCGGTAATAGTATATCCACATGCTTCGTCAATACTAGTAAGAAGATCGTTAGGATCTACAGTGGCCATACCGTTAGCGTCAAGGAAAACATCAAGACCGCCACCGGAAGGTGCATCATAGGTTATTGAGAAATTGTCAACACCAGCTGCCCAGCCCCATCCGCCAAGGTCATCGTATACATAACGAACCTGGAAAGCAGGATTAGCAAATGCAGAAACATCGATAGATTCTGTTTGGATGTTTGGATTTAAATTAGCGTCGTATAGTGCTACTTGTTGCCAAGCCGAACCATCAAACACTTCAACAGTGAAAATTTGATCGCCGAATTCCTGGAATGCAACATCATAACCCAAAACAACATTGGAAGCACTTCCAAGATCATAAGTTGGTGAAATTAAAATTGCAAGGTTTGTATTTCCACTTCCCGCTGCATCATCATTGAAGATGGCTGCGTTCGTTGGGAAATCATCTCCAAGAGGCATGTTTCCGGAGCCAAATGTCCAATCCTGAACACCAGCCTGAACGTCGGTTGACCAACCTGCAGGAATAGATGCTCCTTCAAAATCTTCAGATTCGCTGAAGCTTCCAAAACCGCCCACACATACAATATCTGGAGCAGTAACGTCTTGTATGGTAACTGTAGAGTTGCAACTGGACGAATTTCCGGCTGCATCCGTAACTGTTAGTGTAATAATATTCTCACCTACGTTGGAACAATCAAAAGTACCATCAAAAGTAACTACACCAGCTGCCACCTCATAATTTAAACCTCCGTTAAAAACACGTGGGCTAAATATGGGTGTGGTAAAAGGAACGTTTGAGGCTTTACCAAGCGCCAATGATAAATCTGCATTGGAAAAACATTGGTTTCCTGGGCAACCTGTTCCATTAGTATAGTCAAAGCCATGAGCAGAGGTAAGGACCAAGGCAATACCATACGTGGTATTGGCATTAAAGGTAATCGGATTATTCAACACCAAATTTGTAGGATTTCCTGCACCAGCCGCTGTTCCTGTTCCAACTGCATCTGCAGCCCCCCAAGCTCCAGCGTTGCTTTCACTACCTACAGAAGTTCCAACAAGAGTGAAAACGTTCATTGTAACTGCACCTGCTTCGCCAGTATTGATATCAATAGATGTAACATCAATATCATTGGGTCCTACGGTCAAATCAAAATAAACTGCGCCACCGTTACTTCCACCATTTCCACCTGAATATAACGTGGAAAGGCTTCCGGTAGAAGGTGCTGAAGCTATGCCTAATTCATATGTGGCAATACCACAATTGTCTGTAGAGCCATTATCCACATCGGCGGCAGTAATGGTTGCCGCTCCTGAAGAGTCAAGATCTACAGTAATATTTTGGCAAA
The DNA here is from genome assembly GCA_963822355.1 of uncultured Flavobacteriaceae bacterium. Classification (GTDB taxonomy): domain Bacteria; phylum Bacteroidota; class Bacteroidia; order Flavobacteriales; family Flavobacteriaceae; genus Aequorivita. The sequence continues at coordinate 386,048 of CAWGHI010000004.1, forward strand.
CAGCCACAGGAGCTTCATTGTCTACCACTGTAACAGTAAATTCACAAGTTGATGTATTGCCATCACTGTCGGTTACAGAAAGAGTAACGGTTGTGTCACCAACTGGGAAAACACTTCCACTAGCTGGAGTTGCAATGATATCGCCTGAGATGTTGCCATCCTCAGTATCAAAAGCCACACCAGCAAAGTTTACTGCTGCGCCGCAAACTCCCGGAGAGTTGTTTGCAACAACGTCAGCTGGACAGACAATAATCGGTGCATCGCCCACTTGGAATATTTGAGTAAAGTTTATGCAATAGCTCAATAAGGTTCCGCTATCACCAGCAGCACCATCACAGATGCGAAGAGTCCAGTTACCGTTAATAGGCTGTCCAGCAAACGTAGAGGCAAAGGTGCCGCCCTCAGCTTGGAAAGTTCCTGTAAAAGGTGGTGAACCAGTAGTGATGACGGGCGCACCGTCCATAAATACTGTGTTCGTATAGTTGTCTCCAGAACTACCATTGCCACTTGAAAGATCAAGTGAAGTACCCATGGGCGAAACCAGTGAAATGGAAAGATCGGAATCCCAAGTATGGGTAAGGTTTATCGCAACACTGTCTAAAGTATAATCTCCGGAAGCAGTCCCAATATTACCGGTTGCAGAAACCGCTGCCGGTGAAAGGGTTGGGAAAGCACAACCAGCGCCCCCCGTTCCTGAAGCAGGAATGGGCTGTGGGTTGCCAGTGCCGCAAACTGCAACTACTCCCTGTTGTACAAAATTAATAGAATATGAGTTCAAGGTCCCACCATCGCCACTAGTGTCATCGGTAAGACGTAAAATCCAGTTGCCATTAATGTTTTGACCAGCCAATACGGTATTGAGCAAACCACCTTCTGCCCTATATCCCAAAGGTGAAGGAGTGCCTCCAGCCCATGTAGAAACAACGGTGGGAGCAGAGTCCTGGATTATAAGTGTTGCAGCCACATCAAAACCCGACAAACTACCATTATCTGTAGAAAGTTCGAAAACCGTTCCAGATGGGGTAACAAGTTGTATATCAAGATCATCGGCCCACGTATGGATTATGTTCATCGAAACATTTCCAATCTGGTATTGACCCGGAGAGGTGCCGATTACACCCGTGAGGGGCACTGCTGCCGTGGAGTTTGTAATGGTACCCGCATTGGGCCCTAATGGTAACGGCGCTGTACCATTATAGGTCTGTGCATTGACTTGGAATAATCCAGTGAGCAACAGCACAAATAATAAAAATGTAATTTTTTTCATAATTAAAATATTTTACAGTTAGAGCAATAAATGTATGTTTAAATTTTCACATTTAGTACACTATACTCAATATTTTATGTTAAAAAGTGTGTATTATTTTTCTAATCATTAAATAGGTTATAAAGTCAATAAAAAAAGGCCATTCCGTGAATTGGGAATGGCCTTTTCAAATTTAAAAAGGATTTTTTTTTACCTAATCATCTCATAACTACGTTTTATGAACGCTGTAAGCTCTTCTCCTTTCAACAAATTTTTACTTAATCTTGCCAAATCAAGGGCTTGGTTTACTAATCTTTCTTTCTTCTTTTCTGTTTTTGTATTTAAGATCTCACTCACCAATTCACTATTTGTATTTACGATCAAATTATACATTTCAGGAAAACCTCCCATACCAAACATTCCGCCGCCACCGGTTTTCTGCATATCTTTCATACGGCGCATAAACTCTGGTTCGGTAATGATGAATGGATTGGCATTGCTATCCAAAGCTTCCAATTGTACACTGAATTTTTCCTTCGGAATAACGCTATCCAAAAACGTTTTCAAGCTTTCCTTTTCTTCATCGGAAAGTTTTGAAATCTGCTCATCATCTTTTTTGATGAGGTTTTCAATTGGGTCACTGTCTACGCGCACAAAGGAAATTTTTTCTTCCTTGCTTTCCACCTTTTGAAGCAAATGCGTTACAATCGGTGAATCCAAAAGCAAAACTTCATACCCTTTTTCTTTTGCCGCTTCAATGTAGCTGTGTTGTTCTTCTTTATTTGAAGCATAAAGAACCACAAGGTTTCCATCTTTATCGGTTTGAATGTCTTTTATCTTTTCCTTTAATTCCGAAAAGGTATAAAAGGTATTGTCAACAGTTGGGTAAAGCGCAAAATCTTGTGCTTTTTCAAAGAATTTGTCTTCGGTCAAGCATCCCGTATTCAATCACTATTTTAATGTCGTTCCATTTCTTTTCAAAACCTTCCCGGTCGCTGTTGAAAAGGCTTTTCAGCTTATCAGCAACTTTACGTGTTATGTAGCTCGAAATCTTTTTTACCGCACCATCCGCTTGTAAATAGCTTCGCGAAACGTTCAGCGGAATATCTGGACTGTCAATAACACCGCGGAGCATGGTTAAAAATTCGGGTACGATTCCTTCTACATTATCGGTGACAAAAACTTGATTTTGATAGAGTTGGATTTTATCTTTTTGAATGCTCATATCGTTCGTCATCTTCGGAAAATAAAGAATTCCCGTAAGATTGAAAGGATAGTCAACATTTAAATGAATGTGGAAAAGGGGCTCCTCAAATTGCATGGGGTATAATTCTCTATAAAAAGAATTATAGTCTTTGTTTTCAAGCTCAGTTGGTTGCTTTGTCCACGCTGGGTTAGGGTTGTTTATTATGTTGTCAACCTCTTGGGTTGGAGCTTTGTCTTCCTCTTTAGCACCTTCGGGCTTCGGAAGTGTTTCCGTGCGCGTTCCGAATTTTATGGGAATTGGCATAAATTTGTTGTACTTCACCAACAATTCGCTAATGCGACTTTCTTTCAAAAACTCTGTGGAATCTTCGGCGATATGAAGAATTATTTCTGTCCCTCTTTCTTTTTTATCGGCTTCTTCCAAAGTGAATTCCGGCGAACCGTCACAAGTCCAATGCACTGCAGGCTCATCTTTATAGCTCTTTGTAATGATTTCTACCTTTTCAGCAACCATAAAAGCAGAGTAAAAACCAAGACCGAAATGTCCAATAATTCCGGCATCTTTTCCGTTTTTGTCTTTATATTTTTCTATGAATTCCTCGGCACCGGAAAAGGCAATTTCATTTATGTACTTTTCAACTTCTTCTTTGGTCATTCCAATTCCTTGGTCAATTATCCGAAGTTCTTTTTTCTTTTTGTCCAACTTTACTTCTATAATTGGATTTCCATACTCCGCACCTTGGGCTTCGCCAATATTGGACAAATGCTTCATTTTTAAAGTAGCATCGGTCGCGTTCGAAATTAATTCACGCAAAAAAATCTCGTGATCGCTGTATAAAAACTTTTTAATCAGTGGGAAAATATTGTCCACTGATACATTGATAGTTCCTTTATTCATTTTAGTAGTATTTATAGTTTTTGTTTATTCCTGCGAAACAGAAATCTTTTATTTACTTAATTATTTCACAAACTTACTAGTCAAATAAAATACCAACCCGCACGAATCTGACACGATGTCACGAATTAAAAAAATGGAGATTCCATCCCGAATTTTATTAATTGTATAAAAGGATAGCAATGGAATAAAATGGTAGACCCAGAATTTTTTTGTGCTTTGAAAAGGGTTTCATTGATTAATAAAAATGGGAATTTTATATATTAAACAGATTTTTTTTGTTGATATAATTCAATACTTCTTTAGGTGAAAAAAGGCATTAATAGTTTGTAAAAAAGCGCATTTAAACTTTAACAAAACTTTGTTTAATGCTTTAACAATTCTAATAAACAAAGAATGGTATCTTTACCAGTGAGTAATCGAATATTAAATTGCTATGAAAAGTAAAAATATTCTATTATTTAATTGGTTAGGTTGTTTAAGAAGGGCGCATCTTTTGTGCCCTTCTTTATTTTCCATATAATCCTGTTTTTATTTATTATGCACGCATACTATATATACTGTAATTAATTTCTTTGAAATAGGGTATATAGTTATCTTTCCGCTTGATTTAAAATTGAATTAAATGTACACTTCAAAAATTACCGGTTTGGGATATTACGTGCCTGAAAATGTGGTTACTAATGATGATCTTTCAAAATTGATGGATACCAATGATGCATGGATTCAAGAGCGCACAGGTATAAAAGAGCGGAGATATATAAAAAAGGGCGATGGAAATTCAACATCAGTAATGGCCGTAAAGGCATCCACAATAGCTTTAGAACGTGCCAAACTCGTTCCGAAAGATGTTGATATGATTGTATTTGCTACTCTGAGCCCCGATATGTATTTTCCCGGAGGTGGGGTGGAAGTGCAGGAAATGATGGAGATGCGAACCATTCCGGCATTAGATGTTCGGAACCAGTGCAGCGGTTTTGTGTATGCGATTTCAGTTGCGGACCAATTTATAAAAACGGGAATGTATAAAAATATTTTGGTTATTGGCAGTGAAAACCACAGTGGAGGCCTTGATTTTACTACCCGGGGCAGAAATGTTTCCGTTATTTTTGGAGATGGAGCCGGGGCCGCGGTTGTTTCAAGAAATGAATCCGGAAAAGGCGGAATTCTTTCCACCCACCTACACAGTGAGGGAAAACATAAAGAGGAGCTCTCGTTAAAAGGGCCAAGTACCCATCATTGGGTGCCAGAGATTATTGCTGAAAATCCACAGGAAGACATTCCTTATTATCCAATTATGAATGGACAGTTTGTTTTTAAACATGCCATCGTCCGTTTTACTGAAGTAATAAAAGAAGGTTTGGATGCAAATAATCTAAAAGTAGAAGATATTGATATGTTGATACCGCATCAAGCCAATTTAAGGATTTCGCAATTCATTCAGCAAAAATTAAATTTGGGGGATGACCAGGTTTTCAATAATATCCAGAAATACGGAAATACCACGGCAGCTTCCATACCAATTGCTTTGACCGAAGCTTGGGAAGAGGGAAAAATAAAAGAAGGCGATTTAGTTGTTTTGGCAGCTTTTGGAAGTGGGTTTACCTGGGGGAGCGTTATTATTCGGTGGTAACAAAACGTCAAACAAAAGAAAGCCTTTCAATCAAATTGAAAGGCTTTTTCTTTTCCCTAAAAAGGTATAATTCGTTAAAGGCTAATTCAAATAAATTATAAAATGAAATTTTAGGTGTTTATAATATAGACGGAAATAGGTGTTGAAAGTTTCACTAAAACGCTTTATTTAACAGAACAATAACGGTTTAGAAAATTCCGCCACCTCCCGATGAGGTGTTGTCATCCCGTTTTTTTCGGGTTTTTGCACTATACTCTCCTCCTCCAAATCTATAGGTTAATCCCACAAAAATTGTATTGCTTTCATTTTTGAATTCGCCACTTTGCGGGTAAGGTGTATTTCCTGTAAAAGCAAACTTCATGGAATCCAAAATGTCATTATAATTAACACTAAAAGTTCCACGACCTTCCCAAAGCGAATACCTAGCTCCTAAGTTTACGAAATAGAGGGGCTCAGATTCAAACTGTATCCCTTTGTTTTTTGCTCGGTAAAGTCCAAAGGCAGAGAAGGTGAGATCTTTTGTAACGGTAAAATTATTCATCATTCTTGCATTCCAGGTTACTCTGTCTGCTTCAACAACCTGAGTTACTATGTTATCCACGGAAGGATTTTGAGAGGGATTCTCAAATATTTCAGTAATTCCCTTTTGGGTTCTTTTATAGAGTTCGAAACTAGTATTAAAACTCCACCATTTTGTAGGTTTATAATTTCCTGAAAGTTCTACGCCATAAGCAGTGGTGCTGCTGAAGTTTTGAAAGGTTAGGATTGATCTGTCCAAATTTGTTCGATCAATAAGTATCGCACGGTTTATTTCATTGTCCACAAGGCGATAGAATACTCCTCCTGTGAGACTTCCTTTTCCAAGTTTACGGGTATAATTGGCCTCTATGGAATTTGTGAATTGAGGCTTCAATTTTATGTTTCCAAAAGACGAAATCAATGGTGTGCTAAATTCACGAATTGGGTTTACTTGGTCAAGACCGGGTCTGTCCACTCTTCGGCTATAACTTAGCTGATATTGGTTTTTTTCACTTGGAGTAAACGTAACAAAGGCACTTGGATAAACTTGAAAATAATCATTTGTAAAAGCGCGCAAATTATTGGTATCGGCCTTTACGCTAACGTTTTCAATTCTTGCACCGAGTTGATAGGACCATTTTTCATAGGTTTTTCCTAAGGTGGTGTAGAATGAATAAATATCCCGGGTGTAATTAAATTCGGTTGAAGGTGTGGGCACCAATTCGCCATTGGCATTGTAGCTTTGCCCGGTTGATGCATAATCAATATTGGTTTCAAACAGACGCGCTTCGGCACCCGCTTCAATTTTTACACTTTCTGAAATTGGATTCACATAATCCAAATTGACGGTAAGTTGATTTCGGTCCGTTTCATCGTTATCTGCAAAATTATCTAAAGGCGAAGCTCCGGCAAAAACATATTTCCCATCCGTTTCATTTGAAAATACATTATAATCTGCCTCCAGCTCAAGGGAATGATCGGTTTTTTCAAAAGTTAGCTTATAATCAAAATTATATTGCGAAGAAATATTTTCATTGTCAAAATAAAACAGCTGTTTTTGGTTAAGTGATGGTTGGTCTAAATAGGAAACTGTAGAACTTCCCACTCCACTTCCATCATAAAAATTTTGATTGGTGAAGAATGAAATCGTATTTTTTTCATTTAGATAATAATCTAACCCTACCTTAACAAGATTGGATTTACTGTTATCCAAAAAATGGATGGCTTCTCTAGAATTGTTAAGTGACCGTGAAATTAGGCCAGTATTCTCGTTTTTTGAAACATTGTTGCTAAGGTTGGTGTACAGGTTAAATTTTCCATTTCTATAATTCATACCCAAACCGGCATTAAACTTGGCGTTTTCTCTAAAAGTAAGCCCTACTGAGGCATTGCCATTAAATCCCATATTCACATTTTTATGAAGAATAATATTGATTATTCCGCTCATTCCTTCAGGATTGTATTTTGCCGAAGGATTCGTAATAAGCTCAATTTGTTTAATGGATGACGATGGAATCTGTTTCAACAACTGTGCAGTGGGAATATTGGAAAGTTTACCATCCACCATTACCCGAACGTTTTCGTTACCTCGCATTGAAATTTCACCGGATTGTTGGTCAATGCTTACGGTTGGTAAGTTATTCATGATGTCTGAAGCAGTTGGGCCCGCGGTAGATAGATCCTTGCCCACGTTTATTACCTTTTTATCCAAACGTTGTTCAATGGTGGACCGTTCGGCTATAATATTCACTTCATCCAGGGAGGCAATATCCTCTTCGAGTAATATATTTCCTAAATCAAAATCTACGTTGTCTTTTGTGATATTTATTTCCGTGGTAAAGGCTTTATAACCTATATACTGAATAGTTACGTTGCATCTTCCTTCCGGGATTTTGTGGATTTCAAATTTACCCGTATCGTCGGTTACGGCTCCTGTAATTATTTCACCTTTAAGATCTTTCACTACAACAGTAACATAGGGAAGCGGTTCATTGAGAATTTTGTCTGTAACACGGCCATAGATATTGCCGGGTTTCTCGGTAGGATCTAAAGAGGCGTGGAGTGAACCAAATGTGATGAATGTGATTAATAAAAAAATGGTTTTCATTGTGATTGATTGATGTTAATTGATTAGAGAATAAAAATACCGTTGTATTTTGCATTAAATATTACCTTGTATAGCATACTTAATGACTAAATGTTTTCGATTTTATATACATGACGATATATTTTTTTTTCTGTTACAGTTATTGTGAAATAATTTTTTAAAAAAACAAACCCGAAGATTTCTCCGGGTTTGAATCTTTACTGCAATTATTAACACTAACCATCAACGTAAAAAAAAATTGTAGCAAAGAAAATTTCTAACTCTTATATAGACGCTCAAATTTTCAGAATGTTTCATCGCACTTTCCTTTTTAACGAACATTTATGAAATCTTGAAAAAGAGTATTGTATTTTAATGAAAACTTTAAAAAATGAAGAAGACATTAGTACTTGGCGCCAGTTTAAATCCAGGCCGTTATTCAAATCTTGCAATTAATAGATTGGTGAAACACGGCAATACTGTTGAAGCGATTGGTTTGAAAAAAGGAGTAGTTGCTGGCGTTGATATTTCGACTGAAAAGGAAACTTTTGAAAATATAGATACCGTAACGTTGTATTTAAATCCGAAACGCCAACAGGAATATTACGACTATATAATTTCATTAAACCCGAAACGCGTTATTTTCAATCCCGGAACGGAAAACCCCGAGTTTTATGAAATGCTTCGGCAAAACAATATTGGAGTGGAAGTTGCCTGTACCTTAGTTCTTCTGGGTACGAATCAATATTAAGCCAAAAAAGGTTAACGCCCCATTCAAAATCAAAATGAAAAAACCAAAATCAAAATTGAAGTATGCTATGGAAAGATAACTAATTCCATATCCCAAAAAAGGTGTCAATATAGCAATCAACGGAACCAGTTTGTCTTTTACGTTCCATTTAGTAAAAAGTCCGTAAGCATATAAACCCAAAAGCGGTCCATAAGTATATCCAGCAAACACAAAAAGCTTCGCAATCACGGAATCATCTGCAATTACATATCTAAATATGATGATTACTAAAATTAGCACTAACGAAACCAATATGTGAATCAGCTTGCGAACTCGGACCTGTTTTTTTTCATCATATCTTCTTTCAATATCTAGAATGTCTATACTAAAAGATGTTGTTAAAGCGGTTAAAGCACTATCCGCGCTGCTATATGCTGCTGCAATCAATCCTAAAATAAAAAGTACCGCCACGCCAATTCCAAATTCATTTTGCATTGCCAGCGTGGGGTATAAATGGTCCTTATGTGCGTCTATTCCGTTTTGTTGTGCATAAACCGTAAGCAAAAGTCCCAAAACCAAAAAGACGAAATTTACAATCGTCAATACAATAGTAAACCAAAACATATTTTTTTGTGCATCCTTCAAATTGCGACACGTCAGGTTTTTCTGCATCATATCCTGGTCCAATCCGGTCATTACAATAGCAATGAAAGCACCGCTGATAAATTGTTTCACAAAAAAGTCGCTGGATTTCCAATCATCAAAAAAGAAAATTTGGCTCATATCGCTATCAGCTATAAATGTGAAAAGATTGCTTCCCGAAAGTCCCAAATCTGTAGAAACATAATATACAGATACACCAACGGCCACGAGCATAAAAAGGGTTTGCAGAGTATCTGTCCAAACAATTGTTTTAATACCACTTTTGAAAGTGTATAGCCAAATTAATAAAATCGTAATAGTAACGGTTACCCAAAAAGGGATGTTCATATCATCAAAAATTAATGTTTGAAGTACAACAGCCACCAAATAAAGTCTAAAACTTGCGCCAACAATTCTGGAAAGAAGGAAGAAAGAAGCGCCTGTTTTATAGGAAGCCTTTCCAAACCTACCATCCAAATAAGTATAAATTGAAGTCAAATTCAATCGATAATAAAGCGGAAGCAGCACAGTGCCAATAACTGCATACCCAACAATGTAACCCAGCACGACTTGGAAATAACTAAATTTTGACGCTTCCACCCAACCGGGAACGGATATAAAAGTTACACCGCTCAAAGAAGCTCCAATCATTCCAAAAGCCACTAAATACCACGGGGACTGTTTCCCGGCTTTAAAGAAATCGGCATTACTTCCGTCTCTATTGGTTAAAAAGGAAACTAAAATCAAGACTAAAAAATAACCAACAATTAATAGAAATATATGTAAGGGCTGCATAAGATTTGAGACTTCAATATTTTAAGAACATATTTCAGTAAAAATACAAAGTTTGGGTCTCCCACAATTTTTATTTTTAATACTTTTGGAAACCTTGAATAAATATTTGCATAACTCCCTAAAAATTAAAAAGATGCGTTACAAACTATTACTTGTTATTACTTTGTTTTTTGGTTCTTTTGCCAGTCAAGCACAGGAATATCTTCAAATGATTGATGACGGCACCTATAAAGTGCAGGAAATTATCGACAGTGCCGAAGCTTACTTTGCCAATAGAGACAAAGGTCGCGGAACTGGTTACAAACAATTTAAAAGATGGGAGTATAATGCTCTCCGTCTGGTTAAAGAAAACGGCTATCTTCCAACAACCGAAGAGCGTTTAAATGAATTGGAACAATGGAACGCATATCTTAATAGTTCCGCAGCAAACAGATCGGTTCTTCCAGATAATTGGCAGGAACTTGGTCCTCAGGAATGGAATGCTACTTCTGGTTGGAATCCTGGAGTAGGTAGAATTACCGGTCTAGCTATTGATGAAGGCGATATAAATCATATGATTATTGGCGCCAATACCGGAGGTGTATGGAGAACTACAGACGGGGCTCAAACTTGGACTCCAATGTGTGACTATTTTTCAAATCTTTCTGTCTATTCTGTAGCAATAGATCCAGCCAATTCAGACACTTATTTTTTTGGTTCATCAAACGGAAAAATATTTAAATCTACCGATGCAGGAGCAACATGGAATTTGTTGGGAACAATAGGAAATAGTATTGTAAATAAAATTTTGATCAATCCATCAAATAGCGATATAATGTTCGCTACTGCTGAAAATGTTGGTATATATAGATCTACAGATGGCGGAGCTAATTGGTCGCAACCCGTGAGTGACAATAGAGGTTACGATATTGAATTTAAACCTGGCGACCTTTCAGTGGTATATGCTTCTGGAACTGGGTTTCATAAATCTACTGATGGGGGAGCTACATTTAGCACTATTGGTGGATTTTCATCGGGTCCAAAAATGATAGGGGTTTCAGCAGATGATGCCAATGTGGTTTATGTTTTGGAAGCTTTAGGAAATAAATTTGGAGGTTTCTATACGTCAAGCGATAGCGGTAACAATTTTATAAAACTGGACCATGGGAGTCTCAACTTTTTTGGTTATAGTACCAGCGGAAACGATAACAATGGCCAAGCTCCTCGTGATATGGGTATAGCCGTAAATCCAAACAACGTTGACGAAGTTCACATAGCAGGTTTACTTACTTGGAAGTCTGCAAACGGAGGTGTTGACTTTACTTGTACTTCTGATTGGATTCCTGGAAATGCTGCCTCACAAAACATTGGTTATTGCCATTCAGATGTTGACGATCTTCAGTTTTATGGAAACACTTTGTTCGCAATAACAGATGGGGGAATTTATAAAGCCGAAAACACAGGAACAATCAATGCAAATTATTACGAAGATCTTACCACCGGATTAGGTATACGTCAATTTTATAAAATAGGTATTTCTCAAACAGCAGATGTAATTGTATCAGGGGGCGCACAGGATAACGGCACCTCTTTTTATACTGCAGCAACAGGTTGGAAAGATTGGTTGGGAGCCGATGGAATGGAATCATTTATTGATAAAACCAATCCAAATACCTTTTACGGAACGAGCCAAAACGGTCAAATGTATAGAACCCTAAATGGCGGTAATTCATACGCCGGATTAAACGAACCCGGAAATGGTTCTGGAAATTGGGTTACCCCTTTTGAGCAAGATCCTTCTCTGGAAAATGTTATTTATGTAGGGTACAACCGCGTTTATAAATCAACAAATTTCGGTAGTACCTGGACAAGTATTTCACAAGATTTTATAGGTAATACAAACCATTTGAAAATTGCTCCTTCAAACAATCAAGTTATGTACGTTTCCAGAGGTGCGTTTTTGTTCAAAACAGAAGATGCCGGAGCAACAGATTGGGTGCAGAAAACTTTTCCGGGAGGTAACATAAATTCAATTGCCATTCACCCAACAAACCCCAATAAAATAGCAGTTGCAATTGCTGGAAATAGCCGTGTTGTTGTTTCTAATGATGGTGGTGATACGTGGATAGATTACAAAAAGAACCTTCCAAACTTTAGCGCGCTAGCTTTAGTGTGGGACAACAATGGTGAAGATGGGCTTTATTTAGGAATGGATTATGGTATTTATTATATTGACAATTCATTCACAGATTGGCAGCCGTACAACAACCTGATGCCAAATGTAATGATCAATGAATTAGAAATAAATAACGTGACCAACATGCTTTATGCCGGAACCTATGGAAGAGGTCTTTGGGTTTCTCCAGTGGTTGGAGGCACCGCTGGTATTGAAGATATTATTTCAGATAGCAGTGTGACAATATATCCAAATCCTGCAACTTCAGAATTTACAATCGCTTTACCGCAAACAATGAAGGCCGAAGTTCGTGTTTTTGATATGATGGGAAAACTACTTATCTATGAAGCTGATGCATTAATAGCAAACAAACACACCGTTGACGTTTCATCTCTTTCTTCGGGTACATATTTTGTGCGTCTTAATACGGAAGAGGGCACTGCAACAAAAAAACTTCTTATAAATTAAACGATCCCCAAAAAATAAGGGGAAAATGAAAAGCAAAACTTTTCTTTAAACCTTTAGAATAAGGGTAAGTAATGCTTCAGGAAAAACCTTTTTTCTGAAGCATTTTTTTTATCTTGCCGACAGGAATAATGCTATGGAATTTTCTTCAAAATTACTTGAGAACGCAGTAAACGAAATGTCACAACTCCCCGGCATTGGCAAGCGGACCGCGCTTCGTTTAGTGCTTCATTTATTGAAACAACCAAAAGAGCAATCACAAAAATTAGCCACTACCTTGGTTAAAATGCGGGACGAAATAAACTTTTGCGCCAATTGCCATAATATTAGCGATACTAAACTTTGCGAGATCTGCGCCAATTCGCGTCGCGATGATCAAATAGTCTGTGTGGTTGAAGATATCCGGGATGTAATGGCAATCGAAAATACCAGTCAATATAGAGGCCATTATCACGTTTTGGGAGGGAAAATTTCTCCTATGGACGGTATTGGGCCTGGCGATTTAACCATTTCTTCATTAGTTGAAAAAGTGAAAGCAGGAAACGTTCGTGAACTTATTTTTGCACTCAGTTCAACGATGGAAGGCGATACAACCAATTTTTATATCTATAAACAAATTGAACCTTACAATATAACCACCACTACTATTGCGCGTGGTATTTCAGTAGGCGATGAATTGGAATATGCAGATGAGGTTACCTTGGGAAGAAGTATTTTGCACCGAATTCCGTTTGAATCTTCATTAAAGAGCATGTAGTTTGAATTGTACTTTTTCATGCAAACCGATTAAAGATGTATATTAGGGCATTCAAGTCTTTGCTGCTTTTCGCTGAGGTTTATGTTGAACAGAGTAATGCTACAGATAAAATGCGAAGCATTCCAATATCAAATTTTTAATACTGATGAAACTTTCTGTTGTTATTCTAAATTATAATGTGAGCTATTTTTTACAGCAATGTATCCGTTCCGTTCAAAAAGCACTGGAAAATTGGGATGCTGAAATAATAGTAATAGACAACGATAGTAAGGATGACAGTTGCCAAATGGTAAAAAACCTTTTTCCAAATGTTATTTTAATTGAAAACAAAGAGAATGTAGGTTTCAGCAAAGCGAACAATCAAGCTGTCGCCGTGGCAAAAGGTGAATACATTTGTATTCTAAACCCAGATACAGCAGTTGCAGAAGATACCTTTAGACTTGCAATTGAATATTCAGAGAGCATTCAAAACATGGGTGCATTGGGTGTTTACTTAATGGATGGCACGGGCAATTTTCTTCCCGAGAGCAAACGAAATCTCCCAACCCCCAAGGTTTCTTTGATGAAGCTTACCGGTTTTGCAAAAAAATACTATTCAAACCATATTTCAGAAACATCAAAAGGTGAGGTTGAAGTATTGGTGGGTGCCTTTATGCTTGTGAAAAGAAGTATTTATAATGAAGTCGGCGGTTTTGATGAAGATTATTTTATGTATGGCGAAGACATCGATTTTTCTTATAAAATAACCCAAGCCGGCTATAAAAACCATTATTTGGGAAACGCTACTGTGCTCCATTACAAAGGCGAAAGCACCAAAAAGGACGATTTGTATTTTGAGCGCTTTTACGGTGCGATGCAAATTTTTTACCGAAAACATTTCAACAGAAATTTTTTTCTTGAAAGTTCTGTTTCTGCGGGAGTTGCTTTGGCAAAAAAGGCCCGAGGATTTTCGTCGGATGGTAAAACCAAGAAATTGCAAAAGACCGAAAGAAATTATTTTTTCACAGAAAATATTGAGCTGCTCGAAAAACTATCCGCAACTACGGCCACAGTTTTTCAAATGGTTTCAAAAAATGTACATACGCAGATTGTTCTCGAAAACAGTTTACTCGTCTTTGATGCCGAATATATTTCCTATAAAGAAATCTTTCAATTGATGAAACAACAAAGAGGACACAACAATCTTTTCCGCATACGTCCACCTGGCTGCAATTTCATAATAGGAAGTGACCAAAGCGACGAAAAGGGCGGCGTGGTTGTTTTTTAAGAAATTTGGAACCCAAGACGAACAAATTTTAACTAATTTTGCAACGTTTTTGAATGCTTCACGAAACAGTGTATTATTCAAAATTGTGGAAGTCCACAAATCGTACAACCAAAAATTGAAAATCGTACATCAAGAGTTATGGCAAAATTTGAATTGAAACTACCAAAAATGGGCGAAAGTGTTGCAGAGGCAACCTTAACTAACTGGTTAAAAGAAGTGGGTGATACCATTGAGGCTGATGAGGCCGTTCTTGAAATCGCGACTGATAAAGTAGATAGCGAAGTGCCCAGCGAGGTTGATGGAGTTTTGGTTGAAAAACTTTTTAACGTTGATGATGTGGTTCAAGTGGGCCAAACCATAGCCATAATCGAAACCGCTGGTGGAAGTAACGGAACTGAAAAAGCCGTTGCTGAAAGCGCTCCTTCGCCGGAAGTTGTGAAGGAAGTTGAAAAGCAAGTGGAAACTGCCAAGCAAACTACACAAGCCCCAATCGAAAATACTGGTGACCGTTTTTATTCGCCTTTGGTTAAAAATATAGCTGCTGCGGAAAATATTTCGCAAACAGAGCTGGATGGAATTTCAGGTACTGGAAAAGATGGTCGTGTAACCAAAAACGATATTTTGGGTTATCTTGATAATCGATCTTCTTCAAAAACAGAAGCACAAAAAACTCAACCCGAATCCCAACAAACTCAGCCAGAAACTGTTGTTGAGGCTAAAAACCCTGAAACGGCAAAAGCACAACACACACAAACTGAAAAACCAAAAACTTCAGTTTCGGTCAACGGTGAAGATGAAATTGTTGAAATGACACGAATGGGGAAACTTATAGCCCATCACATGATTGAAAGCACCCAAACATCTGCGCACGTTCAATCTTTTGTGGAGTGTGATGTTACAAATGTTTGGAATTGGAGGAATAAAGTAAAAAATGCTTTCGCAAAACGAGAAGGGGAAAACTTGACCTTCACCCCGATATTTATGGAAGCCGTTGCAAAAGCGCTAAAAGATTTCCCAATGATGAATATCGCGGTGGATGGCAACAATATCATTAAACGCAAAAACATAAACTTGGGTATGGCTGCAGCATTGCCCGACGGAAATTTAATTGTTCCTGTTATTAAAAACGCAGACAGATTAAATTTGGTTGGAATGAGTAAAGCGGTAAATGATCTAGCTAACCGCGCCCGTGAAAATAAGCTAAAACCGGATGATATTCAAGGCGGAACCTATACTGTAACCAATGTGGGAACCTTCGGAAGTATCATGGGAACTCCGATTATAAACCAACCGCAAGTGGGTATTTTGGCGTTGGGAGCAATAAGAAAAGTGCCCGCGGTAATTGAAACCCCAGAAGGCGATTTTATTGGTATTCGCCATAAAATGTTCCTTTCGCACAGTTATGACCATCGCGTAGTGAACGGCGCATTGGGCGGACAATTCGTAAAACGTGTTGCTGATTATTTAGAAGCGTGGGACGTTAACAGAGAAATTTAAACTCATAAATATATATTACATTCAAGGGGATTTTAATTCAAAATCCCCTTTTCTTTTTTATAAGCTCCTTCAAAACTTCAATAAAAAGTATCTTTGCTTTTTCAAAACAAAATAATGGAACTTAACTTAAAAAAACCAATCTGTTTCTTTGATCTTGAAACCACAGGAATCAATGTATCAAAAGATCGGATTGTGGAAATTGCAATTTTAAAAGTTTTCCCAAACGGAAATAAAGAAAGCTATACTTGGCGCGTAAATCCTGAAATGCCTATTCCTGAAGCGTCTTCTGCAATTCACGGTATTACAGATGAAATGGTTGCGAATGAGCCTACTTTCAAAATGCTCGCCCCTAAAGTTTACGCCTTGATAAAAGATAGCGATTTGGGCGGTTTCAATTCAAATCGTTTTGATATTCCGCTGCTCGCCGAAGAACTGCTTCGTGCCGAAATCGATTTTGACATGAAAAAGGCACTTTCAGTGGATGTGCAGACCATTTTTCACAAAATGGAAAAACGAACTTTGGAAGCGGCATATAAATTTTACTGCAATAAAGATTTAAAAGACGCCCACAGTGCGGCTGCGGATACCAATGCAACCTATGAAGTTTTAAAAGCACAGCTCGACAGATACAAGGAACTTGAAAATGACGTGAGCTTTTTGGCAGATTTTAGCTCGCATAGAGACCATGCGGATTTTGCCGGTTTTATAAGTTATAATCAAGATGGAGTTGAGGTTTTTTCTTTCGGAAAATACAAAGACAGTTTGGTAATTGAAATTATGGAAAAGGATTCCGGATATTTTGGTTGGCTGTTAAACGCAGATTTCCCACTTTATACCAAAAAAGTATTGACACGTATTCGACTCCAAAAATTGAACACTAAATTTTAGTTGTAAAATGAAAATAATCTGCATAGGCCGAAATTATGCCGACCATATTAGTGAGCTGAAAAGTGCCACACCTTCGGAACCAGTTATCTTTTTAAAACCTGACACCGCTATCTTATTAAAGAAGCAACCGTTTTTTATTCCAGAATTTTCAAATGATGTGCACCACGAAGTGGAATTGTTGGTCCGCATCAATAAAATAGGAAAGCACATCGATAAAAAATTTGCCCATAAATATTATGATGAAATTGGTTTGGGAATTGATTTTACCGCCCGGGATTTACAAACAGAATTGAAAGAAAAAGGATTACCTTGGGAAAAGGCCAAAGCATTTGACGGTGCTGCAGTTGTTGGAAATTTCATCAAAAAAGATCATTTTCAAGATATTAATGACATAAATTTTAGCCTAAAACGTAACGGAAAAACGGTTCAAAATAGCAGTTCTATGCTGATGATATGGAAAATTGATGCTTTAATCGAATATATTTCAAAATATTTTACACTAAAAATTGGGGACATTATCTTTACAGGAACTCCCGCTGGTGTTGGCAGAATTGAAACCAATGATATTTTGACGGGATTTATTGGTGAAACAGAAATGTTTTCCATAAAAGTTAAATAATTATGACTAAATATTATGCAAAGGAAAATCTGAGTGAAATCGCAGATGGAGATCAAGATTTTTTAAAGATATTGGCACAGACATTTTTAGAGGAAATCCCACCGGATTTACATTCCATGGAAGAAGCCATCGTAAATGATAATAGGGATTTGGCCTATCAATTTGCACATAAAATGAAACCCAATATTGAGATGTTCGGCATAGACGCTCTAAAAGATATTACCAGCATTGAAGCCTGGTCTAAAACCTCAAAAAATAAAGCTACAATTCTTCCACACCTTGAAAACGTTCTTACTACATTGAATTATGTGTTTGCCGAGTTAAAAGAAGATTTCCAATTATAGAATGCTTGCAGAGATTATAACTATAGGCGATGAGATTCTCATCGGTCAAATTATTGATACCAATTCGGCATATATTTCAAAAGAGCTGAACAAAATAGGGGTGAAGGTTTATCAAATTACTTCAATTCAAGACGATAGAAACCATATTTTACAAGCCTTTGAAGATGCAAAAGAACATGCCGATCTCGTAATAGTCACCGGAGGGCTGGGTCCCACAAAGGATGATATTACCAAACAGACATTTTGCGATTTTTTCAATGATACATTGGTTGAAGACCAAAGTGTGATTGAAAACGTAAAGAATCTTTTCAAAAATTACCAGCTCAATAAACCCTTGCCTGCAAATTATCAACAAGCAATGGTTCCATCAAAAGCGACCATTTTGATGAATCAGCACGGCACCGCTCCTGGAATGTGGATGGAAAATGAGAAAACAGTATTTGTCTCTTTGCCGGGCGTTCCCTACGAAATGAAAAGTTTATTGCAAACAGAAGTTTTACCGCGGGTAATAAAACGCTTCAGCCGACCCTTTATTTATCACAAAACCTTATTAACCTATGGTTTGGGTGAAAGCGCTATAGCAGAAAGAATTGCGGAATGGGAAGATAATTTGCCGGAAAAAATTAGATTGGCCTATTTGCCTTCCTTAGGAAGGGTTCGATTGCGGCTTTCTTCAACCGGAACCGATGAAAAGAAACTGAGGGAAAGTGTTGATTCACAAATGGAAGTTTTGCAAGAAATGCTTTCTGATATTGCTGTGGGCTTTGAAGATGAAACCTCAATCGCGGAGCAAATTGGAAAAATATTGGCGGAAAAAGGGATGAGCTATAGCGTAGCCGAAAGCTGTACCGGGGGTAGAATTGCGTCCGAGATTACACACTTTGCCGGAGCTTCCTCTTCATTTATGGGGGGATTAATTCCTTACGACACCAATCTAAAAACAAAAATCCTGGGCGTGTCTGAAAAAATTATTGAAGAATATAATGTAGTAAGTATTCCCGTTGCCGAAGAAATGGCCAAACGGTGCTGCAAACTTTTTGAGTCTGATTATGCCATTGCCACTACCGGTATTGCGGGCCCTACAAAGGGTGATGGGGACGATGAAATAGGCACGGTGTGCATTGCTATCGCTACACCCAATGAAGTTATTTCAGAGAAATTTATGTTTGGGAACGATCGCTATCGTGTAATTGAAAAGGCAACAAATAAAGCGTTTGAAATGTTTCTAAAAGAAATTTCAAAAAACTGATTTCCTTTTGTTGTACATCAAATTATATTTACTTAAATTTGCACCCTGTTATAAAATAACTTAAAAAAGTTAAGGAAATGTCAAGAGTTTGTGAACTTACTGGAAAGAAAGCGATGGTTGGAAATAACGTATCGCACGCGATGAACAAAACCAAACGTAAGTTTGATGTAAATTTGCTTAAAAAGCGATTTTACATTCCTGAAGAAGACAAGTGGATTACACTTCGTGTTTCTGCATCAGCAATAAAAAACATCAATAAAAAAGGTATTTCTGCAGTTATCAAAGAAGCTCGCGAAAAAGGTTTTTTAAACAAATAATTGCAATAATCAATAAAGTCTGTTACAATGGCTAAAAAAGGAAATAGAGTACAAGTAATTTTGGAGTGCACAGAGCACAAGGAATCTGGACAACCAGGTACTTCACGTTACATCACTACCAAAAATAAAAAGAATACACCGGACAGAATGGAGTTGAAAAAATTCAACCCTATTCTTAAGAAAATGACGGTTCATAAAGAGATTAAATAATATAAGTCATGGCAAAGAAATCAGTAGCATCTTTACAAACAGGGTCAAAGCGTTTAACCAAAGCGATAAAAATGGTTAAATCGCCAAAAACAGGAGCTTATACTTTTTCTGAGTCAATCATGGCTCCAGAATTTGTAAATGACTGGTTAAACAAAAAATAACCAGCTTAAAATATTCAGAAAAAGCCACTTTTTTACGAAGGTGGCTTTTAGTATTTTTGCCTACCCCTTCCGGCATTCAAATTGTTTTTTTCAATTTGAAATCAACCTTCCCCTAAAAAGGAAAGGAGCGGGAAGTTTGAACAACAGATAACCGAATACAGACAACTGAAAATGAGTTTTTTTAAGAAAATATTTTCTAAGGAGAAAAAAGAAACGCTCGACAAAGGGCTGGAGAAATCCAATGCTTCTTTTTTTGATAAATTGAGCAAAGCTGTCGCTGGAAAAAGTAAGGTTGACGATGATGTTTTAGACAATCTTGAAGAAGTTCTTGTTTCCAGTGACGTGGGAGTAAATACTACCCTTAAGATAATCGATAGAATTGAGGAACGTGTTTCAAAAGATAAATATCTGGGAACTGAGGAACTCAATAAAATTCTTCGGGAAGAAATAGCGGGACTTTTAAGCGAAATTGATTCCGGAAACGCCACCGAGTTTGAAATTCCAGTAGCCAAAAAACCGTATGTAATTATGGTAGTTGGGGTAAACGGCGTTGGAAAAACTACTACCATCGGAAAACTTGCATATCAGTTTAAAAAGGCTGGAAAGAAAGTTGTTTTGGGAGCTGCAGATACATTCCGTGCCGCAGCAATTGACCAGTTGCAGATTTGGGCAGACCGAACCGATGTTTCGATTGTAAAACAAAGTATGGGCAGTGATCCTGCCAGCGTCGCTTTCGATACCCTACAGAGCGCGGTTAACCAAAATGCAGATGTAGTTATTATTGACACGGCTGGCCGACTTCACAATAAGGTGAATTTAATGAATGAGCTTACAAAAGTAAAGCGTGTTATGCAGAAAGTAATTCCTGATGCCCCTCACGACGTACTTTTGGTATTGGATGGTTCTACAGGACAAAATGCTTTTGAGCAAGCCAAGCAATTTACCGCTGCAACTGAAGTTACTTCACTTGCCGTTACAAAACTTGACGGAACTGCAAAGGGCGGCGTAGTTATAGGAATAAGTGATCAGTTTCAAATTCCTGTAAAATATATTGGCGTAGGCGAGGGGATGGAAGATCTTCAGGTTTTCAATAAGTTTGAGTTTGTGGATTCATTTTTTAAATAATGGAAAGCAAGGCTACCACAACAAAAACAAACAAATTTTATAAATATTTTTTGCTAGCCTTATTGGCATATGTTGCTATTTTATTGGGTTACCATTCCTTCAAAATAATAGAATATTTCATTAAGCCGGTGCCAAGTCCGTTGATGCCGTTGGATGCCTATAAATTCATGGCTTTCCCATATATTTCATTTATTCCATTTCTGGTTGCGCTCGTAGCGATGGGCATTTATTTCGTGCGAAAGGAATTTTTCGGAAAGGCAACTGTAATTTTTTATGCGGCATTAATTCTCCTTTTCCATCTTTTTCAGACGAGTCTGCTTGAATTTTTTGACAGCTTTAATCCGTATGGTTAATAAAAAACGGAATCCATAAATCTTTTTTAATTCATGGATTCCGTTTTTTCCTAAAGCTAAAGCCTAAAGCCTAAAGCCTAAAGCCTAAAGCCTAAAGCCTAAAGCCTAAAGCCATTTAAAGCGTTTCCTTCAACCATTTAAAAAACTCACGTTGCCATACAAGCGCATTCTGTGGCTGCAGCACCCAATGATTTTCCTCTGGAAGATAAAGCAGTTTACTTTTTATTCCCTTTAATTGTGCGGCTTGAAAAGCACTCAATCCTTGTTCAATCGGCACTCTATAATCTTTTCCACCCTGAACGATCATAATGGGAGTGTCCCATTTATCAACATAAGTAATTGGATTGAATTCATTAAAGGATTTTTGCGCAGTAGCATTATCTTTTTCCCAATAAGCCCCGCCCATATCATGGTTTACGAAGAATAGTTCTTCAGTGGTTCCGTACATACTACGGGTATCGAAAACTCCGTCGTGGGCAATAAATGTTTTGAAGCGCCCATCGTGATTTCCCGCTAACCAAAATACAGAATAACCACCAAAACTTGCTCCAATCGCACCCAGTCGATCTTTATCCACATATGGCTCTTTTGAAATATCGTCAATAGCATCTAGGTAATCCTGCATTGCTTTTCCGCCCCAATCTCCACTAATCTCAGCATTCCATTCCACACCATGGCCGGGCATTCCGCGACGGTTTGGCGCTACAATAATATAGCCTTCGGAAGCCATTAATTGAAAATTCCACCGAGTGGAATAAAATTGTGAAAGTGCAGATTGTGGCCCACCCTGAGCATACAATAAGGTTGGATATTTTTTATTTTTATCGAAATTAGGAGGGAAAATAACCCAGACCAACATTTGCTTGTTGTCTTTGGTAGTTACCATTCTTTTTTCCACAGTTGGCAAATCTAACTTTTGATAGAATTCGTTATTTACTTGGGTAAGTTGTTGAAAGGTTTTGCTTTTTAGATCAAAAGAAAAAATCTCGGAAGCGTGGTTCATATCGGTGCGCGTGACAATTAGTTTGCCGTTGTTTTCAGCAACGATTCCCGTAACGTCAAATTGTCCTTTGGAAAGTTGTTCAACAACAGGCATTTTTTTTGTTTTCCCGGGAAAATCAACCTTAAAAATTTGTTGCGTTCCATCTACGGGAGCTGTAAAATAAATGTCTTTATTATTACTTGACCATAAAAAACCGTTAACTGTTCCGTCCCACTGTGAGGTCAAGTTTTGTTTAACGTCGTTCTGAAGAACAATAATATCATTTTTGTCTGCTTCATAACCGGGAGTTTTCATTTGAAGGTAAGCCAAAGCTCCATCTTTTGAAAAAGCTGGCTGAGTATCGTACCCTTTATTTTCTTGAGTTAAATTATCAGTTTTTCTACTGTCAAGATTGTATTTGTAAATATCAGTATTGGTACTTGTGGCATAATCCGTTCCAGCTGTTTTTTTACTTACGTAATATATGTTTTCACCTTTTGGTCCCCATACGTAATCCTCATACCCACCAAACGGAGCTTGCGGTGTGTAATAAGGTTGGCCTGGAGTAATGTCCGTTTCTGCTCCGGTTTCGGTATTCCTGTAAAAAACGTGGTTATAGCTTCCGTCGTTATAGGTGTCCCAATGTCTGTAATCTAAAGTTGTGTAAACATACGCATCACTTTTTGGTAAATCTGGATAAATATCTTTTCCAGCAACATCTTTCACATGAACGGCTTTGTTCATTAAAAGATATTCTCCATTTGGTGACAGGTTTTTGTCGGTCACTTTGGCTTCTTCCTTTGAAATTTCAGTATAATTTCCGCCCGTAACAGGCATTTTATAATATTTTGAGTCGAACTTGTTTTCTTCAATATTCGGTATGGCAACTTTGTAAAAAAGTTCTTTCCCATCTGGGGAAATTCCGATCGGGCTTACTTTTTTAACCTGCCATAAAAGTTCAGGGGTCATTGTTTTTTGGGCGAACAAAAAGCCGGCGCAAAGAAAGGCCAGCAGAAACGTTATTTTTTTCATGGGTAAATAATATTGAATTTATAAGAAATGTAAAGTTACTCAAAAAAGTTGGCAGTGTTCAGAGGCAGTTTGCAGAAAGCCGATATTTACAGGACAATTTCCAGCACAAGGTTTATGATTGGTTTCAGTTTTTTCGTGGTATCTTTGCACACTTCTTCAAAGTTCAAAGTTCAAAGTTCGAAAATCGTAAATCGGCAATCGTAAATCTAAAATCAACAATGCGTACCAAAACTCTTAAGAAGAACAAAATAAATGTGGTAACCTTGGGTTGCTCCAAAAATGTGTATGACAGTGAAGTGCTGATGGGCCAATTGCGCGCCAGCAATAAAGAAGTTGTGCACGAGGAAGAGGGCAATATTGTGGTGATAAACACGTGTGGTTTTATTGCCAATGCAAAGGAAGAAAGCATCAATACCATTCTGGAATACGTTCAAAAGAAGGAAGAAGGATTGGTAGATAAGGTTTTTGTCACCGGGTGTCTTTCCGAAAGGTATAAACCGGATCTTCAAAAGGAAATCCCGAATGTGGATGAATATTTTGGCACAACTGAACTTCCGGGATTGTTAAAGGCATTGGGCGCCGATTATAAACACGAATTGATTGGCGAACGAATTACCACAACTCCCAAAAACTACGCATACTTCAAAATAGCCGAAGGTTGCGACCGTCCGTGCTCGTTTTGTGCAATTCCGATAATGCGTGGAAAACACCGAAGCACACCTATGGAAGATTTGGTTATCGAAGCTGAAAAACTTGCCGCAAAAGGAGTAAAGGAATTGATTTTGATTGCGCAGGATTTAACCTATTACGGTTTGGATCTTTACAAAAAAAGGAATCTTGCGGAGTTACTTCAAAAATTGGTAAAAGTGGAAGGCATCGAGTGGATACGATTGCATTACGCTTTCCCAACGGGTTTCCCAATGGATGTTTTGGAAGTAATGCGCAACGAGCCAAAAATCTGTAATTATATTGAT
This sequence comes from uncultured Flavobacteriaceae bacterium, assembly GCA_963822355.1. Lineage (GTDB taxonomy): Bacteria > Bacteroidota > Bacteroidia > Flavobacteriales > Flavobacteriaceae > Aequorivita. The sequence continues at coordinate 410,195 of CAWGHI010000004.1, forward strand.
ATTCCGCTGCAGCACATTGCCGATCCAATTTTGAAGTCCATGCGCCGCGGAACCACCAAAGCGAAGACCACAAGATTATTGGAAGATTTTCGTGCGGCAGTTCCTGAAATGGCAATTAGAACAACATTAATTGTAGGTTATCCCGGCGAAACCGAGGAAGATTTTCAAACTCTTAAACAGTGGGTAAAGGATATGCGTTTTGAGCGTTTGGGCTGTTTTACCTACAGTCACGAAGAAAATACACACGCTTACAATCTTGATGACGATGTGCCGGAAGATGTAAAAATGGATCGTGCCAACCAGATTATGGAAATACAGTCCCAGATTTCCTGGGAACTGAACCAACAAAAAATTGGCAAGGAATTCCGCGTGGTGATTGACAGAAAGGAAGGCGGCTATTTCGTGGGCCGTACCGAATTTGACAGCCCCGATGTGGACAACGAAGTTTTGATTAATGCCGAGGAGGGCTACCTTCGCACCGGCGAATTCTTCAATGTAAAAATTACGGCAGCTGAGGATTTTGATTTGTATGCTGAAGTGGTCTAACTTCACTTTCTGAATTACACCATGTGTTTCAAAAAAAAGTAAAGAACAAATGTTATCTTTGAAGGAAACCTGCAGTTATGAGAAACTCACAACGCTTCGCATTTCCAAAAACGGTCCTTTTCGGGATAACAGTTCTTTATATCATTTTAATTCTGGCTACCTATTTTTTATATTATAAGGATCCGGTAATTGTATGTGCCCAACGCATGTTGACCGCCCAAGCCATTGCCTTGCTCTTTCAAGTGGTGCTCAATTACATAAACTATCATTCCAATAACAAAATTGTAATATTGGCAACGCTTTTTGTGAGCGCCATGCTTCTATTTGGTGCGCTTACCGCTTTCTTTAACCTCGGGATAATGTGCGAAATTTATGGGTTTTAAGTACTCGCCAGTCGTGACGCTACCGATAACCTCTAAACAATATTCTGACAATTGAACAACCTTTTTGTCATCGGCCATACCTTTCCCGAACCCAGCACAACGGCGGCTGGAAGCCGGATGATGCAACTAATTGAACTATTTCGGGAAGAAGGCTATCAAATTACTTTTGGCAGCACGGCTTCCCTTTCTGAAAAAACTGCCAATCTTGAAGCACAAAATATTTCAGTAGAGAACATTATATTGAACGATGCGTCGTTTGATGAATTTATAAAAACCTTAAATCCGGAAGTCGTTGTTTTTGACCGGTTCATCACGGAAGAACAATTCGGGTGGCGGGTTTCAGAAAATTGTCCCGACGCCTTAAAAATATTGGATACTGAAGATTTGCACTTTCTGCGGAAGGCTAGGGAAGAAGCGGTGAAAAATGGAATTCCCGTTTACGAGGCAAACCTATATTCCGAAACGGCAAAGCGTGAACTCGCCAGTATTTTACGTTGCGATCTTTCACTAATCATTTCAGAATATGAAATGGAATTGCTTCAAAACACTTTTAATATTTCTTCGGAAATTCTGTACTATTTGCCATTTCTGGTAGATTTCATTTTAAAGGAAACGCCACCCTTTGAAAATCGCCAACACTTCCTTGCCATCGGCAATTTGCTGCACGCACCTAATGTGGATTCGGTTTTGCAGTTGAAAAACGCTTTGGCCGGAAATAAAAAAGCAACTTCCAAATGCGGAATTGCATATTTACGGGGCTTATGCGCCGCAACAACTACTTCAACTAAATAATCCAAAAGAAGGCTTTATCATAAAAGGGTGGTCGGAAAATGTGGAAAATACAATGAAAAATTATCGGGTGCAGCTTTCCCCACTTCGTTTCGGCGCAGGTTTAAAAGGGAAACTATTGGACGCGATGCGTTTTGGGTTGCCTTCGGTAACTACGGAAGTGGGAGCGGAGGGAATGTGCGGCAAATTTGCTTTTGGTGGAAGTGTAGTTGCTTCAAATGAAGATTTTATAAATGCTTCAGTGAAATTATATTCGGATGAAAACACTTTGGAACGAAGCCCAGAAAAATGGTTTCAATTGTATAAAGGAACGTTTTCAAAAGGATCTGTTTTCCGAAGCTTTTAAAAAACGCATCCGCCATCTTTCTGAAAATATTCAAAAACATCGACAAGAAAACTTCCTTGGGCAAATATTGCAGCACCATAGTTTGCAAAGCACAAAATATTTGAGCAAGTGGATTGAGGCGAAAAGTGATAGATAGCAAATGGCAAAAAGAGTAAGCAATTGGGAAACAAATCAAAACAATTTTCTATTCTTTCCCAATGCCTTTGGACGTGCCAAATCCCCAAAATGTTATTATCTTTAAGCTTTGCCTTTAAAAATGAGACAGACTTTATACACGTTAATAAGGAATTTTAGGGATTTTCTGTGGCGTATCTTTCATAAGGACAATCCCAAATTGCCCTATATTGTTATAACCATCGTGGCTCTTATTGTGGTTGTGGGCGGGTTGAACCTTTTTATTGAACTCACCGATGAGCTAAAGGGAGAGGTTCTGCCACTATACGATCAACAAATCACCGATTTTATCATTGCCCAACGTAGCCCACCGCTTACCCAATACTTCATTTTTATGACCGATGTTGGGGATATTTATGGGTACCTCATTGTGCTCATTCTCGCGTTTATCATTTCCCTGGTATTTTTTAAACACTGGCGCTCTATCGCCCAAACAGTATTTGTTTTGCTTTTGGCTTCCATTTCCAATGTTATGCTAAAGCGGTTTATAGATCGTGCACGACCAGGTATTGAACATTTGGTTTCGGTGGAAACATTAAGTTATCCCAGCGGTCATGCTATGAGCGCCATGGCGTTTTACGGATTTTTAATCTATCTTTTCTACACCTTTAAAATGAATCGTTGGCTCAAGTATGGTGTCATCCTCCTTTTACTCATTGTTATTTTGAGCATTGGCATTAGCCGTATTTATTTGGGCGTCCATTTTCCTTCAGACATTGCCGGCGGGTACATTGCCGGTTTAATCTGGGTGTTTTTCTGTATCCTGATTTTCAATTTGGCGGAAGTCTTTAGAAGAGATCCAGCCACTTAAAGACGCATCTATTTAATAGTATTGGTTATGAAAACATCACTACCGCTCTTAGAATAAATCAAACCTTTATGATGGAATGCTTAACAAATATAGCTTTGAGGAATTGAGAAAATTTCAAATCACTAAAAATATAGATAAATAGAAAAAACGTTGCCTAAAATAATGTATAACCGCAATTACGGCAGATTCGATTGCGTCCGAATCCACCACGAATCCTTTTCATCAAACAAAAAATAACAAGATGCTCAAAACTCTCCTCCTAATAATAGTATTAGCCATAACATATTCCTGCTCAAAAGACGACGGCAGACCAAACTGTCTTGAGCTAAATACAGGTACAGGCGACTTTGATCCAACCATTAGGAGTTGTGAAGAAATAAAAGCCCTGACAGAGGTAGATTGTACTTGTGATTAATTCCCAACCAAAGAAAGCACACGATGAGCACAGAAGAACAAATAAAAAAGTACATTGAAAGTCAACCTGCACCAAAACGTGCTGATATTGAAACATTACATAGCCGCATATTGCATCTACTGCCAAATTGTAGATTGTGTTTCCTGGACGGTAAAGACGGGAAAGGAAAAGTTGTTACCAATCCTAACATTGGTTACGGCCTTCAAACCATAAAGTATGCTGACGGAAAGACCAAAGACTTCTATCAAGTGGGCATCAGTGGAAACACCACCGGTATTTCAGTGTATGTTATGGGCCTTGAAGATAAAAAATACTTGCCCGACACCTACGGAAAAATAATAGGCAAAGCAAGTGTAACGGGCTATTGCATCAAATTCAAAGCATTAAAAGACATAAATATTGACGCCCTTGAAGCCGCGATACAAGATGGAGTTAAGCAGACAGCTTATTCGTAAATAAACCTCCATGAAAAATTTTTTCTTTTTTTAACTGGTACTAACTCCCAGTTTAATTTTTGCCCAAATTGTGTTTTAAGGATTCAGTATTGGCCTACATTTACCACAGAGAAATTCAAAGCCATAGGCAAATATCCAAAACAAAGGAGCCTGCAATTCGCAGGCTCCTTCTTTCATTTTTTAAATTAGGGTTGATTACATCTCTTCCTTCATAGATTTTGTAGTGACGTTCATATCACGAATGCACTCATACTTACCGTCCCGTTTTTTGAAAACAGACATATAATATCCGTTTTCAGTTTCTGTGCCAGCGGCATCAAATTGCGTCCAAGAACCAATTTCCGTAGCAAGATCCCCATCAGCATACAGGTCAACTACCTTGTAAACACTATATTCGCCCAAAGTGTCATTGGCAACACTTTTTGCAATACTTTCCCTGATAGCCGCCCTGCCCTTAAGGGGTTGTTTATTACGACCATAACTCACGGCATCTTCGCTGTAATAAGCTGCAACTGCATCTGCATCCTTCGCCTTTTCCCCAGCGGAGTAAGCATCTTCCATGGCCTGAATCTCTACTTGAAGATTGGCCATATCAATCGGTTCTACCTCGGTAGATTCTTCTTTTTGCTGGTTGTTACAAGCAGAAAGGGTAAAAGCCAGAATTGTTAAGAAACTGGCAAATTGAATGATTTTTTTCATAAATAATTTGGTTTTAGATTGAATTTGAAATTTACAACAAATACCCAGATAATCAATGTATTAGGCAGCTATAATTTGAAGAGCTCCATTTAGTTTTTTTAAAATAGTAACTATCCCCCCTAGCGCACGTTTGCAACGTGTGCCCGCAACCCTCAGCTAAATTCTTCATTCCGCTGCCAAGTGCAGTGTTTCGTTAGGAAAAATCACTTATTTTTCGGATATTTAAAACCAAATTTTATAAAAAATGGCAACAGTAGATAATTTAAGAAATGGATTGATAGAAAAAATACTATCCATAAAAAACAAGGCCTTTTTGGAAGCGCTTGATACTCTTATTTCTTCTTCAGAATCTGAAACCATTGCATTGTCAAAAGAGCAAAAAGCGATGTTGGAGATGAGCGAACAGGACATAAAAGACGGAAAGTTAATTTCACAAGAGGCAATGGATAAAAGAAATTTGGAATGGCTAAACGCAATGTAGTTTGGACACGAACAGCCGACCTTCAATTCATTGGTATTTTAGAGTATTGGGTTAAGAAAAATAAATCCATCACCTACTCGAAAAAGCTTGTAAAATTGGTTTCCGAAAGAACAAAGCAGATTGCCGAAAAACCATTAATCTACAAAGCGACCGACTTTAAAGATATAAGGGTGGCTTCCTTGGGTAATTTCAGTATTTATTATAAACTTTCCAATGATCAAATTATAGTAACTTCTTTTTGGGATAACAGGCAAGACCCTAAAAGACTTTTGGAAATATTAGAGAAAAATAAATAAGATTGCAATAGCTTCCCCAAAACCCAAACTGCGCTTTGAACTTCTCACTACTCACATCTCACTACTCACTTCTATTTTAGTACTTTTGTAACCCAATGAAAAAGAACAAATGAACTTTAAAATAGCCTCAGAATTTCAACCTACCGGAGACCAACCGCAGGCAATAAAAGCATTGGTTGAGGGAATTAATTCCGGCGAAAAATATCAAACCCTTCTGGGCGTAACTGGCTCGGGTAAAACCTTTACCGTGGCCAACGTGGTACAACAGGTACAAAAGCCTACGCTCGTTTTGGCGCACAACAAAACCCTCGCGGCCCAACTTTATACGGAGTTTAAAAATCTCTTCCCGGACAACGCGGTGGAATATTTTGTTTCGTATTACGATTATTACCAGCCCGAAGCCTTTATTCCCAGTAGCGGCACTTATATTGAAAAGGATCTTTCCATAAACGAAGAGATCGAAAAAATGCGTCTCAGTACTACTTCTTCATTACTTTCAGGTAGGAGGGATGTGCTGGTGGTTTCCTCGGTATCCTGTTTGTACGGTATCGGAAACCCTGCGGAATTTCAGAAAAACGTGATCAGTTTGGAAAAAGGACAAACCCTTTCGCGCACAAAATTGTTGCACCGTTTGGTGCAAAGCCTTTATTCCCGAACCGAAGCGGAATTCAACCACGGCCGTTTCCGCATAAAGGGAGATACGGTGGATGTATTCCCAGGCTATGCCGATGATGCATTTCGGATCCACTTTTTTGGGGATGAAATAGAAGAGATTGAAATATTTGATCCGTTAAACAATTCGATAAAGGCGAAGTACGACAGGCTGAACATTTATCCCGCAAATATGTTCGTAACCTCGCCCGATGTTTTGCAGGGTGCCATTCGCTCCATCCAGGATGATTTGGTTTTACAGATTGAATATTTCAAGGAAATAGGGAAACATTTGGAAGCAAAGCGTTTGGAAGAGCGAACCAATTTCGATCTTGAAATGATTCGCGAACTTGGTTATTGTAGCGGTATCGAAAACTATTCGCGTTACTTGGATCAACGTTTGCCAGGCACACGTCCGTTCTGTTTATTGGATTTTTTTCCAAAGGATTATTTAATGGTGGTTGATGAAAGCCACGTTTCCATTCCACAAGTGGGCGCTATGTACGGTGGCGATCGCTCCCGAAAGGAAAACTTGGTGGATTACGGGTTTAGATTACCGGCTGCTTTGGATAACCGTCCGCTGAAATTCGAGGAATTTGAAGCAATGCAAAACCAAGTGATTTACGTAAGCGCAACCCCGGCAGATTACGAATTGGAAAAAAGTGGCGGCGTTTATGTGGAACAGATTATCCGGCCCACGGGTTTACTTGATCCACCCATTGAAGTACGTCCCAGTTTAAACCAAATTGACGACTTACTTGAGGAAATCCAGCTTCGTGTAGAGAAAGATGAACGTGTTTTGGTAACTACGCTAACCAAAAGAATGGCCGAGGAACTTACCAAATATTTAACACGGGTACAGATTCGCACCCGTTATATCCACAGTGATGTTGATACTTTGGAACGTGTGGAAATTATGCAGGATTTGCGATTGGGTCTTTTTGATGTTCTTGTGGGTGTAAATTTATTGCGGGAAGGATTGGATTTACCCGAGGTTTCCTTGGTAGCAATTTTGGATGCCGACAAGGAAGGATTTTTGCGAAGCAACCGTTCGCTTACACAAACTGTGGGCCGCGCTGCGAGAAACCTGAATGGAAAGGCAATTATGTATGCGGATAAAATAACGAAGAGCATGCAGCAGACGATAGATAATACCAATTATAAAAGAGAAAAACAGATTGCTTACAATCTGGAACACGGCATTACCCCAACAGCTATTAAAAAGTCTTTTGAAAATTCATTGACGAAATCAAAACAAATGGCATACACATTTGAAAACGCCGAAACGCTCGCCGCAGAATCAGAAGTGGAATATTTGACCAAAGCACAGATAGAAAAGAAAATCCGCGACACCCGAAAGGCAATGGAAAAGGCCGCAAAGGATTTAGATTTTATGATGGCAGCGAAGCTTCGGGATAAGATTAAAACATTTCAGAAACAATTGGAGGATGTTTAGTAGTTATTAGTGAGACTTGAGACGTGTAAGATAAGATAAGATGTAAAACTTGGAACGTGAAAAATTAAAAAGGAATCAAGAACAATAGCCCACAAACTACAACATACAACCCACAACTCATATTTTACAATGCCTTTAACGTACCTTACCTTTCCTATTTTGTATTTTGCCTGCTATATGCTCCCAGCACAAACCATCAATTTAGAAAACAAAATAATCCCCGAAACCATCAAAAAGGAAGTCATTAAAGCACTTTCCTTCTATCCAGAATTGTATGATACTGCGATTGAATTTAAATTCAAGGATAATATTAAAAAATCCACAATGCAGGCTCAGCCAAGGTTCACTAGCTTTTTTAAGTCGAAGGAGAAGCGTGAGTATGTGATTTTAATTAGCAGAAAAATCCAAATAGAGGGAGAGGAATTCACTATGAAAGATATTTCTTCCGATGTAAAAATTGGTTGGATTGGCCACGAACTCGGCCATTTAATGGATTACCGGGAACGGACCAATATGGGAATGATAATTTTTGGATTGAAATATTTATTTTCGCCATTGCATTTTAAAGAGGTGGAACGCACTGCTGATACTTATGCCGTTATCCATGGAATGGGAGATTATATTTTGAAAACGAAAAATTTCATTCTTGAAAATGCCCATCTATCAGAAAAGTACAAAAACCGAATCCGTAGATTATATATTTCTCCCGAAGAGGTAATGGAACTCATCAATAAGAACAGCGAAAAAAAGGAGGTCGAAAATTTAGAATTGAAGGATTAATTAATCTGCCTTCTTCTGTGTTTCCACAAATGTCTCCCATTCCTTAAATTTTTCTTCATCCATTACTTTTTCCATCTTCACCTGTCCACCCTTCTTTTTGTTTGTTGCGCTCCATTCAGTAAAAATATCGGGATTTACTGTGGTTACTTTTACTCCTTTCAAAGCTTTTGAACGGGCAACTGCATAGTTTTTATTCGCTTCCTTTAAAGAGTTATCCAGAGCATTTTCAATTTCTTCTGTATCTATTTGCGTTTCCGAACCCAAATACCAATGATGGTAAAACTCATTATCAATCTTTACCGCCGCTAGCGTAAATTCTGGAATTTTAATATCAAATTTCTCTTCCATTTCGCGTAAAGCCACTTCCATTTTGTTCACCGAAAGCTGCGAACCCACCACGTTTAAAAAGAATTTGGTACGTCCCGTTATCTTTATTTCTGCTTTTTCCACATCGGTAAAAGCGATGGTGTCGCCAATCAAATAACGCCAAGCACCCGAAACCGTACTAATTATTAAAACATAATCTACTTCCGGTTCAACCTCGGCGAGGGTTAGCGCGGGGGCGTCCTGTGAAAGGGAGCCGTCTTCATTTATATATTCGGGTTTGAAGGGAACAAACTCGAAGTAAATTCCATTGTCGGTTACCAACTTCATTGAGGTCGTATTCGGACGAGTCTGGAATGCCAAAAATCCTTCCGAAGCCAAATACGTGTCTATTACAATAATAGGGTGGGCAAGTAGCTGGTTAAAACTTTTCTCGTAAGGTTGAAATGCAACTCCTCCCGTGGTATAAACTTGCAGAGAGGGCCAGATTTCGTGAATGTTTTTAGCATTGTGATATTCCATTACTTTTTTCAGCATTAACTCCATCCAAGATGGAATTCCGCTAAGGGCGCCAATATCCCATTCACGGGCGCGTTTGGCGATGGTTTCTACTTTTTTGTCCCAATCTTCCATCTGTGCTATTTCCTCTCCCGGTTTATAATACCCACGAAACCAAAAGGGAATATTGCTTGCGCTGATACCGCTTATTTCACCTTCCAAAAATTCGTCATGTTCCTCCAGATTCGTACTACTGCCCAACATCATTATTTCCTTTTCGTAAAAATCGGAAGGAATATCAAAATTTCTTAGTGCACCAACTTGTTTTATTCCTGTAGTTCTGATAGTTTCAATCATTTCATCGGTAACAGGAATTCTTTTAGACGATTTTCCCGTAGTGCCACTGCTTCGCGCAAAGTAAGTAGGTTTGCCAGGCCAACTTATATCTGCCATCCCTTCCTGTGTTTTGATCCACCATTCCTTTTCCATTTCGTGGTAATCGAAATAGGGAACGCTCTCGGAAAAAGCTTTTTGGATATTTTCAGCTTCCAAAATTTGGGAAAAACCATAGTATTTTCCGAAAGCCGTTCCACTTGCTTTTTCTAGCAGATTTTTTAAAACTTCACGCTGTGCTTCCACAGGATATTTTTCCGAAATAATTGCGCCCCGTAGGTCTATCGCTTTTTTTATAATGGAACCAAGTATTGCCATTGATATCAATTTTTATTGAAACTACGATATTTGAATTGTACGGAGCAATTGTTTAAATCAATTTTAACCTTTTTCTTTTGAACTTCGGAAGTGGTATCTTTACAAAAAAATGTAATGCACCATCCAGATTCAGTTCGACTCAATAAAGCTATCAGCGACAGCGGCTATTGTTCCCGGCGAGAGGCCGATACTTTAATTGAAAAGGGTCGTGTTACCGTAAATGGTGAAAAAAGTGGGCTTGGTGATAGGGTAATGCCTGACGATGAAGTGCGCGTGGACGGAAAACTAATCAAGGAAAACACCGCTGAAGTATATATAATGCTGAATAAACCGGTTGGAATTACCTGCACAACCGATACCCGTTTTGATGATAATGTGGTGGATTTTGTGAACCATCCGGAACGAATTTTCCCTGTGGGGAGGTTGGACAAACCCAGTGAAGGATTACTTTTACTCACGAACGAAGGCGATATTGTAAATAAAATTCTCCGTGCAGGCAACAAACACGAAAAGGAATATATAGTTAAAGTTGATAGACCTGTAACGGATGAATTTATTAAACGAATGGGCGCGGGAATCCCCATCTTGGAAACCGTTACCAAACGTTGCAAAGTTGAGCGAATTAGCAGGTTTGAGTTTCGGATTATATTAGTTCAAGGATTAAACCGACAAATCCGTAGAATGTGTGAATATTTGGGCTATGAAGTAGTTGCTTTACAGCGAATCCGGATAATGAATCTAGAATTGGGCAATTTGCCCGTGGGGGAGTGGCGCGATCTTACGCCGGAGGAATTAAAGACCTTAAAAGATTCTGTAAAGGATAGTGATGGCCAACCCATGGTGCATCAAAAGGAGAATAGACGAAAATTAGAGGAAACAAAAAAACCCGAAGTTAAAAGGCGAGAAGAGCGGAATATAAAAAGAGGAGAACAAAAAAGCACAGGTGGAAGAAGAAGGAGAGGTCCAAGGTAGCGACAAAAAAAAACCGCGCACCGATTGAGTAGCACGCGGTCATTTTCAACTAACTAACCAAATTAAATTTCAATTATGAAATCTCAACCATTCTCTTTATGCTTTTATCTTTTCTTTTTTGGAATTGTAATTTTTTAAAAAGTCTTAAAACCCTCCTATGTCAATAGGAATTAAGGTTTTGTTTTTTTCCGATTCAATTTAGATGAAGGTTTAAATCTTCAAATGTAGAGCGGAATCTTCCCTTTATTTTATATGTTACAGTGAATTTGAAAACAAAATTCGGCAAATTTCCAATATTATTTAACGTAGGAATGCTAAATGTTTCCTAATTATTATTAAAGATCTGTAAAACTCTTGTATAGTAAAACTATTTATTTGGAAGTGCTACTGCCAAATTCTATTTTTTTGATGTTTATTCACTAATTTCATACCACAGATAACGATTCCATTATTACACACAGGAATTTTTTTTATTGATTTTTTATGAAAATCAATCTGTTATTTCGATTCTAAAACTATTCAATGAAACATTTTTTCATACGCATTGCTGTCTTTTTTAGAACTGTACAAAGCAAAATAGCCTTTTACCCTTCCCTTATAGCAATTACTGGTTTTTTCCTCGCTTTGGGTATGATTATTTTAGAACAACGGGGCATCTCCAGAAAAATTATAGATATATTCCCGCTCTTGATGGTGGAGGATGGCGATACTGCGCTAAATGTATTGAGCACTTGCATCGCTGGCCTCATTTCTATGATGGTTTTCAGCTTTTCAATGGTGATGCTTTTACTAAGTCAAGCTTCAAGCAATTTTTCTCCCCGTTTACTTCCAGGGCTGATTTCAAATAAAAGGCATCAAATTATTTTGGGCTTTTTCTTAGCTACTATAATTTATAATATTTTTACACTTTTCTCTGTGGATAGCAGTGAAGAAAAATACACCCTCCCTGGATTTTCAATACTTCTGGGAGTGGTTTTGACAATTTTTTGCCTTTCCGCATTCATTTTTTTCATTCATAATATTTCCCAGAGCATTCAAATTAACAATATAATGGAGGGAATTTATGGACAAGCAATAAGCCGTCTGAATGAGATTATTGATGCTGAAGAAAAAGATTCCGAAATGTTGGTTTCCCATTTTCCAGATACTTCAAATTGGGTTAGTTACACATCTCCAAAAAGTGGCTATTTTCAAAATATTTCGATTAAAAATGTCACAGCTATTTGTAAGAAAAACGATGTCCGCATCTATATAACTTCCCCGAAAGGATTATTCGTCCTGAAAAATAATTATATTTTAAAAGCAAGTAAGGTTTTGGATGATGAAGTTGTAAATGATATTTTTTCAAATTTAAATTTTGCGCGTGGGGAGTACATTCGCGATAATTATACCTTAGCCTTTAAACAGATTACCGAAATTGCGGTAAAAGCTATGTCGCCAGGTATAAACGATCCGGGTACTGCAGTCAATGCCATAGATTACTTAACGGAACTTTTTGCATTACGGATGAATAAAAACAACACCGGCGTGCTCACCTCAAAGGGAGAAATTTATATAAAAATAGCGATTATCCATTTTGAGGAATTGCTTTATAATGTTATGGCCTCCCTTCGAACCTACTGCAAACATGACCCCATAGTTGTCCAAAAACTCGTTTGGATGCTTAAATATTTACAAGATCAACCGGCTGCGGACGAAACATATACAGTTTCAATAAATAAAGAAATAAAAATATTAATAGATGATATGGATTTTGATTCCATAAAAGACGACCGAGTATTGAAAAAATTGGCCGAAAAGGAAAATGGGTCATAAAAAAAGCCTTCCAATTTTACTTGTAAGGCTTTGTAAGAAATTTTTTCTCAATTATTGTTATGAAAGCACAGCTTTAACTTTATCTGCGGCTTCTTGGAATTCAATAGCGCTTTGAACGTCTAAGCCGCTATCATCAATCAATTTTTTTGCTATATCTGCATTGGTTCCCTGTAAGCGTACAATAATTGGAACATGAATAGTTCCCATATTTTTATAGGCATCAATTATTCCTTGGGCCACACGGTCACATCGAACAATTCCACCAAAAATGTTTACAAGGATTGCTTTTACGTTGGGGTCTTTCAAAATTAATTTGAATGCAGCTTCAACGCGCTCTGCATTTGCAGTTCCTCCAACGTCAAGAAAGTTAGCGGGTTCGCCGCCAGCTTGTTTAATAAGATCCATCGTTGCCATTGCAAGTCCGGCACCATTAACCATACAGCCAACGTTTCCGTCCAGATCTACGTAGTTAAGTCCTTTTTCTTGCGCTTCAACCTCCACCGGATTTTCTTCGCGTTTGTCGCGCATGTCCATATAATCTTTGTGACGGAATAATGAATTGTCATCAATGCTCACTTTTGCATCAACTGCTATTATTTTATCGTCGCTGGTTTTTAGGACCGGGTTTATTTCGAATAGTGAAGAATCAGATTCGTTGTAAGCTTTATAAAGTGCAGTAACGAATTTAGTCATTTCCTTGAATGCTTTTCCGCTCAACCCAAGATTGAAAGCTATTCTCCGTGCCTGAAATCCTAAAAGACCAACTGCCGGATCAATTTCCTCAGTAAAAATTAAATGCGGAGTTTCCTCAGCCACGGTTTCAATATCCATCCCCCCTTCCGTAGAATACATAATCATATTTCTTCCCGTTGAGCGGTTTAAAAGTACGCTCATATAGTATTCTTCCGGCTCACTATCACCAGGGTAATATACATCTTCAGCCACCAATACTTGATGCACTCTTTTTCCTTCCGCAGAAGTTTGCGGGGTCACAAGATCCATCCCTATGATTTTTCCTGAAATATCCTCAACCTCCTGTAAATTCTTTGCAAGTTTTACACCTCCGCCTTTACCACGGCCACCTGCGTGAACTTGGGCCTTTATAACATGCCAGCCCGTTCCGGTTTCCTCGGTAAGTTTTTTGGCTGCTTCCACTGCCTCTTTTGGGGTGGTTGCAACGATTCCACGCTGTATTTCAACGCCAAAACTGTTTAAAATTTCTTTTCCCTGATATTCGTGTAAATTCATAGTAGCGGTTTTGTACTTGTTTATGGATTGCAAAAATAACAAATGTCGCAACAATGGACTAATGTTTTTTGAAGCATTGCGCTATTGAAATCTTTCATATTTTGATAATATTGAAAATTAAGTATTTATTAATGAAGTAATTCGGACTTCATCACTACTTTTGCGCCTTAATTTTTAAAAATTTATTCAATCACAATGAAAAATCAAGACCTTTTGGCAATTGCCCAAGAATTCGGAAGCCCTGTTTATGTTTATGATGCCGCTAAAATTGAAAAGCAGTATAAACGTTTGACCAGTGCTTTTGATAAGGTGGAGAGCTTGAAAATAAATTATGCCGTAAAGGCCCTTTCAAATATTTCAGTGTTGAAATTGATTATAAATATGGGCGGAGGCCTCGATACCGTGTCTATACAAGAAATAATGCTCGGTTTAGAGGCTGGGATAGATCCAAATAAAATAATTTACACTCCTAACGGAATTTCTTTGGAAGAAATTGAAAAAGCTGCAAAACTAGGGGTGCAGATTAATATTGACAACCTTTCAATATTGGAACAATTTGGAACCAAGCATCCCCAAACTCCCGTGTGTATCCGTATAAATCCACACGTTATGGCGGGCGGAAATACAAATATTTCGGTGGGGCACATTGATAGCAAATTTGGAATCTCAATCCACCAAATGCCTTTGCTGAAACGAATTGTGGAAAACACGGGTATGAACATTAACGGAATCCATATGCACACAGGAAGTGATATTTTGGATATTGATGTATTCCTTTATGCCTCGGAAATACTTTTTAACGCCGCGGAAAATTTTGATAATCTTGAATTTATTGACTTCGGGAGCGGTTTTAAAGTGCCGTATAAAGAAGGTGATATTGAAACCAATGTTGAAGAACTAGGTAAAAAACTGAGTAAACGTTTTAATGAATTCTGCAAAAAATACGGTAAAAAATTAACGCTTGCTTTTGAACCGGGCAAGTTTTTAGTGAGTGAAGCGGGACAATTTTTAGTGAAGGTAAACGTAATAAAACAGACCACTTCCACTGTTTTTGCACAAGTAGATAGCGGTTTCAATCACTTTATCCGCCCTATGTTTTATGGTTCGCAACACGAAATTCGCAACATTTCCCGTCCCCACGGAAGAGATCGCTTTTACACAGTAACGGGCTATATTTGTGAAACCGATACATTCGCAAACAACCGCCGCATTCCTGAAGTTCACGAAGGGGATATTCTTTCGTTTCATAATGCGGGCGCATACTGCTTCAGCATGGCGAGTAATTATAATTCACGCTATCGCCCTGCGGAAGTACTCTGGTATAAAGGAAAGGCGCATTTGATTCGTAAAAGGGAAACTTTTGAGGATATTCTGAAAAATCAAATCCCTGTTGAAATGTAATTTTCTGAAGTTTTAAGTTTCTCCTATTTCATTGTGAAGAAAAACCATAGATTTGTTTACAATCAATTAAAAGAATTTAAACAAATTATAAGATTGAAAAGTACTTCTTCGGATTTCACCGAAAGTCATTTTGACACAATCATTATTGGAAGCGGTGTGGGCGGACTTTCGGCAGCTATTTGTTTGTCGCGTGCGGGCCAAAAGGTTTTGGTTTTGGAACAGCATGACGTTCCCGGCGGTTGGTGCCACAGTTTTTATTTAAATGGCCATCGCTTTACCCCCGGTGTGCATTATGTTGGTCTTTTGGAAAAAGGACAGTCCACAGCCCAACTTTATGAAGGATTGGGAATTGCAAACGACCTTACTTTTTTCAGAATGAACCCTTCTGCTTACGAACACGTTTTTATTGGAGAAGAACGTTTCGACTTTCCGGGCAATTTTGATGAATTGGTCACTGCTTTAGTTGAGAAATTTCCGAAGGAAGAAAAAAACATAAAAAAGTACTTAAACTTAGTAAGAAAAGTAAGTTCGGAATTGCAACTACTTCCCCACGTGGAAGGATTTTGGCAACATCTAACTATCCCTTTTCGCACCAAGCATATGGGTAAATATGCGCTTTTTAGTCTTAAAAAAGTTATTGATTGGCACATTAAGGATCCACTTCTAAAAAAAATTCTCAATATTCAGTTTGGCGATCACGGGCTTGCTCCAGCAAAAGCAAGTTTTCCGTTGCACTGCGCGGTGATGGACCATTATTTTCACGGCGGATTTTATCCTTGTGGAGGTGGGGCAGCCATCGTTAAAGCGATGACAAATGTTATTAAAAAGAATAACGGTTTGGTAAAAACACAGCAAAAAGTTAAAAAAATTCTTTTGGAAGGAGCCAAGAAAAAAACTGCTATTGGCGTTGAACTTGAAAGCGGTGAGAAGTTATATGCCAGACGAATTATCTCAAATGCAGATCCAAATATTACCTACCAAAAACTAGTTGGTGTAGAAAATTTAAGTGGTACACTTTTGAGAAAACTCAATAAAACAAAGTATTCCTGTACATCATTAATGCTTTTTCTTACTGTAGATATGGACCTGCGAGCTGCAGGAATGGATTCCGGAAATATTTGGCTGATGCCCAATGAGGATATGGATATTGTGTATGATCGAATGATGATGCCCGATATAACCAATGATAATGCCCTTGAAGGAATGTTTATTAGTTGTACCACATTAAAAGATCCCTCCAGCTTTAATGGTAAGCACCACAGTATAGAGGCTATAACTTATTTAGATTACACTCTTTTCGAAAAGTTTAAAGATGAAAAGGAACCGCGATCCAAAGAATATCTACAATTTAAAGAGTTGCTTACCGAGAAAATGATAAAGACTTTGGAGAAAGTCTTGCCCAATATCAGAAAACATATTGTTTATAAAGAATTGGGAACGCCTATTTCCAATGAGTACTATATAAATTCAACAAGAGGAAGTGTTTACGGAACAGAAAAAAAACTTACTCAAATAGGGCCCTTTGCCTATAAAACTAAAAGTGAAATTAAAAACCTTTATTTATGTGGCTCCAGTATTGTGAGCCACGGTGTTGCCGGCGCGGGTTATTCAGGACTACAAACTGCTGGTGAAATTTTAAACAAAAAGCAAAAAGAACTTCTAAGAACAGACACGGAACAATCAATAACCATTCTTGAAGCCGAAGAAATTGATAATTATCCAAAATGGCTGGTGGACAAAATAGAAACTAAGAAAAGAAAAATCTTAAACAATTGAATGAAAATTTAATTGTTAATTATTTAATTAACCCTTATATTTTTAAAAATCAAAAAAACTTTCTAATTTCTTACTATTAAAATAAACAGCCATAAAGCGCTGATTTATCAATATTAATACTATATTTGCCACTTATTATAAATTTTTTAATTAAATACAATGAACAAAGGAACAGTAAAATTCTTCAACGATACCAAAGGTTTTGGTTTTATCACTGAAGAAGGAACCAACAAAGAACATTTTGTACACATTTCAGGCCTAATCGACGAAGTTCGTGAAGGTGACGAAGTAGAATTTGATCTTCAAGAAGGCAAAAAAGGATTGAACGCGGTTAACGTAAAAGTACTTTAATACACACAATTTTTTTAAGACAAAGCCTCCCAATTTGGGGGGCTTTTTTATTTAATACATTTTCCTTTTAAGAAATAATTAAGAAAAATGTAACGATAAATGGTTGAATATTAATATTTTATTATAGTTTTATACTACTAACTAAAACCCTAATTTCAAAAATGAAAAAATCTACACTACTTGTGATGGTGTTGTGCATGCTGACCCTTCAAATTTCAGCGCAGCACAAAAACCCACTAAAAGAGAAGGAAGCCGCACAACAAGCAACGGAGCCTTTAACAATTTCACTAGCAGAAATAATTGCGCAAAAAACTGATTCTTATGTTGTTACTAATGAAAACATAAGTACAAACAGTGGTATTCGACACGTGTATTTGCGGCAAGCCATTAATGGTTTGGAAGTGTACGGAACGGAATCCAGTATTCATTTTGATAAAACTGGAAAAGTTATAGCGGAACACAATAATTTTTTGGCTGATGTACAGGCTACACTTAAAAATAGTTCACAGGGAATAGATGCCCGTGCGGCTATTGCTTCGGTAGCTAACCAAATGGGGTACAAAATGTCCAACCTTAATGAAGTAAAAAGTATTGGCGGCAAAAATAAAGCTGCCATTTTCAATAAAGCGGATATTTCATTGGTAGATATTCCGGTTAAAATGATGTATTACTACAGAGAAGGAATAGGCACCCAATTAATTTGGGAACTTTCAATCGCTGAAAAAACTTCTACAGATTGGTGGAACTTCAGAGTGGATGCCGTTACCGGAAAAATAATAGATAAAAACAATTGGACGGTTTCCTGTAATATTATGGATGGCCATAATGAACATTTCCATGGGGAGGAGGTAATCACAATTCCAACAATTGGGCCGCTCAATAAAAATGAAGCGGCAAAAATATATAGCAGCAAAACCTATAATAATATTGCTTTTGAAGATGCACCAACTTTGGTAGGAGGCTATAGGGTATATGCGTTGCCAACAGAATCACCAAACCATGGCCCACGCACTTTGCAAAATAATCCAGATAATGCAATCGCTTCTCCTTTTGGTTGGCATGACACCAATGGGGTCTCTGGTCCTGAATTTACAGTGACAACGGGAAACAATGTGGATGCTCATAAAGGTACGGATCGTCCCGATGGTACTGCGGCTTTAATTTTTGATTTTGCCATTGATTTAAATCAGAATCCAGCTTTAAACACAGCCCCGTATATCACAAATTTATTTTATTGGAATAATATTACTCACGACGTATTGTACCAATATGGTTTTGATGAGGCCAGTGGTAACTTTCAAGAAAACAATTATGGAAATGGAGGGGCAGGATCAGATAGTGTAAATGCAAATGCTCAAGCAGCGGGAAATTGTAATGCGAATTTTGGTACTCCTGCCGATGGCTCAAACCCTACTATGAATATGTTTTTGTGCAACCAATCAACGCCGTCCCATGATGGTGATCTTGATGCGGGCGTTATTGTACATGAATACGGTCACGGGGTTTCAAATAGACTAACTGGTGGTCCTAGCAATGTAAATTGCTTAAATAATTCAGAGCAAATGGGAGAGGGATGGAGTGATATCTACGGTTTAATATTAACAATTGAACCTGGCGATTCAGGTACTGATGCCAGAGGGGTAGGAACCTATTTATTGGGCCAACCTATTACAGGGAATGGTGTAAGAACCCAGCGTTACAGTACAGACTTTGGGGTTAACAACCATACTTATGATGATATTAAAACAGCAGTAGTTCCGCACGGTGTGGGTGAAATATGGGCCACTATGTTATGGGATGTAACTTGGGGAATTATTGGAACAGATGGCTTCGATTCAGATGTTTATAATGGTACTGCTGGTAATAATGTGGCTCTGGCTATTATTACAGAGGGATTAAAATTACAACCATGTAGCCCAGGCTTTGTTGATGGTCGTGATGCTATTTTGGCTGCGGATCAGGCACTATATGGTGGAGCACACATTTGTACCATTTGGGAAGCATTTGCTGGAAGAGGGTTGGGCTTTAGTGCAAGCCAGGGTTCTTCGAGTAGCAATACGGATGGGACCGAAGCTTTCGATTTGCCACCGTCATTTTCAAGTTTAGATACTATTGATGAAGTTTGTCTTTCAGATGGAACTCAACTTGGGTTGTCGGGTGGAAACCCTGCAGGTGGAGTATATAGCGGTACAGGTGTAACAGATGATGGAAATGGATTGACCTTTACATTCGACCCAACTGTTGGAGGGCCTGGTTTAGTGACCGTTACTTATACCGTTAATGACTTTTGTACTGGTTTACCAACAGCTATAACCGATGATATTAACGTAACCAATAATCCCCCCGCAATAGTATGTATGGGGACGGGGAATATTCCTATGGCGGGTTCCCAATCCAGCAGTCCCGGAACAGCAATACCAGACAATAACCCTACGGGAGTTACTGTAACTATGAATGTGACAGAAGATGTATCTATTACAGATTTAGACGTGAATTTAAATATATCACATACTTGGGTAGGAGATGTTATTGTTACAATAAAATCTCCATTGGGAACAATGGCTACAATTATAGACAGACCAGGAAGAACCACAACAGGGTTTGGGTGTTCAGGCGATAATATTGTTGCCACTTTAGATGATGAAGCGACCACTCCTGTTGAAAATGAATGCGCAGGTTCTGTACCAACTATAAATGGAACATTTATACCCAATAACCTATTGTCAATTTTTGATGGAGAAAGTACTTTAGGTCTATGGGAAATTACAGTTTCTGATGTTGTAGGTGGAGATGCGGGCACAATAAACAGTTGGGGAATAGATTATGATTATGAAGTGATTGCTCCGGTCTTAGATGTAACGCTGGACGGTACTGGAAATGCCACAGTAAATGCAGAAGATTTATTGTTTAGTGTTTCAGTTGATTGTGGAGGTTATACGGTTCTTGCAGGAAACCCTTTGGCTGCAACGGTAAGTTTTACCTGTTCGGATAGTGGATTAAACACTGTTCCTGTTGAGGTTACTAATGATAGTGGAGCAATTTCAACTTGTTCTGCTATTGTAAACGTTATTGGCGGCGGTGGCGGTTCATCCACAATTTCTTGTCCTTCCAATATAACTCAAGATAATGATTTAGGGGTTTGTGAAGCCACTATTAGTGTTCCTCAGCCCATAGTAACAAATGGTTGTGGGAGTTCAGAAGCAGCATTAAACTTTGATGGAATAGATGATCAAGTGGATATGCCATTGCCAACTGTATTTGATGATGTAGCAAATAATGATATTACAATTGAAATGTGGGTAAATCCTGAAACCGCAGTATTTAGTAGGCTATTGTTTGCGCAAAAAACGGCTTCAAACTTTATGTCTGTTAGCTATTCTGGCCCAATATTCTTTTATGTAAATAACACGGTAGGAGTTAGTACACTTAGCGCCTTACCTTTAAATACTTGGACTCATGTTACCGCTAGATGGAATGCAACAACCCAAACTGCAGAAGTGTTTTTTGATGGCATCATCCAAGCAACCACAAATGGCGGAACAAGTTCAACGGGAACAGATGATAAAATGACACTTGGTAGTCGTACCAATAGCGCTCAATTTTTCCCTGGGACATTGGATGAAATTAGAATATGGGATGTTCTGCGAAGTGATGCTGAAATATTAGCGATTTCAATACTTGTGTTTCAGAATCTGCTCCAGGTTTGGTTGCATATTACAAATTGGATGATAATACCGGAAGTACAGTTGCTTCCGATGCCACAGTAAATGGATATGATGGCACTTTAGTAAATATGGATCCAGCAATGGATTGGGTTAGTGGGCAGGTTCATGCGGTTCATTTACTTTTGTGAATGATTACAATAATACTGATGCATCTGATACTTATCCAGTTGGGACAACTACGGTAGTCTGGTCATTGTTAGATGGTGGTGGCAATACTATATGATACTGTTCAATGGATGTAACAGTAAATGATACTGAAGCTCCAGTAATTAATTGTCAGGAAATATTACTGTAGATAATGATCCTGGAGTTTGTGGTGCAGTTGTTAATTATACTGTTACTGCAACAGACAATTGTAGTTTAGGAGGATTTGGGTCACAAACCTTTTCATATACAGGCGCAATTGATTCATTTATTGTTCCAGCCGGTGTTACCGATATTACAATTCAAGCTTTGGGGCACAAGGTGGTGGAAGCAATGGAGGCGCAGGTGGCCTAGGAGCTTCCATAACAGGAGATTTTAGCGTAACTCCAAGTGAAACTTAACTGTTGTTGTAGGTCAACAAGGCCAATTACAGATTGGCAGTAATGCACAAAATAGCTCTGGTGGCGGAGGCGGAAGTTTAGTTTACAATGCTTCGGACGTTCTCTTTGTTGCTGCTGGTGGTGGTGGTGGAAAATGTAATTATACAAGTTCACACCGCTACCCAGAAGCTGCAGGTCAAGCAGGAACCTCTGGAGGAGCATCGTTCAGACAGTCCAATTGGATGCTAATGGAACGGCAAGTATTGCAGTTGCCGATATCAATAGTGGAAGTACTGATAATTGTGGTATTGATTCTTTAAGTATTTCTCCAGGAAGCTTTACTTGTGCGGAGTACCCCAACATACGTTATATTAAGTAACCGATGCAAAAGGAAACTCAGGCACTTGTACCTTTACTGTAACCGTAGAAGATAATGAACCTCCAACAGCAGTTTGCCACGCCATTACCGTCCAATTGGATGCTACTGGAATGGTTCAATATGTTGCTGAGATTTGAAAACGGAAGCACCGATAATTGTGGTATGGCAAGTACTTCGATAGATGTTACAGATTTCACTTGTGCTGATATTGGCCCAAACAATGTAACTCTAACAGTAACCGATGTCAACGGAAATACAAGTACGTGCGTAGCTGTAGTTACGGTAGAAGACGACCTTCCGCCAACAATAGTTTGTCCTGCCAATATTACGGCGAATACCGACACTGGGATGTGCAGCGCAGCTGTAAGTTTTCCAATGGCTTTGGGCGCGGATAATTGTAGCGTGACTGTTTCTCAAACGGGAGGGCTTCCAAGTGGAAGTGATTTCCCAGTTGGGGTAAACACTATTGAATTTACTGCGACCGACGGTAGCGGAAATGCAACTGTTTGTAGTTTCACCATTACTGTTACCGATAATGAATTGCCAACAATGGTTTGTCAAAATATAACCATTCAGTTGGATGACTTTGGCAATGCATCAATAACTGCTGCAGATATTGATGGAGGCTCTACAGACAATTGTGGAATTGCAAGTATAACAGTTAGTCCAAACACTTTTGACTGTAGCGATGTTGGTGATAATCCGGTGGTACTTACAGTTACTGATATTCACGGAAATTCCAACACATGTACAGCAATAGTAACCGTTGAGGACGTTACACCTCCCGTTGCAGTGTGCCAAAACATTACTGTTGAATTAGATCCAGTAACTGGCACTGTATCTATTTCCGGCACAGACGTTGACGGCGGAAGTTCAGATGCCTGTGGAATAGATTCATATGACCTTGACATCGATACCTTCGACTGTTCCAATATGGGCGATAACACAGTGGTATTGACAATAACCGATGTAAACGGAAACACTGCAACGTGTACGGCTATAGTAACGGTAGAGGACAATACCCCTCCCGTGCTTGTTTGCCAGGATTTCACCATTGAAATTGGAGCGGATGGAACAGCCACTCTTAGTCCAAGCGATGTGATAGCCTCCAACGATGATGCCTGCGGTATTCTTACGGTAGCTGTGGACATTACGCAGTTTAGCTGTGCGGATATAGGTACACCGGTAACGGTTCAGGTTTTCAGTCAGGACAACAACGGAAATCTAGCCACTTGTACCGCTACGTAGTAACAGCAGTTGACGTACTTGCACCTGTAATCACCTGTCCCGCAGACCAGACTGTGGATCCGGGCGCGGGTAACCTGTTCTACATCGTTCCGGATTATTTCGCGACTGGTGAAGCAACGGCAATCGATAACTGTACCGATCCCGTTACTTTAACTACGCAAAGTCCAGCTGCTGGAACTGCCCTTACAGACGGTACTTATACCATTACGCTTACTGCGGAAGATGAATATGGCAATATATCAACCTGTACTTTTGAGCTTACTATTGAAAGTATATTGGGAGTAGGGGACAACAATGCAAACATTGGAAGTTTACAGTTGTATCCAAATCCAGCCAAGCATTCAGTAACTATTGGTAATCCACAAAGTCTTTCTCTTGATAATCTAAGTATTTTCGATTTAAGAGGAAGAATGGTGAAATCCATTGATCTTAGAAGTATGGGAACTCAAAAAACAATTGATGTTTCTGAAATGGCTGCCGCGACTTACCTTGTAATAATCAAAGGTGAAAACGGGCAAACAACCAAAAGGTTTATTAAGGAATAAGTATAAATTTTAATTTAAAAGAAAACCCTTCCGATTAAATTCGGGAGGGTTTTTTATATTCAAAATGTTTGAAATAAAAAGGTTTTAAAGATTGGCAACCTCTTTTTTAGCGATTTCAAATTCTTCCACTATATCATTCAGAATTTGAGCTGCAGGTTTTATATCGTGGATGAGCCCTGCAATCTGTCCAATTTCAAGTTCACCCTCCTCCAAATCGCCTTCAAACATACCTTGTTTTGCACGTGCACGCCCCAAGTGTTTTACAAGATCTTCTTTGGTAGGATTGGTAGTGTATAGTTGCATTACACTTTCGAAGAATTTATTTTTAAGCATCCGTACAGGTGCCAATTCTTTTAGAGTAAGAAGAGTATCCCCTTCTTTTGCATCAACTACCATTTGTTTGAAAGCTTGATGCGATGAGGCTTCCTCGGAAGCAACAAAACGGCTCCCTACTTGCACACCATCTGCACCCAAGACCATGGCTGCAAGCATTCCGCGGCCGGTTGCAATTCCGCCAGCGGCAATCAATGGAATTTCCAGTTGTTCCTTTACCATTGGGATTAAAGTAAAAGTAGTAGTTTCTTCGCGCCCATTGTGACCACCAGCTTCAAAGCCTTCAGCAACCACTGCATCAACGCCTGCTTCTTGGGCTTTCAATGCAAATTTCACACTGCTTACAACGTGAACAACCGTAATTCCGTGTTCTTTTAATTTTGAAGTATATGTTTTTGGATTTCCCGCTGAGGTGAAAACAATTTTTACACCTTCTTCAATAATGATTTCGATAATCTTATCAATATCTGGGTAAAGCATCGGTACATTGACGCCGAAAGGTTTTGAGGTGGCCTTTTTACATTTCAGTATATGCTCGCGAAGAATTTCTGGGTACATAGAGCCAGCACCCAAAAGACCCAAACCACCAGAATTGGAAACAGCGGAGGCTAAACGCCAACCGCTGTTCCAAATCATTCCGGCTTGAATTATAGGGTATTGAATATTAAAAAGTTCGGTAACCCGGTTTTTCACTATTCCTTAATAATTTTATAGCTGGTTGTTTTATTGTTTGAAGTGATTGAGGCAATATACATTCCCGAAGGTAAACCAGAAACATCTATTGTATTCTTCATTGTAGTAACCTTTGTTTGAAGTAATCTTTCCCCAAGAACATTGTAAAGTGCAAATTCAGCATTTACAGCAGACTTTGGAAAAGATATATTTATCTGTGTGGTTACAGGATTAGGATATAATGCAAAATTGTTTTCTTGAAGAATTTGTTCATTCACTGAAAGCAAAAGTGCATTCAATGCATCTCCAAAATTTGGGATCCCATAGCCATATTGATCAGTTGGATTATTATATCTATCAGCAGATTCACGAATAGCTTGCATTACCACATCATTTTTTAGGCTGGGAACCGCTGACCATAAAGAAGCCACCGCTCCAGCTGTTATTGGTGAGCTAAAAGATGTACCACTTGCAGTAGTAACATTCCCGCTTTGGCTAACAATTGCGGCATCTCTACCTTTGGCCATAACGTCTGGTTTGATAACACCTGCAAAATTAGGCCCACGGGAACTGAACGATACATAATTCTCACTTGCATCAACAGCACCAACAGTAAATGAACCTGGCGCATCGGCGGGGGTAGCTACTTTACCAAAATCATTTCCCTGATTACCGGCAGAGGTAACATTTATCATCCCCTTTTCAAAACCAATATTTGATCCACGTGCTGCAATGGTAGTAAGTCCGTCCAAGTCTGGATAATCATGGTCGTAATTGGGGTTGTCAAATGCTTGGTAGCCTAATGAAGTATTTGTAACATACACACCTAAACTATCTGCACGTTCCAGGGCTTCAACCCAATAGGCTTCTTCCGCTGGTGTTTCACTATTATTATCTTCAGTAATATATAAATAGTAAGATGCACCAGGAGCAGTACCAACAAATTGACCATTTAAAAATCCTGCAGCGTCACTGAAAGTTCCCGCGCCGTGTGATCCCGTTCCATTTGTGCTTTCTACGCGATCAACAAAATCATACCAGCCCAAAAGCCTTCCTTCATTTCTAAGATCTGCATATGCGGGATTGCTCAAAACGCCTGGATATCCATTGTCCATATAAGCAACAATTATATCCTGGCCTATATAATCATTTTCATGTAAATAATCTACGTTGATCATTTCGGTTTGATTTGTTGCACTCCCGTAATTATAAACGGGTCTTGAAGGAAATTGGTTTTCCACTTCAAATTTATCATTGGTGAATTGTTTTCCCGCAGTTGGTCTGTTTAAACTATTGTCAGCAAACTCAACGTCGGTCACAAAGGAAAGATTTAAAAGGTTGTTGATGTTGGTTTCTGTTCCGCGAACATAAACGGCATTCAGCCATTTCGATTTGGCAAGAACTGTAATTCCGGTAGCAGCATCAATAGCCGCTTTTTGAACTTCATTCAATGGCACGTCGCGATCATCAATCACTACGCCATGTGCATTTTTTCTATCTAAGGCAGCTTGTGATAAAATTGTAATTGGGTTTGCCAAAGCCGCTGAAACCACAGCTGGATCTTTTGCTTCCAAAAACACAAGTGCATCTTCAGTTTGGGCAAAACTTATTGTTGTAATAAAAATAATAAATAATAGAGATAATTTTTTCATCATAGATTTTTTTTAAGAGATAATGCCACTTCCCAATAATTCTGGTCCATTGTACCAAGCTACAAACTGACCTTCGGTTATTGCGGATTGTGGTTTGTCAAATATAATATAAAGTCCGCAAACAGTGCGGTGTAAAATTGCTTTTTCCAAAGGTTGCCTATAACGGATACGGGCCAACGCCTCCATTTTTTGGCCTTCAGAAAGCTTTAGATCTTCTCTAATCCAATGTATTTCTTCATTTTTTACAAAAAGTCCACGTCTATACAATCCCGGATGTTCTTTCCCTTGGCCCGTATAGATAATGTTTTCGTCAACATCAGTATCAATTACAAAGAGCGGTTCTTTTGTTCCACCCACGGCCAAACCTTTTCGCTGTCCTTTTGTGAAATAATGCGCCCCATGATGGATGCCCACTGGTTTGCCATCTACTTTGGAATACTTTCTTTTAGAAGAGAGATATTTAAATTTTTCCTCTTCGCTTGAAAAATCAGGTTGTGTTCTTTTGTATTCTGAAAAGCCTGCTGGTACCTCAATAATTATACCGTCTTTTGGTGCTAATTTTTGTTGAAGAAATTCAGGCAACCTCACTTTTCCTATGAAGCATAAGCCTTGCGAATCACGTTTTTCGGCAGTTATAAGGTTTTGTTTTGCTGCTATTTTTCGAACTTCAGGTTTCAACAACTCACCAATAGGGAAGAGGGTTTTTGAAAGCTGTTCTTGCGAAAGTTGGCAGAGAAAGTACGATTGGTCTTTATTTGGATCCTTACCAGCAAGTAATTGATATACTTGTTCGCCATCTTTTTCAATAATACCTTTTCTACAATAATGTCCCGTTGCCACAAAATCTGCCCCCAAACCTAGGGCGATTTTCATAAAAACGTCAAATTTTATTTCACGGTTGCAAAGCACGTCTGGGTTTGGAGTTCGTCCCAGTTGATATTCGCGAAACATATAGTCAACAATGCGTTCTTTATATTCTTCGCTTAAATCTACTGTTTGGAACGGAATGCCTAGTTTTTCAGCAACTAACATAGCGTCGTTACTATCTTCCAGCCACGGGCATTCGTCAGAAATTGTTACCGAGTCGTCGTGCCAATTCTTCATAAATAGACCAATAACCTCATAGCCCTGCTCTTTTAAAAGATAGGCTGCGACGCTGGAATCTACTCCGCCACTGAGTCCGACAACTACTCGTTTTTTCATATTAATTTCAGGATATGCAAAGGTAAAAAGACTTTGGAAATTTTACAGTCGATAGTTTTTGGGAGACCTTACCCAAAATAATTAATCCTGCACTTTCGGATAGGTTTCTTCCAAAACTACTTTTCCGTCTTTATAATATTTCCAAAGCCCATGTTTTTTTCCGTCTTTATAAAAACCTTCAATAACCAAGTTTCCATAAGCGTCATAATGCATAGCTGCCCCTTGAAGTTGATTTTCCTTGTAAAGTAACTTTTTCAAAAGCACTCCTTCGGGTGAGTAATAGTTATCCTCACCTTCTTTAATGCCATTTCTGTAACTTATTTCTTCAGTGATTTTTCCGTTGGGGTAATAGGTTATCACTTTTCCGTCCAGTTTTCCATTGGTATAATTTTCACGCGTCATCACGTTATTCGAATTTTCGTGATAATAGATCCATTCGCCAATGCGGTCTTTACCTTCCATTTTTCCTTCACTCACTAATTTTCCCTTAATGGTGAAATACTTTACTTCAGCAATGTCATCTTTGCCATTAAACTTTTTGGTTACTGTGGGCTTGTCTTTACATTCAAGACAATAAAATTTAAATTCGCCTACTTCTTTTCCATGCTCAAAAGTGCCTTCATAGCGAAGTTGGGTTGTGCCTTCATAATTTTTTTTCCAAGCCCCATGACGTTTGCCCTGTGCGTCCATTTTGTTTATTTCACTTTGTGAAAAAACATGAAAGGAGCAGAAAATAATTCCGAAGAAGAAAATTAAAACCGTCTTGTTCATTAAGTTCATATTTGGGTAATACAGATAACGAAAAAATGTAAAATCTATTTTTTAAAACTTTTCAAAATTTAAGTTTGTGTTCTCCGACGCGGTTGTTATTGCGGCTTATTTCTTTTTTTTCTGTTGTTCGGCCTGTTCCATCATTTCAGCCATTTTTCGCTGAAATTTGTTCTGTTTTTTGGGCTGGGCTTTTTTCACTTGAATTTTAGCGTGGATTTTGTCTTCATCAATAATAAAATTTTTGATAACGAGCATAATTCCAATGGTAATCAAGTTCGAAATAAAGTAATAGAGTGAAAGTCCACTTGCATAGTTGTTGAAGAATACCAACATGAACAAAGGCGAAAGATACATCAGGAATTTCATATTCGGCATTCCGGGTTGTTGCTGTTGCTGCATATTTTGTCCCATTGTCATCATCATATAAACGAAAATAGCAATAGATGCCAAAATAGGAAACAAGCTCACGTGGTCACCATAAAATGGAATATGGAACGGCAATTCCGCAACGGTATCATAACTGGAAAGGTCATCTGCCCAGAGGAAACTTTTTTGCCTCAAATCAAAAGCCGATGGAAAAAATGTAAAGAGCGCATAAAACACCGGAATCTGCAGTAAGGCCGGCAAACATCCTTTTAATGGACTCGCGCCTGCCGAGGTTTGCAGCTTCATGGTTTCCTGCTGTATTTTCAATTTGTTGTCTTTGTATTTTTCCTTTATTTCGTCCATTTCAGGTTTTAACACCTTCATTTTAGCCTGGGCCAAATATTGTTTATACTGTACCGGAGATAACAATAGTTTTATCAGAATCGTCAATACGATTATCGCTATTCCTGCAGGAAGAAAATCGGATAATAGAGCGAATAATGGAATGATAATGTATTTGTTGATAACTCCGAAAATTCCCCAGCCTAATGGCATAGCTTCGTCAAGATTACGGTCGTATTTTTTGAAAATTTGATAATCAGACGGGCCGTAATACATGTTCATGTCATAGGCCAAGGCGCCGGATTTTGGTTCCAATAGCATCTTTGCGCCATACTGTTTGGTAAAAGTTGTATCAACTTCTTCGTCTTTTACCAAATCTACAGAGGTAAGTTTTACTTCCTTAAATGGAGTATCGGTAAGCAACATGGAGCTGAAGAAATGCTGTCGGAAGTTCATCCATGTAACGTCCTTTTCCAATTCGTCATCTTCACCGGTTGGTGAAAGTTTTGAATGTTTTTCGTCATCATATTCATAGGTCAGACGCGAATAGCGGTTTTCATATGAGATGCTTTTCGCGTGGCGATATCCTTTCAACTGCCAATCTAAATACATGGGTTGTGAGGTATTCAGAACGCCATCCAAACCTTGGCTATTGATGCTGAAATCCAGCATATATTCACCCGGATGTAAAGTATATTTATATTCAATAAAGCCGTTCTCAGAAGTTTTCAGTTTCATAGAGAGCACTTGATCTTCACCATTTTTGCTCAACTTTGGCTCAAAATATAGCTCTTGCGAATTTAATGTTCTGTTTTCAGCAGCAAATTGAAGGTTTAAGGACGCGCTTCCATCTTTTATTAAATAAACGGGGACAGAATCATATTTATGGAAATCCTTTAAAAGTGCTTCGGTTATATACCCTCCTTTATTGCTGATTTTTAACTTAAGTACGTCGTTCTCCAAAGTTGTTGTACCACCATTTGCAGAAGGAAGTGTACTAGAATAGGCAAAGGAACCGAGTTGGTTTTTTAACTGTTCCAGAGCCAAAGAATCGCCTGGTTTCAACGCACTTGAAGTGTCCGAAGTTGCCTGGGCCAAAGTAATTTCTTGTTTGCTTTTTTCAGCTTCTGCTTTTTCTATTGCGGCAGCTTCAGTTTTGGCCTTTTCAGCTTGAAGTTCTTCCTCGGTAGGTTTGTTGAGGTAAAGCATCCAAATAAGGATTCCACCGATTAGTAAAAAGCCAATGAGGGAGTTAAGGTCGAATTTCTTTTGTTCCATTTTTTATTTCTTCTTTTGAAATATTTCAAAAGTGTGTTATTGTTAATTTTGGGTTGCAGGGCAATAATCCCGCCTTATTTCCTAATGCGTCAAATTGTCCTATTTCTTTTTAATTGCGTGTTGGTGAACCGCTTTCACAAAAGCCACAAAAAGAGGATGCGGATTGGCAACCGTACTTTTGTATTCAGGGTGATATTGTACTCCAACAAACCAAGGGTGTTCAGGTATTTCAACAATCTCCACCAAGCCAGTATCTGGATTTATACCTGTGGCAATCATGCCGGCAGCTTCAAATTGCTCCCGATATTTATTGTTGAATTCGTACCTGTGGCGATGGCGCTCTTCGATGGTTTTTGATTTATATATTTTACTTACGATACTTCCCTTTTTCAAATCACATTTCCAAGAGCCCAAACGCATGGTGCCGCCCATGTTTGTAATATTTTTTTGATCCTCCATAATACTGATTACGGGGTTTTTGGTCTGTGAATCCATTTCTGTACTGTTCGCGTCTTTCAGTTTCAGTACATTTCTGGCAAATTCTATAACCGCCATTTGCATTCCCAAACAAATTCCCAAAAATGGTAAATTATGTTCACGGGCATATCTTACGGCTGCAACTTTTCCTTCAACACCACGTTCTCCAAAACCGGGAGCCACCAGAATTCCGTCTAATTTAGAAAGTTTTTTGCCGATTGTTTTTGCGTTTATGTGTTCGGAATGTATGTATTCCAATTTCACCTTTACTTCATTTTCTGCGCCAGCGTGAATGAAAGATTCCAGTATGGATTTGTAGCTGTCCTGCAGTTCTACATATTTTCCAATCAAACCAATATGGACTTCTGCTTTTGGGTTTTTATGCCTTTGAAGAAATTTGTTCCACTGCTTTAAATCGGGTTTTTTTGAATCCTTCAAATTTAATTTCTGAAGGGTTACAGTATCCAAACCTTCCTCCAGCATCATATTCGGTACATCATAAATGGTTGAAGCATCAATGGATTGTATAACTGCTTCTTCTTTCACGTTGCAAAAAAGCGCGAGTTTTCTGCGTAAATCTTTGGAAAGTTCGTGCTCTGTTCTACAAACTAAAATGTCGGCACGAATTCCGCTTTCCATCAATGTTTTTACGGAATGTTGCGTAGGTTTCGTTTTTAATTCTCCGGCTGCGGAAAGGTAGGGTACCAAGGTTAAATGGATAACCAACGCATTGTCATCGCCCATTTCCCATTTCATCTGGCGCACGGCTTCTATGTAAGGTAACGATTCAATATCGCCCACGGTACCGCCAATTTCAGTGATGATTATATCATATTCACCCGTATTTCCGAGCAATTGTACGCGTTCTTTTATTTCGTTGGTGATATGTGGAATTACCTGAACGGTTTTTCCCAAAAATTCGCCACGACGTTCTTTTTCAATTACGCTTTGGTAAATGCGTCCTGTGGTAACGTTGTTTGCTTGTGAAGTGTTTACGTTCAGAAAACGCTCGTAGTGGCCTAAATCAAGATCGGTTTCGGCGCCGTCATCGGTAACGTAGCACTCACCGTGCTCGTATGGATTAAGTGTTCCCGGATCTACATTTATGTACGGATCCAATTTTTGGATGGTAACACGATACCCTCTGGCTTGTAATAACTTAGCCAATGATGCCGCTATAATTCCCTTACCTAAAGAAGATGAAACCCCGCCCGTAACGAAGATGTATTTTGTAGTGCTCATGAATGCCTTTGCTGAAATAACTATACGGGATGCAAAGGTACATTTTTATTGTGGAAAGGAAACAGCTAAATTTCAAAAATCAAGAACCAAATTCCAAAGTGTGCTTTTTAAAATATTGAAGAATTATTTTCACAACTTTCTTCCAATTAATAAGGAGTTGGTGCCGTTTACTTTTTGGTGCGTTTGAAACTGAAAATCCCTACCAAAATTGGCTATTAGTTTTTCAGTAGTTCCAGATTTTTTTTCAAGATTTACGCCCACATTAAAAATTATTGAACCATCCTTTTCCAAGAGTTTTGAAACGTTCCCACAAAATTCCTTTTCGTAGAAAATAGGAGGGACATTGAGGTCGATGAAAAGATCGATAATTATAAGTTGAAATATTTCGTTGCTCTCCCCAACATATTTTGAAGCATTTTGTTGAATAATTTTCAGATTCCCGGCTTCTTCAATATTAAACTCCTTCTTTGCCAGCTTAATAATTTCGGGGTCTATCTCTACCGCCACAATTGGTTCATAAAACCCTCTTTTTCTGAGGGAGTGGATAATACTACCACCACCCATTCCCAAAAGCAGCAGGTTTTTTACGGATTTCAAATCAACTTTCGACAATCCAAATTCCAATATCTTTTGAAGGGATCCGTAAGAGTAATTCGCATTTTCTGTATCTAATACCTTTTTGCCATTTACGTAAGTTACTTCCAAAATGCCATTTATTTCAGAAGAAAAACAGCGGGTAGTGGGCCAAAGATAGCTCAGAAGTTTTCTCATTTCTTTATCAGCTTCTGAAGCAATCCTTCCAATCCGTTTAGTTTCAGCTCATACATTTCGGCCATCATCAATCCCAATTTTCCATCGGGAAAGCCTTTTTGCTTAAACCACACAAAATAATATTCAGGAATATTTGCCAAATAATAACCTTCATATTTACCAAAAGGCATTTTGTAGTTTGCCAATTCAATTAAATGTGTAGGGTCCGGTTTACTTCCAAGCATGGTATTGGGCAAGTTGATTTGCTATGTATTTTTGCCAAAAAGCTTCTTTTTCCTCATTGCGGGAATGATCGGATTCTACGTCAAATTTTGTTTGCATGGCTCGACGTTGCTGTTCTACTTTTTGATAAATACTCTCAATTTCAGATTTTATCCTTTTCGTAAATTTTTTTCCATCTAAATTCTTTCGAAGTATTCGCGCATGCAATTCCGAAATATCAAAATGTGCCTGCTCATGCTTTAAAATATAAGGAGTAACTCTTTCGGCGAGAAACCACGAGCCTTCGGGTTCAAAAAAACTTTCTACGGAATATTCTACATTTACAGCTCCACTTTTTAAGGAATAGGAATATTGAAAACTGATACCTGTATTGGTACTGGCCACAAAACTGGCACTTCGTAATAGGTTTTCCTCGGAAATCATTCCACGTTAATTTGTGATTTTCATTCCATTTAATTTTTTCAAAATCATTTTGCGGAGTGGAAATCAGGAAGAATATTAGGGCTAAAAATATTTTCATAATAAAGTGAAATCAAAAATAGTACCTAAATGTAGTTCTCGACTTTAGTTTACCCTGAGCGTAGCCGAAGGGCTTGAACAAACAATCTAAAGATTTCATCCCCAATTAAAATCAATTATCTTTTCAATATCTGGGTGAAGACTGTACAGCACAGGACAAGTTCGTGCGGTATGCTCTAGTATTTTTTTTGATTTCTCGTCAATTCCGGCGGGAAAATTTAGAACCACTTCAACTTTCGAAATGCGTCTTGGGTTTGCAGCCATGGTTTTGGTTACCACTGCGGTAGTTCCATCCATATTCACATTATTATCACGTGCCTTTATGCCCATCATTGTAATCATACAATTGGCGAGACCGGTGGCAACGGTGTCTGTGGGGGAAAACGCTTCACCTTTTCCGTTATTGTCAGTGGGGGCATCGGTAATAAATTTGTTGCCCGATTGAAGATGCTCGTTTTCAGTGCGGAGATTACCGAGATATGTTACTTTGGACGTGCTCATTCTACGACTTCAAATTTAAGTTCGTTGTTATACTTTAAAATATAGGCAGCCTCATTGCTATAGCCTTCTGTGTTCGTTTTTTCGTAACGGAATTTATTTTCAATATAAACCGTTTCGCTTTCAGGCATAACTGCGTCAAAAATATCTTTTTCGGAAGCCAATCGCAAGAGCACATCATAAGTTACGTCAAAACCGCGAATGGCATATCTATTCGGTAAAACACCGTATTTGTTTTTGTAGCTGATTAAAAATGGGTTGCGATCATCCTCCGATATATTTTTATTTACGGAAGGAAATGTAAAATGAAGTTTTGCCAACCTGATGTTTGAAATTTCGTGCCATTCGTAGGCATCATTTTTATCCAAAGTAAATAAACGCATTTTGTAGTTTGCTGCCATTGCCGCAATGGCATTCACCGCACTGCTCACCAATACTGGGTTTGATGATTCCAAAACCACCCAGTTTTCCATGCCTTCTGTTGATACGGATGCAACATCACTCGTTTGTAAATAACCTCCGCTCCTTGGAGAAATTGATCTCGCTCCAGGAATGGCGGTTTCAATCATTTCCTTTTGCTTGGCCCTTTTCGAGTCCGCAATTATGATGATATTTTTTCCTGCGGCGTGTTTCTTCAAATATCTGATCATTGTTTTCTGAAGCACGGCATCGGTAGGGAGCGTTTGAAAAAGATTATCGTTCATCGCTAAATCTCGATTGCTCAAGGGTGAAAAAACGGGGATTTTTTCATTTTTTAGCATTTCAGAAGCCTTTTCAACATTTTTTTGAAGTAGTGGACCAATTACGGCATCCACATTTTTGAAATTGTTTTGGGAAATAATGGAAGCCACTTTAGCGTCGCTTTTTTCAGTATCATAAACATTTAATGTAATGGAAATTCCTTTATCCTTTGCGAACTCAGCAGCCATCAATGCTCCGCTATAAAAATCCAAAGCTACTCGAAGGGTTGGATCTTTTTTAAGTCTGTCTTTATCGTTACTTGTAGAATCAATCGGACTATCCATCAAACGAAAGGGAAGCATGAGGGCAACGGTCTTCATTTTTTTGTTGTCAATTCTTTTTTCAAGATCGACTACCGAAACATCTTCTTCTGAAATTGTGGTTTCCTCTTTCGGTATTTTTAAAATCATTCCTTCCTTAAGCCCATCTTTTGCATAGGGATTCAACGTGATGATTTCTTCTTCGGAAAGGCCGAACTTTACTTTCAATCTGTAGAAGCCTTCCTTCGGTTTCACTTCGTAATATTGAAAATTGTCGTTGTCTATTTCCGCATTTTCGATTACTGTTTTATCCGGAACAATCAAAGTAGCGCCAATTTTAAGTCCTTCATCCAAATTAGGGTTCAAATCTTCAAGCTCCGCGATGGAAATTCCAAATTTTCTTGCAATTCCAAACTTTGTTTCTTTTGCTTTAACCGTATATTTTTGGGTTCCGGGTAAATTCTTTCCCGGTCCGGAATTATCGGTTTCCATATTTTGGGAGGCGGCAGGAATCAATAATCGCTCGCCTTTCTTCAGCCCACGGGAATAGAGTTCTTTATTAAGTTTTTTTATATCGTCAACACTAACATTGTACAGCTTGGCAATTCCATATAGCGTTTCTTTCTTTTTAACCTTATGTTCCCTAAAGTTGTTATTGTTTGTCCCCGAACTAATTACACTACTCGAAGGTATGATTAGAACACTATTTACCTTCAATTCATTTTTTGCATCTGGATTGAGATTGTAAATGGTTTCTTCGGAAATGTTGTATTTCTGGGCAATACTGTAAACAGTTTCCCCTTTTTGGACCGAATGGCTTTTGTACTGTTGTTGCGCTGCTGAACCACAGCTAATCATAAATAAAAAAGTTACCGAAACGTATATTAAACACTTCAACATATTGACAATCAATTTTTTATTTTTAGTAAACATAGTCTCGATTTCAATTTTTTATTCCCACTCAATGGTAGCTGGCGGTTTTGAGCTGATGTCATAGACTACTCTATTAACGCCTTTAACCCGGTTTATTATATGATTGCTCACTTCCTGTAAAAATTCATAGGGAAGGTTTACCCAATCTGCGGTCATTCCATCTGTAGATTCCACCGCACGCAGGGCAACTACTTTTTCATAGGTTCTTTCATCGCCCATAACGCCTACGCTATTTACCGGCAACAGGATTGCTCCCGCTTGCCACACTTTATCGTACAGTTCCCACTTTTTCAATCCGTTTATGAATATTGCGTCCACTTCCTGTAGGATACGAACTTTTTCAGCGGTGATTTCTCCCAAAATTCTGATAGCAAGTCCAGGCCCCGGAAAAGGATGTCTTCCCAATAATTCTGGGTCAATTCCCATTTCTTTTCCAACTCTTCTCACTTCATCTTTAAAAAGCATGCGTAGCGGTTCCACGATTTTCAACTTCATAAAATCGGGCAAACCGCCCACGTTGTGGTGGCTTTTTATAGTAACCGATGGGCCATTAACGGAAACACTTTCTATCACGTCGGGATAAATGGTACCCTGTGCCAACCAATCAACCCCAGTTAATTGATGCGCTTCATCGTCAAAAACTTCAATGAAGGCATTTCCTATGGCTTTACGTTTTCTTTCAGGGTCGCTTTCATTTCGCAAAGCTTCCAAAAAGCGTTCCGAAGCATCTACACCTTTTACGTTTAGCCCCATATCTTTATATTGGTGAAGCACGCTTTCAAATTCATCTTTCCGAAGCAAGCCGTTGTTCACAAAAATGCAAAACAGATTTTTGCCGATGGCTTTATTTAGTAGAATAGCAGCGACAGTAGAGTCAACCCCACCGCTCAAACCAAGTACAACTTTTCCATCGCCAATCTGTTCTTGTAATGTTTCAACAGTAGTTTCCACAAAAGCGGCGGGAGTCCAGGATTGTTCAACTTCTGCAATGTTCACCAGGAAATTTTCCAGTAATTGCTTTCCGTGGGTTGTGTGGTAAACCTCGGGGTGAAACTGTATCGCGTAGGTTTCCTCGCCTTCAATTCTGTATGCTGCATTTAGTACATCTGCTGTGCTTGCCAATCGTACCCCGTTTTCGGGAAGCTGTGCAATGGTATCGCTATGGCTCATCCACACGTTTGTATTTTCCGGTATATCCTTAAAGAAAACTTCGCCAGATTTTATCATGGAAAGTTTCGCCCTTCCGTATTCCCGAATGTTTGAAGGTTCCACGCTCCCGCCATTAAAATGCGCCAAATATTGTGCACCGTAACAAACCGCCAAAATGGGTTTGTGACCACGAATTTGCGAAAGATCGGGGTGGGGAGCATCTTCCCCGCGAACGGAAAACGGGCTGCCCGAAAGTATTACGGCCTTAAAAGGCTCCAAGTTTTCCGGTATGTGATGGTAAGGGTGAATTTCGCAGTAAATGTTCAGTTCCCGCACGCGTCTCGCGATCAATTGGGTGTACTGCGAACCAAAATCTAAAATGAGGACGTTGTTTTGCATAGGCAAAAATACTTTAAATAATAAGTTGGTTAAAGGGTTGTGTGGAATTTTTTTTTTGATATTTCATTTGTCTGGTCGAGCGCAGTGGAGACCTTAGTATTAATAGTTCTCGACTGCGCTCGAACGGACATTTAGTCTTTTTTTCATAATTCCAAAACAGTAAAATTTGGTTCAAGTGGGTTTAGGTTTTCTTTTATCACATCAAACAATTCTTCCCCATATTCCAAATAAAACTCTGCGAAATTAACGTGTCGTTCTTGTAAACTATATTGCGGGAACAACTCATTTTGAAGCCTTTTTACTCTTTCCAATTCTTCGGAAAGATTTCTTTTTTGTGCTTTCAGCAACCGCTTTTCAAGATTGTCCAAACCGTTCAATTGCTTTTTTTCCTGCGCGCCCACGGCTCCCAAAAATGAAGCGTCCGTTTGCTTTGCCATTTCATATAAATCCTTAAACTGCTGTTTTAAAAATTCTTTTTGTTGTGAAAAATCTATATCTATTTTTGAAATTTCACGCGTGTGTTTTGTCATCAATTCATGTTGCAAAAGGAACAAATCAATAATTTCTACCTCTTGTTTTTTTAGTTTTTCCGAAAGCCTCTTCGGAACCAAAAGCACCGAATTCCGAAGCAATAGAATAGGGAAGGGCACTTCCAATTTATTGAAATAATCCTTTAGCTGAAACCAATATGCTAGCTCGCCACCGCCGCCAATGTAGCAAAGATTGGGCAAAATAACTTCTTGATATAGCGGGCGCAGCAAAGCATTTGGAGAAAACCGTTCGGGATTTTCATGCAGTTCCTTTAGTATTTCCTCTTTTGAAAAAGACAGTTCGGTTTCATTAATATAATATTGGCCTTCCTTTTCAATAATTCGTTCCCGTAAATTTTCCTTTAGATAAAAAAGGTTTATTTCGCGCGGATGCACTTGTTCTGAGTAGCCCAATGCAGTCAACTTTTCAGTTGTTTCCGAAACTTTTTTAAAGCTGAGGTTTTCTGTCAGATCCTTTTCGGCATAAGGAATAAAACACTGTTTAAGCGCGGTGTCGTTGCCATCAATAATAACTAAGCCTTGGTGGTAAAAAAGTGTGTTGGCCAAAAAACGAGTGGCATCGGCAAGGTTGTCGTGTTTTAAATATGCATCGGAAAAAATGGAAATCAACTTTTTGGCGTTCTCGCTTTCACCAAATTCCTTTTTCAGTTGCTGTTTCACTTCCTTTAAACCTTCCGTGGAAAGTTCGCCCACGGCCCCTGAAGCATCCCGTTCCCACTTTACCTTTTTTCCGAAAAGGTTGAAGTAGTTTATTTCCTCAAAATCGTGATCTTCGGTAGCCATCCAATAAACAGGTACAAATTGGTTGGTGGTATAGGTTTTATTGAGTTGCTCGGCTAAATTTATCGCAGAAAATATTTTATAAAGAAAATAGAGCGGTCCCGTAAAAAGATTAAGTTGGTGCCCAGTAGTAATGGTAAAAGCGGTGTGCTCCCGAAGTAAATCAATATTGCTCAATGTGGATTGCGAAATGGAATTATCGCCATATTGAAACATTATTCTTTTTGACAGTAAATGCCTTTTTTCATCCGTAAAATTCCTTTGCTTTTCCTGAATCTGATGTTTAAAATTTTCCAAGTTTGGAAAGCGATTGTAAAAGGGTTTTAAGCTATCATCTTCAGCGAGATAGTCGCATATCAATTTTGAAAAATACCCTGTGTTTTTATACGGAATGGAATGGGTTGGCATAGATTCTTTGGAAAAATTGAAACAAAAATACAGTATAATTCAGAATTCAGAATTCAGAAACCTGAATTTGGTAAAACTTTAGTAGTTTTAGACACTGTTTTAAAACTCGCAAAATGACGCGTTACCTCTCCTTTTTATTTCTGGTTTTCCCTTTATTTATTTTCGCACAACTTAAATCTCCTTCCGAATTTTTAGGTTATGAAATAGGCACTGAATTTTCCCGGCACGCCGATGTGGTTTCCTATTTTGAGCATGTAGCTTCAAATAGTCCAATGGTAAAATATTTTGACTACGGAAAGACCAATGAGCGCAGAAGACTTACTTATGCGGTGATTTCTTCCGCAGAAAACATTGCAAATCTTCAACAGATACGTACGGATAATTTAAAAAATATCGGCATTATTCCTGGTAATGCGAACCCGGATAAAGCTATAGTTTGGCTCAGTTATAATGTGCACGGCAATGAAGCCAGCAGTAGCGAAGCAGCGATGAATACGGTTTATAAATTGATTACGGAGCATCCGGAATATCTTAAAAATGTGGTGGTAATTATGGATCCGGGAGTAAACCCCGATGGGCGCGATCGTTATGTAAATTGGTACAATCAAGTAAAAGCTTCGCCCTATAATCCATCACAAGATGCCACGGAACATAGTGAACCTTGGCCCGGCGGCCGGCCAAACCATTATCTTTTTGATTTAAACCGTGATTGGATGTGGGCGAGCCAAGTAGAAACGCAACAACGCTTAAAAATTTATAATCAATGGATGCCGCAAGTACATGTTGATTTTCACGAACAGGGCATCAATGAGCCTTATTATTTTGCCCCTGCCGCGGAGCCTTTCCACGAAATAATTACGCCGTGGCAGCGTGAATTTCAAAATAAAATTGGGAAAAACAATGCCAAATATTTTGATGAAAACGGCTGGCTTTTCTTTACCCGCGAGAGTTTCGATTTGCTATATCCCAGTTATGGCGATACCTATCCGCTTTTTATGGGTGCTATAGGGATGACTTATGAACAGGCAGGCCACGGAATGGCTGGTTTGGGAATCAATAACGACGAAGAAATAGAA
Organism: uncultured Flavobacteriaceae bacterium; assembly: GCA_963822355.1. Taxonomy (GTDB): domain Bacteria; phylum Bacteroidota; class Bacteroidia; order Flavobacteriales; family Flavobacteriaceae; genus Aequorivita. Next base: position 450,637 of record CAWGHI010000004.1, read on the forward strand.
CTTACTTTGGCAGATCGGGTCGCCCACCACACTGCCTCGGGGCTTTCAACCATTGAGGTGGCTGCCCAACAAGTGGCTTCCCTTAATTCCGAATTTAAGAAGTTCTTTCAAAACGATAATTTAAAATACAAAAGTTTTGTCCTAAAAGGCAACCCCGATAACATACAAAAACTTACCGAATTGTTGGATTTTCATGAAATAAAATACGGATTCGCCAATAACGGAACAGTAACAGGTTTCAATTATAATGAAAACAAAAAAGGCTCAATGGATTTCCAAAATGCTTTGGTAGTGAGCACCAACCAGCCAAAAGGCAAGATGGTGGAAGTGCTTTTTGAACCGAACGCCACGCTTTCCACTCCCGTTACTTATGATATTACAGCTTGGGCACTGCCTTATGCTTATGGCTTGGAGACTGTTGCAAGTGCTACCTTGATTGAAGCCAATGCTACTCCAAAATCAGCAACTGTTCTAAATACACCTATGCCTTCCGCAGCCGGTTATATTGCGAAATGGAACAGTGTTAAGGATGCGGAATTTCTTGCAGCTTTATTGAAGAACAATATAAAAGTGCGATTTTCAGAAAAGGAACTTGGGTTTGGCGGGAAAAATTTCGGTCGTGGAAGTTTGATAATTACAAAAAGCGACAATAAAAACAATCAAGATTTCCATAAAACAGTTACTGAATTAGCCAACAAAATGGATCGCCAATTGTACGCTTCACCTACAAGTTTTGCGGATAAATTAACCGATTTCGGTTCACAATACGTCCATTTAATTAAAAATCAAAAAGTAGCAATGTTGCAAGGCGAAGGCACTTCTTCATTAAGTTATGGCGCACTGTGGCATTTTTTTGAAACCCAATTGAAATATCCAATTACTTCAATAAACACGGAAGATGTTGAATATATTCAATGGAATGATTACGATGTTTTGGTTTTGCCAGATGGTGATTATAAATCTATTTTGAATGAGGAGGTTTTAAAAAATTTGGAATCTTGGATAGAGAAGGGTGGAAGGGTAATTGCCATTGCCAATGCAGTAAGCCTTTTTGAAGGAAAGGAAGGATATGATCTAAAAAACAACATAGATAAAAAGGCCGAAAAAGAAAAAGACACTTTGGGAAATTTAATTCCATTCGCCCAACGCGAGCTTGAAAGCACCAAAGATTTTATTACCGGCAGTATCTATAAAGTTACGTTGGACAATACCCATCCGCTGGCTTTTGGTTATGGCGATACTTATTACAGTTTAAAACTGGGTAGTGATTCGTATAAATTTTTGAATGAAGGCTATAATGTGGGTTATATAAAGGAACCTGAAAGTGTTTCCGGTTTTTCGGGGGAAACCGCAAAAGTTGCTTTAAAAAATTCCATCGTTTTTGCGGAAGCGAAAAAGGGGAATGGTAGTATTATTTATATGGTAGACGATGTTTCTTTCCGCTCCTTTTGGCAGAACGGGAAATTGTTTTTGGCGAATGCTGTCTTTTTTAAAACAGGAAGTGTGTTCAATTAAAAGAAATCTTATTTTACGGTAGATTGAAAATGAATAATCTTCCATTTTGAATCCGTCTTTTTCCAGATTTTGGTGACCACCTCTACTATTTTTGAAGGTTCCTCTTTACCCCAAAAAGTGCGAACAGTATAACCCGTATTTTCCGATAGTGGAAAAACCTCAAGCAGAATTTTGTCTGATTTATTTTTGAAAGGTCGTGGTATATTTTTGCAGAAACTTGCAATCATTTCCTTGGAAGGGGCTTTATTGCCATTTGCATAAAATGAAACTGAATCATCAAAAAAAGAAATCAATGTCTCACAATCACCTGTTTCAAATGCAGCTTGTTCCATAGCCGCAGCTTGTTCTATTTCCACTTTTACTGAAAAAAGGTCGGTATTCTGCGCATAAGCTGTTTTAGAAAAGCCTAGTATAGAAATATAAAGGCCTAAGATTAGAAGTATTCTTTTCATAAGTTATTTAATTACTTTGATTCAGTTAATTAAATATACTCAATTCATAAGAAACGGAACAGTACCAGCGGACATTAGTTGTTAGCTTGTGAAAGCACAAAATTGAAGTTCACAGTTATTTCGTCTCCTACTTTTACGGTGCCAAAAAACATGACGGGGGGCTCCATATTATAGTCGGTCATTTTTAGTTTTTTGGAAACAGTTAACTGCAAATCACCATTTGGCAATACTTTTCCATACGCTGAAATTGGCACCGATTTACTTACACCGGCCATACTAAGCTCCCCGACGGTTTCCATACTAACCATGCGTGATTCGCTTATTTTTACAGTTGCATTGTTGAAGGAGTAAGTTATAAAAGGAAACTCATCAGATTTGAAGGTTTCGTAGGTCTTGGCATCCATTATTTTCCCTTCTTTACTTTTTATGCCAGTTACGGGAATTTTAATTTCTGCATCTTTTATAAAGGCAAGCTTATTATCTTTTATCTGAAACGTGCCTTTGCCTTCAATAATAGTAACGTCTGATTCCCAAGCGTGCAATGTGGAAGTGCCTTTTATGGTTGCCTTTACCGATTTCATGAAAAAATTTGCAGTTGCCAATATTTGTGATTCATTGTAAAACTCCGGAGTCTTTTGGACTTTACATTGCACAGTTGCAATGTGTGCTACAATTGCAAATGCTATCGATAAATGAGAATACTTCATCATTATTCTTTATTTAGCTTTTTAACTTCCAGCCTTTGAAGATTTCGCAAATAGAAGTATGCGAATTAATTTTTATCAATCAAAAAGGGTCTAACCTCAATGGTTATTTCCATTTCAATCTTCGATTTGATAGAACGGGAAATCAAACAGGCATTTTCAGCTTTGTTTAGTATACGCACTGCTTTGTCCCTATAATCCTCATTATGAATAACCACTTTGGGTTTTAGAAGGATTTCACTCATCATTAATTTACCTTCAACCATTTCCAGCTTTCCTTTTGCGTTGCAACTGAAACTTTGAAATTCCAGTGAGGAATTTTCGGCGATAGCTAAAAAAGTTGTCATCAAACAACTGTTAACAGACGCCACAAACAAATGTTCTGGAGACCAAATTCCCTCCATTCCTTGGGGGAATTCTGGAGGAGTTGCTACCTCAATACAAAGCCTTTTTTCTTTGTTCAACTCAGGGGAACACATAATGCCTTTACGCCTGTTTTCCCAATTTAATTCTACATTATAATAGTGTGATTCCATCGCTCTTTGAATAAACACAGGGGTAAAAAAATCAGCAGTGTACTTTTAAATAGTCCGCCAGAAATTCCTTTCACCCCTGTGTATTACTTGTTTTGAATTCGGAAGCAACCTTTGCTAACTCTGGCTTTTGAAACCTTTGTTGCTTATGAATTGTTTTATACTTTGTTAATTTTGATATATTAGAAACTAATTGCAGCTTCTATGTTAAAGCCATCAAATTGTGCTCCTGCAAATCGTCCGGTCCAAGCATCGCCTTTGTATTGTTGGTTCACATATTCTGCTTTCACAACAACATTTTTGGAAAGGAACCAGCCACCGCCAACATTTACACGACTTATTTCTAAATCATCAGTAGCGCTATCAAGAGCTTTTCCTTTTACGGTATTATACCTTCCGCCAAAATAGAATTGTTCATTTTGGCCAAATCGGTAAAGTAATTCGGCTGCTATCTGTGTAAAATCGCCTTCTTCATCGGCTACGGGTGTTGTGATTTTATTATTACCGGTAGCTATTTCATAAATTCCGAAGAACTCAAGTCCCATAAATTTTACGAAAGGGTTAATCTGATATGCAGTAAGTTTTGTGAAACGTGCATTGTATCGACCATCAAAGTCGGTTCCTTGAACATTACCATCAGCATCTGGAAGGGTATGCAATACATTGTAATATCTGCTACCTCCGCGGTCGCCGCCATATAGCCAAGTACCGCTGGTTGTACCGTGATTTGTGTAAACTGAGCCAGTTAAACGTACTCTTAAATCAGTGTTTATCTGCTTGTCCACACCCAATTTGCTGTAGAAAGAAATTCTGTTATCAGTTTTGTCGTTCTTAACTACATTTTGATTAAGCTTACCATTGGTAACCCCAACCACTGCCAACAATCCACTATTCTGAACTGTTACCTCACCAAACGCTTCGGTTGAAAAGGAATCCATTATATAGTTACCTACAAATGGGTTATAAATAGCCCGGGCATTGTCAGTTCTGCGGAAATGTGCATCACCATAATTGAATTCGTCCAAACCAATCCTGATGGTGGTATAATTCATTATACCTTCTAAAAATCCAGGACTTACGAAATCAAGTTTATCCATTTGAATATAACCTCCCTTAACCCAAGATTCCTCGTGGTGACGTGCTGAAAGGTACACTCCAAGGTGCATTCTAACACCATCCATTAATTGTGCATCAACGTTTAGGTTAGCTGTGGGTAGGTTAAAGTCTGTACCAAGCTCAACCAAATTGTTGAGGTCATTTTCCTGGCTCAAGCCTTGGAACTGCATTGCAAAATCTCCGCCTACTCTAACCTTTACACCCGTAAAGGTAACAGTGTCGGTTTTGGGAGTTTCAAAAACATTTATACCGCTTTTATCGTTGGGTCTAAAATATTGCAGTTGTTTTTGTTGTGCATTTAAGCTTATTGCGAAAAGGCAAATCGATAATACTATTAGTTTTTTCATCTTTTTTTATTTAATTAGTTAAGTTATCCTTCGTTTTGTTTATTATATTTTACTTCAAAATCAATTTTAAGAGTGTTGCCGGTTTTCATAGCACCCAGCATAAATGATGGGGGTTCAACACCATAATCAGTCATGTTTAGCTGGTATGAACCTTTATAAGTGATTGTGTTATTCTCACCAATTACGGCGTGTATGTCCATCGCTACATCTTTGGTAGTGCCTGCAATGGTAAGTTTGCCACGGGTTTTTAGCAGATAACCTCCTTTTTCTGGTGATTGGCTAGAAGAGGAAAGTTTGTAACTGATGGTTTTATATTTATCTGCCTTCAATGCTTTGTAGGCATTTTTGTCGAGGCCGCTATTATCACTTTTTAAGTTTTTAACTTCTAAAATGAATGTAAGTGATTTCACCGAAGCAAGTTCACTTCCATTTTCAGTGTTGAAGATTAATTGTGATTCCCCATTGGCACGAGTGGCATCCATTTCCCAATCATGCAAAGTGGAGGTTCCGTAAAGTTTCACTTTCACGTCATTAACTTTGTATGTAGTTTGTGCATATCCTATGCTACTGATTGCTATCATCATTATGATAAGAGCTAAACCGTCTAAGTATTTTTTCATTTTGTTCATTTTTGTTGATTTATACTTTTGTTAGTATTGCTAATGACTGATTATTTAGATCTTTAATTTGTACAAATGTAGAATGCGGTCTAGGAGTATAAAATGATATATATCAGGTTTGCCTTTTATAATTGAAATGGCGGTGCTGGTAGGCTTGGACGATTAGTAATTAGTAATTAGTAATGAATAATTAATAATTAATAATAGCTTTAAGCTATATGCTTAAGGCTTTAGGCTGGTTGGGGAAGAAGTGAATTAGTGGAATGTGTGAATGTGTGAGTTGGCAATTGACAATTAACTATAATCAAGTAGTATGGTAGGTTTAGACTTGAAGAGAATTAGAGTAGAAGGGTGGGGGATTTGAGCGGAAGACACGGGCAGGAATGCCTGCAGCAGCCATTAGGGCATTTTAACTGTCTGTTTTTAGTTTTTCAATTTCATCTTTCCAAAGGCGTCTACTACTGACAATGAATTTTTCTGTTTGTCCAGCATGAGTTGTAATAGCAAGTCCATTGGGAATAAGCCCGAGTGTATTGTAAAAACTTACGTCTTTAATTTCTTCGAGATTTATTATTTGTCCGTGGTTTTGAAAGTTGTAACCGTGTGATTGAAATTGAAGTTTGTCTGTGAATAAGTAAAGTTTGCCGCCAACTGCTTCACCGTTGATAAAGTGATTAGCTCCACCTGAACGAATAATAGTTTTGCCCTCAAGATTTTCAATTTGAGTTTGTTTCTTAACTGTCTTGGAAGTCACGAAGAAGTATAATGCTGTCCCAAATGCAAGTCCAGAAATTGGTCCAGCAATAAGGGCGTAATTAGTGTTGAACCGAACTGCAAGATAAAGTCCGAACAAAAGTGCGAATGCAAGTCCTGCCAAAATTGAGTTTCTAATTTCTGTCATCGCACATGGGTGTAAGTTAATTCCACATATAAGTTTGGAGAACACGGGCGGGACGCCCGCGCCAGCAAGGGCAGACTGGCTTTATTTGGTCAATGCTTTTATAATCCGCTCTTCGTTTATTACAATATCCCTAAATAATACGTGAGGAAATTCCTGATATTTTGAAGTTTTAAACGTCTCAAATATTTTCAACAAAGTAGAGGCTGATCAGAAGAGACAAATTCATTTCAGTATCCATTTCGCAGTCATAAACGAAATCGTCACTAAATTCAGGTGCTACAAGCAATATTTTAACAATTCTCAAATTATTTTTAAGTGCTAAATTCTGGTAAGCTTTTAGCTGTCTTGAAACAGTACTAAATTTGTTATAGCCTTTTTCTTTTCTTGTCTTACATTCAACAATTATAATTTCATTATTACCAAGATTTAAAAGAATATCCATCATATCCTTTTGAGTATTGAGTTGATTTTTAAACTTATCATCTACATTGAATCCCAAAGATTTAAAGATTATTTTAGTTAATTCTTCAAATTTTAAACCTAGGTCACTTTCTTTAACGGAAATACCATTTTCCTTTAATAAATTCAAGTTGCGATATCCAACATTTTCATAGTTTTCTAGATATAAATTTTCTACATCTTTATAATGCTCGAGGATGTTTAAAATATCATCTCCGCGTTGTTTGATTCCATTATCTTTTATGAAAGTAGATAAATCGGGTTTTGTAATTAAATCCAAAATATCTCTTGGTTTTATATTGTAATCTAGCAAGAAATCGGCATTTAAAACGTTTTCATCTTGCAGTTCAAATTGTTCTTTTAGTTCTTTATTTAGTTTTGGTAGAGATTGATTTAATTCAGTTAGCATTTTGTCAAAGCCATCTATTGATATTCCAACTTTTTCATCCTTTTCAACACTTTCAAAGTGTTCAATTAGACTATTGATTTTGTCTTCTAATGTACTTCCTTTTAAGTTGGAAATATTAAGTCCTTTTTCACAAAGTTCATTTAGTGTTTTTTTCTTTTCAGTTAGCGTTATTCCTGGCTTGTAAATTTCAGTTGAAAGTAAATCGGTAAAAGAAATACCTTCTTTTATTATTTGTTCTATCTTTTGTGAGTTGGTTAATTTTCTATCAATATTATGTTCTTTGGCGATTTGGTTGATAATGGGTTCTCTCAACAACTTTAATGTTCGTCCTGTAAAACTTTTCAGCAACTTCTTTTTTTCTGATTTTTCTTAATAGTCTTACCATTTCATCAGCCACATAAATTGTGTTTTCTTTTTTTGAAAAGAAAACAACCCCAAGATTTTTTAAATTGTTAATTACATCTTGAATATCTGCCTTTTTGATTGGTAAAATTGAATAATTGATTAGCTTAACATCTTCTTGAGATAATCCAAGTTGTTTCGAAAGCGTTAAAATTATTGATAATTCATCAGATCGTTATTTTTGCCTCTCTGTTATTTACAACATCATTGTGATATGCAGTTGATAGGCAAGCTTTATATATTCGAAAATCTCTTTTTCTTGATTCACTTAATTCCGATTTCTCATTTTCTAACTCGGTAGTTAAGAATTTTAATTTTGCCTTTTAAATTCTTGATTTCGGTTTCGTAAAGTCTCGAAAACCAATCCTGTTTCATTATGCAATTTCCGTCTCGAATAATAATGTCAATGAGAATATCCAATTGTGAGTTAGCTTCTTGAAACTCTGCACATTAGATATTCTGTAAATTCATCCGATGTTAAACTAAAAATATTAGATACGTTTAAGTTGTCGACTGATTTAAGTCCTTTATCGTTGAACTTAATATTTTTTCAATTTCTTTTGAGTTTTTAGGGGTTTTAGAAATAATATGGTCAATGATTTTTATAAACGAGTTCTTTTCTAGAACCAAGTTTGTCTAATATTTTTTCTAATTTCATATATTTTTATTATGTTCGGTTTTTTTAGCTTGTTGCCAACGTTTGGTGTATGATTAGTTGCGTGGTTAAGCAACTAATTTAGTAAACAAATACTTGCCAGAGAAAATTCCGAAGGAATTTTCCAGATAAGCACTTGCCAAAGCAATTAATTATACACGGTGTTAGCGGTAGAGTTTTTATAATGGTTCAGCACTTCCCCAATTTCGATTAGGAAAAACGTCTTTATTAGTCGTGTAAGAAATCGTCTTTTTATTTTTATGAGTACTGTAAGTTTTGCAATTTGGAAGGTTCTTCTTTATACAGTTGATAACTGCTCGGCGCGGGTGCTTTTGATTTCCTTCTGCTGAAATCAAGAACATTTTAGGTGCAAATTTACCAATCCAATTAGTACTAATATTTCGTCTACTTCCGTGATGTGGAACTGTACAAAATTTAAATTTTCTGGAGTGAAACCATTTTTTTCCATATCATCAAAAGCTTCAACTCCTGCGTCGCTTGTTAATAAGTATCTTTCGTTTTTACTATCAATTAGTTCGATAATAGTTGCAGAATTGTTTTCAGGTGATGCATCATTTTTTTCATCAACTATTGCACAGGGTTTCAATAATTCATCTGATTCATTAATCGAGGAAAACGATTTTGTGTAATCTACCCTTTTTAGAAAATCAATATTTGTAAAGGTTTGTACTATACTCGTGTAGAATTCTCGGGAAGGGGAAATAATTTTAATTTCTTTATAATTGAAAACATCACTTAAAGCTTCTTTTTTCTCTATACCATATTGTTCACATAAGTCATTTAATTCTTGAACTTTTTTAAAGGATTTATAAAGATGTTCAATATCAGCATCTTCATTTCTCAAAGCTGATTGCTTAATATTCAATCTTAACTCTTCTGAAATAAATTTGACTGGGTCATTATAAATACCCCAAGTCATTTCTTTCCCAAGTTCCTTTACTATCTCAATTAACCCATTGATATGGTCTGCGTGAGGATGACTATTTATAAAAGCAATTGTTTTAGTTTCATATAAATGGGGTTCAATCCATTTTCTATAATGTTCAACTATTTTAATACCAAATTCTTGATTACCGCCGTCAAGAAAGAAAACGAAATCCTGTTCATTTGGGTTTCTGCCCCAAATGATTATACCATCTCCGTCTGCTACATATATAAAATCTATTACAAAATCCATATTTAATTATTTGCGTCAATTCTTTTGGTTACATAAATTGTCTGTTTGCGATATGCAAATAGATATATCAACGCAATCAAAATTAAAAGTAAGTATTGTTGAGTATTTTCAGAAAAATTAAAAATATTATAATTCATTGTATAAAAAATCTTCGCAAATATTATTAATAGAACCATTGTGAGAGGCACACGAAATTTATTATTGGTTTCCACTAAAATATCAAGTTTGACATCTTCTTTATTTGCCTTAACAAATAGGTGATAGTCTCGAAAAGTTACAAATTTGATTTTTTTTAAAATTGGTTCAATACTAATTGAAGAAATTCTGCTTATTGTAAGTCCAATAAAATAATAAAGAAAAATGTTTGTAAGGAGATTTTCCTGTGAAATTTCATAATTAGTAAAATGATTCAATAAAATGGTGTACAATATTCCAGGAAGAAGATTGTTGAACAGGTTGTAAGAAGATAATTTATTAAAAAAATCATTCATATTTATTTCTGTTATTTTTACGTTTAGTTTTTTAATTCCGCTTAATAGATTTGTAGATTGGCTTCGCGTGTCTCGGCACTTAACTTAGAAAGTACGCCCACAAGCTGAAAATCCGCGAGGATTTTCAGAAGTAGTCGAGAACAAGCAATTACTTGATCTACGCCCCCATTGTTGTGGTGTCGTTTTTTTTAAGGCATTGGATATTCACATTCTTCATCTACTAAATCTTTTTTTCCAACTTTCTGAACGTAAAACCACCCATACTGTTTCTCCCTCATAAATTTTCTCCTCACATTCAGGACAGTAAGCTTCTTCAGTTATTTTATCTTCTGAAAACATTAATTTTTCCTCTCGAATTTCTGATTCCGAATGAAAGTTCTTGCATTCTACATTTATTTTTCCCATAATTTTAATTTGATAAGAAAAGACTATTTAATTCTGGTATGGTATGCTGGTGTAGATAATTACTTCTACAAAAACATCCGTTACAGGTTATTGTTGTAAATTTATTTTTAAATGGTGGATTAACTTTTAAAGATTCTTTTAAATCAGCCATTCCTTGATTAAAGAAAACTAATCCCGTTTTATTAATCATCACTTACATGGATCTTGTCATAAATCACTTCTTCTACATAATCCAAAAGTACTGGTTCTGTATTATTTTTAATAGTAGTCATTTTCCTTTGGCGTGCATAAGAATCCCAATTTTCTCTTAATTCTGCTACAGATGAAAAATACTTTTCCTCTGTTGTCATTTCTTGATTCCAATTTATGGGGTTGTCTTTAGTTACCCAAATTTCGAAATCAAGTTCATTCAAAAATTCAGTTGTCAATTTGAACAAAAAGGCCTGTAATAATTTTGACGGTTGAAATATGTATGTAAATCAACTGTGTCTAAAAACACATCATTCCAAACATCAAATATTTTGTCAATTTCATCAAAGATCGTGGGGTTTGTTCCAATCCTTTGGATTCAAATGCTCCTCTTGATAATAATCCATCTTGTTCAATAAAAGTCCTGATGTTCTAACTGTGTTAGCGTGATAAAGATGATGTATCCCTTTTTCGCTTAATAAATCAAATAGTTCTTTGTTGTTTAATTTTATCTCGGTCTTTTGTCAAATGCACCACAACATGTGGATAAACAATATTGGTATTGCGTTTATACCGCACATGTGCATACGTTTATTTTCAAATATAAATCAAAGTAAAATATCTCCATTACGGAAAACCATAACAGTGAGCATATTTAATCGGGGAGAATACCAAATATAACAATTAACATTTAACAATGAACAATAAGCAATAAACAATTAGCAATAAACAATTAATCCAATCATCTAATCATCTAACAATCCAACTATCTAAACATCCACCTTCCCTCGGGTCTTGCTCTAGTTGTGGTCGAGATGTGTTCGAGTCTTCTTCAGCTAAAAGCCCGTATAACGAGGGATTGTCGACCATTACCCGAAGGTTTCTCGAAGGAATTTAAAATAAATGTCGTACTTTTCCTCTAACTATTGGGTTTTGAGGCTATTGTGCGGAGAAGGTTTTTTATACTGCTTATGCCGATAAATCCCTAAAACAACCAAAGTATGGCAAGATTAAGCAACGGCATTTTTGGGCCCTTTACGGGCAAAGTAGGCGGAGTAGTGGGCAGTACTTGGCGGGGAATGCCCATAATGAAGTCCGCGCCAAAGGAAATTACCAAACAACCTTCCCCCGCACAAGTGTTGCAACGTGCAAAGTTTAGTTTCGCGATGGGGTTTCTGAATCCCATAAAACCTTTTCTTGCCGAGCGTTTCGGGAAGATGGAGGGCAGCAAGGCGCCTTTTGACCTTGCGCTTTCCTACCATTTAAAGGAAGCCATAAAAGTAGAGGGCGACCTGCTGGTGATGGACTATCGCAAAGTATGCATTAGCAAAGGGCACCTAAGAGGCTTGGAAGGTGCGACGGCAAGTCTGCAAGCGGGAAATATATTGAGTTTGCAATGGGAAAACAACAGCGACCAAAGTTTCGCCAGTCCGGGCGATATGCTAACAGTTGTGTTATTCTTGCCCGAGGTTGGTTCGTTTTTCTTTTTTGAAAACATCGCCCTGCGTCAAGATACCGTTGTGCAAATAACCCTACCCGAGGAAGCGGTGGGTGCGGAACTGCATTGTTGGGGTACGTTTGTGACCCTTTCGGGCTCGCGGGCCGCTACTAGTAGTTATATTGCATTTTAAATTGGCATCGCATGATGTTTAATTGACGCCAGTCCGCCTACCGTTAAATTTTGGACTTATTTGTGCGGAAGTAACGGCGTGGGATGCCGGCGCCAGCGGTGGGTTTTTTGATGCAGGCTATAGGCTCTAAGCTTGTTGCTCGCGACCGAGGGATTTTTTAAAATACTATAGCTGCTCCTAACCCAAATTCCTTTCCATTATAAAAAGGCATAAGCATTCCGCTGGCAGTTTCCTTGTCCTTAAAGATGGTTCTCTTTATAAATGGGTGCACCCAATAGGCTATTTTTGTACTTAACATTCCAATTCCTGCCCCTGCGGCTACGTCGGTTATCCAATGTCTGTTGTTGTAGAGCCTAAAAATTCCTGTTCCCGCAGCAACGGCATAGCCAGTAATACCATACCAAACAGACACCTCTTTATATTCCTGGTATAAAAATTCAGCGCCCATAAAAGCGGTGGCGGTATGCCCGGAAGGAAATGAGTTTTTTGAAGTGCCATCGGGTCTTTCCACATTTCCTGTCCATTTTAAAATATTTACCGTTCCGCCCATAATTAAATAGGCTGTTCCCAATATTATGGTTCTATCCTTAAAATTGTTTTTTCCTTTAATTCCTATGGCATTCAAACCATAAACTGATACGAAGGGGCTGTATTGCGAAAAGTCATCTATAGTGATCTTTTCATCTATATGCTCGGTAATTTCACCTTGCGTACTTGTGTTGATGAGCTTTAGGGTATGACTTTCCAAGCCCACAATTCCGTAGCCAATAAGGACGGTTGGTATAATTAGGGCTTCGTATTTAAAGCCCCTATTTATATTAATTTGAAGGGTGTCGGGTTTTGTGGTTTGTGCGAAGGCGCTTAAAGTTCCTAAAATAAGTAAAACCAATACTTTTATATTTGTCATACTTAGTTTATCTGGAAATACATACAGGAATAATTGAATTCAAATATACTAATTTGCCGTACCATTCCCCAATACCTTAAATTGAGAAATTAAAATTATTCCCCCTTCCTTGAAAGCTCTTCAAACTTCTCCGTCATGGTTGGGTTCCCTTTGGTCAATTTTTTAATTGTCAAATCTTCCGCTTTATTGTTGGCAAGGCGTAGGTTGTTTACGGAAGCCAAGAGATTATCTTTTGTTTTTTGGAGATGGTCCATGGTTTTGTCTATTTCTTCAATGGCCGTTTTAAATTGCCTGCTGGCTAAATCGTAATTTCGTGCAAAGCCTTCTTTAAACGTGTTTATCTTTTCCTCGAAATTGGTTATGTCCACGTTTTGGTTTTTAATCAAACTCAGCTCTGCTTTGTATTGCATGGAGTTCATGGCCGCATTGCGGAGTAGGGTGATAATGGGAATGAAAAATTGGGGCCGCACAACGTACATTTTTTTAAACCGGTGCGAAACATCAACAATGCCCGTGTTATAGAATTCATTTTCGGCTTCCAGTAAAGAAACCAGCACGGCGTATTCGCAATTCTTTTCGTTGCGGTCCTTGTCGAGCTTTGCGAAAAAATCCTCATTCCTCTTTTTTGTTGCGGTTTCATCGTTCTCGTTCTTCATTTCGAACATAATGGAGATAATTTCATTGCCGGTTTCATCGGTTTCGCGGTAAATAAAATCACCTTTGTTGCCGCCTCTTGCATCATTGTCCTTTTCAAAATAGGCATTTTGGAAAGCCGTTGCCCGCAGTTTATTGAACTCTGCTTCGCAATGCTGTTCCAAGGTTTCGCCAATCATTTTGGTGGAAAGCTTTTGTTTATAATCCTTTAAACGCGCAATATCCTCATCTTTCAATTTAATGAGCTCGTCCTTTACGCTGAGCTGATTGGTAAACTGTTCCCGAATTGACTTTTCCAGCAATTGGGTTTCGGTTTCCTTGATTTTTAAAGTGCTGGCAAGGGTGTCGCGCTCCTTTTCAATAGCGCGAATGGCTTCTCCCACGGTGAGTTTTTTGTCGATCTCCGCATGTTCTATTTTCGATTTCATATCGGCAATCTCGGCTTCCTTTTTTGCCAACTGTTCGGCAAGAGAGCGTTCGCTTTGCGATTTCAGTTCGTTTATTTCCCGTTCCTTCGCGGCCAATTTCTCGGCAAGATCACTGTTGCTTTTGGCTCTTAATTCGATTAATTCCTGATCCTTTTTTGAAAGTTGTTCCTGTAGTGCATTTTTTATGTTGGCTTCCGCAAGCTTTACGGCACTTTCCTTTTCCTTTTCCGCGAGATTTAGCCGATTTTTCAGTTCGTGTTCAAATTCATGGTCGCGGACTTGTTTTAGGATATCGGCAAATCCGGCTTCATCAACTTTAAAGGCTTTTTTGCAACTGGGGCATATTATTTCGTTCATTATCAATTTGTTTTGTTGGGCGGGTTTTTCGGGTATAAACTAAGGAATGTTATTTTTATTCACAATTCTTTTTTAGCCTTGTATAATCTTCATCAACCTTGAAATGTTTGTTTTTTTTAACTCCTAGTTCTATAGCTTTTTTAAAATCTGAACAAGCTTGTTCCTTATTCCCAAGTTTAAAGTTTATTTCAGCACGGTTTAGGAACCCAATGTCATAGTCCTTATTGAGTGTAAGTGCCATATTAACATTTTCGAGTGCTTTGGGTAACTGATCCATATCCTTATAAAGATTTGCACGGTTACTGTACAAAATATGCAGGTTTGGCTGATCGGGAAACTCCAATAATAATTTATCATAATCGACCAAGGCTTCATCAAACAATTTTAATTTCGTTTTGATATTGATTAAGTTGGCGAGCGATTTAAAATCGGTGGGAGTTAAGGCTAACTGCGATTCCAGATCAGTTTTGGCGTCACTGTAATTTTCCAACCGAATATTTGCATAGGCTCTCTCAAAATAAATATCACTAAATGATGGATTTTTATCAATAATCAGGGAATAGTCCTTTATTGCATTTTTAAAATCCTCTTTCTCCGAATACGTTTTTGCCCTAGAATACACCACGTCCATATTTTCGGGATTCAATTCAATGGATCTTGAATAATCCTTTATGGCCAAGTCATACTTTTTTTGCATTCTATAAATATTGCCACGATTTGAGTATGCATTGGAAAAATTTGGATTGGCCTTAATGGCGTTGTTGAATGATTCAAATGCTATTTGAAATCTTCCATTTTTTGCATATTCAATCCCCTCCTTGTTGAAAACATATTCTTTTTGGGAAAACGCAGTTAGGGAAAGCAGCAGCAATAAGATTGAAAGTATTGGTTTGGTCATAATGGTTGTTTTTGGTTCCAGAAATGCGTTTCAAATTCTTATAAATTTCTATGGCGAAATCTTGATTCTATAAATAGGGGAGAATACCCAAATATAACAAATATCAATTAGCAATGATCAATTAGCAAATATCAATTAGCAATGATCAATTAGCAATTAACAATTAACAATGAGCAATTGCTATAACCTTTAAGCTGTAAGCTTTTGGCTATTTTGTGAATTATGAATATGGATTGAAAAATAAAAACCCCTAAGCACGTGCATAGGGGTTTATTGATATAAAGTAAAATGTGGTTACAGATGTGCGGAAACAATTAATTCAAAATAGTATTTGCAATCAGGATTGTTTTTTCCAAAAGAGTCATTTTTTGCTCGGCAATCACTAATTTTTCTCTTCTAACTTCATAATTGGCTACCGTTAATTTTGGTTTTTGTTGTTCCAACAGTATTCTGGCATTTTGGAGGCGTTCTCTAAAAGTGGGCAATCTTCTTTCGTAAATTACGATCGTCTCTTGAAATTTTTGTTTGCGTTTTTGATTTTGCAGTCTGGCCTGCCTAGCCCTTTCCTGTCCAAATTCCCTACCTTTTAAGCCGTTCTTGTTATTGCCATACGCATTGCCGTTACCGTTATTGGACTTTGTCTTATTTTTTTTGTAATTGCCGTTGTCATCATTGTTGTACAGGCTATTATCGTCATTTTTGTCTTTTCCCTTTTTATAGGTATCTGAAGCTTTGTTCTTGTTAGCTTTATTGTTTTGAACAACCTCTTTCTTGTTCTTGTTTTTATCTTTATTGCCATTGTTTTGTGCGTGCGTTGGCATCACAAACAACAACAATAAGAGTACGTATATGGATGATTTTAGTTTCATAGTTTTTATGTTAATTAGCGTCAATCTCATTCAAAATAGAATCAATCTCCTCGGTTGTTTGTTGAATGCTTTTTTCTATCGAATCCATTTTTCTATCGACCATTTCAAGGGAGTCTGCGGTTTTTTCTAAGGCAATCTTCTCTTCTTGGGCTAAACGTTCGTTTTTTTCTTTATTGGCATTACAGCTTCCGAGGGTAATGAAAAGAAGGGCCAGTATACTTAGATATTTCATCATAATATTATAATTTCAATAAATATACCTATACAAGGGAATAGGTAAATTTATAATGGCAATATTTAACACTCTCACCGATATGTCGAAACTGGATTATTTGTTACTATATCTGTATTAATTAACAGATCATCAACAATCGGGGCTGTCCATTTTTTTCTTGTGGCGCGCGATGAAGACACGGAAGAACCTTACTTTCGGGATGGTCAATCGCCAACCTCCACAAATTGCCGATGCCTAAGCTGATGGGTTGTGCCTGGGGTAAAGCTTGATAGTGTAGGTCAAAAAAATATTCTTTTAAAAAATCTTCAAAACCCTTGGCATCGCCTGTGTAAAGCTTTTTTAGTTCCGCGCGTATTTCTGGGATGAGTACTTTTTGTATGCCTTCTGAATTGGGCAATATATCACTGGGCTCTCCATAATAGGTGCACAAAAAGGTATCGGTGGGGATGGGAGAGCGATCAACGTGAAACGAATAAACATCGGTAGGGAAAAATGGAAAGGAATCATCACGGTTATAGGACTTGATTATATTAAGGGTTGGCGATGCGCCATGTGCTTTCAACAGTTTGAGGTCGTTCAAAAGAATGTTACGTGCCAGCTGTCCCTGTTCACTCAACCGTAGCTCACGAAGCTCCTCTTCATCCAGTGTCACGAGGTTTTCGGGTAGGGTAATTTGTTTGATAATTTCGGAAAAATCACCGGTTAGCTGCCGTTTCCAACAAATAGCGTTTATGGCTCCTTTAAAAGGCGTGAAAACCAAGTCTTGAAAACTTGTAACAATTTGAATTTGGGTTTCAGTAGCAGGTAAATCTTTCATTTTATAGGTAACGATTTACAATTTTATGAAAGATAAAAATCCCACATAGTTCTAATTCAAAATTAATCTATTCCAATTAAGCAGCAATCGTCCTAAAGGTCAAATTAATGCGGGGTGAACTTACTTTTTTGGTTGGCGGCAATCGGTGCAGCCAATGCTTTTGTGTAGTTCCTTTCATAAGCAAAAGGCTGCCGTGTTCCAGATTCAAGAAAACAGTTTCCTTGGTTTCTTTATGCTTAAAACCAAACTTGCGTTCTGCGCCAAAACTTACCGAGGCTATGGAACCGTTCTTTTTTAGATCCTTTTCCGCATCGCTGTGCCAGGCCATTCCCTCTTCGCCGGAATGGTAAAGGTTAAGCAGACAACTGTTGTAGGTTTCTCCGCTTTTCTGCTCAATTATTTTTTTAAGTTGAAGTAACTCCGGAGTCCACAAATGTGCTTTCTTGGTGACTTTGGAATAAGTATATTCAAACTCACGGTCGCCATACCACGCTACTTTACGTTTGGTAACAATCTTTTTGCCAAAGATTATTGCCACATCGTTTTTCCAATCGATTGTATCGAGAAGTATTTCAAAATAACGATTGGCCTCTTTTTCAGATAAAACTTTTCCGAAGTAATTTACCGTGCCGTCCTTTGGAAGCAGGTTTTTATGCGGGTCTATATTTATGTTGAACAAATCAAATTGCGACATGAATTTTCTGAGTGGGTTTCTACAAAAATATTAAAACCCAATATTAAAATCAAAGCGAATGCGGTCTCCGGTTTCCTTGGCTATTCCATACGGCACCAATTGCTCCACGGTGAAGAACCTCACTTTTATATCCATGTTTTTGGCAAGAGCATAGCCGGCCATAATTTCAAGTCCTTTAAAATTTGTGAGTCTTCCATCTGCTGATCCTTGGGAGGAATAATCCCATCGGGCCCAATCGTTTTGCGCTAAATAATCCACTGCGGCAAAACGCTCTAAATAAGTGTAGGTTAATTCAACTTTCCAATCGCCTTTTTTGTCCAGTTTCCCAATACCGGCATTGGCCACGTATCCCGTTTTTTGATCTTGTAAATTTTTCGAAATGGAGTCGTTACCGTTGTAATCCTGTACGTTTTGATAATAGTCAAATCCAGCCGAAATATTGGGTTTCTTAAAAACAGTTGCTTTGGCTCCAAGGTGAACAATGGCATAATCAATACTAAAAGTATCGCCCCCATCGGGAATGTTAGGCATATTTTTGAAATAATAAAAAGCAGGAAAAAACTTCACCCTGTTTTGCCAATGCGAAGAAACCAGCTGAATTCCCTCAAAATAACTGTCCTTATTCAACGAACTATTGCTGGTAGCAAAAATAAAATGTCCGGTATTCACTTTTAATGACTGCACAATTTCATTTTCAAATTTAAATTTCCCCGAAAGGGAAACGCCTTCGGGAAAAACATTATCGCTCCAAAAAAGCTCGTTCTGTTTTTCAAAGGGGAAAGTGTTTTTCCCAATCCACGCGCTTAACCAATTATAGTTGAAGCTGGCATAAATTTTTTCAAAAGCGATGGGTAAAGTACTAAACTGGTCGCCCAACGTGAGCTGAGGATCTTGCTGCTTGTCAGGTTGCCCCGTACGGATCCGCATTCCGAACGATGCCCAATCATTAAAATCATAGGTTGCGCCCAGTCTTGCCCGGTACCGCAATCGTGTTCGATCCTCGCGAAAGGAGCCGTCAGATTTTCGGGAATTCCAGTCCGGTTCAACCCGAAATCTAAAATCGCCGGAGAATTCAAGTTTTTTTTGGATACTGTCGTTCTGGGCGTTTAAAAAAATAGGGAACAACAGTAAAAGCAGAAGGTAAGTTGTTTTACTCAAAATTGTATAATTGGTTGGTTAGTTTGCTCATAAACGGTTTATCTGCCCGTTTAAATGAAGCGATTAAATTAATGAATTTGTTTTATTTTTAGTTATAAAATGACTGTATTTTATTTTATGTGTCTTGATCGTTAATGGAATAAAAATGTATCTTAGTGTTTCATTTAGTGATGATTAAGTATTTAATATTGAATAATAACTATGAAAAGCAAATTCTTAAAATCAAAAAATCACAAACTCACAAACTAACCAATTAACCAACAAACAAACCAATTTAAATTATGAGCAGTATAATACTTCTTCTTGTTGCCCTTGTCGTGATTGCCTTTTTCCTTGTGGTTGTATTTAACCGTTTTATAAAAAACAAAAATATGGTGAAGGACGCCTGGAGCAATATTGATGTTGCCCTAAAACGCCGATACGATTTGATTCCAAACCTGGTGGAAACCGTAAAAGGTTATGCCGCACACGAAAAATCAACATTGGAAAATGTTATCAAAGCCCGTAATGCAGCAATGGCCGTACCCTCTGATGATATTAATGGACAGATTAAAGCTGAAAACCAATTGCAACAAACCCTACGGAGTATTTTTGCTTTGGGAGAAGCGTATCCAGATTTAAAAGCAAATGCAGGCTTTATAGACCTTCAGCAAAAGTTAACCGAAATTGAAGAAAACCTAGAGCGCAGCCGCCGTTACTACAACGGTACGGTGCGCGAAAACAATACCTATGGCGAAAGTTTGCCAGGCGTACTTTTTGCTGGAATGTTTGGGTACAAACATTTCGATTATTTTGAAGCAGATGAGGTTACACGTGAAAATGTGAAAGTGAGTTTTGATTGAAATAAAGAGTTTGTGAATAAGTTGAATTTTCAATCCAATAATCCAATAATCCAACAATCCAACCATTCAACAATCCAACCATCCAAATGATCAATAACATCAAAAAACACCAACTTCAATAGAAAGCTGATCATGATTTTTTGCGCAGTTCTGTTTTTTCTGAAGGGATTTGCCCAGGATTTTGAGGTTAACCAATACCAAGTCGATATCTACTTGAACGAGAATGGGTATTTTGATGTCGTAGAAAATTACGACCTAAACTTCACGGCTTATAAACACGGTATTTATAGAGATATTCAAGTAAATTATGATTTACTCAATGCTGAGGGTAAACAGGAAAAACGCAGGATCAAAATCAGAAACATTGAGGTACCAAACCATAAGTTTGATGCAGACCCGGATTTTGTCCAAAAAATAAGTGATAATCTACAGATAAAAATAGGTGATAAGGATGTAACGATTATCGGCCCACAGCATTATCAAATTAAGTACAGGGTTTACAATGCATTTTTGTTTGAAGATTCACAAATTCGGTTTTACTGGAACCTAAAACCCTCAGGATGGAATGCTACTTTTAGGCAAATGGATTTCAACATTCATCTTCCAAAAAATATAAATGCTGATTTGGACGACATTTTTGTGTATTCCGGTTTTACGGGAGAGACCACGGTAAGTGAAGATTTTGAAATAAATTATAATGAGGGTGTTTTTACGGTTAAAAGCGGTCCACATTTTTCGTCCGTTCCCGGTGAAAGCGTCACCGTTTTACTGAATCTTCCGATAGGGTCTATAAAAGAGTTAAAACCTTGGTGGCCCTTTTGGACTAACTATGGTTGGACGCTTATCCTTGCTGCCATGCTTTTTATTTTTTATTGGGTTTGGAACCAGTACGGAAAAGATGATAGGGTAGTGGCCACCACAAGTTATTTTCCTCCAAATGGAATAGACCCTGCCATGGCGGGTTTTTTGCTTGACGATGATGCAGATACGCCCGACCTGATTTCTCTAATTCCCTATTGGGGCTCGCGGGGCATTATTAAAATGGAACAGATTTCCAAAAAAGGATGGTTTGAAAAAGATGATACAAAACTCACAAAACTCCGGCCTTTGCCTGACGGCACTCTCAATTATGAGGAGAAAATTTTCAAGGGATTATTTGGCAGTAATAATAGCACAGAAAAAGAAGTATTGATTAGCAGCCTAAAGGATACTTTCTATACAACTATGGCCAGCGCCAAAGAGCTTTTGAAGGAAAAAGCCCAAATATATTATGACAAAGAAGCAAAAAAAATGCAGACCAAAACTATTGTTGGGGTTTTACTACTTGGCATTTTACTGTTTGTAGTTTTTTTATTCACTTGGGGACTTTGGGCGGCTTTAGCGGTAATTCCCGTTTCGATATTTCTTTTGATTATGACCATCTATATGGTGAAGAAAAATTCTCTGGGGAATAAGGTTTATTCTGAACTGAAAGGATTTAAGAACTTCATCAAAATTGCTGAGGAGAATAAACTGAAAATGCTGTTGAAGGATAGCCCTTCCTATTTTGAAACAACCATGGGCTATGCGCTTGCTTTCGGTCTTTTTGATCAATGGGCGAAGAAATTTGAAGCTCTTAATTTACAGCCCCCAAGTTGGTATACCTCTTCTGCGGGGGCCTTTACGATGCACAACTTTTCCCATTCATTTTCCGAATCCATTTCTTCGGCCCAGTCTACAATGGTAAGTTCCCCATCCAGCAGTGGCTCTTCCGGCGGCGGCGGTTCTTCCGGTGGCGGATTTGGCGGCGGCGGCGGCGGAAGCTGGTAATATTTTGGAATTAAAGTATAGGATTAGGAAATAACGGGTGTGGAAATACTTTTTAAAAAGTCTTTTATTTTTTAAAAATATAACTAACAATTAAAACCAACCGTTATGACCACCCGTAGAAAATTCATCAAGCAGGTATCTGTGGCTACTGCAGGTACCATTTTATTGCCCACTCCTTCCTTTGGAAATATTTTTACACCCAAAGCCAAATCAGTAATTATAATTGGTGCCGGTTTCGCCGGACTTGCGGCCGCTTATAAACTAAAACAACGCAATATAGACTGCATTGTTTTGGAAAGTAGACCTCGCATTGGCGGTCGCGTGTTTTCACATAAAATGGATAATGACCTCGTAATAGAGCTCGGTGGCGAATGGGTGGGAAATTCGCATACTCGAATCCACGAACTCTGTGGCGAAATGAACTTGGAACTGCAAAACAATCAATTTGATACCCACTTGATTTACAAAGGCGAATATTCCCCGGCAGGCAAATGGGATTACAGTAATAATTGGAACAACACCATGACCAAAATGTTGGAAGATTACCCCAACCTCTCCGAAAAGGAAAAGCTAATTATGGACAAAATGGATTGGTGGCGCTATTTGGTTCAAAACGGTTGCGAGGGTCGCGATTTGGATATCCGCGAGCTGTTGGACAGTACTGATTTTGGGGAAAGTATTCGTCAGGTTTCTTCCTTTGCAGCCTTGGCCGAATATGCGGAAAGCAGCGAAAAGAACGAAATGGATCTAAAAATAAAAGGCGGGAATGGCATGCTTGCGGAACGCCTTTCCGAAAAAATTGGAAGGGACAAGATTCTACTGAAACATACGGTAAGCAAAATTGTGCAGGATGATAAAGTGAAGGTTTATTGCGACAATGGAACAATGTTCGAAGCCGATAAACTTATCTGCACCATCCCCACTTTCGCTATGAACAAAATAGACTGGCAACCCGGCCTGCCCACCGAAAAGGTAAGCGCCATTAATGAACTTCAATACGCTCGAATAAACAAACACGCTATGCTCTTCAACGACCGCTTTTGGAAGGATGAAAGCTTTGATATGATCACCGACCAAAGCCCACATTATTTTTACCACGCTACCAAAAATCAGAAGTCGGATAAAGGGGTACTTATATCTTACAGCATCGGTGAAAAAGCTGCCGTTATTGCCAATCAAAGCGATGCTTGGAACGCGAAGATGATTGCCGAAACACTAACCCCACATTTTGGTGATGTGGCGAGCAAATTGAGCAATCAAGTAAATTACTATTGGGGTACGGACAGCTACTCCAAAGGTGCTTATGCTATGTATGGCAAGGACCAATGGTTCAGGGTGCGACCAATTTTACAGGAATCTTTTTTGAATACACATTTTGCTGGGGAACACTTGGCAGATTGGCAAGGGTTTATGGAAGGCGCCATTAATACTGGGGAAGCCGCGGCCGAGATGGTTTGAGGTTACCCAAGCCATAGTTACCCATTTTCCGTACCTAACGGCACGGGTATGTATCATTTTTGTTTTTTGTTACCCATATTCCGTACCTAACGGCACGGGTATCTATCCTGTGTGTTTTTTGTTACCGATATACCGTACCTGACGGCACGATGTCCCGTAGGGACAAAATATAGGTAAAAAAGGTAAAAATTGGTGAGAGTGTAGTTTCCTGTGCCGTTGGTAGTATATGCCTAAGCATCTCACCTTATCTAGCCGTAAGCGATGGAGTCTGTTTTTATACTTTCTACCCTTTACTATTTCCGTACCTAAGGCACGGGTATCTATCCTGTGTGTTTTTTGTTACCGATATACCTTACCTGACGGCACGGGAGATGTCCCGTAGGGACAAAATATAGGTAAAAAAAGGTAAAAATTGATGAGAGTGTAGTTTCCTGTGCCGTTAGGTACAGTATATGCCTAAGCATCTCACCTTATCTAGCCGCAAGCGATGGAGTCTGTTTTTATACTTTCTACCCTCTACTATTTCCGTACCTAACGGCACGGGTATCTATCCTGTGTGTTTTATGTTACCGATATACCGTACCTGACAGCACGGGAGATGTCCCGTAGGGACAAAATATAGGTAAAAAAAGGTAAAAATTGGTATGAATGTAGTTCTCTGTGCCGTTAGGTACAGCATATGCTATAGTATAGGTTTTAATATATATCGCTCATCATACTCAATTCCCGATTCCTTCAGCAACTCTTCATATTCCTTCCCGAATGTTTTGGTTTTATGGTGTTCTTCTTGATTTGCAATATATCTAATAACTCGAGGTATGTGTGATTTTGAATATGAAAACGCCCCATAACCTTCTTGCCAAGAAAATTTACCGTTTATCAATCCTTTGGTGTTGATCCATTTTGATGAATCTTGCTTTATCTGTTTCATCAAATCTGATAGCGATTGTGTGGGCCTCATGCCAAAAAGGATATGAACATGGTCTGGCATTCCGTTTATTTGTAAAACTTTGTGATGGTAGCTTTGAATGATGCCTGTAATGTATTTATACAAATCATTTTTCCATTCAGGATCTATCAGACACTGCCTGTTTTGTACTGCAAAAACAGCTTGTATATGGATTTGTGTGTAAGTGTTTGGCATATTAATATGTTGCCCCTAAAAGGATTATAATTGGGTAATAAAGTTAATAGTTCACATAAACCCAACCAATAAAAGGCTCTGGATATTTAGGATCGTTAAGAACTAAAACGTAATAGTAGGTGCCAACGGGCACGGTACTTCCCGTAAACAGAAGTCCCTTTGTGGCAATGCCATCCCAAAAGCCATCGGCATTGTGTGCGGTGTGTATTAGGTTGCCATCGCGGGAATAGATATTCAGTTCAAAGTTTTCGTAAATGTTCAGTAAGTTGCTTATTTCAAAAGTATCGTTGATGCCATCACCATTGGGCGAAAAGCCTTCGGGGATAAAAGGGGCACAGTTTTCTGTAGTTAATAAAAAGGAAGCAGTGGCAAAGCAAATTTCATTTTCAAGTCGCACATAAATAGTTTGTGGATCGCTATCATTTTGATATTCCGCCGGATTGGAGATAGGGTTTGAATTCAGGAAAGCATCTTCGGGAGTAGTGAAATACTGCACAACATCATCCGGACCCGTACGAATTAAATCGTCCTGCACGGTTAAGTCGAAAATAGCAGAATCAAAACCTGTATCGCATTTTAATAAATTAGGCAAATTGGGTATGGCAGGAATACTCTCAAAAGCAATTGATTGCGAAAAACTATTGTTGTCTTCCTGAAGTTCTTCTACCGCACCATTACCATTTCCGTCATCATCAACCACGGCGGTGATCGTAAAAATGTCGGGTAGACTGTTGGGCAAAATCAGTTCAATTTCGCCATTTTCACTGCCGCCAATTGGAATGATTTGTTGCGTATGGGATAATCCCAGCAAAATTCCATCAGTATAAAACGCAACTGAGGTATTGGCAGGCAAAGGCGCAGTAGCCTCCAAATTATAAACAGTAAAAGGCAACAGCAGCGTCCTATCTCGGCAGGCAGATATTTCGGGAAGTTCAATTGATGCATCGGGCAGGGGACAGGTTAGTACTTCCACGGTAAAACTGTCTATAAGATAACAATCGGGGTTGGAAACGCGGATGTAAATAGTTTGGGGGTTTACCGTATTTTGAAAAATTTCTGGGTTGTCAATGGGGTTTCTATTGTTCAGTGCGTCTTCTTCCGAAAAGTGAAAACTCAGTTCATAAATAGGATCTATCTGTGAAGTAGCTTCTGTTAAATCAAAAAATTCCTCACCGACAACATCGCAGGTTTCAAGATTTCTTAAACCAGTAATTACGGGGTTTACAAGTAAATGAAAAGGTACTTCGTCTTCATTGTTTTCTTCGTTTATCTCCTCAACGATCCCTGTTCCGTTGCCTATATCGTCCACTACGGTTTTCAGAATAAAATCTGCTTCAATATTGTTTGGAACCGTGAAAGTTATGGTTCCACTTTCCTGGCCATCAATTGGAATAACGGCAATAGTTTCACTTTGCGCCACTAACGTTTCATCAGCATAAAAAGCTATAGGTGTTCCCGCAGGTAAAAAATCGGTACTGTTGGTATTATAAACTGTATAATCTATGGTAAGTTGCCGATTTCCGCATTCCGTACCGCCTATTATGTTGTCAATGGAAATGGTTGCATCAGGCAGTTCCGTGTTTAAAACAGTGATAATATTGTTAACCATCACAAAATCCTGCCCACTTGTTAATTGAATGGAGGCCGAAGTATCTCCAGTATTTATATAGTTAGAAATAGGATAAACGTCAATATCCATATTATAAAGCACACTGCTGCCTGTAAAACTATTGGTGCCGTTAAAGGCGTTGTCAGCAGGGTTTAATGGAGGATTACTGAGAATATTTCCATTAATTCTCAATGTTTCGTTTACGGCTAGGCCGCTATCTCCTTCCCATGCCAGAAAGCCAATCTTGGCGCCAGTGGTGTCAAGTACCATTAGATTATTTAAAGTAATATTTAAGGTTTGGTTGTTTTGCGAAACACTTTCCAAACCGTCAAAAACATTCACTTGGTTTAAAGGCAGGGCGGCATCTTCATAAACCACCGTAACCGCCCAACCGCCAAAGTTGGTGCCCGAGCCCGGTGGACTGCAAAAAGGAGGGATTACGAGCGTGAGATCTAAATCTGCGAGCGTGTAATTGGCGTTACCCGTGCTTTGTATTTGTTGGGTGACATCGGCGAATGCTGCAAAATACATATAATCAATACCTCCATTATTATATGTTAAGTTGAAAGTACGTTCGGCAGTTATGGGAGTTTGGTTAAAGGTAACATTAAAATCGCCCGGCCCCGAGCCAGCCCAATACAGATAAGCTGCCACCACTTCTTGGTTGGGTTGTAGCTGAAAATTGGCAGTACTGCTGGTGAGTATAAAACATTGTCCGCCTAGGCCGTTTTCTTCTACATTTAGCGTATTTCCAAAGGCGGTGTAATCATAATGGCCATTGAACTGGTTGAACAATTCAATATCTTGGGGGAAAACCACTGCAGAAAATAAACAGGAAAGTATGAAAAGGAAACGCTTCAATGAAAACATAGGAGTTGATTGCTTGCTAAATATAAACAAATATCAACAGAACATATGTTTTTTACAAGTCTCTTTTCTTTAGAATTGCATAGGACCAATATATGAAAAGAGCAGTCCAGCCTAATACAATTAGAATGGTTTGCCACTGCACATCATAATTTTGTTGCCAATTTTCACCAAGTTGGTTCGCAGCAGATTGCGCAACGCCCAAGCGGGAAATAGGTTCAACAATTAAATCCCACATCGCGTTTAAGGGCAAGAAATTATATACCGATTCAAAAAGATCAACCCCTGATTTTACTTTTATATATTGAAATAGAATAGCGATAAGTCCTTCCACCACTTGCCATAGTCCCAAAAATCCAAGCGCAAAAGCAGATCGCTTCACCCAAATTGCCAAAAACATGCAAAAACTGAAGAAAGCAAAGAGTTTCAAAAAATATGCGAAGAGATATTGCATATCACTAAAAATAATCGAAAACTCATTATAGTCTGAAAAGATTAACCCCAAAATCAAGGATACAAAAAACAGAAAAATAGTGGACACTGCAGAGAATAGTATAACTACAAGCACTTTGGAAATAAGAAATTCCTTTTTGCTAAGGCCGTCAATCAAGTTTTGTTTTAAGGTGCGATAACTGTATTCATTTGCTACAATGGAAACAATCACAATGGCCAAGAAAATTTTCAGCCAAGCAGCAACCCAAGCATTAAAATGCCATATATATGGGAAATTGAAAATTCCTTGATCCGCTGCACGCACATGGAGATCGCCAATATTAAATTCAATGGAAGCGATAAAAGCCATAAAACCGATAAGGGAAAAATAAACTATTGAAATAACCTTGACCGCACGGTTATAGCGCAGTTTTTGAAGTTCTATGTTTAACAATCGAAGCATGGGGGTTAGTTTTGTTTGGTCAGTTCAAGAAATTGTTCTTCCAGACTTTCCTTGCGTTTTACAAGGTGTGATAGGGTGATACCTTTTTCAAAAAGAAGTTTGTTCACTTCGGAAGCGTCCATCGGCTGGTTGAGGTACACGATTAGATTATCGCCATTGCGTTTTACAGTACCAAAAGCGGGATTTCCTTCTAAAGCATTTTGTAGCCTTTCCATATTGTTGCTCTGCAACGTGAGGAAACCGTGGCTGGCATTCATACCATCAACAGTTCCGGAATAAAGACTAACCCCTTTCCGAAGAATAACCACATGCGTACAAACCTTTTCCACTTCATCCAGCAAATGCGAAGCCAATAAAATGGTAGTGCCCTGTGAGGCTATCTTCTTTATAATCTCCCGGATTTGATGGATTCCCTGCGGGTCGAGGCCATTTGTGGGTTCGTCGAGAATTAAAATTTCCGGATCGTTCAATAATGCTGAGGCAATAGCCAAACGTTGTTTCATTCCCAAGGAGAAAGTACTGAATTTGCTATTTTTTCTTTCCAATAATCCTACAAGCTGTAATTTCTCATCAATCTTTTCCTCCGAAACCTCTTTTATGGTACATACCAATTGCAGGTTTTGCACCGCGGTCATATATGGGTAAAAGTTAGGTCGTTCAATGATTGCACCTACTTTCTTTAAAGCATTATGCGTTGTTATGTTGCCGTTAAACCATTTAAAATCGCCGGCAGTTTTGTTTACCACATTTAGAACAATGCCCAACGTAGTACTTTTACCGCTGCCATT
This sequence comes from uncultured Flavobacteriaceae bacterium, assembly GCA_963822355.1. Taxonomy (GTDB): domain Bacteria; phylum Bacteroidota; class Bacteroidia; order Flavobacteriales; family Flavobacteriaceae; genus Aequorivita. The sequence goes on from CAWGHI010000004.1 coordinate 479,093, forward strand.
AGGACCAAGAAGACCGTAGACGTTACCTTTTTCAATTGAAAAGGAAAGATTGTCAACGGCAGTGAGGGAGCCAAATTTTTTGGTGAGATTATTAATTGTGAGAATGTTTTCCACTGAACTGTTTTTGGATGATTGTTGATTGTTTGACGAATGGGTTGGGGATTTGTTACAATTTAAGTGAGAAGTGAGAAGTTGTATGAAAATTGTAGAAAAAAGATTAGTTCAAATTTCATATTTCCCAACTTCGTATTTCCAACTTCATAAATCGTATTTCATTACCTTTGCATTTCAATTAAAAAAAAATACAATGCAAGACGGAATTTACGCTAAAATAACCACTGAAAAAGGAGAAATCCTTATAAAACTAACGTACGACAAAACCCCGGGAACGGTTGGAAACTTCGTGGCCTTGGCAGAAGGAAACTTGGAAAATTCAGCAAAACCACAAGGAAAACCTTATTACGACGGACTTAAATTTCACCGTGTGATCCCAGATTTTATGATACAAGGGGGCGATCCAAAGGGAACTGGTTCCGGCGGACCGGGCTATGATTTTGAAGATGAGTTTCATCAAGACCTTCGCCACGATACTCCCGGAGTGCTTTCTATGGCAAATTCAGGACCTGCAAGCAATGGAAGCCAATTTTTCATCACTCACGTTGCTACGCCATGGTTGGACAACAAGCACACCGTGTTTGGAAATGTAGTGGAAGGACAGGATGTGGTTGACAGTGTTGCGCAGGGCGATACTATGCAGAAGGTTGAAATTATCCGCGTAGGCGAAGAAGCTAAAAATTGGAACGCCGTGGAAGCTTTTAGAAGTTTCACGGGCGAAAGAGAACAACGAATCGCAAATATAAAGGCAAAAGAAGAAGCCGAACTGAAAAAAATTTCAGAAGGGTTTGATAAAACGGACAGCGGCTTGCTTTATAAAATAATTCAAAAGGGTAGCGGTAAAAAGGCTGAAAAAGGAAAGACGGTTTCTGTACATTATAAAGGCATGCTTACCGATGGATCTGAATTTGATTCGTCTTACAAAAGAAGACAGCCCATTGATTTTCAACTGGGCGTTGGCCAAGTAATTTCGGGTTGGGATGAAGGCATTCAATTGTTGCAAGTGGGCGATAAAGCTCGTTTTGTTATTCCTTCGCATCTTGCCTATGGCGAGCGCGGTGCCGGCGGGGTAATCCCCCCAAGCGCAACCTTGATTTTTGATGTGGAATTGATGGATGTTAAGTAATTAGGAATTAGGAATTGGGGATTAGGAATTCGGGATTCGGGATTTGTTAATTTTAGTAGCAAATCGCGAATTTCCGATTCACCGATTCACAATTACCAATTCTCAAATTCACGAACTCACAAATTCACAAATTCACGAACTCACAAATTCACATATTCACCACTTAACTTATGGATATAGAAAAACTGAAATATCCAATCGGCACCTTCGATTGCCCTTCAATCATTACTTCGGAAAAACTGGAAGGGTGGATTTCCATTTTGGAACATTTTCCTCATAGGTTGAGTTCATTAGTCAGCAATCTTTCCGAAAACCAATTAAACACACCCTATAGGCCCGATGGTTGGACGGCGCGGCAAACCATCCATCACATTTATGACAGCCATCACAATGCCTATACACGTTTTAAGTGGGCACTGACAGAAGAAACTCCAAGTATTAAAGCTTATGATGAAAAAGCATGGGCTGAAACTGCTGATGCCAAGAGCGCACCAATTGAATTATCTTTAACCGCAATAAGCGCACTGCACGGAAAATGGGTTTATTTAATTAAAAGTCTTTCACAGGAACAATTGCTGAAAGAGTTTCACCATCCTGCGCGAAACCGCAATTACACACTGGCTGAAACCGTAGGCAGTTACGCTTGGCACAGCAACCATCATTATGCACATATAGAAAATCTGTTGAAAAGGGAAGGGTGGAAGTAAATTGTTAATTCGTTAATTCGAGATTTGTTAATTTGAAACTTCGATTAACAAAAACTTTCAAATTCCAAATTCTAAATTCCAAAGACTAAATACAAAATTCCAATTCCAAAATTCAGCATCACGAGCCATTGGTTTCCCCTGCAGGGGTTAGGGGGCTTTTCCACTTTATATTACACCCAATACTGGGTTTTTGATCCTTTCGTTGCGGATTGTTGTTGAGTATGTTATCCAGTGCTTCCCGAAGGTCACGGCCGTTTACTGGAATGCCGTTGCCGGGACGACTGTTGTCCAACTGGCCTCTGTAAACCAATTTCAATTCGTCATCAAAAAGAAAAAAATCGGGTGTACAGGCTGCATCGTATGCTTTTGCTATTTCTTGGGTTTCATCAAATAAATAAGGAAAGGGGTAATTGTGTTTTCTGGCCGTGCGCCACATTTCGGCTGGAGAATCTTCCGGATAGTTTATAACGTCGTTACTGTTTATTGCCACAAACCCAAAACCTGTAACACGATAGTCGTTGCAGAGACGGACTAATTCCTCATTAACGTGCTTCACAAAGGGACAGTGATTGCAGATAAACATCACCACGGTTCCTTTTTTGCCTTGCACATGTTTTAACGAAACAGCGTTGTTGGTTACTGCGTCAATCAGTGTAAAATCAGGTGCTTTTGTTCCCAATGATAGCATTTTAGATTCTGTTCTGGCCATTTTTATTTTTATCTATATATGTTGAAAACCGTGGTTTAAAGTTACAATTTTTGAACGGTTATTGAATCAATGATTAAGGCTGAAATTACAAATAACTTCATATTTTCAACATTTTCTATTAAAGAATTTATAAAACCTTGCGGTTGCAGATTAACTCTCTTAACTTTAAAAATTAAAACTTTTATTATGGAAAAATCGTATTCATCATTATCGGTGGCAATTGAGGATTTACAAAAACAAGGGTATACGGAAGATTTTAATTTAGTGGGAGAGGGCATAGAGTCGAAATCGCTCAAAAAAAAGTGGAAGGCCGGCGAACTGGACGTGAAAAGATTTTACCGTTTTGAAGGAATGACCAATCCGGGCGATAATACCATTCTTTACTTAATTGAAACAAATGACGGCATAAAAGGCTTATTGGTAGATGCATATGGCGCTTATCAAGGAGAAATTTCACCGGAAATGATCAAAAAATTAAAATTGCACCATGACGTCTAATCTATCTTGGGCCGATTTTGAAAAGGTTCAAATGCACGTAGGCACCATTCTGGAAGCCAATGATTTTCCCGAGGCAAGAAACCCTTCCTATCAACTTTTGATAGATTTCGGAAATGAGATTGGGAAACGAAAAACTTCGGCACAGCTTACTTCGCTTTATTCAAAAGAGGAATTGATTGGCAAACAAGTGGTGGCAGTACTCAATTTTCCGAAGAAACAAATCGCTAACTTTATGAGCGAATGTCTTGTATTGGGAGCCGTGGATGAAAAAAATGTTACGCTTCTGGAGCCTGGGAAAGCAGTAAACAACGGTTTACGGATTTTATAAATATTGGAAAATTAAACAAAATCTCTAAAAAGTCAGGGAATATTATAACCCACCACGTGCGTTTTAAGTAAGGCAACTTTGGGATTTTTGGTAAAAGTTACCCATCCCTTTGAAGAGGATTTTCCAGGCAAATACGAAAATGTAATTTGTGCCTTTTGTTCACTTTCCCCGTTTTCCGCTACAATTTCAATAAGCACATTTTCTGCCGTTGCCGTTCCTTTATTATGGGCTTCTACAGGTATTGCAAAGGCGTTGTCTTTCTCCGAAACTTCTCCTAGAACGATAACAATATTTGGCGGGGTACGTTCTTCAACAATTAATTGATAAACCAGAAATCCAAAAGTGAAAAACACCAATATTCCTGAAATGATGGTAACAGTCCACTCTAACCAATTTTTCTTTTCTTTTTGTTCCCCCATTTTTTTATGTTTGAATAAGTAATCTACCCGCTGATGCGCCTAAGGCAGCCGGAAATGCCAAAACCACCGTTTCGGCTACAATGCCGTATAACGATAAATTTTCAAAACGCCCAAAAAACCATAACATAAAGGCAGAGGAAGCGAGGGCCACGGCGTACATTATTATGGTTCCAATTACAACTTCTTTAAAATTACTAGGCTCCCTTACCACTTTTTCCGCACCTTTAAAATTAATATAATATAAAACCGAACCGCCAATTCCTACAGCTATAAGGGCAATGATGAGGAGCTTATATATTTCAGACTCCAAAGCTATTAATACGATTTCATCAGTGGGCGCTACGTTTGATGCTATAAGTATAGCCCCACAAAGTGCAATGTTTACCGAACGTAGTAATGGGGGATTCTTGTCATTCTTTTTCTGCTCGTCCTTACTTTTGTCTTTATCCTCGGAACTTTCGCCACTTAATTGTGACTTTCCTACGGAAATACCAATCGCCACGGTTACGGCTTCTACTATTATTTTTCCACTTATCTCATTAATCGACATTTCTGGAGTCAAACGTCCCATAATCCAAAGAACAAATACAGTAAGTACAAACGCCAAACCCATTTCTTCAATAGACTCCTCAAAGCCTTGTAATAATGTATGCTCCCCATGTATACCTACATAATGATTATAGACCATCAGCAGAAACATGCCCACAATAAAATAAATAATCAACTGAAGTGAAGAAGCAATAAAACCAGTCCACCACAACTCCATAGTGTAAAGCATAGGTAAACTGAAGAGCAGCCCTCCCGTGATACCACGACCATAGTCTTTTAAGGATTTATTGATTGGTTTTACCGAAGAGGCCATTTTTAACATTTAACAATTAAAGATAGTCACAATATAGAACACCGAAATTAATAAAATTGTGATAAAATTGTTAAAACTAATTCACGGAAGCTTTTCAGCTCTTGTTTTAAAATATATTTTACTGATGGATTTTTTATAAATTGCCACACAAAAAATAACGTATATGAGAATTTTTCTTTTTTTAATATCTATTGCAATAGGAATAAGTTCCTGTAATAATAATTCAAAAACTCAGGTTTCGGAAAATGAACTAGCTACGCCTAATTTTAAAAAAATTGATCAGTTACAATGGCTAGTGGGAACTTGGATCAATGAATCGGAAGAAGAGTTTTCGCAAGAAACTTGGTCTCGGGAAAATGAAAGTAGTTTTACGGCATATAGTTTTACCCAGGCAGGGAAAAAAATGGTTTTTGCTGAAACAATGGCGCTCGAGCAAAAGGGAGAAAATTTATTGCTGACAGTGGCAACGGTCAATCAAAACAATGAAAAACCTATAACTTTCAAAATGGTTTCTTCAGAAAATGGGCAGTTCATTTTTGAAAATAAAAACCATGATTTTCCTAATCGGATTGTTTATACCAATCCCGTCAAAGATTCCCTGCACGCTTGGATAGAGGGCTCATCAAATGGGGAATATAAGAAGGTAGATTTTTATTTTTCCAGGCAAGATTAATTTTTCTTATTCTTTTTTTAGATGATTCTTCCTAAACGATGTTGTAATTTTTTTTACAGGCATAAAGGAAACGTCATATATTTTCCAATGGAAATCGGCCAATTTATTCAAACCTTCATCTATCGCTGTGGAAATGTCCGTCCCATTTTTTGCAACCACCTGCACATCGCCAAAATACACTTGGCCTTCTTCCCTAAAGCGCACCTTTGCATCTTCCACCCATTCCCACGATTTAATATAGTTCTCAACTTTATCAACAAGAGTATCTGTGTTTTCCTCCGTAATGGTATCAGGTTTTCTATCCATTAAATCCTCAATGGCTTCTTTAAGATTTGTAAATCCATCTTTTAAGACTGAAAATGATATAAAAAGAGCCGCACTTGCATCTGCCCACCACCATCCCATTCCTACTCCAATAATTCCGGCCATTGCTGCAAAACCCGTCATATAGTCTGCTTTTTGTGCGGTTGCATCCGTATGTAAAATTTTGTTGTGGAGTTTTTTTGCCAATGGTAATTTTTTATAACCCAAATACATGGCTGGCAATGAGCTATAAACTAAAACAACGATCATAATCCAGCCCATCCACACTTGTTTACCAAATAAAAAAATGGAACCAATAGTAGGATGCTCGCCTTTTATGAGAGCAAGGGCCGAATCTACCATAAGAAATATGCCCATGCCAAAAAGAGCGATGCTTCCTGTTAGAAATGCAATGCTAAATAAACGATGGTAACCATACTGGAATTTTGCCGTAGGTTTTTTATGGTACAAATTGGCGGCAATCAAAAATGAAATTGCTGGAATCATACTCAGCGCATCTTCAAACCAAGCTGTTTTCATTGCTTGTGAAGAACCCATAACCAAATACATAAGCAGTACCACGGTAGCCAAATAAATTATGGTTATCCACTCCAGCTTTTTGGATTTTTTCATTTTCTCGTATAGATGCTCAGGAAGTTCAAAAGGTTCTAATTCCATTTTTTTCTATTTTTTTTGATGAAATTTTCAAGGTGGGAGAGAAGTCGGTTTTCTCCGCGAGGAATAAAAATTACATGGGTTCCATCATATGGTTTGCTCATTCCTACTTTGGATTTCCAATTGGTTTTTTTTTCAAAACCACCCAAACCCATATCTAATTCATATTCTTCGATTTTTTTCACCATTTCGGTTTCATTTACGCTTGTAAATTGGACTTCCATTGATTCTTCGTTGGCAAAGTCTGTAATAAATTCTTTTTCTTTTTGCTTTAATATGGAATCGCCAAGTGGTACGATGCCCACCTTTAAGGAAGATTTTTTTGCTTTTTCATAGGTTTCATTCGGATCTTTTGGAATATTACAACCTATAAATAGGAGTGTTAATAGCAACATTAATACGGAATGGATGCTTTTTTTCATTCTTTTTTATTTTAAAATTAAAAAGAACCTGTAGAAGATACTGGTAAATTAATGCTAAAATCTGGTTGCAGTTATTGAAGTTGGTAAAAAAAGAAAGGAAAAACCTAAAAAAAGGAAGTGCTACTCAATAGGATTTTTGACCTTTTATTTCCTTAAAAATTTTCCAGGAATTAAATTTTAAAATCGCTGTGGCACACAATATCCCCGAAAGCATGGCTCCTGCCACCCCTACTAATGTTATATCCTGACCAACAAGAAACAATCCCTTAATTTTGGTTTTAGGTCGTAAATATGGAAGTTGAAACCTCTGAGGTGAATGGGCCAAACCATAAATTTCACCACTTTTGTAATCGGTGAAATTTTCTGTGGAAAGTGGGGTTGAAACTTCGGAAGCGATTATGGTTCCTTCAATTTGAGGAAAGAATTTGAAGAGCACTTTGAGCATTTCCACTTCAAAATCTTTTTTCAATTTTAAATATTCATCGCCGCGTTTCATCCATTTGGTATCTTTATAGGTTTCAAACCAATTCATGTTTCCAACGGAAATAGCCTGAATTGTTGCAGTTGCGGGATGGTTTATTTCCCAATTTGGATCTTTGGCAGAAGGGAAGGAGATATAGGCAAAATTTTCGGGAGCATTTTCCAGAGTAGCTTCGTCAAAAATCTGATCGATTCCATCATGTTTGTAATACCACAAATTGTGTGACGGTAGATTTAATGCTTCACTGGATTGATTTAAACCCAGATACAAACAGATGTGCGCACTGGCGGGTTGCACACTTTTTAAACTGAAATTGCAATGGTTTCTGTCGTTTTCAGAAAGAAGATGATTGAACGTATTGTTAATCCCCACATTGCTTATTACACTTTTGGAGTCAATGAATTTTTCTCTAATTCTAATTCCTTTAACTTGATTTTTTACCGTAACTATTTCTGTAACCTCCGCATTTATAAATATTTTACCGCCATTTGCCGTAAACACTTCAAGGGTTTTTTCGCAAATTTGATCGGCACCGCCAATAGGGTAGTAGCCGCCTTCCAAAAAATGGCCTATTACCATTGCATGCACTCCAAAGCTGCTATTTTTTGGCGATAAACCATAATTTCCACACTGTGCGCAAAGCACCGCAATCAATCTTTCATTTTTAGTGATTTCACTTAAAACTTCCCAAGTTGTTCTTTGTGAAAACTTTGAATATCGCTTTCTGAAAATCCAACCCACAGATTTACTGAACCAGGGTTCAAAAACTTTTTCGAAAAAGAATGCACTTCCGCGTTTGTTCGCTTGTTCGATTAATTTTAGGTAAGAATTAATTGCATTTTCTTCTTTAGGGAAATAGTTGATTAATTGGGTTCTGAAATTTTCCTTTCCAGCTTTAAATTTATATTCAGTGCCTTCAATATTTGCTACATCATACACTTCTCCCATACTTTCCCATTTCAATTTTCCATCAGTCAAAAAATCAAAAAAGCCACGGAGTGAAGAATCTTCTCCTATATTACCCACATAATGCACGCCCACATCCCATTGAAAACCGTCCTTTCTTTTGAAACTGTGCGTGAAACCACCCGGAACGTAATGCCGTTCAAAAATTGCTACTTTTTTTCCGGCTTTTGCCAACCAAGTAGCCACGGTAAGTCCACCCATTCCGCTGCCAATAACAATATGGTCGAGTCCTGAAAAATCCAGATTGGGTTTATAAGGTTGGTATAGTTTTTTTACCATTGAAGTAATTTGTTGGTTCTGGTTTCAGAAACGAAAAATAAGGAAAGAATTCCAGCTTTGGAAAAGGCGAAAAAAAAACCGGCTACGGTTTTGCCCGCGCCGGTTTTATATTTTTAATGATCAAATTTAAATATCGTCAAATTCTATATCCGTAAAATTACTTGTATCTGATTCGCCATTTTCAGATTTTGGTTCGGCTGCCAATGGCATTTCGTCAGTTTCTTTTTTGTAATCTTTTTGATGGCGTTCGCTTATTACTTCTTCGCCTTTTTCATCGATTACATAGTTTATCATTTCATCTAAGGTGTCCTTGAATTCAATGAAATCTTCTTTGTAAAGATAAATTTTGTGTTTTTTGTAATGGTAGGAACCATCATCATTTGTAAATTTCTTGCTCTCGGTAATGGTAAGGTAAAAATCCCCTGCCTTTGTGGACCTAACATCAAAAAAATAGGTGCGTCTTCCGGCGCGCATAACTTTTGAAAAAATCTCTTCTTGCTCCATCGTATATTGGTCGCTCATAATTTTTTGGTTTTTGCTTACGTTTAGCCAAAAATCCAAAAAAAATCCAAACCCACCAAAGTAAATTTACATTTCTTTTTCCAAAAGCTGTTTTGCGTAGAGTTCCTTGTAATAGCCTTCGGAATTTACCAATTCATTGTGTGTTCCCTGCTGTATGATTTTTCCTTCTTCCAACACAATAATTTTGGTTGCATTTTTTGCTGAAGAAACTCGGTGGCTAACAAGAATAGTGGTTTTTTCTTGTGAAATTTTATGGAGGTTTTGAAGTATTTCTTCCTCGGTTTCGGTATCAACGGCTGAAAGACAATCGTCAAACAACAAAATCTGCGGATCTTTTATTATTGCGCGCGCAATGGAAACCCGTTGTTTTTGTCCCCCGCTCAAAGTAATGCCACGTTCGCCCAAAATTGTTTCATATCCTTTGGTAAACCCAATTATGTTTTTATGTACGGCAGCATTTTTGGCGGCTTTAATTACTTCTACTTCGGAAGCATTTTCTTTTCCAAAACGAATATTATTCTGAATTGTATCGCTAAAGAGGAAAGCGTCCTGCGGCACATAACCGATGCTGTCGCGTAAATTATTAAGATTTAAATTTCTAATGGAAGTATTATCTATTTTCAGCATTCCTTCTTCCACATCGTAGAGCCTTCCAATCAATTCAAGAATGGTAGATTTCCCTGAACCTGTATTTCCCACAATTGCTAAAGTTTCGCCAGGTTTTACAGTGAAGGAAACATTTTTGAGTGCCGTGATCCCGGTATCAGGATAGGTAAAAGTGAGATTGTTGAATTCAATATTTCCATCCACCGGCGTACTTTCCTCCACCAAATTTTGGATTGTAGGTTCCGTTTCCAAAAATTCGTTGATTCGTTTCTGTGAAGCTTCTGCCTGTTGCACCATGGAAGTTACCCAACCAACCACGGCAACGGGCCAGGTGAGCATATTCACATAAATCAAAAATTCTACGATGGTTCCAAATTCCGCAATTTGACCATTTATATAGCGCGTGCCTCCAATGTAAATAACTAAAATATTACTCACACCAATTAAAAGCATCATTAACGGAAAAAATAAGGCTTGGACTTTAGCTAAATCAATGTTTTTCACTTTACTTCCTTCGGCAAGTTCTTCAAAATTTGTGTTGGTTCGCGGCTCAATTCCATAGGCTTTTATTACTGCAATCCCACTGAAACTTTCCTGTGTAAAAGTTGTAAGTTTTGAAAGGTATTGCTGCACAATAGTGGTTCGGTGATTAATGAGCACGCTCAACTTATAAATAGCGATAGAAAGAATTGGCAATGGCGCAAGGGCATAAATGGTTAAAGTAGGCGCTTTGTAGAACATATAGCTTACTACCACGATAAAAAGGGTTATTGTCGTGATGCTATACATTAACGCCGGTCCAACATACATACGCACTTTGGAAACATCTTCACTAATACGGTTCATCAAATCGCCCGTGCGGTTTTGTTTGTAAAAACCCAAAGAAAGCTTTTCGTAATGTTGAAAGATCTCGTTTTTTAGGTCGTATTCAACATAGCGGGAAACAACAATAAATGTCTGCCGCATCATAAAAGTGAAAAACGCAGAAAGTAACGCGGCACCCAAAAGCAATAGAATATTGATTAGCAATTCGTGCCTCACAAGGGCAATGTCTGTTATTTCACCGTTCATATATTGCTTTACAGCCGTCACCGAATCACCCACTTTCATAGGAACTACCAGTTTGAAAGCAGTGGCAATAATTGTTATAAAAACCCCCAACAACAGTCGCCATCTGTATTTTATGAAATATTTATTTAGATATTTTAATTCTTTCATTTTGAGAAATAAGAGTGAATTTTATATTCTTAATTTAACAGCCGATGTTTTGTGAAATCAACAACAAACAATTACTTTTGCACCGCCTTTTTAGAGGATACACAAAAATAAAATAATATGGTGACTGAGGTAATTAAAACAAACGAACTTCATAAAATGGACCCAGTTTTTGGGCAACTTTCTTTTGACAATCACGAACAGATTGTTTTTTGCAACGACAAAGATACTGGTTTAAAAGCAATAATTGGTATACACAATACGGTTTTGGGACCTGCCTTGGGCGGTACGAGAATGTGGAATTATACTAGTGAATGGGAAGCTTTGAACGACGTGCTTCGTCTTTCGCGAGGAATGACCTATAAAAGTGCTATCACCGGATTGAATCTTGGTGGTGGAAAAGCAGTTTTGATTGGTGATGCCAAAACACAAAAGACACCTGAGTTGATGTTGAAGTTTGCTGAGTTTGTGCATTCTTTAGGTGGAAAATACATTACTGCTGAAGACGTAGGTATGGCGACTTCTGATATGGATTTAGTAAGAACGGTTACACCTTATGTTACCGGAATTTCAGAATCAAAAGGTGGCGCCGGAAATCCTTCACCAATAACAGCCTACGGTGTTTTTATGGGAATGAAAGCTGCGGCAAAATATACATTCGGTAGCGATGTGCTTGAAGATAAAGTGGTGTATGTCCAAGGCATTGGAAACGTGGGTGAAGCTTTGGTTGAAAACTTGAGCAACGAAGGCGCAAAGGTCTATATTTCAGACATAAATCAAGAGCGTTTGGAAGAAGTACGTGACAAATATAGCGTTGAAATTTACGGTGGAAACAACCTATATGCAGAGAAAATGGACATCTATGCTCCGTGTGCCTTAGGTGCAACTATAAATGATTTCACCATAAACCAGTTAAACACAAAAATTATTGCGGGTGCTGCAAACAATCAATTGGCGGAAGAGCAAAAGCATGGAAAAATGCTTCGCGAAAAAGGAATTGTTTACGCCCCGGATTTCTTGATAAATGCTGGTGGAATTATAAACGTTTATGCAGAACTTGAAAATTACGACCGAAAGGAAATAATGCGTAAGACCGAAAATATTTATAACACCACACTAGAAATATTGAAAAAAGCTGAATTGGAAAATATTACAACCCATCAAGCGGCATTTAACGTAGCCCAGGCTAGAATTGATGCAAGAAAAAACGAAAAATAGGTTTCCGTTTTCCTAAAACACTATCTTTGCAACGCACAAGAAATTCTTGTGCGTTGTTACTTTAAAAAAGTTCTTTCGAAAATATATGCTTACAAGAAGACATATCCGAATAAAAGTATTGCAGTCCGTTTACGCTTACAACCAGAGTGAAAACCCAAATATTGATACACAGGAAAAATTTCTGCTGCACAGTATAGACCAGATGCAGGACCTCTATTTATTGATGTTACAATTGTTATTGGCCCTTCAGCAACAAGCAGAAAGTTTTCTTACAAAATCACAGAAAAAACATCTGGCAACGGCATCGGAAAAAGACCCTAGTCGCACTTTTGTGGAAAATAAGCTGTTGCGGGTAATTGCCAATAACACTACTTTTTCTGAAAAGATAAAGAAGAAAAATCTAAATTATTGGATCCTGGATGGCGAATACGTAAACATTATTTTTAATGAGTTGCGTGAATTGGCTTGGTACAATGAATATCTTTCAAAAAAAGAAACTACCTATAAAGAAGATCAAAACTTTGTGATTAAAATTTTTAAGGAAGTAGTCGCGCCCAATGAAAAACTTTATGAATATTTAGAAGACAAACGCCTCACTTGGCTTGACGATTTTCCGATAGTAAATACGGCCATTGTGAAAATGCTGGGTAAGCTTTCGGAAAAAAATGCTTCTTCGCTATTGGTTCCCGATCTTTATAAAAATGAGGAAGACCGTGAATATGCGTTGCAACTATTCAGAAAAGTGATTCTTAACGAAAATAAACTGGACGCCCATATAGAAGGCAAGACGCCAAACTGGGACCAAGATCGCATTGCTGATGTAGATTTGATAATTTTAAAAATGGGCATTGCTGAATTTTTATACTTCCCTTCAATTCCCGTTAGGGCAACAATCAATGAATACTTAGAAGTTTCAAAAGAATATTCCACCCCCAAAAGCAGCATTTTCGTAAATGGAATATTGGATAAAATTGTGAAAGAATTTTCAGAAAACGGTAAACTGAATAAAATTGGACGAGGGCTTCAATAAAAGCAAAAAAATCCATACTTTTGGCGTGCTAAAAACCTAAAAAATTTAAATCCCATGAAAAAATCAGTTTTAATTGTAGCATTACTATCTGTTTTTGCCTTTTCTTCTTGTAAGGATAATGCAGCAGAAAAAGTAAACGAAGAAAATGTTGCCACTGCCGCAGATCGCGATGCAGAATCTGGTAAATTTCCGGCAATTACTTTTGAAGAAAGTCAGTTCGATTTTGGTACTATCGACCAAGGTACTCCAGTTGAACATGTTTTTAAATTCAAAAACACTGGCGAAGCTCCTTTAATGATTGTAAACGCTAAAAGTAGCTGTGGTTGCACCGTTCCTGAGTATACTAAAGAACCAGTTGCTCCAGGTGAGTCTGGTGAATTATTAGTAAAATTCAACGGAAGTGGTCAAAACCAAGTAAGCAAAACAGTAACTCTTACTACCAATACCAAAGCAGGTACCGAAACTTTAACTATTAAAGCTTTCGTAACTCCTAAGGCCGGTGGTGCTGTTGCTCCAGTAAAAACACCAACATCCTAATAATAAATTTATTGGATCACTAGAAATTGCTATGGAACAAATACAAAGTTTTTTACCTATAATATTATTATTTTTGGTGATGTATCTTTTCTTGATACGTCCCCAAATGAAAAAAGCCAAACAGGAAAAGCAATTTGCCGCCCAACTTAAAAAAGGCGACAAAGTAATTACTACTGGCGGAATACACGGTAAAGTGCTGGAACTTTATGACGATGGAACCTGCGTTATTGAATGCGGTGCCGGAAAAATAAAATTTGAAAGGGCAGCAATTTCTATGGAAAGAACTGCCAAAATAAACGCTCCAGTAAAAGAAAAGAAATAGTAAATTGTTCCTTTTTTAAATAAAAACTCCCTCATCATTTTATAGTTGAGGGAGTTTTTCTTTATAATATTTTTCCGATTATCGTTTTATCCTTTAAAATTTCTACTCCTCTTCTTTTTTGAATTTTGTAAGATCTTGTGCAGTCAATTTTGCAATATTTACAATAACCTCCACCGCTTTTTGCATACTTTCCACGGGAACGTACTCGTACCTTCCGTGAAAATTATGGCCGCCCGCAAAAATATTTGGGCAAGGAAGGCCCATAAAACTTAATTGCGAACCATCGGTTCCGCCGCGTATTGGCTTTATTATAGTTTCAATTCCCGCTTGTTCCATGGCTTGTTTTGCAATTTTTACAATATGCATAACAGGCTCAATCTTTTCGCGCATATTGAAATATTGGTCTTTTATTTCAACAGTAACCACTTCCATTTCAAACTGTTCATTTAGCTCATTTGCCAGTTTTTGGATCATTTCCTTTCTAGCCTCAAAATGTTTTTTATCGTGGTCGCGGATAATATATTGGATAATGGTTTCGTCTACAGTTCCTTTTATGCCATGAAGATGGAAAAATCCTTCGCGGCCTTCGGTATGTTCTGGAGTTTCAAGTCTTGGAAGCGAATTGATATAATCTGTGGCAATATACATGCTGTTCACCATTTTTCCTTTGGCATAACCTGGGTGCACTATTTTTCCGTGCACGGTAACAACGGCCCCCGCTGCATTGAAGTTTTCATATTCCAGTTCGCCCACCTGGCTTCCATCCATAGTATAGGCCCAATCTGCTCCGAATTTTTTCACATTAAACTTATGCGCACCACGACCAATTTCCTCATCGGGTGTGAAACCTACTCTGATTTTTCCGTGTTTTATTTCGGGATGATTGATTAAATATTCCATTGCAGAAACAATTTCTGTAATGCCCGCTTTATCATCGGCACCCAAAAGCGTTGTGCCGTCGGTGGTGATTAGGGTTTGTCCTTTATAAAGTAGTAAGTCCTCAAAATAATCTGGGGAAAGGACTATGTTTTTTTCTTTGTTGAGAACAATATCCTTTCCATTATATTTTTCAATTATTTGCGGCTTCACGTTTGCTCCCGTAAAATCTGGCGAAGTATCAAAATGGGAAACAAAACCAATCACAGGAACCGGATGCGAAACGTTGGATGGTAATGTTGCCATTATGTAAGCATTTTCGTCAATGCTCACATCTTCCATTCCAATCTGCTTCAGTTCCTCAGCCAATTTATTGGCGAGATTCCATTGTTTATTGGTGCTTGGTGTTGTGTTGCTATTTGGATCGCTTTCAGTGTCAATGGTAACATAACTTATGAAGCGGTCAATAATGTGTTGTTTTTCAATCATAACTTTTCTTTTACATTGCAAAATAACGCATATTCAAAATAACAAATACATAGTTTAGTGTATTTTTGTATCACATTTTTCAACTATGTACAAAACCATCATTCGTCCACTGTTTTTCAGTTTTGATCCAGAGAAAATTCACCATTTTACATTTTCGCTGATTCGTTTTTTCCATAGAATTGGCTTCGGAAGTATTTTCAGAAGCATCTATAAAATTGAAGACCAAAAACTGGAACGAGAACTTTTTGGGTTGAAATTTCCAAATCCTGTGGGGTTAGCAGCCGGTTTTGATAAAGATGCCAAACTATACAAAGAACTTTCTAATTTCGGATTCGGTTTTATTGAAATAGGAACCGTTACCCCGAAGCCACAATCTGGAAACGAGAAACCGCGTTTGTTCCGATTAAGAGAAGACTCAGCAATTATAAACCGAATGGGTTTTAATAATGGGGGAGTGGAAGAAGCTGTTGAAAGATTGAAGAAAAATGGAAAGGTCGCTTCGGCTCCGCTCAGCGACCGTGTTTTAATTGGCGGAAACATTGGCAAGAATAAAATTACGCCCAATGAAGAAGCGGTCAATGATTACCTAATCTGCTTTGAATCGCTTTTTGATTATGTGGATTATTTTGTTGTAAACGTAAGTTCGCCCAACACGCCCAACCTTCGTGCATTGCAGGAAAAGAAACCTTTGACGGAATTATTGCAAACACTGCAGGATAGAAATAATGAAATGTCCGTTCGAGCGGGGTCGAGAACTCGCAAGCCAATTCTACTGAAAATAGCTCCCGATTTGACCGACGAACAACTTTTAGACATTATTGATATTGTTGCAACAACAAAAATTGATGGTGTTATTGCAACAAATACAACTATTTCGCGAGAAAGGCTTTCGTCAGAAAACAAAAGAGAAATGGGCGGCTTAAGCGGAAAACCATTGAATGAAAGAGCTACAGAAGTAATCCGGTTTCTTTCAAAAAACAGCAATAAATCTTTTCCAA
The DNA here is from genome assembly GCA_963822355.1 of uncultured Flavobacteriaceae bacterium. Taxonomy (GTDB): domain Bacteria; phylum Bacteroidota; class Bacteroidia; order Flavobacteriales; family Flavobacteriaceae; genus Aequorivita. Next base: position 495,468 of record CAWGHI010000004.1, read on the forward strand.
TTATTGGCGTTGGCGGAATACATTCCGCAAAAGATGCCTTGGAAAAATTGGATGCCGGCGCGAGTTTAGTGCAACTTTACACCGGTTTTATCTATGAGGGGCCAGATTTAATTAAAAGAATTAATAAAGCTATTTTGAAGAGGACATAAGACTAAAGGACGTAAGACATAAGACTATTGTACCTTATCATTCTTATTAGCCCCTTTTTTATTAAAAATATTAACGCAAGTCATACTTCCTATGTCTTACAGTCCTACGTCAGATTTTTATGATTGAAACTTTAATTTCCTTTTCCATTGCGACACTCGCACTCGCCATTTCTCCGGGGCCTGATAATATTTATGTGCTAACCCAATCCTTGGCAAACGGCACCAAAAGTGGTATTGCAACAACAGCAGGATTAATTAGTGGATGTATAGTCCACACTACTCTTTTGGCTTTTGGAATTTCTGCAATTATAGCCGCTTCCGAAGAAATCTTTTATGCAATTAAAGTTTTTGGAGCGTGTTACTTGCTTTATTTAGCTTACAAAGTCTATAAAAGTGATGAGCACATTTTGTTGTCTGAAAATGCTCCAAAAAAATCGTATTTACAACTTTTTAAAACAGGTGTAATAATGAATTTGGTAAACCCGAAGGTAATGATTTTCTTTCTGGCGTTTTTTCCCGGTTTTCTTTGGGATAAGGAAGGAAATACGGTTTTCCAGTTTTATGTTTTGGGAATTACTTTTATGATTATTTCTTTTGTAACCTTCAGTATCATTGCAATGGCCGCTGGACGTATTTCAGGATTACTCATGCGATGGACACCTATTGGCATATTTCTAAAATGGTTGCAGATACTGGTTTTTATTGGTATTGCAGTTTTTATTTTGTTGCCTTAAAACTTAAACCTTTTTTAAAATTGAATGATTCCTGCCTTCGCAGGAATTGCTATCTTTGAAGCAATGCAGCAAGTAAAAATTATAGAATGTCCGCGCGATGCCATGCAAGGTATCAAAGATTGGATTCCCACCGAATTAAAAGTGAAGTATATACAATCACTTTTGCGCTGTGGGTTTGATACAATTGATTTCGGAAGTTTCGTTTCGCCAAAGGCAATTCCGCAAATGAAAGACACGGCTATAGTGCTTTCACAATTGGACCTTTCTGTTACTAAAAGTAAATTACTCGCTATAATTGCCAATCTACGCGGTGCTGAGGATGCTGTAAAACATTCTGAGATTGATTATTTGGGCTATCCTTTTTCAATTTCTGAAAACTTCCAAATGCGAAATACTCACAAAACCATTGCTGAATCTTTGGTGATACTTCAGGACATATTAAATCTTGCCGATAAAAACAATAAAGAAGTTGTTGCATATCTCTCCATGGGCTTCGGAAATCCGTATGGCGACCCGTGGAATGTTGATATAGTGGGAGAGTGGACTGAAAAACTTTCCGCAATGGGTGTTAAAATCCTTTCACTAAGTGATACCGTGGGTTCCTCCACACCCGAAATTATTTCATATTTATTTACTAATCTCATTCCCAATTATCCCCACATAGAATTTGGCGCGCATTTGCACACTACCCCAAAAGCTTGGCACGAAAAAGTTGACGCCGCCTTTAAGGCAGGCTGCAACCGTTTTGATGGTGCCATTCAAGGTTTTGGAGGTTGCCCGATGGCAAAAGATGAATTAACGGGAAATATGCCCACCGAAAAAATGCTCAGCTATTTTACGGCTGAAAAAGTTTCGAGCAACATAAACCCAATGTCTTTTGAGAGCGCGCACAATGAAGCAACTAAAATTTTCACTAAATATCATTAAGATGAAAAGATTTTTACTTTTAGCTTTTGTGGGCTATTTTTTTGTAGGTTGTGAAATCCTTCAGCTTGCTCCGGAGGATCCAATAAAAGGTGCGGGTGCCATAACCCTTAAATTTATTCAAATAAACGATGTTTATGAAATAGCCCCTTTGAATGGAGGCGAATACGGTGGATTAGCCCGGGTAGCGCATATTCGAGACTCCATTAAGAAGATATTTCCCAATACATATTTATTCTTGGCGGGCGATTTTTTAAATCCATCCTTAATAGGAACACTGAAAATTGAGGGCGAAAGCGTGAATGGAAAACAAATGGTAGATGTGCTAAATGCAATGGATATAGATTTAGTAACCTTCGGAAACCATGAGTTTGATTTGAGCGAAAAGGAGCTGCAACAACGGTTGAATGAATCAAATTTCACTTGGACTACAGCCAACGTTCGTCACGTAACCGAAAAGGGTATCGTACCTTTTACAACTAAATGGGACTACACAAGCGTACCTACCTCAGATTACTCAACTTTCAATGCCATAGATGCCGACGGAAACAAAATGAAATTTGGAGTTTTTAGTGTAACGATTCCTGCAAACCCACAGCCGTATGTTTCCTATGGCGATATATATGAGAATGCGGTGAGAGCCTATGATTTGGCAATTCAAAAATCTGATTTTGTAGTTGGATTAACGCACGTTTCATTGGAAGAGGATAAAAATATTGCTAAGAAGATGCGCTCACTTCCTTTAATAATGGGCGGCCATGAACATTATAACATACTTGAAAAAGAAGGAAGGACCATTATTGCTAAAGCGGACGCAAACGCAAAAAGTGTTTATGTACATACCCTTATTTATGATCTGCGATCGAAATATCTACACATCAATTCTGAATTGATGATGGTTACCAATAAAATAGCGTCTTCTGCTAAAGTGGAACGGGTGGTGAACAAATGGACGGATCTTTTGGATGAAAAGCTTAAAGAAGTAATTGAGAATCCCGATGAAGTAATTTTTAGTGCTACATCACCATTGGATGGCACCGATATCTCGAACAGAAGCAAACAAACCAATATGGGCGGGTTAATTACACATTCTATGGCATTTGCCTACAATAATGAGGTCGAGGGGGCTTTATTAAACGGAGGTTCAATTAGAATAGACGACAGATTGGTGGGCGATATAACCAGTACCGATATTTTTAGGGTGCTTCCATTTGGAGGGAGTGTTTTGAAAGTTGATTTAAAAGGAAGTCTATTAAAGGAAGTATTGGAGTACGGCAAATCCCACAGTGGGGAAGGGGCATATCTGCAACGTTATAAATTTTCCCAAAATGAGGCTGGGGAATGGCAAATTGGAGAGAAAATAATTAGTAACTCGAAAACTTATACGGTTGCATTCAGTGATTTTTTATTGAATGGACAGGATATACCATTTTTAACCCCAGAAAATAAAGGAATTATAAAAGTCTATACACCAAAAGAAAATGAAACTGCAGCCGATATTCGGAAGGCAATTATTTTCTTTTTAAATTCGCAAAAAAAATAATAATGTTCAAAAAAGTTATAAAAATAGTTTTGGTTGTGGCATTGATCGCTTTGGTTGCAATTCAATTTATCCGTCCCGAAAAAAATAGCGAAGGCTATAAAAGTGTTGCTTTATTTGAAAGTGAAACCAAACCGTCACCAAAAGTTGTTTCCATTTTAAAAGAAAATTGTTACGATTGTCATAGCAATCAGACTCAATATCCATGGTATTCTGAAATTGCACCGGCTTCACTTTGGTTGGCCGACCATATTGAAGAGGGAAAGGAACATTTTAACGTTTCTAATTGGGAAAACTATTCAGTAAAAAAGAAGGAACATAAACTAGAAGAACTTATTGAGACGGTTGAAGATGGTGAAATGCCCTTGCAATCCTACACTATTATTCACGGCAATCTTTCGGAAGAAGACCAAAAATTATTACTTCAATGGGCTGGTTTAGCCCGTCTTCAGTACAAACATCAGCTGGAGGTTTCATCTAACGAATAAATATTTCCATTCTATTTAAATTAAATCTAAATAAACTTGTGAGATTTCATTATCACTATTATTTTTGCGACTGAAATCAATCTATTTTAATTCAGTCTAAATAATATTTAATGAAAAATCTACTTCTTACAGCAAGTTTATTAACATCAATTTTCTTTGCATCCTGTTCATCGGATGACGACCAACCTATAGTTGAAAATACAGTTGAAGCACCAGCAACCTACAACTTTTTGCGCAACGGTGAGTCAACAGTGAATTTTGAGGGTCAAACTACACGAATTTTAATGGCCACGGAAACGGCCAGTGCTTTTACCGATTTTGATAATACTACCCAAGCATCTCTTTTATCAATGTACAACCACCAAGCTGGAAATAACGATTTTTCTGATGTTTCTTTGAACGCTTCAGATAAAAATCTTCGAAGCAAAACTGCTTCTTCAGCAGATTATTTTGGAGCCAATGCAAACGAGAGCGCAGAGATAAAGGCAACTTTTGACGATTATATTTCATCCCAAACAAATGAAGTTTTTCCAAATAGAATGATGATAGCATCTCCCGGAGTTGCTGGCCAACTTGCAGACGGAAACAGTACTCGCTACATTAGTGGAAAAGGTTTGGAGTACAACCAAGCATTTGCAAAAAGTCTTTTAGGCGCATTAATGGCAGACCAAATGTTGAACAATTACTTAAGCGCAACCGTGCTTGATGAAGGCAACAACCGACAAAACAACGACAACGGAATTACTGAAGAAAACAAGCCATATACAACTATGGAGCATAAATGGGATGAGGCTTACGGTTACCTTTACGGAACCTCGGCTAACCCTGAAAACCCAAATTTGACAATTGGGGAAGATGATAAATTTTTAAATGAATATGTTGGCCGTGTTAATGACAATGCAGATTTTTCTACCATAGCGGCAGATATTTGGGATGCTTTTAAATTGGGCCGTGCCGCTATTGTAGCAAAAAATTATGAAGTGCGGGATGAACAAGCTGCAATAATCCGTGAAAAAATTTCGACAGTAATTGCAGCTCGTGGAATTTTTTATCTTCAAATAGGAAAAGAAAGAATAGCAAACGGAAACCGCGAAGGAGCATTCCATGCGCTGTCCGAAGCTTACGGATTTGTTTATAGTCTTCGTTTCACCAGAAATTCTGAAAACGCTACACCTCTTTTCACAAGGGAAGAAGTAGACACGCTTTTAGACATGATGATGAATTCTTCAGCCAACGGATATTGGGATATTACTCCTGAAACTTTAGATAGCGTTTCAGAAGCCATGGCAGCAAAATTCGATTTCACCGTGGCCCAGGCCGCGAGCAATGATTAAATACTTGTAATTAGCATCAACCGGTTGGCGTAAAAGTTAACCGGTTGTTTTTTAAGTTTAAAAAAAGACAAATGAAATATTTGAAATTAGGAAGTTTCTTTTTGGTTATTGCACTTTTAGCTGCAGCTTGTTCGAGCGATAACGACAACCCTACCGAAAGTGAAGATAGTTTTGACCGCGGATCCATGCTTGCCAATTGGGCGGACAATATAATTATTCCTGCGTATAGCAGCTTTAATTCGAAGGCGTCAATTTTAAAAACAAAAACTTCGGAATTTACTACAACTCCAACGGTTGAAAATTTACAGGCAGTACGTTCGGCTTGGAAAGATGCGTATTTGTCGTTTCAAAATGTTTCCATGTTTGAAATTGGAAAGGCAGAAGAACTTCGCTTTAGAAACCGATTAAATGTGTATCCAACTAACGTTTCCGAAATAGAAAACTTTATAGCCGATGGCACTTATAATTTTGAATTGCCATCAACAATTGACAAGCAAGGTTTTCCAGCTTTAGATTATATGTTGAATGGTTTGGAGGAAACAGATACTGAAATTGTAGCTTTTTACACTTCAAACACGAATGCCGAAGGTTATAAAAATTATCTTCAAACCTTATCTGAAACTATCGCGTCTTTAAGTAACGAAGTTTTAACAAGTTGGACGGGTGGTTACCGAGATGTTTTTGTGGCTAACACAAGTTCCTCCGCTTCGGGAGCTGTTGATAAACTTACAAATGATTATATTTTTTATTTTGAAAAAGCCCTTCGTGCTGGCAAAGTAGGGATTCCAGCGGGCGTTTTTTCGAACGGAACTTTGCCGCAAAATGTAGAGGCATTCTATAAAAAAGACATTTCAAAAGAACTTTTAATGGAAGCCCTAGACGCCAGCCGTGATTTTTTCAATGGGAAAAGTTTTGATGGAAATTCAAATGGTCCGGGTTTTAAAACATATCTCGATTATTTGAACACTATTAAAAATGGCGCAAACCTTAGCACACTGATTAATGATCAATTCACAGTCGCAAAAAATAAATCGAATGAACTGAACGCAAATTTTGTTCAGCAGATAGAAGCCGACAACTCCAAAATGCTAAATTCTTATAATGAATTGCAGCGCATCGTTATATTATTGAAAGTGGATATGATCCAAGCTTTGGATGTTAGCATTGATTATGTTGATGCCGACGGGGACTAATGTTTACAACAGTTCAAAAATATTTTCAGAAAGACACATCGGCCGCGCCACTCGCGGTCTTTCGTGTTCTTTTTGGTTTTATGATGTTTTTGGGCATTGCAAGGTTTGTGGCTAATGGATGGATTGAAAAACTTTATATTAATCCGAAATTTTTCTTCAGTTATTACGGTTTTGAATGGGTAAAACCAATTGGCGATTATACGTACCTTATTTTTATAATCTGCGGAATTGCCTCACTATTGGTGGCATTGGGTTATAAATATAGAATAGCGATTATTCTTTTCTTTTTGAGCTTCACTTACATCGAGTTGATGGATAAAACCACTTATCTAAACCATTATTATTTTATTAGTTGCATAAGTTTTTTAATGATTTTTCTTCCGGCGAATACCTACTTTTCCGTTGACGCATTTAAAAATCCTTCCAAAGTTTTTCAAAAAATTCCCAAATGGACCATTGATAGCATAAAGTTGATGTTGGCCATTGTCTATTTTTATGCGGGATTGGCAAAACTGAACAGCGACTGGCTCTTTAAAGCAATGCCTTTAAAAATATGGCTTCCCTCAAAATACGATCTTCCTTTTCTGGGAGATTTAATGCAACAGGAATGGTTACATTACATTTTCAGTTGGAGCGGCGCTGCTTACGATTTGGCAATTCCATTTTTACTTCTTTACCGGCGCACCCGGTGGTTCGCTTTTGCTTTGGTCGTCATTTTTCATGTTTTGACACGGGTTTTATTTCCTATCGGGATGTTTCCGTTTATAATGATTGTAAGCGCACTTATCTTTTTTGATGCAGGTTTTCACCAAAAAATTATCCGTTTCATTTCAAAAATATTGCGAATAGATTATTCTAAAATGGTCGCTATATCTGAAAAAAATAAATATCGATTCAAACAAAATATCACTTTGCCCATTTTGGCTGTATTTTTTGTGTTTCAGCTAGTATTTCCGTGGCGTTATTTGGCCTATCCCCATGAACTTTTCTGGACAGAGGAAGGGTACCGTTTTTCATGGCGCGTAATGTTGATGGAAAAAGCGGGTTATGTTCAATTTAAAATAAAAAACAAAGAAACCGGAGCGCAATTCTTAGTAAACAATACCGATTTTTTGACCTCTTTTCAAGAAAAACAGATGAGCACCCAGCCCGATTTCATTTTGCAATATGCACATTATTTAGGAAGCCATTTCGCCTCGCAAGGCCATAAAAATGTTGCTGTGTATGCGGAAAGCTATGTGGCGTTGAACGGCAGATTGAGCCAGCCATATATAAATCCAGATGTGGATTTGATGATGCAGAAAGAATCCTTATGTCCCAAAGATTGGATTCTGCCATTTAACGATACAATCAACGGACTTTAAATTATTCAATTTTGAAAAACACATTATTTATACTTTTTTTATTTGCAAATATTTCTGTCTTTGCGCAATTTACAGTTACTGGTAAGGTTATTTCCCAGGAAACAAATTTGCCCATAGAATATGCTGAAGTTTATATTCTCGATCTCGGAAAATCAAAAATTACCGATGAAAATGGGTCTTTTGAATTTACTGAAATTCCCGCCGGTACTTTTGAGTTTGCAGTTTTTAATATGGAGTATGAAATTTTGAAAAAGCAAATTTCTATTTCAGAAAACACTACAATTCCGTTTCAATTAAAACTATTGGGCGAACAGCTTTCCGAAGTATTGATTACAAAACGAAAGGAAGAAATTTTCGCAATAAGAAATCTCAAAAAGGTAGAGGGCACCGCAATTTACGCGGGAAAAAAGAGCGAAGTCGTGGTTATGGACAACCTCACTTTAAACACAGCTACCAATAATGCCCGGCAGATTTATGCACAGGTTGTAGGATTGAATATTTATGAAAACAATGATGGCGGTTTACAGTTGAATATTGGCGGCCGTGGTCTTAATCCGAATCGGACCGCAAATTTCAACACGCGCCAAAACGGATATGATATTTCTGCAGATGTTTTGGGTTATCCCGAAAGCTACTACACTCCGCCCGCAGATGCGATTAGTGAAATTGAAGTGGTTCGTGGCGCGGCTTCCCTTCAATACGGAACACAGTTTGGCGGCTTGATAAATTTTAAATTGCACCAGCCCAATCCAAGGAAAAAAATAGAGTGGATTTCGCGTCAATCTTTGGGATCTTTTAATCTTTTTAACAGTTTCAATAGTTTAAGCGGTACCGTTGGTAAGTTTGGTTATTACACATATTATAACTTTAAAACAGGCGATGATTTTAGACCAAACTCTGAATTTGATTCAAAAAACGCGTATGCCCATTTGGATTATAATTTTTCAGAAAATACCAAACTTACTTTTGAAATGAGCTATTTGAATTATTTGGCGCAGCAGCCGGGCGGATTACCGATAGGCAATTTGAGGAGGATCCAACGTTCAGCAACCGAACGCGGAATTGGTTTAAAGTTGATTGGAAACTCTATTCGTTGCGTTTTGATCACAGTTTTTCAAAAAAAACAGATTTCAGTTTGAACCTTTTTGCATTGGACGCTTATAGAAAATCCGTGGGTTTCAGGGAAAATCGTGTTTCACAGCAGGATAATTTGGATGCACCCCGTGAGTTGATCTCCGGTACTTTCAACAATTGGGGAGCAGAGGCCAGACTTTTGACGCGCTATAAGTTATTCGGAAATGAAAACGTGGTGCTGTTTGGCGGAAAGTATTACCAATCAAATAACAGCGAGCGGCAAGGTGCGGGAACAAACGGTAGTGATGCAAATTTTAATTTCGCTTCTTCAGAATACCCGAACTATCCGAGGCAAAGCGATTTTGAATTTCCGAATTTGAATTTTGCTGCCTTCGGTGAGAATATTTTTAATCTTACTACCAAATTTTCGATAACGCCCGGTTTTCGTTTTGAGTACATAAAAACGCAGAGCGAAGGTGAGTTCAAAAAAATAAACTTTGACATTGCCGGTAATCCAATTTTGAATGAAGACATCCCCGACAACCGAGAATTTAATCGCTCTTTCATTTTGTTGGGCGTGGGTTTGAGTTACAAGCCAATAAAGGAGATGGAATTATACGGAAACGTTAGCCAAAATTATCGCTCGGTAACTTTCAATGATATTCGTGTAATCAATCCGTCGTTGGTTGTTGATCCAAGCATAACCGATGAACAAGGCTACACTTTTGATTTGGGCGCTCGGGGAAGACTTGGAAGGTATTTGTCGTATGACGTTGGTGGCTTCTTTTTAAGCTATCAGAGTAGGTTGGGGGTTATTGTTCGGGGGGTAAGTGATATTGAAGAGGAACGTTTTCGCGGAAATATTGGCGACGCGGTTACCTACGGTTTGGAAAGTTTTATTGATTGGAATATACTGGAAACCTTTTCAGGAAACAGAAACTTGCGATTGAATTATTTCGCAAACCTTGCGTTGACAGATAGCGAGTATACTTCTTCCCAAGAAAACAATGTAAAAGGAAACAAGGTAGAGTTTATTCCCGCCATCAATCTGAAGACGGGTCTTGGCTTTGGGTACAAAAACTTTTTGGGAAGCCTGCAATACACTTATTTGAGCAAGCAATTTACGGATGCCACCAATAGTGAACGCGATTTTGAAAGCCAAAGCGGGATTGTAGGGGAAATTCCAGCCTATGATATTTTGGATCTTTCGTTTTCATATAGTTTGGGTCGTTTCAAGTTCGAAAGCGGAATCAATAATGTTTTGGACACTAGCTATTTTACACGTCGCGCTACCGGTTATCCCGGTCCGGGAATTCTTCCCAGCCAGCCTCGTACTTGGTATGCAACACTGCAAATGAGGTTTTAAAGAATTCATAATCCACAATCCACAATTCTGAATTAATTAGCGTACATTTGCACGCAATTAATCCATAATCACTTTCGCTCTTTCGAAAGTTAACTTAATTGCAATGACCGCACACGACAACAAAATATTAGGAGAAGGACTTACTTATGACGATGTACTTTTAGTGCCGGCATATTCCGAAGTTTTACCTCGCGAAGTTTCCATCGCCACCAAATTTTCACGAAATATTACCTTGAACGTTCCTATTGTTTCCGCAGCAATGGATACCGTTACTGAAAGTGCTATGGCTATTGCTATTGCACGGGAAGGTGGAATTGGTGTTCTTCATAAAAACATGACAATTGACGACCAAGCCGCCGAAGTTCGTAAAGTGAAACGGGCCGAAAGTGGAATGATCATCGATCCCGTTACCTTGAAAAGTACAAACACTGTGGGTGATGCGCAAAAAACAATGCGTGAATACAGTATTGGCGGAATACCCATTGTAGACGAGTCGGGAAAATTGATTGGAATTGTTACCAATCGCGACCTGCGTTTTGAAAAGGATTTAAAACGCCCGTTGAGTGAAGTTATGACTTCAGAAAATTTGGTAACCGTTGCTCAAGGTACGTCCCTAAAACAGGCGGAAATAATTCTTCAACAAAACAAAATTGAAAAGCTACCAGTAGTAAGTGGTGATGGAAAACTTTTAGGACTTATTACTTTTAGGGATATAACAAAACTAACCCAAAAGCCCAATGCCAATAAAGATAAATACGGAAGACTTCGGGTTGCCGCCGCGCTTGGCGTAACTTCTGATGCGGTGGAACGGGCAGAGGCCTTGGTAAATGCACAGATTGACGCAGTAATTATAGATACCGCCCACGGACATACAAAAGGCGTGGTTGAGGTTTTGAAGAAAGTAAAACAAAAATTTCCAGAATTGGATGTTATTGTGGGAAATATAGCAACGGCAGATGCCGCAAAATATTTAGTTGAAGCAGGCGCCGATGCGGTGAAAGTTGGAATTGGCCCTGGTTCTATTTGTACGACCCGTGTTGTTGCGGGGGTTGGCTTTCCCCAATTTTCGGCTGTATTGGAAGTTGCAGCGGCAATAAAAGGAAGCGGCGTTCCAGTAATTGCAGACGGTGGAATTCGCTATACGGGTGATATTCCAAAAGCTATTGCTGCGGGAGCTGATTGTGTAATGCTCGGTTCATTGTTAGCCGGCACAAAGGAATCTCCAGGAGAAACAATCATTTATGAAGGGAGAAAATTCAAATCCTATCGCGGAATGGGCTCAGTGGAGGCGATGAAACAAGGTTCAAAAGATCGTTATTTTCAAGATGTTGAGGATGATATCAAAAAATTAGTCCCTGAAGGTATTGTAGGCCGTGTGCCCTATAAAGGTGATTTGGTTGAAAGTATGACACAGTTTATTGGTGGCTTGAGAGCTGGAATGGGTTATTGCGGTTCAAAGGATATTGAGACCTTGAAAGAAAATGGCAAGTTTGTAAAAATTACTTTCTCCGGAATTGCAGAAAGCCATCCACACGATGTAACCATTACAAAAGAGGCACCCAATTATAGCAGATAACAATTAGCATAAGCTTTAAGAAGTTAAAACGGCTAAATAGTTTTTAAAAGCGCTAGAAGTTATCTGGCGTTTTTTTTGTTGAAGTAATTACCATTGCTTTCTTTCAAAAAGTTGTATAAAAAAACGTGAAGCCAAATAGCTCCACGTTGTGTTTTTTAACGGAAAAATTGGAATTATTTTCCAGCCTCTTCAGGAGTAATGGTAATACCAAGCTCTGTTAAAATTGGCACGGTTAGATCATAATTTGGATCCAAATAAACCAAATCTGTACTTGTCTGTAAAACTTGGGTATAATTTTGTGCGCTTGCAATTTTGTTGAGTGCATCCCCGATTTTTTTATAAAGCGGCTGAAGGTATTCCTTTTGTTTTATCTCCATAAGTTTGGCGCCATTTTGCTGAAACTTTTGGATGTCGGTATCCAAATTTACTAGAGCAGTTTGTTTTTCCTTTTTCTCTGCAGGTGTAAACGAATCCTCTCCCTTCTTGTACTCTTCTGCGAGCTTTTTGTATTCATCTATCTTTTTGTTGAGGTCGGTATCCAACTGTTGTCCGTACGTTTTTAATTGTGTTTGTACGGTAATCATTTCGGGCATTTTTGAAAGAATGTATTCTACATCCACAGCTCCGACTTTACTTTGTGCGAAGGCGGTTATTCCAACAAAAAATACGGCAATTTTTAAAAAATTCATTGTGTTTGTTTTTAAAGTATTTAGAGCACAATATTACTATAAATATTGCAAATAATTGGAAGGTTGCTTTACCGTTTATAAAAAATATAATCCGTTATAATTGGTTCCACACCTTCTGCTTTTAATTGGCTAACAAGTTGTCCTCGGTGGTAGGTGCTATGGTTTATTATGTGAAAAAGAATTTCTTCGACTGTATTTGTGAAATTTTGACCTTTGCTGTTTGTGTAATTTATAGCCTGGTTTAAATTCTTTTTTTGAAGAAGTTCTTTTGTGTGTTCAAAGTTTTCATCGTTAATGGCATGTAAATTATTAATTTCCAAAAGTTGCCAAACTGAAAGTGCCGAGGTTACGCCAAATATTCTATGATTCCAAATATGATGGGCATCTAAAGTATGGCTGGTCAAAAGACGGATTTTTTCATTATAGATTTCAGGATTTGCGAAAAACACTTCAATCAATAACTGGTTGCAATGGTGCGTGTATTCAAACTTATCTTTAAAAAAATCTTTCATTATTCCTCATAAAATTGTCCGCGTGTGGGCTTAAGGGTTTCCCGGAGGGTGTTCATCAAGGATTTTTCTACAACCAAAAAAGCAATGTGGTGCATTGATGTAATTTCTTCTTTCCCAACAAGGGTGTGTTTCAGTTTTTCGGTATTGGCAAACTCAGCTAGGTGTTTTGCATGGTGCGTAGCAATGTGCTGGGCATTCGGCCCGCGGAAATCCCATATAAGTTTTACTCTTTCAGTCATTTACATTTAGTTAGGAAGGAATTGTTTAAGATTTAAAAAAAGAGCAATTCACTTCATTCTTTAATATATGGCAAGGTACAGGTTTTTGCGAATATTTTAAAAAGCGGAAAACACTATAATAATATTAAATTCGTTAGCTTTTCTGATGTATGTTACCATACCTTTTTGTTATTTTTGCACCTTTGTTCGCCAAACCTTAAGAAACGGCAAATTGCTTCAATTAAAAAAATAAATATTTTATAAAATGAAAAATTTACTTTCCGTATTCATTTTGGCACTTTTATGCGCCAGCACCGTTTTTTCACAAAACAAAAAAGAAGTTTTAATGACCATTGACGGAAAACCTGTGTATGCCGCCGAGTTTAAGCGGGTTTATAATAAAAACCTTGATTTGGTGCAGGACGAGTCGCAAAAAGATATTGATGGGTATCTACAACTTTTCATAGATTATAAACTGAAAATTGCCGAAGCGCAAGCACAGGATTTAGATAAAGAGAATTCATATAAAAATGAACTTTCAAAATACAGAGACCAACTTTCAAGAAATTATCTTTTTGAAGATAAAGTTACCGAAGAGCTTGCCAAAGAAGCCTACGAGCGAGGGAAAGAAGAAATAAATGCGTCCCATATTTTGATTCGTGTTGACTATGAATCGGTTCCGCAAGACACTTTGGCTGCATACAACAAAATTAAATCTATACGTGAAAGAGCCCTTAAAGGGGAAGATTTTACCCAACTCGCAAAAACCTATTCCGAAGAGCCTGGAGCAAAAGAAAGTGGCGGAAATTTAGGTTATTTTTCGGTGTTCAGCATGGTTTATCCTTTTGAGAATGCTGCTTACAACACTAAAGTAAATGAAATTTCAAAAATTGTTCGCACCAGTTTCGGGTATCATATTTTAAAAGTAAACGACCGAAGAACAAAACTTCCAAAAATTGCTGTTTCGCATATAATGATTTCTGATAAAAAGGGAGCGCGAACTTTCAACCCCGAAGAACGAATTAATGAGTTATATACAATGATAAAGCAGGGGGAGTCTTTTGAAAGCCTTGCGAAGCAATTTTCTGATGATAAAAATTCTGCGATAAAAGGAGGAAAACTGAATCCTTTCACAAAAGGTGATCTTCGTGCTCCCGAGTTTGAGGATGCAGCTTACGAACTAAAAAATATTGGCGATATAAGCAAGCCCATTAAAACAGATTTTGGCTGGCATATAATTCGTTTAGACGAGAAATTGCCGGTTGAAACTTTTGAAATGCAAAAAGAATCGCTGGAAAAAAAGGTGACTGAAGGTGACCGTTCCAAAATTGTTATCCACGCCACCAACAATAAAATTAAAGAGAAATACGGGTTTAAAAAAGGAGAAAGCTTTTTGCCCTATTTTGATACGTATGTTACCGATGATGTTTTGAAGAGAAAATGGATAATGAGTCCAATCCCGAACGATAAGGAAAAAACGCTTTTTACAATTGGCAACAAAGAATTTGGCTATACCGATTTTGCGAAGTTTATTGCCAACCGTCAAAAAACAACAAGGCCATATAGGCAGAAAGATGCTCTTTTGATGGATCTTTATGATGAGTTTGAAACAGAAAGTTTGAAAGATTATTTTAAGGAAAATCTTGAGGAAGAAAACGAAGATTATGCAGCAATACTTACCGAGTATCGTGATGGGCTTTTAATATTTGATGTGATGAACAAAAATATATGGCAAAAAGCAAAGAATGATTCTGTAGGTATTCAAGAATATTACAACAAAACCAAGCAGGATTACCAATGGAAACAACGAATTGATGCTGAAATATATTCGGCAACTTCAAAGGTGTTTGCCCAGCAAATTCAGAAAATGCTTGCTGAAGGTAAAACGGCAGATGATATAAAAGGGGCGCTCAATACAGATGATAAAGTAAATGTATTGATTACTCCGGGCCTTTTTGAAGTCGGTCAACGCGAACTTCCTGTTGGTTTGGAAATAAAAGAAGGAATTTCAACCGTGTATCCAAACAATGATTCATTCGTAGTTGTTAACGTAAAATCCATAATTGCTCCCAGTGAAAAATCTTTAGAAGATATAAAAGGTAAAGTTTTAAGCAATTATCAAAATGATATTGAAGCAAGGTGGATACAGGATTTACGTTCAAAATATAAAGTAGAGGTTGATAAAAAAACCTTGAAGCATTTGAAAAAAGAGCTTAAGTGATCCAGCAAACTATTTATATATTGATGCTATTCTTTTTTTTGAGTTCTTGTGATTACTTTAAGCAGGAAGAAAAAAAGGAGGTTGTAGCGCGTGTAAACAACAGTTATATATATAAAGAAGATATTGAAAAATTAATTTCTGAAAATACTTCCCCAGAAGACAGTACCTTAATAGTAAACAACTATATAAACCGTTGGGCAACCCAACAATTGCTTATTGACCAAGCGAAGATAAATCTCAGCCCAGATAAACTGGAACAATACAATAAATTAGTTCAGGAATATCAAAATGATCTTCTCACCGAGGCTTACAAAAATGTAATCGTAAGCAAACAGTTGGATAGTTCCATTACCGAACAGGAATACCAAGAATACTATGAGGCCAATAAGGACAATTTTAAGCTTAAGGATATTCTGGTTAAATTGCGCTACGTGCAACTGCCAGTAAAATATGAGGGTCTCGCCACAGTAAAAGAAAAACTGAACCGTTACAATCCTAAGGACAAAAAATCTCTCAACAGTCAGGATTATCAATTTGTATCATCAAATTTTAATGATTCGGTTTGGGTTAAGAAGGATGTTTTGCTACAGGCGCTACCAGTAATTAGAGAGAATAGTGAACAGGTGTTAAAAAAATCCAATTTCTCACAGTTGCAAGACTCATTAGGAGTATATTTGGTGAAAATTGAAAATGTGCTTAATCCCAATGATATAGCGCCACTTTCCTATGTTAAGCCAACTTTGAAACAGATTATTTTAAACAAAAGGAAGCTTGAACTTATAAAAAAATTAGAAACAGATATTACAAAAGATGCTATTGAAACAAATAAATTTGAAATCAATAAAAATGAATAAATTATTATTGATATTTTTATTCTCAACCGCCATCCTACAAGCGCAAGTCGTGTTGGAAGCTGACAGTACCGGTGTGGTAAAAAGTAATGATTCCCTAGTGACTCAACAAATTGTAAAGCGGGACACCGTTCCATTTAAAAGATATAAAGCGGAAGGCGTAAGTGCCGTGGTGGGTGAATATGTTATATTGGATAGCGACATTGACAAAGCCTACGTTGAAATGCAATCGCAAGGAATGTCTATTGAAGATATTACTCGCTGCCAGTTAATGGGCAAATTGATGGAAGATAAACTTTATGCACATCAAGCCAAACAGGACAGTCTTGTTGTTGCCGATTCTGAAATCAATGGAATGATAGATCAGCAATTACAGTATATGGTCAGTGAGTTGGGCAGCGAAGAAAAAGTGGCGGCCTATTACAGAAAAGACAATATTGCCGAATTGAAGAAAGATCTTTTTGAAGCCAACAAAAGCATAAAACTTGCAGGATTGATGCAGCAAAAAGTAATCGAGAAACTTGAAGTTACCCCTGAGGAGGTTCGAACTTTTTTTTATTCCATTCCAGAAGAGGAGCGACCTGTTTTTGGTGCCGAAATTGAAGTAGCACAAATAGTAATAGATCCCGAAATTACACAGCAAGCAAAGGATGAGGTTATAGCAAGATTGAATGCGATTCGTGCAGATATTATTGACAACGGCACCAGTTTTGCCACCAAGGCCGTACTTTATTCAAAAGATCCGGGATCCTCTTCCAAAGGAGGTTTGTACACCGGTGTAAAAAGAGATTCGCCTTGGGCAAAAGAATTTAAAGACCAAGCTTTCTCCCTTTTGGAAGGTGAAATAAGCGAGCCTTTTGAAACTGAATTTGGATATCACATTTTATATGTTGAAAAAATACGTGGACAAGAAGTTGATGTAAGGCACATATTAATGTTTCCTGAAGTTTCACAAAAATCAATTGATGCTGCACAAAAGGAAATTGAGGATATAAAATCCAAAATTGACTCAGGCGAATTAACATTTGCCGAAGCAGCACGTAAGTATTCTGATGATAAAGAAACACGGAATAACGGAGGGCAACTAGTAAATCCCGTTAATTTTGATACTAAATTTGACCTTACCAAGATGGATCCAACCTTAAGTGCACAGGTTTATAATTTAAAGGAAGGTGAAGTTTCAAAAATATTTACTGATCGAGACCGAACCGGGAAAAGCAGTCTTAAAATACTTACCGTAACTAAAAAGTATGAAGAGCATAAGGCTGATTACGCAAAAGATTACGAACGCATAAAACAATTGGCACTTCGCGAAAAGCAAATCAAAGTAATCAATAAGTGGCAGAACGAGAAAATAAAAGATACCTATATTAGCATCAATCAAGATTACCAAAATTGTGATTTTGCTGGAAATTGGTTGAAAAAATAATATCGAAAAAATATGTCAGACGTAGCAGCGGTAACGCAACTGGTTTCAAAATACAATGCCCTTCGGCAGGAAATTAAAAAAGTTATAGTAGGTCAGGATGAAGTGGTTGAGCAGGTCTTGCTCGCCATCTTTTCAGGGGGTCATGCCTTGCTGATTGGCGTACCCGGACTTGCAAAAACGTTGTTGGTTAATACCGTTGCTGAAGCACTCGGATTGAAATTTAAAAGAATCCAATTTACTCCGGATTTGATGCCAAGTGATATTTTAGGATCTGAAATTCTTGATCAAAACCGTGAATTCAAATTTATAAAAGGTCCTATTTTCGCCAATATTATTCTTGCTGACGAGATAAACCGTACGCCGCCAAAAACCCAAGCTGCACTTTTGGAAGCTATGCAGGAACGCGCTGTTACCGTTGGCGGACACCATTATAAATTGGATTTACCTTACTTTGTACTTGCAACGCAAAATCCCATTGAACAGGAAGGAACGTATCCATTGCCTGAAGCACAATTGGACCGATTTATGTTTGCGATCAATCTTGATTATCCGTCTTTTTCGGAAGAAGTGGATGTTGTAAAACAAACAACAACAGGCGAAACCCAAAAGGTAAATGCACTTTTCACTGCCCAGGAAATTATTGATTTTCAGCAATTGATTAGAAGAATTCCAGTAGCGGATAATGTTGTTGAATATGCAGTTACATTAGTGGGCAAAACCCGCCCAAATAGTCCTACTGCAACAGAAACAGTAAAAAGTTACATCGATTGGGGAGCAGGTCCAAGAGCTTCCCAAAATTTAATTTTGGCTGCCAAATCGCACGCAGCCCTTCATGGAAAATTTTCTCCGGATATTGAGGATGTTCAAAAAGCCGCAATCGGTATTCTTAGGCATCGATTGATTAAAAACTATAAAGCAGAAGCCGAAGGTTTAAGTATCGAGGAAATCATTAAAAGCTTATACTGATTTTTTTAAATAACTTAAAACAGAGTTGTTTTTGAGGCAACGTATGTTTTATTGTCTTTTGTTTAGCATTTCCATTTTATACGGATTTTCCAAATTTTAAATATTCGAATCCGAAAAATTTGAAATTCTTAACTTTTCCTATCTATAATTATTAATATGATAATTATTTTCAACAAAAATTAGTATTTATTGAATTATATTCATTAAATAAGCAATTTCGTTATATATTTTTTAAATATTCTAAATTTTTGTATTTTCGCGTGAACAAAATATACAACTATGGCTTTTGATATTGATATGATAAAAAAGGTGTATTCCCAAATGGCGGAACGTGTTGATAAAGCACGTGAGGTAACGGGAAAACCACTAACTCTTTCTGAAAAAATATTGTACTCACATTTATGGGATGGCAGTCCCAATAAAGCATTTCAACGCGGAAAAGATTATGTTGATTTTGCCCCTGATAGAATAGCTTGTCAAGATGCAACGGCACAAATGGCGCTGTTGCAATTTATGCAAGCCGGAAAGAAAACAGTTGCCGTACCAACCACGGTTCATTGTGATCATTTAATTCAAGCCAAACAAGGTGCTGCTCCTGATTTGTTGCGGGCCAATGAAACAAGCAATGAAGTTTTTGACTTCTTGGAATCGGTTTCAAATAAATACGGAATCGGTTTTTGGAAACCCGGAGCTGGAATTATTCACCAAGTTGTTTTGGAAAATTATGCATTTCCGGGCGGAATGATGATCGGTACCGATAGCCACACTGTAAATGCAGGAGGTTTGGGAATGATTGCTATTGGGGTTGGTGGCGCTGATGCTGTTGATGTAATGGCAGGTATGGCTTGGGAGTTGAAGTTTCCAAAACTTATTGGTGTTAAATTAACGGGCGAGCTAAACGGGTGGACCGCTTCAAAAGACGTTATATTAAAAGTCGCTGGAATACTGACCGTAAAAGGCGGAACCGGCGCTATTGTTGAATATTTTGGACCAGGCGCAAAAAATCTTTCCTGTACGGGAAAAGGAACCATTTGTAATATGGGAGCCGAAATTGGTGCAACCACTTCAACTTTTGGCTATGATGATTCCATGGAGCGTTTTCTTCGTGCAACAGATAGAGAAGATATTGCGGATGAAGCTAATAAAATAAGAGAATATTTGACCGGTGATGATGAAGTTTACGCCAACCCTGAAAAATATTTTGATCAAGTTATAGAAATTGATTTATCAACACTCCGGCCACATTTAAATGGCCCTTTCACTCCAGATTTGGCAACTCCTGTTGGGGAACTTGGTGAAAAAGCAAGAAAAAACGATTGGCCCATTAAGGTAGATTGGGGCTTAATTGGTAGTTGCACAAACTCTTCCTATGAAGATTTGACCCGTGCGGCTTCCATTGCACAGCAGGCAATTCAAAAAAGATTAAAACCGAAAAGTGACTTCGGAATAAATCCCGGTTCCGAACAAATTCGTTATACGGCGGAAAGGGATGGGCTCTTACAGGTTTTTGAAGATTTAGGAGCAACCATATTTACAAATGCTTGCGGGCCCTGCATTGGTCAGTGGGACCGAAGTGATAGAAAAGGCGATGAGAAAAACACTATTGTACATTCCTTTAACAGAAACTTTTCAAAACGAGCGGATGGAAACCCCAATACCCACGCTTTTGTAGGCTCCCCAGAAATGGTTGCCGCCATTGCAATTTCGGGTCGTTTGGATTTTGACCCGTTGAACGATACTTTATTAAATGAAGATGGTGAAGAAGTAAAACTTGATATTCCTGTAGGTCTTGAACTTCCTCCAAAAGGTTTTGAAGTGGATGACAATGGCTATTTAGCGCCAAGGGAAGACGGAAGCTCTGTTGAGGTGAAAGTATCAAAGGACAGTGAGAGACTGCAGTTATTGGAACCATTTGAGCCAATTAAAGATTCGGAATTGCAGGGTGTAAGACTCTTAATCAAAGCCTTTGGTAAATGTACAACGGACCATATTTCAATGGCTGGGCCTTGGTTGCGCTATCGAGGCCATTTGGACAATATTGCTAATAATACTTTAATTGGAGCAGTTAATGCATTTAATAGACAAACAAATTTTGTAAAAAATCAATTAACCGGGGAGTACGGCGGTGTGCCAGATGTGCAACGTGAATATAAGGCGAAGGGAATAAAAACTATTGTTGTGGGTGACCATAACTATGGGGAAGGATCCTCGCGTGAACATGCCGCAATGCAACCGAGACATTTGGGAGTTGCAGCGGTTTTGGTGAAATCATTTGCGCGTATTCATGAAACGAATTTGAAGAAACAGGGTATGTTGGGGCTTACTTTTGCAAATGAAGCCGATTATGATTTGATTCAAGAAGACGATACGTTCAACTTTATTGATATTGCTGATTTTTCCGAAAACAAACCATTGACCATTGAGATTGTCCATAAAGATGGAAGTATAGACACAATCAAAGTGAACCATACATACAATGATGCACAGATAAAGTGGTATCGTGAAGGATCTGCTTTAAATTTGATTAAAAAGCAGAACGCTTAAAAATACGCTGTAAATACATAAACCTAATAGGTTTTTTGAAACCTGTTAGGTTTTTTTATACCCATAAAATTTATGAATTTCATTAAAAAAAATTGGAGCAATATTTTGTTTTTCACATTTTTGGCTGTGTTGATTATTCCCCAAACTCGGATGCCGGTCCAAGTTTTTTTACAACGTCTTATTTCCTTTTCACCTTCCGAAAAATCTGAAGCAGAGCGTGAAACACTTCAAAATTATAATTGGAATTTACTGCAACTACACGGGGATCGAGTAAATTTGTTCCAATCGAAAGGAAAAGTGGTCATTGTAAATTTTTGGGCTACTTGGTGTCCACCCTGTGTTGCAGAAATGCCTTCATTTCAAAAGCTTTACGATACCTATGGTGACAAAGTAGATTTCTATTTTGTCACTTCGGAAAAACCAGAAAAAGTAGAAAAATTCAGAAAAAAAAATGGGTATACTCTACCCATTTATCTTCAAACTTCGAAAGCGCCTCAACTTCTAGAATCTAGTGTTCTGCCAACAACATACTTAATATCAAAATCAGGAGCGTTAGTAATTGTCGAAGAAAGTGCAGCCGACTGGAACAGTGAAAAATTGAGAACGCTGTTGGATAAACTTCTCAAGGAATAATTTTATTTTCCTTGAAAATGATTCTCTTTAATAGACTTCATTTCTTTTTTTCCTGCTACAATCGCATTAATGTCAGTCCACAATTTTGGGGTTAATAAGGATTTTAATGGTTGTTCTACTTTAATAATTTTCGGAAAATTTTTAAGAAGCTTTTTGTCCCAAACTTCATGCTGGGTTAAAAGATCGTCCGGATAAACCGTTTTGCGGCGGGTTCCTTCATCTATTCCCGTAAAGGGTTCCGATACATTTAAATAGCCGTAATCATCCGTCAATTCCTCACCGGCTTGTATATCGCGGATCGCAATTTCAAAATCATAGGCAGTTGAGAGGCAATTGCTTTTAAAACTATGGTTTACAAAACGACCATAATCCCAACAAAGCACGAAGTTTCCTTTGTTGTTTCTGTAGCAATAGGTTTCTAAAATATTTTGGTAAAGTGGGTTCATTTTCTTCAACTTGGCTGGAGTAAATTCGCGGTCTAAATCATCTAAAGCCCAGGTTATAGTCCCCGCGGGAATAAACTCTGTTGCCACAACTCCATAACCAATTTCGTTGCTGATAAATTTTAATTCTGTTTTAGGATGTATCATAGAAAAATTTTAATTTTTTGTGATTAAATGTAATGTAAAATTTTAATTGAATTACATTTCACGATGTGTTGTAAATAAAATTTTATAGCTGTTAATTTGCGGATTTACAAAAAAAATTTATTTTGTGTAGATTGGTTTAGGAAGCAATTTTCTGTTTAAATTTTTCCATCAAAATAAAAACGGTAAGAATCATACTTAAGGCATATATACTGTCTTCAATGGGCACAGTGCCGATTCTTATTCCAAGGTTTTCCGCGTTGTTATACCAAACTACTTCTTCGTGAATCCAGCTACCGGTGAGAAAACCATTTACAATAAAAAAGGGCCCCAATAAAAGCAGGAATACGGGAAAGAAAACATTTAGAATTTCCCGATTGTAATTAAAAACAAAAGCCATTAATATAATTGCGTAGCCAAAATTTACCGCCGTGTACCAACGATCGTAAAAATAAAGAAGAATGACAATTAAAACGGTTTGTAATGAATAATAAACTATTGCAGTGGTTTTATTTGAAAATGAAAACTTAGGAAGCAAATTTTTTAACGCATAAATTGTAAAAAGGCAGGCATAGGGTATACAAAAAAAGAAAAGCCATTCCTCCAAAGGCAAGTTAGCTAATCTTATTCCCAAAAGATATTTTTCATTAAATCCCCAAAAGCCGTTCTGAGTAAAAATGATGTCCCACGGTATAAAAAAAGCCATCATTATAATAGTGGCTGGGAAAAAATACTTCCACAGTTTGTAAAACTTCAATTTGGGGTGAAAACTAAAAATTAAAGGCACACTGAGCGAAACTATATCCAATAAAAGGTACAGATGGCCCATACACTACTTTTTGAAATATTTTAATGGCGGAAAAAGCATTCCGAAACATTCGCCTTTATTTTTACCTAAATGTTTATGGTGTATTTTATGGGCTCGCCTTATTCCACGTGCATACCAGTTGTTCGCATTTCTGAACAATTTAAAGCGTTGGTGGATAAATATGTCGTGTACAAAAAAATAAGCAACACCATAAGTGAAAATACCAAGTCCGATGGGCAATCCGGCCCAAAATCCAAAATAGCTCCACCCCACGAAACAACTGATGCTAACCAATGCATAAAAAATAAAAAAATAATCATTCCGTTCCCACCAGCTACCGTGATCTTTGTGATGATGGTCTTTATGCAATTTCCATAGAAATCCATGCATAATATATTTATGCGTAAACCACGCCATAAATTCCATAATGCAGAATGTAGCTATGTAAATTAATATAAAAAAAAGAGTGTTCATTTGTGAAATATTTTCAACCATCAAATATTAACTCATTTCACCAAATTTAATTGATATTTTACGAAGCTGCGGGTTAAAAGCCCAATTTTTTCAACATTA
The DNA here is from genome assembly GCA_963822355.1 of uncultured Flavobacteriaceae bacterium. Lineage (GTDB taxonomy): Bacteria > Bacteroidota > Bacteroidia > Flavobacteriales > Flavobacteriaceae > Aequorivita. The sequence goes on from CAWGHI010000004.1 coordinate 519,241, forward strand.
GGAACCCGTATTCTGGCATTAATAATTTCTGTTGCTGGCGTTTGTTGTAGTTTTCTCAATAAACGTTTATAATACCTATAGGCCACAAACACACCGAATTTTGCATCATGGGGTAACTGCAGAATACCTTGATAGCCCTTGGAGAAATTTTCTTCTATCTCTTGAATGATTTGGGCTTTGGATTCTTCATTCAATGTCTCTAGATTCGTATTTGGAAAATAGGTTCTGCTTAAGTTTTCATAGTCTTCTTTCATATCCCGTAAAAAGTTCACTTTTTGGAATGCCGACCCCAAATTCATAGCGGATTCTTTCAATTGGGCGTATTTTTCCGCATCTCCTTTCACAAATACCTTCAAACACATTAAGCCAACTACGTCTGCCGAACCATAAATATATTCATTGAACTCTTCCGTTGTTGAATAAACGCTTTTGGAAAGGTCCAACCGCATGCTGGACATAAATGTATCAATCAATGTTCTATCTAAATTGTATTTGAAAACTGTCTCTTGAAAGGAATTTAAAATTGGGTTTAAGCTTATTCTATCCTGTAATGCTTCTGCCAGAGCATTCTCAAAGCGACTGAAAAGAACTTCTTTGTTGTAATTATGAAAAGAATCAACAATTTCATCAGCAAAACGAACAAAACCATAAATATTATAAATGTCTTGACGAATGGAGGGACCCAGCATACGGGTTGCCAACGAAAAAGAGGTACTGTAGGATTCAGTTACCGTTTGGCTGCATTTTCTGGAAACTATGTCAAAAAGTTCTTTCAATTTTTATTTTCTTTTTCGATTAAACCAGCCACCAACTTTCCCGAAATTAGGGCTGGAGGAACGCCGGGACCCGGAACGGTAAGTTGCCCTGTGAAAAAAAGATTTTTTACCTTTTTGCTTTTCAATTTTGGTCTTAAGAAAGCGGTTTGCATCAAGGTGTTTGCGAGTCCATACGCATTCCCTTTATAACTATTATAGTCAGAAATGAAGTCGTTGATGCAAAATGATTCCTTAAATATAATGTAATTTTCAACCTGTTGGTTTGTGATTTTTTCAAATCGATCTATTATTTTTTTGAAATATTCTTCGCGGACTTCAGGAATATCGTCCAATCCAGGTGCCAAGGGTATTAAAAAAATACCCGCTTCTTTTTCTTTTGGTGATACACTTGTATCTGTTTTTGAAGGAAAGCTCGCATAAAAAAGGGGCTCCTCCGGCCACTGTGGAGAATCATATATTTCTTGTGAATGCTTTTCAAAATCTACATCAAAAAAAAGGGTGTGATGATCTACATTTTCAATTTTTTTATTAAAACCAACATAAAAGAGTAGGGCAGAAGGAGCAAAGGTTTTCTTTTTCCAATATTTTTCAGAATACTGTCTAAAATTTTTGTCCAGTAGTGTTTCTGTATGATAATAATCTGCTCCACTTAGAATAACATCAACATTTATATTTTCTCCATTAATACTGATGGATACGGCTTTACCAGTTTCAACATTTATCTTTTCAACATTTTGATTGGTCATTATTTTTACGCCAAGCTCTTCTGCAAGAATTTTAATTCCTTCAATTACAGAATACATTCCTTTTTTAGGATGAAATGTGCCAAGGCCAAAATCTGCATAGTTCATAAAACTATAAAATGAAGGTGTATTCGAAGGTTTTGCACCTAAAAATAAAACGGGAAATTCTAAAATTGAAATCAATTTGGGATTGGTAAACTCACGGCGAACGTCTTTACTTATAGTGCTGAAAAACTGCCCTACTTTTTTCATAGTTGTAGCCGTAATCAATTCCAACGGAGAAACTCCTGGCCTATATACCAAATCTTTAATGGCAATATTGTAGTTATCCAAGGCCTGTTCCATGAATTTGCGAAGTTTTATGGAGCTTCCAGCTTCTTCCTTTTCAAAGGCATTACATATTTTTTCCAGAGTATCTTCAATAGTTATAAAATCATTCCTTCCAAAGAATACGCGATATGCGGGATTTAATTTTTCAAGTACATAATAATCTAATGGAGTTTTACCGAAATCCCTAAAAAAACGTTCAAAAACATCTGGCATCCAGTACCATGTTGGGCCCATATCGAATGTAAAACCATCTTTTTTAAATTGTTTTGCACGGCCACCAATGGTGTTATTCTTTTCGAAAATAGTTACTTTGTATCCAGCTTGAGCCAAATAGCATGAAGCTGCAAGAGAAGAAAAACCAGACCCTATTATTGCAATTTCTTTCATATTGTTTAACAAAGTTACAGTTTATTTAAACAAAAAAAGATTTGCTGAATCTATTTTTTATATTGTTAAATAGTTTTTGTGAATAATCTTAGCGAGGAGGGAGTTTTTGTCTTATAAGATTATTCAAAAGAATTAACTTGATCAATGAATTGTGGTATGTCTTTGAAAAATTTTATGTTATTGGTATTTTTTGTGTTTTTTCCAATTTTGCGTCCAAGAACCCATAATTCACATGCTCCTTTCGGGAGAACTTCATTTTCAAAATCCTCAAGATATTTTTCAAGATTTTCGTTTTCTGGCTGTACCGTAAAATAGGTCACAAAAATCACTTTAGTTTTCGACTTAAGAACGTGTACCAAACTTTCTAAAGGAATATTAGCTCCTAAGAATATTGTGTTATATCCCGCAGAAAGAAGTTCGTAATTGGCATAAAGCAAGCTTATGTCATGAATTTCATGATAAGGAAGATATAGGGAAAAACATTGTTTGTTTTTATTTAGAGTATTTGTAATACTCTCTTTATGTTTTGCCGTGTGCTCAATTATAGCATGTTTTATTTTTTCGGAAATAAAATGTTCATGGGAAGGATCAATTGTCCCCGCGTGCCAGAGGATACCCATTTCAGTAAGCAACGGCACGAATATTTCTGAAAAAACTTCTCTAAATGATTTCTTTTCCAAAAGCTTCTTAAGCGTACTGTCAAAAAGATCTCCGTCAAACTCAAACATTGCCGATTTAAAAAAATTAAGCGCATATTCCGAATCAAGTTCGTTAATATTTTTTTTAATCAACGCTTGGATTTCAAATGTGTCAAGGCTTGCTATTTTTGAAATTTTATGTCCTGCATTATATAAATAGGCAACGTTCAGCAGTTTTTTTAGGTTTTCAATATCGTATTTTCTGATGTTGGTATCGGTACGATCTGGTTCAAGAAGATTATAACGTTTCTCCCAAATCCGTATGGTATGGGCTTTAACGTTGGAAAGATTTTCAAGATCTTTAATGCCAAATTGATTTTTGACCACAGAAAAAAAATTTAAAATAGGGTGTTAAAGTAATAAAAAGAAGTGGATTCTGTTTATAAAAATGTCAAAATCTCTAAACAGTTAAAAGAAAATTTGTACCCGGGATGGGACTTGAACCCACACGCCCTTAGGACACATGGCCCTCAACCATGCCTGTCTACCAATTCCAGCACCCGGGTGGATAGCCATTTAATTTTAAAGCAATACATACTCTATCAAATATTGATTTTACTCTACGTCAAGTACTGCTTTCGTGGCGCAAATATACTTATTTTATAATTTTTTTAAATTATTTTCTTTGTTCATTAAATGGTGTATAAAATATACCCTTTTAAAAATTTAGCCTAATTTTAAATCAAACAGCCAAAAATTAAGTTTTCATTAGACAAATTTGTGTAAACATTAACCCATATTTTACACGCCCTTAGGTGCGATAGTTTGTATTTTTATTTCAATAGTAACCCTAAAAACAAATTATTATGAAAAATGAAAATTTAATCCACGCCCTAGGCAATTGTATTAACCATTGCAACTACTGTGCAGACGCTTGTTTGGATGAAGAAGACGTAAAAAAAATGGTAGATTGCATCCGTTCTGATCGCGTTTGCGCTGAGGCCTGCGCTGCGTTGATTCAAATATTAGCCATAAACTATGATAACGTTCGTGGTCTTGTTTCTTATTGTGAAGAAGTGTGCAGAAAATGTGCGGAAGAATGCGAAAAACACGATACACAACATTGTAAGGATTGCGCCAAGGCCTGCCGAGAATGTGAACAAGCTTGCAAACAATTTGCAGCATAATTTAAAAATGTATTTAAAGTCTTCCGCTTTTTTTAAAGAAAGCGGAAGGTTTTTTTAAGACCAAGCTATACTACTTTTATATAATTAATGGATTAATTTTAAATTGTTTCATTCATTAGGCAAAAGTCTTACCTTAGAAATAAAAAAATGCGACATACCTATATTATAAAAGGAATGACCTGCAACGGATGCAGAAGCCATGTAGAAAATACCCTTGCCAAAGTGGGAGGTGTTTCTGATGTAGCAGTAGATCTGGAAAAAGAGGAAGCTAATATTACTATGGAAAAACACATTCCTTTTGAAAAATTTCAGGAAGCACTAAAAAATGACGGTGGACGCTATAGTATTTATAAATCAGCGGAACATCATAACCATTCAGAGATCAAAAAAGCAGAAAAGCCAAAAGGTAAAGGTACAGGTACTTTTTATTGCCCAATGCATTGTGAAGGTGATAAAACTTATGATAAACCTGGAGATTGTCCAGTTTGCGGAATGGATTTGGTAGAAGAGCAAAATGTAGCTGCTACCACTTCCCAAAATTGGACCTGCCCCATGCATCCCGAAATAGTTAAGGATGAGCCTGGGAGCTGCCCAATCTGTGGGATGGATTTGGTACCTATGAAACCCGATCGAACCGCTGAAGAAAAAACATATGCAGCTTTATTAAGGAAGTTTTGGCTTGCCGTAATTTTTACCGTTCCAATATTCTTTATAGCAATGAGCGAAATGCTTCCAAACAATCCTTTATATAATTTGATGGAACAGAAATATTGGAATTGGGTTCAGTTTGCTCTTTCCCTTCCAGTAGTGTTTTATGCAACCTGGATGTTTTTTGAACGTGCATACAAAAGTATTAAAACTTGGAATCTCAATATGTTTACACTTATTGGTATTGGATCTGGGGTGGCTTGGCTTTTTAGTGTTTTTGGGATGTTTTTTCCTGATATATTTCCTACTCAATTTAAAACAGAATCTGGAGCAGTACACGTGTATTTTGAAGCGGCGACTGTTATCCTGACCTTGGTTCTATTAGGTCAGGTTTTGGAAGCACGTGCCCATAGTAAAACAAATTCGGCAATAAAGGAATTACTGAAACTCGCACCCAATAAAGCGGTTCGTGTAAAAAATGGAAAAGAGGAACAGGTCGCTATTGATAAAATACAATTGGGCGATATACTTCGAGTAAAACCCGGCGATAAAATTCCTGTGGACGGTATTATAACGGAAGGTCATACCACTGTAGATGAATCTATGATAACAGGAGAGCCAATTCCAATTAGCAAAGTAGAAAATGATATAGTCAATAGTGGTACTATTAATGGCAACCAATCTTTTTTGATGAAAGCTGAGAAGGTTGGAGCAAATACCTTGCTTTCACAAATTATCCAAATGGTCAATAATGCCAGTAGAAGTAGGGCTCCCATTCAAAAATTGGCCGATACTGTGTCAGGTTATTTTGTACCCATAGTAGTACTAATTTCGGTTATTACATTTGTGGCCTGGGTTATTTTCGGTCCAGAACCTGTTTATGTCTATGCCTTTGTAAATGCTATTGCGGTACTTATTATTGCCTGCCCGTGCGCATTAGGCTTGGCAACGCCCATGTCTATTATGGTGGGGGTGGGAAAAGGTGCACAGAATGGCGTACTAATTAAAAATGCTGAAGCTTTAGAAAGAATGGATAAAGTGGATACGCTTATAATAGATAAGACGGGAACAATTACGGAAGGAAAGCCAACCGTTGAAAAAGTTGGTGTATTTGGAACTAATTTTTCGGAGATGGAGATTTTACAATACATTGTTTCTCTTAACAGTATGAGCGAACATCCACTTGCGGAGGCTACTGTGAAATATGGAAAGGATCAAAATATTAGTTCCGATGATTTGAATTGGAAAGCTGAAAATTTTAGTGCCGTTACCGGAAAAGGTGTTGAAGGAGAAGTAAATGGGAATAAAGTGACTATTGGAAATGCAAAAATGATGGAATATTCCAAGGCTGAACTAACATCAGAAATGGAAACTGAAGCACAGTATTTTCAAAAACAGGGAAAAACAGTTTCTTATTTATCAATTGAAGAAAAGGTTATGGGCTACGTTGTAATTGGCGACAAAATAAAACCCACCAGCGCAAAAGCCATCAAAGCCCTTCAAGACAAAGGTATTGCGGTTATTATGCTCACGGGCGATAATCATCAAACAGCCAAAGCTGTAGCTGAGCAATTACATTTAGCCGATTTCAAAGCTGGAATGTTGCCGGAACACAAACTTGATGAAGTAGAAAAATTACAGCAGCAAGGTAAAATTGTTGCAATGGCCGGAGATGGTATAAATGACGCACCTGCGTTAGCTAAAAGTGATGTTGGAATTGCAATGGGTACAGGAACAGATGTTGCCATTGAAAGTGCAATGATTACTTTGGTGAAAGGCGATCTACACGGTATTGTGAAAGCAAGAAATTTGAGCGATTCTGTGATGAGGAACATCAAACAAAACTTATTTTTTGCTTTGGCATACAACACCTTGGGAATCCCCATAGCGGCAGGGGTCTTATTTCCCATTTTTGGTTTGTTATTATCACCCATGATAGCCGCTTTGGCTATGAGCTTTAGTTCAGTTTCTGTTATCTTGAATTCTTTGAGATTAAGAAATATTGAAATTTAATATTGTCACCCTGTGAAAAATGCGAATTAGCATTCGCAAGAATACAGTATTCAACGTTCTTATTGTTTTTCATTTATGACTAAAACTATATTTAATGTCTAGTTTACTTGCAATTTTTTTTGGGACAATCATCTATCTGTTGGTATTGCTTGATATCATAAAAACCACAGTATCTGTACAAGGTGGCGGTTGGCTTACCAATGTGATTTCAAATAATCTTTGGAAAGTTTCTCTTAAGTTTTCAGGAAGTAATCCTAAATCCAAACTTTTAGACCGAACAGGATATTTACTTCTAATATTGATGGTAGCCTTATGGATCTTGTTATTGTGGGTGAGTCTGCTAATATTATTACTTTCAGACCCTAATTCAATTATTAAAAGTACTGTTTCCATCCCTGCAGATAATTGGGAAAAATTTTATTATGCAGGATTTGTTTTATCTACTGTTGGGGTTGGTGATTTTACTGCTTCCAATAACCTATGGAGAATAATTTCGGACATTTATTCATTTACGGGTCTTGTTTTTGTTACTATGTCCATTACCTATTTTCTTTCGGTGTTGAATGCGGTAATAAATCAAAGGCGTTTGGCCCTTTGTTTAAACAGTTTGGGCGCGAATCCTTATGATATAGTTGAAAAAGGCTGGAATGGGAAAAATTTCAATAGATTGGTAAATCAAGCTTCGCAATTTTCCAATGATATTTTCAAACATAGCCAAAACCATTTGGCATATCCTGTCATCCATTATTTTCATAGCACGGAAAAAGAGACTTCGATTGTTATTCAAATATATAAATTGTATGAAGCGCTGCTTATACTGAGGTATGGTGTTAAAGAAAATTTGCAACCGCATCCACAGGAGTTGGAAAGTTTATTTAATGCTTTTGAAAATTATGTTCAGATTGTAAAAAGGCTGAGTAATACACGGAATAAAGGAATAAGGCTTGCTGAAATTAATATAGGCCACTTAAAAAACTTTTCCTTTGTAAAGGAGAGTAGGATGGAGTTACCCAAAAAATTACAAAAGAATAGGGAAGTTTTATTCAATCTTGTTACAAATGATGGGTGGAGTGGTCTGTAAAAACTAACCTTAGAATAAACTAATACAGATTTCTGGGCGGTTCATTCGGGCATCCCGAGTATTTTCTTTCGGTTAAAAATAAAAACCTTTGTGAAATTTTAAAACCCAATAACTTTAGAAATAGTAATACTTGTGAAAAAAACCCTGTTAATCTTATGATTAGCAGGGTTTTTAAATTGTTGGATACTTCTATTTGTGACCTGGCTGGGGCTCGAACCCAGGACCACCTCCTTAAAAGGGAGGTGCTCTACCAACTGAGCTACCAGGTCTTCCTTTGAATGCGGGTGCAAATATACCATCATTAAATTAATTTTTCAAAACGAAAATCAATTAAATTTGATAAAAATTCAAAAGTCTTAGCACATACGGGTTTACAATATCCTTTTTGCTCTAAAATCCTCTTTTTAATAAAGAAAATTGATATAAATTATAGAGAAGAAAGTTTTAAAAAACCTGAAATTTGTAATTTGATAAATATGAAAATAATTTTATTGGGATATATGGGAAGCGGAAAATCTTCTGTCGGTGAAAAATTGGCGGAGGTTTTAGGCTTTTCTTTTAAAGATCTTGATTCAGAAATTGAAATTCAAGAGAACTGTAACATCACAGAAATCTTTTCAAAAAAAGGGGAAATCTATTTTAGAAAAATTGAAAATGAAGTCCTTAAAAAAATACTTTCCCAATCAGGTAATTTAATTTTGTCGACTGGCGGGGGCACGCCATGTTATAGTGATTCAATGGATTTTATATCAGCGCAGAAAGAAGTAGTTTCTATATACTTAAAAGTGCCGTTAACTGTTTTAGTCGCACGATTGTTTCCGGAAAGGGATAGCAGGCCGTTATTAGCACATCTTAAAACGGAGGATGAAATAAATGACTTCATCAGAAAACATCTTTTTGAAAGAGCTTTTTATTATAATCAGGCTAACGTGATTGTTGAAAACAGCTCGAATAATATTGCAGAAACCGTAGAAAAAATAGTATTAAAATTATTCTAAAACAGCCCTATCATTATCTTTTTCAAAGATTACCGCAACGTTTTCATTGAAGGAAGTTGAAAGCGAGATTCCCTTAAAATCTGCTTTTATAGGAAATTTTTTGTGATTTCTATCTACAAGTACAGCGGTTTTAAATTGCTTCAAGGGCATTTCCAGAAAATGTTTAACCCCATAAATTAACGTAGTTCCCGAATGCAGCACATCATCAACCAAAATGAGCGACTTATTACTGTAATCCTCTGCCTTTAAAGAAGTTGTTATTGCATTGGTAGGATTTTTTTTATCGATGAATACTTCACAAAGCACCACTTTTATTGGTGAAATTTTCTCTAATTCCGCTTTTATTTTTTTTGCCAATTGGAAGCCATTGTTCATAATTCCAGCTATTACAACTTGATCTTCATAAACATTGCTTTCATATATTTGATAGGCAATCCTTTTTATTTTGTGCGCTATCTGTGTTTTATCAAGAATTACTGAACTTGTGTCTTGCATCTTAAAATGTTTTTCCAAATATAGTTATTACACTTCTGTTTCGCCTTCGGGAGTTTCCGTAAAATCGTCCAATTCGCGTCGGTCTTTTTTGGTAGGCCTGCCCACACCTTTTTTCCTATAATACGTTTTTGCATACTGCAACATTTCATTGGTTTCAAAAGCTTCTTTTGGGGTGGTGTCATTTCTGTAAATATCCACAAGTTTTGCGCCTACGCGATTGGGGGGTAGATCCAGAACTTCAAGCTCATAATTAATTTGTTCCTTTCGAAGCGTTATTTTGTCGCCGGGATAAACTTCGCGGGAAGGTTTTACAATGCTTCCATTTACCCGAACCGACCCTTTTTTGCAAGCTTGCGTAGCAATATTGCGGGTTTTCAAATATCGAACGCACCATAAATATTTATCAATTCTCATAATTATTATCGCAAAAACAACGTTAATGTGTAATACAAAAATAGCGGAAAATTGTATCTTGCGCCCACAAAAAGTTGATGATGATAAAAATTAAATACGCGTTCACCTTATTAGTAGTAATACTTATAGTTACTGTTTCTTGTAAAAAGGATGATAACAGTGGACCCGACCCAATTCCCCCCAGAGATCGCGCTGCTGAAGCTATTAGAGCACAGGATTCTATTGAAAAGTTCTTGGAAACCCATTATTATAATTACAAGGAATTTGAGACAGATCCTGAAAACTTTAAATTAAGATTTGAAAAAATTCCGGAAGGTAGCGACACAATCCCTTTAATACAGCAGGTAGATTTTAAAGAAGTTAAAGACATTGTTGATCCTAGTGTAACCTATAAGCTATATTATCTTATGGTCCGCGAAGGCGAGGGCGAGAAACCACATTTTTCCGATTATACAATAAATACTTATGAAGGGTTATTATTTGAGGATAGATCAAACCTGGATTTATTTGATAGTTCCGTAATTCCCGTAAGATTCAATCTTGTTGATACGCCTTCGACCCCGGGAATAATTAGAGGTTTGCAACAGGCTTTAATTGAGTTTGGTGGAGCTTCCAATGTTATTGAAAATCCTGATGGAACGCTTACTTTTGAAGAATATGGAATAGGAGCTGTCTTTATTCCATCGGGTCTAGGGTATTATCAATATCCTTCCGCCACTGGAGGTTTAACAGCTTATGAACAAATTATTTTTTCTTTTGAATTATTTGAATCTGAAGTTGCTGACCATGACAACGACGGTATACCATCCTATTTGGAAGACCTTAATGGCAATGGCTATTTGCTTGATGATGATACGGATGGCAGCCAGGGTGCAAATTATTTGGACGAAGATGACGATGGGGATGGACGACGTACAGAATTTGAAATAGAAATAGATGGCAATGGCAACATTACCTTCCCTGATGTTGATGGGGATGGAATTCCAGATTATTTAGATTCAGATAGTTAAAAAATCGCAGAAATTAATAAATAAAAAATGCCCTATTCTAATAAGAGTAGGGCATTTTTTTTATGAAGAAAAGCGTCGTTATTATTTTCGGACTATAACTTTTTTCACAGCATTTACAATAGCTGAAGCATTCAATCCGTATTTGTCCATCAATTGTTCTGGAGTCCCAGACTCACCAAAAGTATCATTTGTGGCAACAAATTCTTGGGGAGCGGGATGATTTGTAGATAATACTCTAGCTACGCTTTCGCCTAATCCTCCCAAAAAGTTATGTTCTTCCGCCGTAACAACACAGCCAGTTTTTTTAACGCTTTTCAATATTGCTTCGTCATCCAATGGTTTTATGGTGTGTATATTTATTACATCTGCAGTAATTCCATCTTCATATAATGTTTCTGCAGCCTGCAACGCTTCCCACACCAAATGGCCTGTGGCAATGATGGTAACATCCGTTCCTTCCTGTAATTGAATTGCTTTTCCAATTTGAAAATTCTGGTCGGCGGGTGTGAAGTTTGCAACTTTGGGTCTTCCAAAACGAAGATAAACAGGACCTTCATAATCTGCAATTGCAATGGTAGCAGCTTTAGTCTGGTTATAATCACAAGTATTGATAACGGTCATTCCGGGGAGCATTTTCATCAAGCCAATATCTTCCAAAATTTGATGTGTGGCACCGTCTTCACCTAAAGTTACGCCAGCATGCGATGCGCAAATTTTTACGTTTTTACCGCTGTATGCAACACTTTGCCGAATTTGGTCATATACCCTTCCTGTAGAAAAATTGGCAAAGGTGCCCGTAAAAGGAATTTTACCGCCAATTGTCATTCCTGCTGCAATGCCAATCATATTTGCTTCGGCAATACCTATTTGAAAGAATCGCTCCGGATGGTTTTCCTTAAATTCATCCATTTTAAGCGAACCCGTTAAATCTGCGCAAAGTGCAACAACATTTTTGTTTTTCTTCCCAAGTTCAGTCAATCCATCTCCAAAACCTGAACGCGTATCTTTTTTGCCTGTATCTGTGTATTTTTTCATCTAAATTATTTTCAATTTTAATAATCTCCCAAGGTTACGGGGTTTTGTGAAAGTGCGGTTTCCAACTGTTGATCATTGGGCGCTTTTCCATGCCAGTCGTGGGTGTGCATCATAAAATCAACGCCGTGGCCCATTACCGTATGCAATAAAACACAGATGGGTTTTCCCTTGCCTGTTTTTTCCTTTGCCTTTTTCATTCCGGAAATTATGGCTTCTAAATCGTTTCCTTTTTCAATTTCTATAACGTCCCAACCGAAGGCTTCAAATTTAGCCTTCAAATTCCCCAAAGGAAGCACATTTTTAGTAGCGCCATCTATCTGCTGTCCGTTTAAATCTACGGTTACAATCAAATTGTCAACATTATTTCCCGCCGCATACATTATGGCTTCCCAATTTTGTCCTTCCTGCAATTCCCCGTCACCACAAAGGGTGTATATTAAATGCTTATCATTGTTCAGTTTTTTGGAAAGTGCCGCTCCAATGGAAACCGAAATACCTTGGCCCAGTGAACCGGAAGCAATGCGAATTCCCGGCAAGCCTTCGTGGGTTGTGGGATGCCCCTGCAAACGCGAATTTATTAGTCGGAAGGTGTTCAGTTCTTCCACAGGAAAATATCCTGCCCGCGCCAAAACACTATAAAAAACCGGCGAAATATGGCCGTTTGAAAGGAAGAAAAGATCTTCCCCAATGCCGTCCATTGTGAAATTTTCATTGCGTTCCATCAATTCATTGTATAGTGCAACGAAAAATTCGGTACAACCCAATGATCCTCCCGGATGGCCGGAATTTACTTTGTGTACTTGTCGTAAAATATCTCTTCGGACTTGTAAAACCAAATCTTCGAGTGCTTTATAATCTGCCATAATAAGTTTTAATTTTCAGTGTCAAAAGTAAAGCTTTCAGTAAGTCGTTCAAAGTTGAAACGTATGCTTTTATTAACGATTTGTTGGTTTTGTTAACATGCGGAAAAATTCAGAATTCAGAATTCACAATTCCGAATTAATAACCGTTATCTTTGCCAGCTCAATAAAAATTGCTGAATGCACTTTAAATTAGAAGCCACAGACTCACAAAGCAGCGCCCGCGCGGCAACAATTACAACAGATCACGGCGTGATTGAAACCCCAATATTTATGCCTGTGGGTACCGTGGGTACTGTAAAAGGTGTGCATCAGCGTGAGTTGAAGAAAGACATAAACCCCGACATAATTCTTGGGAATACCTATCATTTATATCTTCGGCCGCAAACAGCTGTTCTCGAAAAAGCCGGCGGACTTCATAAATTTATGAATTGGGATCGAAATATACTTACCGATAGTGGCGGATATCAGGTTTATTCACTTTCGGCAAACAGAAAAATTAAAGAGGAAGGCGTAAAATTTAAAAGTCATATTGATGGCAGTTATCACGTTTTTACTCCGGAAAATGTAATGGAAATTCAGCGAAGCATCGGGGCCGATATTATTATGGCTTTTGATGAATGTACTCCCTATCCGTGCGAATACAATTACGCAAAAAGATCGATGCACATGACCCACCGATGGTTGGATCGCTGCATAAAACATTTAGAAAAAACACCTCTGAAATACGAGTACAGTCAAACTTTTTTCCCCATTGTCCAGGGAAGTACGTACAAGGATTTAAGAAAGCAATCTGCGGAATACATCGCTTCGGTGGGTGCTGAAGGAAACGCAATTGGTGGACTCTCAGTAGGTGAGCCCGCTGATGAAATGTATGAAATGACAGCAGTGGTTACAGAAATTCTTCCAACGGATAAACCCAGATATTTAATGGGTGTGGGAACGCCGGTGAACATTTTGGAAAACATTGCACTGGGCATTGATATGTTTGATTGCGTGATGCCTACCCGAAATGGAAGAAACGGAATGCTTTTCACTTCTGAAGGAATTATAAATATCAAAAACAAAAAATGGGAAGCAGATCTTTCGGTCATTGATCCCTTGGGCATTACTTGGGTAGACACAGATTATACCAAGGCCTATCTTCGCCACTTGTTCACGGTCAATGAAATGCTTGGAAGGCAAATAGCCACAATCCACAATCTCGGATTCTATTTATGGTTGGTTCGTGAAGCCAGAAAACATATATTAGCGGGTGATTTTGCCCAATGGAAATACGGCATGGTAAAAAAACTGGATCAAAGATTGTAAGATGCTCAGCATACTGGACAGATACATATTAAAGAAATATTTGGGTACTTTTTTGCTCCTACTATTGCTTTTTATACCAATCGGGATTACTGTTCACCTTGCGGAAAAAATAGATAAAATACTTGAAAACGAGGTGCCACTATCAGAGGTTCTTATCTATCTATATAATTTCACCATTTATTTTGCGAACCTTCTTTTTCCGCTGTTTCTTTTTCTTTCAGTTATTTGGTTCACTTCAAAATTGGCCAATAATACTGAGGTGATAGCCTTTTTGAGCAGTGGTGTTTCTTATTATCGATTTTTGCGTCCGTATATTATTGGCGCTACCATTGTTTGCATAGCGGCACTAATTTTCAGTATGTATTTGGCGCCGAAGGCCAGCAAAGGTTTTAATGAATTTTCTTTCAATTATTTAAAAAAAGGAAAGCAGGATAGGGAACAAAGCAACGTCTATACACAGATAAATGACAACGATTACATTTACGTGAGCTACTTTAATGTATCCGATAAAGTAGGCAGCAATTTCACTCTAGAACACTTTGAGGGAAACAAGATGACCTATAAAATTTCTGCTGGACAAATTAAGTACAATGAAAAGGATAGTACATATTCTTTATATCATTATAATAAAAGAAAGATTGGGGAAAACGAGGATATCTTGGAAAGCAAGCCAAAACTCGACACCGTATTCTCTTTTGATTTGGAAGATTTAACCCCAGTAACCTACATTGCAGAAACATTAAGTTTTACCGAATTAAACGATTTCATCAAAAAAGAAAAGGCTAGGGGTTCATCCTATATAAATCGATATGAAGTGGTACGTTACAAACGGTGGAGCTTACCTGTTTCGGCATATATATTAACTATTATTGCGGTTGCGGTTTCCTCCGTGAAAAGGCGAGGGGGAATGGGTCTTAACCTAGCAATAGGTATTAGTATTGGGATGGTATTCGTGTTTTTTGATAAAGTTTTTGGAACCTTGGCTGAGCAAAGTGACTTTTCCCCACTTATTGCAACATGGTTCCCTAATTTCATATTTGCAATTTTAGCAATCTATCTCTTGAAAAATGCGAAACGATAAGCTCCTAAATTATCTCCACCTTCATTTTATAGTTTTCATTTGGGGTTTTACGGCCGTTCTCGGGGCATTAATTTCATTGGAAGCCATCCCACTGGTGTGGTACCGGATGCTTTTGGCTTCCATCATTATTTTTATTTTTCTAAAATTCAGAAAAGAGAAATTGAAATTTTCATTGAAAACCCTCGGGGGTTTTGCTTTAGCGGGAATCATTATCGCTTTGCACTGGCTCTCATTTTTTGGCGCAATTAAAGCCTCCAATGTTTCGGTGACTCTTGCCGTACTTTCCACGGGAGCCTTTTTCGCTTCAATCTTGGAACCACTTTTTTACAGAAGAAAAATAATAATTTACGAAGTTTTGTTCGGACTGCTTGTGGTGGTTGGTCTCTATATAATCTTTGATGTTGAAGCTTCCTATACGTTAGGGATTGTTTTGGCTCTAATTTCGGCATTTTTAAGTGCGCTCTTTTCCGTAATCAACGGAAAATTTGTTCTCAAGAATAAAGCATCGGTGATTTCATTTTATGAGTTGATGTTTGGTGTATTGGGTATTTCAATCTATTTAGCTTTTTCGGGAAAATTTACCACAGAATTTTTTACAATTTCTGCCCACGATTGGCTCTATTTAATAATATTAGCTTCGGCGTGCACTGCCTATGCTTTTATTGCATCCATTCATGTCATGAAGTGGATAAGCCCATACACCGTAATGCTTACCATAAATATGGAGCCGGTGTACGGCATCATTTTGGCCCTCATTGTTTTGGGTGATTCTGAAAATATGAGCCCACAGTTTTATTATGGTGCTGTAATTATATTGCTTACCGTCGTAGCCAATGGCATCATTAAAATAACACAAGAAAGAAAACGAAGAAGATTGTCCAACACCTAAAAACAAAATTTTATCTTTGTACACCAACCTTTAAAAACGAAGGAATAAAATATGGAATATCTTGATTTTGAACTCCCTATAAAGGAATTGCAGGAACAATATGAAAAAGCGTGCCTTATTGGTACTGAAAGTAACGTAGATGTAAGCAATACCTGCAAACAGATTGAAAAAAAATTGAATGATACCAAAAAGAGTATATATAAAAATCTAACTCCTTGGCAGCGCGTGCAGCTTTCACGCCATCCAGATAGACCTTATACGATGGATTATATTAATGCCATTTGTGGCGATTCCTTTTTGGAACTCCATGGGGATCGCGGGTTTAAAGATGATAAAGCGATGGTGGGTGGCCTCGGAAAAATTGGGGACCAGAGTTATATGTTCGTGGGTCAACAGAAAGGATACAATACAAAAACCCGTCAATTCAGAAACTTCGGAATGGCAAACCCGGAAGGATACAGAAAAGCATTGAGATTGATGAAATCTGCAGAAAAGTTCAACATTCCTGTGGTTTGTTTTGTGGATACTCCCGGAGCTTTTCCTGGTTTGGAAGCAGAAGAAAGGGGACAGGGTGAAGCCATTGCCCGAAATATTTTAGAAATGACACGTCTAAAAGTTCCCATTATAGTTGTTATTATTGGCGAAGGAGCTAGTGGAGGCGCTTTAGGAATTGGTGTTGGCGATTCCGTTTTAATGCTGGAAAATACATGGTATTCTGTAATTTCCCCAGAAAGCTGCTCTTCAATTTTATGGAGAAGTTGGGAATTTAAAGAGCACGCTGCAGAAGCTTTGAAATTGACGTCTATAGACATGAAAAAACTAAATTTAATTGATGAAATTGTTAAGGAACCCTTAGGTGGAGCACACAGTAATCGTGAGAAAACTTTTACAACCGTGGCGGGTGCAATCGACAAGTCATTTAAGGCTCTAAAAATGTTATCCCCATCCGATTTGATCAAAAAAAGGATGGATAAATATTTAGCTATGGGCGAGTTCAAAGGATAAAACTAACTATAGCGTATCATACCGTAAATCCGAAGCGAGAGCCTCGGATTTTTTTACGGGTTATCAACAATATTTACGAGTTTTCAACAGTTCAGTTGTTGAAGAACTGTTAATATAGTAAAGCAATAAATTATTCATTTCTCTTAACATTTTCTTTACATTCGCTTCATGGAAAAAATCAATCCCCAGACCAGTTTTTCAACCCGTACTGCACAGGTTATATCGCTTGAAAAAGGCAAAATACCTCCGCAAGCTATTGATTTAGAAGAGGTTGTGCTTGGAGCTTTGATGATTGACAAAAAAGGTGTAGATGAAGTAATAGATATCCTACAACCTCAGGTTTTTTATAGACAATCGCATCAATATATTTTTGAGGCCATCCATTATTTGTTTGAAAATAGCCAACCTGTAGACTTATTAACCGTTTCTACACAACTTAAGAAACAAGGAAAATTAGAGCTGGTTGGTGGCGAGTTTTATTTGATTCAATTAACTCAAAAAGTATCTTCCTCGGCTCATATTGAATTCCATGCACGTATAATTCTTCAGAAGTATATTCAACGAAGTCTGATAAAAATTTCAAACGAAATTATTGAGGATTCCTATAATGAAAGCACGGACGTTTTTGATCTTTTGGACAACGCCGAAGCGAAATTATATGAGGTTACCCAAGGCAACATAAAACGTTCTTCAGAAACCGCACAAAATCTTGTAATTCAAGCTAAAAAACGAATTGAGGAAATTGCCAATAAGGAAGGTCTTTCCGGAATCCCATCGGGTTTCGCTAAGGTTGACAAACTCACTTCCGGTTGGCAACCAAGTGATTTAATTATTATCGCCGCACGTCCGGGTATGGGTAAAACGGCATTAACGCTGTCTATGGCTAGAAACATCGCTGTGGAGCACAATATACCCGTGGCTTTTTTCTCTTTGGAAATGTCATCGGTACAGCTTATTACACGTTTAATTTCTTCCGAAACCCAATTGAGCTCAGAAAAACTGCGTACGGGAAATCTTGAAAAACATGAATGGGAACAGTTGAACGTAAAGGTGAAAGGCCTTGAAAAAGCACCACTTTTTATAGATGATTCGCCTTCACTCTCTATTTTTGATTTACGTGCAAAGGCACGACGACTTTCATCCCAACACGGTATCAAACTCATAATAGTAGATTATTTGCAACTGATGACCGCTGGGGGTAGCCAAAAAGGAGGGAACCGCGAACAGGAAATTTCTACCATATCCAGAAACTTAAAAGCTTTGGCGAAGGAGTTGAACGTTCCGGTAATTGCACTTTCCCAACTTTCGCGAGCGGTTGAAACCCGCGGGGGCAGTAAGCGGCCATTGCTTTCAGACCTTCGTGAATCCGGTGCGATTGAACAGGATGCCGATATAGTGTCCTTTATATATCGACCCGAATATTATAAAATTGATGAATGGGATGATGAAG
The DNA here is from genome assembly GCA_963822355.1 of uncultured Flavobacteriaceae bacterium. Taxonomy (GTDB): domain Bacteria; phylum Bacteroidota; class Bacteroidia; order Flavobacteriales; family Flavobacteriaceae; genus Aequorivita. The sequence continues at coordinate 537,592 of CAWGHI010000004.1, forward strand.
AACACACCCCAACGGCAGGGCAGGCAGAATTCATTGTCGCAAAACATCGTAACGGAGGGTTAGATGAAATTCGCTTGAAATTTATTGGTCACCTTGGTAAGTTTGAAAGCCTCGACAATTTTGATACTCCTATGGAAATTCATTCCCGAATGAACGATGCTGCCAATGATGACACTTTTAAGACAAAAAATTTGCCTTCGCCAAATGAAGCTTTCGGAAGTTCGATGAACCAAGATTTTTCTGTTGATGACGATAGCGATGTGCCCTTTTAAGAATCAATGAGTACTTTGGCTTGAAAATTGTCGTTATATTTATTCCCGCGAATGCGGAAACAATATCCTTTCTTCGAAAAATTTATTATGCCGAAATACATTGCCATCTTATTTTTATTTCTTTTTTCCGTAAATGCTTCGGCTTCCTATATTTTAATTCCTATGGATGCCGAAAGCCAAAAAGAGCATTTGAAAGCTTACGGAATTACCTATTGGGTTTTGGAAAAACAACAAAAGGTGAAATGGTTACTGAACTATCGCGGCGGTTCTTTTTTAATGCCCGATTCTCCCCAAATTCAAAAAGAATGTCAGATTCGCGGGGTTTCTTTTGAAGTGATTTCCGATAGTAAAACCGAACAAATACTTACAGATATAAGCAGTCCTTCCAAAAACATGGATGCCGTGGTCTTGGAGAAAGCACCAAAAATTGCGGTCTATTCCCCAAAAGGAAACTTACCTTGGGATGATGCCGTGACCATGGTTTTGACCTATGCTGAAATTCCATATACTGTAATTTATGACGAAGAAGTGCTGGGAGACCAACTTATTCTTTACGATTGGCTTCATCTGCACCACGAAGATTTTACGGGTCAATATGGAAAATTTTATCGTGCCTATCGTTCCGCACCTTGGTACATAGAAGAAAAAAATAAAGCCGAAGCACTTGCTTCAAAACTGGGTTACAATAAAGTTTCGGAAGAAAAACTGGATGTGGCCAAAAAGATTCGCGATTACGTAATTGGTGGCGGATTTATGTTTGCAATGTGCAGCGCTACGGATAGTTTTGACATTGCGCTTTCCGCCGAAGGTGTTGATATATGTGAACCGATGTTTGACGGCGACCCAAGTGAACCGGGATATCAAAGCAAAATAGATTACAACAAAACTTTCGCTTTTAAGGATTATGTTTTAGAACGAAGCCCAATGGTTTATGAATTTTCAAGTATAGATATGACGGAAAAGCGCCGGGTTGCCAAAGAGTCAGATTATTTCACATTAATGGATTATTCCGCAAAATGGGATCCCATTCCTACTATGCTTTGTCAAAATCACACTTCTTTAGTAAAAGGTTTTATGGGTCAAACAACTTCCTTCGACCCAGATGAAATTAAAAGTAATGTTTTGGTAATGGGCGAAAACAAAAGCAACGGGGAAGCACGATACATTCACGGAATAAAAGGGAAGGGTTTCTTTACTTTTTACGGCGGTCACGATCCGGAGGATTATCAACATAGGGTAGGGGATGCCAAAACTGAATTGGGGCTTCACCCAAATTCCCCAGGTTATCGACTAATTTTAAATAATGTTCTTTTTCCTGCAGCCAAGAAGAAAAAACAGAAAACCTAATTTTTTTTAAGACTTTCATAGTAATCTTTTGGCGGTAACACGGTAATTTCAACTCTTCTGTTTTGCTGTTTGTTTTCTTCAGAATCATTTAAAAAACGAGGTCTATTCTCGCCGTATGGTTTTATTTCAAATTCATATAATGGGTTTTCACCAAAAATTTCAATCAATCTATTCTTTACGGAAATGCATCTGTTTTCCGAAAGCGTCATATTTGAAGCATCATCGCCATCGCTATCTGTATGTCCTTCTACCAAGATTGTAGCCTTATCTATTTTTTGAATCGTTATTGCCAAAGAATCTAAGTCTTGTTTTGCTGTTTCCTTTAAATCAAACTTTGCAACATCAAATAAAACATCTGCATTAATTGTTAGTTTTATAACGCTGTTTATTGCTCCAATAGCGTCAATGTCAGCGCCGGCGCTTTTGCTTTTGCAGAGATCTTTTAAATCTGTTATCCTAAGAAAATAGAATACGGTTTCATTATCAATATTTTCATCGTTTAAATCAATAGAAGACTTTCCGCCAGCAATTTTTCCCGCGTAGACCCAATCAATACCATTTTCTGAAATCTCAACTTTTGCAGGTTCCTGTGAGGGTCCAACTTCAAAAAGATAGAGGTCATTGCCTGGAAGGTTCATAAAACCATTGTCTGTAAACTCCACAGTTAAACTTCCGCCACAACCTAACGAAATGAAATTTGGGGTTTGATAGTTTTTATAATTTGGTTCGTGAAGACATTGTATGCTATCCCTGTATTTTTGAATGGGCGCAGGTGAACCAACTTTGTACTCAATAAGCTTATCGGCAAAAGAAATTTTTCCGAGTGGAAGATAAATGGATTCGTATCTGTCAATCCTATACAATTTTCCAGTTCCTTTTTGTGCATAAAGAGTACCTTCAAAAATGAATAGAATTGCGAAAAGAAGTATGGAACGAAACATTCGCAAAGTTTTAACGAAGATACTGAAACTTATTTAGTTGAAGTTTTAACATAAAAAAAACCGCCTCATTGCTGCGGCGGTTTTTTAGGCGAAATAATATTGTTTATAAATGTCTTATTTTACTTTGTTAATTATTGCGGCGAAAGCCTCTGGGTGATTCATAGCCAAATCTGCCAAAACTTTTCGGTTAAGCTCGATTCCGCTGTTTTTTAAACTTCCCATAAATTGTGAATAAGACATTCCATGCTGTCTTGCGCCCGCGTTGATACGGGTAATCCATAAGGATCTGAAATTTCTCTTTTTTGCACGGCGGTCGCGGTATGAATAAAGCATTGCTTTGTCCACTGCATTTTTAGCAACCGTCCATACGTTTTTACGTCTTCCAAAGAAACCTTTGGCCTGTTTGAGAACCTTTTTTCTGCGGGCTCTCTTCGCAACTGAATTTACTGATCTTGGCATAATTTTAATTTTTTTGTAGCAGGCGATTCATTAATTCTGAATTCTTTGATTGCTCTACTCCAGGGTTTAAATAATTGTTTTAACCGGTTAGGCTTCTTACTTCATTCGAAGCATTAGCTTAACATTAGGCTCGTCGGCCTTGTCCACCAACCCGTCATGGGTCAATGCAAGTTTGCGTTTTTTGCTTTTCTTTGTCAAGATGTGGCTTTTAAACGCATGCTTTCTTTTGATTTTACCCGTACCCGTTAGCTTAAAACGCTTCTTGGCACTGGATTTTGTTTTTTGTTTCGGCATGTTTCCTACTTTTTATTTATTACTTCGCTTTATTGTGAATTTCAAATTTCATAAAATCTGAAATATTCTTTTTTTAATTGAATCAATTCTGATTACTGAAAACTGAGACTGGTTACTTCTTTTTGGGTGCAATGAACATAATCATTCGTTTGCCTTCCAATTTTGGCATTTGCTCTACTTTTCCGAATTCCTCAAGGTCACGTGCAAGACGAAGGAGTAAAATTTCACCTTGGTCTTTGTATATAATGGAACGTCCTTTAAAAAAAACGTATGCTTTCAACTTTGAACCTTCCTGCAGAAACTTTTCGCCGTGTTTCTTTTTGAACTCGTAATCGTGATCATCGGTATTCGGCCCAAACCTGATTTCCTTTATGGTAACCTTGGTTGCTTTTGCTTTTAGTGCTTTTTCGCGTTTTTTCTGTTCGTAAACAAACTTTTTATAGTCTATTACTTTACAAACAGGTGGTTTGGCATTTGGTGAAATTTCAACAAGATCTAGTTCTTGCTCTTCTGCTATTTCGCGAGCACGCTTTAAAGGGTAAACTCCTATTTCAACGTTATCACCTACAAGGCGTACTTCTTCTTCACGAATCTTTCCGTTGATTCTGTGTTGATCTTCTTTAATAACCCTTGCAGGGCCTCTACTTCTTTTTCTTCGTATTGCTATGGCTAAATATTTTTAATTAAACATTAAATTCTTTCAATTCTTCTTTTACAGCTTGTTGAATCAATTCTGAAAAGGCTTTTGGCGTCATTGTGCCCAAATCTCCTTCACCGTGTTTACGTACAGAAACCGTTCCATCTTTTTCTTCCTGCTCTCCAACAATCAACATATACGGGATTTTGTTCATTTCAGCCTCCCTGATTTTCTTGCCAATTGTCTCGTTCCTATTGTCAACAAGGGCGCGAATTTCGTCATTTTCAAGCAAATTTAAAACTTTTTGTGAGTATTTTTCATATTTTTCACTTAATGATAGGATACTTACCTGTTCAGGCATTAACCAAAGCGGGAAATTTCCACCTGTATGTTCCAGCAAAATTGCCACAAAACGTTCCATACTTCCAAAGGGAGCCCGGTGGATCATTACCGGCCGGTGTGTTTCATTGTCACTTCCTTTATATTCTAGTTCAAATCGCTCTGGGAGTGTATAATCAACTTGAATTGTCCCCAATTGCCAGCTTCTGCCTAAAGCGTCCTTTACCATAAAGTCCAATTTTGGGCCATAAAATGCGGCTTCTCCTTCTTCCACTACATAATCAAGTCCCTTATCCTTTACAGCACTAATAATTGCCTTTTCTGCTTTTTCCCATAAATCTAAGCTGCCTATGTATTTTTCTGGTTTTTTAGGATCGCTTAGAGAGACTTGGGTTGTAAAATTGTCAAATCCCAGCGATCCAAAAACATACAGAACCAAATCAATTACTTTTTTGAACTCATCATCCAATTGATCGGGGGTACAGAAAATATGTGCATCATCCTGTGTAAAACCACGAACACGTGTCAAACCGTGAAGTTCGCCACTTTGTTCGTAACGATAAACGGTTCCGAATTCGGCAAAACGTTTTGGAAGATCTTTATAGGACCAAGGTTTGCTATTGTATATTTCGCAGTGATGTGGGCAGTTCATAGGCTTCAACAGAAACTCCTCGCCTTCGTTTGGGGTTTTTATGGGTTGAAAGCTGTCGGCTCCATATTTTGCATAGTGGCCGGAAGTAATATAAAGTTCCTTTTGTCCAATATGTGGCGTAACTACCATTTCATAACCGGCTTTTTTCTGTGCTTTTTTTAAGAAATTTTCAAGACGCTCCCGCAAAGCAGCTCCTTTTGGCATCCAAAGCGGAAGTCCTTGACCCACTTTTTGGGAAAATGTAAAAAGCTCCAGTTCCTTCCCAAGTTTCCTATGGTCACGTTGTTTTGCTTGTTCAAGTAATTCAAGATATTCGGTTAAATCTTTTTGCTTCGGAAAACTGATTCCGTAAATACGTGTAAGCTGTTTGTTCTTTTCATCACCTCGCCAATATGCTCCGGCAATACTCATCAATTTAATAGCTTTTACAATTCCGGTATTCGGGATATGTCCGCCTCGGCAAAAATCTGTAAACGTATCATGATCGCAGAAAGTAATTGTTCCGTCTTCCAGATTTTCAATCAGTTCTACTTTATATTCGTTGCCTTGTTTTTTGTAATAATTGAGAGCATCTGTTTTGGAAGAATCGCGTATTGAAAATTCGTATTTCCCTCGGGCAATCTCCAGCATCTTATCTTCAATCTCTTTAAGTCTTTTTCAGAAATGGTTTTGTCGCCAAAATCCACATCATAATAAAAACCATTTTCGATAGCTGGACCAATGGTCAATTTGATTCCGGGATACAGTTGTTCCAGAGCCTGAGCAAGAATATGTGCAGAGGAATGCCAAAAAGCTTTTTTCCCTTCGTCATTGTTCCAAGTATATAGTACAAGCCTTCCATCTTCGGTTAACGGGGTGGTCGATTCAATAATTACATCATTAAAGGAGGCCGAAATCACGTTGCGAGCAAATCCTTCGCTAATACTTTTGGCTACGTCCATTGGCGTAACCCCCGCATCAAAATGCTTTACACTTCCATCCGGTAGGGTAATCGCTATCATATACTTAAAATTTTTAGAGTGCAAAGATACTATTAGTTTCTGCCGTTTGCAATATGCTGTTTAAGTATTCTTATTTCTTTTAAGGTTCCATAAAGCAATAATTTCAAAATTTCATGGCCTTATAAAATAAGAGTTCTATTATTGTTTGGCAATGGTTTTCGCTATCGATGTTTGAGATAGTATATATATTAAGGTATAAGAATGTGAAATATATTTTCATAGCCTAAGTTATGTCTCTTCAAATGCTTAGAAAATAATCGAAATAATATTTTAAAAAAACTACAGATTAAGTTTGTGGGATTGAAAAAGCGATCTATATTTGCACCCGCTTAAAAGAACAAATAGAAACGTTCAGCAAAGCAAAAACAACGCTCTTTAAAAATTTTTGAAATATTTTTTAAAAAGTATTGCAGGATTAAAAAAGAGTTGTACATTTGCACCCGCTAAAACAATGAGTGACTACAAAACACGATTTGAAAGCGAGCAAAAAAGAAACAAAAGTTCATTGAGATATTGAAATTGACAGCGTAGGAATTATCTGGAGACAGATGGTTTCGACATTAGAAAACTAAACTAAGTGAGAATCCCGAGATTTTTTTTGAGAGTCGGGCTCTTTTGGTGTATGGTCGCAATATTATTGAAGATTATACGATGAAGAGTTTGATCCTGGCTCAGGATGAACGCTAGCGGCAGGCCTAACACATGCAAGTCGAGGGGTAGAGGGTGCTTGCACCCTTGAGACCGGCGCACGGGTGCGTAACGCGTATGCAACCTACCTATTGCAGGGGAATAGCCCAGGGAAACTTGGATTAATGCCCCATAGTCCATACAGATAGCATTTGAAGTATGGTAAAGATTCATCGGCAATAGATGGGCATGCGTCCTATTAGCTTGTTGGTAAGGTAACGGCTTACCAAGGCTACGATAGGTAGGGGCCCTGAGAGGGGGATCCCCCACACTGGTACTGAGACACGGACCAGACTCCTACGGGAGGCAGCAGTGAGGAATATTGGACAATGGGCGGGAGCCTGATCCAGCCATGCCGCGTGCAGGAAGACTGCCCTATGGGTTGTAAACTGCTTTTTTACGGGAAGAAACACCCCCACGTGTGGGGGCTTGACGGTACCGTAGGAATAAGGACCGGCTAACTCCGTGCCAGCAGCCGCGGTAATACGGAGGGTCCGAGCGTTATCCGGAATCATTGGGTTTAAAGGGTCCGTAGGCGGGCGTCTAAGTCAGTGGTGAAATCCCGCAGCTCAACTGTGGAATTGCCATTGATACTGGTCGCCTTGAATTAGTGTGAAGTGGCTAGAATATGTAGTGTAGCGGTGAAATGCTTAGATATTACATAGAATACCGATTGCGAAGGCAGGTCACTAACATTATATTGACGCTGATGGACGAAAGCGTGGGGAGCGAACAGGATTAGATACCCTGGTAGTCCACGCCGTAAACGATGGATACTAGCTGTCCGGCGCACATTGGTGTGCTGGGTGGCCAAGCGAAAGTGATAAGTATCCCACCTGGGGAGTACGTTCGCAAGAATGAAACTCAAAGGAATTGACGGGGGCCCGCACAAGCGGTGGAGCATGTGGTTTAATTCGATGATACGCGAGGAACCTTACCAGGGCTTAAATGTAGTCTGACAGGCCGAGAAATCGGCCCTTCTTCGGACAGACTGCAAGGTGCTGCATGGTTGTCGTCAGCTCGTGCCGTGAGGTGTCAGGTTAAGTCCTATAACGAGCGCAACCCCTGTCGTTAGTTGCCAGCATGTAAAGATGGGAACTCTAACGAGACTGCCGGTGCAAACCGTGAGGAAGGTGGGGATGACGTCAAATCATCACGGCCCTTACGTCCTGGGCCACACACGTGCTACAATGGCAGGTACAATGGGCAGCCACGCCGCAAGGCGGAGCGAATCCACAAAACCTGTCTCAGTTCGGATCGGGGTCTGCAACTCGACCCCGTGAAGCTGGAATCGCTAGTAATCGGATATCAGCCATGATCCGGTGAATACGTTCCCGGGCCTTGTACACACCGCCCGTCAAGCCATGGAAGCCGGAAGCACCTGAAGTCCGTCACCGCAAGGAGCGGCCTAGGGTGAAGCTGGTAACTGGGGCTAAGTCGTAACAAGGTAGCCGTACCGGAAGGTGCGGCTGGAACACCTCCTTTCTAGAGAAAGACGACCGAAAATTCAACAAGAGAAGGCTCTTATATGGAAAAAGAGGGGTCTTGCTTGGTTTAGCTGTCAATTTTATAATATTATGGTCAACAGGTCAAGTCTCAGTATATCAAAACTGACATACTGAACACTGCACATTGGGGCCGCTTACAGAGTCCCATAGCTCAGCTGGTTAGAGCGCTACACTGATAATGTAGAGGTCGGCAGTTCGAGTCTGCCTGGGACTACAAACAAAAATTTTGGATTGGAGATTGGCGATTGCCGATTTTTTGATCTTGAAAAGTTCATTTAAATAAAAATAGAGATTTTAAGAAGTTGAGTGAGTTCAACAATCGTTAATCGTAAATCAACAATCTGAAATCGATTACGGGGGATTAGCTCAGCTGGCTAGAGCGCCTGCCTTGCACGCAGGAGGTCATCGGTTCGACTCCGATATTCTCCACCACGGACAACAACCGTTGTTCCCATTAGCTGCCCGTTATCCGGGCCTGGGAACGCGGGGATCCTGACAGTTCATTGACATATTGGAAACAAAGAATACGAGAAAAGCAATAATAAAGTGCATGCCATCGTTGGCATGCGAAATTTTGAACAACTCATTAAAAGAGCAAAAAGTACAATAAGCAAAATAAGGGCGTATGGGGAATGCCTAGGCTCTCAGAGGCGAAGAAGGACGTGATAAGCTGCGAAAAGCTGCGGGGACTGGCACATACAGTTTGATCCGCAGGTATCCGAATGGGGCAACCCAGTACATTGAAGATGTATTACCGCGCAAGCGGGGCAAACCCGGGGAACTGAAACATCTAAGTACCCGGAGGAAGAGAAAACAATAGTGATTCCGATAGTAGCGGCGAGCGAACTCGGATTAGCCCAAACCGGTGCCGTTACGGCGGTGCCGGGGTTGTAGGACCGCGACATTTGATGCGCAATGAACTAGAACACGTTGGAAAGCGTGGCCATAGACGGTGATAGCCCGGTATAGGCAAGGAGCGTTATCGATAGCGGTATCCTGAGTAGTGCGGGGCACGTGAAACCCTGTATGAATCCGGCGGGACCATCCGCCAAGGCTAAATACTCCTGAGAGACCGATAGTGAACCAGTACCGTGAGGGAAAGGTGAAAAGAACCGTGAACAACGGAGTGAAACAGAACCTGAAACCATACGCCTACAAGCGGTCGGAGCCAATTTATTGGTGACGGCGTGCCTTTTGCATAATGAGCCTACGAGTTACTGTTGCCAGCAAGGTTAAGATCCTTAGGAATCGGAGCCGCAGCGAAAGCGAGTCTGAATAGGGCGCCACAGTTGGTAGTAGTAGACGCGAAACCGTGTGATCTACCCTTGGGCAGGTTGAAGTTTGGGTAACACCAAATGGAGGACCGAACCCGTTGACGTTGAAAAGTCTTGGGATGACCTGAGGGTAGGGGTGAAAGGCCAATCAAACTCGGAAATAGCTCGTACTCCCCGAAATGCATTTAGGTGCAGCGTTGATTTATAGTTTTATAGAGGTAGAGCTACTGATTGGATGCGGGGGCTTCACCGCCTACCAATTCCTGACAAACTCCGAATGCTATAAAATGTTGGTCAGCAGTGAGGGCATGGGTGCTAAGGTCCATGTCCGAGAGGGAAAGAACCCAGACCATCAGCTAAGGTCCCAAAATGATAGTTAAGTTGAAATAACGAGGTTGGACTGCACAGACAGCTAGGATGTTGGCTTGGAAGCAGCCATTCATTTAAAGAGTGCGTAACAGCTCACTAGTCGAGCGGTCCGGCATGGATAATAATCGGGCATAAACTATCTACCGAAGCTATGGACTTGAATTTATTCAAGTGGTAGGGGAGCATTCTGTTTGCGCCGAAGGTGCGTCGCGAGGCGTGCTGGAGCGGACAGAAAAGAAAATGTAGGCATAAGTAACGATAATGCGGGCGAGAAACCCGCACTCCGAAAGACCAAGGTTTCCCCAGCTATGCTAATCAGCTGGGGGTTAGTCGGGGCCTAACGCGAACCCGAAAGGGGTAGTGGATGGACAACGGGTTAATATTCCCGTACCTGCCCGCGCCAAAAGCGACGGAGGCGAGAATTGGGTGCGCACTGACGGAATAGTGCGTTGAAGCGAGTGGCAACACCGCGATAGTACACCGAGGCTCCGGCCAAGGTGATAATCCCGAATATCGACTTCCAAGAAAAGCGAGCGAGGCAGCCCGTACCCTAAACCGACACAGGTGGTTGGGATGAGAATTCTAAGGAGCTCGAGAGATTCATGGCTAAGGAACTAGGCAAAATCGACCCGTAACTTCGGGAGAAGGGTCGCCCACGGCAACGTGGGCCGCAGTGAAGAGGTCCAGGCGACTGTTTATCAAAAACACAGGGCTCTGCAAAATCGAAAGATGAAGTATAGGGCCTGACACCTGCCCGGTGCTGGAAGGTTAAGAGGAGATGTCAGCTTCGGCGAAGCATTGAATTGAAGCCCCAGTAAACGGCGGCCGTAACTATAACGGTCCTAAGGTAGCGAAATTCCTTGTCGGGTAAGTTCCGACCTGCACGAATGGTGTAACGATCTGGACACTGTCTCAGCCATGAGCTCGGTGAAATTGTAGTATCGGTGAAGATGCCGATTACCCGCTGTGGGACGAAAAGACCCCGTGCACCTTTACTATAGCTTAGTATTGGTTTTGGACAAGTAATGTGTAGGATAGGTGGGAGACTTTGAAGCGGCGTCGCCAGGCGTCGTGGAGTCATTGTTGAAATACCACCCTTTGCTTGTCTAGAGTCTAACCCTTTACCAAAAGGGGACAGTGCTTGGTGGGTAGTTTGACTGGGGTGGTCGCCTCCAAAAGAGTAACGGAGGCTTCTAAAGGTTCCCTCAATACGGTTGGCAATCGTGTGCAGAGTGCAATGGCATAAGGGAGCTTGACTGAGAGACCTACAAGTCGATCAGGTACGAAAGTAGAGCATAGTGATCCGGTGGTTCCGCATGGAAGGGCCATCGCTCAAAGGATAAAAGGTACGCCGGGGATAACAGGCTGATCTCCCCCAAGAGCTCACATCGACGGGGGGGTTTGGCACCTCGATGTCGGCTCGTCACATCCTGGGGCTGGAGAAGGTCCCAAGGGTTGGGCTGTTCGCCCATTAAAGTGGCACGCGAGCTGGGTTCAGAACGTCGTGAGACAGTTCGGTCTCTATCTACAGTGGGCGCAAGAAATTTGAGTGGATCTGATCCTAGTACGAGAGGACCGGATTGGACCGACCGCTGGTGCACCAGTTGTCCCGCCAGGGGCACCGCTGGGTAGCTACGTCGGGAAGGGATAAGCGCTGAAAGCATATAAGCGCGAAACCCACCACAAGATGAGATTTCTTTAAAGGGCCGTGGGAGACCACCACGTTGATAGGCCGCAGGTGCAAGGGCAGCAATGTCCCAGCCGAGCGGTACTAATAGCCCGTAAGCTTATGTACGACGCCTTCCCCGCTCCGGCGGGGAAAGCAACTCTTTTTTTAGGTAGGTTCACTTTTCTTCTATTGTTTGTTTCCCTATGTCAAGATATTTGTTGCGCACAGCGCAACGCTTTAGGCCATAGGCCCTAAGCCATAGGCAACAGTGCCTACAGCTTACTGCTTAAGGCTTACAGCCAAAACTAAGGTGGTTATAGCGACGGGGCTCACCTCTTACCTTTCCGAACAGAGAAGTTAAGCCCGTTTGCGCCGATGGTACTGCATCTCGTGGGAGAGTAGGTCGCCGCCTTCCTTTAAAGGATCCAATCTAATGATTGGATCCTTTTTTTTGGATAAAGTAAAATCTAATTAAAAATAATTCTTGAAGAAAATACTTATTTTTCTGGTGTGAATTGTATAGGTAAAATCCTTCTTGAATTCTCCTTTTTTTAAAACTTCTCCCACCTTTCAAAATATCTTTTTGTTTCATATAGCAATATTTTATATCTTAACTAAATATAAATATGATAATTATGAAAAATAGTACTTCACTTAAAACTGTTATTTCGCTATTATTAATTATAATGGTGGTATCAGTATCTGCGCAAGAACGCATTGCTGTTATACAAGACTCGCAGGTGCGATTACTTGATGCCAATAATGGCGATATAATTGATCCCTCATTTATTTCCTTGGATTCTGGAACTCCAAAGGCTTTAATACAAGTTGTTGACGAAATTTGGGTTGCATACCAATTGGGCGACAAAATAGAGCGTTACGATCTTGATGGAAATCTTTTGACTACAATTGATGCGGGTATGGACAATATCCGAGGTTTATCTGTTGTGAATGGATCTGAAGTATGGCTATGTAATTCCGGAACCAACAACGGTGCGCCCGGTGATGCAATTATCCGTTTTGATTTTGATGGTAATAATTTGGGCTTTTTCAATACTACGCCCCAATCAGACTCACCTTTTGATATCATTGATAATGGTGATGGTGAAGTATATATTTCATATAGCGGAAGCAGTAACATTGAAAGACGGGATTACAATGGTTCATTTTTGGGAAATATTGTTGAGCCGGGTGTTGTAAATTTTGTTCAGCAAATAGAAATTGAAGAGCCAGGTGTGATTTTGGCAGCCGTATTTAGTATAGTTGGTGGCGGTAATCAAAACGGCCTTTATCGGTTTTCTGAAACGGACGGTTCAATAATTGATTACTGGAGCTTAGGTAACTTAAGAGGGGTTGCCAAACTCGGAAATGGAGATATTTTATGGTCCAGTGCTGCTGGAATAAGTAAATTAAACCCAGATACCGGTGTAAGTGTTTTAATTAGCGGGGGTACAACACAATACTTTGGAAGACTTAATTTGGACGGTTGTGTAACACCTCCAACTCCTACGGGTGATTCTATGCAAACTTTTGTACAAGGAGCAACTTTGGCTGACATTGTTATAGATCCCACAGATGTTACTTGGTTTGCTACCGAAGATGACGCAATGAACAATGTTAATCCATTGCCATTAAATACTCTTTTGGAGAATGGAGAAACCTATTACGCAGTAAATATTGTTAGCGGATGTTTAAGCGAACCTTTTGCTGTAACTGTAACAGTTACTTTGAGCACTACCGAATTTAACGATGTAAATTTCAGCTATTACCCAAACCCTGCACAAGACGTATTGACACTGAAGCATTCGGCAATTATTTCCGAAGTTTCTATCAATAATTTACTGGGACAGAATATTTTCGTTTTACATCCCCAGACTTCCACAGTGGAAGTGGATTTATCGTCTTTGCCTAATGGTATTTACCTGGTAACAGTGAAGTCCATCGAACATCAAAAAACAATCAAAATTGTAAAAGAATAATAAATTTATTATGAAATGATTTGAAAAGGCTGTCCTTTGGGACGGCCTTTTTATTTAGAAGATGGATTTTAAAATAGTATTTATTCCCTTGAAACAAAGATAAATTGCACCGGCACCGGCAATTATTCCGAAGAAAAGAAAAACGAAGAACATAAAGGTTTCTTTATTCAAAAAGGAAAGGGTGAGTAGATAAGGGCTCAAAAAAAGCAATGGTAAAGCAAAAGCCATAAATTTTAAACCTTTTTTCAATAAATCAAAATCTGTGTGTTCCTTACCCATTTTGAAAATTATTTATAGCATTCCGAACATTTTTATGTTTTTCCAAAAGAGCTTGCGCTTCTTTCTCAGAAATGTTCAATTCGTCCATAATCATTCGCACACCACGGTCTACCAGTTTATTGTTGCTCAACTGCATATCAACCATTTTGTTTCCCTTTACTCTCCCAAGTTGGATCATTACTGTTGTTGAAATCATATTCAACACTAATTTTTGTGCAGTACCTGCCTTCATTCGTGAACTTCCGGTTACAAATTCAGGGCCAACGGTTACAACAATAGGAAATCTTGCTGTTGTCGCCAATGGACTTCCTTCATTACAAGTAATGCAGCCAGTTAGTATGTTTTTTTCATTGCACATTTTTAAAGCTCCAATTACATAGGGCGTGGTTCCAGATGCTGCGATACCAATTACAGTATCTTTTTCAGAAATGTTTTCTTTCTGCAAATCATTCCAACCTTGGTTTTCAGAATCTTCCGCAAATTCTACTGCTTTGCGGATTGCAGTATCGCCACCTGCAATTATACCAATCACTAAATCATGCGGAACACCAAATGTGGGAGGACATTCGCTTGCGTCAACAATTCCTAAACGACCGCTTGTTCCTGCACCAATGTAAAATAATCGTCCACCAATCTTCATTTTTTCAACTACTTTTTCGGTGAGTTTTTCAATCTGTGGAAGTGATTTCTCAACAGCGTAAGCAACGGTTTTATCTTCGTTATTGATGTTTTGAAGCAATTCAGAAATGCTCATTTTTTCTAAATGATTGTAATTTGAATCGGATTCCGTTGTTTTAATAAAAGACATAAACAAATTTACGATTTAAAACTATCGATTTACTGAACGGTGTAATTTAGGGTAGAAACTTCAGAAACCCTAAAATACCCCAACGGAAAATTATCGGGATTGGTTTCATTCACAATATTTCCACGTACGGTTGCTGGCTGTGTTTCAAAAGGCCCACCGCCTTGATCATTGGTCTGCTGTAAAAGGATGAACATAAAGTTATAAAATGCTTCACTTACACCATAAAGATTGAATTGCACTTCATCTCCCGGAGCCAAATCTTCCACCAGATAATACCCAAATATTGTATTACCATCAAAAAATTCATCGTTATAAACATCAAGCGCATCACCTCTTTCGGATAGTCCTTCAAAAAAATAAAAATTTTGCTCTCCGGTAGGATCGGTAAAAAATGCTTTTAGTTCAATGTCTTCTCCCGTAAAACCTCCATCGTCACGTTGCTCCACAAATTCTAAAGAAGAAACTGGGTAAAGTGTTTCTGTGGCGGAGTAGGTTTCGTCTTTATATTTTATACGCAAGGTATATTCCACATTCAGTTGGGGTGAGAGGTTTGAGAAGTAAATCCCGTTTTGTGAATAAGTAAACGGATAGATGATTCCATTCTCGTCGGTAACGGTTATTTCTGCGTCTGTAACATAGGGTACGTTATTGTCAAAAAATGGAGCGGTTGTAGTTAATCTAACTGCAGAGCTAGCAGTGCCATTTTCCCAAACGTTCATATTCGCTTCCACTACAAGTCTAGGAGGGGCATTGTTGAGTTCAACATCAATAACATCTTCACATGAAGTAATTATTCCGAAGCAAACTGCAATTAAAAATAACTTCTTCATATTCTTAAAATTTAAAGTTATAGGTTACTGAAGGAATTATTCCAAATATTGAAAGTCGCACAGCCTCATTTTGACCAATATCCGTATTCTCACGGAAGGATACCGAAGCAGCATTTTTACGATTGTACATGTTATAAATGCTGAAAACCCATTCGCCTTTCCAGCGTTTTGTACTTTCGGGTTTTGGGGTCCAAGTAGCGGAAACATCCAACCGATTATAAGATGAAAGCCTGCTACTGTTGCGCGCCTCGTAAACTGGCACAACCACGCCATTGTATTCATATTGCCCTTCAGGATAGGTTGTAGGAATTCCAGTTTGAAAAATGAAATTTGCACCAAAAGACCATTTTCTTGTCAGCTCATACTGTGCGGTAATTGAAATATCGTGAGTTTTGTCCCAAGCTGAATTGTACCAATCGCCGTTATTTATTCCGGTCTCAATTGATGTTCGACCGGGGGTGCGTTGTTCACTTTTTGAAAGTGTATAAGCAAGCCATCCCCGTAGTTTGCCAGTATTCTTTTTAAAAAGCAGCTCTAAGCCATACGCTCTTGCTTCGCCATTCAGTAGAATTTGCTCTACGGCGTCGTTTGCAATTAAATCGGCGTCATCAATATAATCCAATCTGTTTTTTACTTTTTTGAAGTAAGTTTCCACTTCCAATGAATAGTTTTCAAAATTCCTGAAATATCCTATTGCAACTTGATCTGCCAACTGTGGATCAATGTATTTGCCGCTTGGTGCATAAATATCAAAAGGGGTGGGTGAAGTTGTATTACTAATTAAATGTATATACTGAGTCATTCGGTTGTAACTGGCCTTCACGGATGAATTATCATTAAGCAAATAGGAAATTGCAAAGCGCGGCTCCAAATTAGCGAAGGATTTTATCGTTTCACTTCTACTAAAAGAAATCGTATCATTTGGTTTTGCTTTTTGATAAATGTCTAAATTTTGGTTGTAGATAATTGGGTTGTCATTTTCATATAAAAATAATTCATCCTGCCCCAAACGATTGAAAGTGGATAAACGAAGCCCAGCTTTTACCGATATTTTATCGGAAAGTTCAATTTCGGCATCAACATACGCAGCATTTTCCCAAGCGTATTTATCGGTCAGTTTAAAAGGATTTATTCCGGAATCTTCGGTTGTTGGCGTCACATCGCCGGGATTGAATTTGTAGTAAATACTATTTATTCCGTAGCGCAAATCAATATTTTCTGAAATATAATTTGTGAAATCGTATTTCAGATTAAAATTGCGGACACCGCTGTCAAAATTAAATTCAACAAATTTTAGTTCTAAGCCATAATAGTAATCGGAATAAATTACTGATAGATTTGAAAATAATTTATCGGAAAAAAGATGATTCCAGCGTAGATTGAGAGTAGTGTTTCCAAAGCTATTCGCGAAGCTGTC
Source organism: uncultured Flavobacteriaceae bacterium (assembly GCA_963822355.1). Classification (GTDB taxonomy): domain Bacteria; phylum Bacteroidota; class Bacteroidia; order Flavobacteriales; family Flavobacteriaceae; genus Aequorivita. The sequence continues at coordinate 554,354 of CAWGHI010000004.1, forward strand.
CGATATTTCAAAAACATCCCTTCCAAAATATCCCGACAAAAATAGACGATTGTTGTCGTTTAGATTGTAGCTAAGTTTGGAGTTTAGATCATAAAAATAGGCGACATTGTCATTGTCAAAAAGAGGTAAAAACAAATGTGCGTAACTACTTCTTCCACCTATCAAAAATGAGGCTTCGTCTTTTTTTATAGGACCTTCCAATAGCAATCTGCTCGCCACTAAACCAATTCCGCCACTTGCGTGATATTCCCTTTTATTTCCTTCTTTTTGGTAAATATCCAAAACCGAAGAAATGCGTCCGCCGTATCGTGCTGGAATTCCACCTTTATAAAGCGTTAAATCTTTGATGGCATCGGGATTAAAAACCGAGAAGAATCCGAATAAATGCGAAGAATTATAAAGCGTAGCCTCGTCCAACAAAATCAGGTTTTGGTCTGCCGCTCCGCCACGAACATTGAAACCACTTGCACCTTCTCCAGCAGTTGTAACTCCCGGAAGTAGAGTGATTGCTTTTATAACATCCACTTCACCCAAAACAACCGGCATTTTTTTGATAGTATTTATGGAAAGAACATTTGTGCTCATCTGCGCGTTGCGAATGTTCAGTTTTTCACCATTAGTTTCAATTATTACTTCATCCAAATTTTCCGTGTCAGTAACAAGTGCCAAATCCTTTTTTAAGTTTTCAGAAAGGGAAATTTCTATTTTTTGTGTTGCGAAACCTACACTGCTGTAATAAACTTCATAATCGTTTTTGGGAAGTGTAATGGAATAATAGCCATACTCATTTGTTACCGTTCCAGTTTGTAGCGAAGGAATAATAACATTAACCCCGAAAAGTGTTTCCCCGGTTTCCGCTTCGGAAATAGTTCCGCTGATGGTAAATTTCTCCTGTGCGAAGACAGTAATGCCTTGGAAGAAAAACAGAAATATGATTATATTTTTCAAATGATTTGTGCTTACATATAAAAAAACCTCCAGTAATACTGAAGGTTTTAAAACGATTTTGATTTTACTTTATTTCTGAAAGTATTGTGTTAAAAGTATTACTGGGTCGCATTGCTTCGGAAACCAACTTTTCCGTGGGTTCATAATAGCCGCCAATATTTACCGAATGTCCTTGAACTCCTATTAATTCACTATTTATTTTGGCTTCGTTTTCCTTTAATTTTTTTGCAATTGGGGTGAAGATTTTTTTCAATTCTTCATCTTTTTCTTGATTTGCAAGAGCTTCTGCCCAATACATAGCCAAATAGTAATGGCTGCCGCGGTTGTCAATTTCGTTTACTTTTCGCGAAGGTGATTTCCCGTTTTCAAGATATTTTTCAGAGGCTTCATCTAAAGCTTCCGATAATATGTTTGCTTTTGGGTTATTGTATTTAATTCCCAAATGTTCCAAAGAAACAGCAAGTGCCAAAAATTCACCTAATGAATCCCACCGCAAATGATTTTCTTCCAAAAATTGATCAACATGTTTGGGAGCAGATCCTCCAGCTCCGGTTTCAAATAAGCCACCACCGTTCATCAACGGCACTATGGATAACATTTTGGCGCTGGTGCCCAATTCCAAAATAGGAAAGAGATCGGTCAAATAATCGCGCAGAACATTTCCGGTTACTGAGATAGTATCTTTTCCGGCTTTTACGCGTTCCAAAGTATATTGTGTAGCTTTTTCAGGGGAAAGAATTTGGATGTCTAATCCATCAGTCTCATGTTCGGGAAGATATTTTTTTACTTTTTTGATGAGTTCAGCATCGTGAGCTCTATTTTCATCCAACCAAAAAATAGTGGGATTTCCAGTTGCTCTAGCTCTACTTACGGCAAGTTTTACCCAATCTTGAATAGGCAAATCCTTTACTTGGCACATTCTCCAAATATCACCTTTTTCAACAGTATGCTCAAGTATAACCTTTCCCGATGCATCTAAAACCTGCACCTTTCCTTCTGCGGGAATTTCAAAAGTTTTATCGTGGCTTCCGTATTCTTCGGCCTTTTGTGCCATTAGGCCAACATTAGGAACGGTGCCCATTGTTCTGGGGTCAAAAGCTCCGTGTTTTTTGCAAAATTCAATAGTGGTTTCATAAACACCCGCATAGCTACTGTCGGGAATCACTGCTTTTGTGTCGTGACTTTTTCCATCTGCACCCCACATTTGTCCAGAATTGCGAATCATAGCCGGCATGGATGCGTCCACAATAACATCGCTTGGTACATGTAGGTTTGTAATACCCTTATCGCTGTTTACCATTGCGAGACCAGGTTTCTCGTTTACTATTTTATCAATATCTTCTAAAATAGCATTTCTTTCTTTTTCGTTTAATTCTGAAAGTTTATTTTTTAGTTCGCCTACGCCATTATTGGCATGCACACCCAATTTTTTGAAGGTATCAGCATATTTTTTAAAAAGATCTTCAAAATAAACCTTCACTGCGTAACCGAAAATAATCGGGTCGCTCACTTTCATCATCGTTGCTTTCAAATGCACTGAGAAGAGAACTTTCTTTTCTTTAGCATCTTTTACCTGTTCTTCCAAAAAGGAAACCAATGCTTTTTTGCTCATCACCGTTGCATCGATGATTTCACCTTTTAAAACTTTTATATTGCTTTTTAGCATGGTGTTATTTCCGTCCTTTTCAATCAAAACGATACTCAAAGTATCATCATTAGTAATTGTTAATGATTTTTCATTATGAAAGAAATCGCCCTGCTGCATTGTGGATACATGACTTTTGCTGTTTTTGCTCCATGCGCCCATGCTATGTGGATATTTTTTGGCGAAATTTTTTACGGCTTTGGGAGCACGGCGGTCACTGTTTCCTTCGCGAAGCACGGGATTTACCGCGCTTCCTTTTACTTTGTCATATTTTGATTTTATTTCTTTTTCCTCAGAAGTAGTAGCCGTTTCCGGGTAATCAGGAATGGAAAACCCTTTTTTTTGAAGTTCTTCTATAGCCTCTGTTAACTGTGGCAACGAAGCACTAATGTTGGGTAATTTGATAATATTGGCTTCCGGTGTTTTGGCAAGTTCTCCCAATTCTGTTAAATCGTCATTGACACGTTGGTTTTCCGAAAGATATTCCGGGAAAACGGCCAAAATTCTTGAAGCCAAAGATATATCACGGCTTTCCAGTTTAATGTTTGCTGTTGACGTGAATGCTTCAACAATAGGTAAAAATGAATGGGTAGCCAAGGCTGGAGCCTCATCTGTTTTGGTATAAATTATTTTTGAGGATTTGGTCATCGAGATTTTTATTTGGAATTTTAAGAAATGCAAATATAATGATTTGGGGGGGCTTTTAAAAGGGAAGGAAAGCTTAAATGATTTGGGTGGGCTAGCGAATAAATTAAGATGGGATAGCACAAAAGGTCTAAAACAAGAAAAGCCATATCACTGTATAAATACATTGTGATATGGCTCCTTGTAAAGCAAATCGTTACCAACTATCCCGATAAAATCGGGGTCAAGGCAAGTTTATTATACCCTTGCAGCTGTGACTTACTTACACTGGTTCGGTTTTAGTAATTTGCATCTTCCGAGAGGTTGACACCATTTTCATAAACTGATCCAAAACTTTTTTCAATCTAAATACCATAATCTAAAGATCGTGAGTATCTCAAGCAATCAAAAAAAGCTTGTAAAGTGATTTCTTTTTATTTTTTCAAATCTGGAGGCTAACACTCTTTCGATCGTTAGCTTCGTCAGCATTTTGAAAAAATAGTGTAAAAGAACGTAACTTTAGTTTATCATCTGGCTGTTAGGCCGTTTTGATGTTGCTAATATAGAACGGAATATTTGATATGCAACAATTTGTAATAGTTTAAAAATCCACAGATTGCAAACATCCCTTATCAACAATTGTTCATAAAAAAAGCCCTGTAAAAACAGGGCTTTTAATGGTTTTCAACAAAGAAGAAACTACATGCGTTTTTCTTTGATACGGGCTTTTTTACCGGTAAGGCCTCTAAAGTAGTATATACGTGCTCTACGTACGCTACCTTTTTTGTTGATTTCAATTTTTTGAAGGGCTGGCATGTTAAGCGGAAAAATACGTTCAACACCAACAGTGCCACTCATTTTACGAATTGTAAAAGTTTTGGTAACACCTGTTCCTTTCACTTGGATTACAACTCCTCTAAAGAACTGGGTTCTTGTTTTTTCACCTTCACGGATTTCATAATAAACGGTGATTGTATCACCAGCTCCGAAATCAGGAAATTCTTTTTTTGTAACAAATTCGTCTTGTACAAATTTCAGTAACGCTTCCATTTTATTTTTTTGATAAAGTTTAAATTAAAACAACATTCGCGGTTTTCGCCAGAGGTTGGATTAAGTGGGTGCAAAATTAAACAATTAATCGAAGGAAGCAAGGTTTTGTTATATTTTTGTGCAGTTAGAATTATTTCAGCAAATCCGGTCTCCGCTCCTGGGTACGCTTATAGGCCTGATCTTCGCGCCATTCCTCAATTTTTGGCGTATTGCCGCTGGTGAGTATTTCAGGAACGGTCCAGCCTTTATAATCTGCTGGGCGGGTATAAACGGGTGGAGCCAATAGGTTATCTTGAAAGGAATCTGTCAAAGCGCTTGTTTCATTGCCCAAAACCCCGGGAATTAAGCGAATTACGGCATCGCAAACTATGGCTGCTGCAAGTTCGCCGCCGCTCAATACAAAATCGCCCACCGAAATTTCACGCGTTATAAAATGCTCGCGCACACGTTGGTCCACCCCTTTGTAATGGCCACAAAGAATAATTATATTTGTTTTTAAAGAAAGCTCATTTGCAGTATGTTGATTGAAAGTTTTGCCATCGGGCGTCATATAGATTATTTCATCATAATCCCTTTCTGCCTTTAATTCAGAAATGCATTTATCAATAGGCTCAATCATCATTACCATTCCGGCACCTCCACCAAATTGGTAATCGTCTATTTGCTTATAGGCATTGGTAGAATAATCGCGAAGGTTGTGGGTGTGAATTTCTACAATTCCTTTTTCAATCGCGCGTTTTAGGATGGAAACTTCAAAAGGGCTTTGAAGCAATTCAGGAAGTACTGTGATAATGTCTATTCGCATTGCTGTAATTTTTCTGAAGAAAGAATAATTTCTTCAAAAGTAAGTATTTGGAAGAAAAATTAACCCTTTTTTATTTGACGTTCTTTTTTGCGTTCTTCCCGTTCCTTTTTCCGTAATTCCCGTTTTTGTTCGCGTGTAATTTCTCCTTTCTTAAATGCATCCTTATAATCGATTGCATCGTCTACTTCGCTGCTAAAAGCCTTTATCCATCCATTTTTGAAGATATTTAAAACTGTAGGCCAAACACCGGCATCCAAATTGTTGAGATCTCCTTCAATCGGAACTTTGGTGGCTAAGGTATCAGTTCCGTGGTTTTTTAGAACAAATTTGAAGAAACCTACAAAGCCTTCCCATAAAACTTCAAGAAAACCGTCGCCTTCGCCAATTAATTCCGTGTTGGTAAAAAGCGGTTTTATATAGCCTATTAAATGCCCATCGGCTATGGCAACTTCGCTATAAACGCCAAAGGTACCTTTGTCAAAATCGAGACCTGCGTAATAGTTTGTGAAATCATTTAAAGCCGTTGCATCGGCATTTTCAATGGAAAAGGACAGATCCATATCCGGGATTTCCTTCACTAGATTCATATTGCCTTCCAATGCAACTTTTCCTTTTCCGATGGAAACGCCCGTGGCGCGGATGGGAGAGGGGAGAATGCGCTCTTTTTCAACTACGTTACGAAGGTTATCTGCAGTTAGTTCCAGTTTGTTGATTTGCAAATCAATATTGGGTTCAGCGGAAAGTTGTACAAAGGCCACTTTTCCGTCATGCACTTCAAAATGGTTAATGTCTATTGGCACAAGATCGGTCAGTGCTTTGGTCCAGTCGTCAACATCCGCATCACCTGGCTGGTCTTTTTGGTCTTCAAAAACGTAAATAAGCTCAGGGCTTGTCATTATTATTTCACTTACAATTTTTCCTTTGAAGAGGGATTTCCACTCGATGGAAATATCGCTTTTTGGAAAATTGAGAAATGGAATTTGTGATTCTGCAGTTCCTTTGTTCAGGTACATTCCATTAATAACATAGGCACCACGGATAAGCGCAATATCTACATCGTCCACTTGTCCGTAATATCCGGGAATGTCAGCCAATACGTCGTTTATGTAGTTTTTAACTAGTGTTGGAAGGTATAGACGAAAGGCTATGAGGAGGATTACAATTATAATAGGAACAATATATCGCTTCTTTTTAAAACCTCTTCTTTTTTTCGTTTCTGACATTTTTCTGCAGTAAATGATTTTAACAAATTTGATCGAAACGATGGAAATTAACAGTTAATGAAGTCATAAAAAAATTCCTGCATTGACAGGAATCTTTCTTTTCAAAATTTAATGAAGTAACTTTTATAAGCTGCAATTGCCGTCGATGATGTCTTGTTTGGTTGGGTTGTAGGCATTAAGGTAAACAGTATATGAAGTTACATTTCCATTTATCATTAAATTTTGTAAATCGCAGAAGTCAGTAAGATTTAAATTATGTATCACTTTTAAAGTCAAGTAAATGTTTGATAAGTTATTTAACCCATTTAAACTTGTTAAACCTTCATTATCTTCGATTTCTAGGTTTAAACAATCTGTTAAATTATTTAATCCCTGAAGATTTGTTAGAGAAGGATTTCTTATAATAGATATTCCTTCTTCAAGAGTTGTAATATGCTCAAGACCTTCTAAACTTTGAAGCATATCGTTATAAGAAATACCTAGACTGCTGGTTGGAGTTATATTTTGAATTCCATTTAGGTTTATGAGAGATGAATTGTAATTTATACCTAAAAAAGGTATTGTTGCATTCAAATTTTGAAGACCATTTAAATTCTCAAGAGCCGTATTACCGTTAATTGTAATACTACCCCCCACATTTGTTAAGTTACTGAGTGCGTCTACATTGGTGATGGAAGGACAATAATTAATTGTTAATTGCTGTCCTATTGAAATTAGATTTCCTAACCATTCTAGATTAGAAATTAAAGGATTAAGATACAACTGCAAATAACCGTTAACACTCGATATTTGATTTAAGCCGTCTAAATTTACTAATGAGTCGTTGTTGTAAATAAATAGTGTTCCGCTAATTGCTGTTATATTGTTTAGGCCAACAATATTTGTTAATAATGGGTTGTTAAGGAAATTCAAATCTCCACCCAGATGCCGAATATTTTCTATTCCTGCTGTTGAAGTTAAATTCCCATTAAATCCGATTAAAAAATTATTATCTATTCTTTCCAAGGCGTTTAAAGGAGACAAATCATGAATATCACTAAATCCTGTTCCATCTCCAATTCCAATAAATAATGCTCCAGTAATATGTGTATAATTGTTAGCCCCAAAATTATTTACTTCATCCTGTGTTTTTAAATTTACATTCCCCTCATAAATATTCTCCTCCAACAAATCATTCAAAGTAATAGTAACAATAGCATTTTTAGAAATAGCTCCATTCACAACTTTCACTGTTCCAGTAATTGTAGGATTTGTTTCAAAATCAAAAAGCGATTCATCTGCAACTTTCAATTCACCGGATACGCATCAATAGAAAATGCCCCCGCAGGATTTTGTTCGGTAATTGAAAAAGTAACTGAACCTTCATTTGTTGTACCCGAAACAGTTCCAATTATTTGCCCATTTACGGGGTTTTCATCCATTGCTATTGAAAAATCGGAAGCCGTTACAGTTGCTTCGTTTGGTACAGGATCATCGCTGTCTTTGGAACAAGAGTTTAAGAGGATAATTGAAATAATAAATAAAACCCTGAGGTTTAAATGATTTACATGAAACTTCATAAGAAAATGTTAAAAAGGGGGGAGATGTCAAATATAAACAAAAAATCCTGTCGGCAAAACCACAGGATTTTTTTATTAAAAATTAAGATTATAAACTCTAATAATAAGTATATCTTCTAACCTTGGCGATATATTTCGCCAATCGAATTACTTGATGGCTGTAGCCATATTCGTTATCATACCAAACGTAAAGCACTACATTTTTTCCATCTTCAGTAACAATAGTCGCGTTACTGTCATAAATTGCTGGGGCGGAAGAACCAACAATATCACTTGAAACAAGTTCGTTGCTTAAAGAATATTTAATCTGCTCAACCAAATCGCCCTCCAATGCATATTTTTTCATAGTTGAATTAATACCGTCCAAAGAAGTTGGGGTGGCCAATTCAAGATTCAAAACTACCAAAGAACCATTTGGAACAGGAACACGGATGGCGTTTGAAGTTAGCTTGCCAGCCAGTACCGGTAAAGCTTTTGCAACAGCGCTTCCGGCACCGGTTTCAGTTATTACCATATTCAATGCAGCTGCACGGCCTCGGCGGTATTTACTGTGCATGTTATCCACCAAATTCTGGTCATTTGTATATGCGTGAATGGTTTCCAAATGCCCTCGAACCACTCCAAAAGAATCCTCTACGGCTTTCAAAATAGGAGTGATGGCATTGGTTGTGCATGAAGCTGCCGAGAATATATCAACCGTGTTTGGGTCGTATTCGTTTTGGTTTACGCCGTGAACAATATTGGGCACTCCTTTTCCGGGTGCGGTAAGCAATACTTTTGATGCTCCCTTGGATTTTAGGTGTCGGCTCAATTCCTTATCATCACGGAAAGCGCCTGTATTATCTATTACCAGAGCATCCTCAATACCGTATTGGGTATAATCAATATCTTCGGGATTGTTGGCTGAAATAATATGAACTGTCGTTCCATTAATAATCAAGGCACTGTTTTCAAGATCTGTGCGAACGGTTCCTGAAAAATCCCCGTGAACGGAATCATATTGAAGCAAAGAAGCTCTTTTATCCAAAACGGTTTGGTCCATTTTTCCACGAACCACGATTGCTCTAAGGCGAAGTTGGTTGCCTTGTCCGGTACGTGTCATAAGCTCTCGTGCCAATAAACGGCCAATACGTCCGAAGCCATAAAGAACAACATCTTTTGGAACGATGTTTTTGGTTTCTTTTGCATTTTTCAATTTGTCTGAAACAAATGCCAAAGCATTGGAATATCTGTCATCTTCTAAATGGAATTCATAGGTAAGCTTACCAATGTCCAATTTTGCTGGTGGAAGATCCAAAGTTTTGATGGCTTGCGCAATTTCAACGGAATCGAAAATTGAGATTGGCTTTTGAACAAATTCACCCGCATATTCGTGAAGGTTCAAGATTTCACTCACGTTGCGGTCAATAAGTTGGTTGCGGAAAAGTACCAATTCAATGGACTTGTCGTACCAAAGGTCGCTAATGATTTTAATAAACTCTACTGAGGCTTTCCTGCGGTCAGTTTGAAAGGACAGTTCTTTTTCATAAACGTCATCAAAACTCATAAGGATGGATTTTTAAGGGGTTTAAATTTGGTGCAAAAATACTTATTTCCATCGGTGTGCGGAAATAAAAATCAAAAATAAAAACACCGCTTAAATTTTTAATTCCCAGCGGTGTTTTTGATATTGTTATATTGATTTTATCTAAAAATAAATGAATTCACATTACCTGCAGTATCCACAAATGTCATTTTTATAGGTGCGTTATAATCACGTTCAGACATAATACGTTTCACATCATTAATATCATTCACGTTTTCATCATTCAATTGGGTAATGGTGATTCCTTCTAATTTATATTGCGCAACTTCCGGAGTAAGTGCACGGGTTACTGTAACCCCATTTTTTAGGCCGCGTTCCTTCAGTTCTGCCGATGTGGTATTTTTTACTTCCAAACCAAGATCGTCTATTGAAAAAGTTTCAAGTTTTACTAAAGTTACCGGAATTCTTTTTTCATTTCCGTTGCGAAGCACAGTTACTTCAACAACATCATCTGGTCTTTTTGAACCCAAATAACCTGCCAAATCAGCAAATTTGTTAACGGTTATCCCATCCAGTTGTCTAATGATATCGCCTTCTTTAATTCCTCCTTTATCGGCACCACTACCTTTCTCAACCCCGCCCACATATACACCTTGGGTTTCATCGACGCCCAACTTTTTGGCTAAATCAGAATTTAGATTTCCTACTTGGATTCCTAAAATGCCACGTTGCACATTTCCATATTCCAAGATATCCTCTATCACTTTTCGTGCATTATTTGAAGGTACTGCGAAAGAGTAGCCAACATAACTTCCCGTTTCAGAAGTAATGGCAGTATTTATTCCAATCAATTCCCCTCGTGTATTTACCAATGCACCACCACTGTTACCGCGGTTCACTGCTGCGTCAGTTTGAATAAAAGCCTGTGGGTTCCCGTCAAATTGATTTAGATCACGGGCTTTCGCGCTAATAATTCCTGCAGTAACCGTTGAGGTTAAGTTAAAGGGATTGCCTACAGCAAGCACCCATTCACCAATTTTAATATTATTTGAGTCACCAAAAGGAATAAATGGAAAATCAGTTTCACCTTCAATTTTTATTAAAGCAATATCCGTTGTCGGATCTGTACCAATCAATTTAGCTTTGTATGTTTTGTTGTCATTTAAGGTTACTTCAAGATTTGAAGCATTTGCGATTACGTGATTATTGGTAACTATATAACCGTCCGGTGAAATGATCACGCCACTGCCACTTCCCACCATAGCTCGCGGTTGCCCACCGCCCTGAAAATATTCCATAATATTGGTGGGTTGCCTGCTCACGGTAGTGTTTTTTACGTGAACTACAGCGTGAATTGTTTTATCGGCAGCTTCGGTGAAATCCATGTTCATACCTTCAGCCGTCGTGGAAAAGTTGGTGGGAATGTAGTTGGAAGTTTGTTGAGGTGCAAAGGAAATTGTATTCTTTTCTTCAAAGAACTTGTAGCCACCAAGCGTAATTGCACCTGCAAAAAGTGCTACCAGAAATAAACGGATTGTTTGTTTCATTGTAATAAAATTTTAATTAATAATGATTTAAAGATTCCAAAAACTTATTTTTCAAGTTTTGCATTTTTAAATTGTTTTTAAGGTTTCAGTCCTGAGAAGAACGGAGGAGGGAAACCTTATTTTGAAGAAATATTTTTAATACCTCCACAAATTTAACTAAGCTTCATTGAAAAAAGTATGCCACAAAATGGTATTTAACTTCTCTTTAACGTGCATACTTTCTCAAAACTCGCTTCTGCTTTTTATATCTTTGCCCAGATATGGAATTCACCTTTTATAAATATCAAGGCACTGGAAACGATTTTGTTATAATTGACAATAGAGAAGCCTTTTTTCCGAAAAATAAAGTTGAGCTTGTTGCCAAAATCTGTAACCGACGTTTTGGCGTCGGCGCTGATGGATTGCTTTTGTTGGAGAATCACCCTTCGGCAGATTTCAAAATGGTATACTTTAATAGTGATGGAAATTTAAGTTCCATGTGTGGTAACGGTGGAAGGTGTATTTCACATTTCGCGAAATATTTAGGAATAATTTCTGAAAAAACCACTTTTGAAGCAGTTGATGGAATGCATGAAGCCATCGTAAAAAAAGATTGGGTTTCTTTAAAAATGAACAATGTTGAAAAAGTTACCGTGTTTGAAAACCACACTTTTTTAAATACAGGCTCACCGCACCATGTTGAAATGGTTACACATCTTGAAAATTTTGATGTCTTTAATAACGGCAGAAATATTCGCAATAAAATCTATGGAAAAGAAGGTGCAAATGTAAATTTTGTAGAACAGAATGACGATGCGATTTTTTCTGTCAGAACTTATGAAAGGGGCGTGGAAGACGAAACACTTTCCTGCGGAACGGGCGTTACGGCTGTTGCAATTGCAATGTTTGAAAGCGGAAAAACTTCAAAAAATAAAATTACATTAAAAACGGCAGGTGGAAAATTGGAGGTGCAGTTTGAAAAATCAGGTTCGGGTTATAAAAATATTTATTTGGAAGGACCGGCAACACTGGTTTTTAAAGGAATTTGGAAATGAAGACATTAAAGGGTGAAAATATATTTCTGCGTGCGCTGGAGCTTTCCGATTTGGATTTTCTCTACGCCTTGGAAAATGACGAATCGCTGTGGGAAGTCAGCAATACTACAACTCCCTATTCAAAATATATTCTGAATCAATATCTGGAAAATAGCCACCGCGATATTTACGATGTAAAACAATTACGCTTGGTAATTTGTAATAATAAGAATGAAGTTGTGGGACTTATCGATTTATTCGATTTTGATCCAAAAAACAAGAGGGCAGGAGTTGGCATTGTTATTTTTTCCGATAAAGATAAACGCAAAGGCTTTGCTCTTGAAGCGTTAAAATTAACCTGTGATTATGCCTTTACACATTTAAGCCTACATCAAATTTTCGCAGGAATTACCGAAGAAAACAAAGGAAGTATACAACTTTTTGAAAAAGCTGGTTTTGAAAGAAGCGGTGTTAAAAAGGACTGGATTTTTTCCGATGGAAAATACAAAAGTGAATATTTTTATCAACGAATCCATAATCCCTAATCAATCCCTAATTTCTAATTCCTAATCCCCAAATCAAATGTACATAAAAAAAATATTGCTAATTATTGTTTTGCTCGGCGCCGTGGGTATGGGTGCTTTTGCTTGGTATGTTTACAAAACTGCTTTTTCTGGCAATACTGCTTTTAACAATAAGGAAGCCCATGTTTATATTCCAACAAATGCATCTATCAACGATGTTGTTGCTGAATTAGAGCCACTACTAAAGGATACCGAATCGTTTTATGCGGTTGCTGATCAAAAAAAATATTCTTCAAATGTAAAAGCGGGACACTTCATCATAACAAAAGGAATGACCAATAATGATATTATTAATGTATTGCGCAGCAGAAATATTCCAATAAATATAAAATTTAACAATCAAGAACGTTTGGAAGATTTGGCGGGCCATATTTCAAAACAGATTGAAGCAGATAGTATTTCTCTGTTGGAATCTATGCGCGATCCCCAATTTTTGAAGGAGATAGGACTGAATAAAGAAACTGCACTTTCGCTTTATATTCCAAATACCTATGAATTTTATTGGAACAGTTCAGCTGAAACTTTCCGAAACCGAATGAAAAAAGAATATGAAAGATTTTGGAACGAAACGAGAGTACAAAAAGCAAAAAAATTAAATCTTTCTAAAGAGCAAGTGATCTCCTTGGCTTCTATTGTTCAAAAGGAAACTGCAAAAGTTGATGAACGACCCAAAGTGGCAGGAGTTTATATTAATAGATTAAAGGCGGGAATGTTGCTTCAAGCAGACCCTACGGTTATTTATGCTCTCAAACGTGAAAGTGGCGATTATGACCAGATTATAAAAAGAGTGCTTTACGCCGATTTGGAATTGGATTCGCCTTACAATACTTATAAATATGCGGGAGTTCCTCCGGGACCTATTACAATGCCAGATATTTCTTCCATCGATGCTGTTTTGAATCCTGAAAACCACGATTATTACTATTTTGTGGCGGACGTTACAAATTTCGGATATCATAAATTTGCAAAAAGCTTGGCCCAACATAATGTAAACAAAGCCGAATATGTGCGTTGGGTAAATAAGCAGGGATTGAATAGATAACACGGAACTGGTGTTCTGTTAAAATCAATTAGGATAGGGGTTAAACTTTGTTAATCACCTTTACACACATCATATATTCCTTACATTTAATATTCATAAACATTGGCAATCAGAAAAATGATTGTCAAAACGTTCTTTGGCACAATTATTTCATACTGCGCGGTTTACATACGTTTACCGAAAATGTGTGTTTGCTTTCTAAAGATTTATTTCGCCATCGTACAAAACGGTGGCGCAATAATTATAACTTTTAAAACTAAGTAAAACATGACAAAACGTTTTATGAAATTGTCTGCGCTGCTGGCTATTGCAATATTTATCGCAATGGCTTTCTCCACGAAAAAGGAGGATTTCAGCAGTTCCATATTCGCTACAGATATTGTAGGGAAAGTAGCCTATGTTCCTTACGAATATGAAGTGAATTTGAATTCCCAAGATAGTGTTCCCTTTCTTGGGAAGTCGTTCCTTGGTTTTTGTTATGACCTCGGCTTTAGCGAAAGCAGTGGCAATTATAGAGCTGTGAACAGATTGGGTTATTTGGGCAAATACCAGTTTGGCCGTTCTACCCTTAATTGGGTAGGAGTTTATAATACATCCCGATTTTTAAATTCCCCTTTGTTGCAGGAAAAAGCGTTTGAAGCTTTAATTTCCAAAAACAAATGGGTACTTCGGGATTATATCGATAAATTCAATGGCCAATCAATAAATGGTGTAAAAATAACCGAATCGGGCCTTGTGGCCGCAGCTCATCTGGGAGGCGCCGGAAATGTGATGAAATTTCTGGATAGCAAAGGAGATATTGTTTTTAAGGATGCAAATAATGTACCCATTACGCGGTATATGAAACGCTTCGTTAATTATGATCTTTCTGAAATACTCCCAGATAACAATGCCAGAGCGACATTATAATTATTGAAAAAACCAGGTTGACATACCTGGTTTTTTATTTAATATTTTTTTAACATACTGCAAATCAGATTTTTAAAAAAAGCCTTATCTTTGCGCGCTGGAAGGAAGATGTAATTATACATCTGAATTTTAAGTTTCAATGAAAAAAAGAATATATCTAATTGCAGTATTACTTGTTGCTACCGTACTAGTAGGGACAGGTTTCATTTCAAAAGATGGTTACGACTTTTCAGTATTTAGTACTGAAGGATTGGAGTTGGACTATAATGTTCCCACAGAAGCAGAATTTGCACCGCTAATAACGCCTGTGACCCCAAGATTCTATTTGTTTCTGGGGAAGTCTTATGTAGGCTTTAAAGAGGCTCTGGGTTTTAAGGAATCCAGAGGAAATTACCATATCGTCAATGATTACGGCTATATGGGGAAATATCAATTTTCTAGAGCCACTTTGCGAATGATGGGACTTAAGAATACTGATGATTTTTTATATAACACCCGCAAACAGGAAGCAGCTTTTTTGGCCTATACTTCTTTGAACAAATGGGTTCTTCGAAAAGATATTAAGCGTTCAGTTGGAAAAACCATGGGTGGAGTGAAAATTACGGAATCTGGCATTCTGGCTGCAGCACATCTTGCTGGTGCGGGGAATGTAAAAAAGTTTTTAAGAAGTAGCGGCGAACATAGATTTGAAGATGCCAATGGCGCTTCAATTCGTTATTATTTAAGAATGTTTTCCGGCTATGACACTTCACACATTGTTCCGAATAAGAAACCTAGGATAATGTAAATTTTATCCTTGAATGATAAACAAGGTGGGTCTTTTATGAAGGTCCACCTTTATTTTTTTCCATACATCAGCCGGCGCGGTTTTAATAAATTCCGTTGGCAATGTAATATCGCAGGCCACGCATATTCGTGTTTGGCCACTAAGGTTTTCGGTTAAACTTTGGAGCATTTGGTTGTTTCTGTAAGGGGTTTCAATAAAAAGTTGCGACTGTCCATGGTCTTTTGAAAGCTTTTCCAAACGTTTCAATTCCGCTTTTCTTTCTCCTTTATCAATAGGCAAATACCCGTTGAAAGCGAAATTCTGCCCATTAAAACCACTTGCCATCATTGCCAATAAAATAGAGGAGGGGCCAACCAGTGGAATTACTTTAACTCCTTTTTCGTGGGCATAATGAACAGCTCTCGCTCCGGGGTCTGCAATGCCCGGGCAACCGGCATCGCTAATAATACCAACGTCAATTCCTTCCAAACAGGGGTTTAACATAGATGGAATTTCTTCTTCTGTAGTATATTTATTTATTTCCTGAATTTTTAAATTGGATTGTAGTTTTTCAGGAACTATGCTTTTTATGAATCGTCGCGCGTTTTTTTCGTGTTCAACAATATAATGGTCAATTTTTTCAATTGAATTTTTTACAGAAATGGGAAGCACCGCCAAAGGTGGCACATCTCCCATTGGACATGGAATTAAGTATAGATCTCCTTTTTTATGGGTCATTCAGCAATTATTGAACTATTAGTTTCTTAAGTGCAGACTGTCCTTTTTCTGAAATTATTTTTGCAAAATAAATACCAGAATTCAGATTTGAAACGGAGAGAGTTTTAGCAGTGCTGGAAAGATTATTATCAGAAAGTACCATTCTACCTCTTATGTCAAAAAGTTGAATTGTTGCAATAGTACCAGTTTTTAAAGAGAAGGTAACATTTTCCGAAGCTGGATTGGGAAGCATTATAAGTGAACTTTCTAAAGTATAATCTGCTGTCCCAGCAATTTCGCCTCCTTTAATTTTGTATATAGAACCGCCAATATCAATAATATAAAGCTCCTTGTTTATATCTTCCCCGAAAGAAACCCAATTACCCGAAAAATCACCGTGATCAATTAAATTTCCAGCGTTATCAACAGTACCAATTAGTCCACTGCAATAATCGGCAAAAAAATAAAGCCCAGCTATATCCGTATAAACAGTTCCTCTATAAACATACCCTCCCGAAATGGAACATCCATTGGCGTGTGAATATTCTGCGATGGGAAACGTTAATTCTGATTGTGGTGGACAATCCTGTGTATTGAATGGATGGTTGCCCTCATAACAGCGCCAGCCATAATTAATTCCGGCCTCAGTGACAGAGACTCGGTTTATTTCTTCCCAATTGCCTTGGCCTACATCTGCAATCCAAAGATTGTTTTCAGTTAAATCAAACGAAAAACGCCAGGGATTTCGTAAGCCATAAGCCCAGATTTCCTCACGTGCATCCGGATTTCCAACAAAAGGATTGTCGGCGGGAATGCCATAATTATTCCCTCCAGATGGATTGTCCACGTCAATGCGCAACAGTTTTCCAAGAGGTGAACTTATATTTTGGGCACGGTCTCCAGGATCGCCACCACTTCCTCCATCACCTGATGAAATGTATAAATAGCCATCGGGCCCAAACGCTAAATTACCTCCATTGTGATTTGAAAATGGTTGTATATAGTCTATAATTGGCAATTCTGAATTAACATTGGCCAAATCTGGATTTCCGGCATCCACTGAAAATCTGGACACTTGCGTATCGCCATTGGGTTTGGTATAATTCACAAAAAAATAGCCATTGTTTTCATAGTCTGGATGAAATGCTAAACCAAGCAAGCCTCTTTCGCCACCATTTGAAATTTGTCCTGAAATATTTAGAAATGGAGTAGTGTTCACCGTTCCATCACCCTGTATTATTTTTACTCTTCCTCCTTGTTCAACCACAAAAAGGCGATCGTCATTAACATGTTGCAAACTTAATGGATCAGAAAATCCTCCTTTAAAAAATTCAATATCTACCTCTTGTGCAAAAAATAAGGTAGATGCAAAAAGCAATAGCAACGTAGGTAGTAATTTTTTCATAGCGAATTGTTTTAGTGAAAGTACTAAAATAGCAAAACCAGCTGAATATATTAGGTTAAAGTTTTAACGCAATTTGCTCGCAAGCTTCATCAAGCATTCTGAAAACATTTTCGAAACCGGCATTTCCTCCCAGATAAGGATCAGGCACATCTACGTTTTCGCCGGGAAAAATTTCATTGAGGATTAGCTTCACTTTTTCTTTGTGTGAATCAGTTTCCGCCAGAGCCAATACATTTTCTCTGTTTGAATTATCCATCACATAAATAATATCAAAATCATCAAAATCCTTTTTGCTGAACTGCCTTCCTCGCTGTGAAGTAATATCAATATTGTATTTTTTTCCTACGGTAATGCTTCGACTGTCAGGCTCATCGCCCACGTGCCAATGTCCTGTACCGGCGGAATCAACAAAAATTTTTGAAATATCAACCTTTGATTTTAAAATACCTTCCGCTAAGGGCGAACGGCAAATATTACCAAGGCAGACCATTAAAATTCGAGTTTGCATTTCTGGAAAAATAAATGATTTTTTATTCCGAATAAAAGTAAGAAATCTAAAAAAACTAAAGCGTCAACTTTTTGTTAAGGTCTTCCACATACTTGCGGAATTGCTTGTCGGTAGTTGAAAGATTATCAACTGTTTTACAAGCGTGAAGCACAGTTGCGTGGTCTCGCTGCCCAATTTGGGAACCGATGGAAGCAAGGGATGCTTTGGTGAATTTCTTCGCAAAAAACATTGCCAACTGTCGTGCCTGCACAATATGCCGTTTGCGGGTTTTTGACTGCAATGTGTCCACATCCATTTGAAAATAATCACTTACCACTTTTTGAATGTAATCTATGGAAACTTCACGTTTGGTGTGTTTCACATAATTATCAACAATCTTACGGGCAAGGTCAATGGTGATTTCCTTTCTGTTGAAAGAGGAATGTGCAATAAGCGAAATAATGGCACCTTCCAGTTCGCGAATATTGGTTTTGATGTTATTGGCCAAAAATTCTATAATATCATCTGGCATTTCAACCCCATCGCGATAGAGTTTATTTTTTATAATAGCAACGCGGGTGTCGTAATCTGGGTGATTCAATTCTGCGGAAAGCCCCCATTTGAAACGTGAAAGCAAACGTTGCTCAATGTCAATCATATCAACCGGGGCCTTATCGCTGGTTAAAATAACCTGCTTGCCGTTTTGATGCAAATGATTGAAAATATGGAAGAAAACATCCTGTGTTCCAGCCTTGCCGGAAAGTAGTTGAATGTCATCCACAATAAGAACATCTATAATTTGATAGAAATGGATAAAGTCATTTCGATTGTTCTTTTTTACCGATTCAATGTATTGCTGCGTAAACTTTTCTGCGGAAATATAAAGAACCGTTTTTTCCGGATATTTATCTTTTATATCAACACCAATGGCGTGGCCCAAATGTGTTTTTCCCAAACCAACACCTCCAAAAACAAGTAGTGGGTTGAAAGAAGTTCCGCCGGGCTTATTGGCAACCGCTAACCCGGCTGAACGTGCCAAACGGTTTGATTCGCCTTCAAGAAAACTTTCAAAATTATAATTTGGGTTTAGTTGCGATTCAATCTTCACATTGCGAATGCCGGGAATAACAAAAGGGTTTTTGAGTTCCGGGCTTTTGTTTTTCAATGGCACATCAACTTCCTGTGATTGCAGATTGCTTCGGTTGGCACTTGGTATTTTTTCCGTGAAAGGTTGTTTGTTGCCGTAAGTATTTTCCATCCTAATGATGTACACTAATTTGGCATTTGTACCCAATTCTTTTGTAAGCGCAACTTTTAAAATTTTTACGTAATGTTCCTCGAGCCATTCATAAAAAAACTTGCTGGGAACTTGGATACTAAGAGCATTGTCGGTTAACTTTACCGCTTTAATAGGCTCGAACCACGTTTTGTAAGCTTGCGAAGTAATATTATCTTCGATGAAGGCCAAACAATTGTTCCAAACCGATTCCGCAGTTTTGCTCATACTTAAAATTTGTCTTTTGTTTTTTTAAAGGTGTGGCCAAAAAATAGTGGATGGAGTGTTTCCGAGCTATTTCCTAACAGTGCAAATATGTGAACAAAAAAGTTATAAAAAAAACTACATTAGGGTTGAATTTTTAGTTTTTTTTTCTCATACTTCCCTTTCGATAAAACTACAAAAAAACTTTCTTTAATTAACAAAAAATTTTGAAGAAAACACTTACACACATTAGAGTACGCTATGCCGAAACCGACCAAATGGGCGTGGTTTATTACGGGAACTATGCCCAATATCTCGAACAGGGACGAACAGAATGGCTTCGAGAACTTGGATTTTCATATAAATGGATGGAAGCTAATAACGTACATCTTCCGGTGGTGCATTTCAGTATTGATTATAAGCAACCTGCCTACTATGACGACGTGCTGACAGTAAAAACGGAGTTAAAACAAATGCCCTCTGTAAAGATTCAATTTCATTATGAAATTTATAATGAGTCCAAACAACTTTTGGTCACTGCTACCACTGTTTTGGTATTTGTGAACAGCACTACAAAAAAGTTGATGAAGGCGCCGGATTATTTAATTGAAAAATTAAGAGAGTTTTCCTAGTTCCCTGAATGAGAACTTTTGTTTCCAGCATCGGGAGGTTGAGGGGATGTAATTTTCACTTTATAAGTGTTTTCAAATAGGTCAAAAATTCGAGCAGCTTCTTTTTTGCGTACCGCAATTTCAAGTTCACAACTCAGTTCCATTTTTTGATTGATTACCGAAATATCCTCTTCCTTTATTATACGCATGACCGTATTCATTTCTGGATATTCAAATTTTAAATGAAAAGTTTCATCAATGGTTTTTTCTGCAATAGTGCACGTTTCTAGAGCCATTTGTGCTGCGGTCTTATAGGCCTGAATCAAACCACCCACACCAAGTTTTGTTCCGCCAAAATATCTTACAACCACCACCAAAACATTTGTTACATCAAACGATTGAAGTTGGCCATAAATAGGCATTCCCGCACTGTTTGAGGGCTCTCCATCATCATTCGCCCGGTAATGTTCGTAGCTTGTGCCGAGCTGCCATGCATAGCACCAATGACGTGCGCTGTGATGCTGTTTTTTAAGATTTTCAATGTGCTCTTTTGCATCCTCTTCCGAAGACACCGGGAAGGCATAGCCGAAAAATTTACTTCCCTTTTCTTTAAAAAGAATTTCCGCCGAGGGCTTCAAAATGGTTTTATAGATGTCCTTTTCCATTACCATTCTGCTAGTGCTATCAATAAAATACCAAGAATTGCCAATCCAATCCCGATCCAGTTTTTCGGCAATAATTTATCCTTAAAAAGTAAAATTCCCAATAGGGTTGAAAACATAACGATAGCAACATTGTTAACGGTGAAAATTCCGGAACTATCCAAAATATCGCTCCGCAGTGCTTTCACCAAAAAATAAATTGAAAAATAATTGGGGATACCGAGGGCAATTCCGCCCAATATATTTCGAAACCGAAATTGAAATTTTCCCTGTAGTGCGTGAACAATTAAAATGAACGCTCCCACAATTGCCGCAGAAGCAAAAATTGTGGCGGAGAAAATGGGTACATCGGTTTTGGAAACATATTCGCCCTCTAAAAATTTGATGGAGGTGTCAATAATTCCACTTCCGAAAAAAACCAAAATTGGAAATATAAAATTGGTTGCTCTTATTTTTAAACCGTCCCGTGTTTTGATTGAAGCAAGATAAACAGCCGCCAATGCTAAAACAATTCCCAAAAATTTAAATATTCCGAGACTTTCATTATAATAGATTAAACCAAAAACAACCGGAATCACCACACTCATTTTGGTAGCCACTGAAACCACTGAAAGTCCACTGCGCTGTGTGGTTAAAGCCATCAAGTTGAAAACGAGTATAAAAAAAGCACCTAACCCTAATGCAAAGGGAAACCAGGAATGTTTAGTGATCTCAATTACATTTATTGAACTCTCCTGAAAAAGCAAACCGCAAAAACACGCCACTATATAGTTAACGAAAATGGCGTGAAAAGTGTTGATCTTAAATTTTGAGAAAAGCTTAAAAGCCACAAAAATCATTGTGGAGGAAAGTATGCTGAGCGTAAGCGCTATCAATGATTTGTGTTTTTAAAAGTTCGCAATAAATCTTCTTTTACTTTCATTTCGGATACCCAAACCCCTTTAATAGTTGGAGCTTTTATTCCCTTCCCAAATGTTTTATTTCCTGAAAAAACCAATGCTTCATCCCAAAGATCAGCATCTATAAAGGATTGAATTGTTTTTGCGCCGCCTTCAATTATCACTGACTGTATATTTCTTTTGTAAAGCACATCACAGATTTTACCGGGAATTGCATCTGAAAAATCCACCTTTTCAAAATCTACATTTCCTGATGTTTTTGTTTCCTTTTCATTAATTACAAGGGTTTTTGAATTCGCCTCAAAAACGGATAAATCCTGCGGAATTTTTAAATTTCTGTCAATTACAATTCGAACTGGATTTTCACCAGCCCAATCGCGAACCGTAAGTGAAGGATTGTCCTGCAAAACCGTGTTTGTTCCCACTAAAATAGCATGTTCCTGAGCCCTCATATTATGAACTAATTGTCGTGAAAACTCATTGGTAATCCAAACTGGCTTTGTTTCTTTTCGGGTTTCATTTTCCGGTGAAATAAATCCATCTGCAGTCTGTGCCCATTTCAAAAAAATAAAAGGTCGTTTTTTTTGGTGAAAGGTGAAAAACCGTTTGTTCAATTCATTACAATCTTTTTCCAAAACCCCAACTATCACTTCGCAACCAGCTTCCATTAATTTTTTAATGCCACGTCCCGCTACTTTGGGATTGGGATCCATACTCCCAATAACCACTTTTTTGATGCCTCTTTCAATAATTAAATCGGAGCAGGGTGGTGTTTTTCCAAAATGGCTGCAAGGTTCCAAATTCACATATATTGTTGCCTCTTTTAATAATTCGGGATTCGTTACACTTCTTATTGCATTCACTTCGGCGTGTGGCTCTCCTGCTTTGTAATGCCAACCTTCGCCAATAATTTTATAATTGTGAACAATTACACTACCAACCAACGGATTAGGATAGGTGGTTCCCAGCCCGTTTTTGGCCAATTGGATGCAGCGCGACATATATATTTCGTGTATCTTCACGGCGTAAAAATACAAGGATTTAATTAGAATGAACACACCTATAATTCGTCTTATTGAAAAGAAGGATAATCCACAAATAGCCAAAGTGATACGCACAGTTTTGGAAGATTTCAACGTGCCGAAAGTGGGGACTGCCTATGCAGATGCTTCTTTGGATTATATGTTTGAAAATTATCAAAAACCAAATACAGTTTATTTTATTGTTGAAGAAGGTGGTAAAATTATTGGAGGCGCGGGCGTTGCAAAATTGGATAATTTTGAAGGCAACGTTTGTGAACTTCAAAAAATGTATTTTCTACCCGAAGCACGTGGCCGGGGAATTGGCATGCAGATGATGGAGTTTTGTCTAACAAAAGCGAGGGAATTTGGTTTTGAAAAAATATATCTTGAAACCATGGAATATATGACGCATGCGCAAAAACTATACAAACAAGCGGGTTTTGAATATATTGAAAGTGCCATGGGCGACACCGGCCACTATTCCTGTCCCGTGCATATGATTAAAAAACTGTAAATTTCCTTTTCAAATCCTATACAATAGCATCCGCAGTATCAATAGTATCCACAGTATCAATAGCATTTATAGCTCAATCTTTTGAAAATCACAGAAGTTAAATCCAATTTCAAAACAGCACTTTCCGATTTATACCCTTCGGAAGAAATACAATCGTTTTTCAATATCCTTTCTGAAAAATATTTAAATCTTTCCCGAATAGAAATCGCTTTAAATCCCGAAAAGACAGTTTCAGAAGAGGATGCAGAAACCTTCGAAAAGGCATTAATTCGTCTTAAAAACCATGAACCAATTCAATATATAATAGGAGAAACGGAATTTTTCGGACTTCCATTCAAAGTGAATAAACACACCTTAATTCCCCGGCCAGAAACCGAAGAATTGGTGGAATGGATTTTGAATGAATTCAACAATCCACAATCCACAATCAACAATCAACAATTCCTCGACATTGGCACCGGTAGCGGTTGCATAGCTATTTCACTTGCAAAAAATCTTCCCGATTCTAAAATTTCTTCATTGGATGTTTCCCATGAAGCTTTAAAAATGGCGCGTGAAAATGCGGAAATAAATAAAGTTGAAGTAGATTTTTTTCAAAAGGATATTTTAAAGACAAAAACACTTCCGAAGCAATACGATATAATAGTTTCCAACCCGCCGTATGTTCGGGAGCTGGAAAAAAAACAGATGCAGCAAAATGTTTTAAAATTTGAGCCCGATTTAGCTTTGTTTGTTAAAGACGACGACCCCTTGCTTTTTTATCGGGCCATTTCACAATTGGCAAAAACCCATTTGAGGGCCAACGGAAAACTCTTTTTCGAGATTAATGAGTATCTTGGTGATGAATTAATCCAGCTTTTAAAAAGCCAAGGTTTTCAGAATATTGAAGTTAAAAAGGATATCTTCGGAAAAGACCGAATGTTGAAATGCAGCCGATAAAAACTCTTTGCCCTTTGAGCCTCTGTGGTTCCAAAGGCTAGCGCCGAAACAAAGAAAGTAATATAATGAACCAACTAAATAGAATTTGCGTTTTTTGCGGAAGTAGCGATGGCAACGATCTCGCCATAACCGATGTAGCCAAAAATCTGGGTAAAATTTTCGCAGAGCGAAATATAACTTTGGTTTATGGGGCTGCAAAAATAGGGGTAATGGGTACAATCGCTAAAAGTGTTTTGGACAATAATGGAAGGGTTATCGGCATTATTCCAAATTTTTTGAAAAAGAAAGAGGTAGTGCATTTGGGCTTAACTGAATTAATCACTACCCAAAACATGCACGAACGCAAAATGAAAATGCAGGAAGAAAGTGATGGTTTTATTGCGTTGCCAGGGGGAATGGGAACTTTGGAGGAGCTTTTTGAAATTATAACTTGGCTACAACTTGGCCTTCACCAAAAACCAATCGGGTTGCTGAATACGAACGGTTTTTATAATGATCTTATAAATATGCTGGAAAATATGGTGAGAAAAGGTTTTCTTTCTATTGAAAATTACAATTTACTTTTAGTGGATTCTCATCCGCAGCAACTATTAAAAAAGATGGAGGAATTTAAAATTCCCTTACGTCCAAAGTGGTTAAATTCTGACAGAATCTAGTACATTATCAACAATTTACGGGATTTATAAACAAAAATATTTTCGGAAAGGAATTTTGTTAAATTCACATATCTAACCATTAAAAATGTAAATTATGAATCCATCAAAAAAGTATTTTGCTGAAGCACTTGGCACCTTTGCATTAGTTTTATTTGGTTGTGGCGCAGCAACTTTAGCCAGCGTAACCCATTCTGGTCCTGCGGGTATTGGCCTGTTAGGTATTTCACTCGCTTTCGGTTTTGCGGTCTTGGTTATGGTTTATACCATTGGACCAATTTCGGGATGCCACATTAATCCAGCAATTTCAATTGCCATGCTTGCGGCGGGAAAACTTTCCGCAAAAGATACAGTTGGGTATATTGTATCACAATGTATCGGGGCCATTGCAGCTGCTGGTTTGCTTTATGTTTTGGCAACTGGAAGCGCTGGTTTCAATATGCCTGAATGGGGCTTGGGTGCCAACGGATGGGGCCCTGGCTATCTCGGGGAGTACGATATGAAATCGGCTTTAATTGCAGAGTTCGTTTTTACATTTCTTTTCCTAATGGTAATTTTTGGAGCTACTGCTTCAAAACACACTTCACCAATGATGGCAGGCCTTGCCATTGGAATATCATTGGCATTAATCCATATGGTTGTTATTCCTATTACGGGAACTTCCGTTAATCCTGCCCGAAGTTTGGGTCCAGCACTTTTTGCAGGCGGCATGGCGCTTCAGCAACTATGGCTTTTCATTGTAGCTCCGATAGCAGGAGGTTTGTGCGCTGCCTTGGTGCGCAATATCTTTTTGGATGATTGATCTTAAATTTTTTTAAATTTCATATAAACCTCACAGTTTTTAAAAAGCTGTGAGGTTTAAAATTTTATATTTGTTCTATGAACATTGAACAACAAATCACTGCCCTCCGCAATGAGCTTCGGGAACATAATTATAATTATTACGTGCTTGATGCACCAACAATTTCAGATTTTGAATTTGACCAAAAACTGAAGCAGCTTCAAGAACTGGAAAAAGCACATCCTGAATTTTACGATGCCAATTCACCAACTTTAAGAGTGGGCGGAGAAATTACCAAAAATTTTGAAACCGTTCCGCATAACTATAGAATGTTTTCGTTGGACAATTCCTATTCAAAAGAAGATCTTGAGGATTGGGAAAAGCGAATCGAAAAAATGGTGGATGGAAAAGTAGAATTTACTTGTGAACTTAAATACGACGGGGCTTCAATAAGTATAACATACGAAAATGGAAAATTTAAAAAAGCAGTAACCCGCGGCGATGGTTTTCAGGGCGATGATGTTACGGCAAACGTAAAAACAATCCGTTCTATCCCGTTGCAGTTAAAGGGCGATTTTCCACCAATGTTTGATATTCGGGGTGAAATAGTTTTGCCTTTTGAAGGTTTTGCAAAAATGAATGCCGAAAGGGTTGAGGCTGGCGAGGAACCCTATAGAAATCCACGAAATACGGCCTCAGGCAGCCTAAAACTGCAGGACAGCGCAGAAGTTGCAAAACGTCCGTTGGATTGTCTATTGTATAGTTTGAAGGGAGAGCGACTTCCAATAAAAACACAATTTGAAAGTTTGGAAAAAGCATGTGACTGGGGTTTCAAAGTACCGAAAGCAGCAAAGCTCGCAAAAAACTTGGATGAGGTTTTTGAGTTTGTGAACTACTGGGACGTCCACCGCCACGAGCTTCCCTACGAAATCGATGGGGTAGTAGTGAAAGTTAACAATTTGCAACAGCAAGAAGAGCTTGGTTATACCGCAAAATCACCTCGTTGGGCGATGGCCTATAAATTTAAGGCCGAACAGGTTTCCACAGTTCTTAACCACATAACCTATCAAGTGGGAAGAACGGGTGCAATTACTCCCGTTGCGAATTTGGAGCCCGTGGAATTGGCGGGAACGATTGTAAAACGCGCTTCTTTACATAACGCGGACCAAATTGAAAAACTGGATATCCGTGAAGGCGACACCGTTTTTGTTGAAAAAGGCGGCGAGATTATTCCCAAGATAATTGGAGTAGATTTCACCCAGCGCGATCCGAAATCCTCGCCAACAAAATACATAACCGAATGTCCCGAATGTGGTACTGAATTAGTGCGTAATGAAGGCGAAGCACAACATTACTGCCCAAATGCGGAAGGTTGTCCGCCGCAGATTATTGGCCGTATTCAACATTTTATTTCTCGAAAGGCTATGGATATTGAAGGTTTGGGCGGTGAAACAGTAACACTTTTAGTGAACAATGGTTTGATAAATAATTATGCCGATCTGTATCTGTTGAAAGAAGAACAGATTATTCCATTGGAGCGGATGGCGCAGAAAAGTGCAGAGAATATGATAAAAGGAATTGAAGCTTCAAAAGAAATTCCGTTTGAAAGAGTTCTTTTCGGTTTGGGAATCCGCTACGTTGGCGAAACCGTAGCCAAAAAACTGGCTAAGCATTATAAAACAATCGATGCTTTAAAAAATGCTTCAGAAGAAGAACTTACATCTGTTGAAGAAATTGGAGAGCGCATAGCACAAAGCGTGTTATCATTTTTCGCTTCCGAAGAAAACCGTGCAACTATTGAGCGGCTGAAAAGTTATGGCGTTCAATTGGAAATTTCAGCAGAAAAACTTGCCAATCAAACCGATGTTTTGAAAGCACAGACTTTCGTAGTCTCCGGCGTTTTCACAAAGGTTTCTCGCGACGAACTGAAGAAGCTGATTGAGGACAACGGCGGTAAAGTTTCCAGCTCTATTTCGGCTAAAACAGATTATGTGGTAGCGGGCGACAATATGGGCCCGAGCAAGAAAACGAAAGCAGAAAGTTTGGGCGTGGCAATTATTTCCGAAGATGATTTTTTGGAAATGATTTCTTAATTGAAAAGGAAAAGGCTTAAAATAAACTAATTTTGCAATGTAAAAGTGGTTCTCCATGTTGAAAAAAGTAAAACATCAATCTTTAAAAAAACACATAGAAAAGAATCTGATGCAGCGCGATATTTCTGAACGGAACGCTCCTTTGAAATATTTAGGCTTTTTGGTGGACGAAGCATTTTTTGACAATTTTGAGATGTTTTATGAATTTGGAAAGGAACTCGGTTTGCAACGAAAGGATGTAAAAATGTTTTCTTTTATTGAAACGAGACGGAAAATTCCAACCCTGCGACAAAATCAGATAACCAATAAGGAATTTACTTGGCGCGGAGAAATCCTTAATCAAAACGCAAAGGAATTTCTAGATTATCCTTTTGATGTGCTGATTGGTTTTTATATGGGGAAACACGAATTTTTGAACGCAATGGTTGCGCAGAGCAAAGCAAAGTTTAAAATAGGGATTCACGGATCAGATGAACGTCTTTTCGATTTATTACTGACCGTAAATATCCAAAGACCAGAACTATTTAAAAATGAAGTAAAAAAATACCTGCAAATCCTCAAAAAGATTTAAAATTTTAATTAATTAAAGAATCCCCAGCATTAATAGCATTAATAGCACCAACAGTATCAAAACAAAGTTTAACCTCAAAAGTTACCCGTCTTCGCGGGAATAAATATGAAAGAATTAATAGGAACTGGCGTAGCCCTTATCACTCCATTTAAAAACGATTTTTCCGTGGATGTGGCGGGATTAAAAAAGGTGGTGGATTTCAATATTGAAAATGGAATTGATTATTTAGTTGTTTTAGGCACCACGGCCGAAAGTGCGACACTTTCAAAGGAAGAAAAACAAGTAGTGATTGATACTGTAGTTTCTGCAAACAATGGGCGTGTGCCTTTGGTATTGGGCATTGGCGGGAACAATACCCACGAAGTTATATCTGAAATGAAAACTCGTGATCTTTCTGCTTTTACGGCTATTCTTTCGGTTTCGCCTTTTTATAATAAACCTACACAGGAAGGTATTTATCAGCATTTTGCCGCAATTGCAAAAGCGGCGCCACTGCCCATAATATTGTATAACGTTCCGGGAAGGACGGCTTCAAACATGCTTCCGGAAACTGTAATTCGATTGGCGAATGATTTTGAAAAAATTGTAGCAATCAAAGAAGCAGCGGGCGATATTGTGCAAGCAATGCGGCTGATTTCTGGTTGTCCAGAAAATTTCTTGGTAATTTCTGGTGATGATATGATAACATTGCCAATGATTCTTGCTGGTGGTGCAGGAGTAATTTCGGTTATCGGGGAAGGTTTTCCAAAGGAATTTTCAAAAATGGTGAAACTCGGCCTTGACAAAAAGGTAGATGAAGCCTATAAAATCCATTATAAAATAGCACCTGCAATCGATTATATTTTCGCGGAGGGAAATCCTGCTGGAATAAAGGCCGTTTTTAAATCGTTAGGAATTTGTGGCGACACTGTACGGCTTCCGTTAGTTACAGTTAGCAATGGTTTGAGGGACAAAATTGAAGCTTTCACCAAAAAATTCTAAAAATAATTCACTTTGTTTTGACGTTACTTATTCCAAAAGGCTTGTAAATAATAGCCTTTAGCGCAATATTTTAGCCAAATAATAAGTTTGTTCAATCATGTTTAATTCCCTATTTTTGCACGATGTTTTTTAAGCCCATGCGATTACCCATTTTTATATTACTTTGTTTTACCATTTTTCTTTCATCATGTAGTCAATACCAACGGGTACTGAGAAAAGATGATATGGGTAAAAAATATGCATTTGCAGATTCACTTTACAAAATAGGCAAATACAGAAAAGCACTAAAATTGATGGAACAATTAGTGCCAGCATATAGAGGAAAACCACAAGGTGAAAAACTGATGTTTATCTACGCCAACACTTATTACAATTTGGAAGATTATTATCTGGCCGGGTATCAGTTTGAGCGTTTTACGCAGGCATATCCACAAAGTGATAGTGTTGAAGTAGCTTCTTTCAAAGGAGCTAAGAGCTTTTATAAACTTTCACCCAGATATTCTTTGGACCAGAAAGATACAGATAAAGGACTGGAAAAGTTACAGGAATTCATTAACCAATATCCTAATTCCGATAAGAGAATGGAGGCCAATGCACTTGTTGCAGAGCTTAGGGAGAAATTGGAAAAGAAAGATTATGAAACTGCCAAACAATATTTAAGAGTAGAGGATTATAAAGCTGCTATTGGCGCTTTTGATAACTTTATTACAGATCATCCGGGCTCAAAATATAGGAAGGATGCCTTTTATGGAAGATTTGTAGCAGCGTATAAATTAGCCATAAACAGTGTGCCCATCTTAGTTCAGGAGCGCCTTGTTACCGCAAAAGGATATTACAATAATTTTTTAAAATATTACAAGGATACAGACTTGGCACCTGAAGCTGCCGAACTTTATCAAGACATAGAAAACAGAATTGTTCCTATGGAAACAGAACCCACTATTTAATAAATTTTACTATGGATATTAAAAATTCAGACGCACCTATCAATACCGTTACCTTAGACAAAAACAGGATTGATGAACCAACAAACAATATATATGAAGCTATTTCAATTATTTCGAAAAGAGCTTCACAAATAAATGGCGACATTAAAAAAGAACTTCTTGAAAAACTTGATGAGTTCGCTACTTATAACGATAGTTTGGAAGAAATTTTTGAAAACAAAGAGCAAATAGAAGTTTCAAAATTCTACGAAAAACTTCCGAAACCACACGCTTTGGCCGTGCAAGAGTGGTTGGAAAACAAAATTTACTACAGAAATACTGCTGACGAGGTAGTAGAATAATAAAAAAGTAAATAGTAGCCAGTTGCATTAAGCTGTATTTTGAGAAAAATACTTTTACCGCAACTAAAAACTGCAACTGAAACTTAAAACTGAAACATGTCTGTTTTGAAGGGGAAAAATATCTTGCTTGGCGTTACCGGCGGGATTGCCGCCTACAAAGCAGCATTTTTAGTTAGGCTTTTAGTGAAAAAAGGAGCTAACGTAAAAGTTGTGATGACGCATTCTGCGAAAGAATTCGTCACTCCGCTCACGCTTTCAACCCTTTCCAAAAATGAAGTGTTTTCTTCTTTTACCAATGAAGAAAACGAGAATGCCCAATGGAATAACCACGTAGAGTTGGCCCTTTGGGCTGATTTGTTTTTAGTAGCCCCCGCAACCGCAAACACGCTTTCCAAAATGGCAAATGGCACTTGCGACAACCTTTTGATGGCTTGCTATCTTTCAGCAAAATGTCCTGTTTATTATGCACCGGCTATGGATTTGGATATGTATCAACATCCAACAACTGCTGAAAGCTTTAAGAAATTAGACAGCTATGGAAATATCCAGATTCCAGCTGCTTTTGGTGAATTGGCAAGTGGATTGGTAGGGCAGGGAAGAATGGCAGAACCTGAAGAAATAGTCTCTTTTTTGGAAAATGATATTCTGAAAAACCTTCCGCTCCGTGGAAAGAAAATTTTGATTACCGCCGGGCCAACATATGAAGCCATTGACCCTGTTCGCTTCATTGGAAACCACTCAAGCGGAAAAATGGGTTTTGCACTTGCTGAAACAGCAGCAGAGCTTGGAGCTGAGGTTATTTTGATTTCTGGACCGACAGCTTTAAAACTTGAAAACGAATTCATTAAAATAGTCCGCGTAATTTCAGCCGAAGAAATGTACAATGCCACGCACAAATACTTCAATAAAAGTGATGTAGCCATTTTAAGCGCTGCAGTGGCCGATTATCGTCCTTCAGAAATAGCCTCCGAAAAAATTAAAAAGAAAAAAGACGATTTAACCCTTCAACTTACAAAAACCAAAGACATTCTTGCTTCCCTAGGCGAGATTAAGAAAAATCAATTTTTAGTAGGCTTTGCATTGGAAACCGAAAACGAGGAAGAAAACGCAAAATTGAAACTGAAAAAAAAGAATTTAGATTTAATTGTGTTAAATTCGCTTCGGGACAAAGGCGCGGGTTTTCAAACCGACACAAACAGAATAACTTTGATAACCAAAGACAATAAAGTGATTCCTTTTCCTGTTAAATCTAAAAAAGAAGTAGCAAAAGATATTTTAGAATATATTATAGAACAGACAAATGCGTAAAATTATACTTTTCTTATTAGGTAGTGTTGCTGTTTTCTCAGCCAAGGCCCAAGAACTTAATTGTACGGTTAACATAGATGCCGAACAAACCGGGCAGCCTAACTTACAAATATTTAGAACACTCGAAACCCAATTGTTGGAATTTATTAACAACACAAAATGGACTGATAAAGAATATAAAAACCAGGAACGCATTGACTGCAATATGACCTTGGTAATAAGCAAATATGATGGTGATACTTTTACCGCCACATTGCAAATTCAATCATCAAGACCTGTTTTTGATTCTACTTATGATAGTCCCGTTTACAATTACTTTGATAAGCAGGCTGACTTTACTTACAAGGAATATGAGCCGTTGAACTTTAATATGAATAGCTTTGGGTCAAACCTTGTTTCTGTAGTTGCATTTCACGTTTATACTATTTTAGGGTTGGATGCGGATACTTTTATTCCAAATGGCGGTGAACCTTATTTCGAAATCGCAAAACAAATAACCAATACGGCTGCATCAAGCCCATTCCAAGGATGGAAGGCAAACGATGGAACCCAGTCTAGATTTCGATATAATGATGCATTGCTTTCTTCAGTCTATAAGGAATTTCACGAAGCAATGTACCAATACCATCGCGAGGGGTTGGATATAATGGCAACAAACCCAAAAGATGCAAAACAGAAGATTGCTGACGCTATTAATAAATTGAAAGGTATTAATGATCGACGTCCCAACTCCTTTTTGATTCGCACCTTTTTTGATGCAAAAAGTGATGAAATTCAAGCCATTTTCAGCGGAGGACCTCAGGTTGATATTACAAGATTGGTTGAAAACCTAAATAGAATGGCACCGACCAAACAAACCAATTGGGCTGAGATAAAGTTTTAATTTTTCTTTTTTGGGGATTGGACCAATTAATATCTTTCCTTTAAATTTATAGGTTCAAAGTTCAATCGATTATCGAAAATTTTAATATCTAACGTCAAATCTTGATAACCACACTTGCTATAAAGAACTATGCGCTTATTGAAGATATTCGCGTGGAGTTTGATGAAGGCTTAACAATCATTACCGGTGAAACCGGCGCCGGAAAATCCATACTTTTAGGAGCCTTGGCACTTTTATTGGGAAAAAGGGCAGATATCAGCAGCGTGAAAGATGCCTCCAAAAAATGTGTTGTTGAGGGTCATTTTTCAGTGGGAAATTATAATTTGGAAACCGTTTTTGAAGAAAACGATTTAGATTATGAACCTCAAACAATTATTCGCCGCGAAATTCTTCCCGGCGGCAAATCCCGTGCTTTTGTGAATGATACGCCCGTTGCATTAACGCAACTACAGGCGCTTTCTCCTTATTTAATTGACGTTCACAGCCAACACGAAACTTTGGAGGTTGTATCGGAAAATTTTCAGATGGACGTGATTGATGCGCTGGCTGGAAATAGCACACTTTTAAAATCATACAAAGAGCAATTTGAGAATTTCAAGAAGACTTCCGAAGAACTTTCCGGTTTAAAACTTCAAAAGGAAAATGCTTCCAAAGAACTTGATTACAATACTTTTCTATACAACGAACTGCAACAGGCGGATTTAAAAAAATTGAATCAGCAAGAACTTGAGCAATCCTACGAAACGCTGAATAATTCCGAAGCAATACAAGAAGCATTTGCTAACGTGAGCAAGCTTCTGGAAGATGAACAAATAGGTACTTTGCAAACCGCAAAGGAAGCCCGAATTGTTGTGGGGCGGATAAAGGAATTTTCAAAAACATTCGAGGAATTTTGGCAACGGTTGAATAGCACCATCATTGAATTGGAAGATATTGCCAATGAGGTGAATAACGCAGCCGAAAAAATTGAGGCAGATCCAGAATTGCTTTTTCAAATAAATGAAAAATTACAAACACTTTATAAACTGCAACAAAAACATAGTGTTTCTAGCGTTTCAGAATTAATTGAGATTAGAGGAACAGCTGGAGGATAAAGTGAATACCACTTTAGGTCTAGACGCCCAAATTGAAAATCTGGAAAAACAAAAAATCAATTTACAGGAAACTGCTTTAAAAACCGCCGCCCAACTTCACGATAAAAGAGAAAAAGCCATTCCCATTCTTAAGAGGAAACTGGAAGAAACACTTTTTCCCTTGGGATTGCCAAATGCCCGGTTTCAATTTGAGCTTCTATCTTCGGAAGACTTTAAAAACAATGGGACCGATACGTTGCAATTACTGTTCACCGCTAACAAAGGATTGGCTTTTGGTCCTTTAAAAAAAGTAGCTTCCGGTGGAGAAATGAGTAGAATAATGCTTGCCATAAAAGCAGTGTTAGCTGAATATAAAAAACTACCAACCATTGTTTTTGATGAAATTGACACAGGGGTTTCGGGCGAAATAGCCAACAAAATGGCTGATATTATGCACCGAATGAGCAAAACGATGCAGCTATTAAGCATTACGCATTTACCGCAAATTGCTGCCAAAGGCGACCATCATATAAAAGTTTATAAAGAGGACAATAACGAGGTTACGGTTACTCACTTAAAAAAATTGAACCCAGACGAACGTATTGTAGAAATAGCGCAAATGCTTGGCGGTAAAAATCTATCAGAGGCGGCACTGGCAAATGCAAAGGAATTATTGAATTAAAATGTATCTTTACTTTTTAAAGTTCAGATTGAAAAAAATTGAATGAAAACTGATCAACAAACCAAAAAATAAAAAACATGTCATATAATTTACTGAAAGGAAAACGGGGAATCATTTTTGGGGCCTTAGATGAAAATTCCATTGCTTGGAAAACAGCAGAGCGCATTTATGAAGAAGGCGGAAAATTTGTGCTTACCAATGCACCTATTGCTTTACGAATGGGTCAAATTAAGGAACTTGCCGAAAAAACCAACTCTGAAGTTATTCCTGCCGATGCTACAAGCATAGAAGATCTTGAAAATTTGGTGACCAAAGCCACCGATATTTTGGGAGGAAAATTAGATTTTGTATTGCATTCTATCGGTATGTCTGTAAATGTTCGCAAAGGAAATCATTACACCAACCAGAACTATGATTTTACCCATAAAGGTTGGGATATTTCTGCCGGCTCTTTTCACAAAACCATGCAAGTACTTTATCAAAAGGATGCCATGAACGAGTGGGGGAGTATCGTAGCATTAACATATATGGCTTCACAGCGCGTTTTCCCCGATTATAATGATATGGCAGACAATAAAGCCTATTTGGAAAGCATTGCTCGAAGTTTTGGTTATTTCTTCGGAAGAGATAAAAAAGTACGTGTTAATACTATATCACAATCGCCAACGCCCACTACGGCTGGACAGGGTGTTAAAGGTTTCGATGGCTTCATTAGTTATGCCGATAAAATGTCGCCTTTGGGAAATGCCACCGCTTTGGATTGTGCAAATTATACTATTGCAATGTTCAGTGACTTGACTAAGCGTGTAACACTTCAAAATTTATATAATGACGGAGGTTTTTCCAATATGGGAGTAAGCGATTCTGTCATGGAAGCATTTATAGAGAAGAAATAATTTTTTCCTATTCATACTAACCTAATCCCGCCCATATTTATGGTTGGGATTTTTTTTATTAATATTCTTAAAGTAGTTGTTTTAAAAGTTTGTATTTAACATTATTTTAAATACTTTTAGGTTCTATTAACTAAAACCTTAAAGTATTATGAAAAAAATTACCATTCTATTTTTGTTTTTGGTCTGCGCTATAGGATTTAGCCAGAGCAATGCAAAATCGAGTGGGACGGATAGTCCCATGATTTTGTATCCGCAACAAAAGCAAGCCGTACAAATCTAATGTCGCTCAAAAGGATGTACCAAATCCTGTTGGAGTAATGGCAAAGGGCAATGGCATTAACAATCCATTGTACTTGAATCAAAAAACTGCCCAACCAATTCAAGTTGGGGCGCAATACACTCCTTTGTTTATTGCTTCAGCCTATGCTGACAATCGTGGCAATTCAACAGAGAGGGATGTTTCCACCGAAAACAGGGAGCTTTTCAACAAGCGCCTTTATTTTTAGCTCCTATTACTCTTACTGCTGAGGATGAAGCGGAAATTTTGGCGAGATCAGCAATATCAAGCCAATATGCCTGTAAACAGAACCCCGTCAGTTATGATGCAAAATAGGGGGCCTCAAGCCGATATTATTCCCACGGCCGGCGCAACCGAAACTTTTAATCCTTCTGTTGGCGACCATTTTTTTGATCCGGGAGGGCCAGGAGGAAGCAGTACTGGCGGTACTCCTGGAAACTATCCAAATTGTGGCTGTGATACACAAACCACTTTAACTGGAGTAAGCGAAATTGATTTTCAATTTTTTAGTGTTTTTGCAACCTTTGATTATTTAAGAATTTATGACGGTACTGATGCCACTGGAACAGTATTATATGATAATAGTTCTGGTGGTGCAAACTCTGGTGACATTACATTAGCCGATATGATTGCTTCTAATGGATCTTCAACATTCAATTCTGCTTCAGGGAATTTCTTTTTCTTTTTCCATTCCTCTACTGTAGTTGATTATGGTGGGTGGGACGCAGAAATTGTTACTGCCGGCGGAGGCGGAGGCGGGGGAGATGACCCAACAGTTTATGGACTAAATTTAAGGGCATCTTGTTCGAATGATTTTGGTAGTTTTCCATTGCCAGGTCCTTATACAATTGACCCGATTACCACAAATGCAAACCCTATTTATGCAGGTGATTTAGATGGAAGTGGAACTCTTTACGCTTTTAATGCTACAGCAGTTACATTGCTAACTTTAGATACTACAACTGGAGCTGAAACAACCGTAGCGCCTATAACCGGCTTACTTGCAGGTGAAGGCTTACGAGGAATGGCATGGAACGAGTCTAATAGTACCATGTACCTCATGGCAGGAGTTGGTGAAGTTGGTTCTATATATACAGTAGATCTAACAACCGGTGCTGCTACGTTGGTGGGCAGTTCTACAATAACTGGTTGGCTTCCAATCTGGTTGGCAATAGACTCCAATGGCAATGCTTTTATGGCAGATATCGGATTGGATAGTTTGTATTCAGTTAATTTAACAACAGGTGTTGCTACACTTGTGGGCCCCTTAGGCATTAATATTAATTTTGCGCAAGATGCAGATTTTGATCCAGATACCGATACATTGTATATGGCTGCCTATATTGGAGGGGGAGTAAATCAATTTTGTTCCGTAAATACAACTACCGGAGCTGTAACCCAATTGGGTTCAATAAATAGCGATTGTGCTGAAATGGGAATAGTAGCCATTTTAGGCACCGGCGGCGGAGGCGGCGGTGGCGGCGTAGCTTGTAGCCAAGACAATCCTGAAAATGCTTTTGAGAACGGGTATACAACCTCTTCCGACCAAGCTCAGCGTATTGCCTTTGATATTACTGTTCCAGCAGATACTGACTTTACATTGAACACAGCAACCGTTGATATTTGGATGAATCCAGGTTCAACAGTTACTTCATCTGATATAACTTTCTATAGTAATGCAGGCGGTGCGCCAGGAGCTGTTATAAGCACACAGGCTGCTGTAGTTCCTACTTCCCAGACTGTTATCGGCAATAATTTTGGTTTTGACATCTCTGAAGTTGTGTTTGACATTACTCCGGAAATGCTTTCAGGGCAGGCTGGGGTAGCTACAACCTATTGGGTTGTATTTACTGTAAATGTTTCAGCAGGTAGTGGCTTCATAAGTTCCACAACTGCAAGCATCGAGGGCTTTGAGGCTTATTTCTCACCAGATAATGGTGTTACTTGGATAGTAATTGCAGGCAACGATATTGTTTACAACTTTGAAGGCGACTGCGAGCCAATTGGCGGCGGTGGAGCGCCTTGTAGCCAAGACAATCCTGAAAATGCTTTTGAGAACGGGTATACAACCTCTTCCGACCAAGCTCAGCGTATTGCCTTTGATATTACTGTTCCAGCAGATACTGACTTTACATTGAACACAGCAACCGTTGATATTTGGATGAATCCAGGTTCAACAGTTACTTCATCTGATATAACTTTCTATAGTAATGCAGGCGGTGCGCCAGGAGCTGTTATAAGCACACAGGCTGCTGTAGTTCCTACTTCCCAGACTGTTATCGGCAATAATTTTGGTTTTGACATCTCTGAAGTTGTGTTTGACATTACTCCGGAAATGCTCTCAGGGCAGGCTGGGGTAGCTACAACCTATTGGGTTGTATTTACTGTAAATGTTTCAGCAGGTAGTGGCTTCATAAGTTCCACAACTGCAAGCATCGAGGGCTTTGAAGCTTATTTCTCACCAGATAATGGTGTTACTTGGATAGTAATTGCAGGCAACGATATTGTTTACATCTTTGAAGGCGACTGCGAGCCCATTGGCGGTGGCGGAAATTGTGTCAGCACGGCCTATGACAGTACCGCGGTTCCTTTCGATATTGACGGTGCGGGAACCTCTACGGCAGACTGTACTAATGCTCCTAACCTGATCCCGGTTACCGTAGCTGATGCAGGTACCATAGGGTCTGGCACCAACCTTGAGAACATCACTATTGATATTACCCACACCTGGAGCGGGGATCTTGACCTATATCTTGTTTCCCCTTCCGGCACGGAACTTTTACTGGCCGAGAGCTTGAGCGGAAATACGGACAACGCATACAACGGGACCATGTTCGAGGACGGTGGTGCGGATATCACCCTTGCGACGGCTCCGTTCGGAGTTGGACCGTACGAGCCCATGGGAGGTACCTTCGCTGCAGCATTTGCTGGCGAGGACATTACCGGCGATTGGAACCTAAAGGTTTGTGACGGTGCCGGAGGTGATTCTGGACAAGTGCTCCAGTTCTCCATGTCCATTTGTGTGCCGCCCGTTATCACCAACGATGACTGTTCAAACGCATATGCCATTGCTTGCGGCGACAGTGTGAC
Source organism: uncultured Flavobacteriaceae bacterium (assembly GCA_963822355.1). Lineage (GTDB taxonomy): Bacteria > Bacteroidota > Bacteroidia > Flavobacteriales > Flavobacteriaceae > Aequorivita. The sequence goes on from CAWGHI010000004.1 coordinate 592,927, forward strand.
GGGTGAGACCCTTACGGCTACCAACAGTGGCGGGAACGCTGCCCCGGATGTGTTCTACAAGTTCACGGGAACCGGTACTCCCCAGTTGGTCACCGTATCGCTTTGTGCCGCTACGGACTACGATTCGTACCTTCGTGTATTTGACGACTGTGACCTTGCCAACGAGCTGGCCGGCAACGATGATTTCTGCGGCCTTCAGAGCGAGGTTACCTTCCAGTCGGACGGTACATCTACCTACTATATTATGGTTGAGGGCTTCGGCAGCAATGCCGGTAACTTCAGCCTTGACGTTACCTGTATGGATCCATTGCCCAACGATGGGTGTGAGGGCGCTATCGCGGTTAGCTGTGGCGACTCGGTTTCGGGCTCAACTGTGGGTGCTACCATAGACAATGCGGCTACCTGCGGTACCTCGATCACCTCCCCTGGGGTTTGGTACAAATTGGAGGACAACAGTGGGCTTGCCGGTGACATTACCCTGTCATTGTGCAACGGCACTGACTACGACTCCAAGATATCGGTTTACAGCGGAAGTTGTGCTGCGCTTGTCTGCGTTGACGGGAACGATGATGCCTGCGGCCTTCAGAGCGAGATCTCGTTTGCCACTGACGGCAATACCACCTACTATATCCTGATCCACGGCTTTGGCGGTGCCACCGGCAACTTCACCCTTGACGTTACCTGTACGCCCACGCCTCCGCCCAACGATATGATCGTTAACTCCATCGACGTTGATGAGATAGGCTTCCCTTATACCGATCCATCGGTAGCGATGCCTGCGGCCACAACCGAGAACGGCAGCCCTGCGGGCTGTGACCTTACCGGCGCCAACGGTGTCTGGTACAACTTTGTTGCGGCCGGCGACGGGACCGCCAACGCGATGATCGTTACCCCTGGCGGTGCCAGCTCTGTAACGTTCTACACGGCTCCGGACGAGAGTTCGGTTGAGACGGACCTTACGCTGGTGCCTCAGAACACCAACCAGTGTCTGCCGGGTACCTCGGCGTCGATCTACACCCTTGCGGGCCAGGCGTACTACGTGTTCGTCCTGAACAACGGTGCGATTACCGACATCGTAATAGACGGGACCAACCTGGGCACTTCGGACAATACCATAGCTGGTTTCAGCTATTCCCCGAACCCTACCACGGGCGTTCTGAACCTGAGCAGTGTCGACAACATCGAGCGGGTATCGATCTATAGCCTGCTGGGACAGCGTGTGATGGACAGCCGCGTAGATGCCACCACCTCGCAGATGGACCTATCGGCCCTGAGCACCGGCACCTATCTTATGAAGGTTACGGTAAATGGACAGACGGGCACCTACAAGGTGCTGAAGGACTGATCCTTTTAGTAACTATACATAAACACAACCACCCGCCATTGGCGGGTGGTTTTTTTTTAAAGAATAAATAAAATAGTCGGGATTTTTATTTTTTTTTCCAAAATTAAACTTAGAATGTTCTGCAAAACCCTCATAAATAAACTTGGCATTTTCATGATTTTGAATAAAAAGTAACAGAGAAAATTTTTAATAAAAATCTTTAATATTGTTAAATTATTTAAGCATTGTTAATGAATTAAAATTCTTATTAACAAAAGCTTTGATAATTGCTTTTTTTGGAATAGTTTTAATTCTTTAAATTGACTACTAACTAAATTATTTAATTATGAAAAAAATTACCATGTTAATTTTGCTCATGGTATGCGCTATTGGGTATAGCCAGGCCGATGCAAAATCAAGAGGATTAAACAATCCTGTTTCGTTAAAAAAGGTAAAACAAATTACCAATGAGGCAAGGTTTATTTCAGAAGTTGGAAACATTTCTGAAAATCAATCTTCTACTTCCTTAGGTGAAGTGGTTCCGTTACAAAGAAATTTTTACGGAACAACATCTATGTCGGCTTCCAACAGTACGTGGGGAGCAGTGACAAATCCTCCAGCTGGGACCGCATCTAGAAATATGCAGTCCGATTCTTATTACAATAGCATGGTTCCTGTGGTAATAACCCATAGCGTTTCGCAAAATATTGTTCCGGGGACAGTAACTTGTAATGCGGGCGGTATTCCAGACGAAAATAGTTTTTATCGTGATTTTGATCTTGCCAATGATTTTGGCATAGTGGACGATTTTACTGTTTCAAGTGTTGAATTTGGTGTAGAAAGCATCACTGGTCCAGTAGCTCTTACACTAAATATTTATTCTACTGCAGGTCCTTTTCCTTCTGGATTTCCAGGTTCCTTGACCTTACAGGGTACTGCTAACTATTCTGTAGATGTACCGGATAATTTAACCATAGTTTCCGTTCCATTAAATGCCACAGTTCCTGCAGGGTCTATTATGGTTTATGAAATGAAAATAAATCTAGGAGCTAGTAATGTTTTTTTTCCAGGTTCAAATTCTGCAGGACAAACGGGAATTTCATGGATTGCTGCATCTGCCTGCGGTATAACTGTACCTACTGATTTTACTGGTATTGGATTTCCAAATGTTCATTTGATTATGAATGTTGTTGGGGAAGAAGCTGGCGGCGGAGGCGGAGGCGGTGCTTGTGGAAGCCCTCTATTGGAAGTAAATCAAGATGTAGACGATGCTTGTATGGCAAATATCTCACAAGGAGGTTTGGCTCAGTCCTACATTCCTACAGAAGCTGAGTCTGCAGGTGCTGGTATAAAATTTAGAGATCCTTCTTCTGGACTGACTGTGAATTTATCTTTGTGGGATGGTCTTCCAAACGCAGGTGGGACTATGCTGGCCAGTGGAAGTTCCCAAACAGATGGTACTAATTGGGCCGATGTTTACTGGGATCCTACAGTAAACGTTACGGTGGGTACCACGTACTATATTGTTATTGATGGTGATGTTGCATTGCCTTGTATTTCAGGATCTACTAATAATCCATATGCAGGTGGAAATGTATTTGCAAATAACTATGGATCTTTTCCATCCTTTGATTATACTTTTAGAACCTACAGCTGTAGTGGCGGCGGTGGCGGTGGTGCTTGTTCTGAAGAGAATCCAAATGATTTTACTTTTGAAGATGGACTAAATTGTTCTTCTGCATCAACCTTTATGACTGCCAACGACTTAACGGTTGCTGCGGATGAGGACTTTACCTTGACCAACATAACGGCGAGTATTTTCGCCAATGGCGGAATTGCAAATGTGGACGTTAACTATTATAGCGATGCCGGTGGTCTTCCTGGTGCTCTTATCGGTTCCCAGGCCTCTGCCACTATTGATAGCCAGACAGTAATCGGGAACAATTTCGGTCTGGATGTGAACGAGGTTGAGCTGACGGTTAGCCCGTTTTTGTTTGCCGGACAGGCAGGTACATCAACCACATATTGGGTGGAACTTTCAGTTACTGACGGAGGCGCCACGGGTGCCGTTTATTGGATTGTTACCTCTTCCAGTTCGGTAGGAAATCCCACAGCGCTTTTTGACGGAGGTTGGGCGTATTACGACCCAGCATATGATGGCGTTTACATCTTTGAAGGTGACTGCGAGCCCATTGGCGGTGGCGGAAATTGTGTCAGCACGGCCTATGACAGTACCGCGGTTCCTTTCGATATTGACGGTGCGGGAACCTCTACGGCCGATTGTACGAACGCACCCAACCTGATCCCGGTAACCGTAGCTGATGCAGGTACCATAGGGTCTGGCACCAACCTTGAGAACATCACTATTGATATTACCCACACCTGGAGCGGGGATCTTGACCTATATCTTGTTTCCCCTTCCGGCACGGAACTTTTACTGGCCGAGAGCTTGAGCGGAAATACGGACAACGCATACAACGGGACCATGTTCGAGGACGGTGGTGCGGATATCACCCTTGCGACGGCTCCGTTCGGAGTTGGACCGTACGAGCCCATGGGAGGTACCTTCGCTGCGGCCTTTGCTGGCGAGGACATTACCGGCGATTGGAACCTAAAGGTTTGTGACGGTGCCGGAGGTGATTCTGGACAGGTGCTCCAGTTCTCCATGTCCATTTGTGTTCCACCGGTTATCACCAACGATGACTGTTCAAACGCATATGCCATTGCTTGCGGCGACAGTGTGACGGGTGAGACCCTTACGGCTACCAACAGTGGCGGGAACGCTGCCCCGGATGTGTTCTACAAGTTCACGGGAACCGGTACTCCCCAGTTGGTCACCGTATCGCTTTGTGCCGCTACGGACTACGATTCGTACCTTCGTGTATTTGACGACTGTGACCTTGCCAACGAGCTGGCCGGCAACGATGATTTCTGCGGCCTTCAGAGCGAGGTTACCTTCCAGTCGGACGGTACATCTACCTACTATATTATGGTTGAGGGCTTCGGCAGCAATGCCGGTAACTTCAGCCTTGACGTTACCTGTATGGATCCATTGCCCAATGATGGGTGTGAGGGCGCTATCGCGGTTAGCTGTGGCGACTCGGTTTCGGGCTCAACTGTGGGTGCTACCATAGACAATGCGGCTACCTGCGGTACCTCGATCACCTCCCCTGGGGTTTGGTACAAATTGGAGGACAACAGTGGGCTTGCCGGTGACATTACCCTGTCATTGTGCAACGGCACTGACTACGACTCCAAGATATCGGTTTACAGCGGAAGTTGTGCTGCGCTTGTCTGCGTTGACGGGAACGATGATGCCTGCGGCCTTCAGAGCGAGATCTCGTTTGCCACTGACGGCAATACCACCTACTATATCCTGATCCACGGCTTTGGCGGTGCCACCGGCAACTTCACCCTTGACGTTACCTGTACGCCCACGCCTCCGCCCAACGATATGATCGTTAACTCCATCGACGTTGATGAGATAGGCTTCCCTTATACCGATCCATCGGTAGCGATGCCTGCGGCCACAACCGAGAACGGCAGCCCTGCGGGCTGTGACCTTACCGGCGCCAACGGTGTCTGGTACAACTTTGTTGCGGCCGGCGACGGGACCGCCAACGCGATGATCGTTACCCCTGGCGGTGCCAGCTCTGTAACGTTCTACACGGCTCCGGACGAGAGTTCGGTTGAGACGGACCTTACGCTGGTGCCTCAGAACACCAACCAGTGTCTGCCGGGTACCTCGGCGTCGATCTACACCCTTGCGGGCCAGGCGTACTACGTGTTCGTCCTGAACAACGGTGCGATTACCGACATCGTAATAGACGGGACCAACCTGGGCACTTCGGACAATACCATAGCTGGTTTCAGCTATTCCCCGAACCCTACCACGGGCGTTCTGAACCTGAGCAGTGTCGACAACATCGAGCGGGTATCGATCTATAGCCTGCTGGGACAGCGTGTGATGGACAGCCGCGTAGATGCCACCACCTCGCAGATGGACCTATCGGCCCTGAGCACCGGCACCTATCTTATGAAGGTTACGGTAAATGGACAGACGGGCACCTACAAGGTGCTGAAGGACTGATCCTTTTAGTAACTATACATAAACACAACCACCCGCCATTGGCGGGTGGTTTTTTTAATAAAATAGTATCCTTATTCAAAAATCTATGAATCAGAGAGAATATCACTAAGATGTCTTAAAATCATAATTAAAAAAATAACTAATTAGAAACACCCCAAAAAAGGCTGAAATTGATGCGGGTTCCTAATATGCAAATACCAAATTTTAAGATTATTTCACCTAGAAGTCAAAAGGATACATAGAAATATTAATTAATATCTTGATAGAATGAGCGCCAAGTCTCAATAGAACTGCTGCCATGATATACCCGTTAGAGAGCTTTATTCGAATTGCATGAAAAGCACGCAGTTTGGATAGAAAAAGATCAGTTGATATCCATTTTCAATTTATAGTTGGATATGCGTGGCGACCTTTATTAAATTTAGCCTATAATAAATTATTTTATTCTCAGATGATATTTTTATGAGTCCACTTTTTTATATTAGATTTTTTAAATATCTTTAACCTTTAAACTGAAAATTTTAATACTAACTTAAATCTAATTTTATTATGAAAAAAATTACGATGCTAATTTTTCTTAGCTTTTGCGCTATAGGATTTAGTCAAAATGACAAAATTTCTGCCCCAGCAAATACGTATTCACGAACTGCTGAACTTCCCGCCGCTTACTCTAATTCTACGGCTACTGCCATTGGTGAAAACATTGGTATAATTTCTAATAATGGGTATAGCGCTGGACGTGTTCCTTTTACAGGAACTTACTATAATCCTGGCCCCAATGCTACTGCTTCATTGCTTTATGACAATGGCCCTTATTATAATGTTCCTGGATCACCAAATGTTAGTTTTTTACAAGATGCTTCTTTGGGAATGGGTACTTATGGATTCGGAGCTTCAGCTGTTAATGGCTATAGTATTGCTGATGATGTAACTTTTGCTGATGATGTAGATATTACATCAATTGATGTATTTGCATATCAAACAGGTTCGCCTGTAGGTTCTATAAATTCAGTTTCCTTGCAAGTATGGGATGATGACCCAAGTGGTGGCGGTGCTTCTATTGTATGGGGTGATCTTACTACAAATATTCTAAGTAGTGTTACAGATGCCCAGACACTAAGACAATTGGAGAGTGCTCCTGGTGATACTTCCCGTGCACTTCAACTAGTTACAGCAAATACTGCAGGTCTTTCACTTACAGCTGGGACTTATTGGATTGAGTATACTTTTGGTGGTACAGGTGCTTCTGGACCTTGGGCTCCACCAATTGTAATCACTGGATCTGCTGCAACAGGAAATGGTTTACAAAATAATGCTGGTGCATATACTCCTGTAATTGACGTTGACGCACAAGGATTCCCATTTATGATTTATGGTGATATCGTTGGTGGTGGAGGTTCTCCATGTGATCTAGTTCACGATTTTTCAGCAAATGCTGGTGCGGGGATGGGTTCTTCAGTTGATTCTGACTATAAAACAGCTGCGGATATTCTAGTTCTCGCTGGAGAAGATTTCACTTTGGATACTATAGAAGTTCCTTTCCTTACTTTTGCACCAACTGATCCTCCAACAACCGCAAATGTGGTATATTACGAAGATGCTGCTGGATTACCAGGAACAATGATAGGTAGTGAAACTGTTGTTCCAACAATTTTGAGTTCAGCACCTTGGGCCAACCCTGTTGCTGATCAATACATGACTAGCTTGAGTGTAACTCCATTTACTTTTCCTGCAGATGGATCTTCAGATACTACTTATTGGATAGAAATTAGTATGGGAACTGCAACTAACCAACCCACCGTTTTCTGGGAAGCCACTCTTGATACTCCGGTAGAAGGTGAGCCTGCTGCTCAATTTAATGCAGCTGATGGATTTTGGACAGTGCCTGACCCAGCTCAAGAAGTAATTTATACTTTTAGCGGTATTTGTGGAACTTTAGGTGTTTCTGAAAATGCTCTTGAAGGTTTCGCATATTATCCAAACCCAACATCTGATGTGCTTTCACTTAAGTCTGTTAACAGCATAGATTCAGTATCTATCTTTAACATTTTAGGTCAAAAAGTGATGGACACCAACATTGGTGCAACCACTTCAGATATCAATCTTTCTGGTTTGACCGCTGGTACCTATATTATGAAGGTAACCATTGAAGGACAAACAGGTACTTACAAAGTATTGAAAAACTAAAAGTTTATAATTTCAATTGAAAAGCCATCTACGAAAGTGGATGGCTTTTTCTATTTGCTTAAATTTACAAAATGAATCGTAAATATTCCTTTGTAATTCCTGTCTTTAACCGCCCTGAGGAAGTTAAAGAATTATTGGAAAGTTTTGAAAAATTAGATTTTACGGATAGTTATGAAATTGTTGTAGTGGAAGATGGTTCAACAGAAACTTCTGAAAACATAATTGAGGCATTTTCCCAAAAGCTTTCAATTTCATATTATTTTAAGCAGAATTCTGGTCCGGGAGATTCTCGAAATTATGGAATGAAAAGAGCAAGAGGTGACTATTTTATTATTCTTGATTCCGATTGCATATTGCCATCTCATTATTTATCCACGGTAGATTCATTCCTTAACGCAAATTACTATCATTGTTTTGGAGGTGCAGATGCTGCACACCAAAATTTTACACCATTACAAAAAGCAATAAATTATGTAATGACTTCTTTTTATACAACGGGAGGGATTAGGGGCAATGTAAGGACTATTAATAATTTTGAACCAAGGAGTTTTAATATGGGTATTTCAAGAGAAGTTTTCGAAAAAACCGGAGGATTTGCTAAAATTCACCCCGGGGAAGATCCCGATCTTTCCCAACGTATATTAAAGGCGGGTTACAAAACTACCTTTTTGCCCAATGCATTCGTTTATCATAAAAGACGTATTTCTTGGAAAAAATTCTATTTACAGGTTAAGAAATTTGGGCTAGTAAGGCCAATTTTGAATAAATGGAATCCTTCCGCATCCAGAATTACATTTTGGCTTCCAACGGTTTTTGTTTTTTTTACTATTTTTTCAATAGCACTTTCCTTTTTTATGGCACCTTTTTTTATACTGCCTCTTCTTTTATATTTAATGTTAATATTTATTGATTCTTCTGTAAAAAACAAAAATATCTATATTGGGTTTCTTTCCATGGCTGCTGTTTTTGTTCAATTTTTTGGATATGGAATTGCTTTTCTGAAATCTAGCTTTTTAATAAATCTTCTAAAGAAAGATCCACAGAAACAATTTCCCTCTTTATTTTTTGAGTAATTTTAGTGATTGTCAATAAAACTAGTATGGCGAAGGGAATTTTTAAAAATAATAAGAACTTAAAGGTAAAACGCTTTTTGTTCTTTTTGGTTATTGCTACAATATTTTGGGTTCTCACTAAATTCAGTAGAGAATTTACCGCTACCATGCACGCGAAGATTAACTATGAAAATATTCCCGAAACCGCCGCGTTAGCTGAAAAAAATATAAAGGATATAACGTTTGACCTAACGGCGAATGGTTTTGAAATTCTATTTTATAAATTAAAAAAGCCGATAATAGAGATTCAAGTTGGTAAATATTACACTAAGGAAAAAGAAAGTTTTACAATCTCAAAAAATAACTTGTTGCGATTGGTCGCTTCCAATTTTAATAGAAATCTGGCTGTTAAAAATCTTTCTATTGAACAGTTGGAAGTTCATTTAGATCCAATTGTTTCAAAGAAAGTACGTGTGGTTGCAAGACGCGATATCACTTTTAAAAATGGTTTTAAGCCAGTAGATAGTATTAAAATTTCCCCTGATTCTGTCACTATATCTGGACCCTCAGGAAGTTTGAAAAACATTAAAATCATTGAAACCAATGTTATTTCACTTAAAGAAGTAGAAAAAAATATTTCGGAAACCGTAAAAATTACAAAACCAAGTAATGAGGTGGTTTCTGTTAAGCCAAACAAAGTAGAAGTAAAATGGGCTGTCGCAGAATTTTCCCAAGGACAGATTGTGTTGCCGGTTGAAATAATCAACTTGCCTCCAAATATGGAAATAAAGTTAGTTCCAAAAACAATATCAGTTTCATATGATGTTTCAGTTCGTGATTATGGGAATATTTCAAAAGAAGATTTTAGAGTAGTTTGCGACTATTCAAAAAGAAATGTAAATGAAAACTTTATGCTGCCTTTTCTCGAAAAGCAACCAAAAAACATCACCAATGTGATGTTTGAGCCTAAAAAAATTGATTTCTTTATATTTAAATAAATTTCCTTTCTTCCATTTAAAATTCAATAGAGATGAAAATTGTAGGCTTAACGGGCGGAATAGGGAGCGGGAAAACAACAGTGGCAAAATTGTTTTCGGAACTTGGCGTACCCGTTTACATTGCAGATGTTGAGGCTAAAAGGTTAACCAATTCATCAGTCGTTATCCGCCGTAAACTAACTAAACTTTTGGGGGACGAGGCATATATAAACGGAAGTCTAAATAGAAAATTTGTAGCCGATAAAATCTTTACAAATGAAGCACTTTTAAATGCTGTAAATGCCATCATCCATCCCGAGGTAGCCGCAGATTTTAAAAAATGGGCACTCGAGCAAAAAACAAATTATGTAATAAAGGAGGCCGCAATTCTCTTTGAGAGCGGCGGTTATAAACAATGTGATTTGGTTATTCTCGTAATAGCACCAAAGGCGGTGCGCATTGAGCGGATAATGATGCGTGACGGGGCCACAGAGGATGAAATAGAACAGCGCATGAACAATCAGTGGAGTGACCTTAAAAAGAAAAAATTCGCCGATATAATTATTGAAAATATTGAAATGGAGAACACACGTCGGCAGGTGGAATCTATTCATAATTCCTTAAAATAGATAATCTTCAAATCTATTTTTTCTTTTGTTAACATTTGGTTAAAGAATCAAATATCTAAATGTTAAAATCTTACTTTTGATTTATGAATAAAAAGCTATTCGTATTGCTTATAGTGCTGATGAGCCTATCATTATTGGGAATAGTATTTGTTCAGGGATATTGGATATCAAACGCATATCAAACTAAAACAGATCAATTTACAATTAACGTGAAACAGGCGCTACTGTCTGTTGCAAAAGAAATCCAGTTACAGGAAAATGAAGTTTATTACCAAATATACAGTGCGTATATAGATAGTATTCAAGTTCCCGATAATACGGTTTTCACTGAACTGGCATATAGAATTCAAAACAATGCCGCGAATGAAACCTATATTTTTACAGACGGTATTTTAGAACAGGATTATAAACTTTCCTCAGGGCTTTTAAATAATGACAGTGACAGTATTCAGTTCACGAAGCTCACAAACAGGAAAACGAAGACTAAAATTTCAAAAAGTATTGACGGAACTACCACATCAGAGACACGTGTGGAATCCTTTTCTAGAATGAAAGACTATGAGCGAAAACAATTTGAGGATTTTGTTGGTAATGTAACTGCGCTTACACCCATATATAAAAGAGTGGAGGCGGACAAAATTGACGAATTAATTAATAAGGAGCTCAAGGAAAGAGGATTAAATTCAAAATATGAATTTGCTGTTTATAGTAATAATTTGGAAACCAAAGTGCGCTCAAAAAATTTTAAATATAATAAAGACAATACATATAATGTTGGGCTTTTTACTAACGAGGCTAAAAACGGTTATGAGCTTTATGTGAATTTTTCAGAAAAAGAAAAACTGGTTCTGAATAGTATTTTGGGAATGGCAATTTTATCATTGGTTTTTACGGCGGTAATAATTTTGGCTTATTCCAGCGCCATATCACAAATATATAAACAACGCCAAATATCCCAGATTAAGAGTGATTTCATAAACAATATGACCCACGAATTCAAAACACCAATAGCAACAATTAATCTTGCTCTTGATTCTCTAAAGAATCCAAAAGTTAAGGATAATAGGGAATTTCTGGAGCGCTATTTGGGAATGATTAGAGATGAAAATAAACGCATGAATGCACAGGTTGAAAATGTTCTGCGAATTTCAAAACTTGAAAAGAATGAACTCGATTTACCCAAGGAACGATTTGATCTACAAAACATCGTGGAAGATGCAATTTCGCATGTAAGTTTGATAGTGGAAGATAGGGGAGGTTATATTAAAACCCATTATGGAGCACTCAAATCTACTGTTTTGGCAAATGAGTCCCATCTTATAAATGTGATTGTAAACTTGCTTGATAATGCCATTAAGTATTCTGAAGAAGAACCAAAGATTGATATCTATTCAGAAAATGTAAAAAACAGCATTATCCTCAAAATTAGAGATCAGGGAAGGGGAATGACAAAACTTGTGCAGAAAAAAATATTTGAAAAATTTTACAGAGAACACTCTGGCGATATACATAACGTAAAAGGACACGGCCTTGGTCTGGCATACGTAAAGCGCATTTTGGACGATCATGATGCAGAAATTTACGTAGAAAGTGAAAAAGGAAAAGGCAGTACTTTTATAATAAAACTACACTTAATATCTTAAAATTATGGAAACAGAAAACAAAAAAATCCTTCTTGTTGAAGATGATCCCAACTTTGGAACAGTATTAAAAGATTACCTTGCCATGAACGACTATAACGTAACACACGCAAAAAACGGAATGGAAGGTTTTGAAAAATTTAAAAAAGATGACTTCGACCTTTGTATTCTTGATGTGATGATGCCATATAAGGACGGTTTTACACTGGCGAAGGAAATTCGTGAGAAAAATGAAGACGTTCCCATTATATTCTTAACAGCCAAAGCAATGAAAGAAGACGTGTTGAAAGGCTACAAGGTTGGGGCGGACGATTACCTCAATAAACCTTTTGACAGTGAAGTCCTTTTAATGAAAATAAAAGCTATAATACAAAGAAAAGCTACCGATTCCATTGCAGATAGCAAACAATTTGAGTTTGAGATCGGTAATTTCCATTTGAATTCCAAGTTGCGATTTTTGACCTTTAAAAAAGAGACTCCCATAAAACTTTCTCCAAAGGAGAACGAACTGCTGCGTCTTTTGGCACTTCACAAAAACGATTTGATGCCGCGTGAGCTAGCCCTTACTAAAATATGGAGAGACGATAACTATTTCACATCTAGAAGCATGGATGTTTACATAGCCAAGCTGCGTAAGTATTTGAGCAAAGATGATGGCGTAGAAATAGTCAATATTCACGGGGAAGGTTTCCGTTTGGTTGTGAAGGCCGAAGTTGACAATTAATATTAAGATGTGTGTAAAAAAACGCCTTTTAACGGGCGTTTTTTTCTTTTATAAATTTTACTATTTCTGAAGCATCCGTATTGTAATTGAACCACTGTATAGCTTCATTTTTTTTAAACCACGTATTTTGTCGTTTTGCAAACCTGCGTGTATTTTTCTTTATTTCTGAAATGGCTTTTTCTTTTGTAATATTTTCTTCAAAATATTCAAAGAGCTCTCTATAGCCCACTGTTTGCAGTGCATTTCTTTCTTTGTGGGGAAAAAGGGAGTTTGCTTCTTCAATTAATCCGTCCATTATCATTTTGTCAACTCGTTGGTTGATGCGGTCATAAACAAATTCCCTATCCGCTGTCAAGCCTATAAAAAGGGTTTCAAAATCTCTTTTATCGTTTTCTTTTTTTAGAAATGAGGAATACGGTTTGCCTGTTGCCCGAAATATTTCCAAAGCACGAACCAATCTATGGGGATTGTGGATATCCACTTTTTCAAAATAAGAAGGATCTACTTTTTTTAATTCATTTTGAAGCGTTTCAATACCTTTTGCCTTTAATTCAGCATTTAATTGCTCCCGGATTTCCGAAGACACCTCCGGAAAATTGTCTAATCCTTTAACTACAGCATCAACGTACAATCCCGATCCGCCAACCATTACAGCTATTTTATTTTCCTCAAAATATTTATTTATAAATTGTATCGCATCCCTTTCAAAATCACCCACGGAATAATCTTCAAAAATACTTTTGTTTTGGATAAAATGATGCGGAACGGCTTCCAGCTCATCTTTTGAAGGAACTGCGGTGCCAATGTTCATTTCTTTATAAAATTGTCTGGAATCTGCAGAAATAATTTCCGTAGAAAAAGCTTTGGCAAGTTGTATGGCAAGTGAGGTTTTGCCAATAGCGGTAGGGCCTACCACACAAATTAGCAATGGTTTTGGTGATAGCATTATGTTTCTCGATTACTTTCAGAATGTAATTTTTCACCACATTTGTGGCAATACTTTGCATCGTCACGATGCCGTTGGGCTCCACAATTGGTGCAAACTTGAGTATTTACATGTACATAATCTTTTCCCATTTCATCATTTTTATCTGTGCTTTTTGTGTATTCTGCACTCACAATACCCGTAGGCACCGCAATGATTCCATAACCCAAAATCATAATGACCGTTGCCAATAATTGTCCAAGAGGAGTGGAAGGTGCAATATCTCCGAAGCCAACTGTAGTAAGGGTTACAATACACCAATAAACGCTTGTGGGGATGCTTTTAAAACCGTGTTCAGGACCTTCAATTATATACATTAATGTTCCTGCAATTACCGCAATAACAATTACGGCAAAAAGAAAAACAAGAATCTTTGCCTTACTATTGGCCAATGCTTTTCGCAGTTTTGCAGCTTCACCTATATAACGCGTAATCTTTAAAATCCGAAAAACGCGCAAAAGCCTCAATGCACGAACGGAAAGTAAAAAACTGCTTCCTGCAAATAGGAACGATAAATAAAGCGGAATGGTGGATAGAAAATCAATAATCCCATAGAAACTAAAAATATACGCCGTGGGTTTTTTAACTGTAATAATTCTGGCTATATATTCAATGGAGAAAAATATGGTTATGATCCACTCGCCAACATAAAGAATTTCGTGGTATTTGGCATCAATCTCATTAACGCTTTCCAGCATTACCAAAACAATACTCAATAGTATAAGAATAAGCAGCACTACATCAAAAAGCTTACCCATGGGTGTATCGGCTTCATAAATGATTTCGTGAAGCTTAAAGCGCCAAGATTTTTTATCGGTTGGTTTCAATTTGTGCTTTCTGAAAAATCTAAAATAAGAAACTTTATACTAATTAATCTTATTGGTGGAAAGGTTTACGATTTTAAGCACTTTATTTCTTCGCAAATAATTCTGAATAATATGTTGGGAATTTCGGGTATTCTGCATCGGATTTATGATAGATTTTAAAATTTCAGGATTATTGATCTGATAATTTAAATTATAAAAACCATATCCTTTATAAATTCCATCCTCAATTAAAATTACGGAGCGTTCATCAATTTCCCTACCGCGGTCAATAATTAACAAACTTTGCCTTTCGTAACTGTCTTTTTCCAAAAAGCCATTTACGCGATTGTTGTATTCTTCAGCAGATTCTTTGTTAATACACGCACCATAACATTCATTGATGGTATAGTTGAAACAGTTTTTGCCACCATTCTGTAGGCCCGTAAGTTTTTGGCACAACTGGTTTTCTTCCGTTATTTTGAAAAGCGATGATTTTGCCTGTTGATAATTACTAAAAGTTATAATTGCTTTTTTTCTACCATCCGCTTTTTCAATTTTTAAGTTGATATAACCATTTTCATCCACAAAAGAAGTAAGTTGATGTGTAAATAAAGTTTGTCGTCCCGATTTATTGAATATAGGTTTGGTCTGTATAATTTCTTCAGATTCCTTTAAAAGGGAGATTAACTCATTGCCGGTTTTTTCATAGGTGACGGATTTTACTTCAAGCTGAATTTTTTTCGACTTCCGATTGTCGTTTGTAAAATGTTGTATCAACCTTTTTTTAATGTTTTTGCTTTTGCCGATGTATATTACCTTTCCAGCTTCATTGTGCATATAATAAACACCGTTTTCAGACGGAATGTTTTCAATGATGTCCAAAAGTTTTGGCTCCATTTTGCGTTTTGGGTCTTTTCGAAGCGTTTCCGTAATTATTTCTTTTGAAGTGTCTTTTGCCAATAACATTTTAAAAAGTGCCACGGTTGCCTTGGCATCACCTTGGGCTCGGTGCCTGTCACTTAACGGAATTCCGAGGGAACGTACCAATTTTCCCAAACTGTATGAAGGCATGTCAGGAATCAACTTTTTGGACAATTCAACCGTACAAAGGGTTTCTTTTTCAAAATAATATCCCAATCGGTCAAATTCGGTGGTAAGAATTCTATTGTCGAAAAGTGCATTGTGCGCCACCATGACGCAACCATCGGTAATCTCGATAATGCGTTTTGCCAACTCATAAAACTTTGGCGCGTGCTTCAACATTTCATTATTAATCCCCGTAAGATTTGCAACGAAGGGCTGGATTGGTTTTTCAGGATTGACCAAACTTGAAAACTGATCTACAATATTGTGGCCGTCAAATTTATAAATTGCAATTTCGGTAATCCCTTCCTCATTGTATTTTCCCCCTGTTGTCTCTATATCTAAAATTGCGTACATCAAACTTTTATTCCCTAATTCTAAATTAAATATAATTCCGTTCTCCAAAAATAGCACTTCCAACACGAACCATATTACTGCCATTCGCGATGGCAATTTTATAATCCCCGCTCATTCCCATACTGAGAATTTTAAATTCTGAATTCATAATTCTTAATTGGTCGAAAGTTTTCTTCAATTGCTGAAATTCTGCTGAAATCAGTTCTACATCTTCAGTAAAAGTTGCCATTCCCATCAGTCCAACAATTTTTACATTTTGCAGTTTTTTAATTTCTTCCGAAGAAAGCAATTTTAAAGCATCCGCCTCTTCCATTCCAAATTTACTGTCTTCTTTCGCTATTTTTATTTGGAGCAAACAATCAATGTTTCTTTTGTTTTTATCGGCCTCTTTATTTATTTCCTTTAAAAGTTTTAAACTGTCCACGGCGTGAATCAAGCTCACAAAAGGTGCCATATATTTCACTTTGTTGCGCTGCACATGGCCAATCATATGCCACTGAACATCTTTTGGCATTTCCTGCCATTTAGCTTCCATTTCTTGAATTTTGTTTTCTCCAAAAACACGTTGGCCAGCATTATACGCTTCCATCAAATCACTAACCGGTTTGGTTTTGGAAACCGCTACTAATGTAACGTCATCAGGCAATTCTTTATTGAATTTTTCTAAATTTTCTGAAATTGTCATTCTCTCTTCTCTTTCTTCTCAGTTCTTTTTTCTTTCTACTCTTCTTCAAATTCATAAATAGTAACCCCACTTCTAAGTTTCGGCTCTATATATGTGCTTTTTGGGGGCATCTTCAAACCTTCGTCGGCAATCATCTTCATTTCTTGCGTCGTTACTGGTAATAATCCGAAACCAACTGCAAAACTTCCAGAATCTACCACTGTTTTTACATGAGCCCAATCCTTTTTTCCGTGGCAATAGTCTAGACGTTGGTCGTTTCTTAAATCATCAATGCCCAACAATGGTTTCAATATGGTTACATATAAAATCTGCGTATCAAGGGCATCGAGCGCATTTTTAATTTCATATTTACTTTTCCGGAGGTATAAAGAATAAAATTCGCCATCCAAATACATACTGAAATGGTGCTTTTTGGAAGGTTTGTAGTATTCCGTACCGCGATTTTCTATTCTAAAATTTTCATCGAGCTTAATCAAAAACTCTTCTTTTACCATCCCGTTCAAATCCTTCACTAAACGGTTAAATTCATATATTTTCAAATCAGTTTCCGGAATTAGAAAGCTCATAAAAAAATTATAGGGTTCATTCCCAAGGTGATGGGGGTTTTCTTTTTTTAAATCCTTCGCCAATAAATATGAAGAAGCGGATCGATGGTGCCCATCGGCTATATATAGTGCGGGCATTTCAGAATAGATTTTTTGAATTTGTTGAAGCAGCTCTTCGTCATCCACATTCCAAAGATAATGCGTGTCGCGATAGGTGGTGGTGAATTCATATTCGGGCCGACTTTGCATTACTAAATCTATAATTGCCTCAAGTTCATTGTTGTCGGGATAGGTGAGGAGTACAGCTTCGGCGTTAAAACCGACTGTTTTTAAATATTCCTTGAAAATTACTTCACGAAATTCCAGCGTATCTTCGTGCTTTTTAATAACATCATCTGCATAATCCTGGACACTTGCAGCAGCTAGGATACCATTAAATTCTAATCCATCTCGGTTTACAATTTTATAAATATAGTAGGAAGGTTTTTCATCCTGCATAAAAATTTTATCCTCTTTAAACTCTTGATAGCGATTGCGCACCAATCCATAGCGCTCAACACCCGATATTTCCTTATGGTATTTATACCCCGGATTTACAATGTGCAAAAATGAAAATGGGTTGTCCCGCAGGCGCGATTCCACTTGTTCTGCAGTGTAACTGTCGTAAGAGCGTGCAGCGAGCAGACTCACTTTGTCACGCGTGGGGCGTACGGCTTTAAAGGGGATTATATTTGCCAAAGTTTATGTTTCTGGTTTTAAGCTTAAAAGAATAGGTTTCCGTGGGATATTTTACACCATTGTTATTTTCATTTGGAAAATTGAGCAGCAACATCTTCCGCTTTTCTATTTTGGCTGTAATCATAAAAACCTTCGCCACTTTTCGCACCTAATTTGCCAGCCATTACCATATTTACCAATAAAGGACACGGGGCGTATTTCGGATTTTTAAAGCCTTCATACATTACTTTTAAAATTGAAAGACAAACGTCCAAGCCAATAAAGTCTGCCAAAGCTAACGGTCCCATTGGGTGTGCCATTCCAAGCATCATTACTGTATCAATTTCTCTTACGCCTGCCACACCATTGTAAAGGGTTTCAACGGCTTCGTTAATCATAGGCATCAAAATACGGTTTGCTACAAAGCCAGGATAATCGTTCACCTCAACAGGAACTTTATTTAGTTTTTTGGAAAGTTCTTCCACGGTTTTAAAAGTTTCCTCGCTTGTGCTGTAGCCTTTTATTATTTCAACCAATTTCATAATTGGCACCGGATTCATAAAATGCATTCCGATAACCATTCCGGGACGTGAGGTTACAGAGGCAATTTGAGTAATTGAAATGGAGGAGGTGTTACTTGCAAGAATGGTATCATCCGGACAAAACTTATCCAAATCACGGAAAATTTTCAGTTTTAAGTCCACGTTTTCCGTTGCTGCTTCTACAACAAGGCTAGCATATTCAACGCCTTCTTCAAGATTTGTGAAAGTTGTAATGTTTTTGAGAGTTCTCTGTTTATCTTCCTCTGAAATTGTTTCCTTCGCAACCATTCGGTCCAAATTTTTGGTGATGGTCGCTATTCCTTTATCGAGTGAAGATTGATGAACATCAATCAATTGAACTTTATAATCAAATTGGGCGAATGTGTGGGCAATTCCGTTGCCCATTGTTCCTGCGCCTATTACTGCTACGTTTTTCATTTCACATGCCCGCAAAGGCGGGTATCTTTTATATGGTTAAACTTAAATTATTATATGAGTTCTATATTTTTTTATCCGTCTTACGACTTCAAACACTTATATTTTTTTGAAATTTTCAATTATCAACATCGCCACTCGAAGCGCTTCAGTTCCCTGTTGCAATGAAACTTCCGGCGTTCTGTCTGCCTTTATAGCTTCGTAAAAACTTTCTAGTTCATCGAGAATCGCATTGTTGTTTTCAATCTTTGGGTTTTCA
Organism: uncultured Flavobacteriaceae bacterium; assembly: GCA_963822355.1. GTDB lineage: Bacteria > Bacteroidota > Bacteroidia > Flavobacteriales > Flavobacteriaceae > Aequorivita. The sequence continues at coordinate 611,964 of CAWGHI010000004.1, forward strand.
AAATAGATTTGCTTTTTTATGCCTTCGGCATTTGTTAACACCATGGCGAAATCATCAATTTCAGTGGGAGCATTCTTCATTTTTACAACTTCGCATTGCTTCTCCAAAAAATCTACCGAAATATATGCGTCACGTTGAAAGAATCGGGCTTTGCGCATTTTTTTAAGTGAAATTCGGCTTGCAGTTAAATTTGCGACACAACCGTTTTCAAATTCAATACGGGCATTCGCAATGTCGGGCGTTTCGCTGATTACCGAAACTCCACTTGCGCTTACAGATTTTACGGGGCTCTTAACTACACTCAAAATGGCATCGATATCGTGAATCATTAAATCTAATACTACCGAAACGTCCGTGCCGCGCGGATTAAATTCTGAAAGACGATGCGTTTCAATAAACATAGGATTGCTTATTTTATCCTTAATAGCCATAAATGCAGGATTGAAACGCTCAACCTGACCTACTTGTCCACGAACCTTTAGTTTTTTTGCCAAATCACGAATTTGCTCGGCTTCCGCCACGGTCTGAGTAATGGGCTTTTCAATAAAAAGATGTTTTCCGGCTTTTATTACTTTTTCGGCACATTCAAAATGTTTGCTTGTGGGCGTTACCACTACAACCATTTCACTGGCGTCAATAAGGCTTTCCATTGTGGGAAAACTTTTGTAGCCGAATTCATTAACTATTTTTTCCGAAGCTTCATTGCTGGCGTCATAAAAACCCACAAGTTCATATTTAGGGGACTGTTGCAGCAATTTCAAATGTATTTTTCCTAAGTGACCAGCACCCAGAACTCCCGCTTTTAGCATTGGCGTGTGTTTTTTTTCAAAGATAATGGTTTTTGGGAAGACTAGAAGTCGATGGGTTCAGGAGTTTATAAGTTTAATAGTTCTAAAGTTATCTGCTCTTTAATTTGCTACTAATTTGAGAAATTTGGTTACTTTGTGAAGTCTAAAAATCTCACATCTAAATTTAATAACTGAAAAGTGAAAGATACATTTACCCATCAAGGAATGCGCAAGAAATTGGTTGAAACCCTTAAACGGAAAGGGATTGTAGATAAAAATGTTTTGCGCGCCATCGGCAATATTCCCAGGCACCTTTTTATGGATTCGGGGTTTGTGGATCATGCCTATGTTGATAAAGCGTTTCCCATTGGAGCGGACCAAACTATTTCACAGCCTTACACGGTTGCACGCCAAACAGAACTTTTAGAAGTGAAAAAAGGCGATAAAATTCTTGAAATAGGAACGGGGAGTGGTTATCAAGCAGCTGTGCTTTTGGAAATGGGGGCAATACTATATTCCATTGAAAGACAAAACGAGCTTTTTAAAAAAGCTAAACGTTTTCTTCCTCAACTGGGTTATCAGCCCAAAAGATTAATTTTTGGAGATGGTTATATTGGTCTTGAGGAAGAAGCTCCTTTTGATGGAATTATTGTTACCGCCGGTGCGCCTTTTGTTCCCAATCCGTTGTTGGCACAATTGAAAGTTGGAGGAAAATTAGTGATTCCTGTAGGCGAAAATGTGCAAACTATGACCGTCTTTTTACGTAAATCTGACACCGAATTTGAGAAAAAGGAGTACGGAGAATTCCGTTTTGTGCCGCTTTTAGAAGACAAGAATTAACGGTTTAAATAAAATACTTCATTATTTTGGTTATCAGCATCTTTAACTCCGCTCCTTGGAATAAATCCATGTAGTTTTAATAGCTTTTTTGAGGAAATATTCCTATAATCTGTGTAGGCTTCAATAGTTTCAAATCCTCTTCTATTAAATCCGAAATCCAATACAGCTTTTAGTGCTTCACTCATAATTCCCTTGCCTTGAAATTTCGGATCGAGACCGTAACCTACTTCAGCTGTTTTTTTATCTTTTGAAAAATTCCAAAGACAAATGGAGCCAATTAGAACATCGGATTCTTTGGTAGTGATCCCCCATGTAACCGATTTGTCAGCCATTAATTCTTTCGTGATAAGTTGAATATGGGCAATTGACATTTCCCGCGTTTGTGGCTCTCTCTTTATATATTTATTGATCTCATTATCAGAGCGGAAATAATGAACCCTTTCCAAATCTGACGGTAAAATTTTTCGGAGGTTTAATCGCTCGGTTATAATGATTGGGAAGGGGATTGCCATATTTTTGGAAATTTAATGTCTCTTTAAAAATTTAATCAATTCTTCAAAGGATTCTTTTGCGGCTTCTTCATTGTATTTCAAAAGATATTTTTTTTCGCTAATGAAAGGTATGTACCTGAAATATTTTCCCTTTTTTAGACTTGAAACATCATAGCCATGATATGCCTCGTCATATACTTGTATAGTTGCATCTTCAGCAATCATATACTTTAAAATATCATCAACTTTTACAATTCTATCCTTTCCGCCGGTCATAACTAGAACTGGAACTTTTGGTTTAAGTTGAATTTCATAACCATTTGCAGGATAAAACATTGCAATTGATTTTATATGAAGTCTTTCAAGTTCATTGGCATCATTTGCTAAGGGAATCAGGCCGAGCCCAGCGCGGGACCAACCTACAATACTTCCTTCTGAATTGGGGTCGATTTTTCCATTCTTTTTGGCCCAATTTAAAGCTTGTTCCAAGGTCCAAAGAATTTGAGCCGGTTCTTCTTCTTTAACATCTCTTTTTGAAGCTTTATAGGCGGCAACATTATCAACCAACAAAACCGAAATTCCTTTGGCATTTAGTTTTTCAGCCACTTTATAATAATGTGTTGTGTCTTTAAAAATTCGTAAACCACCGGTACCGGGAAGAAAAACAGCCCATTTTGATGCGTCGTAATCCTTAGCTTTCTGAAAATGAAAAAAGTCGGTCATCTTTGCATCTTTTGGAACTTTTTGCATTGGGATGCAACTTGTGAAAAGTGAAAAGACAAGTAATAATTTAAGTATAGTTTTCATAGTTTTTAATTTATAAACCCAAAAGGTCTAAAAACTTCAGACCGAAAATAAAGGCACCCTCACTACCGCCATTGTAATAGGAGCGAACGTAATCTACGCGCAACAGCCTAAATTTTCCAAAGCCAAGATTATCTATGCCTACGGAAATTTCAGAATATGGTTTTCTTTCTTCGGTACTTAAAAAATGTGCACCCGCTACTAAGTTGAGGTTCAATTGGTTTATTCCGGGAATTTTCCCCAAAATCCAACCCCGGAAATCGTGTTCGAGATGTCCTTCAAAATAACTTTTATTGGTGCTAAATTCATAATACGGCATTAAATTGAAAACATCGGTATAATTGGGCGAAGTGCCTACCCGGGTTTGATTTCCGTTGAAATGTTTATAATCAACAAATGAAATACCTTCCTCATTTGCAAACGTGCCACCTTTCAAATTGTAATAAAACTGGCCTTTGTTTCCAAGTGTAATTGATTGGTTTAAGCTGGCTTCAAACTGTGTAAAATCGTAATTGCTTTCGGCAATTGCCGCCCCGTTTTCCACGGAAAGGTTTAGTTCCGGGTATTTGCTATCGCCAATATTGAATTTCATATCGGGATTGGAAAAATACTTTTGGGCAAAGTTGATACGGGCCCGAAGCTTACTTTTTACAATGTTATGCTCTGCAATTGCAGCGTTATTGAAATCATTTGGCGCAAGCGGATTATTGCTTGTATAGCTTACTCCATCAAAAGGAATGGTCACGTAATCCGTATGGTTGAATAGAGGCTTTCTGTTTTCATAAGCCACAGCGGCATACAGATGGAGTCCGTTAAAAATTTCCTGACTGAAGCCTATTCTTCCAAAATTAAGTTCAAAAAGCTTCATATAATTCCGTTCGAAGAAAAGGGTAGCGAAGGTATTTATCAATGGAGAAATGGGCTCATTATCGTTAAATTGGGCGACTTCACTTCCACCAGAAAGTGAGATCCGCAGTTTATCTGTCCAATTAAAATTACGAATCACATTTGCGGAAAATCGAAGCCTGTCCTCTGCAATTCCATAATCTGCGCGAATGGCTGCTGAAAGAGTATTGGTTTGGTTGTCGTCATACCACTTATTGAACGTAATTCCAGCTTTACTATTCCAACCCTGAACAGTGTTGAAGTTTATGCTTGGCAGTGGGCCTTCATAACCAACGGACCATTTTTCAAATGAATTTTTAAAGATATAGCCAGTAAGCGGACTTAAATATCCTGGTTTATTTGATTTTGCATCCAGCGAATCCAAGTAGGGTTTTGAATTTCGCAGTATTTGAATGCTGTCTTTTTTAATATAATCCTTCAATTCTTCATCAGTAAGTGGGACGGGCCGGCTGCCTTTCCAAAATAAGCTGTCTTTCTTATTGGCTTCGGCTTCAAAGGAAAGTACTTCATTGGAAAAAGATTTTTTGTTGAATTCCGGCTTAAAATTATAATTGCTGTAAACTGCTATAAAACGTCCGTTGCCTGTTACTCCAAAGGCACCAAAACCAAAATCAACAGTCTGTGATATCTTTACCCAAAAATCATAGCTACTGTCATATTTATAATTCTGTATCACCGTCAAATTACTCACAAACGGAACTTGGATGGCCGCCCCGGTTGTGGAAAGTTCAACACCATAAAGTTGCCATTCGTCTTCAACAATATAAAGATAACCCTGCCAAACCCTGTCATTGGGCCGTTTGGGGATTACCTTTATTTTATTGATTAGTTTGGGACCTTCATAAAAAACGCCATCCAACTTATAATTATAATAGCTCAACGCGTTATTTGCAATGGGTGAAACTAAAGCTGCATTCAGCTCCACCGTATTTTCATAAAAAGAAATATTGGCACTTTGCGCACTGTTGAAACTGAAGCCATTATCGTTTCCGCTCACTTTGCTGGCAATGATTTTTTCGGTGAACTTATCCGGTTTTTGATACGCAATTTCCGAAATGGTTTCCGAAAGATAAATAATGCCCGTACGCGTAGAATCCAGCATTCCGTCAAAATCGCCTACTTCTTGGCCCATTATTTTTTTGGGAACGTCCTTTACGTGCCAAAGACCCCGTGAGTAAAAATCTGCTGTATATGCACTTAGCTTATCAAGGTTTTCTTTTCGTTGGGCAATAGTTTTCCGGATGATGCGGTATGCGGGATCTTCAGTTGTGTTCACCACCACTTCATCCAAACTTGTGGTTTCTTCTTCAAGAGAAACATTTAATATAAATGGAAACGAAGTTGGGGAAACGGTTTTGGTAAGCGTTTTATAACCCAAAAACTGAAAAGTGATTTTGTATTCCTTTTTTTTAGAAGCATTTAAGGAATAGTTTCCATCGTCATTGGTTGTAGTCCCAACGTAGCTATTTTGAAGATAAATATTTACATAGGGAAGGGGTTGGCCTTTTGTATCGGTTACTTTTCCGACTATTTGAGCTTGAAGTATATAACTTGAAAGAAATAGAAAAGCAAACAGAATTTTTTTCATAGAAAGCCACAATGACAACGTTGGTTATTTACCACCAAAATACCAAAAGGTTGTGCGTCATTAAAATATTTTATGAATTAATTATTAAACGCTTTCTTAATTCTGCTAAGTTGCTTTTTGGTGTCACGTTCTTTAATTACTTCCCGCTTGTCGTATTCTTTTTTTCCTCGGGCAAGGGCGATATCAATTTTTGCCAAACCCCTATCATTTGTAAAAAGAACCAAAGGAATAATGGTAAGCCCTGAATTTTTTACTTCTTTTTCAAGCTTTTTTAGTTCGCTGCGATTCAGGAGCAATTTGCGCTCACTTTTTGGGGCATGGCTATAATGGGTGGCGTGGCTGTATTCCTGCACCGTCATATTTATGGCGAAAAGTTCGCCATTGCTGAATTCGCAAAAACTTTCGGCAATAGATGCCTTGCCTTCGCGGATCGCCTTTATCTCGGTACCGCGAAGCACGATGCCAGCGGTGAAAGTATCGAGGATTTCATACTCAAACTTCGCTTTTCGGTTTTTTATTTTTACGTTTTTCTGTATTGCCATAAGTGCAAAGGTAGAATGATTAATGAAAATGACTAATTATTCAACCGTTATGGTTTCTACCTTTTTGTCGTTGCCGTTTATGGTTACTTTAAAAAGGGTAGCATTGTCATTGTCATCCATATCCTTAAATTTTTCTTCGCCAATAAGTTTGTTTACCATCTGCGGAATGGTATTACTGTGGCCCACAATCAGAACATTTTTTCCATTGTTTTCTTTTAAAAATGCTTCTGAATATAGGGTGGTGGGTTCATAACGGGTGGGTGTTACCATTTTTTGTTGTGCTATAAGGGAAGCGGTCTGTTTAGTACGCTTATATTTTGATATGTATATTTTATCGATTTTAATAGGCTCAAAATAAGTGGCCCATCCTTTTGCGCGTACCATTCCTTTAATATCCAAACTTGGATCTTCGTCATTGGGATCTGTGCGAACCTTTTCTGCATGGCGGATTAAATAAAAGGTGGCTTGGTAATTTTCTGCAGTAATTGTCCTTTCCGGCTCCACTTGGTTAGGTGATTCACTGTTTTCTTTTTGTTGACCGCAGAAAGTAAAAAGCGGGAGAAGAATTAAAAGCAAAAGTTGTTTCATCTTTTTTTAGGTTTAATAACATTATTTAAGACACATTAGCAAAGTTATAACTAAAAGGGCGGAATCTTTAATATTTCATTATTATAAATAGAGGGATAAGCGAGGTAACTTTATAAGTTCAAAAACGATAATTAATTAATTTAATTCGAAAAGCTATGAACGAAGATCAATTTAAAGGAAAATGGAACCAAGTAAAAGGTAAATTTAAACAAGAATATGCAGATCTTACGGATGATGATTTAAAGTACACCGAAGGAAAATCTGACGAATTACTTGGGCGCCTACAGGAAAAAACAGGTAAATCCAAAGAAAAATTAAAAGACCAAATTGACAAGTGGTAATATTTAACTAAACTTTAGTTACCGCTTTTATTTGAAGCCGGGCCCATCAAAATTTCATTTATGGAAATTTTGATGGGCCTTTTTTATTTTTCAAATAACAAATTTTTTAAGGTTGACGTTATTGAATATTAAAAAAATGAATGTTAGTTTGTAAACAAATTTAAATCAAAAATTAATTCAATATTATTTTGAAAAAACTGCTACTTATATTTTTAATAGCGATCATATTTGGTTGCGCACCCACACAGCCAAGTGTCATTTTTCACCTTGAGGATAAATGGATGGAGGCACTTACCAAAAAAGATACAGTAACAATTTCATCCTTATTGGCTGCATCCTATATTCTCAATGGAAGTGGGAACATAAATGAAACCAGATCCCAATATTTAACAACATCTGCAATGCCAGAAAGGAACTTGGAGCCGATTCTTTTGAAAAATAGAGAGCTTCAGATGGATAGAAATATTGCCATTTCTACTGGAAGTACGGAATATAAAGGAAGATGGAAAGAGAACAATTTTAGCTTTGCTGTTAGATATACTAATGTGTGGATAAAGAAAAACGGAAATTGGCAAGCCGTAGCTACCCATATCAGCACTAAATGAAAATAACATTTTTTATAAGTTTTAATCATAACCTATAAAAAAACCCTAAGCGAAAGCCTAGGGCTAAAATTCAACTATTAAAATTTATAATTAATCATTAACCAAATTCTCTTGATTTCGGAAAACCAAACCATCATCAAAACTATCTAACAAGATAACGCTATCAGTAGTAATCTTTCCAGCAAGTATCTCTTTGGAAAGCTCGTTTAAAACTTCCCGTTGTATTACGCGTTTCACTGGTCTTGCTCCGAATTGAGGATCAAAGCCTTTTTCAGAAAGGTATTTGATTGCTTCTGGCGTAGCGTCCAAAACAATATTCTGTTTCAACAGCATTTTTGAAACACCTTTCAACTGCAACGCTACAATTTTATGGATGTCCTGTTTTGAAAGAGGTGTGAACATAATAATGTCATCAATACGGTTTAAAAACTCTGGGCGTACTGTTTGCTTCAATAGAGCAAGTACTTCAACTTTTGCACCTTCCATTGCTGTTTCAGGGTCTTTTACTGCTTCAAAACGTTGTTGTATTATATCACTCCCCATATTACTGGTCATAATAATAATGGTGTTTTTAAAATCTGCAAGTCTGCCTTTATTATCGGTTAATCGGCCTTCATCCAAAACCTGCAATAGAATATTGAAAGTGTCTGGATGGGCTTTTTCAATCTCATCCAGCAATACCACACTATACGGTTTGCGGCGCACGGCTTCGGTTAGTTGTCCGCCTTCCTCGTAACCCACATATCCCGGAGGCGCGCCAACTAAGCGGCTTACGCTGTGGCGTTCCTGATATTCGCTCATATCTATACGCGTCATTGCGCTTTCGTCATCAAACAGGTATTCAGCCAAAGCTTTTGCAAGTTCTGTTTTACCCACACCAGTTGTTCCAAGAAATAGGAAACTGCCAATGGGTTTCTTTTCATCCTGCAATCCCGCTCGGTTTCTTCGAATGGCATCACTCACCGCCCCAATTGCTTCTTCTTGTCCAACTACACGTTTATGTAGATGGTTTTCAAGTGTCAACAGTTTTTCACGATCGCTTTGAAGCATTTTAGTAACGGGAATTCCTGTCCATTTGGCAACCACTTCGGCAATATCCTCGCGCGTTACTTCTTCTTTAATCATTGAAGTTCCTTCATCGTTTTCGGCAAGTTGTGTTTCCAATTTACTCAAAGCGGCTTGGGCATCTTTAATTTTCCGTAGCGTAATTCTGCCACTTTTCCAAAATCGCCATCACGTTCCGCACGTTCGGCTTCCAGTTTAAAATCTTCGATCTGAGTTTTTAGATTCTGAACATTATCCACCACTTCTTTTTCACTTTGCCATTTTGCGTTTAGTTCGTTGCGTTCTTCCTTTAGGTTGGCAAGATCTGCATGAAGCGATTTCAGTTTGGTTTCATCTTTCTCGCGTTTTATGGCTTCTATTTCAATTTCCAGCTGCATAATTTTTCTATCCAAAACATCAAGTTCCTCAGGTTTGGAGTTGATTTCCATGCGGAGCTTACTTGCAGCTTCATCCATTAAGTCAATTGCCTTATCGGGAAGAAAACGATTTGTAATATATCTTTCTGAAAGCTCTACTGCGGCAATAATCGCTTCGTCTTTAATCCTAACTTTGTGGTGTGTTTCATATTTTTCTTTAATTCCACGTAGAATTGAAATAGCGCTTTCGGTATCGGGCTCATCAACTATTACTTTTTGGAAACGGCGCTCAAGTGCTTTGTCCTTTTCGAAATATTTTTGATATTCATCCAAAGTTGTTGCACCAATGGCGCGCAATTCGCCCCGGGCAAGTGCGGGCTTCAAAATATTGGCCGCGTCCATGGCACCTTGTCCACCACCAGCGCCAACTAATGTGTGTATTTCATCAATAAAAAGAACAATATCACCTTCGCTGGAAGTCACTTCTTTAATAACGGCTTTTAATCTTTCCTCAAATTCACCTTTATATTTTGCCCCGGCAATCAACGCTCCCATATCCAAAGAATAAATTTCTTTAGTTCTTAAATTTTCAGGTACATCGCCATCAACAATTCTATGTGCCAAACCTTCTGCAATTGCGGTTTTACCCGTTCCTGGTTCGCCCACTAACATTGGATTGTTTTTGGTGCGTCGGGTAAGGATTTGAAGTATTCTTCTAATTTCCTCGTCACGGCCAATCACGGGATCTAATTTTCCATCTCTAGCAAGTTGGTTGAGGTTTTTTGCGTATTTATTTAAAGAATTATAGGTTTCTTCAGCGCTCTGTGAAGTAACGTTTTCGCCACCTCGCAGTTCCTGTATGGCGGCCTTCATTCCTTTTTCGGTCACTCCTTGATCTTTTAAACTTTGCGCAATGCTGCTTTTTGAGTTCAGAATTGCTAAAAGAAGATGTTCAATGGAAACATATTCATCACCCATCTTTTTAGCTATATTGCTGGCCTCCAGCACGGTTTTATTCGCTTCACGTGAAAGCATAATATCACCTCCAGAAACTTTGGGAAAACTTTCAAGTTGCTTGTCTAGAATTTGTTTTAGCGTATTAACGTTAACGTTAAGTTTCTTGAGGATGAAAGGAGTTACATTTTCATCCACCTCAAAAATAGCTTTGAGGAGGTGTTCATTTTCAATTTGTTGATGACCAAATCCTTGTGCGATTTGCTGTGCTTGCTGGATGGCCTCCTGACTTTTAATTGTAAAATTATTGAAGTTCATAGGTCTAATTTTATAGCTGTTATTGATACGTTCTATTGAAGCTAATAACCTATTGGAAAGCTGTATAGAACTATTAAAAAAAATAGTTCAAATACAAAGCCACTTTATATTTAAGACAAATTGTCGGGTGGGAATATTTTTTTAACAAACAAAAAAGAGCCGCTAAATAGCGGCTCTTTAAAAATTGGATTGAAATAAAATTATTCCTTGATAATTTTATAGGTGCCAATCTGTCCCTTTACAGATACTTTCATAATGTAAGTACCAGTATTGAATTGAGAAAGATCCAATTGCGAAGTGGTTGCTTCAACATTTTGGTCCATTACCTTTTGGCCTAAAATATTGAAGATAGAAACCGTTTCAATATTATCAACCGATTTAAGGTTAACAATACCGGACGCAGGGTTCGGATAGTATGAGAATCCTTGGATTGTATTATTGGAAACTCCAAGGTTGGTACCATCAATTACAATATCGGTAGAGCCTCCGGTGTTCATCACGAAAACATAATACGCTTGACCAGCAAGGGTAAAGATAGATGACGATGTTCCAGGAAGACACTGATTGCTATTTTGGTCAACCAAAGTCAAATCTGTTTCAGATGCACTTTCATTTGGAGCTGTATAGAATGTTACAGAACTTGCACCAGCAGGACTGGTGATAGTTGCAACAGCAGTACCATCTCCTTCAGCAACAAAATTATACCATACGCCATTTGCTCCTGTAATATCACAATCATTTGGATTGCCATTTTCAGTTGTTGCAGCGCTTGTTCTTACTTCTGGATCAGTGTAAGGGAAACCTACTTCATCCACATCAATAGAGTTAACGATCAAATCGTTTGGTGGAGGCGTTAAAGCACAAGTAATATCAGCAACATAACCTGCTTTTGGAACAGATGAGTCACTCATAAATACAAATGTTAAGGTACCACTTGGATGAGTAGATGTAAACGGACCAGGAATGGTCGTTCCATAGTACCCACCGGCAGGGAATCCACTATTTGTAGCAGGGTTTCCACTATCAATTAATGGGGAAGACGTATCCGGACCATCATATACATAAAGAGCATCCCAACTTGCCTCTACATCAAAGAACGTAAAAGTTGCCGTAACAGCTTCGCCGGATAAATCTGGAGTTACTACTACAGTTGTATTTTCGTTATTCTGATAATCACCTGAAATTCCGCCTGAATCAACTAAAATTCCGCCACAAACTGGATCTGGAATATTGGTAATGAAAGTTGTCATTGTCATAGTGGAAACTCCATCAACATCGCAATCTGAAACCACATATGCATCATAAGTAGTATCGCCATTTAAACCTGTAGCGGTAGCAGTTGTAGTGCCCGCTGGAATGTTTTCGGTATATACTGGTGTGTCCGTAGTTGGATCATCACCTGCATTGAATACTGAAAATATATAGCCGTTTGTTGCGTTTGCAATTGCTTCCCAAGTAAAAGTTGCTGTTGTTTCAGTTACAGCGGTAACTTCAAAATTGAAAGGTGCTTGACAAGCAGGAGCTGGCTCGCATATTACATCAGCTTCCCATCCATCTCTTTGAACACTTGTGTCTGAGGTGAAAGTAACGAATAAATTTCCTCCCGGTATATTTGAGGTATATGAACCTGGTGATTGAACTCCATTTACAGGATCGGATAATTCATTTGCTGATGCATCATCACCATCATAAATATGTAATTGGTCAAAACCAGATTCAATATCAACCATAAGGAAATCCAAGGTAATTAAATTGTTTGGATCACCCGGTTCAATCAAAACTGAGTAGCTTTCACTATTTTCATATTGTCCTGAGGGTCCGCCTGTATCATAAAATTTCCCTCCACAAACTGGAGGTGCAACTGCAGTTTCAAGATTAATCATAAGATCATTGGAAAAACCTTCAGTATCACAATCAGCTGTAAGGTAAGCATCGTACATTGTAGAGCCCACTAAACCTGTAGCTGTAGCGGTAGTAGTTCCGGCTGGTACATTTTCGGTATAAACGGGTGTTGCGGTTTGTGGATCTGCTCCATCCTCAAATACAGAAAGAATGTATCCGTTGGTAGCTTCAGGTACAGCATCCCAAGTAAAGGTAGCTGTAGTATCGTCAAAATCACTTACTACAAAGTTTAATGGATCTGGACATGCGATATCTAACAAAAGTTCAAAATCGAAAGCCGAATCATCATTGGCATCATCCCATTCAATTAAATAAGTTGTGCCGCTTTCAACAGAAATTACAACTTCCGAGGTATTGTTTGCACCACTATTGTCATCAGATGCTATACAAACCAAAGCATTACAATCGTTATTGTAAACTGATACTCTTGTATCTACTCCTGTATTTGAAGCTAAATCTGAAGTAATGGTTAAATCTCCAGAGTTGCTGGCAGTATACTTATACCAAACAGCATCAGTAGCGCCGGTTAAACAAATGTTTGACGCACCTCCTTCAGTATTTGATGGGCCATCGGCATTTGTAATTCCAAGTCCAATTGGAAGTGCATCGGCACAGCCAAAATTTTCAACATTTACAGGAGGCCCTTGAATGGAGAAACCACCCAATTCGCCACCATTTGTAACGGGACCCAAGTTAGTTGCTGCTCCCGTCGCAACATCAATAGAATATATATTACTGCCTCCGCTTAGAAGATACCCAGCCATATATAATGTATTGGTAGCTGTATCAACATCGGCATCCTGAGCAAAATTAAGATCAACCCCAAGTGGGCCAACCATAGTTGCTGTGGCTGTAGCCAAATCGATTGTGTACAATGAATCCGTACCAATATCGGCCATATAGCAGATACCGGCGTTATCTATTGCCAACCATATTCCGAGTGCATTTCCAGTTGCACCAATTGGCGTTAATTCACCTGTGCCTAAATTTATTGTATATAAAGTTGTGGTTGTACCATTTGTGCTCGATGCATACATAGTTGCAGTTAGCGCATTCCAGGCTAAACCAGTGGGAGTGTCACCGCCCACCATTCCGGTCAACGGGCCCACGGGTGTAGTGACACCGGTTGCTTGATCAATGGTAACTAAACTGTTGGCGTCAAAATCCAATCCATATAATGTACCTGTTACATCATAATCATCAGCAAATACATTGGTACCTGGTCCAGTTTGATTAATGTTAAAAGGACCTGTAAGTGGAAAGGTACCATAAATTAAATTAAATACGTCCATAACATAAACATCTCCATTTGCCATAATAGCGGGGGGAGCTGAGTGGGGAGCATTGTATTCTCTTAAAAGTGATTTTTCTTCTGTTGTGAGAAGATCAGTGGGTACTGCGTTGAAAGGTTTTTCAACAGATTGCAATTTTTGTAAAGCATCTTTTACTGAGGCTTTCTTATTTTGGGCACTACTGATTAATGGAAGTACCATTAAAGCCATTGCCAAAACAAAAAAACTTTTTGTAATTTTTGTCATAATTAGTATATATTTTTTAGTTAATAATTTTAAAAATAGAGATTACAATTGGTCTAAAAAAAGACAATTATGTTAAAGTCATGGGTTATAAAATTGCCATTGACTTACTTTGCATTAAAATAGATAGTTATGAGTTTTTTAAAAATGTTAAATTTTAATAAGGAGAATTCTAAAGAAGAAAAAAGGGAAGTTCCGTGGCACGTTTTAGCAAAAATGGAGCAATTAAATGATATAATTGAAGAGTCAAAAAATAAACCCGTTGCTATTTTTAAACATTCCACTCGTTGTGGTGTGAGCCGAGGAGTTATGAAAATGTTTGAGAAAGATTATAATCTTTCGGACGAGCAAGTAATACTTTATTATCTCGATCTTATTCAAAACCGCGATATTTCAAATGAAATTGCCCAGCGCTTTAAAGTGCGTCACGAAAGTCCACAACTAATTGTTATTAAAAATGGGGAAGTGGTTCATCATGATTCGCACCATTCTATTGAAGCTTCTCATTTGGAGAAGTTCATTTAGAAATTAGAGGAAAGTATTGTCCCGCAAAATCTCTTTGAATCTTTCTTTTATATCTGTTCCGGCATCAAATACCATTTGTTCGTTGTTTGGAAAGGGAATAAAATAATTGTTCAAAATTCTTCGGTCATCAATAGTCAGAGCTCGTTCATCGCCACGATATTTTGCAAAGGTATTTTCAAAAATAAATTCTGAAGAAAGCGGAAAGCTGTTTAATTGTTGTCTTCGGTTTAAATCTTTATAGACAACTGTTCCGCCAACAAATACGCTTTTTTGTTGCGTTGTAACAGTAACAACCGCCGAGACATCTATAAATCTTTCAATTTTAATTGCATTGCCAAGACTGTCGTGCACTATGTTTCCGGCACGGTCGCGTCTGTATTCGTAACCATCAGGAACACGTTGTTTACGGATGTATTGTTTATCTGAAATTCGTTCAGGAGAAATTTGAATGTTTTGAAAATTAAGGTCAATTCCTAAATCATAATTAATTCCTGCCTCACGCTTGCTGTGATATTCTGTCCAAAAATCATCCAATCCATAGGTGTTGAAATCAAGTAAATCCTGTTCCAACCGGAAAGGAATAAACTGGCCTGTGTGATTGTTCAAGGTTACGAAAACAAAATCGGTTCCCCGGAAACGCGTGTCCTCCTTCAATTGAAAAACATCTTTATAGTTTGGTTGCACTTCATCCAACTCACATAAAACATTATATGCACTGCGGTAATCCTCCTTCGTGTTTCGTTGCATATAAACAATGGCTTCTTGGTACAATGACTTCACATACGCATCTTTTGCAGCCAACAATTCATTGGAATAATCGGAAAAAACAAAGTTTGCTTTTCGTCCCATTTCATTGCTATAAAGCGGAAGTAAAGGACGAATCAAATTTTGGCGCCATTGAAGGTCTAGATATGTATAGTAAATTTCTTTTGCGTTGGCGAGACTATTTTCTCTTTTTAGAAAAGCGATTTGGCGTGTGTCTTCGTCCTTAGCTTTTAAAAATGCCTCTTCCAAAAGTCGGATGTGGGCATCATATTCCTTTGCGCCTTTATCTTTTTGCAGTTTTTTTACGGCAAGTTCAATAGCTTCGTCATAATTTCCCTGTGAAACAAACTTTTGGGTTCGCTTTACACTGTTGCAAGAAATGCTTAAAAGAGCCGTAAATAATAGAATGTAAAAAGCCTTCATAACAAATTAATTTGGATATGAAGGCTAAAATACAATAGTGGTGCCATTTTAGATTTTAATGGCTGGTAAAATTTTTGTGCGACATTCCCCGAAACCAATACGTACATTTTCATTTTCACAAAACCCCTTTAAAATTACGGTATCATTGTCATTGATGAATTTACGCTCCGTTCCATCGGAAAGTTTTATTGGTTTTTCACCGCGCCATGTTAGCTCAAGCATAGAGCCGTATGAGTCTGGAGTTGGTCCTGAAATAGTTCCACTGCCCATCATATCGCCACTATTCACATTACAACCGTTGATGGTGTGGTGGGCCAATTGTTGACTCATATTCCAATACATATATTTGAAATTTGAAGTAGAAATTTTGTTTTCCTCACCGTTATCGGGACAAATGTAAACCTCCAAATTGATGTCATAACTCTTTTTTCCTTTGTATTGAAGATAGGGCAGTTGCTCCATTTCAGGCTTTGGTCCTTCCACTTTAAAAGGTTGGAGAGCATCTAATGTCACAATCCACGGCGAAATAGACGAAGCAAAGTTTTTCGCTAAAAATGGTCCAAGAGGAACATACTCCCACTTTTGTATATCGCGCGCACTCCAATCGTTGAAAAGAACCAATCCGAAAATGTATTCTTCCGCTTCATTCACTGGAATTGGTTCGCCAAGAACGTTTGCATCTGTAGTAATAAAAGCCATTTCCAACTCAAAATCTACCAATTTTGAAGGTCCGAAAACGGGTTCAGTTGCGCCGTCGGGCATTGTTTGTCCCCACGGTCTTCGTGCATTTATGCCACTTGGAATTATAGAAGAGCTTCTTCCGTGGTAACCTACTGGAATGTGAAGCCAATTGGGCATTAAAGCATTTTCCTTCCCACGGAACATAGTACCCACATTTGTTGCGTGTTCTTTGCTGGAATAGAAATCTGTATAATCACCAACTTGCACGGGAAGCTGCATCTCTACTTCATCTAAAGTAAAAAGTATGTGCTTTCTATGTTCTTTATTATCGCGTAGTTTTGGGTTTTCCTTGTCAAAAATATCCGCGATTCGGTTTCTTACGAGCCGCCATGTTTTTCTTCCATCACTAATAAAATCGTTCAAAGTGTCTTGCAGGAATATATCGTCAGTCAATTCAATTCCCTTAAAATATCCCAATTGGTGCAGGGCACCGAGGTCAATGGCATAATCACCAATGCGGGTTCCAATAGTTATAATATCGTCGCGCGTCAAAAAAACACCGAAAGGAATGTTTTGAATAGGAAAATCTGTTTCTGGCGATGTATCGAGCCAGGTTTTTCGTTTGGGATCGTTGGCAGTTATAGGCATGTTAAAGTTTTTTTGTTTTGGTAAATAAAACTAAGTAAAATAAAGTTCAAATAATTAAAAATCAATGAATTAATTGGTTTGAAAATTTAATTCACAAAGAGTATTTGTTAGTAAAAATCTGCATCAAATATATATATTTCATGATAGTTACCGAATGGAATTACTATTTTTGGATTTAATTAACGTTCCATAAGGTTTGTAGTTGGGGGTTTGTGGTTTAGAGTCCAGTTTACCCCTCAATTTTTTAAACTATAAACCCTAAACCATAAACCTATTTTCCTATGCAAAGAGACAAACAAATTTTTGAACTTATAGAAGAAGAAAAACAACGCCAACTGAACGGTCTGGAGCTAATTGCTTCAGAGAATTTTGTAAGCGACCAAGTATTGGAAGCCGCAGGTTCCGTTTTAACAAACAAATATGCCGAAGGCTACCCAGGGAAACGCTATTATGGAGGTTGCGAAGTGGTGGACGAGGTTGAGCAATTAGCGATTGATCGTGCAAAAGCATTGTTCGGGGCAGAATATGCAAACGTACAACCGCACAGTGGTTCGCAGGCAAATACGGCTGTTTTTGCAGCTTGCCTAAAACCCGGTGATAAATTTTTGGGTTTCGATCTTTCACACGGAGGGCATTTAACCCATGGTTCGCCCGTAAATTTTTCGGGCCGACTTTATGAACCTGTTTTTTATGGTGTTGATAAGGAAACCGGTAGAATCGATTATGGCAAAGTGGAAGAAATTGCAATTAAGGAAAAGCCGAAAATGATAATTGCAGGAGCTTCGGCATATTCAAGAGAGATTGATTATAAACGTTTCCGAGAAATTGCGGATAAAGTTGGGTGCAATTCTCTTTGCAGATATTGCGCATCCTGCAGGATTGATTGCCAAAGGGATTATTGGCGATCCGTTGCCGCATTGCCATGTTGTTACCACGACTACACATAAAACCTTGCGCGGTCCACGCGGCGGAATGATTTTGATGGGAAAGGATTTTGACAATCCTTTTGGACAAACTTTAAAAAATGGAAACCTTAAAAAAATGAGCAGTCTTTTGGACAGCGCTATTTTCCCCGGAAACCAAGGTGGTCCTTTGGAACATATTATTGCCGCAAAAGCAGTTGCTTTTGGCGAAGCTTTGACAGATGATTTTCTTCATTATATGGTACAGGTGAAAAAGAATGCAGCTGTCATGGCACAGAAATTTGTTGAAAAAGGATATAATATTATTTCTGGCGGAACCGATAACCATATGATGCTCATTGACCTTCGAAATAAAAATCTTTCTGGAAAAGAAGCGGAGGAAGCATTGGGCAAAGCTGATATAACGGTTAACAAAAACATGGTTCCTTTTGATGATAAATCGCCTTTTGTTACCAGCGGAATTCGTATCGGCACCGCAGCTGTTACCACTCGTGGTTTGGTTGAAAATGATATGGAGAAAATTGTGGAATTGATTGATGACGTAATTATGAATCATTCAGATGAAGTCAAATTGGAAAGCATAGCTGAAAAAGTAAACGAAATGATGGCTGGGTTGCCATTATTTAAGAATTGAATATGATACAAACCGAAAGACTTGAATTGAGGGAGTATACATTAAAAGATGCTCCCTTTATTTTTAAACTCATGAATAGCGAAGGCTGGCTCAAAAACATTGGTGACAGAAACATAAAAACCATTGAAGATGCTGAAGCTTATATTGTTAAAAACTATCTGTCGAGTTATGAAAAACATGGTTTTGGACCCTATTTGGTAACATTAAAAGAAGACGGAACGCCAATAGGTTCTTCAGGTTTGTATAAAAGGGATAATTTAGAATTTCCCGATGTGGGATTCGCATTTATGTCGGAGTTTGGTAATAAAGGTTATGCATTTGAATCAACGCAGGCAGTTATGAAATATGCTTTGGAAAAGCTCAAGTATCAAACCATTGTTGGTATAACACTTCCCGAAAATATTCCCTCAATTAAGCTTTTAAAAAAATTAGGTCTGTCTGAAGTTGGAACCTATACTTATGAGGATGGGGAAGAGCTTCTTTTGTTTTCAAACTAACTATTTTCAAAAACTAAGGTAATGAAGACTCCTATTTTACTTCTGCATGGGGCTTTGGGAAGTAAAGCACAACTCAGTCCATTGAAAAATGAACTTTCTTTAGACCGTGAGGTTTTTAGTATTGATTTTGACGGCCATGGGGAATCGCACAATGACACAAATTTTTCCATTGAACACTTCACCCAAAATGTTCTTGATTTCTTAAAGGAAAAGAAAATCACTAAAGTTGATATTTTCGGATATAGTATGGGCGGTTATATTGCTTTAAATTTAGCCTTTAAGCATCCAGATCGGGTTGGAAAAATAATAACCTTGGGAACCAAATTTAATTGGTCTCCAAATTTCGCTGAAAATGAAGTGAAAATGCTTTATCCAAATACTATTGAAATAAAAGTACCAGCATTCGCCGAACGATTGAAGCACTTGCACGGAACTGAAAACTGGAAAAATGTAGTTTTAAAAACTGCGAAAATGATGCAGAATTTAGGAGAGAATCCAACTTTGAAAAAAGAAAACCTTCAACAAATTAAAAACTATATTTTAATTTGTTTGGGAACTCACGATAAAATGGTGACCGAAGAGGAATCTAAAAGTGTTGCTGATTGGTTGCCGCATGGAGTGTTCAAATCAATAGAAAATTTTAAACATCCCATTGAATCTGTTTCTATCGAGGCACTCGCTTTGATTATAAATAATTTTACAGTTATGAAGCATTAATTTTAAAAATAGTAGCACCAAAAAACCCGTCTCTATGGACGGGTTTTTATTTATTTTTTTATTTCTTAATCTTCAGGAAATACGGTGGTTTCATATGCTCCAGCATCGGGGTTTGTGCTTGGTGGAGAAGGTCGAGGGTTACCATTCAAATCTTCAGCAGGTCCAACGTTGGGTTTTCCAATTTCTTCTGCACCCGAAGTTTCAGTTTCAATATTGAAATTGTTCTTTTCGGTATCTTGAAAAACAGGGTCTAAATTAAATCTAGTAGCAGGATATAATGTACTGTTAGTAAAATCATACAAAGGTTCATTGTCAAACTCACCTGTTGGATCTTCAAAACGAATTAAACAATTCTCAAATTTAAAATTGAAGGCTGCATCTGTATTTTGGGACAGTAAAAATTCACGGCGTTCGTTACCGTAAATAATACAGTTTGTGAAGTTGGCTTGAACCAAATCAGCAACAAATATGGCATCTTCTGTTTCAAAGGTATTGTCAAGGGAAACAGAAGGGAAGGATCGGAAACCGTTGGTCCAATAGTTTGCAAAAGTACTGTGCCTAAATTCATAACTTCCACCCAACTGAATGGCTAATGACGATTGACCGCTGTTGTTTATAACGATGTTTTCTCCATCAATCGCACCAGTTCTTGCCAATAGTCCAATATTTGCATTGTTATAAATCTGCACATTTTTTAGTGTTAGCGGACTGTTTTCCAAAAGGATACCCACAGAGCTGTTTTTAATAGTTGCATGGTTAAATTCATTGCCAACACTTCCGCTGGTAAACCAAATCGTTCCCCATTGTCCTGGAATATCCGCGAAGAGCGGTTCCAATCGGTCACCTTCAAAAATTACTTCATTTTCCATTGCTTCGGGATCGTTACTTGGTAATCCCATTACTTTCATTGTGCCATTTTCAGCTACCAAAATACCACTTGAGTTGTGAAAATGCACACGTGCCCCTGCTTCAACAGTAAGTGTTTTATTGCTGGGTACGGCTGCATAACCGTAAATAACATAGGGTTTTTCATTTGTAAAGGTAAGTTCCGTATCGTCTAAAAAGAATCCTTCAATTTCCACGGCATCATCTCCTTCCCCTAAAGTTAATGTTTCTACGGTGCCATCTCCAAGTTCTGCGGGATAAAGAAATACCGCATCTTTCACAAGTGTTACCAATTCTACTTTCTGTTCATTTCCGCCACTATCAAAAAGAATTTGATCTGTATAAAGGAAATCATTGGCGTTGGTGGGCAAATTGTTAATATCTAAGGTAGTTTCAACAAAAATAAAAATGCTGTCTTTTGCCAAAACCTGAACATTTTCAAAAACCTTTCCTGGAATTCCGTCAACATTCAAACGATAGTTGGAAGCTTCACCCTGAGCCAAACGAACGGTCGGAATATTTATATCCTCATTACTTCTGTTGTAAACTTTCAGGTTATATGTACTGGAACCAATGTTGGTAAAAACAGTATCAAGATAAACAGTATCTTTTGAAAATTCCAGATTTCCAGTGCTGGCAACGGTTTCAAAATCATTGCGGCAAGAGCTCCATAATACTAGGCAACACAAAATGCCCAATCCGTATAAATACCTCATTAATGTAAAATTTTGGTAAAAATATAACTTTTTATGATGGGTATTATTGTGAAACTTAATTAAGTTTTCAGTGTCCCTTCGCAGCAAGCAATAAAGGCGAAACTGAATACTACTACTGTAAACCGTCTATTTATTTTTTCGTTTCGCTCTTCGTTCTTCTTTTCTTCGTTCTTGCTTTATTTTCATAAACTTGACCGTGTTTTTATAGGCTTTCTTTGCTTTTTCATACCAATCTGGATCTTTGGAGGGTTGATAGTCATCATATCTTTCCCAACTAATTCCACCTGCGGTAACTATGACTCCTCCCAAGTAATCACCTGCATTGAGGACGATGTCTAGATTATTAGTAATATTTGAAACTGTTAATTCCTTGGTGTCAAAACCTACATAACTAAAAACCAAAATATCACCAGGTTTCGTTTCTATGGCGTAATTGCCGTCAAAATCTGTTTGTGTGCCCGTTGAGGTTCCTTTAATAATTACGTTTGTGCCAGGAAGGGGTAGGCCAGTATCGTCTGTAACGTTTCCTTTTGTAAAAACTGTAACCGCTTTTTCTTCTATTTTCTTTTCAGGTTCGGCTGCAATTTTTCCGACAATTACAACTTGTTCACGAATGCCAGAATCCATAAAAACGTTAACAATAGCTTCTTTGCGCAGTCTAATTATTTGTTCTTCAAAGTTTGCTTTTCGGAAAGTTAGTATTTCCTTGTCCAGCGTATAAATTTCATATTCTCCCTTTTTATTGGTCCACGCACGAGTTTCGGTTTCGTTGGAAGTTATTTCAACATTTTGTAGCGGATTCCCATTTTCATCCCTTACCAATCCTGTAGTTTTAATATACATTCTATTTAGAGTATTGCTAAAACGACCAATTCCCATAGAAAACATGGGTTTGTCTAAAAGTGATTTATTTTCGCTTTTAGGGTTATTTGAAAACAGCGTTAACGGAAGAAGCATTGATGCAGCAAGAGGCGCAAAGCTTTGTCCGCTTTTGCGTTCCATTTTTACTTCGCGGTTCAATTGCGATTTTTTTACCCTTCCGCAGGCATCTTTGCTTTCGGTAAGGATTTTCACCAATTCCTCATCGGTTTTTGAGGTGAGATCGAAAACTTCTTTGGTGCAAACACTGCAAAATTTTCCTTTTTCGGTGGCGGTCATTTTTGCCCAATCTTCATGGCAAGGCTCGGGAATACTGATGATAATTGATTTTTTCATAATTGATGGTTTTTGTTATTTCAAAGAAACCACCAATAACAACATAAAAAAACCGCCTTTGAGTAAAGCGGTCGTTTCGATGAGGGAAATAAAATATTGATGAAACTTACTTTTGGATTATTTCAATCTTAAATAGCTTATCCCAGTTTTTACCTGTAATGTATAGTATATTCGGTTCACCTTTGTACGCTATGCCATTAAGCACATCTAACTTTGGGTGTTGTGATACCTTGTCTTTTAAATCAGTTAAATCAATAACACCTTCCACAGCGCCATTTTCAGGGTTAATTATTGCTATTGAACCTTGTTGATAAACGTTGGCGTATATTTTTCCCTCCACCCATTCCAGCTCATTTACACTGTTTATTTTGCTGGTGTTTGTAAAAATTTCGATGTAATCCTTTTCAGCAAGTGTATTTGAATTTAAGGTCCAAATTCTATCAGTTCCATCACTTTTATAAATATTTTTTTCGGAGTCGTGACAAAGTCCCCAGCCTTCATTGCTTTGTCCGTAAACAAAGGTTCCGGTTTGTTCCAAGGTATTTAAATTATAAATAAAACCGGTTTTTTCCCGCCAGGTCAATTGGTAAATTTTGTTGTTTAGAATTGTCAATCCTTCAGCAAAATAGGCATCGGGCAATGTTACTTTTTGGAGTACCTCCCCAGTTTTATAATCCGTTTTTCGAAGTGATGATTCTTTATACTGCCCTGTACTTTCATATAAAGTATCATTTTCAAACTCCAATCCTTGAGTATACGCGTTTATGTCGTGCGGATAGGTTTCCAGGATTTTATACGTATAAAGTTTTGGTTTTATGGAGGAAAGGATTGTAATGTTTATAGAAGCATCATATTCTTCACCATCACTGTATATTTTAGCGGATAAAGTTTTTTCGCCGAGTTTTTTCCCCGAGAGTGAAATGGTTTTTCCGGAACTCTCAATTTTATCTTTGTTCAAAAAATACACAACGGAATCAATTTCAATATTTTTTTTATTGATTATTGCAGTGGTTAGCACATCTTCGGGCGTGTAGGTTTTCTTTGGATTGTTTATTTCCAGTGAAAAATAATCTTTTTTGTCTTCAGAATTATTTCCGCAGCCAGCCATTAAAAACACTAAAAGGGTAGAGGCTAAAACATTATAAATTTTCATAGCTTATAATAAATTTCCTGCAAGGTATTTATTAAAATTGAAATGTAAAAATACTTGCGAAAACTTCAAAAAGCCTTATCTTTGCAACGGCAAGTCCTACACAACCAGCTCCTGTTGAATCCCCCAGGGCGGGAACGCAGCAAGGGTATACGGTCGTAGCGGTGTGATGTAGGTAGCTTGCCATTTTTTGTGCGTCAAACTTTCGTTGGGCTCCAAAATTTTCTCTCTTTTCTTTTTTCTCTTTTCTTTTTTCTCTTCCTTTGCTTTTCAACAACTATTTATGCCAAAAGTAGTACTCATTACAGGTGGCTCGTCCGGAATTGGTAAGGCCGTGGGCGAATATCTTTCCGAAAAAGACTATCAAGTTTTTGGAACTAGCCGAAACCCTGAAAATTGTAATAATTCCAAGTTTCCCCTTCTGAAGATGGACGTCAACAATACAGACTCTATTGAAGCAGTCATTGCCGAAATATTGAGTAAAGTGGGAAAAATTGATGTTGTAATAAACAATGCCGGCGTGGGCATTACAGGCCCCATTGAAGAAACTCCGGAAAACGAAATTAAAAAAGCCTTTCAAACTAATTTTCACGGACCTATAAATGTGATCAAAAACGTATTGCCACAAATGCGCAAACAAGGTTTTGGACATATTATAAATATAACTTCTATCGCAGCATATATGGGACTTCCGTATCGCGGAATTTATTCGGCGTCCAAAGCTGCTTTGGAAATTACTATTGAAGCGATGCGAATGGAAACCTTGCAATTCGGCGTGAAAATGACCAACATTGCCCCGGGCGATTTTGCCACGAACATTGCCGCGGGCAGATACCACGCACCTGTTTTGGAAAATTCACCCTATCAAAAAGATTACGGAAACACGCTAAAAATGATGAACGAACACGTTGATAGCGGTGCTGATCCCTTGGAAATGGCAAAAGCAGTTCTTCAAATAATAGAAAACCCAAATCCAAAAATCCACTATAAAGTTGGTTCATCACTGCAAAAATTTTCCATAGTACTGAAACGTATTTTACCCGATAAAGTTTATGAGCGGATGCTTTTGAGGCATTATGGGTTGAAGTAGTATTTAGTTGTTATGTTGTAAAATTTAAAAATGTATATCGATTTCATTTTATCATTTATTTTTTGCATTCCGTTTTGGTATATTGTAGGTGATCAGCAAGATTTAAAAAAGAAAAATGTATTTTTTAAATATTTAATGATTTCATTTATTTCACTGACATTTGGAATCATCTATAACTATTATTCAAAAACTGATGATAAAATGTTTCCTTATTTCATCTCTCAAATACCAGTTACATTTTTAATTCTATATAAAATTATTAGAATACCTTATTATAGGATTTATAAGTCCGAACCAGAAATGTCATATATTCCAGAAAAAAATAGAGAGGTTATACCTTCACTTTTACTTTTATTGGGGTGTATAACAATTCCACTTCTAATTGATTTATATATTATTGGAGCAGTATTTTAATAGAAAAAATATTAATTTGATTTATCAATCTTTATAAACAACCCATTACAATCGAAATTTTCTTCCCTATTTTTGCAACAATCAATCTGAAACAATACCTATGAAATTCTTTATCGATACCGCAAACCTAGACCAAATTCGTGAAGCCCAAGATCTTGGGCGTGCTTGATGGCGTAACTACCAATCCATCGTTGATGGCGAAAGAGGGAATCACCGGCCGCAACAATATTCTAAAACATTATGTAGCCATTTGCAACATTGTGGATGGTGATGTTTCCGCGGAAGTAATTGCAACCGATTTTGAAGGAATGGTAAAGGAAGGCGAAGAGCTAGCCGAGCTTCACCCACAAATTGTGGTAAAAGTACCGATGATAAAAGAAGGTATAAAAGCAATAAAATATTTCACCGATCACGGAATTCGCACCAATTGCACCTTGGTTTTTTCAGCGGGCCAAGCATTGCTTGCCGCAAAAGCTGGCGCAACTTACGTTTCTCCATTTATTGGACGGTTGGATGATATTTCAACCGACGGCTTGGAATTGATTGCAGATATAAGATTGATTTATGACAACTATGGCTTTGAAACTAAAATTCTTGCCGCGTCTGTTCGCCACACAATGCACGTTATAAATTGTGCAAAAATTGGGGCTGATGTAATGACAGGACCACTTTCATCAATTGAAGGTTTGTTGAAACACCCATTAACCGATAGCGGTTTGAAGCAGTTTTTGGAAGATTATAAGAAGGGAAATTAATTAGAGCTGAGGATCGTAGTTTTTTAAGTGCAATAAAGTTATCTATTCAAAAACCCAAGTAGCAATTCCTCAAAATTGGTATTGAACATATTGGTTTTTCCTTCAAGAATTACTCCGTTTTTATCTACAATAAAAACCGTATTCATAGAAATAAAAATGAATTTTTTGTCGGCATCGGTCAGATTTTCGAGCTGAAATTCGTTTTTCGGATTGAATCCTGATTTTCTTACGGTCTCGCGCCATTTCTTAAAATGCGTATCTGTATTTATCCCTATGAAATCGTATTCCGGATATTTTGACTTTAATTCAGCAGCGCGATTGTGTATGTTTTTATATTGAGCTGCGGATTGTGAAGACCAAAAGAAAAGTACTGTAGGTTCTTTAATAATGCTCTGCAAATTATTTACCACATTGTCTGTGTTAACTAAAAGAATATCGGGGATAGGATTACCTGCCGTGAGTTTTACGGAAGTATTGTACACTTTGCCCACTTCCTCTGAATTCTTTTTATTGGTGTTCATTTTATTAAACGCCTCAAAAAATTTCCTTTCTTCCTCAGAATCTTTGGCATTGAGCAAATAATACATTGCACTATAACGCAACAAATTATTTTTAATGGAATCTGAAGTAACAACGCTATCTATCAATTGAATTTTTCGATAGTTATATTTAAATGAATTTCGGTCTAGCTGCTCTTCTTTATCAAAACTTGAATAAACCAAATTTTCAAAATACCGGTTCATAAAACGATAATAGGGGAAATAAAATTTCAGTTCGTCCAGAGCGAAATCTATATTATTTCTATAATCAAAAAAATGTTCGTCAATCTTTTTGGAATTTCTTCTATTCGCCGCAGCATACATTTCCTTTTTTGAATAATAGTCGTATTCAATATTTGCCTGTGCAACTTTCTTAAAGTCATCGGCAACTTCGTTGTTTTCAACAAATTCTTTGTATTTTTTGGTCTTTAATCCTTTTAAGGAATCAATCTTCCTTTCAAAATCTGCGGGAGAGAGATCATACCATTGTGGCAGATCGCGGTTCTCGGTTTCATTCTGCAAATACAGTTCCATCAACAAGTTGTTTTGATCACCACCTTTTCCGGAATAAGCCAAAGATTCATCAAAATCAATTGTATTTACGTGCATCAATAAACTATCGCCCGGTTCAATAAAAAACACTTGGGTTTCACTGTGTTTAAAGGAATAGAGTCCGGATTTTAACTTGTCAGTTTTATAATGGAAAAAATTATCGGCATCAAGTTCTATTGTGTCCAATATGTGATTTCCTTTTGAAAAAATAATGTAGTCGAGCGTGGGATTTACAATTTGGCCACTTATATAAGTTGTCTTCACAACATTCTCATCCTTGTTTTTACAAGAAGATATAGATGCAAGAAATAAAAGGAGGAGTAGCTTTTTAAACAATCGCTTTAACTTATAAGTTAATGCACAAATGTAGCCGTGGAGTATATTGCTTTATGTTAAATGATGGTTAAAAGGATTTTTAAAACGTTAATATTTTCGGCGTGTCCCATAAATGGCTATTTTTGCGCAAAATTTAAAAAAATTATGCTTTCAGTTTCTAACCTTTCAGTTCAGTTCGGCAAACGTGTTTTATTCGACGAGGTGAGCACCCAGTTTAATTCTGGCAATATTTATGGAATTATTGGGGCCAACGGCGCGGGAAAATCTACTTTCTTGAAAATTATTTCGGGCAAACAAGAACCTACTTCGGGACATGTGCACTTGGAAAAAGGAAAACGTATGTCGGTGCTGGAACAGAACCACAATGCCTATGATGATTTTAATGTTTTGGAAACCGTAGTTCGTGGAAACAAGGATTTATTTTCGATCAAAACCCAAATAGACAAACTTTACGAAGATTATACAGATGCAAACGCCGAAAAGATTGGCGAACTTCAAGTTATATTTGAAGAAATGAATGGCTGGAATGCCGATAGTGATGCTGCTGCAATGCTTTCAAACCTCGGTATTGATGAAAGCCTTCATTATACCTTGATGAAAGATTTGGACGGAAAACAAAAAGTGCGGGTACTTTTGGCGCAGGCACTTTTTGGAAATCCTGACGTTTTGATTATGGATGAGCCTACCAACGATTTGGATTATGAAACCATCAGTTGGTTGGAAAACTTTTTGGCCAATTATGATAACTGCGTGATAGTAGTATCCCACGACCGTCACTTTTTGGATTCTGTTTGCACCCACATTAGCGATATTGATTTTGGAAAAATAAACCATTACAGCGGCAATTACACTTTTTGGTACGAAAGTAGTCAGCTAGCTGCACGCCAACGTGCACAGCAAAACAAAAAGGCCGATGAAAAACGAAAAGAACTTCAGGAATTTATAATGCGTTTTAGTGCCAATGTCGCAAAAAGCAAACAAGCCACATCACGTAAAAAGATGCTTGAAAAATTGAATGTGGAAGAGATAAAACCTTCAAGCCGCCGCTATCCCGCAATTATTTTTGAACGTGAGCGCGAAGCGGGCGATCAAATTTTGAATATTGAAAATCTTTCCGCATCCAATGATGGTGAAATTCTTTTCAAAAATGTGAATATCAATTTAGCTAAGGGAGATAAAGTGGTTATTTATTCTAGAGATTCACGCGCCGCCACCGCTTTTTATGAAATTTTGAACGGAAATCTGAAACAGGACACAGGTTCATTTCAATGGGGAATTACAACAAATCAAAGCTATTTACCGCTTGACAATGAAGAATTTTTTCAAAATAACTTGTCGTTGGTAGATTGGTTGCGTCAATACGCTAAAACGGAGGAAGAACGCGAAGAAGTATTTCTTCGTGGCTTTTTGGGAAAAATGCTTTTCAGTGGCGAAGAAGCTTTGAAAAAAAGTAGCGTTCTTTCCGGAGGCGAAAAAGTGAGGTGTATGCTAAGCCGTATGATGATGATGCGCGCAAACGTGCTGATGCTGGACGAACCCACAAATCACTTGGATTTGGAATCGATAACTGCTTTTAACAATTCATTGAAAAACTTTAAAGGAACAATATTGCTCACCACCCACGATCACGAGTTTGCACAAACCGTGGGAACTCGAGTTATTGAACTAACTCCAAATGGAGCAATTGATCGTTATATGACTTTTGATGAATATATGGGTGATAAGAAATTAAAGGAGCAACGGGATAAAATGTATGCAGTAGAAGCATAAAAATAGGCGGCCAATTAATGGTCGCCTATTTCATTTAAAAACTCATCAATAATAGGTTGAGCCTTTTGTATTTCGTCATTTCGTATAAAAATCATTGTTTGGTTTGGAATGCTCATAGTGAAACCCGCCCTTAAACTACTGTCGTGGTCATTTCTTTCTATGGGGCTAATGCCTACTTCATTTAAGCGCGCAGCCAAGCCTTTTGCAATTAAAGTTGGCCCTGTGTAAATCCTGGTTGTTTCAGACATACGGTTATTCTTCTGTTTCTTTCAAATACGCATCCACAATTGGTTGTGCTCGGGCTAGTTCATCTTTACGGACAAAAATGCGTACTTGATCGTCAAATTTGCTTCCAGAGCCAAACATCACTCCGCTTTGTTCGTCGTCCCGAAGTATTGGTGTAATATTTACATCTTCCAATCTTGCAACGAGCGCTTCGGCCATAATATCTGAACCTGTGTATATCCGGATTGTTTCTTCTGTGTTTTCTGACATTTTGTTGAATTATTGAGTTATAACGTAATTTTTTTTATGAAATTGACTCTAACCACTTAAATTAGGCATTGTAATATTTGCTGTTCCAAATGGCTCCATTGAAATTTTTTCCTTTTGAAAATCCATAAAAGATAACCATTCCGCCAACACCCTTAAAAATAATCAGGAATAAGAATAAGTATTCCTGAAAGGTGGCATTGGGAGTGAACCATTGCATGGGCATTAAAGCGGTTAATAATATACTCAGAACGGCGACCGTAAAAACCAGATTTTCAAAATTTTTATAAGGCCACATCAATAACTTTCTGAAAGGGTGCAAATCTTTTCCCCACTTGTGGATTAAATAAAAATAATCATTTCCCATAGGCGCAAAAAGCAAAGGATCATCAGCATTCTCAAGTTTCATAAGCTTTGCGGGGGCAACGATTTTGAAATTTTTCAAGTTGATGTGGTGATTTTTTTCTAGGCTTCGTATTTCTGATATCGCTTCTTCGGGGAAATCTCCTTTAAAATAGCGTGAACCCAAAAAACGTAACCTATAAGTAATGCAGAGTTTTTTAATATCTTCAATGTGAAAAATGTGTTCGGTATTCAGCAAATCAAAGTTGAAATTATTTTCATTTTCCGATGATTCTTCTGTTAATGTGGAAATAATCTTTTCGCGCTGTTTTTCATTTTCAGAAAAAATACGTCGTACCTCTTCCATAATAAGCGGTTCTCTTATTCTTTTAGAACGGTTTTTTATTAATTGCGTTTCTAAATTGGTGCGGGAAAACATATCGATTTTTTTTGAAAATAAATTTACACCCTACAGTTTTTCAAAACAACTATTTAACATAGTTTGGTGAAAATTTTAAATATAATCCACGATTTTGCGTTTAAAAGATTATTGGCTACGTATTTGTTATATTTACAACCTAAATTTTTTTTATGCAACTCAAGAATACATTTTTAATACTTTTTATGATAGGTTTTGGAGCTACGGTTTCGGCACAAAAATACATTTCAACCAAAAGTGCAGAGGTTTCCAAGGTTTTGGGAGAGAGTAAGTTTACATCCAGTAAAACTTTTTTTGAAAACATTGAAGAGGCTCCAGATTTTACCATTTTGGCTAAAATATTAAAAAATGACCAATTTCGGAAAACACTGGAAAGTCAGGAAATGGTAACTATTTTTGCTTTAGCCGATGAAGCTTTTATGAATTTGTCTAAAAAAAGTAGGGATTCAATTTTAGGAAATAAAAGATTGGTTAGCTCTATCGTGAAATATTTGGCCGTACCCGGCAGGCTTGATAGCAACAGCCTTAAAAACGCAGTTGAGAAAAATGGAGGAAAAGCTTATTTAACTACTGTGGAGGGACAAAGGTTAGCAATAAAAGAAGAGGCGGGCCAGCTAATTCTTATTGATGAAAATAATAATATTGCTCGAATAATAGCACCCGATTTTTATCATAAAAATGGTTTTTTCCATATAATTGGTGGAATAGTTTTTCCACCTTCCAATTAAGCGAATAAAGGTTAAAAAATTCTTAAAGTCCGGAAATTGCAAAACCGCAGTTTCCGGACTTTCGTTTATATGCACATAAACATAAACTAAAATCATATTATTATGAAATCAAAACTTATTACAGCAGCATTATTTTCAATCGCCATTGTGGCTGGAACTTCATCCATTTTTGCACAGAATAAAATGATGGAAGACGAAAAAACAGTTATGGTTGGTGGCGCCGCAATGTACCCTAGCAAAAATATTGTTGAAAATGCAGTTAATTCAAAAGACCACACCACACTTGTGGCAGCGGTAAAAGCAGCAGATTTGGTAAAAACACTTCAAAGTGATGGGCCTTTTACAGTTTTTGCGCCCACAAACGCAGCTTTTGAAAAACTACCAAAGGGAACAGTTGAAACTTTGTTAAAACCGGAAAACAAATCAACCTTGCAGACCGTCCTTACCTACCACGTAATTTCGGGTAACCACAGCGCCGCGAATATAATGGCAGACATTAAAAAGGGAAATGGAAAAGCAACCTACCAAACCGTGAGCGGTGGAACTTTGACCGCAATGATGAAAGGTAACAAAGTAATGCTAATGGATGAAAAAGGTGGAATGGCAACTGTAACTATTCCAGATGTTAACCAATCAAACGGTGTTATTCATGTAATTGACAGCGTGGCTTTGCCAAAATAACTTTTCCCCAAACACTATTTATAATAAAAACAGCGACTCCTGAGGTCGCTGTTTTTTATTGGGAAATATTATTTTATCGGAGCACCGCACCAAATTCTGTTTCAAACTTTTGTTGCAGTTTGCCCATAATCTTATCAATTTGTTTATCGGTCAAAGTTTTTTCCTCATCTTGAATGGTAAAACTGAGAGCATAGCTTTTTTTCCCTTCGGGAAGGTTTTTTCCTTTATAAACATCAAAAAGTGTAACCCTTTTCAGTAATTTTTTCTCTGTATTAAAAGCAGCATCACGAAGATCGCCAAAGCGTATGGAGTTGTCTAACAACAAAGCAAAATCCCGTTGTGCTGCTTGAAATTTCGCTATCGGCTTAAACTTATAGTCTTTAACTGAAATTTGTTTTAATACCGCATCCCAATTGAATTCTGCGTAAAAAACTTCAGCGTCAATATCAAACTCGTTGGTGATTTTCTTCTTCACAATTCCAAATTCGACTATGGTTTCCTTATTTCTTTTATAGGAAATTGCTTCAGAAAAAATATCGTTTTCCGTAGGTTCTTCAGTATAAGATTCGAGTCCTAAACGTTCCATAACCGCAGCAACAGTTCCTTTTCCGAAGAAAAAATTGCTCTTGGTATCGGGAAGTGTCCAATTTCCTTCGGTCTTTAATCCTGTTATGAACAGCGAAAGGTGTTTAATTTCGGTATTTCCGCCCGGAAATTTATGGTAGGTTTTACCGAATTCAAACAGTTTTAAATCGCTATTTTTTCGATTAATATTGTATAGGACCACTTCCAGCCCAGAAAACAACATAGATTGGCGTAGAACGGAAAGATCGTTGCTTAAGGGATTTAGAATTGATACGTTGTAATTTTCTTTTAGTGTTTCGCTCAACCCAACATATTTTGGGTTGGTAAGCGAGTTGTTCAACATTTCATGAAAACCGATTCCCGTCAACTGTAATGCAATTTTATTTTGTACCTCATAATCCTCACCCCGTAAAACGGTTGAAATGGATGCGTTGAGTTTTTGGGTGAATTTTATATTGTTATATCCATAAACCCGTAAAATTTCCTCAATTACATCTACATCGCGGGTAACATCATTTCGATAAGCGGGAATGGTCATCCCCAGCCCGGTTTCTGTGATGTTCGTAATTTTCATTTCAAGTGAAGTAAGGATTTCTTTTATAGTTTCCTTCGGAATTTCTTCTCCGATAAGTTTGTTTACCTTTTCGAAGTTTAGGAAAACTTGATGGTCTTCAATTCGTTTGGGGTAAATATCAATTAGATCGCTGGTAATTTGTCCTCCCGCTACTTGGAGTATCAAAATAGCCGCGTGGCGGAGGGCGTAATCTGTGATGTTTGGATCAATCCCCCTTTCAAAACGAAAAGATGCATCTGTGTTTAAACCGTGTCGTTTTGCAGTTTTGCGAATGTTTACGGGATTAAAATAAGCACTTTCTAAAAAAATGTTTGAAGTTTTTTCTGTGACCCCACTGCTAATTCCACCAAAAACGCCAGCTATACACAAGGGTTTTTCGGCATCGCAAATCATAAGATCTTCTTCGTTCAATTCTCGCTCAACGCCATCTAAAGTTGTAAATTTTGTTCCGGTAGGGAGCGTCTTTACATTAATTACATTTCCAGAAATTTTTGCAGCATCAAATGCATGCAAGGGTTGCCCAAACTCGTGTAGCACAAAATTGGTAACATCCACAATATTGTTTATTGGCGAAAGCCCTATAGACTTCAATCTGTTTTGGAGCCAAGTGGGAGAAGGCGCTACTTTTAAATTGCTGATCGTAATTCCGCAATATCGCGGAGCGAGTGTTGAAGCTTCAACTTTTGCGGGAATTTTAAGGGTACGGTTGTCAACTCTGAAACTGCTGGTGGAAGGAGTGTTTAATTTTGTAGAAATACCTTTTTGCAACAAACCCGCCTTTAAATCACGCGCAACGCCCCAATGGCTCATGGCATCGGCTCGATTTGGAGTTAAACCGATTTCAAAAACTTTATCGTTTTCAATCTCAAAAACTTTGGCAACGGGTGTTCCAGGCTTTAGTTTTCCGTCGAGGATCAAAATTCCATCGTGCGATTCACCCAGACCAAGTTCGTCTTCTGCACAGATCATTCCTTCACTTACTTCGCCACGAATTTTCCCTTTGTTAATCTGCCAGGGTTTACCTTCGGCATCATAAAGTGTAGTACCAACAGTGGCTACAGGAACTTTTTGTCCAACTGCCACATTTGGTGCGCCACACACAATTTGAACTGGGTTGTTCGCGCCAATATCAACTTTGGTTACTTTCAAGCGGTCGGCGTTTGAGTGTTGGGTACATTCCAAAACATGCCCCACCACAATGCCTTCCAAACCTCCAATTACTGAAGAAAAATCTTCAATTCCTTCTACTTCAAGACCTAAGTCTGTCAATAATTCGCCTGTCTTTTCGGCGTCCCACGGAAGATTGATGAATTGTTTTAGCCAGTTGTATGAAATTGTCATAGGTGTAAATTCTTAACAGAGGGCAAAGATAATATTCTATTGTTTATTGTTTATTGTTTCTTGTGTATTGTTGAAGGTATTTTTTTGAAGAAACCACTTCCCAAAAAATAAATAATAACGAATATAGTTGCAACTGCTGTAACTAAAAATGTAACGCTTGCACCAAAATAAAACCATAACAATCCAGCCATAATACTTGCCACCATTGCAATTATGCTTTGAAAGGCCGTATATGTGCCCACAGCTGTAGCCGTATTTTCATTTTTTGAAATGTTAGTAATCCAAGCTTTTGAAATGCCTTCAGTAGCAGCGGCATAAATGCCGTACCCGAAAAAGAGAGCGATTATTACATATAGATTCGTGGTCAGTCCCATTCCGAAGTAAACTAAACTGAAAATAACCAATCCAAAAATGAACATTTTCTTTAAGCCAATTTTATCTGCAAAACTGCCAAAAGGAAAAGCGGTAAGTGCGTAAATTAAATTATAGAAAATATAAATGCCAATTACCCAAGTATCATCCAGTCCGGCTTCTTTAGCTTTCAGTAAAAGGAAAACATCACTGCTGTTAAAAAGCGCAAAAAATAGAAGGCCTAGCACTACTTTTCTATATTCCGCCGGACTTTGCTTCCAATAGTTAATGAAGGAGAAGAAATTAATATTTTTCTTTTTGGAAACGGTTTTGATTTTTTTGTCTTTCAAAAGGAAAGAAGCAATTACCGCCAAAACGCCTGGAATAAAAGCGATGTAGAATAAGTTTATATAATCTTCGGGATAAAAATAAAGGTAGAGTAATGCGAGCGCAGGACCCAAAACCGCGCCAAAAGTATCCATAGAACGGTGGAAACCAAAGACTTTTCCTTTATTTGCTGTATTGGTTTCTCCTGAAAGCATGGCGTCGCGAGCGCCGGTGCGGATTCCTTTTCCCAACCGGTCTGTGGTTCTTGCGAAGAAAATCCAAAGCGGATATACAAAAAATGCCATCATCGGTTTTGAAATGGCACTGAGGGAATATCCAAGTTGGATGAAGGGAGCGCGCTTCGCTTTGCTATCGCTCAACTGCCCGAAATAACCTTTGCTCAACCCCGCTACGGCTTCTACCAAACCTTCCAAAATACCGATCAATAAAATTGAAAACCCAATGCTCTTTAAATAAATGGGCATAATGGGATATAGCATTTCACTGGCCATATCCGTAAACAGACTGACGAGGGATAGAATCCAAACGGTGCGGGTGATGGTTTTCAAGAGATATTTTTAATTTATCTTGAAAGGTACTCCATTTTATCTTTTTACAACCTTTTTAGTTTCTACCTGTCCGTTTTGATCTTTAATTTTCACGAAATAGATTCCTTCGCTTAAAGTGGAAATATCCACTTGGTTTTTTTCTGCTGAAATGAAAAGTAGTTGGCCAAGATTGTTATAAACCGAGATTTCAAAAATTGCTGAAGTGCTATTTATAGTAAGTACTCCGTTTGTTGGATTGGGGTAGAGGCTAAAGTGGTTTGTTGTGCTTTCTTCAATGCTTAGTGGGCCGCGGTTTTCGAACCAGATAATTTCATCATCGCTATAGGAGGGAGCAAGAACGTCCATTTTTCCGTCCCCATTAAAATCATCAGCAGTAACAAATATGGGAGATCTTACTTCGGAAGTAAAAGGCTGACCGTTGTTGAAGTTTCCAGTTCCATCATTTTGGAAAACCAAAGAGAGGATGTGTTATAAGAGGTTGCTAAAACATCAATATCGCCATCATTATCAATATCTGTAGCCTTGAGACTGAAGGCTCTCTCCACTAATATTTGATATTATTTGCGCACTTCCAAAGGAACCTTGGCTATCTGTATTTTCGTACCACATTACTTCATCGGTGCCATAATCCAAGGTTACAATGTCCATGTCGCCATCATTGTCAAAATCTGCCAACATCTACTTGATCTGGTGCAAGTAATGTGTCTATAAGATTGGCAGTGCCGAAACTTCCTTGTCCGTCCAAATTTTCAAACCAAACAATAACGGCATCCCCCCAATAGCAGAGCAACAAGATCCAAATCGCCATCATTATCCATATCTGCTGTCACTATGGAATCATTCCAGAACATATTCCTGTTGAAATTATTTGGCGGGGACCAAAAACTCCCGCTCCATTATTTTCTTTCCAAAAAAATATGTTGTTGCTCAGATGGCCGAAAACATCCAAATCGCCATCGCCGTCAATATCTTCTGCGTGAACGGTTTCCATATCGGAATACTGTTGATAATCAATTATCTGTTCGGTTCCAAAGGAGCCCTGTCCGTCCAGATTTCTATACCAAATCAATTTTTCGTGACCTGCGGCCAACACGTCCATTTTTCCATCCCCATCCACGTCGCCACTATAAACGGCAATGACATGCATTAAGACTTCCTAATTCTCTCAATTCAGAAAAGTTGCCCTGTCCATCCAAGTTTTCCTGCCATACCACTCGGTTGTCATGATACAGTGCCGCGATAATATCCTTATCACCATCGCCATCAATATCGGCACTCTGTACTTGGTATGGACCGTTTGCTCCATTTATATCTGCCAATTCATTTGCGGGCCCAAAATTTCCTTGGCCATTTGTATTTTTGTGCCAAGCTACACGATCTGCAGTTCCAGCGGAGAGAAGCAGATCTTCGTCGCCATCGCCATCAATATCAGTGGTGAAAATTGAAGTTATGTTTTCTACATTGGAATCAATTGGAAGCTGGCTACCGAAGGTTCCATTACCATTATTTTTATACCATACAATCCCCATATTCGAAGTTCCGACTGTAATATCCAGATCATTATCATTATCAAAATCCACTGCATAGAGCACTTCAGGGTTAAATATATTTTCCATATCTATTACGTGTGGTGTGTTGTTAAAATTACCGAGACCGTTTGTATTTTCAAACCAAATAACCCTATGGCCCTCTAATTTTTTTGATACAACCACAATATCTAAATCACCATCACCATCTAAATCGGCAGTGACGGCATCATTGGCATAAAATAAATCTGTAGTTAAGGTTTGTGCCTCTACAAAATTTCCTTGTCCGTCAGTATTTTTGAACCATACTACTTGATTTTCATAATAACCTATTGCTGAAAGTATGTCTAAATCCCCATCGCCATCTATGTCGGCAAGAAGTGCATTTTGAGGTGATTCGTATGAAGTTGCAATGACATTTTGAGCGCCGAAAGTTCCTTCCCCATCCAGATTTTCAAACCAACCAATATTATTGCTCGCAGAAACAGACACATCCATATCGCCATCATTGTCCACATCATCAGCATAAACTGAGTATGCTAGAATGTTGTTTGCGATTTCCTGCGGATTACTAAAATTTCCTTGTCCATCGGTGTTTTTGAACCACACAACTTTACCATCAGTTGCAGCCAAGATATCTATACGGCTATCGCCGTCAATATCCGTAGCATAAATGGCAGTGGCTTGGGTCCCGGTTTCATAAATGATCTGCTGCGGACCAAAATCACCTTGTCCATCCGTGTTTTTATACCATGCTATTTTACTGTCGTTATTTGAAACTGAAAGCATATCCATGTCGCCGTCGCCGTCAAGATCTGCTGCGAAAACAGCCCGTGGATTATTGGTTCCACCCGTATCGTCAACAGTTATATGCGCTTCAAAATCTATCTGTGCACTAATTGAAAAGGAAAAAAATATAGCTGAAAGAAAAAGTAGTTGTGTTTTCATTTGAAATATTTAGGAGGTCGCAAAGTAGCTTTTTCCTACTTTATATTCAAATGATAAAAATCATTTCTTCAAATTTCTGAAGCGTTGCAAAAGTGTTGGATGCGAATAATGCGCAAATACATAAAGCGGGTGCGGGGTAAGATTGCTCAAACTGTTTTTTGAAAGTTTTTTTAAACCTGAAATCAATGGTAGACTGGCATAGGTGTTCTTCGCAAAATTGTCTGCTTGGTATTCAAATTTTCTACTTAAAAAATTCATCAGTAATGATGTAATCCCTGAAATTGGACTATAAAGTACGCCAAAAGCTATCAGCCCAATATGAAATGAAGGTTGCGAAACATTCAATGCTTCTGAAAGAAGAGGGTTTCCAATAAACAAAGACAATAACCAAAGGGTAAATCCTGTGGTAATAATGGCAGCAAAAAGATTTATAATAATATGGTTTCTTTTGTAATGGCCAACTTCGTGGGCGAGGACGGCCACTATTTCTTCTTCGTTTAAATCTTTAATGAGCGTATCGTATAGCGTTACACGTTTTTCGCTTCCAAAGCCGGAAAAATAGGCATTTGCCTTTGTGCTGCGTTTGCTGCCGTCAATCACAAAAATTTTATCGAGTGTGAAACCTACTTTTGAAGCGTATGCTTCTATTTGGAAGCGAAGGCTTCCTTCCTCCAATGGGGTTTGTTTGTTAAACAATGGGACGATGAAGCGTGCATAAAAAAGATTCATTAACACAGTAAAAACTGTAATAATTCCCCAAGCGTATATCCAAAAATTGTTGCCGGTGGTTTGATAAAACCAGATAATCGCACTTAAAAGAATTCCTCCAATAATTGCGCCCATTGCCCAACCTTTCAGTTTGTCGAAAAAAAATGTTTTGCGGGTGGTCTTATTGAAACCGTATTTTTCCTCAATCACAAAAGTGCTGTAATAGCTGAAAGGCGTGCTAAGAATATCGCTGGCAATTATAATGATTCCGAAGAAAATTAAGGCGATTACTATTTCATTGTTTGATATGGAACGGGCCAAACCATCTACATAAGCAAAGCCATCCAAAAAGAAGAATAGGAGGGTAGCGATGAGTGTAATTGCCGATGTTAGAATGCCGAACTTATAACGTTCCTTTTTGTAGCGCTGCGATTTTTTGTATTCAGCTTCGTCAAAAACATCCTGTAATTCTGCAGGAAGCGGATCATTGTAATGTTTTGCGTTTAAAAAATCGAGGATTTGGTCAAGCACAAAACTGACAATTAGGATTATAATTATGATATAAAAAAGGTTCATTTAATTAGTAATAAATAATAAATAATAAGAATAATGAATAATGAATAATGAATAATGAATAATGAATAATGAATAATGAATAATGAATAAAAGTATTATTATGCTACATTAGCAATTATTCATTCTTTTGAGGTTTCTACAATTCTGTAAAGAATTTTTAGAATACTTGTCAGCTCTTTGTTTAGAAAATCAAATTTTTCCGAGGAAATATAATTTGTATCTCTTAATAATTTCAACCAATACTGAGTTTCTCTAGCTTCTTTATAAGAAATTGACATTTTGGCTCTAAAATCTTTTTTTGAAATACCACCAATAGCTTCCTCTACATTTGCTCCAATGGAAGTTCCTGATTTTAGAATTTGTTTTGAAAGAACGTATTCTTTTTCAGCAATTAATTCCTTAGTAAGTTTTACTATTTCAATAGCAAACATATAGGTTCTCTCAGCAATTATATTTTCTTTCATATTATAATCACTAATTTTTCATTATTAATTACTAATTAAATCCTCTTTGTCGTTTCGCCTCAAATATAAGGATTCCCGCCGCTACGGAAACATTCATGCTGTCAATTTCACCTTGCATGGGGATGATGATGTTTTGGGTGCTGTTTTGTAGCCATTCTTCCGAAAGGCCCGTGGCTTCAGTACCAACTACTATTGCGGTAGCTTTTTTGAAATCGCAAGTATGATAAGGTACTGATGCCTGTAATGCTGCGCAATAAATATTGATATTGTTTTCTTTCAAAAAAGAAATGATTTCCGAAGTGCTACCCGTGGCAATATTATTCGTAAATAAACAACCCACACTGCTGCGGATGATGTTCGGATTGTACAAATCGGTCTTTGGGTTTGCGATAATTACCGCATCAATTTTTGCGGCATCTGCGGTTCGCAATAGTGCCCCGATATTGCCAGGCTTTTCCGGAGCCTCTGCAATTAGGATTAAAGGATTAGCCGATTCGAGGATCAAATTGCTGAGTGCTAAGTTTTTTGAATGGGCAATTGCCAAAACGCCTTCCGTGGAACCGCGATAGGCTAACTTTCCATATATCTCTGAAGTTATTTCTATAAATTCTGCTTCGCTATTTGCTGATTCCTTTAAAACAAAAATTTCTTCTTCGGGAATAATTTCGGAACAAAAAAGTAGTGTTTTAAGTAGATAGCCACCTTTTAGTGCCAATGAAATTTCACGCAGGCCTTCAATGACGAAAAGTGTTGATTTGCGGCGTTCGCGCGATTTTTCCTGTAATAAAACAATTTGTTTTATCAGCGGATTTTGAAAGCTTGTAATATTTTTATGCATACTTCAAAGATAGGCTACTGAACTTTATATCCGGTGCCCAAATTGATGCGAAGTCCAAAACTTATTGTGAAATAATTTACCCCCTTAAAATTGGCTTCCAATTCTTTAGGCACGTCAATATCCATAAAGTCATGACGTATTTCTGGGGCTACGAAAATCCCTATATAGGTGTTAAGTCTGTAGCTTGCCTCTGGACTGAACCAAATAGCCGTAGCGGTATCGTTAAAACTATCGCCCAACCCACGATTGGCATATACAGAATATCCAACACCAGCACCAAGAGAAATATCGAAATTACTAATGTAAAAGTCATAACCCGCAACGCCACCGATTAAAATATTTGCAGTATTTTCATAATTTCCCAGCAAAGTTTGATCTTTAACTGAACCGTTAAAAAAACTGAGATATGGGCCAACAAAAAATGTTTTAAAGGTATTCACTTTTAAAACTATTTTGGCACCACCTTTTAAATCCATTCCGTTGTTAACAAAATTATTACCATAAGCAATGGGAAAGTATGCGCCAATAAGTATGTTTCCCACTTTATGACCGGTATTGTCAACTTCCTTTTCTTCGGTATCGGAATTGGCTTGCTGCGCGAAAGTTATTGTTGAAATAAATAATGCGCACAGAAGGGTTTTAATATTCAAAAACATAGGTATTGGCTTCGTTGGTTAAAGGGATTTGAATAGTTTGTGTTGGGCCGGCATTTAAGGAATATTCAAAAATAACGTTGCTGCCTTGAATGCTATATATTGGGATAACTTGATTTTCGGAGGAAGGTGATAGCGCTCCAGTAAAGCTTCCGGAAAGATTGCAATCATTTGGAGGGTTAACCACGTTTAAGGGTAATTCACAATTTGAGGGTGTAAATTGAATTTCATAGGTCACCGTATTTTGATCGCCAGTAATATTCGTTAAATTTAAATCAAGTATGGCACGTTTTTCCAGCACGATTGTTCCCATTTCATAAAGCACCCTATTGGTATGTTCTGACGAATAATAGGCACGGCTGGAATAAGTGAAATTTATCTGTTGATTATAATAATCATCCACATTTATAAGAATATCGAGCGGGTCAAATTGTTCATCTAAAGAAACCAATCTAAAATTTCCTTCGACATCGGTAGCGGTTTGGCCCAAAGGATCGCCAAAAGCACTCGTAACCACAATTATATTTGGAAGGGCATTGCCTTGTGCATCTGTTACTTTTCCTTTTACTAAAAGACGCCGATTACTTTCAATATCCACATCGTCACCAAGGCAACCTGCAGCAGTCAAAACGGTTAGAAGCAAAAGTATTTTGAGAAAGTTTTGTTTCATTTTTTTCATAGGTTTTACAGAACAAGGATACTTAAAAAAACAGGGTTTTCCAATATAATTCAACAAAGTTAAAATTTTCTTAATGTTTTGAAAGGTTTATGTATATTGTGAAAAAATTATTTTGATGAAAAAAGTACTATTCTCACTAATTATAATTCTCTCTACATATTCTTCTTTTGGACAACAGATTACCCAATTTAGACAATTGAATGGGCATTATGATTATACAGCAATTGGAAATACCTTAAACGAATTTCCAAACAGTGAATCTGGCTATTGCGCAATATTGCCAGAAAGTAGCGCTAATTTATCTTTACTTGTGAATCAAACCTTAGTCTCAGCCATGCTTTACTGGTCTGGTTCTGCGGTGGGAGATTTTGATGTGAAAATAAATGGAATTGACGTTTCTGCAGAAAGAACATTTTCACACATTTTCAACGGGTTGCCCTATTTTGCTGCTTA
Organism: uncultured Flavobacteriaceae bacterium; assembly: GCA_963822355.1. GTDB lineage: Bacteria > Bacteroidota > Bacteroidia > Flavobacteriales > Flavobacteriaceae > Aequorivita. The sequence goes on from CAWGHI010000004.1 coordinate 654,096, forward strand.
TGCCGATATTACATCTATTGTGGAAAGTGAAGGAAATGGAACCTACACTTTTTCAGGTATGGACATTTGGGCTACACTTTCTCAATATTGTGGAACAAATTACGGTGGCTGGTCTATTGTTGTCGTGTATGAGGATCCTGCGCTCTTATTAAATCAAGTTGCTATTTTTGACGGTTTGGAATCAGTATCAGCTACAAACAATACTCTCGATATAACCCTCACAAATATAAACGCAATTAGTGATCAACTGTCAAAAATAGGATTCTTGGCCTGGGAAGGAGAAGAATATATAGCTGTTAATGAAAGTTTGTTCATAAATGGAACTTTAATGCAAAATCTACCCTTAAATCCTCCAAATAATGCATTTAATAGTACAAATAGCTATACAAATTCAAATCAACTTTACAATATGGATTTGGATTATTATGAACTTAGTGGTATTGTCCAGGCCGGGGATACTGAAATTGATATTCAATTAACCTCACAACAGGATTTTATAATGGTAAATAATATAGTAACCGTTGTAAATTCTGAACTACCCGATGGAACCGTTGTAATTGATGGTGTGGTTGTTTCGCCACAAGAAGACGAACTAGAAGTAACATACACTGTAAGCAATGTAAACAGCACCAACGTTTTGCCCGCAAATTCCAGTGTTGCCTTTTTTGCGAATGCTGTATTAATTGCCGAAGAATTCACCAATCAAGATCTGCAGATAGGTGAAACGCTTACAGAAGTGGTAACTATTCCAATTCCTGTGGGAACTCCTTCTAATTTTATACTCAGAGCAATTATTGACGGCAATGGAGAAATTCCTGAAACCAATGAAGGGAATAATGAATTTGAATTCCCTATTTCTCTATCCGTTATAGCATACCCAGCAAATGATTTGTATGCGTGCGATATAGATAATAATGGAGTTGAAGTATTTGATTTAACAGTAAATGATGCCGTTATTATTGGCTCCCAAAATCCAGCGGAACATGTAGTTACTTATTACGAAACCCTTGTAGATGCTCAAAATAGTACAAATACAATAGTAAACCCGCAAAGCTATGAAAGTGCTGGCCAAACTATTTTTGCCAGAATTGAAGAAGTTGCAACGGGAGATTTTGACACTACTAATTTTGAATTATATGTTGTTACAATACCTCCAGATCTTGGACCTTTTGAAATGATTCTTTGTGATGACGATTTGCAGGGCAGTACTTTAAATGATGGAATTTCCACCTTTGATCTTACCAGTAGAGAAATGGAGATAGTAAATGGTGATCCCAGTCTAACGGTAGAATGGTTTAATACTTATGCTGATGAAGTGGCGAACATTCCCATCCCAAACCCAACAACTTTTCAAAATTCATCTACTCCACAAACAGTAATTGGTAGAGTTGAAAACGCATTTGGTTGTAAAACTCTTGTTACACTCACATTGGTTGTATTGCCAAACCCAAGCCCAAACATGAATCCAACACCACTCGAAGTTTGTGATGATGACAATGATGGTTTTGCTGTTTTTGACTTAAATATCAAAAGATGCTGAAATCATAAATGCGCAAAACGATGTTGAGATTACTTACCATGAAACTCTTGCAGCGGCGGAAGCTGGAGTGCCAGGTACTGAAGTTCCGTCACCTTATTATAATATAGTTCCATATAGTCAAATAATTTATGCTAGAGTGGCCAATATTGTTCCACCAAACATACTTCCGTGTTACACAATAGTGGAATTGGAACTTAAAGTAATAGAAATTCCCCAAATAACACAGCCAAATAATATTTTTATAAACGATGGCGATGGCGATGGTTTTGCAATTTTTGACCTTACAATTAATGAACCGGTGATGCTGGATGGTTTAGATCCAGCGGATTATAATGTTTCTTATTTTGAAGATGAATTGGAAGCACAAAATAATTTTCCACCCATTGGCGATCCAACATCTTACTTAAATATTGAAAATCCACAAATCATTTATGTTCGTGTTGAGAATGTCAACACAGAATGTTATTTAGTAACTTCTTTTGAAATCGCCACCGATGAATTGGGCCCAGATGCAGACGGCGACGGAATAGCCAACGAGGATGAAGACATAAACGGTAATGGCAACTTAAACGATGACGATACTGACGGCGATGGCATTCCCAATTATTTGGACAGCGATGACGATGGCGACACAGTGCTAACCATAGACGAAACAGCCGGAATTGGCGCAGGCGTAGCACCTTCCTATGTTTACATAGATACTGATGGCGACACCATTGAAAACTATTTGGACAATGACGATGATGGCGATGACACCCTAACAATAGAGGAAGATTACAACAACAACGGAAATCCAATTGACGATGATACAAACGGCAATGGAATTCCCGATTTTCTGGATGACGAAGTGTTCCTTTCGGTGAATTCTTTTGCTTTTGATGATTTAAGTATTTACCCAAACCCAACTTATGAAAGTTTTACGGTACAATCCTCAAAATTGGTTTTGGAAACAACAATTTCACTTTATGACATTCAAGGAAAATTATTGCTTTCTGAAAAAATGCTTCCGCAAAACGGAAAGCTAACAATGGAAGTTTCTTCCTTGGAAAATGGTGTTTATTTTGTGAAAATTTCTTCCGAAGGAAATTCAATTGTAAAAAAACTCCTAAAAATTTAGCCTAAAGCCTACAGCCTAAAGCCTACAGCCAAAAACCTTAAAATCACAAACCTTTCTAAAAAGCTTCCTCCAATCGGGAAGCTTTTTTACTTTTAAGAAACCTTAAAACAACCATCATGAAAAAACTGCTTTTATTGTTTACTGTTTTACTTCTTTTTTCGGCCTGTAAGAACGATAAAAAAACAGCTGGGGAAGACACAGGAATAGATGGCACCGAACTCGATTCAAAAGGAGCCGAGGCAACCATAGATGAAAGGTCTAATGCCGTTAAATCCTACCCCGTGCCGCTTCACAATATATTTACTGCCCACGGCGGATTGAATCGCTGGAAAAAAATGAACAATATTTGTTTTGAGATGAAAGGAAAAGATGGTGATGAAACACACACTATTTCACTTCCAAACCGAAAAACCAAAATAGAATCCAAAGATTGGTCTATAGGTTATGACGGAAAAGGAGTGTGGCTTTTAGAAAATGCTTTAGGCTACGAAGGCAACCCAGTTTTTTACCATAACTTGATGTTTTATTTTTATGCAATGCCGTTTGTAATTGCGGATCCTGGCACAAATTATACTGCTGTGGAACCTACCGAACTTGATGGAAAAATGTACAATGGTTATAAAGTTTCGTTTGATGACGGAGTAGGGGATGCCCCAGAAGATGAATACATTTTATATTACGATCCACAAACCGATAAAATGACGTGGCTGGCGTACACGGTTACATTTAAGGATCAAAAGAAAAGCGATGACTGGCATTTTATAAAATACGATAAATGGGAAGAGGTAAATGGGCTTTTACTCCCTGCAAAATTAACGTGGTGGAATGTGGAAAATGGAAAACCCCACGATGAAAAAATGGACATTAAATTTGAGAAAATTGCTATAACGGAAACGATGCTCGACGCATCAGTATTTGCAAAACCCAATGAAGCGCAATATGTTAAAAAGTATTGAGAATTGAGTATTGAATATTGATTTATGAGTGATAGCACATAATTATCTAAGTAATAATTTTATCAAATTCACAAATTCACAGATTCACAAATTCACAAATTCACAGATCCACAAATTCACAATATCAAAGAGTTTTATCTTCATAATAATTTACAACCAGAGCCACCATATAATCATAACTCATTATACCTCGGCTTTGGTTGTTGGCTTTAAGGAAATTGTCCCAAAATATTTTTGAGAAATCTCCAAAGGGATTTTCGTAACTATCCCAAAACTCCCGCATTTCCTTGTAGCTTTTCAGAATTCCAGGGTTTATGGTTGTTAAAAGTTCTTCGTATTTAGCTTCGTCCCTTCTTGCAACTTCATTAATTAAATAGCGCAACGTAAAAATGTAACCTGCATACTGCATATAGCTGTCATCATTATGTAGTGTTGAAAGTGTGGCAATAAAATTGGCTTCGTTTTCTGCGGCAAAACCTATTTGATGGGCTTCTTCGTGGCACGCAACTACTGGAAATTTATAGGTTTTCATTAAATTGTTCACCTGTGCTTCCCCCGAAAAGGGATTTAAATACCCGCTATAACCCATAATGGTAAGTCCTAAACTCCAGCCACTTTTTTTTATGCTACGCGGAGAATAAGCCAATTGCGGAAATTCCTTTTCAATATTTTTATATCCGTTCAAGGTTTTTTTAAACATTTCCTTTTGCGTGTAGGGCAATTCAATTTTTACGCTATCCGCAAAGCCCAGTTCGCGATGCAATGAGTTGCTTTTTTCAATAAATCGATACGTAGTGTTTATCAGTTGTTCAGTAGTGTAATCGTTTTTCAAGTGCAGTGATTTGTGCAATGGAAGACGGTAGTAATTAAAACCCCAAAGCACGTGAAACATAAAATAAACAACCGATACAGCTGCCAAAATATCAACAGCAAAATGAACTTGATCGTACCGAAGCCTTTTCACATTTTTATATAACCATCTAATGGCCACAATTGCAATCAACAAATAGAACAAATCACCCACCGAAAAGGGGACCCAACCAAAAATGTATCTCGATAATTTTGAAATCCAGGGATAAATGCCCAGACTGTAATATTTTTCTACGAACTCGGGAAAATATTTTAAAACCTGTAATGCGATTATTTGCACAAATAAAAATATAGCGAGGAAAGCCGAGGTTCGTTTTTGCATGAACCAAACTTACGAAGGAAATCTTTCTCTACATAATTTTTATAGCGGATGAAAAACGGTAATTTTGTGGGAGATTGAACCGCGAATCCAAAATGTTTTTCTATTCGCTTTTTCTGAAGAAAGCATTTGGCAGGAATGAATTAATATAAAACATAATAATTTGTCTATCCGGAGTAATTCTTCATTCAAAAATAATTAAATATAAACTATGAACGAACAAATAAGAAACCTAGAGCCCCAAGTCCTTTGGAACAAATTTGCAGACCTAAACGCAGTGCCGCGTCCTTCAAAAAAAGAGGAGCGTGTAATTGCGTTTATGAAAGACTTCGGAAAGAAACTTGGTTTGGAAACTATGGAAGATGAAGTTGGCAACGTAATAATCCGCAAACCTGCGACCAAGGGAATGGAAGACCGGAAAGCTGTGGTTTTACAGAGCCATTTGGATATGGTTCACCAAAAAAACAATGATACCGATTTCAATTTCGATACCCAGGGAATTGAAATGGTTGTAGATGGCGAATGGGTTCGCGCAAAGGGAACCACGCTGGGTGCAGATAACGGTTTGGGAGTAGCCACTATTATGGCAATTTTAGAAAGTGACGAAATAGAACATCCCGCAATCGAAGCACTTTTCACCATTGATGAGGAAACGGGAATGACGGGCGCCAAAGGCCTAAAAGGTGGTTTGCTGAAAGGCGATATTCTTTTAAATCTAGACACTGAAGAGGATGATGAAATTGGCGTTGGCTGTGCCGGTGGGGTTGATGTTACCGCAACCGGAACGTATTCTGAAAATGAAGCACCAAAAAACGCCACAAACTATACCATTAAAGTGAAAGGCTTAAATGGCGGCCATAGCGGAATGGATATTATAAAAGGGTTGGGCAATGCCAACAAGCTGATGAACCGTTTGCTTTTCGCTACCAAAGATTTTATGCAACTGGCAAAACTTGAAGGCGGAAGTCTTCGCAATGCAATTCCTCGGGAAAGTGTTGCGCAGGTAGTGGTTTCTTCCGAAGAAAAGTTTCTTTCGGAATTTGAAAAAATGAAAAATGAAATCGTTTCTGAATATAAATCGTTGGAACCGAATCTTTCCATTACTGCCGAAAAAAATGGTGAAACTTTCACCAAAGTAATGCCCGCTGATAAACAAGGAATCTTTTTGAATGTAATGAACGCCGCACATAACGGTGTTTACCGAATGAGTCCGGATATTGATGATTTGGTGGAAACATCAAATAACATCGCCAAGGTTTCGGTTGAAAATGGAAACATAAAAATTGAATGTTTAACCCGTAGTTCTGTGGAATCCTCGAAGGAGGTGTTAACAAATGCATTAACCTCTGTTTTTGAACTTGCTGGTTATGAAGTGAAACTAGCTGGGGATTATCCAGGTTGGGCGCCAAATATGGATAGTCCCATTTTAAAAGTTTTAGACAGTCTTTACGAAAAAATGAATGGGGAAAAGGCACACGTGGCCGCTTGCCACGCCGGATTGGAATGTGGTATTTTGGGCCAGAATTATCCTGAAATGGATATGATTTCTTTTGGGCCAACAATCAAAGGAGCACATTCTCCGGATGAGCGTGCGAATATTCCATCGGCTCAAAAGTACTGGGACTTTGTATTGGAAATTCTAAAGAATATTCCGAAGAAATAGAATATAGAAAAAAGAGCTAAGGACTAAAAGCCAAGAGCCAAAGGCCAACAAGTCTTGATTCCAAAAAAAGAGGAACCAATTTAAAAACTGGTTCCTCTTTTGCATTTATAAAACTTTTTATTTATTGTGCTATTTCAACAATTTCAAGATTAAAGATCAATTCAGAATCTGGAGGTATTACCCCGGGAATTCCTCTTTTGCCATAAGCTAAATGTGCAGGAATAAAAATGGTGGCTTTATCACCAACCTTCATATTCAACAGTCCTTCGCGGAAACCTGGTATAAGTTGTGCCTCGGTACTGTAATCTGTAGGAACCGGTGTGTATTGCCCAGCGGCTTTACGCATTTCATCAACCATTTCAAATTTTTCTGCGTTTGATAATATATTTGAATCAAACATATGTCCGTCTGCTAGATATCCTGCGTAATTCATTAATATTTTATCACCTTGTTTCGGCTGTGGACCATTGCCTTTTTCATTAAAATAAATTTTAACTCCTGAAGGAAGTGAATCTGCCTTTGATCTAAGTGCATTAAGTTCTTCTGCTTTAGAAGCTGCTACTTTATTAACGCGTTCCTCTTTTTCTTTCTTTTCTTTTTCAAGTTTCCCCATTTCTTCAGTGAAATAAGGCACTTTAACATCACCTTTATTAATGATGTTAACTTTTTCAATAACTACAGGCTGAACAGGTTTGTCGCCGGGCTTTTCGGTTTCTACGGCTCCAATAGAGTCAACAACCTCTTGTCCTTTTACTATTTCGCCAAAAACGGTGTGGCGTCCATCTAGCCAAGGTGTATCTTTAAGGGTAATAAAAAACTGGCTGCCGTTAGTTCCCGGACCTGAATTGGCCATTGCCAAAAGTCCTTTTTTATCAAAACGAATGGTATCGGTAATTTCATCGGGAAATGCGTATCCGGGATTTCCAGAGCCATCTCCTTTTGGATCACCTCCCTGTATCATAAAATCCTTTATTATGCGATGGAAAGTTAGACCATCATAAAAACGTTTTCCCTTGTAAATGGAATCTACCATTCCGTTTGTGCCTTCCGCAAGCGCCACAAAGTTTGAAACCGTTAGTGGGGCAGACTCATTTTTCAGTTTAGCAACAAAGGTTCCTTTGTTGGTGATAAATTCAGCATACACGCCATCCTTTAAATCAGGATATTTTTCCTGACAGGATGCTAGTGCAAGTGAAAGCAATAAAAATAAAAATGTTAGTTTTTTCATTGTTTAATTAATTTTCGTTTGATTGTTCAATTGAGTGTAAAGTTATTGTGCTCTGCACGGGAATGTTGGTGCCGAGTTTTTCTTCGATCCCGTAATAGCCAAAAGCTTTATAGGAAGGAAAAAGGAAGGTAACTGTTTCGCCTTCCTTCATAAGTTTTATGCCTTCGCGCACGCCGGAGATAAGGTCTTGGTTGCTTTGATCTACTTTGTACTGTTGCAAGCCATTTTCTTTTTCGGAAATGATAAGACTGCCATTCAAATCTTTAATATCGTAGGTAAATTTTACAACATCGCCCAAATCTGGCATTTCAGTAGTTGTGGTATCACGTTTATTATAATAGTACCAAAATCCGTTTTCGGAAGAAATATATTCATTTGTGGAGTCATTCGCTATAATTTTTGCGATGAAACTCTTCTCTTCATCATAAATTTTTTTATTGCGTTCTGCAGATTCCTTTATAAAGCTTCCGGAATGGCTTTGCACTGGGCGCCTAGCGTCGGGGCTTTTGCAGGAAATGATTAACGCCGAAAAAAGTAAAATATAAACCAGCTTATAAAGCATGTGTGAGTTCATTTTTATAACGGGGCAAGATACTAATAAATTCGCTTATTGTTTTGTTAAGAGATTGCGAACTTTTTCCACCCGCCGCATTTATGTGTCCGCCGCCGTTGTAATAATTGCGTGCAAAATCGTTTACAGAAAAATTATTTTTGCTTCGGAAAGAGATTTTTACAATACTCTCCTGCTTATTTTCAATAAAGATAGCAGCAAAAACGATTCCCTTCACGGAAAGTGCATAATTCACAAAACCTTCGGTATCGCCTTTTTTGAAATTGTGATTGTCCAATTCTTTTTGGGTCAAGGTGATATATGCCGTGTGCAACTCAGGAAGGATTACCAGGTTGTTTAAGGCCACACCTAATAGTTTCATTCTTTCAGGACTGTTAGTGTCATAAATATTTTGATTAATAACAGCACTTTCAGCTCCGGCTTCAATCATTTTTGCAGCAACCCGGTGTGTGGTTGGGCTAGTGGAGGAGAAGCGGAACGAGCCAGTATCGGTCATAATTCCCATATAAAGATTAATGGCAATTTCTTTTGAAAGCATATCAGAATGTCCCAATGCATCCATAAAATGAAAAACCATCTCGGAAGTGGAACTCATTTTCACATCGCTATATGTTGCCACTGCGTAATCTGCAGGTTGTTGGTGATGGTCAATCATTATAAATTTTGCATTACAGTTTTCCAGATCCGTCTGCAACTCACCAACTCTGTCCAAACTGTTAAAATCTAACGTAAACAACAATTCTGCTGCAGCTATAAGTGCGGTACTTTTTTCTTTTTCTCTTTCGTAAATTACAATTTCTTCAACACCCGGAGACCATTTTAAAAAATCAGGAAAATCATTGGGCATAATGACTGTAACACTGTGGCCCAAACTCTTCAAAAAAAATGAAAGTCCCAAGCACGATCCTACAGCATCGCCATCAGGATTTTTATGACCTACAATTACTATTTTTTGTGGTGAAGCAAGTAGTTCTTTAACCTTTTTCGTAGTTTCTTTATTCATAGGGTGCGAAGATACGATAAATACAAAATATGAACGAAAGTGTTCTATGAGGTAATTAGTATAGTAATCTTAAGAAATCATTAAACATTCTGTAAATCCTTGCATTTCATTTTCAAATGGTTATTTTTGCCGAAATTTTAAAAAACACAATGAGAACAGACAGAACATTTACAATGTTGAAGCCAGATGCGGTTGAAAAAGGACACATCGGCGCCATTCTTGAAAAAATTAACGCTTCGGGTTTTCGAATCGTAGCAATGAAACTTACCCAAATGACCACACAGGACGCGCAAGCATTTTATGCGGTTCACAGTGAGCGCCCATTTTATGGCGAATTGGTAGAATATATGACTCGCGGACCAATAGTTGCGGCAATTCTTGAGAAAGAAAATGCTGTTGAGGATTTCCGTACTTTAATTGGTGCTACCAACCCGGCTGATGCAGCCGATGGTACCATCCGTAAATTATATGCCGCTTCCATTGGTGAAAATGCCGTTCACGGAAGTGATAGCAATGAAAATGCAGCTATTGAAGGTGCTTTCCATTTTGCTGGCCGCGAAATATTTTAAGTATTCGCAAAATATTTTATATGAAGACGCCTTCCAATTGGGAGGCGTTTTTTGTTTACTATTAATTTTAGTTTAACGGAGAATCAATTTATTAATCAATTGTTTGCCCAATTCATCATTCAGTAGTTTGATGATTTTTTCCTTTCCATAGCTTAACTCTTCGCGCAGTACCGATGAGGAAAGTTGCACATAAAGCGTGTCGCGATCCAATTTTATATCGGTTGTATATTTTGATATTGCAACTCCCATAACCGAATCCCATGCTTCCTTTGCGTTTACTTTATCCAGTCCTTTTTCCAAACGGTTAGCGCCTATAAACTCTTTTAAAGCATCGCCAATTGAAATATTTTCTGCGTGTCGTTTTGCCATTTTTCTGTTTTGGTTATTCAGTTATCAGTTATCAGTTGTCGGTCGTCGGTTTGCCGAAATCGAACTTTTTGAATTTTGAATACGTGTAAATTTTGTTATCTCGGTTTTTAACTGTTAATGTGCTATCCTTCGCTTCAATCACAGTTTCTTTCCATTCGTCAAATGGGGTTTTGTAATACATTCTCAAACTGTCTTCCTCAATTTTTAAAGTGAAATTTTCCGCAACTCCATTCGTAGTGAAAGTATTGTTGAATTTTGGGGAAACTTTGGTGCGCTTTCCGCTGTCACCTTTTATTTCAATAAAATCTACAACCGTATTCACATTGTATTCCCTTTTTTCGCCATTGGGCATTTTTACCGTTTTTATTTCCCAATAGCCGCCGAGGTTTTCTTTTTGTGCTTCCGGATTTGCTTTTTCGCAGGAAATGAAAATAATAAAGAACGAAATCAATAAAAATGAAAATTTCATAAAGGAAACATTTTATAGGTTTGATGCACTTTTTTAATCACTTCCTCCGTACGCTCCGCGTGGGTATCACTAATGAAAAGCTGCCCGAAATTTTCATTGTCAACCAACGTAATTAAATGCTCCACCCGCGTTTCATCCAATTTATCAAAAATATCGTCCAATAGCAAAATCGGATTTGTTTTTGAATGGTTCTTTATAAAATCGAATTGCGCCAACTTTAAAGCTATAAGATACGATTTTTGTTGTCCCTGTGAGCCAAATTTTTTGATTGGATGCCCATCAATTTCAAAAATGAGATCGTCTTTGTGTATCCCGAAGTTGGTGTATTGGGTAATTTTATCTTTGGTGATATTATTTTGAAGAAGCGTCAACAGATCATTTTCCTGCAATTGGCTTTCATAAAGCAGATTAATGCTTTCATCGCCACTGCTTATTGATTTGTAGCGATTTATAAAGATAGGTAGAAATTCTTCCAAAAAGGCAGTCCTTTTTTCAAAAATTGAAGTCCCGAAATTGTGAAGCTGTTCGTTATAAATATCAATCGTGTCTTGGCTAAAGGTATTATTCGCCGCAAAATATTTCAAAAGTGAATTACGCTGGGCAAGCACTTTATTGTATTTAATAAGCGTATTCAAATAATCCGAATCGCGTTGTGATATTACGCCGTCAATAAATTTTCGGCGTGTATCGCTTCCTTCAATAATCAAATCGCGATCTGCCGGCGAAATGATTACCAACGGCAAAAAACCTATATGCTCGCTGAATTTTTCATACGCTTTCCCATTTCGTTTTATAATTTTTTTCTGTCCCTTTTTCGCGCTAACAATTATTTTTTCGGGAGTATCCTTCCGTGTATAATAACCTTCCACTACAAAAAAATCGGTATCGTGTTTAATGTTCTGGGTTGTAATGGGATTAAAGTAGCTTTTTCCGAAGGAAAGATGGTAAATTGCATCCAGTACGTTTGTCTTTCCAACCCCGTTGTTACCCACAAAACAATTTATTTTTGGATCAAATTCGAAGCTTTGGGCTTCAAAATTTTTATAGTTGAGTAATGACAGTTTCTGTAAAATCATAAAAATGAATAAGTTGTGCTCCCGAATTTTTTCTGAAAGTGAAGAAGAACCGAATTGCAAATTATTAAAAAATAAGAAATATTATTCCTTTTTAATTCCATTAAAAATTTTATTTTTGCGCCATTCCCGCGAAAGCTGGAATCTAAATAAATAGCAGTAACCATATGGCAACGTACAACAAACGCGGAGGCAAACCAAAAAACAAAGCTGAGAAAGAAAATCAGTTAGAAGAAAACAGTACAACGGCAGAAGTGTTCAACACGCTGGACCAAGGCGCTTCGAGAACGGAGGCGTGGGTGGAAGAAAACCAAAAGCTCCTGTTAGGCTTTATCATTGTGGTGGCAGTTTGTGTTTTGGGATACTTTGCATACGATCAGTATGTTAAAGGTCCTAAAGAAACAGAGGCTATGAACGAAATGTTCCAAGCCCAGAGCTATTGGGAACAAGCGTTGACCGCGCCTGCAAAGGATTCACTTTACAATCTTTCATTGCAAGGCGGTGAAGGAAAATACGGTTTTATTGATATTATTGAAAATTACAGTGGAACAAATGCGGCTAATCTAGCCCACTACTACGCAGGTATGGCTTATTTGAATACCAACAAATATCAGGAAGCTATCGCCCAATTGGATAAATTTAGTAGTGATGATGATATATTGGCACCATTGGCTAAAGGTGCTATCGGTGATGCTTTTGCACAATTGGGGCAGAATGAAGATGCGTTGAAATATTATGAAGAAGCTGCTTCAATGCGCACCAACGATTTTACAACACCACGTTTTCTGCTGAAAGCTGGTATTGCCGCAATGTCTTTGAACCAAAATGACAAAGCATTGGCCCATTTCAAAAAAATAGCTGACGAATATTCAAAATCTACAGAAGCCGCAAAAGCTGAAATCTTTGCAGGCCGAACAGAAGGAATGAAAAAATAAATGGCAACTGCAAATACAAATTTATCGGCTTACGATAAAAACACAATCCCAAACGCGAAGGACTTTCGGTTTGGGATTGTTGTTTCAGAATGGAACCACAAAATTACCGAAGGTATGTTTAAGGGCGCTTTTGATGCTTTGAAGGATTGTGGCGCCATAAATGAAAACATTGTTCGTTGGAATGTGCCCGGCAGTTTTGAACTTATTTTCGGTTGCAAACAGATGACGCAAAGTTATGATATGCTTGATGCTGTAATTGCCATCGGAAGCGTGATACAAGGCGAAACAAAACATTTCGATTATGTTTGCGAAGCCGTTTCCCAAGGCATAAAAGATTTAAACGTGCACGGAAACATTCCCGTTATTTTCTGTGTGCTTACCGATAACAACATCCAACAATCCATTGACCGCAGTGGTGGCAAACACGGCAACAAAGGCACCGAAGCCGCAATTGCTGCAATAAAGATGGCGCAGCTTCGGAAGGATTCTAAATTCTAGAATTCAAAATTCCAAATTTCAATTTCCAAATTACTGAAAACTGCAAACTGACAACCGACAACTGATAACGGTACAGTAATTGTTAAAAACAAGCTTCATAAAGACTTTAGGAAACACACTATTTTCAGTAACTTTGAAGCACGACAATTATGGGACTAATAGGCAAAAGAAAAAATAAAAAGTACAGCTACAAACCTCGTCATTATGAATTTGACGGAGATGGCAGCCCTTTTTCCATGGGGCATAAATTTGATGAATTTCGAACTACGGTTGGAGATAACAAAGGCTTAAAGGGGAAATTTAAAACCGCTTGGGCAGATTTGCGACAAACTTCCGATAGAAATGCAAACCGAAGACTAATTTTGATTTTTGCGATACTCGTGCTTCTTTTCCTGTTTATTATTGAATTCGATTTATCTATTTTCTACGCATAAATTTTAATGGCAGACATTATCCAGTTATTACCAGATCACGTTGCTAACCAAATTGCAGCTGGTGAGGTCGTGCAACGGCCCGCTTCGGTAGTAAAGGAATTACTTGAAAATGCCATTGATGCAAAGGCAACTTCCATAACCCTCGTAATTAAGGATGCTGGAAAAACCCTTGTTCAAGTTACCGACAATGGAATGGGGATGAGCGTAACCGATGCAAGGCTAAGTTTCGAAAGGCATGCCACTTCAAAAATAAAATCTGCCGAAGACCTTTTTAATCTGCATACAAAAGGTTTCCGAGGTGAAGCCCTTGCTTCAATTGCCGCCATTGCACACGTTGAACTGAAAACCAAAACCGAAGATTCTGAAATTGGCACGCATTTAACCATTGAAGGCAGTAAAGTTATTTCGCAGGATCCTGCCGTAGTGCCTAAAGGAACGACTATTTCCGTAAAAAATCTTTTTTATAACATTCCTGCGCGTAGAAATTTTTTAAAAAGTAATCCCGTGGAAACGCGCCATATTATTGACGAATTTCACCGAGTGGCCTTGGCGCATCCAAATGTGGCTTTTCAAATGCTTCACAATGGTAGCGATGTTTTTAATCTTCCATCATCAAATTCGCGGCAACGGATTGTAAATATCTTCGGAAGTAAAACAAATGAAAAACTTGTTCCCGTAAGCGAAGAGACCGAAATCTTAAAAATTGATGGCTTTGTCCTTAAACCCGAATTTGGGAAAAAGAGCAGAGGAGATCAGTTCTTTTTTGTGAACGACCGCTTTATAAAAAGTCCGTATCTGCACCACGCCGTGGCTTCTGCTTTTGAAGGTTTGGTGAAAAACGACGTTCATCCTGGCTATTTTCTTTTTTTGGAAGTGGATCCGCATTCCATCGATATAAATATCCATCCCACAAAAACCGAAATAAAATTTGACGACGAACATTCAATTTATGCAATGCTTCGCGCAACGGTAAAGCATAGTTTGGGGCAGTTCAACATTGCGCCCGTACTCGATTTTGAGAGGGATAAAGGATTTGATACACCCTATGATTACAGCAAAAAACAACCCACGGCACCTTCAATAGAAGTTGATAGGGATTTCAATCCATTTAAGGAAAAACCCAAACAAGGCAATATTAATTTCCCGTTTAAAAGGGAGCAAACTTCTTCTTGGGAATCACTGTATGTTGGGTTAAAAGATAATACAACGGCAATTTCCCATTTGGATGACATAGAGTTTGAAAGTGAGGAAGTAAGCGGCAGTCTTTTTGAAAATACTGAGGTTGAAACTGGACAGATAACATTTCAACTTCAAAATAAATATATTGTAAGTCCGCTTAAAAACGGTATGATGATTATTCATCAAAATCTGGCACACCAACGTATTCTTTATGAAGAATTGTTGAAAAACATGACTGTTAAGGAAGCTGTTAGCCAGCAGCTGCTATTTCCACTTCAGTTGCATTTTTCAAAACCGGATGTGGAAATAATAGAAAAAGTACGGGAGCAATTGGAGCATACAGGATTTATTTTTTCAGAATTGAAAGAAGAAACGATTGAGATTAGCGGAATTCCAGTGCTGATACTTGAGAGCCATGTTGTAAATTTGCTCCACCAATTAGTAAACGACATTAAAGAAGAAGTGCCCGATAGCGGTTTCAGCCAAAATGATATGCTCGCAAAATCTATGGCCGCAAGTATGGCTATAAAAACAGGAGTATCGTTGAATAGGGAAGAACGCGAACATTTAATCAACCAACTGTTTGCCTGCAAAGAACCTTCTGTGAGTCCGAATAACAGACTCGTTTTTACAACGATGGAAACGACCGATTTCGATAAAAAATTTATGTAAATGGGAAGAATAACCGATACAGTAAAATTTCTTTTAATTCTGAATGTGATCTTTTATATTGGATCATTTATCATTGGCGACTTATCCATCAAATTGTTTGCGCTGTACTATTTTGAAAATCCCCATTTTCAATATTGGCAGCCTATCACGCATATGTTTATGCATGATCCCACTTCCATATTTCATATACTTTTTAATATGTATGCATTATGGGCTTTTGGTTCGCCTTTGGAAATGCGTTGGGGACAGAAAAAGTTTCTTTTCTTTTATTTTTCCGCAGGTCTTGGTGCAGCCTTATTACATACATTGGTAAATTACTTTCAAATTCATAGTGTAATGGACTCATTGATAGCTGGAGGATGGAGTGAAGGTGAAGTTATGAGTTATTTATCTGGAGGAAATGGGGGAAGTCAAAGTGTTTTGGAAACTGTTTCTATGGAAAGCATACAATCAATGGCCCAATCCTATAATGGAGTTGCCTTAGGTGCCTCTGGCGCTGTTTATGGCATATTGGTAGCTTTTGGAATTATGTTCCCAAATATTGAATTAATGCTCATTTTTCTCCCAATCCCCGTTAAAGCAAAATACTTTATTCCAGGAATAATATTGCTCGATTTAATATTTGGTATTACAGGCACCCCTACCGGCATTGCGCATTGGGCCCATATTGGGGGCGCTTTATTTGGGTTTATTATGGCGTGGTACTGGAAAAAAAATAGTTTTGATAACCATCGTTGGGATTAATTATGGCAACTACAAACTTTGCATATCAATATAAAATGGCCAGTGTTTTGGTCAAGCTTATTGTTATTAATGTTGCCGTGTTTTTAGTGGTTAGTTTGGGTTCATTTTTCTTCAGTATCACTCCGCACTATCTTTCGAATTGGTTTGTTTTGAGTGATGATCTCGATACACTATTATTCCGTCCGTGGACACTATTTACCTATGGTTTTTTACATTTTGGTTTCTTTCATATTTTGTTCAATATGCTTTGGCTGTATTGGTTTGGGCAGTTTGTTCTAAATCTTTTCACAGGAAAAAGATTGCTGACGGTTTACTTGCTCGGAGCGCTTTTTGGAGGTTTACTGTTTGTGCTTTCCTATAATTTTTTTCCGGTTTTTTCCGAAAGCAGAGGTTATTTAATTGGAGCTTCCGGTGCAGTTACGGCCATTATGGTTTTTATCGCGACTTATACACCGAATGCTGAAGTGCGAATTTTCACTTTTACCTTAAAACTTTGGCATATCGCCCTTTTTCTGTTTCTTTTTGATTTGGTGCGAATTCCAACCTCTGGAAATGCTGGTGGATTAATGGCTCACGTTGGTGGAGCTTTGTTCGGTTTTGTTTATGCCTCGCAACTTGCAAAGGGAAATGATATTGGCAAATGGTTCGAAAATTTTATGGATTGGATAGCCAACCTTTTCAAACCGAGAAAGAAAAAACCTTTCAAAAAGGTGCATCGTACAACACAACCTAGTCCCCAGCGTTCTAAATCCAAAGAGCAAAAATCTGTGAATCAAAAAAAAGTAGATTCTATTTTGGATAAAATAGGAAAAAGCGGCTATGAAAGCCTCACGAAAGAAGAAAAGGATTTTCTCTTTAAAGCTGGAAAAGAAGACTAACCAATGCGGAAATTTTTCAACAAACTGTTATTCTGGGGCAATCTGCTTGCAGCCTTTTTATTGTTGATTTCTTTTGTTTTGCCTTATTTGCCTCCAAATAAATTTCCCACACTTTCCTTGTTGAGTTTAATAGTTTCGTTACTTATAATAGTCAACATCATTTTTGCTATTTTTTGGGCAATTCAGCTTCGGCGCAGATTTTTCATTTCATTTATCGTGCTTTTTATATCCTATTTTTATTTCAACGTTTTTTATGAGATTTCTCCCGAAGGTGATTCTTCGCAGTATAAGAACAGCTTAAATGTACTTTCATACAATGTTAGGTTGTTCAATGCATATGAAGACAAACCCACTACAGATGCCTCCCAAATAATTTCTGAAATACTGTTCGAAGAAAATCCGGATGTGGTATGCGTACAAGAATATTACAAGCCAAACAAAATTGATTTTTCGGCCTATCCTTTTCAGTATATTCACTTTAAATCCGAAAAAACGAAACTGGGCCATGCAATATTTTCAAAATATCCCTTAATAAATACCGGAGCTTTTGATTTTGCAGATACTTACAACAATACATTGTATGCAGATGTAGTAAAAGGAACGGACACACTACGCATTTACAGTGTGCATTTGCAATCGTTAGGTATTATTCCACGCGTAAGTTTTTTACAGGAAAGTGATAATGAAAAACTCCGCAAACGTGTTGCCAGTGCTTTAAAAAAACAGCAAACTCAAGTGGAGGCGATTTTGGAGCACAAGCAAAAAACTTCGCATCCCGTTATGGTTTGTGGCGATTTAAACAATACACCATTTTCATACAGTTATAGAAAATTGAAAGATGATATGCAGGATGCTTTCCGAGAGCGCGGTAACGGTTTGGGAACGACTTTTAAGTTTGAAAAATTCCCAATGCGGATTGACTATATTTTTGCTTCCGAAGGTCTCGATATAGTTTCTTTCGACACAATGAAAAAAACCTTTTCCGATCATTATGCCGTGCGGGCTACTGTTGGCTGGTAGTCCCCTAATCCCAAATGGGGACTTACAAACTCTCCCCTTTGGGAAGATGCCTTATGGGCAGAGGTGCTTTTTCCAAATAATTTAGCGCATTCGGCCCTTCATTGAACAACAAATCCAACACGGAAAGATTTGGTAAAAAAGGGTGGTTGGCACCGTGGACCTGAGTGTATTTTTCGGGTTGAAAATCCGACTTTCTTTTTGCATCTATTAAAAATCGGAGGTCTGTGATTCCTGGATTTTTTTCAAAGGAATTGGTTTTAGAAATTTCCACTTCAATCCCAATCAATTCGCACAGCAAATCAAATATTTTTAAGTTGTGCGCCATCAAACCTTCAACAGGTTCGGTGAAAAGGTGTTTTAAATCATCTTCATAATATTCAAAAAATGGCGAAGTTCGGTATGCACTCTGTAAACTTTTCCAATGCTGCTCCTGCCACGGAAAATCATTTTCAACAATAACTTCCTTTGTTTTTTGGCGCTTCTTGTTTTTGTTGTGCTTTATAGGAATATTTAGCAAAAGTTTTCCGTTACTATGCGCAATAAAAGCGCGGTTTCGGTAGGTTTGCTTTTGATAATTGTCCTCAACTTCAAAAACCACTTTTTCAGCCTGCACAACAGCCGCCATTTGCTCAATGGAAGGGAAATAGGAGGGATGCAGCAGTATTGTTTTCATTTACTATTTAAAGAATTCAAAAATAGCAAAAAGAAAAAAGCGAAAAGAGAAAAGAATAAAGAGAAAAAGAACCAAGAACCAAGAATCAAGACTGGTTATGGGAAAATTCCTTGTTAAATTTTTAACCCAGAACCGGAACTTGCAACCTGCAACCTTATGAACTTTGAACTTTGAACTTTGAACTTTGAACCTGCAGCCCTTTTCGCTACCTTTGTATAAACCGAAAAAAATATGCTTATAATAGGCATCGCCGGCGGTACCGGGAGCGGAAAAACGACTGTTGTTAATCAGATTGTGGAAGAACTTCCAGCTGGTGAAGTGTGCGTTATTTCACAGGATTCTTATTATCAAGACACCAGCCATCTTTCTTTTGACGAAAGAAAAAAGATCAATTTTGATCATCCCAAAGCAATCGATTTTGACTTATTGCTAAGTCATTTAAAGGAACTGCGGAAAGGAAATTCTTTTGAACAGCCTATATATTCATTCATAGATCACAATAGAACCGGCAAAACAATTATTACCTTTCCAAAAAAGGTTATTATTGTTGAAGGAATTTTAATCCTGGCACATTCCGATATTCGCGATATGCTCGACATAAAAATATTTGTGCACGCAGACAGTGACGAACGCTTAATACGCAGATTAAAACGCGACCTTGCAACAAGAGGCCGTGAATTGGATGAAATTTTAAACCGCTACCAAACCATGCTGAAGCCGATGAACCAACAGTTTATCGAACCGACCAAGGAATTTGCAGATATTATAATTCCAAACAACAGATATAATGATGTTGCCATAAGCTTAATAAAAAGTATTATTCACCAAAAATTAAACTATACCGAATCGTGAAGTTTTCAGAATTAAAAAATAATAAATGGGTGAGGTTTATAAGCAATAAGTATATGCTTATTCTTATCCTCTTCATTGTTTGGATGATTTTTTTTGATGCTAATTCTTATCTGATCCATAATGAATTGGACAATGATATCAATTCATTGGAAGATAACGCAGAGTTTTATCAAAAGGAAATAAACCACGACAAAACCTTTATCCAAAAAATGGAGGACAGTAACGAGATTGAAAAATTTGCCCGTGAAAAATATTATTTAAAAAAGGAAAACGAAGACATTTATATAATTGAAAACGAAGACAGCATCAAAAAAGAGGAAAAGCGATGAGTAAATTTTTGTTTGAGGACTTTGATGAAGTTTCCGCAAAACAGTGGAAACAACAAATTCAGTACGACCTAAAAGGTGCAGATTATAACGAAACACTTGTTTGGAAAAGTCCTGAAGGTATAAACGTAAAACCGTTTTATCACCAAGACGATTTTAGTGAAGGCTTTCAGCCCATTCCCGGGCAGCCACAATCGTGGAAAATTGCACAGGAAATATTTATTGATGATGAAAAAATTGCAAATAAAATTGCAATTGACGCTTTAAACCGAGGTGCTGAAGCAATAATTTTCAGCGCCGATGAAGATTTTGAAATAAGAACAGTTTTTAAGGATTTTCCCTTTGAAACTGTTGTCATTTATTTTAATTTAAAATTTCTTTCCGAAGCATTTTACAGCAAACTCATTAAATTTTTTTCCGAAAAAAAGGCGACCGTTTACTATAATATAGATTTAATAGGAAATCTGGCCCGCACCGGCAATTGGTTCCATAATTTAAAAAAGGACCACGAAATTCTGGACAGTATTTTTGAAAAGCATGCTACCGAAAACCTTCTTTCGATAGATGCAGCTTTGTACGAAAACGCAGGCGCAAACATCGTTCAGCAATTGGCGTATGCCATAGCTCATGCGAATGAATATTTAAATCATATTGCGAGCGAAGAAAAGCAATCCAATGTCTCCTCGAGCGCAGTCGAGAGGTTTTCAATGACTTTCAAAATCGCAACCGGCCCAAATTATTTTTTCGAAATAGCAAAAATCCGCGCGCTTAGAAAACTATATGCAACATTGGCAAAGGAATATGGTACAAATAAAACTTGCCATATTATTGCCAGACCTTCAAAACGCAATAAAACTCTATTTGATTATAATGTTAATATGCTCCGCAGCACCACCGAATGTATGAGCGCCGTGCTTGGCGGGGCCAATACGGTCTGCAATATGCCGTACGATGCACTTTACCACAAAAGCAACGAATTTGGTGAGCGGATTGCCCGCAATCAATTACTTATTTTAAAGTACGAAAGCTATTTTGACACCGTCAGCAATCCTTCCGATGGCACATATTATATTGAAAGTCTAACCGATGAAATGGCTGAAAAAGCGCTACAGCTTTTTAAGGATATTGAAAAATGTGGCGGCTTTCTTCAGCAATTAAAAGAAGGAACCATCCAAAAGAAAATAAAGGAGAGTGCTGAAAATGAACAACAGCTATTTGACAGCGGTGAGCTTAAACTTTTGGGCACCAATTATCATCCCAATAAAACCGACCGGATGAAAGATGATTTGGAAATTTTTCCATTCATTAAGCACAATCCGGTAAAGACTTTAATTGTGCCAATAATTGAAAAAAGATTGGCGGAAAAAACGGAACAGCAACGCTTAAATGATGAATAATTATGAATGAAGTACTAGAAATATTCGTGGGAATTGGATTTATTGGTCTGGGCCTAGCCCTGCTTATTCGGTATAAAAAATTGTCCTCGCACAAATATTGGCGTATCTTATTTATTGTAATCAGCATCATATTATTCGGGTTTGGTATTTATTCAATTTTAAGAAGTATTTATTTACATGGATAGAAAAAATTTACAACATATCAGCTTAGATAAATCAAATGACCCAAATGTGCCCTCGAGCGCAGTCGAGAATCATGTCAGTTCGAGCGCAGTCGAGAACTCTCATAACGCGTCAACATTTCAAACCGCCGAAGAAATCCCAATAAAAAAACAATACACCGCCGAAGACATTGAAAATCTTCACCACTTAAACTTCGCCGCTGGAATCGCGCCCAATCTTCGCGGTCCATACAGCACAATGTACGTCCGCCGGCCGTGGACCATCCGCCAATACGCAGGTTTTTCGACCGCTGAGGATAGTAATGCTTTTTACAGAAGAAATTTAGCCGCGAGGCCAAAAAGGGCTTTCCGTAGCCTTCGATCTTGCCACGCACCGCGGTTACGACAGCGACCACGAAAGGGTAGAGGGCGATGTGGGAAAAGCAGGCGTAGCGATTGACAGCGTGGAGGATATGAAAATTCTTTTTGACCAAATTCCATTGGATAAAATGAGTGTTTCCATGACAATGAATGGCGCCGTCCTTCCTATAATGGCGTTCTATATTGTCGCGGCGGAAGAGCAGGGCGTTTCGCCAAAAGACTTGGCGGGAACTATTCAAAATGATATTCTAAAGGAGTTTATGGTGCGCAATACCTACATTTATCCGCCCACGCCATCAATGAAGATTATAAGCGATATTTTTGAATATACTTCTAAAAATATGCCCAAGTTTAATAGTATTTCCATTTCCGGCTACCATATGCAGGAAGCGGGAGCCACGGCAGATATTGAGCTTGCGTACACCTTGGCTGACGGATTGGAATACCTCCGCACCGGAATAAAAGCGGGAATGGATATTGACACCTTTGCGCCGCGACTCTCCTTTTTCTGGGCAATCGGGATGAACCATTTTATGGAAATCGCAAAAATGCGCGCCGCCCGAATGCTGTGGGCAAAGATTGTAAAACAGTTCAATCCAAAAGACGAAAAATCATTAGCATTGAGAACCCATTGCCAAACCAGCGGTTGGAGCCTTACCGAGCAAGATCCGTTCAATAATGTTGCGCGAACCGCCATTGAGGCCGCCGCGGCAGTTTTCGGCGGTACGCAATCTTTACATACAAATGCTTTGGACGAAGCCATTGCGCTGCCGACAGATTTTTCCGCGCGAATAGCACGTAACACCCAGATTTTTCTTCAAACTGAAACACAAATAACCCGGACTGTAGATCCTTGGGCGGGTAGCTATTACGTGGAAAATCTTACCAATGAAATCGCCAACAAAGCTTGGGCATTGATTGAAGAAGTGGAAGAACTTGGCGGAATGACCAAAGCCATCGAGGCCGGCATCCCCAAATTGCGCATTGAGGAAGCTTCCGCGCGCAAGCAGGCACGAATTGACAGTGGACAGGATATAATCGTGGGCGTAAACAAATATCGTCTCGCCAAGGAAGACCCGTTGCAAATTTTGGATGTGGACAACCAAAAAGTCCGCACCTCACAAATTGAAAGATTAAACCGAATAAAAGCTGAACGTGACAATGAAAAAGTAGCAAAGGCGCTGGAGGAAATTACAAAATGTGCGCATAGTTACGTAAATTCGACAGATTCCCCTCTTCAGGGGAATGAGAATTTGTTAGCTTTAGCCGTTGAAGCCGCCCGCCATAGGGCAACCCTCGGCGAAATCTCCACCGCAATGGAAAAGGAATTCGGTAGGTATAAAGCACAAATACGCTCCTTTAGCGGCGTTTATAGTAAAGAGATGAAAAAAGACGACAAGTTTTGAAAAGGCAAGACAAATGGCAGACAAGTTCGCAGAACTTGAAGGCCGCCGTCCCCGTATTATGATTGCCAAAATGGGGCAGGACGGGCACGACCGTGGCGCCAAAGTAGTTGCCACCGGTTATGCCGATGTAGGTTTTGATGTGGACATTGGCCCACTTTTTCAAACCCCCGCTGAAGCCGCAAAACAGGCGGTGGAAAACGACGTGCATATCCTGGGCGTTTCCTCCCTTGCCGCAGGCCACAAAACCCTCGTGCCACAGGTTATCGAGGCCTTAAAAAAGTACGGCCGCGAAGATATTATGGTCATCGTGGGCGGCGTGATACCCGCGCAGGACTACCAGTACCTTTTTGATGCCGGCGCAGTGGCGGTTTATGGCCCCGGCACCCGTATTAGTGATGCTGCTATTGAGATGTTGGGGGTTTTGATTGAGGGGGTGGAAGATTAACTCAATAAATAAAATATGGATTTTTATAAAAGAGTACTGGGAAGGGATAGTTGCTTTATTCGTCTTGTTGGTTTCAGTTATGAGCACATTCGTCGCTTATTTTACTTTTAAAAGCCGCGAGCGTCCTGCTCGTGAGCACCGCAGCCTACAAACAAACAACCGAAAACAGACAACCATCAACCAAAACAGACTATCTTTTTAAAAAAAACCAACAAATGACCGAATCCCAAAGAATCCAATCCCTTTTCAAAGATCTATATCATGGCCATCCATGGCTTGATGTAACCTTGCAGGATACCTTAAACCGCATAACCGCATCGCAGGCAAACCAGCGCCCCATAAAAGACGGCAACACCATTTGGGAAATAGTGAACCATATTATTGCGTGGCGTGAAAATGTGTTGAAAAGAGTGCAGGGCCAAGTGCTACAAACCCCCAGCAACAATTATATTGAAAAAATAACAACCGCATCTGAAAAAGCGTGGGTTGACACACTAAAAGCGTTGGAAAACACCCAAAAGGAATGGCTGTATTTTTTAAGCAGCTTCAGTGAAGCTGATTTCAGTAATGAATATTCCGTGAATAAACTTACTTACTATCAGCACATCCACGGCATCCTTCAGCACGACGCATATCATTTGGGACAGATAGTACTATTGGCAAAAATGGTGAAATAGTAAAACAGGATGCTACAAACCTTAGTTCATTACACACTGCATCTTTTAATTCCTGGCTTGATAGCCTATATTTTCTTCAGAAAGCAATGGAAAAAAGCGTGGCTAATAATGCTCGCCACCATGCTGGTAGATTTAGATCACCTTCTCGCCACCCCACTTTTTGATCCCGACCGTTGCAGCATCAATTTCCATCCGCTGCACACTTATTGGGCAATGGGAGTGTATGTACTATTATTGTTCTTCCGAAAAACCAGAATCATAGCAGTAGGCCTACTATTCCATATGCTTACTGATTTTATAGATTGCCAATGGTAAATCTAACAATCCAATAATCCAACTATCCAATAATCCAACTATCGATGATGATAAGGTTCATTCCTCAAAATAGTAAACCCCCGATAAAGCTGTTCAATAAAAAACAGCCGAACCATTTGGTGCGAAAATGTCATCGATGAAAGTGAAACCTTTCCGTTGGCGCGTGCATAAACCGCATCGCTAAACCCATATGGCCCACCGATTACGAAGATGAGGTTTTTTAAACCGCTATTCATTTTCTTTTGAAGAAATTCAGCAAACCCTTCCGAAGTATAGGTTTTTCCCTTTTCATCCAGAAGGATCAGCACATCGGCAGTAGTAGTTCGTTTTATTATTTCTTCGCCCTCCGCCTGTTTTTGAAGCGCTTCCGATAGGTTTTTGGCATTCTTCACATCGGGAATTACTTCCATTTCAAAAGGAATATAAAACCCCAACCGTTTTGTGTAGTCGTCCAACAAAGCTTGGAGTTGATTGTTATCGGTTTTGCCGATTGCGAGCAGCGTTATTCTCATCTAAAAACATTTAAGACGTCAAAAATACAAAGTTATATAGCGATTAGCTTATTAGAGGTATATTAATGATAAGAGTAATGTATTATTTAAGAGAAGTTCTTGAACTGTTTATACCCTCTATGGAGCTATAAACAAATTTAAATTATTAATAATATTTAATTTTTTTCGTTAAAAAATGATGTTAATTAACTTATTATCGTTAATTAATTGCATTATATCGAAATCTTATTGTGTCCTCATTTTTCTTTCTCATTACTTATTATATTTACGGTTCCTCAAAAATTTATTCCTTTTTTATCTTCTTTCCTTGCTTTATTCTTTTAAATAAATAAAATAGAAGATCCCAAATTCTACCCCAAAAAAGATGTCGATTTGACATTAATTTTAACTGAACGTACCAAATTATGTGGTGTATTTAAAAACCAACATAAATTAAGGTACTATGAAAAAAAATTACCCACCCGGTTCCGTTAGAACTTCGTTTGTCAATTCTCTATCGTGGGAATCAAAAACCAGTTTAACGACAAGAATTTTGAAATGCATTACTCCATTTATGGTAGTGATGCTTTTTTTAATGAATACTAGCCATGTTAGCGCTCAATGTACAGAACCTAGCTGTTTACCCAATACTCCAGCGGAAGGTGCCAATGGTCCCGATCCGTGTGAAGCTAAATTGTATTGTTCAAACAGTGGAGCCGTGCAAACTGGATTAATAGCCTGTACGAATGCCGCAGACACTGATGGTTGCGGCGTAAATGCAAATGCAGCATCATCAGCAGAAAGTTTATATTCTACTGCTGATACTTCAGTTCAAGAACTGTTCAGTGGAGGCGAATGTAACACTGAAAATTATCTGCAATGGATTGTTTTTGCAACCCCTCCAACCGTAAAAGGAACAAAAATTCAAGGGGTGGGAGCTGTAGACTCCTGGTGGTTATTCCATGCGGGAAGTGTCTCTATTGACCCTATGGGCGATTGTGGTAATGCCGATCCTACGGCACCCTGGTATAACCCCGCTTGTATTTATGATTATCCAACGGTTGAAGCTGCACTTACCGATCCTGCACGTTGTAATAGTTTTGATTCAAGCGGATTGGTGATTTGTAGTGATGCAAATCAATATGAGCCATGGGTTAATGAAAATGCAGATATTAATTATAATGTCTATAATATTTATTATCTCGCTTTATTCTGGGATAAACCCACCAATGGTTCCTTGAACTTTAAAGTTAAGGAGTGTGAATTAGGAATACCCTGTCCAGATCTTACTGTTAATTGTCCTTCGGATAATAATCAACCGTCCTGCCAATCACAAGTTCAGATTAATACTGCTTTTGATGCATGGAAAGATGCATTTACATATAATGGTGGCAATGACCCTGTTATAGAGGAATATCTTGTTAATGGAATGCCTGTAGACATAAATACCTTACAAGCACCAGATCGTTGTGGAGGTTCTGTAACTGTAACCTATAATGTATCGGACAATTGTGATCCAGTACAAATGGATAGTTGTTCTAGTACTTTTACAGTATTGCCAGATAATACAAATCCTGTATTAGCCCCTGCACCCGCAGACATCAGTGTACAGTGTATAGAAGACGTACCTGCGATGACCAGCTTGGATTGGACGGACAACTGCGATGCGGGAGGTTCGGTAGCCGGCGTTGACGGCCCATTGGTAGGCGGCGAATGCGGCGGTACCATTACAAGGACCTGGAACATTATGGATGCCTGCGGCAACGCTGCGGCCACCAGGACACAGATCATCACCGTAGACGACACGACCGCGCCGGTACTGGATGCGGCACCCGCGGACATCAGCGTACAGTGTATAGAGGACGTACCTGCGATGACCGACTTGGACTGGACGGACAACTGCGATGCGGGAGGTTCGGTAGCCGGCGTTGACGGCCCATTGGTAGGCGGCGAATGCGGCGGTACCATTACAAGGACCTGGAACATTATGGATGCCTGCGGCAACGCTGCGGCCACCAGGACACAGATCATCACCGTAGACGACACGACCGCGCCGGTACTGGATGCGGCACCCGCGGACATCAGCGTACAGTGTATAGAGGACGTACCTGCGATGACCGACTTGGACTGGACGGACAACTGCGATGCGGGAGGTTCGGTAGCCGGCGTTGACGGCCCATTGGTAGGCGGCGAATGCGGCGGTACCATTACAAGGACCTGGAACATTATGGATGCCTGCGGCAACGCAGCGATCACCAGGACACAGATCATCACCGTAGACGACACGACCGCGCCGGTACTGGATGCGGCACCCGCGGACATCAGCGTACAGTGTATAGAGGACGTACCTGCGATGACCGACTTGGACTGGACGGACAACTGCGATGCGGGAGGTTCGGTAGCCGGCGTTGACGGCCCATTGGTAGGCGGCGAATGCGGCGGTACCATTACAAGGACCTGGAACATTATGGATGCCTGCGGCAACGCAGCGGCCACCAGGACACAGATCATAACCGTAGACGACACGACCGCACCGGTACTGGATGCGGCACCCGCGGACATCAGCGTACAGTGTATAGAGGACGTACCTGCGATGACCGACTTGGACTGGACGGACAACTGCGATGCGGGAGGTTCGGTAGCCGGCGTTGACGGCCCATTGGTAGGCGGCGAATGCGGCGGTACCATTACAAGGACCTGGAACATTATGGATGCCTGCGGCAACGCAGCGGCCACCAGGACACAGATCATAACCGTAGACGACACGACCGCGCCGGTACTGGATGCGGCACCCGCGGACATCAGCGTACAGTGTATAGAGGACGTACCTGCGATGACCGACTTGGACTGGACGGACAACTGCGATGCGGGAGGTTCGGTAGCCGGCGTTGACGGCCCATTGGTAGGCGGCGAATGCGGCGGTACCATTACAAGGACCTGGAACATTATGGATGCCTGCGGCAACGCAGCGATCACCAGGACACAGATCATCACCGTAGACGACACGACCGCACCGGTACTGGATGCGGCACCCGCGGACATCAGCGTACAGTGTATAGAGGACGTACCTGCGATGACCGACTTGGACTGGACGGACAACTGCGATGCGGGAGGTTCGGTAGCCGGCGTTGACGGCCCATTGGTAGGCGGCGAATGCGGCGGTACCATTACAAGGACCTGGAACATTATGGATGCCTGCGGCAACGCTGCGGCCACCAGGACACAGATCATCACCGTAGACGACACGACCGCACCGGTACTGGATGCGGCACCTGCGGACATCAGCGTACAGTGTATAGAGGACGTACCTGCGATGACCGACTTGGATTGGACGGACAACTGCGATGCGGGAGGTTCGGTAGCCGGCGTTGACGGCCCATTGGTAGGCGGCGAATGCGGCGGTACCATTACAAGGACCTGGAACATTATGGATGCCTGCGGCAACGCTGCGATCACCAGGACACAGATCATCACCGTAGACGACACGACCGCACCGGTACTGGATGCGGCACCCGCGGACATCAGCGTACAGTGTATAGAGGACGTACCTGCGATGACCGACTTGGACTGGACGGACAACTGCGATGCGGGAGGTTCGGTAGCCGGCGTTGACGGCCCATTGGTAGGCGGCGAATGCGGCGGTACCATTACAAGGACCTGGAACATTATGGATGCCTGCGGCAACGCAGCGATCACCAGGACACAGATCATCACCGTAGACGACACGACCGCACCGGTACTGGATGCGGCACCCGCGGACATCAGCGTACAGTGTATAGAGGACGTACCTGCGATGACCGACTTGGACTGGACGGACAACTGCGATGCGGGAGGTTCGGTAGCCGGCGTTGACGGCCCATTGGTAGGCGGCGAATGCGGCGGTACCATTACAAGGACCTGGAACATTATGGATGCCTGCGGCAACGCTGCGGCCACCAGGACACAGATCATCACCGTAGACGACACGACCGCGCCGGTACTGGATGCGGCACCCGCGGACATCAGCGTACAGTGTATAGAGGACGTACCTGCGATGACCGACTTGGACTGGACGGACAACTGCGATGCGGGAGGTTCGGTAGCCGGCGTTGACGGCCCATTGGTAGGCGGCGAATGCGGCGGTACCATTACAAGGACCTGGAACATTATGGATGCCTGCGGCAACGCTGCGGCCACCAGGACACAGATCATCACCGTAGACGACACGACCGCACCGGTACTGGATGCGGCACCCGCGGACATCAGCGTACAGTGTATAGAGGACGTACCTGCGATGACCGACTTGGACTGGACGGACAACTGCGATGCGGGAGGTTCGGTAGCCGGCGTTGACGGCCCATTGGTAGGCGGCGAATGCGGCGGTACCATTACAAGGACCTGGAACATTATGGATGCCTGCGGCAACGCTGCGGCCACCAGGACACAGATCATCACCGTAGACGACACGACCGCGCCGGTACTGGATGCGGCACCCGCGGACATCAGCGTACAGTGTATAGAGGACGTACCTGCGATGACCGACTTGGACTGGACGGACAACTGCGATGCGGGAGGTTCGGTAGCCGGCGTTGACGGCCCATTGGTAGGCGGCGAATGCGGCGGTACCATTACAAGGACCTGGAACATTATGGATGCCTGCGGCAACGCTGCGATCACCAGGACACAGATCATCACCGTAGACGACACGACCGCGCCGGTACTGGATGCGGCACCCGCGGACATCAGCGTACAGTGTATAGAGGACGTACCTGCGATGACCGACTTGGATTGGACGGACAACTGCGATGCGGGAGGTTCGGTAGCCGGCGTTGACGGCCCATTGGTAGGCGGCGAATGCGGCGGTACCATTACAAGGACCTGGAACATTATGGATGCCTGCGGCAACGCTGCGGCCACCAGGACACAGATCATCACCGTAGACGACACGACCGCACCGGTACTGGATGCGGCACCCGCGGACATCAGCGTACAGTGTATAGAGGACGTACCTGCGATGACCGACTTGGATTGGACGGACAACTGCGATGCGGGAGGTTCGGTAGCCGGCGTTGACGGCCCATTGGTAGGCGGCGAATGCGGCGGTACCATTACAAGGACCTGGAACATTATGGATGCCTGCGGCAACGCTGCGGCCACCAGGACACAGATCATCACCGTAGACGACACGACCGCGCCGGTACTGGATGCGGCACCCGCGGACATCAGCGTACAGTGTATAGAGGACGTACCTGCGATGACCGACTTGGACTGGACGGACAACTGCGATGCGGGAGGTTCGGTAGCCGGCGTTGACGGCCCATTGGTAGGCGGCGAATGCGGCGGTACCATTACAAGGACCTGGAACATTATGGATGCCTGCGGCAACGCAGCGATCACCAGGACACAGATCATAACCGTAGACGACACGACCGCACCGGTACTGGATGCGGCACCCGCAGACGTCAGCGTACAGTGTATAGAGGACGTACCTGCGATGACCGACTTGGACTGGACGGACAACTGCGATGCGGGAGGTTCGGTAGCCGGCGTTGACGGCCCATTGGTAGGCGGCGAATGCGGCGGTACCATTACAAGGACCTGGAACATTATGGATGCCTGCGGCAACGCTGCGGTCACCAGGACACAGATCATCACCGTAGACGACACGACCGCACCGGTAGCTGGATGCGGCACCCGCAGATGTCAGCGTACAGTGTATAGAGGACGTACCTGCGATGACCGACTTGGACTGGACGGACAACTGCGATGCGGGAGGTTCGGTAGCCGGCGTTGACGGCCCATTGGTAGGCGGCGAATGCGGCGGTACCATTACAAGGACCTGGAACATTATGGATGCCTGCGGCAACGCTGCGGCCACCAGGACACAGATCATCACCGTAGACGACACGACCGCGCCGGTACTGGATGCGGCACCCGCGGACATCAGCGTACAGTGTATAGAGGACGTACCTGCGATGACCGACTTGGACTGGACGGACAACTGCGATGCGGGAGGTTCGGTAGCCGGCGTTGACGGCCCATTGGTAGGCGGCGAATGCGGCGGTACCATTACAAGGACCTGGAACATTATGGATGCCTGCGGCAACGCAGCGATCACCAGGACACAGATCATCACCGTAGACGACACGACCGCGCCGGTACTGGATGCGGCACCCGCGGACATCAGCGTACAGTGTATAGAGGACGTACCTGCGATGACCGACTTGGATTGGACGGACAACTGCGATGCGGGAGGTTCGGTAGCCGGCGTTGACGGCCCATTGGTAGGCGGCGAATGCGGCGGTACCATTACAAGGACCTGGAACATTATGGATGCCTGCGGCAACGCAGCGGCCACCAGGACACAGATCATAACCGTAGACGACACGACCGCACCGGAGCTAGATCCAGCACCCGCAGATGTCAGCGTACAGTGTATAGAGGACGTACCTGCGATGACCGACTTGGATTGGACGGACAACTGCGATGCGGGAGGTTCGGTAGCCGGCGTTGACGGCCCATTGGTAGGCGGCGAATGCGGCGGTACCATTACAAGGACCTGGAACATTATGGATGCCTGCGGCAACGCAGCGATCACCAGGACGCAGATCATCACTGTGGACGATACCACAGATCCTGAAATCCAAGCACCAGATGATTATACTATTTGTAATGATGCCTTTCCAGCTATTTTGTATGCTGATTGGACAGATAATTGTACAGATGGTGGACAAATATCAGCTGGACCTACCAATATCCAAACAAATGGTTGTATCCAAACTGCAGACTATGTATTTACAGCAACGGATGATTGTGATAATACAGCAACAGAAACTGTTGTAGTAACGCGAGAGTTTGACCAATACACAAATTGTGAAACAGCTTATGCTAGATTAAGTGAAAACAATCCACCTTCACAATGCTTCATAACTGATCCCGACTATAATTTTAACCGTTGGGGATGGACCAATTATATAGCTGAGGAAGGAACTTATGAAATGGATCTTTGGGCAGGAGCTGCACATTGTGATACCTCAAGAGGAGATTTAGTAGGTACCGTAATAGTTACTTATAGTGGTGGACTTGTAGATGTAGAATATAATATACTTCCAGGATATGCAATGAGTGAAGCTCATGTGAATATTGGTTGTGGAAAATATCCTACAAAAAATGGAAGACCCACTGTTGCTCCTGGGCAATACAACTTTAATTTGGGTGCACTAGACCACGTTAACAATTATACATTAGAAGATGTGGCTGTTACCGGACCATTCTGGATAATTGCACATGCTGTTACTTGTGAAGTTGTTTGCAGATGCTCAATTTCAGCGGATGAGGGTGGTTCACACACTTCAACTCTAAACCCTATAAATTGTCCTGAAAATCAAAATGTAACACAAGCAGAAACAGTTAAGACTGACTGGACTATTGATTACGATGTATATCCCGTTCCTTTCAATAGTGAGTTTTATGTTAAGTACAATTTTGATTATGATACTGATGTAACCATAGAGATATACAATATTAAGGGTACGTTAGTTGAAAAGGTTGTCAATAACAACTATGTTCAAGGATCGAATGCTACAAGTAAAATTGACTTGGCAGGAAAAATAAGCAATGAAGTGTTGTTTATTAAACTTAGTACCTCAAAAGGCTTAGGTATCAAGAAAATTGTAGCAGCTAATTATTTTGGAAATAAATAAGTAAATTCAAATTAATTTAAAAGAAAAGCGGCTAATATTTTAGCCGCTTTTTTATTTTAAAAATGGTATAGCGAAAGTGCAAACTTATCTTCATTAAAAAATTGGTAAAATAGTATGCTTTGATTTTAAGCAAAATTTTATACAAATTATGAGATAATAAAACCTGCGCATATATGTTCAAACATGGTCTTTCAACTTTTTTAAAGTATTTTAGCTGAAATTTCCTTGCTATGATTTCAGAAAAACAATTCAACAAAGAAATAGACATCATCATCGCCAACGCCATTCGAGAAGATGTGGGTGATGGCGATTTCAGTTCGCTGGCTTGCATTCCTGAAGATGCACGAGGTTCTGCAAAACTATTGGTAAAAGATGAAGGCATTATTGCGGGAGTAGAATTTGCCCGCCAAGTTTTTGACTATGTAGATCCGGGCTTGGAACTCGATATTAAAATTGAAGACGGAAAACCTGTAAAATATGGTGATGTCTGTTTTTTCGTCTCGGGTCTTTCGCATTCCATTTTAAAATCTGAAAGATTGGTTTTAAATGCCATGCAGCGCATGAGTGCCATTGCTACCAAGACGAACAAATATGTAAAGTTATTGGAAGGAACCAATACACACATCCTCGATACCCGAAAAACAACTCCCGGCATCCGCGCATTAGAAAAATGGGCAGTAAAGATTGGAGGAGGGGAGAACCACCGTTTCGCCTTGTATGATATGGTAATGCTGAAGGACAACCATATCGATTTCTGCGGTGGGATTACAAAAGCGATCGAGAAAACGAAAAGCTATTTAAAAAATCACCACCTTGACCTAAAAATTATTGTGGAAGCTAGAAACCTTTCAGAAATAGAAGAAATCCTAAAAACTGAAGGCGTTTATAGAATTTTGATAGACAACTTCAATTACGAAGACACTCGGAAGGCGGTGAGATTAATTAATGGGAAATGTCTTACGGAATCTAGCGGCGGCATTACTTTGGAAACGGCCCGAAAGTATGCCGAATGCGGCGTAGATTATATTTCCAGCGGCGCTTTGACTCATTCCGTCCACAATATGGATCTCAGTTTAAAAGCAATTAAATGAGCGTAGAAGAGGAAAAAGAAATAAACATTCCCGTAGTTAGGGATTTAGTGCGAATAAGCAAAAAAATTAAACTTCCCGGTCTGGGCGAATTTTCCCTCTATCATTTAATGGAAATTTATGGAACAGGAATTCTAAAAGGTTCCTTTTCACCACGAGCTAGTTCTATTGCCTATAGTTTTTTCCTTGCGCTGTTTCCTTTTTTGTTATTTCTGCTCAATTTGATTCCGTATATACCTATAGAAGGTTTTCAAACCCGCTTTTTGATATTTATGGAAGCCCTGCTGCCTGCGCAAACAACTCAATTCTTCTATCCTATTATCGCAGATATTGCGGTTAACCCCCGTTCTGGCCTGCTTTCTTTTGTGTTTTTTCTCTCTATATTTTTATCTACTAATGGTATAAACGCAATCTTCAGCTCCTTTGAATATTCTTTTCATGTTACTATTAATAGAAGCTTTTTCAGACAGTATTTTGTGGCGTTGGCCGTTTCAATTTTCGTGGCATTGTTGTTGTTAACTACAGTAGGAGTAATACTTTATGGTGAATATATTATTCATGATCTTCAGTCCAGGGCTTATATAAAAAATGATGTTTTCTGGATCCAGTTCTTTCAATTTCTTGTTTTTGTGATTATGATTTATGTAGTTATAGCAATTCTTTATTATTTTGGCACTAAAGAAGGAAAATCATCTAGTTTTTTTTCAATAGGCGCGGTTACTACAACGGTGTTGTTTTTGCTTACCACTTATTTTTTCGGTATTTACATCAACAATTTCTCAAATTATAACGAATTATATGGCTCCATTGGTGCACTTTTAATTTTGATGCTATATATTTGGATAAATGCAAACCTACTGCTGTTGGGTTTTGAGCTTAATATCTCAATAAAACGGCTAAAAGAAAAAATGTAATAATTAACCTAAAATTTTAAGCTATGAAAAAAGTATTTTTAACTATCTCCCTAATTGTTTTTACCGTAATAACGGCCGTGGCCCAAGACGTAACTGGAAAATGGAAAACCATTGATGACGAAACCGGCGAAGCAAAATCTATCGTTGAAATCTACAAAGAGAATGGAAAAGTTTATGGTAAAGTTGTTGAAATTTTTGATGCCAAAAAGCGTAATTTGAAATGTGTAAAATGCACGGGTAGCGATAAAAACAAACCAATTATGGGACTTGTAATTATAAAAGGTCTTGAAAAAGATGGAGACGAATATAATGGTGGGACCATTACCGATCCTAATAATGGAAAAGTGTACAAAAGTTATATTGAACTAGAAGGCCCTAACACGCTGAAGGTTCGTGGGTATATAGGCTTTTCATTATTGGGAAGAACGCAAACTTGGAAACGTGTGAATTAAAAACCCTTTTAAAATACTATCTTTAAGCCACCAATATGGGTGGCTTTTTTTATTCGGAAAAGCATATAAATAATAAAAAAATCAAACTGAAAACTCTGAACCCATAACTCAAAAAGTGTATTTCATAGACGTTATTTTGCCTATTCCATTAAAACAATCCTTCACTTATAGCGTGAACAAGGATGAGGCTGCCTTTCTGAAACAAGGTATGCGAGTGGCCGTTCCTTTCGGAAAATCTAAGGTGTATACTGGGATTGTATATCAAGTTCACGATCTGCCACCCGTTGGGTATGAAACGAAATCCATAGACCATATTTTGGATGAAGCGCCAATTATCACAACCATTCAATTACAGCATTGGGAGTGGTTGGCAAATTATTATATGTGTTCTTTAGGTGAAGTGATAAAAGCGGCGCTTCCAAGTGCCTTTCTTTTGGAAAGTGAAACGATCATCAAACTTTCTTCAAAAAACTTTCAGGATGAAGAATCTTTAAGCAATGACGAATTTGTTTTATATGAAGCATTGCAGCATCAATCATCGATACACATAAATGATGCACGTTCTATTTTGGATAGAAAAAATATTGTTTCGGTTATTCAAAAGTTACTGGAAAAAAATATTATTGAAGTGGAGGAAACCGTTTACGAGCAATACACTCCCAAATTAAAACGATATATAAAGTTAGCTTCGAAATACACTTCCGAAGAAAATTTGCATACCCTCTTGGATTCCTTAAACCGCGCACAAAAACAGCGCGAGGTTCTAATGCATCTTTTTATGCTGAATACCCAGTCGAAAAAACCTATCAGTTCCACAATGCTTCAAAAGAAAAGTGAAGCATCAGCGGCCACATTGAGAGCGTTGATTGATAAAGGAATTTTGGAAGAATATTTCATTCAACAGGATCGAATTGAGTTTTCCGGAGCGCATACTTCAAATAGTAAAACCTTGAATGAAGCCCAGGAATTGGCTTTTGAAGAGATAAAAACTTCATTCCAAAAAAACGATGTGGTTTTATTGCACGGCGTAACTTCCAGCGGAAAAACTGAAATATATGTTCGTTTGATTGAAGAGATAATCAATCTGGGAAAACAGGTTTTATACATGCTTCCTGAAATAGCTCTGACCACCCAATTAATCAGTAGACTTCAAAAATATTTTGGGGAAAGGATTTCAGTCTATCACTCCAAATTTTCTGTAAATGAGCGTGTGGAAGTTTGGAACAATGTACTTGCTGAAAAACCAAAAGCACAAGTGGTAATTGGCGCACGCTCTTCATTATTTCTTCCCTTTAAAAATTTGGGACTCATAATTGTTGATGAAGAACACGAACCATCTTTCAAACAATACAGCCCCGCACCGCGATATAATGCCCGCGACAGTGCAATTGTACTGGCGAACCTTCAAAAAGCAAAGCTGTTAATGGGATCTGCAACGCCTTCCCTGGAAAGTTATCACAATGCAAAATCTGGAAAATTTGGATTGGTAACTTTAAAAAAACGCTACGGAAATGTTTTGATGCCCGACATTGAATTGGTAGATGTAAAAGAAAAAAACCGCAAAAAACAAATGACAGGCCATTTCAGCGATCGATTGCTGGAAGAAATGCACGAGGTTTTAAATAATGGTGAACAAATTATTCTATTTCAAAATAGAAGAGGGTTTTCACCTGTTGTTGAATGTACCACTTGCGGCGTTTCTCCCCAATGTCCCAATTGCGATGTTAGTTTGACTTTCCATCAACATAAAAACCAGCTACGGTGCCATTATTGTGGCTATCATATGGCAATGATGCAAAACTGCATAGCCTGTGGAAGCCCAACTTTAGATACTAAAGGTTTCGGTACGGAACAGATTGAAACTGAATTAAAAACGTTGTTTCCGAACCATAAAGTTGCCCGAATGGACCAAGACACGACCAAAGGAAAACATTCCTATTCAAAATTAATTGAAGCTTTGGAAAATGAGGAAATCGATATTTTGGTGGGCACGCAAATGCTGGCCAAAGGATTGGATTTTCGCAATATAAGTTTGGTAGGGGTGATGAATGCCGACAATCTTTTAAATTTTCCTGACTTTAGGGCACACGAACGTAGCTTTCAATTGTTGCAACAGGTTTCGGGCAGGGCAGGGCGCACCCAAAAACGTGGCAAGGTTTTGATACAGACTTACAATCCATATCATCAAATTTTGAAACAAGTGAGTGTGAATGATTATGAGGGAATGTATAAAGAACAGCTTGAAGAGCGCTATAATTACAAGTATCCACCTTTTTTCAGGACCATAAAAATTGTTTTTAAGGATAAAAACTTATCCTGTGTGCAGAAAGCTTCATCGTGGTTTGGTCAAGCTCTTGAAATGCAATTCAAAGAAAATATTTTGGGTCCAGAACCACCGCCTATTGGTAGGATTAAAAATAAATATATTATAAATCTTCTGATTAAAATTCCCAAAAACCAATCTTTGGAAAAAACGAAGAAATATATAGAAAACGTCAACAGAACCTTCAATTCCATAAAGGAATTTTCAAGAGTTCGTGTTAATATTGATGTAGATAATTATTAGGCGTTCTGTGTGGCGGCCAACGCCTCAACGAGGTCAGCCTTTCTGTTTCGGCTCAAAGGCAATTTATCTTTGTCCAATTCAATAGTCTTACTGTTGTAGCGTTGCACTTTATCCAAATTCACAATATAAGATTTGTGAATTCTAAGGAAACGCTCATTGGGCAGTAAAGACTGAAATGCTTTCATAGTTGAAAGAACCACCAAAGAATCATGCTCGGTTACCAATTTCACATAATCACCCAAAGCCTCAATATAGCGCAGTTCGTTTAAGAAAACTTTTCGCTTTTTAAGGTTACTTTTAACGAAAATAAAATCTTCGTCGTCAAAGCCTTCCTCATTTTTAAGCTTATGATTGGAGATTGCCTTGTGCACAGCGTTCAAAAAACGATCTTTTGCGATAGGTTTGCGAAGATAATCTACCGCATCATAATCGAATGCCTTGAAAGCATACTTTGTTTTTCCGGTTACAAAAATAACTTGGGGCTTTCTTTGAATATCGTCCAAAAGATCAAATCCAGATAGAATAGGCATTTCAATATCTAGAAAAATCAGGTCGATTTCAGTGGAAGCGAGCCCCATTTTGGCCTCAATAGCATTTTTGTACTCCCCAACAAGTTCAAGTGATGGGTGCAATTGAATTAGCTTTACTATAGAAAGCCGCTGCAGCGTGGAATCATCCACAATTGCGCATTTAAGTATGGTTTTTTCCACAATAGTAGGTTTTGCGTAAGGCAATATTATGCAAATAATCGATGAAATGCAACTTTTTTTGACTTTTATCGAAAAAAATATACACTTCGTCTAAAATATTAGTTTTTAAATACTATTTAAGATAAGGTTTGAAAATAATAAATAAAGTAGTATTTTTGCACCCTCTTGGCAGAAAGCCAATTGCTTAATATTAATTTTAATAGATTTTTTATGAATCATTACGAAACTGTTTTCATCTTAAATCCCGTTTTATCTGAAGATCAGATAAAGGAAACAGTAAAGAAATACGAAGATATTCTTGTTTCTAAAGGTGCTAAGATGATATCCAAAGAAAATTGGGGCTTGAAAAAACTTGCTTACCCAATTCAAAACAAAAAAAGTGGGTTTTATCACCTGTTCGAGTACACCGTAGATGGTGAAACTGTAAATGAACTTGAAACTGAATTTAAAAGGGACGAACGTTTTATGCGTTACCTTACAGTAAGCCTTGACAAGCACGCAATTGCTTGGGCAGAAAAAAGAAGAAACCGCGATAAAAAATCAGCATAAGTTATGGCAACGTTACAACAACAAGCAAAAGGAAAAAAAGACGGAGAGATAAGATATCTTACTCCTCTTAATATAGAAACCAACAAAACTAAAAAATACTGCCGTTTCAAAAGATCGGGTATTAAATATGTTGACTACAAAGACCCAGATTTCTTATTGAAATTTGTGAACGAGCAAGGTAAAATTCTTCCAAGAAGACTTACCGGAACCTCTTTGAAGTACCAAAGAAAAGTGGCAGTTGCCGTTAAAAGAGCACGCCATTTGGCACTTATGCCTTATGTAGCCGATTTATTAAAATAAAAAACCAGAGAAGATTATGGAACTTATATTAAAGAAAGACGTAGAAAATCTGGGATTTGCAGATGACCTCGTAAGCGTGAAAAACGGTTACGGAAGAAACTTTTTAATTCCACAAGGGCATGCAGTTCTTGCAACCCCTTCTGCTAAAAAAGTATTGGCTGAAACTTTGAAACAACGCGCATTCAAAGAAAAGAAGGTGATTGAATCCGCTAACAAAGAGGCTGAAAAATTGAACGGACTAGAAGTTAAAATCACTGCCAAAACTGGCGAAGGTGATAAATTATTTGGTTCAGTAACTAATGCAGATCTTGCGGAAGCCCTTGAAAAACAAGGTGTTTCTATCGAGAAAAAGTATATCAGCATTGCTGGTGGCGCTGTTAAACGTACTGGGCCTTATGAAGCAACTATACGTTTTCACAGAGATGTGGTGAGTAACTTTACTTTTGAAGTGGTTGCGGATGCTAAACCGGAATCTAAATCAAAATCCCAGCCTAAAGCTGAAGTTAAAGAAGAAGCTAACACTGAAACTAACGAAGAAGCTAATTAATAAACACGATTAATTGTTATAAAACCTTTCTCATTTTGGGGAAGGTTTTTTATTTGGAATATTTTTGATTCTAAAAAATATATTAAAAAGAGAAAGCTAACCCAAACCGACAACAGAGAACTTTAAATGGAGAACCGATATGAAGTATGCTAGATTAACAAAAGAACAATTTGAAGAGCTACACCCGGAATTTATAAACTTTCTTGCCACACAGTCAATAACTGCTGATGAATGGACACAGTTAAAATCTCAAAAACCTGAAGTTGCAGAACAGGAACTTGACGTTTTCAGTGATATAATCTGGGAAGGAGTTTTAAATAAAGTGAAATATTTGGAACACATTTCACCCAAACATTTAATGCTTTTTCACATTACCGAAGCCTTTATGGAACTCATCGCCATAAAAGTTGAAGATGAAAACATTGACATTACTACAGATTACGGTTATAAATGGTTGCAACAAAATTTACACGATGATGCAGTTAATATTTATACTTCTACAAAAGCAATAAAAGACGATCGAAACAAAGATATTTTTGTGTTGATTCAGCAGGGTTCGGTAATCACTAAAGGAGAGCTGTATACTTATTTCAGTGATTTGTTAAGTGAATAGTTTAAAGCATCAAATTACAAATCCCAAATTCCAAGGGAGTTTAACTTTTGAATTTGGGATTTTCTATTTGGAATTTCCCCTTATTCGTACCTCAAGCTCTCAATAGGATCAAGCCCCGCTGCTTTTGAAGCCGGATAGGATCCTGCGATTATTGCAACTATAAAAGTTATTATGGTTGCCCAAATTATTGCCGACCAGGGCAGGGTAAAATCAAAATTAAAAAATTTAGCAAATCCAAAACCGGTCAGTACCCCCAAAATTATTCCCAAAACACTTCCGAATTGTCCAATTACAATTGTTTCCATAAAAAATTGGGTGGAAATAGTGGATCTTTTTGCCCCCAATGCTTTGCGTACACCAATCTCACGAGTACGTTCAGTGACAGAAACAAGCATTATATTCATCAGCGCGATGGAAGAACCAAGAATGGTAATGATGCTGATAATCCACGCGGCGATTTCCAAGTATTGGGTAATCGAGGCAATCCGGTTTATCAAATCGTCACTACGCTCAATTCCAAAATTGTTCTCTTCCACGGGATTTAAACCTCGAATATTTCTGAATGTGATTATAGCTTCGTCTTGGGCAGCTTCCATTAACTGTTTGTCCTCAACTTTTATGCTTATGTTGTAGTTTATATTCGGTTGGGTGTAAATGCCACGTGCAACTTGTACGGGAATTAACACTTTTAAATCTTGGTTATTTCCAAAAGTAGAACCTTTGGATTCCAACAAACCAATTATTTTGAATTTTACCCCACGGATACTGATTGTTTTATTGATAGGATCGTCATTTTCGAATAAATTTTTAGTAAAATCTGATCCAATCAAACAAACCTTGTTGTTGTTTTCAATGTCAAAAATGGTGAAATTTCTGCCCCGATCAATCTCAGTTCCGGTGTTGTCTAAATAATTTTCGTTTACTCCATACACCTGTACTTCCGGATCGGTTTTTTCAGAGCCATACTTCACTTCGGCTACAGAAGTTCCCTGAAAGGAAAGTGAAGTTTTGGTATAGGGGAATTCATATTTGTCCAAAAATTCCCGAACATTATTATAGCTAATTATCGGATTTATTTTTTCTCTTTCACCACTTCTGTTTGTCTGCACCGTAAATTCATATTGTTGAATATTAAACGTATTTGCGCCCATAGAGGCAAAATTTCCAGAAATGGTAGTTTCTAATGCTTTCACGGCGCTCAGAATTCCTACGAGCGACCAAATGCCAATACCAATAATTACTATGGTTAAGATGGTTCTTAGCAACTGACTCTTAATAGAATCCAGCGCAATACGAACATTTTCCCAGAAAAGTGAAAACATATTTTTAGTTTGTGTTGCTCATTAGACTGTAAAAGTTGGATAAAGTTACTATTATTTAAGATATTTGCGTTGTCACGGATTCAAGGTCAAGTTCAAAGTTTAACTAGCTGCC
The DNA here is from genome assembly GCA_963822355.1 of uncultured Flavobacteriaceae bacterium. GTDB lineage: Bacteria > Bacteroidota > Bacteroidia > Flavobacteriales > Flavobacteriaceae > Aequorivita. The sequence continues at coordinate 696,182 of CAWGHI010000004.1, forward strand.
TTGATGCCCTGAATTTAATTCTGAACCTGGAATATAATATTTTGAAAAAACCATCAATCCCTAAAGGCACGCGCGATTTCAACCCGGAAGAAGTTTCCAGGCGCAATTATATTTTCACTATTATAAAAGATACCTTTTCATTGTACGGTTTTCAGCCTATTGAAACGCCTTCCTTTGAAAATAGTGAAACCTTAATGGGGAAATATGGGGAAGAAGGGGATCGATTGATTTTTAAGATTTTGAATAGTGGGGATTTCTTGTCTAATGTGAACAGTACTCTTTATGCCGAAAAGGATAGCGGTAAATTAACTCCCAAAATCTCTGAAAAAGCCCTCCGTTACGATTTAACTGTCCCTTTTGCACGTTACGTCGTTCAGCATCAAAACGAAATTACCTTTCCTTTTAAACGCTATCAAATACAACCCGTTTGGCGTGCGGACAGGCCACAAAAAGGACGGTTCCGCGAATTTTTTCAGTGCGATGCCGATGTTGTGGGTTCAACTTCACTTTGGCAAGAAGTTGAGTTTGTGCAATTATATGATTCGGTATTTACCAAACTCGGTTTAAATGGTGTGACCATAAAAATCAACAATCGAAAAATTCTAAGTGGTATCGCAGAAACCATTGGTGCGGAAGACAAACTGATTGACTTTACGGTGGCTTTGGATAAACTCGATAAAATAGGGGAGGATGGCGTAAAAAAGGAAATGCGCGAAAAGGGCATTTCAGAAAATGCATTGCAAAAATTGCAGCCTTTGTTTTCATTGACGGGATCTGCGACAGAACAATTGAAAAGTCTAAAAGTACTATTGGCTAACTCCGAGGCTGGAATAAAGGGAGTGGAAGAGTTGGAATTTATAACAAATAATATTGAAACACTTGGCTTGCAAACGGCAATACTCCAAATTGATGTTACACTTGCCCGAGGGTTGAATTATTATACAGGAGCCATTTTTGAAGTTTCGGCACCCGCAGAAGTAAATATGGGAAGTATAGGCGGCGGTGGAAGATATGACGACCTTACAGGAATTTTTGGATTGAAGGACATGAGTGGCGTTGGAATTTCATTCGGATTGGATAGAATTTATCTGGTTTTGGAGGAATTGAATCTTTTTCCCGAAACCGTTTCCGAAAACAGTAAAGCCCTCTTTATTAATTTTGGAGAGAGAGAAGCACTTTATGCAATGAAAGCGATAACCAGCTTGCGAAATGGAGGTATTAAAGCCGAATTATATCCCGATACCCCAAAAATGGGCAAACAGATGGGCTACGCCGATAAGCGAAATATTCCCTTTACAGTACTGGCTGGCGAAAAAGAAATGAACTCACAGACCTTCACGCTTAAGAATATGAAAAGCGGTAAGCAATCTCAAGTAAATTTTTCGGAATTGAAAAAGCTTTTAGGAAAATAAGAATTTTTGCCCTAACTGAAACTTATTCCAGCAATGGGTTTCGAAACTTCTGGTTCCGGTATTTCCATTAATTTTCTTTCCACTTCCCGTCTTGCTGCTTCTGAAAGCATTCCGGAAATTCTGAGTTTGGTTAAATTTTTTAGTGTTTCATTATTCATTCATCCCCTATTTCGTTAATAATTTTTTCATAGGAAATAACATAGTCAATCTGTTTTTCCTCTGAAACGTGTTTTTGGGGAGTTTCAAGAATTATAAAATCAAAAAGTTTTGAGATAATATTTTTCAAGCGTGTTTCTGTCGTCAATACTGCTTTGTGTAAGTAATGGGAGGCTATCGTTAAGGTAACCGAAGCAATTAGCAGACTTATAAAATATACAGGTGTTGAAAAATCAAACATGGGTATAAAAGTGTAAGTCATAAAGAATATTCCTACAAAAAGAAATGAGTTGCTAATATATTTAAAAGAAGTTTTGAATTCTGTTAAGTTTTCACTCGCATACTTTAGAAGAAGACCCGAGCATATAGCCATTAATGGAAGGCTAAGTGAAAACATAAAAGAGGACATATAGGAAAAGCCCAAAATGCCCTCTTTATCATTAAAGAGATAAAATATGTGCAAAAATGGCGATAACACTGCCACTGTAGCAAGAATAGTTATGTAAATGCTAATTCTGGATTTATTCTTCAGAATCAAGAATCCCGTTACAGTTTCTGTCTCCTGGGGGGCATACTTTTGGTTTTTCAATTGCTTGTTCATCACTAATTTGGTTTTCTGGGGTACAGCTAATTGCTACACTGGCTAGCATTAAAAATGCAAAAAAATAATTTTTCATAATATAGGATTTTTAAAAGTTCAAGGGTAAAAATAAACTTTTCAAATACCTATATCAATGTGTAGCTCAATAACTTATTAACGTATTTTTAACAAAAGTAAGAATATTCAGCATATTTGCAAGAATTATTTTAATGTGAAGAATAGAAAAACTTCTGTTTTGAAAGATTATCCTAAACCTGAAAAATTTCAAAATATAAAGTAAATAGGTTACTAATTCTTCCATAAAAAAATCCCCAAACAAATAAATTGTATGGGGATTGTAGCGAGAGCGAGACTTGAACTCGCGACCTCCGGGTTATGAATCCGACGCTCTAACCAGCTGAGCTACCTCGCCAAATTTGTTTGCCAAAGCTATTATGCCTAAGCGGGTGCAAAGATAGAAACAAAATTATCTGCCGCAAATATTAGGTTCTCTTTTTATTGAATTTATTTCGCCCTTATAAGTGTGCTTTTAGCATAAAAAATTTTCAATCTTTCATTTGAGGTTAAAATTAATATATATATATTGGGCACCAACTAACAGAAGTTATGGAAGACAAAATTAAATATGAATTGGAATTCCCTATCCAGGTTTCCCCTTCATTGTTATACCAGTATATTTCAACACCTTCGGGCCTTTCGGAATGGTATGCAGATAACGTAAATTCACGCGGTGAATTCTATACCTTTATTTGGTCACAAAGTGAGGAACGGGCAAAATTATTGAGCAAAAAAAGCCCTGAGCGCATCAAATTTAGATGGGTTGAGGATGAGGGAGAAGAGTTCTATTTTGAAATGCGCATTCAAGTAGACGAAATAACCAAAGACGTATCCTTAATGATTACGGATTTTGCCGAAGAAGATGAAGTGGAAGAAGGAAAAATGCTGTGGGAAAATATGATTTCAAACTTAAAGCAAATTTTAGGTTCAACTTAAAAACCCTTTAATATATAGTATATTTGGACCGTCCCTAAAAAATGGACGGTTTTTTTATGGTAAATTTAAATGGAACATTAGCGGAAGACCACAAAGCATTCATTGACTTTGACAATAGGGGTTTTAACTATGGAGATGCCATTTTTGAAACACTGCGCTATTCTGGCGGAAAAATATACTTTTGGGAAGATCACTATTTTCGATTAATGGCATCGATGCGCATTCTTCGGATGGAAATTCCGATGAATTTTACAATGGAATTTCTTGAGAATGAAATTATAAGAACAATAGGTTTATCAGAAATAAAAAACAACGCCTATCGCCTAAAGCTTCTGGTTTGGCGCAAAAGTGGTGGGAAATATTCACCGATTACAAATGAAATTGAATATGTAATTTCCTTTGAGAAATTGGATGCTCCGTTTTATATTTTGAATGAAACAGCCTATGAAATTGAACTTTTTAAAGACCATTATATTAATTCCGGACTGCTTTCTACCTTAAAAACGAATAATAGGCTAATAAATATTTTGGGAAGCATATTCGCCAAAGAAAATGATTTTCAAAATTGTTTACTGTTGAATGAAAACAAACAAGTAGTGGAGGCGCTGAACGGAAATATATTTTTGATATCGGGAAATAGCATTAAAACACCACCACTCTCTGATGGCTGTCTAAATGGAATTGTGAGGAAACAACTTATTTCCATTATAAAAGAAATGCCCGAATTTATATTGGAAGAAGCATCCATTTCTCCTTTTGAACTTCAAAAAGCCGACGAGCTATTCATTACAAACGTAATTCAAGGAATTGGGCCTATCACAAAATTCCGAAAAAAGCAGTTTAGCAATAGGGTAATTAAACTCTTATTGCCAAAATTAAATCTAGTAGCTAGAACGGGCTAATTGTAGTTTGGATTTTCTGGAGCATTGGACCATAGTAGATAATCGCCACCAAATTCAATCATTTTTTCTTTCCAGAAATTGTTGTTTGTTTTTCCTATAATGCTGTTGTTGTAGTTGTTTGGCACCACCACCCAACTGTTCACTTCCAGTTCCTGCTCCAGTTGGTCGCTTTCCCATCCCGAATAACCGAGAAAAAAACGTATTTGGTCTTTTTTCAGTTTGTCTTCTTTCAACAAATCTATGATGGCACTGAAATCACCTCCCCAATAAATTCCATTTGAAATTTCAATACTGTCGGGGATAATGTCTGGAATACAGTGAATAAAATACAGATTATCCTGCTCCACGGGACCACCATTATAAACAGGAAGTTTTGAATTTACTTCGGGTACAAAATCACGAAGCTTATGCTCCAGCGGTTTGTTGAGAATAAAACCCACCGATCCAACTTCGTTGTACTCTGCCAAAAGCACAACAGAACGATTAAAGGAAACGTCACCAATAATAGATGGCTCTGCTACCAATAATAATCCTTTGGCGGGTTTTAAGGTGGTCATATAAGTTTTTTTGGTCAAATAAAGCTAAGTATTAAATTTAAAATTACCAAAAATTAACTTAATTGATATATAAATTAATGCATTTGAATAAAAAGGGAAACATGCTATTAAAAATTTCAGAAATACATAAACGGAAAAATCCTTCTTCGCAAATAAATGAAAAGAAGGACTTTTGTCTGTAAAGTATTATTTACAATTAGTTTACACTGTTTTGTAAATCTGAACCAGCTTTGAACTTTACTACTTTTTTAGCAGCAATTTTAATTGTCTTCCCGGTTTGAGGGTTTCTTCCTTCTCTTGCAGCTCTTTTTGATACTGACCAAGATCCGAAACCTACAAGTGATACTCTATCACCTTTTTTAAGGGATTTTTCAACGTTGCCTAAGAAAGACTCTAAAGATTTCTTAGCAGCAGCTTTAGTAATTCCGGCATCAGCTGCCATTGCATCGATTAAATCTGATTTGTTCATAATTTTTTTAAATTAAATTGTTGGTTAAACTTCGATTAATTGCCTTACAAATTTAACAGGAATATCCGTTCAGGCAAGTAACCACGCAGTAAATCCGTATTTTTGTTGATAACTTGGGCGCTTTGTTAATAAACATGGCGCTTTTTTATGTGATTTTTACTAAATCAGTGCTGACAAGGGTTTACGATAGTTTGGAATCTTCATCAAAAGAATAACCGTTCAGAAGTGAAGAAATATCCATTCTACGTTTTCCGGGAAGTTGTATTTCCTTAATTATTATGTATCCGTCCAAACATGCTATTTTCAATTCTTTTTTTGAAGAATTAATAGTTCCCGGTGATCGCTCGTGTTCTGTTTTTTCAAAACTCGCAGCATAAATTTTGGCTTTCAATTCTTCCTTATTATTATAAAGTATTGACCAGGCCACAGGATAGGGGGAAAGTCCTCTTATAAACGCATCAATTTCTTTCCCCGGCTTTGTCCAATCTATACGTGTATTTTCAGGAGTTAATTTTGGTGCGTCATTTAAGTTGCCACTCTCTGGTTGCGGTTTGGGTTCAGCATTACCTTTTTCAATTAAATTGAGCGTTTCCAGAACGAGTTCGCTACCTTTTTCCATCAACTTATTGTGCAGTGTCTCTGCCGTTTCATCTTTTTCAATAGTTACTTCTTTGTTTGCAATTATGGATCCAGTGTCAATCTTTTCGTCAATAAAAAAAGTGGTGACTCCCGTTTTCTTTTCATTATTGATTATTGCCCAATTTATAGGGGCTGCGCCTCTATATTGTGGTAAAAGGGAGGCGTGAAGATTGAAAGTGCCAAATTTCGGCATTTGCCAAACCTCTTTTGGCAACATTCGGAAAGCGACTACAACTTGCAGGTTTGCATTCAATCCTTTCAATTCTTTCAGAAATGATTCGTCTTTTAAATTTGTAGGTTGAAATACTTTTAATTTCTGCGAAACAGCATATTCCTTAACTGCTGACGCCATAAGTTTTCTGCCGCGCCCTGCCGGTTTATCTGGAGCTGTTATAACGCCTACAATATTTTTCCCGGCTTCAACCATTTCTTTTAAAACTCCAACAGCAAAATCAGGAGTTCCCATAAACACAATTCTCAAATCGTTTGGCATTTTTTCAGTTTAAATAGTATTGGTTTTTTGGATTTATTTTTATTTGTTCGGCATCCATTAAAAGACGGATGATTTTCAAAACATTGGTTTCGGTAAAAGTAAGTTTTTCAGAAATTTCCCGCGAATTTAAATCATTGCCTTCAAGTAAAGCAAGTATTTGCTTGGCTAAAAGCTGCATTTCTTTGTTTGATAATTGTGAAGTTTGAATGTTACAATTGGAGCAAATTCCACATTTGTTTGCTGTTGTTTCACCAAAATAGGACACTAACTGAACGCTTCTACAAGTTTTATTGTTGCTAATATAATTAAGTACGGAACTTACTTGTGCTGCTTTTTTTTGATTTAAGGCCTCCACATCCCGCGATATAATATTTATGGTTTTGTCGTCTTCCCTTGGCACTAGGAATGTTAACGTGGCATCCGTTGTGTGTAGCATCATTTCCACCACTTGATCACGTTCCATTTTTTTCAGAATTGAAATAATAGTTTCTAAGGATTGACCCGTTTTTGAAGCAATCAAATCAAGATTAATCGATGTGGGCATTTCAAATATTCCCCCGTAAATTCTGAGGATTGTTTTTCCGATGATTGAAGCGGTAATATCTTTTTCAAAATAATGAAGAACTTTTTCCGAGGAAATTAAAAACTGAACAATGGTTTTCCGTCCAAACTCCTGCGAAAGTTGAATAACTCCCAAACGGTCCAAATTGTTTAGCGCATTGTATGCAAGCAGCGTGTTAAGATTGTAGGTTTTGCAGAACTCCGAAAAATTGAAATTGTATTTTGTAAATTCCCCTTCACCGTAAGGAATTTGAAAAAAATTGTTTAACGTTCGATACATCTTTTTTAAATCGGAATTCGTGGGCAATGAATCCACAAATTGTTGTTTCACCTGCATTTTGTCATACTCATTATAAAGTAGAACTGCCACGGCATATTCACCATCGCGTCCTGCCCGTCCGGCCTCCTGAAAATAACTTTCAAGGCTTTCGGGAATTTGTAAATGAATAACGAAGCGCACATTGGGGTGGTCAATGCCCATTCCGAAAGCGGTAGTTGCAACCATTGTTGAAACGCTTCCGTTTCGCCAAGATTCTAATTTTTGAGCTTTTTCTTTGGCTGAAATTCCGCCATGATAAAAGGTTGCTGAAATTCCTAAGTTGTTTAATTGGTCGCTTATTTCAATAGTACTCTTTCTATTTCGAACGTAAACAATTGCCGAACCATTATTATTTTTCAGTAATTGCTCAGCTCTGTAAAGTTTATCATCTTCTTTAAAAACTTGATAGGAAAGATTTTCACGGACAAATGAATTTTTGAAAACCGCAGGATGTTCCATTTGCAATTCTGAAATAGTGTCTTCCAAAACTTCGGGAGTTGCGGTTGCTGTAAGCGCAATAATGGGAACAAGTGGATGTATTTTTCGGAGCAGTGTTATGTTTTTATAAGCAGGCCGGAAATCATTTCCCCATTGCGAAATGCAATGGGCCTCATCAACCGCAATAAGGTTGACGTTCATTTGCTTGATATAATTTTGAACTATTTCCTGTTGCAATCTTTCGGGCGAGAGGTATAAAAATTTGTAATTTCCGTAAAGTGCGTTGTCCAGCAATGTATTCAATTCGTCAAACGAAATTCCCCCCGTAAGTTTTAAAGCTTTTATGCCGCGTTCCTTAAGTGTGTTAATTTGATCGCCCATTAAAGCCACCAAAGGCGAAATGATTATGCAGATTCCATCCATGGCCATAGCCGGAACCTGAAAACACAACGATTTTCCACCTCCCGTTGGCAGTAGTGCAACAGTATCCCTGCCGTCCAAAACAGAAACAATTATATCTTCCTGCATCGGTTTGAAGGAAGTAAAGCCCCAATATTTGGTCAGTATGTTATGCACGTTTGTCAAAATAATAAAGGAATATGGCCATTATTGGTTTTCAGTTTAAGTAACTCAATAACCCATACATTTAATCGTTGATATTATGAATTTAGCTCGCTCATTAATAGAACCCAGGGGTACTTCATGGATTTTATAGTCGTAATTTTTATAGCCCTTTTTTAGGAAGTTAAAAATTTTTTCAGCTTGCTCAAAAGATTCATAACGCTCGTTATCCTGTTCATATATTTCCTCCCAGGGCGGAAGCAGGAAAATTTCATCATATTTATAATTGAGGCAGATCTCTGAAAAAACTAGGGGATAATGTACATTCACAAAATCCATATAGGCTGTTACATCAGGCAGACCGCGATCATAAAAAAGCACGGTTTCGTCACATTTTTTACCTTCGTGAAATTGTTTCAATCTTTCGGCCAATAATATTTCACTGAAAAGAATAGGGTTTTTCAGAAATAATTGTTCAATCCCCTTTTTTTGGGCTTCAAGAATTACCTTTCGCGAAATTTCGTGCATCACGGGATACCCTTCCTTTTCCATATATTGGATGAGTGCTGTTTTTCCTGAACCCGGTCCACCGGTAATTACAATTCTTTTTGTTCCCAACAAGTTTGAATTTTATACAAAGTAAGTGAATATATATTTGTGGTGAAAGTGTATCTTTGTTGCTCACACCGCTAAAATTGTTTGATGGATAAGGATAAAAATACCATAGAGTTTTACGAACGCTTAAAGAACCAACTTGAAGAAGATACCACCTGGCCTTCTCCTTATCTTTTCAAATTTATAGTGCCCGCCGATCTTGAAAAAATTGCAGAGATAAATGCAATTTTTGATGCTACTGATGCTGAGATCAATACCCGCGATTCTGCAAAAGGTACCTATACTAGCGTTTCAATAAAAGTAACAATGGAATCGCCAGATGAGGTGGTAAAAAAATATCTAGAAGTTTCCAGCGTTGAAGGTGTTATTTCACTATAATTTTTAGTATTTTGCACGTGAAACGATTTTTCAATCTTTCCCAATAAACATTTTTCTTCCCTTAATAACAACATTTTGATACACGAAGCAGCACAAATAGAGTATAATACAGAACGCCCAAAATTGATTATCCCAGAATATGGCCGCCATATCCAAAAAATGGTGGACCAAGCGATCGCTACAGAGGATAAGGAAGAGCGCAATAAAATGGCAAAGAGCATAATTGCGGTAATGGGCAATCTTAATCCACACCTTCGTGATGTGCCAGATTTTCAACCCATGCTTTGGGACCAGTTGTTTATTATTTCAGATTTTAAATTAGATGTGGATTCCCCTTTTCCCATTCCTTCGCGCGAGGAACTTATGGAACGTCCCGAGCCTTTGGAATATCCGCAAAACTATCCGAAATACCGTTTTTACGGCAACAACATCAAACGTATGATTGATGTTGCAAACAGTTGGGAGGAAGGAGACAAAAAAGAAGGGCTTATTCTTACCATTGCCAATCACATGAAAAAATGTTTCCTTAATTGGAACAAAGACACTGTGGAAGACGATGTGATTTTTGCTCACCTTTATGAACTTTCTGACGGAAAAATCAATCTTAAAAATAGCGATGAGGATTTGAGTGACGCTTCCAATCTATTGAAAAATAAAAAGCGTTTTAACACAAGTAATTCTTCAAAGAAAAACTACAAATCAAGCAATAACAACCGCAACCGCAAGCGTCATTAAAATCTCGAGTATTATTTATGGGAACTTTTCAAATTGAAGGAGGGCACAAACTGAAAGGCGAAATTACGCCCCAAGGAGCCAAAAATGAAGCATTGCAAATTCTTTGTGCGGTTTTATTGACACCGGAGAGAGTGATCATTGAAAACATTCCGGATATTCTGGACGTAAATAAACTAATCACAATTCTTGGAAATCTTGGCGTGAAAATTCAAAAGCTGGCAAAAGGAAAATTTGCTTTTATTGCGGATGAAATTAATCTTGAATATCTTGAATCTGAATTATTTAAGAAGGAAGGAAGTTCACTTCGTGGATCTATAATGATTGTTGGTCCGCTGCTGGCAAGATTTGGAAAAGGCTATATTCCTAGGCCAGGAGGCGATAAAATTGGCAGAAGAAGACTCGATACACATTTTGAAGGTTTTATAAGTCTGGGCGCAAAATTTCGATACAATAAAGAAGAACGTTTTTATGGGGTGGAAGCTCCAAATGGTCTTAAAGGAACTTATATGCTTTTGGACCAAGCTTCTGTAACCGGAACTGCAAACATAGTAATGGCAGCTGTTTTGGCCAAGGGGACCACAACAATTTACAATGCGGCATGCGAGCCCTATATTCAGCAACTTTGCAAAATGCTGAACTCGATGGGTGCAAACATTACGGGTGTGGGTTCTAACCTTTTGATTATTGAAGGTGTAAAAAAATTAGGAGGTTGTGAACACCGAATTTTACCAGATATGATTGAAATAGGAAGTTGGATTGGTCTGGCAGCAATGACGAGGAGTGAAATTACCATTAAAAATGTGAGCTGGGAAAACTTGGGACTAATTCCGGAAACATTCAGAAAGCTGGGAATCAAACTAAACAAAAAAGGTGATGATATACATATTCCTTCGCAAAAGGAATATGAAATTCAAGGTTATATTGATGGTTCAATACTTACGGTAGCAGACGCTCCGTGGCCGGGTTTTACGCCCGATTTATTAAGTATAGTTTTAGTGGTTTGTACGCAAGCAAAAGGCAGTGTGCTAATTCATCAAAAAATGTTTGAAAGCCGTCTATTTTTTGTAGATAAACTCATTGATATGGGAGCTAAGATTATTCTTTGCGATCCGCATCGTGCTACCGTAATTGGTCATAATTTTCAATCAAATCTAAAAGCTACAACCATGGTTTCCCCAGATATTCGAGCGGGTATTTCCTTATTGATTGCGGCACTATCAGCTCAAGGCACAAGTACTATCCATAATATTGAACAGATTGATAGAGGGTACGAAAACATTGATGAAAGACTCCGAGCTATTGGTGCAAAAATCACTAGAACGGAACCGTAAAACAATCTATACTTTCCGATTCTTGTTTATTTCATCTTGTAGCTTTCTTCGCAATTTTTGTTCACGTTCAAGGCTATTTCGACGATAATCCTCGAGTTCCATTTCCATTTCAACCATTTTTAGTTCTGCGGCATTCGTTATTTTAGTACTGTTTAAAAATCTATAAAACAGAAAACCACCGGTGAGTAATAAGAGTACAATAATGCTCCACATAATGGTATTGTAAGTAGTTTTTGAGGTCAAAATGCCAAAAATAGTAATTCCATCTTCCTTCTCTTTGGAATCGGATAGTTTTTGTTGAGTATTTTTTAGATTCTCACGAAGGGAATCAATTTCTTTTTTTTGTTGTACCAGTTCACTTTCCTGATTATTTATTTTCTTTTCCAGGGAAGAAACGGAATCTAAAATATTCCTCTTTAATGTAGCTAGCTGTGTCTTTTTAATAACCTTGTATTCTTGATAACTGTTGCTTTTGTCAAATGCATCGGTTATTTGGTCATTAAGGGTATTTTTACGAATTTGTATAGAATCTTGCGCTGCCATTTGGAGCGTAAATAAAAATAAGGGAAGGATTATATATAAAATCTTCTTCATGGTTTCAGGTTTGTGTGCAATGTTTTTAACATAACAAGAGTAGAAAAATTGTACACAACTACCCAAAATTTACTTCACATTACAAAATCTTTAACAATTGCATTAGATTTTATTGTAGAACAAGAAAGGGCTCCAGAAGGACATTTTTTTACTTGTGAAATAATTTTTTTGGTGCTTGCTCCATCTAAGTCAATCCAAGGAATTACTGAAGTTTTAAATACTGCAGAAAGACCCTTGGCGCAAGCTTCTGCATGAATGCAACGGCTAGGTTCATAGGTAACTATAACCTCACCATTGCTGTATACGTTTTTGTAGGCTTCCATAGGTTTACAATTTGGGTTTTTGCAACTACTATTTTAATATTTCATCGATAAAAATACGCTTTTTATCGATGTAATACACAAAATAGGAATAAACTTACAAAAATTAACATATTTTAAGAAAGTGCTTTTTTATATATCCGTAAACATCTTTCTCGTGCTTCTTTATGATCAACCATTTTTTCAGGATATTTTTCTGTTCCATATTCTGCGATCCATTTCTTTATATATCTGTAGTCTTTATCAAATTTCTCTATTTGGGTCGAGGGGTTGAAAATTCTAAAATATGGCGCTGCATCAACGCCGGTTCCCGCTGCCCACTGCCAGTTTCCGATATTACTGGACATTTCATAGTCAAGTAATTTTTCAGCAAAATAGGCTTCACCCCATCTCCAATCTATCAACAGATGCTTGCAAAGAAAACTCGCTACCACCATCCGAACGCGGTTGTGCATATATCCTGTCTCATTCAATTGGCGTATTCCGGCGTCTACCAAAGGATAGCCAGTTTTTCCTTCTTGCCACATTTTGAATTCGTCTTTATTATTTCGCCATTCAATTCTATCATATTTCTTTTTGAATGCGTTGTTAACCGTTTCCGGAAAATGCCACAGTATCTGCATGAAAAACTCCCGCCAAATTAATTCCTGCCAAAAAGTTTCATTTTTTTCTAAAGTGGCTTTTTTAATTATTTGCCGAATACTCACTGTACCGAAGCGAAGATGCGCACCGAGATGTGAAGTGGCGTCTTCCGCGGGAAAATTTCTTTTTTTCTCGTACTGCTGAATAATTTTTGGCATGACGTTGTATTGAAGAACTTCTATTTTTGACTTTTGAAAGCCAATATCACCCAGCGAAAGAGCTGGTAAAACCTGAGTTTGAAATAGATTTTTAAAAAATCCGTTGGCGTCATGAATCTTTTCGTGAAATTCTTTATTGAATTTTTCCTTCCAACGCTTCATATAAGGTGTGTATACAATATATGGGGCACCATCATCTTTTGTTATTTCATCTTTTTCAAAAATAACTTGGTCTTTGTATGTATAAAAACCTATTCCCTTTTGGGTCAAAAATTTTTCAATTTCAGCATCCCGTTTTTTGGCATACGGCTCATAATCGTGATTTGCAATCACATTTTGAACTTGAAATTGTTCAATTATCTTTTGGAAAACTTCTTGTGGTTTTCCGTGGTACAGGCCAAGGTCACTTCCTTTTTCCTGCAATTTATTTTGCATCTTTAGAAGTGTTTCAAAAATAAATGTTACCCGAGGATCATTCTTGGGAAGTTCCTTCAATATTTCCGTATCAAATAAAAATACTGGAAGTACTGGGAATTTTCCTTGAAGTGCTTTATAAAATCCAACATTGTCATCCAGGCGTAAATCTCTTCGAAACCAGAATATATTTACTTTTTCTCCCAATTCTATTAATGTTTAATTGTAAAAATCCCGGCCTTCACCCCAAAATCCCTCTAATCCAATGCAATTCATCACTTATTAAAAATGCTGCCATTGCTGCAAGCCAATTTTTGAATTATATTGTTTTTAAGAAAGATTAAAAGGTTCCAAAGAGTTCCGCCAATTTATTTTTTCGGTATTCAAAAATTTCCTTTAGCTTGGGTTTCACCAAAAAGGGATGTACTAGCTGCCCTAGGATTCCAAAAGGAAGTTTGTAGTGGAGTAGGTCTTCCATTTCTACACCGCCGTCAATTTCCTTGATAAAATGTTTATGGTGCCACAAAACATAAGGACCGAAACGCTGTTCGTCTACAAAATATTTTTTATCTACACTATGTGTTATTTCTGTAATCCATTTTGTTTTAATTCCTAAAATTGGCGTTATAATATATTCAATGATCTGCCCAGCAAACATTGGTCTATCCTCACCCGACTTAATGTGAAAACCCATATAGTCAGGAGTAATTATTTTTAAATTTTTCGGATTGGATAAAAAACTCCATGCCTCGTCCAGAGAGATGGGGAGGTTTTGTTTTGCATGCAGCGTATAAATTTTCATTCTGAACTTATTTGATAGGCTTGAAAGAAAGTTTACGGTTCATGCGTAACAATCTGTAAGTAGTGGTTTTCGCACCCTTATTGGAAAACCTTATTCGGAATATTCTTAATAATTGCTTCAACATAATAATTTCTATTTTTCACTAAAAATACTTTGTTTTAGAACATCAAAAAAAGTTTAAACAAAATATTAACAGTAATTCGGAAATTGTACAATAGCTTGCAATGACGCCGTTTGGCAAAAATTTATTTTCTGCTTTTTTAAGGTTTTTTTAACTTATTAGAAATTTCCATGCGTTAACTTCGTATCAATTATAAACACCTTAAAACCATTACAATGAAAAAGATAATTTTACTTTTTTCCGCTTTTATTTTAACCTTGGGCATACAGGCCCAAATTCAGACTCCACAGCCAAGTCCGTTTCAAAAAATTGAACAAAAGGTTGGGCTTACAGATGTAACTTTGGAATATTCAAGACCTTCAATGAAGGGAAGAACCATTATGGGAGAATTGGTTCCATATGACAAGATGTGGCGTACAGGCGCCAATGCAAATACTAAAATTACTTTTAGTGATGACGTGGAAGTGGGGGGCAAAACTTTAAAAGCTGGTTCCTATGCCATTTATACAAAACCAGGTACTTCAAATTGGGAAGTGTATTTCTACAATGATACTTCCAATTGGGGAACACCTGAAACATGGGATGATAGTAAAGTAGCGGCCCAAGTTTCTGTCCCAGCTTATCCAACGCCAATGAATGTTGAAACCTTTACCATGTCTTTTGACGATTTGAAAAATGATTCCGCTACTCTTGGATTGCTTTGGGAAAAAACATATGTGGGTGTACCCATTAAATTTGGAACAGATAAAAAAGTTACCGAGAGTATCCAAAGAACCATGAACGGGCCGGGAGCAAATGATTATTACGCTGCCGCAGTTTATTATCTTGAATCAGGAAAAGATATAAACCAGGCGAAAGCATGGATTGACAAAGCGATTGATATGAATAAAGAACCCGCATTCTGGCAGTTACGCCAAAAGTCGTTGATTTATGCAAAAGCCGGTGATAAAAAAGGAGCTATTGAAGCTGCTAAAAAATCAAAAGAACTTGCAAAAGCTGCCGGAAATAATGATTATGTAGCTTTAAATGAAAAATCTTTAAAAGAATGGGGTGCCATGTAATTCACGATTATTGGAATAAAGAGTAGTCGATTGCGAAAAAATTAAAAAAAAGCCCCAAACTTGGGGTTTTTTTTATTTTGGGCCTTTAGGTCCCTTTTCACCTTTACTTTGTCTGTATCGGTCTAAAAGTTCCCTTTTAAAATCATACTCTGCTTTTTTGAGGATGATTATTTTTTTGGGTGAAATAATTTTCCGTAATTCGTTAGTCATTTGTTTACGGAGCTCCAATTCCTCACTTTCCAATGAAAGGCTTCGGTCTATTAAATTATTAGCTTGGGCATCATTCAAATTTTCCAATCCTTCATTTAATTTTTTAAATATTTCACCTTTTTCCTTTCTGTGCAAATCGTGAAATCTATCTTCATATCTATTGTAAATAGGCCAAAACTTTTCCGCTTCCAAAGAAGTAAGGGCTAATTTTTCAGTAATATAAGCAGTTTTTAAAGCTTTAATTCTTTCGTGTTTTCCGTCCTGTGCAAATAGTGTTGCCGTGGCCAGAAAGAATATAAAAATTAATTTTTTCATTGTTCGTTTATTAAGGTTTCTTCATCCACATTTTCCAAAATGTAGCTTTCCATTGCGTTATCGGAAAGTTGTTTGTTTTCAAAATTTACTTCTTTTATATCCGCATCGTCTATAAATGATGTTAAATCGTATAGGTCCATATTCAAATTGCCTTCTTCAATATAATTGTCTATTGCGGCCAATTGTATCGTATCGAGGGTTGATTTTGGGGTACTGGAATTGAAAATCGAAAAACCAAGAATCAAACAAGCGGCGATTGCTGCGGCATAGCCAAAATGTTTTTTTGTAAAAAGCGGAATTACTTTTTTGGTTTTTCTTAAATCGATCACAGTATTGAAAACTTGTTCTTCAATTTTATCGAAATAACCCTCAGGAACAATATGTCCAGCAGTTTTCGGGAAACTTTCTTCGGAAATTTTCACAAGCAAGCGCTCCTCTAAATTCTCGAAATACTTTTCCGGAGTTTTAAAACTTTGTATTTTTTTGTTTTCTTTCATTGTTTAATTAGGACTAAAAAAACTTCAAAGAGTTTCATCCTGCGTTTTTATGAATTCTGAAATTTTTTTTACAGCAATGTGATAGCTGCTTTTCAATCCACCCACAGAAGTTTCCAATATTTTTGAAAGCTCTTCAAAAGTGTGGTCTTCAAAATATTTCATCGTGAAAATCAATCGTTGTCTTTCTGGGAGCGTTGCAATCGCTTTTTGAAATTGTAATTGAATGGCGTCCCCTTCAAAATAAACGTCGCTTTCCAATTTGCGCACGGCGTTGTCTTTTATGTTTTCAATTGAAATATTATTTCGTTTTGCTTTTTTGTTGAGAAAAGTGATGGATTCATTAGCCGCAATTCGGTACATCCATGTGTGCAATTTACTTTCCCCTTTAAAGGAATTTATGTTTCTGAAAATTTTCACAAAGGTATTTTGAAGCACGTCATCGGCATCGTCATGGTCCAAAACCATATTCCTAATTTGCCAATATAATCGTTCTTTGTACTGCGACACAAGTTCCCTAAAGGCAGCTTCTCTGTCTGCTTCGGTCTGTAATGCAGTTACGAGTTCTTTTTCTTCAACCATTTTTAAGTGCGCAACTTATTTATAGGACTAAGTTACGGAAGAATGGTTTAATTGTGCTTTTTGAAATTATGCTAGCGACTGCATTTCCACCAAACTGTAGTATACTCCTTTTTTTTCCAAAAGTTCTTGGTGCTTGCCCTGTTCCACAATTTTTCCTTTGGAAAGCACCACAATTTTATCTGCATTTTGAATGGTAGAAAGTCTGTGGGCGATAACGATGGAAGTACGGTTTTTCATCATATTTTCCAATGCATCCTGCACCAGGCGCTCACTTTCGGTATCCAATGCTGAGGTTGCTTCGTCCAAAATCATTATCGGTGGATTTTTAAGAACCGCACGGGCAATGCTCAATCGTTGTTTTTGGCCGCCGCTCAGTTTGTTTCCGCTGTCGCCAATGTTTGTTTCAAAACCTTCGGGAAGATCTTTTATAAATTCGTAGGAATTACTTATTTCCGCAGCTTCCATCAATTCTGCATCAGAAGCAAGTGGTTTTCCTAGTTTTAAATTGTTTGCAACCGTATCATTAAAAAGAATGGAATCCTGTGAAACGATGCCCATTAACCCGCGCAATGATACTTTTGAAATATTTTTGATGTCCACGCCATCAATTTCAATCGTCCCTTTGTTTACATCATAAAAACGGGTTAATAAGTTCGCTATTGTACTTTTTCCACTTCCGGATTGGCCAACGAGAGCAACCGTTTTCCCTTTAGGAATTTCCAATGAAAAATCTTTCAAAACATATTGATCTTCATATTTAAAGGAAATATTCTTGATGGAAATCACTTCATCAAAACCTTCTTTTTGAACAGGATTTTCAATATCGGTAATTGTGTTTTCAGTTTCCAATAATTCGAAAATGCGTTTGGCAGATCCATCTGCGCGTTTTATGGAATAACTTGCTTTTGCAATAGCTTTTGCCGGAGTAAGAATATTGTAGGCCAACGTGATATAGCCAATAAAAAAACTGGCTTCAAGTGTTTTATCAATGAATACTAAATAGCCTCCAAAGACCAAAAGAACCCCAATAGTTATAATCCCCAAAAGTTCACTAACCGGAGAGGCGAGGTTTTGTCTATTGGTCACATTGTTGGAATGTTTATAAAACCGTTCATTACTGTCTTCAAATTTTTTCTGAAAAAGATTTTCTGCATGAAAGGCCTTGATAATGCGTAATCCGCCCATTGTTTCTTCTAGAATGGAAAGAAAAACACCTTGTTCTTCCTGTACTTTTAAGGAACGTTTTTTTAAAGACTTGCCAATTTTTGAAATTAAAAAACCCGAAATTGGCAAAAATAGAAATACAAATAGAGTCAGTTTAGCACTGATGAGGAGCATGGTAATTAAGGAAAATAGAATAGTAAGTGGCTCACGCACTATCATTTCCAACACCGAAAGTACAGAGTTTTTTACTTCATCAACATCACCGCTCAAACGGGAAATTGTATCGCCCTTTCTTTTTTCGGAATAAAATGCCAGGGGAAAACTGATCACCTTTCTATACAGGTCGTTGCGAAGATCCCTTAAAACCCCATTTCGCATAAAAGTGGAGTAGAACATTGCCAAATAATTGCTCAAGTTTTTCAATAAGAATAGTGAGATAATGATACCCACCATATACATAAGTATCTTGAATTCTCCGTATTTATTAATATTTTCAATTACCACATAATTAAGTGTTTCTTGTAAATAATTTTTAATGTTCGAGATACCTTTATAAATTGGTTTTGCCCCAAGGGTACGTTGGCTACTGAATATTATTTCAAAGACGGGTATTAGCGCAATAAATGAGAGTGTGCCAAACAATGCATACAAAACATTGAAAAATATATTTAGATATGCGTACCTTTTGTAAGGCAGGACATATCGAATAACTTTTTTGAAATAATTCATTAACTAATGTTTAGTTGTGCTGCGATTGTTTCTATTTTTTTCTGAAGTATTTCTTCAAAATTATCGGTTTCCGAAGTGTTCACGCTAATGTAGAACTTTATTTTTGGCTCTGTACCACTTGGGCGTGCGGCAATTTTGCTGCCATCTTCGGTATAATAGATTAATACATTGGATTTGGGAAGGTTTAAAGGTGTGGTTTTCTGTTTTACAAAATCTGTGCTTTCGTTCTTCAAAATATCGTCTATCCGAACCACTTTGCTTCCGGCAATTTCCTTAAACGGATTTTCACGGAGCTTTTTCATTATTTCTGAAATTTCTTCTGCGCCTTGTTTTCCTTTTTTGGTAATCGAAATCAAATGTTCGCGATAGTTACCATATTGATCGTAAATTTCCTTTAAGTACTTAAACATACTACTGCCGGAATGTTTTTTCTGCGCCGCAATTTCGCAGGCCAGTAATGTTGCCGTTACTGCGTCTTTATCACGGACAAAGTCGCCCACCAAAAAACCAAAACTTTCTTCCCCACCACCAATAAATTCAAGTTCGGGATAATCTTTTATCATTTTTGCGATCCACTTAAAGCCTGTAATTCCTTCAATATATTTTACATTGAAATGTTCCGCAACCTTTTCAACCATTGGTGTGGAAACGATGGTAGATGCCACAAACTGTTTCCCGTTTAGTTTTCCTGATTTTTTCCATTCTTCCAACAGGAAATGCGTCATTAAAACCATTGTTTGATTTCCGTTTAACAAAACCATTTTGTTTTGGTTATTTCTAACGGCAACTCCCAAACGGTCGCAATCTGGGTCGGTACCTATTACTATATCTGCATGCTGTTTTTCAGCAAGTTCCAAGGCCATTTTTAAAGCAGCAGGTTCCTCGGGATTTGGCGATTTTACCGTTGGGAAATCTCCGTTAGGCTCTGCCTGCTCTTCAACAATGGAAACATTTTTATAGCCAGCTTTTCGTAAAACCTCCGGAATCATTGTGATAGAAGTGCCGTGAAGGGAAGTGAAAACAATTTTCAAATTATCTTTAGCCGCTTGTGAGGTATTGAAAGTACCGTTTTTAACCGAGGCGTTTGCGAAGGCTTCATCAACTTCTTTATCTATAATTTGAATTAAATTTTCGTTTGCCTCAAATTTTATGTCTTCGTAATTAAGTGAATTTATTTCCGAAATAATTTCGCCATCCTGTGGCGGTACCAGTTGTCCGCCATCTTCCCAATACACTTTGTAGCCGTTGTATTCGGGTGGATTGTGCGATGCCGTTAAAACTATACCTGCTTGGCAACCTAAATATTTTACGGCGAAGGAAAGTTCTGGGGTAGGCCGCAAGTCTGAAAAAAGGAAAACTTTGATGCCGTTTGCCGAAAAAACATCTGCCACAACTTGGGCAAATTCCTTGCTGTTGTGTCTGCAATCGAAAGCAATGGCAACTTTAATTTCCTGGTTTGGAAACTGTTTTTTTAAATAATTGGAAAGTCCCTGCGTGTTTTTTCCAAGGGTATATTTGTTTATTCGATTATCGCCCAGGCCCATTATGCCTCGCATTCCACCGGTTCCGAATTCCAGATTTTTATAAAAACTGTCTTCCAGCCCTTCGGGATCATAGGCAATCATTTCTTTAATTTCTTGGTGGGTTTTTTCGTCGAAAAAGGGGGTGAGCCACTGGTTAACGCGGGCTAAAATTTTCGGATCTACGTAAATCATTCGCTTAAATTAAAGTGCAAAAATAATGAATATAGATGGTTAATCTTTGAAGTTTCGCTCTTCTTTAATAATGTAGTTTCGGGAATCTTTTTTGTTTCGGAGAATCAATTCGCCCAAGAAACCGGCGAGGAAAAGTTGTGAACCCAAAACCATCGCCGTTAGGGCAATATAGAATTGTGGGCGTTCGGTGATTAGCCTTCCGTAAGGATTTAAAAATAGTTTATCAATCCCAAGATAAAGTGCCAAAAAGAAACCGATTATGAGCATTATTGCGCCCCACGCACCAAAAAGATGCATTGGCCGTTTTCCGAAACGCGACAAAAACCAAATAGTTATCAAGTCCAGAAATCCGCGGATAAATCGTTCTGCGCCAAATTTTGTGGTTCCATATTTCCGCGCTTGATGTAAAACAGGTTTCTCTGATATGTTACTGAAACCTGCATTTTTAGCTAAAACAGGAATATATCTATGCATTTCGCCAGTAACTTCTATTGATTTTACAACGTCTTTTTTATAAGCTTTTAACCCACAATTAAAGTCGTGCAACTTGACTCCGGAGGTTTGCCGCGCAGCATAATTAAACAATTTTGAAGGCATATTTTTGCTGAGCACCGAGTCATACCTTTTCTTTTTCCATCCGGAAACCAGATCGAAACCATCATTGGTTATCATTTTATATAGCTCGGGAATTTCTTCAGGATTGTCCTGCAAATCGGCATCCATTGTGATAATTACATCGCCTTTGGCCATTGCAAACCCAGCGTGTAGCGCTTGGGATTTTCCGTAATTTTTCTGAAACCGGATTCCCTTTACTTCTTTGTTTTCTTCGGATAATTTTTCGATTATTTTCCAGGAATTGTCAGTGCTTCCATCATCAATAAATATGAGCTCGTACAAAAAACCATTGGATTGCATAACCGATGCAATCCAACGGTAAAGCTCATTAAGCGATTCTTCTTCGTTAAGAAGCGGGATGACAATGGATATGTTCATTAATATGTTTCCTTTGTTTTTAAAGCACTTCCCGTTATTAAAGAAATAATGAATCCTAAAATGACAAACCAAAGAGTATAAGTTAATATTCCTATGGCACTTTTATTTTTTTGGGATTCCGCAATTTGTGCTCGACTTTCCTCAATTTTTTCAGGAGCAAATTTTTCAACAAAACTCATTGCAGTATTTATCTGAAATTCTGGATCTATATAAGTATCATAAATGTATGAGGCCGAAGTATAAAGTAAACCAGTAATGAGCATAATTATAACCCCAATTTTTAATGCTTGTTTCAAAGTCAATATTCCATTAATTTTTTTAAATCTTTTGGTAACATAAACAATAAAAATAATTTCGATAATAAATGCTATAAAAAAAGTGGAATAATATGGAATGGCACTAAAAGAAAGTGTTTTTGGAATTACGTCAATTAATATTCTGATTAGTCCAAGAAGTAAAGCAAAGGGCAGAACAAATTTTTGAAGATTGACTTGAGTATCCATATTTTTAAATAATTTTGGTTCGAGTTGTTAGTTAACAAATATAGCAAAACGTTACATTTGCAGCGATTTTGAATTGATTTAAAAAAGTAAGTATTTTTGTTGCTAATTTCCAATTAATACTTAAATTTGCAAACTCAAAATTGAGCGCATTTAAAAATAAACAGAGATGAAAAAAGGTATCCACCCAGAAAATTATAGAATAGTTGCTTTTAAGGACATGAGCAATGAAGATGTATTCCTTACAAAGTCAACTGCTGATACTAGAGAAACTATCGAGGTAGATGGTGTTGAGTATCCTTTGGTAAAGATGGAGATTTCACGTTCTTCACACCCTTTTTATACCGGAAAAGCAAAACTTATTGATACTGCGGGACGTATTGACAAATTCAAAAACAAGTACGACAAGTTTAAAAAGCCTGCTACAAAAGAAGCTAATACAGAAGAATAGCATTCTATTTTAGTTTAACATACAAAAGCCTTCGAGAAATCGAGGGCTTTTTTGTTTGGGTTTGGGCAGACCTTTGCTATCTTTATTACTTCACATTTAAAAAATATAATTATGGCCTGGACTCATTTGATACCTCACGCAATTTCATTGGCCGAAACGGCGGGACGGATTCTTTCATCAAATAAAAAACAGAAGGAAAAAACCGAAATTGACCCTAGCCTAGATCCCACAAGTTTATTAAAAAGAATAGAGGTTCTCGAAAATAACGAGCTAAAACAAGCCGAGCTTATTCAGCAAATGGCCCAACAAAATATAACACTAATAAAAAAAGCGGAAAGTAATTATAGAATGGCGATTATTGGGATTTGTACCTCAATATTTTCGGTAATTTTGTTTTTTATTCTTTTCCTTTTGAAATATTAAAATTGAAGCATATCATTTAAAACATGAACTATATTCTCTTTGACGGAAACGTCCGCAACCAGCTTTTGCCATTTACCTTTACCCGCCCCGTGGCTGATATTCGTATAGGTATTTTAACCATTCGCGAAAAGTGGGAACATTTTTTGGGTTTTGCTACCACTACGGTAACAGAAGATTATCTGTCCGAAAAATATCCCTTTTTAGAGTTGGAAAAGAATATTCTGATAAACGCTTCCTTTCTTCCTTCGGAAAATTTGGTGAACATCATAAAAAATTTAGAAGAAAATCAAGCTGTTTTTTTGGATGATGAAGCCATTGCCTTTTTCGCAACGGAAGGACAGGAAGTTGATTTTGAAACTTTTGAAATTATTCAATATGCATATAATGATGTTTTAAGAATTGAGAATACTTGGGATATTTTTTCAAAAAATGGAGAAGCGATAAAGCGTGATTTTGAAATGCTTACAGAAGGTAGAGATTCACAGCCTATCCCTGAAGCTGTTTGGGCCAGCAATCCAGAAAACATTTTTATTGAAGAGGGAGCCAAATTGCCGCTGTGTTCCCTAAATGCTTCCGAAGGTCCTATATACATAGGAAAGGATGCGGAAATTATGGAAGCCTGTTCCGTGCGGGGACCTTTCGCGCTTTGTGAACATGCTACCTTGAAAATGGGTGCTAAAATTTACAGTAACACAACAATCGGTCCCCACAGCAAGGTTGGGGGAGAGGTGAACAATTGTGTGATTTTTGGTTATTCAAATAAAGGACATGACGGGTTTTTGGGAAATTCTGTTATAGGCGAATGGTGCAATTTGGGAGCAGATAGTAACAATAGCAATTTGAAAAATAATTACGCTGAAGTACGTCTATGGAATTACGAAACTGGAAATTTTGCCAGAACAGGCCTTCAATTTTGCGGTTTGATGATGGGGGATCATAGCAAATGTAGCATTAACACTATGTTTAATACTGGAACCGTGGTGGGCGTGAGCGCAAATATCTTCGGAAGCGGTTTCCCGCGTAATTTTGTTCCCAGTTTCAGTTGGGGCGGCAGTGGAGGATCCATAACTTATAAAACCGACAAGGCATTTGAAGTGGCAAAAATTGTGATGGAACGAAGAAATATTGAATTTTCAGAAATGGATGCAAAAATTTTGCAACACGTTTTTGAAGAAACTGCGAAATGGCGAAAAAGTTAAGAAATATTGAATGTTCAATTTTTCTATAAGAAATAATCAATAACTCTTTTTCACATGTTTTAAAATCAAAAAATTCTGTGGATTGATGCCGAGTCCGCTCACTTTTTTGTTTACAAACCGAACTGCCATATCATAGAATAAAGGCACTATGGGTGCTTCTTCAATAACGATAGAGTCCATTTTTGTGTACAGTAATTTCCGCTCCTCAATATTTGAAATGGCGAGCGATTTCACATACAGACTGTCAAATACTTCATTTTTAAAATGCATATAATTAGGCCCGTCCGGTGCAAAATTGGGACTGTAAAAAAGGGAAAGATAATTTTCGGCATCGGGATAATCGGCGATCCAACTAGCGCGGAAAATATCTAAGCTCACCGCTACTTTTCATCTGCCGAAGTGTGGAAGGTGGCATAACATCTATGGTCACGGTAATTCCAAGTTTTTCAAGTTCGCGCTGCACATATTCGCATAAATCCAAATATTGGCTGTTGGTACCAATAATTATTTCCGGATTGTCATCACCTGTTTCGGTTTTGTATTGTTCAATTAATTGCTTCGCTTTTTCGGGCTGATAAGTGTAACCATCAATTTCGGCATAACCCGGCAAACCTTTGGGAATAAATCCGTGAACGGCAGGAATTCCCATTCCGTTGCGTAAATAAGTAACCATCTTTTCTCGATCAAAACCATAATTTATTGCTTGCCGAAGCGCCTTGTTTTTTATTTCCGGTGTATTCGCTTCAAGAAAAAATCCGAGATACTCTGTATTTAAATATGGGCCGGTAATCATGTACGCCAAATCGTTATATTTTGGCTGAAGCTTGCCGTATGTGGTTAAAAGTTCATCTTTGTAACTGTTATCCAAACCGGAAATAAAATCCAGCTTTCCCTGTGAGAATTCTAAAAATTCACTTTGTTTATCGGGTAAAAAAGTAATGGATACCGCTTCCAAATAAGGGAGTTTATTTCCATTTTTATCCCTTTCAAAGTAAAGGGGATTTTTTCGAAAAACGAGCTTTACGTTTTCTTCCCACAGTTTAAATTGAAAAGGGCCCGTACCCACCGGATTTCTTCTAAATTCATTGCCATAATATTCCACTGCTTCTTTTGGAACCACCGAAAAATATCGCATAGAAAGCAAACCCAAAAATGCAGGAAACGGTTGTTTCAATTGAATTACTAAAGTGGTGTCGTTTACAGCTTCATAGTTTTCCACATAATTCAAAACCCAACTTCCGGATGAAGCTATTTTTTCATCTGTCAATCTATTGAAACTGTACACAAAATCTTGGGCGATAACTTTGCGGGTGTACCGTGTTGGAGTGTGAAGTCCCTTTTGTGCGAAAGCTTTGTTTTGATGGAAGAAAACATCGTTTCTTAGAAAAAAAGTATAGGTATTAGTTGAGTCGTTTATAATCCATTTTTTTGCGATATCTGGTTTTAAATTCAAAGAATCATCCAATTGTACCAGTCCATTGTAAAGTTGGTTGTCGGGCCAAATTGCTTGTGGATTTCTTGCAAAAGCGGGATCGAGTGTTGGTATATTTCCGTGTTCGTTATAGCGAAATACAAGATGTTCGCTTTCTTTTTCATTATTGTTTCCGCAGGAAAGGATTGAAAATAGTACAATGAAAATTATTAAAAATCGGGACATTCTAAAGATTAATAGTTTGTATTTTTGCAAGCTTAACGCCAAAAGTACAACAATGCCACCTTCAAAAAAAGTCGCTTTTTACACTTTAGGCTGTAAACTTAATTTCAGCGAAACTTCAACAATAGCAAGAAGTTTTGAAGGAGAAGGATTTCAGCGAGTTGATTTTTCTGAAAAAGCAGATATTTATGTGATAAATACCTGCAGCGTTACCGAAAATGCCGACCGGAAATTTAAAACTATTGTAAAGCAGGCACAAAAAGCAAATCCAAACGCTTTTGTAGCAGCAGTGGGTTGTTACGCACAACTTAAACCTAACGAATTGGCAGATGTTGAGGGCGTGGATTTGGTGCTTGGTGCAACTGAAAAATTCAAAATAACAGATTATTTGAATGATCTTTCCAAAAATGATTTTGGAGAAGTTCATTCCTGCGAAATAGAGGAAGCCGATTTTTATGTAGGTTCCTATTCCATTGGTGATAGAACCCGTGCTTTTTTAAAAGTGCAGGACGGTTGTGATTATAAATGCACCTATTGCACTATACCGTTGGCACGTGGCATTTCGCGCAGCGATACTTTGGAAAACGTTTTGAAAAATGCTTTTGAAATTTCTCAACAGGGAATAAAAGAAATTGTTTTAACGGGCGTAAATATAGGCGATTATGGAAAAGGAGAGTTTGGCAATAAAAAACACGAGCATACTTTTCTTGATCTGGTAAAAGCCTTAGATGAAGTTGAAGGAATTGAAAGACTTCGTATTTCTTCGATAGAGCCGAACCTTCTTAAAAATGAAACGATTGAATTTGTTTCGAAATCGAGAACATTTGTACCGCATTTTCACATTCCGTTGCAAAGTGGAAATAATGATATTTTGAAGCTGATGCGCCGTCGTTACATGCGCGAACTTTATACAGAACGAGTTGCAAAAATTCGCGAAGTTATGCCTGATGCGTGTATTGGTGTTGATGTAATTGTTGGCTTTCCGGGCGAGACGGAGGAGAGGTTTTTGGAAACCTACCACTTTTTAAACGAATTGGATATTTCATATCTGCACGTTTTCACCTATTCCGAAAGGGACAATACGCCTGCTGCCGAAATGGAAGGTGTAGTGCCAATGAAAGTGCGAAATAAACGAAGTAAAATGTTGCGCGGACTTTCAGCCAAAAAGAGAAGGGCTTTTTATGAGAGCCAACTTGATACCAAGAGAACAGTTCTTTTTGAGGGAGAGAATAAAGAAGGTTATATACATGGTTTTACAGAAAATTATGTAAAAGTAAAAGCGCCTTGGAATCCGGAATTGGTAAATACGTTGCAGGAGATTACACTTTCAGAAATTGATGAAGATGGCTTGGTAAGATTTAAATTTGCTCAAAAAGTCTATGCCTAAATATTTATCCCTACAGGCAATAAATCCTTATATTTTCTACGGTTACTACGCATAAATCCTGCTACTTCCGGACTGGTTGGCACTAAACTTATGCCGCGATTTTTTACTTCCTCAAAAACCGCTTTTATAAAAATTTCACGGAATCCTTGTTCCTCAAGGTCTTGGGGCATTTCATATTTGGTAAGAAAAATTTTCCGATCCTGTAAGGCATATTCAATGCGAGCCATATTGTCGCCTATTTCAAGTTCAAACTGTCTTAAAAATTCGTTATCGGTAATTTCTACATCTTCAATCATGGGTAAGTTGTTTTAAAAATTTGTGGCACATTTTACTATTAATAAAGTGGCATTGCATTTTAAAATAAATAGTTTTATTGTCTAAACCTTTTTATTATATATGGTATACTGTAAGATGTCTGGTTGGTTTCAAAATAAATTATCAGCGGAAATTCAGTTTTTAAGGAAACTATAGCATAATTTTAACTATGTACCGTAAATTTACGAATAATCTTTGGTCTATTCCATTTTCTTCACAAAAGACTTATGAATTCTGAAAAAACCCATGTTTATTTTGTTCCCGGATTGGCTGCGGGTAGTGAAATTTTTAGGAATATTCAATTACCTGAAAAATATGAAACCCATATTTTGGAATGGTTGATTCCCAAAAAGAATGAAAGCTTGGCGGCTTATGCCAAAAGAATGGCGTATAGAGTAAAGGAAAAGGATGCTATACTTATAGGTGTGTCCTTTGGTGGCGTAGTTGCGCAGGAAATGAATGATTTTTTAAGTTTGAAAAAATTGGTCATTATTTCGAGCGTAAAGACACGGAAGGAACTTCCATGCCGGATGAAGCTTGCAAGCCTGACAAAAGCATATAAATTAATTCCGACCAGTTTGATATTAAGCGCTGACGATTTAACGAAGTTTTCCGTGGGACCGAAAACAAAAAAGAGATTGGCGATATATCAGGAATATCTGCATGTTCGCAATAAACAATATTTAGATTGGGCGCTCGAAAAGATGATAACTTGGGATAAAAAAGAAAAAATTAAAAAAATTATTCATATTCACGGTGAACAGGATATTGTATTTCCCATAAAAAATATTGATGGCTGCGAAGTTATTAAAGGCGGAACACATATCATGATTTTGAACAAAGGCCGGGAAATTTCTAAAAAACTAGTGGAGCTTTTTGAGGAATAATTTTCACTTTTCTGGGGGAAAATGGCATTATTGAGTATCTTTATTGAAAATTAGATTTTATGAAAAGGACAGGGAAAATAGTTTTGGGAATAGCGGTTTTGGGTGTTTGTGCCTTAAGCATACATGCAGTGCAGGATGCCCCCACAGATGAAAATTTTGAAAAAAAATTGGTGAACGATTATAACGTTTATGCATTGCCTTTGCCAGAAAAAATGGAATTCGCCGGTGAAGCTGTTCCGCTTCAAAACCCAGATATAAGAGAGCGAATGGACCGGGAGTTATTGGTGAATACGTATTGGCAATCCAATGGGCTTTTGCTTTTTAAGAGAGCAAATAAGTATTTTCCGCAAATAGAACCTTTATTGGAAAAGTATGGCCTACCGGACGATTTTAAATATTTGGCCGTAGCTGAAAGCGGTTTGGAATATACGAGTTCGCCCGCCGGTGCTTCAGGAATTTGGCACTTTATGAAAGGAACGGGTTTGGAATATGGTCTTGAAATTAACGATTATGTGGACGAACGTTATAACTTAGAAAAAGCGACAATGGTCGCAGCTGAATACTTAAAAAATGCCAAAGATAAATTTGGAAGTTGGACGATGGCTGCAGCTTCATATAATGCAGGAGTGGGAGGGATGAATAAGCAAATAAACAGGCAAAAAGAAACCAGTTACTATGATTTGTTGTTAAACGATGAAACAAGTCGCTATGTTTTTAGAATATTGGCCTTAAAGGAAATAATGACTCACCCTAAGCAGTACGGCTTTAATTTTAGGGAAAAGGATCTTTACACTTCTATTCCTACTTATAAAGTAAAAGTAGATACACCTATTGAAGATTGGGCAGAGTGGGTAAAACAATATGGCATTAATTATAAGATTTTAAAACTGCACAATCCGTGGCTTCGGGATACTTATTTGAAAAATTCCAGCGGAAAGGAATATTTCATAGAAATTCCTGAAAAAGGATATTACAATTAATAGCCAAAGTACTGAGAGAAAAACGCCGGAAAATTTTTAATTTCAAGGGTCTTTTTTTGATGCCAAATTACTTTTTTCTTCATTTCCCAAATTTTTGAGCAACGATATTCCATTGAAGAACGAATTGTAGTTCAACTCATAGGAGATTTCATATTTTTCATTGTAGGGATGAAGTGCACCTCTCCTTACATCAACAATACGTTTGTTTTCGTCAATAAAAAATGAAGTTGGAAAACCAAGACTATGTTTTAGTATTTCTACAATATGATCGTTAGTGTTTTCCTTTTCGTCAACATAAACAATATTTATTTTATTGGAATATTCGCGAGTGGATTTTCGAATATTCTTTTTAGAATCCCAAAATAAAATCACAAAATCAATGTCATTATAATATTTTTCTACAATTTCGTTTAAGGCAGGAATTTCCCCAATTCCAGGTGTGCACCAAGAAGCATATGTCATTAAAAAAATTGGTTTTTCAAATTTATAAAGCTCAATTTTTTTACCGGTCAGTTTTCTTACTTTAAAATTATCAAGATAGCTTCCGTTTACAACATTATTTACAAGGGAATCAAACAAAAACTCAGCACGTTCAAAATCTTGGTCAAAGTAGGCTAATTGGGATTTTATAGTATATTTTTTAATATTCTGGCCAATCGCTTCAGAAAAAAAAGTCCTTTGCCCAAAGTTCTGAGATTGAGCTGAAATTGAAATTAGTAAGAAAAAATAAAGTAGTTTTCTACCCATAAGCCAAAAGCTTTGTTGCAAAGGTAGAATTTATATGGAAAACTAATGGAATTATTCGACAAACAACAACTTAAACTTGTTGAAATGCAGGCAATTAAAATTTACGCAGGCCTTTTTCGTTAATATTGTCTGCCTCCTCTTCCGCCGCGACCAAATTGTTGACGAGGCTGTCCTATTTTTTTCATGTTCTGCTTCATCATTTTTATTTGTTCGTCCAGCATGTTGTGTTTATCAAGTTTTTTGGCTTCAGTAAGAAGTTGCTCTGCTTCGCGTTTTCTGTTTTTTGTCATTGCTATCCCAGCAAGGTTCAATTTGGTCATTGCCATATCGGCAGACATATTTAGCCCAAGTTTTTCTGCTTTTTTGAAATATTTTTCGGCCTCTATCATATTGGTTTGCGAAATCATCAAACCGTTCAGATAATTATAGTAGCCTTCCTGTTTTGGTACGAGGGCAGCTGAGGGATTTTTAATTTTATCCAACCATTTTTTCGCGCCAGGAAAATCCTGTTTGCGCAAGCGAAGGAAAGCAAGTAGAATGATTTCATTTTTGAAATAGAGAAAAACGAATACCAATGAAAGCAAAATAAGCATAATGCCGTTGCCAATATTTGTTTCGGTAAATTGCCAAACAGCTGTGGCCAGTACTACTGCGACTAAAACTAATTTTATATTTTTATTAAACATGGATGTTTTTTAAATGGCCTGCAAAGGTATAAAAAGTAAATCCTTTTTAGAAGAATTTGTATTGTTCTAAAAAAATATTTTTTTGAAAATAAAAAAAGTAAAATGGAAGATTTCTTTAAATATTTCCATATTGATTCATTAGAAAAAACTTTGCGTATTTTTTTCAAAAAAGGTTTGTCTAAGTGAAAACTTGTTGTATTTTTGCACCCGACTTTGAAGAAGGTCACCGAACAAAGATTATTACAGAAGTTAAAGTATAAGAAAATGAGCAAAAGAACTTTTCAGCCATCAAAAAGAAAAAGAAGAAACAAACACGGTTTTAGAGAGCGTATGGCTTCTGTAAACGGAAGAAAAGTTTTGGCTGCCCGCAGAGCAAAAGGGAGAAAGAGACTATCTGTATCTTCTGAATCCCGTCATAAAAAATAATGTTGATAAATTATATATAAAAGGTGTTGTTTAACCAAGCAACACCTTTTTTTTATACCCTAATGCGCCGTAAATTTGCGGCACCGAAAAAAGTAAAAGAAAATGCCTAAAAATCCCTCCATTAAATCTGTTCTAATTATTGGTTCCGGGCCTATTGTTATTGGCCAAGCTTGTGAATTTGATTATTCCGGTTCGCAATCCTTGCGTTCCTTACGTGAAGATGGAATTGAAACAATTTTAATAAACAGCAATCCGGCAACTATTATGACTGATCCTTCAATGGCCGATCATATATATTTGTTGCCGCTTACTACAAAATCCCTTATAAAAATACTAAAAGAACACCCTCAAATCGATGCCGTTTTGCCAACTATGGGTGGACAAACCGCACTGAATTTGTGTATTGAGGCAGATGAAAAAGGTATTTGGAAAGATTTTGGCGTAAAATTAATCGGGGTAGATATTGATGCCATAAACATTACCGAAGACCGCGAAAAGTTTAGAAAACTTATGGAGAAAATAGGAGTGGCAATGGCACCACAAGCCACTGCAAACTCTTATCTTCAGGGAAAGGAAATTGCCCAGGAATTTGGTTTTCCGTTGGTAATTAGAGCTTCTTATACCCTCGGTGGAGCGGGCGCTTCCATCGTTTATAAAGAAGAGGATTTTGATGCGCTTTTATCGCACGGTTTGGAAATTTCACCCATCCACGAAGTGATGATAGACAAAGCAATGATGGGTTGGAAGGAATATGAACTGGAGTTGCTGCGCGATAATAATGATAACGTTGTTATTATATGTACTATTGAAAATATGGATCCGATGGGAATCCACACTGGAGATTCCATTACGGTAGCACCAGCAATGACTTTAAATGACCGTACTTTCCAAAGAATGCGGGATATGGCAATTTTAATGATGCGCAGTATTGGCGATTTTGCCGGCGGTTGTAATGTGCAGTTTGCCGTGAGTCCTGATGAGAACGAAGAAATTATTGCTATTGAAATTAACCCGCGTGTAAGTCGTTCCTCAGCGTTGGCTTCTAAAGCTACGGGATATCCAATTGCAAAAATTGCTACGAAACTGGCGATTGGCTACAGATTGGATGAATTGAGCAACCAGATTACAAAATCAACTTCGGCATTATTTGAACCAACTTTGGATTATGTTATTGTGAAAATTCCACGTTGGAATTTTGATAAATTTGAAGGTTCCGATCGTACCTTGGGGCTACAAATGAAATCTGTTGGAGAAGTAATGGGCATTGGCCGTTCGTTTCAAGAAGCGCTTCATAAAGCCACTCAATCCCTTGAAATTAAAAGAAACGGAATTGGTGCCGACGGAAAAAGTTACACCAATTATGAACAGATTCTCGATAAACTGAAAAATGCAAGTTGGGATCGTGTTTTCGTGATTTATGATGCGATACAGATTGGAATTCCGCTGAGCAGAATCCACGAAATAACAAAAATTGATATGTGGTTCCTTCGCCAATATGAGGAATTATATTTGCTTGAAAAGGAAATTTCAAAATTCACTTTGGAAACACTTCCGAGGGAATTATTGCTGGAAGCGAAACAAAAAGGCTATGGCGACCGCCAAATTGCCCATATGTTGAAATGTCTTGAAAGCCAAGTTTACAAAAAGCGCGAGGAAATGAACATTCAGCGGGTTTATAAATTGGTTGATACCTGCGCCGCAGAATTTAAGGCGGAAACCCCGTATTATTATTCCACTTTTGAAAATGAAATGCAAATAGAAGGCGAAAAAGCCTATTCACAAAACGACAGTGTAGTAACCGATAAGAAGAAAATAATCGTGCTCGGCTCCGGCCCAAACAGAATAGGGCAGGGCATCGAGTTTGATTACTGCTGTGTACACGGCGTGCTTGCGGCTGCGGAATGTGGTTATGAAACTATAATGATTAACTGTAACCCTGAAACGGTTTCCACGGATTTTGACGTTGCGGACAAACTTTATTTTGAGCCTGTTTTCTGGGAACATATTTACGACATCATTCGCCACGAAAAGCCTGAAGGTGTAATCGTGCAGTTGGGTGGACAAACGGCTTTAAAACTTGCTGAAAAGCTGGACCGATACGGAATAAATATTATCGGAACAACCTATAAATCGTTGGATTTAGCTGAAGACCGCGGAAGTTTTTCAACACTGTTGAAAGAAAACAATATTCCATATCCAGAATTCGGTGTGGCAGAAACCACTGAAGAAGCTTTGGCTCTTGCCGATCAGCTTGACTTTCCGCTTTTAATTCGTCCTTCCTATGTTTTGGGTGGGCAAGGGATGAAAATCGTGATAAACAAAAAGGAATTGGAAGAGCATGTTGTGGATTTGCTTCGGAAAATTCCGAATAACAAATTATTATTAGACCATTATTTAGACGGCGCAATTGAAGCGGAAGCAGATGCAATTTGCGATGGTGAGAATGTATACATCATTGGAATAATGGAACACATTGAACCTTGCGGTATTCATTCCGGCGATTCCAACGCTACATTGCCTCCTTTCAATTTAGGAGAATTTGTGATGCAACAAATAAAAGATCACACGATTAAAATAGCAAAAGCACTAAAAACAGTTGGACTCATAAACGTACAGTTTGCCATAAAGGATGATATAGTTTATATTATTGAAGCCAATCCGCGTGCTTCGCGTACCGTTCCTTTTATTGCAAAAGCTTACGGTGAACCCTATGTTAATTATGCCACCAAAGTAATGTTAGGTCACAACAAAGTAACCGATTTTGACTTTAACCCACAATTGGAAGGGTTTGCAATTAAACAACCTGTTTTTAGTTTCAATAAATTTCCAAACGTAAACAAGCAATTGGGGCCGGAAATGAAAAGTACGGGAGAAAGTATTCTCTTTATTGAAAGTTTGAAAGATGATGCTTTTTATGATCTTTATGCCAGAAGAAAAATGTATTTAAGCAAATAATTGGATGTTTTAATTATGGCACGATTTTTTATTCATTTTTTTTTGTAAATTTAGTTTACCAACCTACTTAACCTTCTTTATGAAAAAAAAAATTACCTTATTCCTTTGTTTTATTGCAATTAATGTTCTGTCAGCTCAGAATGTTTTAGAGATTGCATGGGGGCAAGGTATTAATGAAGCTGTCGCTAGCCCCACTATTGAAGTGGGCGATACCGTTCTTTGGAAATGGACAGATAGTTCACAAAAAAGCGTTTCCTCTCTTTCAAATGGAACGGAAACTTTTGATAGTGGTTCGCTTAAAGGCATCAACAATGAGTTTTCTTATACTTTTTCAAAAACTGGAGTTACCGATTATCAAAATGACTCTGATCCTTCGATGCATGGCAAAGTTACCGTTGTGGGCAAACTTTCTATGGAAGACAAGTTTGTGAAGAATCTAAATTTTTACCCCAATCCCGTAAAAAATGATTTGACAATTTCCTCACTTTTTAAAGTGGACAATTATCAAATTTATAATGTTTTAGGAACGCTTGTTTCTCAAGGAAAAGGTACCGGTAACTATACGCAAGTGGATATGAGCAGATTGAATAGCGGTTTGTACTTCATAAAAGTTACTTCCAATAGCATGCAAAACACTTTAAAAGTCGCCAAAAAATAGAACTCTATATTTATTATTTTATTGACTTCTTTTAATCTCTATTAAAATGAGGTGATTTTTCCTGTTCCACTTCAGTGATGAAATATTTGGTGTCGCCCCAAATGGCAAAGGTTGCAAAACGCTCTACATAAGTAACTTTTACGTAGCTTCCCTGATATTCCTTTAGTTTTTCAATCACATCTTCTTCTTGGTCAAAAACGGAAAATGAAAAAATCTGTGCCCCGCTAATACATTGACTTATTTTACTTTCCCAAGTCTTAATTAACACACCGCGATGGCTGAATTTTATGAGTTCACCGGCACGGGTTCCTTCGCTGTAGGGTACATAAAATACAAATGCAAAATAAAGTAGATAAAGCGCCAAAAGACTACCGAGGATGATAAATAATATCTTTTTCATTTCCTAAAAATAGAAAATTAGAAACAATTTTTATAGAAAATTGTACCCTGCAATCAATGCAAAAGATTTATAATCAGAATTAATGTTGTCATAATTTAGAAGCTGACGTGGAGTGTGATATCTTGCTTGGAAACTGTATTTATTTTTATATCTAAAACCTATACCCAAGGCAATGGCTGCATCAGCGGAAACATCAAGGTCATAACCGCCTTCATTGCTTGAATCAATTTTAGAATCCATAAATGATACATCCATTATTATTGCGGCATCTATAAATACCGCAGCATTTTTATTTAAATACATGTAATGTCTACCGCCAATGGGAAGTTCGATAGAATTATATTCTGCAGTTATTAAAGTTGTTTTTTGAAATGTATTAAAATCTACATATAAATATTCCTTTTCCGCTTTATAGTTTCGGTACGTTGGTTCAATAAAAACGGACCATTTACTGTTATTGAAAGGCAAAACATATTCTGCCTCCAGGCCAATTCTAATACCGGTATTTTTGTCAAAATTAATTCTTTCATCACCTAATTTTAAAATTGAAAGTGAACTGAAAGTTACTCCGGGACGAATGGTTAAATTAAATTTGGACTTTTGGATGTTTTTACTGAAAACAATAGCTTCAGAATTTTCACATGTATTGTACTTAGTGATCAAATTAATCAATTTGTTTTTTTTGTAATCGAGCTCCTCAAAATTATTTTCGTTTAGTTTACTGCAGGTTAAATCTGTTGCAAGCTGTTGCTTGTAACGTTCATTCTTGCCTAATTTTGTGGGGGTAGATAAATATTTTTTATAAATGAGCTGTTCTATTTTTCCATCTCCAACTTTATAAAAATAGCGTGGTGTGTTTTCATTTTCAGTATAATAAAGTGAAGCTTTTCCTTCTATTAAAGTTTTAAGAAAAATGGTTTCCTCTTTCATTATAGGATTTCGAACATCTGTTAAATTATTTACATTGTCGGTAGATTGATCTATGTTTACGGTAGCCCTGATGTATTTAAAAGATTCGGCTGATCCAAATTCTATGACATTACTGATTGTTCCGGTTTTTATTTCCCCATTCTCTTCAAGTTTGTAACTAAATGATGAAGGACTTCCTTTCCAATCTTCATTTTTTATTAAACAATCTACTTTAGTGCCATTGGTTTTGATAAGATAACCAGCCTCAAAATTAGTTTGGGAAAA
Source organism: uncultured Flavobacteriaceae bacterium (assembly GCA_963822355.1). Classification (GTDB taxonomy): domain Bacteria; phylum Bacteroidota; class Bacteroidia; order Flavobacteriales; family Flavobacteriaceae; genus Aequorivita. The sequence continues at coordinate 732,518 of CAWGHI010000004.1, forward strand.
AGCGTTTAATACTGAAAATAAAACGGTTATAAAAAATAATTGTAGTCTCATGAATATTGGTTTTTTTTTAACTTTAGGAGTGTAAAATAGAGAAAAAGAAATATAAAAATCCAATCCTACTGCATATTATTTTCATCACTGTTTTTCAGTAGCTTTTGATCAATATTTTTGCTTGTAATAGCACCTAATTTTCGAAGTTTTTCCACTCTTCTAACTAGATTTCCCTTTCCTTCCAATTTTATTAAAGCATTGTCAAAAGAACTTTGAACGGTTCCCAGTTGTTTTCTTATTTTATTCAATTCATCTAAAAGCCCAACAAACGAATCATACAATCTTCCAGCTTCCGTGGCAATTTCAAGTGTGTTTCTTTTCTGATTGTCGTTTTCCCAAAGGTTTTCAACCAACCGTAAGGCCGCCAAAAGAGTTGAGGGCGTTACAATCATAACTTTTCTTTTAAATGCTTCCTGATATAAATTTTTCTGATTTGCTACTGCAATGGCAAATGCGGGCTCAATTGGAACAAACATAAAAATGGTATCGGGGCTCTCGTTTATTGCGTGATAATATTTCTTATCGCTCAAAGTAACAATGTGGCGTTTAATGGAATCAATATGATCCTTTAAAAATTTTCTTTTTAAATCTTCATTTTCTTCAGAAACGTATCTTTCAAAATCGGTTAATGAAACTTTACTGTCAATTATCATTTTCTTTCCGTCGGGCAAATTAATAATAACGTCTGTCTGCAGCCTACCGCCATCGGGATTTTCGTGGCTGTCTTGAAGGGTATATTCTCTTCCTTTTTCCAAACCTGATTCTTCCAAAACCCTGGACAGAATCATTTCACCCCAATTTCCCTGAATTTTGGAATCGCCTTTTAGTGCTTTTGTAAGATTGTCTGCTTCTTGACTTATTTTTATATTTTGCTCATTCAAAAATTGCAGCTGTTTGCCTAATTCTGCATGGGATCGAACAAAATCTATATTGTTCTTTCCAACCTTTTCTTCAAACTCTTTGATTTTTTCATTCAAAGGTTTTAATATGCTTTCAATATTTTTTTTGTTGGAATCTGTGAATACTTCTGTTTTATCAATTAAAATTTTATTGGCAAGGTTTTCAAACTTATCCTTAAAGTCCTTTTCAAAATTTTGAAACCGTTCTTTTTCTTTTTCAAGTTCGGCAAATAACGCATCATATTCAGCACTTTGGCGAGAAAGCTGAATATTTAAATTTTCTTTTTCTGCTCTAATTTTTTCTTTTTCGGAAGCTAAATTTCTCAAACTTTCATTCCATTTATCTTCTTGAAGTTTTGAATTGTGAAGTCTTTCCTCAAGTTTACTGATTTCTGATTTGTTTTTCAAACGTGCAAAAAGATTACCGATAAATGCTCCAATCAATATGCAAATAGCGGCCAATAATAGGAATAGAAAAGTTTCGTTCATTGCAATAAAGTTTATATAAAAGTAATTATTTCCGAATGGCAAATCTTCCTGTTTTTGAATCAAAATTGATGGTTTCTTTTGGGAAAAGTGCTTCAAATCTTCCGGTTTCTATCAATTTACATGGTTCATCAAAGTAGGTTTCATTCTTTGCCATAACTAACATTTTGTCGGTAAGTTGGATTGCCAAATCTATTTCATGGGTGGAAAATAAGATGGTTTTCCCGGTTTCCTTGGCTAGGTTTTTTAAAAGTTTCAAAATGTAGGCGCGATGGTACAAATCTAAATGTGTTGTGGGCTCATCGAGAATAATTATCGGTGTGTCCTGCGCCAAAGCACGAGCAATAGCAACTCGCTGCATTTGTCCATCACTCAGCTCAAAACATTTTCGGTTTGCGAGATCAACAATTTCTGTAGCTTCAAAGGCGAAATTTATAGCCTTTCTATCTGTTTCGGAAAGCGTACCGACCCAATTGGTGTATGGTTGTCTTCCCAACGAAACCAATTCCAGAACCGAAAGATTTTTGGAAGCGGGTGCTTCGGTCAAAACCACGCTCAACTGCGTTGCAAGTTGAAAAGATGAATATTCCCTTAAATTTTTTCCGTTTAATAAAATTGAACCTTTTAAGGCGTTTTGCATTCCCGTCAAGGTTCGTAAAAGTGTGGATTTTCCAATTCCATTTGCGCCAACAAGTCCTACCAATTCACCTTTTTCAATAAAAAAATTAATTCCTTCGGCAATTACGGAATCGCTTCCTTTTTTTGAATAACCAACAGAAAGATTACGCGCTTGCAAAATGATATGTTTTTCTTCCGAAGCCATTAAAAGAATAGTTTTCGTTTTCGAACCAACAACCAAATTACCACCGGAGCGCCTATTAACGAAGTGATTGCATTAATAGGTAGCGTAAATTCACTAAAAGGCAATTGCGCCACCGTATCGCAAATTAGCATCAATAAACTGCCGCAAAGCAGAACTGCGGGAAGTAAAATAAAATGGTTCGAAGTTTTAAAAACTTGGCGAACCAAATGCGGTACCGCTAAACCAATAAATGCTATTGGTCCCACAAAAGCTGTAATACTTCCGGCAAGGATACTCGTTGCGAGAATTATAATAAAAGTGGTCCTTTTTATGTGAAGCCCCATACTTTTCGCATAGTTTTCACCCAACAATAGGGCGTTTAATGATTTACTGCTGAAAAAACTCAGCGCCAAACCGATTACAAAACAACTAATTAAAATTAAAACTCCTTGCCAAGACTGGTTTCCCAAACTTCCGAAAGACCAAAATATGTATTGTTGAAGTTGTTCCGCATTGCTGAAATAAGACAAAACTGAAACCACGGCTGTCGTTACGCTTCCAAACATTAGCCCAATTATTAATATCGCCATAGTGTCTTTTATACGGAAAGTTACCGCTAAAACTGCCAACAGTACCAAAAAGCTACCCAATGCTGATGCAATAACCAAACTCCACTCACTCAACAAAATTGTTCCGAAAAATCCTCCGAATGCACTTGCTCCCAAAATTAGAATTGCCACGCCCAAACTTGCCCCACTGCTCAAACCCAATACAAATGGGCCAGCCAATGGGTTTCTAAATAATGTTTGCATCAACAAACCTGAAGTTGCCAATCCGCCCCCGGCGAGCATTGCCGTTATTGCTTTTGGCAATCTATAATCTACTAATATATATTGCCAAGTTTCTTTTGAAGCGCCATTACCTATAAAAACAGAAATAATTTCTTTCAAAGGAATGTAAACCGAACCAATGCCCAAATTCACCAAAAAGGAAGCGATTAGCATCAAAAAAAGTACAAAAAACTGAAGTTTGTATGTTTGTGCTGCTTGCATTATTTCAGTTTATTGAAAAAATAAAGTTCGTGTGTTGGCAACAATTCTGGGTGAAGAATCTTAATAAGATCTTTTAAAACCAAATCGGGGCGGTTTGGTGCCAATTCAAAATAAAGTACACCTCCCGTTGCTCCTTTTTTCATACTATAAGAGTAAACCCTGCCGGTTTTGAATGCCTTAAACTGCGTGTAAGCTTTGCTTGCATTTTTAATTTCATCCAAAGCAGTAAACTGTCCCGGACCAATCCAAACTTCTGCATTGTGACCTTTTTCTAAAACCGATTCTAAATTCAAAGATAAACTGCCTGTGCCTTTTGAATCTTTCCAAAGATAATTACCGTTTGCGTCTGCTATAAATTGTGCGCCCCAACTGTCTCCTTGCGGCATATACCAAACATCTTTATACATCGCGCCACTAATAACTGCAGGGATTTCTTTGGCTTCGGAGGCCGTTTTTTTTGCCGAAATGTATTCGGTTTCTATAATATTGAAAATACTGTCAGCCTCCTTTTCTTTATTGAAAAGCAGCCCGAAAAATTTTATCCATTCTGCCTTTCCCAAAGGAGAGGTTTCCGTCCAGTCTGAATTGTAAAGTACGGGAATTCCAGTTTTTTCAATTGTTGCAAAGGTTGAATTGTTCCCATCAATTGCAAATCCAATTACCGCATCTGGGGCTAAATCGATTAAAATTTCTGTGTTTATATCTTCATTTTTACCAATTTCGGTAATTTTTCCCTCTGAAATGCGTCGTCTTGTTTTTTTCGATGAAATAAAATTGAGGCTGGGAAAGCCGACCAAGGCCTCACTTTCACCCAGCATTTCCAAAGAAGGAATGTGAGTGGTGGAGGTAACTACGATTCTTTGTAGTGGAACTTCAACAACCGCATCAAAACTTTTGTCGGTGGGAAGCTCAGTTCCTTTTTCAACCAAAGCATACCTAAATGTTTTTTCAGTTCCCGGCCAGGGACTGTTGAGGGTAATGGTTTTATAACCTTCAAAAACTTCTACTTCAAAGCCTTCGGCGTATTTTATGTTTACCGATTCTTTTTTAGAATTACTCAATTCCGATGTTTTTATCTCGCGATTTTCGTTTTGGCAAGCGGCAAAAGCGAAGAGGAAACAGAAGAAATAAACAAATTTTTGCATTTTCAAAAATAATGGTTTTGTTTGGGTGAACTAGTATTTAAAGTCTATTTTTGCGATGAATTTTGGTGAGCAATTTTCATCACAAGAAAATGCTCTTAAAAGGGAATTCGGTTAAAACCCGAAGCTGTTCCCGCAACTGTAAGTCGGCCTAAAATATTTTTAGGTGTGTATACTTCAAAACCACTGTCAGCTAAACTGATGGGAAGGTGGCACAAAAGACAAGCCAGGAGACCTGCCAATTTCATAACTAAAATCATCAAACTTTCGGGATAAAGGTTGAATTATGAAGCGATTTTTTTTTCATATTATTCTGTTTTTTTTTCTTTCTGTTGTGTCAACTTATGCACAGTTGGATAGTATTCAGCAATTGCCCGAAGTGATGCTGACAGATTCAAAACTCGTGCATTTTTCAAAAGGATTTAAGCTTGAAAAACTGAACGACTCCATTGTTGAAAGAAATGCTACTTCGCTAACCGAAATTCTTCGTTATAATTCTTCCATATATTTTAAGGAAAACGGCTTCGGCATGGCTTCCTCGCCTTCGTTTCGAGGAACTAATGCAGCACAGACGGCAGTTATTTGGAACGGCATTAACATCAACTCTATCTTTACTGGGCAAACGGATTTCAATACCATTTCACCCTTAAATTACGACGAAATTTCTATAAGAAGTGGCGGCGGCGGCGTTCAATATGGCAGTGGGGCAGTGGGTGGAAGCATCCATTTAAATAATTCCTTTTCTTTTGATAAAATTGATTCTACAGAAATTGGGATTCGAAACGGAAGTTTCTCAACCCTTGGTGGAAACTTTAGTACAACCAAAACTTGGGGCGTCCATTATTTAAATGTGGGTGTAGATTTTATAAATTCTGAAAACGATTACGAGTATGTTGGGAAAAATCAGAAAAATCGTCACGGCGAATTTTTGCGATTCAGCGCCCACGCCAACGATGCCCGAAAACTGAAAAATGGCTTTGCCACTTGGAATTCCGAATACACCTACAACGACCGGAATTTTTCGGGCAGTTTAAATACAATCGGCAAAGATGGTTATAAAGATGTTTCAACAAAAAACCTTTGGCAGTTGCAACAAACAATGGGTGTTTTTAATACAAAGGCAAGCGTAGCCCATCTTTTTGAACAGTACCGATATTTTCCGGACAGTAAAAAACCCCTTTACGATGAAGGCAGGGCGAATATTTTTATTGGGGGAATTCAATCTGAAATTATACTGCAGCATAAGTTTCGTATACATGGTAAAGCTGAATATAGTTATATAAATGCCGAAGGGGATAATGTGGGGAAAAATTCAAGACGGACCTTGGCTGCAGTGGTTTTGATGAATCATAAAGTTTCTGATGTTTTCAATTATGGTATAAATATTAGAAAAGAATTTCTGAACGACTTTGACAATCCTTTTCTTTTTTCTGCAGATGCGAAATGGAATGTTTCAAATAATTACGCACTTCGTTTGAATGGTTCAAAAAACTATCGCGTTCCCACTTTCAATGATTTGTTTTGGTATGCTGGCGGAAATCACAATTTACAACCCGAAACATCCTATCAAGTGGAACTTGGGCAGGAATTTTCCTTTGGAAAACTGAATGCAGATCTTGCGGCATATTATATTTCTTCTGAAAATTTAATTAAATGGGTTCCGGGAAATAGTGGGATTTGGGAGCCATTAAATATTAATGAAACCAGAAATTACGGCGCTGAATTAGTGGTAAATTATTCTGTAAATTTTTTTAGTAATCACACCTTTAGCTTTTCAATAAACTATTCATATACCAAAGCAGAAGATTTGGAAAAAGGAAAGCAACTAATATATGTTCCGCTTCATAAAGCCACGGGCACGCTTCAATATGATTTTAAATCTTTAATGGTCTATTTTCAGGGTTTGTATAATGGGAAAGCATATACTACTACGGACAATTCCGCTGAGGTTAAAGCTTATGAGGTTTTTAACTTGGGAACGGAATATACCTTTTCTTCAAACCCGCAAATAACTGTTGGTGGGCGGCTTAAAAATATGTTTAATGTTTATTATGAAAATGTAGCCTATAGGCCGATGCCATCCCGAAACATTCAATTATTCTTAAAATTTAATATATAAATAAATGAAAACGATGAAAAAACTCTTGTTCCTACCTATTGTAACTTTGCTATTTATTTCCTGCAGTAACGACGACGATCCACAGCCGGAACAAAACCCACCTGCGGATTATGATAAGGGCATTTTAGTAACAAACGAAGGTCCCTTTGGAACAGGCTCGGGTACAATTACATTTGTTTCTGAAGATTTTGCAACCGTAGCACAAAACATATACAAAACAGTAAACAACAAGGAATTGGGCAATATAGTGCAATCTATGGGTTTTCTGGATGAAAATGCTTACATCGTTGTAAGCAATTCAGCAAAAGTAATGATTGCCAATCGCTATACTTTTGAAAGCGTAGACTCTATAAAAGTAGGATTGGAAAATCCTCGTTATTTTATAGGCGACAACGGAACCAAAGGATATGTGACCGATTGGGGCGATCCCAACGACAATTCGGACGATTATGTGGCGGTTGTGGATTTGAGGACCAACTCAATTGCATCTACAATTCCAGTAGCCTTTGGACCGGAAAAAATGGTTTTCTACAACAATAAAATATACGTAGCTCACCAAGGTGCTTTCGGGCAGAATAATTTAATAACCGTTATTTCCGGAAGCAGTGTGGAAAATACTATTACAGTAGGTGAGGTTCCCAACTCTATGATTATTTCGGAAAATACACTTTATGTATTATGTGGCGGAAATCCTTACTATACAGGAAATGAAACCGCTGGTTCGTTGTTAAAAATAAATCTGTTAACCGGGCAGGTTTCGCAAACATTTGCTTTTGAAACTACGCAACATCCAACTAATTTAACAATGGATGGAGCCAATCTATTCTACAGCCTTAATGGAAAAGTCTATAAATTGGATAAAACATCCATCACTTTACCCGGAACCGATATTATCAATGGAGATTTTTATGCAATGCAAGCAAAAGATGGAAAGCTTTATGCTACTGACGCAGACGATTTCGTAAGTAGAGGTTCCTTATTGATTTTTGATTTATCTACAAATCAGCAGATTCAGGATTTCCAAACAGGAATTGTTCCGGGAGGGATTTATTTCAACGAGTAATTTTTTTCTGAATGACCAAAAAAGAGGCCATTAGTATGTTTACTTAATGGCTTCTTTTTTTTAGAAATTGTTATCTTTCGAACAGTGACAGATGCCTAATAACGGCACGGCTTTCAAACCCGCCGGCAAGTGCGCCAGTAGTTACCCCTACAGTACTAATAAACGAAGCCAGACGTATTAAATCGGTTAAACCAACTTCCTGTTTATTTAAGGTGGGCCAGGTTTGGATGAGATCACCCGGAAAAACATACAGTTCCATAAACAACATTAGCAAACCCACCATCAAATAAAGACCGATGCAGGCAATGAAAATGCTGAGGTAAATAGTTGAATTGGCTACGGCAAGATGTTCTGTCAAAATTCTTTTTTCTTTCCGAGGTAAAAAAAGCGACTGAATGGTTACCAGATAAAAACTTGCGCCCATTATACTCAATATCGCAAACAGGATGGCTACAGAATTTTGCATATTAATTCCAACATCCCATATCTCCGCAGTAAACAGTAATATAAATGCCGGACTAACAGCAGCGGTAACAAGTCTTGGAAGTGACAGAGGAAGCAAAATTGCTTTATTTCTTAACAAAGGTTGAAGTAGTTGTTTGGGATGGCGCATTGACATTAATAGATGAAAAATAAAACTTTCCAATCCACTGCCTCCACGTAATTCACGTTCTGGGAGTTGCTCCTTTTTCTTTTGCAATTTGTTCATTTCTGACTCCGTAAAGACGGGAACCGCTTTACGATCTTCTCGGAACTCAAAGTTGGACATTATCGGGGAACGCTTATTTTTAGTTCGTTCAAGTCCCAATATCTTTCCAACTAGATTCAAGAATAATGTCGCAGCGTTAAATCTTACGGATTCACCATTCAAAGAAAGCATAGGTTGTTTTCTTCCAGTAGTTATTAGCTTTCGGGTGGAGATCATAGCGATACGGGCTACGCTAGACGTAAAACCCGCGTCCACCCGGTTTTGAACCGTTGCAAGTGCTACATCGGTTATAACCAGCATCATATCATAGGGACCCTCAGCCATTCGTAAGCTGGTATCATCCAGAAAATCTGATGGCCTACGGGCTTTGTCAGAAACTAGCTGGGATGAATCAGTGATATCAAAACTCCAAGAAATTCCTGTAGCATCCTGCAATGGAAATCTCACATCCTCTATTAACTGCTCGGCAAATTGCTTTAAATCTTCTTTTAATTCCTTTTTACTGTATTCAATTAAAACCCCTACATTCATTTCAGGTTCGGGCTGTGGACCCTTAGCTGTTTTTAAGGCAGATAAGAATCTTTTTCCAGAGGTTAATGAGCGCACAATATTTGTCGAGGAAATGAAACTGGCCGAACGCAAAATGCGGAGGGCATTCAACAACCGAAATATCCGAAAAGCAGGTATTATCAATGCGATGAGAGTAATCCAATTTTGTTTTATGTAAAGCCATTTGTCTGTCGTGAGATATAGCTTTAACAAATATTCAAAAATAAAAACAGCCCAAATCAAGTAGAAAATAGTGTTTTCAATATCACCTAAACCTCTTATCAAATCTACTATAAGTAGGTAAAGCCAAACGAGCGATAAAATGAACATTGGAATTTCAAGCTTTGACTCGAGTTTGTATAATGTTCTATATTTAGTACGTTTAGAGGAAATCTTTTCTGTTTTTTTCATCTTGAATAAGAAGGAAGTAGAGTAGGTGTGAGCACCAATTTACCGATTGGAGCCACGCCGATTTTTTCACATTCCATAGTTATCTTCTCAAATATAGCGAAATTTAAAAATTTGCCGACTATGAAAAAGGCAATTAGTTCCTCTTGAGAACCAATTGCCCTTTTTTAAAATGGTGTCTTGATTTTTAGCTTTTAGAAACCATTTCTAACTTTTTTATTCCCAATCATTTTTCCATTAATTGGAGAATCTGCATTACTGTCCGAAAGTTCTTTTAAATTCTTAAAGACCTTTTTCCCGTTGTACGGCCTTCCTGCAATTTCAAAAATAGCAGCGGCAAGTAAAGGCTCATTTTCATCGCCGAGCTGGCCTAGGTTGAAGTAATCTTCCTGTAAAGGAATCTGTGGAAATAATCCGTCGTTATAATCAGTATTTCCGGCTGCATTAGCAGTTTTGAAAACCAATGGAAGCATAACATAGGTATGATTCGGATTTGCTTCATTTCTGCTAAATTGAGGCGCGGGCGCATCATAAAGAAGGAAAGACGCCTGAAACTTTCCAGTTGTAGTATCGCCAACCTGTACGGCATCAATGTAGGGTTTTAAACCGTTCAAGACTAGTTCGCTGGCCGAAGCGGTTCTTCTAGTGGTAAGAATATAAACTTTTGAAAGGTTTAGGCTGTTTATTGAATTCCCATTACTGATGGAACTATCAAAAACACCGTTTTCTCCGTATACTGGCTGTCTATCCTCGTTCCAGAATTCTTGATAAAAAACCTGGCCATTAAACTGGCCCGTAATCATACTGGCAAGATCGGTTGCGGTTTCCACTGAACCACCGCCATTGTACCGAAGATCCAAAACAAGGTTGTTTACTCCTTCAGCTTTAAATTGTGCAAACGCATTGTTCAATTCCGTATCATAATCCTTAATAAAGCCGTTGTACATTAAATAACCAATCTTTTCTCCATTAACTTCCAGTGTTTCGGCTTTATACACAGGATTTTCATTGTATTGGGTCTTGTTTAGGGTAGCGCTTACTCCCGTTGAAGTAAAATCTGTGCCATCATAAGTGGCGAGGCCAATTGTGTAACTATTCGGCGCAAGCAAATCGTTATAATTATTTTCATTTATTTGTTGACCATCAATAGTGGTAAAAAGATCACCCCGTTTTAAACCCTGCGCCTCTGCGTCAGTATTGGGCAAAACGTAGCGTACATACCCAAAAACATTTCGGCTGTCGTCTGGATAATACACCAACCCGAATTCCATTCCATTGCTCAACGATATTCCGCTCAATGCGTTTTCAATCACCGTATAGTCGCTATAAAGATTGCTAAAACGATCTTGGGGCGATTTTAAATAATCAAATAAAGCTTCTGGAGTTTCGTAATTATTTAAAAAATCATTCAGTTCGTCCTGACCTGAAAAAGCATCGTTGGCAAGCTCGGGCGTATCTGCTTTATAGAGATAAAAATAATTCAAGCCACGATAAATAAAGTTTTGAATATCAATGGTCTCGGCAGGTTGAAAGTTGTCGTCGGCATCTTCAAAACAAGAAACAAATAACACAGAAACCATCAAAAAGGGGATAAAAATTTTTCTTTTCATAAGAAGGTTTTATTTGGTAATCTTTAAAACAGATAAATTAGGGATTATATTGCAATTGTAAAAATATGTTTTTTTAGTCGAAACTAATTTAGATGATTTACAAAGAATTTTTTCAATAGAGATAGTTTTGAAGCATCAAAGATAAATGAATCTCTATGAAGGAATATTATTGCAACCACGGTTCCAAAACTAGATTTTTTGTTCTTTTAAAAAAGGATTGTAACAAAAAGAAGAGCAATTCGTCATCTAAATAGCAGGCCAGAAAACACAACCAAACCAAATGGATCAATATGAATTTACAAATATAGTAATGCCTTTAAAGGATAGGCTGTACCGTTTGGCCAAAAGGATTTTGGTCTCTACCGATGAAGCCGAAGATGCCGTACAAGAAGTTTTTTTGAAACTTTGGAAAGGGAAACAACAAATTGAAAATTATAAAAATCCCGAAGCATTTGCAATCACAATGACCAAAAATTATTGTTTGGACCGACTAAAATCGAAACAAGCTTCAAATTTGAAAATCGTGCACAGCAATTACAAAACTTCGGAAAATATTGAAAAGAATATTGAAGCGAATGATGGAGTGGAAATAGTATTCAGAATAATGGAAACCCTGCCTGAACAGCAAAAATTAGTGCTTCAATTGCGGGATGTGGAACAATTTGAGTTTTCTGAAATTGCAAAAATGCTGGACAGTAACGAAACAGCAATAAGAGTGGCTCTTTCCCGTGCCCGTAAAACAGTTAGGGATGAAATGATAAAAAAATATAATTATGGAATCAGCTAAAATAGAAAAATTACTGGAGGCCTATTTTGAAGGAGCCACCACCCTTGCAGAAGAAAAATTATTGCGGGACTATTTCAACAGCAACCATGTTGCAGTTCATTTAGAACAATATGCCCCAATCTTTATAGGATTGAGAGTTGCGAGTGAAGAACGTTCAAGCAGAGACTTTAAATTACCGAAAAACAAATTTAAGACAATCAAAGGCAGGTGGTATTCTTTAGCAGCAATGCTTGTGATTGCCCTTGGAGTTGGAAGCCTGTATTTTTCGCAACCGCATTATTCTCAAGAGGAAAAGGAAGCTTTGGCAGCTTTTGAGAAGAGCAAAAAGGCAATGATGCTACTTTCGGAGAATTTGAACAAAGGAACCGAGCAACTTACTTTTGTGGATCAATTTGTGATAACTAAAGACAAAATTTTTGAATGATATTTTATAAATAAAAAACACTTCAGCTTTTAATTAAAGTGAAGAAATTTTTTAAACACCAATAGTAACAATAACAATAACAAAAATAAATTATGAAAAAAATAGCAATACTAATGGCACTGGCAATAGCGCCGATGGTTTCTTGGGCACAGAACGCTTTTGATTCCTTTGAAAATGAAAAAGACGTAACCTCTGTAGTGGTGACAAAAAACATGTTCAAGCTTTTGAGCAAGATGGATCTAAATTCAACCGATCCCGAAGCACAGGCATATCTTAAAATGGTGAATGATTTGGACAACATCAAAATTTTTACAACCGACAATCCTACGGTTGCGACGAAAATGGATGATGCTGTTGCAAAATATATTTCCTCTTCAAAAAACTTGGGCGAGTTAATGCGGGTAAAAGAAGATGGCAAAAACATTAAGTTTTATAGCAAGGAGGGAAAGAACGAGAATTTTGTGAGTGAGCTTTTAATGCACCTTGATGGAATGGTAGACGGAAAACCCACCACAATCATTATGAGCATTACCGGGAATATTGATTTGAAGCAGATATCAAAACTAACTGCAGATTTAAAAGTTCCTGGAAGTGAAGAGTTGAAAAACATCGACAAAAAGAAAAAACAATAACTATGAAATTTCCACGATATTTTTTAGTCCTCCTATTGGGTTTGGTAGCATTTACGTCTTGTAGTGACAAATCCTTGCAGAAATATTTAGTAGAGAAGCAAGATGATGACAAATTTGTTAAAATGGACATTGCCGCCAGTTTACTACAGGGCAGAAATAGCGATTTCACACAAGAAGAAAAAGATATTCTTAACACAATCAAAAAAGTGAATGTTGTTGCTTATCCCATAAAAGAAGGCGATACTGCAGATTATGAAAAAGAAAGAAACGAATTGAAGGATATTTTAGAGCAAGAGCAGTACAAAGAATTGACACGAATAAAAAGTAACGATTGGAACGCCACTTTAAAATATACAGGTGAAGAGGACGCCATTGATGAAGTTATTGTTTTTGCAAGTGATGATAATCGTGGCTTTGCGGTGTTTAGATTGTTGGGTGAAAATATGCGGCCCGACCAAATGCTTAAACTAATGAAATCTGCAGAGCGTGGTGATTTGGACGTCTCTCAACTCAATGGTTTCGGGGAAATATTTAAAGATTAAATTTAGTTGATTAATAGGTGAAAAAAGGCTTCTTCCATTTTAGTTGAAGCCTTTTTTAATGCTGTTAATCAAAAAGTACATTTATTTTTTAAATCCCCGTATAGTTTCCGGGCGTGATGTTCCGCATTTCCTGTTTCACACTTTCGGGCACTTCCAGTGTTTCTATAAAATTGGCTATGGAAGTTTGATTTATGCGTTCATTGGTTCGGGTTAATCCTTTTAAAGCTTCATATGGATTAGGGTAGCCTTCGCGGCGAAGAATTGTTTGTATGGCTTCGGCTACTACGGCCCAATTATTTTCTAGGTCTTCGGCAATTTTTGCTTCATTCAATAATAACTTGTTCAAACCTTTCAATGTAGAGTGAAATGCAATAAGTGTGTGTCCAATGGGAACGCCTATGTTTCTTAACACGGTACTATCGGTAAGATCACGTTGTAATCTGCTTATTGGAAGCTTCCCTGAAAGATGTTCAAAAAGTGCATTTGCAATTCCCAAGTTTCCTTCGCTATTTTCAAAATCTATTGGATTCACTTTGTGTGGCATCGCACTTGAACCAACTTCGCCCTCTTTAATTTTCTGTTTAAAATAATCCATGGAAACATAGGTCCAAATGTCTCTATTTAAATCGATTACAATATTGTTTATCCTTTTCAAACAATCAAAAAGGGAGGCCATGTGGTCATAATGTTCAATCTGGGTGGTGGGAAAGGAGTAGTGAAGCCCCAACGTATCCTGCACAAATTTTTTGCCGAAGGCTTTCCAATCAATGTTGGGGTAGGCAACTTTATGAGCATTGAAATTACCGGTAGCACCGCCGAATTTTGCAGCGCTTTTTATGTCGTTCATTAAATCAAACTGCTCTTCTATCCTAACTACAAATACTTCAATTTCTTTTCCCAAACGGGTTGGGGATGCTGGCTGGCCATGTGTGCGGGCAAGCATGGATATTTGTGCCCAATCTTCGGAAAGCTCATTCAATTTATTCTTCACCTCCATTAAAAGCGGAACGTACACATTGTTGATCGCATCTTTAAGTGAAAGCGGAATGGCGGTATTGTTTATGTCCTGTGAAGTTAATCCGAAGTGTATAAACTCTTTGTAACGTTGCAATTTTAAACTGTCAAATTTTTCTTTGATGAAATATTCAACAGCTTTTACGTCGTGATTGGTAATCTTTTCTGTCTCTTTTATTTTTATAGCATCCTGTATAGAAAAATTCAGGTATAGATTGCGCAACTCAGAAAATAGATCACTATCAAAATTGTTTAATTGCGGTAAACCCAATTCCACCATTGCAATAAAGTATTCAATTTCAACCTGCACACGATATCGGATGAGCGCTTCTTCAGAAAAAAAGGGGATAAGAGTTGCAGTTTTTGAAGCATAACGGCCATCTATTGGCGAAATGGCCTGTAAAGCGTTGGTGTACATAAGTTCAAATTTTAAAAGTGCAAAGATACAAAACACTGTCCATTTAATAGGAAAGGGTTAAGATATAAAATATGCTTCTGCTTTTTTATTATTAATGGCAACCCAACAGAATTAAAGAATTATATAAGGTTGCGTTAAATAATCATTTAAATATAAAACTTTAAGATTTCGTTGGGGGCAAATAGTATTTATGTAAGTTAATTTAGAATTGAAAAGAAAAATGAATTATTAATTTAAATTAAATTGTTATGAATACACAAAATAATGATCAGCAAAGAAATTCTCAAAATCAAAGAGATCAACAGAGAAATTCCCAGAACAATCCACGGACCCAACGCAGTCCTGAAGAGGAGGAAGAATAGGAATTAAACTATCACATGCATTTCAAAATGCATATTGCGGAACCCCTTTCAAACAGTGAGAAAGGGGTTTCGGGTTGTGGGGATATAAAGAAAGTTGAATCGAAGAATATTTAAAAACATTTTACAATGGAAAAGGAAAAAGAAACGCCGAAACACAGTGTTGGGAAAGGTGCACAAAATGAAAAATATAATACTGTTGAAGGACAGAGCTATGTGGAAAATCCCAAAGAGAAAGAATTCAGGGATACTTCTGAAGATGACGATTATTTAGAGAGGAAATGGAAGAAAATTTCTTCAGATTTTCGAAAAAAATATAATATGGATACAAGCGAATCTGAATATAATGATAGTTCTTTTTCAGAAGTTTTAAAAAATTTGGAAAATAAAACTGGAAAATCAAGAACTACACTAGAGAAGGAAATAGAAGAATGGAAAAATAGTTGATCACCTAAATTATGTATTTAAAACCAAGTGAAGTTGGATGCTTTGTTTTGATAGTGGTTTTGGATATTTAATATGAGTTAATATTTTCCTCGTATGAGTTAAAGGTTAACGCACTGTTGTGCTATTTTAGCAGTATAAAAAATTGCTATAAAAAGGGAAAACCTCAATCAGTTTTTAATTGATTGGGGTTTTTTTATTTCATGTTGAAAAGATTTTTACCTTGAGCAAAACATTTTGAGTAGTGTTGTTTTTTTGAGCGGCTTTTCTATAAAATCAATAACTAGCGGATTTTCTTTTGCGCGATTTATATCGGTTGGATCCACTGTAGATGAAAGTATGTAAATATCGTATCGTTTTTTTATAGAGGCATCAAAAAGCTCAAATGCTTCCAAGTATTCCCAACCAGAGAGAGTAGGCATATTAATGTCTAGAAAAAGAGTGGTTTTTTCGTTATCTGTCTCATTATTGCTGCTTTCATTTTTCATAAATTCCAGGCCCTCCTCGGGTTTTGTAAAGGTATTGATTAGCACTTCGTTAAATGTTTTTTTCAATATCATTTTTGTCAGTGAATTATTGACGGGGTCATCGTCAACAAGGAGGAATCTTTTTATTTCTTGCGGCATTTTTTCTGGTTTACATTTTTAATTCTATTATAAATTCCGTCCCTCTATGTAGTTCACTGGCAATACTTATTTTTCCGCCCAGTGATTCAACTTGGGTTTTTACCATAAAAAGCCCCATACCTTTACCTTCAACATGTGAATGGAAGCGATTGTAAAGTCCGAAAATTTTATCTTCTTTGGTTTTCAGGTCAATTCCCAATCCATTGTCTTTGAATATGAGAATTATTTTACCGTCTTCTTTTTTGCTCCTAATTTCAATAGATGGCGGTTCATTTGCCTTGCCATATTTAATACTATTGCTTATAAGATTATAGAAGATGCTGTACATATAAATTTTAAGTGAATAAATTTCGTCCACTTCTGAAAAGTCAGATGTAATACCAACATGGAATTTATCAATAAGATTCCCAATACTGATCTCGATATCGTTCAAAAGTTTAGAAAAGATCACGATTTCCTTTTTATCGTGTATTCCACGTTTATTTTGCAAAATCATGTTAATATCTTTAATGACTGTATCGAGTCCTACTGCCGATGCTGAAAGCCCTTGCAGAGATTCTTTTTGCTCTTCTGGAGTGAGTGTTTCATCCAGTAATATTTCTGTAAAACCTATAATGTTGGCCGCAGGAGCGCGAAGATTGTGCGATACTATATAAGAAAACTGTTCGAGATCGGTATTGCGCTGAACAATATCAGAAATCATTTTATTGCGTTCGTTCTCCGCTTTTTTTCGTTCTGTAATGTCCTGAAAACTGCCATAAACCTTAATGCATTTTCCTTTAACAAACTCCGCTTCGCCAATTGTACGCACCCATTTTAGGTTTCCTTTAAAGGTTTCCAACTGCAGTTCCTCATCCCACGGAATTCCTTTATCAATGCACTGGCTTACTCGTTTTAAAATAATATTTTTGTTCTTACCCTTTGTGAAAAAACCAATTCCGGTTTTTAGATCAGGGATAAAATCCGGTTCCGCTTCACGAATTTCTTTCGTTATGTCTGACCAAAAAACAGTTCCATTAACAACATCAATTTCCCAAAAACCAATACGTGCAAGTCGATTGGATTTTTCCAAAAGTGCTTCAAGCTTCTTTTTTTCTGTAATGTCTGATGATATACCAATGATGCCGCTAAAATTATTGTTCTCATCAAAAATTGGAGAGTTGGAAATAAGTACCGGAAAATCAGATCCATTTTTGTGCTGTACTCTAAATTCTCCGGTCCAACTACGTCCATTTTTCAGATTGTCCATTATTTTTAAGGCCTCTGTTTCGGTTGCTTTAGAGGTTGTAAGTTGCATAATATTCTTTCCTATAGCTTCTTCTGCAGTCCAGCCATAAATATTTTCGGCAGCTTTGTTCCAATAATTCACCACTCCCATAAGGTCTGTAGCTATTGCTGCTTGTGCAATGGTGTTTAATAAATCAGCTTTAAACTTGCTTTTTTGATCGGCTATTTTCTTTTCAGTAATATCCGTAACCATTCCTAAAGTGCCTTTATAATTTCCTGATTTATCAAAAAAAGGATTTGCTGAGATATTTGTGAGAATGTGCTTTCCATTTTTGGAAACAAAGCCAAACTCATAATTTTCAGCTATTCCTTTTTTTCTTCTCTCTATAGAAACCAAAAACTTTTCCTTTCCTTCCGCATCCATAAAGGCAAAAGGTTCTTTACCCAATATTTCTTCTTCTGTGTATTCTAATGTTTCACATATTTTTTTATTAACAAAATTTATCCTGTTGTTTTCATCGATCTGCCATATTCCCTCTTGCGCTGTTTCTATAATGTGGCGGTATTGTTTCTCGCTTTTTTCTATATTCTTTCTCGAGGTTACTTGTTCAGTAATGTCATTTATAAAAAAGAAAATGCCTTCTATTTCCCCCTCACTATTTCTATAGGCCTGGTAAACAACGTTCATATAGAAATCAGTTAATTCACCATTTCCTTTTGTGTCTACCTGAGCCAATAATTCTGAGCCAATATATGATTCTCCCGTCTTGTAAACATGATCTAACAAGGCAATAAAACCTTGTTCAACTAGTTCCGGAAACACTTCTGCTACTGTTTTTCCTATCACATCTTTTTTACCTGTTAATTGTAAATAAAGTGGATTAGCCATTTCAAAAACATGATTGGCCCCTTTTAGCATACCGATAGCGGATGGAGCTTTTGAAAACATTTCAAAGAATTGATCCCTTTCATTTTCTATTGCTTTCTTTAATTTTTTCTTTTCGGAAATATCCTTTGCAATGCAAGTTATTAATTGAAGCTTTTCATCCCAATTTAGCGACCATAAAATAGGGATGACCCTACCGTTTTTATGCACATTCCGGTTTTCAAATGTTGTTAATGGAATACCATTTGTAATTTTTTCAATCGCTTTCAAAGTTATATTCTCATCCTCGAAATACACAAGATCCATAAATTTGCTGCCAATAAGCTCTTTGGGCGGATAACCCCAGACTTGTTGTGAGGCGGCGCTTACGTTTACAAACTCCCCCTCAGCATTGATAGTACAAATAACATCTAAAGAAGAATTCAGTATTTGGTTAAGATCGGAAAGCGTTTTTTGTAACTCAAAGGAAGTATTGCTGAGGTTATTTTCAGCAATCTTTCTTTCAGTAATATTTGTATGGGTGACAACAACTTTATGTGAATCATTTTCAAAAGGATTGACGTTGAGTAAAAACCATCTTTTCTGCTGAGGAGAATGACAGGGATATTCCATTTCGAAAAATTGCCTTTCTTCATTCAAAACAGACTGTATGCCCATTAAGGCAAGTTCTGCGTAGCTATCTCCATTCTTAATTGCTTTTTTACAAACATCAAAGTAATTGCTCCCAATAGAAACTCGTGAAAGGTTTGTTACTCCATTATTTTTTGCAAAATCATCCCACGCTTTGTTTACGGCGACTAAAATTCCATCAGCATTTATAACCGCCATTTGTGAACTAAGGGATGAAAGCATTCCCTTAAGGTATATATCGTTTAATTGTAATTTATGCTCCTGCTTCTTTTTCCCAATTACATTCTTTACCGCCTGAGGCAGCCGATTTATGCGGTTTTTTGGTATAAAATCATTTGCCCCAGCCTTCATTAATTCCACAGCATATTCATCTGATACAGTTGATGTAACCAAAATAAAGGGGATTTTTACATCTTTTTGTTTCAATAACCGTAGTGCTTCAAATGAATCAAAGGAAGAAAGTGTGTGGTTGGCTAAAATAAGGTCGGGAGTGAATTCTATTAAAGCTTTTTCATAATCTGTTTTATTATCAATGACCAAGATCTCAAATTGAAGATTTCCTTTTTTCAATTCGCTTTCCACTAATTCAGCATCTGCAGGCGTATTTTCAAGGTGAAGAATTTTAAATTTATTTTCCAATTTGGGGAGATATGGTTTCTTTTGTTATCTGGAATCAAGTCCATAGGCTTTTTTTGATACAAAAGTTAGCTCAATAAAATAACTTTTTATTTCTATCAATCTGCAAATGTAGGTAAACAAATTCTTTTTCCTACAAGTTAAAGTCCTACAAATTAATTACGATTGTTACGATAGTTACCCAATAAATTCTTTTACAAAAACAACGGTGGGCTGCCAACGAAAATAATCGTTATTTTATGGTGTTATCGATAATCTCCTGGACCACCTCAGGATTTAACAGCGTAGTGATATCTCCCATATTGTTGGTGTCGTTTTCCGCAATCTTTCTAAGAATACGGCGCATAATTTTGCCGCTTCTAGTTTTTGGCAAGCCAGTGGTAAACTGGATTTTGTCAAGTTTTGCAATTGCGCCAATATGTTCTGTGATTATTTGATTTATCTCTTTACGCAGGTTTTCGTGCAGCCGGGTTTCCCCAGTTTCCTTTAAAATAATAAAACCGTAGAGCGCATTTCCTTTTACGTCGTGGGGGTAGCCTACAATGGCACTTTCCGCCACAGCTGGGTGTTCGTTTATGGCATCTTCAATAGGCGCCGTGCCCAAGTTGTGGCCAGAAACAATAATTACATCATCCACACGGCCAGTGATGCGGTAATAACCGGTGCTATCGCGCAATGCGCCATCGCCAGTAAAATATTTGTTTTCAAAGATTGAAAAATAGGTTTCGCGATAGCGTTCATGGTTGCCCCAAATTGTCCGTGCCATTCCTGGCCAAGGGAATTTAATACACAAGCGACCACTCACCAAATTTCCTTTAATTTCTTCACCGTTTTCATCCATCAAAGCAGGTTGAACACCAGGTAATGGCAGGGTAGCATAAGTGGGAATAGTAGGCGTGGAATACGGAATAGGCGAAATCATTATACCTCCGGTTTCGGTCTGCCACCACGTGTCTACTATAGGGCAGTTTTTCTTTCCTATATTGTCATTATACCAGTGCCAAGCTTCTTCGTTAATCGGTTCGCCCACGCTGCCCAAAATTTTCAGGGAAGAAAGATCATAATTTTCCGAAAAATCCAATCGTTCCTTAGCCAATGCACGAATGGCAGTGGGTGCGGTGTAAAATTGGTTTATTTTGTGTTTTTCTATTATCTGCCAAAAGCGACCAAAATCTGGATAGGAGGGAACGCCCTCAAACATAAGGGTGGTAGCACCATTCGCCAAGGGACCGTAAATTATATAGCTGTGGCCAGTAATCCAGCCAATATCTGCCGTGCACCAAAAAATATCATTTTCGCGATATTGGAACACGTTTTTAAAAGTATATGCTGTATAAACCATATAACCTGCTGTGGTATGTACCATTCCTTTTGGTTTACCGGTAGAGCCAGAAGTATATAGAATGAATAATGGATCTTCAGCATCCATAATTATAGGTTCGCAGGCAGGTGAAGCTTCGTCCAGTAAAGGTTGTAGTAATTTATCGCGGTCTGATTTCATCGTTATTTCAGAGTTGATACGTTTGGCTACCAAAACTGTTTTTACGCTAGGGCAACTTTCCAAGGCTTCATCAACAATGCCTTTTAAATCTAGGGTTTTGTTGCCACGGTAGGAACCGTCACTGGTAATAACCATTTTGCAATCTGAATCGTTAATCCGTGTGGCAAGCGCTGTTGAAGAAAATCCCGCAAATACTACGGAATGTATGGCGCCGATACGCGCACAAGCCAAAAGTGAAACTGCAAGTTCAGGAATCATCGGCAAATAAATACACACTCTGTCGCCCTTCTTTATGCCGTGGTTCAGGAGCACATTTGCAAATCTACAGACGCGGTCATGAAGTTGTTTGTACGTTATATGTTCAGCTTCTTCAGTGGGGTCATTTGGCTCAAAGATAATAGCGGTTTTGTCGCTTCGGGTATAAAGGTGTCTATCAATACAGTTTTCGGTAATGTTCAGTTTTCCTCCTTTATACCAAGATACTTCTGGTTTGGAAAGATCATATTCAAGCACTTTATTCCAGCGCTTGCGCCATAAAAAGTTTTCTTCGGCAATTTCTTCCCAAAAAGATTCCGGATCGCGCACCGATTTTCTATAAACATGAAAATATTCTTCTAAATTTTTTATGTGGTAATTGCTCATAATTAAAGAATTTTTGAGGTATTGCTGAAAACTGATTTAATTCAGAAATATATTTAATTATGACGAGTGTTAAAAGTGAAAGATGATGTTTCTATAAAATAATTTTTCCGGCTTTAACTGTCTTTGTTTTAAAACAACCTTATCCGCCTTTTTTCCGTATCTAAGCTTTTTTGGGCTCAGCCCAACATTTCAAGTTGTTTTAAAACTTGTTCTGCCTCATACGCTTTTTGATCGCTCAACTTTCGGTTTTTGGTGGAAAGGTTATAGGATTCTTTCTGTAATCTCTGATATTTTTGCTGTAATTTTTCCTTTTCAGTTTTCTTTTTGAACATTCCAAACATCTTCTTATTTTTAAGATTAGAGACAACTCCTTTTTTGTAAGGTACAAAAGGTTTAACTAAAAAATGTGTGATTAAACAGATATTTCAATAATTCTAAAGGACTGTGATTTTCTTAATTCAACATTTTAAATCTTTCTATCATACTGGCTTTGCCTTAAATTTTTATTCTATTTTCAAAAATGGTAACTTAGTATTTCTTTTAAAAAATGAAATTATGAAACCTTCAGTGCCAAAAAATCATTATATTATTTTAATATTTTTTGTGTTTTATATGGGCTCCATCCATTCACAAATGGGCTGTACGGATCCTCTCGCAAATAATTATGATCCCTCGGCCACGCAAAATGATGGAAGCTGCACTTACGACGCTGCGACGGTTTCGCCATCAAATACTTATCCACTTGATATACTTCTTGCGGAAACTTCCGGCCTTATTTTATGGAACGCCCACTTATGGACCCAAAATGACAGTGGCGATACCAATCTATATGAATTGGACCCATCTAACGGTTCAATCATTTCCAGTGTTTCGTTGGATCCGTTGTTAAATGTGGATTGGGAGGAAATTTCCCAAGATCAAGATTATGTGTATGTGGGTGACTTTGGGAACAACGCCAATGGAAATCGTACTGACTTAAAGATAATTCGCATAAGCAAAGCTTCCATACAAGCGGGCACGCCGCAAGTGGAATTTATAAATTTTGCATATGAGGACCAAACAGATTTTTCACCTCAGGGCCCCAATAATACAGATTATGATTGTGAAGCTTTTATTGTTACCGATAGCGCTATTTTTCTTTTTACCAAAGAATGGGTAAGCAACGAAACTAGGGTTTATAGACTTCCAAAAACCCCGGGAACTTATATGGCAACATTGGAGGATGGATTGGATGTTAATGGATTAATAACCGGCGCGGTTTATAAAAGTGAAGAAGGAATTATAGCGCTTTCTGGTTATAGCCCCACTTTACAACCCTTTGTTTTTTTGCTGTACGATTTTACGGGAGAGGATTTCTTTGGCGGCAATAAACGGAAACTGGGCATAAGCCTTCCCTTTCACCAAGTTGAAGGCATAGCGAGCGCAGATGGTTTGAATTATTATATTTCCAATGAAAGATTTGACACCACAGGAACAATACAGAAGTTACATACTTTAAACCTTACTCCATATTTAGAGAATTATCTTATCGTTGTGCCCATTGAAGATTCAATGCAGTTTAAAATATATCCAAATCCTACGAAGTCTACGCTGGAAATTATTGATAGCCAAAGTTTATTTCCAATAATTTATACACTTTTGGATACGGCGGGAAAAAAAGTGATGGAAGGAACTCTTACCTCTCAAAACCCGCGAATTGATATATCGGTAATGCCTGAGGGAACCTATTTTTTAAAGCTGGGGCAGGGATTAAATTCATTTAAAATAATAAAGGAGTAGATTCTTTCCGGCAATTATACTAATTCCTTCTTTCCCTAAAAGGTATTTCTTCTGCACCCTGACAATTTTATACCTAAAGCTGAGTCGAAGATTATTAACCTAATTTCCATACTCCCCACTTTAACTATTCCATATTTTCCCTCTTTTAATTCATTTTTTAGGTAATATATACAAATTGTGTAACCTTTTATACAATTCGGGTAACGCCATTTTTTTCTAAACTTCTCACCTTTACAATCTGTAAAAAAAAAGAAATTGAACACCATAAAAAATCAATAAAGTGTTTTCTGGAAACTTACCGTAAAGATGGTAAAAAGAAAAATCGCAAAACGGATTAATGATCGGGTGTTGTGAATTATGAATGAAGAAAAAACAAAAAAAATTACTATGAAAAAAGCTAAAAACATTAATCGGATTAATAGTTTGATTTTCCTCGGGTAAAGTACTTAATCCTTAGAACAATAAACTTGCCAAAAGCCCATTAGCATTGGGTTTTCCTTAACAAAATTTTCTTAACACAAACAAAAAAGTCAAGCTAAATATTGTTAAAAAGGAAGAGAAGATTTTTTAGATGCTATAAATTTATCATTCCCCAAATAGATAAGTTTTAAACCTACTTCTAAATATTAAAACTTAAAAATATTTATAAAGATTTGAATTTCTACAAACGCCCGTTGTGAAAATTTTTATCTGTTTTAGGTTTTTTTGAAAATATTATCAAACCCCTTTTATATACTCAAAAATTATGCACTATATCATCAACTTATTTTCCCACCCTTATATCTTAGGGTTTTTTGCGGTGGCAACAGCATTTTGGTTGTCTTTTATGATGTATCCTGCAATTATACATCTGGTTCGTAGTAAGAACATAATGGATGAGCCTGGATCCCGCAGTTCACATGTGAAAAAGATTCCTACTTTGGGTGGTGTCGGTCTTTTCATTGCATTTTCAATTTCTATAATGATTATCGGTAGTATATCGAACTTGGTTAAACCACATTTTGCCAATTTATTGATTCTTTTAGCTGCAATTACAATTCTCTTTTTTCTGGGTGTAAAAGATGATCTAATTGGTTTATCTCCAAAGAAAAAAATTGTAGGTCAGGTAATAGCCGCAACTTTAGTGGTTTTACTTTCGGATATAAGAATACACAGTTTTGGGGGTCTGTTTGGAATTGAGGAGTTGCCCTATATTGTTTCTATACTGTTGTCTACGCTAGTGTTTATTTTTATTGTTAACGCTTTTAATCTTATAGATGGTATTGACGGTCTTGCAGGAAGTATTGCGATAATTGCCAGTGCCACTTTTTCAGTATTCTTTTTTATGAATGAGCAATACTTTTTACTATTGATTTCTTTAATATTAATTGGCTCTACCATTGGCTTTTTATGGTTTAATCTTTCAAAAGTGAATAAGCTTTTTATGGGCGATTCAGGTTCGCTTTTTATGGGTTTTTTATTGGCATACCAAGCAATGGGTTTTTTAACCCATCAACAAACAGAAGTAGCCAATACTGAAATTGCTAACGCTCCCATTTTGGCTTTGGCAATATTATTTTTTCCTATTCTGGACACTCTAAGAGTTTTTACTATAAGAGTTTTACAAAAAAGAAATCCTTTCAGCGCAGACAAGAACCATATCCACCATCGCTTATTGGAACTAGGTTTTTCGCACAAGCGCGCTACTTTAATGATTGTCATTGGTAATGTTGTAATTATAACTTTAGCTTTTCTAATCAATAGTCTGGACATTAACATTCAGTTTTTTATTTTGGTTCTTGCCGTTCAATTGATAGGTCTCTTCCCATACTTTATGACACTCAAGAAAGGTAAAATAGAATTCAACATCCCTGATGTGCGACTTGCAGATTAATGGGGTCTGAGCGATGAATATTACTTGCCTAGTCCTTTCTAATATTTATGACGAATTCTGTTTTTAGTTTAAAAGGGTTATTTTTGTTTAAATCATAATCAGTAAAATTTTCTTATTGAATTAGTAAAACCAACACTACATTGAAAAATAAAATAGCGTTTATTACAGGAGTCACAGGACAAGACGGTGCGTATTTAAGTGAACTATTAATAAAAAAAGGATATATAGTCCACGGACTTAAACGACGGTCTTCATTATTAAATACAGATAGGGTAGATCATCTTTACCAAGACCCCCACATTGAAAACAGAAATTTTATTCTCCATTATGGAGATATGACGGACAGTACCAATTTAATACGCCTTATTCAGGAAATACAACCAGACGAAATATATAATCTTGCCGCGATGAGCCACGTGCAGGTTTCTTTTGAGGTACCCGAATATACTGCTAACGCCGATGGAATAGGAACCTTACGTATTTTAGATGCTGTACGCCTGTTGGGTCTTGAAAAGAAAACACGAATTTATCAAGCTTCCACATCAGAATTATATGGTAAAGTACAGGAAGTACCCCAGTCTGAAACCACACCCTTTTATCCACGAAGCCCTTATGCAGTCGCAAAAATGTATGCGTATTGGATTACGGTAAACTATAGAGAAGCTTATGGCATGTTTGCTTGTAATGGTATCCTTTTCAACCATGAATCGCCCATTCGCGGAGAAACTTTTGTTACCCGAAAAATAACAAGGGCTGTTGCCAAAATCGCTTTGGGGCTACAGGACAAGTTTTATTTGGGAAATCTTGATGCTCAAAGAGATTGGGGACACGCCAAGGATTATGTGAAAATGATGTGGATGATTCTGCAAGCAGATGAACCCGAAGATTGGGTAATTGCCACAGGAAAAACCACTTCGGTTCGTGATTTTGTAAAAATGGCATTCAATGAAGTAGGCATTAAATTGGAATTCAAAGGAAAAGGTATAAATGAAAAAGCATATATAAAAGAATGTAATAATCCGGATTATCTATTGCCTATCGGGAAGGAAGTACTTAGTGTAGATCCGCGTTATTTCCGACCCACTGATGTAGATCTTTTAATCGGCGATCCTTCAAAAGCGAAAAAGAAATTGGGATGGGAAGCAACGTATGATCTTCCTGCTCTTATAAAAGATATGATGCAAAGCGACATAAAGTTGATGGAAAAAGAAAAGCATTTGAGCGAGGGAGGATTTGACACTTTAAATTATTACGAATAGGCCTATGAATAAAGACTCAAAAATATTTATTGCTGGACATAATGGCATGGTTGGTTCCGCAGTTTTGCGCGCTTTGACCGCGGCAGGATTTTCCAATATTATCACAAAAAATAGGACCGAGCTCAATCTAGAAAACCAGACAGAGGTAAACTCTTTTCTTGAAACACAAAAACCCTTTGCTGTAATTGATGCAGCTGCACGTGTGGGTGGAATATTGGCAAACAACACTTCACCTTATCCTTTTTTAATGGATAATCTCAAGATTCAGAACAATCTTATAGATTCCGCACACAATAATGGGGTTCAAAAATTTATTTTTCTTGGAAGTTCGTGTATTTATCCCAAAATGTCTCAACAACCAATAAAAGAAGAATACCTTTTAACAGGAGCTTTGGAACCAACAAATCAATGGTATGCAATTGCGAAAATAGCAGGCGTAAAGGCTTGCGAGGCCATTCGAAAACAATTCAATAAAGATTACGTGAGTTTGATGCCAACCAATTTGTACGGACCGTTTGATAATTTTGATCTCGAATCTTCCCACGTACTCCCGGCAATGATCCGTAAGTTCCACGAAGCCAAAATAGAAGGACATACTCCTGTTACTCTGTGGGGAAGTGGCAAGCCCATGCGGGAGTTTCTACATGTGGATGATATGGCACAGGCCGTACTCTTTGCAATACAAAATGAGCTGCCGGAACATCTTTACAATGTGGGTTACGGCAGTGATGTAACCATAAAGCATTTGGCTGAAATTGTTCAGCAAACAGTGGGTCATGAAGGTGAAATTGTTTGGGACAGTACAAAACCTGATGGAACTCCACGGAAATTATTGAATAGCGAAAAATTAATGGGTATGGGTTTTTCACCCAAAATAAACCTCGAAACTGGAATTGCCCAAACATATGAATGGTATTTGAATCATCAAAACAATTTTAGGGCTTTGAGCTTGGGGAAGAATTAACTAAGAAGTTTGAATTTTTAATCAACTAAATTAAAAAAATAACATGAAAAATTTTGCATTGATAGGGGCAGCAGGATACATTGCCCCTCGGCATATGAAAGCAATTAAAGATACCGGTCATAATCTGATAGCCGCGTTAGATCCTTATGATGGGATTGGGATAATGGACAGTAATTTTCCAAATGCCAGTTTCTTTACGGAGTTTGAGCGTTTTGACCGGTTTGTGGACAAATGGCGAAGGGACAGTGGCAACCGAATAGATTATATGTCTATTTGCTCACCCAATTATTTGCACGATGCCCATATTCGTTTTGCTCTTAAAAATGGGGCAGATGCTATTTGTGAAAAACCTTTAGTGCTAAACCCTTGGAATGTAGATCAGTTAAAGTTGATTGAAAGTGAAACAGGCCAAAAAATTAATAATATACTTCAACTTAGGCTTCACCCTTCGCTGATAGCTTTAAAAGAGAGAGTATCGAAAGAGCTTGAAAAAAATCCGGACAAAATTTACGATATAGATTTAACATATCTTACCTCCCGAGGCAAATGGTATTTTGTATCATGGAAAGGAAATGAAGCCAAATCCGGAGGGATTGCATCCAATATAGGCGTGCATTTTTATGATATGCTCTGCTGGATTTTTGGTGATGTAAAAGAAAACACGGTACATATTAAAACCGCTGATACCAATGCCGGCAGTTTCAAACTGAAAAATGCGGAAGTACGCTGGTTTCTTTCCGTAAACTACGATAATCTTCCAAAGGAGGTAAAAGAGCGTGGTTTAACCACGTTTAGATCTATTACTGTTGATAACGAGGAGATTGAATTCAGTGGCGGCTTTACCGAATTACACACAAGAAGCTATGAAGAAATTTTAAAAGGTAACGGTTTTGGGTTAGAGGAAGCTTATGGATCCATAAATATGGTATCTACAATTAGAAATATGGAACCAATAGGTCTTAAAGGAGACTATCACCCATTCTGTAAAAAAATCATTAATGGCTAATTTCTTCGTTCACGAATCCGCATACGTTGATGACAACGTATCCATTGGCAATAACACCAAAATCTGGCATTTCAGCCATATTCTTTCCAATACTTTTATAGGAGAAAACTGTTCCTTCGGACAAAATTGTGTTGTTGGCCCGAATGTAAAAATTGGAAATGGAGTAAAAGTCCAGAACAATATTTCCATATACGAAGGCGTGGAGGTGGAAGACGATGTATTTTTGGGTCCTTCCATTGTTTTTACAAACGTTATAAATCCACGAAGCTTTATTATAAGAAAAGAGGAATTCAAAAAAACGCTTCTTAAAAAAGGGTGCTCCATTGGCGCCAATGCCACAATAATCTGCGGGATAAATATCGGAAAATACGCTTTTGTGGGAGCTGGGGCAGTGGTACTAAAAGATATTCCCGATTATGGATTGGTAGTGGGCAATCCCGCCAAGCAGATTGGATGGGTAAGCAAATCGGGAATTCGACTGCATTTTGATAAAGAAGGTCTTGCAATTTGTGACCAAACGCAAAAAAAATATAGGTTGGAAGAAGGTTTCGTAAAGGAAATCCAGTATTGATTTTAAAGTTGAAAAATATTGGTTTGTGCAACCTTCAGAAATAGGAAAAATATCCACATAGAACTTTGTTCACAAGAGTTTATTTTACAATAAATCAAATAAGACTAAACAATTTTTTTTGAAGAAGGATCTCAAAAGTTCGACTCTTAGCGCCGCAAGTTGGAATTTTACCAAAATAATGGTAGGGCAGTTCCGGAATTTTGTGGTTTCCACCATTTTGGCGCGTTTGTTATTTCCGGAGGATTTCGGTCTCTTGGGACTGGCCATGGTTTTTGCAAGTCTTACGGATTCCTTTGTTGATTTTGGCTTTGGAAATGCCATTATTCAAAAGCAGCGAGTAAACAAAACACAGCTTTCAACGGTTTTTTGGATAAATATGATGATGGCTACTTTGCTGGGATTAGCCATGTTTTTTTCCGCGTCTTGGGTTGCGGTTTATTTTGATATGCCCCAATTAAAGCCATTAACACAGTTAATGTCGCTGACATTTTTGATAAAGGGCCTTTCGACGTTGCAAAATGCGCTTTTCCAAAAGAAGTTGGATTTTAAAACCCCTTTCAAAGTTGAGCTTGTTTCGGGATTCCTCTCAGGAGGTGTCGGAATTTATTTGGCATATACGGGCTTTGGCGTGTATAGTTTGATATACTCCCAAATAACCGGTTGGATTATCGGTACTTTATTAATCTGGTATTTTTCCACATGGAAACCAAGCTTTTTGTTTGATTTAACGCAAGTGAAAGAACTTTGGAATTTTGGCTATAAATACTCCTTGAGCGTATTTATTGATTCTGTATTCAATAAGCTTGATACCATTATTATCGGAAAGCTGTTTTCCGCATCCATATTAGGGCTGTTCTACAAAGCGCAGTCTTTGGATAATTTGGTGTTTACTTTATCTTTTTCATCAATTTCTGGAGTATTATTTCCTTCTTTTTCAAAAATTGGGGATGATAATAAAAGATTACGCGCTGCTTTAATAAAGGTTTTACATGTGGTCTGTTTCACCACTTTTCTTTTTTCTGGCTTGGCGGTAATCAATGCGAAATCTATAATTGTTATATTATTTACTGAAAAGTGGCTTGGAAGTGTGCCAATATTTCAAATTCTTGGTTTGTTCACATTTATACATACGCTTCCTACCATCTTAGCGACACCGGTATTGAGTATTGGGGAGTCTGGTGCAAATCTTAAAGTAGAAATGAGCAAAAAGGCACTATATCTTTTGGCAATCCCGGTTGCAATATATTATGGTCTTTATGCCTATATAATTGCAACCATTGTTGCGGCTATATTAGGAATGTATTTTAACCTCGTCTTGTTAAAAAGGTTTTTTGAATTTAAAATAGGTTCGTTCATAAAACTTTTTCTAACATATTTTGTACCCTTTATCCTTTTTATGGTCATAGAATTCTTGATGCCGGAAATGGAAATAAATCACTTCCTATTAATTGCCATAAAATCATCAATTTATATACTCTGTTATTTTTTGATAAATATCGTATCGAAAACTAAGGGTTTGTTTGAATTTATAAGCTTATTAAAAATTTTAAAAAATACTTATCTTGAGAGAAAAAAAAATTAGCAATCTTGAAAATGTACATTCCTATTTAAACTTTAATGTATGTGGTAATGAATTTGTTTTCCTCTTATGTGGAACAACATTCTGTATTTCTCAATTTTTGCCAATATCCGAATGAAAAATCTAGTCTATATATTACCTGATAAGGACGGAGGGGTAGCCTCAGTTGTTAGAAATTTATTGAAGTTTAAAACCGATAGATTTGAAACCAAAGTGATATTAATCCACAACACTTTGGACGATAATTCATTGAGGGTGCACGATGCCTTTAATGCTGATGAAATTATTAGAATAAAATTCAACGGAAAATGGTCGAGTAAACAGGGGGTAATGAATAAGATAAAAAGGCATCTTGATCAGAATTCTATTTTAATATCAAACGATGGTGGAATGGAACTGGAAGTTGTTAATAATTTAAAATTTACGATTCCTGTTGTCTATATTATGCACGGACACTATAAGCACTATTATAAATGCATAAAAAATCAAGGCTACTTGATGGATTCCATAATTACGGTAAGTGATTATCTGAAAGAAAAGATAGAATCCAAGTTTGGGAATAAAGATATAATTTCCAATATAGATATAGTCAGTGTGAAATTTCCTGTTCCCTTAACTATAGATAACCCTATCGAAAAAGTAAAATCTCCAAAAATACGGATTGCCTTTGTTGGCGCCTTAATTGAAGATAAGGGCGTTTTGTTTTTTAAGGATATTCTAACACAATTAACAGAACTTAAAATTAATTTTATATTTAATATTATTGGTGCTGGTCACTTGGAAGAAAAATTAAAACGAGATCTAGAATCTTTTTCCAATGTACATTTTATGGGTCAATTGACCAATCAAGAAGTAATTTCAATGCATAGCGAACACGACATTTTAATTTTGCCCTCGTTTGGCGAAGGATTGCCAGTTTCAATTGTTGAGGCCATGAAATGTGGCGTTATCCCTATAGCAACCAACTTAAAAAGTGGTATACCTGAGCTTATTGAGGACGGGGTTACGGGTTTCACCGTTCCATTGGCGAAAATTGAAAAATATGGCACATTCATAAAATATCTAGACGATAATCGAGGCAAAATGGAAATAATAAGCCATAAATGCATCAGCAAAGCGGAACGGTTGTTCAAACCATATGTACAGTCAAAAGCTTATGAAGATGTATTTATTAACACAAAACCTTCCTTCACAAAAACAAAAAAAAAGAATGTATTGCACTTTTTGCCTTTTACGATTGCAAATAGAATTAACAAATTAAAAAATTATGGAAATTAATGCACCCTTGGTCTCAGTATTGATGACAGTCTATAATAGGGAAAAATATGTAGCCCAAGCTATTGAAAGTGTTATAAAATCAACCTTTAAAGATTGGGAATTGATCATCGTGGATGACGAATCTAAAGATGCTTCCGTAAAAATCGCACGTCAATATGAAGCACAGGACAACAGGATTAAAGTATATATCAATGAAAAGAATTTGGGCGATTACCCCAATAGAAACAAGGCCGCAAGTTATGCCAAAGGTAAATATTTAAAGTACGTAGATTCGGATGATTTGATGTATCCCCACGGACTGGAGATAATGGTATATTATATGGAACAACATCCGGAAGCGGGTTACGGACTATGTTTGGAATTGCAGGATGAAAATCAAATTTATCCATTTCAGTTATCTCCTTCTGAGGCTTATAAATACCATTATTTGCATTCAAAATCCATTTTTCATAAAGCGCCCATGTCCAGTATAATAAAAAGAGAAGCATTTGAAGCTATTAATGGGTTTAGCGGAAAACAACACGTAGGTGATGTGGAGATGTGGCATAAACTTTCGCAGCGATTTCCTGTTGTCTTAATGCCAGGCTCTTGTATCTGGTCTAGAGAACACGATGATCAACAGATGAATGATAATATGACGAACCCATTCGTGCCTTTTAAATATATTTTAGTAAAGGAAGAATTGATTTTATCAGAAGAATGCCCCTTAAAAGAAAACGAAAAGAAAATAATTATAAATAAATTAGAAAATGAGAAAGCTGTTTCTATTATTTCCGCTATAAGGCATCATTCTTTAAAGAAAGGTTTAGAGCTAAAAAAAGCCAGCGGACTCTCTTGGTATAATGTTTTGTACAGAAAATTATATTTACTTAACTAATCCAAAAAATTTTTAAATCTAAATATGATTTTTTTAATCAATAGTTATAACAAATTCTTTCATTACTGTGAAAAATTAGCAAATTTTCTAGTAAGGCCAATATTCGACTTTGATTTTTTCCAAGGCCAAAATGGTATTGAATTTGGAGACTATACCCAAATATCAGCAAACGTAGGTATTCAAAGTGCCAAATATAACCTATACCATTTAAAGGACTATAAATATTTCAAACCTATTAAAATTGGGAAATACTGTTTGTTTGCAGTGAATGTTAAGATTCTTCCTGAAGTAGCGTTGGGAGATTTTAAATTGTGGGCAGGGGCGGTGGTAACCCAATCCTTTCCGGAAAGATATTGTGTAATTGCCGGGAATCCCGCAAAAAAACTAAGATATTTGAATCCTTCAGAATGTATTAGATATAAAGATGAGAATGAGTATATTGGTTTTATTAAAAGAAAAATTTAAAAAATATAAAAGAAAATACTTAAAATAATGTGCGGAATCTCAGCCATAATAAATAAAGACAATAATATTGTCGACACTAATTTGCTTGAAGCAATGAACAAGAGAATTGTTCATCGCGGACCTGATGATTTCGGTATTTTCGTGGAGGGCAATATTGGCTTGGGACACCGAAGACTATCCATTTTGGACTTGAGCAGTGCGGGTCACCAGCCTATGGTTTATCAGGATTATGTGATTGTTTTTAATGGTGAAATCTATAATTATATTGAATTAAAAGTAGAGTTAAAACAACAAGGATATACCTTCACTTCCGGAACAGATACCGAGGTTATTCTTGCTGCATACGCGCATTGGGGGCAGGATTGCCTAAACCACTTCAATGGAATGTGGTCATTTGTGCTGTACGATAAAAAAAGGCAAATCGTTTTTTGTAGCAGGGACCGTTTTGGTATAAAACCTTTTTGTTATACCATAATCGACGATTCAATCTATATAGGTTCCGAAGTGAAACAATTTTTGGATCTTCCCGGTTTTGATGCCCAGATAAACCGCGAAATAGTTTACAAATATTTGGTAAATAATGACTTGAATACCAATGAAAACACCTTCCTTGAAAATGTTTTCAATCTCAAGGCAGGGCACAAAATGGTTTACGATATTAATACTTCTGTTTTAACCAAAACCCAATGGTACGATCTAAACCAAGTAAAACCCATAACTCAAAAAGATATCACTTTTACCGATGCATCTTCCAAATTTGTTGAATTACTGAAACAAAGCGTTAAGTTACGTTTACGGTCGGATGTAAAATTGGGTTCCTGCCTTTCCGGCGGATTGGACAGTTCTTCCATTGTTTGTATAGCTGGACCATTAACGGGTAAAGTTCACACCGTTACCTCTTGTTATACCCAGGAAGGCTATGATGAACAGCAATTTGCAGACCTTGTAAATAAAAAGATCAATTCAAATCCTCATAAAGTTTATCCAAATTTAAATGATCTGTTTGAAGGGGGTATTTTGGAAAAAATAAATTACCATCAGGATCAGCCCATTTTTTCTGCAAGTCATTTTTCGGAATATAAGGTTTTTGAAACAGCTGCAGAAAATAAGCTTATTGTAATGTTAGACGGACAAGGTGCAGACGAATATTTGGCAGGTTATGGAGAATTTTTTATGCTTTATTGGAAAAGCTTATTGTTTAAAGGAAAGTTTTTAAAGCTTTATAAAGCAATACAAAAACGAAGCAGATCTCAGAATCTTTCCACATTTTCCTTTATTCACCGATTTGCAAACTATATGTTTTTGGAAAAGCTGAAAAAAAATTTGCGCAACAAAAAGTCTAAAACCGCAAACTATTTCAACGATGATTTTTTAAATAAATATAAACACATAAAGTCTACCAATCCGGGCCATGCTGAGAATATTAAAGATATATTGGATCTTTCCAAGCATGAGCTTCTAACTTATAGTTTACCCTATCAGCTTCATTCGGAGGATCGTAATTCAATGTTGCATTCAGTGGAGTCGCGATTGCCATTTCTAGATTATCGTTTGGTAGAATTCTGTCTTTCCTTGCCCGATGATTATAAAATTCGAAACGGCATCACAAAGGCAATATTAAGAAAAGGGATGGAAGTAGACCTTCCCGAAGAAATTATCCAGCGATACGATAAAATGGGTTTTGTGGCCCCAGATATTATTTGGATGAAGGAAAACCCAGAAATTATTAAAAAAGAACTTTCGGATGCAGTGCAAAATTTGAAAGGTATTATAAACGAAAAAATAATAGAGGAATATGAAAATTTCATAAAAGGCAATGAGCCTTATAATGATGTTTTTTTCAAGGCAATAAGTTTGAATCATTGGATGCGTGCATTTAATGTTTCAATAGAGGAAAATCCAACAATAAAATATGCCAAGGTATCATGATAGTGATCATAGATTATGAGGTTGGAAATTTAACCTCAATAAAAAAAATGCTAAAAAAGGTGGGATATGCAGATGCATTGATTTCAGGTAAACATGAAGATATTGAAAATGCTTCAAAATTGATTTTACCTGGTGTTGGGCATTTTGACTATGGCATGGATAAGTTGCACTCCTCGGGACTGGTAGATCTTCTCAACAAGAAAGTAATACAGGAAAAAACTCCAATTTTGGGAATTTGTCTCGGCGCCCAATTGCTTACCCAGGGCAGCGAAGAAGGTTCACAAAAAGGTCTGGGCTGGATTGCCGCCGACACTGTAAAATTTGACGCTTCAAAATTTGATCAGAATTTAAAAGTGCCCCATATGGGCTGGTCTGAAGTGAACTTTGTAAAGGATGCCCCTCTTTTTTCGGATATGCCCGCGAAATCACGTTTTTATTTTGTGCATACCTATCACATTAATTGCCACAATCCTGAAGATGTTGCCGTCACCGCAAATTATGGGTATGAGTTTACCGCTGGATTTATAAATGAAAATATAATCGGTATGCAGTTTCACCCAGAGAAAAGCCACAAGTATGGTATGCAACTGCTTCGAAATTTCATAAAAAATTACTGATGAGGCGCATTCGTATTATACCGGTATTGTTAATTCAGAATGGTGGTTTGGTGAAATCCATCAAATTCAAGGACCATAAATATATTGGCGACCCCATTAACGCAGTGAAAATTTTCAATGAAAAGGAAGTTGACGAAATTGTTATTTTAGATATTTCCGCTTCAAAGGAAAACCGAGGACCCAATATTGAAAAGCTAACTGATATTGCGGGAGAAGCTTTTATGCCACTTTCGTATGGCGGTGGCATTACTACTATTGAACAGGTCAAGAAACTGCTTTATCAAGGAGCGGAAAAAGTTATTTTAAATACCAGCGCCTTGGACAATCCAAAATTGATAACTAAAATAGCTGAACAATTTGGCAGCCAAAGTGCCGTGGTTTCTATAGATGTAAAAAAGAATTGGCTTGGCAATTATAAAGTCTATCGAAACAATGGTAAAAAGAATACAAATTTATCACCCGTTGATTTTGCTAAAAAGATGGAGGAGGCCGGAGCCGGTGAAATAATTTTAACATCCATTGACCGTGATGGCACCTATAAAGGTTTTGATGTTGAATTGATAAAACTAGTGGCAGATTCGGTTTCAATTCCTGTAGTGGCCTGTGGTGGCGCTTCAAAAATAGCAGATTTCACCGATGCAATCGTAAAAGGTGGAGCATCTGCCGTGGCAGCGGGAAGCCTGTTTGTATATGCTTCGGAACAAAAGGGGATAATGATCAATTACCCAAAACAAAATCAATTGATCGAAGAAGTTTTTTCAAAATTATGATAATAAAAACAAGTAAATACCATCCAGACCTGTTCTCCGAAAGGGAGTACCAAATGTGTACAAAAACAGTAATGGATACCACGGACGAAAATATAAGCTTTGACGAAGAGGGCATCTCAAACCATTATTATGAATATCGCGCGGCGGCCGAGAAGAATTTATTGAAAGAGCCTGCACGCTCAAAAGCTTTGGAAAAAATAATTAATGAAATAAAGGAAAACGGCAAAGAAAAAAAATACGACTGTCTTATTGGCCTCAGTGGTGGCGTAGACAGTACTTACGTGGCCTATCTTGTTAAAGAACTTGGGCTTAGGCCTTTGGCGGTACATTTTGACAATGGCTGGAATTCTGAACTTGCCGTTCACAACGTAAACAGCATCATTGAAAAATTGGGCTTCGACCTACATACAATTGTAGTGAATTGGGAAGAATTCCGAGACCTGCAACTTTCCTATTTAAAGGCTTCGGTTATTGATATTGAAGTAGTTTCAGACCACGCCATACAAGCCACGATGTTCCAATTGGCATCGCAGTTCAACATCAATTACATCATCAGCGGAACCAATATCGTCACGGAATTCATTTTGCCGCAGGCTTGGATTTATCCGAAATTAGATTATACAAACCTAAAGTCCATTCACGATAAATTCGGTACTATAAAATTGAAAACATACCCACGGGTACCATTTTATCAAATACATAAAATACACCGGTTTCCAACAATTGATTCCAATATCGCTTTTGGACTATGTGGATTACAATAAAAAAGAAGCCATTGCAACAATTACGGAAAAGCTCGATTGGCGCGATTACGGCGGAAAACATTGTGAGTCGCTTTGGACCAAATTCTACCAAAACTATATTCTCCCAGCAAAATTTGGTGTGGATAAACGCAAGGCACATTTAAGCACCCTTATCTGTTCCGGCCAAATAAGCAGGGAAGAAGCCTTGAAAACGCTGGAATTACCAATTTATGACGCTCAGGAACTTAGCGACGATACCGAATATGTTTTGAAGAAATTAGGTATTTCATCCCAAGAGTTTGAAGATATAATGAAGAAACATCCCGTTCCACACGAATTTTACGGAACCCACGAAGGAAATAAAAGAAAGTATAAAATGCTTTTAGAAAAAACCAGTTGGCTGCGAAAAATTTTTAAATAATGGCCGTAAAGGATAAAAACATACTTATAATTTCTCCCGAAAATTGGGGCATTTCAAAACTTTCAAAACACCATTATGCCTTGGCGTTTGCGGAAGCCGGGTTTAGTGTATATTTTTTGACCGTCAATTTTACTTCATCTATTCAAAACGAGGAAGTTTGTCCTGACCATAAAAACATAAAGCTTGTATCATTCAATATTCCCAAAAATCTTCTTTGGTTTCGGTTTCATTTTAGGTCTTGGTATAATTGGGTCCTGAAATTTAAAATAAAGAAATGGTTGAAGGATTATCCCGATTTTGAATACGTTCTATCCTTTGATTGCAATGGCGTTTTTACTGAGCTTTCCAATTTTAAAGGTGAAAAAACCATCTTTTTTCCAGCTGATCAAGTAAAGGAAGAATATAGGAATGAATATAGAGGTTTTGACCAATTGGTATCTATTTCACCAGTTATTTTGGAAGCATTTCCGAACGTAAAAAACAAAACCCTGCTGCATCACGGTTTGAGTCCGGATTTTATTGAAGGGAACAAGCTTGTGAATTTTAACCCCGAAAAAAAATTAGAAAAAGTGGCTTATGTGGGCAATCTGCTAATAGGCCCAATTTTAGACAAAGTGAACCTTGCCGCCATAGTAAAGAATAATCCTGACATAGAATTCCATTTTTACGGTGCTTATGAAAAAGCCCTTAATAATTTGGGTGGCACAGTTTCACAGGAAACAACAGATTTTATCGATTTTCTGAAAAAAAGTGAAAATTGTGTCCTCCATGGAATGGTTTCCTCAAAAACTCTTTCCAAAGAGTTGCGTATTCAAGATGCATTTTTAATTTGTTATGATTATAATTTCGATAAAAACAAATGCTCCAATTCGCATAAAATCCTTGAATATCTGGCTACCGGTAAACCAATAATTTCTACCCGCATAAGTATGTATGACGATTTGAAATTGTTTCCCAATGCTTCCCACATTTGACAATTCAGAATTTCCAGCTTTTTTTAATTTACAGAAGGAAAATTGGACCGATATAAACTCAAAGGAAGCTTTTAATGGAAAGAAGAAATTTTGCCTTTGCAAACAGCTATAAGATGAAGGTGGAAAAATTGCTCAGTCTTTTTGAAAAGAAAGTAATTCAACAAACCATAATCGATAAAATAAATAAAATTTTAAAAAAAAATAGCTCTTTGGAATATGGAAAAATGCAACTATTCCTAAAAAACGCTCGATGAAAAAAATCAATTTTATAAGCAACCAAGATTTAAATGTTACCAGTGGTGGGTGGAGCGGTATTAATTTCAATATTCATAGGGAATTGGAGAAACATTTAGAAGTAAATTATGTTGGCCCTATAAATCCACCGGTAAACCTATTTGAAAAAGCACATTCCAAAGTGAACCGTACTTTAGGATTGCGGGGAAACTTTAATTTCTTCTCGGAAAGTCGATTGCAAAATATTGATTCGGAAGTCAAAAATAAACTTGAAGTGTCTGATTACAATTTATTTTTCGGACAGACCCCTTGGCTAAAATGTAATTATGATACACCCTACGGTGTGTATTTGGATGCAGATTTCATAACCTATTTAAAAATTTTTTC
Source organism: uncultured Flavobacteriaceae bacterium (assembly GCA_963822355.1). Lineage (GTDB taxonomy): Bacteria > Bacteroidota > Bacteroidia > Flavobacteriales > Flavobacteriaceae > Aequorivita. The sequence continues at coordinate 771,902 of CAWGHI010000004.1, forward strand.
CAAAATTGAAACTTTCAACAAAAAAGATATTGATCGGATTGCAAAGCAGGAAGAGGAATGGCTTCAAAAAGCCAAAGATATCTTTGTGGGTAGCCAATGGGCGTGGGATGAAATGCTAAAGGTTTACAGTTTAAAGGAATCGCAAAAGAACGTGGTTTATACGGGCGGCAATGTTGATATGCCTAATAATGATGAGTATGACGGAGGGTTTAATTTTGTTTTCATTAGCCTTAATTTTGAAAAAAAAGGAGGCCATATTTGTGTTGAAGCTTTTAAAAGTATACGAAAAGATTATCCTTCCGCCACTCTTACAATTATTGGTGAAGAGCCGCCTAAGCACGTTTTGGATGAACCAGGGATAAAATATGTAGGTCTATTGAAAAAAACAGAAGCCGAGGATTTAAAAAAATTTAAGGATATTCTGTCAAAGGCGTTCTTATTAATACATCCCACAAAAATGGATACAATGGGTGCCGTGCTAATAGAAGCCGGTTATTTTGGCTGCCCAAGCATAGCGCCACGTAGTTTTGGAATTCCAGAATTGGTAAAGCATGATGAAACCGGAATCATTATTGAAAATCCGTTCACAGCCCGGGATTTTGCAAAGGAAATTGAAAAACTGTTGATGGACGAAAAAAAATATTTACAAATGCGTGCCAATGCATGGCGCTATACCCGAAACCAAATGACATGGGAAACCATTGGAAATAAAATTACCAAACAAGTAATGGAATGAATATTTTAATTTTAGACGGAAACGCTTCCTCTACCTTCGGGGGAGCCGAAAAATCCATGTCGGTTTTTTCAGAATATCTAGAAAAAAGTGGCCATGAAGTATTTTTGGTATGTGAAAAATATTCCGATTATGCCGTTAAAAAGGGTAGGGTTGAAGTTATCAATTTACAACCACCCAATGTGCAAGGCTTTTTTCCCTACCTAAACTGCGTTTGGAAACTGATTAAATTCATAAAAAAGTATAAAATTGATTTATTGATTACCCACACCATCCATGCCTTTCCAATGATTAGAATTGTAAAAACCCTAACAGGTATCCGCACATTGGTTTACTTTAAATGGGTGTATAACAAAGCTTCAATTGGTAGTCTGAATAAGTGGGGTTTAAGGGGCATTAAAAACTATGTGGCCATTAATGAAATTGTTGGAAATTATTGGGCAACAAATTTACCGCGGAATACTAAAATGGAATATTTGGCTGACGGAATTTTCCTAAAACCGTTCTGAGCAGTCAAGTGAATGTAATCAAGAAAACAAAAATAGGATTCTGTATTTCGGAAGAATCATTGAAAGCAAGGGTTTGCATTTGTTGATAAAAGCATTTGCCAAGCTTCCCCAAAATTATACTTTAACAGTTTTGGGTACTTTCAATCCCCAAGCTTCAAATACTGATGAAGTAAACTATCACAGTTCAATAATGAAGTTGGTTGAGGAATTGCAATTGAAGGATCGAGTTTTTTTTAAAGGTCATGTTAAAAATGTAGATAAGTTCATAAAAAATGCTTCCCTTGTGGTTGTGCCATCCATTGTGGATGATGCCCAGCCATTTTCAATTTTGGAATCATTTGCTTTAAAATGTCCCGCTATTGGAACTAATAGGGGAGGAATTCCCATCATTTTTGAAAATGACACGTTTTGGTATTGTGAACCAAACGAGGATGCTATACTTAAGAAAATTGAGGAAGTTTTAAATACCGACAGCGATATTTTGAAAAGAAAGACTGAGATTATGTTCAATTCAATTATAAAAAGATATAATTCAGAAAACACCCAAAAATTGCTTTTGGCGTTTTGTGAATCGGCTGTAAAGTAATTAGAGAATTCTGAGAAAAATGAAAGTTTTATATGTAGGTCAATATTCACCCGGAACAACCAGTAAAATGCGGGGCGACAAAATTTCCGGAATTTTGAATCCGGATACTTTTGATGTTATTGATACCCACATACCTTTTTACAACACTAGCAAGATTTGGCGCTCTTTGGGTTTTCGGTTTAAAAAAGGCCCTTTGATTGGAAATATAAACCAGTATGCATTCTCCCAATTCAAAAAGATTAAATATGATTTAATTTGGGTCGATAAGGGTATTTTTTTAAATGAAAAAACCTTAAAATTGTTTCGGGATTACGCTACAAAATTGGTTCATTTTACCCCAGATCCGGCTTTTGCTTACAACAAATCCGACTTGTTCAATAAAACCCTGAAATATTATGATTTTTTAGTTACCACAAAATCATACGAGTTGGATATTTATTCTAATCATGTTGATGCCTCAAAAATCATTTACACCACACAAGGCTTTGATAAGGAAATACATAAAAATTCGGATATCGATTTCAAAACCAAGAAAGGATTGGTTTTCATTGGTCGCCACGAAAAGGAAAGAGAAATAGTGATTCGCAAATTATTGGAGAACAAAATTCCGGTTACGCTGGCGGGAACAAAATGGGAAAGTTTTGCTAATACCAATAAAGATAATCCCTTTTTAAATTATTTGGGAAAAGGGGTTTATGGCGATGACTACGTGAAGCAATTCCAAAATGCCCGCATAGGCTGGGGAGCTATAAGCAAATGGTTTCCAGAGTTGCACACAACGCGTACTTTTGAAATTCCTGCCTGTGGCACCGCACTTTTAACGGAACGAAATAAAGAAACTACTTCTTTCTTTAATGACAATGAAGCTATATTTTATGATAATGAAACTGATCTTTTGGAGAAAATAAACTATTATTTGAACAATGAAAAGAAGCTGGAATTAATAACTTTAAATGGATACGAAAAAGTACACCAAGCGGGATATGATTATGAATCAATCCTGAAGAAGGTACTAAAAAAGGTGATATCATGAAGATAGCTGTCGTGCATTATTTGTCTTTAGAATTTTACCCGCCCGCTATGAACTTTTTGGACATAAGTTCACAAAGGAAAGATTGGGAAATAAATGTTTGGACCACCCATAACAACAAAAAACGAAAAATATATAGAAATCCTTCAATCGAAAAAATTTCAAGAACTGACGCGCCTAATATGGACGATAATGCGCCTTTCCGCGTTTTTAAATATGCACTTTTCAATATTAAATGTTTGCTGGGGCTGCTATTTTTTAAACCCGACAAAATTCTTTATTTTGAAAGTTACTCCGCATGGCCTGTTTACTGGTACTTAAAATTTTTTAATAAAAAAACTGAATTGTTGATTCATTACCATGAATATTTTAGTTTGGAATGGTATGAAACCGGAATGCGTTCGGTGAAAAAATATCATCAATGGGAGCAGGATTTTTTATATAAAAAAGCCAACTGGATTTCCGAGACCAATGAAGACCGGATCCGTTTGTTTTTGAAGGATAATCCGAAAGTCAATAGTGAGAAAATGCGAGTACTTCCCAATTATCCACCATTGAGTTGGGGAAAGGAGATTCAAAAATCAAATGCCACAGTACCTTTGAAAACTGTTTATATCGGCACATTAACAGTGAAAAATTCCTATATTAGGGAATACTGTAATTGGGTACTTTCCCAGCAGGGAAAGGTTTTGTTTGATATTTATGGGTATAATTATAATGCCAATACCTTAAACTATCTTAAAGCTTTAAACAGTCCGTATATTAACTTTATTGAAGGCGGAGTTGATTACAACAACATTCCTTTCACTTTGAAAAAATATAACGTGGGTCTTATTTTATATACCGCCCACGAGGACAATTATAAATACAACGCCTCAAACAAACTATTTGAGTATTTAGCCTGTGGGTTGCAAGTATGGTATTCAAAAAAGATGTTGGGCATAAAACCTTACAGGTCTGAAATTGTAATTCCCGTGGATTTCGAAGAAATGGATAGTTTTGATTGGCAAAATTATTCAATGGCGGAATCTATTGGTAAACTCTCAAAATATAATGCGGAAGAAGCGTTGCAACCTCTGTTAAATCAATTGGAAAAGTAATATGGATTTTTGGTCTATAATAGGAATATTGGCGGTGATATATGTGGGGTTTCGCTTTATAACCGCACTTGGGGAACGTATTCCCATTTTGGAACTATTGCTTTTAATAGCCGGAATGCAATGGATTATTGGCCCAATAATAGAGTATCAAAATACTTTTACTCATTTAAAATATCATATGTATATTCCCGAGGATATGTATGTGAGCTATGTAGTGCCGGCATATCTGGGGCTTGCATTGGCAATATTTTATGGAATCTATAAAGAACCGAAATTAAATCTCGACGAAGAACTATTTCAGCGTTATTCATCCGCTGGGGTTTACATTCTTATTTTAGGAATCGTCTTTGGGCTTTTAAAAAATTCAATACCTGACAGTTTAAAATTTGTATTTTACCTATTTGAAAACTTTAAATATGTAGGCGCCCTAATATTACTTTTTTCAGATAAAAGATGGCATCGTTATTTGTTTTATGCCGCAATTATCTATCTTCTAATAGAAGCTTTAAGATCTGCACTTTTCCATGACTTTATTCTTTGGGCAACATTTTTTTATATGTTCTGGGCATATAAAGTTAAACCGGCCATAAGGACCACCCTTATTATAATGATTACGGGGTTTTTGTTGGGTACAGCTATTCAATTGGTAAAGGCAGATTTCAGGACGTTGGTATGGAATGGTTATTCCGGCAATAATTTTGAATTGTTTGTAGACATTTTAACCCGTAAAATATCCGGTGGCTTTACTGAAAACAAAGAGGAACAGGGAGAATTGAACGTGCGCTTGAACCAAGGATGGATAATTAGCGCTATTATGAAATATACACCTGAAAAAGAACCTTATGCAAATGGTGAAACGGTCATTAATGCAGTATATGCCAGTATACTACCCCGGTTTCTGAATCCAGATAAGGAAGAAGCCGGCGGGGTGGAAAACTTTGAAAGATTTACGGGCCTTTATTTAAGTAGCGGCACCTCTATGGGCATGAGTATTGTGGGCGAGGCCTATGCCAATTACGGTGTGACTGGTGGTATTGTATTTATGATAATATTTGGGGTGGTGTTAATTTTATTTTGGAGGCTAATACTAAAATGGGTTATAACAGAGCCATTAGTGTTATTTTTTATACCGCTATTTTGGCTGCAAGTAGTAAAGGCCGAAACGGAACTGGTTGTAGTGCTAAACCACTTGGTGAAATCACTATTGCTCGTATTTCTATTTTTTTGGGTGTGCAAGAATATTTTCAATTGGCATTTTAGTGATGAATAAAACAATAAACTACATTTTTCGTCAACGCCTGCCACAATACAATAGTATTGAAGAACTTTTTGAAAGCATTCAAAAGGAAATAGTTAAAACATGCTCCATAAAAAAAACCGAACTGCCCGCAACTGGCGGAGACCCAAAAACAATTATTAAAAATATTAGAAGTTTCAGCGCGGACAAAACCGACATCAACCACATTACGGGCGATGTAAATTATATGGCCTTGGCCACGGGCAAAAACACGGTGCTTACAGTGCACGATATAAAATCAGCCATTCACGGCAATATCTTTAGGCGTCTTTATATTCTTTTGCTTTGGTATTGGCTTCCAGCACTGTTTGTAAAAAGGATTACGGTAATATCTGAATTCACAAAAAAAGAACTTTCCGAAGTAATACCCTTTGCAAAAAATAAAATTAAAATAGTCCATAATCCTGTAAACCCATTATTCAATTTTAAACCGAAGGTATTTAATTCAAACAAGCCAATTATATTGCTCATTGGCACAAAACCCAACAAAAACTTGGAACGTTCATTGAAGGCAATTCAAAATATTTCCTGTGAGGTTTTGATTATTGGTAACATGTCTGATGCACAAAAAAGGCTGCTAAAAGAATTGAAAATTGAATTTAAAAATAAATCATACATCCCTTTTAGTGAAATAATTGAATGCTACGAAACCTGTGATTTGGTTTGCTTCCCCTCAACCTATGAAGGCTTTGGGATGCCCATTATAGAAGCGCAAAAAGTTGGAAGGCCTGTACTTACATCAAATTTTGGAGCAATGGCCGAAGCTGCGGGTGACGGTGCATTTCTTGTTAATCCTTATGATATAGATGAAATAGAAAAAGGGCTGAAAAGTATTATTGAAAATGAAAATATACGGGAAACATTGATAAATAAAGGCAGCGAAAATGTGAAACGGTTCAGCGTCAAGGAAATTGCCAACCAATATTTGAACATTTATACAGAAATTGTACAGTCATAATAATGGATAAACCTAAAAAGAACATATTAATATTTTTGGATTGGTTTCTGCCAGGCACAAAATCTGGTGGGCCCGTGCGATCCTATGCAAATATGCTTGATCATTTGGGCGATTACTGCAACTTTTATATCGTTACACGTAACACGGATTATTGTAGTACTGAGGTTTACCAAAACGTAAATGCGGATGAATGGAATACTTTTAGCAAAAATGCTTCGGTTTATTATTTTTCGGAAGACAAGCTCAATAAAAAAAACATCATAAAACTTATTGATGATATTGAATTCGATATCGCATATATAAACGGTATTTACAGTTGGTATTTTTCAATTCTACCACTTTGGCTGTTGAGAAAACAGAAAAAAATTATTGTTTCAGCCAGAGGAATGCTCAATCCGCAGGCCTTTTCCGTAAAGGGATTCAGAAAGAAAGTTTATCTGAATACCGCAAAAGCAATCGGATTGTACAATAACGTAGTTTTTCACGCTACAAATCAGAAGGAAGCAAATCATATAAAATCCATATTAGGAAAAAACACAAAGACCAAAGTAGCTCCAAATTTCCCGAGGTTGCTCGTTGGCGAATTTACCCCGAGAAATAAAAACAAAACAACAACATTTGCAAACGTAGCGAGAGTTTCCATTGAAAAGGGAACTTTGAAAATGATTACGGCTTTTAAAAATGTAAAGGAAAGCGTTATTTTAGATATCTACGGTCCCATTTATGACGAAGATTATTGGAAACTTTGCCAAAAAGAAATCAATTCGCTCCCTAGCAATGTTAAAGTAAATTATAAGGGAAGTGTTGAAAGTGAAGTAATACCGACTATTCTAAAACAGTACGATTTTTTTGTGATGCTTTCTGAAGGCGAAAATTTTGGACATTCCATTTTAGAAGCACTTTCTGCCAGCTGTCCGGTCATTATTTCAGACAAAACCCCGTGGCAAGGGTTGGATGAAAAAGGAGTGGGCTGGGATTTAAATATAAATAATTCCGAAAAAGTTTCGCAAATATTGAACACCGCAAGTTCTATGGCCGATGCAGCCTATAAAAAGATGTCAAAACAAGCTTTTGAATATGCATCCGATTTCTGCAAAGACCCCGAAACTATGAAACTGAATAGGGAACTCTTTCAGTAAAACGCCCTTTTCTTCTTGTAAAAAAAATTAAATAAATAGGGTACAAAGATATTTCGATAAAAAATTACCAGAAATTTATCTTAACGTTTTTATAAAGGCACCCAATAAGGCTCAAAAAATTGTGATATTTGGCAGTAATCAGAGTTTGGATATGCTGAAAAATCATAAACGGCTCCGCGATTGTTGCAACGATAATTATTTTAGTGAATGAAGACTGATTTATCGACGTATGACAATTCTTGGTATAACCCAGGTTCCAAAATTAAAGGCGTAGTATGGTATCTAACCAACATACTTTTTTTTAGAAGTCCTTTTTTTCCGTCTTCATTTTTAAAAAGGAAGCTATTAAGGGCATTTGGAGCAAAAATTGGCAATGGAGTGGTGATTAAACCACGGGTAAATATTAAATATCCCTGGTTTTTGGCTATCGACGATTATTCGTGGATTGGGGAAGAGGTGTGGATAGATAATCTTGCAAAGGTTACAATAGGAAAAAACGTGTGTCTTTCACAAGGAGCGATGATTTTATGTGGAAGCCATGATTATAAGAAATCAACCTTTGATTTGATAGTTGGCCCCGTAACCATTGAAGACGGTGTGTGGATTGGTGCCCAGGCTATTGTACCATTAAATGTAGTTTGTAAAGAACATTCCATTTTATCGTTAAAATCAGTAGCTCCCAAAATTTTAGAGCCCTATTCAATTTATCAGGGCAATCCTGCTAAGTTGATAAAATTAAGAAAATAATAAAATGAAAGTTTCAATAATTACCGCAACCTATAACAGCGCGCAAACCATCAATAATTGCATGGACTCTGTATTGGGACAAACATATAACAATATTGAATATGTAATTATAGATGGAAATTCAAAAGACAAAACGGTTGAGATTATAAAAGCACGGGCCGCCGCGCATCTTAATATTACATGGATAAGCGAAGCGGATAAGGGTATTTATGATGCATTGAACAAAGGAATAGAAAAGGCAACAGGCGAAATTGTGGGTTTTGTGCATTCCGATGATTATCTAGCTGGGCCCGAGATCATTTCAGATATTGTAAAAATTTTTGAAGCCGAAGATGCAGATGGCGTATATGGTGATTTGGAATATGTGAATAAGGAAGATACTATGCGGGTTATTCGCTCATGGAAAAGCCGGAGTTTTCACCCCAAGCTTTTGAAAAAAGGCTGGATGCCCGCGCACCCCACTTTGTTTATGAGAAAAGAGGTTTATCAAAAACATGGCAATTTTGACTTAAAATTCAAAATAGCTGCTGACTACGATTTTATGTTGCGGGTTTTGAGAGATTCCGCTCTTAAATTTTACTACGTCCCGAAGGTAATTACAAAAATGCGGGTGGGAGGAGCCAGCAATAGAAGTTTAAAGAACATGTATCAAAAATCAAAAGAAGATTTTATTGTAATAAAATCTAATGATATACCAATCCCAATGCGGGCTCTCTTGTTTAAGAATTTTTCAAAGATTCCGCAATTTTTTAAATTATTAGAAAAATTTTAAGATTATTGAATTTTAGAAATAATATATTTCAAATCTCTGTAAAAGCAAGATCAACAACTATTAAGGATAATTGAAGATACACATATTCATTTAATTTTTAACCAAAGTTTTAGCGCTTAAAGCCCGTTTAAATATGATAAAAAGAAAGATTCTAATTTTAGTTTCATTGGTATTGATATTCAGTTCATGCGCCAGCAAAAAAGAGATTTTGTATTTTCAGGATGCGGATTATTATATTCCGCAAGAAATCTTTTATGAACCCGTAAAAATCCAGCCCAATGATATTTTGAAAATCACCGTGAGCGCTTTGGTTCAGGAAACCGCTGCACCTTACAACATAACCATGGAAGGTTCGTCCGGAAATAGCAATATTGAACTTTTAAAATTGCAGGGTTATTTGGTAGGTGAGGATGGCACTATAACCTTTCCCATTCTTGGCACACTGGATGTTGCTGAAAGAACAACAAAAGAACTTGAACAAGGAATAGAAGATTTATTGGAAAATGGGGGCCATCTAAAAGAACCCACCGTTAGTGTTCGGATATTAAATGCGAAAGTTACCGTATTGGGCGAAGTGGCCAGACCAGGAACCTATTCCTTTACAGAACAGAATATTACCCTTCCACAGGCCCTGGGCTTTGCGGGAGATCTTACAATAAATGGTGAACGTGAAGACGTACTCTTAATAAGGGAAGAAAATGGCATACGCAGGGTCCACCATTTGGACCTTACCAGCACAGACTGGTTCAATACCCCTTATTTCTATATAAAACCTAATGATTTTTTAGTAATAAACCCTAATGAGGCCAAAGTTAAAAGTGCTGGAATAATTGGCAATGCAGGTATTGTTGTGACCATCTTGTCATTACTTTTAACTGTAACCGTTTTAATTACCCGATAATGACAAAAAATAAAAAAGATCTATTGATTCACAAAAAAGACCAGCAGAGGTTAAACCTAAAGGTAAAAATTTTAAAATATCTTAGGTATTGGCCGTGGTTTGTTGTTGCTGCAATCCTAGCTTTGGTGGGTGGCTATATTTACCTTCGTTATACTCCGGTTACCTATAATACTACTGCCAAAATAAAAATTATTGACGATACACCCGAACTAAATATAGCTTCGGAAGCCTCAATCTCTTTGTTGGGAAATCAGTCCGCGGTTAATCTTGAAAATCAAATGGAAGTTTTAAGATCCTATAGACTGCTCAGTGAGGTTGTGGAAGAATTAAATCTTGATGTTACCGTAAACGAAGTTGGAAATATAAAAACCTATGAAACCTGGGGCTATCCTTTCGTTGCCACCAAAAAACCAATGGCCGATAGTTTGGATATTACAGGAACTTATTTTCTGGAAATCAAGTCCTCGAAAATGAAAATCACGGATGGATCTAATGAAACAATCACCCTAGACCTATATGAACAGGATACAATTTCAAATCTTCCCTTTACTATAAAATTCACAGGAAAGGACAAATTAAGTGCTTATAATGATCGCAAATTTGAAATTGTCTTAAAGCCTAAAAAACAAGCCGTTATCCAACTCACTAACGCCATTGGCATTCAGCCTACCAATCGCACTAGCGACATACTTACCTTATCGCTTGTAGGCGAGAATCCGGAACGGTCTGAAGCAATTCTAAATACTTTAATAGATAAATTTAATAAAGATGGTATTTTGGATAGACGGTTGGTGTCTGAACGTACCGTAAATTTTATTGATAATAGGTTTGTTTATTTAACACAAGAGTTAGATTCTATTGAAGGATCGAAAAAGACCTTTAAACAAAATAACAACCTGGCATATATAGAGGCCGATGCAGGAGTGACACTCGAAAAGAAATCGGTTGCAGAAGATGAGGTCTTTAAATTACAGACCCAAATTGAATTATCCAAATTGCTGAAAGAAACCCTTACCGATGAAAAAGATTTTTCTTTACTGCCTGCGGACATTGGTTTAGACAATTCTGGGATAAATAATTTAGTGACGGATTATAATAAAATAGTTCAGGAACGCGAAAAGCTTTTGGCAAGTGCCGGTAAAAATAATCCAACGCTGCAAGTGCTTTCAGAACAATTGGAGCAGGGAAAGCAAAACGTAATCCATACGGTAAATATGTATCAAAATCAATTGAAAGTTTCCTTGGGGCAGCTTGGCAGGGAAAGATCAATTGCAGGAGCAAAGTATTCCAGTTTACCGGAAAAGGAACAAATATTACGTTCCATTGAACGCCAACAGGGCATTAAGGAAAATCTTTTTCTTCTTCTTCTGCAGAAAAGGGAAGAAGCGGCTATAAACCTTGCGGTAACCGCCCCATCAATAAAAGTTGTGGATTATGCCCTGTCCAGCAATACCCCTGTTTCTCCCAATAGAAGAAAAACATTGGGAATGTTTTTGATTGTAGGATTGCTGCTGCCATTCGGGGTTCTTTACACAAAATTTTCCTTGGACACAAAAGTGCATAGCCGTCATGATGTCGAAAAATTGAATGCCGATATCCCCATACTCACCGAAATACCAAGAATAGAAGGTACCAAAACTCTAATTGAAAATAATGATCATTCCGTATTGGCCGAATCTTTTAGGATTTTGAGCACCAATGTTAACTACCTATTGCGAAAAAAAGAGAATGGTCTTGGCCACGTAATATATCTGACCTCGACTGTAAAAGGAGAAGGAAAAACCTTAATGTCAGTCAATTTGTCTTTGGCCTATGCCAGCTTGAAAAAGAAGGTATTGCTTATTGGAGCTGATTTGAGAAATCCAACGGTACATCGTCATTTCAATAAGGATAAAAACATTGTGGGTCTTTCAAATTATTTACATGATCCAGATATAGATTGGCGAAGTTGCATTCACAAGGGGCTTGAGGATAACGATTATCTGGAGGTTTGCTTCGGGGGTCCTATACCTCCAAATACTCCTGAACTTTTTTCGACGGATAATTTTGAGGATTTCCTAAACAAAGCCAAAAGGCATTATGATTATGTAATAGTAGATACTGCGCCTACTATGTTGGTTGCAGACACACTGTTGATTTCCAAATATGCTGATCTCACTTTATTTGTTGTGCGAGCAGATTATACCGAAAAGCGATTGCTAGAATTTTCTAAAGAATTAAGTAACACTAACAGACTAAGAAAGATGGCTTATGTTATCAATGATGTGGCTCGACGGAATGTCACCGGCTACAATTATGGGTATGGATATGGGTACAATGCCCAAGTTCAACCAAAATCTTGGTTTCGGTCTTTATTTAGTTAAAGGTTTCCATTTACAATAAACATAGCCCCTAATCCTTGAGTAGGGGCTTTTTGCTGGGAAAAGCAAGGGAACCGCTTCAAAAAAATGCTTTATGTGGTTGAAAAGGAGCGTATAACTTGATAATTGTCATTGTAAATATTTTATTTCAGGTGTAATATTCGGCTGTTCATTATTAACACCCGAAAAGGCGGGAAGAAAAGGAAAATTACTTTTTATGTAGTAGTTTCGGTGTTTCAAAAACCTATTTAAAATTATTGTCATGCTCGAAAATTTAATAGAAAATTTTTCCCAAATTTTTGAAACTGAGCTGCTCTTAGAAATAAATGAAGTAGGCACTTTCAAAAAGATAAAAGAAGGCGAAAAATTGATAGAGATCGGCGACTATGTTCGTTCTATGCCATTGCTTATTTCCGGAGCCATAAAAATATTAAGGGAGGATGATGAGGGCGACGAACTATTGCTCTATTTTTTGGAACGTGGCGACACTTGCGCTATGACCTTAACCTGTTGCTTGGGCCAGACCAAAAGTGAAATACGCGCCATTGCAGAAATGGATACTACTTTAATAATGATCCCCATCCAAAAAATGGAGGAGTGGACCGGCAAATACAAAAGTTGGCGCAATTTTGTGTTCCAAAGTTATCACGAGCGGTTAACCGAGATGCTGGAAACAATAGACAGCATAGCTTTTTTAAAAATGGATGAGCGTTTGGTTAAATACCTTCAAAACAAGCAAAAGGTCAACAATCATTCTCTGATCAATTCCACTCATCAAGAAATTGCCTATGAACTGCACACCTCACGAGTAGTGGTTTCACGTTTATTGAAAAAGCTGGAGTCTATGGGTAAAATAGAACTTTACAGGAATAGCATTAAAATAATTTCTCTTTAGTTTCTGCGTGTAATAATGAAAATTGTATAGATTATGTAATCTTTGTTACATAACTTTCCATCCTACAACATTATTTTTGAATGGGATTTTTGAATAATTTAATAATAGAAATCATGGGTTATTACATCAGTACAACATTAAAAAATACAAGTTTTGAAAATGCAATTGAAAAAACAACGGCGGCCTTAAAAGAAGAAGGTTTCGGTGTATTGACCGAAATAGATTTAAAGGCAACCTTAAAAAAGAAATTGGATACCGATTTTTATAAATATACCATTCTAGGGGCCTGCAATCCAAAGATGGCATATCAGGCTCTGCAATCGGAAAACAAAATAGGAACAATGCTTCCTTGCAATGTAATAATCCAAGAAAGCCAACCGGGAATAATTGAGATTTCGGCAGTAGATCCTGCTGCTTCTATGATGGCGGTACAAAACGATTCCTTGGCAGACATAGCCAAGGAGGTCCAAAAAAAATTGACCAAGGTTATCCAGAATATTTAAAAATGGATTTTGGTTGCCTGGGTCACACTTCGGGCTATAGGCTTTAGGCTGTTGGCTATTGTTTTGTGAATTTGTGAATCTGATAGTTTATAACTCCTAAATCCTAAATCCTAAATCTAACTCCTAACTCCTATCACCCTTCACCCTTCACCCATCACCCTTCACCCTTCACCCTTCACCCTTCACCCTTCACCCTTCACCCTTAATCCATAAGTAACATTAGTTACTGACAAGCCTTTAACTCCACTGTATTTTTGCATCAAAATTTAACTAGCAATGGAGATTAAGAAAATAATATTACTAATTTGTTTGTTGCCCATAATGATTTTTGCACAGCAAACAGTGCCCATTTCAAAAGCAGAAGTGCTGGAAAAGGTGATTCAGCAAAATTACAAATTGAAAATAGGCGAACAACAAGTGCTTACCGCAAAAGGCGATTACAGCCAGACTAATGCCGTCTTTCTGCCAAACATAAGTGCGTCGCACACAGGAATGGCAACCACCAATCCCTTGATGGCTTTTGGGTTCAAATTGAATCAGGAAATAGTTACCCAAGCTGATTTTGACCCGAACAAACTGAACAATCCTTCGCAGATCAATCTATTCGCAACAAAATTTGAAGTGCAACAACCCATTATAAACGTTGATGGAATTTTTCAACGCAAAGCCGCAAAAGCAAAATGGGAAGCAACCAAGATGCAGTTGGTGCGAACAGGCGATTATCTTTCCCTCGAAACGGAAAAGGCCTATATGCAATTGCAACTTGCTTATAAAAGTGTTGAAGTTTTAGGGAAAGCTTTTAATGCTGCCAATGAAAATCTTCGGTTGGCGAATAACAGTTTCAAACAAGGTTATTTGCAACACAGTGATGTTTTGGCCGTGCAGGTGCGCGTTACCGAAGTGGAAAACCAATTGCAATACGCAAAAAGCAATGTGATAAATGCCTCGGAATATCTTGCAGTGCTTATGAATGAAGAAATTACTGGTGTTTTTAAACCAACGGATTCGTTGACGGTTTCTTCGGAATTGAATGCTGCTGAAACACTTTCCAATTCCAGGGCCGATATTCAGGCAATGGAATTTGCGGTGGAAGCCTACAAACAAAATTACAAAGCCGATAAAATGACTTTCCTGCCAAGGTTGAATGCCTTTGGAAGCTACGAACTTTACGATAACCAGATTTTTCAGGCAGATGCCAATGGTTATTTATTCGGCGCAGCCTTAACATGGAATCTTTTTGAAGGCTCAAAGCGTTTCGGAAAATCCCAAAAAAGCAAGGCCGAATTCAATAAGGCAAATCTTGAATTGGAACAATTCAAAGCCGACAGCCAATTGGAGCTTAACAAAGCAAAACGTCTGTTACAAGACGCAAAAAATAACTTAAACCTAACCGAGATGGCGTTGGAGCAATCAAAGGAAGCCCTGAGAATCCGAACCAACAGATTCAAGGAAGGGCTGGAAAAAACTACAGACCTCTTAATGGCCGAAACACAATATTCACAAAAGCAATTGGAGTATTTCAATACCGTATTTCAGCATAATTACGCCTTGGCATACCTTCAATTTTTAACAACTAACTAAAGAAAAAGAAAACGAAATCGAAATCGAAATCGAATGTCAGGTTGAGCGCAGTCGAAACCCTTTTGAAAACGAAATCTAAATCGAAACTAAAAACAGAATCAAACAAGATTTAAAAAATATTTATATGAAGTCACTATATACAAGTTTGTTTTTCCTTGGAGTTTTAAGCCTAACTAGCTGTGGCAATTCCTCCGAAGAAAAAAACATTGATAATACTCCAGCAGTGGCTGTAACTGTAAGTTCAGTTGCGGCAGAAAACAAAACCCCGTTTTTAACCGCCAGCGGTAAAATAGAAGCCGCCAACAGCGCCACATTAAGTACTCGAATGATGGGTTTTGTGGATAAAGTTCACGTAAATGTAGGCGAAAAGGTTACAAAGGGACAATTGTTGGTGAGCATCAATAATTCAGATCTATCGGCAAAACAAGCACAGACAAATGCAGGAATCACGGAAGCACAAGCGGCTTTCAACAATGCTGAAAAAGATTACCAACGTTTTCAAAACCTCTTTGCAGAAAACAGCGCAAGCCAAAAGGAACTGGACGATCAACGCGCTCGTTACGAAATGGCTAAAGCAAGATTGGAAGGGGCAAAGCAAATGAAGAACGAGGTGCAATCGCAGTTTGCCTATGTGAATCTGCGCGCTCCTTTTAGAGGAGTAATTACCAACAAATATATTGAAGCTGGCGATATGGCAAATCCAGGTGTTCCACTTATTTCAGTGGAAGGACCGGGTAATTTTGAAGTTACGGCTTCAGTTCCCGAAAGCGAGATTTCAAAAATAAAATCAGGTACGGAAGTACAAGTGATTGTAAAATCATCTGATAAAATACTTCCCGGAACGGTTACCGAAGTAAGCACATCCGCAAAAAATACCGGCGGACAGTATTTGGTAAAAGTAGTTTTGGATAAAACCGATGCGAATATTCTTTCAGGAATGTACGCCACAGTTCAGTTTCCTATAGAAAGGAAAACCGAAACTACAACAGTTATGGTACCGCAGGAGGCTATCGTAAAACGCGGCCAACTAACCGGAATTTATACCGTAAGCCAAAGTAATACGGCATTACTGCGCTGGTTGCGATTGGGTAGGACTTATGGCGATAATGTTGAGGTGCTTTCAGGCTTGGCTTCAGATGAAAACTATATTATTTCTTCCGAAGGAAAACTTTTCAACGGAGCGAAAATAACCATTAAAAAATAACCATGAAGGACGGATTTGCAGGCAAAATTGCCAAGTTATTTATAGGCTCAAAGCTTACGGTGCTGTTGATGATCGTATTTATGGTCATTGGCGTATATAGCTCGTTTTTGATACCGCGCGAGGAAGAACCGCAGATCGATGTGGCTATGGCCGACATATTTGTGGGCTACCCCGGCGCATCGCCCACCGAAGTGGAATCGCGGGTGGTAAAACCTTTGGAAAAATTGGTCTCCAACATTCCGGGTGTGGAGTATGTGTATTCCACATCTTCTAAAGAAGGGGCAATGGTAATCGTGCAGTTCTATGTGGGCGAAGATATTGAGCGTTCTTTCGTAAAACTTTACAACGAAATGAACAAGCATATGGACCAAATGCCTCCGGGCGTTACCATGCCGCTTGTAAAACCCCGTGCAATAGACGATGTGCCGATGTTGGGAATAACGCTTTGGAGCGAAAAGTATAACGATTTTCAACTGAAACAAATTTCCGACGAGCTTACCCAGGAAATCGAAAAGGTAAAACAAGTTTCCACTACCCACAAAATTGGAGGTAGAAATCGCCAAGTGCGGGTAATATTGGATAAGGATAAACTGGCTGCCAGCGGCCTCGACTTTTTGGGCGTTGCCGAAATGATAAAGACGAACAACCAACAGATGAGCTCGGGCAGTTTTGATAAGAACGACACGGAGTTTTTGGTCACCACCGGAAATTTCCTAAAATCCGCTACCGATGTAGAGAATTTGGTTGTGGGCGTACAGCAAAACCAGCCTATCTATCTGAAACAGGTCGCCAATATTGTGGACGGGCCCGAAATACCCAACCAATATGTTTCCTTTGGCTTTGGGGGCGCGAGTGAAAATATCTCAAAATATCCTTCGGAATATCCCGCGGTCACCATTTCCGTAGCAAAGCGAAAAGGTGCCGACGCAATGAAAATTGCGGATGTGATTATCGACAAAGTAGATCATTTGAGAAGCAATCTAATTCCCAGATGACGTTCACGTAGAAATCACACGAAACTACGGCGAAACAGCTTCCCACAAAGTTTCGGAACTGTTGATGCACCTCATTGGCGCGATCATAGCCGTTACCTTGGTGGTAATGCTCGCAATGGGCTGGCGTGGTGGATTGGTAGTATTTCTTTCGGTGCCAATTACTTTTGCTTTGACACTTTTGAGTTATTATCTGCTCGATTATACATTGAACCGGATCACCCTTTTCGCCTTGGTATTTGTAACAGGTATCGTAGTGGACGACTCCATAATTATCGCGGAAAATATGCACCGGCATTTCAAAATGAAACGATTGCCGTTTAAACAAGCCGCCATTTACGCCATAAACGAAGTGGGTAATCCCACCATTTTGGCAACCTTTACGGTAATTGCTTCTGTATTGCCGATGGCGTTCGTGTCTGGACTGATGGGGCCTTATATGTCGCCAATGCCTATTGGCGCTTCCATTGCGATGCTTCTTTCTTTGTTTGTCGCTTTAACGATTACCCCTTATTTGGGCTATATTTTTCTTCGAGAAAAAGAAAGGAAAGGAAAAAAACCAAAAGAGGAAAAACCTTTGGAAAGCACTTTCATTTATAGGGTTTATTCAAAATTTGAAACCCCTTTAATCGAAAACAAAAAGACACGTTGGCTGTTTTTGGGCATTACCATGCTGCTGCTTTTGGGCTCGATGCTATTGTTCTTCACCAAATCGGTTGCCGTGAAAATGCTTCCTTTCGACAATAAGAATGAAATGCAGGTGGTAATCGATATGCCCGAGGGAACAACGCTGGAACGAACTGCCGTAGTTGCCCGCGAGATTGGGCAATACCTTTCCACGCAACCTTTAGTCGTGAATTATCAAAATTATGTGGGCACTTCGGCACCGATAACCTTTAACGGGTTGGTGCGGCATTATGACCTTCGCGGTGGCAGCAATATGGCGGATATACAAGTTAATTTGGTTGGCAAGGAAGAAAGAAGCGATCAAAGCCACGACATTGCGAAACAGTTGCGGCCGCACATTCAGGAAATAGGGAAGAAGTTTGGTGCCAATGTAAAAATAGTGGAAGTGCCGCCAGGACCACCGGTTCTTTCAACTATAGTTGCAGAAATATATGGCCCAGATTATGACCAACAGATTGCAGTCGCCAAAAAAGTTGAAAACATTCTGAACGAAACCCAGGACGTGGTAGATGTTGATTGGATGGTGGAAGCCGATCAACGGGAATATGAATTCATTATAGACAAAGAAAAGGCCATGCGCTACGGAGTGGCGCCACAGCAGATTGTTTACACCATGAATATGGCGCTCTCAGACAGACCAGTAACCAATCTTTATGATGAGAATGTAACCAATCAAGTAGGCATTTTACTTGCTTTAGACGAAAAGGAAAAATCTACAATCCAGGATATTTCGCAGTTGAAGATTGCCTCAAAACAGGGCAATATGGTTTCGGTTGGCGATTTGGTTACTGTGGAAGAAAGTACCCGCGCGAAAAGCATTTACCGCAAAAATCAAAAGCGGGTAGTGTACGTTTTGGCAGATATGGCGGGGGAGCTTGAAAGTCCTGTTTATGCCATTTTGGGAATGACAGACAAGTTGAAAAATATCGAATTGCCAACAGGTTATAAAATGAATGAGCTGTATTTGCAGCAACCCGAATTTGAAGACGATTTCACGGTGAAATGGGATGGGGAATGGCAAATAACCCTTGAAGTATTCCGTGATTTGGGGATAGCCTTTTTGGGCGTAATAATCATCATCTACATTTTGATCGTGGGTTGGTTCCAAAACTTTAAGGCCCCAGTAGTAATGATGGTTGCCATACCGTTGTCATTAATTGGAATTATACTCGGCCACTGGCTTTTGGGTGCTTTTTTCACCGCAACTTCTTTTATTGGGATGATTGCCTTGGCGGGAATTATGGTGCGAAACTCGGTGCTGTTGATTGACTTTATAAACCTGCGGACCGCAGAGGGCATTCCGCTGAAACAGGCTGTAATTGAAGCAGGCGCGGTACGAACAACTCCAATTTTGTTGACTGCAGGAACAGTGGTAATCGGCGCTTTTGTAATATTATTTGACCCAATCTTTCAAGGACTTGCCATTTCATTGATGGGAGGAACCATAGTTTCTACCGTACTGACACTTCTTGTGGTGCCGCTGGTTTATTATATGATTGAACGGAAAAACTTTAAATAGACTTAAGACCGCTGCGCTTTAGTACCTAAAACATAAGACCAAAAGAACATAATGTTTTAATAAAAAATAATAATAATCAATAAAAAATAAACCCGATGAAACTATTAATTGTAACCGTTGTAGAGGAATTTCAGAAAGACGTGCTGCAACTTTTCAAAAAAGCAAATATTGAGAGCTACAGCGGTTCCGATATTGAAGGTTTTAAAAGTGCTTCTTCCTTTAAGATGAATTCCAGTTGGTTTCCCTCGGAAAAAGGAGGAGCCGAAAGCACCATGTTTTTCTCATTTACAGAGAATGAAAAGATTGATTTGTTTTTCAGTTTAGCAATGCAGTTCAATGAAAATTTGGAAACCAATAACCCAATTCACGTGGTAGTTGTACCCATAGAACGAAGTATTTAAATGATATAGAAATTGAATTTAAAATCGAAATTAAAAACGAAAATGAATTTTTTAACTTTAAAAAATAATTATTATGATTAACAGATATATTAGGGCGATTGCCGGGACTTTTATTTTGATTAGCCTTTTGTTGGCTGTTTATGTAAATATCAATTGGTTGTGGTTTACCGCTTTTGTGAGTGCAAACCTTCTACAATCTGCTTTTACAAAATGGTGCTTGATGGAAAGCATACTTAAAAAATTGGGAGTAAAGGAGTAAAAGAAAGAATGGTTAATGTGAGGATGTTAGCAAAACCTTTCAAATTTTCAAGAAATTTCTTTTCTTCAGACTGTCAACTTAAAAAAACAAAGCCCCGTCATCATTACGATAACGGGGCTTTTTGCGGAGAAAGAGGGATTCGAACCCCCGGAGGTGTAACCCTCAACAGTTTTCAAGACTGCCGCAATCGACCACTCTGCCATTTCTCCTTTAGCGGGTGCAAATATAACAAGCTTTTTTAAATATACTAACTGTTTTTTGCGTTAAATTTTTTCAAAGTGAAAATTTCATGAAAATGAAGGAGGTTCTTTTAAAATGAAGGGATTTTGGCTTTTATTGCTATTTTTACAGGGAATAAAAATTTGATGTGGAATGTCCTCAAAAACAATTAAACAACTGCAATGGCGATATGCAACAAAAAGGTTTGATTCCTCCAAAATCCTTTCCGAGGAAAAACTTAATATTTTAAAGGAAACCTTCAACCTTACGGCAACCTCATTTGGCCTGCAGCCTTTAAAGCTTGTAATTGTGAGCAATAAAAATCTGCAAGGGAAATTAATGCCATTAACCTTCAATCAACCACAAGTTCGTGATGCTTCACATGTTTTGATACTCTGTATTGAAAAAAATATTAATGAGGATTTTATTATAGATCATTTCAAAAGGGTAGAAGGTACCAGAAATACACCCCGTACCATTTTGGAACCTTTCGAAAAAAACCTGATTGCTTCTTTCACTGATAAAAATGCGCAGGAAATTAAGGATTGGATGATCAACCAACTTTATTTAACCCTGGGTTCACTTTTAACAGTTTGCGCCCTTGAAGAAATTGACGCCTGTCCCATTGAAGGTTTTGAACCGAAAAAGTATGATGAATTATTGGAGTTGGACAAACAAGGACTTGAATCTGTAATCGTCTTGCCCGTAGGATATCGCGACGAATCAGATTTTTTTATAAACCTTCAAAAGGTACGCAGGGGAGTTGACGAGCTAATTATTGAAATAAATTGAAAAAAGCAACCTTTATCTTTAGCACACATCTTCTTTAAAAAAAATCTGAAACCTGAAACCTGAAACCTGAAACCTGAAACAAAAAAATATGCCCGGATTTGAAATTTTCGGCGCCGAAGAGCGCAAACAAGTAAGTGATGTATTGGAAACAGGAGTTTTGATGCGTTACGGTTTTGACGGAATGCGAAACAACCATTGGAAAGCAAAAGAATTTGAAACTGCTTTTGCCAAAAGAATGGGTGCAGAATATTGTCAATTAGTTTCTAGCGGAACCGCTGCATTGACTGTAGCTTTAGCTTCCGCGGGCATTGGCGCAGGTGATGAGGTTATAATGCCAACCTTCACTTTTGTTGCCAGTTTTGAGTCTATTTTGGCTTTGGGTGCTATTCCAATTTTGGTAGATATAGACGATACTTTAACTCTTAATCCCAAGGCTGTGGAAGCGGCTATCACCACTAAAACAAAATGTGTAATGCCGGTGCATATGTGTGGCTCAATGGCAGATTTACGGGCTTTGAAGACAATATGCGAAAAGCACAATTTGATTCTTGTGGAAGATGCTTGTCAGGCAATTGGTGGTACTTATGAAGGGAAACCTTTGGGAAGCTATGGCGATCTTGGATGCTTTTCTTTTGATTATGTGAAAACAATTACCTGCGGCGAAGGCGGTGGCGTTATTACCAATATTGAAAAATTTGCTTCAAACGCAGATCATTACCAAGACCACGGCCACGACCATATTGGTAAGGATCGCGGAGCAGAAACCCATCCGTTTTTGGGATATAACTTCAGGATTTCTGAATTGAATGCGGCTGTTGGTTTGGCCCAGCTTGAAAAATTAGACGGAATTTTAAAAACACAAAAAGAAAATTATACAATTCTTCGTAAGGCTTTAGAAAGTATAGAGGGAGTAACTTTCAGAAGAGTACCGGATGGTGGCGAAGAAAACTACTCATTTTTAAATTTCTTTCTTCCAACGGAAGAACTAACAAAAAAAGCACACAAAGCTTTATTAAATGCTGGCGTAGACGCTTGTTTTTATTGGTACACAAATAACTGGCACTATATAAACGGCTGGGAACATTTAAGAAATTTGAGATCTCTGGGAAATCTTTCTTCCGAAATTAAAAACCAAATGCAGGATTTGTACAATACGGATTTCTCAAAAAGTGATGCTTGGATGAGCCGAACCATTTCTTCATTAATTAAAATTGGTTGGACTGAAAGACAAATAAGGGATAGGGCAGAAGCTATGAAAAGAGCAGTTTCTTCAGTGGTTTAATACCCCACGTACTCCATAATTTCCAAGCCATACCCAATCATACCAACGCGTTTGGTTTGCTCGCTATTTGAAATAAGACGTATTTTATGAATTCCCAAATCGTGCAGAATTTGAGCGCCAATCCCAAAATCCTTGCTATCCATTTCAATACGCGGGGCTTTGGCTATTTCGTTCGGTTTTTGAGTTTCTTTGAGTTCTTTTAATCTATTCAATAGATTTAGAGATTGGCTCTGTTGATTTATAAAAACAATAGCTCCTTTTTCTTCCTCATTTATAACATTGAACATATCATCCAGTTTTTGTTCGGCGTTATTTGTAAGCGTTCCCAAAATATCGCCATTCACCAAAGTTGCATTTACGCGAACCAAGACAGGTTCATTTTGATTCCACGTTCCTTTTGTGAGTGCTATATGTATTTGTTCATTGGTAGTTTGTTTGTATGCTCGAAGCCTGAAATTTCCAAACTTTGTATTTATTTTGAAATCTTCCTTTTTTTCAATTAAGGAATCGTGCTCCATTCGGTATTTTACTAAATCTTCTATTGAAATCAGTTTTAAATCAAACTTTTTGGCAACTTGGATTAATTGCGGAAGTCGGGCCATTGTTCCGTCTTCATTTAAAATTTCAACTAAAATCCCAGCGGGTTTCAATCCTGCTAAACGTGCTAAATCTATAGCAGCTTCAGTGTGGCCGGTTCTTCTTAAAACACCCCCTTGTTTTGCTCGTAAAGGAAAAATATGTCCCGGTCTTCCTAAATCCGAAGCTTTGGTTTCATCATTTACAAGCGCTTTTATGGTTTTTGAACGGTCGTGAACAGAAATTCCCGTCGTGCATCCGTGACCAATCAAATCAACCGAAACTGTAAATTGCGTATGGTGCAACACGGTATTGTTCTCCACCATCATATTTAAATTCAAAAGGTTGCATCGTTCTTCTGTTAACGGCGCACAGATAAGCCCTCGGCCATGGGTAGCCATAAAATTGATCATTTCTGGTGTGACCATTTCGGCGGCGGCAATAAAGTCTCCTTCATTTTCACGGTTTTCATCATCAACTACAATAATTATCTTACCGTTGCGAATATCTTCAATGGCTTCTTCAATTGTGTTAAGTTGAACCGAACTTTCTTTTTCTGTGGAAATCATAGCTTTAAATATGTGGTGCAAAGATATAAAATGTACTGCTGTAAATGGTGAAAATAGGAATGGGTTACAGTTTTTCTATTTGAATTTTATTTTTCCTTTTATTCCAAATAAACGTCCAATACGTTGCAAAAAGGAGTCAAAATCAAAAATGCCTTGGTCTGTCGTTGCGCGATAGGTAAGCCAAACACTTAGCGGTAGCATAATCCCGGTACTAAGCCATGTAGCGATAAATGGGTGCATTGTGCCATCTTCGGCGCTGTTTTTTGCAAAAATTCCTATAAAATGATATGTGAGAAAGAGCAAAATTGCAATAACCATAGGTAGCCCCATTCCTCCTTTGCGAATAATGGCGCCCAACGGTGCCCCAACAAAAAAGAGAATGATGCACGCAATACCCAGTGCATATTTTTCGTGCAAGGCAATCTCAGTTTTGTTTAATCTTTTGGTTTTGTTTTTAAATTCTACTTTTTTTGCATCAATAGTTTGAAGGGTTCCTTTGGCATTATTTAAAGCTAGCTTAACGATTTGTAACTGCTGGCTCGGAATGTAAATATCAAGAATTGTAGCTGGCGTTGGCAATTGACTGCTGTCACTAACTTCATTTTCTTTAAATTTTTCAACTCCGCTTCTGTAATACATATTTTTGGTGTAGGACTGAATGTCATTTGAATAGCTATTTGAAAGTGAATCTATTTCAACTCTCAATTCGCTGATATTGTACATATTCTGATTGTCCAAATTATTTTCTTTGTCAACATCTTTATTGTTCAACTCCGTAAGGTCAATATTTATGGAATATTCATCAAAATAGCTTTTGGCAAAGGGTTCGGTCTTTTGTTTTGCAGGATTTTTACTTTGAATTTCCTCGTAATAATTTCCTTGCTTTAAAATAAGTGACAGTGTATTGCTGCCTTCTTCGCTGGCGAGTTCCCCGTTATTTGCTATAATTACTGTAAAATTACCGTTTGGTTTGTTTTCATTTTTTTTATGAATAACAACATCTTTTAAAAACTGATCCCTGTCGCCGCTTTTCTCTTCAACTTTAATGTTGAACATATCTCCAATTTGACTGAATTGTCCTTCGGAAATAACCATGGAAGGTTGAAACTGCGAAATATTTCGCCGTAGGTTTTGCCATTTGTATTCGGAATAGGGGATCACGTTGTTTGCGAAAAAGAATGCTGTAATTGAAAGTACGATAATAAAACCGATTACACTTCCCATTGCTCGCTGCAATGAGATTCCGGTAGATTTCATCGCGGCAAACTCATACTTTTCAGCAAAACTTCCGAAAACCATCAATGAAGTTACCAAAATGGTGAGCGGAAGTACCAATGGAATCAATCTTGGGGAAACATACCAAAGGAATTTAAGGACGATCCAAATGTCAAGATCTTTTCCCGCAAGTTCAGATATGTAGAGCCAAATGGTTTGTAGGACAAATATGAACATTAAAATAATGAAGACGCTCAAGAACGTCTTCAAATAAGTAATCAATATATACCTGTCCAGTATTTTCACTTGCGTGCGGCTAGATTTTGTTTATGTAGTAACCGTTTTTCTTATACTTAGCCTCGTCAAAAGTAAACAAGGTTTTGGAAACGGGTTGATTTGTTTTAAAAGAATTTACGGTGAGGGTATATTTGGTGCCTTTGGCATCGGTTTGGATCAATTTGTAAATGTGCTTTGTTTGAACATCAATTCCTAAAAGAATATCTTTTATCTCTGCTTTTGAATCAATCGGGATTAACTTTACAAATTGTATTTTTCTTCCTTTCACATCTTGCTGGATGTCCATTTTGTAAGTATAACCTTTTTCATAAAACGTCAACATTTTTGAAGGTGTAATTTCTTTGTCGTCCTTGGGGCTGTATGAAGAAATGGTCACTTCTTCGTCCTCGGGAACAATAGTGTATATGTTTTTTCCATCAAAAATGCGGGTGGCGCCCAGCATATTCAAAACATACTTATCGCCTTGAAGTGTAACGTCGCCGCGGGTTTCTTGGTTTACGTTTTCCTTGGTATTGTTCAAATTATATTTGAAATCTATTGAAATGTTGTCATAACTCTTTGCTTTGGCCGAAACTTCTTTTAGCAAAGATTTTGCCTCCTGTGCATGAGTAAAAGAAGTGATAAAAAGAGCGATTAAAATAATACTTAGTTTTTTCATTTTAATAATCATTAATTTCATTGTCTAAAAGTTGATTTAAAGCATCGATTGTAGGAACCAAAACCTGCCGTGCCTTGCTGCCCTCAAAAGGGCCAACGATTCCTGCCGCTTCCATTTGATCAATTATTCGTCCTGCACGGTTGTACCCCAATTTAAGCTTTCGCTGTAAAAGTGAAGCGGAACCTTGTTGTGCAATTACCAATACTTCTGCGGCCTCACGGAACATTTTGTCTCGTTCCTCAATGTTAATATCAAGATTTGTGCCACCTTCCTCGCCACTATATTCCGGAAGCAAATGTGCATCGGGATAGGCTTTTTGTGAACCTATAAATTCGGTTATATCAGCAACTTCCGGAGTGTCCACAAAAGCACATTGAATTCGTGTCAGTTCATTTCCTTGGGTATAAAGCATATCGCCACGACCAATAAGTTGGTCAGCTCCCGAACTGTCCAAAATAGTCCGCGAATCAATCTTACTTGTAACCCTAAATGCGATCCGCGCGGGAAAGTTGGCCTTTATTATACCTGTAATTACATTAACCGAAGGTCGTTGGGTAGCGATTATTAAATGGATTCCAATAGCTCTCGCCAATTGTGCCAAACGAGCAATTGGTGTTTCTACTTCCTTTCCCGCGGTCATTATCAAATCGGCAAATTCGTCAATGACCAAAACAATGTAGGGTAAAAAGCGGTGTCCCTCGTTGGGGTTCAGTTTCCTATTTTTGAATTTAGCGTTATATTCTTTTATATTACGCACCATTGCATCTTTCAATAAATCGTAACGCGCATCCATTTCAATACAAAGCGAATTCAAAGTATGGATTACTTTGGTAGTGTCAGTTATGATTGCTTCTTCAGTATCCGGAAGCTTCGCTAAATAATGTCTTTCAATTTTATTGAACAAGGTAAGCTCCACTTTCTTTGGATCTACCAAAACGAACTTTACTTCTGCGGGATGTTTTTTATATAATAGTGAAGTTAGTACCGCATTCAACCCCACTGATTTTCCTTGACCCGTGGCACCTGCCATAAGCATGTGGGGCATTTTTGCAAGATCTACAACAAAAGTTTCATTGCTGATGGTTTTTCCAAATGCGATGGGAAGTTCCATTTCCGCATTTTGGAATTTTGCAGATGCGATCACAGAGCGCATAGAAACAACCTTCGAGTTTTTATTGGGAACTTCAATGCCAATAGTACCACGGCCCGGAATGGGCGCTATAATTCGAATTCCCAAAGCCGATAGTGAAAGTGCAATGTCATCCTCTAGATTCTTAATTTTTGAAATTCGGATGCCCGCATCGGGTACAATTTCGTATAGTGTAACGGTTGGTCCAACGGTTGCTTTAATATTTGCAATACCAATTTTGTAATTGCTAAGGGTTTCAACAATACGGTTTTTGTTTTCCTCAAGTTCTTCTTGATCAATCGTTATTCCAGCACCAACGGTATAATCTCGCAGCAACTCGATGCTTGGAAATTTATAATTACCCAGTTCAAGTCGTGGATCGAATTCGCCGTAATCCTTTACCAGTCTTTCGCTTAAATTTTCAATTTCTTCTTCATCGGGAGCTTGTTCTACCTCCATTTCTACGTCGCCTTCAACTTCTGATTTTAGAATTAATTTTTCAATTAATGGTGGTGAAGGTGTAACCTTCTCTTCAATAAAAGGTTCGGAGATTTCTTCTTCGTATTCATCATCTTTATCTGTTTCAGAAACATTTTCGATGTCGGGATTTTTTTGTTCGTTCGAAACAAATTCCGACGCGATATGTTTTTTAGAATTTTTGAAGGCATCGATGGCCATTTCAGGGGTGAGTTTTAACCTTACGACTAAGTAGACAATTAAAACAAAAATCATAACCAACATTGTTCCAACCAATCCCAAGTAATCCTGCATAAAATCGTTAGTTTCATAACCAATTATTCCGCTGAAAAGGGTTGTTTCTTCTCCAAAAAAACCAAAAAATACAGAAATCCATAGCATTAATAACAATCCCCAAAACCAAAACTTGACCAACTGTTTTTTGGCATAATCAAAAAAGTAATAAACTCCGGTAAGGGTAACCAGGAAAGCAAAAATAAAAGCTGAGATCCCGAAACCATCATAAATGAAGAAGTGCGCCACATTAGCACCAAATTTATTGAGCCAGTTTTTGGTTGGCAGTTCACGTTCGGCTAAATTACCGATTTCACTTTGGTCTGCTTGCCAGGTAAAAAAGTAGGAGACAAAGGAAAACAAAAGAGCAATGCCCAATAAAAACAAAAAGCTACCCAAAATAATTTTTTGTTGTTTGGATAGTGAAAAAGTTATTTTTTTGCGCGGTGTTTTTGTGGTGGTTTTTTTCTTTTTGGCCATTAATGGAACAGTTGTCTTTAAAGCAAAAATACAAATATCAACGAGGAAAATTTCAAATTACAAAAAACAAATCCAAATAAGTTTTAATTACATTAAAACTTCGGAATGTAAATGATACAACCAATAATAATGGCAGTAACAGATGCAAAGAAAACTGCTCCAGCTGCAACATCTTTTATAAAGCCTATTTTATTGTGAAAATCTGGATGCACAAAATCTGCAATCTCTTCCGCGGCGGTGTTTATTCCTTCTATACTCATAACCAACCCAATAGCTGCAATTTGAAACATCCATTCGGTAGCTGAAATTTCATAATAAAACCCCGCAATAGTCATTATTACGGCAATCACGGCTTGCACTTGGATGCTCGCTTCGTGGCGCAATAAAAGCAAAGCGCCTCTTAGTGCGTAGCCGCAACCTTTAAAGCGCTTTCCTAAAAATGAATTCCACATTATAAGAGTGGTTTTAATGCCGAAAGATAATCGGGTTCCTCACCAATATCGGGTACTTGCTGGCTGTGGATTACTTTACCGTTTTCGTCCAAAACTAAAACTGCTCGCGAATGGAGCCCCGCCCAAGGTCCACTTGTCATTTCCACTCCATAATTATTTCCAAAATTACTTTTACGAAAGTCCGAAAGATTGGTAACATTGTTTATTTCCCCATCGTCAACAAATCGTTTTTGGGCAAAGGGAAGGTCTTTAGAAATACAAAGCACTTTAGTGTTCTTCAATCCCGTTGCTTTCTCGTTAAATTTACGAACAGATGTTGCACAAACATGGGTGTCAATACTTGGAAAAATATTCATTACCACTCGCGACCCTTTAAAGTCTGATAGCTTTTTTGAACTTAAATCTTGTGCTATTAAATTGAAATCTGGAGCTATATCGCCTACTTTGGGAAGTGTCCCCATTGTTTCTACAATATGGTCGTCAAATTTTATTGTTGCCATGTATGAAATTTTAGATTGTTATAAAATTATGAAATGTGATTCAGGTAAACACTAAAAGACTTCTTAAAGCTTTTAAAATAAAAGCCCTTTTCATTTTTTGAAAAGGGCTTTACAATAAAATTTATTCTTAATTTAAATGTTGTGTAAGATATTCGGCTACCCCTTCACGGTTCGCGTTCATAGCTGTTGCACCCTCCTGCCAATTTGCGGGGCAAACTTCACCATTTTTCTGAACGTGGGAAAATGCGTCAATCAATCTCAAAAACTCCGAAATATTTCTGCCTAACGGCATATGGTTCACACTTTCGTGGAACACGGTTCCTTCCTCATCAATTAAGTAAGTGGCGCGGTATGTAACATTGTCACCATCAACCATAACAAATCCCGTTTCTTCGTCATAGCGTTCGTTAGTGCTGTCAAGGATTCCTAATTGTGATGAAAGATTGCGGTTTGTGTCTGCAATAAGTGGATACGTTACACCTTCAATCCCACCATTATTTTTTGGTGTGTTCAACCATGCAAAATGAACTTCTGCAGAATCGCAGGAAGCCCCAATAACAATTGTGTTTCTTTTTTCAAATTCCCCTAACGCAGCTTGAAAAGCATGAAGCTCTGTGGGGCAAACGAATGTAAAATCTTTCGGATACCAAAAAAGAATTATTTTTTTCCCTTCCTTTTTGGCAGTTTCAAATAAGTTTATTTTTTGGGAAATACCTTTGCTGTTTATAGTGTTAACAGCTAAATTCGGAAATTTTTTTCCTACTAATGTCATAGTAATTTGGGTTTTGAATTTTATTAATTTTGAAGGTGCAAAAATACTTATTCATCAATGGAATTAAAAGTAAAGCCCATTTAAAATTTTATTAAAGTATAGACAAAATGAATGATTGATTTTTTAGTTTCTATAGCACAAATCCTTAGAAATTTTATTCTTTAAATTTTTGCTTTTTTCGCTTCAGAAAGTTGTCTGATTTTAATTTGGAAAGCTGCAAAAATTAAGGTCATAATTGGGCTCAACCAATTGAAAACAGCGTAACCTGCATAATGAAGCGTATCAACGCCTAAAACGCTACTTTGGTATGCGCCACAAGTATTCCAAGGCACCAATACTGAGGTCACTGTTCCGCTATCTTCCAGGGTCCTGCTCAAATTTTCTGGCGCCAACCCACGATCATGATATGCTTGTTTAAACATTTTTCCTGGAATCACTAACGCTAAATATTGATCGGAAGCTATTACGTTTAGTCCTATACAACTCAATACCGTACTGGCGAAAAGACCAAAGATAGTATGGGCAAGTTTTAGTAAGGATTTCGTAATGCGTGCCAAAGCACCAATCCCATCCATTATTCCTCCAAAGACCATGGCGCATAAAATTAAATAAATAGTCCACAGCATTCCCTCCATTCCTCCTGAGGTAAAAAGATCGTTGAGTTGTTCATTTTCAGTAGTTATACTAACATCAGTAAATATGGAATTAACGATCGCTCCAAAACTTGAATTTGAAATAACATTCAAAATCTGTGGCTGGAATACAATAGCAAAAATTGCAGCAGAAACCACCCCAATACCTAAAGCTAATAATGGTTTTGTTTTTAAAAGAATTAATACAATTACTAAACCCGGAACTACAAAAAGCCAAGGACTTATATTAAAAGTAGTATCAATAGTGGCTAATAGTCCACTAATATCAGTATTTCCGTGAGTTTCTACTGTGGCACTCAAAATAGAAAATACAATCAGTGTGATTAAATATGTTGGAACTGTTGTAAACGCCATATATCGAATATGTGTAAATAAATCTGTTCCTGCCATAGCAGGCGCTAAATTTGTGGTATCGCTTAGCGGTGACATTTTATCTCCAAAATAAGCGCCGGAAATTACAGCTCCTGCAACCATTCCGGGTGAAATGCCCAATGCGGTTCCTATACCTACCAAGGCTATTCCCACAGTAGCTGAAGTAGTCCAACTACTTCCTGTAGCAATCGATATAATGGAAGCAATAATTACTGATGCTGGGAGAAAAAAGGAAGGACTTAAAACTTGTAGCCCATAATATACCATCGCAGGAATAACACCACTAATTAACCAAGTACCAGCTAAAGCCCCGACTAAAAACAAGATCATTATGGGTACAAAGACACTTTTAAGATTTTCATATACTTCGGCCATCATTGTGGCTACAGTACTTCTATTAAAAAAACCTACGATGGCGGCTACCACGCCACCTATTAATAATATTAATTGATTTGAATATTCGCCAAGCCATTCTCCATCCGCAAAAAATATATTATACGCCAATAATGACATCAATATAATAACAGGAATCAACGCCTCCCAAATATTTAGTTCTACGTTTTCAACTATATGTTCATTTTCGGGATGCGGACGAAGATTTTGGTTTTCCATAAATAGAGAAGGTTTATTTTAAAAGAGTAATGTTACGATTTTGTGAAAAGCTGTGCAAATTAAAAAAGGGAACAGATAGTCTGTTCCCTTTTAAATTACTTTTAGTAATTATTATTTCAATACCCCAACTTCAACCATACATTCCCGCATCATTTGATAGGTGCGTTTTATATCATTATCTAATCCAATAGAGAACCGAATCAATCCATCGCTAAGCCCCATTTCCTTTTGTTCTTTTTCAGGAATTTCGGATGAAGTTGAAGAACCCGGCGCACTGAATAATGTTTTATAAAAGCCAAGACTAACCGCCAAATAACCAAGATTTTTTTTCTGCATCAATTCCATCAGTTCATTGGCTTTTTCAATATTTCCAACATCAACCGTCAACATTCCGCCAAAACCGTATTCTTCATTCATCATTTTTTTGAAAAGATCGTGGCCGGAATGTGATTTTAACCCGGGATACACCGTTTTCAAACCATCAGCCTCAAACTTTTCGGCTAAGTACAAAGCGTTTTCGCTGTGTTGTTTTATTCTAATATGGAGGGTTCTCAAATTTTTCAGAATAGAAGCCGCGCGCAAACTGTCCATAGCTGGTCCCAAAAGCATGTTGGCACCATCGTTCACATTTCGCAATTCATCAATAAATTCCTGCGTACCACAAGTAACACCTCCCATGGTATCACTACTTCCGTTTATAAACTTCGTTAAGCTATGAAGAACTACATCAGCTCCCAATTCTGTTGGCGAAATACTCAATGGCGAAAAGGTATTATCAACCAACAATTGGAGGTTATGCTTTTTTGCAATCTGGGAAAGTGCATTAATATCGGCAATTTCCAAAAGTGGATTGCTCACGGTTTCACAATAAATAATCTTGGTATTTTCAGAAATAGATTTTTCAACTTCATCGAGTTTGGTAATATCTATAAAGGAGGTTTTTATATTTAAACGTGGCGCGAAATTTTTCAAAAAAGCATACGTTCCGCCATAAATAGTACGGCTGGAAACAATATGGTCGCCCGCTTTGCAAAGCTGAAGAATGGCTGGCGTTATAGCGCCCATGCCGCTAGCTGCAACATTTGCGGTTTCGGTACCTTCCATTGCCGCCAAAGCTTGTCCCAAATAAAGATTGGAAGGGGTGGAGTGGCGCGAATAAAGATAACATCCATCTGCGTTTCCTTCAAAAGTATCGAACATAGTTTTCGCGGAAAGAAACGTATAGGTTGAAGAATCTGAAATGGAAGGATTAACTCCTCCAAATTCCCCAAAGTATTGTAAATCCTGAATTTTGTCTGCTGGTTTAAATGCCATGATTTTATTTTTCTGGTTGTTCGGCAAAAATGCAAAAATTTAAAGTTGTGGTAAAATTATTCATACTTCAAATTCTAAAATTCCAGAACCCAGAATCCAGAACCAAAAGACAAGAACCAAAACTTTTAAACCCATTACTTTTAAACTCATAAACACTATCGTACCTTTGCCACTTCAATTTAAAATTCAAATTTTATGAGCAAATATGATGTAGCAGTAATTGGTTCGGGTCCTGGTGGCTATGTTGCAGCAATACGTTGTGCACAGTTGGGGATGAAAACCGCTATCATTGAAAAATATAATGTTTTGGGTGGAACTTGCCTAAATGTGGGCTGTATTCCGAGCAAGGCATTGTTGGATTCCTCACATCATTATGAAGATGCCATGAAGCACTTTGAGGAGCACGGCATCGAAATACCGGGTGAAATAAAGCTTAACTTCAAAAAAATGATTGAACGCAAAGCTGCGGTTGTGGATCAAACCACAAAGGGTATTGCATTTTTGATGGATAAAAATAAAATTGACGTTTTCACCGGAATGGGAGCTTTTAAAGATGCAACCCATATTGAAATTACAAACGGAAAGAAAAAGGAAACCATTGAAGCAACAAACATTATTATTGCAACGGGAAGTAAGCCCGCTACACTTCCTTTTATAAAATTGGATAAAGATCGGGTTATTACTTCAACTGAAGCATTGAGTTTAAAGGAAGTGCCAAATCATCTGATTGTTATTGGTGGAGGCGTAATTGGTTTGGAACTAGGGCAAGTATACCATCGTTTGGGCTCCGAAGTTTCCGTGGTAGAATATATGGATAGAATTATTCCAACAATGGATTCCGCGCAGAGCAAGGAATTAATGAAGGTGATGAAAAAACAAGGAATGAAATTCTATGTTTCCCATAAAGTTTCCGCAGTATCCAAAAAAGGAAAAGAAGTGACTGTTACCGCTACGGATAAAAATGATAAAGAAATTACCTTTAAAGGGGATTACTGTTTGGTTTCCGTGGGAAGAAAACCGTATACCGAGGGATTGAAAGCTGAAAACGCCGGCGTGAAAATCACAGAACGCGGAATGATTGATGTTAACGAACATCTTCAAACAAATATTAAAAATATTTATGCGATTGGCGATGTGGTTCGCGGCGCAATGCTTGCACACAAAGCTTCTGAAGAAGGGGTTTTGGTTGCGGAAATTATTGCCGGACAAAAACCGCATATAGATTATAATTTAATTCCCGGCGTGGTTTATACCTGGCCGGAAGTTGCTTCCGTTGGAAAAACAGAAGAGCAACTTAAAGAAGAAAAACTTGAATATAAAGTAGGGCAGTTCCCAATGCGTGCCTTGGGAAGAAGCCGTGCAAGTGGCGATACTGATGGATTTGTGAAAATTATTTCCGATAAAAAAACCGATGAGGTTTTAGGGGTTCACATGGTTGGGGCACGGGTTGCAGATTTAATTGCAGAAGCTGTTGCAGCTATGGAATTCCGTGCAAGCGCCGAAGATATTGCCCGAATGAGCCATGCACATCCTACCTATGCTGAGGCTGTTAAAGAAGCTGCACTTGCCGCAACTGATGACCGTGCGATTCATGTTTAAAAACTAATCTTTGCAATATTGAATAAAAAAACCATCCCAAAATTT
Source organism: uncultured Flavobacteriaceae bacterium (assembly GCA_963822355.1). Lineage (GTDB taxonomy): Bacteria > Bacteroidota > Bacteroidia > Flavobacteriales > Flavobacteriaceae > Aequorivita. The sequence continues at coordinate 806,361 of CAWGHI010000004.1, forward strand.
ATTGGGATGGTTTTTTAATTTTATAGTCTATATAATTATTTAATTATTCCGCCACAAGCAACTCTACTTCCAGCATCACCGCTGGGTTGTGATACAAAATCATCTTTTCCTTCGTGAACAATTACAGCTTTTCCAACAATATTTTTATTCTCGTCTATACAGCCAATGCACCATTCGTCTGTTTCCATTTCAATAGTTCCATTTCCATCGGCACCTACTTCAAAGTTACCAATATCACCTTTGTGATATCCTTCTGAATCACCCCATTTACCGTGTTTTTGGTGGGTTGGGTTCCAGTGGCCGCCAGCGGAAGTTGCGTCTTCAGCGCTGCAATCGGCTTTTTCATGAATGTGAATGGCATGGGTTCCAGGCTTTAAACCAGTGAATTTCGCCTCCATTCTTACAGTTCCGTTTTCTTCGGTAAAAGATATTTCACCTTTAGCTGTACTACCGCTTTTTGATTCCATTGAAACGGAAACCGTTTTGGGTGCTTCTTTCACTTCCTCTTGTTCCATTTGGATGGAATCATTCATCCCGTCCATATCGTCCATGTCTTTTTTTTCATTTTTACAGCCCACAATGGCCATAACGGCAAAAAGGCTACAAACTAAACTTAATTTTTTCATGATTGTTTTTTGTTTAAATAGTTGTTATTAAATAAAGGTACAATAGTTTTTGGGCGACTGCTATTATTTAAGAATATTTTAGAAGTTTACAACACTTAGTTCAGAATTGGAGGTAATGTTATTTTGATCAATTTTATCCTGAAAGATTCGGGTTTGGCCAATGCAACCCACTATCGTTTTGGATGGGTGAGACTTCATTATTAAAACATGAAACTCTTGGTTTCATACTATTAGCTTAAGAAGCTATTTTATTTCTAGAGTTGTTATAACTTGTGTTTTGGAGTGCAAGGTTTTATGCACGGGACATTTGTCGGCAATTTGCAGTAATTTTGTTTTTTTTTCTTCGGAAATATTACCTTCAAGTGTTATTTTACGGCTGAAGGTGTCAATTTTAGCCGAATCTTCTTCACAATGCTCACAATCAATAGCGTGATCTTTTGAATAATCGATGTGGCAAGTAACATTTTCCACTTCCCATTTCTTTCTTCTAGCATACATTTGAAGGGTCATTGCGGTGCAAGCCGCCAAGGCTGCGGAAAGAAATTCATAGGGTGAGGGTCCGAAGTTATTTCCGCCAAAACTTGTTGGTTCATCAGAAATAAAATTGTGATCTCCTAGTTTTAGATAAGTTGTATACTTATCATTGCCATCTAAACTGGCGGCAACTTTACTTTTGCTTTTTAATTCTTTGGCACTTGGAATTTTTATATACCGCGTGGCCCATCCGGCAATAACTTGTCCCACATAGTTTGAATCATCCTTATTGCTCAACAGATGGTCAACCCCATCAAGGGACACAAAACTTTTTGGATGATTCGCGGCTTTATAAATATCTTCAGCATTTTTTATTCCTACGATGGTATCCTGTGGTGAATGTAAAATTAAAAGTGCTTTTTCAAAACTGCTCACTATATCTATAAGTGATTTATTTTCCAGATCGTCCAAAAATTGCTTTTTAATAGTAAAATCGATTCCTCCCAAATTCACTTTAGCCTTTCCATTTTTATTTATTTCGTGAGTGCTGTCTTTTAGCAGATGCATCACGTGCGAAGGATGGCTGGGTGAATTAATAACTGCAATAGCTTTTATGGAACCTATTTTTGAAGCCGCAAATATTGCAGCTGCGCCACCCAAAGAATGACCCACCAAAAGGGTTGGAGCCTTGTAATTTTTCTTTAAAAAGTTTGCTGCCTCGATAAGATCTTCCACATTTCCTGAAAAATTTGTATTCTCAAAATCGCCTTCACTTTCCCCCAGGCCTGTAAAATCAAAACGCAGCACACCAAATCCTTTGTCGGTAAGTGCGCGCCCAATGTTCTTAACGGCGGTTAAGTTTTTTGTACAAGTAAAGCAATGTGAAAAAATAACAAAATTGTGAGGCTTTTGATCCAATGGAAGTTCCAAACGGCCTACCAGTTGCTCTTCGTCTTTATTTGAAAAGGATACTTTTTGAATGTTCATAACTGATGTGGTTTACTATGTAATTTACAGAAAGCTTCGGGCAACCCCACCAAAAGTTTTTCCTTTTCTATAATAACTTCGGCTTCGTCAATTTCACCTAAGAACTCGCCATCTATCTGGAAAGGCACTTTTTTCTTTGAGCTAATCTTCGCCTTTTTGGTTGAGATAACGCGAACAAAATCTGCCGACATTTCGGGTCGTTTTTTTATTGTTTTTAAAATCTCTATAAAATCAAGGTTTTTGAAAATGAGGATTTCAAATTTGCCGTCGTTCATTTTTCCGTTTGGATTAATTGTAGCGCCAGTTCCAAATTTACTGGCATTGGTAATTGCCAGCAGAATTCCTGTTTCTTCGATAATGCCTTCATCATATTCAACACGGAAATGAAATGGAGAGTCAGAATGGAGAAGGGTTGGGACCGTCTGTAAAAAATATCCAAGTTTTCCACGAAACCTAGAGTTTTCATAATTTTTTATGAGTTCGGCATTAATGCCTAAATCCGCAATGTGCAAACAGAGCTTATTATTAATAAAAAGAACATCAATTTTCATGGTAATATCAGACAGTGCAATTTCAATTTGTTCCGGAAGGGTTTCGGGAAGACCAAAATTTACAGCCATTCCGTTGGCGGATCCGGCAGGAATTATTCCCAAACATATGTCTGTTCCCAATATACATCGGGCTACCAGTGAAATTGTCCCATCACCTCCCACAACCAAAAGGCGTGATGGATTTATATCTTGTATGATAGAATTAATTGCATCTTCATCATTCACACCGGTGGTTTCGTAAATTCTTAATGGGAAATCTTTTTTTTCGGACTCGGTTATTAGTGAAGTTATTATCTCTGATTTATCTAAATTCCCTGAGATTGGGTTAGTTACAAGTAAAATATATTTTTTTGATTTCATTAGTATGGATTGTTTTTAAATTTAAGTAATTTGGAATTGTTAAACCGTTAACGAAATCTCAATAAGTGAAGCTTGATTTGAAACTTTATCGGGGCTATGTGAACGAGGATCAATTGGTTGTTTTTGGCCACATTTTTAAGTCCTGGGCCCCAGACAAATATAGAATGGATCGTAAGGGCATTCGGCATGCGGTATCGGTCATTCATATGTTTCGAATAAAACCTTTGGAAAATGTTGAAATAGTACTGAAATTTAAGAATATTGAAGTCACTACCAAAACTTTGGCCGATGGATATTTTAGATTCACCATTCCTTTTTCCGAATCACTTGAAAGTGGATGGCATCCATATAAAATTATCTGCAAACTGAATGATTTTGGAGTCGTGGAGACTTCTGAAGTATTAAAACCGTTTAAAAGTAAAGTGGCCGTTATTTCGGATATAGACGATACTTTTTTGGTTTCATACAGTGGAAATTTTTTAAAAAAACTCTATGTCCTGCTTCTAAAGAACATAAACAAACGCAAGGTTTTTGAAGACGTGGTGCCACATTATCAAGCATTGAGCAGAGCGGGACAGGAAAATGAAAAGGCATCAAATTCATTTTTTTACGTTTCCAGTAGCGAATGGAATCTTTATGAATTTATTGATTCATTTGTGCGGCTACATAAACTTCCAAAGGCAGTCATCAAACTCAAAAAAATAAAAACTGGAATTTCTGATTTTCTTTTCACCGGCAGGGGAAACCATGACCATAAGTTTGAAAAGATAAAAGATATCATTATGTTCTATCCAAAATTAGAGTATGTTTTGTTGGGCGATGATTCGCAAAAGGATCCCGATTTATATGAAAGGATAGTAAAAGTATTTCCAAAAAACATAAAAGCTATTTATATCAGGCAAACTTCACACAGCAAAAAACCAAAGACACAACAAATAATAAAAAATATTGAATCGATGGATGTTGCTACTTGTTATTTCAAAAGTAGCGAAGAGGCCACGGCTCATTCAAAACGAATCGGGATAATTTAAAAGAAGGAAATAAAAAAACCGCGAAATCACGAAGGAAAAAAAATCGTGGTTTAGCGGCTAATTTTTTATAAATAGAAACTATTAACTCTCTCTTTGCGAATACCGATTTCTGTCAAATTCATCTCTTTCGTAAAAGTCATCATCTTCATACTCATTATCGCGATTTTCGTTATCCCGATTGTATGAATCTAAAACAATAACCTCATACTCACGATCTATCCGATCGCCTTTGCGGTATCTTTTGGTTTCTGCAAAAGTGCGATGGTTTATACCATTGGCGTTAACAATGTTGTTGTCTTCATCAACATTAACCATTCCAATTGGCACAATTATGTGGTTTTCCCCATCCTTATTTACAAATTCCCGGATTTCGTTATTGTCTGACCTTGCGTATGGGTCATGATTCGCATCTATTATAGTTTTATCAACTTCTACGTCCAAATAGACTACACGCCTGGCATTTTTGTTTACCAAGAGGTTATCTACGTTCCCAATGACCCTGTTATCGGTATCGCGTACCTCCCAATCCCGCACATCGGGATAATCGTCGGCGACTTTATAATCGGATAACTCGTCTAGATTGCATAAATGTTTTTCTTCTTTTTTCATAATTTGTTTTTTTTTATTGATTTCTTTCAGTTTCATTCATTTTTTGTAATAACCTTCCGGCTTTATCAAAAAAATCTTTCGCATCTTCCTTTTGTTCTAGGGTAGGTGTTCCCGGATTTATATCATTTGCAGCACTTTTCACGGCATCCGCCTCTGAGGAAAGATTAGGAAATTTCTGCTCTTGGATGGTTTTTAGTGCTATTGATATTTCCATAGATGCATTTTTAATTTTATCGGCATGCTTAAGGGATTGTGGATCTTTTTCTATAAAAGAAGCATTTTCCCGAGCTTTATCCAAATTAGCCGAAATGTCTACATTTAATTTATTTGCTTCCGCTTCAGTAGCCGAAATTAAATGTGTAAGAGCACCATTTGTATATTCGTGGTCAATACCCATTTTTCCATTATCTATATAAGTAAAGTAATCGGCTACCGCTGGTTCCTTTACATCTGTACCGTAAGTGCCATTATACATTGATGTGGTATCAACATCATTATCATTATATACAGCACTTTCATCTATTTGCGAAATAGTGTCATTATTCACTAAAGCATCGTCGGCTTCATAATCATCATCATTATTAGCCCAAACAAAGTAGATGATAGCTAGTACTATCAAAATCCCAATAATCCAGGGCCAAATGGGTTGTTTCTTTTCAATTTTAATTTCTGCCATAATAGTAGTTTTTTAAGTTTGATTTTATTTTGATCCTAATGTAGAAAATACAACAATAAATCTGTGATAATGAACTGTTAACTAATCTGTTAATTAATGCTAATTAACCTAATTGATCAAAATATTAACTCATTTGATAATTGATTAATGAAACTCCATTTTTTTTTCACAGGATTTTTGTAAGTAGTTTAACGTTTTACTTTTTTGTATAAACAAGGTTTTGTTTTACTTTTAGAATATGAATAAAAAAGATGCTAAAACCGGTTTCGTTTTTACCACGCACACACCTAAAAATCAATCTCCTTTCGATAAACTCTTTGATGTTTTTCAGGAATTAATCACCCACACTTCTGGCGATTTTGACGAAGCCATGGACTGGTTGAAACAGATAGATGAAGAATATAAACTAACGACAGCTGATTATACGTTGGATGATTTTGTGGAAGACCTAAAAAAGAAAGGCTATTTGCGTGAAGAAATAAAAATGGATGGCAAAAACGGTTTGGCCATTACCGAAAAAACCGAAAGAGCATTACGAAAGAGAGCTTTGGAACAGATTTTCGGAAAACTCAGAAAGAGTGGTGCAGGCAATCACCGAACTAAGCACACGGGGAGGGGAGATGAGCAAGCTGGAGAGTTTCGGGATTTTCGATTTGGCGATTCACTAGAACAAATTTCAATGACAGAAAGTTTTAAAAACGCTCAAATAAATCACGGTTTAGGGGATTTCACACTCTCTGAAAACGATTTAGTGGTGGAAGAAACTATGTATAAAACCCAGATGAGCACGGTTTTAATGATTGACATCAGCCATAGTATGATTCTTTATGGCGAAGACCGGATTACGCCTGCAAAAAAAGTAGCAATGGCACTTTCGGAATTTATTACAACCCGCTATCCAAAAGATACTTTGGATATAATTGTCTTCGGAAATGATGCGTGGCCCATAAAAATTAAGGATTTGCCTTACTTAAATGTTGGTCCCTATCACACAAACACCGTTGCCGGACTTCAATTGGCAATGGATCTGCTTCGACGGAAACGAAACACCAACAAACAAATTTTCATGATAACCGACGGCAAACCCAGTTGCATTCAACTTCCCGATGGACGTTACTATAAAAATAGTAATGGGTTGGACACCTATATTGTTAATAAATGTTATGCAATGGCATCGCAAGCGCGGAAGCTACATATTCCAATTACCACATTTATGATTGCTGAAGATCCGTATTTGATGCAATTTATTGAGGAATTTACATCCGCCAACAAAGGGAAAGCTTTTTATACGGGATTAAAAGGATTGGGCGAAATGATTTTTAGTGATTATGAAACCAATAGAAAGAAACGAATAAGATAAAAAAAATGGAAAAAGAAAATATAAATACCTTCGGCGAACTCAAGAAAGCCGGTTACGAACCTAAATCAATTAAAGAAGAATTGCGCCGTAATTTGCTTCAAAAAATAATGAAGAAAGAAACGCCATTCGTTGGCATTCATGGGTATGAACTTACCGTCATTCCAGAATTGGAGCGCGCCATCCTTTCAAAACACAACATCAATCTTTTAGGGCTTCGCGGACAAGCAAAAACCCGATTGGCCCGCCAAATGGTTGGTCTTTTGGACGAATATATTCCTGTTGTGGAAGGTAGTGAAATAAATGATGACCCTTTTAACCCCATTTCCCGATATGCCAAAAATATAATGCACGAAAAGGGCGATAATACACCCATAAGTTGGTTGCACCGTAACGACCGCTTTTCAGAAAAACTTGCCACGCCAGATGTAACGGTAGCGGACATAATTGGTGATGTTGACCCAATAAAAGCTGCAAATTTAAAATTGAATTATGCAGATGATCGGGTGATTCACTTCGGGATGATTCCACGCAGCAATCGCTGCATTTTTGTAATTAACGAATTGCCAGATTTACAGCCCAGAATTCAAGTGGCACTTTTTAATATTTTGCAGGAAGGCGATATACAGATTCGCGGTTTTGCCGTACGATTGCCTTTGGATATCCAATTTGTTTTTACCGCAAACCCTGAAGATTACACAAACCGGGGAAGTATTGTAACTCCACTGAAAGATAGAATTGGCTCCCAAATTTTAACGCATTATCCTGAGGATATTCAAACTGCGCGTATCATAACAGAACAGGAAACGGCAGAAGCAATACAATCGAAATCGAACGTTTATGTGCCAGATTTAGCCAAAGATATTTTGGAACAAATAAGTTTTGAGGCGCGTGAAAATGATTTCATAGATGCTAAAAGTGGCGTCAGTGCACGATTGAGCATTACCGCTTTTGAAAATCTTTTAAGTACCGCTGAAAGACGCGCTTTGCAAAATGGAGAAGAAAAAACCACCGTTAGATTGGGTGATTTTATGGGCGTAATTCCTTCAATAACTGGAAAAATTGAATTGGTTTACGAAGGCGAGCAGGAGGGCGTTTCCCAAGTTGCTCAACAATTGATTGTTGATTCGGTGAATACTACTTTTAAAAATCGTTTTCCAAAAATTGAAAAGCTTACAAAACAGGGCGAGGCCGATCCATATTCTGAAATTGTATCCTGGTTTTTTGAGGAAAATGATTTTGAATTAATAGATTCCTATTCCGATGAAGAATATAGAAATGAATTGGACAGAATAAAACCACTGCAACAATTGATTGAGAAATACCAACCCGAAACCTCAAAAAAAGATAGTTATTTTTTAAAAGAATTGATTCTTTGGGCATTGGCAGAAAACAAAAAATTGAGCAAATTCAATTTGGGGAATGGTTTACATTTTAAAGATTTATACGGAAGCTACATCAGTGGACTTTAAAAATTAAAAAACCGCCAGTTATGTTTAAAACTGGCGGTTTTTTTTGAATATTAAATATTTGGAATAACCAATTCATCGCCCGGATGAATAAGATCGGCAGATTTCAACTTATCCTTATTGGCTTCATAAATCATATTGTATTTATTAGGGTCACCATAATATTGCTTTGATATTTTACTTAAAGTCTCGCCACTTTTTACGGTATGGTGAGCAAAAGCTGAATTATTTGCGACGGTAATATCTGCCATTATATCAGAAGGATTCTCACCGCCTATTCTTTTAATTTCATCCCAAAGAAGATTTTTTTGGTATTGGTTTTGTGCGGTTCCCCACACTTTCAATTGGCCGTTTTCTTCTTTTACATTCAGGTTGTGAATGTTTAATTTCTCACTTAAATCCAACACACTTTGATATTTTGACTTAATCATTTTAGTAGTTTTATACGGTTAATTTACTAAAGGTAGCATTTTAGATCCTGATACTTTTATAGTTAGGAAAATTTTAATATGAGGTCTTTTTGGGTAAAGCCATTAATAATTTATCAAAAATTTAACTAAAGATTAATTACCATTAATAAAAAAAATCACTGTACTTGGAATATCTTTGATGCCAAATTCTAAATCAACAAACACTATTATGAAACTAAAAACAATTGTAATGTCTCTAGCGGTTGTAGCAATGATTTTTGCTAGCTGTGAAGATTCAAAAAAGAAAGAAGCTGAAGCGCAAGCACAAGCTGAAGAAATGCGTATGGAACGCGAAAAAGATTCTTTGATGGAAAGTTGAAGAAATGCAATACAGGCAAGAATGGCTGAAATGGAAGCAAATTCAATTGCTGCAAAAGCAATGGGTAACTCAGATCTTTCTACTTTGGTTAGTGCTCTTCAGGCTGCTGATATGGCTCAAACTTTGAAAAGTGAAGGCGACTACACAGTTTTTGCTCCAACCAACGAAGCTTTCAGCAAAGTGCCACAGGCAAAAATGGATGATTTAATGAAGCCTGAGAATAAATCTCAACTTCAAAACGTGCTTAAATATCATGTGGTTCAAGGCAGAATGAACTCTTCCGAAGTATTAGATAAAATAAAAAGTGCTGGAGGGAAATTGGATGTGACTACGCTGAATGGAGAAATACTTACTTTATCTGAGAAAAATGGTAAAGTAATGGTTAAAGATGTTAAAGGAAATATGGCGACTGTAACAAGTGCTGATATGGATGCATCTAACGGTATAGTTCACACAGTGGATAAAGTTTTGATGCCGAAGATGTAATTCTTCTTGCAGAAAAAAACGAAAAGCCCCTTTTTTTAAGGGGCTTTTTTCATTTATAAATTAAAATTTAATTTCTCGACTTTATGTTTTTTTTGCACAATGAAATAATTTCTGAAATTCTTTTCTCCCGGGTTTCTTGTTTTTTAGCTTGATTTAACCAATAGAGGTAACTTTTTCTATAACTGCGGCTGAAATTTTCAAAATTTGAAAATGCTACTGGATTTTTGTTGAAAGCCTTTTGAAGATCGGGTGGCGTTACTAAATTTTCAACGTCATCAAGAGTAGTCCAGCTTCCATTTTTCTTGGCTTCATAGATAATTTTTTTTCCATTTTTATGGAGAAGACCTTCTTTTTCCAACTCGATTAAATAGCGTTTATTTACTGCGCTCCATACACTTTTTGGATTTCTCGGACAAAAATATTGTTGGCGTTTCCCCTCGCCAAGACTCTTTACCGTACTATCTATCCAGCCGTAGCAAAGGGCTATTTTAACTGCTTCTTCCCAACGCATAGTGGGTATTTCCATTTCTAACTTGAAGAAAATTAAGAAAACGCCTTGGGGATAAACTTCGTGATTTTCATGTAACCATTCCCGCCATTCATTATCATCTTTGAAGTAAAGAATAGGCTTAGCTTTCATTTTTTTATTTCTTCAGAATTTACATAGAAATCTTTTTTTATTTCCACAGATTTAATTGGTGTTGCCAATGTTTTTGTTTTCCATTCCGAAGTAGGGGATATCCACTCTTCTTTGCCATTTACTATTGCAATTACAGGCATGGTGAAGTTTTCAATAATATCGGTATATCTGAATTTTAAGGTATTTCCTTTGATTGAATATTCAACTTTCGGAACCATAGTAGTTCGGAGATATTGATCGAAGAATATACTAAGGTCTATCCCGGCTTTTTCACTGATGTATTCTTCAATCTGTTTACTGGTAACGGTTTGATGATAAAATTCTTGATTAAGTCCACGTAGAATATTTCGCCATTTTTCGTCATCTCCAATAAGTTGGCGGATGTTGTGCAGAATATTTGCGCCTTTGTAATACTTGTCACTGCTCCCAGGATTATTAACATTGTATTGGCCAATAATTGGGCGATCGTTCAATATATTTTTTCGTATCCCTATAATATATTCGGATGAAGCTTTTTTTCCGAAGAAATAATCCAAGTAAAGATTTTCCGAATAATTTGTAAACCCTTCGTGAATCCACATATCTGCCACGTCTTTATTCGTAATGTTATTAGCAAACCATTCGTGTCCACTTTCGTGAATAATTATGAAATCAAATTTCAATCCCCAACCAGTATTTGAAAGATCGCGCCCTAAATATCCATTTTCAAATTTATTGCCGTACGTCACACTGCTTTGGTGCTCCATGCCCAAATAGGGAGCTTCCACCAATTTGTAGCCGTCTTCATAAAAAGGGTAGGGGCCAAACCAATGCTCAAAAGCTTCCATCATTTTGGGTGCCTGTTTAAATTGCTCCTTGGCCTTTGCTTCATTTTCACGGAGCACGTAATAGTCCATATCAAGTATTCCTTTTTCGCCATTATATTTTTCACTCCAGTGAACATAATCGCCAATATTTATGTTTACTGCATACGCGTTAATAGGATTTTGCACTTGCCACACCCAAGTTTTTGTTTTCTTGTTTTCTATTACTTCTTTCAATCTTCCGTTGCTTACGTCCATTAAATCTTTGGGAACGGTTACTGAAATTGTAATTCCCCTGTCCGGTTCTTCGGAAGGATGATCTTTCAAAGGCCACCAAACACTTGAGCCAATTCCTTGATTTGAATTCGCGATAAAATCCTTTCCGTTGCTGTCTTTGGTCCATGTAAAACCACCATCCCAAGGCGGTCGTTTCGCTATTCGTGGTTTTCCGGAAAAGTAAATCGTGATTTTTTCTTCATTCCCCTTATGTTGTTTCTTTTGAAGTTTTAAAAAATGTGCATTACCGTCACTAGTAAATGAAATTTCTTTTTCGTCCTGAACTATTTTATCGATCATCATCGGTGCTTGCAGGTCAATCTGCATAACATCATTGGGTTCCAAAACTTTATATGAAATGGTATTGCTGCCTTCAATAGTTTTCTCGGAAGGATTTACTGCAACATTTAAATCGTAATAAGTAACATTCCACCACGCTCTTTCCGGAGTTATGCTACCACGAAGGGTATCCGCTCGGGTAAATTCCTGTGAAACGGAAGTAAAACCAATTAAGAAACAGGCGATAAGAAGAATTTTTTCTTTCATAATGCTATTAAGTTAACGAAAAACGGAATTTGGAAAAACAACAACACTTTCAAATCCATTCTTTCCAACTGAAGCAACCCCAAAAAAGGAATTGTCTATCACTATTCCATCCAGTGTAAATTCTGATACATCACCCACATAACGGCTGTGGTCCCAAGTGGGCGAAGTGGTGTCTCGCCAATAAATTTTATAACCTGCTGCGCCATCAACTTTATCCCATTTCAGTTTTGCAGAAGCTTCAACAACGCCTCCAATGGCTACGTTTTTCGGTTCCGGTGGCGCCCAAGCCAGGCTCGCCAAATTAATTGCATTTACAGCGGTAAGTTTAGCTGCATAATCAAAGTTTACAAATTCTAATTTGTCTCCGTATTCAATTCCATTTTCTGTACGTAAATCTTGATGTTGGTGATTATAATTTTCGTGCGCTTCCATTATTCTAATTCCCGCCCAACCGAGGTCATTAAATGGACGGTGATGTCCGCCGCGTCCAAAACGGTCCAGTCTGTAAACCATCATCGGGTTCATTTCTGGCATATATGTCTGCGTTGTTTTATAAACGTAACGTGCAAGCTGCCTCGAAATTCCGTCCACCTCGCCGCCGTAAAATCTTCGCATTTGTCGCTCGCGCTCAGTTTCGGTAGGAGGAACGGGTTCAGAAAAAATCCTAAAATCGCGATTACTTATTACACCATCAACTCCTTCAATATTTCCGATCATATCGTTATTGAAAACGCCTATAATTTCCCACCCGTTCTTTTTGGCATATTCAGCAAATCCTTTTCCACCGAAAAGTCCCTGTTCTTCGCCGCTCAAACCTAAATAAACAATACTATTTTCAAATTTATATTTTGAAAGAACCCGTGCGGCTTCAATAGTCCCTGCCATTCCGCTGGCATTGTCGTTGGCTCCGGGCGCATCTTTGGTAAAATCGCTGCCGTCGCTATTTCGCGAATCAATATCGCCACTCATTATTATGTAGCGATTGGGATATTTTGTGCCTTTTTGAACCGCCGCAACATTAACAATCCAAGTATCCTGCGGCACGCGATCGTTTCCTTCGGCCTTTACAAAATCTTTTTGATAGAAAACATTCAAGCAATTGCTGCAATTTTTTGATACATTTTCAAATTCAGATTTTATCCATCTACGGGCAGCACCAATACCTCGGGTATTGCTAATAGTGTCGCTAAAGGTATTTCTTGTACCGAAATTTGCAAGTGTGGTAATATCGGCCTCTATTCTTTCCGAAGAAACCGAATTTATAATGTCGTAAATACGTTGATCTGTTTGTGAAAAGGAATTGAAAGTAACACTGAGAAGAGCAAAGAGGAAATACTTTTTCATTTTGAAATGGAATTTTGATTAAAAATACCAAAAAGAAGTTTAAGACTTACAAGGTTTTTAAAACCTTGCAGGAATAATAAATTAATTTTCTCCAACAATAGCCAGCTTTTTTCCGTTGGGACTCACGGCCATTCGAGTTATATTTTTAATGCCAAATTCCTCTAGGGATGCAATCCTGTTCCATTCAGGCTCTCCCAACGTATCGTACATATAAAGCTTGTTGCCGCTGCCCACAAGGATTTGCGTATCGTTTAGCCAAACATAATCCTGAATACCGATGGGCAATTCGGTCACAAAAAAACTTTCATAAGAACCCATATCCAGCATATATAAATCCAAATTTCCTTCCTCGTTTATGAGTGAATAGCTCATGGAATTGGTATTTGGGATTTTTTGAATTGTTCTTCCCGCATTTCTGAAAATGGTATCGGCTTTTTTTGAAGCCACATCAATCAATACCAAATCCATTTTTTCGCCATCCAACACGGTTGAAAGTATGGTTTTATCATTATAGAACGCAAAATAGGCGACCTGTAAATTTTCAATTAATCCTGTGGAAGTTCCCGTTTCAAAGCTGTATTTGTATAATCGTTGAAGACCATTTTTATCAAGCCTTACCGCAGCTACATCATTATTTGAAGGAAATTTTTGTGGGGAATATTCACCGCCTTCGGTTTTTTGGTTCACCCATTTTTTGGTTTTTTCATTCAAGTCGTATTTGGCAATATCACTTTGTCCCTCATTATTTCCTGCAAAAAGTATGGTTTCATTTGAAGTGAAAAAAGGCTGATTGTTGTAGCCATCGTTTTTCGAAATATTTTGAAAATTCAACAGCTCCAAACCTTCATAGGCAGGGGCAATGTCAAAAACATAAATTTCAGTACTGTTCTGTGCGAAAAATGAATAGGAGAAAAGAAATACAAAAACAAATAAGTGCTTTTTCATTTAAATAAATTTGGTTTAAAAATAACAAACTTTGCGCCATAAATAAGAAAACCACGAATACACGAATATTTTTATAACAATTCGTGTATTCGTGGTAAACCTACAAGGTTTTGGAAACCTTGGAGGATTTTTTCAGGAAAATTAAAAAGGATACTGGTTTTCCGCAATAACCTTTTCAGCAATCGTTCTTCGTAATTGCCCGATATTTGGTGTGTTTTGGTATTTCGTGAAACGCTTCAATCCCATCAGCATCATTCGTTGCTCGTCGCCTTCTGCAAAGGATAGAATTGCTTCTTTTGCCTTTACTGTTATAATATCAACCGCGTGATAAAGGTACAATTGTGCCATTGCAAGTTGTTCCTTTTGGGAATCTTCCCCGAAACGTTTTGCGTTTTTTTCCGTTCTTAAAATGCCGCTTTCCGCCATATATATTTCAATTAAAATATCTGCGGCGGCCATCAGTGTTTGTTGGTGTTCTTCGAGGTCGGTACCATATTTTTGAACGGCACTTCCAGCAACCATTAAAAATACTTTTTTCAGCTTTTGCGATCATCGCCTTTTCTTCCGAAAGCAATTCGGAATAATCCGGCGTTTCAAAAGAAGGAATTCCCATTAATTCTGAAGCTACTGCCTGCGCGGGGTTCAACAAATCAACGTGCCCTTTCATTGCTTTTTTAACGAGCATTCCTACGGCCAACATTCTATTGATTTCGTTTGTGCCTTCATAAATACGGGCGATACGGGCATCGCGCCAAGCAGATTCCATTGGGGTATCCGCGCTAAAGCCCATTCCGCCAAAAATCTGTATTCCTTCATCGGCGCAATTTTGAATGTCTTCGGAAACGGCAACTTTTAAAATGGAACATTCAATGGCATATTCCTCAACGCCTTTCAGTTCCGCCTCTTGGTGGCTATTTCCTTGTTCCACGCGCATCGCAATTCTATCTTCGATATTTTTGCCGGCGCGGTAACAGGCACTTTCACTTACATACGCATTTGTCGCCATTTCGGCCAATTTCAATTTAATAGCGCCAAAAGATGAAATGGGCACTTTAAATTGGACTCGTTCATTGGCATATTTTACAGCTTCAGTAATTACTCTCCGCTGTGCATCAAGACTGGCAGCGGCTAGTTTTATTCTTCCCACATTCAATGCATTCATCGCGATTTTGAATCCGCCTCCGCGTTCGCCCAATAAATTTTCAACAGGAACTTTCGTTTCATTGAAGAAAACCTGGCGGGTAGAGGAGGAGTGTATGCCTAATTTTTTCTCTTCTTCACCTAAAGAAATTCCGTTTGAAGGATCATTTTCAACAATAAAACCGGTAATGTTTTTATCGTCCTCAATACGTGCAAAAACGATAAAAGTGTTGCAAAAACCAGCATTGGAAATCCACATTTTCTGTCCCGTGATGGAATAATATTTTCCATCTTCAGAAAGAACAGCTTTTGTTTTTCCGCTGTTGGCGTCACTTCCCGCGCCGGGTTCGGTTAAGGCATAAGCGCCAAACCATTCGCCGGTTGCGAGTTTTGGAACGTATTTTTTGATTTGCTCCTCGGTTCCATATAAGGGTAATTGGGAGTGTTCCAATTCCGGTATGCGCTCCAAAAGCGGTAGCGATAGAGCCGGTGGCACCTGAAATGTAATCGCAAACCAACATGGTGGTTACGAAGCCCATTCCAAGTCCGCCGTATTCTTCGGGAACGGCTACGCCAAGTAAGCCCATTTCACCCGCTTTGCGCATTATTTCTTCGGTTAGCGCATAATTTTTATGCTCGAATTCTTCTTTTTTCGGCCATATTTCACGATCCACAAATTCCTTCACGGAATCGCGCATCATTTTTTGTTCTTCCGAAAAATCTTCCGGAGTAAATACGTCTTCGGCTTTTGTTTCTTTTACAAGAAATTGGCCGCCTCTTAGAAGTTCCGATTTATTATTTAGTTTCTGTTTCCATTTTATATTTTAATTTATTTAGTGTTTTTAGGAAAAAGAAAAGAGAATAGAGAACAGAGAAAAGATATTTTTAGATGAAATAGTTATCTAAACCATTTTGAAAACCCATTGTCATTCTTTGCCATTCTGCTAATTTTATTTTCTAATTATTTAATGTTTCGTCATCAATATATTTTCTGTGTTAAGCAACTAATAATTGTGTTTCCAATTCATAGGAAGAACCAATGGTATAATCTAAAAAATTACTAAAGGCTTTATCACTTCTTCCAGAACCTTCTGCAATATTACTTGGCATTGAGACGGAACATCTACTTAATTGAGTACTTAAATCATAACGTTTCGTGCTTAGGAAAATTATTGAGAATGTCAGAAATATCATTTGCAATTTCCAAACCCAATTGCCAAATTTCAGATTTTTAAAATTGTGTCTTTTCCCATATTTTCTCTTTTCTCTTTTTCTCTTCTTTCTCTTTTCTTATTTTAAAAATTCATAAACCCCAGCAGCACCCTGCCCAGTCCCAACGCACATCGTTACCATTCCATATTTTCCTTGAAGGTTTCGCTTGCGCATTTCATCAAATAACTGGACGGAAAGTTTTGCGCCTGTACAGCCGAGTGGGTGGCCCAAGGCAATTGCGCCACCGTTTACGTTTACTCTTTCCTTATCTAAACCAAGTTCGCGAATGACTGCTAATGATTGGGAGGCAAAGGCTTCATTGAATTCAATAAATTCAATTTGATCTTGGTTTAATCCAGCTTGTTTCAAAGCTTTCGGAATGGCGTAAACAGGACCGATTCCCATAATACTTGGCTCCACGCCCACAGCGGCGAAACTCACCAATCTTGCGATTGGTTCCAGATTTAATTCCTTCACCATTTCTTCACTCATCACCATTGCAAAGGCAGCGCCATCACTCATTTGAGAAGAATTACCCGCTGTTACACTTCCGCCTTCGGCGAAAACGGGACGTAGTTTTGACAATGCTTCAATATTTGTTCCTTTTCGGGGTCCTTCGTCTTTGTTCACCGTATAATTTTCGGTAACTTTTTTACCGGAATCATTTACAAACGTGTGTTCAATTTCAATAGGAACAATTTGATCCTGAAAACGGTTTTCTTCCTGTGCTTTTAATGCTCGCATTTGGCTAGTGTAAGCAAACTCATCTTGATCCTCACGGGAAACGTTGTATTTTTTAGCTACCGCTTCGGCCGTCAATCCCATATTCCAGTAATAATCTTCGTGGCCTTCTTTTGCCAACTTATAATCGGGAACAGGCTTAAAACCGCCCATCGGAATATAACTCATGCTCTCAGCGCCACCCGCGATAATGCAATCGGCCATTCCATTTTGGATTTTTGCCGCCGCGATGGAAATGGTTTCCAATCCCGAAGCACAGTATCGGTTTACCGTCATCCCTGGAATATCAACTATTTCCAAGCCCATCAGCGAAATCAAGCGACCCATATTCAGGCCCTGTTCAGCCTCGGGCATAGCGTTGCCGACTATTACATCGTCAATGCGTTTTTTGTCGAGTTGTGGCAGTTCATTCATTATATATTTAATGGTTTCCGCCGCCAACTCGTCTGGACGCTTAAAGCGAAAAACCCCGCGAGGCGCTTTGCCTACTGCGGTTCTGTATGCCTTAACAATATATGCAGTTCTTTGTTTCATAATTTCTTTTTTAGAGAAGAGAGAAGCGAATAGAGAAAAGAGATTTTGTAGCCTCTCTATTCTTTAGTCTCTGTTCTCTGTTCTTAATTTTTTTTAATTTCTCAACGGTTTTCCTTTCTGAATCATATGCTGAAGCCTTTCCAAAGTCTTCCGTTCTCCGGTCAAACTTAAGAATGCTTCCCTTTCAAGGTCGAGTAAGTATTGCTCGCTTACGTAGCTTGCTTCACTTAAATCGCCACCGGCCATAACGTAGGCTAGTTTGTTGGCTATTTTTTTATCGTGTTCGCTGATGTAATTTCCTGCCACCATTTGGTCAGTTCCTACTAGAAACATTCCCAATGCCTGTTTTCCGAGAACTTTAATATCGGTCCTTTGGATTGGTTTTGTGTAACCTTGGTCTGCCATAAAGCGTGCAACAGCTTTTGCCGCGGCAATCTGCCTGTTTTGGTTTACGATAACAATATCCTTTCCTTTTTGAAGAATTCCTGTATCATAGGCTTCATAAGCGGAAGTGGAGACTTTTGCCATTCCGATTGCCAAGAAATATTCCTGAAATCGATTCAATTCAACATCATCTTTTTTGAAAGTATCACTCGCGCGAAGGGTCATTTCCTTTGTACCACCGCCGCCGGGAATTACCCCAACGCCAAACTCAACCAAACCAATATAACTTTCAGCCGCGGCCACAACGCGATCTGCGTGTAGTGTAAATTCGCAACCGCCACCTAAAGTCATCCCGTGCGGTGCAACTACAACGGGAATAGAGGAATAGCGGATTCGCATGCTCGTATCCTGAAAATATTTAATCGCGGCGTTCATTTCGTCGTATTCTTGCTCCACGGCCATCATAAAAATCATTCCGATATTTGCGCCCACGGAAAAGTTTTTACCGTTATTGGCAATTACCAATCCATCATAGCTTTCTTCGGCTAAATCAATCGCTTTATTTACTCCGGCAAGCACATCGCCGCCGATGCTATTCATTTTGCTTCGGAATTCCACATTCAAAATACCATCGCCCAAATCTTCAACAACTACGTCTTTATTGCTCCAAACTTCTTTGGATTTTCGAATGTTGTCGAGAATAATAAAGGCATCCTGTCCCGGGAATTGGCAAATACGTTCCTTTTGTACCGGCAGGCATTCCAAAGGGAATCGCATAATATTGTGTTTGGCCATCTTTTACATTATAAAAAGAGTCAATGCCAGAATCCAACATTTGGTATACCCAATCTGCTGGTTCCTTTCCTAATTCCTTAATAAGTTCAATTCCTTTTTTAACGCCAACGGCATCCCAAATTTCGAACGGGCCTTGTTCCCAGCCGAAACCTGCTTTCATCGCATCGTCAATTTTATAAAGCTCGTCGGTTATTTCAGGAATTCTTTTTGAAACATAGGCGAACATAGCCCCGAAATTTTTTCGGTAGAATTCGCCTGCTTTGTCATCACCTTTTATAAGAATTGGGAAACGATCCGCAACATTATCCACCGATTTGGTTTTTTCCAAAGTGTCAAAGGATGCTTTTTTACTTTTTCGGTATTCCATTGAATCCAGATCCAGCGACAGTATTTCACTGCTGCCATCATCATTCTTCACTTTTTTGTAAAAACCTTGTCCGCTTTTGCTTCCCAGCCATTTACTCTCCATCATCGTATTTACGAATTTTGGAAGTTTAAATGTTTCGTGTTCTTCATCTTCGGGCACGTTTTCGTAAATTCCGTTTGCAACGTGTACCAACGTATCCAAACCAACAACATCAACAGTTCTGAAGGTTGCGGATTTTGGGCGGCCAATTACGGGACCGGTAAGTTTATCTACTTCTTCCACGGTAAGGCCCATTTCCTTCACTTGATGGAAAAGACTTTGAATGCCGAAGATTCCTATTCTGTTTCCAATAAATGCTGGCGTATCTTTTGCGATAACCGAAGTTTTTCCGAGGAATTTCTCACCGTATTCGCGAAGAAAATCCAAAACTTCAGGGTCGGTTTTGGGACCGGGAATAATTTCAAAAAGCTGCAGATAGCGCGGTGGATTGAAAAAGTGTGTGCCGCAGAAATGTTTCTGAAAATCCTCGCTATGGCCCTCGCTCATTAAATGTATCGGGATTCCGGAGGTATTTGTGGTAATAAGCGTTCCTTCTTTTCTATATTTTGCAAGATTATCAAAAACCTGTTTTTTTATGTCGAGACGTTCAACAACAACCTCGATAATCCAGTCGGCCGTGCTCACTTTTGAAATATCGTCTTCCAAGTTTCCAGTGGAAATCCGTTTTGCAAAATCTTTATGATAGAGTGGGGCAGGATTGCTTTTTATTGCCTTTTGAAGATCGTTGTTCACGATTCTGTTTCGCACCACTTTGTCCTGAAGGGTGAGTCCCTTTTTCTTTTCCTCATCGGTAAGCTCGCGCGGAACGATGTCCAGCAACAGCACTTCCACGCCAATGTTGGCGAAATGGCAGGCAATACCGCTTCCCATAATTCCGGAACCGATTACCGCTACTTTGTTAATTCTTCTTTTTGACATATTTTTTTCAATTATGAATTCAGAATTCAGAATTCTGAATTAATTACTCGTATATTTTTTTTGAATTTATAAGTTCTGAAATGGTGTTTGCCACCTTCTTGAAAGTCTGCAAATCATCATCAGAAATATTTTTCTGTACAGCTTCATCGAAACCAATGACCACATTTTTTGAAAACTCGCGCATTTCCTTTCCAAAAGGGGTTAAGTGTATTAAAACGCCGCGGCCGTCCTCGGGATTGGGTTTGCGCTCAATCAATCCTTTTTCCTCCATACTTTTCAAGGTGCGCGAAAGGCTTGTGGCCTCCATTCCCATTTTTGGGCCTAGCGCTGTGGAAGGGGTTCCTTCCTCGGGATCAATACTTATAAGTGCGAAACCCGTTGCCATGGTGCTTCCTTTTTTTCCGGCTTCTTCGTTGTACATTTTTGTAACGCTCATCCAGGTAGAGCGCAGAATATAATCTATTGTTTTTTCCTTCATTAAAAGACTTTGAAAAATGTAATACCAAATATACAAAAATATATTATGCACGCATAGTAAATGGGGATGTTTTTTAACTTGTTAGGCTTTAGGCTTTAGGCTGATAGTGAGTAGTGAGTAGGAAGGATGGAGTGGGAAGTAGGAGTCTTGAAATGCGAGACGTTAGATTAATTATTGTATAATATTATGAGGCTAAAGATAATCCGTCCTAAGTCGAACATGCTTAAGTCTTTTTTCTGATGGGTTTTACAAAATTTAATTTGCAACAAATTTCAATCCGACTATAGATGCAATTAGAGTAGATAGAAAGAAAATACGCCAAAAAGTGGCGGGTTCATTGAAATAGAAAATGCCGACCAAAACGGTGCCCACTGCACCTATTCCAGTCCACACAGCATAGGCCGTACCAATGGGAAGGGTTTTTGAAGCTTTTATAAGCAAAAACATACTAATGAAAAGGCAGATTAAAAAACCACCAAACCATAATTTTGAATCAAGGCCCGAGGTTTCCTTTACTTTGCCGAGGCAGAAAGCGAAGGCTACTTCAAAAAGACCGGCTATTATTAATAGGAGCCAGTTCATTTTTATATTTTTATAAGCTGTTTTGTTACGGATGATTTTTCGGAAGAAATTTTTACAAAATAGATTCCGGATGATAATTCAGAAATTGAATGATTAGCTTTGTTTACCAAATCCATTTTTTTAACGGTTCTTCCTTGGCTGTCAATGATTTCAATAGCTCCCTTCTTTTAAACCTGAGATTTCAAAAGTACTGTTGGTTGGGTTTGGGTAGATTTTCAGTTCTAGCAAGTTGGTTTTCTTCAGTGCTAAGGAGACAGGCGGCTTCTACTTCGAGAACGTTATTACAACCGCCATGATTACCCTCAATAATTAGATTTGTAGCCCATGGATCTAAAGCTATATAGTCACAAATACTTTTAACATGGCATATTGAAAGTTCATCATTGTTATGAATCTGTAGACGATCAATTGTAGTTGCATCAATATTCCTTATTCCTGATATGTCAACTAAACCGAAGTTAATTCCTATAGAAAGTGTGCCATCAATTGATGTTAAATTATCCAATCCATCCAAAGTCATCAATGTGTTTTGATTTTCAATATATAAATCACCCTCAATTTCTGTAAGTCCAGATAAACCATTTAATGATATAAGTTCAGGATTATGGAAAATACCAAGACCTAAATTAATATGTTCTAAACTTTCTATACCATCTAAAGTTTCTAAAGAATGATTATTGTTTATTAGTAAATCTCCATTTATAGCTGTTAAACCATTTAAACCTTGTAAATTAATGAGAGCATGATTTCTTTCAATTTTTATTGAATTAACAGTTTCTAAGTTATTTAAACCAGTTAAAGTTGTTAATAATAAATTGTCTTTTATGAATAAATTTAATCCTATAGACTCTATTTGCGATAAACCATTTAAGTTGGTAATAGCAGATTGCTGAATTATTAAATTTGTTTGTAAATCAGTGCAATTTGGGTAATTAATGCTAAAATTATCCACGTCCTCCTGCGTTTCTAAAACAATATTGCCTGAGGGACATTGGCCGATAATAGTAGATACATTCCCAATTAACCCACAAACCAGAAAAAACTTTAATGTAATTTTTTTCATTTTTATTTATGTTGCAGTTTTACGCGCCACTATGCCCATAAATCCTATTATATAAATCCTTGTACTTCTCTTTGATCACTTTTCGCTTCATTTTCATGGTTGGCGTTAACTGCCCACCTTCAATGCTCCAAATATCAGGTGTCAATTCAAACTTTTTCACTTTTTCCCACTGTCCGAAACGTTCATTATAAAAGTCAACTTCTCTTTGTATTCTATCTATTACCGCTTGGTTTTTCACCATTTCCTTTGGATCGGACGAAATATTTCTGCCTTTTTTGTTGCCCCATTCCTTTATAAAATCAAAGTCGGGCTGGATTAATGCTGCCGGCATTTTTTCGCCTTCGCCAATAACCATTATCTGGTCAATAAAGCGAGATTGTTTCATTGCGTTTTCCAAAAGTTGTGGAGCCACATATTTTCCGCCACTTGTTTTGAACATTTCCTTTTTACGGTCTGTGATTTTTAAGAAACCATCACTGTCAATCTCCCCAATATCACCCGTGTGGAAATATCCATCTTTCAAAACTTCCTCTGTTTGCTCTGGATTTTTATAATAGCCCATCATTACTTGTGGGCCTTTTATCAAAATTTCACCGTCATCCGCAATTTTCACCTCAGTTTCTTTTAAGGGTTTGCCCACAGTCCCTATTTTAAAACCGTGGTTGCGCATATCATTCACCGAAACCACTGGCGAAGTTTCTGTAAGTCCATAACCTTCCATAACAGGAATTTCCGCAGCATTAAATACCCTTGCCAATCGGGGTTGTAACGCTGCACTGCCAGAAGCAATGGCCTTCAGGTTTCCTCCCAAGGCCTCTTGCCATTTACTGAAAATAAGCTTACGGGCAATTTTTAATTTACTTTCGTACCACCAGCCATTTTGGCCGTAGGGTTCATATTTAAGGCCAAGGTCGATGGCCCAGAAAAACAGATTTTTCTTTATTCCTGTAAGTTCAGCGCCTTTTGCATAGATTTTATCGTACACTTTTTCCAGAAGACGTGGAACGGCGCTCATAACGTCGGGTTTTACTTCTTTTAAATTTTCACTTATGGTATCCAACGATTCCGCAAAATGGATTTCTACCCCGCAATATTGATACATATATTGAAGCATGCGCTCATAAATATGGCAAACGGGCAGAAAACTTAAGGCCTTTGATTTTCCAAGTTCAATGGGTAAACGCTCTGAACTGTATTTTGCATTTGAAGCGATATTTTTATGCGAAAGCATAACGCCTTTTGGTTTTCCAGTGGTGCCGGAAGTATAAATTAAAGTAGCCAAATCATCCTCATGGATTGCTTCCTTTCGCTTTTCAACTTCATTTTGGTTACTGTCGTCCTTCCCTTCCTCCAAAACGTCGTTCCAATTTTTTGCACCTTTAATTTCATCAAAAGTAAACACCTCCTTTAATGAAGGAACATTGCCTCTAATTTGCTGCACTTTGTCAAACACTTCTTTACATGAGGCAAAACAGTAAACACATTCGCTGTGGTTTAACACATACTCATATTCGTCTTCAGAAATTGTGGGGTAAATAGGCACATCCTGCGCGCCCGTTTGCATAATCCCAATATCGCAAATGTTCCATTCGGAACGGTTTGTCATGGATATTAATGCAATTTTATCATTTGGCTTTATGCCCATTCGCAGCAAACCACGGCTTAAAGCATTTGCTTTGTCAATATATTCTTGGGTAGAAGTTGCTTCCCATTTACCATTGTATTTTGTTACCAATGATTTTTCCTGCGGATATTTTTCAAGCTGATAATAAGGGAAGTCGAAGAGTCTTTTGGGATCGTTCATCATTATGTTCTTAAGGAAGTGAAAATAGCGAAATTTTTTAAGTTTTTTGTAAATGAAAACGGATTGTATTAGATATTAGATGTTAGACGTTTGGTTTTTGACGTAAGACGGTAAGACTTAAGACGTAAGACATAAGATGTAAGACGTAAGACGTAAGACGGTCACTTTGCGTTCTGTTCTTTCCCAAAATAGGCACTAAGGATGCCTTTGATAGGAGTTAAAAATTTAATGACCGTGCTAAATTTTGCACGTTGTTCCAACCGTGCCGCTGTTGCGGTAGCTGTGCTCTCTTTTGGCAACCCGCGCATCAAGTCTTTCCCTCGCCAGGAATAACCGATTACGGAGCCAACTTTCCCCCTAAAGGGGCCAAGGATACCTTTGTTGTAAGATCCCATAATTTTAAGAATTTAGTTAAACAATTATTTGAATTAGTCAGTGCCAAAGTAATATGCAAGATTCTGTATTCCAAATAGATGACCCGAATTGACCTGAATTGCACTCGGTCGCACTTAATTAAAGCCAAATGACCGAAATTGCATTTTTGCGATACTTTTTTAGTGTTTTGTTCGGGTGTTGGTTTGGTCTTGTTCAGTTGCGGGCTCCAAAATGGGACCTTTATGCGAAGCAGGGTGGGAGGGAACTGGGAGAAGTTGCGAAGTACGAAGTTCACTCATTAGATGTAAGACGTAAGACTTAGGACGTAAGACTTAGGACGTAAGACGTAAGATTTTCCATCAATCATTCAGAAATTCACAAATTCACATACCCACGCTTCACGCTTCAGCCTTTACGCATCACCATACACCCGTTTATCGATAAAGAACTTTTTATTGATAAAGTTTTGTTGGGATTTGATATATTTGAGATTCTCCCCCGGTTAATTTGTTTCCAATAACGGTATCTCCTAATGGAATTGCTTTTTTTATTGTTTTATATTTGAACCACAACAACTAAATGGCATACGCCCATAAAACCAGTAGTTACTAAATGACATTATTTCAGACTTCAGTTCTAAAAACATACCTAGCACAACAGGATAGTTTCACTATAGAACGAGCCTATAAAAAATACACTAAGTATTTCCATAACGAAACCATACAAGAAAATATCAAAAACTTAAAGGAAGAACACGGCTTTACATCAATGCAGAAGGCCACGCGATGCAATCGCGCGGGAGCGGTGGATAAGTATAAACCCACGCAAAAATTGATGGCCGAGACGTTGGCAGTAATTATAAGAAACAAATTAAATTTATTTTAATTAGTATATGAATGAAGGCAAAAAGAGAATCGTATTTATCGATTTCATCAAAGTATTTCTGACTTGTATGGTAGTGGCCACATGCGGGTCAGGCTTATGGAAATACGGGCGGAGTTTGGTTAGTATCTGATAACCCAAAATTAGACTATTTAAGACCCTTTTTCTTTTTGAATGCAGCTTATATGATGGGTTTTTATTTTTTCATCTCGGGATATTTTACATTTTTTTCCCTTAACAATAAACCTATCAAGAAGTACTTAAAGGATAGATTCTTTAGACTTGGAATTCCTTTGTTATTCTTTATCTTTTGCATTTTTGGACCTTTACATTACCTCATAAGTGAAACTAAAACCAACTTTTTTAGCTTTCTAGTAGATTTACATTTTAACAAGCCACCACTATCAGTAGGCCACCTCTGGTTTGTAGCATCTTTATTGGCATATTCTCTTATCTATTTGGCGATCGTAAAATCAATCAAGATAAAATTTCACTTTGCGAAAACATTTATGGTCTGGTTCCCTCTTCTTTATTTGGTTTTTTTGATACCTGTCAATGTGTGGGTCCGAAGTGTTTATCCCATAGATTATTGGGTTACCTGGATAATTCCAATCGAAGTGGCACATCTACCACAATACTTAAGCCTATTCTTATTAGGAGCACTGTTTAATAAAACTAATTGGCTCGAAGATATCAAACCAATAACCGCTTTTTTTTATTTCTTTTTAGGGCTAATTACCTTCATTTTTAAAGACTTAATTTATGACCAATTCCCGAATCTATGGAGCGAATCTATCATTGAATCTCTTCTTTGTGTTGGGTTGTGTCTTGGCATTTATACCATTTCGAAAATATTAATCCATCATATGAATAAATTCTTGAAATTTCTATCTGATAACTCTTATGGCATTTATTTGTTTCATTTGTTAATTGTTATAGCCTTACAACTTCTTTTGGCTAAAATAAACCTAGATACGAATCTCAAGTTTCTCTTAGTTACTATTCTAGGTATTTCACTATCGGCTGTGTTGAGCTTTGGACTTAAAAAGATTAGCATTTTTAAAAAAATATTATAAAATGAAAGAAATCCCCCGCTGGTGCGCGATTGCATCGCGTTCCATCCTGATTATTCTTCAACGGCTAAATGCTTCGTTCAGCTCAAATACTGAAAAACCACAATATTATCCAACAATAATATGAAAATGGGCAGTACTGTCATTGCGAGCGCAGCGTGGCAATCTCATGAAGCTACTTGTTATCATGAGAGTAACTACATCTGGGCAGATTGCTTCAGTCGTTCCTCCTTCGCAATGACGTTTTCCCACATGGGCGGTACCAGCCTGCCTCGAGCGCGGGCGAGTTGTCATTGCGAGCGCAGCGTGGCAATCTCATGAGCCTACTTGTTATCATGAGAGTAACTACACCTGGGCAGATTGCTTCAGTTGCTCCCTTCGGTCGCTCCTTCGCAATGACGTTTTCCCACATGGGCGGTACCACGTTTTCCCACATGGGCGGTATTCGTCATTGCGAGCGCAGCGTGGCAAATCGAAGATTCAACGGAGTTAATCTCATGAGACTCAAGAAATCTGGCAAGCAACAACCTCGGATCCAGACAGTACGCAACAACATTACTTAAGTAGCGTATTGCGTCCACTCCATTGTAGATGCAGATATGCATTTATTACACAAGGTAGTGTTAGCTATGCGCACTGAAGGGAATCCGTAGTAGGCTCGCGAAGTCGGTAACCTTGCGGAGGTTTTAGACCTGAAGTGGGTCTAACGCATCAGGAGCAGCTTCTTGCTCTCACTGCCACCGTCCCAAACAAGACGCACAATGAACATCCCCGAGTTCAGCTCGTGGCCATTGGCAAGCCCGTTCCAGGGAATCCGGTGGGTGCCTGCCTGTCGCACACCGTCAACGAGCGAGGCTACCCTGCGCCCAAGCAAGTCGTAGATCATCAGCTGCACGTTGCTGGCGGCCGGCAGCGTGAAGGTAATCTCGGTCTCCGAGTTAAAGGGATTGGGCACAGCAGCATGTAATCGCGGAGCCGGTAGAGCTGTTACTAATTCCTCCCCGACAGACAAGATTTGGTCGTGACGTGACAGGATGAACCCGAATTGTCCCGCGGTCCAGATTTCGCCGTCGTCGTTCACGAAGAAGTTATTGGTATGGCTTGGGAGGTCGGGACTCACTAGTCCCGGCGCGGAAACTTGCCATGTTTGACCCCCGTCAAAGCTCTCAAAGACGCGTACCATATCGGAGCCGGAGACAAGGATGTATACCTCGTTTACGCTCTTCACATCAATAGCCTCGATGATGTCATCCGGGGTCACGCCGGGCAGGTTCACGCTGGTCCAGGTGATCCCGCCATTGGTGGTGTGGGCCACCTCCCCGTAGTAGCTGCCTACCCAGCCTTGCTGGAGATTGGCGAAACCAATGGAATTCCACGAAAAGCCCAATGTTATTTGACGCCGGGTCCAGGTTTGCCATCCGTCTGTGGTAAAGTAGAAAGAATTGAGCGTACCAACCGACACTCCGTTTTCCTCATCGAACATCTCGGCATCAAGCTGCAAATCTTCCTCGTCACTCGCCGCCATCATAGTTTGCCAAGTTTCGCCTCCATCCTGGGTGCGGTAAATCAGTCCGAAATCGTAAGAGCGGCCGAACATGTAGCCCGTTGCTGGAGAGGGGAAGTCGAGCACATGCATAATGCTATTTGGAAAGTATGGACTGCCGGGAAGTAACGTCCAAGTGTCACCGCGGTCATCACTGCTATAGACCAGTCCAGGCTTGCTTGCGGCCAACATCGTTTGTCCGGCCGGGGCGAGGGTTGAAAGATCGGTGGACACGCCGCCCGGCCCCTGCAGGATCTGCCGCAGTTGCCACTGTTCGCCGAAATCATCGGTAACAAGCACCGCCCCGTTCGCACCAACGGCAATACCACGGCCGTCCGGGTACATGATCACATCTTCCAGCGCCGCCCCTATACCCCTCTGTCGCTGCGTCCAGTTGTACCCGCCATCGGTGGTCTGCAGCATCAGCCCGTCCTCGGTAACGAACCAGCCGTTAAGGTTGTCAAGAAAGTGCATACTGGGATATTGCAACCCGCGGGCGCCGAGCTTTTCATGGACCTGGGTCCAGGTAAGGCCTTCGTCGTCGCTCATCCACATGCGGACCGCAGCATCTACGACAAGGATCCTTCCGTCGGGCAGGCGATGGATGACCTCAACCGGCAGATCGATGAGCGAAAGCACCGGAGATGCGGTCTGACCTAGATCATCAGAGCGGTAAAGGGTGAGACCGAAGCTGTCGTGCCAGAGCAGTACGTCGGCGGTCACGAAAGTGACGTCGTTGGTGATTCCAAGGCGTACGAGATCCCAGTTTGCACCGCCGTCCGTCGTCAACCGCAGACCGCTCTCGCTACCAGTTGCCTCGCCTCCTCCCCAAAACACGCCGCGGTCGATGTCCCACCAGTCCATCGCACTTACGCGGTCGATGCCAGTCGTAGGAAAGATGGGGCTCCAGCTCACGCCGCCGTCCGTTGTCTTCTGCAACTGCCAAGTGGAGTTGAGATAGGCCACGTCGGCGGTGATAGGGTGGATCTGTTTATTGTTACCGCCTGCAGACGCCATTTCCTGCCAGGTCTCACCGCCATCTGTTGTGCGATAGTTGATATTGCCAACCGCCCAGCCGTGCTGCATGTCGGCGAACGCAAGATCATGGAACTCCTGCTCCCCGAATAGCCGGTCGCGGGACACACCGTTGACTTGTTCCCAGGTCGTACCGCCATCGGTGGTATGCATGAGGACTTGATCATCTCCACAGATGAAGCCATCGGTTGGGGAAAGGAATGTAACGCCATCGAGGTCCCAACCAGTGGGTAGTGCCGATTGCTGGGACCAGTCCTGGGCAAAGACTTTGGACCCAGATCCGATCAGCATTGTGAAAGTAAGGATTGCAATGGCAAGTTGACGGTAAAGTCGTTGGACGTTTATTGACTTGTTTTTTAGTGTTGAATTGTGGGTGGTAAGTACTATTTTTTTCATGATAGTTGTTTTAATTCGCTTATTTAAATAACATTCTTAAATAGATAAACCCTACTTTATGATTAAACAGCTTTCACAACTGATTAAATTATGGAATATAATATAAAATGATTTTCTTATAGCAAAGCGTTTATTTCTCCCGGAACGACTTGGAGGTTCGGATTATATGCTGTTAAAACAATCTGAAGAAAAACCCTTGCAGAAAAGCTGCTACTTGAAGAACTCCTTGAAGTTGGTTACAGTTATCAATATATTCATTATTACAGCAATGATAAAAAAAATATTACACGAAATTGAGATAAAAGATTACGGTCACTATGCATAGAGTGTAGAAGGCCACGCGATGCAATCGCGCGCGAGCAGTGCATTCCATTAAAAAAAAGAGAATAAAAAACTTCTCAAAATAAACGAAGGAATAAAACTTACAGAGTATTCAAAAAATTATGTTAAATTTAGATAAAAATTTACCATAAATGAATAAAACGGCGAACATCCTAAGAGAGAATATTCCCGAAATTATGGAGCTTTGGCAAAATCAAGTTAAAAAAGATGTTCCTGCCGCCAAAGAAGCTAACGCAATAGCATTGTTTGACTACCTTCCAAATATCATAATGGACATTGCTGATATTATGGAGAGACATAATGAAATTAATGATATTAGCTTAGATGAAAGCTTTTCAGAAATTCTAGATAATAGTATTCATCACGGAAGACATAGGGCAACAACTGCAAACTATACCGTTGAACAAGTTATTCAAGAATACATTATTTTCCATCGCACTTTAAGTGAATATATTACTTCTCACGATAGTTACGACCAAAAAATGTCTGATTTATTAAAGTACGTTATAGAAACAACAATTTTAAAATCTGTCGCTTCATTTTCATTTTCACTTCAAGAAATGCAAGAAAAACTAATTGGAACCCTCGCTCACGATATAAGGAACCCACTTGCTGCAGCCAAGTTATCCTTAGAAATGATGGAGCAGGACAAAACAGGTGAATGGACTGATAAAACTAGAATAACTGCCTACCGAAGTGTGAAAAAAGCGATTGACCTTATCGAAGGGCTTATGAACGGGATTACAGTTAAATCTGGCGAAGGAATGTTGTTAACTTTTGAGAGTTCAGACCTTTTAAAAGAAATGAAATTTGTTCATGCCGAGAGTAAGGAGGTTTACACTCACGAAATAAATTTGGAATACAATGCAAAAAACATCATATTCATTTTTGACAAAACAGCAGTTAGAAGGTTGGTTGAAAATTTAATCGGTAATGCTGTCAAGTATGGTTCTATCAATAAACCAATTACAATTTCAATAGAAGATGAAGAAGATTCGGTCGAAATGAAGGTACACAATTGGGGAAATCCTATTCCTATTTCCAAACAAGAACAGATATTCAAGTTTATGGGAAGTGCAAAAAGAGCTGAACAATCGGTTTCAGGTAGTTGGGGAATGGGACTAACATTAACCCAAATTGTAGCGGAGGCCCACGGTGGCGATATTAATCTAGTTAGTGACGAAAAAACGGGTACTACTTTTACCGTCAATCTGATTAAACAATTTAATGAAGTAGGAAAGAGGCGTGCGAAATTGACTTTGAGTAATGTTTAACCGACAAATGACTTATCGGGAGCAAACCCACCCCCGCTAGTGCGCGATTGCATCGCGTTCCATCCTGATTATTCTTCAACGGCTAAATGCTCCGTTCAGCCCAAATACTGAAAAACCACAACAGTATCCAACAATAAGCTGAAAATGAGCTGTACTGTCATTGCGAGCGCAGCGCGGCAATCTCATGAGCCTACTTGTTATTATGAGTGTAACTACACCTGGGCAGATTGCTTCAGCTTCGGCTGGGCTCAGTACAGGCGGTCGTTCCTCCTTCGCAATGACGTTTTCCACATGGGCGGTACCACGTTTTCCCACATGAGCGGTACTTGTCATTGCGAGCGGAGCGTGGCAATCTCATGAAGCTGCTTGCTATCATGAGCGTCACTACACTTGGGCAGATTGCTTCAGTCGTTCCTCCTTCGCAATGACGTTTTCCCGCATGAGCGGTACTTGTCATTGCGAGCGAAGCGTGGCAATCTCATGAAGTTACTTGTTATCATGAGTGTAACTACACCGGGGCAGATTAACTCCATTGAATCTTCGATTTGCTTCACTTCGACAAGCTCAGTAAAGGGAGTCGTTCCCTTCAACACTCCTTTTCAAAGACCTCACGGCTTCCCCCACTGGCACGGGCATCCCGCCCGTATATTCCTCATTGTTAATTGCTCTTTGCACTTCATATTCTAAATCACTATTTTTATAGAAAAATGAATGTGCTACGATATAAAAGCAAGTCTGGAAGCCCAATTAAGTAGAGCAAGACGCCGAAACGACCAACAGGCCGTAGAAGAGATTATTGAAAAACTGGTTCCGCTTACCGATTTACCAATTTACCATTCCTCAGGTTTCAGCCATCCGGAAATTCTTATCTACACAGATAGGTCGCCCATATTCCCCGAAGTTGCCACGTGGGGCCTTGTGCCGCATTGGGTAAAAAGCGAAGCCGACCTAAAAAAGCAATGGAACAATACGCTAAATGCAAGAGGGGAGACCATCTTTGAAAAATCGGCGTTTAGAACCTCTGCAAAAAATAACCGCTGCATCATCTATGTTGATGGCTTTTACGAACACCACCATTATAAGGGCAAAACCTACCCATTCTATATCTATCGTAAAGACAAAGAACCTATGGCCCTGGCAGGTTTATGGAGTGAATGGAAAAATCCGGATAGTGGTGGTATACTGAACACGTTTTCCATCGTTACCACAAACGGCAACTCCTTTGTTGGCGAAAATACACAACAACCCAAAGTTGAATGAGCCCAGAATGCCCGTAATCCTACCCACCGAATTGGAAGATGGCTGGCTAGACGCTATTAATGACGAACTGGACATAAAAAAAATAAAGGAATTAATACTCGAATATCCACAGGATGAACTGGCGGCACACACCGTAGCCAAATTGCGTGGCAAGGAATATATGGGGAACGTGGAACAAATTGCAGAAGAGGTGGCTTATAGCGACCTCGATTTTTGAGAAACTGCTAAACCATCAACTGCGCAACGCTATATATAAACTTCATTTTTTTGATATATTTGAAAATAGTTAAAATTCGGTACATACCTTTGTTATCTTCCATTTAAACAGAGTAGGAAAAGTGAAATTAAAACGAAGAAGAAAATTAGTAACATACTTAAATATTCTAGACCAACCAGTCCGATTTAACCCTTTCGTATTCAGTCGGACTTTTTTGTTATGGGCTTTAATTGGACTGTTAGGAGGCATAATTGCCGGAGTTTATTGGATTGTACTTGAGTTTCTTACGCATCAATTCGCTTTCTTCGGAGGGTGGCAGGTAATTCCCCTAATGGCCACTTGTGGACTTTTGGCGGGGCTGATAATCCATTTCATTGGGGACCCCGGTGAAATACACTTAATTGTAAACAACATTCGGTTTAATAAGGGAAAGTTGGATCCAAAAAATAACCCTTCTATGGTGCTTTCCTCTTTATTATGTGTTGCTTCGGGAGGAAGTCTAGGGCCGGAAGCCCCCTTGGTACAGGTTACGGGATCTACAGGAACATGGTTAGGAAAATTGTGCCGCCTAAAAGGCGAAGAATTACGGTCACTAAGTATTGCAGGAATGGCATCCGGTTTTACGGCTTTATTTGGAGCGCCTTTAGGTGGCAGTCTGTTTTCATTGGAAATACTTCACCACAAACATGCCGTTGAATATTACAAGGCTATAATTCCTGCATTTGTGGCAAGTTCCTTTAGTTATTTGGTGTTTGCCTTGATCATTCATTTGGGTCTTGGCCCCATATGGGATTTATCTGCCTATGAATATTCAGGTATTTTTGATTTTGGTTTCGCCGTTCTTTTTGCAATTATTGGGGCCGCTTTTGGATGGGCTTTTATTTTTTGTACCAAATTTTTCAAAACGCTTTTGGAAAAAAGGCCTATTCCTATTTATATCAAAACCTTGATTGGGGGGATCTTGCTTGGGGTTATAGCATATTATTTTCCCGTAACCCGGTATTTTGGACATCACGAGATAAACGTACTACTATCAGAAAATTTCTCATTGACCTTACTGTTGGCAATTTTGATTTTTAAAATCATAGCAATTTCCATAACCGTTACATCAGGTTGGAGAGGTGGATTTATAATACCTCTGTTTTTCGTAGGCGCCACATTGGGGCTAATTATCCATCAACTATTTCCGACAATAAATTTAACATTAGCCATAGTTAGCTGTATGGCAGCAATTAACGCTTGTGTAACACGCACACCAATGAGTACAACCATTTTACTTGCTACTCTAACCGGATTTGGACATTTCATACCCATATTATTTGCAAGTTTGACAGGCTATTTTTTAGCGCCAAGAATTCCTTTTATAGCTTCGCAAATGGAAAAAAATGAAGCAATACGGCATACAAACAAAGATGTAAATCGAGAATAGGCGAAACAGTAATAAAATCAAAGCTTTTGGCTCACCTTAAACTTTGGGAGTGGGGGTAGGAACTGATGTTTGGAAATTGAAATAACCCTAAATTTGGCTGACCCCTAAACGAAAGGTTCTGCCACTGGTGGCGTGGGTACCGTCATTGCGAGCGCAGTGAAGCAAATCGAAGATTCAACGGAGTTAATCTCATGAAGCTACTTGTTATCATGACAGTAACTACACCAAGGCAGATTGCTTCAGTCGTGCCTCCTTCGCAATGACGTTGGTCCCCACTCAGTATAAAATTAATTGCTACTGCAAGCCTACTTACGAAAATCCTCGCGGGTCTTTTTATTCGGTTTTTATTCACTAAATTAGTTATTTAAACCCCACATTAATCTTATACATAACCGTCAGCCTTTACTACAACCAATCACTATTAAAATAAATGAGCAATGGAACACAAAAAAATGTTTTCATTACGGGTATAACGGGATAAATAGTGAAGAAACGGAAGTATCGCAAATTGGTTATGTGACTGAAGCATTAAAGTTTATTGATTTTTTGAAGGGAAATTAAAAGGTATTATAGTTTATGTAAAACCGGAAAATTGTTCGTCTACTAAGATCCCATCCAGCTTTGGCTTAATGAACTATATATTAATTATCTGAACGAATATTTTTGACTTTGTTAAACTTAATTTTCCAATATGAGCTCAATGAAATTAAAACGGAAAGTTAGTCTGATTTATCTAATTGCCGTTCCCATAGTAGGGTTTACAATGGCATTTGGTATAGGTCACTCCAACTTTGAAATTTATTTACCCTTGTGGTTAATAAATGTTGCACTAATGGTATCTGCATCTTGGACACTTGGTCTTAACGTGGTTAGACTAAATGATTCCCAAAAGACATTACTCGCCAAAGGTGCGTTTTTTCTAATAATCCCTTTGATTCTAACTTCCATTTTTGCAGGAATGGGAACTCCTCCCGAGACGATTGCTGAATGGATAGCTACTGAAATGGAACAGAAAATACGATATTTCATACTCGTAATTTGTGGAGTTTTTGTTGCATACGGGTTTGTTTTATTAAGGGAAAGATTAAAGCAAGAAAGTGAGAATTTTTATTCGCTACTTGCTTTGACATCTATGTTCATTGCAATTCCTTTATTTATATTAAATATGCTGTATTGGGGATTTTTCTTACCAGAGTTGTTTAAAATTCAAATGAATTCGGGTATTGAAACAAAGCCAGAATGGTATTTACCCATTAGAGAACTTTTTGGATTGGTCTCAATTACTGAAGTTGCGTTAACCTATGCTGCAACTGGATTGATAGTTATTGCGTTAAATTTAAAGGGATTTATTAATAAAACATCTTTGCGAATTTATTTGTCAATTAGCATAATTGCTTTTATTATTATTGTGCTGTCTGCTTTTTTCAAAGAGCAATTGTACATTCCAAATTTTATAGTTTCTATACCTGCTGTTCCTTTTCTAATGCCTGTATTTATTGGCATTAATCTCTTGAAGAAACTTGGAAGAGAAACTGATTAAAAAAGCAATAGCCCCCGCTGCCGCGCGATTGCATCGCGTGTTCCACGTTCAATCATAGTTCCGAAAAACAACACTGTTGCTAACCCTAACTGGTGCGGCCGTCCCGCCCGTGTCCACAACTACAACGCAAACCCGTCATTGCGAGCGCAGCAAAGTAAATCGAAGACTTAACGGAGTTAATCTCATGAAGCCACTTGTTATGATGATTGTAACTACACCAAGGCAGATTGCTTCAGTCGCTCCTAAGGTCGCTCCTTCGCAATGATGTAAAAAGTTAAGAAACAGCTAAATAAGATTTTATTAACTACCAATTCAAAAAATACGGGTTAGTTTATAAAAGAACTTGACTAGAGAAAATCATAATTAGTAAAACCTTTCTCTGAGTTTGGGATTAAATACAATTTTATATTAACCATCATTTAATGATTCTGAATTGGTTTTTCAAATTCCTATCATAAATGAACAAAAACTAAAAAACATGAAGAATTTTATTGTACCGCTATTAGCACTAACATTATTTATGGCCACGGCTTGTAATATTGATAAAAAAGGCGACACAGAACTACCGGAAATGGATGTTGACGTAGAAGAAGGTGACCTTCCCGAATTTGACGTGGATTGGGCCAATGTAGATGTGAGTACAGCTACCAAAACTGTGGAGGTTCCTAAAGTTGTGGTGGTAACGGAAGAAGAACAGGTTGAAGTTCCTACAATAGATGTTAATATGCCCGATGAAGAAGAGTATGAACAAGAACTAATTGTTGAGGCCGAAGTTGAAGGAGTGGAACACGATATAGAAATCAAGGAAATTAGGGCAACCAACAACAGACTATATGTAATTGCAACCCTGGAAAAGTTAACAACAAGCTTGGGAGATAAAACAATGCGCGTTCAGGACCAAGTAACTCTTAATGCACCCGATCTTGATGTGAAATATATTATTGTTGGAGAAAAACCAGAACAGAATCTTCAACAATCGAAATAGATATGTAGCAACCATGAACGATTTGCCAGCAAATGTAAAAGACGCACAGGTTATTTACAAAAGATAAATTAGGGTAAGGAATAAATACAGAAAAGCTCCATATTGAATATGGAGCTTTTTCTTTTTAACTGAAATTTTTGCGTTTATTTCTTAGTCTCAATCCACTTCCGCGCATTCACAAGCGCTTCAACCCAAGGCGAAACCTCGTCGTTTTTTCTATCTTTTGGATAATATGCCCAATTCCAAGGAAAAGTGGAGCGTTCCAAATGAGGCATCATCACCAAATGTCTTCCAGTCTTATCGGTCATCATTGCGGTATTATAGCAACTACCATTTGGGTTTGCTGGTAATTGGTCGTAACCGTATTTCGCTACGATGTTGTAGTGGTTTTCTTCTTTTGGAAAATCAAATCTTCCTTCTCCGTGTGCGGACCAGATCCCTAAAGTACTTCCGGCAAAACTGGACAACATTACGCTATTGTTTTCTTGAATTTTTACAGATGTGAAAACGCATTCAAACTTTCCGGTTGCATTGTGAAGCATTTTTGGTTTTTCCTCATCTTCAGGATTTAAAAGTCCCAATTCCACGAAAAGTTGGCAACCGTTGCAAACTCCGAGGGAAAGTGTATCTTCTTTTGCGAAGAAATTCTTTAAAGCAGTATTCGCTTTTTCGTTGTATAAAAATGAACCGGCCCAACCTTTTGCACTTCCCAAAACGTCGCTATTGCTGAAACCGCCCACGGCGACTATAAACTTTATATTTTCCAAAGTTTCGCGACCTTCAACTAAATCGGTCATGTGTACGTCCTTCACGTCGAATCCGGCGAGGTGCATCATATAAGCCATTTCTCGCTCACTGTTGCTTCCTTTTTCACGGATTACAGCGGCTTTGGGTCTTTGGTCGCTGAACGGAGCCGAAGCGTCATTTCGGCTTCGCTCAATGACCGGAAGTTTTCCATCGAAGTTCTTCGGAAACTCAAACTTCAGCGGTTGATTTTTATAATTGTTGAAACGCTCTTTTGCAAGTTTTTCACCGCTTTGGTTCCTGTCCAACAAATACGAGGTTTTATACCAAACATCGCGCATTTCAGAAATGGAAAATTGCAATTCCGTCTCGTTATTTTTTATTGTAAGCGAATTAGAATCCGTAACAGTTCCAATTTTTTTGAAATCGATATTTTTATCTGAAAATAAATTTTCTACCGAAGCATCTTCCGAAGCCTGAATTACCACTCCACAGTTTTCGGCGAAAAATAATTTCACTAAATCATTTTCCCCTAAAGTGGAAAGGTCCAAATCTGCTCCCAAATTGTTATCGGCAAAACACATTTCCAACAAAGTTGTAATCAACCCTCCCGAAGCCACATCGTGTCCGGCAACAATTTTTTCTTCTCTAATTAATTGCTGTAAAGCGTTAAAAACTGTTTTAACATATTCAGCATTTTTTACTGTTGGCGCATCATTGCCTATTGCATTTTGAATTTGCGCAAAAGAAGAGCCCCCCAGTTTAAAATCATCTTGGGAAATATTTATATAGTATATACTGCCACCGTTTTTCTGAAGAACCGGCTCAACTACTTTTTTAATATCATTACAATTTCCAGCTGCGGAAATAATCACCGTTCCGGGAGATATTACTTCGCCATCCTTGTATTTCTGCTTCATTGAAAGTGAATCTTTCCCAGTAGGGACGTTGATTCCCAAATCGATTGAAAACTCTGAAACCGCTTTTACCGCTTCGTATAATCGTGCATCCTCGCCCTCATTGTTGGCGGGCCACATCCAGTTTGCGGAAAGGGAAACGCTTTTCAAGCCATCTTTTAATGGCGCCCAAACTATATTGGTCAAAGCTTCAGTAATGGCATTTCGCGAACCAGCAGCAGGATCAATTAATGCTGTCAATGGAGAGTGACCAATTGATGTGGCAACGCCTTCTTTCCCGTGAAAATCCAACGCCATCACTCCGCAATTATTCAATGGAAGTTGTAAAGGTCCAACAGTTTGCTGTTTCGCCACGCGACCCGTAACACAACGATCCACTTTATTGGTAAGCCAATCTTTACAGGCTACTGCTTCCAATTGAAGCACTTGCTCAACATATTCTTTTATTTTTGAAGAATCGTATCCAGGATTTTTATAATTTCTGTTTACGGTCCTGTCTTTCATTATTGTTTTTGGCGAGCTGCCAAACATATCTTCCAAAGCGAAATCCATTGGTTTTTCGCCTTTCTCATTTTCAAAACAGAAACGTTTATCTGAAGTTACGTGACCAACTTCATACATTGGGGAACGTTCGCGGTCAGTGATTTTTTTCAGCTTATTTAAATTTTCCTCACCTATAATCAAACCCATCCGTTCCTGACTTTCGTTGCCCATAATTTCCTTTGCGGATAGGGTTGGGTCGCCAATTGGGAGTTTGTCCAAATCAATTCTGCCGCCAGTGTCTTCTACGAGTTCGCTCAAGCAATTCAAATGTCCGCCCGCTCCGTGATCGTGGATTGAAATAATTGGATTTTCCTCGCTTTCCACCATTGCACGAATTGCGTTTGCGGCGCGTTTTTGCATTTCGGGGTTGCTTCTTTGGATGGCATTCAGCTCAATACCGCTATGGAATTCACCTGTATCTGCGGAAGAAACGGCCGCACCACCCATTCCGATTCGGTAATTATCACCGCCAAGAACTATAATCTTATCGCCTTCGTGCGGTTTGCCTTTTATGGCTTGGTCTGCTTTCCCGTAGCCGATTCCGCCGGCGAGCATGATTACTTTGTCATACCCTAGTTTGCGAGACCCTTCGACTGCGCTCAGGGTGACATCGGTTTGTTCTTCGTGTTCAAAAGTTAAAACAGAACCAGCAATTAACGGTTGCCCGAATTTATTTCCAAAATCGGAGGCGCCGTTGCTCGCCTTAATCAAAATATCGAGTGGTGTTTGGTATAGCCAATCGCGTTCTTTCATCGCTTTTTCCCACGGTTGCAGGGTCATTTCGGCTCCGCTCAATGACCGGTCGCTGAGCGGAGTCGAAATTTGGTCGCTGAGCGGAGTCGAAGCGCCCAATCGCGAATAGGAAGTCATATAAACCGCAGTTCCCGCCAATGGCAATGAACCTTTTCCACCAGCCAATCGGTCTCGGATTTCACCGCCGCTTCCGGTTGCAGCGCCATTAAAAGGCTCAACGGTTGTAGGGAAATTATGCGTTTCTGCTTTTAGGGAAATCACACTTTCAAATTCCTTTTCTGCGTACCAATCTGGTTTGTCCCCACTTTTTGGCGCCCACTGTTTTACATTTGGACCTTTAATGAAAGCGACGTTGTCTTTATATGCCGAAACAATATCATTAGGATTTGTTTCGGAAGTTTTTTTAATTAGTTTGAAAAGTGAAGTGGGCATTTCCTTGCCATCAATTTCAAACGTTCCGTTGAAAATTTTGTGGCGGCAATGTTCGCTGTTCACTTGGCTGAAGCCAAAAACCTCACTATCGGTAAGATTTCTACCTAGCTTTTTCGAAAGTTTTTCAAGATATTCAACTTCTTCAGCATTTAGCGCCAAGCCTTCTTTTTGATTGTATTCTGAAATATTTTCAATTTCCAAAATACCTTCCGGTTGAATGTGGATATCAAAAATATCCTGATCCAATTTTTGAAATTTCTGCGAAAGCATGGGGTCAAAATTTCCTTTTTCAACTGCGCTATTGTGAAATTCCTCAATACGAATTATTCCGTCAATACCCATATTTTGGGTAATTTCCACGGCATTTGTGCTCCAGGGCGTAACCATAGCTGCCCGCGGACCAATAAAAAAATCCGTCGCATTTGTGGTCAGGACGGATTTCTCTATTTTGGGTTGGTTGCCGAAAAGCCACTCCAACTTTTTACTATTTTCATCTGAAATTTTCCCGTGGGTTTGGACTGCAAAAACTGTGTTTTCAACGTTACCAAAAAAGTGAATCATCCTTTAGCGTATTTGTTCATTTTTGAAGGTGCAAAGGTAACCAAATTTAGAATATTTTAAATCCCAACAAAACTATTTAAAAATGAAAAAAATAAGACGGAGTCCTTTATTTATAATTTTAATAAAGAAATAATGCAGTATATTGTCGGGCTTAAAATTTTATAAATATTAAACCCTAATCAAATGAAACAAAAAAAAATACTTTCATTAGTTTTTTTACTGCTGAGTATTAGTTTATTCGCACAACAAAAATTTCCCCCTGAGGAAATTATAACAGGTACTCTTGTTAGACAAACAATGCCTCTAAGGGATTTTCCAACATTACCGGAGAATTTAAATTTGGATCCAAAAACATTAACGGTAGTTCCAAACGAGTCTACTACACAAATTGAAATAAATGATGGACCGCCAACCATTATAGATAATATTCAAACCAGACTTGGAGAAGTAAGAACAGTAGCTATTGAGCAAAACTTTATTGGCGCATCTTCTTCAGAATCCGGATTTTATCCTCCTGATCCTACGGGAGCTGTGGGCCCTAACCATTATCTTCACTCCGTTAACTCACTTGTTAAAATTTTTGACAAAACTGGAAATTTATTAGTTGGACCTGTTTCATTGGGATCATTTTTAGGTTTTGGTGGCAACGGCGGTGACCCAATTGTTCTTTATGATCAATTGGCAGATAGATGGTTGGTAAGTGAATTTGGAACCCTTAGTGGGGGTAACTCATTGGCGGTTGGTGTATCGGTAACAAATGATCCTACGGGAGCTTATAATGTTTATCAATATTCTTTCAGCGGATTTCCAGATTATCCACATTATGCTGTATGGCCAGATGCATATTATGGAACTGTAAACCTTGACGGGCAAACAACAAGGGCATTTGCAATGGATAGAGATGAAATAATTGCAGGGGGACCAAATCCACAGATTGTAATATTTTCGCTTCCTGGAGTTGTTGTAAACCCAAATCAAGTAAAGAGTCCTGAGGCGGCAAACCTTTTAGGAACTACTATACCGCCAAATACACCTGGTTATATAACCTATCTTCAAGATGATGCTTGGGGAGGCGTGTCTTTTGACCATTTAAAGGTATGGGAAATTGAGACAGACTGGACTAATCCAGGCAACTCCACTATATCGGCACCTCTTGAGATTGCAACAGATCCTTTTGATGCCGGCGAGATATTTGGGCAAGGTGCCGTAAGCCAACCCGGAACAAACCAAAAGCTTGCAGGTCATGGGGGAATTGTTTCTTTCGCGGCAAATTATAGAAGCTTTGCAGACCATAATTCTTGGTTAATAACCTTCAATACTTTTATTGATAACAATCAAACCGGCGGAATTCGCTGGATAGAATTAAGAAACGATTCATCTAACCCTTGGTCAGTTTATCAAGAAGGAACCTATGCTCCCGCCGATGGCCATAGCCGTTTTATGAGCAGCTCAGCAATGGATGCTGCCGGAAACATTGGTTTGGCATATAGTATTGGAAGTTCTACGCTGCCAGTAGGCATTAGGTATACAGGACGTTTTGATGGAGATCCATTGGGAACAATGACTGTTGCTGAAGAAACAATCGTTAATGGAGTAGGGGTAAGAACAAACACCTATAGATATGGCGATTATGGACATACAACTATGGATCCAGATAACTTTACTTTTTGGCATACGGCCGATTTCTTTTCTTCGAATAATGCTTGGAGAACACAAATAGCATCTTATAGGCTTTCAGGTGGCTTTTCCAATGATGTGGGAGTAAATGCAGTAATCCAACCCGTAAATGGTATTTTAACAAATGCTGAAACTGTTGAAGTAAGCATTCGTAATTTTGGTTCTGTTTCACAATCCAATATTCCTTTAGAATTGCGGGTTGATGGAAATCTTGTTGCAACTGAAACCTTTACAGGTACCGTATTACCAAATGAAACAGCCAACTATACATTTACGCAGACTGTAGATTTATCGGCATCCGGACAAACCTATTCCATTGAAGTAAAAACTGCTTTAGTAGGCGATCAATTTATAGCTAACGATCCATTCACCAAAG
Source organism: uncultured Flavobacteriaceae bacterium (assembly GCA_963822355.1). Taxonomy (GTDB): domain Bacteria; phylum Bacteroidota; class Bacteroidia; order Flavobacteriales; family Flavobacteriaceae; genus Aequorivita. The sequence goes on from CAWGHI010000004.1 coordinate 848,762, forward strand.
AGGTTACCAATTTGTTGTCAAATGATGTTGGCGCAATTGAAATAACTGCACCGGTTTCTGGCACAGGACTGGGTAATGAAACAATATCTGTTATCTTAAAAAACTTCGGTGCTTTGCCTCAATCAAATTTTGATGTACAATATGTTATTGATGGTGGAACACCGGTAATTGAAACCTTTACGGGCCCAATTAATGCTGAGGAAGAAGTTGCCTTTAATTTTACACAAACTGCAGATCTTTCAACTTTGGGGACTTACAACATAGTAGTTTCAACTTTATTGGGTAGTGACCAAGAACCAGCGAATAATTCGGTGACGGCAGTTGTTGAAAATTTACTTTGCCAACCTGTTTTGGATTGTTCATTTGGTGATGGATTCACATTAGTAGCAATTGCTGAAATAAACAACGTTTCCCAATGCGAGGGTTATGGAGATTTTACAGACCAAATAGCAAACTTAGATCCAGGAAGCACAAATAGTATCACATTTACAACAGGATATGGCGATCAAAACGTGAAAGTTTGGATAGATTTTAACGATGATTCTACTTTTACCATTGATGAATTGGTTGTCCCCAACTTTGTGATAGCTCCTGGTCAAGGCGCAGGAACGTATACGGAAACTGTAGATTTAATAATTCCTTCTGGCGCAGCCTTAGGTGAACACAGAATGAGAGCCAAAAGTAATTGGCAAGCCCCAGTACCTACTGATGCTTGTGAAGAAACCAATTTTGGCGAAACTGAAGATTATACAGCAAACATTGGTGTTTTAGGAGTAGATGATTTATCAATCAGAAATTCTCAACTTATTATTACAAGTACTGATAATAAACATTTTGATATATCCTTGGTATCAGATTACGATGGAATGGGCTATATATCTGTTTATAACATGCTTGGACAAGAATTGGGAATAAAGCCTGTTGGTAATGTTGACGGTTCTTATAACTTAAAATTAGATATGTCCTATGCAGCAAGCGGAGTTTATATTGTAAAGGCTGGAGGTCAGTTTACAAAAGCGGTTAAAACTGCCAGAATTATTGTTAAATAGAAATAATGAAACAATGTTTTTAAAAGCGGGCAATGCCCGCTTTTTTTATTAATAATATGTTACTCAAGCTTTAAAGATGTTCATTTGTTTGAATCTTCTTGTTGCAATCTTCTAAAAATTAAATTTATCTAGTATCTTTCGCTTTCAAAATTTTAAACAACAAACCCATGAACTTAAAAAAATTACTTTTTGCGACATTTTTGTTGCTAAGTATGGGAATCTACGCCCAGGAAACCTTTCCTCCAAATGAAGTAATTGTCGGAACTTTTATCGGCAAAACAATCCCTTTGCGCGAATATGCGACAAAGGAAGAAGACTTAAACCAAAGTGTTAAAGAGATTAAAGTGGTACAGAATAACCCTAGGTATCACGAACAGGTAAATGCCGATGCCCTGCCAAACGGTTTCGATCAAACCGTACAAAAGAGTTTTGGAAATATCCAAACCAGAGCTTTAGAGCAAAATTTCCCAGGAGCTTCATCCTCAGAATCTGGATTTGTACCGCCCGATCCCACCGGTGCTGTTGGGCCAAACCATTACGTGCATGCGGTAAACTCTATTGTAAAAATATTCGACAAAACGGGAAACCTATTGGTAGGCCCTGTATCCTTGGGTTCATTTCTTGGAATTGGTTCCAATTCCGGTGATCCTATTGTTTTATATGATCAATTGGCAGATAGATGGTTTGTGAGTGAATTTGGCTCCGGAAGCAATTCATTGGCAATTGGCGTCTCCGAAACCTCAGATCCCACGGGAGCTTATAATGTGTATCAGTACTCTTTCGGAAGTTTTCCAGATTATCCCCACTACAGCGTTTGGCATGATGCATATTATCTTTCCGCCAATATTGGAACAGCCAATAAAATTTACGCCGTGGAAAGAGACGTTATGCTGGCAGGTGGCCCAAACCCCCAAATTGTAGGATTTCCACTTCCGGGAATGGTACAGAATAATAATACGGTACTAAGTCCGGAGCCTGCGAATCTTTTGGGTACAACTTTCCCTGCCGATATTCCTGGGTATATTGTTTATTTGCAGGACGATGGTTGGTCTGGTGTAACTTTTGACCATCTGAAAGTTTGGGAAATTGAATTGGACTGGAATACAATAAATAATTCCACTATATCATCACCTTTGGAAATACCCACAGCCCCATTTAACTCGGTATTTGCTCCTTTTGGAAGTGGAGATGTGCAACAACCGGGCACAAACCAAAAGATAGATATGATAGGCGGTGTAATTTCTTACGCTCCAAACTATAGAAGTTTTGCCGATCATAATAGTTGGGTAATTACTTTTAATACAGATGTTGACAACAACGATACTTCAGGTATAAGATGGATTGAATTGCGAAACGACGCTTCAAATCCGTGGTCTATTTTTCAGGAAGGAACTTACGCACCCGCAGACGGAAACAGCCGTTTTATGGGAAGTGCGGGGATGGATGCAGCCGGAAATATTGGTTTGGCGTTCAATGTTGCGAGCGCAACAGTAAAAGCTGCAATTAGATATACAGGAAGATTTGACGGTGATCCTTTAGGGCAAATGACGGTTGCAGAAACAGAAATATTTCAAGGTGCGGGAGTACAGACTTTTACCAATAGGTTTGGTGATTACTCACACCTTACTCTTGATCCGGATAATTTTACTTTTTGGCACACTGCGGAATACTTTTCTTCAAACAATAACTGGAGAACCCAAATAGCAGCCTTTACACTTTCAGGTGGTTTTGCTACTGATGTTGGTGTAAATGCATTAATTCAACCTGAGAACGGTATACTAACAAATGCAGAAACGGTTGAAATAAGCATTCGCAATTTTGGAAGCAGCACCCAAACGAATATTCCAGTGCAACTGCGCGTGGACGGCAATCTTGTAGCTTCTGAAACATACATGGGAACGATTGCATCTGGAGCAACTGCAAATTATACTTTTGCCCAAACAATAGATTTGTCAAATACAGGTCAAACCTATGCTATTGAAGTAAGGACAAATTTGGCGGGTGATGAATTCCCAGCCAACGATCCATTCATTAAAAACATTACAAATCTCTTGGCTAATGACGTAGGTGCCATTGAAATAACTGCTCCAGTCTCTGGCCCAGGTTTGAATAATGAAACAATAACTGCTACAATTAAAAATTTTGGTGCTTCTACGCAGTCCAATTTCAACGTACAATATGTTATTGATGGCGGAACACCTGTGATTGAAACCTTTGCGGGGCCCATTGCTTCTGAACAGGAAGTTAGTTATAACTTTGTTCAAACTGCAGATTTTTCTACATTAGGAACTTATAACGTTACCGTTTCAACTTCTTTGGGAAGTGATGCGAATGCTGCCAATGATTCCGTAACCGCAGAAATAGAAAACGTGTTGTGCCAACCCAATATAGATTGTTCTTTTGGTGATGGTTTTCAGCTTTTTTCTGTTGCTGAAATTAACAATCCATCCGGCTGCGAAGGGTATGGTGATTTCACAAACTTGATAGCCAACTTAGCACCGGATAGCACAAATCAATTAACAATAACCACTGGTTACGGTGATCAAAATGTAAAAGTTTGGATTGATTTTAATGACGATTCAATTTTTACGACAAATGAAGTGGTAGTGAATAATGTGGTAGTAGCACCCGGTCAAGGAGCTGGCACTTACACCGAAACAATGGATTTAGTTGTTCCTCCTGGAGCCGCAATTGGTCCACACAGAATGAGGGCCAAAACCAACTGGCAGGCGCCAGTACCCAATGACGCTTGTGAAGAAACAAATTTTGGTGAAACAGAAGATTATACAGCAAATATTGGAACTTTAGGCGTAAATGATTTTGCAATAAGAAATGGAGAATTGATTATTACTACCCAAGGCAATAAACAATTTGATGTAACGCTAATAACTGCCTATGAAGGGCAAGCTTATATTGCGATTTATAATATGCTTGGACAACAACTAAAAGTGAAAATGCTCGACAAAATGGGAGATTCATTTAAAGCCAAACTTGATATGAGTGAAGTGGCAAGTGGAGTTTATCTTGTGAGAGTAGGTGGAAAGGAAACAAAATCCTTTAAAACCGGAAGAATTATTGTTGAATAGTTTTAGAAAATAATATCCGGAGCGAAGCCAAAAGCCTCGAACGGGTATAAAATAAAAAAAGAGCGGGTTTTCCCGCTCTTTCTTTTTGTAGAATAAACATTTTTTATTTTTTCTGAAGCAAGGAAATATAAAACCCATCAAAGCCACTCTTGCTCGGAAGTATTTTTTCCTCTTTCATTAATGTAAAATCCTTGCCAGCATCACGGCCCAAAAATTCCTTTACCTGCATTTCATTCTCCGAAGGGAGAATAGAGCAAGTTGCATAAACCAATTGTCCTCCCGGTTTTACCATTCGTGAATAACTGTCTAAAAGTTCTTTTTGGGTTGCACGGATATTGTCTAAAAATTCAGGCTGAAGTTTCCACTTTGCGTCGGGATTTCTTTTTAAAACTCCCAAACCAGAGCAGGGTGCGTCAATCAAAACCTTATCGGCTTTATCGATTAACTTTTTTATCACTTTCGTGGAATCGATAACACGGGTTTCAATATTGAAAATTTCATTTCGCTTTGCGCGACGTTTCAATTCGTTTAATTTATTTTCATAAATATCCATTGATATCAATTGCCCCTTATTTTCCATCATCGTAGCGATATGCAAACTTTTCCCGCCAGCACCGGCACAAGCATCAATAACGCGCATTCCGGGTTTAGCGTCAAGTATTTCCGCCACTTTTTGAGAGGAAGCGTCCTGCACTTCAAAAAGCCCATTTTTAAAGGCATCAGTAGTAAAAACATTTGCTCGCTCTTTCAGTTTTAAAGCATTGGGATAACCTTTTAATTTTTCGGTTTCAATCTCTAAATCTGCCAATTCATTTTGAAGACTTTCAACGGTAGTTTTTAAAGTATTCACTCGTAATACGACATCGGCCTGTTGGTTTAATGCTGCAATTTCCTTATCCCATTTCTTGCCCAATTCCTTTTGTCCCAATTCATCCAACCAATCGGGAATGGACTCGCGAAATTTTCTAATTTTTGAAAGTTCGTCAAATTTTCCTTTAATGCGTCGGGTTGGCGTGTCTTCAAACTGTTTCCATTCAGGAATGGCAATTCCATTCAAAGTGGCCCAAACGGTGAATAATCTAAATAAATTGGGACGGTCAAATGGCTCGCGCACTTCAGCAATTTCGGCATATAACCGTTTCCATCTTACAATGTCATAAGTGGTTTCTGCAATAAAAGCTCTGTCGCGTGCGCCCCAGCGTTTGTCGCGTTTCAAGGTGTTCTTCAGCACTTTGTCTGCTTGCTTATTTTCATTGAAAATTAAGTCAAGGGAATCTATGGTGGCGAATACGAGGTTTCGGTGTAATTTCATTTTCTACGTTTTGCGGTTGCAAAGGTATCTATTAATTTTAGATTTACGATTTTCGATTTTCGATTGACGAAATGTGAAATGCGAAGTGATAAATGGAAAATATGAAAACGAAACTGTAACCGAAATCAAAATCAACAATTTATACCAGTATCAAATCCCCAATTTACGATTCTCGCTTCTTATTATTACTTTTGAAGAAAATAAATTATATGCGTTTTGTATTTGCCCTCTTTGCAACCTTTCTGATTTTTTCCTGTGAAAAGAAGACGGAAGTGGAATTCAATTCAGTAAAAATAACTCCGGTTTTTATTGATAGTTTGAGTATTCGCGCCATTCAGCCAATAAACGAAAATAAAGTATGGTTTGCAGCCGACAAAGGAAAAGTTGGTTTGATTGATGGGGATACACCCAAACTTGCCATTATAAAATATGGAGATTCGTTACTGCATTTTCGGTCAATCGCTGTAAATAAAGACGCAGTATTTGTTTTAAGTATATCGAATCCTGCCGTTCTTTATAAAATAGGTTTCAATGGCTCGGATGCGACCAATATTGAAGAAGTTTATACGGAAAAAGGTGACAATGTTTTTTATGATTCAATGAAATTTTGGAATGAAAACGAAGGGATTGCCATTGGTGACCCCGTTGAAGACTGTATGTCCATAATAATAACCCGTGACGGCGGCAATACATGGGAAAAGCTTTTATGCGAAAATCTGCCCAAGGTTGAAAAGGGCGAAGCAGCCTTTGCTGCGAGCAACTCTAACATAGCAGTTTTTGGTGACAACGCCTGGGTAGCAACCGGCGGAAGTAGATCGAGGGTAATGCACACTCCTGACAAAGGCAAAACCTGGGAAATATTCAATACCCCAATTGTGCAGGGCAAGGCCATGACTGGAATTTTCAGCATCGATTTTCTGAATGAGCGCCACGGAATTATTTTTGGAGGAAATTGGGAGGATAAACCGTTAAATGAGGGCAATAAAGCCGTAACAAAAAATGGCGGAAAAACTTGGAAACTCATCTCCAATGGCAAAGAACCGGGGTATCGTTCTTCCGTAAAATATGTTCCTGGAACAGAAGGGCAGGGGATTGTGGCTGTTGGTTCGCCGGGAATTTCCTATAGCGGCAATGGCGGAAAAAACTGGAAAGAACTTTCAAAAGAAGGTTTTTTCGCTATTGAATTTGTGAATGATAGCGTGGCTTTCGCTTCTGGAAATAATAGAATTTCAAAATTGGTTTTTACTAAATAATTGCTTTTTAGATTTCCGGCGAAGATATTATTTCCGTATTGTCATTATTCGGCAATAAAACTTGTAGTAAAACCGCAATTCCCATTACCAAAGCACAACCCACTAAATTCAGCCATAAATAAGGCATAAGATCTATGTACCAAAAATAGATTATTATAACCTGTGTTATTAGCGCCGCAATAAAAACAGCTTTGCTTCGCACATATTTTATAAAAAAAGCCAATAGGAATATCCCCAAAACATTTCCGTAGAAGATGGAACCGATAATGTTCACCAACTGTATAAGATTATCAAATAAATGGGCGGTACAGGCCACCATAATAGCGATTATTCCCCACAAAAATGTGAATCCACGCGATGCCGCTACATAGTGTCTTTCCCTCTTGCCCGGAAAGTTCCGTTTGTAGAGATCAATTGTTGTGGTGCTTCCCAAAGCATTCAATTCCGAAGCGGTTGAGGACATTGCCGCGCTTAGAATTACGGCTAAAAGTAAACCTATCAATCCCCGCGGAAGATTGTTAAGGATAAAATGTATAAATACATAATCCTTGTCATTAGTTTCTGCATTTGGATTTGCCTTTTTAATAATGGTCACAGATTGCTCCCGCAGCTGTTTTTCGGAGTTGTTGAGATTTTTGATCTCTTGAGCCAATTCTTGTTTAGCAGCCTCATTTTCAGCTTTTGAATAACGTATTTGTGTTGCGGCCAATGCTTCATCAATTGCTTCTTTTTTTATTTCCAAAGCTTTGTATTCGCCTGCATATTCCGAATTTTTCACATCTTTAACGGCAGCTGGATTGAAATGTAATGGGGAACTGTTGAATTGATAGAAAACAAAAACCATAATTCCCACGAGCAATATGAAGAACTGCATGGGCACTTTTAGAAACCCATTCATTATCAAGCCCATTTGACTTTGTTTCACACTTCGTCCGGAAAGATAACGTTGCACTTGACTTTGGTCGGTTCCAAAGTAGGAGAGCGCCAAAAATGTCCCACCTATTATTCCGCTCCAAAAGGTATAGCGGTTATCAAAATCAAATGAGAAATCAAGGATATCCATTTTACCGTTGGCGCCGGCAATTTCCAACGCTTTGGTGAAGGTAATGTCGAGTGGTAAATAATTCAATATCAGTAAAAAGGCTATCAACATTCCAAAGAAAATAACAGCCATTTGTTGTTTTTGGGTAACGCTAACGGCTTTTGTTCCGCCACTCACGGTATAAATTATTACAAGTAAACCAATAATTATATTCAAATAAACCAAGTTCCAACCAAGTACGGCCGAAAGAATAATGGAAGGCGCAAATATGGTGATTCCGCAGGCAAGTCCGCGTTGAATCAAAAATAGAATTGCGGTGAGTGTACGTGTTTTTTTGTCGAAACGGCTTTCTAAATATTCATAAGCCGTATAAACTTTAAGTTTGTGATAGATCGGTATAAAAACCAAACAAATAATCACCATTGCAATGGGAAGTCCGAAATAAAATTGCACAAAGCCCATCCCATCGTGAAAAGCTTGTCCCGGTGTGGAAAGAAAGGTTATTGCGCTGGCTTGGGTAGCCATTACACTTAAGCCAATGGTCCACCAGTGAGCGGTGCTGCCTCCTTTTAAATAGTCGCCAACATCTTTATGTTGTCGTGATTTCCAAGTACCATAAATTACAATGAAAAGAAGCGTTCCGATTAATACAATCCAATCTATCTGTTGCATTTAGGCGAAGTTTTGCATTAATAAATAAAACAGATAGATATAAACAGCATTAAGCAGAAGTAAAACAGTGTACTTCCATTTCCAGACGAATTTTTGCTTTTCTTCGTTCACGTTCAGATATTATTTACCGATTGAAAGCATATTTGCAAATAATCTATAAGCCCCTGGAACTCCCGCCGGAAGTTCACGAAAAAAGCTTAATCCTGTATAAATGTAAAATCCTTTCCCGTATGGGGCAACAAGTAACGAACCTTTTGTTTGCGATTCGCCTTTATCATTCATACCAAGGATTGGGGTGAATTCTTTTGCCCATTCATTGGGAAAATAAAGTCCGCGTTCCTGCACCCAACCTTCAAAATCCTTTTGTGTTATCTTATTTGGAGAATTCAAAAGTGGGTTATTGGGAGCTAATATTTTTACTTCTGAGAATTCATCCGTTACGCGATCGCGTGAAAGTTTTAAGGAATAGGGCGCAATATTTTCTGTCACCAAACTGTGGTTGGTGTTGTATTGAACAATCATTGTTCCGCCGTTGTCAACATATTTATTTAGAATAGGTTGCGCAAAAGCGAGTTCGGAAACTGTATTATAGGCACGGATTCCAACAACAATGGCGTCAAAATTTTCAAGGTTTTTTTCAGAAATATTTGATGGATCAATTGTAGTGACCGAATAGCCAATCTGCTTCAGACTTTCCGGAATAGCATCGCCCGCTCCGTTAATGTAGCCAATGTTTTGTCCTTTTTTCTGAATGTCAATTTTAGCAATTTTCGCTTCCGAGGGGAATAAAACACTTTGGTAGGGAATGTGTTCGTAATCGATGGTTACTAATTCTTTGTCAAAGGTTTGGCCGCTAACATATACAATTGGTTTTAAATAACCTTCGCTTTGGCCGCTCGGGGGAGTTACCGTAAAATTGAAAGTTTGCGTTTCGTCTTGTCTTTTAAGTTGAAATGATTGCTTTGCAGGTTCAACTTTCCAGCCAACAGGATGCTGCAGACTAACTGTTCCCGAAATACTATCCTTTCCCGCCCGAACAATTACGGAAACATTTTCAGAATCATTGCTGGCAAAAATCAAAACCTTTTCGGGAATTGAGACAGTAACTTCCGGTAATACTTCCAATGGCCTATAAACTTCACCTTTAACAGGATCGTTGTATTTATAAATAATATTTTTTGTGAATGGAATTGTTGTATTGCCAAATTGCAGTTCAAAAACCAATTGCTCCAATGGTGGCGTTTCAGGCAAGCCGATTAAATTTTCTGGCGCTGCATACATTCCAACGGTTCCCTTTTCATTCAGCCAATAAGGCGAAGAGTAGGGTGGTTCGTGTTTGGCGGAATTAACTGTAATTTCTATCTTTTTTTTATCATTGAAAGGAAGCATTTCAGCACCATCCCAAAGAATATTCCCATTTGAATTTTTAATTGATTTTAATGCGACATCACTTTTACTGCGATTTATGGCTTCAATACTTACCTTAAAATCTTGATTTGGATTGACCGAATTTCCTTCGGAAGCAGCTTCAATAAAAATTCCGCCACAGTCTAAAATAAGTTGTTTCAGTTGTTCGAGTTTTATGTTTCGCCAGTGTTCATCTTCCAAGTTTAACACCAATGGATAGGCTTTCAACAATTGCGGAAGCATTTCCCCAGGGCTTTTAAAATTGAAATTTTCTTCCAACGGATTTAAGATTGCACCTATTTCATTTCCGCCTTCAAGCCTGGACCAGTTGGTGTTTATTCCTTCAAAAAGATTGTTTTCAGATGGTTTGCTGCCTTCCAAAATTTCTAGATATTCGGTTTCAGTACCACGCGAACCAGTACTTCCAAAACCTTGCGACTTATGCATACTGCGACTTAATGAAGCAATTTCACCATTGGAAAGACCAAGTTGGGGAAAATAATTTCCTGTTTCAACAGAAACAAGTTTCGATTTATCGGCCTTTTCAAACTTTTCCTGACTGCCATAAAACCACCACGACGTATTAAAAAATAATCGCTGTGGTTTCCAAACACCATATTCTTCAGCAGATTTTGGAAATTTTGAGGCGTCGTCAACTATTTCAAAAGCTTTAAGGCTCAACATTGCGGAAGCCGTGTGGTGTCCGTGCGTAGAGCCAGGACTGCGATGGTCAAAACGGTTGATTATAATATCTGGTTTAAATCTGCGGATATTTCGAACTACATCACTTAAAACATCGTTTCGGTTCCAAAACTCAAAAGTTTCATCCGGATTTTTGCTGTAGCCAAAATCATTGGCCCGCGTAAAAAACTGTTGTCCACCATCGGTTTTTCGAGCAGCTAAAAGTTCTTGGGTGCGGATTACGCCTAAAAGTTCTCTTAGTTCGGGCCCTACCAGATTCTGTCCGCCATCTCCTCGAGTTATGGACAGATATGCCGTATTTGCGTGCACATCATTTACCAGATAAGAAATGAGCCGTGTATTCTCGTCATCCGGATGTGCTGCAATATAAAGTGCAGAACCCACAAAATTTAATTTTTGTAAATCGTGGTAAATTTCAGAAGCGGTTGGTTTTTTAGGAGCTTGGGCGGTAGCGACTATTGAAAAAAATAAAAACAGAAGCCTGAAAAAAAATGTTTTTTGCATAAAAAGAGTGCTCAATTATTCGAAATCATTCAAAGATACTTAATTGTGAAAATTAATCGTGAGGCAATTCTTCCTTATTTTTATCAAGCTCGTGTTGTTGTTCATAAAATTCATCAACCTTCATTATGCTTACTCCTTTTTGAAGCATCATACTATTAGGGTAGGTTATTATTTCATTATTGGTTGTATGAAGGATTATATGAAACGTTTTAATGTCCTCAATTATACCTTCGCAGGGAACTTCTTTATCGTGTATTTTTATATAATCGCCAATTTTATAGGGAAAGGTAAAAAACATAATCACACCACTTGTAATGTTGCTCAATATGGACCATTGCGCAAAAAAGGCAATGCCAATAACAGCAAATACTGAAGACATTACAAGGCCAAGGTTTCTGAAATCAACTCCCCAAATTAATATAAAACCCAATACGATTAAAAAGAACACGGCAAAATCAACATGTTTCATAATGAGCCCAGTTCGATGTTCAAGCCGCTCAATTTTATTGGCAAAATTGCGAATTGTTTTTTTAAGAAAATACCTTAAGAGTAGCAATGCAACAACCAAAATCACAGATTCTAGAAGTTGTAAAGAATAATCTTTTAAGTCTAATTCTACCATAATTATAAATTTTAGAGGCCCAGCGAATCCCGAAGATGCGAAAACTCATTTCTATTTTCTTTCCAATAAGCCCTTCGAAATCTTTTCATTTTTACAGCAGTAGTTTTCAGTCTTAGAGTATCATTTTGGTCGGCAGCGTTTACTTCTTCCCACTTTTCGATTTCATAGGGAAAAGTACTGTGGAAAAACAGCATCAACTGCCGCTGCAAATCTGGATAGTTTATAGTATAAATGGTGATGGAATCACCTTGTTTTAAACTGGCGAAAGCATTGTGTTCTTTTATTTCCTTGTGCCGTAGACGCAAATATTCAAACGAAGGAATAATCATTACATCGCCTGTGGGCAATTCTTCAGGGTTTATTCGTATTAGGTTCCACAATTCGTTTTCTAACCAAGTTTTCGGTAAAGTGAACTTTTGATCTGCTTCGCCTTCAAAATAAGAATGGCTCTCAACTTCAAAATTTTCACGATTATTGAGCTGCATATAAACCTGACCACACCATTCCTGTACGCCATTTGTCACTTTCAATGGGTGACTTACGGTTGATATGGGACTAAAGGTGCTGCTCATAATTGAGTACGGATAAATACCCGTATTGAAATTTTTCATTTGGTTCAGTTTCATAACTGAAATATTCTCTTCGGAAGTATTATTTGCTTTTACTTGCTCATTCGGCAAAAAATCTTCCGTTACAAAAATGTTTACGGCCGTGCCTTGGCGTATTTCACCGTAACGTTCCTGCATTAATTGGTAAGAGGTGATTTCAGCTTTCCCATCAAACCAAAAGTCTTTAAATTCTTTTGAAACAGTACGGGGCGCGGCAATTTTGGATTCCTTTTTTTTGTCTGAAACGGTTTCAGGACTTTTCGTTTCTTCCGAAGTATTACAACTGCCAAAGACAATGAAAAACAAGAAAGGGAAAAAAAATTTGAAAAGTTTCATTTTTAGGGGAATTTGTTCAAAAATACCACAAATTTAACGGCTTGCAATCTCGGTTAACGTTTTATAAACAAGTCGAGTGGGCAACCCCATTACATTGAAATAACAGCCTTCTATTTTTTCGATACCAATAAAGCCTATCCATTCTTGAATGCCGTAGCTTCCGGCTTTATCAAAGGGTTTGTAATTTTTTATATAATAATCTATTTCTTCTTCTGATAATGTTTTGAACCACACTTTGGTAACATCGTTCACGGTTTTTTGATATTCCTTTAAAGTAAAGCAAACCGAAGTAATTACCTCGTGCATTTGCCCGCTCAAATTACGGAGCATTTGTTTTGCTTCTTCAAAATCTTTTGGTTTTTCTAAAGCTTTTCCATTCATCCAAACAATGGTATCGCTTGTTATAAGAATGTCCTTTAACAGTAATTCGGAAAAAACTGATGCTTTAAGTTGTGCAAGGTAATCTGTTATTTCTGAATGTTTTAATTCTGAAGGATATGTTTCTTCAACTTCTTTTACTTGAATAGTAAAATCCAAATCCAGTTCCCTGAAAAAAGCTTGCCTTCGCGGCGAACCGGAGGCGAGGATAAGATTATAATCTTTAAGTTTTTCGCGAAGCATAGGTTTGTTGGTTTCTGGTTTAAAGTTGCAAGTTTAAATTTGTTGCGGGTTCAGTTAAATTCAGATTACAAATCGAATTAAGGGAATGGAACAAATACCCAAAAACATAATGATTTTTAAAAGTTTGGAGAGAAACGCATATTCCTTTACTGTTTCGGCAGTCCACGCTTTTATGCAAAAATACATCAGCGGTGCAACGATTGCAAACAGGAAGTACAACAATAAAACTTGTTGATTGTATAAAAATTGATACATATAAAACACAACTCCCAACACCATAAAAGCACTTAAAATGAAAACTATCATTATTGTTCTTTTTCTGCCAATGGCAATGGCTAAGGTGTTTATTTCGCCTTTTTTATCTCCATTAATATCCTGTAAATCCTTCACAATTTCGCGGATGAAATTGATGAAAAATGCAAATAACGAATAGTGCAAAACAACTTTGAAAACTTCAGATTGATCAATTTGATTTTGGGCTGTAATTGCAGGAAGAAGATCAAACAACGCAACTATAATCAAACTCATTGCCACTAAAAACGAAATTAAAAGATTCCCTAATAATATCATGCCCTTTAAATAGGAAGCATATAAATAAAGCAATGCCGAAAAAATTATGAAAAGAGCCGCAAAGCCAGGCTTTCCAATACTGTTGGAGAGGTAAAATCCAATGGCAACCCCAATAATATTTAAGATTAAAAATAGCCAATTAGCCGTTCTTTCCGATATTTTTTTGTTGATTAAAACTTTGCTCGGTTTATTGATTTTGTCAATCTCCACATCATAAATATCGTTAATTATATTACCCGCCGCGGCAATACACAGTGTAGCGATAACCAGCATTGTAAATTGAAAAGAATTTAAAGTTGTTTCTGCGCCTAATGGCACAAAAAGACCGTATTTGATAAAAACCTGTGCCAGGGCAATGAAGATTAGGTTTTGGTAACGGATGAGGTTTAGGTAGTTCAAAATTCTAAATTTCAGAAATTAATCATATTTCGCGCTCACGCCGTTGTTTATCAACCACTTTCCTTGCACTTTCAGAACTTGTTCAATAACATCGCGAACGCAACCTTTGCCTCCTTTTTTATGCGAAATATATTTTGAAATAGCCTTGATTTCCTGAACTGCATCCTGAGGACAAGTTGGAAGACCCACTTTTTGCATTAATTCATAATCTGGAAGATCGTCGCCCATAAAAAGGACGTTCTCTCTTTTCAGATTATTGTTTTTTAAATAATCCTCTAAAACTTTTGTTTTATGATGAGCGCCTAAAAAGATGTCTTTTATCCCTAAATTCTGCAACCGTACACGCACCCCTTCGTTGGTTCCCCCAGAGATAACACATACGTGAAACCCCTGTTCAACTGCCGTTTTTAAACCGTAGCCATCTTTTATATTCATTGTTCGGAACATTTCGCCTTGCGTATTCACTTGTATTGTACCATCTGTGAGCACACCATCAACATCAAAAATGAAAGTGGTTATGTGCTTTAGATATTCTTTATAGCTTTTTTCCATAGTTCTGCTTTAATTGCTCAGTGAACAATTCATAAAATTTTCGGTACCTACTGTCGCCCAACAAATGTAAATGTTTTTCAATAGTTTTTACATCGTTTCGTTTTGCGGGGCCTGTCTGTGCTTTTGCTGGCGGAAGGGTTTCAATCTTGGATGCGGTTTCTAAAATAAGTGGTTTCAGCAAATCGAAAGGCAATCCTTCTTCTTTTAAAATTTCACTTGCAATTTGGTACAAATGGTTGGTGAAATTATTGACAAAAACTGCGGCAAGATGAAGTTTTGCCCTTTTTTCCGAAGAAATTTCAACAACATTTTCTGAAATGGCTTTTCCCAAGTTTCGGAGTAACTCCAAATCCTTTGCATTTTCTGCTTCAATGCAGATTGGAATATTTGTAAAATCTACTGCTCGCTCTTTTGAAAACGTTTGTAGCGGATAAAAAATACCAGGTCTATTTTTAGTTGAAAGCGCATTCATTGAAACGCCGCCTGAGGTGTGTACCACCAATCTATTTTGAAAAGGAAGGCTTTCGGAAAACTCCGGAATAACATCATCTGGAATGCCAATTATGTAAACATCCGCATCTTCAATTTTTGAAATATCATCTGTAAACGGAATGTTTTCAGAGGGAGAAATGATCTTAATGTGATTTCGATTAAATACCTGTTTTACAGTTATTTCTTTTGCTTTACTTAAAGCTTTCAACAAGTTGCTGTTAAGGTTTCCGAAACCTAAAAAAACCACATTTATCATAGTGCTAAATTAGCCCTTTTTAAATTAGAAGTAAAAAAGTGAAAAAAGAAAAATATTTTTTGAATTCGCATTTTTCAACGGTACACTTTATGTTTTATTAATTTAATTTCACCGTCCAGTTCCAGTTGTTTGATGGCCCGGATTACCGTTTCCACTCTCAAACCTGTCAAATCTGCTATTTGCTGGCGTGTTAGCTCCACTTGAAAAAGTTTTTCAGTACCGTACTTTCTTTTCAAAAAATCTATTAAAGCAAGAATTCTATGTTCGGGAGGGTGGACCGAAATTTCCTTTAAAATTGTCGCTTTATAATAAAGCCGCTTTGCAAGTGCCTTTGTGAATTTTAAATTTATTTCTGGATTGTTGGTTAATAATTCGAATAGTTGGGATTTTGCTAATTTGTAAAGTTCTGTTGCTTTTATGGCAGAAGCAGATGCTGGATATTTGAAATCGGCAAAAAGGGGAGGCTCCCCAAAACTTTCACCTTCGTAAAAAATTCCCTGCACGAATTCTTTTCCGTTCTCGTTCAGATTAAACATTTTTACTTCCCCCGTTTTAATCTGAAAATAGAAATCAGCGCGTTTTTTTTCGGAAAGAATAACTTCGTTAGCCTCTACATTTTCAATAGTTGCGCCGTAATTTAATAACAAATTTTCAGGAATCATGCGTTTATGATTTGCCTCATAAAATAGGGTCTGTTTAGGATGGTAAATTTACACCATTAAAAATTAAATACTATTTTACAATGAAGGCACTATCTATAAAATCATTACAAAAAGAATATGAAAACGACTATTATATGTACATTCCGCTGACCATCATCTTGAACAGTTGCATTGGTTCCATTGCGGCAATGACGGTTCTGGCGCAAGGTACGGGGATTATTAGCGGAGTTGAATTGACAATTTGCGTTTCCCTATGTATGGGTTATAATGCTGCTTTGCTTGCAGGGTCAAATAAAAAAATCGCGTTTTGGCTACTTGCCTTAAGTTTGGTGGCAAACCTGTTGTTGATTTTAATAACTTTGCTATAAAAATGGCCAAAAAGAATATAGAATCCCGTGAAGATGTTTCTTTGCTTGTCAACACGTTCTATTCAAAAATAAGAAAAGACGCACTTCTCGGGCCTATTTTTAATGGAATAATTACCGATTGGGAAACACACCTCGAGCTGCTTACAGATTTTTGGGAAACGAACCTCTTCTTTGAACGCAAATACTTCGGAAACCCCTTGCATACTCACGTTGAAGTAGATAAAAAATGTAAAAACACCCTCAATGCACTTCACTTTGGCACTTGGATTAATCTTTGGATGGAAACTATTAATGAACTTTTTGAAGGTGAAACAGCTCAAATTGCAATAAACCGGGCCAGAAATATGGGAACTTTTATAAATTTAAATATTCATAATGCCCGAAAAGAAGGAACTCCAAAGAAATAATAGTTAACAGTTTCCGTAGCTTAAATGGGCGCGATTTCTTATTTTTGCGCCAAAATTTCCTGTAATGCAAAAAAAGATTGCTTCCATTCTTTTCTCCACTCGTTTAACTGCCATTTTATTCCTAGTTTTTGCCATTGCGATGGCCGCAGGAACCTTTATGGACGCTGATTCCCAAAGTCCGCCAACGCCCTATACTAGAGAGCTTATTTATAATGCTTTGTGGTTTGAGGCAATAATGGGGCTGTTCGTAATTAATTTTGTAGGAAATATTTTTCGCTACAATCTTCATAAACGCAAAATGTGGGCATCGTTGTTGTTGCATTTGGCCTTCATCTTGATAATTATCGGCGCTTTTGTTACACGATATATTGGTTTTGAAGGGGTGATGCACATTCGCGAGGGACAAACAGAAAATTCCATCCTTTCCGAACAAACTTATTTGGATGTCTTTATTGATGGTGATTATATGGTAGATGGTGTAGCGCAGCGCAGAAAATTAAAACCTAAAAAGCTAAGACTTTCAGAAAAACTGGATAACGATTTTAGTATAGAGACAGATTACAATGGCCAACCTGTAAGCATAAAATATAAAAACTTCATAAGCGGTGCGATAGAAGGTTTAACAGAATCTGAAAGTGGGGACGAATATTTAAAAATAGTAGAAGCAGGTGATGGCGAACGCCACGATCATTGGGTGAAAGTGGGGGAAGTTTCTGATATCCACAATATATTATTCGCAATCAATAATCCTACGCCAGGTGCAATTAATATTACCTATTCCGAGGATGGAAGTTATACCATTTCCAGTCCATTTGAAGGAGATTATATGCGTATGGCAGACCAAATGCAAGGCGCAGTCGCAGCAGATACGGTTCAGCCTTTTAATTTACGATCCTTATATAGAATGGCAGGAATTTCTTTTGTAGTGCCAGAACCTGTTACTAGAGGTAATTACGGTTTAGTAAAAGCAGGAGCAGGCGAACCTGCAAATCAAGATGCCCTCATTCTTGAAATTACATCAAAAGACGAAACTAAAACTGTAGAACTACTTGGCGGTAAAGGCACCGCGCCAAATCCCAAAGAAGTGGAAGTAGGAGGACTAAAGGTATATGCAAATTATGGATCTGAAAGTATAGATTTACCCTTCAGCATTACTTTAAATGATTTTATTGCCGAAAAATATCCTGGCACGGAAAAGGGATATTCTTCCTTCAAAAGTAAAGTAACGGTGATTGAGGAAGACAAATCGCATTTTGACGCGGAAATCTTTATGAACAACGTGCTTGATTATAATGGGTACCGTTTTTTCCAATCTGGTTTTGATCCCGATGAGGGCGGAACCATTCTTTCCGTGAACCACGACCGGTGGGGAACTTGGATAACTTATATTGGTTATTTCCTATTGTATTTAGGTTTGATGGCAATTCTTTTCAGCAAACACAGTCGTTTTGGAAAACTGGAAGAAATTTTGAATCGAATAAAAAGGAAGAAAAAAAGTATGATTACCATTTTGGTAGTATTGTTTTCTTTTTCAGGAATGGCTCAAGCAGCGAAGACACCCGCCCACACCACAGTTCCTAAACAACAAATAGATTCATTAATAAAAGTAAACGCTGTAAGCCAGGAGCACGCAGAAAAATTCGGGCATTTAATAATTCAGGATAATGGGCGGATGAAGCCTATAAATACTTTTGCCAGTGAGCTTTTACGGAAAATAAGTCGCAGCGACAACTACGAAGGATTGGATGCAAACCAGGTTTTTATTTCAATGACTGAATTTCCAAGGCTTTGGGTTGAAGTGCCTTTGATTGCCTTAAAACGTGGAAACGATAGTATACGTCATGTAGCCGGCGTTCCCGAGGGACAGAAAGATATTGCATTAATGGATCTTTTTGATGAAAGAGGCAACTATAAACTGGAGCCCTATTTAGAAACGGCCACGCGTACCACAAATCCCAACCAATTTCAAAAGGATTTTATTAAGGCTCACGAAAATTTTGCGTTGCTCAATGCGGCCCTTAGCGGTAGTATTCTGAAAATATTCCCTATTCCCGACCATGAGGACAATAAGTGGGTTTCTTATCCTGAACTTAATGAAGCCAATCTGAAGGGAATGGATTCTCTGTATGCAAAAAATATTCTTCCGTTGTATTTTGACAGTTTGAAAAAAGCTCGGGAAAGTGGCGATTATACCCAAGCTGATGAACTTTTGGAAAGCATTACCAATTTTCAGAAAAAATATGGAGCTGAAGTAATGCCTTCGGAAAATAAACTACGTGCGGAAACCATTTATAATAAAGCAGATATTTTCAATAGATTGTATAAATATTTTGCAGTGTTCGGTATTTTGATGTTTGTCTTCATAATCGCACAACTTTTCAAAGACCGAAAAATACTTCGCACCCTCATAAAAACATCGAAAATTATTATGTGGATTTTCTTTGGGATAATGACGCTCGGTTTGGCATTAAGATGGTATGTGAGCGGACACGCCCCCTGGAGCGATGCATATGAATCTGTAGTTTATGTGGCTTGGGCAACGGTTTTCTTTGGTTTGGCATTCGGTCGCAGAAGTGATTTAACGGTGGCTTCCACAGCTTTTGTGGGCGCAATTATTCTTTGGGTAGCACACGAAAATTGGCTCGATCCTTCCATTGCAAATCTGCAACCGGTTTTGGACAGTTATTGGTTAATGATACACGTAGCCGTAATTGTGGGCAGCTATGGACCGTTCACTTTAGGAATGATCTTAGCGGCAACTTCTTTGTTTTTGATGATTTTCACAACGAAAAACAATTATTCAAGAATGGAAATCAACATCAGCGAATTGACCGTTGTTACCGAAATGGCGCTAACAGTTGGTTTAGTGATGTTGACAATCGGAAACTTTTTGGGCGGGCAATGGGCCAACGAAAGTTGGGGGCGCTATTGGGGCTGGGATCCAAAAGAAACATGGGCGCTTATAAGTATTATGATTTATGCCTTTGTAATCCATGCCAGATTGGTTCCAGGACTTCGCGGACGTTGGACGTTTAATGTTTTTGCGCTTTTTGCTTATGCCTCCATTATGATGACTTATTTCGGCGTGAACTTTTATTTAAGTGGCCTGCATTCTTACGCAAGTGGCGACGCTCCCGCAACGCCCACTTTTGTTTGGTATATAGTAATCTTTGCTGTTGTTTTAAGTACGGTTGCTTATTTTAGATATAAGAAGTTTTATGGGAAGAAAAGGCTCCCTAACCCCCGAAGGCGGAATGAAGAATCACGAATTCACAAATAATTGAAACCTACAAGGTTTTGGGAACCTTGCAGGAAAATCAAGGGACCTTGCAGAAATATTTTCAAAGATTCGTGGCAAAAATCTAAAATCGTTAATCTAAAATCGTATTTCAACTAGATCATATCTTCGGGTTTTACCCATTCATCAAACTCTTCCGAAGTTAGATATCCAAGATTTACGGCTTCTTCTTTTAACGTAGTTCCATTTTTATGGGCGGTGTTTGCAATTTCCGCAGCCTTGTAATAGCCAATTTTTGGGTTCAGAGCCGTAACAAGCATCAAGCTGTTATTCAATTGTTTTTTGATTACTTCGTAATTTGGTTCAATTCCCTGTGCACAATGTTCGTCAAATGAAACACAGGCATCACCAATCAATTGTGCGGATTGAAGGAAATTGGCAGCCATAACCGGTTTAAAAACGTTCAGTTCAAATTGCCCCTGCATTCCGCCAATGGCAATTGCCATATCATTCCCAATTACTTGGGCGCAAACCATCGTTAAAGCTTCGCATTGCGTTGGATTCACTTTTCCGGGCATAATAGAAGAACCCGGTTCGTTAGCGGGAATGTTTATTTCACCAATACCACTGCGCGGTCCGCTGGAAAGCATACGGACATCATTTGCAATTTTATTCAATGAAACTGCCAATTGTTTCAAGGCACCGTGACTTTCAACCAAAGCATCGTGCGCGGCTAGTGCTTCAAATTTGTTTTTTGCAGTTTCAAAAGGCAAACCAGTAAATTTCGCGATGTATTCCGCTACTTTGACATCATAACCTTTTGGCGTATTTAGACCCGTACCCACGGCAGTTCCGCCTAAAGCAAGTTCAGCTAAATGGGGAAGTGTATTCTTTAACGCCTTTATTCCGTATTCAAGTTGGGCGGCATAACCACTAAATTCCTGTCCAAGCGTTAGGGGAGTGGCATCCATAAAGTGGGTCCGGCCTATTTTTACCACACTCTTAAAATCCTCAGCTTTTTTTGAAAGAGTTTTTTGAAGTTGCTCAACTCCCGGAAGCGTGGTTTCAATTAGTTTTTTATAAGCCGCAATGTGCATTCCTGTGGGGAATGTATCGTTTGAGGATTGACTTTTGTTTACATCATCATTAGGTTGAAGCGTTTTATCGCCTTCGCCAATAGTTTTTCCCGCAAGTTGATGTGCGCGGTTTGCGATGACTTCATTGACGTTCATATTGCTTTGGGTGCCACTTCCTGTTTGCCATATTACAAGCGGGAACTGATCGTCGTGTTTTCCTTCCAAAATTTCATCACAAACTTTTGAAATTAAATCCCTTTTTTCCTGGGAAAGTACGCCAAGATCACAATTAGTATAGGCCGCAGCTTTCTTTAAATACGCAAAACCATAGATTATTTCCAAAGGCATTGAAGCTTTTGGGCCGATTTTAAAATTTTCGAAAGAACGCTCCGTTTGTGCGCCCCAAAGTTTATCGGCAGGTACTTTTACCTCGCCCATGGTATCTTTTTCTATTCTATACTGCATTGTGAATTGGGTTTAATTAAATTACCCACAAAGGTAACGAAAAGCCAAAAGTTGTTCAACCCGCTCAGGTGTTTATTTGTTGTGAATAAATCGAAAAGTTTTGTTGTCGTTTTTCAAAAAAACCTTTTATCTTTGAACCATTAAATTTAAAACGCCATATCATGTTTACTTTTGAGCAATATTTAGGATTTTTAGCATTCTTAACCATCCTTACAATGGGATTTTGGTTAATGATTTTCTTGGTAAGCATTCTTCCTTATTGGATTGGCGGTTCGCTTTACGAAAAATGGAAAATGAATCGTGAAGAAAAGAAAAGAAATAAATTGAAATCGTAATTTCAAACTAATATATATAAAAAGGGAACCAAAATTGGTTCCCTTTTTTATTTGCAATAATCACCGTTTAACCTTCAAAACCACCTTCCTCATCGCCCCCATTTCTTTCTGGGCGCTGACGTTGTTTCTTTTGGTTAAATCGGTAGGTGAAAGTAAGGGTTACTTGTCGCTGTCTCCACTGAAATTCACTTTCGCTTGTAAAAGTATCAGTTGTTGTAAGACTGTTTCTTTTTCTAGTATTGAAAAGATCACTAACACTTAACGCCAATGTTGCATTATCATCAATAATATCTTTGCTCATCGCCATATCAACAGAGAGGATTCCATCCGATTCGGTTTGGGAGTTGTTTGATGGCCCTCGATAAAAAGCATTTGTCTGCCATTCAATTTTTGCCGGCAGTTTAACTTTGCTGCTGAATCTTCCAAAATAACTTGTGTTTTCTGCACCGTAATCCACGTCATTATAGAACCCTTCAGTCTTGAATAGGAAATAATTAAAACTTCCATTTAGGTTTAACCATTTTGTGGGATTGTACAGCAAACCGGCTTCAAAACCATAGCGTTCATTGGTGGAAAGATTAATGGGCAAAGTTCGGATAATAGGGATTCCGTTGCTGGTTACATCGCCGGTTTCTTCCTGCACTCTTTCAAAAGCGTCGGTTTCATTTTGATAATAAACCGAAGCTGTTAATGTGAGTTTTTTCCATCGTTTTAAGTAGCCCAAATCAAAAGCACTTGCGTAGGCTGGATCCAAATCTGGATTCCCTTGAAAAACATTAGCTTCGCTAGACCGCGAGGGAAAAGGATTTATGAACCAGTTCCTCGGCCTATTGATACGTCTGTTATACCCAAGGGTGATGTTTTCATTTTCTTTAATTTCATAGGTAAGGTTCACCGTAGGGAATAAACCTGTGTAATTTTTATCGAAATTTAAATCGAAAGGGGCATTTTCCGAAACATTTTCAGCGGCTACTTTTCCTTTCAATTGAGTGTTCTCAAGGCGAAGTCCAAGCAGGAATGAAAATTTACCGAATTTATTTCCGTACTGCGAATAAAAGGCATGAACATTTTCATTATACGTGAAAACATTGGAAAGACTGTCATTTCTGATAAAACTTCCGGTGGTGCCGGTTTCTTCCAACAAAGTGTAATCTGTAACGGTTTCTTCAAAATCCCCACGATAACCCGCTTCAAATTGGGCATTTTCACCAATTGGCAACACATAATCTACTTGAGCCAAATACTCTTTTTGGTTTTCTTTATTGATGATTTTTTCGGCTGGTAGAATTTCAAAATTGGGAGGACTCCTTTGTTCCGTAATTAGTGAACGTTCGGTTTCCTTGCTACGGTCATACTGAAGATCGGCGGTCAATTTATGTCCGTCTTCATTAAAATTGTTCACGTAATTTAATGAAAACTGATAGTTTGTGTCATCTTCAATCTCATTCTCAAGTCTTGTGCTTTGATCTTCCAGCACATTATTGTTATAATTTGCTGTATTGTTTGTAGTATTATCATCGCCATCTCTATTTTGGTAAAAAACACTGGCTGTGACTGAGGACTTGTCGGTCAAAAAATATTCCATACCCAAGTTTGTATTGAAGCCTTTGTTTATTCGGTCGTATCTTCTGTTTTCAATCACTTGATCAAATTGTGGATCAATTACAATGGGGTTTCCAAGGCTATCCAAAACAGTTCGAGAAAAATAATTATTGTTGAAGTAAGCATTTCCGGGACTATTTCGATAATACACGCCCGTGGTATTGAAAATATTAAATTTATCCGTTCGAAGATTTATGTTTCCGGAAGCGTTGCTATTAAGTGGAACGCCAATGCTTGTGCTTAAAGAACCGTTAAGACCAAGAGTTTTCTCTTTTTTAAGAATTATGTTTAAGATTCCAGCGGTGCCTTCTGCATCATATCGAGCTGATGGGGAAGTAATAACTTCTACGCGTTCAATAGCTTCAGCCGGGAGTTGACGCAAAGCATCAGTCGAGCCAAAACCGGCAATAGCTGAAGGTTTACCGTTGATGAGAATTTTCACGTTTTCATTCCCGCGAAGTGCAATCGCGCCATCAACATCTACTGTAACCGAGGGAACATTGCTTAAAGCGTCACTAACAGTAGCACCTCCAGAAGTGAGGTCTTTACCTATATTGTATATTTTTTTATCTAGCCTTACCTGTACTTCGGTAGTTTCTGCCCGAATCACTACCTCGTCCAGACTCGCTGCATCCAAAGCCAAAGAAACATTGGGTAGGGTTGTATTTTTGGTGAGATTCTGGTTGGCGAGCTGTTTTGTTTTGTATGAAATAAATTCAAACTGTACTGTATATTTTCCTTCGGGAACTTCAATAGCATATTTACCTTCGGTGTCTGTTATTCCACCAGTAACCGTTTTTCCTTGGGGGTTTATGAAGGAAACCGTAGCGTATTCCAAAGGATAATTTGTTCCTTCTTCAAAGATGGTTCCCTTAACGGTAATTTGTTTTTTTTCAGCTTGTTGTGCAAATGATAAAGTTGTGAGGAAAAGGAGCAGTACAGAAAATAAAATCTTCATAGAATTCTTTGGTGATTTTGACTCGCGAAAATAAAGGTGGTTTAATGAGGATTTGCCAATTTTCTGTTAAATAAAAATTGCTAAACTATAAAATATCAAGTACGGTGCTGGGCGGTCTTCCAATTACGGCCTGGGTTCCTTTAATTGCAATGGGACGTTCTATGAGTTTAGGATTTTCAATCATGGCGTCAATAATTTGTGCATCATTAAGGGCTTTGCCTTTGTAATTTTCTTTCCAAACTGTTTCGTTTTTTCTAACAAGATCTATTGGTTTTATTCCCAAAAGTTGAATTATTTGCTTCAACTCTTGGTGTGAAGGCGGATTTTCAAGATATTTTACTATTTCAATAGTTTCCCCGTTCGCTTCTAAAATATTAAGAGCTTCACGGGATTTGCTGCAGCGTGGGTTATGATAGAATGTCGTCATTGAATTTAATCGACGTTATAGGTTAATTTCATCGTTATTGAAGTGGTTTTTTCTTTTGAAGAAGTATTAAACGCCCCGCCCCAAGAATAATCTTCGCCCGAATTTTGGCCGGTAATTTGGAAAATTCCCATTTGGGCGTTCACCAAATCTCCGAGTTCCGAACCGGAATTTTCTGCAATTTTTGCTGCACGAAGCCTAGCGTTCTCGGTTGCCCGCGAAACCATTTCAATTTTTAGGTCTTCAATTTTTGTATAATAATAGCGAGGAGCTTCGGAATACAACTGAATTCCCTGGTTAAGTAACTCAGTGATTTCTCGGGAAATGCGTTCAATACCTTCAACGTCTTTGGAATTTATTTCAACACTTTGCGAAAGTGTATAGCCGGTAAATTCCGTGCCCAAATAATTGCCATTGGCGCCATAACGTGGCTCAGTATTTTCTATGGTGCTTACCGCAGAGAATACTATGTTGTCAGCGCTTATTCCTTTTTCAGCAAGATACTGCGAAACGATTTTTTTATCGTTTTCTAAACCTTCATAAGCCTGTTTTAGGTTGGTATTCACCCTAATGAATCGAGCTTCCCAAACAATTAAATCTGAAGTAAAATCAGATTTTCCCAATCCGGTTACAGAAATTGTCCGTTGTGCGCGGTTTCGGTTCATAAAGGCATTGCCCAAAACGATGGATGAAATTACTATGGCAATTGCGAAAATTACGGCAACTATGGTTTTTTTCATTTTTTGTTTTTTAGTTCTTCCAACTCCAATTGATAGTCATGTTGAAGGTCTTCGTGTAGATTTTCCACCTTCTTTTTGATGAAATCAATTTGGCGATTGTATAAATTGGTTAGTGTCGTGTTTCTATTTATTGAAGGTTTGAATTCCTTCATTTTAAGACAAAAGTAAAGCAAAAGTTCCACTTCAGTTTCTTTATTCTGTGAGTATCGAATGAATTTTTTCAGTTCGCGCAAGATCTTTCGAACACTCTTTTTAATGTAGAAAAATGATTTTGTATTTATAATTTCAAAATCCGCGTCTATTTTTTTCTTTATGCTTTGAATAAAATTTTCTTCATCTGCAGATTCAAAAAGCAAATAAGTAAGCAACTCTTTGTTTTCCTTTTTAAACTTTGAAAGTCGAAGGCAAAGAGCAAGTAATTCCTGAGTGGAACGGTGGTTGAGCTCGGTTTTTATTTCTTTTAGAGTAGCTGCCTTCATTTTTTATTGTAAAAATAGGTTTTGATTTTTAGTTATTGAAAGATTTTAATGTATAAAAGCCAAAAGGTTTTCTTGAAAAAGTGTTTGGACAAATCTATTTTCAATTGCCACTATTTTTTATGTACTTTTAAACACGCAAAAAAATAATATGCTATCAAAAAGATTAAAATTTACTTTCCCGCTCTTCGCTTTTATTGGCCTTGGAGCATTTTCCCAAGATAATTCACAAAATAAAATTTACGAAACCTACGACAAAATAGTTGGTTTGGACAATACCGGCCTTTACAACGGGACTGAGTTTACCGATCCTTTTCTGAACACAGATGGAAGTTTTCGATACTTCAACGGTTTTGATTATACCAAAGGTTCCTTGAAATATAATGGTCAATATTACACGAATGTTTCTTTAAAATATGATCTTTTGGATGATAATCTATTGGTGCGTTCAGATGATAATTTGAGTATTTTCAACGTAAAGTTGATTCCCGAATTTTTAAGTGAATTTTCTATTTATAATAAACATTTTATTAGGTTAACTGCTACAAATTTAAGTCTTTCGGGCAATGGGTTTTTTGAAAAGGCATACCCTGGAAAGGACTTGAGTCTTTACATAAAACATACAAAGAAGAAAAAGGATAAACCCTTGAAAAGTGGAATTCAATACAGTTTCAAGGAAGCCAATTTTTATGTGCTGCAAAATGAAGGCGTTTATTATTTGGTTGATTCTTCAAAGGACATTGAGAAAATTCTACCACTACAAAAAGAGCACATTCGCAATTTTCACAAAACTTACAAATCGCTTTCCAAAACCGACTTCGATACTTATATGACAAAACTCGTAAAATACTTGGATGGCTTAAATGAACAAATAAATCAACAGTAATCTGCAGTCAATTTATATTGGATGAAAAATAAATATTTAATACTTATTTCATTTTTATTGGTTTCTCTGGGAATGTTTGGACAAACTCCAACCATTACGACTTCCTTTAATAATACCCCTTTAGAAGAAGCAGTTTTAAAAGTTGAAACCCTTTCGAATAAATATTTTTATTTTGAAGAATCTTGGTTAAAAGGTCATTTTGTAACTAAAAATTTCGAAAAGGAGTCGCTCCGAAATGTTTTGGATGGTTTATTTGCGAACACAAATATAAATTATATTATAAAAGATGGAAATGTAATATTGCTCAACAATACATACGTTTACACGGAATTGCCTGAAGATTATTTCAATGAAGCTAAACCGGATGAAAAGGCAAATGAGGAAGAAAATAATGCTCCCATTTTTCAGGAAGAATATGCTTCGGAACAAACAGTTCAAAATAGAAAATTGGTAACCATTGGCAAACAACGGCCCAATTCTGCAAATAAAACCTATACACTTTCGGGCGTATTTAAAAACAACAAAACAGGAGAGCCCCTTCAAAACCTATCCATATCTACCACAGATCGAACAAAATATGCAGTAACCGATTCTGAAGGACGTTTCAGTATTCGTTTGCCATCTGGATTGAATAAATTGGAAACCAATCTTTTGGGGTATGAAAAAATAAGACAAAATGTTATAATGTACGGTGATGGCACACTGAATATTTCATTACAGGAAAATACCCAATCCTTGGAAGAAGTGGTGGTAAAGTCCAATAAAGATGCAAACGTACGCGATGCAGTTGTTGGCGTAACCAATATTGACATAGAATCCATCAAAACAATCCCGTTAGTTTTAGGCGAACGCGACATTTTGAAAGTTGCAACCACGATGCCTGGAATTAAAACCACGGGTGAAGGTTCCAGCGGTTTTAACGTTCGTGGGGGTCGCTCAGATCAAAACCTTATTTTGTTAGATGATGCCGTGCTTTATAATCCATCCCACTTTTTAGGGTTCTTTTCTGCGGTAAACCCTTTTACCACGGGAAGTTTGGAAATTTATAAGGCAAGTATTCCCGCGGAATATGGAGGAAGATTATCATCGGTTTTTGATATTGAAACAAAATCTGGCAATATGGAAGAATTTGCCGGGGAAGGCTCTGTAGGACCTATAACGGCCAATCTGGCTGTGGAAATTCCGGTTGTAGAGGGAAAAGCTTCCTTAATTACTGGTTTCAGAGCTACATATTCCGATTGGATTTTAAGAAGTTTGGATGAAGAGAAGCTAAAAAATAGTGAAGCTTCCTTTTATGATGGAATTGTAAAATACAAACATAACCTAGATAACAATAACAATATTCAAGGTACTTTTTACTATAGTAAGGATCGTTTCAGTATAACTTCCGATTCTATTTTTGATTACAACAACCGTTTAATTTCTTTGAAGTATGGCCACAATTTTAGCGAAAAGAGCAGAGCGGAGCTTATTTTGGTAAACAGCCAGTATAAATACGGAATCAATTATGAAGCTGATGCAAACGAGGATTTTGATTTTGGTTATGAGCTGAACGAATATCAAGCAAAACTGAACTTCAACTATAAGTTGAGTGATAAACATAAATTGAGTTACGGGCTAAGCAGCAAGCTTTATTCCATAGATCCCGGTGAAATTGTTCCTATTGGTAATAATTCAGATGTGGACCCTAAAGCCGTTGATCGTGAAAAAGGGCTGGAATCTGCCATTTATCTTGCGGATTTGTTTGAAGTGAGCGAAAAGTTTTTGTTGGATGTAGGCTTGCGCTATTCGTTTTACGCAGCATTGGGTGAAGCAACACAAAATGTATATGCCGAAGGGGTTCCAAAAAGTGAAAGCTCAATAATTGAAGTTAGAAATTACGATAAAAACGAAGTGATTAAAACCTACAGCGGCCCAGAGTACAGAATTTCAGCACGTTATTTATTAGGAAATGATTTTTCGGTCAAAGGTGGATTCAACACAACTATACAATATTTGCATCTACTTTCCACCAATACAACACAGTCGCCGACAGATATCTGGAAACTATCCGATTTAAATGTAGAACCCCAACGCGCCAATCAATATTCTTTGGGATTTTTTAAAAATCTTCCAGGGAAAGATGTTGAATTCAGTATTGAGGGCTATTACAAAAAAATGAATGACTTGCTAGATTATAAGATTGGCGCCCAACTTATTTTGAATGATGATCTTGAAACTGAATTATTGCAAGGCGAAGGAAAAGCCTATGGCGTTGAATTTCTTGTAAAAAAGAATTCGGGCAGATTTAATGGATATTTTGGGTATAGTTATTCGCGTGCCCAAATAAAACTTGACAGTCAGATTTTACAGGAACAGGTTAACAACGGGAAATTTTTCCCGGCAAATTATGACAAACCACACGATTTTTCGGTAGTTGCGAATTATAAATTGACAAAACGTTTTAGTTTTTCAGGAAACTTCACCTATCAAACGGGTCGTCCAATTACATATCCAATTGGCCGTTATGTTTTTGCAGGAGAGGAACA
Organism: uncultured Flavobacteriaceae bacterium; assembly: GCA_963822355.1. Classification (GTDB taxonomy): domain Bacteria; phylum Bacteroidota; class Bacteroidia; order Flavobacteriales; family Flavobacteriaceae; genus Aequorivita. Next base: position 878,410 of record CAWGHI010000004.1, read on the forward strand.
AGTGCTTTACAGCGACCGCAATCAATTTAGGATACCCGACTATTACCGCTTGGATTTGGGCGTAAATATTGAAGGAAACCACAAATTGAATAAACTGGCACACAGTTTTATCAATATTTCAGTTTATAACGTATTGGGAAGAAACAACCCGTACTCGGTATTTTTTGTAACCGAAGAAGGTGAAATTAAAGCCTACAAAACTTCAATATTTTCTGTGCCTGTGCCAACTATAACATATAACTTTAAGTTTTAGGAATTATGAGAATAAAGTTTTTATATATAACACTTTTTTCAATATTACTTTTTCAGATGGGTTGCACCGAACCATATGAAATAGAAACAGTAAGTTATGAAAAAGTGTTGGTGGTGGAAAGCACCATTACGGATGAACTGAAAACACAGATTGTAAAATTAAGCAGAACCTCAACCCTTGAGGAACCTCAAATCTTAATTGAGAATAATGCCACGGTAACTGTTTCGGGTAATAATGGGGAAACTTATAGTTTTTCGCAAGATAGTGGGACGGGTTTCTATATTTCCAATCAAGCATTCAGTGCCCAGCCAAATGTTGCTTATACGCTAAATATCAAAACAGAGGATGGAAAGAGCTATAAATCATCTGCGGTTACATTGCCGCCGACTGTAGAAATGGACGAGGTATATGCAGAGCGAGTAGTGGATGTAAATGCCGATAAAGATGGAGTACAGGTTTTGGTAAACACGGAAGATGAAACTGGCGCCGCAAAATATTTTAGATATGAATATGAAGAGACCTATAAAATAGTGGCTCCTTATCCTTCGCCTTATACCGCCGAAATCATAAATTTTGATGATGAATATTATACGTTTGACGTTATTTTAACCCCGAGGGAACCAGAGATTATCTGTTACACTACTGAAAATTCCACAGGCATCAATCAAACAGCAACAACCGAATTCAGTGAAAACAGAGTATACCGTTTTCCAGTAAACTATCTCCCGAAGATTTCGGCAAAAATGCAGACACGTTATAGTATTTTGGTGAAGCAATATGTACAAAGTATAGAAGCATATACCTTTTATAAAATTGTGAAGGAACTTGGTAGCGTTGAAAGCCTGCTTTCTCAAGGCCAGCCAGGATATGTGCCAGGAAATATAGTTTCAGAGGGAAATTCTGACGAGAAAGTTATAGGCTTTTTTGAAGCTTCATCTATGACTTCAAAAAGAATTTATTTTAACTATGAAGATTTTGGACTAACAAAACCACCCTATTTTGTAGATTGTGAGGTACTCGTATTGGATTATCAAGATAATACTACCCTTGATAATGATCCAAATGAACGAGAAAATATTTATACATATTTAAGTTATTTTAACTATCAAGTAGTGAGTTTGGCACAAAATACCATTTATAGAATTGTTCAGGCAGAGTGTAGTGTTTGCACTTCATTTTCATCAAATATAGAACCCGATTTTTGGGAGGATTAATATGATAAAAAAATATATTTTCATACTATTTATACTTTTTGGAATTAATGCAATTGCACAAATTCCTACATCGGAAATTGAGGTTGACACAAAAATATTTCCGAAAGAAAAAGTGCAACTCATCATTAACTCAAACGTATTATTGGCGGGTGAACTTCTGCAATATAAAGCGTATAACCTGAATACCGCAAACATAGAAAGCAATCTAAGTAAAGTGCTCTATGTTTCAATGCGCAATGAAAATGATTCCGTGGTTTTTACACACAAACTGAAAGTAGAAAATGGAACTTCCAATGGCGACTTTTTCATTCCTTCATCATTAAAAACAGGCGTTTATAAACTTATTGGCTACACCAATTTTTCGAGAAACAATACACAGGATGCCTTTGTTGAAAAAAATATTTACATCATAAATTCTTTTGTGAAATCCGAAGTTAGAGCCGAGAAGCAAGCAGATACCGTTTTGATGGCAAAAGAAACAAGTTCCGCTTTACAGGAAACCCAAGACTCCCAATTGAATACTATTTTGATTGCAACAGATAAATCTTCCTATAAACAGCGGGAAAAAGTTGTAGTAAAAATTGAAAATGGAGCGGACAAAAATATTGGAAATTACGTGCTTTCAGTTCGTAAAGTAAATCCAATTGAAATTTGGAATAAACCCCAGAATAACCAAAATAACAAATCTTCTGAAATATTTTACATACCCGAACTTCGTGGAGAAATTATTTCGGGTGTTGTACGCTCAAAAAAAGACAACAGCCCAGTTGCAAACAAAGAGGTTTCCCTAACAATTCCTGATAAAGATTATATTTTCAAAATAGCAAAAACCAATAGTTATGGGAGATTTTTCTTTTCAATTTCTGAAGGCTATAATTCTGAAAAAACCATTATTCAATTAAATGATACAAAAATTGACGCCGCAAATTATAATCTTATTTTGGACAAAAAGGATTTTGAATTGGGCAAGCGTGACAATTCATTTTTAAAACTTGATCCAGCGTTGAAAGATTGGATACAGGAACGCAGTGTACAAATGCAGATTGAAAACGCATATTATGATGTTAAAAAAGATAGTATTCTTAAAGATGAAACCAATAGGCCATTTTTCAATGATTTTGGCACTTTATTCCTGTTGGATGATTATACCAGATTTCCTACTGTAAGGGAAACTTTTATTGAAGTTGTTACGCTTGCTGCAATAAGAGGGTCGGGTAGTGATAGCAGATTTATTGTCAACAATGAATACGATCCCAATGGAACGGCAAAATTTAACGATATACCACCTTTAGTGCTTATGGATGGAATACAAATTTTGAATAACGAAGATTTGATAAACTATGATGCCAGAGATATAAAAAGTATTCGGGTAATAAACAAACCTTATCGGTATGGCCCAAAAATATACAGTGGTATCATTGCTGTAGAAACAAAGAAAGCCGATTTCACTCCTTCTACAAATGAGGGTTATATTGAAGAAATAAATTTACCTCCTGCGGTGAAGGAAAAAAAATACTTTCATCCTGATTATAGCCAATCGAAAAATACAAGAATTCCGGATTATAGGGTACAATTGCTTTGGCAACCAGACTTTGCGATATCTAACCCCTCAGCGTTAACTACATTTTACACTTCAGATGTTGCCGGTACTTTTGAAGTTTTTTTAGAAGGTTATTCGGAAGAAGGTGTTTATATATCGGCCAAAAATTACTTTACTGTTGCCGAGAATTAATTTTTTGGATTAATGTTTTTATCTATTGTATTAAATATATTCTCGAATTGTTTTAAATTTATTCAATTATAACATCTAACCTATACCACGATGCTTCATTGGAAAGCTACCTATATTATTTTCGCCATAGTCTTTGGCGTAATAGGTTTTATAGGTATTGGCGAAGGTGGGTTGGAACCTGCAAAATATATTAGTGGTATTTTTGTGATATTGCTAATTGTTTTTTGGTCAGTAGATTTTGTGGGAAGAAAGCGAAGTTGAAAAACGGATGTTAAAATTTTTAAAATCAATTGGACAGGGAAAATATATTTCCGTAAATTTATAAAACTATCATATCGGGGTGCTTAAGTCTTAAAAACAGCTGAGAATATACCCGTAATACTTCGAAGCGGATAATGCCAGCAGAAGGAATTATGATATTCAAAGGGAACGAGGATTTTTGAATCTTGTTCCCTTTGTTTTTTTATAGGCGGCAATTGCCGTTTTGGAAATCTTCGAGTGTGGGGTTGTAAAGATTCCCGCCTATTAAAAGCGAGCCTGATAATGTGAGAACAATTTCTGAAATACCACAGAAATCACCTAACATAGTTTGATTCGAAATCCAAATATCTCTTACCCCCTCGCTAACATTATTAAAACAGTCTAAATTAGTTATTGCTCCATTTTCAGACAATAAAAACTTGAACTCCGATTGTTGTTAAATTAATAAGTTCTATAGAGTCCAAACTAGGATTGAATCCAAAAAGAACCATGATCATTAATTTCGGTTATGGAAGACAAACCACTCAAAGAAGTAAGTGATTGATTATCATAAATATCTATATAATCCCTAACGGTCGTTACGTTTCTAAATCCCTCAATGGATCGTAAATTCGGATTTACTCCTACATACAGATTTTCAATTTCATCGTGTGTCATTAAAAATATTTAGAGAAGTAATTTTTGAACTTTCAATATTCATGGCACCAGTGAAACCAGTGATCATTGGAAAGTGCGTTGATGTCTTCCAATTCAGAGTTTGAATAAAAGATTAGATTTTCTCCTAAATGGGTAAGATGTTCCAAGGAATTTAAATTTTTTAAATTTGGATTACTCAGTGAATATCCAAGGTCCGCCTATAAATTCCAAGTTATCCAAAATCCTTCCAGCGTTTGGTTAATTGTATGTTACTATTTCTATACTGTCATGACTTTTGTCATTTAATGTCATAAATCACAGTTATAAAATTATTGAATTTCGTTTAATGGTGTGATCCAAACTCATCACGGCTTGCTGATTAATTGATATACTCCACTTCATAAACATTGCAACATATGTTCCGTATTGAAAGAAAAATTACCGTTGTAGCTTGGCTACCATTACTGGCAACAATCTTTCCGTTATAAAGAGTTTCGCTAGAAGTCCTGTAAACGTATAGGCCGTTTGCTGAATTTTCAACAATCTCATCATTAAAAAAACTGGAAAATACAATATTTGAACTTTCGGGCCTGTCCATGTAATTGTTGCGGCTCTGTCCGTTATATTCTGTACCTCAATTGAAACGAAAGGGGTGACGTGTCATCACTGCTGTCCTTGCTACAACCTACTACAAAGGCGATAAAAAGTGATAAAAAAGTAAGGGATATTTAAAATTCAGATAGAATTTATTGTATTTGGTCGCAATATATATAATTGAAGTTTATAACTCATCCTTTTTTTCCTTCTGCCCAGTCATCATTAAATAAGCCTTTAAAAATCCATCAATTTCACCGTCAAGCATTGCATCCGTATTTCCTGTTTCGTGGGCGGTGCGAACGTCTTTAACAAGCTTATAAGGATGCAAAACGTAATTGCGGATTTGCGAACCCCATTCAATGGCTAGTTTATTATCTTCAATTTCTGCACGTTGTGCAAGTTGTTTTCGAAGTTCAATTTCATACAACTGCGATTTCAGCATTTGCATCGCTTTTTCGCGATTGTCCAGTTGACTGCGCGTTTCACTATTGTGGATTACAATTCCAGTAGGGTGGTGGGTAAGGATGGCTTTTGTTTCTACCTTGTTCACATTTTGTCCTCCAGCGCCACTACTTCGGGCAAAATCCCACGAAATATCTGCTGGACTTATTTCAATTTCAATAGTATCATCAACTAATGGATATACATAAACACTCGCAAAACTGGTATGCCGCTTCGCATTGCTGTCAAAAGGCGAAATACGCACCAAACGGTGTACGCCATTCTCGCTTTTTAGCCACCCAAAAGCGTATTCGCCCTCAATTTCCAAAGTCACCGTTTTTACGCCCGCAACATCGCCTGCTTGAAAGTTGAGTTCCTTTACTTTGTATCCGTTTTTCTGCGCCCACATTAAGTACATACGCATAAGCATTTGGGCCCAGTCACAACTTTCGGTACCGCCTGCACCAGCCGTAATCTGTAATACGGCACTCATATCATCGCCTTCCTCACCCAGCATATTTCGGAATTCTAGCGCTTCAATGGCGTTTTCAGCTTTTTCATAAGCTGTATCTACATTTTCTGCTTTGCCTTCGCCTTCTTTGTAAAAATCGTGGAGAATTTCCGCTTCCTCAGTAAGGTTTAATGCGTTTTCGTAGTCTGTTACCCATTTCTTTTTGGTGCGCAACACTTTCATAAAAGCTTCCGCTTCACTCGGGTTGTTCCAAAAATTTGGGTCAAAGGTTTTTTCTTCTTCGTTTGAAATCTCTATACTTTTGCCAGCAATGTCAAAGATAGCGCCTTAAGGCATCCAGCCGCGACTTAAGGTCTTTGATTTGGTCTGTTGTGGTCATATTTTAATAAATGTTTCAGCAAAAATAGAATTAACTTCGTGAGCGGAAAGTATTTTTCGGCTAATTTTATACTTTCTTAAAGACGTATAGCTTCAACATATCGTTTACAGTAAAATAATTTTTTTATGAAATATTTATTTTTTCTTTTCTCTTTAACTATTGTCAATATTGCTTTCGCACAAAACGATGAGGCCTATGTTGACAATCTGGTTTCACAAAAAATGGCAGAACTTGAATTGCAACAAAACCCTGAATATTTTTTCAGAAAGGATTATTGTGAAGGAAATATTGAAATGTTTATTTTACCCGATGGAAAACTTTGCACTTCCAAATCCACGTATTATTCCGTTTATCTTTTTTGGAAAGAAGATGGAGATATTATAAAACTTCAAAAGTTTGATAATTGCGGAAGTTTTATGCCCCTCACCCTAAGTAGAAAAAAAACAATTGAAAAATATTTTAAGGACAAACAGGCATTAAAGCAAGGGGAGGTAAAACCCTATGAAGGAGAAAAGATTGATCAAAATGCCTTTGGCAATATGTCAGTTAATTCTTGCCATAAAGAATATAAGTTTGTTTTTAACGGCAAATCCTTTGAGAAAAGTTTTCGGGAGTTTGATTTAACAAACGATTCAAAATATAAAAATGTAAATGCCGATTACAATAATTCCCTGGAATTAATAAAACTGGATAATTTAATTTCCGAAATGTTCAAAAACATGGAAGACTCCGGAAGTTTTATAAGAGAAAAATAAAAAACATAGATGATAATAGATTTAAGAAGTGACACCGTAACAAAACCGACTCCGGGAATGATGCAAGCCATTATAAATGCTGAAGTGGGCGATGATGTTTATAAAGAAGATCCTACTGCAAATAAACTAGAAAAGAAATTGGCTGATATGTTTGGGATGGATGCTGCGCTATTTTTCCCCACGGGAAGTATGGCAAACCAAGCCGCCATAAAAATGCACACCCAGCCCGGGGAGCAATTGATAGCAGATAAATGGGCACATGTATATAATTATGAAGGAGGCGGCGTTTCCTTCAACAGCGGAGTTTCTTGTAAGCTTATTGACGGTAATCGCGGTATGATTACAGCTTCGCAAGTAGCAGAAAACATAAATCCACCAGACTTTTACCACAGTCCATTAACTAGTTTGGTTTGCCTTGAAAATACCACCAATAAAGGTGGGGGAGCCTGTTATGATTTTTTCGAAATTGAAAAAATTCGTAATGTTTGTGACGAACACAATTTAGGATTGCACTTAGACGGGGCGCGAATATGGAATGCGCTTGTTGCAAAAAAGGAAGACCCTAAAAATTACGGAAAAGTGTTCGACACAATTTCAGTGTGCTTAAGCAAGGGTTTGGGAACGCCAATGGGAAGTGTTTTAATTGGCAAAAAGGGAATTATGAAAAAAGCCATGCGCGTACGCAAGGTTTTAGGTGGCGGAATGCGGCAGATTGGTTTTATGGCTGCTGCGGGCATTTACGCGTTGGACAATCACCTTGAACGCCTGGCTGAAGATCATAAAAAAGCTTCAGAAATTTCAGAAATTTTGAAACAACAATCCTATGTAAAAAAAGTTGAACCAACCGAGACAAACATTGTTATCTTTTATCTGTCGGATGAAATTTCAGAAGAAAAATTTATGCAGGATTTATCAGAAAAGAATATCAAAATAAGTTCAATGGGCCAGGGAAAGCTTCGTATTGTTACGCATCTTGATTATACAGATGAAATGCATGCGAGATTCTTGGGGATCCTAAAAAGTTATAAATAGAAAATGCCACGAAATCGTGAATATTCTTTTTAAAAATAATCCCAGATTTTGTGGCTTAATTTATTCCGTTTTTTATTTAAACATGTCCAATCCTGGAATGTTGGGCATTCCTTCCTTTGCTACTGCTGCAATTTCGGTCTCGTTTACGCTTGTAGCTTTTTCGATTGCTTTGTTTAAAGTTAAAATTAAATAGTCCTCTAATTGCTCTTTGTCTTCCAAAAGAGTTTCATCAATCTCAATAGATTTAATTTTTCTATTGGCAGTAAGCGATACTTTTAAAAGTCCGTCGTTACTAGCTTCATCAATAATTACAGTATCCAATCGCTTTTTGGTGGCTTCTACTTTTTCTTGGGTCTCTTTTAGCTTGCCCATCATTCCCATTAAATCTCCAAACATCTTTATTTTTGTTTTAGTTTTAGTTTACTGCAAATTTACTAATTTGTGAAGGTATTTTAAAACCTTTCAAATTTGAAAAAAGTAGCTCTCCTTTCGATTGCTTATTTTACTTTTGCCACTTCAGTAAATGCGCAGGAAACTACAAAGGATATTATGAAAATTACTCCCCCAAAAGCAGAAAAAATAACAAAACAGTTAAAAGCCCACGGCGATGTTCGCATTGACAATTATTACTGGCTCAATAATCCGGAAGATGAAAAGGTGATTAATTATTTGAAGGAGGAGAATACCTATTACGAAGAAATGACGGCGAATACCAAAAAGTTCAAAGAAGATCTTTTTGAGGAAATGAAGGCTCGCATTAAGGAAGATGACGAATCGGTTCCATATAAATTTAACGGTTATTACTACATAACGCGCTACGAAACAGGCAAAGATTACCCTATTTACACTCGAAAAAAGGATTCGTTGGATGCGAAAGAAGAAATTCTTTTTGATGTAAACGAAATGGCAAAAGGCTATTCCTATTACAACCTTACAGGCTTAAATGTTTCCGAAGACAATAATTTGGTTTCCTTTGGGGTGGATACATTGAGCAGAAGAAAATATGACATTTTTATAAAAAACCTCAAAACTGGGGAAATCTATCCCGAACGAATTCCATTAACCACTGGAAGCGCCACTTGGGGCAGTGACAACAAAACACTTTTTTACACCCGAAAGGATGAAAAAACCCTTCGTGCAGATAGAATTTTCCGTCATACATTAGGTACGGATCCAATCACGGATGAAGTAGTTTTTACTGAAGAAGATGATACTTTCGGGACGTATGTTTACAAAACGAAGTCAAGAAAATATATCGTTATTGGCTCATACAGCACGCTTACTTCAGAATACAGAGTTTTGAATGCAGATACTCCAGCTGGAGAATTCAAGATTTTTCAACCCCGCGAAAGAGGTTTGGAGTATAGTATTTCACATTACGGAAACAATTGGTATGTTTTGACCAACAAGGACAAAGCGATCAATTTTAAACTGATGAAAACTCCGGAAGACAAAACTTCAAAAGAGAATTGGGTTGATATGATTCCGCATCGAAATGATGTGCTGGTTGAAGACATAGATATTTTTAAAGATTATTTGGTAGTGAGTGAGCGGAACCATGGACTCACAAAAATCCGTATAAAAAAATGGAAGGGTGATGTAGATTATTATCTTCCGTTTGACAATGAAACCTACACCGCATTCACCACACAGAATCCGGAATTTAACACGAAAATTCTTCGTTACGGCTATAATTCATTGAACACTCCAGCCTCGGTGTTTGATTTCAATATGGAAACCCAAGAAAAGACACTGTTGAAGGAAACAGAAGTTTTGGGCGGCAAATTTGATAAAGATAATTATGAAACGGAGCGTTTGTGGGCAACCGCAGGAGATGGAACAAAAATTCCAATTTCGGTCATTTATCGGAAAGGAATAAAAAAAGATGGTAAAAACCCACTGCTTATTTATGGATACGGATCCTATGGAGCTACGATAGATCCTTATTTTTCATCGGTGCGGTTAAGTTTGCTGGATCGCGGTTTCATTTATGCAATAGCACACGTTCGCGGTGGGGAATATATGGGAAGACAGTGGTATGAGGATGGTAAACTTTTGCATAAGAAAAATACTTTTACTGATTTTATTGACGCTTCAAAATATTTAATTACACAAGGCTATACTTCCAAAGAACATTTGTATGCTTCGGGTGGTTCTGCCGGCGGACTCTTAATGGGCGCAATAATCAATATGGCTCCTGAGCTATATCATGGCGTGGTTGCTTCCGTACCCTTTGTTGATGTTATTACCACGATGCTCGATGATTCAATCCCATTGACAACGGGAGAATATGATGAATGGGGAAATCCGAATGATGAAGAATTCTATAATTATATGAAAAGTTATTCACCCTATGATAATGTTGAAACCAAAGCTTATCCAAACCTGCTCGTTACCACAGGTTTGCACGATAGCCAGGTGCAATATTGGGAACCCGCAAAGTGGGTAGCCAAACTTAGGGATTTAAAAACCGACAATAATATTATTCTCCTACAAACCAATATGGATGCGGGCCACGGTGGGGCTTCCGGACGTTTTGAGGCGTTGAAGGAAGTTGCAATGGATTATGCATTTTTATTGGATTTGGAAGGAATTAAGAAGTAATTAAAATATTTCCTTACCTTTGTCGGGTTGAAAAATACAGTTTTGAATTAATTGTTTTTTATAACAAACTCTCTCTTTATGAAAGAAGAAATAAAAGCCCATAATAACGTGTTGGAATTGATAGGCAACACGCCATTAATAAAGCTTAACAAAATTACCCAAAAAATGAAGGGTAATTATTTCGCAAAGGTTGAAGCCTTCAACCCGGGACATTCCACCAAAGATCGCATAGCACTTTATATTATTGAAGAAGCCGAAAGAAAAGGCATTCTTAAACCTGGGGATACCATTATTGAAACCACAAGTGGAAACACCGGTTTCAGCATTGCGATGGTTAGCATCATCAAAGGATATGAGTGTATTTTGGCGGTAAGTTCAAAATCTTCAGCAGATAAGATTGATATGCTGAAAACAATGGGCGCCAAAGTTTATGTTTGTCCAGCGCACGTTAGTGCTGACGATCCGCGTTCCTACTACGAAGTTGCAAAAAAACTTCACAACGAAATTCAAGGTTCGGTTTACATCAATCAATATTTCAATCAATTAAATATTGATGCCCATTACTACACAACAGGCCCCGAAATTTGGGAACAAACTGCTGGAAAAATAACCCATTTGGTTGCTTGTAGTGGAACTGGAGGAACCATTTCAGGAACCGCGCGATTCCTAAAAGAAAAAAATCCAAATATTAGAGTAATAGGTATTGATGCTTACGGCTCTGTGCTTCAGAAATATCATCAAACAAAGGAATTTGACGCAAATGAAATCTACCCGTACCGGATTGAAGGTTTGGGGAAAAATCTTATTCCGACCGCAACTGACTTCAATATTATTGACAAATTTGAAAAAGTAACTGATGAAAGTAGCGCCCATACAGCTCGTGAGCTTGCCAAAACGGAAGGTCTTTTTGTTGGCTACACCAGCGGCGCGGCAATGCAGGGTTTAAAACAGTTGGAAGAGGAGCATGAATTTAACGAGGAAAGCAACATTGTTGTCATCTTCCCGGACCACGGTTCGCGTTATATGAGTAAAATATACAACGACGAATGGATGAACCAACAAGGTTTCTTTGATTCCGAAACTGCTGAAATACACAGTATTGAATACATAAAGTAATTTTAGATTTATGATTGTCGATAGACGATTTTAGAAACCGATTGAATGTTTTTCAATCGGTTTTTGTTTTTTATGTTTATCGTCTTAACAAATGAAAAATCGTTAATCTAAAATCTCGCGTCTAAAATCTAATATCTCACAAATAATTTATTTAATTTTGTCGCTTATTTTAACAAAATTCTGAATGAAAGATTTATTCGATAAAATATATAAAGACAAAGGCCCGTTAGGAAAATGGGCCGAACAGGCGGAAGGCTATTTTGTATTTCCAAAATTGGAAGGTCCCATTTCCAATAGAATGAAATTCAAGGGCAAGGAAGTAATCACTTGGAGTATCAATGATTATTTGGGGCTAGCCAACCACCCCGAAGTGCGGAAAGTAGATGCGGAAGCAGCAAAAAAATGGGGTTCTGCGTATCCTATGGGCGCCAGAATGATGAGCGGCCATACCGATCTTCACGAACAATTGCAAAGAGAACTTGCTGAATTTGTTAATAAAGAAGCCGCTTATTTGCTAAATTTTGGGTATCAAGGAATGGTTTCAACCATTGATGCGCTTGTTTCAAAGGACGATGTGATTGTTTATGATGTTGATGCCCACGCTTGTATTATTGATGGTGTCCGCCTTCACTTGGGCCAACGCTTTACCTACAGGCACAACGATATGGAAAGTATCGAAAAAAACCTACAACGCGCTACAAAGGTTGCTGAAAAAACAGGCGGCGGAATTCTTCTTATTTCTGAAGGAGTTTTCGGGATGCGCGGGGAGCAGGGCAAACTAAAAGAAATTGTTGCGCTTAAGAAAAAATACAACTTCCGTTTCTTCGTTGATGATGCTCATGGTTTTGGAACACTTGGAAAAACAGGTGCTGGAGCAGGTGAGGAGCAAGGCGTTCAGGATGGAATTGACGTTTATTTTGCAACATTCGCAAAATCAATGGCAAGTACTGGCGCATTTATAGCTGGCGATGAGGAAATAATAAATTATTTAAAATACAACCTGCGTTCGCAAATGTTTGCAAAATCATTGCAGATGGTGTTGGTTGAAGGTGCTTTGAAGCGTTTGGATATGCTTCGCACCATGCCAGAATTAAAAAACAAACTTTGGGAAAATGTAAACGCACTTCAAGGCGGATTGAAAAAAAGAGGCTTTGATATAGGAACAACCCAAAGCTGCGTAACGCCAGTTTATTTAAAGGGAAGTATTCCGGAAGCAATGGCATTGGTAAAAGATTTACGCGAAAACCACGGTATTTTCTGTTCTATTGTTGTGTATCCTGTAATTCCAAAGGGATTGATACTTTTAAGAATGATCCCAACGGCTTCACACACAATAAAAGATATTGAAGAAACTTTGGAAGCCTTTTCATCCATTCGCGAGCGTTTGGAGAATGGAACTTACAAACGTCTTTCTGCGGCTGTAGCTGCGGCGATGGGAGAATAATTTCTGCTTAAGCAGTTAATATAATATTGAAAATCCACCGAAAAAGGTGGATTTTTTTATTTAATATTTTTCCTAAAAGTACTACGCTCCTTATGTTGCACCGGATTGTAATCCTTCCAAAGTAATTGCACCGCAGTATTTTCCTTTAATTCAGGATTGGTTTCAACGGTGTGGATTCCCTTGGAATTGAAAAGATACTGCATTTCTTCAAAAATAATTGCTGTAACGCCTTTTCCTTGATATTCGGGATCTATTCCTATTAAATAAAAAGCAGCGGTGTCGTTTTTTTTCTGTGCTTGGAGTATGTAATTCCAACCAATTGGAAACAGTTTTCCGTTCGCTTTTTTCAATGCTTTTGAAAACGAAGGCATTACAATGGAAAAAGCAATTAACTTTCCGGTTTCATCTTTTATACAGCAAATGTAATCGGGATGTATAAAGCTGAAATATTTCTTTTTGTAATAATCAATCTGATATTGCTGAATGGGTACGAAGGTTTGAAGGTTGTTATAGGTTTTGTTCAGCAGCCCAAACATATCATCCACATAAGGCAGGATTTCCTTTTTATCCTTAAAACGGATGACGGAAAGTTTATAACGATCGCGTACAATTTTTGAGAATTTCGCAACTTTTTCAAAAATAGCCTCAGGAATTTTCAGGGTGTATTCCACCCAAGTGGCTTGCTTTTCAAAACCCAATTTTTGAAGATGTTCTGAATAATAGGGGTAGTGGTACCAAGTAATCATGGTGTTCATTTCCTCAAAACCCATTGTTAAGATTCCTGCTTTTTCCATATTGCTGAAACCTACGGGGCCTTCTGCGTATTCAAGATTGTGTTCGCGGCCTTTTTCGTATGCTTTTTCAAGCAGAGCTTTGGTTACTTCAATATCGTCAACCATATCCAACCAGCCAAAGCGGATTTTTTTCTTTCCCTGTTCGTTTATTTCCAGATGGTTTAAGATAACGGCAATCCGGCCAACAATTTCATTGTCCTTATACGCTAAATAATACCAAGCTTCCGCATTTTTGAAAACAGGATTTTTTTCAGCATCCAAGGTTTCCAGTTCGTCTTTAATGAGTGAGGGAACCCAGTATTTGCTGTCTTTGTATAATTTGAAGGGGAAAGTGATAAATTTTTTAAGATCACTTTTGGAGTTGGTCTGTTTTACGGTAATCATATATTATTTGCCATTATCTTCCGGAACCAATTCATCTTGACGTTCCTTCTTTTTGTCTTTTTCCTCTTTATCTTTCTGATCTTTGTTTGCATCATCCTCCAAATATTCATCTTTATTATGCATATCAAAACGATATGCCAACCCAGCACGACCATAGAATTTTGAAGGCGTATCCTTAAAACTATAAGTCAGGGAAAGATCAACTTGTAAATTCGGATTTATTAATGCCGCAGCACCACCTCTTATTAATTGGTCTGAATAAAAATCACTTTTCAGTCCTTGGTTTTCAAGAAACACAGAAAAATAACGATTGGTTGCATGTGTTAGCGTAAGGATATACCCATAGGTGGGGAAATCTGTTGTAACCCTGTCAACAATAATATTGGTCACAAAAACCCATCCACCAATAAAATTGTTTTGGGTAGAAATAATCAATTTTGGACTGATAGTTTGCTCGGCTTCGGGAGTAAAGGGGTTGTCGGCAAAATCAAAATTTGCACCCGCATAAACTGAAATAGCAGGAATTAAATCGGCCCACTGCGTTCTGTTATTTGCTTTCCAACTATAAAGATTTGGGCCTTTAAGATCTCGTTTTCTATAGGGGTCATAAATTAGATATTTGGCCCCGAGCGTATTGCTTTTAAAGTTTGCAATACTTGATTCCTGTGAATTCGCCGTGCGATTATAAGTAATGGTGTTCGATTGAAATTCACCCATAAGACTAAATTCCAATCTTTCTTTCCAAAAACCATATCTAATTGCATAATCTATCCCCCAGCCAGTGGTCTCGGTTTTCAAAAGGTCGTGTTTTTCTTTTCCATAATTAAATCCAGATTCAATCTGCAGTACATTGGTGCCTACAGAAAATGCCCCTTGTGATCCACCGGGGCGATTGGTGTTTATCATTTCGGTGTATTGGGCCGAAACATTTGAAAAAGAAATAAAACTCAGCAAAAAGAGAAAGGGAAGTTTGAAATTCATCGAAAGTTGGGTTTAGTTCAAAGATATAAGATTTTACCATTAATTTAATAGTGAACATTCGTCTTTTTCTGCATCTATTCTTATTTTTGGACAGAATTTGACAGTTATGATGACATTCTTAAAAACGATATTAATCGTTCTTCTGGTATATTTCGGGCTTAAGTTTTTGATTAAACTCGCAACCCCTTATTTAATGCGATATATCTCGAAAAAAGCGGGACAGCAATTTGAGCAATTCTTCGGAAATAATTCAAATATGAATGCACAGCGCGAAAGAGAAGGAAGTATTACCATCGATAAAAACCCAGCACAAAATTCAACATCCAAGAAAAAAGTTGGAGAGTATGTGGATTATGAAGAGGTTAAATAAATGATCGTTAGAACTACGATTGATTTGAACCACGACTGTTTTAACCAAGACGATTTCGAATTATAATTATTATCCACGATTCAGTATAATCGTGCTTCATTTTTCTCTCAAGTCTTGTTTCCCTTAAGTCGTGATTCGTGTTTCCAAATATTTTCCCTAATTTTCCCACTTCATATTCACCAACCAAATTATGCAGTCCAACTATAAAAAATTTCTTCCACATTTAGTTGTTTTCGTTTTATTTATCATCGCCTCATTGGCTTATTTCAATCCCGTATTACAGGGTAAAAAAATATTCCAAAGTGATATTGTGCAATATACGGGTATGGCAAAGCAACAAAACGATTTCCGCAAAGAAACTGGCGAGGAAACCTATTGGACCGATGCGGCTTTTGGAGGAATGCCCACCTATCAGTTGGGTGCTAAATATCCAAACAATTACATAAAACAACTTGATCTCGCCATTCGTTTTTTACCGAGGCCAGCAGATTATCTGTTCCTTTATTTTATTGGGATGTACATTTTGTTTTTGGTGCTAAAAGTTGATTATAAATTGGCTTTTCTTGGTGCCTTGGCATTTGGTTTTTCTACCTATTTAGTAATTATATTGGGCGTCGGCCATAATGCGAAAGCACACGCCATAGCATATATGCCCTTTGTTTTGAGCGGAATATTTTTGACGTTTCAACGAAAATATTTGTGGGGTTTTGTATTGCTGACTGTTTCAATGGCTTTGGAATTGGTTGCAAATCACTTCCAAATGACTTATTATTTGATGATTTTGGTTGTAATCATCGGAATTGTTTATTTAATTGATGCTTTTAAAAAGAAATTACTGCCACATTATTTTAAAGCCGTTGGAATCATGGCCGTTGGCGTTTTGATTGCCGTAGGTTTGAACGCAACAAATATTTTGGCAACAAAGGAATATGCAGATACTTCAACCCGTGGAAAGACTGAACTTACCATTAATGCAGACGGTACACCAAAGGATAATAAAACAGGACTCGATTTCGATTATATAACCGAATACAGTTACGGAAGGCTGGAAAGTTTCAATTTGTTCATTCCTCGCTTTATGGGAGGAAGTTCTTCCGAAGCATTTCCGAAAGATTCCAAAACCATCGAAAGTTTAATGCGAATGGGTGCTTCTGCACAGGAAGCCAATCAGTTTTTAAATCAAATTCCCATGTATTGGGGCGATCAAAGTTATGTTGGCGCTCCGGCTTATATTGGTGCAATTATTATTTTCCTTTCGGTTTTAGCTTTATTTCTTCTCAAAGGAAGATTGAAATGGTGGGCGGTTTCCGCTTTCGTTTTAATACTTCTATTATCGTGGGGAAAAAACTTTAGCGGACTCACAGAGTTTTTTATTGATTATGTGCCGATGTATAATAAATTTCGGGCGGTTTCCTCCATACAGGTTATTATTGAATTGATTCTTCCAATCCTAGCCATTGTTGGGTTGCATCAGTTTTTCAGCCATTTTGAGCGGGAAGAAGAAAAGAAAAAGGCGCTACTTTATTCTACAGGAATCGTAGGCGGAATTACATTGTTGTTTATTCTTTTTAAAGCGTCTCTTTTTGATTTTGCCAGCCCGTATGACAGCTATTTTAGAGATGAAATGGGTCTTCCATTTTTAGAAGCGATACGCGAAGATAGGATGTCCCTTTTTACTTCGGATGCAATCCGATCGTTGATTTTTGTGATATTGACCGCCGCAATTTTGTGGTTTTTTATGAAAGGAAAACTGAAAAAAGGCATTGCAGTGGGAGTATTGAGTGTTTTGGTACTAATAGATTTAGTAGGTGTTGACCGAAGATATGTAAACGAGGATGATTTTGTACAGGCAAGAATGGTTGACGAACCATTTCAAATGAACGGCGCCGACCAACAAATTTTGAAAGATGAAGGTCATTACCGTGTTTATGACGCTACAACTAATGCATTCAACAGTGGGCGCGCAAGCTATTATCACAATGCCTTGGGCGGTTATCACGCTGCAAAGCCTGGTAGAATTCAGGATTTATTTGAATTTTATATTGCAAAGGGAAACATCGGCATTTTGAATATGCTGAATGTTCGTTACATTATTACCCAAGCGAAAAATGGTGGGGCAGTGGCACAGCGCAATCCGTATGCAAATGGAGATGCTTGGTTTGTTGAAAACGTAATTCCGGCAGAAAATGCAAATGAGGAAATTCAGCTTTTGGATAGTTTAGACACAAAAAAGACCGCAGTAATCAATAAAGAATTCATATCAAATATTCCTTCCCATAGTATCCAAAGAGATACTGTTTCAACTATTGAGCTATTTAAATATCAACCCAATCACTTAGTGTATGAGGCTTCCACCGATACTGAACAATTGGTAATATTTTCTGAAGTGTACTATCCCAAAGGTTGGCATGCCTACATCAACGGAAAACCTGCCGAATATTTCCGCGCTAATTATGTGTTGAGGGCAATGGTAATTCCACCCGGAAATAATAAAATTGAATTCAAATTTGAGCCCGAAGTTATCCAAACGGGTAGCACCATCTCATTGGTAAGCAGTATTGTTTTTCTTTTAATAGTGTTGAGCGGCCTGTACTTTGCCTTTCGAACCAGAGAATTGAATGAATAAATGAAACGTGCGCTAATCATCACATACTATTGGCCGCCAGCAGGTGGCCCGGGCGTGCAACGATGGTTAAAGTTTGTAAAATATTTTCGGGAATTTGATGTGGAACCAATTGTTTATGCACCCGAAAACCCAAACTATCCTTTGGTTGATGAAAATTTTTCTTCAGAAATTCCTTCCGGTATTGAAATTATAAAACAGCCAATCAATGAGCCATACCGTTTTGCGAAATTGTTTTCAAAAAAGAAAACGAAGCAGATAAGCAGGGGCATTATTTCAAAAAAAGAAATTTCTGCAATGGAAAAGTTGATGCTCTACATTCGCGGAAACTTTTTTATTCCCGATGCACGGGTGGGCTGGGTGAAACCTTCGGTAAATTTTCTTTCAAAATACATTTCTGAAAATTCTATAGATGTTGTAATAACAACCGGTCCGCCGCACAGCCTTCATCTTATTGGAATGCAGCTTCAAAAAGAAATGCAAGTAAAGTGGGTTGCAGATTTTCGTGATCCGTGGACCACGATCCATTACCACAAATCACTTCGATTGAGTAAATCATCTGAGCGGAAACACAAAGAATTGGAAGCGGCGGTATTAAAATCGGCCGATATAATTACTGTAACAAGCCCAACAACGAAAAAGGAATTTGAAATGATTACCGATACGCCAATAGAAGTAATTACGAATGGGTTTGATTTTTCCGAGGAAATAGATTTTGAAATGGATTCTAGATTTTCAATCTCACATATTGGTTCACTTTTAAGCGAAAGAAACCCCGAGGTTTTGTGGAAAATGCTTGCTGAAATCTGCAAAGAAAATCTACAATTTAAAAGTGATTTACAATTAAAATTTGCGGGAACGGTAAGTGAAGAAGTGCGGAAAAGCCTTGAAAATCTTCAGTTGATGGAAAACTGTAATTTTTTAGGATATATTTCTCATTCCGAAGCTATAAAATTGCAGCATCAAAGCCAAATACTTCTTTTGGTTGAAATAAACAGTAGTGGAAACCCGCGCCATTATTCCCGGAAAACTTTTTGAATATCTTAATGCTAAGCGCCCAATAATTGCTTTGGGGCCAAAGGAAAGTGATATTGAAGATATTATTACTGAAACGAAATCAGGTAAATTCTTTGGGTATTGGAATGATGATGAGTTGAAAACTGAGATTCTTCATTTGTACAAAGAATATAAAAATGGGAATTTAAGCGTTGCTTCAGAAGGAATTAAAAAATATAATAGGAAGGAACTAACAAAACAAATGGCTTCCGTTATTCGGAATTTGTAAAAACAGACCTAAAAAAGTAAACCCCCGATCTTCGCTAAAAGCAAATCACGGAGGCTTAACCAACCAACCAAAAAACTATTTTTATCCGCGTCCTCTTGTTCTAACTTCTCTAGAAGAATTTCCTCCTTTAGAATTCTTCGCTTTGCTAGTATTTCGCGAAGGAGCGCTGGATTTATTTACTGTACTACGGCTCGCTGTTTCTCTTTTGGGAGCTGTTGTTGTATTTCTTGTTACCGCACGTCTTTTGTTAGGAGAGACTGTACGGGTTTGTTTTTGAACTGTTCTTCCTACAGAAGCATTCTGTGGATTATTTGAGCGAGACCTAGTTATACTTCGTGTATTTTCTCCGCTATTACGAGAATCATTTTTCGCTACTTTTCTCTGGGTGCTACTATTTCCGATTACGCTATTGCTGTTTCGAGAGTTAGCGGTGTTACCACGGGAAATATTTTTTGAACCATTTCGTGTATTGGGTGCGTTACGTTCAACTCTCGTAGCTCCTTTACTGTTGGTGCTACTGTTTCGTGTTATGGTACGTTTTGTAGTAATATCTCGGGTCGAACTATTGTTGCGAACATTGTTGGAGGCAACCATTGTGTTAGTACGATTTGGATTATAATTTCTATTTACTGAAGCCCTTCCTTTATTATCATAAACACGACTACCGGGGCGATAAAAATCTCTTCGACCGTTTTGATAGGCTACATGATTTCTTTGTTTGTAATAAACCACGTGGTCATAATAGCTGTATCTAACCGGACTGTAATATCTTCTGTATGGCATATCATAAACAATGCAGTGGCTATAAATAGGTCTGGCATAATATACGTGCCAAGGTCGATAAACATAATATGGGTTAAAAACGTTTATAGCACCTGTGCAGTGTGAGAAATATCCATAATTGTTATACACTACATGAAGCCCCCCAACTTGTACGATTCTTCTATCGTTATATTGGATGTCCACATTTCCTGCTTGAATTATACGACCGTAATAATCATAATAAATTGGTACACTTTCAACTTGGATTACCGCGCCGTAATCATCATATTGTACGTAAGCATCATAATCATATCCTGAATTGAAACTTATGTTAACATTTGGAGTATTAATAGTAACGCTTGAGCCTCTTTGGGGTCCAACATATACAAAGTCAAACTGACCGTCTGGGAAAACGGAAAATTCTACATCGCCTTCTACAAAAATGTAGGCGTCTCCATTATATCCTCTCACAAGATTGTTTTCACTTTCTGGGGAAGTTGCATTTGCTGAAAATCCCATCAAGAGAATGCTGAAAATAAAAGCTATATTTTTCATAAGTTTCAAAATTTAAGGTTTGTACTTGCTATTTATTTTTTTGGTTAGCGGCGTACGCTTACATTTTACCAACGACCGTGCCAAAGTTTTAAAACGTTGGTTAACAGTAATGTTTATTGAAAGGAGATAAATTTTCTTCTAAAACAGATTAAATAAAAATCCGCTGAGGTGATTTAACACAACAACGGATTTTAAAAAACTAACCAACCAAAAAACTAAAAAATTATTTCTTCATTATTTTCTATTATTTTAGTTTCAATTAGTGTGCCAAAAAAGATTATTAAAATTTTTCTTTCAAATAAAAGGCAGTCGCAGAATTTTTACTTTTCACCACTTCTTCAGGTGTTCCTTCAGCAACAAGCTCCCCACCATTTTCACCGCCTTCAGGTCCCAGATCTATAATGTAATCTGCACATTTAATTAAATCAAGATTATGCTCTACAACAATCACAGTATGGCCTCTGTCAAGCAAAGCATAAAAGGAGGCCAGCAGTTTTTTAATATCGTGAAAATGAAGCCCGGTTGTGGGTTCGTCAAATATGAAAACAGTTTTCTCTTTGGAAGTACCTTTCACCAAAAATGAAGCCAGTTTAATTCGTTGAGCCTCACCGCCGGAAAGGGTAGAGGAGCTCTGTCCCAATTGTACATAGCCCAGACCAACATCCTGTAAAGGCTGCAATTTTGCTGAAATTTTATCCTGCTTATTCTCTCCAAAGAAAGCTACGGCATCATCTACTGTCATTGTGAGGATATCATCAATATTTTTATTTTTGAAGGTTACTTCCAAAACTTCTTTTTTGAAGCGTTTGCCATTGCAGGCATCACAAACCAAATGAACATCGGCCATAAATTGCATCTCGATGGTTACTTCGCCTTCCCCTTTGCAGGTTTCGCAACGGCCACCATCTACATTGAAACTAAAATGTTTCGCCTTGTACCCTCGGATATCCGAAAGTTTTTGTGAAGCATACAGATTTCTAATATCATCGTAAGCCTTAATATATGTTACAGGATTGCTACGGCTAGAGCGACCAATAGGATTTTGATCAATAAACTCGATGCTCTTTATTGTGTTGAAATCGCCTTTTATTTCTGAAAATTGCCCCGGTTTTTCACCATAGCCTCCTATTTCACGCATTAAAGCGGGATACAGTATTTTTTTAACCAATGTACTTTTTCCACTACCGGAAACGCCCGTTACGGCAGTGAATACATTTAGAGGAAAAGTAACATCAATATTTTTTAGATTATTTTGTCTAGCCCCCGTGACAGTGATTTTACTTTTTGAAGTTCGTCGTTTTTTTGGAACTTCAATCTCCATTTCACCATTTAAATATTTTGCGGTCAAGGATTCTGACTGTAAAATTTCTGCATAGGTTCCCTGCGCTACCACTTCACCTCCAAAAGTTCCCGCTTCCGGGCCTATGTCTATAATTTCATCCGCTGCTTTCATTATATCTTCATCGTGTTCCACAACTATAACGGTATTTCCTAAATCGCGAAGGGATTTCAAAACCCCTATGAGTCTTTCTGTGTCTTTTGGATGAAGGCCAATACTGGGCTCATCTAAGATATACATTGAACCGACGAGACTGCTACCCAAAGAAGTGGCAAGATTTATACGCTGCGATTCCCCACCGGAAAGAGTGTTTGATTTTCTATTGAGCGTTAAATAACCAAGACCAACATCCTGTAAAAACTTTAATCGATTGTTGATTTCCAACAAAAGTCGTTTTGCTACTTTTTCATCAAATTCCGACAGTTCAAGATTTTTAAAGAAATCAGCAGCTTTATCCAAGGGCAATTCAACCAATTCCTGTATAGCGTTACCGTTTATTTTTACGTATCCTGCTTCAGGACGAAGTCGTTTTCCTTTACAGGTTGTACATTTTGTTTTTCCGCGGTAACGCGACAGCATCACCCGATTCTGGATTTTATAACTTTTAGATTCCAAATAGGAAAAGAATGAATTTAGGCCTTCAAAATGTTTATTTCCATCCCACACCAATTGTTTTTGTTCTTCAGAAAGCTGAAACCAGGGTTTATGAATTGGGAAGTCAAATTTATAGGCGCTGTTCACCAATTGATCCCGATACCAACTCATACTTTCACCACGCCACGGAAATATTGCGTTTTCATAAATAGAAAGCGCGGTGTTGGGAATAACCAAATCTTCATCAATTCCTATAACATCACCATAACCTTCGCAGGTTGGGCATGCGCCGTACGGATTATTAAAACTGAAAAGATGTACGTTAGGCTCCATAAAAACCATCCCGTCAGCTTCAAAGCGGTTGTTGAACTCAGTTATTTTTTTTGAAGAAAGTTCTTCAATATATAACTCACCTTTTCCTTCAAAAAAGGCTATTTCAATAGCATCGGCAAGACGGTTGTAAAAATCTTCCTCATTTTTTGTAATGATTCGGTCAACAACCAAATCTACTTTCTGCGGAAATGACTTTTCATTTAGCTCATCAATCCGTAAAACTTCACTTTTGATTTTAATTCTGGAATAGCCTTGCTGTGCCAAAGCCTGGATTTTGTTTTCCATTGTCCGCCCTTCTTCCAAATGAATAGGGGCGAGCAGGAGCAATTTTTCACCATCGGGAAATTCTTTAATAAAATTTATAACATCTGCAGTAGTGTCCTTTTTAACTTCTTTGCCAGAAATTGGGGAAATGGTTTTTCCGATTCGGGTATATAGCAGTTTCAAGTAATCATAAATTTCGGTGGAAGTACCGACTGTGGAACGCGGATTGGTTGCGTTTACTTTTTGTTCAATTGCAATGGCCGGCGAGATTCCTTTTATTGAATCTACCTTAGGTTTGTCCAGCCGTCCTAAAAATTGCCGAGCATAGCTTGATAGGCTCTCAACGTACCGGCGTTGTCCTTCAGCATAGAGTGTATCAAAAGCCAAACTGGACTTACCACTACCGGAAAGTCCTGTTATGATAACTAATTTATTACGCGGTATGGCGACCGAAATGTTTTTAAGATTGTGAAGCTTTGCACCTTGGATGAGGATGTTTTTTTTTAAATCTATCGTTTTCGTATTCAATTTATTTTTTCTTTTTTATAAGCTTTTAGCAAAGATACTATATCGATTTAAGCATTGTGCGATCAGGGTATTATTATTTTTTTCGTGAAAAATTTAACTTTTTTTTTGCAATTGTTATTTCTTTGTTGTTATATTTACGGCTCTTAACGTCATATATAAAAATTATTGCCTATAGCTGATCATTACTTTTAACAAATAAACATTTTAACTAAGCAACCAAATCTGTAGTTGTTTATTTTTTAAAAAAGTATTGATATGAAGCACAGCACACACTCTGATGCGTTTCTCGTAAGCGCTTATATGAACGGAAATGAATCTGCCCTTAGTGAGTTAGTAACTCGCCACAAGCAAAGAATTTACAGTTTTATTTATTCGAAAGTTTTTGATAGAGATGTTGCGGAAGACATTTTCCAAGACACTTTTATAAAAGTTATTAAAACCTTAAAAAGAGGCGCCTATAACGAAGAAGGTAAGTTTCTTCCCTGGGTGATGCGAATCGCCCATAATTTGGTTATAGACCATTTTAGGAAAAATAACAGAATGCCCAAATTTGAAAACAATAATGATTTTAATATTTTTTCTGTTTTAAGCGATAATGCGCTTAATATTGAAAAGCAGATTATAAAAGGTCAGGTTGAAAATGATGTTAGAAGATTGATTGAAGAGCTACCCGATGACCAAAAAGAGGTACTGATGATGCGAATTTATAAAGAAATGAGTTTCAAGGAAATAAGTGAGCAAACAGGTGTTAGCATCAATACCGCTTTGGGACGGATGCGTTATGCTTTGATTAATTTACGGAAAGTAATTGATAAACATAATATTATATTAACTAATTGATACAATAAACTAATTTTTGATGCGTTATTTGAAAATAAACCTCAAAATAACGTTCTATGCAAAAATTTTACTCTGAGAAATCACGGGTGGACGACGTGAATAAAAACCTTGTTCCAAAGGAAGAAACTATAAAATTTCTTCTGGATTATTCGATGGCTTTAAGTGTTATAGATTACCATAAAATGAAGTTTGAAGCACTTCTAAACTAAACTTTGGAGAAACCCTGGAATTAGCTTTTCGGGGTTTTTTTTATGAATCTATACTTATCGATTCACTTTTTTTTTAAATATTCATTAATTATAGTTTTTCTGCCAATGGTTTTGGTTATAATATCCTTTTCCAAATTCCACCCTCGTGCGGGAGAATATTGCCTTCCATACCATATAATTTGAAGGTGCAATGTGTTCCACAAATCTTCAGGGAATAAACGTTTTGCATCTTTTTCGGTCTGGACAACATTTTTGCCATTACTTAATCCCCATCGGTACATTAATCTGTGAATATGCGTATCTACTGGGAAAGCAGGAACGTTAAAAGCTTGACTCATCACTACGCTTGCGGTTTTATGTCCAACTGCAGGAAAAGATTCTAAAGCTTCAAAACTTGCCGGAACTTGACCGTTATATTCATCAATCAGAATTTTGGAAAGACCGTGAATTCCTTTTGACTTCATCGGCGAAAGCCCAACGGGTTTTATGATTTCCCTTATTTCTTCAACGGAAAGTTTAACCATATCATACGGATTGTCCGCTATTTCAAAGAGGAGTGGTGTAATTTGGTTTACCCGTACATCAGTACTTTGTGCAGAAAGCAGAACGGCAATCAATAAAGTATAGGGGTCTTTATGGTCTAAAGGAATAGGAATCTGTGGATATAAATTATTTAATGTATTTATAACGAAGTTTACCTTTTCGTGCTTGGTCATTTTTAGGTACTTTTATACAAAAATAAGAATAATGAAAACATTACAAGTTGGAGATAAAGCTCCATATTTTAAAGTGAGTGATCAGGATGGAAATGAAATTTCGTCAAATGATTATGAAGGGAAAAAATGGATTGTCTTTTTTTATCCAAAAGCCAATACGCCAGGTTGCATCGCTGAAGCTTGTAATCTTCGGGATAACTATAGCGAACTTCAAAAGCAAGGTTATGAATTGTTGGGCGTGAGTGCTGACAATGTAAAACGTCAAAAAAGCTTCAAAGAAAAATATAATTTTCCTTTTCCTCTTTTAGCTGATGAAAATAAAGAAGTAATCAAAGCTTTTGGAGTTTGGGGTCCAAAAAAGTTTATGGGAAGGGAATTTGATGGAATTCATCGCATAACCTTTTTAATAAACGAAAAGGGTACTATTGAAAGGGTGATAGACCAGGTAAAAACCAAAGATCACGCAAAACAGATTTTGGATTAATTATCAACTTTTTCAATTGCTCCTTTGTAGTTGAACAAATGCTTCTCTTTTATAATTTCAGAAACTCCAGCAGGTAACATTTCTTCCCAGCCTTCTTCTCCTTTCTCAATTTTTGAAAGTACTTCACGGGAGAATATGTCGAGAATTGTGGGATTATAATCCGTGATGTCCACCACTTTTCCGTTGTACTTGAAGAAT
The DNA here is from genome assembly GCA_963822355.1 of uncultured Flavobacteriaceae bacterium. Taxonomy (GTDB): domain Bacteria; phylum Bacteroidota; class Bacteroidia; order Flavobacteriales; family Flavobacteriaceae; genus Aequorivita. The sequence continues at coordinate 904,605 of CAWGHI010000004.1, forward strand.
TTGTACAATTCCTTCATTCGTGGGTGGACCTTAAGATTTTCGCTATTGGTATATTCGCCTGTTTCTGGGTCTTTCATTGGATATAGATAGACCTTTAAGTCTTTGAAAAAGAGTTTTCCAAAAGCTTCCAATATTCCGCCGCTCAAATGGCGATAATATTTTTCATCAAATATGTCCACCAAATTATTTACGCCCATGGCAAGACCCATTCGCATTTTGGTATATCGGGAAAAATATTCAACTAATTTATAATATTCTTGAAAATTAGAAATCATTACGGTATGCCCTAGGGAACACAATAATCTGGCACGGTCCATAAAATCCTCTTCATCAATTTCTCCTTCGGCCCTAAGATTGGAAAGAGTAATCTCAAAAATCACCTCGGTGCGTTCCTTTTCTACTCTGTTTTCTGCGAGAAACATTTCATAGGAACGTTCAAACATATCAATATTAACTTTGGTAACAGGTCTAAAACTTCCACGTAATGCAAGTATGTTTTTCTTATAAAGTATTCTTGCTGGAAGAATATTATGGCCATCAGGCCCAAACATTACTGCGTCAGTCATCCCATTTTTAATAAGCTGCAGACTCATCAAACGGTTGTCAACACCTATAAAACGTGGGCCAGAAAAATTGATAGTGTCTATTTCAATCTTGTCTTTATCTATGTGGTCATAAAGATAACGAAGCAATTTTTTTGGTTGATCATATTTATAATAGGCGCCATAAATAAGATTTACACCTAAAATTCCCAAAGTTATTTGCTGCAATTGCGCATCATTCTCATGAAAGCGAATGTGAAGTGTAATCTCGTTATAAGCTTCATTTGGATCTACTTGATACCGAATACCTACCCAGCCGTGGCCTTTGTATTGCTTTGCAAAATCTATGGTTGCAACAGTATTTGCGAAAGCAAAGAAAAGTTTGTTCGGATGTTTTTGGCGTATTATGCGTTCCTCGATCAAATTGATTTCGTGGGAAAGCATTTTTATCAATCGGGCTTCCGAAACATATCTGCCATCTTCCTCAATACCGTAAATCGCATCGCTAAAATCCTTATCATAGGCCGACATTGTTTTTGCAATGGTTCCCGAAGCGCCACCAGCCCTAAAAAAATTACGTACGGTTTCCTGTCCGGCTCCAATTTCGGCAAAGGTGCCATAAATGTTTTCGTTTAAATTAATTCGTAAAGCCTTACTTTTTATGGAAGGAATGTTTTCAAATTCCTTGTCACCTAATATACTTTCCGGCATAGCAACATTCTATTTTTCTTAATAACAAAGGTAGCAAATACAATAGGTAAACAAAAAAAATACCAGTATTTTTGCGATAATGAATTCAACATTTACCGTTACGTTTCTCGGCACTGGAACTTCACAGGGAATACCAGTAATAGGTAGCAATCATCCAGTTTGTAAAAGTAATGATCCCCGCGATAAACGCCTGAGGGTGTCTGTTTTAATGCGTTGGCAAAATTTTACTTTTGTAATAGATTGTGGGCCAGATTTCAGACAACAAATATTACGCGAAAATGTTTCAAGAGTTGACGGCATACTATTAACGCACGAGCATAGTGATCATACAGCGGGATTGGACGATATTCGGCCTTTTAATTTTAAACAAGGCAACATGCCCTTTTACGCCCACAAACGTGTTTTTAATGCTTTGCATGAACGGTTTGCCTATATTTTTGAGACTGAAAACAAATATCCCGGCGCACCTAGTGTTGAAGAAATTGAAATTGATAAAAACACAGCTCTAGAAATAGGAGGGAAAAAAGTAACCATCATTGAAGCCTTTCACGATACTTTGCCGGTTTTGGGTTTTCGTATAGAGGGATTTACCTATTTAACTGATGTGAAAACCATTTCTGAAGAAGAAATTGAAAAAATAAAAGGCACCAAAGTTTTGGTGGTGAATGCGCTGCGCGAAGAACCTCATTACTCACATTTTAATCTTTCCGAAGCGATTGATTTTGTTGAAAAAATAAAACCTGAAAAAACCTATTTTACGCATATTAGCCATTTAATGGGATTTCATGCCGAAGTAGAAAAAAAGCTTCCGCCCAATATATATTTGGCTTATGATACACTCACTATAACAATTTGATTATGAAAAATAAAATATTTTTATATCTGTTTCTATTCGCTTTGCTGTTCATTATCTATCAGTATATGAATGAGAAAAGTATATTTGAATCACAGGAAAACAAAATAGAAAATCTTGAGGCCAAAGTTCAAAAACAAAATGATTCAATTGATTATCTGAATAACCAACTTGTAAATTTGGATTATTTTACCCTTCAGGGAAATGATAATGCAATGACTTATTTTGAAAACCAGGGCTTTGAAGCCGCAGCTGTTGAAGCTAAAGTTTCCGACGCTATCTACGAATACAATTTTGAAAAAGGTAACAATCCCTTAGTGCCTTTTGATGGGATGAATGGCGATATGAAAATCAACAAATTGAAATTTCTGAACCACAAATGGATATTGGCTGATTTTACAGATGGAAAATATTGGGGTGAAATGATTTTGGAATACTCTTTCAATGAAAAAAAGGAATTGGTTTTAAATACAATAGCTTCTTTTCTTTATCCAATGTGAGATTGTTAGGTTTTTCTAATTGATCAAATTTTATAGAAGAAAACGAAATTCCGACTACTGTTTATCCAACCAATTCTTTAATTCATAAAAATTTTGAGGCGCCACGCCATGCCCAACTGGAAATTCTGAGTATGAAAAATCAATATTCAGGTTTTTAAGAAAAGGCGCTGTTTTCCGCGCCCATTCCACTGGAATTACTTGATCCACACTTCCATGGGAAGTATATATACTGAGCTTGCTGAAATCATTGTTTTTATAACCTTCTTTTAAAATTCCCTCATTTATGTATCCGCTCAACCCAATTACATTTTTCACTTTTTCAGGATAGCTCAACGCAACGGCAAAACTTAAAATAGTACCTTGGCTAAAACCGAGAAGGGTAATATTAGTAGCATCCACATGGTATTTCTCAACTATTTCATCAATACATTTGGATACCAATTCCCGCGAAGCAATAGCTTGTTCATCATCGCTGAACTTTCCTTGCGAATTGTCAAAATATATATTGTACCATGCATTTCCATAGGGTTCTAATCTAATTGGTGCCTTCAGGGAAATGATTGCATATTTTTTTGGCAATTCACCCGCGAACGAAAACAAATCGTTTTCATCACTTCCAAAACCGTGGAGCATGATAATTGCGGGCGGATTTTCAGAAGGATTTTCAGAAGGTCTATAATTGTGTTCTAACAGTAAAGTTTCTTTTTTCATAGAATGCAAAAATAAACAAGACCTTTTAAACTGAAGCTTTTTCAGTAAAAAGGTCTTGTTAAAAATCTTTTTAAAATTAAATGCCCTTAAACCATTCTTGAAATTGTTCTCCCAATACAGGAACAGGCTTCATTTCGCCTTGAATAGCACTAATCAATCCCAAAAGCCAAAACACGATGATGGCAAGTTGCACGATCCAGCTTAGTATGGATATGCCAACAAAACTTATAATTATACTTAAAATAACGCCCACACAGATGATGCCTAATGATTGGCGCAAATGGAAGGTTCCTAAGGGGGTCTTGTTTCCATTGTTCATTATAAGGGCAATTATCCAGCCAATAAGTGTGATGTAGGCAATGATGGCGACTGTTTTACTGTTATCTGTAGTTGTTTCCATTTTTTTATGATTAGGTTAGTATTTTATAAACTAAAGATAATCAATAGTTTAATTTAAAAATGTAAACCACTGTTGAAATTTTTCACTCAAAAAAGGAATACCTTTCTTTTTATTGAAAAACGCCATCATCCAACAATAAAGCCAAATCAGGAAACAAATCAGCCATAAAATATCACCAATCTTTACGTTAATTTGAGCTTGTATAATAAGCGAAACAATAAATAAAATGGATAATCCGAACATATTTTTAATATGCCAAGTTGCAAAATCGTAGTTTTTATCTTGGTTCATAAAATACGAAATTAAAAAGCCTACAAAAGGGGCGTAGGCTATTAATGCGATAGATTTTCCGGCGGGTAAAGTTTTCATTATCTATTCAGGACCAATTGGTTGTTTGCTACAATTCCGTATGCTCTTCCTTTAAGCGTCGTGCCCAACAATGCTGCATTTTTTGAAGTTGAAATTATATCTTTCTCAGAATATTCCCAGTTTTCATTGGGATTGAAGAGTGTAAGTTCAGCAGGGGTTCCTTCTTCAATTTTATGGGAAGCAATTTTAAATACTTCTTTTAAACCTATCAGGGCTTTAATCGATTCCTCAACACCTAAAAGCATATTTAGAGCCCCAAAGCATCCTTCTAAACCGATGCTTCCAAAATATGCGTGTTCAAATTCGGTTTTTTTGTGCTCCACATCAATTGGATTGTGGTCGCTGGTAACGCCATCTATAACGCCTTCTTTTAATCCTTTCAGCAATGCTTTTTTGTCAGTATTGGTGCGAAGTGGTGGAAGCAATTTATAATTAGTGTCAAAATCTTCTAAAACCATATCAGTCAAAATGAGATTGAAAACAGAAACGCTGCAGGTAACATTTAGTCCTTTTTTCTTGGCATCCTTTATTAATTCTACAGATTTTTTGGTTGATATGGTGGGGATGTGAAGTTTTCCTCCAGTGTATTCCAAAATATATAAATCCCGAATTATTTGAAGTTCCTCAGAAAGTGCTGGAATTCCTTTTAATCCCAATCGGGTGCTGTTCACTTCTTCATTTACCATTCCATTGAGTGCGACAGATTTCTCAAAAGGAAAAGATTGTATTAACCCATCAAAATTTTGGGTATACTGCAATGCTATTTTCAGAAGATTTGCATTCTCTATAGGGTTTTTGTAATCGTAAAACGAAATGGCGCCTTCGTTTTGCATATCAAATAATTCAGCTAAGTCCTTTCCTTTACTGCCCACCGTTAGCGCGCCAATAGGGTAGAGGCTCACCGCATTGCTTTCGGCTTTCGATTTTAAAAATTTTATATGGCCTTTACTGTCTGTTACCGGAAAACTGTTGGCGTTTACCGCAACACTTGTAAAACCGCTGAGGGCGGCCGTTTTTAAACCATTTTCAATTGTTTCGCGTTCTTCAAAACCTGGTTCGCCGAAAGACACGCTGCTATCAAACCAACCTTGGGAAATATGAAGGTTTTGGAGCGAAACTTCCTTTATTTTTTCTGAGGAAGGAATGGTTGCGGCTATCTTTGAAATTTTACCATTTTCTATCAAAACATCCCGTTTTTTTAAATGATGTTGGCTGGAAACATCAACAATGGTCGCTGATTTCAGTAATATTTTCATATTTAGGATTCAAGGGTTAACCCTTCGACTTCGCTCAGGGTAATTCTATAATACTTGTTTATTCGTTGTTCTATTTATAAAACTTCAAGATAAGCATTTCAATAAGTAAAAAGACCAATGCAAAAATAGCAAACCATTTCCAGAAACTATCGATTGTATTTGCTTCCGAAATAACAGTAAAAAGATCATCAACAGAACTGTAAACATCCGCACCCTCCCAATTTTCAGGATTTAAATATTGAAGCTCGCTTTCGTCGCGCGAATAATTGTAACTTATATTTTCAAGAATTTCCTTTTCTTTCACAATTTCATAATTACCCGCTTTTGCAGGTTCATCAGTTGTGTTCATCAATACAAAGTTGGCCTTCGTTTGTTGAAGTGGAATGAACTGCGAGGTACTGTCTTTAATAGTAAGGATTTCGTCCGGACCCAATTCCACTGGAACTGCAATGGCATTTTGCTCACCAATACTGTAATACAAGCGTGGTAAGGGCAAACTCTGCAATGCCATATTGTAAATTGTGGGTACCACCAAAGGCGAATTCTGGAAGTTAGCGTTTTCTTTGTTTATTGCTGCGGTAAATAAATAGATGTTGTTCTTTTGAAGCAAAAAAGGTTGATTATCCTCAAAACGGATGGCCGCAGTGGCATTAGTTGAAATATTGTAGAAAGAATTTACTTTCGGGTATTGAAAATTCGACACTTCCTTTTCAAAAACATTCTTAAAAAGTGGATGTGAAAAAATGATTTTCGTAATTTTTTTTTCTTGTTTATTCTCTTCAGAAATCGTTCCCAGAGCCATTGATAATAGAAAGTTGTTATAACTGTTCAAATCTATTTCTGATGCTGGAATTATTAACACACTTCCTCCGTTATCAGTAAATGATTTTAAAGCTGTAGCCAAAGAAGCGGGAATTTCTTTCAATTCATTCAGAATTATGAAATTTTGTTCTGGAATTTCGTTATAGTTGAGCGTTTGGAAAGTTTGTTGCGTAAACTTGAATTTTTCTTCTTCAAAAAGGCGTTGCAGAAAACTGCCATTGGCTGCATTTATGGTTAATACATTTATTTTCCCAGGTTTATTTATATTGAAAAATAATGTATTGTCAAATGGCACATTTGGTTCGTTTAGCTCTAATTTTCCTATAAATTCTTCCGAACTATCAATATTAAAAGTCGCCATTCCATTGGCATTACCTGCAAAAGCAATCGCTGTTTTTGCTATCAATTTTTCTTTGTTGAAAAGAGAAATCGTTGTTTCTGAAGTTTCATTTCTTCCCCCAGCTTGTCCCAGACTTGAAACCTTCACTTTCAGTTGCGTAGTTGAGGCGTTTTTAGAAAAAACAAAAACACTGTCAATTGCAAGATTGGTAGTTTTTATGGGTTTTAACGGCACAGCATCCACAATCAAATTCTCCGGAATTTCAGGAAACCCTTCTTTCTGCTGAAAATCGGAAAGATATACCAGTCGTTTCAATATGTCTTTTTCGTTTGAAAAAAGTTGGTTGGCCTTAAGCAATACCTGGCTCGGAGTAAGCTGTTCCTGTGAATAGGGTATTGAGAGCACTTCATTTTTAAAATCCTGTGGTGAAACATTTTTTTGTTCCGAATTATTTGTAAACCAGCTTAATTTTTCAGTACCTGCAGTTTGATCGAACAAATCCTGTAGCGCCCGCTCCAATATTGGACCTTTGGCTCCTTTGGCCTGCATACTGAATGAGTTGTCAATGTAAACAACGGTTTCTTTATTAGAACTCAAAGCCGTTTTGGAAGCTGTGAAGGGTTGTGCAAACGCTACAATAATACAGGCCAAAGCGAGCAGGCGCATCAACAAGGTAAGCCATTTTTTAAGTTGGGAGCTTTTCCGGGTTTGGATAGTCACTTTTTTTAGAAAAGCGACATTTGTAAAATCTACTTTTTGAAAACGCCTTAGTTGAAAAAGATGAATAAAAATAGGGATTAGAAGCAGGAGAAGGGCGTAAAGAATTTCTGGATTTTTAAACTGCATTCCTATAAATATTGTCCAAAGATAAAAAATGGAATGTAATTAAAGCTATTTCTCAACCGTAAACGTAAAGGTACTTCCTTTTTCAGGTTCAGATACCAAGGAAATACTTCCGCCAAGTTTTGAAACTAAGCTTTTGACCGTTGCCAGACCTATACCGGTTCCCTCTTTTCCGTTACGATCTTTAATACCGGTTTTTTTAAAAAGGTTAAATATTTCTTTTTGTAATTCCAGTTCAATACCCATTCCATTGTCTTCAACTGAAAATTTATGGAAGTCGGCTTCTTCAATATAACTTATTTTGATTCTTCTTTTTTCGCTCAAGTTGTACTTTAAACTGTTGTCGACTAAATTTAAAAAGATTTGGAACAATGCAGCTTTATTCACATTTTTTAAAGTAGCCTCATTTGAAAATTCAAATACTGTATCATCGGTTATTAGAATTTCTTTTATTTCATCAAATAGTTCCTTTAGTTCAAAATCTCTTTTTTGGGTAGCAAGCATTCTATCTGCTTTATAAAATTTCAAAATACCATTAATATAATTTTTCAGGGTAGATGATGACTCTTCAATGTAATTGAGGTATAATTGTGAATCCTTTGAAAGGTTATCAAAGTTTTCCTCCCGCAGAAGCCTGGTGAGTGAAGTAATATTGGCCAAAGGCGATTTGAGATCATGTGCAACAACCTGGGCAAAATTATTTAGTCGGTTATTTCTAGCTTGTAGTTCTTTTTGAAATTCGGTTAAAAGATTATTCTTCTTTCGAAGTTCAAAAAGAGTTACTACTTGTTTGGCTAAAGCTTTTAAAGAGGTAATCTGAAGTGCCGTAAGTTTTCGGGGTTTATGGTCAAAAATACAGAGGGTGCCAAGTTTAAAACCATTTGGATTTACTAGGGGTACGCCTGCATAAAATATGGCATTGGTATCATTTATTAGGGGGTTGTCCTTAAAGAGCTCATCACTTCTGGCGTCTTCAACAATAAATATTTCTTCATCATTTAGAATGGCATGTGCGCTAAAAGATGTGTTTCTTGGAGATTGGTTGAAATCGAAACCAAAATGAGATTTAAAAAAAATACGATCTGTGTCTAACAGGGTTATTAATGAAATAGGTGCTTCACAGATAGCAGCTAAAAGTTTGGTAATGTTGTCAAAGTCGTTTTCTGAAAGAGTATCGAGTAAATTGTATTTTATTAATTCGGCAATCCGTTCTTTTTCATTTTCGGGATGTTTGGGATAAATCATAAAAAGATGCAAAACTTTTTTATATGCACCTAAATATAGATTGATAAATTTTGTAGGAAAAAGGAATTAACAGGATTTTAAAACAAAATAACTTATTGTTTTAATTCTTTTTTAATCGTGAATTGAAAAGTAGTTCCTTTTCCCAATTTAGAAAAAACTTCTATGTCGCCATCCAATTTTTTAATGATCTTTTTCACTGTAGATAGCCCAATGCCGTTTCCTTTTTTTCCATTTCTGTCTAAGTTGCCGGTAGTTGCAAAAAGATCAAAAATATGTTCTAACTTATTTTTTGGGATACCCATACCATTGTCGGCAATAGAAAAATGATAATACCCGTTTTTCTCGCTGCATTCAATGTCTATTTTTATCCTTTCTTTGTCGTTATATTTTAAACTGTTGCCCACGAGATTTAGAATAATTTGCTCTAAGTGCAGATTTGTTTGCGTGCATTTCAATATTTTCTTCAGGTAGGTTGATCTCACAATCAATGTTTATATTCAGCAGTTCGATCATTTCTTCCAAAAGATCCTGGCTGTCAAAAACTTCCTCGGTCATTGATCGCAGTTTTATCACTTTCATAATGTTCCAAAAGTCCCGATATGTATTCGCTTAATGTAAAAGAAGATTGTTTTATATAATCAAGATATTCCTTTCCTTGATCGTCTAAAAGCTCACCGTATTTGCTGCGCAACATGTCTGAGGTTATAATCATATTTGCAAGTGGCATTTTCATATCATGCGAAATGATACCTGCAAAATTTTTTAATTCTTCATTCTTTGATTCCAATTCCTGCTGTACTTCCAATAAAGTTCTATTGCGTTTCCTGGCTTCAAATAGATTAACAACTTGATATGCCATAGCGATAAGCGCCTTTTTTTGCGATTTTTGGAGAGTCCTAGGCTTTACATCAAAAACACAAAGTGTCCCCAACGGATAGCCGTCAGAATTTACCAAACGTACACCTGCATAAAAAATGGCGTTCATATCCTTTACAAGCGGATTATCCTTAAACCGTATATCTTTTCGTGCGTCTTCAACGATGAAAATATCGCTTTCATTTAAAATGGCATGCCCACAGAAAGAGATGTTGCGAGGAGATTCGTTAAAAGGAATTCCATAATGTGATTTCAGAAAGTTACGATCTGCATCTATTAAAGTAACTAAGGATATAGGCACATCGCAGATACTTGCCGTAAGTTCTGTAATATTATCAAAATCCTTTTCTGGTAAGGTATCCAACAAATTGTAGGACCGAACTGCGGCCAAACGTTGTTCCTCATCGACGGGAAATGGTGGTGTTATCAATGCTTATTCTCCTATTTCACTTAAACTCCAAAAAAGTATGGATTTAAACGATTAATTGTAAATGTACGATATTTTGTAAGGAAATGTTAAAGCAAAAAAAATAAAATGGATTGGGTTAATATTTTTATCAAAACCGTTCAAATACACCCAAACCGAAGAGTGCAAAATCATATTTTACAGGATCATTTGAGTCTAATGTCCGAAGGGAAATATCCAATTCAGCAACAGCTTTACCATCGTTGTTTTTTCTTTTAATGAGATTAAGTTTTCTGGCTACATTGCCACTGTGAATATCCAACGGACAAGAAAGTTGGGAAGGGGAGATGCCTTTCCAGATTCCAAAATCTACACCGGCATTGTCATTGCGCACCATCCAGCGCAGAAACATATTTATTCGTTTAGCAGCTGAATTTTTATAAGGGTCACTAATATGTTTTTCGGTTCGAGAGAGATGTGGAAGTTCGAAAAATGTCTTTTTGAAATGATGGATTGCGGGCTGCATGGTATCTTTTTTGGCATGCTTTGCGAAGAGGTTTTCCAGCCCGTCATGATTTTTATAAATATTCTGAAGCGATTTTATGAAATAAACGAGATCATCAGTGTTAAAAGTTCTGTGCACAAAATTAGAAAGCGATTCTGAATGTTTCTCAGAAAAATCCATAACAAAATCATAGGGCGAATTGCCCATCAATTTTACTAAGCGATTGCCATTGTTTATAATACTTTTCCGGTTTCCCCACGCAATGGTTGCCACCAAGAAACCAGCAATTTCAATGTCTTCCTTTAAAGTGAAAAGATGCGGAATTTGAATGGGGTCTGTTTCAATAAAGTTGGGATTATTATAAATATTGACTTTTTCGTCAAGAAATGTTTTTAGTTCAGATCTATTCATTTATTAGCTTACAATTTTTCCATCCTGCATAACCAATTTTCTATCAGCCATATTTGCAAGTTCTTCATTGTGCGTAACAATCACGAAAGTTTGCCCAAATTCGTCACGCAATTTGAAAAATAAATTATGGAGATTCTCGGCGCTTTCGGTGTCTAAATTTCCACTGGGCTCATCTGCAAGAATTATTGCAGGATTATTGATTAACGCTCTTGCCACGGCTACCCGTTGCTGCTCGCCACCAGAAAGTTCGTTTGGCTTGTGGTCCTCACGGTGCGAAAGCCCCAAAAACGCTAGCAATTCCTTAGCTCTTTTTATTGCTTCGGTTTTTGGTGTGTTTTTTATAAACGCAGGAATGCACACATTTTCAAGTGCGGTAAATTCAGGAAGTAATTGGTGAAACTGAAAAATAAATCCCAAATTTTCATTTCTGAACTGTGCCAGTTTTTTCCCCGAAAGGGAGCCAACGTTCACACCATTTATAGCTAATTCACTTTTTGATTTATCGAAGGCATCAAGGGTTCCCAGAATATGTAGTAATGTTGTTTTACCGGCGCCAGAAGCACCAACTATGGAGACGATTTCACTTTTTTTAATGTGAAGGTTAACTCCTTTTAATACGTGGAGATTATCATAATGTTTGTGAATATTTTGGGCTTCGATCATAGCAAAGTTTAAAACCGTGAAAATACTATTAATAGCGCTATAATGCAATTTCAAGGAGAAGTATTGATATTTTAATATATGTTTTTTAAAACTGAATAGTATTTTCCCAACTTGGGGAATTTGTGGAATGTTTTTTGTTCTAAAACATAAATAAACACAACACAAATGAAAAACGAAAAATATAAATTACTGCGAAAAAGTATTTTTTACGATGTAGTGGGTATGGCAACAATAGCCATTCCAGTAGTCGGTCCCTTTTTAGACTTTATTTGGGCACCCATTGCAGCAAAAAAAATGAGTGAAATGTATAAGGGAACTGAAGGAAAAATAGCTTCTGCTCTTGTATTTATAGAGGAAATACTCCCTTTTACAGATGTTATCCCGACATTCACACTTATGTGGCTTTACACCTTTGTATGGAAAAAACAATCCACTCCCCAAACTATTGAAGTTCGTATAGAGGATTAAAAAAAAAGCCCCGGTTGGGGCTTTTTTGTTAGATTTCTATTTTTAAATTTACATTTACACTTCGTCCTATATTGAAAATTCCATCAGGTTTAAAACGTGAAAGATGGGAAACATATTCTTTATCAGTTAGGTTCGTTCCATTCACCGCAAGTTTTAGAACAGTTTTTTGAAGTTGAAAACTACTTTCAACACCTGCACTCAAAAGCGAATATCCACCGGTCCTTGTTTCAAAATCACTCACATTTTTTTGATCGAATGTATTTTCGAGTGTTATAAATGCAAAACTCTTTTTTCGGGTTTTACCATCATTCAATTCTACGCGAAAGGTGTTCCGGAGGGAATTTGCGGGAATTAAAGGTAAATATTTGTCAGTATTCAATTTTCCGGTAACCGTTTCAAAACTGCTTTCAAAATGCAACCAATCCCACGGATGGGGGTGCAAATGAAAACCAAATTCGCCACCGTAGAGAGCTGCATCGCTTTGTAGGTAATCAAATACTTGTGCATCTTCAATGATCTGATTGGTTGGTGAAAGAAAAATATAATCATTAACCGCGTTGTAAAATCCATTTGCAAAAAATTCAATATGTTCATTTCGAAACTCAAAAGAAAGATCTGCCTGAAAATTCTGCTCATTCGTTAATTCCGCATTTCCTTTCTCATATCTATTGGTGCCTTCGTGAATACCATTAGATGTAAGCTCGGCCAAATTTGGAGCTCTAAAACCCCTGGCAAGATTGATGCGAGTTGAAAAATTTTGAAATAAATCCACTTTTGCTCCCAAAGCCGCTGTAAAGCTTGTAAACGTTTTGCTGAGTGCAGGAATAAAATCAGTATCCATGGGATTACGTGCTGCTTCACTTTCAATTTTTCGTGAATCGAAACGGATTCCTGCCTGTAAATCAATTTTTTCTAAATGATAATGGGAAGTTCCTAAAAGTCCAACGTCTGTTGTATTTGCATTGGGGATCAAGATTTCTTCCCCTTCGTTTTTGTTATTTTGAAACATTCCCTGTAAACCTACTATGGTTTCAAATCTTCCCAGTTCTGGCAAATTATATTTTATATCATAATTGAAAGTATTAAGTTTTAAGCGAAGTGCAGCTACAGCTAGGTCATCTTCAAACTCACGACGATCGTTAAATAAGTAGCCAGCTTTCACATCTATGCTCGAATTATTTAAAAAGATGCTATTGTCGAAACTTAAAATGTGGTTATCCACTTCCTGAAACGGAAGTTCCAAATCCTTTGAAAAAGTTTGTTCGCCTACTTCCTCGACAATGCCAATATTTGAGCGATTGTAATTATAACGAAGCGTTGTCTTGAATTTAGTGCCCAAATATTGCATTCCCGTTTTTAAGTCCTTTTCATTGAATCGTGAATTTGTAACACGATAATTGGCTCCTGATTTATAATCGCTGAAAGCCGAATATGAACCTCTTGCCAAAAACTTCATTTTTTCACCCGAGGTTTTTATTCCTAAATTTGTTGAAATTCCTTGCGTATTTGAAAAAAAAGTGCCGCTCAAATCGCCGTGAATTTCGCCAGCTATTGCAAATTTTTCAGGATTCAAATAAAGTACCCCGCCTAAGGCATCACTTCCATAGAGTAGGGAAGCGGGACCTTTTATCACTTCCACGCTTTCAATACCCGCTTCATTTATTCCTAAACCATGTTCGTCCCCAAACTGTTGGTTTTCCAACCGCACGCCCTGAGTGTAAGTTAAAACTCTATTAGAGCTCAAACCACGGATAACGGGTTTTCCAATTCCGGTTCCTGTTGTTATTAAGTCTACACCCGCAATGTTTTTAATACCATCGGCAAGGGTGACCGCACCTGCAGAATTAAGATCTTCCGTTGAAACACGCTCCACCTTCATTACGTTATCACTCTGCAATTTGTGAAAAGGTGTGGAAACAATGACTGCTTCCATTTCAACTGCGCTTTCTTCCATTTGTAAATTTTCGCTAACGCTTAGGTTATTGGAAAAATTAATTGTTCTTGAAATAGAAGCAAATCCCAAAGATGAAAAAACAACTTTGTAATTTCCATCGGGTATGTTATTTAATATAAAATTACCCTCAAAGTCCGCAACTGTACCTTTTTCCAATTGGGGAATGTAAATAGTTGCGGGGATGGGTTCATTTTTATCTTTCGAAGTTACTTTTCCAATTAAGGAGTTTTGTGAGCTTGCAGCAGTAAATACCAAAAATACTGCAAACAAGCATAAAATATCTTTCATGCTTTCTTGATTTTGAAGAATTGATTAAAAAAAATTATGCTAAAAATTCAAGAAATAGAGGAGGGCCTCTTAAGAAATAGTGAGCAGAATAGAAATTGATTTCCGGAAATAAATAAACAGTCTCAATTTTTTGAAAGCTATTTTGAACTGCAAATTCAGGAAGATCGTGTAGCGTAAAATTAAAGATTGAAAAGTGAAAATCACAAATGGAGCAATCCAATTGTTTTTGATGGATATGTGTGGAAAACTCCGTACAGGCCTTATGTTGGTGGCCTTCCAATTGGTGTGCGAATTTAACGGCAATGGGAAATAACAACGCGAACGAAAAAATCGTTGCAAAAAGAATTCTTATTATTTCCTTTTTAAAAATGATCATTTACCAAATAAAAATCCGAGTCCCATCGCCTTTAGCATTTTCTTTTCAAAGTTCCAAAAAAATGTGAATTCCCCATAGACCCAACCATAAAAAACTAATAGTAATTGATAGGCAGGGAGAATTATTAAAACTCGGAAAGGCCAATAAATGTACCACCCCATTTCTTTTTTTATTTCGAAAAGCTCCGTTAGTGGCGCGGCAAGTTTTGCGGCAGAACTCCCTGTAATGGCAAAAACCAGAAATACCATAAAAAGTTGACCGTTAGATTGTATTTTCCAACTTTTTTTAAGATTTTTCAATTTCTTCCGCCGATAAATTTTTGATTGTATTTATCCTGAAAATACACAAAGTAATTGTAGAGCAGATAATTTACCTCATAACCATAGTCCACAGATGGGTCATAATTTATCCGTTCCGTATATAAATTTTGTGAATATCGAGCGGGCTGCAATACACGATCATTATATTCTGAAACAAACAACCGGTTTTTGGATTCCAAGAGAGATTGACCATAAAATCCACGTGGAGGTTGAGTAACGAGCCAGGGTTCAAAGCCGGGTTCAATTATGAGAATTTCATATTCCAAACTGTCATTGGCTATGCGAACGGTATCATTTTTTATTGTTCCAGAAGAACCATTCATTGTGCTATTGCCAGTACCACAACTGAAAATGACCACTGAAAGAGCTAATATGAGTACAAAATTTTTCATATATAATATTTAAATTAAACAATGTTGAACCAAGTGCAGAGCATCTAACAGGTTTAAAAAATTGTTAGCTGCGTATTCATTATTGTAAAGGTCTTTTATTAAACCTCGTCTTAACTCCTTTACTACAAATTACTTATTAATAAATGCTACGCACTTGCCATTATACTAATTATTTGTTCCGCCAACTCTGTACCAATCCTATCTTGAGCTTCATCTGTGGCTGCGCCAATATGAGGTGTTAACGAAATTTTTTCGTTCATCAAAACTTTTATGGAAGGTGCGGGTTCTTCTTCATAAACATCTAAGCCTGCGAATGAAATTTTGCCACTTTCCAAACCATTTAAAAGCGCTTTTTCATCCAGCACACCACCTCTGGCTGCGTTTACAATACCTACGCCATCCTTCATTTTTGAAATTTCATCTTCCCCAATTAAATAACCATTTTGGGATGGTACGTGTAAGGTTATAAAATCACTATGTTTTATCAATTCGGAAACAGGTTCTGTTTTTATTTGAAGTTTTATTTTCTGTCCGTCATAAAATTCGAGGGTAATATCTGCTTCCCCAACACTGCGATCGCTTGCAATCACTTTCATACCGCAGCCAAGCGCTATCTTTGCAACTTCACGACCAATTCTTCCAAAACCAACAATTCCCAAAGTCTTTCCTCGGAGTTCGCGTCCAGCTCCATAGTTCTTTTTAAGATTATTAAATTTGGTATCTCCGTCCAAAGGCATATTCCGGTTTGAGTCGTGCAGAAAACGCACTCCACCAAATAAGTGTGCGAAAACCAATTCCGCGACCGATGCAGAGGAAGCTGCTGGTGTATTTATAACTTCAATTCCTTTCTCACGAGCGTAGTCTACGTCAATATTATCCATTCCCACGCCACCACGTCCTATAATTTTCAGTGACGGACAATTGTCAATAATATCTTTACGCACCTTGGTAGCGCTGCGCACCAAAAGCACTTCAATTTTATTTTCGTTTATATAATTTTGAAGTTGTTCCTGTGCAACGTGAACAGTTATTACTTCAAAACCTGCTTTTTCCAAAGCACTGATTCCGCTATCTGAAATTCCGTCGTTTGCTAATACCTTCATATTTTTATGGACTATTTTATTTTTCTATTAAAGTTTTTAAAAACGTTTATGCGCCTTTTTCAACAGCTTGCATTACATCTACCAAAACCTGCACGCTTTCTAATGGCAGGGCGTTGTACATAGATGCTCGATAACCGCCAACACTTCTGTGGCCGTTCAATCCGCTGATGCCCACTTCTTTTAAATGTGCATCAAACGTTTCTTTTAATTTGTCGTTTTTCAAATTAAATGTAGCGTTCATTTTGGAGCGATCTTCCTTGTTGGGCACAAATCCTTCAAATAGTGGATTTCTATCTATTTCGTTGTATAAGAGTTCAGCTTTTTGATTGTTGATTTTTTCAATTGCTGAAATTCCGCCAAATTCTTTTAACCATTGAAGCGTTAGCATTGAAACATATACGGGGAAAACCGCTGGTGTATTGAACATGCTTTCCTTTTCAATGTGAACTTTATAATTGAGCATAGATGGAATGGCGCGGGAAACCTTGCCCAAAATATCTTCTTTTATCACTACAAGAGTAGTTCCCGCAGGCCCCATATTTTTTTGTGCTCCTGCATAAATAAGACTGAATTTCGAAAAATCCAACTGCCGTGAAAAAATATCGCTGCTCATATCGCAAACCAACGGAATTTCTGTTTCCGGAAAACTTTGCATCTGGGTTCCAAAAATGGTATTGTTGCTGGTGCAGTGAAAGTAATCTGCATCTGATGGGATTGGATAATTTTTAGGGATAAAGTTGTAATTATCGGTTTTTGAAGTGGCTACTTCAACAACTTCTCCCAAAAGTTTGGCTTCTTTTATTGCATTGTTGGACCAAGTTCCAGTGTTTAAATAAGCTGCTTTCTTTTCCAATAGATTGTAGGCAACCATTAAAAATTCCAAACTTGCACCACCCTGAAGAAACAAGGCTTGATAACCTTTATTTTGAAGTCCCAAATGTTCCAAGGCGAGGTTACGGGCGTTTTCCATTACTTCCACAAAATCTTTGCCTCTGTGTGAGACTTCAATTAGGGAAAGATTTGAGTTGTTGAAATTTAAAACTGCATCAGCAGATTTTTGTAAAACAGATTGTGGTAAAATGCAGGGTCCTGCACTAAAATTGTGTTTTTTCATTTTGTGAAAATTTATAGTACAAAGATGTGAATTATGCCACAAAAAATGTGAGAATTATGAATATTTTATCATTGTAATTTTAACAGAAATTCAACTGTATCAATTCCATCGGCATAATCCCATAATTCTGGATTTTGGGCTTTGCCGAAAGTGATTTCGTTAGGAAAACCTGCTTTGGAAACCAAACATTGAATGTTTTTTGAATTGTTTTTCAAATCTTCTCTCATGGCTTCAAGTGAAGTATATTTTTCATAAAAAACAACGGAAATAGGAGAGGAGAAGCTCGCGTCTTCTTTCAGCAACATAAATTCATTGTCCAATAGCGGAAGGCTGTCCATCAAATAAACCGCTTTGTTATAATCGTAGTTGTTGATGTATTTATGGTTGTGAATAATTTCTTTCCAACTAAACATAGCCTTAAAAAAAGATTCAAAATCATAATTCATAGGAATATATAATTTAGAAACGTTTCGGCAACCCAGCCCGAAATAACGAAAAATATCATCAGCGAGCATTTTTAATTCTTCTTCGGTTTCCTTTCCGGTCAAAACCGCAATTGAATTTCTGTTTTTACGGATGATGTTTGGGTATTTCCCAAAATAGTATTCAAAATACCTCGATGTGTTGTTGCTCCCAGTTGCGATGACGGCATCAAAGTTTTCTAGTCTTCCTTCCGTAAATTCAATATAATTTTTAAATTCCGGCTCCACTGAAATTAAAAATTCTGCCAGAAAAGGGAGTAAGGTTTTATCGTTTGATGAAAGTTTTGCCACGACTTTGTTTCCTGTAATCAAAACAGAAAGAAAATCGTGAAAGCCAACCAAGGGAATGTTTCCCGCCATTATGATAGCAACTGTTTTTGGTTCTGTTTTTTCAATTTCATACTTTGAAACCCATTGCTGAAGGTTATCTTCCGACAGGGTTTTACCCCAACCTTTTAATGCAAATAGTATATTTTCTTGGGTGAACCATCCATTTTCTGCTTCTGCTTTTCTCAAAACAGATTCAAATTCATTTTCAGTTTCCCTTGAAGCTTTTTGGTCAAATTTTTTCAGAAATTTTCCTAAACTGACAAAAGCGTTAATTCTTTGATTTAATTGCATACTTAGTTTGGAGTTGCGATTGTTAGGCATTAAATTTGCGCAAAGTTAGAAAAAAGTAAACCCCATGGCAATTATTATAACAGATGAATGTATAAACTGTGGTGCCTGTGAACCTGAGTGCCCTAACACTGCCATTTATGAAGGTGCTGACGATTGGCGCTATGCTGACGGTACCGATTTGGATGGCAACGTTGTATTGCCAAATGGAAAGAAAGTAAATGCAAACGAGGCTCAGGAACCTGTAAGTGATGAAATTTATTTTATAGTTCCCGATAAATGTACAGAGTGCAAAGGCTTTCATGATGAACCCCAATGTGCCGCTGTATGTCCTGTTGACTGTTGTGTGCCTGATGATGACCACGTAGAAACGGAAGAGGAGTTATTGGGCAAGCAAGCATTTATGCACCATAAATAATAAAACATTTAGTTTAATCCAAAAAAAAATCGTCCACCAAAATTTATTTAGTGGACGATTTTTCTTTGTGGGGATAGTCAATAAACTTTTTACATTTTATCTTTTTGTATGGAGTTCGTCTGCAATTTGTAAACATCCGTTTTTATGGTTTTTGTGTTTCTATCGTACCGTTCCACTACAAAATTTCCCTCTGCGTTGAAATATCCAAAAGAAGTATCTCCATCTTGCGACATTATATAATATCCATTTTGTGATGTGGGTTTAATAATGGCGTATTCCTTATTCGTGGCATTGTCCCTCACGTTCATCATTCTATAACCATTTTCATCTTTTTGATTTGTAAATTGAAACCGATTTCCGTTATAATCATAACTAACGTCGGTATCTACTTTCAATGGCTTCATCACCACACTTTGGTTGGTTTGGCCAGCATCACTGTCGTCAAGCTTTAAAACCTGTTTCTGGGTTTGCGTTACAGTCTTAGTTGCAATATCGGTTCCCTTATCGTCTGTTACCGCTTTTTTTGTAACAACAGTTCTCTTTTCGGTATTCGTATTTTTATCTACCTGTGCAGTTGAAAGTGTAAAGGTTCCAAGTGCACAAATTATCAATAACTTTTTCATAATTGATTTTATTTTATGATTATTATACTTTCAAAATTAAAATTGGCACGTGTTAAAATTTTGTAATTCTTTGATAATCATTTCCCAAATTTTATAAAGTCTATAATAAAAAAACACCAGCATGTGGTGTTTTCTCTTCTTTTTAATAGAAGAATTACATTTTATCTTCTTTCATTTTATTTCTACTTTTTTCATCCAAAGTAAAAATGGTTGTTGATAATGTATTGTTTTCTGAATCAAAACTCTCAACTACAAAATTTCCATATTGGTTAAAGTAACCTACCGAAGTTTCTCCATCTTTTGAAAAAAGGTAATATCCTTTTTGTCCCAATGGTCTTAATTTTGCAAACTCATTGTCGATAGTTTTGCCTTTAACTTCCATTAAGCTATAGCCATTATTATTTGGTAAAAAAGAATATTTATTATTGTTGTAATCGTATTCGTAATCAGTATTTATTGTTAATGGTGTCATTTTCACGCTATAATTAGTCTTATTTACATCAGTATTTTGTAAAGCTAATTCACGCTGTTTTGAAATGATAGCCTTTTGAGTTTCAACATCTATGCCTGTGCCGTCATCAATGTAGGTTTTCTTGACAATTGTTGTTTCTTCTGTGTTCGTGTTTCTGTCAACTTGCGAATATCCAGTTGTGAATGCTGCAAGTGCAAAAATCATTATTAGCTTTTTCATAATATTCTGTTTTTTAGATTAATACACCTTAATATAATCAATGAGTTTGTTAAACTACAAATGGATTTATGTAAATGTTTCTTAAAATAGTACTGTAAAAACAGATAAAAACCCTATCACTTTTAGTAATAGGGTTTTTAATTTTCTAATGATTTATTTTCTAAAAATTATAATTAATTCGAGCATAATAAAAAGCACCGCCAAACCCCATTTGTACAGCATCCCAATATCCACCCCCTTCTGTCCAATCATCTTGCTGGTCCGGATATACATTGAGTAAATTATTGGAGCCAATATTCAATTTTATGTTTTTTGAAACCTCAAAACCAAAATTAATATCTGTTACGAACTTTGCACCATAAGTGTCGGTTGCGGCAACAACTTGATTTTGGAACCCTCCATAATCTGCGGGATCTTCAAACATTTGAAAATCCAAAAGCTCCACTTCACTGAAACGGGTAACCGTAAGGCCTGCACTTAGCCAGTTTCTTTCAAAAGTTAGCATTCCCACCAATTTACTTTCGGGTGCTGAAGCCAATAAAAAGGCTTTATCCCTTTCGCCGAAAAATGTTTGCTCGTCTAGGTTTCCGTTTTTCACATCTTTTATAACCATATTGTTGAAATTCGCTAGTACAGATACACCAATTATATTGTTATTAAAATTATCTTTATACGTCAAAACAACATCTAGACCTGTGGTTTCAGTATCCACACCGTTTGCAAAAAATTGTGCCGAATCCACATTTTCTATTTGTGGGGCTGGAAAATTCCCTGTCAAAACAATTCTATCACGAACATCTATATAATAAAGATCTGCTGTAGCTGTAAATTTTGAAAAATTCGCAGTGAAACCTAAGCCAGCGTTTGTAGATTTTTCTTCCTTTAATGGGCCTATTCCAAAGGAAGCTGTTACGGGACTATTGTTTGGCGATAGTAATTGATCACTTGCCACTCCACCAATAAAATTGGTAAAACGTAAATTGTAATAGATTTGTGCCAATGAAGGCGCTCTAAAACCTGTACTCACTGAACCTCTTACGTTAATATTGTCAGTTGCTTTAAAACGCATTGCAAGTTTTCCGTTGATGGTGCTACCGAAATCGCTATAATTTTCAAAACGTCCGGCCGCGCTGATTAAAAAAGACTCGCTTAAGTCAAACTCACCATCTGCATATACCGAAATATTTGATCTGCTGCGGTCAACTTCGTTAGCTGGACCGTACCCCGGAAAACCTTGCGAACCACCCGGTCTTAGAATAGTATTGCCGTCATCATCTAAAATAGGGTTTCCATCACCATCCCTATAGATTACAATATCTTCTTCCGGGGTATTTGCATTGACGGGAACTCCATTAACGTCATAAGTGGCATAGGAGCCTTCTTCCCCAGCAAAAATTTTAAAGTTTTCGGTTCTGTATTCTGCGCCGAAGGCTAAGTTCATTCCGCTTAAAACATCTTCGTAATATTTTGAAAAATCTAAGTTTACTGTGTTTTGCGATAAAGAGTGGCCACCAGCATCAAACTCAGTGGGGGAAAGATCAACCAATGAAGCATTTAAAGTCCCTTTAATATAATAATGGAAATTGTTAATTCCGTAGGCGTTACTAATGTCTACTTTCCAACCAGAATCAGCCTCCGTTTTTACACCCGCAACTACTGAATTATCGGTAATTATTGAAGTAATTCGAGGAGTGTATCCATTGGGAAAAATTGATTCAACAACACGGTTACCGCCATTTCGGGTGAAGGCATAAGCATCGGTATCTCTATAATTTCTTCCGCCAAAAGCATAGACTTCAGTTTTATCGCCTACAGGAATACCAACATTTCCCATAAAATTGAAACCTTCAATAGCTGCTTCGCCGAAACCTTTTCTAAAATCAAAAGTAGGACGTAAAGTTTTATTTTTATTGATATATTCAGTTGTAAAGTTTGCAAAGCCCCCTTTTTCGCCAATTGCAAACCCATAGTTAGCACCAAATTTTACAGAACCTCCGTCAAAATTTTGATCTTCCCCAATGGCGTTTCCGTCTTTCTCAGTATCAAGTCGATATCCGTCGGTGTTCCAAAGTCCGTAAGCATCCTCTGCAAAAGCACTTGTATCCACATCTGCATCTGTACTATATGCGCCATAGGAGACACTGCCAGTCAACTCATCAACATTATCTTTCAGCACAATATTTATAACCCCTGCAATAGCATCACTACCGTATTGTGCGGAAGCTCCATCGCGCAATATTTCGATTCTTTTTATTGATGTTGCGGGAATCGCATTTAAATCAGTCCCGGTATTTCCACGGCCTCGGGTTCCAAATACATTTATCAATGAGGATTGGTGCCTTCTTTTACCATTTATTAAAACCAAAGTTTGGTCGGGTCCTAACCCGCGTAGTGAGGCAGGATCAATATGGTCTGCACCATCGGAGCCGGATTGTTTGGTTGCGTTGAAAGAAGGTGCCGCATATTGCAAAAGTTCATTGATTTCTACTTTACCTACTTGCAATGTGGTAGCTTCCACGTCAATCACATCAATAGGTACCGCAGTGTTCACGGCAGTTCTTTTGGGGCTACGTGAACCCACGAGCATGACATCTTCCAAAGACTCTCCTGCGGAAAGTGTAACAGAAAGGGTAGTTTGACCGTTCACTTCAACTTCTTTGGTGTTATATCCTACATAACTAAAGCTTAATGTGGCATTGTTATCAACTTCAAGAGAAAAATCCCCATCTATGGAAGTTGTGGTACCGTTTGTAGTTCCCTTTTCAATAACATTCACAAAGGAAAGTGGAACACCAGAGTCATCCGTTACTGTTCCAGAAACATTTATTTGCGAAAAAGCTATTCCGCAAATAAAAAATAATAAAAG
This sequence comes from uncultured Flavobacteriaceae bacterium, assembly GCA_963822355.1. Lineage (GTDB taxonomy): Bacteria > Bacteroidota > Bacteroidia > Flavobacteriales > Flavobacteriaceae > Aequorivita. The sequence continues at coordinate 927,771 of CAWGHI010000004.1, forward strand.
TGTAATTTTTTTCATTGGTTATTAGTTATTTATGTTAGTTAAATGTTAAAGTTATATTTTTAATTTATTCATTTAACGATTTTAGTAGGAATTTATAAATAGGATTTTGCGCATAACTTTTTTAAATTCGAAGAGTTCGATTAACTTAAAAAACATCATTTTTATTACCCAAGACCGGATAATTCATCCATTATCGTCAATAATTATATTGGTTTGATCAAAACTTTCTGCAATGAACAATGATGATCCTGGTTCAAAAAATTTCTTGTTGTTATTGCATCCTTATATGTTATCACATTTTTGTTGTCGTATATATTTTTCAGGAGAAAATGATTTTTATGCCCGAAGTACTTCCTCAGGATTATTCTTATGAATTTTCAGAAAATTTTGAAGAAGTCTTTTTATCTTCTGAAGATGGTGCAAAACTGAATGCGCTTCATTTTAAGGTTGAAGAACCCAAAGGAGTAGTGCTATATTTTCACGGAAATGCAGGCGAACTTTCTAGTTGGGGGCGAGTAGTCCAAAAATTTGTTGAAATGAACTATGATGTGCTGGTAATGGATTACAGAACCTATGGAAAAAGCACGGGAAAACTCAGTCAAAAGGCTTTGTATAATGATGCTCAATTGTTTTATGATTATCTATTGAAAAGGTATACGGAAGATAAAATAGTAGTTTATGGAAGATCTTTGGGGACTACTTTCGCCACCTATGTTGCCGCTGAAAACCATCCGCAACAACTAATTCTAGAAGCCCCGTTTTATAGTTTGGATGAAGTGGCAAGGGATCGTTTTCCCATTTATCCCGGTAAGTTGGTTTTTAAAATTCCATTTTCCAACATACCAGTATTTTAGGAAGGTTTCCTGCCCAATTACTATTTTCCATGGAACGGATGATGTTGTTGTAAACTTCAAAAACAGTGAAAAACTTTCAAAAATCAAAACAAAGGGAAAACTCACTTTTATAGATATTCGTGGTGGTACCCACAACAATTTGATTGATCACGAAGTTTATAAAACCACCATCAACTCACTTCTCTAAAAAAAAATCCATCTCTGTGAGATGGATTTTTTAATATGTAATAAAATATTTTAATCTTTCTGAAGTTTTGCCATGCCTTCAGGTCTTTTCATTAATGCAGCCCGTCTGGCTTCCAGTTCCTGTTGTTGTTGCATCAATTTGGCTTTACGCTCCATTTCTGCTTGCTTTGCGGCAGCTTCATTTTGTTCGGCGATTTTGCGAGCCAACTCAGCCTCTTGTTTTTGTTTAATGGCCATCATTCGTTGTTGGTTTGCAACATCAACTGAAACATCATCAACCAATACTTTAGAATCTTTGGTATTGCTGGATACTACGTTAGAATCTTGGTCTTGCACGGTAGTTCCTTCAACTTCAACAACTTCTAGGTCTGTATCTGTGTCTTTTACCACTGTGGTTTTAACGTTTACATCCTTTTGGGTAACCTTTTTCACTGTTGAGGTTTCCTGGATATTTTTATTTTCCTGGGCTTGGGCCGTAAGCATCGTAAAAGCGATAACGGCAATTGTCATTATAATACGTTTCATAATTATTGGTATTTAGGTTTATTCTGTAAACTTAGGTGTACTTAAGTTAAGTTCTTGCAAATTTTTAGTGAAATAAAACACAATGTTTTTCTGAAAAGCATTTCAAATCAATTATAAAAGTCTCTTTTGATGATGTATATTTGCACCCTGAAAAAATAAAATAAATGAAAGCAGGTATCGTAGGATTACCAAATGTTGGAAAATCCACTCTTTTTAATTGTTTATCAAATGCAAAAGCACAAAGTGCAAATTTTCCTTTTTGTACCATTGAGCCGAATATTGGAGTTGTAAATGTTCCCGACAAACGTTTGTTGAAATTGGAAGAATTGGTGAAACCAGAACGTGTTCTTCCCGCCACAGTTGAAATTGTGGATATTGCCGGTCTCGTTAAAGGAGCCAGTAAAGGAGAAGGGTTGGGCAATCAATTTTTGAGCAATATCCGTGAAACGGATGCGATATTACATGTACTGCGCTGCTTTGACAACGATAATATTGTTCACGTTGATGGGAGCGTAAATCCTATTCGCGATAAGGAAACCATTGATATTGAACTTCAATTAAAAGATCTGGAAACCGTCGATAAAAAACTTGAAAAAGTAAAACGCGCCGCCCGAACGGGAAATAAGGAAGCACAAAAAGAAGAAGCTGCTTTGCTAAAAGTAAAATCTGGTTTGGAAGCCGGAATCTCTGTACGCGCCATTGAATTATCTGATGATGAAAGGGAAGAATATATAGTAAACGCCCAGTTTATTACAGACAAGCCAGTAATGTATGTTTGCAACGTAGATGAAGAATCTGCAGCAACAGGAAATGAATATGTTGAAAAAGTGAAAGAAGCCGTTGCTGGTGAAAATGCTGAAGTTCTGGTACTTGCGGTTGGAACAGAAGCTGATATTACCGAATTGGAAACCTTTGAAGAGCGCCAAATGTTTTTGGAAGATTTAGGTCTTGACGAAGCGGGCTCAGCCAAATTGATTCGCAGCGCCTATAAATTGTTAAATCTTCAAACCTATTTTACAGCTGGGGTGAAAGAAGTGAGAGCCTGGACCATTCCAATTGGGGCCACTGCGCCACAAGCAGCCGGTGTCATACATTCAGATTTTGAAAAAGGCTTCATCCGTGCCGAAGTCATTAAATATGAAGACTATGTAACCTTCGGAAGCGAAGCCAAAGTAAAAGAAGCTGGAAAAATGGGGGTAGAAGGAAAGGAATACATCGTAAAAGATGGCGATGTGATGCATTTCCGCTTTAACGTGTAAAATAAAAAATCCCGCTCTTGCGGGATTTTTTATTTATTACCTATTCTAAGAATCAACAAATCTAAATATTCAAGATTCTAAAATGTATATCTAAAAGCCATTCCATTGTAACTGTCGCCATTAAAACTGGTCCCCGAACTTGGGTAAATATCTATATTCTCCATTTTCCTTTTATGAAGTTCTGGAACTAAAATACCAGTACCAGCTCCTAAAACATAGCCTAAAAGTACATCCGTCAAAAAATGCTGTCCCGCTTCCATTCTTAAAACACCTACACTAGCGGGGAGAACAGCAGCTCCAGTCCAGACCCAAACTTTACCATTGGCATCTGGGTTAAAATCGCTAAAAGCCTTTGCAGCAAAAAATGTTGCCGTAGCAGTAGCGGCTACGTGCCCCGAATAAAAGGAGCGTTGTCCGTTATTTTTAAATCGTCTATCCTCGCCCGTGTCGCCACTATTATCGTAAACATAAGGTCTACTTCTATTTACCAGTCCTGCAGTTATTGTATAAATAGCTGCTGTGGTTGCCAAACTTTCAATGTAAAGTCCCACGTATTGTCCAGTATGATCGTTAATTTCGTCATCAAATAAAAAGGCAAAAGGCGCTGCAAAGGATAGTGCAAATGGAATATCGCTAATTGCATTTGCACTTTTGTTATGTTTCCCTGCTACCCATTGGTCCAAAAAGTTTATGTTATCTATTTTTTGTTGAAGGGTAACTTCATTTAAAAACTTTTCCCGCTCTGCCAATGGCAAATCTTCTTTGTTTTTTATGAGGATCAATCCATAGGCGCTAGCTCCAATTGCAGCACCTGTCCAGATCCCATCACGCACCCATTTCCATTCATAGGGGGAATTACTTTTTGGGGTATCAATAACAATTTTATCCGTTGGGTTGAAGTTTGTTGCTGAAGATACGTTTTGCATATTTCCAGCATCTGAACCTAAATCACCCGAATCTGTTTCGGTGTTATTTTTAGATGCTGATTCGTTCTTGAATGAATTTGGTGAATTGATATTGGTTTGCTGTGCAAAAAGGTTGATAGAAACCAATAATGCGAATAGTATCGTTGTTTTTCTCATAGGAGATAAAGATATGGGATTGCGCATTTTTCCAAATTCCATTTAACATTTCATTACAGAGAATTTACCGTTTCGTTTGGAATTAGTTATTCGTACAATCGCAGTCTTTTTTGAAGCAGATCCAATTCCTTTTCCATTTTTTGAATCCGTTTCAGCATTTGTTTTATAGCGTCAAGCCCCTCAAAATTAATCCCTAAATCGTGATGAAGGCGGAACATTTTTTCTATTTCTGAAATATTTTTTTCGTCCATAAAAAGTTCATTTTCCTTTTCTTCAAAGGTCACTAAACCGTATTCGTGAAGATTTTCCACAAATGACACCTCTATCTGTGTCCGATCGCAAAAATGACTTACCAATATATATTTTTCTCGTGCCATCATCTATGTTTTGAAAGTTCCGTGAATAATTCCTTTTCTTTTTCTGAAAGGTTTTTCGGCAGCGCAATCTTATAAGTAATATATAAATCACCGTGTTGGTCTTCCTTTTTGTATTTCGGAAGTCCTTTTCCTTTCAATTTAACTTTTGTATCGTTTTGTGTTTCGGGCTTTACATTTAATTTTACCTTTCCCGTGAGCGTTTCAACAGTAATTTCCCCACCCAAAAGTGCCGTATAAAGTGAAATTTCTTCGGTTGAATAAAGATCACTTTCCAATCTTTTAAAACGAGTATTGTTGAAAATTTCAAAGGTGATCAGCAAATCTCCTTTCGGGCCGCCGTTCATTCCTTCGCCACCATAACCTTTTATTTTTATGGTCTGCCCATCCTCAACTCCCGCGGGAATGGTAAGCCGTATTTTCTTTTCGCCAATGCTAATGGTCTGTTTTTGACTTTTCAGAATATCGGTCAAGTTCAACCGAAGCGTAGCCTGCAAATCCTGACCCTTAAATTGCGAGGTTTGCCGTCTTCCACCACCGCCACGACTAAAGCCGCCGCCGCCAAACATACTTTCAAAAAAATCTGAAAACTGGCTTTCGTCAAAACCTTGTCCGCCGCCGCCGGAATAGGTCCTTTGACCACCAAAACCGCCGCCAAAACCTTGGGAACCCTGGTGGCGTTTTGCTTCCTCAAAAGCATCGGCGTGTTGCCAATCCTTTCCGTATTGGTCGTATTTTTTGCGTTTTTCAGGATCGCTCAATACTTCGTTAGCCTCATTAAGTTGCTGGAATTTTTGTTGCGCCGTTTTATCGTTCGGGTTAAGATCGGGATGTAATTTTCTCGCAAGTTTCCGATACGCTTTTTTTATATCTGCCGCAGTAGCGCTTTTGTCAAGCCCGAGAACTTTGTAATAATCTATGAATTCCATTAATATTTCGTGTTTTGTGGTATGAAATTATGAAAAGATATGCAACAAGGCAATGACAATGCTCATTCTTCACAAAAGTTTAGTAGTCCGATGCCCCCAAAAAGGGAACTCCGGGAAACTCCTCCCCAGTGGAGAGGCTGGGAGGGGACTTCCAAAAAAATTAACAAACCATCTTCTACCACCCATATTCGTGAATTCGTGGCAAAAAAATAATTACTAACAATCTCCATCATTTTATTGTTAATTACTTTCCCAGGTATTGGTTTCACAAGTGCTCCCGTATATTTATATTAGCAACCCTACACCAAATCTATATGTCCGAAACACAATATACCGAAGACAACATACGCTCGCTGGACTGGAAGGAACACATCCGTATGCGCCCGGGGATGTACATTGGGAAACTTGGTGACGGTTCTTCACCGGATGACGGTATTTATATTCTTCTGAAAGAGGTGATAGACAACTGCATCGACGAATTTGTGATGGGCGCCGGAAAAACCATAGAGGTACGCATAAAGGACAAAGAAGTGAAAGTGCGCGATTATGGACGTGGCATTCCGCTTGGGAAAAGTGATCGACGTAGTTTCAAAAATGAACACTGGCGGTAAATATGACAGTCGTGCGTTTAAGAAATCTGTTGGTTTGAACGGAGTTGGTACAAAAGCCGTGAATGCACTTTCGGCATTTTTTAAGGTTGAATCGGTTCGCGATAATCAATTAAAAGCTGCTGAATTTTCTTTGGGCGAATTGACAAATGACGTTGCCGTTGAAGAAACCACAAAACGAAAGGGAACCAAAGTGGTTTTTATTCCCGATGAAAGCATTTTCAAAAACTTCAAATATCGAAATGAGTATGTAGAAAAAATGCTTAAAAACTACGTCTATCTCAATCCGGGACTGACGATAGATTTCAACGGTGAAAAATTCTTTTCCGAAAATGGATTGAAGGATCTTTTGATGGAAACCATTTCCGAAGAAGACTGCGCATACCCAATAATCCATTTGAAAGGCGAGGATATCGAGATTGCGATGACGCACAGCAAAACGCAATACAGCGAGGAATACCACAGTTTTGTGAATGGGCAAAACACCACGCAGGGCGGAACGCATTTGGCCGCCTTTCGGGAAGCTTTGGTGAAAACCATTCGCGAATTCTACAATAAAAATTACGATGCCAGCGATGTGCGAAAATCCATCGTTTCGGCAATCAGCATAAAAGTGATGGAGCCGGTTTTTGAAAGCCAAACAAAAACCAAACTCGGTTCAACCGATATGGGTGGCGATTTGCCCACCGTGCGCACGTTTATAAATGATTTCGTAAAAACCCAGCTCGACAATTACCTTCATAAAAATCCCGAAGCCGCGGATGCAATTCAACGAAAAATAGTACAAGCGGAAAGGGAAAGAAAAGAATTGAGCGGAATCCGGAAACTTGCAAAGGATCGCGCAAAAAAAGCAAATCTTCACAATAAAAAACTGCGCGATTGCCGTGTGCATTTGCAGGATATTAAAAACGAACGAAATCTAGAATCTACTTTGTTTATTACCGAGGGAGATTCCGCGAGCGGTAGCATCACCAAAAGTCGCGATGTAAATACGCAGGCGGTTTTTTCGCTACGCGGAAAGCCTTTGAATACCTACGGAATGACGAAGAAAATCGTTTACGAAAACGAGGAATTCAACTTATTGCAGGCTGCGCTGAATATCGAGGATTCCATGGAAGATTTGCGCTACAATAACATCGTAATCGCAACGGATGCGGATGTTGATGGAATGCACATTCGTTTGTTGCTCATCACTTTTTTCCTGCAATTTTTTCCCGAATTGATAAAGGAAGGGCATTTGTATATTCTGCAAACGCCACTTTTCCGCGTTCGAAATAAAAAGGAAACCATTTATTGCTATTCCGAACAAGAGCGCATTGATGCTATAGAAAAACTAAAACCAAAACCAGAAATCACCCGTTTTAAAGGTTTGGGTGAAATTTCTCCCGATGAGTTTGTGCATTTTATTGGAAATGACATTCGCTTGGATCCCGTAATGCTGGATAAATCAATGAGTATTGAGGAGTTGCTTTCCTTTTATATGGGAAAAAATACACCCGATAGGCAGGAATTTATTATTGGTAATTTGAAGGTGGAACTTGATAGGGTGGAGGAATAAATTGTGGACAAATGGAATATGGATGATGGAGAATGGACAATATAATAAATAAAGAATTTTATGGCACGGCATAATTTTAGAAAACTTTCTATTTGGACAGATGGGGTGACGTTTACTACAGATATTTATAATGTAACTAAAAATTTTCCGACAGAAGAAAGATTTAATTTAGTAAGCCAATTAAATAAAGCCGCAGTTTCTATTCCTTCAAATATTGCTGAAGGGTCTGCAAAATCATCTGATAAACACTTTAAGATTTTTTTGGAAAATAGCTTAGGTTCGGCTTATGAGTGCGAAACACAAATGGAAATTGCAAAAAGGATTTCATATTTGTCTAATGAGGAATATGAACAATTATTAAATAAAATACAATCGCTTCAAAAAAGAATAGGAAGTTTTATAGATAAACTTACTTAGTCCATTATCCATTCCATCCATATTCTATAGTCTAAATTTTAAAATGAGCGAAGAAAAAGAACATAACGAGGAACCTTTTGAAAGCAACACAGACCCTGGTGAGACCATTACCAAAGTCACCGGAATGTACCGCGACTGGTTTTTGGATTACGCCAGCTATGTAATCCTGGAACGCGCCGTGCCCGCAATTGAGGACGGTTTCAAACCAGTACAGCGCCGCATTATGCAGTCCATGAAAGATTTGGATGATGGGCGTTATAACAAAGTTGCAAATATTGTTGGGCATACAATGCAATACCACCCGCACGGAGATGCGAGTATTGCCGATGCCATGGTGCAGATTGGGCAAAAGGATTTGTTGATAGATACCCAAGGAAACTGGGGAAATATATTGACCGGCGACGGCGCGGCCGCTTCGCGATATATTGAAGCGCGGCTTTCAAAATTTGCGTTGGATGTGGTTTACAATCCAAAAGTTACCACTTGGCAAGCTTCGTATGATGGACGCAGAAGGGAACCGATAAATCTTCCTGTAAAATTTCCGTTGCTTTTAAATCAAGGTGGCGAAGGGATTGCCGTTGGTCTTTCAACCAAAATCCTTCCGCATAATTTTATTGAACTTATTGATGCTTCCATCAAGCATCTGCAAGGCAAGAAGTTTCAGATTTATCCTGATTTTCCCACGGGTGGAATTATGGATGTTAGCAATTACAATGATGGTCTTCGCGGTGGAAGAATACGCAGCCGGGCCCGGATTAATCAACTGGACAAAAACACACTCGTAATTACCGAAATTCCCTTCGGAACAAATACTTCATCGCTGATTGATACTATTTTGAAAGCGAATGATAAAGGGAAAATAAAGATTAAAAAGATTGAAGATAACACCGCCGCCGAAGTGGAAATACAAATCCATTTGCCCAGCGGAATCTCGCCCGATAAAACCATTGATGCGCTTTATGCATTTACTGCCTGCGAAACTTCCATTTCGCCTTTGGGCTGTGTGATTGAGGATAACAGACCTTTGTTTGTGGGTGTTTCTGAAATGCTTCGCGTAAGCACCGACCGCACGGTTGAGTTGTTGAAAAGTGAGCTTGAAATCCAATTGGATGAATTGGAGGAGCAATGGCATTTTGCTTCTTTAGAAAGAATTTTTATTGAAAACAGAATCTACCGCGATATTGAGGAAGAGGAAACTTGGGAAGGCGTAATTGCCGCAATTGACAAAGGTTTGCAGCCGCATATTCAGCATTTGAAGCGTACCGTAACCGAAGAGGATATCGCTCGTTTGACCGAAATTCGCATTAAAAGAATTTCAAAATTTGATATTGATAAAGCGCAACAAAAGATTGAATCACTGGAAGATAACATCGCCCAAGTAAAGCATCACTTGGCGAATTTAATTGAATATGCGATTGACCATTTTAAAAGATTGAAAAAAGACTACGGCGCCGGAAAGGAACGTAAAACTGAAATCAGGATTTTTGATGATATTGAGGCAACGAAAGTGGTAATCAGAAACACAAAATTGTACGTAAACCGCGAGGAAGGTTTTGTGGGAACCAGCTTAAAGCGCGATGAATATGTTACGGATTGTAGCGATATTGACGATATAATTGTATTTACGGAAGATGGAACGATGATGGTAACCAAGGTTGATGCGAAAACCTTTGTTGGCAAAGGGATAATCCACGTGGCTGTTTTCAAAAAGAAGGACAAGCGCACCATTTATAATATGATTTATAAAGATGGCGCGCGCGGAGCAAATTATGTGAAGCGTTTTGCAGTTACGGGCACAACGCGCGATAAGGAATATGATATGACTAACGGAACTAAAGGTTCCAAAGTGCTATATTTTACGGCAAATCCCAATGGCGAGGCCGAAGTCGTTACCATATTTTTACGCCAAAGCGGAAGCATAAAAAAGTTGAAATTCGATCTTGATTTTGCTGATCAAATGGTGAAAGGGCGAAATTCAAAAGGAAATATTGTTACGAAGTACACCATTAAAAAAATTGAACTGAAGGAGAAAGGGCTATCAACCTTGAAACCGCGTAAAATTTGGTTTGATGATTCCGTGCAACGGTTAAATGTTGATGAGCGCGGTGAACTTTTGGGTGAATTCAGAAAAGAGGACCGTTTGCTTATCGTTAAACAGAGTGGAATTGTAAAAACTGTAATTCCGGACCTTCAGCTTCGTTTTGATGATGATATGATTATTTTAGAAAAGTGGGATCCCAAAAAACCGTTAAGTGCCATTTATTGGGAAGGTGAAAAGGAACTTTTTTATGTAAAGCGATTCTTCGTAGAGCATCCTGATAAGGAAGATTTGATTATAACGGAGCACCCCAATTCATATCTAGAAAAGATTTTTACAGATTACCTACCCATGGCGGAAGTGGTTTTCACAAAGAAAAGAGGGCAGGAGCGCGAGGAAAACATGGAGCTTAATTTGGAGGAATTCATTGCCGTAAAGGGAATAAACGCAATGGGCAACCAACTTACCAAGGAAAAGGTTTTAGAGATTAATACATTAGAGCCTTTGCCTTATGAACCCCCACCATCAATGGAGCCTGAGGAAATGGACGTAGTGGACGAAGAAGATGTGGACACTAATATTGAAAATTCCGCGGAGGCAAATGATTCTGGAACAAAGGATTCGGGCGAGGAAGACGATTTAAAAACGGATGAAGGCGGACAGGGCCTCTTATTTTAAAATATCAATTCACATATAAACTATTTCATAAAAATCTTACTTTCTACTTCCAAACCTTTTGATTTTCAAAAGAAAAACATTATTTTTGCGCCCCTCTTAGCGACGAGTCAAGAATAAGAGGAATTAAACCAAAACAAAAACAAACCCTTCTGTGGGATAGTCGCAGTAAATTCTTGTAACAGCGCAGAATACAAAACATTGATTTTTAAAAGTTTTTTCCGAAACTTCGGAGCTGAAGAAATCAATTCTACAAACAAATGGCTGATAAAGCAAACAAAGAAGTAGCTGAGGAAAAAGCTGCAACAAAACAAGAAGAAACTGCAGTTGCAGAAATGCAAACTGAAGAAACCAACCCAAACGAAGGACAAGCAGAAAAAAACAAAAAGCCAAAGGCTGAAGTTTCTTTGAAAGAAAGCAATCCTGAAAAATTTCTGGAAGATTTCAACTGGCACAACTACGAAGAAGGAATTGATCCTATCGACGATGGTAAGTTGGAAGAATTCGAAAAACTGGTTGCGGAGAATTTCGTAGACACACTTGATGATGAGGTTGTTGAAGGAAAAGTTGTTTACATTACAGATCGTGATGCGATTATCGACATCAACGCGAAGAGTGAAGGTGTTGTTTCGTTGAACGAATTCCGTTACAATCCAGATTTAAAAGTTGGCGACAAGGTAGAAGTTTTGATCGACGTTCGTGAGGACAGCACTGGTCAACTTATTCTTAGCCACCGTAAAGCAAGAACCATTAAGGCTTGGGATCGCGTAAATGCTGCCCATGACGAAGCCACAATCGTAAACGGTTACGTAAAATGCCGCACAAAAGGTGGTATGATCGTGGATGTTTTCGGTATCGAGGCTTTCTTGCCAGGTTCGCAAATTGACGTTAAACCAATCCGTGATTACGACGTTTACGTTGGTAAAACAATGGAATTCAAAGTGGTTAAGATCAACCATGAATTCAAAAACGTTGTTGTTTCCCACAAAGCGCTTATTGAAGCGGATATTGAAGAGCAGAAAAAAGAAATCATCGGTCAACTTGAAAAAGGTCAAGTACTTGAAGGTGTTGTTAAAAACATTACTTCATACGGAGTATTCGTTGATCTTGGTGGTGTTGATGGACTTGTTCACATTACTGACCTTTCTTGGTCACGTATCAACCACCCGAACGAGATTGTTGAGCTTGACCAGAAATTAAACGTTGTTATTCTTGATTTCGATGAAGACAAAACACGTATCCAATTAGGTCTTAAACAATTGAATCCTCATCCATGGGAAGCTCTTGGAGAAGAGTTGAAAGTTGGTGACAAAGTAAAAGGTAAAGTGGTTGTTATTGCAGACTACGGTGCGTTTATAGAGGTTGCTGAAGGTGTTGAAGGCCTTATCCACGTTAGCGAAATGTCTTGGAGCACACACTTGCGTAGTGCACAGGATTTCGTAAACGTTGGCGATGTTGTTGAAGCTGTTATCCTTACAATGGATAAGGAAGAACGCAAAATGAGCCTTGGTATCAAACAAATGACGCCGGACCCATGGACTGATATCACTAAAAAATACCCAGTTGGTTCTCGCCATAAAGGTATTGTTCGCAACTTCACCAATTTTGGGGTGTTTGTTGAACTTGAAGAAGGGATTGATGGTCTAATTTATATTAGCGATCTTTCTTGGACAAAGAAAATCAAGCATCCAAGTGAATTCACCAATATTGGTGACGAACTTGAAGTGGTTGTATTGGAATTGGACGTTGAAGGGCGTAAACTTAGTTTAGGTCACAAGCAAACGGAAGAAAATCCTTGGGATAAATACGAAACTGAATTTGCTCTTGGAACCAAACATACTGCTACAATTGATGAAGTAGTTGATAAAGGTGCAACCGTAAAATTCAATGAAGATATCGTAGCTTTCGTTCCAAGCCGTCATCTGGAAAAAGAAGATGGTTCTATGTTGAAGAAAGGTGATGAAGCAGAATTCCAAATTATTGAGTTCAACAAAGAATTCAAGAAAGTGGTTGCTTCACACATGGCTATCCACAAAGAAGAAGAAGCAAAAATTGTAAAAGCAGCTGCTAAGAAACAAGCGCAGGAAGCAGAAGAAGCAAAGCCAACATTAGGTGATGCCAATGCAAAATTACAAGAGCTTAAAGACAGAATGGACGGTAAAAAATAATCGTTGTATTCATAAATAAAGAAAAGCCTTTCGGAAACGAAAGGCTTTTTTGTTTGGAAGCATTTCAAGTTTTTCATCAATTTCAAAATCATCACTTTTCAAACCCAAAAAAATTGTACTTTTGCTTCCTGAATACAATTCAGAACTTCCTATGAGCCAAAAAGTGTTACTGAACGCAACCGAGATAAACATTGCGCTTAACCGTTTGGCCTGCCAATTGATCGAAAAACACGACGATTTTTCAAAAACCGTACTTATTGGAATTCAACCACGAGGAGTCTTTTTAGCCGAAAGGCTTAAAACATTGCTTGAAAACGAATATAAAATTAAGAATATAAAATTGGGTTATTTGGATATTACCTTCTACCGTGATGATTTCCGAAGAGGGGAAAAGCCACTAGAAGCAAACAAAACACAAATAAATTTTATTGTTGAGGATAAAAAAGTGGTTTTCATTGATGATGTTCTTTTCACTGGAAGAAGCATTCGGTCGGCATTGACGGCGGTGCAATCCTTCGGGAGGCCTTTGGAAATTGAACTTCTAACCTTAATTGATCGCCGTTTTAGTCGTCATTTACCAATCCAGCCAGATTATCGTGGCAGACAGGTAGATGCAATAAATGGCGAAAAAGTAAAGGTTTGCTGGAAGGAGAACGATGGGGAGGATGCTGTATACCTCGTAAAAAATTGAAATAGAAACAGACAACTGACATCTTATAACATAAAAATGAGCGAACTAAGTGTAAACCACTTACTGGGAATAAAATACATCACCGAAGCCGACATTCAACTCATCTTCGAAACGGCAGATCATTTTAAGGAGGTTATCAATCGACCCATTAAAAAAGTGCCTTCCCTTCGCGATATTACCATTGCAAATTTATTCTTTGAAAATAGTACTCGTACCAAACTTTCTTTCGAGCTGGCAGAAAAAAGGCTTTCCGCAGATGTTATAAACTTTGCCTCATCCAGTTCTTCCGTCACAAAAGGCGAAACGCTTATTGATACCGTAAACAACATTCTTTCAATGAAAGTTGATATGGTGGTAATGCGCCACCCGAATCCTGGAGCGAGTGTGTTTCTTTCAAAGCATGTTGATGCGAGTATTATAAATGCAGGCGATGGCGCTCACGAGCATCCTACCCAAGCATTGCTGGACAGTTACTCCATTCGTGAAAAATTGGGAGATGTAGCTGGGAAGAAAATTGTGATTGTTGGAGATATACTTCACTCGCGGGTTGCTTTGTCAAATATTTTCGCACTCCAAAAACTTGGAGCAACTGTTAAAGTTTGCGGCCCTAAAACACTTATTCCTAAATACATAGAAAAACTTAATGTAGCTGTTGAAACCAATCTTCGCAAAGCTTTGGAATGGTGTGATGTAGCAAATATGCTTCGTGTGCAAAACGAACGGATGGACATAAGCTATTTTCCCACTACAAGGGAATACACACAGCAATTCGGATTAAACAAAGCCATTCTTGACTCTTTGAATAAAGAAATTGTAATAATGCACCCAGGTCCAATAAACCGCGGTGTGGAAATAACCAGCGATGTAGCCGATAGCAAACAGTCTATAATTTTGGAACAAGTACAAAACGGTGTTGCTATACGGATGGCTGTGATCTATTTATTGGCTTCAAAAATTAAACATCATGAAGATTGAGAATCACCAAAATTTTGTGGTCCTTGAAGACGAAAAGGACGATATTGTTGACTTCGCCTCGTTTATTGAAGATCAGGTAACTACAAAGTACAAAGGACAAAATGTTGTATTGAATCTATTGAAATACGACTCTTTGGAATTACCACAATTATTAAAATTCCTCAAAACCTCAAACGTTCACCGCAAAACAAAACAATCATTCGTTATTGTGAACAATGCTATGGAAACGGATGAAATTCCTTATGAAATGATTGTTGTTCCAACCTTACAGGAAGCTGGCGATATAATTGAAATGGAGGAAATTGAAAGAGACCTCGGATTTTAAAAAAGTTAGCAGTCGCAGTAATTAATCACAGTTTATATTTTAAATAGCAAACGTGCTCAATTGCGACTGTGACTGAAAAGTTAATTTAAATAATGAATATTACAATCCTCGGCTGCCATTCCGCCACTCCAACAGCATCAACGCATCCAACGGCGCAGGTCTTGGAAATAAAAGGACATCTTTTTCTAATTGATTGTGGAGAGGGCACCCAAACCCAATTGCGGAAATACAAAGTTAAGTTTTCACGCATAAGGCACATTTTTATTTCACATCTTCATGGCGACCATTTTTTTGGATTGCCTGGGCTCATTTCCACATTTCTTCTTTTGGGAAGAGAGGCAGAGCTTCATATTTACGGGCCTAAAGGAATTAAGGAAGCCATTTTATTACTTTTAAAGGTTGGAAAATCCTATACCAATTATCCATTATATTTTCACGAATTGGAGGAAACGTCGCCGCAGATTATTTTTGAAGACGAAAAAGTTATTGTTGAAACAATTCCTTTGCTTCATAGGGTCTATACCAACGGATTTTTTTTTAAGGAAAAGCCGGATGATCGTAAACTGAACGTAGAGGCAGCGCGCAAGTTCAATATAGATTTGAGTTATTACAATAAAATAAAACAGGGATTTGATGTGGAGAATAAATCTGGGAAATTGATTCCAAATAGTGAAATCACCTTTGATCCGCCTCCAACAAAATCCTATGCTTACTGTAGTGACACGGCTTACTTCCCTGAAATAGTTCCTCAAATTGAAGGCGCAACCGTGCTGTACCACGAATCCACTTTTTTGGAAGAGCACCATCATCTTTGCGATAAAACCAAACATAGCACAGCAAAAGAGGCCGGTGTTATTGCTAAAAAAGCCAAAGTTGGCACTTTGATACTTGGTCATTATTCCGGCCGCTATGGCAACTTGGAACTTTTTAGGAAAGAAGCGCAGGAAGTTTTTGAAAATGTAGAATTGGCTGAGGATGGAAAGACGTTTTCTTTTTGAAATCGAAAACGAAATCGAAATCGAAATTGCAAATTGCAATTGGTAGGCGAATTTATAGCTGATTTTTTATTCAAATATAAAATCCATCGCAGCTTTAGCATCCATAGCATCTTTCACAGAAATTTTAATGCAGATTTAATCCGTCACTGTTTTAAAGAATATTTAAAACTCTTAACTTGCGTTAAAACTTGAACTATGGCTGAAAAGCTTCACGATTATCGAAAATCCTATGAAAAAGGGGAGCTTTCTGAAGTTTCCGTAGATAAAAACCCGTTGCAGCAATTCCGCACTTGGTTTTTTGAAGTAAAGGAAAACGGTGGCGTGGATGAAGTTAATGCGATGACGCTATCAACTATTGGAACTGATGGTTTTCCCAAGGGAAGAGTAGTGCTACTGAAAAAGTATGATGAAAATGGCTTCTACTTTTATACGAATTACAACAGCGAAAAGGGGAAATCCATAGCCAATAACAATAAAGTTTCGCTTTCCTTCTTTTGGCCAAATATGGAACGTCAAATAATAATTAAGGGAATGGCTGAAAAAACTTCGGAGGCAGATTCCACCAATTATTTTCATTCCAGACCCAAAGGAAGTCAGTTGGGCGCCGCGGTTTCCGATCAAAGCAAAGTAGTTGAATCTCGCGAAGTACTCGAAAAAGATTTGGTTTCTCTTGAGAAGAAATATGAAAATAAAGAAGTTCCAAGACCAAATGATTGGGGTGGATATTTGGTAAAACCAGTTTCAATTGAATTTTGGCAGGGCAGGCCCAATAGATTGCACGACAGGATTCGGTATACTTTGAATTACAAGGATTGGATTATTGAAAGATTGGCGCCTTAATAATATAAAATCACCAAAAAATGAAAACACTATATTTAGTCAGGCACGCAAAATCATCTTGGAAACACGATGTGGACGATCATAAGCGTCCTTTAAAAAAAAGAGGTGAGCGAGATGGAAAATTGGTTTCAAAAAAAGTAAAATCGGAAATCGATCCTCCACAAAAAATTATAAGCAGTGATGCCATGCGCGCATTTTCAACAGCCCAATTTTTCAAAAATGCATTGAAGGTTTCAGATGAAAATTTTCAAACAACCCACGAACTTTATGATTTTAGTGGGCAAAATGTTATGCGGATTATAAAAAATCTAGACAATAATCTTGATTCTGTTATGATTGTTGGGCACAACCACGCGTTTACTTCCGTTGCAAATATGCTGGGCAACCACTATATTGAAAACCTACCCACCTGTGGATTTGTAATGCTTGAATTCGATGAAAATAAATGGAGCGATATAACCACGGGCAAAACCGTAAAAACAATTTTCCCTCGGGATCTTAAGTAATGACCGAAAAAGTAGTACTACACCCTCATGTACGCAATAAGTACAACAATAGGGAATTAAGCTGGCTTCAGTTTAATGCCCGGGTTTTGCAAGAGGCAAACGACAAGAAAATACCGCTTATAGAACGGCTTCGTTTTTTAGGAATTTTTTCAAATAATCTTGATGAATTCTTTAAAGTACGATATGCCACAATAAAGCGAATTGTGGAAGCCGGTAAAATGGGGCGAAATTTTTTGGGTGGTATTTCAGCAAAAGATCTTTTGGAAGAAATTACCCAAACTGTAATAGAACAGCAGGCCCACAGCTTAAAAATACTGAGCGATATAAAAAAAGAGCTTCGAAAGGAAAATATTTTTATCATTGATGAAACGGAGGTTACCGCAGAACAAAGCAAATTCATTTCAGAATATTTTGTGCGGTACGTAAGTCCCGCAATGATGACCATTATGATTGGCGAACTGGATGAATTTCCCAGCCTTCGCGACAGCGCTGCCTATCTTGCAGTAACAATGGTTATGAGCAAAGAGGATGAAACTTTTGAAGCCAAGAACAATTACGCACTTATTGAAATTCCGCGAACTATAAACCGTTTTGTTGTATTGCCACAACAAGGCGATAAACAATATGTAATCATTCTTGACGACCTTATTAGGCATTGTTTGCAGAACATTTTCAGCATTTTTAAATATGAAACCATTTCGGCACATATGATAAAAATAACACGCGATGCTGAGTTGGATATTGATAGTGATTTGAGTCGAAGCTTTATCGATAAAATTTCAAAAAGTGTAAAAAACCGAAGCACGGGCGATCCGGTTCGGTTCGTTTACGATAAAAGTATCGATAAGAAAACACTTCACTTTCTGTTAAATAAAATGGGCATCGATAAAACCGATAGCATTATTCCCGGCGGGCGTTATCACAACCGTCGTGACTATATGGATTTTCCGCGTTTGGGCAGGCCCGATCTTCAGTATGAACCCAAAGAACCTTTGCCTATTATGGGCTTAAGCCTTCAGGGAAGTTTATTCGACAAAATTGTAGATAAGGATTATTTGCTGCATACACCTTATCAAACCTTTATGTATGTAGTGAAATTTTTAAGGGAAGCAGCGTTAGATCCGAAGGTAAAATCTATCAAGATTACTATTTATCGTTTGGCCGAAGTATCGCACATTGCGAGTTCGCTTATAAACGCAAAAAAAAACGGAAAAGATGTTACTGTACAAATTGAACTTCAGGCCCGTTTTGACGAAGAGGCAAATATTAAATATGCAGAACTATTACAAAGCGAAGATGTGCGCCTAATTTTTGGCGTAAAAGGCTTAAAAGTTCACTGCAAGACTTGCATTGTTGAAAGACTGGAGAATGATAAATTAATTCGTTACGGCATCATTAGTACGGGTAACTTTAATGAATCTACTGCACGGCTTTATACAGATTACACTCTTTTTACTGCCGATCAAAGAATATGTAAAGAGATAAATAAAGTGTTTGATTTTTTTGAAGTGAATTATCAAATAAGGAAATATCGTCATTTAATAGTTTCCCCGCACTATACCAGAAATGCCATCTATCATTTAATTGACAATGAAATAAAGAATAAAAAAGCAGGATGCCCCAGCGGTATTAAATTGAAGCTAAACAGCCTTTCAGATTTTAAGATGATCGATAAACTGTATGAGGCGAGTCGGGCAGGAGTGAAAATAAAAATGATTGTTCGTGGTATATGTTGTTTAATTCCCGGAGTGAAAGGAATGAGTGAAAATATTGAAGCTATTAGTATTGTTGGCAAATATTTGGAGCATCCGCGATTGTTTATTTTTGAAAATGCAGGCGATGCCAAAGTGTATATTTCTTCCGCAGATTTTATGGGAAGAAATCTTGATAATAGGGTAGAGATTACTTGTCCTATTTATGATGCAGACATTAAACAGGAAATTCTTGAAAACTTTGAAATTGGATGGAGCGATAACGTAAAAGCACGAGTAATAAGCATTAAAAATGATAATGCGTATCTTAAAAATAACAAACCACCAGTTCGTTCCCAATTTATGATGTATGATTATTATTTAAGCAAACTTGAAGTAAATTAAATTGTTAAAAATTGAAAAATATGGCGCAGTAGATATTGGCAGTAATGCCATTCGTCTGTTGATTGCCACTGTTGTTGAGCAGGAGGGAAAGGATACACTTTTTAAGAAAACTTCATTGGTGCGAGTACCCATTCGATTGGGCGCCGATGTTTTTTTGGAAGGAAAAATTTCAGAAAACAATGCAAACAGAATGGTGGATGCCATGGTGGCTTTTAAGCTTTTGATGAAAACACACAAAGTCAGCCGTTTTCGGGCTTGCGCAACTTCAGCGATGCGTGAAGCTTCCAATGGACGTGAAGTTGCAGAAATGGTTGAAACGAAAAGTGGACTTCACATAAATATTATAGACGGCAACGACGAAGCTGCAATTATTGCTGCTACAGATTTAAAAAGTTTAATACAGGACGATAAGGTTTTCCTTTATGTAGATGTGGGTGGGGGAAGTACAGAATTTACCGTTTTTGCGAACGGACAAATGGTCGCTTCAAAGAGTTTTAAACTAGGAACGGTCCGGCTTATAGAAAACCGTGTGGATGATAATATATGGGAAGAAGTTGAAATGTGGATAAAGAAGGAAACAAAGGATTATCATAAAATTTCAATGATTGGGAGTGGTGGAAACATAAATAGCATCTACAAAAAAAGTGGAAAGAAGATTGGAAAACCATTAAGCTATTTCTACCTTTCTTCCTATTATGAACTTATAAAGTCGCTTACTTTTGAGGAGCGTATTACAGAGTTAGATATGAATCCAGACCGCGCAGATGTTGTGGTTCCAGCAACGCGTATTTATCTTTCTGCAATGAAATGGAGCAAAGCTAAAAATATGTTTGTTCCAAAAATTGGTCTTAGTGATGGCATTGTGCGCAGTCTCTACAATGAAAAGGTTGCTGCTGAAATGGAGGTGCGCAGTTAACTGAGTGAAACCAAACTTTTTAAGAAGCAGAAGTTGTTGAATCTTAACATTATTTATTATTTTACCCGTGTATTGAATGATGTTTGCTCAGATTTTTCATCACATCAGCTTCAAAGGAAAGAAGCTCATTCCATTTTTGGTCCACCTCTTTTCTATCACCATATTGACGAGCAAAACCTAAAAACATGGTGTAGTGGCTTGCTTCGCTAACCATAAGTTTTCTGTAGAATTCGGCTAATTCCTTATCTTCAAGTTCTTCACTTAATAATCGGAAACGCTCGCAGCTTCTGGCTTCTATCAAAGCTGCATATAATAATCTGTGAACAAGTTGGTTTGTTCGGCTTCCGCCTTTTGGGAAATATTGCACAATTTGTAAAACATATTCATCCTTTCTATCACGACCCAAAACCCAGCCGCGCTCCAGGATTTTATCGTGCACCATTTTAAAATGGCTTATTTCTTCTTTTACCAGCGCAATCATTTCCTGAATCAAATCAGTATATTCCGGAAAGCTTACAATCAAAGAAACCGCTGTGGATGCCGCTTTTTGCTCACACCACGCATGATCGGTAAGAATGTCTTCTATATTTTTTTCTACAATGTTTACCCAACGTGGATCTGTGGGGAGTTTTAAACCAAGCATTTTCGTAAAAGTTTAAAGTTAAAAGCGTATCGCCTAGTAAAGCTTTTTAAATATCCAAATCAAATTCTTTCCGCAGGTTTTCAATTAAGGGGTTCATCTCCTTCATTCTTTCAAATTTTTCACGTGTGGTGTAGGCATACCGTTTTTCGGATGTTTCGTTTACGGTAATGTCTAAATCT
Source organism: uncultured Flavobacteriaceae bacterium (assembly GCA_963822355.1). Classification (GTDB taxonomy): domain Bacteria; phylum Bacteroidota; class Bacteroidia; order Flavobacteriales; family Flavobacteriaceae; genus Aequorivita. The sequence goes on from CAWGHI010000004.1 coordinate 948,613, forward strand.
ACATCGTAGTTCTGAAGTTTTTCACGTAAAAAACCAAGTAAATCAAATTTAGCACGTTCCACTTCTGTCTTTATGGTCTGGTTTGGAAATTCAAGATGAATGATAGAACCGTCCAATTTAGGAACGCCCATAGTTAAATGTGATAGTAGATTGTATTTTCCGTCGTTTTCAACATTTGAAGTGTATTCTCTCCAAGCGCTTTGCATTTCTTCTTCCGAAAATTCATTTGTTGGAAGATTTTCAACATCGGGTTGATTGGCAACTATTTCCTGTTTTATTTCCTGCTTTTTTTGAATGCTTTTCAGTGAAAGTGCAGAAACCTTTTTGGCGTTTCTTTCGGCTAAGATTTGGGGGCGTTCTATAACTTTTTCTGGTTGTGCGTTCTCGGTTGTGGATTGTGGGTTGTCGATTCTGGAAGGTATCTTTTCAAGACCAAACTCTTCCGAAGGTTCGCTCACTTTTCTTTTTTCCGTTTCGATTTCGGTTTCGATTTCAATTTTTTTCTGAGATTTAGGCTGTACACTTCCCGCAGAAGTTATCTTTTCCGAAGTATATTTTTCGCTCTTAAAATAGGAGGGAGGTATTACGAAGCGTTCGTTGGAACTAGAGTTTTTTTTTTCGCCCTGAAAAGTCAGGGAAGCAAGCTGCATAAGACAAAGCTCAACCAAAAGCCGTTGGTTTTGGCTGTTTTTATATTTTAGATCGCAGGTGTTAGCAATGTCGATTCCGTCAATCAAAAACTGTGTCTCGGTTTTTTGTGATTGTTCAAAGTACATTGTCTTTACCTGTTCGCCAACTTCCAAAAGATTAATGGTTTCCTGGTTCTTGCAAACGAACAAATCTCGGAAATGCGAGGCAAGGCCCATAATAAAATGATGTCCGTCAAAACCTTTTGAAAGAATATCGTTATAAGTAACCAAAACCTGCGGAATATTATTTTCCAAAAGCAAATCTGTAATTTGAAAATACCATGTATAATCAAGCACATTCAGGTTTTCAGTAACTGCTTCGCGAGTAAGATTTTTTCCGGCGAAACTAACAACACGGTCAAAGATTGAAAGTGCGTCGCGCAGTGCGCCATCAGCTTTTTGGGCGATTATGTGAAGGGCATCGTCTTCGGCTTCAATGTTTTCGGCCTTTGCTACTTCTGCTAAGTGTTCTTTAATATCCCGAACGCCAATACGTCTAAAATCAAAAATCTGGCAGCGTGAAAGTATGGTCGGGATTATTTTGTGCTTTTCGGTAGTTGCCAGGATAAAAATGGCGTGTTTCGGCGGTTCTTCCAAAGTTTTCAAAAAAGCATTGAAAGCGGCAGATGAAAGCATGTGCACCTCGTCAATAATATAAACCTTATATTTTCCAACTTGGGGCGGGATTCGAACCTGATCAATCAAATTACGAATATCATCCACCGAATTATTGGAAGCCGCATCCAATTCAAAAATATTGAAAGCGAAATCCTCACCTTCTTTTTCGGAGCCGTCTTGGTTTATTTTTTTTGCGAGAATACGTGCACAGGTGGTTTTTCCAACTCCACGTGGACCTGTAAAAAGTAAAGCTTGCGCAAGATGGTTGTTTTCTATGGCGTTTTCCAATGTATTGGTTATAGCCTGTTGGCCTACAACGTCTTTAAAAACGGCGGGGCGGTATTTTCGGGCTGATACAATGAAGTGTTCCATAGTGCGGAAACAAATATAAAGATGTACAGCGGGTTTTTAAAAATTAGCTGTTTGTATTTTCTTATATTTATTAACATTGGAGTACTTTTGCAGTGCAGGCCGCCTTATCGCTGAGACCGCCACTTTCGTGGTGGTTTTGGAGGAAAGTCCGGACACCATAGGGAGGCATAGCGGCTAACGGCCGTCGGGGTCCCCGCTTTTGCGAGGATTTCAGGACAAGTGCAACAGAAAGTATGTACAGGTAATGCTGTAGTGAAACCAGGTAAACTCTATGCGGTGAAATGCCACGTAAACCTGTGCTTGAGGGTACCCGCCCGATGCAGGAGGGTAGGCAGATTGAGCGTTTCGGTAACGGAACGCCTAGATAAATGATAAGGATTCGTCATTTGACGAAGACAGAACCCGGCTTACAGGCCTGCATTTTTTATTGAACTTCCTCCGCCATTTCGTTCATCCATTGCTTTGCTTGAGATAGGGATTGAAAAGTTTTAAAAGGTGTTTTTATAAAGAATTTTTCAAAATTGGCTACCTTAAGTGAGGTTTCCGTTTTATAAACTATTGCAAATGCAAACATACTTGACGCTTGAATGTTGTATGAGCTTGGAGATAAATTTCTGGAGTAATCATTTACCCTATTTGAAATGTAACCAAAGGGCTTGTTTTTGTAAAATCGTGCGATAAGTTCCTGAATTTTACGTACATCTTCATTGTTTAATACCATCCCTTCAACAAAGGTTGAAATCATATAGTGTTCATAAAACTCAATCTTTACAAAGTCGAGTTCAAGAAGTTTCAAGGGGAGATGAATCATAAGGGGCTAACTAAGCAAAAAAACTGAACACGGAACCTCCATATTTACGGGCTTCAACAAAATTTGGAAATACAGAAAGATCATTTTGTTTTGCGTGTTCAATAATAAGCAATCCTTCCGTATTCAACAACAAATTATTGAAAACTTCTTCTGTTAAATTCTTTAAAGCTTCCGCTGAATAATCATAGGGTGGGTCTGCAAATATAATATCAAATTTTTCGAAAGTGTTTTGCAGATATTTGTTTACATCAGATTTTATTGCGGTTATTGGAAAAGAAAATTCTTCAGAAATTTTATTGATATATTGAATACAACCATAATGCGCGTCCACGGAAGTTATTTTAGGCACCCCTCGCGAAGCAAATTCAAAGCTGATATTTCCGGTACCGCTAAAAAGATCCAGTACCGTCAGTTCCTCAAAATAATACCGAACACGCAGAATATTAAATAGTGCTTCTTTTGCAAAATCGGTTGTAGGGCGAACGGGTAGGTTTTTTGGAGCTGTAAGCCTTCGCCCTTTATGTGTGCCTGAAATTATACGCATTTAAACTATACTTTGTAAAATGAAATGCCTGTGAGTTTTCTCTTCGGCATCACTTTTGGTTTTAAAATGATTTGTTTCGGCAAACTCGATATTTCGTATATAAGTATAGGCAATTTTATAATTTTCATCTTCTTTTTCAATATCACCACAGAGTATTACAGGCAGGTTTTCTGGATTCAAATTTAACTGTTCCATACAGAAAAGGGTATAATAGATAAAATCTTCAGGTGTTTTAAAATTATAGGTATTGCACAATTGAAGCTCACCATTTTTAAGAACTATACAATCGAAACTATTTTTCTGAAAATGTAAATACATCTTTGGTAGTGAATATTTTTCCTTTTCCAGTATTATTTTCAGAAGTACGGTGATGGAATGATAATAATTAAAAGAGCCATATTTTTCAAAGAAAAAATTATTGATGTTCATAAAGGGAACATACACAACCACAATGTCCAGATTTTCCAAAACATCATGCGCCATGTAATCATTAGCCAATATTTTTGAATTAAATTTCAAATATTCACTGGCCTTTGTTTCATCAAAAAGAGAAGCAGGAACCAAGCTATAGACAGGTGTTGAATACATAATGGATACTTCGGAAAAGTTCGCGTTTAGAATATCGTTTTTAAACATTACAGTCTCAATATCCATCAACAATTCCTCGGGCGTAGTGCTGTGGTCAAGTGATTTTTCCAAGAAGAATTCTGTATGGTTGCTTTCAGGATTTGTCACCAAAAAAGAAAGCCCGTTCAAAGAAACTTGAACGGACAGTCTATGTTGTAATGTGTTATGTATGTTACTGGTTTTTTGCTGCATCATAAATTTTTGGCCAGTTTCCGGAAGTATTAACATCTTCCAACGAACCAACTTTAATGTCTGGTCCATTAACGCCATCTACAGATTGAACTTGTTTTTCTTGTGCCAAAAGATCTTTGTTTAGATCACCCAACACAACATCTTTTGAAACTTTCGCTTCAAAAACAGAATATGTAGCATCATTTCTTACAATTTTTCCAGCTTTGAGATCAAACTTGGCGTTTACACCTTCCACTGGCACGTTCATCATAGTTTTATAGCTATCTGTGTTTCCAAAAAGTGAATCCTTTACAGGAGTGAAACCCAAAGTATCAATCAACGATTCTTCAATAAAATAACCTTCGTTAATTCCAAAAGCCTTGTTTTTGGCAACATCGGCATAACTTGTGTCACGTCTTTGTGTAATGGCAAACTTTGCGGTATCAATAAAACGAACCAAACTGTCCCAATCACCGGTAAAATTTCCTGTAATTTCTTTATGCGCCAATTCTGCGGCCTGAATATCTTTTAAATTCTCAATTACTTTGGCGTATCGAGCTTCTTTAACTTTATTGAATTTTACAGGGCCCATAACTGAGTTATACAGTTTCCAGCCCAAAAAGATGATGACAATCCAAAGAACAATCTGAATTACTAATTTCATTATTGATTTTATTTAAGTGTTGATTTATTAAAAGGTCTATCGCAAATCTACAATTTTTTTTTGTTCGTAAAAGTATATTGCAAAAAAATCATACCTATCTTTAACCCCATTGATAGCAGCGAATGATGAATGTATCTGAATTTTACAGTTTTTTAAAAAATGATTTTCCTCATACTACAACAACTAAACAGGATATTGCACTTCAATTGTTGGCGAAATTTGTGCTGAGCACCAACAAAAATGAAACTTTTTTACTCAAGGGATACGCAGGAACAGGAAAAACTACAATTGTTGGTTCTCTAGTGAAAAACCTCACAAAAGCAAAAAAGCGTTCGGTGCTTTTGGCGCCAACCGGAAGAGCAGCTAAGGTTATCAGTAACTATTCAAACAAACAAGCCTTTACAATTCATAAAAAAATATATTTTCCCAAAAGTGAAAAGGGTTCTGTTTCCTTTACTTTACAGGAAAACAAGCACCGCGATACCATTTTTATAGTTGATGAAGCATCGATGATTCCAGACATCAACCAAGATTCAAAACTATTTGAAAACGGTTCTTTGCTGGACGATTTGATGCAATATGTTTATAGCGGGAACAATTGTAAGCTTTTGTTGATTGGAGATTCTGCTCAGCTGCCGCCCGTGCATCTATCAATAAGTCCAGCATTGGATGCAAATGTTTTGCAAAACCAATACAGCCGTGAAGTTATACAAATGGAACTGGACGAAGTGGTCCGTCAACAAAAAGACAGCGGTATTTTAGAAAACGCCACCAAAATTAGGGAGCGATTGGAGGATGAATTGTATGAAGCTTTTAAATTTTCAGGGAAAAATTTCCCCGATATTATTAGACCTATTGATGGACAGGAAATTATGGATGCCATAAATGACAGTTATTCTTCCCTGGGAAATGAAGACACAGTTATAATTGTTAGATCTAACAAAAGAGCAAATCTTTATAATCAAAGCATACGCGAGCGCATACTTTTTCAGGAATCGGAACTTTCTGCGGGCGATTATATAATGGTGGTAAAAAACAATTATTTTTGGGTTGACAATACCAGTGAAGCTGGTTTTATTGCCAATGGCGATATTGTAGAGGTTCTGGAAATATTCGCTTTTAAGGAATTGTACGGATTTCGTTTTGCCGAAGTGAAAATCAGGATGGTGGATTATCCAAATATGAAACCTTTGGAAACTGTTCTTCTACTTGATACGCTTACTTCTGAAAGCCCTTCGCTCACTTATGATGAATCCAACAAACTTTATCAAGAAGTGATGAAGGATTACGCAACCGAAAAATCCAAATACAAAAAGTTTTTGGCCATAAAGAACAATAAATTTTTCAATGCCCTTCAAGTAAAATTTAGTTATGCAATCACGTGTCATAAATCGCAAGGAGGACAATGGAATACGGTCTTTGTTGAACAACCCTATCTTCCCAACGGGATAGATAAGGAATATTTACGTTGGCTTTATACAGCTGTAACGCGTGCACGGGAAAAATTATACTTAATAGGTTTTAAGGACGATTTTTTTCTCGATTAGTTTTTCTGGGATTGAGGATAAGTAAAAATTTGTACTGATTATAGCACATAAATTGCGATTATATTGTTTTTTGATTTTTTCAGCTTTTATAAAAAGCTTCGAAAAAAAAGATTGCCAAGAATTTAATCTTCTTATTTTTGAATTCAATTTAAAAACTTTGCCTTGAAAATAATAGCAATGATTCCCGCACGTTACGGCGCTTCTAGATTTCCAGGAAAATTAATGAAGGATTTGGGCGGAAAACCGGTTATAGTTAGAACCTACGAAGCAGCAAAAGCCACAAATTTATTTGATGAAGTTTATGTAGTTACTGATAGTGACGTTATTTTTCAGGAAATTGAATCTAACGGGGGAAAGGCCATTATGAGCCAAAAAGAGCACGACTGCGGTAGCGATCGTATTGCGGAAGCAGTGGAAAATATGGACGTGGATATTGTTGTGAACGTGCAGGGAGACGAGCCTTTCACTAGTAAGGAAGGGCTGGAAAAAGTGCTTGCGGTATTCAATGAACCTGATGCCGATAAAATAGATTTGGCGTCATTGATGACCGAAATACATGATTGGAATGAAATCAGTGACCCCAATTGCGTAAAAGTAATTGTAGATAAAAATAATTTCGCACTTTATTTTTCGCGTTCGCCCATACCATATCCTCGGGACAAAAATGTGGGGGTGCAATATTTTAAACACAAGGGTATTTATGCCTTCCGTAAGCAAGCTATTATGGATTTTTACCGCCTGCCAATGCGTTCATTGGAAGCTGTAGAAAAAATTGAATGCATTCGCTATTTGGAATATGGAAAAAATATAAAAATGGCGGTTTCGAATACTACAGGCGTTGAAATTGATACGCCTGAAGATCTGATAAAGGCTAATAAGATTCTTAGTGATACTAAGCCCGAAAGTGTCAACAACAAATTCCGAAATTTTCCGATGGTTCCAAAAGTGGTTTTTGGAGAAGGATGTTTTGATCAACTTTCATCAATTCTGTCTTCCCAAAAGCAGGAGAAAGCTCCCTTCATATTTTTGATAGATGATGTTTTTAAAGGAAACACGGCATTTTTAGATAGAATAAAACTACGCTTCAATGACAAAATAATTTTTATCTCTGCCGATGAAGAGCCAAAAACAGGCCAAGTGGATAATTTAGTAAAAGATATAAAAACGGAATTTATTCATACTCCCTCCGGAATTATAGGAATAGGAGGCGGAACGGTAATGGATTTGGCTAAAGCAGTTTCCATATTGCTTACAAATGAAGGAAGCGCAGCCGATTATCAGGGCTGGGATTTGGTGAAACAAAAAGCTGTTTATCACGTTGGTATACCAACAATTTCTGGAACTGGTGCCGAAGTTTCCCGAACAACCGTTTTAACGGGTCCGGATCGGAAACTTGGCATTAATAGTGATTTTACCCCTTACGATCAAGTATTACTTGATCCGGATCTTACCAAAAATGTTCCAAGAAACCAATGGTTTTATACAGGAATGGATTGCTTTATTCATTGTGTGGAATCATTAAATGGCACGTTTTTGAATGCTTTCAGCCAGAGTTATGGTGAAAAGGCCTATGATCTTTGTAAGGAAATATTTTTAGGTGATTCCCTTTCTGAAAAAGAGTCCCGGGCTAAATTAATGATGGCGTCGTGGCATGGCGGAATGAGCATCGCTTACTCTCAGGTAGGTGTTGCACACGCAATGAGTTATGGACTTGGCTATGTTTTAGGCACAAAACACGGGGTTGGAAACTGTATCGTTTTTCAATATTTGGAAGAATTTTATCCAAAAGATGTTGCCCTTTTTAAAAAGATGGTAGAAAAACATAAGGTGGAAATTCCGCAGGGAACCTGCAAAAACCTTTCGGAATCACAGATGGATACTATGATATCTGTAGCATTAAAAATGGTCCCCCTTTGGGAAAACGCCTTGGGTAGCAATTGGGAATCCATTATTACACGCGAAAAACTGAGACAACTTTACCTGAAAATGTAATTTGAAAAATTGCCTTTTATGGGAATCACAAAATTTGTTTTTGAAAAATTAATGGGCTGGCAAATTGTGGGTGCTTTTGATCCCAATATAAAAAAAGCAGTCATCATTGTTGTTCCGCACACGAGTTGGCACGATTTTTATATTGGTGTATTTACAAGAAAATTAGTGGGCGTTCAAATTAACTATATTGCAAAAAAAGAATTATTCCAGTGGCCTTTTGGTTGGTATTTTCGATGGATGGGCGGAGCACCCCTGGATAGAACTTCCGGAAAAAATAACGTGGAAGCAATTGCCCAACTTTTTAAGGAAAATGATGAATTCCGTTTGGCAATGTCTCCTGAGGGTACTAGAAAAAAAGTAATGATTTGGAAAACGGGCTATTATTATATTGCAATTGCAGCCAAAGTTCCTATTATCTGTGTAGCTTTTGATTATCTAACAAAAAAAGTGATAATAAATAAACCTTTTTATCCAACAGGAAATATAGACGATGACACCCTTCAATTACGTTCTTTTTATAAGGGTATCGTCGGAAAAAAGAAAGAGTATTCTTAACTAAAAAGCTGTTAATATCAATTGGTATTATTATGGCTAAACACTTGATAATCAATAGGTGTTGTTAAAAATTAGTTAAGTATTCATATATTTTTAAAATAACTTAAATCTTATAATTAATTATACTTAAAATTTAAAACTGAATCTATGAAAAATATAAAATTTTTAATCCCCCTTTTTGTTTTACTATTTATAGTTCAATCGTGTAGCAATGAAGATGATGGAACCGGTGGTGGAGATCCTATTCCAATCCCTGTTCAAGCTACAGTTTATGCTACGAGTAATACCAATAAGGCAATTGCTGTTTATGATTTTACTGCAAATGGCATTGCTTTAAGTTCAATATTGACAGGATCTGACGATAATGAAGGTGTATATTATAATGACGATACGGACGAACTTTCCGTGGTTTCAAGAACACAGTCTACTATAAATACCTTTTCTAATGTGGAAAATACTGAAAGTGGCAATACATTAAACTTGCTTCTTTCAAGTGATTCCGTTTTGGAAAGTCCACGGGATATTGCAGTTAAGGACAATGTTTATATAGTTTCAGACAATGCGGATGTTGACGGGGATCTCAATACCGATGAAGGTCGATTTTTTGTGTTTTTGCGCGATGCAAATGGATATTCACTTCGAAATATAGTAACCGTAAACTATGCCGTTTGGGGAATTCAGCTAATTGGAAATGATCTTTACACTGTTGTTGATAAAACTGCTGATGTGGCGGTACTGAAAAACTTCATTTCAACCTACACTACAAATGTTACAGCCACACCCGATAAGCAGATTACCATAGAAGGAATTACCCGTACCCACGGAATTACCGAAGATGGAGGATTTGTAGTTATTACCGACATTGGAGATGCAACTAACGAAAGTGATGGTGGCTTCAATTTTATCAATGGATTTGTAACAAAATTTGATGCCACCCCAAATGGTGGAACACTTACTTTTATTGGTAATCAAGTAAGGGTTTCGGGAGCATTGACAGAACTCGGAAATCCTGTTTCAGTAGAGTATGATAGCGCGAGCCAAACGGTTTTTATCGCTGAACGTGCAAATGATGGTGGAAAAGTTTTATTTTTTAATGAAATTGGCGCTGGCGGTAATTTAATACCTACAATTAGTTCAGACTTTGCAGGGGCTTCCTCTTTATTTTATATTGACAGGTAATACCATTGCATAAATCAATAAAAAAATGCCATCCGATTTATTTCCGATGGCATTTTTATTTAATTAAAATTATATTTTATTCTTCCGAAGATTCCTCCATTGTGTGATAAACGTTCTGCACGTCGTCATCTTCTTCTATTTTTTCCAATAGTTTTTCCACATCTGCAGCTTCCTCTGGGGTCAATTTTTTCGTAACCTGTGGAATTTGTTCAAACCCAGAAGAAAGAATCTCTATTTTATTTTCTTCCAAATAGGATTGGATGGCACCGAAACTTTCAAAAGGCGCGTAGATTATAATTCCATCTTCATCCTCAAAAATTTCATCAATGCCGTGATCTATCAATTCCAGTTCCAGTTCTTCAATGTCCAAACCATCAGGGTTTATTCTAAAATTACATGTGTGGTCAAACATGAAGGAAACAGAACCCGACGTTCCCAAGCTGCCATCACATTTGTTGAAGTAACTTCGAATATTTGCAACGGTACGGGTGTTATTATCTGTAGCAGTTTCAATTAAAATAGCGATTCCATGTGGTGCATAACCTTCAAAAAGTACTTCTTTGAAATCGCCCAAACTTTTATCGCTCGCTCGTTTTATGGCGCGTTCCACGTTTTCCTTCGGCATGTTTACCGCTTTTGCGTTTTGGATAACCGCACGCAGCCTTGAGTTGGCATCCGGGTCTGGACCGCCTTCTTTAACTGCCATAACAATGTCTTTACCAATGCGTGTAAAAGCTTTGGACATGGCAGACCAGCGCTTCATTTTTCTTGCTTTTCTGAATTCAAAAGCTCTTCCCATAAAAAATTATCTATTACTATTGTTTTTTTATTCTTAAAAATAAAGTGTCAAATATAAAAAAAACGAAATTCCAAAATCCAAATAATTTCGAAGATTTAAAAGTTTTTTGGAATCTGGTTCTTTTAATTTGGTGCTTTAACCAATCAATTCATCAATAATCTTTGCGAGCTGAAAATCCTTTTCCGTTACACCACCTGCATCGTGCGTAGAGAGATAGATTTCCAATGAATTGTATACGTTGCTCCATTCAGGGTGATGTTGCATCTTTTCGGCTTCAAAGGCAATGCGAGTCATTGCGGAAAAGGCTTCCTTAAAATCTTCGAATTCAAAAATGGTATGCAGGGCGCCATCATGGTAATCCCAGCCTTCAAATTCTTTTAATTTATCGTTGATCTGTTTTTCTGATAAAGCTTTCATCATTTTTTATTTAATTGATATAATTTCTTCATTTAAGCTACATTCTTCAATAACTTGTGAAACAGTAATTTGAAGGGAATTTGGCAGTTTGTTTTCCTTTGGAAGAATTGCACAATATCTGTCTTCATTACTGCTAAAAACACTTTTAAAGATAGGCATTTTATCGCCTATTTTCGAAGTGATTTCCCGAAAAAGATCTTCGTGGTGCACCATATCTGTACTCGCCAAATGGAAAATTCCGCGCAATGATTGGTTTATAATATAATGAATTTGTTGGCACACTTTATTGATCGTGGTTGTGGTAATTATCAAATTCGGAAAAACATCAAAAGCTGCTTGATGCCTAATGCACTGTCTTAAATGCAATATTTCTGGGGAATTGATGCCCAGAACCATCGGCAATCTAATAATTGCAGCTTGCTGGGGAATGGTTTCCAAGAGTAATTTTTCCACTGAAATTTTATATTTTCCTGAAGCCGTTTCCGCTAGTGTAACATCATTTTCATAGGAAGGATGACTAAACTTCCCATCAAATACCTCCGAAGAAGAAATATACAGAATAGAACAACCGCTATTAATCAAAACATAATTCACGATTTGCTCGTGCGCTTCAAATTGGTCTTTAAAGTCACCGTTAATTGCCGATATTATAATTGTAGGCCGTATTTTATTAAGCAATAATAACATTGAATCCCTTTCAACGCAAAAATTATGGAAAACCTGATTTTCACAATACGCACCGACCTGCTGACAGTACGTACAGTGAACTTCAAAATAGGAGAGAAGCTCTTTGTATATTGCGTTACCAATAAAGCCGCTACCACCTAAAATCAGAATTCGCTGTTTTTCTAGTTTCTTTATCATTTAATCCTTTCCGAAATTCTTAAAAAATGGATAGTTTCGTTTTTGTGGTAAATTGTTCCAAAGCCTGCATGCCCAGATAGGAATTTCCCTTAGGATTCAAGGGTGGCGCCCAGGTTGCAATAGTGAAACATTGTGGCAAAAGAGCAACGATGCCTCCACCAACACCACTTTTTCCGGGCAAACCAACTTCAAACGCAAATTCCCCCGCTTCATCATAAAAACCGCAAGTGAGCATGATGGCATTTATTCTTTTGACTTGGCTGGCAGTTAAATGTTGAATATTCTCCAAACATTTTCCCTTATTGGAAAAAACGAAAAAAGCGTTGGTAAGTTGTCTGCAATCCATCATAATTGAACATTGATGGAAATAAAAATCCAAAACATCTTCCACTTCATTGTTTAGGTTTCCAAAAGCCTTCAAGAGATTGGCCGCAGCATAATTGTTGAAGCCTGTCAATCTTTCTGATTCAGCTATTTTTTCATTATAACAAATGCTTTGGTCATGGGTCAGTTCACGCACAAAATTCAAAAAATCTTCTTTCGGATTTTTTAAATGTGAAATCAAAATATCAGCAATCACAATAGCTCCAGCATTTATCAATGGATTTCTGGGAATACCATTTTCAAGCTCCAAAAGTGATAAATGATTGAATGGATTTCCAGAGGGCTCAACATCAACTCGCTTTAAAAGTTCATTTCCAACCAGTTGAAAAGCTTTTGATAATGACAATACTTTTGAAATACTTTGAATGGAAAATTTTTCTAAAGCATCGCCAACCGAATAGGTTTCACCTGTAATTAAGTGTAGGTGTATTCCAAATTTATCCTTTGGAACATTTGCCAATTCTGGAATATAACTGGCAACTTCGCCCGCATTATCAATTTTTTTGAGTGATTCGTGAATTTGCTCTAATATTTCTTGGTAATCCTGCATTAACCTTTATAAAATGGGGTTTTTACAATTGTCGCCGCAACGGGTTTGTTTCTTATTTGTATAAAAATTTCAGTTCCCACTTCGCTGTTTTCACTATTCACATAGCCCATTCCAATGCCTTTGTTTAATGAGGGGGCCATCGTACCGCTGGTAACAATACCAATGTTGTTGCCATCTTTATCAACAATTTCATAGTCATGGCGCGGAATGCCGCGTTCGTTTAACTCAAAACCGATTAGTTTTCTTTTCACTCCTTCTTCTTTTTGCTTTTTCAGGTTTTCTGAATTGACAAAATCCTTAGTGAATTTCGTAATCCAGCCCAATCCAGCTTCAAGTGGTGATGTGGTATCGTTAATATCGTTTCCGTAAAGGCAAAAGCCCATTTCCAATCGCAATGTATCGCGGGCAGCAAGACCAATTGGCTTTATGCCGAATTTTTTTCCAGCTTCCATCACTTTGTTCCAAACCTGTTCAACTTCGTTGTTCTTACAGTAAATCTCAAAACCGCCACTTCCCGTATAACCCGTAGCGCTAATAATTACGTGTTCTATGCCCGCAAAATCAGCAACTTTAAAATGATAAAACTTTATGGCACTTAAATCTTCGGAAGTCAGTGATTGCATAGCCTCAATAGCTTTTGGGCCTTGTATGGCAAGTAGCGAATAGTCTTCGGAAAGATTGCGCATTTCAGCACCCATAGTGTTATGATTGGAAATCCAATTCCAGTCCTTTTCAATATTGGAAGCATTTACAACCAATAACCATTTTTCGGCTTCTAAACGATAAACGATCAAATCATCAACAATGCCACCTGTTTCATTTGGAAGACAATTGTATTGTGCCTGCCCGTCTACAATCTTTGCAACATCATTGCTACATACTTTCTGAATCAAGTTCAATGCATGTGGACCGGTAATCAAAAATTCCCCCATATGCGAAACATCAAAAACACCAACATTTTTTCGGACTGTTTCGTGTTCAGCGTTTACCCCTTCGTAAGATACGGGCATATTATAACCTGCAAATGGAACCATTTTGGCGCCTAGTTGTTCGTGTATGTGAGAAAGTGCTGTATTTTTCATATCGTGCCCGTAAAGGCTTGTATTTTTAGTTAATAATATCGATAAAAAAGATTTTCGCAAATGTATTACAATAGGTAGAAGTTAACGATTGTTTGAAGGGTTTATTTTCAACAATCTTCGCGTTAAAATCGTCTTAATGGATTACGCTATTCTCAATGTTTTCGATACTTTTAAAAGAAAAACCATGAGTACCACCACTTCATTGAATCCGTATAATGGAGAAGAATTAAATTCTTATAAAAATCATTCCAAAAAGGAGATTTCAGAAATAATCAACAAAGCCGATAAACGTTTTTATAGTTGGCGGGAGACTTCATTTTCTGATCGTAAAAAGCTGATGCTGGCCGCAGCTTCTGAATTGGAAAGGAATACAAAGGAATATGCGGAAACGATAACGCTTGAAATGGGAAAACCAATTTCACAAGCCATTGCTGAAGTTAAAAAGTGTGCCTGGGTGTGTAAATATTATGCGGAAAATGCCGAGCAGCAACTTCAAAACGAACTCATAAAAACAGATGCTGACAAAAGTTATGTGAGTTATGAACCGTTAGGAGTTGTGCTCGCAATTATGCCTTGGAATTATCCACTTTGGCAGGTTTTTCGTTTTGCGGCGCCGGCATTAATGGCGGGAAATATAGGAATTTTAAAGCATGCTTCAAACGTGTTTGGATGTGCTTTAAATATTGAGAAAATTTTTAAAAGGGCAGGTTTTCCAGATAATTGTTTCACTGCTTTATTGATTGGGAGTGAGGATGTAGAAGAAGTGATTGAAAACGAAAAAGTGAAAGCGGTAACACTCACGGGAAGTGGTCCGGCTGGTTCTTCAGTTGCTTCCATAGCTGGAAAAAATATTAAAAAAACAGTATTGGAGTTAGGAGGAAATAATGCGCTGGTGGTGATGAAGGATTGTGATATGGAAAAGACTTTGGAAATTTGTTTAATGGCTCGTTTTCAGAATACCGGGCAAAGCTGTATTGCAGGAAAGCGATTGATTATTGATGAATCTATTTCTGAGGAATTTGTTGAGAAACTGCTTAAAAAAGTGGGTGATTTAAAAAGTGGCGATCCAATGGACGAAGAAACATTCATTGGAACGTTAGCTCGGGAAGATCTTGCCAAGGATCTGGAAGAACAGGTAAATGCTTCCGTAAAAGCTGGCGCAAAAGTAAAAATAGGGGGAAAGCGGAAAGGTGCTTATTTTGAGCCAACAATACTAACGAACGTGACTAAAAAAATGGCAGTTTTCAAGGAAGAAACTTTTGGTCCTGTCCTGTCTGTAACTACTTTTAAAACTGTGGAAGAGGCTGTAGAGCTTTCTAATAATTCAAAATTTGGATTGGGGGTTTCTATTTTTTCAAATAATATTGAAGAAGCTGAAAAACTCGCTTTCCAATTTGAAGAAGGCGCCGTTTTTATTAATGAATTAGTGAAAAGCGACCCGAGACTTCCTTTTGGCGGAATAAAGCAAAGTGGTTACGGGCGCGAATTGAGCGAACACGGAATTCGGGAATTTGTAAATAGGAAAACGGTATATATCAATAAATAAATAAAAATCCGAAATCCACGAAAAAAATACTTTTCGTGGATTTCTGGTTTGAAAAATAGATTTACCCTTTTTTCAAAAAATCTTCTTTACTTTGAGTTTCAGGCTTTGGGATGTTGTTTTTTTCAAGGAATGAATTGAAATTCTTTCCTTCCTTTTCCATTATTTCTGAATAGCGTTTCTTTTCTTTAGCAAAATCATCGGCAATCAATTCAAAATTTGCTTGTGAAGCACCGGAAACTTTATTGAAATTTGAAGCAACGTTACTATAAAGATCTGCCATTTTTTCCCTCAATTCTGGATCTGCGGATGCTACGTAGTTATCTCCAGTGGTAATTACCAAATCTTTCCTAAGGTTTTCTAATGCATCATACAATTTTTGTGCGTCTTTTTTCCCTTTAGGATGGGATTCAATAACTTCTGAAGCTTTTGCTTGGGTTTCGGTTATTTCATAAACCATATAAGCCAAATCTTCTACCATATCGTATAATTTTTTGGTAAGCGCTTCTTGTTCTTTTCGTTGTTCCAAAGTTGTGATGGATTTTTCATCATACTTCACATCAATATCGTGGGTGAAAGTTTCACTCCCTTTTGTCAAAACAATTCTGTATTTTCCAGCGGGAACCCTAGGTGATGTAAACCCTCCGTAAGAAAGCGTTTTTGCTTGTGCTACCTTAGGATTAGTGCCTGTGAAATTCCACGAAACAACATTGATTCCCTTAGATTTACCAGGAGCTATTGATGTTATTTTGTTTCCTTCCATATCTTGAATTTCCATTTCCATTTTTCCGAAGGTGTGCCTTTTTTTCAAATAGTAAACAATTCGAGCATCAGTGTTTTTATTTTCGCCAACAAATTGGGTTTCGGTTCCATAACTACCGCTGAAACCGCTATCTTCGGTCATTGTGAAAGGTTGGGTTTCAAAAAAATGAACATCTTTATTTAATATCTCTGGAGTAAGTTGACGTAATGGACTTATATCATCTATAATAATTACGCCCCTTCCGTGGGTACCCAATACCAAATCATTGGTACGTTTTTGAAGATCGATAAAGTGAACAGCGACGGGCGGCATATTATTACTGAATTGAGACCAGTTTTTTCCTCCATCAATTGTAATGTAAAGGCCAAATTCTGTTCCAAGAAAAAGCAAATTTTCGTTTGCATAATCCTCCTGAATATTTCTGACAAATGCCTTTGGATTAATATCGTCTGAAATAATTGATTTCCAGGTTTTACCATAATCAGTCGTTTTCAATGCATAAGGTTTCATATCACCCGAACTGTGACCTTCAAAAATTGCATAAGCTGTTCCTTTGCCGTGAACACTTGCTTCAATATGATAAACCCAAGTATTTTTTGGGATTCCGATTAAGTTTTGAGTCAGGTTTGTCCAAGTTTTTCCACCATCGGTAGTAAGCTGAACATTTCCATCATCGGTTCCAGCCCAAATAATGTTTTGGTCCAACGGCGATTCGGCAATAGTGAAAATTGTGGTGTATTTTTCAGCACCGCTATTGTCCACAGAAAGTCCTCCGGAGTTGGCTTGATCCTGTTTTGTTTTATCATTTGTAGTTAAGTCTGGTGAAATGATTGTCCAACTATCTCCCATATCGTCCGAACGGTGCACAAATTGACTTCCCATGTAAAATCTATCGGGTACAAAATTACTTACCGCCATAGGGGCATTCCAATTGAAACGCAATTCGGGGTCACCTTTTTTTGGTTGGGGCTGAACTGTGGTTGTTCTGTTTCGATCCACATCATAGCGCCAAACATTTGCTGCACCCTGCATTTCAGAATAAATTATGTTTTTTGTTGGATGTTTCAATACCCTAAAACCATCACCGTAGCCAACGCTATTCCAGTTCCGAGCACTAACGCCACCGGGAGCAGAGGAGGGGCCATACCAGGAACCATTATCTTGTAAGCCACCATAAACATTGTAGGGTTCGGCATCGTCAGTGCTTATTTGATAGAATTGTGAAATGGGAAGATTTTCAACAATCTCAAAAGTGGAACCACCATTCCACGAACGATAAACGCCGCCGTCTGTTGCTGCATAAACAATGTCGCTATTATTTATATCAAAAACAATATCGTGAATATCACTGTGCATATTCCCTAGGTTTTTGAAGGTTTTTCCACCATCACGACTAATGGAACCTGTAAGTCCGCCTTTAGCAATAATATCGGGATTTTTTGGATCGACCGTTATTCGTGAAAAGTAAAACGGACGTACGGTCAATCCGAAATCACTATTTAAATGTTCCCAAGAATTTCCACCATCACTTGATTTCCAAAGGCCATTTGTTGTTTTTTCACCCGTTTCAATTACTGCGTATATTATTTTACTATCGCTTGGCGCCATTGCAATTCCAATTCTTCCTAATTTTCCTTTTGGAAGATCTTGCGTCAATTTGTTCCAATTTTTTCCGCCGTCCGTTGATTTGTAGATTGCGCTGTTTTCTCCTCCGGAATTGAATCCCCATGCAGTTCTTCTAAACTCCCACATAGAAGCTAGAAGTATGTTTGGGTTGTTTGGATCCATCAAAATATCGGAAACTCCTGTTGATGGATTAACATAAAGAATTTTTTCCCAAGTTTTTCCGCCATCCATTGTTTTATAGATGCCTCTATCTTCACTATCGCTCCAAAGAGCACCCAATACGCCAACGTATATTTCGTCTGAATTGTTTGGATTTATAACAATGGAAGAAATTCTTTCTGAATTTTCAAAGCCGGGTATTTGCTTCCAATTGTTTCCACCATCGGAAGATTTATAAAGACCATTTCCAACAGAAACCGAATTCCGAGTCCAAGTTTCTCCTGTTCCAACCCAAATTACCTCGTCTGGATTTTTTGGATCTAATTTTACAACGCCAATGGATTGAACGTGTTCATCAAAAATAGGAGCGAAGGTGGCTCCGCCATCGCCAGATTTCCATACACCACCACCCGCTGCACCCACATATAAAATACGTGCATTTGTGGGATGGACTTCAATATCGTTTACCCGCCCACTCATAAGAGCGGGACCTATATGCCTTGCCTTCATATTGCCAAAGAGCTCTTTTCCTTTTAAGGAAGTCTCTTGAGCTTGAACAAAAGTTAGGGACAAAACGGTTGCTAGAAATGCAAAAATGGATATTTTCATTTTGGTGCGTTTTTGGTTATCTTGTTGAAATGAAAAAAATTATTCTAAAAAAAATCCCTGAGCTTGCAGGGATTTTTTTAAAACTAAACTGTTTATTCTTTTTTTTCTGAATCGGTTGCGGTAGCTGGAAATACAAACATGGCAGCATCAATTTCCGGATTTAAGACCACTTCCTTCAATTGAATTCCTTGTCCTCCCATTGAAAGTGCAAAAGGAAAATACAGACCATCAACTTCTTGATAATCACTCATGGTGCTAACATTCATTTGGCCTTTCATCGGGCCTTGTTTTATTTCGCTCTCCGTAACAATGGGCACATAGTTTTCAGTGTCAAAATAATAATAGGAAACATTCGGCTGCTCTACACCATCAACCATTATGGGAGATTGCGTTAACTTTATTTTATAAGTTTCAGTTCCTTCTTTTGTTTCTTTGCCCATCATTTCAACCGTAAACCCTTTTTCTTTATAATTCATAAAGGGAGACGGAAAATCCTGCATTTGCTTTTTCATATTTTCAGTGGCTTCTGCATCGCTTTTTTCGGGAGTCATTGTCATAAAATTGGTGCTCCACATTGTTTCTCCGTCAAAAGCAAGTTGGGTTATATCCTGTCCCTGAAAATTGATTTTTATCAACTGTTTCCCATCTTTGGTTTGATAGACTTCCACAGGAATTTCCATTCCTTGTGCATTTGCAGTGGCAGTCATTTTTACACTTTGAAGTTTTTCCCAAGCAGCTTTTCCCCCGGTATTTTCTAAAAAATTATTGATTATTTCATCAGCTGTTTGGGCTGATATTGGCGCAAAAGTGGCCAATAAAAAAATGATGGTAAGTGTTTTTAAAATTTTCATCTGTATATTTTTATTTTTTTATTGAAGATGGATTGCCCATTTTCCTTCTTCATTATTTTGAAATTTTCTATTCGGGCCTTTCCTAAAAGGTTTTTAAGTTTGCGTAAATATAAGACTAACAGTATAATTAAAAGTTACAGGAGATTATTTTTTTTGAAGGTGAAATTTTAAGGGTTATCTTTATTTACAAATCAATAAAGAAAATGAAATTCGGAAAAGTTGACGATCCAGAAAATATAGATTTTACGCTTCCCAAAGACCACCCGGGAACTAAGAAAATTCTTTCCAAACAAAAGAAATCAAAAAAACCTAATTTATATGTTGGGTGCGCAAAATGGAACAGAGCTGATTTAAAGGGATTTTATCCGCGCAGCACAAAAGATGAGCTGGAATATTATTCCACTCAATTTAACAGTGTTGAATTGAACGCCACATTTTATAGGATTTTCCCTGCCGATGTGTTTGCGGGCTGGTATGAAAAAACACCAGAGGATTTTAGATTTTTTCCAAAATTTTATCAGGGAATTTCACATTGGAAAAGGCTTCAGGATTGTGAAGATTTATTGAATAATTACATTTTGAATGCTTCAAATTTGAAGGAAAAATTAGAAATGCCTTTCGTGCAATTGCCGAATAATTTTGGTCCTAAAAATATGGATAGATTGGAGCCATTTTTCAAAATGCTTCCGAAGGATATAAAACCGGCTATTGAATTTCGACATACAGATTGGTTCAATAATGAAGAAGTTGCCAAGGAGCTATATAAAATTCTTGAAAAATACAGTATAACGAATGCAATTGTAGATTCTGCGGGAAGACGCGATTTACTGCATATGCGACTCACGACAGCTACTGCTTTTATTCGTTTTAACGGTGCGAATCACAAAAGTGATTACTCCCGGCTTGATGATTGGATTGATCGTTTGGAAACTTGGCTTGATGAAGGTTTACAAAACATTTACTTTTTTGTGCACCAAAATATTGAAAAAGCCTCGCCACTGCTTTCGGCATATTTTATTAAAAAAGCTAATGATCGGTTTGGAACAGATCTTCACATTCCAAAAGTTGATAATCGCCGTTCTAAATTTTGAGAATTCTAGAGAAAACTTAGTTTAAGGTTACCCTATCAGCTTGTTCTTGGGCACGTTTTAATTGGTTTTCCGTGGGTTTTTCCGGTTCCTGCTCCACTGCTTTTTCCGGTTCAAAAGTTAATTTTGCAAAAGTGGGAAAATGATCAGAATTAATATCGTCGCCCAATTTCAGAGAAACAACCCGAAATTCTGCAGAGACAAAAATATGGTCCAATGGCCATCTCATTAAAAAACTTTTAGCATTATAGGTGTTATAGAAACCTCTTCCTTTTCTTAAATCCAGTAATTCCCCAACATTTTGAAAAAGAGATGTTGTGTTGGACCAAGCCACATCGTTAAAATCACCCAATACAATCACGGGATATTTTGATTTTCGGCTATAGTTAGCAATTTTCATCATTTCGGAATCCCTATCCGTGGATAGCGGATTATGCTGAGGCATGGGAGGAGTGGGGTGAATAGTATATAGTTGGATTGTATCTCCCTTTGGAAGCAATAATTTGGTATGTATGGAAGGGATTCCCTTATCGACCAAAAATTTTACTTCTGGATTTATAAGTTTAAATTTTGAATATAAAAGCATTCCATAGGTATTATTCAGTGGAACTTCAACTTTATAGGCATATTCAGCCGGCAAATTTGCCGTAACAAAGTCCATCCAGTCTTTATTTGTTTCAACCAATAATATTAAATCTGGGTTTTTACTTGTAAAATCATTTATCAGTTTTTGCCGTTCGGTGTTTTTTTGGAGTACGTTTGCGCCATACAGTGAGATTGTTTGATTGTTGACAACCTTTTCAGTGTCAACAACTTCTTTAGAAGAAAGTGCTGTGTAGGGATATATTTTTATTAATTGTACCGTGAAACAAGCTCCCAAAATTATAACGAAAAAATAGTCCTTCAATCGTTTTATGTCAAACCGCATGAAAAAGGTAAGAAGTGCCACAAAAGTTAATATGGTGAGCTGAACGTGTGGAAAATCAAAAATACGTATCCACCAATAATCTACCGCTATAAAGGGAAAAATAGTAAGTATTATGGCAATGGTTCCGAAAATATAGAGGAAAGTTTTCAACTTCATAAGTGTATCATATTTTATGAATGAAAGATATAAATTTATTCCAAAAACCTTATTCTATTTTCAATTGCGAAAGATCCTTTCCTGTGGGCAATTCAAATATTTCAAGATCGAAATAGGGAACAGCGGCCAGTAAATGGTCGAAAATATCTGCTTGAATGTGTTCGTAGTTTTCCCATCTTTTATCATGGCTGTAACAAAAAATCTCAATAGGAATACCTTTATCGGTGGGTGCCAAATGGCGAACCATCATAAAAAGATCTTTGTTAATGGCAGAATTTTCATTTAGAAATGCATCGGCATAATAGCGAAAAACCCCAAGATTGGTTTGGTTTCTTCCATTTATCAACAATTCTTTATCAGCTTCTATTTTGAGATTGTATTTTGAAACTTCCTTTTCGCGGTGTTCCAAATAGGGTTTAATTAACTGTATTTTTTTTAATCTTTCAATGTCTTCCTCAGAAAGGAAATGGATGGACGACTGTTTTATGAAAATGGCACGTTTTATTCTTCTACCTGCGCTTTCCTGCATACCGCGCCAGTTTTGAAATGAATCTGCAATCAGGCTGTAGGTAGGAATGGTTGTATAGGTATTGTCAAAATTCTGAACTCGAACAGTCGCCAAATTAATTTCAGTAACATATCCATCCGCTCCATATTTACTAAAGGTAATCCAATCGCCAATGCGAACAATATCGTTAACAGAAACTTGGATGCTGGCCACAAAGCCGAGAATTGTATCTTTAAAAATCAATAAAATTACGGCAGAAGCGGCTCCAAGTGTTGTCAAGCTTACCACCGAAAAACCCGTTAAAAGCTGTACTATCCAAAAAATCCCAATTCCCCAGGCAAAAATCATCATTACCTGCACGTAACTTTCTAGAGGTTTATCTCTATAATTCTCATTTTCTTCAAGAAAATTTCGTGTAGTGCGAAGAATACTTCTAAAAATAAAAACTGAAAGGATTACAGATAAAACTTTTGTGGCTACCAACAAAAGATTAATCAAAAATGGAGATTCAATAAAGATAATGGGAATCAAATGCCACAAAATGATTAAAGGCAATATATGGGCGACAAATTTTGGAAAATTACTTTTTACAAGATAATCGTCATAAGTAGTTTTGGTTTTGTTGCTAAAAGTCTTAAAAGCTTCTACAATGAACTTTCTAAAAATGATGTCAAGAATAAAAACAACAAAGAAGACAACTAAACAATTTACCACTACATTAATGAAAATAGCCCATTCCAGTACCATTCCCTCCCCAACAAGGTATTCTTGAAGTAAGCAACTATATTTTTGTAGGGTTTCTGTGTTCATTATAAATATTTACGTTCTACATAAAAAGGACCAAAAGGCAATATGGAACAGATAATAACGATAAACAAATCTTTTAGGGACCATTTCAATTTTTTGAACATATAAATTGCGCCGCCTACGTAGAGGACAAACAAAACCCCGTGTGCCATTCCAACAATTTGAACCATTTGTGGCATATGCCAAATATATTTTAAAGGCATTGCAATACCTAAAAGTACGAGAAAAGAAATTGCCTCCAACGTACTGATCAATCGAAATGTTTTAACTGTTTGTTCCACTATTTTTAAATTTTCGCAAAGATACAGTTTGCAACTTGTCTGGTTAAACTTTAAGTTTAATTTATGCGAAGAATTCTTTGGGGAAGAATGAGTATCTTTAAAAGAAAAATATGTTTACACTGCTACAATCGCCAACGGAAACCATCCATAATTCACTGGAAAAATACTATGAAGAATTTCTGAAAGTATTACCTCGCCTTGCGTTGGCGCTATTGGTAATAATATTAGGTGTCTTGTTGGCCCAAGTATTAACCAACATTTATAAAAAACGGTTTCAGCAAAAATCAGCCGATCCATTAATGTCACGTTTTTTGGCGCAGGCTGTAAAAATAGTATTCATCATAATTGCAATTATGCTAGCGTTAAGAGTTGCCGGATTGGATGGTATTGCCACAGGACTTTTAACAGCAGTTGGCGGTGGCGCCATAATTTTGGGGTTTGCTTTTCAAGATATCGGGAAAAACTTTTTGGCGGGAATAATACTTGCTTTCAACAGGCCTTTTAATATTAACGACACCATAAAAGTTGACAATATTTTTGGAAAGGTTAAGGAATTGAGTTTTCGATATTCACATATTAAAACTTTTGATGGGCGGGACATTTACATACCAAATAGTGACGTGCTCACAAAACCTGTTGAAAACTATACTGCCGATGGTTTTTACCGAGTAGAATTTATTGTCGGTATCGGTTATGAAGATGATATTGGAGCTGCCAAGAAAGTTATACAGGAAATTTTGGACAACAATGCCGAAGTTATAAAGGACGAAATCCATCAAAATTTTGTGATTGAAGATGAACTTGCCGCAAGCACAGTAAACTTAAAAGTTTATTTTTGGGTAGATACTTTTGATTATCGTCGTGCCTCTCGGGTACTTCGGGGGATGGTTATAAGGCAAGTTAAAGAGGAGCTTTTCAGGAAGGGGTTCAATCTTCCTGCAGATATTAAAGAGCTTAAAATTTATGGAACTGAAGATGCCATTCCAATTAAATTCAGGAATAGTCCTGAATTTTCTTTAGAGCAAAAAAAATAAACCGCTTTCTTCAAATTTGAATCAATCGCAGGGTAGGGGAATGTTTAAGGTTTTGTAGTTCCAGTTTCTTTGGAAACTAAAATGCCACCATTCGGTGCGTATTGTGTTAAATCCAAATTTCCGCATGCCTTCAAAAAGCAGTTTTCGGTTGGCTAAAATTTCTTTTGAAAAATTATAATTGTCAATGTGTGCCTCTCTTCCAAAATAGTCATAATCACTTCCCATTTCAATATAGCAACCATCTAAGGTTTCTAGCGTAATATCTACCGCAGCACCTTTGTTATGAATGGAGCCATTGCCATACGGATTGCCCACATAAGTGGGTCTAGGTACTTTTGCCCACATCTTTTTTTGAACATCTAATGGGCGGTAACAGTCAAATATTTTTATGCGATAGCCTTTTTCGCAAAAATATTGATTCGCTTCCAACAATGCTGCCGCAACTTCGGGCTGCAGTAAACAAACTGGACAGTCATAAAGTGTTTCACCAATAAAATTGTAGGGAGTTGCATAGCGAATTTGATAACTGAATTCTGTGGAAAGGTTCTCAATATTTACAAGGGGGTCCTGGGGCTTTTCTTCCGAAGAAAAACTGAAGAATAAAAAAGTGAAAAGTAAAATGGACAGCAATTTCATTTATCAAATTTAAGCAGAATTTAATAACATTCCATTTCGCAATTGGTAACTTTGGGAAAACGAAAAAAAATGAAAGAACTAGAAAAAAAATCCGCACTTGTTACAGGCGGAACCAAAGGAATTGGCTTCGGAATTGCTGAAGCATTGCTGAAAGAAGGCATTAACGTTGCCATAACAGGTAGAACAAAAGAAACGGCAGAAGAGGCGGCAAAACAATTAAATTCAAAAGGAAATGATAGGGCACAGGCAATAGGCTTGGAAGCAGATGTGCGCAGTTACGAAAGTCAACAAAAGGCAGTAAAAAACGTGGTTGAAAAATTTGGAAGTGTAGATATAGTAATTGCAAATGCCGGTTTAGGGCATTTTGGGTCTGTGGAGGATATAAGTATTGAGGAATGGCAGGAAACGATTGATACAAATCTTTCAGGACCATTTTATTCTTTAAAAGCAAGCGTTGATCAATTGAAGAAAAATAAGGGCTACTTTATAAGCATCTCAAGTTTGGCGGGAACCAATTTTTTTAAAGGGGGAAGCGCATACAACGCCAGTAAATTTGGCTTAACAGGTTTCACTCAGGCTGCGATGTTGGATTTACGAGATTATGGAATTAAAGTAAGCACCATTATGCCAGGATCGGTTTCAACACATTTTGCAGGCAACGAACCTGATAGTAAAGATGACTGGAAAATCCAAAAAGAGGATATAGGTAAACTGGTTATTGATTTGCTGAAAATGAATCCTAGAACACTGCCCAGCAAAATAGAGGTGAGGCCAACGATGCCACCCTCAAAGTAATTAACTTTTATATAAGTCAATAAAAAAGGCGGTTCAACTTAATATTGAACCGCCTTTTTACTAATATATATATTTTTTAATTTGCTGAAAGCAGCGCCAAGAATTTATCCAGGTTTGGCAGTATTACTATACGCGTTCTTCTGTTAGTCGCACGGCCTTCCTTTGTGTCATTTTCCGTTAATGGGTGAAAACTACTTCTTCCAGCAGCGATCAATTTTGCAGGATCAACACCGTAATCATCCTGTAATTTTCGGATAACTGCAGTTGAACGGTCTACACTCAATTCCCAGTTGTCTTTAATGTAAGCACCCGGTTTTACGGTTTGGCTATCGGTATGACCTTCAACCATAACCTCTAGCGCAGGTTCACTGTTGATAACATTGGCAAGACGCTCTAAAAGTGGATTTGCTTTTGAGTTTACACGAGCACTTCCTGAATTGAATAATAATTTATCAGAAATAGTTATCATTACCACAGTTTCATCAATATCAATTTTGATATCGTCTTCTTCACCTTCGGCAACCAATGTGTTGTCTAGGTTCGCTTTAAGATTGTGGGAAACGATTAGATTCATAGAATCTTTAAGAGTTTTTGCCTGTGCCAATTCTTGGGGATCTACATTGGCGAGGGCTTTCCTCATTTTCTCTCTATCGTTTTCTGAAACTACAACCCCTTCAATTTCCTGAAGGCGACTGTTGTTAGAATCAGTTAACGATTGGATCTTTGAATTGTAGCTGGCAACACGCTCTTCAATCTTGGCGTATTTAGCTTCAATTTCTTCTTTTTCCAGCTGGGTTTTAGAAAGCGTAGAGCGGGTATCATTGTATTGATTTTCCAATTCTACATATTTCTTTTTGGAAACACAGGAGGTAGTAATTAAGGCTCCCGCCAGCATGGTTAGTGCAATAACTTTTTTCATAATACTAAAGTTTTAAGGGTTTGTAATGCAAATATAACCGCATGACCCACCAAAAAGATAGTTAACGTGTGCTATTGTTTTGTTAAAAGAAATATATCAGAATACCTTAAAAACGTAACCTAATAACCAATAAAGAATAATGAAAACTATAATAGTCCCAAAGCAGCCACACTTTCCGCCGCCAATTTTTTTAGCGCCCCAACCGGCGAGCAAAATTCTGAGCAATTTTTTCATAGTAATTTTTTAAAAGGATGATTTTTGTACAAAATTGGATTATGCGTCTTTATTCGGCGCCATTTGTAGTTTATTTTTTCCAAAATCCAACGTACGGATAGGGAAAGGAATATTAATTCCAGCTTCATCAAAGTTTTTCTTGATAAGTTTAATTGCTTTGTGCTGCGCTGCAAGTTTTGGTTTTGGTTTTGTACTGGATATCCAAAAACGGGTGACAAAGTTTATGGAACTTTCGCCAAATTCAGTAAAATAGAATTCAATCTCTTCATTTTGCAATTGCTCAAAATTCTCTGACATGATTTTCACCACCAAATCTTCCACTTTTTGCAGATTACTTTCATAGCCAACCCCGCAGCTAACATCAACTCTGGAGCGTTGTGACCAGGAATAGTTGGTAAAGGGATTTTCAATAAAAACTGAATTAGGTATTATAACATATTCGTTGTCTGTTTGCCTAATTGTTATGTTGCGCAGATTTATTTCATCTACATAGCCACTTTTGCCTTGGGCTTCAATAAAATCGCCAATACGCACTTTTGGCAAAAAAGAAAGCATTAAACCGGAAAAAGTATTGCTTAAAGTTCCCTGTAATGCCAACCCTATTGCCAAGCCTACTACACCGGCTCCAGCAAGTACAGAGGTTAGTACTTTATCCAGTTGCATTACACCCAAAGCTATAAAGAAACCTACGAGGAGTACCAACCCATAAACAATACGTGAAAGCATCTGTTTAATGGATTCTTCGGAAATTTTACGGAACAGTAATCTATAGGAAAGTTTTCGCAGGCCTTTGGCTATAAAGTAAAAAATAACCATTACCAAAATGGCAACTAGAAAATTGGGAATTTTTAGAATTATTGCATCAAGCCATCCATCAAGTTTGTCCCATAAACTTGAAATAGAATCGTTAATTGAAAATTTTTCTTTGGCCATATTATTTTAATAATGTTGAAACCATAAATGTATTAATTCGCGTAAAGATTTCCAGAGAAAATATGATAATGCCAGCGAATAGAATAAAAAAACGGACATTATTTCTGCAGTTATTCAGAGGAGGGTTATCTTAAATTAAGATAAACTGCAGAAATAAAATCCGTTCCTATTTTTATCTAGCCTAAATATTTTTTCAATATGTGGCTTTTTGAAGTTTGCCGCAATCTACGAATCGCTTTTTCACGAATCTGGCGTACACGCTCCCGGCTCAAATCAAAAGTATCTCCTATTTCTTGAAGGGTCATTGGAGGTTGTCCACATAACCCAAAATTCAATTTAACTACATCTGCTTCGCGAGGTGCCAAAGTATCGAGTGCACGATTTATTTCAATTCTAAGTGATTCGTGCAGCAAACTTTTGTCAGGATTCGGGCTTTCACCTGAGCTGAGAACATCATATAGATTATTGTCATTCTCACCTTCTTGAAATGGAGCATCCATGGAAAGACTACGGGTCGAATTCTTTAAAGAACTTTTTACTTTAGATTCACTGAAATCTAGTTCTTTGGCTATTTCAGCAGCGGTAGGAATTCTTTCAAATTTTTGTTCTAAATGGATGGAAGCTTTTTTAATTTTGTTTATATCGCCTATCTTATTTAATGGAAGCCTCACAACACGCGATTGTTCAGCTATAGCTTGCAAAATAGCTTGGCGTATCCACCAAACGGCATAGGAAATAAACTTGAACCCTCGGGTTTCATCAAATCTTTTTGCGGCTTTTACCAAACCTACATTTCCTTCGTTTATAAGGTCTGGAAGACTTAGGCCTTGGTTTTGGTATTGCTTTGCAACGGAAATCACAAATCGAAGATTAGCCCTGCTTAATTTATTTAAAGCAGCTTGATCTCCTTCACGAATGCGCTGTGCCAACTCCACTTCTTCTTCTGCTGTTATCAAATCTATCTTACTAACATCCTGTAAATAACTGTTTAAAGATTTGGTTTCTCGGTTGGTTACTTGCTTCGTGATCTTAAGTTGTCTCATATATTCTTTTTATTTTTAATAATAACACGGCATAGTAATACATTTTGTGCTAATTTCCAAATTCTTAACAGAAGTTGTTAAAATTTGCTAGTTCATTTTTTTTTCATACTTTAAAAAAAAAGTAAAAATGAAATTTATTAAAAATACAATGTTGGTAATATTTTTGCTTTCGGGAGCATTAATTTATTCACAAAAACCTACGGAGGTTCCCAAACCAAGCGAAAAACCCATAGATTTATCAAATCCAGCAGATGTTATTATTTATATTATTTTGCCTTTATGTGCTGTTTTATTTTTTTTTATTTGGAGGGAAAAAGTAAAAAAGAAAAAATAATTGGATGGATAAAATTAAACTAAGGGATAATGCATTTTGTACTATTTTTGGTGTAATTCTTGTTACGAGAATTCGAAAGAACTATTTATGCTGAAGAGATTCTTATTAATCGGTATTGCCCTGCTGCCTGCAACTATTTTTGCACAAATTGATTTACCCAATAACTCCGTTCAGTTTGACGTTCCCCAATCCAATATGGATAGCCCAACAGGATTTGAGATTCCCGCAGTTAAAGCTCCAACGCTTACTAATACCCGCAATCCAGATACACCCAATAATTCTGATTTGGGAAAAGAACAGGAAAAGCAAATAGACATGCAAAAGGGAGATGGGTTGCTGGACTATACCGGCACGAACAAAGCTCCGAAATACTTCACAAAAGATAAAGAAGAAAAACCTGAATACGGAAAGGACCAATATTTAGGTGATTTTAAAACTACTGCAAAAACTGCAACTTTTATGTACCGCGATCATGAATTTGTTGATGGCGATATGATCCGAATATATGTAAATGGAGAAATTGCAATTCCCCAAGCCAGATTGGAGGGCAGCTTTAGAGGATTCGATCTGCCGTTGCAATCGGGGTTCAACAAAATAGATTTTGAAGCGCTAAACCAAGGTTCTTCTGGCCCAAACACCGCCCAGCTTAATATTTATGACGAAATCGGCAATCTGTTGGCTTCTTATGAATGGAATCTTCTAACGGGCAACAAAGCCACTGCTATTCTGGTAAAGCAATAGATTGCCATATCCTTGTTAAGGGTTGTAATTTCAATAGCATTTTATTGTTCTTTCCCAAAGAATAACCCGAATTTTAAAAGAATAACTGGTTAACTTTCTGTTCTTTTTATAGCGGAGAAGAATATAACTCTTTTCAGATTTGAATAGAAGTTATATCTTTAAGGAAGCAAAAATCGAAATAAGATTTCAGGAAGAAATTTACCCTAGAATTTCTAATTGTAATTTTCATAAAGACAAACAAGGCTTATTAAAAAAATAACGATGAAAAAAGTATTAATTACGATAGACTATAACCCGAACTCTGAAAAAGTGGTGAATAAAGGATTTGAACTCGCCAAACTAATGAACGCTGAAATTTGTTTGTTTCACGTCCTTTCTGATGTTCGATATTACGGAATGCAATATGAACCTTTCATGGGTTATGAAGGATATGCGTTTCCCGTGGATTTTAGGATTCAGGAAGAATTTGTGAAAGTGGCTCAAGATTATCTTGAAAAAACCAAGGCTCATTTAAACGGAAATAATATTTCAACACATTTGGCAGAAGGCGACACGGCCAAAATGATATTAGAATATTCCGAAGAATGGAACGCCGATTTAATTGTTATGGGAACCCATAGTCACGGAACATTGGAAAAAATATTCTTGGGCACAGTTGCCTCCAGCGTTTTAGAGCATACGCAGATACCGGTTTATATGGTGCCAACCGGAAAGTAGTCTAAAATTAACAACTCTTTACAGTGGCTTGTCTTGTTCTAAATTCTCATTGCCTTCACCACCTTGACTGTAAAGTTTGTTTTCTTCGTCGCGAAGACCATTTCCATTAGATTTTTTTGCTTGTTTACGGCCCGGAACGTCTAAATCTTTTCCAGCAAAATCAACTTTTTCTGAGCGGTCCCTTAGTTGTTGATCGTCCCCACCATCGCCGTGTATATTTTTTTGGGAAAGCATATCTTTATCATGTTCTGTTACGTTGGGATTGTACGGAAGCTTTTCCTCTTTACTTTTTTTGGTGTCCTTATCTGATGTTTTCATATTTTTTGTTTTAAAGATATCGGAAACTAAAAAAAGAGCCGGGGTCTTTAACACACATTAAATAAAAAATAACAGGTATTTAAGTATATAGAGCAAAATTTATAACTTCGCATACTTAACATTTCATCTTAAAAACAATTATGGCTTTAACCAATAACGATATAATGAAAAAATTGCGCGTTGCCCATAAATTAAGGGATGAGGATATTGTGAAGATATGCTCCCTTGTGGATTTTGCGGTAACTAAAAGTGAGCTGGGCGCGATATTTAGAAATGAAAACCATGAAAAATACATGGAGTGCGGTGACCAGTTTCTCCGTAATTTTTTAAATGGGTTGGTGATTCATTTAAGAGGGCCAATGCCTGAGAAGAAAGGGAAGGTTCAAGAAAAACCTAAACCTGTTCGGAAATATAATCCCAATCCTAAAAAATAAAAAAGCTGGATTCAATTTTTAAAATCCAGCTTTAGTCACTTTGTGTTTTTATATGTTTCAATACAAGTATCTGCATGTCATTCGTATTGTGGGATCCTCAAACAAGTGTTGATTCTCATTTATGTAGCACAAGGTGTGCTGTTTTTGTGATCCGTATTTAATTCTTTTTTGAAGGTTTCGTAAAGTTTTCATCGTTAATTACTTTTGGTTGTTCAGTGGTGGTCGTTATTTAAAACGCCTTTTCATATTCCAATTATATGCTTTGGAATTTTGGGATCTGTGTTGATTTTCGTAGCTGGCAAATGTTCTCATGATTTTAAATTTTAATTGTTATTGTTTAATTCTTCTTAGCGAAATCTTCTTTTCATATTCCAGGAATATGCTCTTGAAGTTTTCATTTTCTCTGTTAAAAGGTTGCTGTCTAAAGTTCTCATAATAATTTGATTTATTGGGTTATACTTAAAAGACGCCAAAGTTTCAGGTTTGTTACAGTACTATGTAATACATAATACACTTTTAACAAATATTTAAGTATCTCAAATATTTATAATACTGAAAATCAACTATATAAGTTAAACTAAAAAATAAGGAAATTTTTAAAATCCAGGAGGTAAGGGAGCATTTCCGATTGGATTATTTCCCATATCTACGGAAATTGGGTCTTTTTCTTTGGAAATAAAACCTTTTCGGTAAATTACTATATTCAGGAACATGTCTATAGGTGAATCTACAAAATTTGAATTGGTAGCGTTTTCTGCCCTAAATGTTCCATTGGTTATAAAAGCCCTAAGAAACCAAGTTTGTGTGGCTGGATTTTCATAGGCGTATATTTGATGCCCCTCAATATTATTGTCATCACTATTGCTGTGGGTTAACACATTGGTATTTCCAGGAGGATTCTGTTCATATTTAATATAGTGGTACCCTTGAACACTTACAATATAATCTTCCGTAGAAATCTTGGTGTCATAATCCTGCAAACCATTGGTTGATAGTTGGCGAAATATAAATTCAGCATAGTTAATGGGACCATATTTACTGATGTCTATGTCATACTGGTTGATCTTGTTCTGGGTTGTCCTTATCAGTAATTTTGAATTCCGTATTTCAGTAACTGCCCCGGGCCTTTCCAGAAATAGAATGCTATCCAATTTTACATTTCCCACCACATCCAAAGTAGCTTGGGGGGTGTCTGTGTTAATTCCTACTTGCCCATAACCTCCCTTAAAAATAATTAAAAATAAAATTGGAATAAAATATGTTTTCATTGGTGTTCTCTTTAAAACAATACAGGAATTGACGAGGCAGTACCGCTATTTTCGCCCTCCAGGTCAGTAGTAATGGAGGGTAGATTTCTATAATATGATTTATCGTAAATTACAAGAGTTACATAGTACTCCAGTGTATCAGAGGCATTGAGGTCTAGGGAGCGATTACTGATTTCCAAATGCCAGGTATTATTACTTTCAAAAGTGCGAACAACAAAATTACCAATCGATGTTCGGCCATTATTATCTATTACTTTTTTTACCGGATCTCCAACATATCTAAAATTGGCAATGGCCACAATATATTTATTGGTATTATATTGCAGATCTACATCAGTTAAATTATCTAAACTTATGTTTGTAAAGTGATAATCTATGTTATTTACCGGCGCAACTGTAAGGGAGTCAACGTCCAACACGGTAATTTCGCCAACGGGAACCGAATTTGTATTTCTTGTTACCAGTTTGAAATTTTCATCTATTGGACTAACCGTATTTAGATTTCCAACTTTAAAACTTTCCTTCACCAGCATATCGCCGGCCACATGCAGATCTGCCTCAGGATTTGTCGTTCCTATACCCACTTGGGCGTAGGTAAGACTGGACGAGAATAATAAAATAAAAAGTACAAAGGGATTTCTCATAGTTTACTAATCAATAATAGGGTTTAATGCACTTCCGGTAGTTGAGTCGTTCATCGGAACAGTTATAGTACCGAACTGTTTTGAAAGATCTCTAGAATAAATAAGGGTTATAATAGTCCAAGTTCCAATTTCTTCCGGGTCTCGGTTTGCGGCCATTGGATAGTCGGCAATAATACGCCAGGTCCCATTCTCCTCAAAGGTGGCGGTATATGGCAAACTTGCATTAACTTCAGCACCCGTCGAGCCCTGAAGAACCAATTCCCGGTCATAATAGGATGAAATTGCAATAACCACATAGTCAGACGTATTAATACCTGTATCAAAATTGAAAACCCAATCACTTTCGGCATTAGTAATTATATATTTTTGGATATAACCCAGAGCAGCACCCGTGGGATTGCTCACATCTAAAGTTTTAACCTGATCTACTTCATTTTGGATTAAAAAAGTACTTGTGTCTTCATCAGTAAGAGCGTGAACAATGGAAATATCAATTGAATCTGAAATGTTCATATCCCCAGCAATCTCCAATGTTTTGCGGGGATATTCCGTATTGATTCCTACCTGCGCGTGTAGGTTTGAATTAATACAATAGAGAAACACCAATAAAATTATTGGAAGGCTTTGGTTATACATAATAATTTGTTGTGGCGCAAAATTATATGAATTATATGGAAAGAAATAACCTCTAAGTTATTTTAACAGTGCGTTTTAACAGTTTCTTTAGACGTGACTATTTTTCTTTTGGATATTCACAATATTGATGAAATTGGTGAATCTTTAAAACAGTAAAGTCAATTTGGTTTTGATTCATAATGCACTATTTTTTTAACTTATCCTTATCTAGAATGTGCTGCCAATCATTTTATATTTGTACCCTTTTAAAAAATATTTTGAACATGCACACATTGAAAAAAACCGAAACAAATAAATTAAAGCGTGCCCATTTGTATTATAAGTATACCGGGTTTTATTCCTTTGTTGGACAAAGCATTAAAAAAGCTATTCTTCCCCTAGTTTTGGTAGTTCTTGCAATAATTATGTTAGATCTGTATGTGGTAGATTTTAGTAACCTATTTACCTACATTACTGAAACTTATGCACCTATAAATATTTTACTGGTTTTTCTCGCTTCCGAATCACTTTTGGGCTTGGTACCGCCCGAAATATTCATAGCATGGAGCGATAAAATGCCGGAGCCCATACTTTATTTGTCGCTCTTAGCTACATTATCATATATTGGGGGAATTATTTCCTACTTCATCGGAAAATGGATTTTTACCATCCCAACCGTATATGCATATATGGAAGGAAAAATGAAGAAACACCTTAAACAAATCCGTAAGTGGGGTGGGTTTCTTATTGTGGTTGGTGCCCTGTTGCCTATTCCGTATTCCATAACCAGTATGGCTGCGGGAACGATCCATTATAAGTTTAGAAATTATTTATTGTTTGGTTTGCTTCGTTTTGTAAGGTTTTATCTTTATGCCATTGCCATATTCAGTTTGGTGTAGTACTTTTGGTTTTCCCAAATAACTTACTTTGAAATTAAAATTATTTCATTTTAAATTCCCAATTTCTTTTCAATGAAGAAAAATGATCCCTACGCTGCATTACGATTTCGGGAGTTTAATCTTTTTCTGTTGGTTCGATTTGCGATGGTATTTGCATGGAGCATGCAGTTTGTGGTGATTGAATGGGAAGTTTATAGCATCACTAAAAACCCTCTTTCTTTAGGAATAATAGGTTTAATGGAAGTTATTCCGGCAGTTTCAATGGCACTTTTTGCTGGTCATATAGTTGACCAACGTGAGAAGCGCGGACTTTTGGTTAAATGTATTTTTGGTTTTTCCGTTGTAAGTCTTGGTTTATTTTTACTTACTTGGCCGCGCGTCATCGGTGATTTTTCCACCAACACGATACTGTATGCAGTTTATTTTTTGGTATTTCTAGGAGGAATAGTCCGTGCGTTTTTAGGACCGACCATTTTTTCACTGTTCTCATTATTGGTTCCAAAAAAAGTATATCCAAATGCGGCTACTTGGAGCAGTTCTATGTGGCAAATGGGCGCCGTTGTTGGTCCGGCGGCGGGAGGATTTTTTATTCATTGGATAGGAGTGCATTGGTCAATGTGTTTTGTATTTGCCTTTTCATTGATGGCTTTGTTGTTGCTTCTCCAGATTCCGAAGAAGCCTATTTTAAACCCGAATATTGGTGAGCCGATAATGAAAAGTTTAAAAGAAGGTATAAAATTCGTTAGGAATACGCGCGTAATTTTGGGAGCGCTTACTTTAGATATGTTTGCAGTGCTATTTGGTGGTGCGGTGGCCTTACTGCCCATTTATGCACAGGATATTCTTAAAGTAGGCCCAGAAGGATTCGGAATACTCCGGGCTGCTCCAGCAGTGGGCGCTTTGTTAATTATGTTTACTTCTGCTCATTTCCCACTAAATAAAAACGCCGGAATGAAATTGCTTGCAGCTATTTTTGGTTTCGGAATTTGTATAATCATATTTGGAGTTTCTACTTGGTTCTGGGTTTCCGTAATAGCACTATTTTTAAGCGGTGCTACCGATGGGATTTCAATGGTTATACGATCAACTATTTTACAACTGCGAACGCCAGACGCAATGCGGGGGCGAGTGGCTTCCGTTAACTCCATGTTCGTTGGTTCTTCCAATGAATTGGGTGCTTTTGAAAGTGGACTGACGGCGAAATTGATGGGAACGGTAACGGCGGTTGTCTTTGGTGGAGGAATGACGTTACTAACTGTACTAGGCACGGGTTTCTTTTTTCCAAAATTGCGAAATCTTGATTTGCGAAAAGATTTGGAAGAACATGAGAGGCAATAAATTTATTATTCTTTAATAGAATTATGATTTTATAACTACAATTAAACTCGTAATACACCTCGGAAACCTCTTCCGGCATAATAGGATTCAACTCCATTGTGATAAACGAATACCGTATTGAAGCGAAAATCACCAAAAATGGCCCCTCCCAATTTTCTGATATTCGGCAGGAGTTTTTAACCAACTTGAAGTTTTAGTATCAAATTTTCCTCTTTTTTGAAGTTCGCGGTATTGTTCTTCAGTTAATATCTCAATTCCTATTTCGGCTGCCATTCCCACTGCGCTATTTTTTGGTTTGTGTTCTTTTCTTGCTTCCAAAGCTTCAGGGTCATAACAAAAACTTCTACGTCCTTTCGGACTTTCTGCTGAACAATCAAAAAAAATGTATTCATTACTTTTGGCGTCATAGCCCACGACATCTGGCTCCCCACCGGTTTCTTCCATTTGATAAAGCGACCATAGTTTTTTTGGGTTAGTTTCTAGTTTACTTTGCACATTTGTCCATTCCAAACCTCTATGACGGTTCTTATTTTTTTCAAAACGTTCCTTTAAATCGAAGAAAAATTTTTCGGTTTCTTTTAGTGTTAATGGCTGTTTGCGATCATTCATTAGCAGAAATTTTTTAAGCTTTATTGGTATAAGAAAATGAGACTTTAGCCTTCCGAATCATAAAACCATTCCTCAGCCTGTACAATTGCTTGTTGAATGGCTTTTTCTTCTGAAATTCCTCCCTGCTCCATTAACCGGTTTGCTATTTCTAGCGCCTTTTCCCGTACATGCGGCGTCAAATTATCGAGTTCTGGTTTGAAATTTTCAAATATCCAGTTCATTTTGGTGTTTCTTGTAAATATTAATATTCTAAAAGTAATACTTAAAAGGTTACTTTAAAAGAATGTTTAAATTTTAAAACAAATTACAAGGCCGATTCAATAATCCTTAAAGGATATGCTTCCTGCATTTTTTTCAATTCCTCTTCCGTAATTTTTTGGAAATTGGTTTTTAAAACTTCGGAAATATAATTTTCACGCAATTCAAAATATGCATTTGCAATTTCATTCTGAACGGAAATGAAATTTTGGTATGGCGCTTCATTATTTAAAAACCTACAGGAGCTGCAACCGTTTTGGTTTCTAGATTGTTCATATTTACATATACATCTTCCAATGGTTTTGCAATAAAACCATTTCTGAAAATGATCAAGTTTACATAAAGATCAATTGCTGTATCTTCATCTGCATCATTTCTAAACGTGCTATTATTTATAAACCCTTTTATATGCCAGGTTTGGGTAGCATTATCTATATAGGCATAAACTTGATATCCTTCAATATTATTTTCGGCAATATTGCTGTGGATTGTAATATTGGTACTGTTGGTTTGTGTTACCAAAAAATAAAATCCTTGAACGGTGACTAAATAATCATTTGCTGAAATTTTAGTATCATAATCTTGGAGCCCAATAGTATTTGTATTTCTAAAAACCAATTGAACATAGTTTATGGGACCATACTTACTTTGTTCAATATCATATTTAACCACCTGTTCATCTGTTTTTTTAATCAATAACTGCGATCCTCTAATTTCGGAATATGGCAGCGGATTTTCCAAATACAGTTTCTTTCCCACTAACACGCTTCCCGTTACGTCCAGTGTTGCAGATGGGTTTGGATTGTTAATTCCTACTTGTGCCATTATAATGACACTGTTGAATAGAAAAAAAATGAGAGGAAAGCTGTTAATTTTAAGCATCGGTTTTATTTATAAATTGGGTATTGAGGAAGCTTCACCAATATGTGATCCATTTAGATTTGTTGTTATAACAGGCAGATTTCTGTAATAGGATTTATCATAAATAATAAAAGTTACGAAGTATTGTATACCTTCGGAACCATTAACATTGTCTAGAAATCTGTTTCTGATCTCTAAATGCCAGGTTCCATTTTGTATAAAAGCCCTAACTACAAAAGCTCCTATTGAAGTGGAGGAAGAGTTGATTGCTTTCTGTACGGCATCGCCCACATATCGAAAATTTGCTACACCAACAATATATTTATTGGCATCAAACTGTAAGTCTACGTCAGTAAGGTTATCCAAATGAATATTGTCGAATTTGTAATTAACCACATTAATAGGTGCTACGGTAAGTGAATCTACGTTGAGTACCGTAATTTCTCCCACGGGCGATGAATTTGTAAGGCGTGTTAATAATTTAAAGTTCTCATCAGTTGCTCTAACCGTATTTAAAGGCCCAGTCATAAATTCTTGCTGGACGAGCAGTGATCCATTAATATCTAATTCAGCTTGAGGGTTTTGTGTACCGATTCCCACTTGGGCAAAGCCAATATTTAAAATAAAAAACAGTAGAAATGTAATTTTATTCATATTGATCAATTTATAATGGGAGTGCTTGCACTTCCGTTAGAACCATTGTTCATTTGTATGTTTACCGTTCCAAATTGTTTGGATAGATCTTTTGAATATATGAGCGTGGTTATTGTCCAAGTGCCAATCTCGGATGAATTTATATTAGCCGCAGATGGATAATCAGCAATAATGTGCCAAGTTCCATTTTTTATAAAAGCTGAAGTGTAAGGTATGCTGGAGTTGCGCCCATCACTTGTATTCATTACCAGTTCTCTATTAAAATGCGCAGAAATGGTATTTAATACATAATCATAAGCGTTTACTTTGGTGTCAAAATCTAGCACCCAATCCAGGTTTGGGTTTTCAATTAAATAGACCTGAATGTATCCCAACGCCTCACCAATGGGATTACTTACATCAAGCGTTTTTACAAATTGTTGATCATCTTGAATTAAAAAAGTGGAAGTATCAATGTCTTTTAGGGCATTTATTTGACTAATTTCAATGGAATCTGAAATTTTCATACTCCCTGCAACTTCTAAGGTTGTGCGCGGACTAGTTGTATTTATACCAACTTGGGAATGAACTTCACATAAAGCACACATTAAAAATAACCCTATAAAAATTAATGTATTGTAGGTCATTTCATACAGATTTTAGACTGCAAACTTATATACTATTTTAATAGTGAAATAATTTTTATAGTTAAAATTTGCATTTAAACGTATAAAAATACATTTCATCGATAAAGTATTTATTTATATGTTAAATATATTATAATATTTAAGAAGAAATGGGAGAGGGGTTGAAGAGCAGAATTAACGATTTTATTCCTAAAAAAATAAAGATTAATGGTTAATTTTAATGATTCAAGAAAACTAAATGATAAAATCCGAAAATGATATAATCCCAAAAGATTTCACAACCTATTTGTTGCACACAGTTGGTCTGCAAAAGTCTGAGGCAGAACAACTATCCATTCCGTTAAAACGTAGACATTATGAAAAGGGAAGAATTCTTTTAAAAAAAGGAGATGTGTGCAAACATTCATTTTTTGTTGAAAAAGGGTTGTTGCGATCTTTTATGCTGGACGAGGACGGAAAAGAGCATGTTATACAATTTGCTCCTGAAAATTGGTTTATTGTAGATAGGAGCAGTGTTTATTTTAACGATCCCTCCGAAAGTTACATTGAAGCCATTGAGGATACTGATGTTGTTTTTATTAGTGAAGATTTTATGTGTCTTGCTGCGGAAGTGAGCCAAAAATATGGTCGTTATAATGATAAACTTTTGCATAACCACATTCGGCAAATGCAAAAACGAATCAATCTGTTGCTGGGCGCGACAGCAGAAAAAAGGTACCTTAGTTTTATTGAAATGTACCCCGATTTATTGTTGCGGGTTCCACAATGGATGATTGCTTCCTACTTAGGAATTACTCCGGAAAGTCTTAGTCGTGTTCGGAAAGAGCTCGCCCAAAACAATTTTAAACCCCATTAATTCGGAAGGGGAACAAATTCTGTTTCTCCGGGTACTTTTGGAAATCGTTGTGCTTTCCAATCTTCGCGGGCCTTATCAATAGTTTCTTTTTCTGAAGCGACGAAATTCCAATGAATATGGCGGTCTTCCGGAAAAGGGTTACCTCCAAAAATATAGACAGTTGTATTTTCTGCCATTTCAAATTCGCAGAGTTTGCTGTCATTTGCAACTAAGATTTGCTTGGGATCGTAGGTGTTTCCTTCACTGAAAACATTTCCTTCTAAAATATATAGACCGCTTTCACCAAAAAGATAATCTCCAAGTTTTACTTTTCGTTTTCTACCGCTTTTCAACTCGAGAAAATATAGATTACTATGCACTGGAACGGGCGATTTTATTCCCAGAATTTCCCCCGCAATAACTTTTATGGAGATTCCGTCTTTTTCAAAATGAGGAATTTCCTGTTTTTCAGTGTGATGAAAAGAAGGTTCCATATTTTCCAAATGTTTTGGAAGCGCTACCCAAATCTGTAAACCATGTAAAGTTTTCTTTGTTTTTCGAAGATTATTGGGAGTTCTTTCAGAATGAACAACACCTTTTCCTGCCGTCATCCAGTTTACAGCTCCCGGTGTGATCTCAATTTCCGAACCCAAACTGTCGCGGTGCATAATGCTTCCGTCAAAAAGATAAGTGAGCGTTGAAAGTCCAATATGCGGGTGTGGCGGCACGTCAAGATTTTCATTTTCATCCATTTTTACGGGTCCCATATGGTCAATAAATGCAAACGGCCCAACCATTCTTTTTTCACGGAAAGGCAGCAAACGGCCGACCATAAAGTTGCCAATATTGGCAGCTCTCTCCGGAATTATAGTTTTTAAATTCGACATAGTTTTTTAATTTAAAAAAGGATGCCGTAGGTCTGACTGAAATTAGTCAATACTTACTTTGGCATCCCTCGAAGATACTTACTTTTATTATTCTAAATATCCAAATTTACCCATATTATAATCACTTATTGCTTGAATAAGTTCGGCTCGCGTGTTCATTACAAACGGACCTTGAGCAGCAACGGGTTCGTTAATGGGTTCCCCGCTCAAAACTAAAACTATTGCTTCATCCAATGCTTCTACTGTGAATGTTTCGCCATCATTGGCTAACAACCCAAGACTATCTGTTTTGATTTCTTCAGAATCGTTCACCTTTATATTTCCACCAACCACTAAAATTGCGGTATTGTAATTCGCGGGAAAACTAAAAGTAGCTTTTCCGCCTTTGTTCAATTTCGCATTCAACATATTAACCGGGGTAAATGTAGAAGCGGGACCTTTTTCCCCGTTGTAATTTCCGGCAATTACTTCTATAACTCCTGCATTATTTGGAAGCTCCACTTTTTTCATTTTGGCATTTGTTATTCCTTGATACTTAGGAGCGCTCATTTTGTGCTTCGCGGGAAGGTTTACCCACAATTGCACCATTTGAAAATATCCACCAGCTTTGCTAAAATTTTCTTCGTGATATTCTTTGTGAAGAATACCTGAAGCTGCAGTCATCCATTGCACATCGCCTTCACCAATCACGCCACTGTTGCCGGCGCTGTCGTGGTGGGCCACGCTACCATTATAAGCAATGGTAACAGTTTCAAAACCTCGGTGCGGATGTACGCCAACACCACGTGGCTGCTCGGTGGGAGGAAAGTAAAATTTACTGTTGTAATCCATCATTATAAATGGATCCATACGTTCAAAACCTTCTTCAATAGCGGAAGGTATATATTGGTGTACTCTAAACCCATCACCAACCATATGGGGTCGGGGAGGTGTCAATACGCGTTCTATTTGTCTTGTTTTCATTGTTTATTATTTTTATTTACAATGTAAATTTACTTCGTAAAACATTGTTTTGCATTGATATATGATAAGAACTTCTTGTGGTGCTGAATCGCTAAAAAAAAGAGGTTCAATAAAAATTAAAAATCGAGAACTCCAATTTAATACTCAATGAAGCTCTCGATTTAGGGAACAGTAAAATTTTAAAAATTTATTGTTTTATAAATTGTATTGAAGCAATCAGCTTTACTTTATTGCTTACTACCACATTTCCTGCTTCTGTTACGGCATCCCAATTTAGGTCAAAATCCTTTCGGTTTAATTGGCCTTCAAATTCAAAACCCGCTTTGGTCTGGCCATAAGGATCCACGGCAGTTCCGTTATAATCTACATCCAAGGTTATTTCTTTGGTTGTACCTTTTATGGTAATATCACCCACCATTTTGTTGCCATCATATGATTTAGAGGTAAAAGTCAGTTGTGGATGTTTTTCAGCGCCAAAAAAGTCTTCACTTTTTAAATGATTGTCGCGATCTAAATTATTGGTGTTTATAGAATCGATTTTTGCCGAAAACGTAAACTTCGCATTTTTGAAATCATCATTTGTAGTTTCTACCTTGCCATCAAATTTATCAAAACTACCCGTTACTGTAGAAATCATCATATGTTTTACTTTAAAATTGATTTCTGAATGCGTAGCATCAATTTTCCATGTTGTTTTTGTGTTGTTGTCCATTTTATTGTGATTTAAAAGTTATTAATTGTTTTCTTGGGCAAAATTATTTTAATAAGACAGCTTTCACATTGATGTATGATAAGAAATGAAAGCGCTCCATTTAAATAAGTGGAATCCCTATTATATTTTCTTTGTTTTTAACACAACTTTATGCTCAAATAGCTGATTCTAGTGGAGGCAAGCTTCCTTATTGCGAGGATATTTTTCTATTTTTGAAGAACTACCAAAATTTGCTTTGGAAAAGAAAAAAGAAAATAAATCAAAATATAGGTTTTTAAGAATTCTCGGAAAAATTATCGCGGTTCTTATTATCCTGTTTATTTTATTGGTATTATTTGTTAGAAGCCCTTGGGGACAAGATATTATAGTCCAGCAAGCAGTAGATTACATTTCTGGAAAAACCAACACCAAAATTGAAATAGATAAACTTTTCATCACTTTTGATGGTAACATTATGCTGAAAGGGCTTTACCTGGAAGATAAAAAAGGAGATACTTTAGTTTACTCAAAATCCTTGGAAGCAGATATTCCACTTATGCCCATTATTCGTGGTAATGGAATTGGAATTGACTATTTAAATTTGGAAGGCTTACGCGCTAATATAATTCGGAATGATACTATAAACGGTTATAACTTCCAATTTTTGCTGGATGCCTTTCCCACAGCAA
This sequence comes from uncultured Flavobacteriaceae bacterium, assembly GCA_963822355.1. Taxonomy (GTDB): domain Bacteria; phylum Bacteroidota; class Bacteroidia; order Flavobacteriales; family Flavobacteriaceae; genus Aequorivita. The sequence continues at coordinate 991,772 of CAWGHI010000004.1, forward strand.
CAAGTACAACCGCTGCTACAGATACAACTTCGGCACCTTTAAATATTTCCTTGGGAGAAATTTATCTTAAAAACATTAATGTTGTGTTTGATGATGCCGTGCTTGGCATAGATAGCAAATTCAAAGTTGGTTCACTTGCCGTTCAAATGGAAAAAACCGATTTGGAAACAATGGATTTTCGTGCTTCGGAAGCATCTGTTTCAAACGCTCGAATAAAATATATCCAAACCCCCGTGCCACCGTCAACCCAAGACGATGTTCCCTTACCGTATTTAGCTTTTGATGACCTTACGCTTAATAATGTTTTTGTTGACTATCAGTCTTTCGCAGATAGAATTGCTGCAAACGTTGAAATTTCAGACATGTATATTGAATTGGAAAAAGCCGATCTTCAAAACAATGAATATGAAATTGGTGATTTCAACTTAAAAAATTCAATAATCGCCATTCACACCGAAACCGAAAACAACGGCATTACAAAAAAAGTTGAGGAGGTTAAGGAGAATGTAAAGAAAGATATTCAAAAATTTGAATGGCCCGATGTTGAGATTGCCATTGCTAATATTGATTTTAAACAAACCAACATCAGTTATTTTGTTGGTAACAATGAAGTAAGAGCCAATGTATTCAATCCAAACGCCATCGCTTTAAAAAATGTAGCTCTAAACGCAAACGATGTTTTTTTGAAAGATAAAAAAGCGGGAATACAGTTGGATTCATTTAATTTTAAAGAAGGCTCTGGTTTAAATTTAAAAGAACTAGCCCTAAATCTGAAGGCTACAGATAATTTTTTGGAAGTAAAAAATTTAAATCTGGAGTTAAACAACAACAAACTTAATGGAGAGCTGCGTTTGGATTATCCCACATTGGCAGATTTAGTTAATGCACCCGAACAATCCAAAATAGCAGTTGATTTACCTTCTTTTCAAATTGATTTAAAGGAAATTTTTAAGTTTCAGCCGGAACTTAAAGAAAACGAATATTTATCAAGGCTCAGCAAAAAGTTTCTTTCCGGAAATGTTGACGCCTCAGGGTATCTTTCCTCAATTCAAATTTCAAATTTAAATGCCCGTTGGGGAAATACTACCAGAATTTCTGCAAACGGATCTATTCAAAATGCAACAAAACCGGAAAATTTAAAATTCGATATTCCTCGTTTTTCAGCACAAACAAAACGGAATGACCTCCTTCAATTTATAAATGAAAATGAACTGGGTGTAAAACTTCCACAGAATATTTCGCTTCAAGGGAATGCAAAAGGTAATCTTGAGGATATTTATACAAAAGCACAACTTAAAACTTCACAGGGAGTCGCGATTATTGATGGTCATTTCAAAAACGATTCGCAAATTGTTTTTGATGCAGATGTTGAAGTTAAAGATTACAAACTGAATGAACTCTTACAAAATGAACAATTGGGCGAGATAAGCTTTAGCCTAAATACTCAAGGCTCCGGCAGCAACATAAATAGTCTGGACGCCACAGTAGACGCTAGAGTTTCAAGCTTTCAGTATAATGATTATGCCATTAATGATTTAGAAATTAATGGAACAATAAAAAATGGAAAAGGAGAAGTAGTTTCCGAATATGAAGATGAAAACCTGAATTTAGATTTAAAAGCTGATGTGGTATTGGATTCAATCTCACCCGAGGCGAGCGTACATTTAAATGTTGTTGGTGCAAATCTTCAATCATTGGGTTTAATGAGCCGGGATGTGCGGACAGCCTTTAAACTAGATGCTGATTTTGAAGGGCATAAAGATGGTTATGATGTAATATCAACCATTGGTGAAGGTGTTATAGTTTATGACGATAGAAGTTATTTGGTGGGTGATGTGTTGGCTACAGCCCATGTTCGTAGCGACACAACCTCAATTTGGTTAGATAACAAAATGTTCCACCTAACTCTTGAGAGTAACACGGATCCGGCTACTTTCAGCAGTTCGGTGCAGCGGCATGTTAGCAGTTATTTTTATAGAAATATCGATTTTGCCGACACGCTCCAAGACCCCGTAAAGTTATTTGTGAAAGGCCGAATAGTTGAAACTCCAGTTTTGAGCGATGTTTTTTTGGTAAATGTAAGAGAACTTGATACTGTAAAAATTAATGTCGCTTTTGATGAAGCCGCCAGAAAATTAAAAGCAAATATTACCGCGCCACACATCAATTATTCTGGAAATGAATTGGATAGCTTGGCGTTTAACATGGATACCGATAAGGACAAATTTGTTTTTGATTTAGGCTTTAAAAGTTTAAAAGGAGGACCACTGGATATTCCAAAAACAAAAGTTGCGGGCAATCAGCAGAACGGTGAGCTTAGCTTGAAGTTTAATTCCGTTTATAAAGATTCTACACTAATAAATATTGAATCGCAAATTACGGGAACTTCAGAGCGTCTCCGCTTTCACGTAATGCCTGAAGATTTAATTTTGGATCGAAATACATGGCAAACCCCTGCGGATAATGAAATTATATATACAGAGAACAATTTGGAATTCCACAATTTTCGATTTTCCAGAGATAATACCGTCGTTGCCTTAACACACCAATTGCCGAATGTTTCGAAAGAACATGCGGCCATTACATTTGAAAATTTCAAATTGAGTAAAATCTTAAATTATTTAAACCCTTCGGAAGAACTCGCTAAAGGAACATTAAATGGAAATTTAGCAATTGTTGAACCCTTTGGGAATGCTGGTCTTTTAGCAGATATTTCAGTTGAAAAATTCAATTTAATGGATGTAGATTTAGGAATTTTAACCGTTGACGCAAGTTTCAAAGGCGGAAATAGTTACGATTTCAATTTAGCACTTAAAGAAGGTAAAGTTGATCTTGACCTTACAGGAGATTATATTGCTACGGCAAAGGAGGCGAAACTGAACCTGGATTTAATTATCAATGATTTTAAAATGAGCGCTCTGGAGGGTTTTACTTTAGGGGAAGTGAAAAATACCGATGGAAGTTTTTCGGGTAGGTTTAACGTTACCGGAACCCCACTTGCTCCCAAATATGAAGGAAGTATAAATTTCAATAATGCAGATTTTACCGTCACAAGATTGAATGCACCCTTCACCTTACAAAGTGAGATGTTGCGCGTAAGCAATGAAGGCTTGTTTATGGATAATTTTACCGTGCTGGATGAAAACCGGAATGAATTGGTTTTAAGTGGTAAGATTGGCACCGAAACATTTTTAAACCCAACTTTCGATTTAAACTTAAAAGCGCAGAATTTCCAAGTGCTTAATGCTGCTAAAGGCGATAATGATTTTATATATGGAAAAGCTTCTTTTGACGCAGACGCTACTCTTACAGGAGATTTGCAAATCCCAAAAGTTGATGCCCAGATTGTAGTTAATGACGAAACCGATGTAACTTATATTTTACCTACTTCCGCAGTAGCAATTGAAGAACGGGAAGGCGTGGTTATTTTTGTGAATCGTGAAAATCCGGATGCCATTTTAACCAAAAACACTGAAACTACGGCCACAGTAGCTGGGTTCGATGTGGATGCTTTTTTAAAAATTGGCAAATCAGCAAAAATAAATGTTATAATAGACCAAGAAACAGGTGATAATTTTGAGGTGTACGGTGAGGGAGAATTTAATTACAATATGAACCCCAACGGCAGAGTGACTTTGAGCGGAGTTTATGAAATTGAAGGCGGACATTACGAGATGAATTTGTATAATCTTGTAAACCGAAGATTTGAACTTGCCTCGGGAAGCCGTGTAACTTGGTCGGGCGATCCCTTTAATGCAAAGCTGGACGTGAAAGCGATATACACAGTAAAAGCTTCGGCATCCCCATTGATGGCGCCCGTTACTTCAGGAGCCGATCCTTCAATAAAAAATAAATATAAACAGGTTTTACCCTTTGAAGTTTATTTAAATATTGATGGTCAATTAACCCAACCCGTTATCAGCTTTGATATGGATATGCCTGAAGATGAACAGGGTGCAATTGGTGGGCAGGTTTACGGTAGAATACAGCAATTAAATTCACAGCAGGATGAACTTAATAGACAGGTATTTTCTCTATTGGTTTTAGGCCGTTTTTATCCCGAACCCGGAAGTGACGGTAGCAGAGGAGGATTTGCAACGGTTGCACGTGATAATTTGAATGATGCTATTTCTGATCAATTAAATGTTTTTTCGGATAAACTTTTAGGAGATTCCGGACTGGAATTGGATTTTGGCTTAGACAGTTATACAGATTATCAAGCTGAAACAGCCCAACAAAGAACCCAATTGGATATTGCGGCGCAAAAAAAGTTGTTCAATGACAGACTCCTAGTTCGAGTAGGAAGTGATGTAGACATACAGGGAAGCAGTGCTACCAATGAACCCACTCCAATAATTGGCAATGTAACAATTGAATATTTACTGACAGAAGATGGACGCTATAGACTAAAAGGTTTCAGAAAAAATCAGTTTGAAAACATAGTGGATGGACAGACCATCGTGAGTGGTATCGCACTTATTTTTACGCAAGAATTCAACAAGTTTGATGAATTGTGGCAAGCGTTGCTTCACAGTAAAACCAAAAAGGAGAACGAAAAGAAAGATACAGAAGAACCAGCCAACAAAGAAACACAACAAGCGAATAGGGAAGGGGAAGCCAACACAGAAATGGTCTCGCCTCCCAAAACAGTTAATAAAAATTAGTTACGTGAATTGCTCAAGAAAATTAATAATAACTCAGCGCATTATAGTAATGTGTAAATCAGCAGCTGCTTTTTTAGTCTTATTGCTGTTGCTGCAGTCTTGTGCTGTCAAGAAATTTATTCCAAAAGACAAGAAGCTCTATACGGGTGCTTCTGTTGAAATAACTTCAGATTCCGTTATTGATAATAAAGAAAACTTAGTTTCCGTAATGGAAGAAGCTTTGCGGCCAGAACCAAATACAAAATTTTTGGGTATGCGCCCCGGACTTCATTACTATTATAAAATGCAACAGCAAAATCCTGGCTTTATAAATCGTTTTCTATACAAAAAAATAGGAGAGGAGCCTGTTTATCAAAGCGATGTAAAACCCTATGAAGTTGAGGAGATATTACTGAACAGAATGGAGAATAGAGGTTTCTTTTACAGTGAAGTAAATTCCGAGTTTGAAGAAAAGGAAAAAGAAGCATCGATTACTTATACCATAAAAGCCACAACTCCTTACACCATTGCCAGCTACCAGTTAGATACCCTCCAGCAGCCTATTTATTCTGAAATAAAGAAAAGTGTGGAAGACACGAAACTTAAAAAAGGAATGCGCTTTGATCTTTCAAACTTGAAATTGGAACGGGAACGTATTGACCAGGATTTAAAGTTCAAAGGCTATTATAATTTTAATTCTAGTTTTTTAATTTTTGAGGCGGATACCAATCAATATGACAGAAAAAAGTTCGATCTATATTTGCGTTTGAAAAAAGATGTGCCAGAAAAGGCTAAAATTCCCTATAGAATTTCAGAGATAAATGTATATGCAAACCATATTGGACAAGATTCCACAATAACAGATGTTACACGTTTTAACGAAAAGAATTTCATTAATAGTGCCGACTATTTCAAGCCAAAATATCTTGATCCTTTTATTACTTTGGAAGAAGGACAACTGTACAATCCGCAGGAGTCAAAAAATACTTCAAGACGTCTTTCTACCATTGGTGCCTATAAGTATGTCAATATTCAGTACAGAGAAAAAGATTCTTTGTTTACTGACAGTTTGGGAGTTCTGGAAGTTGATATTTTTCTATCGCCCTTAAACAAACGCGCCATTCGGGCAGAACTTCAAGCTGTTACAAAATCGAACAACTTTGCGGGGCCTCGATTTGCACTTACTTACAGTAACAGAAATCTTTTTCATGGTGGTGAAACTTTGAATACCACAGCCAGTGTGGGGTATGAAGTGCAAATGGGAAGCGGTAGTAATAGCGGAAATACAAGTATTTCCCTGGGAATGAAATCTGAGCTGATTTTCCCAAGGGTCATTTTCCCAGTTAAAATTGATGCGGATTTTTTCAGTTTTGATATACCCAAAACCAAGACTGGTATAAGCGTTGATTATATTAGCAGAACAAAATTGTACACATTGTTATCAGGAACAGCACAATTTGGTTATATCTGGCAAGCAAATAAATATGTAACCCACGAAATAATTCCTATTTCAATAAACTATACAAATCCATCAAACACCACGCCTGAGTTTGATGAAATATTAAATGAAAATCCCTTTTTAAAACGCAGTTTTGAGCAACAATTTATTTCTGGCCTAAACTACTCGTTCACTTACAATGGAATGGTGGATGCCCAAAAAACGAATCAATTCTTTATTAATACTACTTTGGATACGGCCGGAAATACAATTGGTCTTTTCGGAAAAGAAAATGATACTGGAAAAAAAGAAGTTTTCGGACTTGAATACGCTCAATACGCCAAAGTAGATTTAGATTTTAGATATCATTTTAAGTTTGCAAAAGAACAGCTTATTGCTACACGATTGTTTGCCGGTTATGGCTACGCATATGGAAATTCTGACATTGTGCCCTATGTTAAACAATATTATTCTGGCGGTCCTTATAGCGTTCGTGCTTTCCGGATACGTTCACTTGGACCGGGTACTTACAATGATGCCAACAATCCCAATAATAATTATTTTGATCAAACGGGAAACATTCGTTTGGAAGCCAATATTGAATATCGTTTTCCAATTGTTTCCTATTTAAATGGAGCGGTTTTCGCGGACGCAGGAAATATTTGGAATTCAAAGGCAAATCCAGCCTATAATGGGGCTGATAAGTTCACTTCCAATTTTATAAATGAAATGGGAATGGGCGCTGGTGTGGGATTAAGAATAGACATCCAGGGCTTCGTACTTCGATTCGATTTTGCCACGCCATTTCACGATCCATCACTTCCGGAAGGACAAAGATTCAATTTTGACGTGACGGAAACAGTTTTCAATTTTGGAATTGGGTATCCTTTTTAATTATAACTATTTATTCAGTTCTTCCAATAATTGGTCATAATCTTCAATTTTTACGTGAAGTACACCATTCAAACTAATAATAGGCGTTGTCACTGAATCTATTTTTACTGTAGAATTAGTAAATGCTGGAGCAAGTTGACTTTTCAATTCAGGTTTTTCCGAAAAACGATAGGAAGAATATAAATATCGGCTTTTATCAAGATTCGAAACAAGGCTGTCACAGCTAGTGCAATTTTCAGGAATATAAACAATTACTTTCTTTTTGGGCTCTATTTTAATCGGTTCAAATTCCCTTGGTAATGCACGCCGGGAAAGGCTGTCGTTTACTTCTAATTTATAAGTGTAATTTGCTCTTTTCCCTCTTTCAACAAATAAATTGGTGAGCAGAACTTTCGAAGCCGCCGGAACGCGAATCATTCGTGGTTTACTTTTACTTTGTCGAAAGTTCGTTCCTTCTACGGTAATCATTACGTCCAGATCCTGTTCGTTTTTATTCAGGGCGTAAAGAAACAGCCGATTGGCTTTTGTTTCTTCAACAATTTCTATCGGTTTTTCCTGTGAAAATAGTTGGGTAAAGTTTATAACAATAAAAAATGCGAAAAGTATTTTTTTAATCATGGATAAGGTTTTATGGTTCCTAAGATATATATTTCAAGGGGATACAAAAAATAAATAAAATAATTTTAATTTGATGGTTTAGTAATGGTATCACCTTTAACCATTTTTATGATTTAAAATATTTATATTACTGTATCTTTGACAAAAGTCAATTGATATAATTAAAAATCAAGAGAGGTAGACCAATAAAAAAATTATTAAAATATAATTCATTCAAAAGTCAACTACCTATCGTGGATGGCTTTTTTTATTAAAATAAACAAATGGCAAAATCACAACAAACATACAGCAAGAAAGAGAAAGAAAAGGCAAAGCTTAAAAAGCGGGAAGAAAAACAAAAAAAGAAAGAAACCCGCAAATCTGAAAAAACACCAGGAATTGATTTCGTATATGTGGATCACAATGGAAATTTAGTAGACACTCCCCCAGATCCCTCAATGAAAGTAGAGGTTGACGCAGATGATATTGTATTGGGAATTCCTAAAAAGGAAGAAGGCGATCGTGAGGCTTTTGATCCCGTAAGAAAAGGAAAAGTATCATTTTACGATTCTTCCAAAGGGTTTGGTTTTATCATAGATAATGAGAACAACGAAAAATATTTTACCCACGTAAGTGGAATTATTGATGAAATAGCAGAAAACGACAACGTTTCGTTTGAACTAGAAAAAGGGCAACGCGGTATGAACGCTGTGAAAGTTACTAAAATATAATCATCACAATAACCTACACAAAAAAAGTCCCGCATTTGCGGGACTTTTTTTTAAACCACTTAAAGGTAATTAAGAAGTCATGTCGTTGGTTTCTCTTTTAAGATTGTTGGCTTCTCTATTTGCAGAATTTTTAAGCTTGTCATACTTGTCAGAGATAGTGTTTTCAACTTCTCCAGCCTTTTCTTTTATTTTTCTGCCGGTTTCATTAGCCTTATCTTTTAGATTCTGCTTTTCCTGAGGCGTCATGTTTTTATATTTCCAAAATGCAAATGCGCCTGCTGCTACTCCTAGCAGTGCTAATATTCCTTTTCCTTTATTGTTCATGTTGTTTTATTTTAAGTTTAAGTGAAGATAAGGCTTTAATTTCCCTTCTAATAATTCTTAATTGACTTTAATATTTATTTAATACTAAATCCATTTGTTTAATAAAGATTCCCAATTTTTTTTAAATAAAATTGCGTATTTAAATTAATTATGGCAGAATATCATTTATAATCAAATTATTGTAATTTTAAATTTAGATCCCTTTACTTTTCTGCTTTTTTTTTAAATTCTCCTCCATTTCTTCTTAAAATCTACGTATAAATCATCTCGAAATTTCAGACGAAAACTGCAATTCCTTCAAACTTTATTGAAATAATTTCATATATTTAAAAGTCTAAAAAACATATAGCAACAGTATGATTCACAGTTAAAAGCAAGTCCAACCTTTCATAAAATTGTTTGGCGCATTGCATCTGAAATAAATACTAACCAAAACATAGCAACAGATGAAAATATATGACGACAAACACATCAAAAATGTGGTATTTGTAGGAGCTCATAATAGCGGCAAAACTACACTTGCTGAAACAATGCTTTTTGAAGCCGGCCTCATAAACCGCCGCGGTAGCGTTGAAAATAAAAACACAATTTCTGACTATCACGAAGTGGAGCACGAAAGAGGCAACTCCATTTTCGCCACGCCATTGCACACTGAATGGCGCAATTATAAAATTAATATTATTGACACTCCAGGCCTAGATGATTTTATAGGTGAAATTATTTCATCAATCCGCGTGGCAGATACTATTGTAACTGTGTTAAACGCGCAACAGGGAGTGGAAGTGGGTACAGAAATTATTTGGAATTACATAGATAAGTATCATAAACCTACACTATTTGTTGTAAACCAAATAGATCACATCAATGCAAATTTTGACGAAAGTTTTAAAAGCATAAAAAATTTAGTAGGAAATAATGCAGTGAAAATTCAATACCCATTGGTTGTTGATGGCGCCCAGTGTATTATAGATGTATTGAAAATGAAAATGTATAAATTTTCCCCAGAGGGAGGGAAGCCTGAAAAGTTGGAAATTCCCGATGATCAAAAGGAATTAGCCAATAAACTTAATAACGAATTGATAGAAAAGGCTGCAGAAAATGATGAAACATTGATGGAGCTTTTTTTTGATAAAGGAACTTTGAACGAAGATGAAATGCGGGCCGGTATTAAAGCTGGAATGTTGAACCACGAGCTTTTTCCAGTGTTTTGTGTTTCGGCGTTGAACGACATGGGCACGGGTAGATTAATGGGTTTTATTGATAATGTAGCTCCCGCAGCTGCCGATTTAAATATGGAGCAAAGCGTGGATGGAAATGAAGTAAAAGCAACAAAGGAAAACCCACCAGCTTTATTTGTTTTCAAAACTGTTTATCAACCCAACCTGGGACAGATAACATTCTTTAAAGTAATGAGCGGCGAGGTAAGAGCAAACGATAAACTTATAAACTCAAGAAATGGAGAAACCGAAGTGATAAACCAACTTTTCATCATGGATGGAAAGGAAAGACAGCCGGTATCTAAATTGACGGTGGGCGATATAGGTGCCACCTTAAAACTTAAGTACACCGAAACCAATGATACTTTAGCTTCCCCAAAAAATGTTATATCTATAAAACCTATTAAATATCCGCAACCGCGAATCAGAAAAGCAGTATTTGCAGTAAATACTAAAGATGAAGAAAAACTCAGCGAGTGTTTAAAGAAAATTCACAGTCAAGACCCAACAGTAGAAATTTCATTTTCAAAAGAAGGCAAACAACTAATCATTTCCTGTCAAGGCGATCTACATCTTACTACTATTGATTGGACTTTGAATAATATTTATGGGGTGGAAGCGAGGTTTGAAAAACCTAAAATAGCCTTTCGTGAAACTATACAAAGATCATCTACTTCAAACTATAGGCATAAAAAACAATCCGGTGGCTCAGGTCAGTTTGCCGAAGTGCATTTAAAAATTGAACCGTGGTATGAAAATATGGATGAACCGCAAGGATTTAACATTCGTGGAAAGGAAGAAGTTGATCTACCATGGGGTGGAAAATTAGTTTTCTATAACTGTATTGTTGGCGGAGTGATAGATCAGCGTTATTTGCCCTCCATAATGAAAGGCGTTTTGGAGGTAATGGAAGACGGACCCTTGGTGCGCTCCCATATTCAAGATGTGCGTGTAATGGTTTATGATGGCAAAATGCATTCGGTAGATTCCAATGATATTTCATTTAAAATTGCTGGTGCCCACGCGTTTAAAGAAGCTTTTTTGAATGCCAACCCCAAACTTTTGGAACCCGTAATGGAGCTTACCGTAAAAGTACCCGAAGAAATGGTGGGCAATGTGATGACAGATTTGCAGACGAGACGTTCAATAATTCAAGGAATAGAAAGCAATCATAACTATCAAGTTTTAAAATGTTTGACTCCCGAAGCAGAATTGTATGGTTTTTCAACTGATTTGAGATCCTTGACTCAGGGAAGGGCCACTTTCAAATCATTATTTTCATCCTATCAACCTGTTCCCGCTAATGTTCAAAAGGAATTAGTTGACGCATAAACCATTTCAAAATAAATTCTCTGCACATTCAAACTGTGACTATATTTGCCGAAAATTTTTATATGTCACAAAGTTTTTCTGAAATGGTAAATGAAGAAAGGAAGGATTTCAACAACAATGCAGACAATGAGTACAACGTTGAAATCAGCCCTGAGGATATAACCAAATGTATTGCCATTCTTGAATATTTAAACAACAATACTGATCTTATTTTCGAAATTCCGAAAGAACAACGCACAGCTTTAATAAAAGCTTCCGGGCAACTTTCACGGCCCGATCGTGATGAATTCTCACGAAGAAAAAAAGACGCAAAAAAAGCCGAAAAACGCAAACAAGCCAATAAAGATAGAACCGCACGAAAAGAAACCGGAATAAGAAGCGCTCGTGAAAACGTAGTGTTTGTAGCACCAAAATTGCTTCAAACCTCTGAGCTATCAGCTAAAAAGGAACTCGAACTCGAAACTCCGCGAAATTGCTATGTGTGCAAAACCCTTTATAAAAAACTTCATCATTTTTATGATGCAATGTGTACCGAGTGTGGCGATTTTAATTATGCGAAGCGTTTTCAAACAGCAGACTTAACGGGGCAAGTTGCTGTTATGACAGGTTCCCGTTTAAAAATTGGATACCATATTTCATTAATGTTGCTTAGGGCAGGAGCTACGGTTGTTGCTACAACACGATTTCCAGCAGATTCAGCCTATCGTTTTGCACAGGAAGAAGATTTTCACCAGTGGGCAGACCGTTTAAAAATTCACGGTTTGGATCTTCGACATATTCCGAGTGTTGAAATTTTCTGCAATTATATTGAGCAAAAATATGAAAACCTTGATATTCTTATAAACAACGCGGCACAAACCGTTCGAAGACCAGCAGGCTTTTATCAACATTTAATGGCAAAGGAGGAAATGCCTTTTGAAGAACACCCCCAATTCGTGAAAGATTTGTTGCAGGATCATATGAATTGTTTACAGGAATTAAAAACTCTTTCGGCGGATATTGAAAAAAACCCCAACAAAAATCTACCCGTTACTTGGCACGGTTCCGAGCCGGGAATTGGTATTCGAGCTTCCGCAAAACTTTCACAGATTCCGTATAGTTTTGACAATTCACTGAGCGCAAAAGAAGTCTTTCCCGAAGGAAAATTGGATGCAGATTTACAGCAAGTGGATCTTCGTAAAACAAATAGCTGGCGTTTAAGGCTTGGTGAAATTGAAACTACTGAAATGATTGAGGTTCAGTTAGTAAACTCTATCGCTCCTTTTGTGCTTTGCAATCGTTTGGGCGAAATTATGAAGAAAGAAAATACAGGTAAAAAGCACATAATTAATGTTTCGGCAATGGAAGGAAAGTTCCATCGATTTTTTAAGGAAGACCGCCATCCGCATACCAATATGGCAAAAGCTGCACTAAACATGTTAACGCACACGGCAGCTGGCAGTCTTGCAAAGGAAGGAATTTATATAAATGCCGTTGATACGGGATGGGTTACAGATGAAGACCCAGTAGAACTTGCAAAAAGAAAAATGGAGCTACATGATTTTCAACCTCCATTGGATATTGTTGATGGTGCCGCAAGAGTAATGGATCCGCTGATTGATGGTATAAACACGGGAAAACATTGGAGCGGGAAGTTTTTGAAAGATTATAGACCTATTGATTGGTAATTTTTCAAAGAGAAAAGATAAAAGAATAAAGAGAAAAGATTTTTTGTTAAGAGCCAAGACAAATTTAAATGATAAACTAATGAATAGTGATAGCCAACAACCCAACAATCCTTTGCACGGGGTTAAACTTGCTGATATTCTAGAATATCTATTAGATTATTACGGTTGGGAAGTATTGGGTGAAAAGATAAAAATCAATTCTTTCAATAGTAACCCTTCAATCAAATCGAGTTTAACTTTTCTTCGGAAAAATCCATGGGCAAGAGAAAAAGTGGAACAACTATATTTGAAAACGAAGCATAAATAAGACTTCAGAAATTTCGTTCGTAATTAATCTGCCATTTCTTCGTTTAAAACCTTCAAAAGGATGTAGTTTTGCAAAACTTCACAAATGGGGATTTTTATGACAGAGGCTAAAGACTCAATAAGAGAAAAGAAAACCGATAAAGAACTTTATAGTTATCAAAAAGGTGCTATTGACAAGATTTTTGATAAATTTGAAACTGCCCCTGATGATTATCATTTGCTTTACCAACTACCAACCGGGGGAGGAAAAACCGTTATTTTTTCTGAGATAGTTCGTCAATACTTAAGACATCACAACAAGAAAGTTCTTGTTATGACCCACCGCGTGGAGCTTTGTAAGCAAACTTCAGATATGCTAACAAGCTTTGGGGTGGTAAACAAAGTTGTAAACAGCACCGCAAATCTTTCCGACCAGGATAAATACAGTTGTTTTGTTGCGATGGTTGAAACCTTGAACAACCGCCTTAACGACAATAAATTAGATATTTCCGATATCGGTTTAGTGATTATTGATGAAGCGCATTACAATTCGTTCACTAAACTTTTCAAATTTTTCGAAAAATCATTTATACTCGGTGTAACCGCTACCCCGCTAAGTTCCAATAGAAACCTTCCAATGAAGGACAATTATCAGGAATTGATTGTGGGTGAAAGTATTCAATCCTTGATTGAAAATGAGTTTTTGGCGCAGGTTGATGTTTTTCAGTATAATATGGGCTTAACATCTTTGGAAATTGGTTCCAATGGTGATTATACGGTGAAATCCTCCGATGACCTTTATTCCGCAGTAGGAATGTTGGACCAAGTATATCAAGCATATTTAAGCCATTCAAAAGGAAAGAAGACTTTAATTTTTAATAATGGTATTAACACCTCCATTCAAGTTTATTATTATTTGAAATCTGAAGGTTTACCGGTAGCGCATTTAGACAATACCGCGACAAAAAAACAACGTAAACAGATTTTAAAGTGGTTTAGCGAAACTCCGGATGCAATTTTAACATCGGTGAGCATTTTGACCACGGGTTTTGATGAACCAACCATTGATACTATTATTCTCAACAGGGCAACTCGTTCCCTAACTCTATATTTCCAAATGATTGGTCGAGGCTCACGGATTCTGAATAACAAATCCCGTTTTTCGGTAATTGATTTGGGAAATAATTACCAACGTTTTGGCCCATGGGAAGCGCCATTGGATTGGCAGGCAATTTTTAGATCGCCCGATTATTATATGGACCGATTGCTGAGCGATGAAGAATTGGAAAGTAATTTCAGATATGAAATGCCTGAAGAACTTCGCGCGGAATTTGCAAAAAGTAAAGAAGTATACTTTGATATAAAAGCAACCTATCAAGAGGCAACATTTCGGGGGGAATCTTCAAAAGTAGTGTTGGAGCGTTCTATCGCACAGCATGCTTATATCTGTATTGAAAACAGCGAGGACGTTTATGATGCGCTAGGTTTGGCTAAAATGTTGGGGGATGATATTGACCATCGCATTGAGAAATATTCCCAGTGCATTAGCAAAAGTACGCACAATTTTATAAGTTGGCTGAAAGATGATTATCGACTAAAACTTCGCACATATCTTCGCGATAATTTTGAGGCCGTATTTGAAGAAATAAACGGACACCCACCGAAGGATTAATCTTTCTGATTTGTAATAGCAATATTATTCCTAAAGAATCATTGTTTTATGACAAAATTTATAGTCCCTGTAATTTTTTCCATGGTAATTTCTTACATTTAATACTGAAATTACATTTACAATAAGATGATTTACAGAGAGTAGGGGCATTTTATTTTGAAACCCCAATTTTCTTTCCTCATTAAAAAATCCCAAATAAGTGTAGGCTCGATAGGTTTAAATAAAACTGACTTTCTTCAAGTTCAGCTCTTTTGAATATTAATTTAAAACTAATGATATGAGCACTCTTTTTCTTGGTAGCTGTGATTTGGGGAGGATACCTTTGGATCGCAAAAAATTTCTCTCTCCATACCACAAAGATGGATTAACAACTTCTGCAGTTTCTTTTAGGGATGACGATAGAACCACTTGGCGATCCTTTAGAGCGGGGGACACAAGTGAAGTTGCTGAATTACAGCAATTTCTTTTTAAAGCGGGGTTTATGCCTAGAGGAGTTATTGACGGCATTTTTGATTATGTAACCCAGGCAGCGGCAAGATTGTTTCAGGAATATATACGAACCTTGGATCCGGAAGGGGATAAGACTATGGTTCCCGACGGCATAGTGGGAAATAGTACCATGCAACATGTGCAGCGCTGGAAAAATCAAGGAAAAGTAGCAGATTGGAGTAAATTTTCTGCAGGAAATCCAACAAAAGAGTATAATGATTGGATAAGGCTTCTCAATCAGGCAAAGTTACATTACCAAACAAACCCAGGGCCAATTATGCAGGCGGTAAACGCCCTTGATAAAACGTATTCAACCCTAAAGGCAAAAGACTGGAATTTTTCATCAGATGAAATCCATTTAATAGGAATACGACGCAAACAAGATAGCGTGGAGGCCATTAGGCGCGCAAACGATGATCTTTTCATATTGCTGGTTAACGGAATGGTCTTCAAATTTTGGGGTTCTACTGACCCCAGTAAGAATATGGTAAAAAACAACATTCCACCTTCCCTTGTAGAGGGGCAGCACAAATATAGATTTGGCTGGCATAAGATATCTGAGGAGCAGAAGCTATATAGGGCGTTGAAACCCTATGATCCAAAAGGCGTTATTATTTTGAGGGACTTGGATAAAAATAATGCTCTTACGGCAAATGATCTAATTGGGAAAGGCAAAAATAGTTTGGAAGTAAACAATAGCATTAATATTCACTGGTCGGGGATAGGTTCTTCCAATTGGTCGGCGGGATGCCAAGTAATTGCGGGAAAAAATTATATCAATAATCAAAACGAATTGGTTGACTGTTCAAAATTTGCTTCTTCGGCTTACAGTGAACTCAATACTTCCTCAAAGAAAACTAAAGGAGCCTATAATGTTTTAGCGGATTTGATTGTATGTTATTCAAAACCCGGAGTAGATTACGTTTTATATACTTTAGGACGCGAAGAATCGCTAAACCTAAATGCAAATTTTGGTGATTCTTATGCAATTGATGCTTTAAAGAAAATGAACCCAAGCGCTATCTAAATTTTAATGAGCTAATTATTCGGAAGAAATCAGAAAATAATAAATCACAATGATAACAAATAAACCCAAAAGAATTTTAGCCTTGGATGGAGGTGGCATTCGCGGTGCCTTAACTTTAGGTTTTCTAGAGCGGATTGAAAAAACACTTCGGGAAAGGGAAGGAAATCCAAATCTTTTGCTTTGTGAATATTTTGATCTCATAGGCGGCACAAGTACCGGAGCTATTATTGCTGCGGGGCTTTCCATAGGAATGTCGGCTGCAGAGATCACAAAACTTTATATGAGTATTGGTGATAAAATCTTCGGAAAGAAAAGAAGCTGGTTGCTAAATCCGTTGCAGCGATATAAAGCTCAATTTGATTTTAAACCCTTGGAAGATGCTTTAAAGGAAGTTTTTGGAGACATTACTATTGGCAGCGAAAAAATAAAAACTGGTCTGTGCATTATTACCAAACGCGCAGACACGTTGAGCACTTGGCCTATTTTGTCAAATCCGAACGGTAAATTCTTCAGCTATAATAAAGGCATGCTTTTACGGCAAGTAGTAAGAGCAAGCGCAGCTGCCCCCAGCTATTTTATACCTCAAAAAATAGATGTGGGCCAGGGGGAAATAGGTGTGTTTATAGATGGAGGAGTGAGCCTTGCAAACAATCCTGCATTACAACTATTTTTGGTAGCTACCTTAAAAGGATTTCCTTATAGATGGGAAACAGGAGCGGATAAACTTGTTTTATATTCCGTGGGCACCGGCACTTATACAAAAAGGTACAATATAGATAAAACCGCCCAAATGGGGCTTTTAGGTTGGGCCAGTATGATTCCCGATATATTTATGGAAGATGCCAATTATCTAAACCAGACAATGCTTCAATATTTATCAAATTCGCCCACGGCTATGAAAATAGATTCCGAAATACTTGATTTGAAAGATGACCTCCTTACAAAAGAACCTGCTCTATATTATCTGCGCTATAATGTAATGTTAGAAACTAACCCACTTCAAGATTTGGGCTTTAATTTTTCGACAGAACAAATTGAGTCCCTGCATGAAATGTCTGATTCCAAGAATGCAAAAACACTTTATGATATTGGGTGCCGTGCCGCTGCAATTGAGGTGAGGAAAGGTGAATTAAAATAGAAAAAAAATCAATGAATACTTAAATGGGTTATTAGGGCTTGAAACGCTACTTTTGCAGGAAATAAAAAACAAGCATGGAATCATTCAACGAGTTTAACATTTCCAAACAACTGCAGTATGCCATTGCTGATTTGGGTTATGAAAAACCCACTCCCATACAGGCACAGTCGTTTTCGGTGATAATGTCAGGGGCTGATATTGTTGGGATAGCCCAAACTGGTACGGGAAAGACTTTTGCATACATGCTTCCCATTTTGCAGGATTTAAAGTTTTCAAAACAGGTGCATCCTCGCGTATTGGTTTTGGTTCCCACTCGTGAATTGGTTTTGCAGGTAGTTGAAGAGATTGAAAAGTTTGGCAAGTATTCCTCTATCCGTGTTGTGGGCATATATGGCGGTACAAATATCAATAATCAAAAGGAGGCCGTTGCGCAGGGAACAGATATAATTGTGGCTACTCCCGGACGTTTGTATGATTTGATTATCAGCCGCGCCATTCAGTTGAAAGCCATAAAAAAAGTTGTAATTGATGAAGTGGACGTTATGCTCGATCTCGGCTTCCGTTTTCAGCTTACAAATATTTTGGAGCTCATCCCAACCAAGCGACAAAACATTATGTTTTCCGCAACAATGACTGAAGAGGTAAATGCTTTTATACACGATTTTTTCATTTCGCCAACCACCGTTTCAGTTGCTGTTAGCGGAACGCCTTTGGAAAACATAGCGCAATTTGCCTATGCTGTTCCCAATTTTTATACAAAAGCGAATTTGCTTAAACATTTGCTTCAGAATGAAACCGATTTCAAAAAAGTACTTGTCTTTGTTCCCAATAAGAAAAGTGCCGATATGATTTTTGACATTTTGGATGAATTCTTTGGAAGCGAAGTAGCGGTGATCCATTCAAACAAAACACAGAATTACCGAATCCGTTCCATAGAAAACTTCAACGCTGAAAAAACCCGAATTCTTGTAACTACTGATGTTATGGCCCGTGGTTTGGATTTGAACCAAATTAGTCACGTTATCAATTTTGACACTCCAGTTTATCCCGAAAACTATATGCACAGAATTGGTAGAACCGGAAGGGCAGAGCAGGAGGGAACCGCTATTTTATTTTTTACTGAAAAGGAAAAAGAGGCCAAAGAAGCTATTGAAAATCTGATGGATTTTAAAATAGAAGAACTTGATTTACCCAAAGAAGTTGAAATCTCAAAACAACTCACTTACGATGAACAACCACAAATTATAGAAATAAACAATCCAAAAAATATAGATGAGGTTGGTCCCGCCTTTCACGAAAAGAAAGAAAAAAACAAAAAAGAAAACCAAGGCGGCTCCTACAAGCGCATTATTAAACAGAAATATAAAAAGCCAAAAACCAGGGGTGATAAAAATTATAATAAAAAGAAGAAAGGTAAATGAAAAGCTATAAACGATGGCTTTAAGCAACCTTTTATTAATCAAATCATCTAATAATCCAATAAACCTTCTCTCAAAAACTTGAAACCCGAAGCCAGAAACCCCTTATTGATAATCTTGGCATTTTTCTCCATTTATGTAATTTGGGGTTCCACTTATATGCTAAATAAAGTAGCAGTAGGAGAGTTGCCTCCTTTCTTTTTAGCATCCATACGTTTTACTACTGCCGGTATTTTAATATTTATCATTTCAAAAGCCATGGGCAAGAGCCTTGCCATTACCCGTAAGCAATTTTTAAATGTTTTTATAGTTGGAGTTTTGTTCCTTTCCTTTGGGAACGGCATTATTGTTTGGGCATTAAAATATGTAGATAGTGGTTTTGCAGCATTAGAGATTTCCGCCCAACCTTTAGTGGTTTTACTATTAATGTGGCTTTTGCAGGGCAAAAGGATAAAACCCATGTCATTAGTTGGTGTAGGTTTAGGTGTTTTAGGAATTTTTCTGCTAGTTGGACAAAAACAGATTATTACCAAGGAAGGCACTGTATTAGGAATGATTATGATCTTTGCTTGTATGCTTAGTTGGGGCTACGGGAGTATTTTTGTTGGAAAAGCGGACTTACCCAAAAATTTCTTTGTGAACACCGGTTATCAAATGTTTACCGCTGGATTAACCCTTGCGCTGGCAAGCTTGATTTTTGGTGAAGAGTGGATTGCGCCCAACCACTGGGGACAATCGGTGCAATTAAGTATGGTTCTATTGATACTTTTTGGAAGCATTGTTGCCTTTACATCTTTCAATTATCTGCTAAAAACCGTTTCACCAGATAAGGTTGCCACATCTACCTATGTTAACCCTATTATCGCTCTTGTTTTGGGCTATTATATTTTAAATGAACAAATAACCCTTCAATCCATAGTTGCCGCGGTTGTTCTTTTAACTGGTGTGTATTTTATAAATACTGCTAAAACTACGCTTTCAATTCCTCGGTTTTCTGGAAAGATAAAAAAAGTGGATAAGGATTAAATTGATCTGAAATTTTAAAAAAAATTACTCCATAAAAAAAGGCCTCCAATAATTATTTGAAAGCCTGTGAAATTATTCAGTGAAAATTAAAGTCTTCTTCCAGAAAGTAATTTGTAAATGATCATAATTACCGCGATCACTAAAAGAATGTGGATGATACCACCGATTGCTGGAAAAAGAAAAAATCCGAATAGCCACCCGAGTACGAGCAAGACTACAATAATCCATAAAATGTCTCCCATTTTTTTTGATTTTAAGTTAATAGTTATGTGAATTTAATTATTAATTTATTATATATATGGTTCAAAAAGTTTTTTGTGATTAGTTTAATATAAACCTAAATAGAATCAAAATTAATTAACATTGCATTAACCTGAATAGGGTTAAGTGCTTATATATCTTTAGGTTATTAAATATATTCACTTAAAAAAATTTTACCCAAAAAGCTCCATTTTTTATGCCTGGGCAGAATACGCTATAACCTATTTTTAGATACCTTTGAAGAAACAGCATTGAACCTCTCACGATTTTTCAAAATTTAGAATAATGAAAAAGAAATGTTTAGACATCAAGGAAAAACTAGAACTCTAAAGCACAATCTGCAAATTGCCACGGTATTGTCTTTTGTGGCTGGAATTGTTAATGTAACAGGTTTTTTAGCTATTCAACAACTTACTACAAACGTTACTGGTCATTTCGCCCTATTTATCTTTGGTTTGGAGGATTTTAAATTTTGGAAAGCTTCAATATATTTACTTTTCATCGTAGCATTTGTCATTGGGTCCTTTACTTCAGGTTTTATGATTGAGACGTTTAAAGAAACCAAGCGACTGAATGTTTTTGTTTTACCAACCTTACTGGAAGTTGCCATTTTACTGGCAGTTATCATATTCTACAATATTACAGGTGTAAATTATCCGAGTTTTATTGCCTGTGCCTTGCTTTTCGCAATGGGACTTCAAAACTCTTTCGTTACCAAAATTTCAAATGCTGTTGTCCGCACTACTCATTTAACGGGATTATTTACCGATTTGGGAATTGAGCTATCACAATTGTTTTTTCCGAATACACATCCTCATATTGATAAAATTAAAGCTACCATAAAACTGCGAATATTTATAATTTCTTTTTTCTTTTTTGGAGGGATTACAGCCGGATTTTTTTATTCAGGGTTAGGGTGGAAGTCAAATACGCTAATTTTGGCTGCCCTTATTTTACTGGCAAGTCTATTTTATGATGACTTCAGATTTAGATTCATTAGGGCTCGAAGGAAACATTTTCAGGGAAGGTAATAGGCCCTAAAAAAATTTATGTGACCGCCCAATGATTCATCACTAGCCAGGATTTCGTTTAATTATTCATCGTTTCAGTAGACATGGCCATTGCCTTACCATCTGTTATAATCATTATTTCGTCATCATCTACCTGTACGACTTGGCGAGACGAATGAGCAATAGAAGATCCTAAAAGAAAGGAACCTATAAGCATTAGCATAAATACTGAAACCAGTAAGACAGAAACCAATTTATTATTTTTCATATCCTTTGAATTAAATTTATCGTCAGTTATACTATAGTTCATTTTATTTGGCATTTTAAGGGAAATTTTTTCGGTATAATAGGTGTAGGTGTTTTAACCATTAGCTACCTAAGCATACTTAAAAATATCTTATTGCTAAGGTGGAAAGATTTCTGCTATATAGCGTTTCAAAGTTTTGATCATCTATTGCATTATTCACATATATTTAGATAAAATGTTTTCTATCTGTCTAATTACCAATAAGTGAATCTGGCATAACTAATTGCAAAAAGCATTTCCGCAATACTGAAATTGAAGCAGCTGGATTTAACTTTTGTGAATGCATACACAAGAGAAGAAAGTTATGGATGCGTGTTTAAAAGATTTTTGACAACAATAAGAATAGGTAAAACAAATTTTTGACGGAAAGAATATATAATCGAAAGGTTAGAATAATGAACTTCGAAACCAAGAAAACTTATGAAGAAGTATTTACTTTATTGAAAGCTTATTATATTGGCTTTTTATTTAGTCACTGAAATTCAATCTGATAAAAACCTTTATTAAAAAAATATAAAATGTGGTGGCAGTATCTATTAGTTTTTTTTGGTGCGGTATTGTTTGATATTGTTCCTTTTCCTTTTCCTCCGGCTTTTACAATAATGATGTTTTTTCAAATCATTTTTGAATTAAATGTTTGGGCGGTAATTATATTAGGCGTGATTGGTTCTGTTTTAGGAAGATATATTCTGTTATTATATGCTCCATTATTAGCAACAAAATATTTAAAAGAATCAAAAAATAATGACATTCAGTTTCTTGGCGCTAAAATGAAAGAAAGTAAATGGAAAGGACAAGCAATCATACTTGCTTATTCATTGTTGCCTCTTCCAACTACCCCTCTCTTTTTATGGGGCGGAATATCAAAATTAAACCCCATTTATATAATACCCGCATTTATTATTGGCAAATTTACAAGTGACACTGTTGCAATACATCTAGGAAAATTCGCGACTGAAAATATGCGAAGCATAATTGATAATCTATTGTCATGGCAATCAATTGCTGGCTTTGCCTTTAGTTTATTTCTACTTTTCTGTCTGTTATTTATAGACTGGCGAAAACTAATTCAAACAAGAAAATTGGTAATAAATTATAAAATATGGAGATAGAATCAAGAATAAAAACCCCAACGAAATCTTACCAAGTGTCGGTTTTAGATCTCCTCCCAAATTATAGAATCCATCCGTTTCGCGCCGCACCTTTACTGTAATAGTACTCAAATATAGCGATAGCTATCACGATGAGCGGCATAATTAGAGATTGAGGCCCTAAAACTGCTACGCTATCCATAGCAAAAATCCAGTAACCTTGAACAATTAAAATTGTTATTAGGGAAATGCCAAAAAAGCCTATGGCCAATTTTTTGCGCATTGAGAGCATTATACTTGCAAGTAACCCTCCAAATACGGCAATTGCATATACATACACTATCCAAGAGGGAGCACTGTTTATTAAATCAAGTTCCTCAGGTGAATAGGCAGCTCGCATTTCCTCAGTCATTAAAAAATATTCTGATAACCAAAAAAATACACCTATTAAGTTCCATAAAATTGCGACTACAGCGATTATCCAAAACGCCGTGTTTGGTTTGGTTGTAACATTCATTATAATTGGTTTTAAGTTGTTGTTATAAATATAAGAATTTTTCTCTTTGGCATTAGATTGATAAAAACATCCAAAATAATCCATCTATTTAATTGTATCGTATTGTTTATTTTTACTTTGTTAAAATACATAATGAATGAATCCAACTATTCCCAAAACTGCCTTCGATTTTCTATTAAAATTAAAAAAGAACAACAACCGCGACTGGATGCAGGCAAATAAGAAAGAGTATCTAGCAAATGAAAAGGCACTGAAGGAATTTTATTTGGCGGTGGAAAAGGGACTGAATGGTACCGATGAAATTGCAACAATGAAAGTTTTCAGAATTAATAGGGATATTCGTTTCAGTACTGATAAAACACCGTATAATGTTCACAGAAGCGTAAGTTATAGCAGGGCAGGAGCGCAACGCCGAGGTGGTTATTATCTGCGTTTGGAACCTGGAAACAGCTATATGGCTGGAGGTTTTTTTGAACCTAATCCGGCAGATCTTTTAAGAATTAGGAAAGAGTTTGAAATGGACAGTGATGAAATTAGGGAAATTTTAGAAAACAAAGATTTCAAAAATGCCTTTGGAAATTTCAATCAAGAGTACGCCGTAAAAACTGCTCCCAAAGGGTTTAATAAGCAAGATAAGAATATTGATTTAATACGGCTGAAAAACTTTTTTGTAAATCATCGTTTCACCGATAAAGAAGTATTTGCCAATGATTTTAAAGATAATTTAATTCACCATTATCAGCTACTTCGCCCATTTTTCAACTATATGAGCGATGTATTGACTACAGATCTAAATGGCGAATCATTGCTTTAAAGCCTATAGCCTAAACAAAAGCATATTCCAAAAGTTGAATATTACTTTTAAGCCTCTCCTTTACAATATCCATCATCCGCTTGTTCAACGCTGATGAGTTTTTAATATAATTTTCAAATTCCTCTAATGTAAATTGACCAATAATAATACCCTTCAGTGAATTTCGGAATTTCATATCCTTATGAATGGCGTTTTCAATATAATCCAACTTTTTTTCAATAGTAAGATCATAAAAAACATTTTTGTGCTTCACTACATAATTTCTGAAAACCGCCAACAATAAGTCATTTTGAAGCTTCGCCACCGGACGTAACGTTATGTTTTGAAAGCATTCATCGGAGGACATGTTGGGGGTAATTTTAGCGGAAAGTATTTCGGGTCGTAAACGGAGCAATTCACTGTCTCTTGTTTCCATTATCGTTTTTTTTAAAATTATAAATTATACAAGCCTTTTTGGAAAGACGGGCAATTAGTTATAAACCTTCTTTTCAACAATGCGAAGTAATGTTATCTTTGATAATAGGGTACAATTACCCTGTCAATTATTATAAAATTGAATTCAAAAATTAATTACAAATGAAAATATTTTCTGCAACACAATTATACGAAGCCGACAAAACCACAATTGAAAAACAAGAAATTACGTCGGAAGAATTGATGGAACGCGCAGCAACCCAAATTTTTGAATGGCTACATCAACGATTAAAGAACTCAACAGTAACAATCCGCATTTTCTGTGGCATAGGCGATAACGGCGGCGATGCTTTGGTAGTGGGAAGATTACTGATAGAACATGGCTATAATGTGATTGTATATGTAGTGAATTGTAGCGATAAACGTTCAAAAAACTTTTTGCTCAATTATGACAAGATTAAAAATGTAACCAAGAAATGGCCCATTTTAATGAAGGGCGAAGACGATTTTCCAGAAATCAATAGCGATGATATAATTGTTGATGGAATCTTTGGAATTGGTCTAAACCGCTGTCCCGGCGGATGGGTGAAGAAGTTGATACAATATCTCAACGATAGTAAAGCATTTAAATTGGCAATTGATATTCCCAGTGGTCTGTACTCTAATTTGCCTTTGGAAGACAAGGAAGCTGTTTTAAAAGCAAATCATACATTGACTTTTCAAGCACCAAAACTTTCCTTTTTTTTGCCTGAAACCGCAGGTTTTGTTTCAAATTTTAATGTTTTGGAAATTGGTTTGGATTTAGATTATCTTCATAAAACTGAGCCTTTGGCACAATTGATTTCAAAACCGGAAGCTCAGCGATTTTACAAACCGCGAGAAAAATTTGGACACAAAGGCACCTACGGCCACGCATTAATAATTGCAGGAAGCTATGGAAAAATTGGTGCGGCCGTGCTTTCAACTACAGCTGCATTTAGGATTGGTTCTGGAATGGTAACGACCTTTGTTCCGAAATGCGGTTATAATATTCTGCAAACAGCAATTCCGGAAGCGATGGTAATTACTGATAAAGAAGAAGAATTTATAAGTGAAATTTCTGTAGATTTTGAACCTTCCGCCATCGGAATTGGCATGGGAATTGGAAAAAATAAAGCTACTGTAGAAGCATTGAAGAATTTATTTAAAAACAGTAAAGTTCCTTTTGTAATTGATGCCGATGCTTTGAACAACATTTCTGAAAACAAAGAGTTGTTGAAGTTACTTCCAAAAAATTCAGTTTTAACGCCACACCCTGGTGAATTGAAACGGCTTATCGGCGAATGGAAAAACGATTATGACAAACTTGAAAAAGTAAAAAAGTTTTCAAAAAAACACGAGGTTATCGTGATTATAAAGGGAGCTTATACAATTACAGTTTATGGCGATAAGCTATATATAAATTCATCCGGAAATCCCGGAATGGCAACGGCTGGAAGTGGGGACGCACTTAGTGGCGTAATTACCGGTTTGCTTTCACAAGGTTACGATCCTTTATTGGCTTCTGTTTTTGGAGTTTATATGCATGGACGTGCGGGCGATATTGCATCTATGCAAATGGGCTATGAGGCAATAATGGCAGGAGATATTGTAGAAAGTATTGCTGAGGCATATTTGGATTTATTTGACAGAGAAGAACAAGAGTAACAAATAGTGTCGGTTCAAGCTTAGTCGAGAAAAAGTTATTATCGTTAATATTCTCGACTACGCTCGAACAGACAGATACTTTACAATAATCTATTAAAGGTTTTTCTCAATTCAGGGTCTGAAGGTCTTGGGGCATCGGCAGAAACTATTTTTCCATCCGGATCTATCAAAATAAATCGTGGAATACCCATAATTGCGTAGTCTTCCACAAATTTTGATTTCCAATTATTATCTGCCATTAATTGAATTCCGCCCAATTGTTTTTCATTAACCATTTCTTTCCATTTTTCGTAATCTTTGGCTTCGTCAATGGAAATACTTACAAATTGAACATTCTTGTTTTCGTAATCCTTTTCAACTTCTTTAAGTGAAGGTATTTCGCGCAAGCAAGGTCCACACCAAGTGGCCCAAACATCTATATACACATATTTCCCCTTTAAATCTGCCAAGGAAGTGGTTCCACCTTTGTGATTTTCAAAATTAAAAGTAGGCGAGGGACTACCTTCTGTAATAGTTTTTAATTTGTTGTAGTGTTCCGTAATTTTAGCAAGGTTTTCAGGATTTGTACTACTGTTTTTATAGATGCTGTACGCTTCATCTAGCGAGGCATCGGGTTTTAAGCCAAACTGCAAATACGTACTCATTATTTTATCCTTGGCATAACCGTTTGGTAATTCCTTATCTACCTTTTTTAGGTACGTTATTGTCTGGTTATTATTACCGGTTACGATTGCTTCTTCGTTGGCCAATCGAGTAAAGTGGGCATCCAATAAATTTTGATAAGCTGTTGAATTCCTATATGCTAGCGTATCATTGTAATTTATGTTTTTCAAATCATCATAAAAAGTATCAGAAACCTTAAAATTCTGATCTCCTGAATAATATCGGTGTGCATCGTTAAAATTCTCTAACATTATGGAACGGGAATATCTGTCTTCTTCAGCAAGCTTAGTTTTGAAATTGTTATCAGATATTTTAAATGCAACATAAAGGCTATCGATATTTTTCTGATTAGTGTTCAATTGATTTAAAAAACTTTCTTCATCCATCGAAAACACTTCCTTAAAATCAAGATTCCTTTCGTTCCAAAGATATTTCGCGGCCAAAAAATTATTGATATTAGCCAAATCTCCTGAATATTTTAATGTTTCGTCAAATTCATCTGCATTAAGATTTACGGAAAGATTTTTTCCTTTTTCAAGATAGATTCCGGTACGCTCACGGCCCACATACATATCATAAAAACCATCTTCATTGATACGAAGTGTATCGGCAAATGTTCCATTTTCACCAATTGTTATCCGGTTTTCAAAACCATTTCCCCGAATAAAAACCGTTTCGGCGGTATTGTTTTGCACTGTTCCATTAAGAAGGGTATATTGTGGTTTTTCTTCCTGTTTGCATGAGGCGATGAACACAACCAACACGATTAAAATCAATTTTCTCATTGTTTGTTATTTTTTTTAAAAATACTATAATATTTCATATATGCTGAAATATTTCTCATTGTAGACATTGTTATTTTTAATCATAATTTCATTGTTGACACTATTTCAGTATTAGTTAAACAGAGTGCTTTTGAGTGGAAGAAAGGATGTCTGACAATTAAAAAGTACTATTTTTGTAGAAACCTTACCTTCCCAATGCAAGAAATTCATTACATAAGTTCAGAAATCTTGGACTTGGCTTCAGTCAAAGAAATAATTGAAAAACACAAATCCCTTGAACTTTCAGAAGAAGCTCAGCTTAACATAAAAAAATCCCGGGAATATCTTTTTCAGAAAATGAAGGATAATGAAACTCCTGTTTATGGTATAAACACGGGATTTGGGTCTTTGTGTAATGTAAAAATTTCATCCGAAAACCTTTCCCAACTACAGGAAAATCTTGTAATGTCGCATGCGTGCGGAACTGGTGAATTTGTTCCCAAACCCATTATAAAATTGATGCTTTTGCTGAAAATACAATCGCTCAGTTATGGATATAGTGGCGTGCAACTTGAAACTGTGGAAAGGCTGATTGACTTTTATAATAACGACATTTTACCTGTTATTTATACGCAAGGAAGTTTAGGTGCTTCAGGCGATTTGGCGCCATTGGCACATCTTTCCTTACCGCTTTTAGGAAAAGGTGAAGTGTATTATGGTGGCCAAAGAATTTCTTCAGAAAAAGTTCTAAAAATTTTTAATTGGAACCCCATTACACTCCAAGCAAAGGAAGGCTTGGCATTGCTTAACGGCACACAATTTATGAGTGCTTACGGGGTTTATTGCCTTTTGAAGAGTTATAAACTTTCATATTTGGCAGATTTAATTAGTGCGGTTTCCTTGGATGCTTTTGACTGCAATATGAGCCCGTTTAACGCTTTGGTGCATTTGGTGCGCCCGCACCGAGGTCAAGTAAAAACTGCCGAGCAGATTTTAGAGTTTTTGGAAGGTAGCGAATTAGGTCTGTCCGAAAAGAAAAATGTACAGGATCCATATTCTTTCCGTTGTATTCCGCAAGTTCATGGGGCAACAAAAGATACATTGCATTTTGTGCATAAAACCTTTAAGACTGAAATCAATTCGGTCACAGATAACCCCAATATTTTTGTAAACGAAGATGTCATTATTTCTGGAGGAAATTTTCACGGACAGCCGCTGGCCCTCGGATTGGATTATTTAACAATTGCAATGGCCGAATTGGGCAGTATTTCAGAAAGAAGAATTTACCAGCTTGTTTCGGGCCTTCGCGAATTACCTGCTTTTTTAGTGAACAATCCGGGTCTCAACAGCGGTTTTATGATTCCCCAATACACTGCCGCGAGCATTGTGAGCCAGAATAAACAATTGGCCACCCCTGCTTCTGTTGATTCCATTGTTTCCTCAAATGGACAGGAAGATCATGTTAGTATGGGTGCGAACGGAGCTACAAAATGCTTGCGTGTTATTGAAAATATCGAAACTATTCTGGCCATTGAATTGATGAATGCCTCACAGGCTCTCAATTTCAGAACCGAAAAAAAATCTTCACCTTTTGTTGAATCATTTTTAAAGCCTTACCGCTCCGTAGTGCCATTTATAGAAAATGATAGAATCTTGGCTGATGATATTCACGCTAGTATTGCATTTTTACAATCTTTGGATATTGATTCCGAAATATTATTTGGATAATTTTTTAAAAATAATGGCTTATGCAAAGGTTTTTACTGTTTTCATTTTTTTCTTTTTTTAGTTTCAGTTCGTATTCCCAAGCGTACAAACCCTTGTTGGATAATTTGAATGAATGGCACGTAACAACTTGTTTTTCGGGTTGTTTAACCGACGTTTATTACACCGATGGCGATACAATTGTTGATGGGAAAAACTATAAAATTTTGGATGGTTACCATTATATTTCCCGCACTTTTTTGCTTCGGGAAGAGGTAAACAATAAAAAAGTCTTTTTGAATAAAGTAGCTCCGGGCCAAAATGAAGAATTTTTGCTGTATGATTTTTCGTTAAATCAAGGCGATTCATTTAATATGACAAATCCCTACAGTCCTTTTCCCAGAGATGGGGGCACTTTTGTGCTAGATTCCATAATTGAACGGCCTTTGGCAGATGGCAATGAGTATAGGCATTTTTATTTTTCTCCTGCTCCGGGAAATACAATAAGTACTGAAAATTCTGTTTGGGTGGAAGGAGCAGGTTCTTTATCAATAATTAATGCTCCGGGTGGTCATCCTGATATTAATGGAGGCGGTCAATTAAGCTGTTTTTTTAAAGACACTGAAATTTTTTATGCAAATTTAGACTCTATCAGTGACTGTATTCCTATTCATTTGGATGTTGAAAAATATAATTTAGAGGAAGTAGTAATCTCAAAACCAAATAATACGGATAGTTGTGTTTTAAGCCATACCCAAAAAGTAAAACTCATAACAGTTTTTGATGTTTCTGGGAAAAAGTTGGAAACCATAGAAAATAATGGCCGCAAATCAATTAAAATTGATTTTTCAAGTTATAAAAGTGGTATGTATATTCTTTTGGTAAATGGTATGGGAAATAGTAAAACTTCTTTTAAAGTATTAAACTATTAATATTAAGCCGAGGCTTCTTCAATCAATTTGTTGACCCAGTTTTTTGCATTGTCCAAATTATTGAAATGCTTAAATGGTTTAGTTAGGAATCTTTTTTCCACCGCAAGGTTACTTACTTTCAGCCCATCATCGGAAACAACGGCAAAAGCAATTAAATTGTCGATTTTTGATGTTTTCAAATAAATCATTGGATCAACAGAATAGGAATTTTTTCGATAGGTGATATATCCAAAAGGTCTGTTTATAAAATAGTTTTTTGAAATATTGACCAAATCATCATTATATTCCGGTATTACATTAATTCCTTCTTTCATGACGACCACTACAAAGTTTTTAAAAACCCGGATTTCACCAAATTCATAATTCAGAGTTTTCATAATTAAAGGATTAGAACTAGTTAATTTACGGATATTTAAAGTTTTAACTCCTTAAATATTCACTAAAAAATTTATTTCAAAAAAAAATCCCCAAGATTTTCCTAGGGATTTTTTGTGATTTAAAAACAAAGGTTATGATTCGGTTGTTTTTTTCTGCTTTTTAATCTTTATAGTAAGCTCGTTCGTTTTTTCGTCGAGATCCATTGTAATTCCGTCGCCTTCCTGTAAACTACTGTTGATGATTTCTTCGGCCAAAGCATCTTCAATATATTTTTGGATAGCCCGATTTAATGGGCGAGCACCATATTGTTTGTCAAAACCTTTATCAGCAATATAATCTTTTGCTTTTTCGGTAAGCTTAAGGTCGTAGCCTAAATCTGAAATTCTTTTGAAAAGTTTTTCCAGTTCAATATCGATAATTTTATGAATGTCTTCTCTTTCAAGGGGATTGAAAACCATCACATCATCTATACGGTTCAAAAATTCTGGAGCAAAGGTTTTCTTCAATGCATTCTCAATTACACTTTTTGTGTGCGATTCTTCCTGGCTTTTCTTCGCAGAAGTTCCAAAACCTACACCTTGGCCAAAATCTTTTATTTGACGGGCGCCAATATTGGAAGTCATAATAATGATTGTATTTCTGAAATCAATCTTTCTTCCAAGACTATCGGTTAAATATCCATCGTCCAAAACCTGCAGCAGCATATTGAAAACATCTGGATGTGCTTTTTCAATTTCGTCCAAAAGAAGAACTGCGTATGGTTTTCTTCTAATTTTTTCAGTTAACTGACCACCTTCTTCATATCCAACATAACCTGGAGGTGCGCCAACCAATCGTGAAATAGAAAATTTCTCCATATACTCGCTCATATCTATTCGCACTAAAGCATTGTCTGAGTCAAACAATTCACGCGCCAAGACTTTTGCAAGTTGGGTTTTGCCAACACCAGTTTGTCCTAAAAATATAAAAGAACCGATTGGCTTGTTAGGGTCTTTTAATCCTGCACGATTTCTTTGAATAGCTTTTACTACTTTGGCAACAGCTTCATCCTGCCCAATAACTTTTCCTTTAATACGGTCGGGTAGGGCTGCTAATTTGGTGCTTTCGGTTTGTGCGATTCTACTAACAGGAACACCGGTCATCATTGAGATTACTTCCGCAACATCCTCTTCGGAAACGGTTTCCTTGTGAAGTTTTGAATCTGCTTCCCATTGTTCCTGTTGTGTTGCGAGTTCTTTTTCTAGATTTTTTTCATCATCACGAAGTTTTGCCGCTTCTTCGTATTTCTGTTTTTTAACAACTGTGTTTTTTAATTCCCGAACGTCTTCCAATTGCTTTTCTATTTCTAAAATTTTCTCGGGAACGTGAATATTTGTAATGTGTACACGCGAGCCGGCTTCATCCAGAGCATCTATTGCTTTGTCCGGAAGAAAACGCTCAGTCATATATCTATTGGTAAGAGTTACGCAGGCTTTTACGGCATCGTCAGTATATATTACATTGTGATGGGTTTCGTATTTATCTTTAATATTAGTAAGAATTTCAATGGTTTCCTCCACTGAAGTGGGCTCTACCAATACTTTTTGAAATCGTCTTTCCAAGGCACCATCTTTTTCTATATACTGTCTGTATTCGTCCAAGGTTGTTGCTCCAATACATTGAATTTCACCTCTTGCCAAAGCCGGTTTAAACATATTGGAAGCATCCAGAGAACCCGTAGCACCACCAGCGCCAACAATAGTGTGTATTTCATCAATAAAAAGAATTATGTCGTCATTCTTTTCAAGCTCGTTCATAACGGCTTTCATTCGCTCCTCAAACTGGCCGCGATATTTTGTTCCAGCCACAAGGCTTGCCAAATCTAAAGTAACAACTCTTTTATCATAAAGGATACGTGAAACTTTTCTTTGGATTATTCGGAGTGCCAAACCTTCTGCAATGGCAGATTTTCCCACGCCAGGTTCACCAATCAATAGTGGATTGTTTTTCTTTCTTCGGCTTAATATCTGTGAAACACGCTGTATTTCGCTTTCGCGACCTACCACTGGATCTAACTTACCTTCTTCTGCCATTGCAGTAAGGTCTCTTCCAAAGTTATCCAAAACAGGAGTTTTGGATTTTTTGTTTGTTTTTGCGGTGGTTCCGGAAAATAGATTTTCCTTTCCGGCATCTTCCGCAGAAGTATCATCATCATTCGGAAATGATTCAGCACTCGGAGTGTCTATATAATCGTCGTCATTTGTAATCATAAGTTTAAATTGGTCTTTTACCACGTCATAATCCACTTTCATCTTGTTTAACAACTTTGTTGTAGGGTCATTTTCATTTCGAAGAATACACAATAGCAAATGCGCGGTATTAATTGAATTGCTTTGAAACAGTTTTGCTTCCAAGAATGTCGTTTTTAGCGCCCTTTCTGCTTGACGTGTTAGGTGAAGGTTCTTTTTATCGTTCGTATTCGTTCCAACGCCGGGGTTGGCGGGACTCAAAATTTCAACCTTTCTTCGTAGGTGGTTCAAATCTATTGCAAGTGCATTCAATATCGTTACCGCTTTACCGTTCCCATCTCTTAAAAGACCTAGCATTAAGTGCTCGGTACCAATAAAATCGTGGCCTAAGCGCAGGGCTTCTTCTTTACTGTAGGCAATTACATCTTTTACTCTTGGGGAAAAATTATCTTCCATATCTTAAAATCCTCTCTTCTTTATAAGTACTAAATTAACCAAAATAGGACAAAAACTGTTCCTCTTTGATATGATTTTAGTAAAAGGACAAAATATATAGTGTATTTCAAAGAATATTCACCGATACTTATTAACGAATTTAACCCTCAAATTTGTTAATAAATTCGTGAATAACACATAGCAAAAACCCCTGTTAAACCTACGAAAAAGTGTATCTTGCTCCATTAGATTAACAACGATAAATAAACCTATTTTTTATGGCTGAAGGTGAGAAATTAATCCCTATAAATATTGAAGATGAAATGAAGTCTGCCTACATCGATTATTCGATGTCGGTCATAGTGTCACGTGCGCTGCCAGATGTTCGCGATGGAATGAAACCCGTTCACAGAAGGGTGTTGTTCGGAATGCACGAATTGGGTATTAGAGCTACGGGTGCACATAAAAAATCCGCTAGAATTGTAGGAGAGGTTCTGGGTAAATATCACCCCCACGGTGATACCTCGGTTTATGATGCCATGGTGCGAATGGCCCAAGAGTGGAGCTTGCGTTATTTATTGGTTGACGGACAAGGAAACTTTGGTTCCGTTGATGGGGATAGCCCAGCGGCAATGCGATATACCGAAGCAAGAATGCAAAAAATTTCGGAAGATATGCTTGCTGATATTGACAAGGAAACCGTTGATCACCAGCTCAATTTTGATGATACCTTAAAAGAGCCTACCGTTCTGCCTACCCGAGTTCCGGGTCTTTTAATAAATGGAGCTTCCGGAATTGCAGTGGGAATGGCAACCAATATGCCCCCACACAACCTTACTGAAGTTATAAATGGTACCATAGCATATATTGAAGACAACGATATAGATATTGATGGCTTAATGCAGCACATTAAGGCCCCCGATTTTCCCACCGGCGGAATCATCTATGGTTATGAAGGTGTTCGCGAAGCATTCCATACGGGTCGTGGCCGTGTAGTAATGCGTGCCAAAGCTAGTTTTGAAGAAGTACAGGGACGGGAATGTATTGTTGTAACTGAAATTCCATACCAAGTTAATAAAGCGGAAATGATCAAAAAGACCGCTGATATGGTAAACGATAAAAAAATTGAGGGTATTTCAAACATCCGCGATGAAAGTGATAGAAATGGTATGCGTATCGTTTATATTCTGAAGCGTGATGCCATTCCAAACATAGTTCTTAATACTTTATTTAAATTTACTGCATTACAGTCCAGTTTCAGCGTGAACAATATTGCGTTGGTAAAAGGCAGGCCACAAATGCTGAATTTGAAGGAGTTAATCCACTATTTCGTTGAACACCGACACGAAGTAGTAGTTCGCCGTACAGAATATTTGCTTCGCAAAGCCGAAGAACGCGCACATATTTTAGAGGGATTAATTATTGCTTCAGATAATATTGACGAAGTAATTAGATTGATCCGTGCTTCCTCCAATGCCGATGAGGCAAGGGAACGATTAATGGAAGCTTTCAAGCTTACAGAAATCCAAGCTAAGGCCATTGTTGAAATGCGACTTCGCCAGTTGACGGGTCTGGAGCAGGATAAACTGCGAAGTGAGTATGAAGAGTTAATGAAGACAATTAGCGACTATAAAGAAATTCTTGCAAGCAAGGAGCGTAGAATGCAAATAATTAAAGAAGAACTTGAGGAGATTCGCACTAAATATGGTGATGAGCGTCGCTCAACTATAGAATATGCGGGTGGCGACGTAAGTATCACTGATTTAATTGCGGATGAGCAAGTGGTTTTAACCATATCGCATGCGGGTTATATTAAACGCACCTCACTTTCTGAATATAAAACACAAAATAGGGGCGGGGTTGGCCAAAAAGCATCGGCCACAAGAAATGAGGATTTCTTGGAGCATCTTTTCGTGGGGACAAATCACCAATACATGCTTTTCTTCACCCAAAAAGGAAAATGTTTCTGGATGCGCGTTTTTGAAATTCCCGAAGGTACCAGGACTTCAAAAGGAAGGGCAATTCAAAATTTAATAAATATTGAACCGGATGATAAAGTGAAAGCATTCATCTGTACCCAAGATTTAAAAGATGAGGATTACATTAATAGTCATTATGTAATCATGGCAACCAAAAAAGGGCAAGTGAAAAAAACACCTTTGGAACAATATTCAAGACCAAGAACAAATGGTATTAACGCCATCACAATCCGTGAGGATGATGAATTGCTTGAAGCAAAATTAACAACCGGAAACAGTCAGGTTATGTTGGCCGTACGCTCGGGTAAAGCCATTCGTTTTGAAGAGGAAAAAACTCGATCAATGGGCCGAAACGCTTCCGGTGTTCGTGGTATAAGTCTCGGCAATAAAAATGACGAGGTTATAGGGATGATTGCGGTAGATAAAAATGATTCAGACATACTTGTTGTTTCCGAAAACGGTTACGGAAAACGTTCATCTATTGAGGATTATCGAATCACAAACCGAGGAGGAAAAGGAGTAAAAACAATTAATATTACCGAAAAAACAGGTAAATTAGTGGCAATCAAGAATGTAACAGACGATGATGATTTAATGATTATTAACAAATCTGGAATAGCTATAAGAATGGCCGTTGCAAATCTTCGCGTTATGGGCCGCGCCACTCAAGGGGTTCGCTTAATAAAAGTTAGAGAAGATGATGCCATTGCCGCAGTTGCAAAGGCGATGAAAGATGATGATGAAGAAGATATAGTGGAAAGCGCTGAAAATATTGATGACATTATTAATAATAGTAATGATGGCACTACTCTTGATAATAACGAAACTCAAACCGAAAATAACGAATAAACATTAACACATGAAAACACGAATTTTAATAACAGGACTCGCTTTTGTATCTGCTATTTCATTTGGACAAAAAAAAGAAGTAAAAAAAGCGGAAAAAGCTGTAAAATCTAATGAATACAGCGAAGCTTTAACTTATTTAAGCGAGGCTGAACCATTACTCGGCAGTGCTGATAATGATACCAAAGCACAATTTTATGCTGTAAAAGGTCAAGCATTGTTAGGTCCTGGAGGAACTGATTTCACAAAATTAAAAGCTTCTGCTGAAGCATTCAGTACGGCGCTCACCTTAGACCCAAAAATGGAAGATGAATTGGGTGAACCTCTTCAAAAATTAAGAGCCGCATTAATCAATGGAGCTATTAAGGATCAAAATGCACAACAATATAAACAAGCAACCGAAAAACTTTATACAAGTTATATGGTTACTAAAAAAGACACATCTGATTTATATTTTGCTGCCGGAAACGCCGTAAACGGTAAAGATTATGATACCGCCCTAAAGTATTACCAAATGCTTTTAGATCAGGGTTATACCGGAGCCACAACCGAATATGTAGCCACCGAAAAAGAAACAGGTGAAATCAAAGCTTTTGATACTGAGAATTTAAGAAATATAGCTATAAAAACCGGTGAATATATTAAACCAGAAAAGCGTGTAACTGAGTCTAAAAAAGGTGAAGTTCTAAGAAATATGACTCTTATATATATTGAAAGAGGCGACACCGAAAAGGCAACTGCTTTAATGAAAACCGCCCGTGCAGAAAATCCAAATGATGTATACTTAATGAGAGCAGAGGCCGACATGAGTTACAAAATGGGCGATAATGCAAGATACAATGAGTTAATGGAAAAAATTGTAGCTACAGATCCTGAAAACCCTGAGATATATTTCAACTTAGGTATCAGTAACGATCAACTGGGAAATAAAGAAAAAGCGCTGGAATATTATAACAAGGCTTTAGAGTTAAAACCCGAATACGAAGCTGCTTTAATTAATATGGCCGCTTTAAAACTTTCAGGTGAAGATAAGCTGGTTGAGGAAATGAATAGTTTAGGGAATTCCGCAGCAGATAATAAAAGATACGATGAGCTGAAAAAAGAACGTACAGATGCCTATAAAGAGGCGTTGCCATACTTAGAAAAAGCATATAAGATTAATGCTACAAACCAAAATGTACTTAAATACCTAATGAATATTTATGGACAAATTGGCGAAGATGCAAAATATAAAGATGCTAAAGCTAAGCTAGAAGCATTGGAAGCAAAAGGACAATAAGTTCAAAGGAATATTAATTCAAACAAAACCTCTGGAATTCCAGAGGTTTTGTTTTTTATATAATTCTTTTTATAACTCGCAGCTTATGCGTATGGTTTCGCATTTCGTAATTAAAAATACCACTATGGTCCAACCGGTCAATACGGACTTTTCCGTGGGCATGGATAATGTAATTATTTTTCATTATGATGCCAACATGGGTAATTTTTCCTTCGTCATTATCAAAAAAAGCCAAATCACCGGGTTCACTTTCTTCTATGAAACTCAAAGCTTCACCTTGCGTGGCCTGCTGCCCTGCATCACGTAGTAAACGATAGCCATTCAGCTTATAAACCATTTGAGTGAAACCACTGCAATCAATACCAAATGGAGTTTTTCCGCCCCATAAATAAGGCGTATTTAAGTACAGCAAAGATGTTTCAATTAAATGTTCCTTCGGAAGAATTCCTGAAAGAGATTTACCTTCAAAATGATTTTTTAAATATTCTGAAGCTGAAATATTGCTCCCCAAGCAAACAGAGAAAAGTTGATCGTTAGCAGTAGTAACAAAATCAACTAAATCTGAAGAAAGCTGAATATCTATCTTTTCAAAATTGAAATAGTCCTCTTCTGCAATAATTAAATATTGTTTATTGTCAATCCAACCTTCATAATTATCAAAGGCCAACCGGATACGGCTCCACTTTTTTCGTGTTTCCAATACTTTGAAATGTTCACCGTAGAGGAGCTGCGTTACCATTTCACTCGCATCGGAAGCTTCTGCACGTAGCGGGACAATACTTAAATTACAGATACCGTAATCCATTCAGAAATTTTTGAAAATAGTTGCGGTTTTCTTAGATTCTTTCAATTACCATTGCCGATGCTCCGCCACCCCCATTGCAGATTGCTGCGGCACCAATTTTGGCATCGTTCTGTTTTAAAACATTCAGCAGTGTAATTAAAATACGAACACCACTACAACCGAGCGGGTGGCCCAATGAAACAGCGCCACCATTCACATTAACATTGCTATCATCCAAACCTAAAATCTTCATATTTGCTAGGCCCACAACGGCGAATGCTTCATTGAATTCAAAATAATCCACATCCTTAATATCAATACCAGCTTTTGCCAATTGCTTTTGGAAGTGCTTTTGACGGAGCCGTTGTGAACCATTTTGGTTCCTGTGCGGCGTCGGCATAGCTTTTAATAAAAGCCAATGGGGTAAGTCCCAATTCCTTTGCTTTTGCTTCGCTCATTAAAATCATTGCTCCAGCACCATCATTTATGGTTGATGCATTTGCAGCCGTAACAGTTCCATCTTTTGAAAAGGCGGGACGTAACGACGAAATCTTGTCCATTTTTACATTTTTGAACTCTTCATCTTCAGAAATTACAATTGGTTCTCCACGACGTTGTGGCACTTCAACCGGAACAACTTCTTCTTTAAATTTTCCGTCAGCCCAAGCTTGAGCGGAACGCTCGTATGATTTTATTGCAAAAGCATCTTGGTCTTCACGAGAGAAGTTATATTCCGACGCGCAAAGATCAGCACAGGTGCCCATAGCATTGTGATCATAGGCGTCTACCAAACCATCTTTTTGCATACCATCTATCAAGGTAGCTGGACCAAATTTTGTTCCGTTGCGCATATGTACATAATGCGGAATATTGCTCATGCTTTCCATTCCGCCAGCTACAATAATATCGGCATCGCCAAGGGCAATGGCCTGGGCGGCTTGCATAACAGCTTTCATACCTGAAGCACAAACCTTATTTACTGTGGTAGCAGGAACTGTATCAGGAATACCAGCACCCATTGCAGCTTGACGAGCTGGCGCTTGGCCAACTCCGGCTTGAACTACGTTGCCCATATATACTTCCTGTACCAAGGATGGATCTAGGTTTATTTTTTCAATTGCGCCCTTAATTGCTGCGGAACCCAATTGGGTTGCGGTTAAGGAAGATAGGTTTCCCATAAAACTTCCAATAGGGGTTCTGGCTGCGGATACGATAACAACTTTATTGCTCATGCTACTGTTTTTAATATTTAAATAAGGACTGCGAAATTACGGATTTCTATCTAAAATATCAATCTTTGCAAGTATTGGTTTTGGGATAACTCATTCCTTATTTATACCTTTACTTTAAGTTATATTTATATGAAGAACCTTTTCTCTTTGTTCGCCAAAAACCAATCCCTTATTTATAAGGTTTTTCTCTTCATCATTTCCACACTTTTAATTATTTATCTTTTACCGAAAGGCGGCCAATTCAAATATAATTTCCAAAAAGGCAAACCTTGGCAGTATGAAAATCTGTATGCTCCTTTTAGTTTTACCATAAAAAAAGATGATGAAACATTAAAAAAGGAAAAAGAGGAAATACGCGCAAATGCCATCCCGTATTTTGAGTACAATAGCGAGGTTAAGCAAACAGTTTCGAAAAATTTCGAAAATAATCTTGAGGCAAAATATGTTGATAGTCTATACAAGACTTCCAAAAAAACCGTGGAGAATCTCGGGAATGAATTAATTAAGGAAACGTATGAAAATGGGGTGACCGATGAAATTCACGCTTATGAGGACGACAGACTTATCTATTTAAAAAACGGCAACGAAATAGGGGAACGAACTTATTCCCAATTGTTCAAAAAAGAAGAGTTGAACAAAAGAGTACGCGAAACTGTTGAAAAAAATAACACCGAAGATGTGCAGGCATTGCTCTACACTCTTCTAAACGAAGCATTTGAACCCAACGTGAAGTTAAACACGAAACTAACCGAGGGTGCAATAGACGCTGAAATTAATGCACTAAACCCCAATCGGGGAATCATTGAAAAAGGAGGACGGATTATAGCAAAAGGTGAAGTAGTGGAGGGTGATAAATACCAAATACTGAATTCCCTAAAGGCTGAATTTCAAAGTCAAATTTGGAGTAAAAATAACTATCTGTGGTTGTTGGTTGGCTATTCAATGCTGGTTTCACTGGTGTTTTTAATGCTTTTTCTTTTCCTGAAAAATTACCGGCCCTATATTTATAACAACAATACAAAAGTCACTTTTATATTTTTCAACATATTTTTGATGGTTTTTCTTACCACACTTGTGTTGAAAATTCATGCGGACTATGTTTATGTGGTGCCAATATGTATTTTGCCTCTTATTTTGAAAGCATTCTTCGATCCGCGTGTTGGACTTTTTGTGCACGTTTTGACCATTCTTTTACTAGGTTTTATCGTTCCCAACAGTTTTGAATATATGTTCCTTCAGTTTATTGCGGGAATTGTTACAATTCTCACAGTTTCCGAATTATATAAAAGGGCCAATCTATTTATTTCAGTTGGGCAGATAACTATGATTTACATTCTTGGTTATTTCGCTTTCTTCGTAATTCAGGAAGGAAACATCCAAACTATGGAATGGCAAAATTTTCAATATTTCGTTCTTTGTGGCTTGGCAACACTTTTTGCGCATCCACTAATATATTTTTACGAAAAAATTTTCGGCTTGGTTTCAGATGTTTCGCTGCTGGAGCTTAGCGACACAAATTCAAAACTGTTGAAAGAACTTTCAAATAAAGCTCCCGGTACATTTCACCATTCTTTGAACGTTGCAAATTTGGCGGAAGCTTCGGCCAACGAAATTGGCGCCAACAGCATGTTGGTGAGAGTGGGCGCTCTTTATCACGATGTTGGAAAAATGTTGAATCCAACAATGTTTACCGAAAATCAGGCTAATTCAATCAATTCACACAATGAATTAGACCCGAAGGAAAGCGCTCAAGTAATTATAGACCACGTAATAAAAGGAATAGAAATAGCCAGAAAAAATAATCTTCCAGACAGGGTGATCGATTTTATCCGCACCCACCACGGAACTAGTTTGGTCTATTATTTCTATAAAAAGGAACGCGAGCAACACGGGTCTGCAAACAAAGAAGATTTCATTTATCCGGGGCCCATTCCGTTTTCGAAAGAGACTGCTATTTTGATGATGGCCGATAGTGTAGAGGCGGCCAGCAAAAGTTTGAAGGAGCCGTCATCTACAATTATTGATGAATTTGTTGAAAAAATCATCAATAATCAAATGGCTCAGGGACAGTTTTTAAATGCAAATATAACTTTCAAGGAAATTGAAATGATAAAGAAAGTTTTAAAAAAGAAACTGAACAATATATATCATCTTCGCGTTGAATATCCAGAATAATTCCATTTTTGATTAATTTTTATGGTTTTAATATGCTCAAAAAGAGAGCACTCTAATTTCTGAAAAAAAACGTAAAATTTTTGTTGCGTTATAGCATTTATAAAGTTACATTTGCAACCGCATTTTAGGATGACACGTTCATAAAAAACTGGAGAGGTGCCGGAGTGGTAACGGAGCAGATTGCTAATCTGTCGACGGGCAACCGTCGCCAGGGTTCGAATCCCTGTCTCTCCG
The DNA here is from genome assembly GCA_963822355.1 of uncultured Flavobacteriaceae bacterium. Lineage (GTDB taxonomy): Bacteria > Bacteroidota > Bacteroidia > Flavobacteriales > Flavobacteriaceae > Aequorivita. The sequence goes on from CAWGHI010000004.1 coordinate 1,033,403, forward strand.
CATTATAGAGTTGTTAAACAAAACTCCAAAATTACAGTGAACAATATTAATTGCTGTTCACGGGGTGTAGCGTAGCCCGGTTATCGCGCCTGCTTTGGGAGCAGGAGGCCGCAGGTTCGAATCCTGCCACCCCGACAAAAACCGGACACTGTTCGGTTTTTTTTATTTAACAATGGTCGCGTAGCTCAGCTGGATAGAGCATCTGCCTTCTAAGCAGACGGTCACAGGTTCGAATCCTGTCGCGATCACTTTAAATCCCCATTTTTTGGGGATTTTTTGTTTTTGAATATTATATTTTTGAACAAATCAACATTTCCTTTTTATCCTCCAAATTCGTTACAAAAAATAGATAGACATCGCCACCGTCCGAAATTTTCCATTTTTTACGAAGTGTTTCCACAGATTCCGGAAAATTTCTGGTTGTTATATTTGCCTTGTTGAAAGAAATTGCGGCACGCATTTCGGCTTTGGTATAAGGAATTCTTTTTTCAATCAAAAATCTTCTTCCTGGAAAATCTACTAAAAATTCACTCGTGTATAGATGCGTGTTTTGATGAAGTTTGTTCAACTTGAATTTTTCGGAAACCAAGTTGAATGCACCACTTTTTAAAATGGCAGCATTAGGCTCATATAGATATTTTTGAGGCAAACTATATTTTACATCGCCAATTTCATTCATTTTAAAATTAAAACTTTCGGTGCCTGATTTAGTAAAATTTATGGTTTTGATTTGTGGTTCCGTAGAAGCGACATTTTTCATTAGCCAAAGCAATTCCTTCACCTCGTTATCGACCGCTACAATATGAATTTCAGAAACTTTCTGCAATTCACTTAACCCAATTGAAATATCCAACATGGGCGAAGTTTTTAAAAGAAATTGCTGACAATTTTTTAATATTTCTGAAATATGATCCGGAATATTAGGCTGGCAATCTTTAAGAAAGAAAACCTTTCCCTTGCTGTTATGCCTGCGGGAAGGATCTGCATAAATAACATCATATTTACGGTTTAGAACAATCTGCAGCCCATCTTCGGGAAAACACTGTATATTGCTTTTACCGAAAACTTTAAAATTATGTTTTGCAATACTTGAAAGTTCTGCATTTAGTTCAAAATGATTTACGTCCAATATATTTCCAGAGAAGAAAAAACTATCAACCCCAAAACCACCCGTTATATCCGCAAGGGTTTTGCCATTTACCAATGATGCTTTATACTTCGCGGCTATTTCAGAAGAAGTCTGCTCCAGATTTAGTTTGGGCGGAAATAAAATATCTTGAGTTTCAAACCACGTTGGCAGTTTTTTTTCAATTTTTTTTCGACTTTCAATTTGCTGTATCAGCTCTTGTACAGAAACACTATCAAAAGGACTTCCAGCGAAAGCTAGTTTAGAAACATCGCCTTCAAAATTTTTTATAAAATCCTGTACTTCTTTATTTAAAAGTGCGCTGTTGAACAATTTTTAAAGATTTCTGGTAAGGCGTTTCACGATTTTGTATTCTGATAAAAATTCCTTGGCAATTACTTTTAGTGCGGTATAGGTTGGCACAGCAAGTATCATTCCCGGAATGCCAAAAAGATATCCTCCAATTAAGATTACAATAAAAATTTCAAGCGGGTGGGAGCGTACACTGTGCCCAAAAATAATGGGCTGCGATATAAAATTGTCAAAAACCTGGGCAAGTACATATCCGCCCGAGGCAATAAACAGTAATGGCAACAATCCGGAAGAAAAATCTGCACCAAGGTTATTGGAAATTATTACTAGCGACATTAACTCCCCAACCAATTATTGGACCTAAATAAGGAACTATATTTAAAAAAGCACAAATTAAAGCGACTGCCACCGCATCTCGGACATCCAAATAGAGCAATAATACTGAATAAAAAAGCGCTAATATGAGAATTTGCAGCAGTAAACCCACAAAGTAACGGGATAGCAATTCCTTAATGGAAAGTAGGATTTTTTTAAATTTTTCTTCATCTCCCGTTCTTGCTAAAGAAAGTATAATACGGGCTATTAAGTATTCATCTTTTAAAAGAAAAAAAGAGATGAACAATACCGAAAAAATGCCGACAATAGTACTGGCAATATTTCCAAAGAAAATATCAATAAAACTTGGAATGATTTCCACATCCATATTTTTTACATACGAGGTGCGTTTTACGGCTTCAACAAGTTGGAAGTGGTCTACGCCAATATAATCACTGGCTTGAATGTTCAGTTCGTTTAAATCGCGCTTTACCTGTTCAAAATCTATTTGGGAAATATGTTTTCCTTGTTCAATGACTATAGGAACAAAAATACTGAGGAGTAAACTGAAAGTCCCGATAATTATAAGAAGGGTAATTACAGAAGCGAAGGTATTTCCGAATTTCAATCTGGATTTTAAAAACAACACTACAGGCCTTCCAATCAACGAAAGCACCAAAGCCAAACCAATGTATAGGATGAGTGCCTGTATTTCGAATAAAAACCAAAGTAAAAAAGCAATGCCCACCAATACCGCGAGGGCTCTTAAAATACCTAAGGTTATTGCTTTGGCCGTGGCTTTCATTCAGTAAATATACTATATTCCCCTATAGAAAAAAGCAAAGTTTTGTTAATGGAAAAAAGATACCGCGTGTAAAAACCTGAATCTTTAAAAGAGGAAAAACCAGTAGAAAAATGCAATTTGTGATGGGCATAAATCGGAAATTCTGTGCGTCGAAATGAAATCCAGCCCAAAATCCCTAATTCTCAAAAACGTATTTAACAATATTGGCTCCCATTTGTAGCGCTTTCAGTCTTACTTCCTGCGGGTCGTTGTGGACTTCAGGATTTTCCCATCCATCGCCAAGATCGGTTTCAAAAGTATACAGCAAAACCAATCGGTCTTCCACAAAAATGCCAAAGGCTTGCGGCCTGCCACCATCGTGCTCATGAATTTTTGGCATCCCCTGTGGAAATTTATAAACGTAGCTAAACATTGGATAATTAGCGGGGAGCTCTTTCAATTCATTATTCGGAAAGATTTTTACAATTTCCTTACGTATATATTGATCAATTCCGTAGTTGTCATCTATATGAAGAAAGCCGCCGCTCATTAAGTAATTTCGAAGATTTTCGGCCTCTTCGGAAGAAAAGAAAACATTTCCGTGCCCAGTCATATGTATAAATGGATAATCAAAAATATCGACGCTGCCAGGGCTAACGGTCTCGGTTTTTTCTTTTATAGCGGTATTGATGTTTTGGTTGCAAAATTTTACCAAATTAGGTAGCGAAGTGGGGTTAGCATACCAATCGCCCCCGCCACCGTATTGCAAAAGTGCAATTTCCTGTGCAGAAAAACTTCCAATACAACCGCAATAGAAAAATAAAAATAACAGTATTCGCATAGCGTCAAAAGTACAAATTCAGAGAGAATAATTTAATTTTAATCCAGTTAAACTTCGTTGATAAACGCCACGCTATGGCAAGCTACTACTGCAGCAGTTTCCGTACGTAAGCGACTTTCGCCTAAAGTAACGGGAATATATCCGCATTTTTTTGCAAGCTCAATTTCTTCGGAAGAAAAATCGCCTTCGGGACCAATGAGGATAGTTAATTTCTGCGATGGAAGTAATATAGATTTTAAAGATTTTTTATCGGTTTCCTCACAATGTGCGATACAGTTTATACCTTCGGAAGTATTGGAATTTATAAAATCCTTAAATGAAACGACATCATTTAAATTTGGCAAATACGCTTTCAAAGATTGTTTCATTGCACTTTGAAGTATTTTTTCGTAGCGTTCGGGTTTTATCGTTTTTCGTTCGCTATGGTCGCAAATTATTGGGGTTATTTCTGTAATGCCGATCTCAGTAGCTTTTTCCAAAAACCATTCGTAGCGATCGTTCAGCTTTGTAGGCGCAACGGCCAAGTGGAGCGAATAGGGAAGGGGTGCAATTTTTTCTTCGGATAGGATTTTTGTAATGCACTTTTTTGGATCGGCACTGATTATTTCCGCATCAAAAAAAGAGCCTTTTCCGTTTGTAATTTTAAAAATATCGCCTTCTTTCATCCGTAAAACTTTCACAATGTGGCGACTTTCTTCTTTATCAAAAGTTACTTCTTTTGCACTTTCAGAAATGTCCGGGTTATAAAAAAGATGCATCTATTTCAGTTTTGTTTATTTTGAAAAAAATATTTCTCAAAACTTCATCCGTGCCGAAGCTACAACATTATTTTCGGCAAAATTCTGTGTTTTGAATTTTAGCTCACCAACCATTGCAATCATGGCGGCATTATCTGTACAAAACTCAAATTTTGGAATGTGGGTTTTCCACCCGTATTTTGTTTCAGCTTCTTTCAATGCTTTCCGAATACCACTGTTTGCTGACACTCCACCGCCAATTGCTATTTCTTTTATTCCAGTTTTTTTTACGGCATTTTTCAGCTTATCCATCAAATAATCTACTATCGTAAACTGAAGGCTTGCGCATATATCTTCAATATTTTCAGAAATAAAATCTGGATTTTTATCTACTTCTTTTTCAACAAAATACAGGACCGAAGTTTTCAAACCACTAAAACTGAAATCCATCGGACCCACTTTAGGTTTTGGGAACTTAAAAGCCTTTGGATTTCCTTGCTGGGCAAATTTATCAACCAACGGGCCACCGGGATACGGAAGGCCAAGTATTTTTGCACTTTTATCAAAAGCTTCACCCACCGCATCGTCTATACTTTGACCAATGATTTCCATTTCAAAATAATCCTTCACTTTTACAATTTGTGTGTGCCCTCCACTAATGGTCAACGCTAAAAAAGGAAAACTTGGTGCAGTTTGTCCTTCTGCCTTTATGAAATGCGCTAAAATATGTGCCTGCATATGGTTTACATCTATTAATGGAATGCCCAAACCCAAGGCCAAAGATTTTGAAAATGAGGTTCCTACAAGCAAGGATCCCATTAAGCCAGGTCCGCGCGTAAAAGCGATGGCGGATAACTGATTTTTGTTGATATTTGCTTTGCTTAACGCTTGGTGCACAACCGGCACAATATTTTGCTGGTGCGCGCGCGAAGCAAGTTCGGGAACCACACCGCCATATTGTTCATGGATTGCCTGAGTTGCAACAACATTGCTAAGTATTTCACCGTTGTTGATTACGGCTGCAGCAGTGTCGTCGCAGGAAGATTCAATACCGAGAATATAGCAGTTTTTTTGTGTCAAAGCAAAATGGGGTATATTTATTGGTTGTAAAATTAAAACTTTAAAAGCGTATCAAAAAACTTCGGAAAATAATAGTTCGCACATTTGTGATCATAGTATTGCTACTAGTGCTTATAGTTATTATTTTTTCAATTCCTTCAGTTCAGACTTGGGTCGCGAAAAAAGTAACAACAAATCTTAATGAAACCTACGGAACTGACATTCAAATAAAAAGATTAGGGCTGAACTGGAAAGGCGAAGTAGATGTACGGGACGTTTTTATTGCCGATCATCACTCAGATACTTTAATTTATAGCAAAGAGCTGCAAACAAATATTATAAGTTTTCAAAATTTAATTAAGGGCGATCTCGGTTTTGGAAGTATTGCATTGGACCACGCCAAGCTTTACGTTAAAACCTATAAAGGAGAGGAAAGTGATAATCTTTCCATTTTTGCAAAAAAGTTTGATACTGGAAAGCCCAAAACTTCGCCGTTTTCGCTGTTTAGTAATGATGTGAGTTTATCCAATAGTACAGTCAGAATTACTAATGAAAACCTTGAAAAGCCGGATATTTTTTCTTTAAACAATGTAAATATTGTTGCGGATAATTTTAGAATAGACGATACTGATGTTAAGGCCAATATTAAGGAACTGTCATTGACTGCCGAGCGGGGAATAACAATTCAGGATTTGCAGGCCGATTTTTCGTATACCTCTACAAATATTACACTGAAAGATTTAAATCTCGAAACCACGGAATCTAAAATTGTAGGCGATATAGACTTGGATTATTCCAAAAATGGAATGGCTGATTTTGTAAACGATGTAACTATAACAGCAAACTTCAAAGATTCCAAAGTTGCCACAAACGATTTGAACGCTTTTTATAACGAATTTGGTCCCGATCAGTTGATTTTGCTTGATACTGAACTATATGGAACGCTTGAACAATTTTACCGCAAACAATTTAAAATTTCAAACTGGAGATACAAATATTGAAGGCGATTACGCTTTTGAAAATTTGTTGGATTCAGAAAAAGAGTATGCTATTACAGCTTCCAATCACAATATTTCCACCAATTATTTTGACATTAGGCGTTTTATGCCTCGTATTTTGGGCGATGTAGTTCCGGTAGAATTAAAAGAGCTAGGAACATTTAATCTAAGCGGCAACACCTCAATAATTGGTAGCGAGCTTTACACGGAAAGTAATCTTCAAAGCGCAATAGGGCAGGCGATTGTAGATCTAAAAATAGGCAATATCGATAATATTGATAATGCCTATTACAAAGGAAATATTGTGTTGCGAAATTTCAACTTGGGAAAAATTACTAAGACAACTTCTTTGGGAAAGATGACAGCCAATTTAGATTTTGACGGTCGCGGTTTTAGTGAAAACACGGTGAATACGGTAATTTCCGGAAAAGTGTCATCCTTTAATTTAGAAGGTTACAATTATCAAAATATAGTGGTTTCGGGAAATTTAAAAAATCCAATTTTCAATGGCGAACTTTCCATTGATGATCCAAACTTAAAACTGCAATTCAAAGGTTTGATAGATGCTTCAAAAAAAACAAATCAATTTGATTTTGAAGCTGAAGTGGAATATGCTGAGTTAAATCAACTAAATCTGATAAAACGTGATAGTATTTCCGTATTTACAGGGAAAGTGGTGGTTAACATGGAAGGAAAAACAATTGACGATGTGGTGGGAACCATTAATTTCAACCAAACCTTTTATCAAAACGAACGTGAGTATTATTATTTTGATGATTTCACTATTACTTCATCGTTTCAAGGTCCCGTTCGCACCATTGAAATAAATTCACCTGATATATTAAATGGAGAGATTTCCGGCGAGTTTTTAATTGAAGACATACCCGACCTTTTCCAGAATGGTATTGCCAGTATTTATACTAATTACATTCCGCAGGAGGTTACCACCAACCAGTACATAGATTATGAATTTGTAGTATATAATAAAATTGTAGATGTGTTTGTGCCCCAGTTGAAATTGGGTGATAACACCCGTATAAAAGGCTCCGTTTCATCCGATGAATCGAAATTTAAATTAGATTTTCGTTCGCCGGAAATTCTTTTGTTTGATTATTACATTAGTAAATTAAATATTCAGGTAGATAACGATAACCCATTGTACAACACATATATATCTGCTGATTCTGTTTATACTGGATTTTACAATATTAAAGATTTGAACGTCATTAACAAAACGCTGAACGATACAATGTATGTTCGTTCAGAATTTGCGGGTGGACCCAAAAAGGAAGATCTTTTCAACCTTTCATTATATCATACAATTAACCCAGCGGGTAAATCAGTAATTGGCGTAAAAAAGTCTGATATCACTTATAAAGGGAATGTTTGGTATTTAAATGAAAACAACAACCGCCTAAACAAAGTGGTATTTGATGATAATTTCAAGGAAATCAGAATAGACTCCTTGGTTTTAAGTCGCGATGAGCAGCTTATTCAAATGGCAGGTGTTCTTCGAGATTCTACTTATAAGGATATAAAGGTGCGTTTCAGTGATGTAAATATTGGCGAAATAACCCCAGAAATTGATAGTTTGCGCCTTAATGGAAACATGAACGGAAAGTTCGATTTTCTCCAAAAAAATGGTGCATATTATCCCAACAGCACCGTAACCATAGATAATGTAAACATTAATGAAATTCCTTTTGGAGATTTAAGTTTAAAAATTGACGGAAATGAAGATTTAACCAAATACAGAATAAATACTTCATTAACAAACAACGATGTAAAGTCAATAAATGCAGTAGGCGAGATTGATGTTTCACCCAGAAATCCGCAAATACAGCTCAATGTTGATTTAAATCAATTCAATATGCAAGCATTCAGTCCCTTCGGTGCAGATGTAATTACTAATATTCGCGGACTTATTTCAGGGAATGCAAGGCTTTCCGGCAGTTACAAATCGCCAGATATTTTAGGACGTTTCACGTTGGAAAACAGTGGATTAAAAATTCCTTATTTGAATACAGACTTCGATATTGAAAATAATGCACAGATTATTGTTACCAAAAATAAATTTCAACTAGGCTATACAGAAATTACCGATACAAAATACAAAACTGAAGGATTATTGTCTGGAAACGCGACCCATACAAATTTCCGCAATTGGGAATTGAATTTAAATATAGATGCCCCAGAAAGATTGGTTGTTTTGGATACTCCGCCGGAGGAAGATGCACTTTATTACGGAACTGCTTTTATAAGCGGCGATGCTTCCATAAAAGGACCCATTGACGAACTTGTAATAAATGTGAATGCAACTACAGAAGAAGGAACCACTTTTAAAATACCAATAAGCGATACCGAATCCATTAGTGATGATTCTTTTGTGCACTTCCTTTCTCCCGCTGAAAAAGAAGCCCGCATAAATGGAGAAGCAATAGTTTCTGAAGAAGTAAAAGGACTCACACTTAATTTTGAACTTGACATTAATAAAAATGCCGAAGTAGAAGTGGTTGTGGATAAGGTGAACAATTCTACTTTAAAAGGCCGAGGGGCGGGAATTCTTCTTATAGAAATAAATACAAACGGAAAATTCCAAATGTATGGCGATTTTCTGGTATATGAAGGTCAGTACGATTTTAGATACGGCGGTATCATTCAAAGAAACATTGAAGTTGTTCCCGGAGGTAATATAACCTGGGATGGCGCTCCGGAAAAAGCAAATTTAAATTTAAGTGCTGTTTATAAAACCCAGGCTAATCCATCGGTTTTATTGGATAATCCTTCTATTAACACAAAAATACCGGTTGAAGTTTATGTGGGCTTGGAAGGAGAACTTGCTCAACCGGAGCTGTCCTTTGACATAGATTTTCCAAGAGTGAGTTCAACTTTAAAAAGTGAACTTCAGTACAAGCTCCAAAATCAAGATCAGATGCAGAATCAAGCACTTTTCTTATTGGCTTCCAACTCTTTTGTAAATGATAATTATGCAGGTTCCAACGCTTTTGCAGGCACAGTGGCCGATAGGGTTTCGGGACTTGTAAACAATCTTTTTGCAGATGAAGACGGAAAGTTCCGTGTAGGTTTGGATTATTCCGTGGGTAATAAAACCCCAAATCAAGAAACGGCAGATCGCTTTGGCATTACACTTTCTACACAAATAAACGAACGTATTCTAATCAATGGAAAAGTGGGCGTGCCCGTGGGTGGTGCAAATGAAACATCTGTTGCGGGCGATATTGAAGTACAGTGGCTTATAAACGATGACGGAAGCCTACGGATGAAATTCTTTAACCGTCAAGCAGATTTACAGTTTATTGGGGAAGATCAAATATTTGAACAAGGTACGGGAATTTCATATTCCGTGGATTTCAATACTTTTAGGGAACTTTACCAAAAACTCTTCAATAAAGAAATGATTTTAGAGTCTGAATTGCCCGTAACATCCAGATGACAATTCATATCCTGTTAATTTTAAACCCCAAGCCATAAAAACTGAGGAGGAAGGTGAGTAAGTAGATTCTAAGTTCTTTTAAAACGAAGCAATCACAGAAATCTCCACATTCACAAATTTTGGCAGATTGGCAACCTCCACAGTTTCCCGGGCTGGGGCAGTGGCTTCATTAAAATAGCCGGCATATACCTCGTTAATGGCCGCAAAGTTGTTCATGTCGCTGATAAAGATGCTTGTTTTTATTACATTATCAAACGTCATTTGCGCTTCGGTAAGAATGGCTTTTAGGTTTTCCATAACCTGTTTGGTTTCCGTTTTGATATCGTCAGTAACCAAATTTCCTGTTTTTGGATCAATAGCTATCTGCCCAGAAGTGTAGAGCATATTCCCGTTAAGAACTGCTTGATTGTAAGGCCCAATAGGAGCAGGTGCGTTGGGAGTAGTTATTATTTTTTTCATTTTATTATGTGAGTTTGTAAATATGTGAGTTTGTTTTTTTACCATCAACCATCAACCATCAACTACAATCGCTTATCACTTTCCCTTCGCTTATCGTATTTAATATCACTTAGCACGGAAGATTTTATTCCTATAAAGAAATACCACGCTGTATTGATGCTACCGATGGGGGTCCAGTTAAAGCTCATTTGCCAACTTTCCAAATCGCGCTGGAAACGAAACTGTGTTAGCGTAACGCCTTTATTCTTAAAATCGTAGCCCGATGAAACACCCACTGTCCATCGTGGTGCAAGTTCCATATTAGTACTCATCATAAAGGATTGACTGGAAATTTCGTTTTGCCGCTGGCTATTGCCGTATGTTATAGTGTAAGCAAAACGAACATCCCACGGAATGCTGTAATTGTACCATTCAATGTTGGTTTTATCTTCATTTTCATCATCCGGTTCATAGATTTGCCCATCATAAATGTCGGATGCTTCCCCAAAAAGATCGTCTGCACGCCCACCATTTCGAAAGGTTTCGTTCTGTAATCGGTTTATATCCTTTGTTTCTTTTTCAAAATCTCTGCTGGAAAAGGAATAATTAATGCTAACATTGGCATTGGTAAGCCTAAAAAGACTTCCACCGTTATCAATATTGAAAACATCTATTTTTCTGTTGCTGTTGTCCAAAGCATATGGGTCCAATGTTCCGCTGAAGTTGAAATCCAGTTTTGGTACAACAGGAATGCTTCCCGTGAATTGCAGCGGACTCCAATTTAATGAATCACCTGCAAGATTATAAGCCGTAGAAAAATTCAGGTTGTTCAATAGCGTAACTTTTTTTGGCTCCAAAGCAGTGGTGTCACGGTCCGTTACCTTTGCTTCAAAAGTATTGCTGAGCGACATCCCGATACTGCTAGAATACACTTTGCTTGGTGGACCGTATAATGTGTTTTCAAAACGCGAATATTCTACCACTTGTGCGGCTTCCTCTGCAGTGGCTGGAATAATAAATTCATCATAATACCTGTCAAAAGCTGGATTGATATTATAACTGACCGAAGGACGCAACACATGTCTAATAGCCTTTATTTTACTATTTGTCCCAAAATTGAAAAGACCGTACAAAGTAGTTCCCAAACTAGTGGAAAAATTATAGGTCCGGTAACTTTCAAAACCTGAAAGAGTATCCTGCACTATGCCGCCCAAGCCATTGTTTACAGTTTCATCATAGCGTTTACGTGTACTTTTCAGCACCCAAGTTTCCCGATAATTTGTTCCGGCAGAAGCGCTTAAATATTTAAAAATCTTAAAGTTTGTTGTAAGTGGAATGTTATGTTGTGCGCCAATCTGGGCATTATTGAACATTTCAGATTTAAAGAAAAGCGAATCCGTAGTCTGGATTCGGTTTTCAGCGGTAAGATCATATTGAAAATTAATATTCTGAATGATGCCTTTTTTGGTCCCGTCTTTGGGCGCAAAAGGATAAATACGCGAAACACTGGCGTTTAAATTAGGCAATGACATAGATATTTGCTGAGTCCGCGTATTTTGGGAATGTGTGGCGGCAACCGATAAATTTACTTGGGGCTCGCCCTCAAATGTTTTTGAATATGAAATGGAGGAACTTAGTGTATTAACCAACGCACTTGCATTGTTGGTTTGATTGATGGATTGCGTAAAGTATTTACTGCTTCCAATATTCACCGACGCTGCAAAACGCGAACTGGGACTGCTTTTTGGATCCTGTGAATGCGTCCAACGGATATTGTAAATACTACTTTCACTAAAGTCGGGGAAACCACGTTCGCTATTAACAAGGCTTTCATAACGGGCACTTAAATTCCCTTTAAATTTATACCGAAGCGCATAGGTTGTTTCTCCACGCAAGGCATAGCTTCCATTTGTATAGTAATCGCCGAGCAAGCTAAAATCCAAATAATCATTGATGGCAAAATAATAGCCACCATTTTGAAGAAAGAAACCACGATTATTATTTTCTCCAAATGATGGAATAATAAACCCCGATGTGCGATCTTCCGTCAACGGAAAATAGGCAAACGGAAGTCCAATAGGTGTTGGCACATCTGCTATGTACATATTGGTAAGGCCCGTTACAATTTTTTTCTTCGGAACAAATTTTGCCTTTCGGGTGTAAAAATAATATTCTGGATCGTCTATGTTTACTGAGGTTGTAAACTTCACATTCCGAAGATAGACTACGGAATCATTTACTTTTTTTGTCACTTCCGCTATCACATTGAAGCCATTTTGCTCTGTCCTGCTGTTATAGACCAAGGCTTTCTCAGTATCAAAATTATAGCGGATTGAATCGGGTTCTACTCGATTGGTAGCTTGCACAAAAATGGGGCGTTGGCTGTATACTCCGGCACTGTCAATTCCTTTGGCGTAGACTTCATTTTTGTTATAATCCAAAATAATAAGTCCCGCATCAATTCGCATATCGCCATAAATAATGAAGGCTTTATTATACATATAAACCTTGTTTTCTTTTCTATTTAAATACACATAATCTTCGCCAAAATAATCTACCACATCGGTCAAGGTTTCTTTGGGTGGCTTTATGGAATCTGTCTTTACGGTGTCTTGTGGTTGCTCGTTGATTTCTTCGAAAACAGGTTTCAAGTTTACTGAAATTGTGTCTTCTTTTGTTGTCCTTGGAATATTCGCTTCGTTCTTCGGCGGAATATCCTGCGCATACATAAAAGTGCTGCAAAGAAGCAGGAATGTTAAGAAGATTGTTAAGTAATGCCTGTTGGTCTGCAATGCTACGATGCTATTATTTTGTAGATTTGGCTCAGTATTTGAAACGGTCAAAAATAAACATATTTTTTCGGGTACGTTTTTTTAAATCATTTTTTTAAAATATCAAATTTTATTAATCGTTACAGGTATATGAAAACGAAATTTCTTTCTTCTTTCGTATTAATTATAAGTCTTTCCTTCTTTACTTTCATTGCTTCTGCAGCTGAAAATCCAGTTAAACCCTTTGTTGTGGTTTTGGATGCGGGCCACGGGGGCCACGACCATGGTAATAAAGGAAATGGATATAAGGAATCTGAAATTGCTTTAAATATTGTTCTGAAAGTTGGTGCCGAGCTTGAAAAGCTTCCAAATGTAAAAGTAATCTACACGCGCAAAACAGATGTTTTTATCGAACTTCGGGAACGGGCCGCAATAGCCAACAGGTCGGATGCGGATCTGTTTGTTTCCGTCCACTGCAATGCCCACAAAAGCCAGGCTTATGGCACCGAGACTTTTGTGTTGGGGCTCCATAAAAGTCAAGCAAACTTTGAGGTGGCTAAAAAGGAAAATGAAGTAATTTATTTGGAAGATAACTATAAAGAAAAATACGGTGGTTTTGATCCCAATGCCCCAGAATCGTTGATTGGTATGGTGTTGATGCAGGAAGAATACCTGGACCAAAGCATATTGTTGGCCAGTTTGGTTCAAAATAACATAATCAACAATTTAAAACAGAACGACCGCAGTGTTAAACAGGCTGGATTTTGGGTTTTACACAATACCTATATGCCCAGTATTTTGATTGAAACCGGATTTCTTACCAATAAAACAGAAGGAGCCTATTTAAATTCTACTAAAGGACAGACTGAAATGGCGCGAGAAATAGGCAATGCCATAAAAACATATATAAGTAGTCTAGCCGTTGCCACTGAAAAAATTAAGGATCCTGAAATAGAGCAGATACAAGTAGAAAAAACCATCGAAACCACAAAAGAAGAAATTTATGATGGTATAACTTTCAAAGTGCAATTGGCTGCGACAAGCAAAAAACTGGACCCTAAATCAAATAACTTTAAAGGCATTAAAGATATAACCCGTGAGAAGGAAGATAAACTTTACAAATATTATTATGGTGAAACTTCTGACTATAACAAAATTCAGATAATGAAAACCTTTGCGCAACAAAAAGGATATCCCTCTGCATACATTGTTGCTTTTAAAAAAGGTAAAAAAGTTAATGTATCAGAAGTGTTAAAATCCAAAGCGAATTAATAGTCTTTCTTTATATTTATCACTTAAATTTGTTGAAAATCTAAAATAACCAACTTGGCACTATCGAAAGAAGTTAAAACCGGAATCCTCGCAATTGGCGCTATACTATTATTGATTTTTGGGTACAGTTTTTTGAAAGGCACTAACCTTTTGGACAAAAATCGAGAATTTTATGTGAAATATGATAATGTGGAAGGTTTAGCACAGGCTGCTCCCGTTACCATTAATGGCCTCACCGTTGGAAAGGTTGTTGACATTTCGTTTGCCAATTCAAAAGGGAGTTTGATTGTGAAATTCACTGTTGAAAAAGACTTTGAATTTTCAAAAAACAGTATTGTCCGTATTTATAGTACTGGCCTCATTGGTGGAAAATCCTTAGGGATATTTCCAGAATATGATGCAAACAATATCGCCAAAAGTGGCGATACTCTAAGAGGCGATGTGGAAGACGGCATGTTGACCGCCGTTACAAAAGCACTGGGACCCTTAGAGAAAAAAGTGAATAATACTCTTGCAACCGTTGATACATTGCTATTAAGTTATACTGCCATAGTTGACGAAGACACGCGAAAAAATTTAAAGGAAGCAATTGCGAACCTTAATAAAACCCTCAATTCCTTTTCGGGGGTTTCCGAAAACTTAAATCATATTCTTGCAGACAACACTGGGAAATTAGATAATACTTTTACCAATTTGGACAAAACCGCAGGTAATCTTTCACAACTTACAGATTCGTTGGCGCAATTGGAAACTGGAAAATTAGTGACCGATCTACAAAACGTGGTCGACAAAATGGATAAGATTGTAGCTGGCGTGGATAATGGTGAAGGTTCTATAGGAAAACTTTTGAAAGACGACAAGCTCTACGAAAATTTAGAAGGGGCTTCAAGACAACTTGAAGAACTTCTTCAAGACGTGAAATTGAACCCAAAACGATACGTACACATTTCTGTTTTTGGACGAAAAAATAAAGAGTACGAAGCACCGGACAACCCAGACGAATAACAAACAATGCAATACATTCCGAATATACTTTTCATAATCGCCCTTGCAGCGGGTATTGGTTATTTTACTTTTAACATTCGTAGAATAATAAGAAACATAAAATTGGGTCATGAAGTGGATACTTCCGATAACACTGCCCAAAGGTGGAGCAATGTTTTCCGTATTGCACTGGGACAATCAAAGATGGTTATTCGCCCCGTTCCCGGGTTGCTGCACATTATTGTTTATGTAGGTTTTATTATTATCAACATTGAAGTGCTGGAAATTATCATTGACGGTATTTTTGGAACCCACCGTATCTTTTCCTCCATCGGAAGTCTTTATGGCATTCTGATAGGTTCTTTTGAAATTTTGGCGTTGTTGGTTTTTGTTTCCGTGGTAATATTTTGGATACGAAGAAACATTCTAAAATTACAGCGTTTTTGGAAACCAGAAATGAAAGGCTGGCCCAAAAATGATGGGAATTTCATTCTTTATTTTGAAATGGTTTTAATGGGACTTTTTCTTTTAATGAATGCCACAGACCTTCATTTTCAGCAAATGGACAATGGCAACATTATCTCCAAGCACATTGCTGGTTTTTTTAGCGATACTCCGGAATCAACACAGCATATTATTGAACGTACCGCGTGGTGGTTGCATATTTTAGGAATATTGATTTTCCTTAATTATCTGTACTTTTCAAAACACCTTCATATTTTATTGGCCTTCCCAAATGTTTACTTCGGAAAGGTAGTTCCGAAGGGAAAATTTCAAAACCTGGATTCCGTTACAAAGGAAGTAAAAATGATGATGGACCCGAATGTAGATCCATTCGCGGCACCAGCAGAGGGAGCAACGGAAACCCCTGCAAAATTTGGAGCCAGTGATGTTACCGATTTAAACCGAATCCAATTGCTGAATGCATATACTTGCACGGAATGTGGCCGCTGTACCAGTGAATGTCCTGCAAATATTACTGGTAAAAAACTTTCGCCCCGAAAAATAATGATGGACACGCGCGACCGGTTGGAGGAAATAGGGGAGAACATAAACAAAAACGGAAAATTTATACCTGACGGAAAACAGCTGCTGGACGATTACATTACCCGTGAGGAACTTTGGGCCTGTACTACCTGCAATGCCTGTGTAGAGGTTTGCCCTGTAAGCATAGACCCTTTGAGTATTATTATGGATATGCGCCAATACTTGGTAATGGAGCAATCTGCCGCCCCAACGGAATTGAACGTGGCAATGACAAATATTGAAAACAATGGTGCGCCCTGGCCATATAATCAAATGGATCGTTTGAATTGGAAAGATGATAATTAGGAATAAATTCAATTTGAATTAAAAATTGAACATAATGAAGAAAGATGAAGTAGAAAAAATGCTGCACGAGAAAGTAGAAAAAGGCGAACACGTTAGCCCGATTCTTCCTGAAGGAATAAAAAACTACTTGATCGATATTGATGGAACCATTACGGATGATATTCCAAATGAAGAACCACAAAGAATGGCAACTTGTCAGCCATTTCCCGATGCGTTAAAAACCTTGAATAAATGGTATGAGGAAGGGCACATGATTTGCTTTTTCACTTCGCGCACCGAAGCCCATCGTGAAGTTACTGAAACGTGGTTAAACAAACACGGTTTTAAGTATCACACAATGTTGATGGGAAAACCACGTGGTGGCAATTATCATTGGGTGGACAACCATTTGGTGAGAGCAACGCGCTATAAAGGCAGATTTACTGATTTGGTTGAAAAAGAAGTAACAATAGAGGTATTCGAAGATTAAAAATTCAATAAATGACTGAACAAATAAAAGTCCCAACAATGGCCGAATATTTGGCTGAAGGCAAACAACCCGAAATACTTTTTTGGGTAGGTTGCGCAGGGAGTTTTGACGACCGTGCAAAAAAAATAACCAAAGCCTTTGTGAGATTGCTTAACAAAGCAAATATAGATTTCGCCGTTTTGGGAACTGAGGAAAGCTGTACAGGTGATCCCGCAAAAAGAGCGGGGAATGAGTTTCTATTCCAGATGCAGGCAATGACAAATATTGAAGTGTTGAACGGTTATGAAATTAAGAAAATTGTCACCGCCTGTCCGCATTGTTTCAACACAATCAAAAATGAATATCCGGGACTTGGCGGTAATTATGAAATAATGCACCATACCCAATTTCTAAGATCCCTGATGGAAGAAGGACGATTGAAAGTGGAAGGCGGAAAATTCAAGGGAAAACGGATCACATTCCACGATCCCTGCTATTTGGGAAGAGCCAATGGCGAATATGAAGCACCGCGCGAACTACTTCAAAAATTGGAAGTAGAGTTGGTAGAAATGAAACGTTGCAAATCTCGCGGTTTATGTTGTGGCGCTGGTGGCGCACAAATGTTTAAAGAGCCCGAACCAGGAAATGAAGATATTAACGTAGAGCGGACTGAGGAAGCTTTGGAAACCGCTCCAAAAATAATTGCCGCCGCCTGTCCGTTTTGCAATACTATGATGACCGACGGCGTTAAAGCTAAACATGCCGAAGACAACGTTCAGGTTTTAGACATTGCCGAAATGATCGCAAATGCTGAAGATTTATAAAAACCAAAATTTGTTTTATTCTATTATTCATTGGGCAAAATCTTAGGAAAGGTGGATAGAACAATAAGATTAATTGAAAATGCTGACAGATTTTAAAAACTTGCCAGATGATTCCAGAATATGGATATATCAGGCCAATAGAAAACTTAGCGACGATGAAGTTGCCGAAATTACTGAACTCACAAACAATTTTTTAACCAAATGGACTGCGCATGGTGCTGAACTTGAAGCGGGTCTAGAGATAAAATACAATCGCTTTATTGTTATAGGACTAAATCAGGCAAATGCTTCAGCTTCGGGTTGTAGTATTGATGCTTCAGTTCATTTTATTCAATCGCTTCAAGAAAAATTTGATGTGGATTTACTTGATAAAATGAATGTTACATTTTATTCAGGGGATTTCATTGCTTATAAAACATTGGCAGATTTCAGAAAAATGGCCAAGGATAAATCCGTTTCAAAAAACACCGTTGTCTTCAACAATCTTGTAAATACAAAATTAGAATATCTTGAAAATTGGGAAGTTCCTGCGAATGAGAGTTGGCACAATAGATTTTTATCATAAAAACCGATATGTAATTATGAAGAAACTATTGTTTGCTCTCGCTTTCATTACTCTGTGTTTCCCTGCCTTTTCACAAGATAAAAATCCACTGATTCTTAAAAACGACTTTCAAAACCAAAAAAAATGGGTCGATAGTATTTACGATGCAATGACTTTGGAAGAAAAAATGGGTCAACTATTTATGGCTGATATATTCAGTAGTGATCCCAAGGAAAAGACTGATAAAATTAAGGACCTTATTACAAACTATCATCTTGGAGGAGTAATTTTTTCAAAAGGTGGTCCCGTACGCCAGGCCAAATTGAATAACGAGTTTCAGGCACTTGCAAAGGTTCCATTAATGATCGGTATGGACGCAGAGTGGGGGTTGGCAATGCGCCTTGACTCCACCTATGCCTTTCCGTGGAATATGACTTTGGGAGCCATTACAGACAATAAAATAATTGAAAAAATTGGCCGTAGAATTGGTGAACAATCCAACCGATTGGGCGTTCACATAAATTTTGCGCCTGTTGTTGATATAAATACAAATCCAAAAAATCCAATTATCGGGAACCGTTCTTTTGGAGAAGATAGGGATAATGTAACCGAAAAAGCGCTTGCATTTATGAAGGGAATGCAAAGTGCGGGAGTGATGGGCAGCGCTAAACACTTTCCAGGCCACGGCGATACCGATATGGATAGCCATAAAACCTTGCCAACCGTTGATTTTTCTCGTGAAAGGTTGGATACTTTGGAGTTGTTTCCCTACAAAAAATTAATAAATGAAGGCCTAAATAGTGTGATGGTAGCGCACCTGAACGTTCCAGCATTGGAAGATCAAGCTAATTATCCATCATCACTTTCCACAAAGGTTGTAACCGATTTATTGAAAAATGAACTCGGTTTTAACGGTCTTATTTTTACTGATGCCCTAAATATGAAGGGCGCCTCAAATTTTAAAAACCCGGGAGAAATTGAACTCGCCGCATTCTTGGCTGGCAATGATGTATTGTTGATTTCTGAAGACGTTCCAAAGGCGATGGAATTTCTTATAAATGCGTACAACGAAGAAATTATCACGGAAAAAAGACTTGCATACTCAGTAAAGAAAATTCTTTATGCAAAATATAAAGTTGGCTTAAATCACTATAAACCTGTAAACACAACTTACCTAGTTGAAGATTTAAACTCGGTAAATGATGATGCCCTTTATGAAGAAGCCATAGATAACGCTTTGACAGTAATAAAAAATGATCGCGCCATTCTTCCTATAAAAGATCTTCAAAAGAAAAAAATTGCCTACATAAATTTTGGCGATGATTCTGGACAATATTTTTTGGAAGAATTACAAAATTACGGCAACGTTACTTGGGTAAAGGCTACTGGGTTAGATGATTATATACAGAAGTTGAAACAGTACAATTATGTAATCATTGGTTTCCATAAAAGCAATGAAACTCCGTGGAAAAATTTTGAGTTTTCTGAAAATGAACTTGTTTGGCTATATGAAATTGCACGAACCAATACGGTAATCCTTGACGTTTTTGCGAGGCCGTATGCTATGTTGGATTTGAAAACAACAGCGAACTTTGAAGGAGTGATCATGTCTTACCAAAACAGCAAAGTTTCGCAGAAATTATCCGCACAATTAATTTTCGGCGCCCGTGAAGCCAAAGGAGAATTGCCTGTATCATTGGGTGCAGATTTTCCGTTGAACAGCAGCTTGAAAACAAAATCACTTAAAAGACTTCAATACGGCACTCCTGAAAGTGTAGGCGTAAATAGCTATAAATTACATAAGATAGATTCCCTCGCCAATTTAGGAATTAGCCAAGGAATGTATCCCGGGGCTCAAATTTTGGTAGCACGAAAAGGAAAAATAATTTACCAAAAAAACTTTGGCTACCATGAATATGATAAAAACATAGCAGTTAGCGATACCAATGTCTACGACCTTGCTTCCCTAACAAAAATTCTTGCTAGTTTACCCTTGATTATGCAGTTGGTGGATAAAGAGGAATTAAGTATTGACACTAAGCTTTCGGAAATGCTTCCCGAATATAAAAATTCAAACAAGGCAAACATCACTTTAAAGCAAATGCTTTCCCACTATGCCCGGCTTAAAGCGTGGATTCCTTTTTATCGCCATACTTTTAATGAAGAAAACACGGGCATTTCGTCCCAATACTATTCCGATATTCCGAGCAAGGAATTTAATGTGCAAGTAGCGGAAAATCTGTATATGCGTAGGGATTATATGGATACAATTTTCAATGATATCCGAAAGAGCGAATTATATCCGAGACTTGAGTACAAATACAGCGATCTACCATATTATATATTGAAACAGTATTTTGAAAGAAAATATGGAAAACCTCTGGAAATCATAGTACAGGAAGAAATCTACGAATCATTGGGCGCAAATTATACAGGCTATCATCCTTTGGAAAAATTTTCAAAAGATAATATTCCACCAACGGAACAGGATGATGTTTTCAGAAAACAGAAAGTTCAAGGCTATGTGCACGATCAAGGAGCGGCGATGCTTGGCGGTGTGAGTGGCCATGCGGGTTTGTTCAGCAATTCCAACGATGTGGCAAAAATAATGCAGATGTATCTTTGGGAAGGTTTTTATGGTGGAAAGCGCTATTTTAAACCGGAAACTATGGAGCTGTTCAATACCTGCTATTATTGTGATAAAAACGTGAGACGTGGAATTGGTTTTGATAAACCCCAATTGGGAACCTCAGGTCCAACATGTGGTTGTGTGTCCATGACTAGTTTTGGCCACAGCGGTTTTACTGGAACTTTTGCGTGGGCAGACCCTGAACAGGAAATAGTTTACGTATTTTTATCAAACCGAACCTTTCCCGATGCAGAAAACAGAAAGTTGATTCAGAGCGATTTGAGAAGCAAAATACAGGAAGCGATTTATGAAGCCATTGATTATTAATTCAGAGTTTTCTTAGAAAACCTGAAACCTGAAACCTTGAACTTGAAACTTAAAAAATGAAAATAGCAATAGTTTGTTATCCAACCTTCGGCGGAAGCGGGGTAGTAGCCACAGAATTAGGTTTGGCACTTGCCGAAAAAGGACATGAAATCCATTTTATCACATACAAGCAACCTGTGCGATTGGAGCTGCTTTCAAAAAATATCCATTTTCACGAAGTTTCCGTTCCCGTCTATCCGCTATTCCATTATCAACCCTACGAACTTGCACTTTCCAGTAAACTAGTTGATATGGTGAAACTTCACAAAATTGAAGTACTTCACGTGCATTATGCTATTCCACATGCGTATGCGGGTTATATGGCGAAAAAAATGCTCGCCGAGGAGAATATTTTTATTCCAATGGTTACAACGCTTCACGGAACCGATATTACATTGGTTGGAAACCATCCATTTTACAAACCTGCCGTTACATTCAGTATTAATAACAGCGATGTGGTAACCTCGGTTTCACAAAGTTTGAAGGAAGATACATTGCATCTTTTTGATATTAGAAAAGAAATACATGTGGTTCCAAATTTTATAGATATTCCGAAGAAAATTAACCCTTTTACCGATTGCGAGCGAGATATGATGGCTGATAGGGAAGAACGTATCGTAACACATGTAAGTAATCTTCGGAAGGTAAAAAGGGTTAAAGATGTAATTGAAATCTTCGACAGGATTCAAAAAAAGATTCCAGCAAAATTAATAATAGTGGGTGAAGGTCCAGAACGCGAAGCTTGTGAAAAACTTTGTGAAAAAAAGGGAATTGAAGAAAAAGTATTGTTTGTAGGCAATAGTAATGAAGTAGACAAGATTCTATGTTTTACGGATCTTTTTATTCTTCCTTCGGAAAAGGAAAGTTTTGGTCTTGCGGCATTGGAAGCTATGGCTTGTGGCGTTCCTGTTATTTCCAGTAATACCGGCGGTTTGCCAGAAGTGAATATTCACGGTGTAAGTGGATTTTTAAGCAATGTGGGCAATGTGGAAGAAATGGCAGAAAATGCCCTAAAAATATTTTCTTCGGATGAATCCCTTAGTAAATTTAAAAAGCAAGCTATAGAAGCTGCAATGATTTATGATACTAAAAAGATTGTGCCATTATATGAAAAGTTATATGAGGAAGCATTGCAAAAAAAAGATTCCGTTTCATAATTCGGTTTTCAAAGAAAATTAAAAGCCCCAATGTGGGGCTTTTTTAATTTAAATATTTTTTTTAAAATTGATATCTGGCTGAAATTCCCACATCAAAAGATACATCATCTCTATAACCTAAATTTACCTGCGGTCTAAAATCGAAGGAAACCAAAAGCGGGAAATCAAAACTATATTCTAACCCCACATCTCCCGTTAAAAAAGCAAACGCTTCAGAATCATTATATCTATCGTCATAGGGATAATCATTATGATTATGGTCGTAACTCACAATGCCCGCTCCCAAACCAGGACCTGCATACCAATTGAAACCACCGTCAATGTTCCAAACCCATTGATAAATACCAGTAAATTTAACAGCATCCCAATAACGCTTACTGTGAAAAGCCAATCCAAGTTCCAGTCGGTTGTCGTCTCCCACTGCGCGTTGATAATTAACTTCCGGGCCAAAACCATCACTTTCGCTAAGACGAATACCGATTGCATTTTTCGATATTTCCTGAGCGTTAGCCTGCCATCCAAATGCAGAAATCATAAACATTAAAAAAATTGCTTTTTTCATAATTTTTATTTTAGTTAATAAGCTGTAAAAATAAGCCTATTACGAGTTGGCAAAAGTTAATTGCCTGCCAATCCTTAATTGAAAATTTACAAAGTTTTGTTAAGGATTTTCTACATTTACAATCTGTACAATGAAAAAGGAACTACACGATTTTCATACTACTTTTGAAGGTGAATTTTTTACCGATTCGCTCCATACTCGCATTTATGCTACAGATGCCTCTGTATATCGAAAAATTCCACTTGCCGTCGCCTATCCAAAAAACAACGATGGAATCAAGCAATTAATTGCATTTGCCAATAAAAACAATACATCTCTTATTCCACGAACGGCTGGTACCTCATTGGCAGGACAATGTGTTGGAGAGGGAATTGTGGTTGATGTTTCAAAACATTTCAATAAAATTTTTTCCGTTGATACTGAAAAGAGAACCGTTACGCTTCAACCCGGAGTGATTCGTGATGAATTGAATAAATATTTACTCCCTTTCGGACTCTTTTTTGGGCCAAATACTTCAACAAGTAACCGCTGTATGATTGGCGGAATGGTGGGCAACAACAGTAGTGGAACCACATCCATTCAATATGGAGTTACACGCGATAAAGTTTTAAAGTTAAAAACTATTCTTTCAGATGGGAGCGAAGCTGTTTTTGAATCCCTTGCAAAAGAAGCTTTTATTAAAAAGATGGAATTGGATTCGTTGGAGGGAAAAATCTATAAAACGATTTATAACGAATTGATTTCCGAAGAAACAAAGCAGGAAATCTGGAAGGAATTTCCGAAACGGGAAATCCATCGCCGGAATACCGGTTACGCGGTAGATAGTTTACTGGAAACTTCAGTTTTTGGAGAATTTAATAAAGAAATAAATTTGTGTTCCCTACTGTGCGGTAGCGAAGGAACCCTTGCCTTTACAACAGAAATTACACTGCAATTAGATCCATTGCCACCAAAATATACGGCAATGGTGGCTACACATTATGAAACATTGGAAGCCTGTTTGAATGATGTTGTAGTCGCTATGCAGCACAATTTGCATACCTGCGAAATGATGGACAATGTTATTTTGGACTGTACCAAAAAAAATAAAACCTATGAACCATATCGATTTTTCGTAGAAGGAAATCCAAAGGCAATTTTGCTTTTGGAGTTGAAAAGCCATTCCGAAGAAGATTTACAAATGCAGACAGAAGCTTTACTGAAATCATTAGCAATTTCAGCGTATAGCTACCATAGCCCCATTTTGAGAGGCGAAGAGATTGATATGGCACTCGAACTCCGAAAAGCGGGATTGGGCCTTTTGGGAAATATGGTGGGCGATAATAAAGCAGTTGCTTGTATTGAAGATACCGCAGTAGCATTGGAAGATTTGCCCGCATATATAAATGAATTTTCCGCGTTGATGAAAAAATACGATCAACAAGCGGTTTATTATGCACATGCAGGAGCGGGGGAGCTGCACTTACGGCCAATTCTTAATTTGAAAAAAACTGAAGGCGTTGCATATTTCAGAAAAATTACGACCGATGTTGCAAACCTCTGCAAAAAATATAATGGTTCTTTTAGCGGAGAACACGGCGATGGAATTGTTCGCGCTGAGTTTATTCAATTTATGATTGGTGAAAAAAATTATGAACTATTAAAGCGAATTAAAACAGCGTTTGACCCAAAATACATCTTTAATCCCGGAAAGATTGTAGATGCATATAAAATGGACGAATCACTTCGATATGAAATAGAAAGAAAAGAGCCAAATATTGAAACATTACTCGATTTTAGTGATTCTGAGGGAGTTTTACGATTAGCAGAAAAGTGCAACGGCAGTGGTGATTGCAGAAAAACCGAAAATGCCGTAGGAGCGATGTGCCCCAGCTATCACGCTACTAAAAACGAAAAAGATACCACCCGCGCAAGAGCAAATGCATTGCGGGAGGTTTTAACGAATAATGAAGCTGCAAATAAATTCAACTCCAAGGATTTAAAGGAAGTTTTAGATCTGTGCATAAGCTGCAAGGCCTGCGCCAGTGAATGTCCCAGTAACGTAGATATAAGTACCGCAAAAGCTGAATTTTTATATCAGTACAATAAGGCAAACGGAGTTTCATTTTCAAATAGATTATTCGGAAAAAGTACAAAGCTGAACAAAATCGCTTCAAAATTTCCAAAGATTTCAAATTGGTTTTTTTCAAATGCCTTAACTTCAAATATCATTAAGAATATAGGGGGTGTTCATCAAAACCGTTCCTTGCCGAAAGTTTCGATCAAAAGTTTCAGTAATACTATTTAAAGATGCTATAGACCAAATTAGTACAGATAATATTCGTTGAGAATAAAATTTAGTAAAAGCGTAATTCTTTTTGTTGATGAATTCAGCAATTATCTGGATGCTGAAATTGCGCATGGATTCATTTCTACTGTTAACAGGTTTGGGTTATAAAGTGACAGTAATTGATACCTTGGACAGCGGACGCGCATTAATTTCGAAAGGCTTTTTGGAGGAAGCAAAAATAGAAGCCAATAAAAACATTTCTTTTTTAAAAGATAAAGTTTCAATTACAAATCCGATGGTGGGAATTGAACCATCGGCTATCCTATCTTTTCGGGATGAATATTTGCGATTGGCGGATGATAAATTAGCTGCCGAAGCAATTTCAAAAAACACATTTTTGATTGAGGAATTTTTAGCTGCTGAAATTAAAAACGGAACAATTTCTTCGGCTCAGTTCACTTCTGAAGAAAAAAATATTAAAATCCATTCACATTGTCACCAAAAATCATTGAGCAACCAAAAAGTAACTTTTGATATTTTAAATCTTCCAGAAAATTTTAAACCAACTATCATTCCTTCGGGCTGTTGTGGAATGGCTGGAAGTTTTGGTTATGAAAAGGAGCATTATGCAGTAAGTATGAAAATAGGGGAGTTGAAGCTGTTTCCTGCAATTAGAAAATCTTCCGTAGAAACCATTATTGCTGCCAACGGAACAAGTTGCAGACATCAAATTTTAGACGGAACTGGGAGGAAATCTTTACACCCAGTACAAATTTTAAAGAATGCGTTGAAGAAATAATACTATGTGATTTTGAAAGCTTTCATGGCCGCGATCATTGTTTCAAAATCTTCACTCTTTTCTGTTTCGGTTTCTATTGCAACGATAAGATGCTCACGATTTTGGTAAGAATACAATGACCATGTTTCATTATTGTATTCCAATGCCGTAAGGTTTTCAATCCAATCACCACTGTTAAGATATTTGCAGTTTCCCTTGATTGTTTGCACATTTTTAATGCAAGGTTGGTGTATATGCCCGCAGATAACGTAATCAAACTCATTGTCAATTGCCAAATCGGTCGCTGTTGTTTCAAAATCATCAATAAATTTCAAGGCGCTTTTTACGCTATTCTTTATTTTTTTGGAAAGGGAATATTTTTCGCGTCCGGCCTTTTCAAGAAAATAATTTATAAATCTGTTGAATAAAATCAAAAAGTCATAGCCCCAACCACCCAGTTTTGCTACCCATTTGGCATGCTGTATAGAGGCATCAAAAACATCGCCGTGAAAAAACCATGCTTTTTTTCCATCCAAATTGATTAAAAGTTTATCCACAATTTGGATATTTCCCATTTTGGTATCGCTAAACCTTCGCAGCTTTTCATCGTGGTTTCCAGTTATATAATATACTTTGGTTCCCTTTGTAGCAAAGGATAGGAGCTTTTTTATGATGAGTAAATGCGCTTTTGGAAAGTAGCGTTTGCGGAACTGCCAAATATCAATAATATCACCGTTTAATATTATTTTCTTGGGCTTTATGGAATTTAAATAGTTCAGTAATTCTTTAGCGTGACAGCCGTAGGTCCCAAGATGGACATCTGATATTACAACTAACTCAACTTTTCTTTTCAATCAAGGATATTTATAATACAAATTTCCAAAAACCAAGCGGAAAACATTTTATGCCAATGTTACATTTGTTTTCCCATTCGGTTACTTGAAGAACGAAATGTTTCTGTAATATTAAGAATAGGGTTATTTTCATTATTCATTTCTATCGTTTACATTTGTTGAAAAGCATTGTATGGCGGGCAATTCCTTCGGAACAATTTTTAAACTTACCACATTTGGCGAATCTCATGGCCCCGCTCTGGGTGGGATTATAGATGGCTGTCCCGCAGGTATTTCATTGAATTTTGAGGCAATAAAGGCTGAAATGCAGCGCAGAAAACCTGGGCAGTCTGCCATTGTTACCCAACGTAAGGAAGAAGACGAAGTAAAATTTCTTTCTGGCATTTTTGAAGGAAAAACAACAGGAACGCCAATTGGTTTCATCATTGAAAATACCGACCAAAAAAGTAGAGGATTACAGTCATATAAAAGAAATCTATCGACCCTCACATGCTGATTTTACGTATGATAAAAAATACGGGATTCGCGATTATCGCGGCGGTGGGCGTTCTTCCGCGCGTGAAACTGCATGTAGGGTTGTTGCCGGAGCTATTGCAAAACAATTGCTAAAAGATGTAAAAATCACCGCCTACGTTTCTTCTGTGGGTGAAATGGAACTCAAAAAACACTATTCAGAACTTGACTTTTCAGTAATTGAAACAAATCCCGTACGTTGTGCTGATTCAGAAATGGCTTCCAAAATGGAAGAATATATAAAATCCATTCGAAAGGAAGGCGATACAATTGGTGGAACCATAACCTGTGTAGTTCAAAATGTGCCTATTGGTTTAGGCGAACCGGTTTTTGATAAGTTGCACGCTGAATTGGGCAAAGCAATGCTTTCCATAAATGCCGTAAAAGGCTTTGAATATGGAAGTGGTTTTGCGGGAACTACAATGAAAGGAAGTGCCCACAATGACCTGTTTAATGAAGACGGAAGCACGAAAAGCAACCACAGCGGAGGAATCCAAGGGGGAATCAGCAATGGGGAAGACGTTTATTTCAAAATTGCTTTTAAGCCTGTTGCTACTTTAATGCAAAAGCAGGAAACCATTGACAGCAAAGGAAATAAAGCGGAAGCTGAAGGCAAAGGGAGACACGACCCATGCGTGGTACCCCGTGCAGTTCCAATTGTTGAAGCTATGGCAGCATTGGTTTTGGCAGACTTCTATTTATTGAATAAAATTTCAAAATACGGAACAATTTAATATTTCTATGAAAAAACTCGCACTACACTGGAAAATAATCATCGGACTTATTTTAGGAATAATTTGGGCATTGCTTTCCAGCCAGTTGGGCTGGAGTGAATTCACCATTAATTGGATTGCACCGTTCGGTACAATTTTTATCAATCTTCTAAAATTGATAGCTGTTCCTTTGGTGCTGGTTTCAATTATTTCCGGTGTTGCAAATATTGGAGATCCTTCAAGTTTGGGAAGAATGGGAGGGAAGACCCTGCTGGCTTATTTGCTTACAACACTATTTGCGGTGGGATTGGGCTTAGCACTTGTAAACCTTATTCAGCCAGGTAAATTGATTGATGAACAAAGTAGAATTGATAACAGAATAAGTTATGAAATTTGGGCTGCTTCGGAAGGGTATCAAATAAAAGATGGAATTAATTATTTACAGGATCCAGCATATTTTGAGCGAGCCCAAAAAATCACGGATCTTACAAAAGGAGAACTTAGGGATGCTTCTGTTACCGAAAAAATGCAGACAGTAGAGAAAGTAAAGGAAACAACTCCGCTTCAACCTTTGGTAGATTTGGTTCCCGAAAACTTTTTCTATTCGCTTACAAACAATGGGTTGATGCTTCAAATTATTTTCTTCGGAATATTTTTCGGGGTTTGTCTTTTGCTCATTCCAAATGAAAAATCGCATCCCGTAACATCCTTTATGGACAGTGCGATGGAGGTATTTTCTAAAAATGGTCGATTTGGTCATGCAAGCTGCGCCATTCTTTGTTTTTGCTTTATTGGCGGGGGTTGTAAGTAAAATGGCAGGTGATGATATTGGCAAAGTATATGAAATATTTAAAGGATTGAGCTGGTATTCACTTACTGTATTTGTTGGGTTGATGCTGATGATTTTTATAGTTTATCCTATTTTGATGAAACTTTTTGTTAAAAAAATTCCTTACAAAGGATTCTTTAAAGCGATGGCTCCTGCGCAAACGTTGGCATTTTCAACATCCAGTAGCGCCGCCACATTACCGGTAACAATGGAATGTGTGGAAGAGAATCTGGGTGTGGATAAAAAAATAACCAGTTTTGTATTACCAATTGGGGCTACGGTAAATATGGACGGAACCTGTTTATACCAGGCCGTGGCCGTGGTATTTCTTGCGCAGTTGCATATGATTGATTTAACACTCGGGCAGCAATTAACCATTGTACTTACCGCAACATTGGCCTCTATTGGTTCTGCGGCGGTGCCGAGTGCTGGGCTGGTTATGCTTATAATTGTATTGGAATCTGTTGGTTTAAATCCAGCTTGGATTGCAATAATCTTTCCCGTAGATAGAATTTTGGATATGTTCCGAACCGTTGTAAACGTTACGGGTGATGCTACTGTGTGTACCATAATTGCCGATGGCGAGGGCATGCTTGCTTATGAACCGAAGGAAGATCCTTCCGAGACTTTTGATGTGGAATCATAAGTTGTAAGTGTATATCTAAAATAGGTAAAACTTTCATTTTTAACAGATTACCTTTCGGTGTAAAAAATATTTTTACTACATTAGATTATTATTTCTCCCCGGCAACAAATGCCCAATCTAAATTTTTTATTGAATTTACCTTCTTAGCTATGACTAAACATCATAGTTATGAAAAAAATTATCTTATTATTTTGCGCCGGCTTTACTAATTGGAAATATGTTTGGCCAAGTGGGGATTGGAACTGTAAATCCCAGTAATTCTTCAATGCTTGAAGTGAGCAGCACCTCTGATGGTGGACTTACTTATAAAGGTTTTATGCCTCCTCGGGTGCCGAGCATTGCTGCTCGAAACACCATAACACCAAATATATCTGAGGCGGGATTGTTGGTTTTTGTTATGAACGATGGAAATGGACAAAGTTGTCTTCAAATATGGGATGGTGGAGTTTGGAATGATATCTACTGCGTAACCATTTCATCCCCTGAAATCTGGATTAATGAGTTTCATTATGATAATTCAGGAGCAGATGTGGTGAATTTATTGAGATTGCAGGACCAGCGGGACAGATTTATCTACTCTATTCACTTGAATTATATAATGGATCTACAGGCACAAATTATAGAACTATAGTTTTAAATGGGTTAATTCCCGATCAATCAAATGGAGTGGGGACAGTTTCAATTTTACCTTCAGGACTTTCAAAATGGTCCAGATGGAATTGCCATAGTTAGGGCGGGTGTAGTTATTCAATTTCTCAGTTACGAAGGAACTTTTATAGCATCATCTGGTCCAGCAAGCGGAATAACTTCTACAGATATAAGTGTAGAAGAATCTGGCTCAACTCCAGTCGGATTTTCATTACAACTCACCGGCACTGGAAATTCTTACGCGGATTTTATTTGGAATGCTCCTGCTGATGATTCTCCGGGAGATTTGAATGTTGGGCAAATTATTAATTAAAAGAATTTTTGCTGCTCAATCAAAGAAATTTCGCCTTCAACTCCGCAGTAGGAATCATACAGCTTTCCTTTTTCCCAAACCATTTGTAGCGGTTTTTGGCTATATAATCATAAACCGAATCTCTAATGAATCGTGGCACAACCATAAACCCAAAAAGTAGGGGATAGGCACCCGAAAGTTCTTTTGAAATATGAAGCGCCGCTGAAGATTTTTCATAATGTCTTTCCCCATCAATAAGAATGATGGAATCTACCTTTTCCGTATTAATATTAAATTTTGATATTAATTCTTGTCCAACCTCACTTTGAAGTGCCGCAAATTTGAAAACATCTTTTTTATCGCGCTTTATAATGTAAGTGATTGCACCGTTGCAAAGATTGCAAACACCGTCAAATAAGATTATTTTATGTTTTTTGCTTTTCATAATTAGTATTCAGTCGCAGTCGCAGTTCACAGTTTTACTGAAAACTGCGACTGAAAACTGCGACTTTTTCACACTTTTTCCAGTTCATCCAAACTTACATTGGTTGTAAACATTCCATAATTAACAATCGCTTTATTTTTTTCAATCGTGTCAATCGTGCCGATGGCTCGACCATCAATCATACGTACTCTGTCGCCAATTTTAAGTGCAACTTTCGGTTTTGGCGGGGGAAGTTTTTTTGCCTTTTCCTTTTCCTCTTTTTTGCGCTCGCGGATAATTTCAACCTTTTGTTCAACTTCCTTAATAACCTTTTGTTCTTTCGCCTTTACAGCTTTTTTCACTTTTGGCGCAACTTTTTTTCGCTTGCTATTTTCTATCATAACAAGTTTCATTAGCTCATCAATCAACTGTTTTTTCTGCTTGTTGTTGAAATATTTTTCTGAAAGCACATCTACCTTTTTCCCCAAACTGATCAATTTTTGGTTGGCATCAAACAATTCCTGATAACTTTCCAACTTTTCCTGAACCCGGGCATTAACTTCTTCCAATTGTTTGCCCTCGATCCGGGCTTTTTGTTCTTCATTTTTCAATGATTCAGAAGTCTTACGAAGATTTGAACGCTCTTTTTGAAGATTGGCGATCGTTTTATCAAAACGCACTTTACCGCTCTCTATCTTTTTCTTTGCTTTGTTTATTAAACTATACGGAATACCATTTTTCTGTGCCACCTCAAAAGTATAACTGCTTCCAGCCTCTCCGAGTTGAAGGTGGTACAATGGTTCCAATGATTTATTGTCGAACTGCATATTTGCATTAATAGCATTCGGCAGTTCGTTTGCCAACAATTTTAAATTGGTGTAATGCGTTGTGATTATTCCAAAAGCTTCACGTTCGTAAAAAACTTCCAAAAAGGTTTCAGCCAAAGCCCCGCCCAGTTCGGGATCACTTCCGGTTCCGAATTCATCTATTAAAAAAAGTGTTTTCCTATCACATTTTTTAAGAAATTGGTTCATCTTTTTTAGACGATAGCTATACGTGCTGAGATGGTTTTCAATAGACTGGTTGTCGCCAATATCCGTCAAAACGCGTTTAAAAAAACACATTTCACTTTGTGGATCCGCAGAAATCAACAGTCCACTTTGAAGCATAAGTTGCAAAAGCCCTACGGTTTTCAGAGTTATACTTTTTCCACCGGCATTTGGTCCTGAAATTACAATAATCCGTTTATCGGGAACAAGTTCAATGCTTTGTGGAAAAGTTTTTTCCTTCCGCTGATTGTTGGAAACCAACAACAACGGATGAAATGCTTTTTGTAACGAAATTCTTTTTTCTGAGGTTATAATCGGCAAAACTCCATTTATTTTCAATGCATATTTCGCTTTGGCGAATAGCGTATCCACGGTTATCAAATACTCTTGATAGCTTGCCAAAAGTGGAGCGTGGGGACGCACAAATTCAGTCATTGCTTTGAGAATACGTTTTATTTCTTCGCCTTCCTCATATAAAAGATTGCTGAGTTCGTTAGCA
This sequence comes from uncultured Flavobacteriaceae bacterium, assembly GCA_963822355.1. Lineage (GTDB taxonomy): Bacteria > Bacteroidota > Bacteroidia > Flavobacteriales > Flavobacteriaceae > Aequorivita. The sequence goes on from CAWGHI010000004.1 coordinate 1,065,870, forward strand.
TATTCAAGGGTTTCCTGAGGTTCAATATAAACAATGCTTCCTGTTTTTGAACTTCCCAAAACAGCTCCTCTTACCTTTTTGCGGTGCATTGCTTTTACTGCCAATACACGTCGATTTTCAACAACAGACTCGCGTATTTCGTCCAAATAATCGTTCTGTATGTATTGCGAAAGCGCTTTTGTAAAAGAGGAATTAATCTTTCCTTTCACCACATTTAACCTTCGGCGGATTGTACCGAGCTCAGTGGAAGCCTCGTCTTTAATTTCGCCGTATTTGTCAACCCGTTTGTTTATTTCTTCGGAAATGCTTGAAGTGTAAATTACCTCTTCCGAAAAAGAATTTAAATGAAAATAGAATTCTTCAAACTTTTTGAAAAATTTTAAAAGTATACGGGTTGTTTCAGAAAGGGAAAGAATTTTTCGGAAGCCTGAAATTTCAAGTGAGCTGTTTTCAATATCCAGCAACCGCAACTCTCTAAAAATAGGATCAAAGCCGTGGTTTGGAATCCTGTTGTCTCCATCAAAAGAAGCTTTAAATTCCTTTACGCGTTGCAGTTCTGGCTCAATTTCATCAAAATCCTGAAATGGCACTATTTCTAGTACCCGTTCGCGCCCAGGCTCAGTTATACAAAATTCCGAAACTTGACGCAGCACGGAATGGAATTCAAGGTCTTCTAAAGTTTTATTATCTATACGGGCTTTCCGTTTTATTTCCATTAATTTTACTTTTTCAGCAATCATACAAAAGTAAGAATAATGCAGGTAACAATTGAGCCCGGATGGAAGGCGATTTTAAAGGATGAATTTGAAAAATCTTATTTTAAAGATTTAACACAATTCGTTAAAAATGAATATGCCTCAACACGATGTTTTCCCCCGGGAACGGAAATTTTTTCAGCCTTTAACCACACGCCTTTTGACAAAGTGAAAGTTGTAATAATCGGGCAGGACCCATATCACGGACCGGGACAGGCACACGGCCTATGTTTTTCTGTTGGTGAAAATGTTGCTGTTCCGCCTTCGCTTAAAAATATTTTTGAAGAAATAAGAACAGATATTGGTTTATCAATTCCAAAAAACGGCCACTTAAAACGTTGGGCTGATCAAGGTGTTTTATTATTGAATACAACACTAACTGTTCGTGCCCACGAAGCAGGAAGCCATCAAAACAAAGGATGGGAAAAATTTACTGATGCCGTGATTGAAAAGCTGTCGAAAGAAAGAAATGGATTGGTTTTTATGTTATGGGGAGGCCCGGCTAAAAAGAAAGGGGCAAAAGTAGATACTTCAAAACATTTGGTTTTAACAAGTGGTCATCCTTCGCCGTTAGCGGCAAATAGAGGTTACTGGTTTGGAAACAAACACTTCAGTAAAGTAAATGAATATTTAAAGGAAAAGGGAGAAAAACCTATTGAATGGTAACTTTTTTGAAAGAAAAGAAATGGGGATATTTCTTATTCTTCTTCGGGTACTTCTGATTCCGTTGCGTCATTACAGCTAAACTGCAATAGCAAGAAGTTTGTGACTAACAACGCTCCCAAAACGATTAAAAAAGTAGTCATAATTAAAGAATTTTATATACATAAGATGCAAGTTTCGCCGTCGGGTTGCGTAAATATTAGGATTTTTTTAAAAATTGTGTAAGATGTTGTTTTCCTGAATCTTACCTTTTATTAAATCCAGTTCCAACAATTTTTGCTGAATATTTTCAAGCTCTTTTGATGTTAATTGACGGTCGCTCCATTCAGTTAAGGAAAGCCATTCACGCACATCTTCAATTTTTTGATCGTACCGTTTGGCTATCATTTCATCAATATTTGGATATATTTTAAAATGTTCGGTGACAGAGTTAATCGTTTCCAAAATAGATTTAACGCTCTCTGCATCACTTTCCAATAAATCGTTACGAACAGCAATTACAAAACTTGGCCACGGTGAAGGAGATTCGCCAATTAACCGGAATGTTCCATTGTCAACGTGGGGTTTGGTCATAAACTTTTCCCACATAAAATAATCGCCGTTACCTTTTGGAAGTCCTTCCAAAGCTCCGTCTAAATCTTTTATAACCTTAAAATGTAAATCGTTTTTTAAATCCCATTTAAGATTTTCAGCATTTACGAACGCCATTAAATGTGAACCAGAACCATATCTACTTATGGCGGCTTCTGATCCTTTTAAGTCGAAAACTGTTTCATAATCGGAATTTGCAGCCACGTGAATTCCCCAAAGCAGAGGAGATTTCACAAAAACCTGTACAATCTTGCTTTCGTTGCCATTAATAATATCGCGCACAATTCCTTCGGTGAGGATTACTGCCATATCAATTTCCTTTTTTCGGAGTGCTCTGCACATTTGTCCGGTTCCGCCAGCGTAATCCTTCCACCGCAAGTTGATTCCCTTTTCATTAAATTTCTTATCCCGAAGTGCGATGTACCAAGGCAAATTAAAATGTTCCGGCACACCGCCAATTAAAAAGTTTTTCATGCTGTTATTTTTCCTAAGGTATATTGAATAAGTGCCTCAATAGATTTTGGTACGTTATTGGTGAAATTTCCTGTGGCACGGTTGGCAATTATAGCATTCAGTGAAATTGCCCGATGACCAAAAAGTTTTGCCATTCCGTACATTGTGGCAGTCTCCATTTCTAAATTGGTAATTTTTTTCTTTTTGTAACGAAAGGTGGTAAATTTTTCATTAAGATTGGCATCCTTCAGTTTTGCGCGAAGTACACGGCCTTGTGGACCATAAAACCCAACATTGGTTATTGTTATACCCTGATTTGTTTTTTCAGATGAAAATTTTTTGAGCAAAGTTTTATCAGCCTCCACAACGTAGGGGACCGAATTATCAGGATTCCATTGGGTGTGGTCAATAAATGCTTGGGCAAAATCACGATTAAAAATTTTATCGGTTTTGCCATAGTAATGCATTACGTTGTCCAAACCTATTCCCAACGCACTGATCAAAAAACTATCTATTTCAATGTCGGGTGTCAATCCTCCAGAAGTTCCAATTCTAATGATATCCAGTGATGTCAGCTTTTTTTTTGGTTGACGTTTTTCAAAATCAATATTTACCAAAGCATCCAATTCATTTAAAACAATGTCAATATTGTCAGGGCCAATACCTGTGGAAACCACGCTTATGCGTTTTCCTTTATACGTTCCGGTATGGGTTCTGAATTCTCTATGTTGAGTAGTTGTTTCAATAGTGTCAAAATATTTTGAAACCATTTCAACACGATCGGGATCGCCAACAGTAATAATTGTTGAAGCAAGTTGTGAAGGTGACAGGTTCAAATGATATATTTTTCCAGCGGGAGTCAATATTAATTCAGATTCATCTATTCTCATCCTTTCATTTTTATCCTCCAACACGCTTTACCTTAAATCCTTTGTCCTTTAAAAACTGCATAATCTTGTCGCGATAATCTCCTTGAATAATTATTTGCTCATTTTTAAAACTTCCGCCAACGCTCAATAATTGTTTCAATTCCTTCGCAAGAATTTTAAAATCACTGTCGGCACCGTTGTAGCCTTCAATAATTGTAATGGGTTTTCCCTTTCGCTTTTCATATTTGCAAATCAATGGGTCCTCCTGCATCCAAATCGCAGGTTCTTCATTTGTATCAGGAACATTTTTTGGTTCGTGATCAGGGAAAAGGTTTTTTAATTGGTCTTCTAAAGAGTTCAATGTTTCAGATTTCAGGTTTAAGGTTTCAAGTTTCAAGTTCAGTTCAACTGCAAACTGCTACTGGACACTGACTACTTTTTTATCAGTCCAATTTCCACCAAACGTTGGTGTAAAAACTCGCCGGCAGTAATGTTTTCGTACGCTTTTGGATGTTCGGCATCAATACATTCCTCCAAACAATTAAGCTTCATATCGCTTCGTGGGTGCATAAAAAATGGAATGGAATATCGTGGATTTCCCCATTCTTCACGGGGCGGATTTACCACTCTGTGAATTGTGGAACGAAGTTTATTGTTCGTAAGTCTTTCCAACATATCGCCAACGTTAATTACAAGTTCGTCTTCTTTTGGGATGGCATCAATCCATTCCCCATCTTTTCGCAACACTTGAAGTCCACCAGCAGAAGCGCCCATTAATAGAGTGATTAAATTTATATCGCCGTGAGCTCCCGCCCGCACAGCGCCCTTTGGCTCTATAGTAATTGGAGGATAGTGGATGGGGCGAAGAATGCTATTGCCATTCGTGGCCCAATGGTCAAAATAAAATTCATCCAATCCAATATACAATGATAATGCCCGTAGCACATATATGCCTGTTTTTTCAAGCATTCGATATGCTTCCATACCGGTGTGATTGAAATCTGGCAATTCTTTTACTTGTACGTTTTTTGGATATTCTTCCTCAAGATTAGCATCAGCCGAAGGTTCCTGACCAAAATGCCAAAATTCTTTTAAATCGCCTTCTTTCTTGCCTTTTGCGTGTTCTTTTCCGAAGGAAATATAACCCCGTTGTCCGCCAAGACCTTCAATTTCATATTTTTTCTTCACCTCCAGCGGAAGCGCAAAAAAATTTTTCACTTCTTTGTAAAGTTCTGTCACTAAATCATCGCTCAAAAAATGGTTTTTTAGGGAAACAAAACCAATATCTTCATAAGCTGAACCTATTTGGTTTACAAATTTTTGCTTTCTTTTTGGATCTTCGGAAAGGAAATCGGCCAAATCTACACTGGGTATATTATTCATAGCAATAGAATTTTGCTTACAAAGATACCAATTTGCAAAAGTTTTTCCACAGCTAAATTTTGCATTAATAATCCTTGTGGCAAGGGGTTTTTTTCTACTTTTGAATCTTCTAATTACTAATGATGAAACCAGAAACAACCCCTTCTATTTTCTTTGATTATAACCGCAAAGATCTCAACAATGAAATTTTGCTAAAACTTTACCGTGGAATGCTAAAGCCACGAATGATAGAAGAAAAAATGCTCATCCTTCTGCGTCAGGGAAAGGTTTCAAAATGGTTCAGCGGAATAGGGCAGGAGGCAATTTCTGTAGGAATTACAGCGGTTTTGGACAAAGACGAATATATTTTGCCTATGCACAGAAACTTGGCTGTTTTCACTATGCGAGACATTCCTCTTGAGCCGATTGTTTTCGCAATGGCAGGGAAAAGCCAACGGATTTACAAAAGGTCGTGACAGGAGTTTTCACTTCGGAACACAGGAGTTTCATATTGTTGGGATGATTTCACATTTGGGGCCACAGTTTGGAGTTGCAGATGGAATAGCTTTGGCAAACAAATTGAAAAAAAACAATAAAGTCTGTGCGGTTTTCACAGGCGAGGGCGGAACGAGTGAAGGCGATATTCATGAAGCGTTAAACGTTGCTTCAGTGTGGCAGCTTCCAGTTTTATTTTGCATCGAAAATAATGGCTACGGACTTTCAACACCCACTAATGAGCAATATAATTGTGAAAATCTTGCAGATAGGGGTAAAGGGTATGGCATGGAATCGCATATTATTGAGGGCAATGATATTTTGGAAGTTTATACGAAATTGAAGGATCTTGTTGAAAGTATGCGAAAAAATCCCCGTCCGGTATTGTTGGAATTCAAAACTTTCAGAATGCGTGGGCATGAAGAGGCGAGTGGTACTAAATATGTTCCCACAGATTTAATTGACGAATGGGGCTTACGCGATCCGCTGTTGAATTTTGAAAGTTATTTATTAACGGAAGGAATTCTTACCGAAGAGACGATACAAGAGTTTAAAAATGAATTTAAGCACGAAATAGACGAAAATTTAGATATCGCCTTTGCCGAGCCTAAAATAGAATCTTCTGATATAAATGAGCTAAAGGACGTTTATAAAGAATTTAATTATCAAGAAGTTAAAGAAAATCAGAAAACGGAAAATATTCGTTTAATTGATGCCATTTCACAAGGTCTGAAACAATCCATGGAACGTCATGATAATCTCGTTATAATGGGGCAGGATGTTGCGGAATACGGTGGTGTTTTTAAAATAACTGAAGGTTTTGTGGAACAATTTGGCAAAGATAGGGTGCGCAATACTCCTATATGTGAATCTGCTATTGTCTCAGCCGCAATGGGTCTATCCATAAATGGATATAAAGCCGTAGTAGAAATGCAATTTGCTGATTTTGTTACCTCTGGCTTCAATCCCATCATAAATTATCTTGCCAAAAGCCATTATCGTTGGAGCGAAAAAGCTGACGTGGTAGTCCGTATGCCCTGTGGCGCGGGTGTGGGAGCAGGCCCTTTTCATAGTCAAACAAATGAAGCCTGGTTTACGCATACCCCTGGTTTAAAGGTTGTTTACCCTGCGTTTCCATATGATGCTAAAGGACTGCTGGCCACAAGTATTGAGGATCCAAATCCAGTAATGTTTTTTGAACATAAAGCTTTATATAGGAGTATTAGGCAAGATGTGCCGACAGGTTATTACACTATTCCGTTGGGAAAAGCTTCCCTTCTAAAAGAAGGAGATGATGTAACTATAATTACTTACGGGGCAGGCGTTCATTGGGCGTTGGATACATTAGAACAAAATCCTGAAATAAGTGCGGATTTAATAGATTTGCGAACGTTGGTGCCATTGGATACAGAAACCATCTACAAATCGGTACGGAAAACTGGAAAGGTTATTATCCTACAGGAAGACTCTATGTTCGGAGGTATAGCTTCTGATATTTCCGCATTAATAATGGAAAACTGTTTTGAATATCTGGACGCTCCCGTTAAAAGGGTGGCCAGTTTGGAAACACCCGTTCCCTTTGCTTCAAATTTAGAGTCTGCCTATCTACCTAAGCATAAATTCAAAGAAATCCTATTAAGTTTGCTATCTTACTAATAATTTAACACTCCCTGTTAAACTTTAGATAAAGGAAATCTAAATGTTAAAATTGTTGTTTACTTTAGTCAAATACTAATCATTAAAAACACAATATTATGGTACGCTGGATTATTATTTTTTTAGTTATTGCAATTATTGCAGCAATTTTTGGATTCGGAGGCATCGCTGAAGGAGCAACCGATATAGCCATGATTATTTTCTGGATTTTCTTAGTGCTTCTTGTGCTATCTATACTTTTTAGATTATTCAAAAGATAAAAACCCCCTAACTTAATTTTTTAAACAACATTAATTTTATGAAAAAAATCCTCATTTTGGCCCTTATTGCGGTCACAGCATTTTCGTGCGGAACACCTAAGACTGTCCAAGAATCCCGAAAGGTTATAAAAGGGTATTGGACCTTGAACAGCATTTCTTATGATTCCTCCGGAAAATTCAATGTTACTTTGTTTAACGATACCTCTGTGGAGTGTTTCGAAGGCAGTAACTGGAGATTTATTCCAAACAATAACACAGGAAATTATACAATAGAAAATTCAAGTTGCCCCACCGGTCAACGGGATTTTATTTTCACAATACAGGAAATTGATCCTACAAGCGGACTGTATGATTTTCTTTTAAAGCCAACAAATGCTAAAGGAAAATCAGATACAGATGTTGGTTTCAGACTCCGTCTGGCACAACTCAATGATTCATCAATGCGTTGGGAGCAAACGGTAAATTTGGATGGGAAACCATTTAAAATAAATATGAACTTTTCTAAAATTCAAGATTAATTATGAAGACTTTTTTTAAACAAACCGCAATAGTAACGTTAGCATTAACGCTTATTGTTAGCTTAGGAAGCTGTGAAGCCACCCGTAATGCTAACAATAAACAAAAAGGAGCCGTAATTGGCGCGACTAGTGGAGCTATTTTAGGAGCAATTATCGGCAACAATGTTGGTAAAGGTGGAAATGGAGAACTGGGCGCTGTAATTGGCGGTGTAGTAGGAGGCGGAGCCGGTGTTCTAATTGGAAGTAAAATGGACAAACAAGCCCAAAAAATTGAACAGGAAATCCCCGGTGCGCAAGTAGAAAGAGTGGATGACGGAATTGTGGTTACTTTTGACGAGAACAGTGGCGTTTATTTTGATACGGCCAAATATAACATTAACGCTGCATCACAAGCAACTTTAGACAAGCTTGCGAATGTTCTTAAAGAATATCCAGATACCGATGTACTTGTTGTAGGACATACAGACAGCGTTGGCGCGGATGAAATGAATATGACACTCTCTAAAAATCGAGCCCAGTCCGTAACAAATTATTTTGTTCAAAATAAAGGATTAAGCCCAAGTAGATTTACAACCAACTGGTTTGGAGAAACTGCTCCAGTGGCTGATAATTCTACCGCTGAAGGGCGGGCAAAAAACAGACGGGTAAACCTTGCAATCGTTCCAAATGAAAAAATGAAGAATGAGGCTAAACAACAAGCCGGCGAGTAATTCTGAAATAAATAAATATTAAATCCCGTACCAACTTTGGACGGGATTTTTTTTAGCTTTAAAGCAACCAATGGCAAACAATAAAAAATGGGATCTAATTATAATAGGTGGCGGACTAGCCGGACTTACCGCTGCTTTGCATCTATCAAAATATAATTGTAATGTCTGTTTGATTGAAAAAAATGAATATCCCCATCACAAGGTTTGTGGTGAATATGTAAGTAATGAGGTATTGCCCTATTTACGATCATTAAATATCGATCCGTTTTCTGCGGAAGCCAAAAAAATAACCAAATTTGAATTAACTGATACAAAAGGCATTCCTATAAAAGTAGATTTGCCCTTGGGCGGATTTGGATTAAGCCGGTTTGCTTTTGATAATTTACTGTTTCAATCATTAAAGAGTAAAGCCACAGTAGTTTTTGACACTGTTGAAAAAATTGATTTTGTGGAAAACCAATTTAGCGTTTCAACCCAAGGAAAAGATGTTTATAAAGCAGATTTTGTAGCGGGTGCTTTCGGAAAAAGATCAAATATAGATTCGTTTTTGAAGCGTGATTTTATGAAACAGAAATCCTCTTGGCTGGCGGTAAAAAATCATTTTGAATACGATTTCCCCGAAGATACAGTTGCTCTTCATAATTTTAACGGGGGTTACTGTGGGCTGAGTAAAACAGAAACAAATGTTGTCAATGCCTGTTATTTGACAACTTTCAAATCTTTCAAAAAATATGGTGATATTGAAAAATTTCAAGAACAGGAGCTTTCAAAAAATCCTTTTTTAAATAAATTTTTCAATGAAGCTACGCCAATCTTTAAAAAACCATTGACTATTAGCCAAATTTCGTTTCATAAAAAGAAGCCCGTTGAAAATCATATTTTTATGATTGGTGACAGCGCTGGATTGATACATCCGCTTTGTGGCAATGGGATGGCAATGGCAATTAAAAGTGCCCAGATTTTTTCAGAAATATTTCTAGAGGCTTTTCAAAACAATAATTTTGATAGAGGCAAACTAGAAGAAAAATACACTAACCAATGGCAAAACGAATTCGGAGAACGTTTAAAAACAGGAAGATTTATACAACGGGTTTTGTTGAATCCGTTAGCTTCCAAAGTGGGGCTTTCCTTTGCAAGATCTTTTCCATCCGTAGTTCCAAAAATTATTGAAAAAACCCATGGCGCCAAATCTGTATGATTACTTTCAGTAAAAAATATCGATCTGAACAAGTAGAAATCATGGACGATTTAGACTTTCAAGGAAAAGAAATGAAAAATCTTTTGGATGATTTAAAAAGGGTCAATAAGTGGCTGGGAGGAATCAGTATCACTATTGATGGAATTGAAAAACTTTTAAAGGGAACCCCAAAAAATGAATCGCTTGTTATTTTAGACATTGGTTGTGGTGACGGAGAATTGCTTCGAAAATGTGCAGATTACGGAAAAATCCATGGTTACAATTTTCAATGCATAGGAATAGATTTCAACCCCAATATTTTGGAGTATGCAAAAAAAAAGAGTGACAGTTATCAAAATATAAAATTTCAAAAAATTGATGTTTTTTTGGAAGAAGAATTAATTCCGAATTGCGATATTGCATTATGCACCCTATTTATGCATCATTTGAGCACTCAAAATATGGAAGCATTATTGAAAACACTTTTAAACAAATCAAAAAAAGGATTAGTAATCAATGATTTGCACAGAAGCAAAATTGCTTTTCACCTTTTTAAAGTAATAAGCATGTTTATTATAAAAACCAAAACAGCAAAACATGATGGCCTTGTTTCCATTGCTAGAGGTTTTAAAAAAAGTGAACTTGAAATGATTGCAAAAAAAATCCCAAATCAACAAAGCACAATCCATTGGCGCTGGGCATTCCGCTATCAATGGATTCTTAAAAAAAATATATGAACGTGAAAATAACTACAGTTGCAAAACAATTGCCGGCCTTTAGCAGAAAAACTGCTGAAGTAATTCCATTTGTAAAACAATGGATGCAAGGGCAGGACAGTCGTTTTCAACGAAAAGTGATAAAAATTTTTGAAGGTGCGGGAGTGGACAAACGCTATTCCATTATGGACCCAATTGAGGTTTTTACCAATACCAGCTTTGAGGAAAGAAATGATATTTATATACGCGAAATAACAAAACTAGGCAAACAATGTCTGGAAAAAGCATTGAAAAAAGCAAACTGGAAACCAACGGATGTTGATTTTATTATTACTGTTAGTTGCACGGGGATTATGATTCCATCTGTTGATGCATATTTGATAAATGAACTAGAAATGAAACAGGATATCGTTCGTTTACCAGTTACTGAAATGGGTTGCGCGGCGGGAATTTCGGGAATTATTTATGCCAACAATTTTTTGAAGGCAAATCCTGGAAAACGCGCTGCTGTTATTGCATTGGAAGCGCCCACGGCAACTTTTCAGCTTGAGGATTTTTCGATGGTAAATATTGTGAGCGCTGCAATTTTTGGTGATGGCGCAGCTTGCGTTTTGATGTCATCCAATGATGATGATAATGGACCCGAAATACTTTCAGAAGAAATGTATCATTTCTATGATTCAATAGACATGATGGGCTTCAAGCTTGTGAATACAGGCTTGCAAATGATTCTTGACAAAGGGGTTCCCGAAAAAATAGCAGAACATTTTCCTGCAATCGTTCATCCTTTTTTGGAGAAAAACAACTTAGAAATTAAGGATATAGATCATCTTATTTTTCATCCCGGAGGACGAAAAATATTGGAAACTGTAGAGGATTTGTTTGGCAGTTTGGGCAAAAACATTGATGATACCAAAGAAGTTCTTAAATTGTATGGCAATATGAGCAGCGCAACAGTGCTTTATGTTTTGGAAAGATTTATAGACCAAAAACCTAAAAGTGGAGATTTAGGATTAATGTTAAGTTTTGGTCCAGGATTTTCTGCCCAACGCGTCTTATTGAAATTTTAAATTTATCGCTACGCTTATGAAAGAATTTCAAAATCAATGGGCAATAATTCTTGGTGGAAGTAGTGGATTAGGCTTGGCCAGTGCCAAAAAACTTGCTTCTCATGGAATGAACATCTGCATCGTTCATCGGGATCGTAAAAGTAATTTATCCAATTTTGAGCAAGAAGTACAAGAAATGGAATCTTATGGAGTGGAGGTGAAGACCTTTAATCAAGACGCACTAAATAAAGAGGTTAGAAAAACAATTATTCAACAATTACCAAGGAATGGCGTTAAATTATTATTGCATAGCATAGCTAAGGGAAGCTTAAAAAAAATGTATGGAAAGGAAGAAGAAATACTCTCAAAACAAGATTTTGACATTACCATTCATGGAATGGCAACAAGCTGGTATGAATGGACACAAGCTTTGGTAAAGCACGAAATATTTGCAAAAAAAGCAAGAAATATAGCATTTACAAGTGAAGGCAACAGTAGAGTGTGGCCAGGATATGCTGCGGTCTCTGCAGCAAAATCAGTACTTGAAGCATTGATGCGGAATATGGCGATTGAATTCGCTCCCTTGGAAATAACAACCAATTGCGTTCAGGCCGGAACCACGGAAACTCCTTCATTTTTAGTAATTCCCGGTAGTGATGAACTTGCAAAAATGGCAAAAAAACGAAATCCATTTAATAGGCTCACAAAACCTGAAGATGTAGCCAATGTAGTTTTTCTGCTCTGTAAAAGTGAAGGCGATTGGATAAACGGAACTATTTTAAAAGTAGATGGTGGAGAAAGCCTCAGATAAAATAATCGAAAACCTTCCGTACACAGAACCTTTTTTGTTTGTGGACGAAATACTTTCTATATCGGAAGAAGCAATAAAGGGCACCTATACATTTGGTCCAGATTCTTTCTTTTACAAAGGTCATTTTAAAGGAAATCCAATTACGCCAGGCGTTATTTTGACGGAATGTATGGCGCAGATTGGGTTGGTCTGTTTGGGGATTTTTATTGTAAGAGAAGAAAATATTTCAGAGGAAACAACTTTTGCTATGAGCAGTACCAAAATAGATTTTTATCAACCTGTTTATCCAGGCGAAAAAGTTACTGTAATTTCAGAAAAAATATTTTTCAGGTTTCAAAAATTAGAATGTAAAGTAAAAATGTTGAATGCCAATAATGAAATTGTGGCAAAAGGAATTATTAGTGGAATGATAAAAAAAGTATAAAGAGAAGAGAGAAGAGAGAAGAGAGAAGAGAGAAGAGAGAAGAGAGAAGAGAGAGCCAAGAGCTAAAGGCTAAAGGCTAATAAACAAAATTAACCTAATAACAACCTCACCTAAATTTCTAAACTTATAATTTATTAAATGAAAAAACGCGTTGTAATTACAGGCTTGGGAGTTGTTTCACCTAATGGGGTAGGTATTCCAGAATTTACAAACGCTTTAAAAAACGGTGTTTCGGGAATAAGGTTTTTTCCTGAGCTGCGTGAACTTAATTTTTCCTGTCAATTGGGTGCAATGCCAATTATTTCCGAAGAAAAAAAACGGGAATATCTTTCAGAGCTACAACTTCGTAATTTCAATAGCAGCGGTATTTTATATGGCATAATTGCGGGAATGGATGCGTTTAAGGACGCCAAACTAAAACCTGCAAACACTAATGAAGCTCCCCTTTGGGATTTGGGAATAATCTTCGGAAGCGGTACCAGTGGCGTTGAAAAATTTCGCGAAGCTATTTATAAAATTGACGACAAAAACGTGCGCCGTTTGGGAAGCAATTCTGTGGCACAAACTATGACCAGCGGGGTGAGCGCCTATCTGGGTGGACTCATTGGGGCTGGAAATATGGTTACTGCCAATTCATCTGCCTGCGCAACTGGCACAGAAGCCCTTTTAATAGGATATGAGCATATTGCGAATGGAAAAGCAACCTATATGCTCTGTGGGAGTACGAGTGATCACGGACCCTATATTTGGGGTGGTTTTGACGCAATGAAAGTTACAACCTATAAATATAATGATGCCCCAAAAAAAGTTGCTGGTCCAATGAGCGCCGATGCTAGCGGATTTGTACCCGGAAGTGGGGCAGGGGCATATTTATTGGAATCATTGGAAAATGCACAAAATCGCGGTGCCACCATTTATGCCGAAATCTTGGGAGGAGCCATAAACAATGGTGGCCAAAGAGGAGGAGGAAGTATGACGGCGCCCAATAGTTTGGCAATTCAAAAATGTATAAAAGACGCATTGAAAGATGCTAATATTCCTGCTTCGGAGATTGATTATATCAATGGCCATTTAACCGCAACTATTAAAGATCCCGACGAAATAGAAAACTGGAGCATTGCACTGGGTCGAAGTGCAACAGATTTTCCCTATATAAATTCCTTAAAGGGGATGGTTGGCCACTGCTTAGCGGCTAGTGGAAGTGTAGAAATTGTTTCGGCAATACTTCAGCTTTACGAAGGGTTTATTTTTCCCAATATAAATTGTGGGGATTTACACCCAAAAATCACTGAAACTATTTCTCGAGAAAAAATTCCTATGGAATTACTTAAAACAAATTTACATACTATAGCCAAAGCAAGTTTTGGTTTTGGAGATGTGAATGCTTGTGCTATCTTTAAAAAAATTTAGAATATGACCTCTGAAGAAATTTACATAAAACTTGAACCTATAATAAAAACTTATCTGCCCGAAGATGTTTCGGCAAGCGATATTAATAGGGATAGTGATTTGACCCGTGAGTTGAACATTAACTCGGCACATCTGGTTGATATCATTTTAGATATTGAAGATGTGTTTAATATTGAATTCAAAAATGAGGATATGGAAAAAATGCGAAATGTAAATGACGCCATTTCCCTTATTCAACAGAAAACTTCCTCATAAATGCGTAAAATTTCTAACCCGTTTTATAATTCCTAACACAAATAAGGCGTTAAAGACCGTTAAAGGGGTTGGCTTAATATCATTATTTTATTATTTTGAACAAAAAATATTTTAAGCCATGAAAAGAATTTCTATCCTTTTATTTTTATTTATTAGCCTTTCTGCTTTTTCGCAAGATCCCTATCTTCAGAAACCAAATGATCAAGCAGAGGAACAGGCTGCAGAAATTACCGAGAATTATGATTTGCAGCTGAGTTTAACGGGAAAACAAAAACTGTTATTTCAGCAAAAGGTTGCAGAGTTTTTAATCAGAAGAAATAAAATAGAAGCCACACTATCTGGCAAGGAAAAACTGGACGCTCTCTACAGTCTACAGCAGGAGGAAACCGCTGAAATGAACGATGTTATTACGCAGCCGCAAATGGCCGTATACAGGAGAGTTAAACCAAAGATTCAGCCTTTGGAAACCACACGAAAAGAGTAATTACTTTTCTATAAAATTCTCATCGCCGGTAGTCCTTTCAATATCGGGGGGAGTATCGTTCGATGGGCTTTGTTCCAGTCCTGCAGAGTCTACTTCATAGAACTCCAAAAGTTCTGTTGAACTTACAAGCTGACGAGTAACTTTGCCTTTAATGGCAATGGGATAATAAAGAGCCTTATCATTTTTCTGAATAATTTTTAACCAATCATTCGGGCCAAAATTACTGGTACTATCGGAATCCATATCTAGTATTTTTTTATCCACTAATTCACTAATTGGAATATCCAAAGCATCGGCAATTTCCACCCATTGGGTATCCGGGATTTTGGTTTTGGAAATATCAATAGCTAAATATTTTTTATCGTCAAGGCCTTTTAAGTAAGCATAAACTCTTTTACCCACACGGGTATTGCTACTGAAGATAAGTGTCAACTGGTTTTCATCTCGTGCTATTTGTCCCATATCTTTCATTAGTGAGTATTTAATTTTTCTTTTCGCTTTTGTAACTGCGAGCGCAGTTCCGTAATTACCTTGGCCACGGCGGCCTCAAAGGATGCGCCAGAGCTTTCTGCAAAAAGTGTGGGTCCTGGCATACTTAAGCGAATGCTACAAATTTTACTTACTTCAGGGTTGGTTGTGTTTTCCGTTTTTATGTACACATCAGCACCTACAATTGAATCATATTTATTTTCAAGCTTATTTAATTTTTCGGCTATAAAGGCTTCCAATCGTTGACTCGCCGCCACTTCGTGATACTCGAAATTGATATTCATGTTGTTTGATTTTGATTACTTTTTAAAGATACAATAGCAAAAAAACCATTCCAAACTTTTAATAGGATTTTGTGAATTACTCTACCTCGGCGCTGGGGTTTGTATCAGGAATTAAAATGGAAGCAATAACGCCGGATATAAGTGAAACTGCTATAATACCCAGCGATAACCATTCTGGTATTTCAACATTGTGGGAAAGAATCATTTTTACACCAACAAAAGCGAGTATTACTACCAGACTATAGTTGATATATCGAAACTTGGTCAACATGCGGGAGATTAAAAAATACATAGACCGAAGCCCCAAAATTGCCAATATATTAGAACTGAAAACAATAAATGGATCTGCGGTAATCGCAAGTATTGCCGGAATACTATCCAATGCAAAAAGTATATCCGTCAATTCAATTATAATCAAGGCAACAAAAAGGGGAGTTGCAGCACGTACACCCATTCGTTTTATAAAAAACTTATCACCGTCCATTTTATAACTTACAGGAAAAAGCTTTTTCAAAAAACGAAAGATTGCTGATTTTTTGGGATCAAATTCCGATTCTTTATGAACTAGCATCCTGAAGGCCGTAAATAGTAAAAATGCCCCAAATACATATATAATCCAGTCAAATTTATTTATGAGTGCAACTCCAAAAAATATCATTAAAGCACGGAATACGATTGCACCCAATATTCCCCAAAACAGAACTTCGTGTTGGTATTTTTGGGGTATTGCGAACGAAGAAAAAATTACTGCGATTACAAATACATTGTCGATGCTCAACGAAAGTTCTATTAAATAACCTGTTATGTATTTCAAAACAGCAACGTTGGGAGCAAGATTCGTTGGGTTTTCAACAAGTCCATCCTGAAATAGCCAATAAATTATTCCAGAAAAACCAAGCGCAATAGTTACCCAAATACTGGTCCAAATTGCAGCCTCCTTAGTTTTGATTATGTGCGGAGTACGGTTAAAGACTCCTAAATCCAATGCTAGAAATAAAATGATAAATGCTATAAAAACTCCCCAGACAATCATTTATTAAAATTTTGAACAAAAATAAGTGTAAATCACCCAGTAAAAATATACAGAAATGTTAATAATAGAGAGCGTTAAATCTTTTTTAAAATCTTTTTAAGCCATTGCAAACTTGGTACATTTAAAAGAAAAAATGGAAAACGTAGTAACAGTCAATAAAATCACACCTACAGACCACCCAATTTTGGACAGTATTAAAAATAGATGGAGTCCGAGAGTCTTTGCTAAAAATCCAATTACCGAAGAAAAAGCAAAGATTTTATTGGAAGCCGGTCGCTGGGCCCCAAGTGCATCAAACATTCAACCGTGGCGCGTAATTTGGGGAATTAAAGGAACTAAAATATACGATCGCATTTTTGATTGTCTGGATGAATTTAATCAATCGTGGGCTGGAAATTCGCAAATGTTATGGATCAACGCTTTCAAAAAAACTATGAATAAAAATGAAAAGGAAAATTTTCATGCGTTGCACGATTTGGGTCTCTTTATGGGAAACGTGATCCATCAAGCTAACAGTATGGGTATTGCCACGCATCAAATGGCGGGTGTCCAATTCAAAAAAGCACAACAAGAATTCAATTTTACGGATGATTATCACGTGGCAACGGCCGTAGCATTTGGCTATTTTGGCGGTAATCCAGAAGATTTGCCAGAAAATTTAGAAGAAAAGGAGTTAAAAAAAATGCGCGAACGTAAAAATCAAAATGAGTTTGCCTTCAACGGCAATTTTCAAAACAAATAAAAAAAGGAATATGAAAGATAAAAAGAAGCATGCCAATTTTCAAGACGAGTACAGAAAATCATCAAATTTTGGAAAGTACGAATCGAATGAAAACCTTAAAATAAAAGGCGATGGTGAGTTAAAGGTTGAAAAAGATGCTGAAATGAAATTGAAATCGGAAGATGAATTAATTTCTGAAACACTAAAGAAAATCAATTCGGAAGAAGAATAAAAAAAATTAAATCTAAGATTATGAAAATAGGAGTTATAGGAAGTGGAAACATAGGAGGAAATCTTGGAAAACACTGGGCAAAAGCGGGACATGAGGTATTGTTTACTTCCCGGCATCCCGAAAAATTAAATCAACTGGTGCAGGAAGCAGGAGGGAAGGCAAAAGCCGTAAGTCTTGATGAAGCTTGGGAAGCAAATGCAGATGTTTATCTGTTGGCAGTCCCATTTAAAGCAATTGATAAGCTAGCTGAACTATATGCAGGAGAATATTACAATAAAATAATAATTGATGCCACCAATCCATATCCCGAAAGGGATGGAGAAATGGCACAAGAGGTACGGGACAGTAACCGAAACGCTTCAGAATATACAGCAATGAAATTTGGAACCGCCAAAACCGCTAAAGCTTTCAATACCATTTATGCAGAACATTTAAAAGAGCGGGCATTTCGGGATACTGATAAACTGGCTATTCCATTTGCCGCACAGGACGAAGAAAGTAAAATGGTAACCCAGCAACTTATTGAAGATATTGGCTTTGAAGCAGTATATATTGGTGGACTTGAAGACACACATATTATGGATCCTGAGCAAAAAATTTACGGCAAATCCACAAACAGACAACATTTGGAAGAAATTATTAATAAATAATTTCAATCGTAAAATTCACAATTCTCATTTTGTGATTCAATTGATAATTTATTTTCAGCAACAATATTTTTTTAAGTTCCACAAAATATATGTCAGATAAAAAAAGAACCAAAAAGAATGAACAGGAGAACATAGATGAGGAAATAGAAAACTCAAAAACTTCTGAGTCTGACACTGCAAAATCTCATGGTGAAATTCTGAAACAACAGATTATTGAAGGGCAGGAGACGTATGATAAAAATCCTGTGAGTATTCTATTAAGTTCACTAACGGCAGGGTTGGAAATAGGATTTAGTTATTTGTTGATCTGTGTTATGTTTTATTTCCTAACCGGAAAACTTGCAGAAGATACCATCTATAAAATGCTTGCATTGGTTTATCCCATAGGATTTATTATGATAATCCTAGGCCAATCAATTCTTTTTACTGAGCAAACTTCATTGCTAACTTTACCCGTTTTAAATAAAAAAAGAAGTCTGCCCAGCCTTCTAAAACTTTGGGGCCTGGTTATAATTGGGAATTTGATTGGAGGTTATCTTATTGCTTTTCTCTTTGTTTGGTTTGGGCCAAGTATAAATATATTCGACTTGAAAACGGTAGAAAAAATAGCGATACACGTAACCCAATATAACAGCTTTGTAATATTGGTAAGCAGTATCATGGCGGGATGGTTAATGGGATTGCTTTCGTGGTTGGTGGCAGCCTCAAAAGATACACTGAGCCGAATAGTAATAATTTTCTTGATTACCGCTGTTTTGGCCTTTTCTGGACTACACCACAGTATTGTGGGTAACGTGGAAGTATTTGCAGGGTTAATCAGTTCTCCAGCCATATCATTTTCAGATTATGTTTCTTTTATTACATTGGCGCTTTTCGGAAATGCATTGGGCGGATTTGTATTTGTTGCATTGCTAAAATATCGGGCATTTGTTTATGATGTGAAAGGTTGATACTCATATAAAAATGAAATAATATTTAAAATAAAAATCCCTTTTGGTTAAAGGGATTTTTTTGTTTTTCGTCAGTGAGAATCAATCTAGCCGGGTTGAATATCAGCCCCTGGTTTTGGCTTCGCCTTTGGTTTCGGTTTAGATTTAGAAGTTGCTTTTGCTGGCTTTGATGCCGTTGCTGGTTTCTTTTTAGGTGGTGTTGGCATAATTCAAAGGTATTTGGTTAAACAATAATTAAATGTAATGAATTTTCAAACACGGAACCCACTTTATTCTTATTTATATAAAGTTTGGCTCAATGAATTTCAGTAACTTAGCCACACTAACCGAATATTATGAAGCTTAATTCCTTTTTTAAGCAATGCCTCGAAAAGGAAGTCTTTAAGATGTTGTCCATATACATTGTATCTGCATGGGTTCTGTTGCAGCTACTCTCCATAGTTTGGCAGCCTTTGGGCCTTCCCCATAAAACTGTTACATTTCTTATAATAGTAGTATTGCTCTGTTTCCCATTATATATTTTTTTACTTTGGAAATACCGAATTTCTCCCTTACAGAAAACGGAAGTGGAACAAGGGGAAAAGGAAGAAAAGAAAAGAGTTGCTTTCCGCAAAATGTATTTTTCGGCTTTAGGCATTATTACTTCACTATGTGTTATTGCCGTTTTTCTTATAGTCAATAAAAGTTTTGCCGTTAAAGCAAAGGATTCTCTTCCGAAAATAATAAAAAGCGATAAGATTGCCGTTCTAAGATTCGGCAACAATACGGGCGATCCACAGTATGATATTGTAGGTAAAATGACTTCAGACTGGATTATCCATGGAATTACCGAAAATCAGGTAGCACAAGTAATTACGCAGGATTTAGTAGATGAATATAAAAACATTTTAAAAGAAAAAAATATTGAAGAAGATGAATCCACTTTTGTAAGGGAATACTTGAAACCCAGCAAAATAATTTCTGGAAATTTCTATCTTAAAAACGGAAATCTTCTTTTTCAGGGAATGCTCACAGACGGAAAAACAAACAAAACCATTATCTCCTTTAAACCTACGGAATGCAAAACTGAAAATCCATTAAATTGCATTGAGGATTTGAATGAAACCATCACAGGCTATTTTATCACGGAAGACAAGAAAAAGCTGATGCTACAGGAAACCCCTCCAAAATATGAAGCATATAAGTATTTGTTGGAAGCTAAATATAGCAATGACGATCAAGAGTATATTAACCTTTTAAACAAGGCAATTGCGGCAGATTCTACTTATTTTGAACCAAAAGTGCTGCGGGTTGCACATTATTACAACCAAAAGGAATTTAAAAAATCCGATTCTCTTCTGAAAAATATAAAACCAGATTCCTATTCAAACAAGCGGCAATTGAACTTATTGAATATGTACGAAGCCTTGTTGAAAGGCGACAACCGTACTGTCTATAAAACAATATTGAAGGAATATGAAATAGCGCCCTTCGACTTAAAAACCAATAAAACCGCTATGGTTGTTGCACTTCAATACGTTAACAAACCAAAAGATGTTGAAGGAATCTACAAAACGGTGGAAATGGACAGTATGAACCTTCAAAACTGTTCAGACTGTACATCACGTATTTATGTAAAGGCATACGCCGATATTGAATTGGGCAATTATAATACAGCAATTGCAAATATTGAAAGTGCTCAGAGAGAAATAGAAGCAAAACTATTAAATAGACCTTTGGTGATTGCTTATGTTAGGTCCGGGAAACAAGAGGCCTTGGACCAATTTCTGCGAAAAATAAACATAATTGCAACCCCTGCTGAGACACAAGAATTATACTTACAAGCCGGCAAGGAATATTTATTGAAGGAGGATAGGCAAACTGCAAATGGGTATTTCAACAAAATAATAAATGCCGGACCCGAAACATTATCTCCTAAAATGGTATCGGAAGCATTGTTTTATAAAGAAGAATATTTAAAAGCCAAAAATATTTTAAAAGAAATACACCTGAAAGAGCCAAATAACATTGAGGTTTTGGCAAAGTTGGCAATATGTAACTACAAGCTTGAAAATTTCGCGGAGGCCAAAGAAAACATAATGGCTTTAGAAAATTTGCGGGCAGATTATCAATTTGGGGAAGTAGATTACGCTTTGGGTCAATATTATGCTGCAACCAGCAACAAACCTGAATTGTATAAACATCTTTTGAAAGCAGTAGCAAACGGACATCTGTACCATTGGAAATTCTTTAAAAACGATCCCCAGTTTAAAACTTATTTAAAATCGAAAGAGTTTGAAGAGGTTATGAACTTTTGGAAATAATTACATTTCATCAACTTTATGTAAATAGAAATTATGGCAAAGCTTAAAAATGCGCATGCACTATTAATTGGGGTAGGTAGCGAGGATCTTCCAGAAACGGTAACAGACGCCAAAGCCTTACATAAAATTTTGAGTGATAAGAAAACGGGGAGCTATTATAAAAAAAATATTAAAATAATTACAAAGAAAAAGGCAACGCGAAAAGGAATATTGAAAGCCTTTGATAATTTATTGGAACAGACCGATGAAAACTCCTCCGTGTTACTTTATTATTCCGGGCACGGCGGAATGTATAGCGACAATACCTTTATAAAAGAGGAAGCCAAAAAAAAGCCTGAGGAAGAAAATCAAAAATATTTTCATTTATGTCCTAATGATTATGATCCCAAAAACTACGAAACTACGTGGATAAAAGCGGAGGAAATCAAATTTAAAATCCAACAGTTAAAATCCCGGAGATTAATTTTCTTTTTAGATTGTTGCCACGCTGCAGGAATGACGGCAGGAGTTTCAGGACTTGCTCAACCAAAACACACAAATGCAGATGGACTTGCCCAGAATTTAGACGATGGCCGTGGAATGACAATAGTTTCCGCCTGTCGTGCAGAACAACTGAGTGTTATTTTGGAGGGAGATGAAAACAGCCTTTTTACAAAATGTATGATAGAGGTTTTAAAAGGAGAGGCCAAACATGAAGATGACGAACCATTTGTACGCATTTTTGAAGTGATCCAATACATTTTTAAAAAAGTGCCAGAAATTTATCCAGAGCAAACTCCTTATGCTAACCTTCAAATATCTGAGGATTTTGTGGTGAGTTTTGCTTCAAAATTAATGGATGCCAACACCGATGATGCCGAAATTGAAGCTTTACTTGAATCAACCAAATCTGCTGCTAAAGAACCAATTACAAAATTCAGGGAAACTGAAAATTCCAATAGCGCTATTCTTTTTGTACATGGTTTTTCCGGAGAAGCCGAAAAGACTTTTGGAGAAGCTCCACACATGTTGATAGCCAATGGAGATATGGATGGCTGGGATATGTTCCCGCTAGGTTACAGCGGAAATGTGGTGCCCGAAATGGGCAAGAATATTTGGGCCTGCGCCAGTGATATAAAAAGGAATTCAGACTTTTTGATTACTTCTATTAAAAACAAATTCTCAAAATATAAGCGAATTGCCATTGTAGCGCACGATTTGGGCGGAATTGTAGTACAGCAGGCTTTGCTGGAATTGCAAAAAGAAGATTTGGACAGGATTAGTCACGTGCTATTTTTTGGTACACCAAGCAACGGATTACCGGAAATAGAACTAAAAAACTTCTTCACCTATAGCAATGAAGAAAAGGAATTGAAAGAAGCCAGCCCGTATATTCAGAGATTACGCAATAACTGGGAAGAAAAATTTCACAACGAATATCCTTTCAGCTTAAAAATCATAGCTGCAACCAAGGACCAATACGTTCCCCAATCATCAAGTTTGGATCCTTTTCCGAAAGAATTTCATGAATTGATAGAGGGAGACCATTTTTCAATAGCGCAGATTGAAAAGGAAGAAGATGACAGCTATCAACTTCTTTTGGATACTTTGATGAACAAGAGTTTTTTAAATCAATTTTCAAATAAAGAGGAGATAAATATTGCTCT
Source organism: uncultured Flavobacteriaceae bacterium (assembly GCA_963822355.1). Classification (GTDB taxonomy): domain Bacteria; phylum Bacteroidota; class Bacteroidia; order Flavobacteriales; family Flavobacteriaceae; genus Aequorivita. The sequence continues at coordinate 1,088,836 of CAWGHI010000004.1, forward strand.
TGGCGAATATAATTCAGTAATAAAAACACTTCTTCCAAATTTAAAAACCCTTGATATCAAAGGCTTAGAGCGCCTAATTTACGCTTTGGAAGGTGTGGGTAGGGAAGAGGAGGCAATGAAAATTTTGAAAGAGCATACTGAGGCAAAAGATAATTCAAATTTGTTGGGGATAATGGGGGAACGCTATAAGCGCCAATATTTAAAATCCTTCTCAAAGGAAGACTTGCAGCTGGCGATAAAACATTATACCAACGCCCTGAAAATTGCTGAAGACAAAAAAGACTATTCACAAACCTATAATCACGCCATTAACTTAGCATTTCTCAGTTTGATGAAAGAGGAGAAAGGGGAAATGGCTGCATTCGCAGAGAAAGCCCACCTTGCCACTGAAAAAGACCCATTTCCAAGTCTCTGGAAATTTGCGACCATTGCAGAGGCATATTTGTATAAAGGAAATTTTGAAGGAGCGAAAGAATATTATACCAGGGCTGCAGAAATGGCTGGGTTGCGTGAAAAGATTTCCATTCACTCAAACGCTTACAATGCCTATACAAGCTTAATGCAAACGGATAATCCTAATGATTTGTTTATCAAATTTTTAAGAACTAATTTTTTGTCGTAAATTCATTTTAAAAATAAATGATGCTGAAATTTTCCCAACAGGATATTCCAGAGCTGGATTTCAAAAAAGCCTTAAAAAAACCGATTCCTATAAAGTGTGCACAAATAGACGAACCATTTGAGGTGGAAACCATGGAAGGGATTATGAAAGGCAAGCCCGGTGACTGGTTGATGATAGGGGTGGATGGTGAGAAATATGTATGCGACAATGCGATATTTGAGAAATCCTATACATTATGTAAAGAAGATTAATAGCAGCCTCCTTTATTCGAGATAAGGAAAATAAATTTAAAACTTCAGGGTATGGCTTCAAAAAAGATTTTTATTAGTTATTCCAGGAACGATACTGAATATGTATCATCGCTGGTACAGGCACTTCGCCAGCTGGGTTTTGATGTGTGGTTTGACAAAAATATAATGACTGGCAATGATTGGGACGATACCATTGAAGAGGAGATATCCAATGCCGATACCGTTATACTTATACTTTCGAAAACCTCCGTAGCATCCGAAAATGTAAAGGATGAAATGTCCTACGCTTTAAGTCTGGGAAAAAGTGTTAACCCTATTAAAATTGAGGAGTGCAATGTACCTATGCGCTTGGCGCGAAAACAATTCATTGATTTTGCAATTCTAGGCCACGATATTGGGTTCCAAAGACTGGTTAAGGATATAAACCTACAATTGGAAGAAGATGACAATCTGCAGGTGCCACAAGGCACATTTGTTCCGCCAATATCCCCACAAAAGCCGATATACCAGCCAAAAAAACCAAAGCCGAACAATAATTTATTATATATTATTGGTGGCGTTATGGTTGGGGGCGCGATGGTAGTTGCGTTTATCTTTATTTTAATAGCCGTATTCACTCCAAAAAATAATGATAGCTATAGCGAAACCAATGATTCTATTGAATCTTATGACGAAACATTGCCAGATGCTACCGTTATGGCCGAGGATGTGGACTGGAAAAGCACATACAATAAAAATAATCTTGATAGTTATATTGCGTATTTATATAATTATGGTAGAACATCAAAGTATTATGCAAATGCCTATAGTGAAATAAACAAATTCCTGCCCAATACCGCAACCGTATGGTATGGTACCAAAGGAGGTGAATTTAATTTCTCCAGATATCTGTATTATTTTGGCGATCAAACAACGCCGCCACAATATGAAGATATAATAACACCTTTGTTTAAAAGTGAACTCTACGAAGGGGAAAACTTTGAGCGCAATGGCTATTTCGTGCAGCCCGGACAAAAGCTTTTGGTTTATGATGTTTGGGTGGACGTGAACAATAATATCTGGGCGGGGGTTCGTTATTAATATCCGGAACATCGGAAAGGGCAAAACTGCGGAGGTGATAGATATTCATTCCAATCCATTCATATAGAATTTAAAGGGAGGCAGAATGAAGGGTGTATTTTATAGGGCTTTGAAATATCTCATTTTACATAATATAAATTATAGAACATTTATATAGCAAAGGAACACTTTACCTAATTCAAGCTATGATACATTGAACCTATATCGTCAGGAAATATGTGAAAGTCCCTTTGCCGGCATCTTTAGTCCGAACTGAATTTTTTAAATTACACATCGATTTTTTGCGCAATTATTTTCCCGTATTCGGGAGTTTGTACAGTTTATTTTCAAATACGCGATTTATCAGCGTTTGGAATTTTTAAAGTTGTTCGTTTCTTCTTGATTTACAAAATATCCCCTGGGTTTATTTCATTGAACAATTTGAAACGTTATTGAGTTTTTATAAATTTTTTGCTGTTTAATATTTCATTAGTTTTATTATTTGCGACTTATTATTTGAATTTAATTGACAGAAATATACTCCATTCCTAAAACTTGATAAATCAATAATTACTTTGTTGATGCCCGATTGTATTTCTTGTTGTGGCAATTGCGTTACAATTCTTCCCATAACATCAAATACTGTAATCTGTACATTCTCTGGCTTCCTCAAATTAAATTCAATGCAAATTGTTGAAACCGTGGGATTTGGATAGATTTTAAAATTTAGATTAGGTTCCACTATGGGTATTACGCCCAAAGCGGTTTGTGTGAGTTTGGCTGTTGTGCCTCCTGTAGATGTAAATGTTATGCTCCACATCAAAAACGAAATAAACTGGATACCCGCTAGGTGTTGTTACTGCCCAGGCTGATTCCCCATTGTTACTTACGCTACAGATTCCCATGGCCGACATGGTACTTCCCGCAACATACACATTATTAAAATTGTCCAATCTCATTGGAGCCAGCGCCAACAACGACAAACTTCCCCCATCGGCATCAAGATTTTCCCATATTAGGTTTCCATCCGTGTCATATTTAACTACAACAACTCCAAAACTGCCTACTGGGTAACCTCCCACAACTGGGTTATTGTCTGTGCCCACTTCAACTTTATTGCCTTTCATCGGGATTGGTTGAGACCAGACCACCGTACCGCTAGAAGATAATTTCACCAGTTCACTTCCTGGGTTTGCACCATTAATAATATATGTGTTTCCCAAAAAGTCACCTGCAATATCGCCCGCATAATCACTACTGATTCCACTTACACTCCATATATTGTTGCCCTCCAGATCTATTTTTGAGAACCCGTTTAGGATACCGGTTATTCCCCTATGGGAAATTACGATATGGTTATCCAGCGAAAATTTAAAGGTTACGGGTGCTCCTATCCCCGAATCAAAATAATTCCATTGGGTTGTGCCGTCAGGAACTGAATTTTTTCACTTTGGTAACCAAGCCATTCGGGCCTGTGCCAATTCCAAGGACATAAATATTATTTTGGGCATCCACAAGACATTTTTTTGTGGAGGAACCATCAAATGAGTTTTCATAAACTACCCGCCATAGTAAGGCGCCCGTCGGGCTGAATTTCATTAATACACTTGCCGCATTCACTGGATTGGCAAAACCTGAGCGGATAGTTCCGGAAACAATTATATTGCCGGCATTGTCAAGCTCAACCCAAGTGGCCACCTCGTGCCTATTTGTGTCCGTATTATCAAATGCTTCCTCCCAGAGAATATTGCCATCCGGAGCCCGCTTGGTAAGGGTAATGTCGCCGGCCGGATTGTAATCCCAATTGGCGGTATAGCTATTGCCATCAGAATCGACCGCTATCCCTACCCCACCTGGGAAATTGTACCAATCTACAGTTACTTGTGCATGGGTTAGGGTGCTTATTAAAAATATTATAATATATACTTGCTTTTTCATGGGAATTATGTTTAGGATTTTCATTTATACTTAATTTTTGATCAGTTTGGTCAGATGGATATTTTTCTTTTCTTGGATTACACAGATGTATAAACCACTATGGAGGCTGGAAAGATCCAGATTAATTCTACTTATACCCTTTTGCAAGTCTTGGTTTGGAAGATTGATTAAAACTTTGCCCAAGAGATCAAGAACTGTAATTTGAACAGTTTCGCCTTGCTGCATATTCAGTTCAAGGGTAGTTGTGGAAATTAGCGGATTTGGAAATATTTTGACTGATGAAATATTCTGAAAAATAGCAGGCACACCCAATGGCGAACCATTGTAATGGTAAACTGTCATATCACTGGTGCTAATTGCATATAGACTGGTATTGCTTGCAAAGAGCGTTGCCAATCCCCAACCGCCGTAAATATTAGGTGTATCTACCCATATTTGGGCACCTGTATTACTGTATTCCACAATGGGCATTTGGATAAAAGATGGATTATTGGGATCAAAGGAAGGACCACCTTTTCCAGTAACAATCACCTCCCCTGTTGGCTTAACACTTAGGTGGTATGGTTCTTCATCATTATAGGTGGTGGCATCATAAATGGCGTGCCAAAGTAAATTTCCGTCGGCATCGGTTTGCATGGTTGTCCAATCAAAATAGGCGCCGGGAGTTGATGGGCCATATCCAATAGCGCTAATTCGATTGTTGAGATAAACAAATTTTGTTGCGATTTCAGATCCGCCAAAGTCATAATCATGAGTCCATAACTGTGCCCCTGACGGAGTATATTTTGTAATTCTGATGTCTATTCCACTGGAGGGTGATACTGCGTTTTCTAAACTACTTAATACATACACATTTAAATCCTCATCAATTTCCACGTCACTTGAAATATACCCTTCTGCCGCCGTGGTCCATAGCAAGGTACCGGCTGTGTTATATACAAATACAGGTGCTACGTTGGTTGTTGGGCTTCCAGTGCCCATAACAATCATATTTCCTTGAATACGTATGGAACTGAAATTTCTAGGAAAATTATCAAGACTCGTTTTTGTAAAAAGTAAATTGCCATTGGGATCAATTTTGTATAACACCGCACCCTCTGGGGCATTTATTGCCGTGCCGATATATAGATTACCCGCGCTGTCCACAACACTGCGGGTGTTAAATCTATTAAGTGAAGTAATTGTTATGCTTATTGGGATTACGGTTTTCCATAGAAGTGTGCCGGAAGGACTATATTTTAAAGCTACAATTGCATTGGGATAATCCCAGCCTGTTGATGTACTGTAGGAATACATATTTCCCACTACAAAAATATTGTTGGCTTCATCCCTATTTATCCAATTTGATTTTTCATAAATCCCAGATATTCCCGAACCGTCGGAAACCTCCCATAGAAGCGTGCCTGCGATATCGTATTTTCGGGTGAAAATTTGGTAGTTCTGCCAATAGCCCGTAACAATTAGATTGTCTTCTGCATCCACCACCCCCATAACGGAAGTTTTGGAATAGTTTCCTGCCCCCTCAATCCAGTCCAAAGTATATTGCCCCCAAGAAATGAGGGTAAAGTATAGCTGGAACCCCAAAAATAAAATGATTTTTTTCATACCTATATAATTAATTAGTCTATTAAAATTAGAATTAACTAAAGGGAAAAACTATGACAGAAATCATCTTGGTTGTGCCTTATATATCTGGATGTAAAGTTATTGCAAGAGATGCACGACTGAAGCAATCTGCCGAGGGGTAGGTACAATCATGAGAACAAGTAGCCTCAAGAGATTGCCACGGCCTATCGGCCTCGCAATGACCCTTCGACTCCGCTCAGGATAAACTCGCTCAGGGCAGGCTGGGGTTTTGCACATGATTAGTAGCGTCTTTGCGAAGGAGGTACGACTGAAGCAATCTGCACAGGTGTAAGTCACAATCATGATTGTTAATAGGATGATGAGTTTGCCACGGCCTATCGGCCTCGCAATGACGAGATTGCCACGCTGCGCTCGCAATGACCCTTCCCTTCGGCTCCGCTCAGGATAAACTCGCTCAGGGCAGGCTGGGGTTTTGTACATGATAGTACGCGTCTTTGCGAGGGAGGCACGACTGAAGCAATCTGCCCAGGTGTAGGTACACTCATGATAACAAGTAGCCTCATCAGATTGCCACTCTGCGCTCGCAATGATGGTTTTATCAAGAGATTGCCGCGCTATGCAATGACGGTTTTATCAATCTGCCTTTACCAATTCAATATTCAAATAGGTGCCATCGGCAATGGTGCTCACATTGCTATTCTGTGGGGTATCCGTAAATATATAAAGCTGTTCATAGGCATTAAAATGAACCATTTTGGTGAGGGTTGCGGAAACCTTATCCCTATTCCCCAAAAACACGTAGGCAGTAGAGCCTGGAATAAAGTTGGAATTCCAACTTTTAGAAAGGCTGAACTTTATATTTAAATCGCTACCTCCCGTTTTTTCCACTGCAACGGCAAAGGTTACGCGATACGTACCTGCCGTAATAACCTGGACATTGTTTGAATTAACGGTAATATTTTCTGAGGAAGCTGTTGTCCCAAAATTAATTGGATTCCATGGATTCAAATTCTGTGAACTGGAAGCATATATATCGGCATAAGCGGTATTTCCCATTTGGGGATAGGTAGTCCAAGTTGCATTTCCATTGGCATCAGAAGTTAAAATCTTGCCCACTCCCTGGGTGCCATCTGAAATTTTAAGTGTACCGTCAATTTTAATATTTCCTTTAACCTCAAGTTTTTCAGTAGGATTACTTGTTCCTATTCCTACCTTGGTTGCATCCCAATTTAACGGACTTACATTATTTCCCAAAATTAGGGTATTGGGATTGTTTGCTACTGCCCCATTGCCAAGAGCCACCGCATTTTGCGCACTGGCATTGGAATTATATCCTATTGCAGTACTATTCTCCCCTGTGGCCATACTATTTGTGCCTATGGCTAATGTATTGTTATTTGTTGTTGCTTTGGAATTTACACCAAGTGCCGTAGCCTGATAACTAGAGGCCGTAGATGAGTTTCCCAAGGCGAGGGTACTATTACTTGTTATGGCCTTGGCGTTATAGCCAAAAGCTGCCGACTGAAATCCAGAAGCTGTTGCTGAGGCGCCAATTGCCGTGGCTTCATTATTGTTAGCGTTTGCATTGGTACCTATGGCAACTGCATTATTATCATTGGCCACTGCACCATAGCCCAGTGCCATTCCCCCTTGGGGATGGAATAATGCCATTTGGCTATTATTCACTTTAAATTTAAGAGAGGTATAATTTGTAGTACCTAAGAATTTTTCCCCTTCAATGTTATTTCCGGTTATGGCCCAGTTATCGTCACCAGTACTGGTCCCACCCGATTCAGCTGAGATAGCATTCCACGCATTACCGTTCCAGAAGTAAAATCCCGGTGACAAATCAGAAGAGGTTGCAGTATTATAAACAAGTAAGCTAATTGCGGGGTTTGGAATAGTACTAGTATCTCCTGTATTAGTTAGAGCCACCCGCGGTAACAACATACCTTTATTGGTGGCCGCAACATCGAGAATACTGGAGGGATCTGGCGAGGTGGTATTTATTCCAACTTGGGAAAAACTTAAAAAAGAAACCAGTAATAAAACTAGAAAAGTGTAGGTAGTTTTCATTATATTTTAATTGATTTGGGTGCGCAAACCTACTATCTCTTGTTAACTCTTCCATATTTTTTCGTTATAACCGTTTATAAACTCGTTAAAATGTTAATGCCAATGATTTGTAGGTGTTTAAGGTAAGAATATTCTTATACAGTGATATAAGTAAAAAGATATGGCAAGTGCTGAATATCCCCTTGGAAGCCTTTAGGAATTTTGATGGGTAGCAGGCGTTGCACGCTGCGCTTGCCAATACGGTTTTACATGATTGTCAACGTCATTGCGAAGGAGCGACCAAAGGAGCGACTGTGGCAATCTGCCGAGGTGTAGTACTCTCATGATAACAAGTAGGTTCATGGGATTAACTACGTTGAATCTTCGATTTGCCACGGCCTATCGGCCTCACAATGACCCTTCGACTGCGCTCAGGGCAGGCTGGGGTTTTGTACATGATAGTACGCGTCTTTGCGAAGGAGGTACGACTGAAGCAATCTGCACAGGTGAAGTCACAATCATGATTGTTAATAGAATGATGAGTTTGCCACGGCCTATCGGCCTCGCAATGACGAGATTGCCACGCTGCGCTCGCAAAGACGTTTATGCTCATGTTGCAGTCGTCTTTGCGAAGGAGCGACCTTAGGAGCGACTGAGGCAATCTGCCAAGGTGTAGTTCCTCTCATGATAACAAGTAGCTTCATGGGATTGCTTCGCTGCGCTCGCAATGACGTTTATACTCATGATTATAGTCGTCTTTGCGAAGGAGCGACCGAAGGGATCGACTGAAGCAATCTGCACAGGTGTAGTTCCATTCATCATACCTAGTGGGTTCATGAGATTGCCGCGCTGCGCTCGCAATGACCCTTCCCTTCGGCTCCGCTCAGGATAAACTCGCTCAGGGCAGGCTCGAATAGGACCATGATTGACAACGTCTTTGCGAAGGAGTGACCCTTGGAGCGCCTGTCGCATTTAAAATAAATTAAATATGTGCAAAAAAAAAGGTCTCTCTTGCCAATGTTTAATGGGTGCTATTTCGTTATTTAAAGGGTTTTGAAAAAAAATTAAATATTAGCTTTTGTTAAGAGAACTTGCCAATTGATGTAGTTTCAAAATATGGTTTAAACCTATTAATACCAAAAGGGCCGTTATAATAAGAAATGGAGTTATACTTATTTTTAATTGAAAATTCAATAATGAGAATTTTGGTATAAAGCCTAGCTGTATTACACCAAAAATGACTATCCCAACACCTATTATACCTAATAGCGAGTAATAAAAATTTTCTGCCAGAGGCAAATTTATAAACTCTTTTGGCGCCTTTTCTGCCTCCAATTTCAGGAGCAAATTATCCGTAAAATCCCCAGAAGTCTTTACCGTACTCTTTTGTACCAGGTTCCTTGTTACTTCTTCTTTCATATTTGGGTTTTTATAAATTCCATAGTGTTCGTTGCTTGCATGCTGCTGGTATTTTAGTAGCTTTATAATAACTCTTTTAATTGGCTCCCCAATAAACCCTTTAAGGCAATTCCCATATTTTTCCTTCCTCGATGCAGATCTACCTTTATTTTGGAAGTACTAAACTTTGTAATTTCCGCCACTTCCCTTAGACTGAAATCACATAGATAAAAAAGCCTTAAAACAACTGCTTCATCCGGTTTCATTCTATTCAATGCCAAAACCACATATTTTTTCTGGTCTTCCTCTTTTAATTTTTGGATCGCCGTTTCCTCATTTATCAAGGAATCATTCGGACCTAATTCATTTAATTCAACTTTTATTTTGGTGCGTTTCAGTTCGTTATAGGCGGCATTCACTACGATCCGAAACAACCAACTTGAAAATGCTGCTTGCTGCTTGAAGCTATCTGCTTTATTAAAAACTTTCATAAAAACTTCCTGAAGCACATCTTCTGCTTTAGCTTTATCCTTTAGGATAGAAATCGCCAAAGAAAGGGACACATCTTTGTATTTATCGACCAATTGTCTAAAAGCCTGTGTATCCCCTTTCTTTACTTCCTCAATTAAAGCAGCATCCTGTTCTTTATTTATCACCAAACTTTCTTCTTAAAAAATGGGCAACCAATAAACCCATGGCCCCACAGATTAAAATAGTTCCCCAAACAAATAAATCGGTTGTATTTTCTGAAAGTTCCATGGTAGTAAAAACTGTTGACACCACTAATCCAACCCCCACACTTCCGATAATGCAGCCCAAATCAATATACTGTAGCTTCCTTGAATTTGCTTGGGAGGCCAGTCCCTTTTCGATCATTGCCTTTTTTACCAGGTAAGTATATTTTGCAATGATAAATACCACTACAACAATTCCTGCCATTAAGACCATTGCGGCCAGCGCATCTTGATAATTTTCCATATTTTTTATTTTACGTTATATAATCTCTTTAACAAATCGTGCTTTTGAATCCTTTAGAATTGTGGTCCAAAGAATTTAGAAAAACCTTCCAGGAATACCTCCATTTTATCGCTATTCGTGAATATCACGATTCCGTATTCTCTTTCAGGAACAAACATGGCGTAGGCTTGAAAATCGTGATTATTACCTGTATGCATGTGCATGGTATAATCTGGGGTTTTCTTTTGTGCAAAACCGAGGCTCCATCCAGTTTGACCCGTTTGTTGTTTTAAAGGGTTATCGTCCTTGAAATGTGTTTGTTCCTTAAGCATTTCATTAAATGATTCTGGACGAAGGCCTTCTTTTTTCAACATTGCCAAAATAAATTTTGCATACTCATCTGCCCTACTATGAAGGCTAGAGTAAGCATTAAAAGTGGTGCCATCCCAATAACCAGGACGGGGTTGGTTGGCAGTTGGATTTCCGTTCGCATCGTGGCCAAAAACTTTATGTTTGTCCAGATACTCTTGCCATACAAAAGTAGTATGTTCCATATTTAAGGGTTTTGTTACTTCTTTTTGAAAAATAGCATTGAGATCTGCCTTCCACCCCACCCCATTTTGCATTCCGATGATGGCGGCCAGATATTGATAGGCTTCACCTGAATACATAAAACCGGTTCCAGGTGTAAAAGCAAGTTTAATTGGTTCGTTATTGGAGTGGTTTGGAAAACCCGTTTGGTGGGCCAAAACCATACGTGCCGTAATCAATTTATATTCTTCCTGTGATTCTGGGGCTATTCCGGGGTGTGGGAGGTATTTATACAAGGGTGTGTCGAGATCGATTTTTCCCTTTTCTGCCATCTTCATTACAAAATATGCAAAGATAGGCTTCGAGAGGGAGGCCGCTTCAAACATGCTTTGGGCCGTTAGGGGCTCTTTGGTGTGGGCATTTGAAACCCCAAATATGTTGTGATATGCCAATTGGTTATTATTGATAATTGCTATTGAGATGCCGGGGATGTCATTTTCCTGCATCACTTTAGCTATTTCCTTTTCCAATATTGGGATGGAAACAGTTTTTTCATCCAACGTGTTAATGAATGTTTTTTGCGTGTAAGCAGTAGTCACTGTGAAAATGGCCATTAAAAGAAATGCTAGGTTGATTGTTTGTTTTAGGTTTTTCATTCTAATTTTTATTTAATTAATCGTTTGAAATGATATGATACCCATTAGACAAGAGAAGGGAGGGAAAAGGTTACAAAAAATGTTCTGGGATTTGGGTTTTGGGTTCTGTGTTCTGTGTTTCCATAATCCTCCTTGGTAGGGTCTGAATCAATGAACAATTGGATTGTTGGATTTTTGGATTGTTGTTGGTAGCGTCTTTGCGAGGGAGGCACGACTGAAGCAATCTGCCGAGGTGTAGGTTCAATCATGATAACAAGTAGCCTCATGAGATTGCCACGCTGCGCTCGCAATGACGCTTCCTTCGACTCCGCTCAGGATAAACTCGCTCAGGGCAGGCTGGAGTTTTGCACATGATTGGTAGCGTCTTTGCGAGGGAGGCACGACTGAAGCAATCTGCCGAGGTGTAGTTACTCTCATGATAACAAGTAGCCTCATGGGATTGCCACGCTGCGCTCGCAATGACCCTTCGACTGCATGACTCAGGCACTGGGGTTTTGCACATGATAGTACTCGTCTTTGCGAGGGAGGCACGACTGAAGCAATCTGCCGAGGTGTAGTTACACTCATGATAACAAGTAGCCTCATGAGATTGCCACGGCCTAGCGGCCTCGCAATGACGGTTTTGCACATGATAGTACTCGTCTTTGCGAGGGAGGCACGACTGAAGCAATCTGCCGAGGTGTAGGTACAATCATGATAACAAGTAGCATCATGAGATTGCCACGCTGCGCTCGCAATGACGTTTATGCGCAGGTAGTTATATAAGGAGCTCAATAAAATGTTCTAGACATTGATCTTTATACTACCGACTTATAACTGTTGCTATTTAAAAAGTAGTGATTTTTAACTAAAATACGCCTCCCTTATCTGGTGAATATTTTCCAGAGTAATAGGTTTGTCAATAAACATTACAACTTTGGCATACGTTTTTGCTTTGTTTTTATCTTCTTGATACACCGATGAGGAAATCATGGCAATAATCGTGTCATTGGTTTTATGGTAGTTTAATCTTTCATAGGAATCAAGAAATTCCCAGCCGTTCATAATTGGCATATTAATATCCAGTAGAATAAGATCAGGGAAAAAATCTTGGTTATTTTGTAAATAGTCTAGTGCTTCTTGTGCACCACTTTTGAATATGAGGTTACAGCCCAATTCGCTATCTTGAAAAATGAGTTCGGTGATAAAATTGTAATCATCATCATCATCAATAACTAATACGTTTTTCAATCTGGGTTTTTCGAGACTCATATTTTATCTTTATTTTTTGTCTTTATTGGTGGATAAATCCTTTAAAAAAACTCTAAACTCCGTACCTACGTTTAATTGACTATCAAAATCAATACTGCCACCCATAGATTCGACAAGTGATTTGGCAATATATAGTCCTATTCCTTTACCTGAATCATTTTTAGATAGTCGCTGAAACAAACCAAAAACCTTTTCCTTTTTGGTCACATCTATACCAATACCATTATCTTTTATTCCAATACAAATATAACCGTTTTTCCATTTTGTGGTCAAAGAAATTATCGGGGTCCTTGCTTGGGAACGATATTTAATCGCATTATTTATCAGGTTGAATAGTATGCTGCGTAAATGTCCTGGTATATAGTTAATTTTAGGGGCCTCATTTGTTCTGAAAACAATTTTGGCACCAACTTCCTCCATCTGCGTCTCTAAATCTTTTTCGATGTCTTTGATTAACTCTTCAAAAACCAATTCTTTGACATCATCTTGCAGGGTTTTTCTATACCCAATCACTTGAATTAAATCTTCTAAAGTGTTATTAATGCGGGTCACCGATCCATCTATTCTTTTAAAAACATCCTTATTGTTTTTAGTGACAAACCCCTTCTTCTTAAATATGGTAATAAGTGCATTTAAATTTATAATGGGCGTACGAAGATCGTGGGTTGCCACATAGGCAAACTGTTCCAGTTCTTTATTATAACGAAGAAGTTCATGGGCCTGTTCTTCTACCTGCTTTTGGGACATTTGTGCTTCAGCCTTGGCTCGGTTTGCGTCCTCCATCATAAGCAGGGCTTCTTCCCTTGCCCTGTTTAATTTTTGGTTGTTAGTTTCAAGTTCAGAAAGAATTTTTTCATATTCCTTTTCTTTTTCAAAAGCATAAGAACGCAGAAACGTACTTATTTTAGATGAAAGTACCTCTTCATTAATAGGTTTAAAAAGAAAATCAAATGCTCCTATTTTATAGCCTTGTAACATGGTGATTTCATCCTTGTCGTATGCTGTGAGAAAAATAATGGGAATATTTTCGGTAAGCACATTGCTACGCATTATGGTAGCGGTCTCCATCCCATCCATAATTGGCATTTGAATATCCAACAAGACCAGGACGTAACTATGCCTTATTAATTTTGATAATGCTGCTTGTCCCGAATCTACGGTATGCACTTCAACATTGAATTTCGACAGAAGTTTGGAAAGTATGATCCGTTCGGGTTCCCTGTCATCGACAACCAGAATTTTTGGCACTTCTTTAAACGTCATATTTTCGCTCATAAATCCTATGATGATTGTGGGTAGATTTATCTATTTTTTGGGATTGTTTTAGGGGAATCATTTAAACAATCGAACACGATTTGCCATCAAGTTCATTGATGCAACCATATTCGTATTATGTTTAATAATTTGTCAATGTCCACAGGTTTTGTCAAATAATCATTTGCACCTGCTTCCAAGCTTTTAGCCCTGTCCTCTGCCATCGCTTTGGCTGTTAAGGAAATAATTGGCAAATGCTTATATTTCGGTTTCTTCCTAATTTCTTTCGTGGCTTCATAGCCGTCCATTATCGGCATCATAACGTCCATTAAAATAATTTCAATGTCTTTTTCCTCTTCCAATTTTTCAATTGCCATTTTCCCATTATCCGCCATTACAACTTTCATACCAGCGTCTGTAAGGGTTTTCGATAAGGCATAGGTATTCCGTATATCATCATCAACAACCAATATTTTTCGGTTTGTTAGCAAGTCTTGTTGATTGTGCAGTGTTGCCATGATATTTTTTTGTGAAGCTGAAAACTTACTTTCTTCAGAATGTACAAAAAGCGATACCTCATCTAATAATCGCTCTGGAGAAGACACATCTTTTATAACAATACTATCCGTGTATTTTTGTAATTCTTTAAGTTCGGTGTCGGTTAATTGTCTGCCTGTGTAAATTACAACTGGTATGTTATTTAGCTTTTCATCAGATTTTAATTCTTTCAAAAAATCGAATCCTGTAATGTCCGGAAGAGTCAAATCTAAAATTATACAATCGAATTTTTTAGATTTAAGCTTACTCAACCCTTTTTTGCCTGTGGCTGCACCCGTAATATTTACCTGTTTGTTTTTAAGAAGGTTTTCTATAGCTTGTAATGTGGTTTGGTCATCTTCAATAACGAGCAGTTCCTTTCTGCCCTTAGAATTTAACTTATTCAGCCTCACCATGAAATTAACAATATCTTTAGCCGGAACCGGTTTTGAACTAAAACCTATGGCACCCTTTGTAAGCGCCAATCGACTTTGGTCTTTATCAGACATTAAGTGTACAGGTATGTGTCTGGTTTTAAGACTAAACTTTAAATTATCCAAGATGATAAGACCATCAATGTCTGGCAACTGTACATCCATAATAATACCAGCAGGTTGAAATTTCGCCGCAAGTTCAAGACCTTCTTTTCCTTCTTTGGCAATTAATACCTTATATCTTTTTTTGTTGATTGTGTTCTTCAGTCGGGTAGAAATGTCTTTATCATCAGTTATAATCAATATTGAACGTTCCAATTTTTTTATAGTAAGCCTGTCGTCACCAGAATGATTTTCGGAAGGGTTACGTGATTGATTTTCACTTCGTGCACTTAAGGGTTCAAGGGATTTAGTTCTGGCGGTATCTGTTTCAGTGAAAGAAGAGATGGCACCATTCTTTTCTTTAATAGGGGCGCTGGTTAAATCCATGGGGATATATACGGTAAACGTACTTCCTTCCCCTTCAATACTTTCTATATGGATTTCTCCACCTAACAACCTAGAAAGTTCTCTGGAAATCGTCAAACCAAGACCTGTTCCGCCATATTGTCTACTGATACCTCCTTCTGCTTGTTGAAAGGCTTCGAAAATCATCATTTTCTTATCTTCTGGAATGCCAATACCGGTGTCTTTTACCGATATGGCTATCACTTCAGAATGAGGAATGGTTATTTCCTTGAATTTTACAGTGTGGGCAGGCTTGGCGATATCGATGCTTACAGATCCATTTTCAGTAAACTTTATAGCATTGGAAATAAGATTTTTAACGATTTGTTCTAAACGTTGGCCGTCAGTAATAATAACATCGGGTACATTTTGTTTCTTGGATATTGTGAACTTAAGCTTTTTAACTTTTGCCAATGGTTCGAATTGGTTTTTCAAATTCTTGGTTAGATCATTAAAATAAACCTCTTCTGGGTGTATCTGCAATTTACCAGCCTCAACTTTTGAAAGGTCTAAAATGTCGTTGATCAGGGTGAGTAGTCCAACGCCACCTTCATAAATAATACTGGCATCTTTTTGTTGCTCTTTTGTAAGATTTCCTATACTGTTTTTGCTAAGATCTTTTGATAGAATTAATAAACTGTTTAATGGGGTTCGCAATTCGTGGGACATGTTTGCCAGAAATTCCGATTTGTACTTACTTGCAATCTCCAGTTCCTTGGCCTTTCGCTCAACTTCCACCCGGCTAAATTGCAGGTCTTCTTTCTGTCTTTGAAGGTCTTTTGTTTTAGATTCCAAATCGTCGTTTGCCATTTGCAACTCCTCACTCTGGAATTTAAGTTTTTCTTGTTGTTTCAATAACTCTTCAGACTGACGTTGAGATTCTTCCAGAAGGTCTTTCATTTTTTCCCTATCCAATGACGATGAGGTGGCAATGGCTATATTTTCTGCCACTAAACGCACCAGTTCTAACTGGTTATCATTAAAAGATCCGAACGACCCGATTTCCACAACCCCTTTCACCTCTTCATCTATAATGAATGGTTGCACCAATATGCTACTGGGTCTTTTCTCTCCCAATCCTGAGGATATAGTAATATATTCCTCTGGAATATTGGAAAGGATAATAGCTTCTTTTTCAAGTGCAGCCTGTCCCACTAAACTTTCCCCAAATTCAAAAGTTGTTTTTAGGGATTTTCTTTGAGTGAACGCATAAGACCCAGTCATCCTTAACAATTTTTTCTCATTCGTTTTTTCCGTTAAGTAGATAATCCCTATTTGTGCATTAAGATATCTGGTTAGATATGAAATAATATTTTTGGATAAGGCCAAAAGATCCTGCTCTCCCCGCATTCTGTCATTCAATCCTGCTTGTCCTGTTTTGATCCACGCTTCATTTTCATTTTCTTCAGAGATGCGTTTAAGGTTCTCGGTCATAGAGTTTAGGGCGATACCTAATTGATCCGCTTCACTACGTAAAGGCATTTCAATAGCAAAGTTTCCTTCGGCTATGGTGTTGGCGGCTTTTACAATGGTGGTAAAACTGTCCACCATGGCATTGATATTATTTTTAAGTTCTTGTACTTCACCTTTAACCTCCACCTCAATTTTTGTTGAGAAATCCCCTCGTGCCAGTGCTGTAGAAACGCCTGCAATATCCCGCACTTGAGATGTAAGGTTGCTTGCCATCTGGTTTACATTATCGGTAAGATCCTTCCAAGAACCACCTACATTTGGTACTTCGGCTTGACCTCCCAAGATACCTTCCGTACCCACCTCACGAGCCACATTGGTAACCTCATCTGCAAATATGTTAAGTACATCCACCATCCTGTTAATTGTGGTAGATAATTCCAATACTTCCCCTCCTTTACCTTGTTCGGATATTTTTTGGGAAAGGTCACCATTCGCAACAGCTGTAGTTACCGACGCAATTTCCCTTACCTGTGTGGTAAGATTACTCGCCATGGTGTTCACGTTATCCGTTAACCCCTTCCAAGTTCCTGCTACATCTGGCACATCTGCTTGACCACCCAACATCCCTTCGGTCCCTACCTCACGGGCCACACGCGTTACCTCTGCAGCAAATATATTCAGCGAGTCCACCATCTGGTTGATTGTATCCTTTAATTCAGCTATTTCCCCTTTTACATCAATGGATATCTTTTGTGACAAATCCCCGTTTGCCACGGCTGTTGCTACGTTGGCAATTTCCCTTACCTGACTGGTAAGATTACTTGCCATGGTATTCACATTCCCCGTAAGATCTAACCAGGCACCTCCTACGTTGGGCACTTCTGCCTGACCACCGAGCATCCCTTCATTACCCACTTCGCGAGCCACACGGGTTACCTCATTAGAGAGAATATTCAACGAATCCACCATCGTATTGATAATAGTAGACAGTTCCAATACTTCGCCTCCTTTTTCTTCTTCTGAAATCTTTTGGGAAAGGTCGCCATTCGCAACGGCTTTGGTTACCGACGCAATTTCCCTTACCTGAGTGGTCAAGTTACTGGCCATGGTATTTACATTCTCTGTAAGCTCCAACCATGCACCACCAACATTTGGTACTCTTGCCTGCCCTCCCAAAATACCTTCGGTACCCACCTCACGGGCCACACGGGTTACCTCATCCGAGAAAATATTCAGCGAGTCCACCATTGTATTAATGGTCTCTTTCAGTTCGGCAATTTCCCCTTTAGCTTCAATAGCAATTTTTTGTGCCAAATCTCCTTTTGCCACAGCGGTTGCTACATTTGCTATCTCCCTTACCTGGGTAGTAAGGTTGGATGCCATATAGTTAACATTGTCTGTAAGGTCTTTCCATGTTCCTGCTACGTCTGGTACATCTGCCTGCCCTCCCAAAATACCTTCGGTTCCTACTTCACGAGCCACACGTGTTACCTCATCGGAGAATCTGTTCAAGGAATCCACCATCTGGTTGATGGTATCTTTCAATTCTGCAATTTCCCCTTTAACATCGATGGCAATTTTTTGCGATAAATCTCCATTTGCCACGGCAGTAGCTACATTCGCAATTTCCCGTACCTGCGTAGTTAGGTTGCTTGCCATGATATTCACATTATCTGTGAGATCTTTCCATGTACCCGCGGCACTGGGCACAATCGCTTGACCGCCCAATTTACCCTCGGTTCCCACTTCACGAGCCACACGCGTTACCTCTGCCGCAAATAAAGTTAGGGAATCCACCATGCTATTAATTGTATTGGAAAGGATTAACACCTCTCCACCTTTACCCTCTTCCGTGATTTTCTGTGACAGGTCACCTTTTGCCACAGCCGTTGTTACCGAAGCAATTTCTCGTACCTGGTTGGTAAGATTGGTTGCCATTGTATTCACATTGTCAGTTAGATCTTTCCAGGTTCCTGCAACATCAGGCACCTCTGCCTGACCCCCCAATTTTCCTTCAGTACCTACTTCACGCGCCACACGCGTTACTTCATCAGAGAAAATATTAAGGGAATCCACCATCTGGTTGATGGTATCTTTTAATTCCGCTATCTCGCCTTTTACATTAATTGTAATTTTTTTGGAAAGATCCCCATTCGCAACCGACGTTGCCACTCCCGCAATCTCCCGTACCTGGGCAGTCAGGTTGGATGCCATCGTATTTACATTCTCTGTAAGGTCCTTCCATGTTCCAGCAACATCTGGCACATCCGCTTGACCACCAAGCTTCCCTTCAACACCCACCTCACGCGCAACATTGGTCACTTCCGCAGCAAATATGTTAAGTGAATCCACCATTCTATTTATTGTGGTGGTAAGCCCTAATACCTCGCCACCTTTTCCTTCTTCTGTAATTTTACCGGATAAATCCCCATCGGCAACCGCAGTGGTTACCCTTGCTATTTCCCTTACTTGATCGGTAAGATTGCTCGCCATCTGGTTAACATTGTCGGTAAGGTCTTTCCAAGTTCCCGATACATTGGGTACACTTGCTTGGCCTCCCAATTTTCCTTCAACTCCAACTTCACGGGCCACTTGCGTAACCTGTTCTGCAAAAATATTCAAACTCCCAGTGTTCGGTTAATTACATCTGCCATCGCACGGAAATCGCCTGTAACCGTAAGGCTAAATTTATCGCCAAGTTTACCCGCGGCAATACTGTTCAGGATTCGACTTACTTCCAGTACAGGTTTTGCAATGGCCTCGATAAGGATGTTAATGTTATCGATCATATCCTTCCATACCCCACTTGCTGCCTTAAATTCAGCCCTTGCATCCAGATTTCCTTCTATACCACCCACACGCGAAATACGGGAAACTTCAGTACTTACACCTCCAATCATTTCCACCATGGTGTTATAGGCCTCGGCCAAGTCAGCAAATTTATCATTTCGTTCTTTTGCCAAACGAACCGATATATCTCCTTCCCTAAACGCTTCCAGGGCAAATATGAGCCGATCCAATTGTTCGTGCATATACTTGCTATCCTTTAACATTTCGGTAGGGGGAACCCGCCGGGATTTTTTTACAGTCGATGGATTTGGAGTGGTAGTTTTCTTTGTTTGGGGCTGTGGAATTGACTTCTTCTGAGCAGAGGTAGTGGTTTTTTTGGCCATGTTAAAATTGACAGTTTAGAATTAAATAAAGGAAATGGATATGCAAAATAATAAATTTTATTGCTTCTTTATTTATAAAATATGAGTTTTTAAGGTTCCCCCTTTAAACGTCATGGCGAGGGAGGCACGACCGAAGCAATCTGCCGCGGGGTAGTTACTATCATGATAACAAGTAGCCTCATGAGTTTGCCACGGCCTATCGGCCTCGCAATGACCCTTCGACTGCGCTCAGGGCAGGCTGGAGTTTTGCACATGATAGTATCCGTCATTGCGAGGGAGGCACGACCGAAGCAATCTGCCGAGGTGTAGTTACAATCATGATAGCGAGTTGCCTCATGAGATTGCTTCGCTGCGCTCGCAATGACCCTTCGATTGCGCTCAGGGCAGGCTGGGGTTTTGCACATGATAGTACTCGTCATTGCGAAGGAGGCACGACTGAAGCAATCTGCCGAGGTATAGTAACAATCATGATTGTAAAGAGGATGATGAGTTTGCCACGGCCTATCGGCCTCGCAATGACGAGTTTGCCACACTTCTCATTGCTCTGTTGCGCTATAAATTACCGGCATCTGCCCTTTCCAGGTAGCCCATAAATTGGCATCATCGATTAAACGCGCCATAAAATGGGCCACGTTTATCCGGCTTACTTTACCGGCATTGAAGATGGCGCTTCTTGTTGGGGAAGGATAAATCTCATAATCAGTTACCGTTTCTCCATTTATTAAACCATCGGGCCGCACTGCTGCCCAAGTAATGTAGGGATCGTTTTGGCCTATTTGGGTACGCAAATAATCCGCCGCTTTTTCGTTATCTACATGGGTGGTAACAACAATCGCAGCAAGCCGATAACGCATTTTTGAGCAAACGAGATAGGTTCGTGCAAATCGCGATTGCTGTTTCCAGTGGTGTTCATCAATACAAATTTTACCGGGTGTTGCGGTTTATGGAACTTTATGGCATTGCACAAGCGTTGTGTAGCATCCGTCACCAGTTTTCTTGGTTGGCCATAAACGCCCTTCCAGGTTAAATTATGCCCAAGGCAGGATGCCACTGCATCACAATCCTTAACTATTTCGCGCATTTCGGCATCACTTAAATTTAATACACTGGCGGCAATACTTTGAATATTATCGTTCGTTTTCCACGAATTAGGGAGCTTTTCAATAGATCTTACAATTATTTTGACCTTGTGGTTTTGCTTTAAAAGTTGTTCCACTAGTTTACTACCTGTGGCGCCACTTGCTCCTACTACTAAAACTGTCATGCTGTATTAATTTAATGGTTAGCCTATGTATAGGACGAACTACTGCTGTAATTGTTTCATTAGTACAGATAATATATTTATATAGTTAGCGTCAATGCGAAAGAGCGACCCTAGGAGCGTCTGCCTGTACTGAGCGTAGTCGAAGTGAAGCAATCTGCCGCAGGTGTAGGTACAATCATGATAACAAGTAGCCTCATGGGATTGCCACGGCCTATCGGCCTCGCAATGACCCTTCCCTTCGGCTCCCCTTCGTCTCCGCTCAGGACAGGCTGCTCAGGATAAACTCGCTCAGGGCAGGCTGGAGTTTTGCACAGGATAGTACTCGTCTTTGCGAGGGAGGCACGACCGAAGCAATCTGCCGAGGTGTAGTTACAATCATGATAACAAGTAGCCTCATGAGATTGCCACGCTGCGCTCGCAATGACCCTTCGACTGCGCTCAGGGCAGCCTGGGGTTTTGCACATGATAGTACTCGTCTTTGCGAGGGAGGCACGACTGAAGCAATCTGCCGAGGTGTAGTTACAATCATGATAACAAGTAGCCTCATGAGATTGCCACGCTGCGCTCGCAATGACGTCGTCTTTGCGAAGGAGCGACATAGGAGGCACGACTGAAGCAATCTGCCGAGGTGTAGGTACAATCATGATAACAAGTAGCCTCATGAGATTGCCACGGCCTATCGGCCTCGCAATGACGAGTTTGCCACGGCCTAGCGGCCTCAAAGGCACGGCTAGAAATTATGATACGCTCGCAATGACGGTTGGATTAATCAAAAACAAAATACCCATTCATCGGAAAGATCATCCCAATTCGGGTTTATTTCATTTATTAATTTTTCCTTGTTTTTTCTATTGCCAGCTTTTATTTTCTTTTCAAAAGAAATGGCTTCATTTATGTCTGTGAATTCTGTGTAATAAATTAGTTTCTCACAATTGTATCTATTCGTAAATCCTTTGTAGGTTTTATTTTTATGCTGATAAACCCGTTTTAGAAGATTAGACGTAACCCCCGTATACAATACTGTATTGTTTTTATTGGTCATTATATATACATAGGAAAACTTCATCAGAATAAATTTAATACATTTTTCCGTTATTGTGAAGGAGTGTATTCGTCATTGCGAAGGAGCGACTTCAGGAGCGACTGAAACAATCTGCCGAGGTGTAGTCCCTTTCATGATAACAAGTAGTCTCATGAGATTGCCACGCTGCGCTCGCAAAGACGTCGTCTTTGCGAAGAAGCGACCCTAGGAGCGACTGCCAGTACTGAGCTTGTCGAAGTGAAGCAATCTGCCGAGGTGTAGGCCCTCATGATAACAAGTAGCCTCATGGGATTGCCACGCTGCGCTCGTAAAGACGTTTATGCTCATGGTTGCAGTCGTCTTTGCGAAGGAGCGACCCAAGGAGCGACTGAAGCAATCTGCCCAGGTGTAGTTCCTTTCATGATTACAAGTAGCTTCATGGGATTGCCACGGCCTATCGGCCTCGCAATGACGGTTACTTCAACTTATTAGCATGCATCTTCCGAAGTCTTGCCAATTTTGGGGTTATCACCGCGCTGCAATAACCGGCGGATTGGTTGTTCTTGTAATAGTTCTGGTGATAGTCCTCTGCTTCGTGAAAGGTTGGCAAGGCACTGATTTCAGTTACTATCGGGTTTTCATAATATTCTGACATTTCTTGGACCACCCTTTCCGCAATTTCCTTTTGGGTCTCGTTGTGATAATAAATAACCGAACGGTATTGGGTGCCAACATCGCCACCCTGACGGTTTAAGGATGTTGGGTCGTGGCTGGTCATGAAAATGACCAATAAGATCTTCGTAAGAAATTATAGTGGGGTCAAAGCTTACCTGCACTACTTCCGCATGGCCCGTGAGGCCGGAGCACACTTCGCGGTACGTTGGTTTTCCCGGAACCGTTCCTCCTGTATATCCGGATACTACCTTTTCTACTCCCTTAACTTCTTGGAGAACCGCTTCTATGCACCAAAAGCATCCACCCCCTACTGTCATTATTTCCATACTATTGGTTGTCATTTTTTGAATTTTTTTCAGTTGTTTGCAATTTCAGGGATTCAGAATTTATACAATACCGCAATCCGCTGGGCGCTGGTCCATCGGGAAATACGTGGCCTAAATGGGCATCGCAGGTATTGCACATTACTTCTACCCGCACCATCCCATAGGCGGTATCCCTTTCATATTTAATGGCGTTTTCTTTAATGGGTTGCGTAAAACTTGGCCAGCCAGAGCTTGATGCAAATTTTATGGAGGAGTCAAATAACGGACTATCGCAACATACACAATTGTATTTCCCTTCCTCATACGTACTGCAAAGGGCGCCGCTGTTGGGAGCCTCTGTACCTTTTTTACGGGTAATACGGAATTGTTCGGGCGTCAACAAGGCTTTCCATTCGGCTTCTGTTTTCTCAACGCGCCTATCGGGAGCTGGGTTGCCGTTTACTGTAAAATTGATTACTTCTTTCCAGGTTAACATGCTTTTCCTTTCTTTGAATTTTTAAACTTTGAACTTTGAACTTTGAACTTTGAACTTTAACTTTAGCTTTAAACATTTTACATTTAGCATTTTTACTTTTTACCGTGATTGAAAAGAAAATAAAATTTTTGTTCGACACTTTTCCTCTAAAATACCTTACTCCCCTATCCCCCACTCGAAAATATTTCCTTTGGTGGGATTGCCGGAAGCTTTTCGTCGTTAAAGATACTAGCAAATTACATTTTTGAAAAGCAAATGAATTCATTTATATTCCGCTTGTGTGTTAGACTGTATTTTAGTGGTTTTTCATTAATTAGATAGAACGGAGCATTTAGCCGTTAAGAATTAGGATCAGGGTTGGGAAGGGCATTAGGGTTAGGGATTAGACTTTTGGCTGTTGGCTGTTGGCTGTTGGCCGGATGGTGAAGTGAATAGGTGAATCTGTGAATCTGTGAATCTCTGTGAGTATGTGAGTATGTGAGTATGTGGATAGATGAATAGCGTTTTGGACTTTGGCACACACGATGCATTCGCGTGGCATCGGGGGTATGTAAAGTGGCCGTAAGCTTTAGGCTTTAGGCATTAGGCATTAGGGATTAGGCATAAGTCTTTTGGCGCTTGGTGGGATGGTGAAGTGAATCGGGGAATCTGTGAGCATGTGGGTAGATGAATAGCGTTTTGGACTTTGGCACACACGATGCATTCGCGTGGCATCGGGGGAAGTAACCCTCATGACAGCAAGTAGCCTCATGGGATTAACTCCGTTGAATTTTCGATTTGCCACGCTGCACTCACAATGACGGTAATGCTGAAATTGGATACATTTTTACAAATGAAGTGTGAAGTTGCACAGTTAAATACCCAAAAAGGGGTATTTACAAGCATTATATTCTTCAATAAGTTTGTCTTTTAAAGGATCTTCTTATGAAAAATTTTATACTCTTTTTAATGGTTTTGGTAATTTTTGGGTGCTCTAAATCTGATGATCCTTCCGAAGATCAACTGGGGCCTGGCCCGTGGGATGAAAAATTCACCAAAGGTAATTTACAGATTAGTAGGGAGCCCGTAATAAGCTATCAGCAAGTAGGTACTAACGAAGCCGATATTGCATATATCTGCAGGGATGAAATACCATGGAGACCCTTGAATATTTTTCAGTTTAAAGTGTACGTTCCTACCTATTTAGAAGAGGGATATTCCTCAGGTATTGAAAATTTTACGGCGGACGTGTATTACGATAATACAGCCTCAGAATCGGTGACTGTAAATTTAGATTACGAGAACCAAATATTCGATGAGCAGACCCAGGTTCAATACACCGTGTATAAGGTATATATACTTAATAAGAACGTTAAAATATACCGTGAAAACCTCGAGCAGATTAAAGCAGCGTTTGATATTGTGTATAAAGATGATGAAGGGGTAGAACTGTACCGCGGCAACAAGGAAATTGTTTATAATGTAAGTACCAATGAGGAAGCTTGCCACCCTACCGGAGGAACAGGCCAAGGAGCTATAATGTTTTTCAAAAGTGAGGATTTTGGATGTAATAGTGGTCTACGAGTGTATATGACAGGTCCATCGGGAAATGGACAAAGCACAATTCCTGAGGTTTATGATTTTTATGCAAATTCAATTAATACAAACTGTGAAACAAATGATCCCGGACTTTTAGTTTTTGACTCATTAATACCTGGCATTTATACGGTTTCGGCCACCTGCGATGGTATTGAAATATTTCCTCCCGAAACTATTGAAATATATAGCTATAATTGCCAGGCCTATGAATTTAAAAGTCCCTAATTGAGGAAATTTTTTATTTACATTCCAATATTAATAACCCCGCCTACCAAGCAATTAGCAACCAATTGGGCAGCATTGTCGCACCCGCTTTTTTCCAGGATGTTTTTTCGATGGGTTTTTACGGTGTGCGGGGATATATTCAGCTTATCGGCTATCTGTGTATTGCTAAGGCCCAATGCAATTTCAGCGACAATTTCCTTTTCCCGTTCGCTCAACAATGTTTTTAACTGGTTTTTTTCGTCTATTTGTGCAGGTTCAAACTTTCCCTTGCTCACATCAACATTATAGAAGGATTTGCCTTCCTTCAAATTTATAAAGGAGATGTTATTATTCCTTAATACGTTTAAATGGCTGATATCGGAATGTATGCTGAGGACGTGGTGAAAAAAACCGTTAGTATCTACTGAAAGTACCATAGCTTGATGTAGCATGGTAAGCTCGTTGCCGTATCGGTCCCTCATTTTATAGGAGTATACAATTTTATAGTCCATAATATTTTTTCTCCCTAAAAATCGCATAAAAAAATCTTCTATTACCTTTTCTTTTAATTGTACATATTTTATCTCTTCCGGAAGGGCGGTTTTAAGAATATCCGTAATACGCAGGTTCTCGTAGTCGGCATCAATAAATTCCTTTATGGAAGGCGAGGTAAATTCCAATTCCAAATTATGGAAATTAATTATGTAGTAATATGACTTCCCGGGAGTAAATAAGGAAGCAATTTTATTGAACTGTTCTGGAATGTTGAATGAAATATTCCTTTCAATGTTTTCGGTATAAGTAGCGCGCCAATAAGCCGCTATTTCATTGTATTTTTTATTCATTAAGTAGGTTTGATACAGGAAATCTGTTTTTAACTTGGAGCTAATAATAATAAAAAATGTGTGTTTTCAAAAATATTATTTCCTAACTGTAAAAGTTGCCGAGTCTAAAAACGCTCTGGCAGGTACTTATGAAATACCTAAAAAGGGGTATTGTGTGGTTTTTTTTTCAAAGATAATTTTACCCCTGAAGTCACTATGCATTTAAGGACGGACTAAGCTGAATAAGTCCCAAAACAGAAGTAGGCATCACGTAAATATATATTATGAAAAATAAAATGACTATTCTTCTTGTCATCCTCTTGGTTGCGGTAGGTAGTGCAACCTATGCCCAAAATTCTTCCTGGACGGGCTGGTCACAATGGATGACGTCTTCCTGTTACAAAGGCATTGATTTTAGAATAAACACCAACCGAACTTCTACCGGAGAGTATGAGGCAAGACTGGAGTTCAGAAACAGATATTATAAAACGGTATCCTTTCAGTTTGAGGCGCAGGGGGGCTCCAAAACCACCAGTAATAACTATGTAAATCTCGAGCCGGGCGGTACGGACAATTCATATATAGGCTCCAGTTTTACTTCTGATAGGTTTAGGATATTGGTGGATGAATTAAAAATAGCCAACAGCAACAGTGTACAACCCTGTGATCATTAGGGGAAGGATTGGCTAAAAAATCTAGTTTGAATGGTAAAAGCGGTTTGGGCCTAAAACTCGGACTGCTTTTTTTATTCAATACAAGTACTATAGGCTGTAGGCTTTAGGCTTTTTGTGGAATTGTGTAATTGTTGTTTTGGGATTTGGGATTTGGGATTTGGGATTTTTGTGAAATTTTGCTTCTATTAAGCTTTTAGCATAACCATAAAGTCAGATTTTGTTCCACGGTTAAATACCTAAAAAGGGGTATTTACATAGGGCATTTCATTTTATAGGTTTGTAATCTTATAAGAAAAATAATCGTCGGGGATAAACATAAAAAACCTTTAACAAAAACGAAACAATACAATACTATTTCAATTTAAATTAACTTATTTGATCACAAAACAAATGATTATTATGAATTCAAAACATCTCCTATTCATTATTTGCCTTGCCATTTTTTGCAACTCCTGTGAAATTAATGACCCGCTGGACGAATCAGAAGCAGAACAGGAAGAGCAACAAAATGACGAAACCCAAGAAGAGTTATTGGGAGCTATAATGCTTTATGATTGTAATT
Source organism: uncultured Flavobacteriaceae bacterium (assembly GCA_963822355.1). Lineage (GTDB taxonomy): Bacteria > Bacteroidota > Bacteroidia > Flavobacteriales > Flavobacteriaceae > Aequorivita. The sequence continues at coordinate 1,116,062 of CAWGHI010000004.1, forward strand.
GCACGCTAGTTACTGTAGGAAGTCCAATTCACCTTTGCCATGCGGACAATACTATAACTAGAGACCGAGTAGAATTGCTGAAAGAAGGCGTATTGGTGGCCACAGGATTTGTAGAGCTTGATGCTGGAGTATCTAGCAATGACGATTGTGGAGAAGATGGAGCTATGACCGTTACCGGTTTGCCTGTAGGGACTTACGATATTAAGGTGTACTGTGGAAATAGCGATACTTTAATTCAAACAACAAATATTAGGGTATCAGCCGGTATTTGCAGAACAAAACATCTTTTTTAAGTCAGTCATAAGATTTCCTGTCGGCTACCCCTACCATTCTCCTATTCTCGTTAGGGACGACTCAAAATAAGCCACCAAGCAGAAAAAACCGAGCGGATTTTTCGCCGTAAACACCGCTCCCGCGCGATTGCATCGCGTGGCCTTCTGTAGTCCCTCTAATGATAACAAGTAGCCTCATGGGATTGCCATGCTGCGCTCGCAATGACCTCTCCCCTGCGCTCGAGACAGATTAGTACCGCCCCTTTTCAGATTATTGTTGGATACTATTGTGGTTTTTCAGTATTTGCGGTGAACGAAGTATTTAGCCGTTGAAGAATAATGTGGAACGGGCATTAGGGATTAGGGATTAGTCTTTTGGCTGTTGGCTGTTGGCTGTTGGCCGGATGGTGAAGTGAATAGGTGAATCTGTGAATCTGTGAATCTGTGAGTATGTGAGTATGTGAGTATGTGGGTAGATGAATAGCGTTTTGGACTTTGGCAAATACGATGCATTCGCGTGGCATCGGGGGAAGTAACCCTCATGACAGCAAGTAGCCTCATGGGATTAACTCGTTGAATTCGATTTGCCGCGCTGCGCTCGCAATGACTGCGCCGCTCATCATTCAGCCTGCCCTGAGCGCCGGGGAAGGGTCTTTGCGAAAGAGCGACCATAGGAGCGACTGAAGCAATTTGCCCAGGTGTAGTCACAATCATGATATCAAGAAGCCTCATGGGATTAACTACGTGGAATCTTCGATTTGCCGCGCTGCGCTCGCAATGACGGTTTTACCCAACATCAAAAGCCTGTCTCGAGCGGAGTGGAGGATTATGCAGATGAAAAAGGATTGTTGGATACTGTTGTGGTTTTTCAGTATTTGGGTTGAACGGTGCATTTAGCTGTTGAAGAATAATTAGGATGGAACGCAATGCAATCGCGCACCAGCTATTAGCTGAAATAGATATAAAAAACCACCTGTAAAAATTTTTCACAAGTGGTTTTTACATGTTCCTATTTAGATTTCCTTTTTTTATGAAAACGCGGAAACAATTTTGAAAGACTTTGTCTTTTAACTATCCCGCAACATTTCCTTAAAATAAAGGACACAACATAACTAACAGTTGCACCGACAATGGCTAGGATGCAAGTGGTAATTAGTTGTTCGGTACCGATATTTGGTATGGTGGCTGCCAAAGTACCCCCTAGCGTACCGGAAAACACTGGGGCATCCTTAAACCCCATCCCCATTACTATTTGGTGGTTCCAGGGAATCAGAAACCGTGGCTTGGCATACGGCAGTGATTACTGTGCCAATTACAACTAAATAGGTTGCCGCGCTTAAAAGCCATTCGGGGGCATCGATGGGTGCCGCAATAATGGTTCCTCCTGCTGTGGCAAAACAAATTCCTAAATTTCTTAGGAACTTAAAAAAATCAGGAGTCGGTTTTTTGTATCTGTCTAAGATATTCATAACGATTTGAATTAATGTTTAAGATTACTTTTTCGTTCCTATCCTTTGCCTGATGGAAAAGGGAGAGGAGTTTCTGTAAGGCCAATTTTGAATTGATACCGTTGCCGATACCCGTAAGTAAATTGACCGGAGCTATACAACCGCGCAATTCCTTTATGGCGTTATTTGCGGGGTGTATTAGTATATATGCTCTATTAGGCACATCCAAAACCTGTAAATGGTTATTGAATTTTGCGGAATGACGTGCCCTGAGCTGATACTTGCCTTCCGGGATGCAGGAAATACTTCTTTGATTTTCCTTCCACGGGAGCTCGATGGTGAAACAGACGAAGTGTCCGTTTAAGGTGAGGGTACCATTGGTACCCCCACACTTATAAACCCTTGTTAGAACAAGTTCCATCTACTTTACACTTCATCAACGTTCACGACGTTCAAGGCATTGAAGGCGCCATTCTTTAGGGAATAGAACTCTCCATTCACTTCTTGGTAAAACTCGATGCCCATAACGGTTACAACCGGCAGGGTGGAATTTGGATTTACCGAAGCGGTAAGGTTTGCAGCCGCCACCGCTGAGTTGTCATAGGGTAAAACTCCCATATCCATCCCGTTGTACGTAAAGGTCTTGTTGGGAAAATCCAACTCTGCAACGCCCATCGACAATTTGTAATGGGTGGTACCCGAGGGGGCGCCAATTTGCTCGGAGGCAGAAAAGGCCTCGATGGCAATTGTAGCATCGCCGGTGACCCGATCAAAATTTGGAATGAACTGACCGAAGAAGGTAGTGCCCAATTTTCCATCAATATTGAAATCGAAGTCCTCGAGCAGGGCCAGATTGCCCTCCGTAAGGTTTCGCTTGCCCCGGGGATTTACAGCATCTGTTTTGATGATAGCCAGTAAGAGGGTTGTTAGCCTACTCACCACGCGGCGATCCTTTGCCTTTTGCATAAGGGAGCGCAGGGCGGTACGGATTAATTTGCCGCCCTGGCCTGCCCTACCGAATTCGGAGTTGTTTTCACGAGTTCGCGCAAAGGCGGCACTGTGCAGGATCTTGTCGCGGTCGACCCCGCCCTTAGCTCGGGCCAGGTGACCATCTTGGGTTTTGTAAAAGGAAATATCCTCGATAGTTCCCTTTAACTTGATAATTCCAGCTTGTTTAGCCATAATAAAAAGATTTAAAGTTAGCTGCAAAGATGGCCTCGGAAAAAAGCGAGTGTTCACAAGTTGGGTGCATCTTGGGTGTGATTTTTTTTTTGTGAGTTTGTGAGTTTGTGAATTTGTGAATCTGTGAGTTTTTTGCTGTTTTTTAATTTGTAGGAAAAAAGGGGTGTTTTCTTACATTTTAATGAACCATCTATGGCTTTGCTATGGCTTTGGTATGGATTATCTATTTGGATTGTTGGATTGTTGGATTGTTGGATTGTTGGATTTTTGGATTGCTGTCATTTGTGGGTTGTGGGAAGTGTCAAATGAGCCCATGATTGGCAACGTGTTTGCGAAGGAGCGACCCTTGGAGCGACTGTGGCAATCTGCCTAGGGGTAGTTCCTTTCATGATAACAAGTAGTCTCATGAGATTGCCACGGCCTATCGGCCTCGCAATGACCCTTCCCTTCGGCTCCGCTCAGGATAGGCTGCTCAGGGCAGGCTGGAATGAACATGATTGACAACGTCTTTGCGAAGGAGCGACCCTTGGAGCGACTGTGGCAATCTGCCCAGGGGTAGTTCCTTTCATGATAACAAGTAGCTTCATGGGATTGCTTCGCTGCGCTCGCAAAGACGTTTATACTCATGGTTTTAGTCGTCTTTGCGAAGGAGCGACCCTTGGAGCGACTGTGGCAAACTGCCGCGGGGTAGTTCCTTTCATGATAACAAGTAGCTTCATGGGATTGCTTCGCTGCGCTCGCAAAGACGTTTATACTTCATGGTTATAGTCGTCATTGCGAAGGAGCGACCCTTGGAGCGACTGTGGCAATCTGCCGAGGGGTAGTTCCATTCATGATAACAAGTAGCTTCATGGGATTGCTTCGCTGCGCTCGCAAAGACGGTTTGGTTCATGATTTGTTCTACGTCATTGCGAAGGAGGCACGACTGCCTGTACTGAGCAGTCGAAGTGAAGCAATCTGCCCAGATGTAGTCAAGCTCATCCCCTCTTTGAAGGGGGATAGGGGGATGTTCATGATAACAAGTAGGTTCATGAGATTGCTTCGCTGCGCTCGCAAAGACGGTTTGGTTAATGATTTGTTCTACGTCATTGCGAAGGAGGAGCGACTGCCTGTACTGAGCGGAGTCGAAGTGAAGCAATCTGCTCATATGTAGTCAAGCTCATCCCCTCTTTGAAGGGGGATAGGGGGATGTTCATGATAACAAGTAGGTTCATGAGATTGCTTCGCTGCGCTCGCAAAGACGGTTTGGTTCATGATTTGTTCTACGTCATTGCGAAGGAGGCACGACTGCCTGTACTGAGCGGAGTCGAAGTGAAGCAATCTGCTCATATGTAGTCAAGCTCATCCCCTCTTTGAAGGGGGATAGGGGGATGTTCATGATAACAAGTAGTTTCATGAGATTGCTTCGCTGCGCTCGCAAAGACGGTTTGG
>CAWGHI010000005.1:0-27016 GCA_963822355.1 uncultured Flavobacteriaceae bacterium
ATGACGCTTTAAGGGAATATGGGGTGGCAGTTTGATGGTTGAACTGAGCTTACCTTTTGATTATCAAAATTATCTCCGCCTCCGCAGTTTTTTACTGTTCTTGATTTTCTGAAATTTCCTGCTGTACTTATTCATTAGTTCGTGCGTTTCACCATATGTTTTTCCATAAAGTTCTGCGTATTCCTCAGCCATAATTTTCAACATTGTTTTTGAGAGCCAAAGCCTGCGAAATTGCGCATCCTTTTTTTAAAATCCATCTCCTCAAAACGCATCCGGTTTAAATCAATTAAATAAAAATCAAATTTATTTTTAGCGGTCTCAAAATAAAGGTATTGCCTGGGGAATGGTCCAAAAAATTTACACCCTTTTCATGAAGTTTAAAAGTAAATTGGGTAAACTGCTCTAAAACATCCTTTCTTTTTTTAAACTGAGGATTGTGAATCAGTTCGCGAAAGTCAAAATCGTAATCCACCTGTTCACTAACGTAAAAACTTTCCTTTAGCCCAAAAGAAAACCGTTCCAAATAGGCCACGGGAAAGGGTGTTTTTATTTCAAAACCAATTAATTTCGTAGCGTATTCAAAAGATCGCTTCGCCTTGCTTTTTCGAAGAAATTCATAAACCAGTGACTGAAAAGTATTGGGAGTTTTAAATTTTTTGATATTGAATGAAGTTCCCTCAAGCTGCACCATTTTTATTACATTCCGCTCGCCTTTTGTTACGTATTTCCCTTTTTTTTTCAAAATTGTCAAGTACCGCCTTTAACTTTTCAGCTAAATGGGAATATCGGGAGTGGATAATAAAATTCTCGCGCATTTTGAAAAATTATACAGTCAAAAAAAGTATTTTGCGAAGGTAATCTATATGAAGAAAATACTTGTAATACAAAACAAAAGAATTGGCGACGTGCTATTAAGTTCGGTAATTGCCAATAATATAAAAAAAGTTTTTCCCAGCAGTGAAATTACCTTTTTCGCATACAATTATACCACGGGTGTACTGGAAAATAATCCCCATATTGAACGCATTATTGCTGTAGAAGAAAAAAAACTAAAAAGGCTACCCTATCTTTTCAGCACTATCCTTAAGCTACGTGCGGAAAATTTCGATGTTATATTTGATCCTTATGCAAAATTCCAAAGTAGGATGATCTGTCTGGGCAGCGGCGCTAAATACAGGATCGGCTTTAAGCGAGAACACAAAAAATTGAAGCTTCCGTTTTATACCCATGCTATAAATTTCAAGCTAAAGGCAACTTTACCCTGCGGCCGTGGTATTGAGGACAGAATAAACTTAATACAATCGGTTTTTACACTGGAACAGGTAGATTATGAACCTAAAATATTTTTAACGGAAGAAGAGAAAAATTCCAATGACCTTGGCGCAATCCAACAGCCCGTAATTATGCTGGGAGTATTGGGAAGCACCCCGCAAAAATCCATGCCCTATGAATACATTGCCGAAATCATAGATTTTATAACCGAGCATTATCACGTTACCATTCTCTTCAACTATGCCCCACACCAAAAAAGTGAAGCTATGAAAATTTATGAATTGTGTTCTTTTAAAAAACAAATAAATATTGATATATACGCTTCATCAATCCGCAAGTTCGCGGTTTTAATGAATCAATGCAAACTATTGGTGAGTAATGAGGGAGGAAGTGTGCATATAGCAAAGGCGCTGCAAAAACCGACTTTTACTATTTACTCGCCTTATATTGATAAAGATGCCTGGAATAGTTTTGAGGATGGGGAATTTCATCAATCCATTCATCTTTTGGAAGAAAAGCCTGATTTGTTCAGCAGTTTTTCACCTGAGGAAAGAAAAAAAATTGAAGCAAGCCCAGAATCACTTTATTTGAAGTTAACGCCCACAATGATCCTTTCAAAACTGAAACCTTTTCTAGAGCATCACTTAGGGACATTCACGAAAATCACTTCTTAAAAATTTATTGCGCGGGGATTTCCTTTTGGACTTTATTTTTTTCAATTCCGTAGTCGGTCCAAACTCTTTTTTCTTTTTTCGTTATCCTTCTTATGGCTTTATTCTTTACAAACATTTCTTTGGTAACATAGCCACGCTCATGTTCCAAATGTAAAGTGACTGTACTGTAACGAATTTGAAGTGGTTTTATTCCATAGTTCATCAACCGCTCCCCCATTTCACGGTCTTCGCCCCCATACTGCATCCGCTCGTCAAACCCGTTGATAGCTATAACATCTTTGCGCCAACCAGAAGCATTGTTTCCGTCCCAAGTAGCGCTTGTGGGGGTGAAAGTATTCAGCAGATCTTCCTTTAAACCATAGCTTGTAAGCTTATTTATTTTAAAAGATTTTTTGAGTCCGTGTTTTAAAAGCCATTTGGCGTTGAAACATCGCTGGGTTTCAATATCGTTTTTAGTGATTTGTTTTGAAATTTTCATTGACAATTTGAAATACCCTGCGGAAAGGAAACATCCCGGCCGGCTCAGTCCCAAATGCGTTGAAACCAAATCATTACGAGGAATACAATCGCCATCGGTAAAAATTAAATATTCTCCTTTTGAAGCAACAATCGCTTTGTTAAGAATTTTTGTTTTCTGAAAACCGTGGTCTTCTTGCCAAACGTGGGTTATTCTTAGCGAAGAACTTTCTTTAAAAGAATTTATCAGTGCAGCCGTTTCTTTTTTAGAACCATCGTCGGCAATGATAATCTCAAAATTTTTCTCAAGCTGTTGCTCAAATCCCCAAAGTGCTTTTTGTAGCCACTCCGGTTGGTTATAAGTGCTTACAATAACCGAAACATATGGCGTCGTATCAGTGTTTTTTATAATCCCGTAGGGCGTCCACTTCTTTTTTTGGTCGCGGGTGAGCTTACGAATGGCAAGGTTTTTTTGAATGGATTCCTCATTTTTGTAACCACGCGGATGGTCTAAATGGAGCACTACCGCATTGTAGCGAATCTGCTTGCTCTTTATGCCATAATTTATTAATCGCTCCCCAAGCTCACGATCCTGTCCGCCGTATTGCATGCGCTCATCTAAACCATTTATAGCAATAATATCTTTCTTCCAGCCCGAAGCGTTGTGCCCGTTCCAACTGGCATTTGTAGTAGTGAAAGCATTTAAAAGGGAAGCTTTTAAAGCCCCTGAATACAGTTTATTGTTCTTAAATGAGGAAGTCAATCCGTTTTTTTTCAGCCAGGAAACATCAAAACATTTTTCGGTATAAATATCTTCTTTGGTTATTTGTTGCGAAATATCCATCGGCAACATAAAATAGCCTCCGGAAAGAAAATAACCTTCCTCCCTATATTTCACGTGCTGTTCCACAAAATCCTTCCGCGGAATGCAGTCGCCGTCGCTCATTATTATATATTCGGTGCTACATTGCAATATTGCTTTATTGAGAATTTGCGATTTCTGAAAACCTTTGTCCTCGTGCCAAACATGAACTATCGGATAAAAAGCTTCTGCTTCCATCCTTTTTAACAGTTGCCGTGTTTCGTCATTTGAACCATCATCGGCAATTATTACTTCAAATTGTCTATAGGTTTGATTGTTATAGCCATACAATACTTTCTCCAGCCATTCGGTGGAATTAAAGGTGCTAATAATTATGGAAGTGTCCAGTTGCTTCATTGTTGCAAAGATAAATTTATTTATCAAGTTGGCTCAGGAAACAAAAAGTTGTAATTTCGAAATGTAAATATTTTCTGAAAAGTATAAACCTCAAATTTCCGATTTTTCTTTTTTTGAAAACATTTACGTTCTTGGTTTTAAATATGGCGAAACTAACGGTAATCATACCCACTTTCAATGAGGAAGCCTATCTAGAGGATGCGCTGTTCTCCGTAAAATTTGCTGATGAAATAATTGTAATAGATTCCTTCAGCAATGATGCTACACCAGAAATTGCAAAAAAACATGCCACCAAATTTTTACAACGAAAGTTTGATAACTTTTCAAACCAAAAAAATTTCGCTTTAAAGGAAGCAACCGGGGATTGGGTTTTATTTGTAGATGCGGACGAGCGCGTTACCCATTCGCTGGAAGCTGAAATAATAAAAACGATAGAAAATCCAAAACACATTGGTTACAAAATAAATTTTCCCCATTTTTATATGAACCGTTTTCTGTATCATCACAGCGATGATGTGCTTCGGCTTGTGAAACGTGAAAGTGCAAGTTTTTCAGGGTCGGTACACGAAAAACTGCATTGCGGCGGAAGCGTGGGAAAACTAAAAAATAAAATGCTACATTTTACCTATAAAGGTTTGGACCAATATATTTCGAAAAAGGAATCATACGCGTGGATTCAAGCGGAGCAACAGTTTGCAAAAGGTAAAAAGACAACTTGGTTTCACTTGTTTTTCAAACCTACCTATCGTTTTTTCCGTTCTTTCATTTTAAAAGGAGCTTTCCGCGATGGCGTCCCTGGATTGACCGTAGCGGCAGTAAATGCCTATGGTGTTTTTGAAAGATACGTCAAGTTGATGTTGCTAAACAAGGGGATTGAAAATAATAAAAATCCGTAATTCCCAAAATCATTACTTTTACCAAAAATAACCGCTGTTTTTGGAAAACCCCGTTAAAATTTCCGCCCTCGCCATCACGCTTAACGAAGCGCATAATATTGAAGGCTACATAAAAAGCCTTTGGTTTGCAGATGAAATCGTAATAGTTGATTCATTCAGCAATGACATTACGGTGGCATTAGCTTCAAAGCACGAAAAGGTTATAGTACATCAACGTGTTTTTGACAATTTTTCTGCACAAAAGAATTTCGCCATTTCAAAAGCAAAAAACAATTGGGTAACTTTTTTTGACTTGGATGAGGAAATTACTCCCGCGCTCGCTAACGAAATAGTTGAAACTTTCAAAAACCCGAAGGCGGTTGCCTATTTTGTGAAACGCGATTTCTACTTTATGGGAAAACGCATAAAATACAGTGGTTTGCAAAATGATTTTATTATTCGCTTTTTTAATAAAAACCACTGCAAATACAACGCAAATTTAGTTCACGAAACATTGGAAACTGACGGTAAAACACTAAAGTTCAAGAACACTTTGCCGCATCACACCTATAAATCATTTGACGATTACACCGCAAAAATGCACCAATACAGTGCCCTACAGGCAAAAATGCTCTATAAAAAAGGAAAAAGACCAAATTATTACCATTTTCTGTTCCGTCCATTTTACAGATTTTGGAACCAGTTTATTTTCCGTTTGGGCATTTTGGACGGCAAGGAAGGGTTTATTTTGGCCTATGTAAGTGCTTTTTCAGTGTTTAAAAGATATGTGAACCTTTGGCTTTTGTACAAAAAATTGAACTGAAAAAGAATGAAAGGAAATCATAAAATAGCAATTGTGTTTTTGGATGACATCCATCATATTTATCATTTTGTGAGTATTGCCGTCGAGCTTTCAAAAACCAATGAGGTTCACCTCCTTACCCATCCCGGCAAGCAAGAGTTTCTTTATAGAACGCTAAAAAATCTCGGAGGGGAAAATGTAATTGTAGAAAAACTACAAACCTCACTTTTTAGAGCGTTTACAGACCGGTTAAAAAATAGAAGATTGCCCCGCAAAGGTTTTTGGATAAAAAAGCACCAGAATTATATTCTAAATAATTTTGATGCGGTGATTTTTACGGATTATTTTCATCATTATTTATTGAAAGCACGCGGGCATAACGATAAACCTAAGTTCATTAAATTACCCCACGGCGCAGCAGGACGTCAATACAGTTACCATAAAGAATTACTCGATTTCGACTTTCAACTGGTTTATGGAAATTTTCATTTAGAGCAATTAAGAAAGAAAAAATTGTTGAAAAACGATTTTGGAATCATGGGATATCCAAAATTGGATGTGATAAAAAGCTTAGAAACCAAGAAAATATTTGACAATGGTAATTATACTGTGTTTTACAATCCGCATTTTGAGCCCGCCCTTTCTTCGTGGCCTTTAATGGGGTTGGAAATTCTTGAATTTTTTTTCAACTCAAAAAAATACAACCTTATTTTTGCGCCACACATAAACCTTTTTAATAAAGTGGGTGTGGATAACGCTACAGCCATTCCCGAAAAATATTTTACAGCAAAAAATATGCATATTGACTTGGGGAGTGAAAAAAGTGTGAATATGACCTATATAAACCAAGCTGATATTTATCTGGGGGATGTGTCCAGCCAAGTTTTTGAATTTATAATAAATCCAAGGCCCTGTGTATTTCTTAATCCGAACAAAGTGAAGTTTAAAGGCGACCTCAATTATCGATTTTGGAATTGTGGGAAAGTAATCAATAAAACAGGTAAGTTGCCAAAAGCGTTAAAAAAAGCCCCGAAACAATTTGATAAAAAATACAGGGAGATTCAGCAAAAAATGAATTTAGAGAATTTTCATTTTGAGGAAGGCTCCACCGCTTCCCAACTTGCTGCTAAGGCAATAACAGAGTATTTGGATAAATACCTATAAATATTTAGCAATACCATTTTCACACCATTTGCTTTTTTCGGCAATTGCTTTTTCCTGCAAACTATTATTCCTTTTAAGATGGCTTACGTCTTTTACCATGTGCCAAATATGATAAACAATGCCCCGATACCGAAGCCGTTTTCCCAAAACCCCGTTGTTCATCATTCGGATAATCAGCTCAGAATCTTCCCTGCCCCAGCCTTCAAATTCTTCATTGTAACCATTTACCGCTATCACATCTTCCTTCCAAAACGACACATTACAACCGCGCATTTTTTTTGAAATGGTTTTTTGTGGCCCATAAAAACTGCTTAAAACGGGAATACGAAGATTTCTGTTTCTTTTTTTTATTCCTTTTTGAAAATAACTGAAATTGATTTTATGTGTTTCAAAAAGTGTGGATAGAAAATTCTCTTGAATATTTACCCGGCTTCCGTACAAATAGGTATTTGGGCGCGCCATTGCTTTGTGGTCCTTAATAAAATCTTTGTGCATGATGCAGTCGCCGTCAATTTGGATTATATACGCTCCCTGCGCCGCCGCAATTGCCTTGTTCAAAATAATAGATTTCCGAAAACCTTTGTCTTCGTGCCAAAAATGTTTTATTTCAACAGGGAGCTTTTTTTTGAAATCCTCAATCAATTCTTTTGTTTCTTTCGTGGAGCCGTCATCGGCAATCAAAATCTCATCGGGCATTTCGGTTTGGTTTTCAGCACTAAGAAGAACCAATTCCAGAGCCTGCGGCCAATTGTAGGTTGAAATCAACAATGAAGTTTTCATTATAAACTAAATTTTCCTCAAATATAGCCATTTAATACAATCGGCATTTGCAAGAAAGTTTAATGGAAATCACCAAGGATTTTAAGGGTTTTTTGAAGTACTTTGCATTTTTAAAAATGAAGCCGAATGACACAGGAAGACGAAATAAAAAATCTGTTAATTATCCTTAAAAAAGGAGGAATCATCCTTTACCCAACCGATACTGTTTGGGGAATTGGCTGTGATGCCACAAATTATCAAGCTGTTGAGAAAATTTTTCAATTGAAAAAACGCGCCGAAAGTAAATCGATGATCTGTTTGGTTAGCGATTTCAAAATGTTAAACCAATATATAGAGAATGTCCCAGAGGTTGCTTACGATATTTTGAAGTATGCCAAAAATCCAACTACCATTATATACGACTCACCGCTGCATGTGGCAGAAAACCTGATTGCTGAGGACAATTCATTGGCCATTCGGGTAACCAAAGATGAATTCTGCAAGAAACTGATTCAAAAATTCAGGAAACCTATAGTTTCAACCTCAGCAAATTTCAGCAATGAAAAAACCCCGCAAAACTATGCAGAAATAGACCCTTTAATTTTGGAAGGCGTGGACTATGTGGTAAATTTGCACCACGAAAAAAAATCTGGGAAACCCTCGGCGATAATCAAGTTGAAAAATGATGGTTCTGTGAAGGTGATTCGGCAGTAAATGTTGTCACGAATGGCTTTCAATTAGAAAATTATAATAGATAACCACAAAGTGCACAAAGTTTAACACAAAGACCACCAAGCCTTTAAATAAATACCTTTGTGAACTTTGTGCCTTTCTTAGTGAACTTTGTGGTTAAAAAAGCATCAGTATAAATAGAAAAATACGTGCAGTCGTGGCAAAAAAACTCAATAATTAGTGGCCAAACAAACCTATATAACAGCATTAAAAAATCCAGTTTTTAGAACCATTTCCAAAGCTTCCGAAAACTTAAATCTGGAAAGCTATGTAATTGGCGGTTACGTTCGTGATTTTCTGCTACAAAGAGGCGAGGCAAAAGATATTGATATAGTTGCCGTTGGAAGCGGAATTGAATTAGCTGAAGAGGTTTCTAAACTATTACCCGGAAAACCAAAAGTTACGGTCTTCAAAACCTACGGCACCGCAATGCTTAAAAGCGGGGGAATAGAACTTGAATTTGTGGGGGCCCGCAAGGAATCCTATATGGAAGAAAGCCGAAATCCCGCCGTGGAAAACGGCACTTTGGAGGACGACCAAAACCGAAGGGATTTTACCATAAATGCACTGGCACTGAGTCTGGACGATGCCAATTTTGGGGAACTGCTGGATCCCTTCAACGGCCTGGAAGATCTTGAAAAAAAAATAATCCGTACCCCACTCGACCCAGATATCACCTATAGCGACGACCCCTTGCGAATGCTTCGGGCTATTCGTTTTGCTACGCAGTTGGATTTCCGAATAGAGAAAGATTCGCTGGAAGCAATCAGCCGTAATTCGGAACGCATAAAAATCATTTCCAAAGAAAGAGTTGTAGAGGAACTCAACAAAATATTACTTTCGGAAACGCCTTCAAAAGGATTTGCATTGCTTCACAAAACAGGATTATTACCATTTATTTTACCGGAATTGGTCGCATTGCAGGGCATTGATGAAAAAGAGGGCCAAACCCATAAAGACAACTTTTGGCATACGCTGGAAGTGGTTGATAATATTTCTGAGGCTACAAATGATCTTTGGCTGCGTTGGGCGGCATTGCTACACGATATTGGGAAAGCCCCCACAAAACGATTCGACAAAAAACTGGGATGGACTTTTCACGCACACGAGTTTGTGGGTTCCAAAATGGTGTATAAACTTTTCAAACGTTTGAAAATGCCGCTTAACGACAAGATGAAGTTCGTCCAAAAAATGGTTTTGATGAGCTCCCGCCCCATTGTTTTGGCGAGCGATGTTACCGATAGCGCGGTGCGACGTTTAATTTTTGACGCCGGGGAAAATGTAGAAGATTTAATGACGCTTTGTGAAGCAGATATAACAACAAAGAACCCTAATAAGTTTAAGAAATACCACGCTAATTTCCAATTGGTACGCGAAAAAATAGTGGAAGTTGAGGAACGGGATCAAGTCAGAAATTTCCAACCACCTGTTACGGGTGAAGAAATAATGGAAACTTTCAACCTTAAACCTTCCCGGGAAATAGGAATAATAAAAGACGCCATTAAGGAAGCAATTTTAGAAGGTGAAATTCCAAATGAATATGAAGCTGCGAAAGAGTTTATGATAAAAAAAGGGAAAGAAATTGGATTAGTCCCCCTAACCCCCTAAAGGGGAAATCGTGAATTAATGATAAAATCCACCGCGAAGGCACGAATAAAAATATAAAAATCACTGTTATCAATTTTCAGAGAATGAAACAACAACAGTATCAACAGTTCATAAATCAATAGCATCAACAAAATTAATAGTATCAACAGTGAAAGACAACAAGAAAGTAATCTATTGGCTCTTAACGGGCTGCTTCCTGATTTTTGTAATGGTAGTTGTTGGCGGAATTACGCGACTTACACATTCGGGCCTTTCAATTTCCAGTTATAAACTAATTTCCGGTACGTTGCCGCCTTTAAACGAAGCGCAGTGGATTGCGGAATTTGACCATTACAAACAATTTCCTGAATATCAAAAACTGAACAATCACTTCAGCTTAGCCGATTTTAAGGATATTTATTTTTGGGAATGGTTTCACCGCTTGTTGGGCAGGTTTTTGGGCATTGTTTTTATTATACCTTTTTTCTATTTTCTTCTGAAAAAGCAACTCACAAAACCTACCATCAAAAAAGCCATAATTTTAATGTGCTTAGGTGCATTCCAAGGATTTCTGGGGTGGTATATGGTGAAAAGCGGTTTGGTTGACCGGCCCGATGTTAGTCACTATCGACTTGCCATGCATTTAACCACAGCCTTTATAACCTTTGCCTATACATTTTGGGTGGCGATGGATTTATGGTACCCGGTAAAAAAGGAAGTCAACACACAAATCCGAAATATTATCCGCATTGGAATGGCAGTTTTGATCCTTCAAATTATTTGGGGTGCTTTCGTGGCAGGACTAGACGCGGGCTGGATTCACAACCATTGGCCTTTGATGAACGACGGTGAATGGATGCATGAAACGGTAACCACCGAACAAACTCCTTTGTGGAAAAATTTCGTAGAGGGAAAAAGTGGAGTGCAATTTGTACACAGGTATTGGGCCTATGCAGTAGTAGGAATGATTTTCCTTATTTGGTACAAAACCCGAAAATTGCAGCTCACACTTCCGCAGAAAAATGGAATAAATATAGTGTTGCTTTTGGTTCTTCTACAATTCATTTTGGGCGTTTTCACGCTTATATTGCAAGTACCTGTTGTCTTAGGAGTATTACATCAGGTTATGGCATTTTTCCTGCTTGCTTCCATGACTTTTGTTTTGCATAGGTTCAGTAAATAACTGTGAAAAACAAAAGTTTCTAGACCTTAAAAGAGCTTTAAAATTGTAACTTTGCGCATTAAATTTTTTTAAAATGATTTATCGTTTCAGAATAATCCTCGACACCCACGAAGACGTTTTTCGCGACATTGAAATTGAAGCTTCGGCCACATTGGAAGATTTTCACAATGCCATTACACAATCTTTCGGGTTTGATGGGCAGGAAATGGCTTCTTTTTATACCAGCAACGAATTATGGGAAGAAGGCGAGGAAATCTCCCTTTTTGATGTAGGTGATGCGCCGGGAGGCCTTCGCATAATGAGCGAAACATTTTTGGAAGATGTAGTGGACGAAGAAAAAACCCGTTTACTGTATGTTTATGATTTTCTAAATATGTGGACCTTTATGGTTGAACTTGCCGATATTGCAGAGGTCGAAACAGGAATGACCTATCCAAACTTGATGTACTCCCACGGCCAAATTCCCGAAGAAGCACCCGAAAAGGAATTCATTGCCGAAGAAATTGAGGAAGAGGATTTTGACGAAGATTTCGATCTGGATCCAGAAGATTATGACAACCTTGATTTTGATGAAAATTGGAATTGATTTGGTTGATGGTTGATGGTTGATGGTTGATGGTTGATAGACGCTAAAAAAATATACTCACATACTCACATATTCACTTATTCACTTATTCACAAATAAATAATGATCAACCTTTTCTCTACCCACATTGCATCCCTTTCCATACACAGAGTGGGTAACAAAAGCAGAAACGAAGCCCTTTTTCTTTCTGCAGATCCTTATAAAATGGACGACGAGCTTACGCCATTGCTGAAAGAATTCTTTTTAAAACCATTTCGGGACAAAGAAGAAAACTATTTTCATTTTTCGCACGAAGCCGATTTGGAATTTCATGAGTTGTACAACAGTGCAAACAAAATTTTTGAAGACCCGCAAAATATACACGAGGAAAGCAGGAAAATTGCTACCTATCTTTACAACCAATCCGAACATCCGCATATAAAAAGTGGTGAGGTTTATATAGCATATTTGGAAAACGTGCAGTTGGACAATGTGAAAATGGACGCCATCGGAATTTTTAAAAGTGAATTGAAACAGGATTTTCTTCAGTTTTCTGAAGAAGGAAACCAGTTGGACGCAATGTTACAGCACGGTGTAAGCCTGAATAAATTGGATAAGGGATGTATTATTTTCAATGCAGGTAAAGAAGAAGGCTATAAAATTCTTTCAGTAGATAGTAATCGCTACGACGCTCGTTATTGGCTTGAAAGTTTTTTAGGGGTTGAAGCGCTTGCAGACGATAATTTTTACACAAAAAAGTACCTAAAATTCTGTCAGGATTTTGCGAAGGATGTGGTTTTGCCTGCCGAAGATAAAAAACAGGAAGTAATGTTTATGAACCGCGCAGTGAACCATTTTGCCAAAAATGACAATTTTGAGGAAACTGCCTTTATGAACGAGGTGATTGACAACCCAGATTTTTTGCCCGAGTTCCGTCATTACAAAAGTGAAAAGGGACCCAAATACAGCATTGAAGATTTAACCACTTTTCCTATAGCGAATACAGCTGTTACTGCCGCACGGAAAAAAATAAAAAATGTTATCAATCTCGATACAAACATTCAAATAAAATTGGATTTCATCAATCCGGAAAGTGCGGAGCGGTTTATTGAAAAAGGTTGGGATGAGGAAAAACAGATGTATTATTACTTGGTTTATTTCAATAAGGAAGATAAGAGTTAGTTGATGGTTGATGGTTGATGGTTGATGGTTGATGGTTGTTGGTTGTTGGTTGATGGTTGTTGGTTGATGGTTTCAGGTTTCAGGTTTCTGGCTTCAAGTTGAAAAACTGAACACTGACCACTAATTCCCAACTTCGCTGATAAACTTAATTCGATATAACCGCAATTCCTCTTCATCATAATCGCCATCAAATTCATCCAAAGCTTCCTCTATTTTATCACTTTTTGCCTCTAGGAAATATTCGTGGATTTCTTCCTGCTGGTCTTCGTCTAGCACTTCGTCTATCCAATAATTTATATTCAGTTTGGTGCCACTGTAAACTATGGCTTCCATTTCCTTTATAAATTCAGGCATTTCCAAGCCTTTCGCACTGGCTATATCCGGCAAGGATAATTTTCGATCCACATTTTGGATAATATATAATTTAAGGGAACTGTTGGTGCCTGTGGATTTCACCACAAAATCTTCTGGACGGATAATATCGTTTTCCTCAACGTAATTTTGAATCAGATTTAAAAAAGGCTTACCATATTTTTTTGCTTTTCCTTCCCCTACTCCGTGAACGTTGGCAAGTTCATCCATTGTTATTGGATATTTTAATGCCATGTCTTCCAAAGAGGGTTCCTGAAAAATAACGAAGGGCGGTAGGTCCAAATCGTGCGCTACCTTTTTTAGCTCAGCCTTCAACAGTTTGAATAGGTTTTCATCAGCCGCCTCGCCTCTTTTATCGGCTGCCACTATCACGTCGTCATTTGCATCTTTAAAGGAATGGTCCTCAGTCATCATAAAAGAAGTGGGTGATTTTATGAATTCCTTTCCCAAATCGGTTAAGTGAATTACTCCATAAGTTTCAATATCTTTCCTTAAGTAACCCGATACCAATAGTTGACGTAACAACGCCATCCAATAGGCCGCATCGTGATCAGTGCCCGAGCCAAAATATTCCTGGGCATCCGTACGGTGTGATTTTATGAGTGCATTTACCTTGCCAATCAATACATTTACAATTTCCTTGCTTTTGTACTGTTCATTTGTTTTGGAAACTACTTCTAAAACTTTTTTCGCATCATCTTTTGCTTCATGTTTCTTTTTAGGGAAGCGCATATTGTCGTCCATCATCCCTCCTTCACCGGTTTCATTGTCAAATTCTTCCCCAAAATAATGAAGGATAAATTTTCTACGGGACATCGAAGTCTCAGCAAAACCTACTATTTCCTGCAAGAGTGCATGGCCTATTTCCTGCTCGGCTACAGGCTTACCGCTCATAAACTTTTCTAGTTTTTCTATGTCTTTGTAACTGTAAAACGCGAGGCAATGCCCTTCACCCCCGTCCCTTCCGGCACGTCCTGTTTCTTGATAATAACTTTCAATACTTTTTGGAATATCGTGGTGGATTACAAAACGAACGTCTGGTTTATCTATTCCCATTCCGAAAGCTATTGTAGCCACTACCACATCCACGTCTTCCATCAAGAACATATCCTGATGTTTTACTCTCGTCTTTCCGTCAAGTCCGGCGTGATATGGCACGGCTTTTATACCGTTTACTTGCAAAGATTGCGCAAGTTCTTCTACCTTTTTTCGGCTTAAACAGTATATAATCCCACTTTTACCCTCATTTTGTTTTACAAAGCGAATGATATCTGAATTAACATTTTTGGTTTTTGGCCTTATTTCGTAATAAAGGTTTGGCCGGTTGAAGGAGGCTTTAAAAGTATTTGCATCCTGCATATTAAGGTTTTTCAGAATATCCTCCTGCACTTTTGGAGTTGCAGTAGCGGTGAGGCCGATAATGGGAATGTTATTGCCGATTCTCTGAATGATACTTTTCAAATTTCGATATTCAGGCCTAAAATCATGCCCCCACTCACTAATGCAATGGGCTTCATCTATAGCCATAAAGGATATTTTTTGGCTCTGCAAAAAATCTACATATTCTTCTTTAGTGAGGGATTCGGGTGCAACATAAAGTAATTTTGTAACCCCATTGGAAATATCGCTCTTTACTCTTTTTACTTCAGTTTTGTTGAGGGAAGAATTTAGCACGTGTGCAATTCCTTCTTCCGAAGAAAGGGAACGCAGCGCATCCACTTGGTTTTTCATCAGTGCGATAAGGGGCGATACCACAATCGCAGTGCCTTCTTGCATAAGTGCCGGAAGTTGGTAACAAAGCGACTTTCCTCCACCGGTAGGCATGACAACGAAAGTATTGTTGCCGTTGAGGATACTTTTTACAACCTCTTCCTGAAGGCCTTTAAAGCGGGAAAATCCAAAATATTTTTTAAGGGCTGCGTAAATGTCATTCTCTGCCACGCTGCTGGGTTTTAGGGGACAATTCAGTTTTAGTCAACAATACATTGTTTTACAGATTAACAATTGTAATTTTGCAACCGTATCAGGTTGACCGTATCTTAAAAAGAAAGAATCTAAAATAAGATTACCGAATTGAAATTAATTCTATTCTAAATATACTAATTTCTGAAACAGTTACAAACATTCAAAAGCATTAAATTTTGAACAAGCAAGACAGAATTATTTCCGTAGCAAAAAACACAATAGAAACTGAAAGTAAAGCCATTGCAAATCTATCCAGTCTGGTAGACGAAGAATTTGCAGGAGCGGTAGATTATATTTACCATTCAAAAGGTAGGGTAATTGTTACTGGAATAGGCAAAAGTGCCAATATTGCAACCAAAATTGTAGCAACTTTAAACTCTACGGGTACTCCCGCAATTTTTATGCATGCCGCTGATGCCATTCATGGCGATTTGGGAACCATCCAGGAAAATGATACTGTTATTTGCATTTCAAAAAGCGGAAATACACCCGAAATAAAGGTGCTCGTGCCACTCATAAAAACTACAGGCAATAAGCTGATTGCAATTACGGGAACCCGCGATTCCTTTTTAGGACAGCAGGCAGATTTCGTCCTAAATGCTTACGTCGAAAAAGAAGCCTGCCCCAACAACCTTGCACCCACCACCAGCACCACAGCACAGTTGGTAATTGGAGATGCTCTTGCTATGTGCCTTTTGGACTTACGCGGATTTTCAAGCAAGGATTTTGCTAAATTCCATCCGGGAGGTTCTTTGGGAAAAAAATTATATTTGCGTGTTAGCAACCTTACATCACTAAACGAAAAACCACAGGTAAGTCCTGATACAGATGTTAAAAAAGTGATTGTTGAAATTTCAGAAAAAATGCTCGGGGTGACAGCAGTGGTAGAAAATGATGAAATTATAGGCATTATCACAGATGGCGATTTAAGACGTATGTTGACAAAAACCGACAACTTTGTGGGCCTGACCGCAAAAGATATTATGACCCATAATCCAAAAAAAATAGCAAACAATGCTATGGCTGTTGAAGCTATGGAAATGATGGACAATTTCGGCATCACCCAGATTCTTGCCGAGGACAAGGGCAAGTACAGTGGGGTTGTCCATATTCATAATCTTACCAAAGAAGGAATAATTTAATGAAGAAAAAAGCTTCCCCCGAAAAAGAGATGTCCTTTTTGGACCATCTGGAAGAACTGCGATGGCATTTAGTAAGGTCAACCATTGCGGTATTAGTGTTGGCCATTTTGGCCTTTATTTTTAAACGATTTGTTTTTGACGTTCTTATTTTTGGTCCGTCAAAACCCGAATTTCCAACCTATACTTTTTTTTGTGAAATATCCCGTTACTTAGGAATGGATACCTTCTGTTTTCAGGAAATGCCCTTTAAAATACAAAGTAGAACAATGGCCGGACAGTTTTCGGCGCATATGTGGACCTCTATTTATGCAGGTATTATTATTGCCTTCCCCTATATTCTATATGAATTTTGGAAATTTATAAGTCCCGGTCTAAAAGAAAACGAGCGCAACTCCAGCCGCGGGTTTATTTTAATTGCCTCAGTACTTTTCTTTTTAGGGGTATTGTTCGGATACTATTTAATTACCCCGCTGTCCATCAACTTTTTGGGAAGTTATCAAGTTAGCGAGGAAGTGATAAACCAGTTTGATTTGGACAGCTACATTAGCTTGGTGCGCACATCGGTATTGGCCTGCGGAATTGTTTTTGAGCTGCCAATCCTAATGTATATATTAACAAAAATTGGTTTAGTTACACCAGAAATTCTTCGAAAATACCGAAAGTTTGCTTTGATAATCGTGTTGATACTTTCGGCGGTAATTACCCCACCGGATATCGTGAGTCAAGTTATAGTTGCGATCCCCATACTTATTCTTTATGAAGTGAGTATCTATATTTCAAAAATTGTAATTAGGAATCAGTTGAAGGAAGAAAGAAGAAGGAAGAAAGAATAAAGAACATAGAATAAAGACGAAAAGACCTTCTGTCTGTTCGAGCATTGTCGGAAACAATCAATTTTCAATCAAGGTCTCGACTGCGCTCGACCTGACACGATTGGTTTAAAACGAGTTAAATTAAGTGTTATGAAAGAAAATATTGTAGAAGAGTTCAATGCCTATCGCGAAAAGATGAACGAAAAGATGCTTGCGGATAACAACAAGATCATCAAGCGTATTTTCAACTTGGATACCAATGCTTATATGGAAGGCGTACTTTCAAAGAGAACAAAGGAATTGTTAGGATTGGGAAATTCATTGGTATTGCGCTGTGACGATTGCGTGCGCTATCATTTGGAAGAATGTCACAAACTGGGCCTTTCCAAAGAAGAAGTAGTTGAAGGGATGAGTATTTCACTATTGATTGGGGGCACAATTGTAATTCCACATTTACGTAGGGCTTTTGAATATTGGGAAGCTTTAGAAGCACAACAAGCTTAATAATTTTTCTTCGGATCCAAATTATATAGTACATTTATCGTTTTATCTACGGAAATAAAGAAAGAATGAAGCTAAAAGCCGAAAATTTAATGAAATCCTATAAAGGCCGAAAGGTTGTAAAAGGAATTACCGTGGAAGTAAACCAAGGGGAGATTGTTGGTTTGCTCGGACCAAATGGTGCGGGAAAAACCACATCATTTTATATGATTGTCGGTTTGATAAAACCCAATGGCGGGAACATCTTTTTGGAGGGAACGGAAATAACAAAATACCCGATGTACAAACGCGCCCAGAATGGAATAGGCTATTTGGCGCAGGAAGCTTCGGTTTTTCGAAAGTTGAGCGTGGAGGATAATATTTTGAGCGTTCTGCAGCTTACGAAACTTTCAAAAAAAGAACAGCGCGCTAAAACGGAATTGCTTATTGAGGAATTCGGTTTAGGGCACATCCGCAAAAGCCGGGGCGACCTGTTAAGTGGTGGGGAACGGCGTAGAACGGAAATTGCTCGCGCTTTGGCAACTGATCCCCACTTCATTCTTCTGGATGAACCCTTTGCAGGCGTAGATCCTGTAGCCGTTGAAGACATACAACGAATTGTGGCCCAGCTTAAAAATAAAAACATAGGTATTCTTATTACCGATCACAACGTACAGGAAACGCTGGCAATAACAGATAGAACCTATTTAATGTTTGAAGGTAGCATTCTAAAACACGGTATTCCTGAGGAATTGGCCGCAGATGAAATGGTGCGAAAGGTATACCTGGGGCAGAACTTTGAGCTTCGGAAGAAGAAGTTGGAGTTTTAAGGCCCTTAGTCCCCTAAATGGGGAATAATTGGCATTTTTGCTACGAATGCACGAATTTTTATTTTATTTTTTTTCGCCACGAATTCACGAATAATTGTGTTTTTGGTTTTTTGTATTTCTTCGAAATACTTTTAATTCCCCGTACATTAAAAATCATTCGCCTATTCGTGATGGGTATTTCTTTTTAACCACAAAGTACACTAAGTTCTCACAAAGTTCACAAAGATTTTCAGGTGCTCTGTTTATCTCTAGTATTATAATTGTTTGCGGTTATTAACCACAAAGCTCACAATGGTTGCACAAAGGTTTTTAAATTTATAGTTCTCCGTTGATCACTCTTTTAATGCCATGCTTTAATAGGCTTACATTAAAATTTATTAGAAGGCCTAATTTAAAACCACCAAGCTTTATATATGTTAGTGTTTGTGCTAAATGCACATCGTTCAAAGCTTCCACACTTTTTATTTCGATAACCACTTTATTTTCAACCAATATATCAATACGATAACCGACCTCTAATTTCACTTCTTCAAATATTAGTGGAATAGGTTTTTGTTTTGCCACTATCAGATTTTCCTGAGTAAGTTTATAAAATAGACATTCTTGATAAGCAGATTCCAATAAGCCAGGACCAAGAGCTTTGTGCACTTCTAAAGCACAACCTATAATCTTAGTGGCAATTTGGTTTTCATTCATTGAAGTTAAATTTAACTATTGTTCTAACCACCAGAGAACAAAGGATTTCACAAAGTTCGCAGAGACTATTAAGTTTGCTTTGTGCTCTCTGTGCCTCCCTGGTGTTCTTTTTGGTTAATAACCGAAAGCAATATATAAAGCAGAATAATGAATGGGATTGCCAAAAACTTCAGCAGTACCAAAAGCAGGACGCAAAGTATCAAAAATACATACCGGACGGCATTACTTTTAAAGTCCCAAGTTTTGAATTTTAAGGCGAAAAGCGGGATTTCGGCATTTAGTAATACGCAACTCAAAAGGGTAAATCCTATTAAAAACCATTGGTTTAGAATAATACTTTCGGCAAATTCGGAATATTGAAATTGTAAAATTAAAGGAAGGCTTAAAATAAGTAGCGCATTTGCTGGCGTGGGCAAACCAATAAACCCCGATGTTTGTCGTGTATCTACATTAAATTTTGCCAGTCTGTATGCAGAAGCTATTACTATCATTAGTCCAATTAATGGCAAATAGTTTTTGAAACCAACATTCCATCCCTCAACGGAAAAAGTATCGGTTAGGGTTTGCATTTGATGGAAATAAGACAGATTAAACATTTGATACATTACTACACCAGGCGCTACTCCACTGGTAATAACATCTGCCAAGGAATCCAACTGAAGCCCCACTTCACTTTGCGCCTTCAGTAAGCGCGCGGCAAGCCCATCAAAAAAATCGAAGAAAATTCCTAAGAAAACAAAAAACGAAGCAGTAATCAAATCGCCAGATACCGCAAATAGAACAGCAACACAGCCACAGAGAATGTTTAGAGAAGTAATGATGTTGGGTACTTGTTTGATTATATTCATATTGGTTGTGAATTTTGGAATCTATTTAATATCAGGCAAAACATCTCCTCTTAGCCTCCCCTTCTAAGGGGAGGAGACTTTCAATTAAGATTATTTGTAAAAATAACAAAGTATTTCCGTCCAATGCTATCAAAACACAATATGTGCATAAATTTAAAGTTTACTATTCTGTAAAATAGTGCCATATTTGTCCAAAATTTTAAGCTTGAAAGAGAAATTTTTATTGCTTTTCCTCCTTGTTTCGGTTACGCTGAGTGCGCAGACCGTGCGAAAATATTCCAACGAATTTATGAATATTGGTGTAGATGCCGCAGCCTTTGGGATGAGCAATGCCGTGGTGGCTTCTTCACAAGATGTAAATTCGGGCTATTGGAATCCGGCGGGTTTGGTAAATCTTGAAGACAAACAGATTTCGTTGATGCACGCTGCATATTTCGCAAATATTGCGAACTACGACTATGCCGCCTTTGCAATGCCTTTGGACGATAAAAGCGCGGTTGCTCTTTCCGTAATACGTTTTGGAGTAGATAATATTTTGAACACCACCCAATTAATTGAGGATAATGGGCAAATTAATTACGATAAAATAACCAGGTTTTCAACCGCAGACTATGGCTTTACATTTTCTTATGCACGAAGGCTGCCGTTGGACGGGTTGAATTATGGGGTAAATGCGAAAGTAATTCGTCGCGTTATTGGCGAGTTTGCATCTTCTTGGGGATTTGGACTGGATGCAGGCATTCAATTTAGAAATGACAAATGGATGTTTGGGCTTATGGCGAGAGATATTACCACAACATTTAACGCTTGGAGTATAGACGAAGAAAAGTTTGCAGAAATTCAGGGAGCGGTAGAAGGCCAAAACCAGGATTTGCCTGAAACTACCGAAATCACAATTCCGAAGTTGCAATTGGGGATGGCCCGTAAATTCGTTTATCAATACGACTATTCCTTACTGGCCGAAGTTGATCTAAATTTCCGTTTTGCGGAAACCAACGATGTTATTTCAACCTCTTTTGCGAGTATCACACCTTCATTGGGACTTGAATTTGCTTATATTGATATGGTTTACGTACGTGGTGGAGTTGGCAATTTCCAAAATATAAAACAATTGGACGGAAGTGATTCCGTAGGCTTCCAACCCAATATTGGGGTGGGTTTTCGCTATAAAGGAATTCAGGTGGATTATGCGTTGACCGATATTGGCGACCAGAGTGCGGCACTTTATTCCAATGTTTTTTCGTTGAAACTGGATTGGGATATTTTTAGATAAAAAAGTTCAAGGTTCAAAGTTTAAAGTTCAAAGTTTGTTCATTAACCTGAAACTTGAAACATGAAACCAGAAACCTGACCCGAGCGAAGCGAACTGGCGAAGCAAACCAGAACCTACAACCGTTAACAGACAACCGAAAACAGACAACAGACAACCGATAAACGTGGCAAAAAATTATATTCTCTTTCTTGTATTACTATTAACTGTTTCTGCAAAAGCACAGTTTGTTCCTTTATCCGAAACTTCCGAAATAAGTATTCTCACTATTGGGCCTGGGGCTGAGCTTTATGATAAATTTGGGCACAGCGCTTTTAGAATCCAGGATAGTTTGAATGGAGTTGACGTAGTTTTCAATTATGGAGTTTATGATTTTGACACCCCCAATTTCTATACAAAATTTGCACAAGGAAAACTACTCTATCAGTTGGGGGTTAGTTATTATCAACCTTTTCTGGAAAGCTATATAGCACAAAATCGTTGGGTTAAAGAACAAATTTTGAATCTTGACAATTCTGAAAAACAAGCTATTTCAGATTTTCTTTGGAACAACGCCCTGCCTGAGAATAAAAAATACAAATACGATTTCTTTTTTGACAATTGTGCAACCAAAATCCGTGATGTGGTGCAAACAGTTCTCGGGGAAAAGCTTGAATACAAGGAAGATTATATAAAAGAAAAACATACGTTCAGAGAATTAATCCAGCAAAACCTTCAATCAAATTCCTGGGGAAGTATGGGAATAGACATTGCCCTTGGCGCTGTGATAGATAGGAACGCAAAACCCATAGAATATCAATTTCTTCCCGACTATGTTTATAAAGGTGCAGCCCACGCCGTTATAAACCGAAATGGTTCCAAGGAAAGTTTGGTAAAAAAAACAAAGGTACTTTTTGAGAACACCCCCACCACACCCGATACAAATTTTTTATTGAGTCCGCTATTTGTTTTGGGAATATTTGGGCTTATAATTGTTTTTATTACCTATCGGGATTGTAAGAACAATACCCGGAGTCGCTATTTGGATTTATTGCTTTTCTTTTTTACAGGACTTGTTGGCGTCTTTCTTTTGTTGCTTTGGTTTGCTACAGATCATACTGCCACGGCAAACAACTACAATTTATTGTGGGCTTTTCCCCTTTCCTTATTGTTTGTAGTGGCAATTTCAAAAACGCGTATTTCACCCAAAATGAAGCGCTATGTTCTTCTTTTGCTATTACTTCTAGCGCTTTTAAGCATTCATTGGTTAACGGGAGTTCAGGTATTTGCCATTGCACTTTTGCCCTTATTGATTGCATTGGCGGTACGTTATGTTTATTTGATGTATTTTATTGGGAGAGAGGAATGACATCCCTCCCTGCCTCCCTTCAAAGGGAGGGGTTTGAACATCCCTCCCGGCCTCCCTTCGAAGGGAGGAGTTTGGACATCCCTCCCGGCCTCCCTTCGAAGGGAGGAGTTTTTTAGTGATAAATTTCGTTGAAATATTTTGTAGGAAAATATGGTTGTTTTCTTACAATTTAATGAACCATCTATGGCTTATCCGTGAAGTATCTATGGAGTATTTGGGGCTGTTTTTTATTAATGGCAGTTTTCACCGTGAAAGAAATCAACTGCTTACAGAGAAAAGAGAAATCAGAGAAAAGAGATCAGAGAAAAGAGATCAGAGAAAAGAGATCAGAGAAAAGAGATCAGAGAACTGACAACTGAAAACCGCCAACTGTTAATCTTATATCACTGTCCCCTAAAAAACACAATCGTACTTAATGTTTTGATGATTATGGTAATATCCAAAAAGAGACTTCGGTGTTTAATGTAATATAGATCATATTGCAGTTTTTCTAAGGAATCCTCTTCGCTGGAGCCATATTTCGCATTTACCTGTGCCCAACCCGTTACCCCGGGTTTTACGAGGTGGCGTACTTCATAAAAAGGAATTTTTTCAATCAGATTCTCTACAAATTCTGGGCGTTCGGGGCGTGGTCCAATAACGCTCATTTCGCCTCTTATAACATTTATGAATTGTGGAATTTCATCAAAACGGGATTTTCTTAAAAAGCGACCAAATTTTGTAACACGGGTGTCTTTGACTATCGCAAATTGGGCACCATGTTCTTCGGCGTTTCTAATCATACTCCGCAATTTGTATATCTTGAAATGATTCCCGTTTTTCCCTACCCGTGTTTGATTATAGAAAAGAGGGCCTCGATTTCCGATCAAATTCCCAATCAAAAGAAAAGGCAGCAGGATAAGACCAAAAAGGAGACCGATGATTGACAAAAACAAATCGAATATTCTGTTGAAGAACAGGTAAAGTTTATTTTGGTTGCTTCGGCTAAAAGGGAAATACCTATAAAAATCCTTTTCCACATGCTGCACGGGAATTCGGTGCGTTAATTCTTCATAAACCTGTGTGTATTCCCTGATAGGTATTCCCTTTTCGAGCAGTTTTATGAGTTGGCTGTTGAGTTCTATGGTCATTCCTTCCGAAAGTGGTGTACCCACCACAATTTCTGAAATAGTGGTTTCTTCCGTAAGCAAATCAATATCGTGAATACCAATGGCATCAATTTCAAGATGGTTCACGATGGTACCATCATTTGGCCCTGTATTAAAGTAACCTATTACGCGGTAATTAGGGTCTGACTTCTGCAGGGATTCAACAATTGCGTCCACATCCTGTGAATTTGCAATCAGCAGCACCCGTTTATTAAAACGTGGAGCTGAAATAAGAACGATGTAGGCATAGCGCCACGTTAGCATAGCAACATTGATAGCCAAAAAGAAATACACTATCTGCAATCGGTTGGAAGGCAGCATAGGAGTATAAAAGGGCGTCAACAAATAGAACAGTACGGTAACGGAAGAAGTGATAATTATGTTTTTTACAACCACATCAAACTTACTTGCCTTTTGAAGGTTATAAAGCTCGAATATAGTGGCAAAAACAGAAAGATAGAGGGCCAAAACGATGGACCACATCCAGTGTTCGGAATTGATTTTGAAATAATCAAAATTGAAAGTAATTCCTACTAAGTACAACAATGCCAGTACGCAGAAAATATCCAGGATCCGAAGAAGAATCTTACGCTCGGAAATGTCAAAATGAATACTGGATTTGGCCATTGTTGGTTGTTGGTTGTTGGTTGTTGGTTGTTGGTTGTTGGTTGTTGGTTGTTGGTTGTTGGTTGTTGGTTGTCGGTTGTCGGTTGTCGGTTGTCGGTTGTCGGTTGTCGGTTGTCGGTTGTCGGTTGTCGGTTGTCGGTTGTCGGTTGTCGGTTGTCGGTTAAGATTTCCAATTTTTTTCAACATACAAAATAAACCTATATATTTTCGCCCCTAAATCATCATATTTTTGAATTAGTACAGGCACTTCATCTATCTCGTATAATTCTTGAATAGCTTCTAATTGTCCCTTGCACTCTAACAAGGAGGCGTGGGAATAAGTCAAGAATTTTATAAAATCCTGCTTGTATCGTCTTCTTCCATAGCCTTCAATAATATTATCTTTAACGCTCATTGCCGACCTACGGACTTGACTTCCTTGCTCATATAATTCAAACTTTGGCATTTTTAACGAGGCGTGATAAACTTCAATTGAATATTCAAATGCTAAGTTATAAATATCAAGATCTTTATAGCTTTTCATAATCTAGTGGATGTCAGTTGTCAGTTTCATTTTGCTATTGGTTGGGTTATTGTTACAGGTTCAGTGTTCAGTGTTCAGATGTTCAGTGTTCAATGTTCAAAACTAATTAAAGATCACTGCAGAAACCTAAAAAACTGAGAACCGACAACTGAGAACCGATAACTGTTTCCCCAAATTTACTCAATTTCAAGTGCCCAAAACTTTTATCCAACTATGTTTTACATTTTCCCAATCAAAGTCTTCCATTTTTGTGCGGGCTTTTTTTGTTATTTCTTGTGATTTTTGGGAATTATTGCATAAGTCTTCAATAGCCATCACAAAGGATTCAGGATTATTTGGGGGAACTAATATGCCGTCAATACCGTTTTGGATTAAATACGGCAAGCCACCCACATTTGTTGAAATCACAGGCAATCCGAGAGCCATAGCTTCCATTACGCTTACGGGCATATTGTCATAATTAGTGGTGTTTATAAAAATATCGAAATCCACGGAAAGTTTAATCCATTCCTTTTTTTGCAACATTCCTGTAAAGGTAACGGGCAGCTTTAAATGGGTTGCCACTTTTTTACAGTGTTCAAGGGAGCCATCCTTATCTGGCCCAACCATACACAAACTGACTTCCAAGCCTTTATTTTTTAGAATTTCAACTATTTCCAAGGCAAGCATAGGGTTGTATATTTCTGAAAAGGAACGTACCCAGAGCAATTTTGGGGTTATGGATTTTCTTAGCAGGAATGGATACCTTTTTATTTCAATAGTGTTTGGAATGTAAGTAAGATTTTCATAGCCCTGTTTTTTGAATTGTTCGAACATAAACAAGGAAGGAGCAACATTGGTATGGGCTTTCCCAAAAAGATTTCTACTTAACTTTTTACTATTTTTAAGACGATACGGAAGGTTGCCGCCGTGCAGGATGGGGATGTAAGGCAATTTAAATAGTCGGCAAAAGGTTGCAATTATAACTGCGTACAGAAAATTTTGGGTACTGTAAGTATCTATTAATACAAAATCTATTTGCGTTCTATTCCTGATAGTGGTAAAAACCATGTCAAGCAGACGAAAGACCTTATTTTGTTTTGAGGATGCCGTTATAACGGAATAGCCCTCCGCATGTAATTTAACGGACAGAGCGTCTATGGCAGCCGGTGGTTTCCCGTGAGCCGCCAATTTATTTCCTATGTAGAGCAGGTTTTTTCTTGGGTTCATAATCTATATTCAACAAACATAAGGCATATATAAAGGCTGGGGCGGCTATTCGCATGGAGGTAGTGATAATTGTAAGGCCCCAAAAAAGTATAAACGGATAAAAATAGATATTCTTCCTACCGTCTATTTTTGTAATTAACGGGGCTAATAGAAGTATCAATAATGCAAGTATCCCAAAAAGTCCGTGTTCTGAGAGCATACGGGAAATCTCATTATGCGAAGCAGATATAATTCCAATTTCTTCTATAAATTGAAATTTACCCTGTCCTACCCCAATCCCAAAAAAGGGATTCTCCATAAAAGCATCCAGCTCTACCACTAAAAGATCAGCCCGCCCTGTGGTAATATCTTCTTTTTCCCTTCCCAAGGCATCCTTATTTGCATAGCGATTACCTATTAGTCCACCGGTCTGAACAAGGGTATAAGACCAGATCAGCAAAGCAACTCCAACAATGGCCAGTACTTTTACGGAAACCTTAGCTTTTGTTTTTAAACCTGTATTGAGATATATTATAAAAATAAATACCAAACACATAATAACAGAAACCAAAACACCACCTCGAGAAAAAGTTAAAAGTGCACGGTACGCCATAACAACCATTAAAAACATCATTGTCCAATGCACAATAAAATTTTTATATGGAATCAAAAGCCTTGAAAACAATATAAATATACCCAGTCCCAAAATGGTTGCGACCTGATTAGGCCCATAGCCTCCTGATAGTGCCGCATTTGAAGCGGTGTTTGTTACTACATCCTGAATATTGGGTGCATATAAGATCATATAAACCACCATGCTTATAATAGGGTAAATAATATAATCAAGGATTTTGAGAATATCCTGTAAATGAACGGTCCTCCCAAAACAAAATATGGCGGCAAAAGTTAAACATAAGGGGCCACTTAAATTAAAAAGTACGGTATTTCTGAAATTGACATCAAAGGCAATCACATCCAGGGAAATAAGAACTGCTGGTAAAAGCAGCAAAATGTAGATTACATACGGAAATGCATTTTTTTTGAAACCCAAATAAAGCATTCCCAATAACATAAAGAACATCACGGCATATTTGCCCGTTTCATAAAAAATAAAGGCCTTGGTCATACGCAGAAAAACCTCCGCCCCAGTAATATAAGCTGCGGCAAGAAGTACATATTGTCCTTTATTCTTTTTGGTAAGTATTTGATAAACGAAATATCCCATAACCACAAGCATATAAAATAACATCAAAGAACGGCTGGCGAAGGCCACAACCCCTATCAGAATATGAAAGAT
>CAWGHI010000006.1:0-77572 GCA_963822355.1 uncultured Flavobacteriaceae bacterium
TTCATTGAGATATTGAAATTGACAGCGTAGGAATTATCTGGAGACAGATGGTTTCGACATTAGAAAACTAAACTAAGTGAGAATCCCGAGATTTTTTTTGAGAGTCGGGCTCTTTTGGTGTATGGTCGCAATATTATTGAAGATTATACGATGAAGAGTTTGATCCTGGCTCAGGATGAACGCTAGCGGCAGGCCTAACACATGCAAGTCGAGGGGTAGAGGGTGCTTGCACCCTTGAGACCGGCGCACGGGTGCGTAACGCGTATGCAACCTACCTATTGCAGGGGAATAGCCCAGGGAAACTTGGATTAATGCCCCATAGTCCATACAGATAGCATTTGAAGTATGGTAAAGATTCATCGGCAATAGATGGGCATGCGTCCTATTAGCTTGTTGGTAAGGTAACGGCTTACCAAGGCTACGATAGGTAGGGGCCCTGAGAGGGGGATCCCCCACACTGGTACTGAGACACGGACCAGACTCCTACGGGAGGCAGCAGTGAGGAATATTGGACAATGGGCGGGAGCCTGATCCAGCCATGCCGCGTGCAGGAAGACTGCCCTATGGGTTGTAAACTGCTTTTTTACGGGAAGAAACACCCCCACGTGTGGGGGCTTGACGGTACCGTAGGAATAAGGACCGGCTAACTCCGTGCCAGCAGCCGCGGTAATACGGAGGGTCCGAGCGTTATCCGGAATCATTGGGTTTAAAGGGTCCGTAGGCGGGCGTCTAAGTCAGTGGTGAAATCCCGCAGCTCAACTGTGGAATTGCCATTGATACTGGTCGCCTTGAATTAGTGTGAAGTGGCTAGAATATGTAGTGTAGCGGTGAAATGCTTAGATATTACATAGAATACCGATTGCGAAGGCAGGTCACTAACACTATATTGACGCTGATGGACGAAAGCGTGGGGAGCGAACAGGATTAGATACCCTGGTAGTCCACGCCGTAAACGATGGATACTAGCTGTCCGGCGCACATTGGTGTGCTGGGTGGCCAAGCGAAAGTGATAAGTATCCCACCTGGGGAGTACGTTCGCAAGAATGAAACTCAAAGGAATTGACGGGGGCCCGCACAAGCGGTGGAGCATGTGGTTTAATTCGATGATACGCGAGGAACCTTACCAGGGCTTAAATGTAGTCTGACAGGCCGAGAAATCGGCCCTTCTTCGGACAGACTGCAAGGTGCTGCATGGTTGTCGTCAGCTCGTGCCGTGAGGTGTCAGGTTAAGTCCTATAACGAGCGCAACCCCTGTCGTTAGTTGCCAGCATGTAAAGATGGGAACTCTAACGAGACTGCCGGTGCAAACCGTGAGGAAGGTGGGGATGACGTCAAATCATCACGGCCCTTACGTCCTGGGCCACACACGTGCTACAATGGCAGGTACAATGGGCAGCCACGCCGCAAGGCGGAGCGAATCCACAAAACCTGTCTCAGTTCGGATCGGGGTCTGCAACTCGACCCCGTGAAGCTGGAATCGCTAGTAATCGGATATCAGCCATGATCCGGTGAATACGTTCCCGGGCCTTGTACACACCGCCCGTCAAGCCATGGAAGCCGGAAGCACCTGAAGTCCGTCACCGCAAGGAGCGGCCTAGGGTGAAGCTGGTAACTGGGGCTAAGTCGTAACAAGGTAGCCGTACCGGAAGGTGCGGCTGGAACACCTCCTTTCTAGAGAAAGACGACCGAAAATTCAACAAGAGAAGGCTCTTATATGGAAAAAGAGGGGTCTTGCTTGGTTTAGCTGTCAATTTTATAATATTATGGTCAACAGGTCAAGTCTCAGTATATCAAAACTGACATACTGAACACTGCACATTGGGGCCGCTTACAGAGTCCCATAGCTCAGCTGGTTAGAGCGCTACACTGATAATGTAGAGGTCGGCAGTTCGAGTCTGCCTGGGACTACAAAAAATTTTAGATTGAAGATTGACGATTGTCGATTTTTGATCTTAAAAAGTTCATTAACACATACTGAAAGGAAATTTTAAGAAGTTGGAAGTCAAGTTTACAGACGCAGTATGCGGTACGCAGTACATCAACATCAAAACTGATTGCTGAATACTGAGCACTGGCTACTAAAAAACGGGGGATTAGCTCAGCTGGCTAGAGCGCCTGCCTTGCACGCAGGAGGTCATCGGTTCGACTCCGATATTCTCCACCACGGACAACAACCGTTGTTCCCATTAGCTGCCCGTTATCCGGGCCTGGGAACGCGGGGATCCTGACAGTTCATTGACATATTGGAAACAAAGAATACGAGAAAAGCAATAATAAAGTGCATGCCATCGTTGGCATGCGAAATTTTGAACAACTCATTAAAAGAGCAAAAAGTACAATAAGCAAAATAAGGGCGTATGGGGAATGCCTAGGCTCTCAGAGGCGAAGAAGGACGTGATAAGCTGCGAAAAGCTGCGGGGACTGGCACATACAGTTTGATCCGCAGGTATCCGAATGGGGCAACCCAGTACATTGAAGATGTATTACCGCGCAAGCGGGGCAAACCCGGGGAACTGAAACATCTAAGTACCCGGAGGAAGAGAAAACAATAGTGATTCCGATAGTAGCGGCGAGCGAACTCGGATTAGCCCAAACCGGTGCCGTTACGGCGGTGCCGGGGTTGTAGGACCGCGACATTTGATGCGCAATGAACTAGAACACGTTGGAAAGCGTGGCCATAGACGGTGATAGCCCGGTATAGGCAAGGAGCGTTATCGATAGCGGTATCCTGAGTAGTGCGGGGCACGTGAAACCCTGTATGAATCCGGCGGGACCATCCGCCAAGGCTAAATACTCCTGAGAGACCGATAGTGAACCAGTACCGTGAGGGAAAGGTGAAAAGAACCGTGAACAACGGAGTGAAACAGAACCTGAAACCATACGCCTACAAGCGGTCGGAGCCAATTTATTGGTGACGGCGTGCCTTTTGCATAATGAGCCTACGAGTTACTGTTGCCAGCAAGGTTAAGGTCCTTAGGACCGGAGCCGCAGCGAAAGCGAGTCTGAATAGGGCGCCATAGTTGGTAGTAGTAGACGCGAAACCGTGTGATCTACCCTTGGGCAGGTTGAAGTTTGGGTAACACCAAATGGAGGACCGAACCCGTTGACGTTGAAAAGTCTTGGGATGACCTGAGGGTAGGGGTGAAAGGCCAATCAAACTCGGAAATAGCTCGTACTCCCCGAAATGCATTTAGGTGCAGCGTTGATTTATAGTTTTATAGAGGTAGAGCTACTGATTGGATGCGGGGGCTTCACCGCCTACCAATTCCTGACAAACTCCGAATGCTATAAAATGTTGGTCAGCAGTGAGGGCATGGGTGCTAAGGTCCATGTCCGAGAGGGAAAGAACCCAGACCATCAGCTAAGGTCCCAAAATGATAGTTAAGTTGAAATAACGAGGTTGGACTGCACAGACAGCTAGGATGTTGGCTTGGAAGCAGCCATTCATTTAAAGAGTGCGTAACAGCTCACTAGTCGAGCGGTCCGGCATGGATAATAATCGGGCATAAACTATCTACCGAAGCTATGGACTTGAATTTATTCAAGTGGTAGGGGAGCATTCTGTTTGCGCCGAAGGTGCGTCGCGAGGCGTGCTGGAGCGGACAGAAAAGAAAATGTAGGCATAAGTAACGATAATGCGGGCGAGAAACCCGCACTCCGAAAGACCAAGGTTTCCCCAGCTATGCTAATCAGCTGGGGGTTAGTCGGGGCCTAACGCGAACCCGAAAGGGGTAGTGGATGGACAACGGGTTAATATTCCCGTACCTGCCCGCGCCAAAAGCGACGGAGGCGAGAATTGGGTGCGCACTGACGGAATAGTGCGTTGAAGGAAGTGGCAACACTCCGATAGTACACCGAGGCTCCGGCCAAGGTGATAATCCCGAATATCGACTTCCAAGAAAAGCGAGCGAGGCAGCCCGTACCCTAAACCGACACAGGTGGTTGGGATGAGAATTCTAAGGAGCTCGAGAGATTCATGGCTAAGGAACTAGGCAAAATCGACCCGTAACTTCGGGAGAAGGGTCGCCCACGGCAACGTGGGCCGCAGTGAAGAGGTCCAGGCGACTGTTTATCAAAAACACAGGGCTCTGCAAAATCGAAAGATGAAGTATAGGGCCTGACACCTGCCCGGTGCTGGAAGGTTAAGAGGAGATGTCAGCTTCGGCGAAGCATTGAATTGAAGCCCCAGTAAACGGCGGCCGTAACTATAACGGTCCTAAGGTAGCGAAATTCCTTGTCGGGTAAGTTCCGACCTGCACGAATGGTGTAACGATCTGGACACTGTCTCAGCCATGAGCTCGGTGAAATTGTAGTATCGGTGAAGATGCCGATTACCCGCTGTGGGACGAAAAGACCCCGTGCACCTTTACTATAGCTTAGTATTGGTTTTGGACAAGTAATGTGTAGGATAGGTGGGAGACTTTGAAGCGGCGTCGCCAGGCGTCGTGGAGTCATTGTTGAAATACCACCCTTTGCTTGTCTAGAGTCTAACCCTTTACCAAAAGGGGACAGTGCTTGGTGGGTAGTTTGACTGGGGTGGTCGCCTCCAAAAGAGTAACGGAGGCTTCTAAAGGTTCCCTCAATACGGTTGGCAATCGTGTGCAGAGTGCAATGGCATAAGGGAGCTTGACTGAGAGACCTACAAGTCGATCAGGTACGAAAGTAGAGCATAGTGATCCGGTGGTTCCGCATGGAAGGGCCATCGCTCAAAGGATAAAAGGTACGCCGGGGATAACAGGCTGATCTCCCCCAAGAGCTCACATCGACGGGGGGGTTTGGCACCTCGATGTCGGCTCGTCACATCCTGGGGCTGGAGAAGGTCCCAAGGGTTGGGCTGTTCGCCCATTAAAGTGGCACGCGAGCTGGGTTCAGAACGTCGTGAGACAGTTCGGTCTCTATCTACAGTGGGCGCAAGAAATTTGAGTGGATCTGATCCTAGTACGAGAGGACCGGATTGGACCGACCGCTGGTGCACCAGTTGTCCCGCCAGGGGCACCGCTGGGTAGCTACGTCGGGAAGGGATAAGCGCTGAAAGCATATAAGCGCGAAACCCACCACAAGATGAGATTTCTTTAAAGGGCCGTGGGAGACCACCACGTTGATAGGCCGCAGGTGCAAGGGCAGCAATGTCCCAGCCGAGCGGTACTAATAGCCCGTAAGCTTATGTACGACGCCTTCCCCGCTCCGGCGGGGAAAGCAACTCTTTTTTTAGGTAGGTTCACTTTTCTTCTATTGTTTGTTTCCCTATGTCAAGATATTTGTTGCGCACAGCGCAACGCTTTAGGCCATAGGCCCTAAGCCATAGGCAACAGTGCCTACAGCTTACTGCTTAAAGCTTACAGCCAAAACTAAGGTGGTTATAGCGACGGGGCTCACCTCTTACCTTTCCGAACAGAGAAGTTAAGCCCGTTTGCGCCGATGGTACTGCATCTCGTGGGAGAGTAGGTCGCCGCCTTCCTTTAAACCCCTTCACTTATTGTGGAGGGGTTTTTTTATGGTGCGCTTGAGCCTCAAAAACGGGAATAAAACTTCTCTATTACTAAAACGGCGCTATCTGAGATGGACACATACAGGAAATTTTCATTTAAAAATCCACAAACTTTAGTGGGATTTTTTTCCTACCGTGAAAATATTTAGTCTAGTTTGTTAACAACCTTACATTCTTATTTCTATATAAAATAAGCTAATATTACAGCGATTATAATTGCAGTCATTTTAGTAAGATTGAATTTGTGATTTTTAGAGCTTTCAAAAAGAATGGTGGTTGATACGTGGAGAAATATACCAATAACCACCGCCGTTATCTGCGTTTCGTATTGATGAACGAGATTGTAGTTTGTTGAGATATAACTGCCAATTGGCGTCATTAATGCAAAAAAGAAAAGAAAAAGCAAAGTAATATGACGCTTGTAACCTGCAGTTATAAAAAAGAAAGATAAAATTATTGCTACCGGAATTTTGTGAATTATTATGCCCAACAGTAAATTATTATTCTCTGAAATAGGAAAACCTTCCATAAAGGCATGAATGCAAAGACTTAAAAAAAGAAGCCACGGAAAATTTTTGGTTTCTGAGTGTAGATGGACATGGCCGTGTTCTGCACCTTTAGAGAAAAACTCGAGAAAAATTTGAAGTAATATCCCTAACATTATATAAACACCAATACTTTTTGAAGGCGTTTCAAAAATTTCCGGGAGTAATTCAAAAACGGTAATAGACAATAAAAAAGCACCGCTGAAAGCCAAAAAGACTTCCATATTTTTTAATTCTCTTTTCCTTAAAAAAAGTGCGACAATATATCCCAAAGCCACGGCTAAAAAAAGCAGCAAATAATTCATCAATTAAAAATAAGTATTAATCTTTCAGAGGTGTTTTTGTCGAAATCATTGAGTTGGTAATTGCCAAAAACGTTTATCAATTCAACATTCGCTTCTTCAAAATAGGTTTTGAAATCTTCTAAAGTCAGTGCTCTTACTCGTTCTGAATAAAAAAAGTCCTTTCCGTTCTCCCTAAAACGTATATTTTTTATGATATAACCATCTTCAACATATTTTTCAATATTAAAAACAATATCGCCCACATTTTTCTTTTCTGATGCCACCAAATTTTTTATCGCTAAATCAACATTCAAAAAATCAATTACTCCAAACCCACTGGGTTTTAATTCAGCTTTTATAGCGTTTATTGTTCTTAAATTATCTATTTCTTTTTCGAAATAGCCAAAACTGGTAAACAGGTTGAAAACTGCATCAAACTGCTGTGGATAGGGCAAGCACATATCGTGCACTTCAAAATGGAGCCCTGGTTTTTCATATTGTTTGGCATAAGCAATGCTCTCTTCGGAAAGATCTACACCCGTAACATCAAAACCTTGTTTGTATAAATATTTGGAGTGCCGCCCGCGCCCGCAGGCAAGGTCTAGAATAGTGTCATTTTTTTGGAGATTCAAATAGCTTGTAAGCGTATTCATAAATAACGCCGCTTCCCTGTGGCCTCTATCTTTATAGAGTAAATGATAGTAAGGCGTGTTGAACCATGAAGTATACCAATTGTCTTTTTCTTTTTGCATTCTTATCGTTTCACCCTGCTAAAATACTGTATTTTTGCAGGAAATCTGTTTATTAATTATGGTAAAGAATTTTAAAATGGTTGCCAAGACCCTTTTCGGGATGGAAGAACTTCTTGCCCAGGAGCTTCGGCATTTGGGCGCTTCTTCTATTGAAATTGGCATCAGAAATGTTTCATTTGAAGGTGATACAGGGTTTATGTACAAAGCAAATCTATGCTGCCGAACCGCTATTAAAATCCTGAAACCAATAACAGCTTTCAATATTTTTACGGAAGAAGATCTTTATAAGAAAATATACGAAATGCCGTGGGAAAATTATATGGATGTAAAAGGCTCGCTGGCTGTAAACGCTACTGTTTTTTCCGATGTCTTTACACATTCGCAATATATTGCATTAAAAACTAAGGATGCAATCGTTGACCGTTTTCGCGATAGGGAAGGGATCCGGCCGGATGTAGATTTGGATCATCCCACCCTTCGCATAAATATTCACATTGATAGA
The DNA here is from genome assembly GCA_963822355.1 of uncultured Flavobacteriaceae bacterium. GTDB lineage: Bacteria > Bacteroidota > Bacteroidia > Flavobacteriales > Flavobacteriaceae > Aequorivita. The sequence continues at coordinate 7,572 of CAWGHI010000006.1, forward strand.
AATATTTGTACTGTTTCTTTAGATAGTTCTGGGGAATCGTTGCACAAACGTGGCTATAAAGTGGAAAGTACTCTTGCGCCAATAAATGAAGTGCTTGCCGCAGGAATAATAATGCTTTCTGGTTGGAGCGGGCAGTGTAATTTTTTAGATCCGATGTGCGGCGGGGGAACTATGCTTACTGAGGCAGCTATGATTGCCTGTAATATTCCGCCAAACTTAAACCGTGAGGAATTCGGTTTTGAAAACTGGCCTGATTTTGACGTGGATCTTTATGAAAAAATTGAAGAGGCCGCACTCTCCAAAGTTCGGGATTTTCCTCATAAAATTTATGGTTTTGATACCGATCCGGTAGCAATAAATAAGGCTAAAGAAAACATTAAAAGCGCCAATCTGCAGGATTTTATTGAAGTGAAGCAACAAGATTTCTTCGAAAGTGAAAAGGAAAATGACAAGCCTTTATACATTGTTTTCAATCCACCGTATGACGAGCGTATTTCTGTAACTGATGTTGAAAAATTTTACAGTTCCATCGGTAACACTTTAAAACGAGGTTATCCGGGTACACAAGCTTGGATGATTACCTCCAATATGGAAGCATTGAAATATGTTGGACTGCGTCCTTCAAAAAAGATCAAACTTTTTAACGGACCGTTAGAATCGAAGTTGGTGCGTTATGAAATGTACGAGGGTAGCAGGAAAGCTAGTAAACAGTGACCAATTAACAATTTGCAATTAGCAATGAACAATTACTATTTGCTTTAAGGGTTTTCGGTTTCTTCTTTTGGAACTTCGGTTTTCTTAAAAATCGGGATTAAATAGGAAAGGGAGTATCCGTAACCTACTCCAAATTTGCTATAGTCATAAGTTCTGTTGAAACCCGGAATATAGAGATTAGCAAAATTTTCAGGTTCGTCTTCGGTTATATTTCTTTTTATTTGGGCGTTTATTGAAAGATAAAGGTTATCCAGAATTTCAGTTTTCACCCCAATAATCACTTCTACCCAGTGGGCGGTCAAGCCTGTAAATTCTTGGGCTTGGGTAATAGTTTGAGTGGGAAATGCAGGGTTATCTGTATAGATTCTGTAGCTCAATAGCTCTTGTTTAAAAGTTGAAAAACCGTAGCGAAGTCCCAGAGTAATGGCGTTCTGCATTCCCAGCCAATTATCATAAGCATTGTAATCAAACCCTAATTTGGCGTAGCTTCCACTTGTTTTTGATGAAACGTAGGGTTCATTCCAGTCTTTTTTTTCATTACCTAATTCAACAGCTGCATAAAACTTTTTTGTAACTCTGAAATCGCCCATAATTTCGAAACCGGAATAGCCATCTTCGATAAGCGTTCTAAACGGTTTTGCCAAATCTACACCCACACGTATCCCGTATTTTTCAATCTTTGGAACGGTATCGGTTGCAGTTTCATTTTTCTTTTGAGCCAACAATAATTGGGCGCTACAAAAAAGACTAATGAAGAATAGTAAGGTGAGCTTCATTTTCATCATTAATAGTGTCTCTATTTGTTATAATTTCCTGGATCCAGTTTTCTGTGCCTTCTTCCTCCAAGGTAGTTTGCAGATTGTCAAATTCTGTTTTAAAACCGCAGGCACGGGTTACATAAATATTATTGCGTTGGTAAACAAAATCAATATTATCAACGTTTATAATTGTGTCTGTAGACGTAATTGTGGTTCTAATAAACTTATATTTTGTTGTGTCAGAATTCGTGTTAAGTGGAATAGCAATAGAATCGGTAGTTGTGCGCGCTAAAACTTCTACGGGATCGGCATAATTGGTTACAATACTTAAGCCTGCCACTTGTTTGCGATTTATAGGATTAACAATATCATTAAAAGTAATTATCAAATTGGGCGTTGTGGAAGTTCCTTCAGGACAGATATCGTCCTTTGTACAGCCTTTAAAGGCGAAAATTATAAGGATGAGTACAATTATTCTTTTAATCATATTTTAAATTTAATGGGACTTAAGACTTTTTGACATAGGACTTAAGACCAAAAAAGTAAGTTTTTAAAAATTTTATAAACTATTTAAAAGAGACAATAATGTGGTCTGTATTATTACCAACTAACTTTACGTCCAGTAATCTTAGGTATTAGATCGTATTTTATCCAACATCCAACATCGTTAACGCTTTTCCAAAAGTACAACATTTTCTACGTGATGCGTCTGCGGAAACATATCTACAGGTTGTACTTTTATCGACTTTATATTTGGAATCCAATAGTGCCAAATCACGGGCTTGGGTTGCACTATTACAACTAACATAAACAATTTTATCGGCGCCTAAATTCAATAATTGTGCAACAACATCAGCATGCATACCATCTCGCGGCGGATCGGTGATGACAACATCCGGTTTTCCGTGGGTAGCAATAAACTCTTCATTGAAGACCTTTTTCATATCGCCAACATAGAATTCCACATTTTCAATATTATTTAATTTGGCGTTTTCCTTCGCTGCCGAAATTGCATCGGGCACAGCTTCAACACCTATTACTTTCTTTGCTTTTTTGGCTACGAACTGTGCAATGGTTCCCGTTCCCGTATAAAGATCGTAAACAAGTTCGTTTCCAGTTAAACCAGCAAAATCACGGGTTATTTTGTAAAGCTCAAAAGCTTGTTCACTATTTGTTTGGTAAAAGGATTTGGCATTTATTTTAAATTTTAAACCTTCCATTTCTTCAAAAATGTGATCCCTTCCGCAGAAAAGCTCAATATCCTGATCGTAAAGTGTATCGTTTCCTTTGGAATTGATTACATACAAAAGCGAAGTTATCTGCGGAAATTCTTTGGCAACGGCAGTCAATAGTAAGTTTCTGTTCACTTCATCTTCGTGAAAAAACTGGACTAAAACCATTACTTCACCTATAGAAGTGGTTCGAATCATCAACGTTCTTAAAAAACCTTCCTGTTTTCTTGTGTTGAAAAAAGAAAGATTTAATTCCTCTGCTTTTGCCTTTATAAAATCACGGATGGCGTTGCTGGGATCGGCTTGAAGATAGCAGATATCCAAATCCAAAATTTTGTCCCACATTCCAGGAATATGGAAACCCAGTGCATTTCGATTTTCAATTATTTCATCGCTTTTTATTTGCTCCAATGTCAACCATTTGTTGTCGCTAAAACTAAACTCCATTTTATTGCGATAAAAATATTGCTTTTCAGACCCGAGAATAGGCTGAAATTCTGGCAATTCTATTTTACCAATGCGTCGTAGGTTTTGTTCAATTTCTTTATGCTTATAGAATAGTTGATGTTGATAATCCAGGTTTTGCCATTTGCAACCCCCGCATATCCCGAAATGTGGACAAACAGCTTCAACTCTTTTTTCGGAATATTTGGAAAAAGAAATTACCGATGCTTCATAAAAAGCCTTTTTCTTTTTGAAAGTCTGTACCGTAACCACATCGCCCGGAACGGCATTGTCTATAAAAACCACTCTTCCGTCCGGAGCTTTGGCAACGGCTTTTCCCTTTGCGCCAGCATCAATCACTTCCAGATTTTCCAAAATCACTCTATTGTTTTTTCTCGCCATAAGCGCAAAAATAGTATAAATGGAAGTCTTAAAACCTTTTGAAGCTTCAAAAAATGTGGGATTAATTTAGTAATTTGCAAGCCACGGAGGATTCCGCTCCTTTAAGCAGGAATTACTTATATTTTACTTCAAATTATTTCAATTTTATGTCAGTTTTAGAGCAAAAAGCTTCGCAGCAAGCTATCGATTTAGAAAACAAATACGGAGCCCACAATTATCATCCGCTTCCTGTGGTATTGAACAGGGGGGAAGGAGTGTTTGTTTGGGATGTGGATGGCAAAAAATATTATGACTTTCTTTCGGCATATTCTGCAGTAAACCAAGGACATTGCCACCCAAAAATTGTAGCTGCAATGACTGAGCAGGCTAAAACACTTACTTTAACTTCACGCGCATTTCATAATAATATGCTTGGGAAATATGAAAAATTTGCCTGTGAGTTTTTCGGTTTTGATAAATTACTGCCTATGAATACAGGCGCGGAAGCTGTTGAAACCGCTTTAAAAATATGTAGAAAATGGGCCTATGAGAAAAAGGGCATCGATGAAAACGAAGCCGAAATTGTGGTTTGTGAAAATAATTTCCATGGAAGAACTACTACCATCATCTCTTTTAGTAACGATCCTGTTGCGCGCAAGAATTTTGGACCGTACACAAATGGTTTTATCAAAATAGAATACGATAATATTGAGGCGCTTGAAAAACAATTGGAAGGCAATAAAAATATTGCCGGGTTTTTGGTTGAACCCATTCAAGGAGAAGCTGGCGTTTATGTTCCTTCCCAAGGATATTTGAGCAAAGCAAAGGCACTGTGCGAAAAACACAACGTACTTTTTATTGCGGATGAAGTGCAAACAGGCATAGCCCGTACGGGAAAATTGCTGGCTGTTGATCACGAAAATGTAAAACCGGATATTCTAATTTTGGGGAAAGCTATGAGCGGTGGAGCGTATCCCGTTTCTGCGGTTCTTGCAAATGATGCCATTATGAGCGTAATAAAACCCGGAACACACGGCTCCACTTTTGGGGGAAATCCTGTGGCGGCGGCAGTTGCTATAGCGGCATTAAGTGTTGTACGTGATGAAAATCTTGCTGAAAATGCAGATCGCCTCGGTAATATCTTCCGAAGTGAATTGAACAAGTATATTGAGAAAAGCAGCATTGCAAAACTTGTACGCGGAAAAGGTTTGCTGAACGCCATTTTAATTAACGATTCCGAAGAAAGTGACACGGCTTGGAACATCTGCTTAAAACTTCGCGATAACGGTTTGTTGGCGAAACCTACACACGGAAACATTATCCGTTTTGCGCCACCGTTGGTGATGAATGAGGAACAACTTAGGGACTGTGTTTCAATAATTATTGAAACCTTGAAGGAGTTTGAATAACTCCCTTTGCAACGTCAGCTCTTCTTATAGATCCTTTATCCCTCACAATGACGGAGAACATTAAAATAGGATTGCAAGAGTGTTAAAAATCAAAACGGCCCCGATATTTTCAGGGCCGTTTCTTAATTATGGGAAACTTAAACTCTCCGATGGTAGATGGTAGAGCTTAATTTTTATTGATTGTGTACAATAGCTTTATAATCTATTGCAATATCATCAGAAGTCATTAGTTTCACTAAATACACACCATTACTTAAGTTACCAGTGTAGAAGCTGTATTTGTTATTGTCACCAAGGTTTGATTCAGAAATCACCATTTTACCGTTCATATCAAAAACCGCGGCAGATTTAAGAGTGTAGCCTTCTGGATTGCTTACTTCCAATTGTTGAGCTGGATTGTTTTGGAAGAAGCTTACGTTCTCAAGTACAACAGCTCTGGTTTCCAACTCGGTTTTTGGAGTGTCTCCCTTGACGTTCGGGTTGTGGAAAACCACAAAAAATCTATTGCTATAGGTCCCCGCAGGAAGGTTATAAGTAGCACTTGGCCCGCCGGTTATACGCTGATAAGTGTTTTCTTGACGATCAAATATATACGCGTCGGAATAAGGCTTTTTTACTTCCTCTACCACTTTTACTTCAAACTTGGTTTGGTTTTTAAGCTTGAATGTAATGGGAATTTGTTTGTCTAACGCATATCTTGTACCGTTGATTACATACGGTTTAAAACTATCGTCAGTACCTATTGGGAAAAACGCATCCGTCTGTAAATCCTGCGCGCTTAAGCCGTCCAAGCCACGATCATAACCATCGGTTGCCTGGTCATAAAAGGCAATTAACATTTCTCGGGTTACGCCATCCTCAAAAATAGACCAGAGACGCATACTTGGCGTACGATAGTCTACAGTCTCTGCAGCGGTTGAAAGTGATGGGTCTCCGGTCATATTTGCTTCCGTGGAAGTAGTACCAACCCCACCATCTGGTCTTTGGAATACAGAGCCATTTGCCAATATCTTCTTTTACAAATACCCTATGGGCGTTTTTTATTTTAACGGTTCCAGTAGCATCGCCTACAAACATAATACCTTGACCAATTGGGGCAAAGCGTTTGCCTTGAACAGTAAGTTCCAGTTCCTTGGCCAGTAGTTTGACCTCCACCAGAAGTATAAATTGAAAATGGAGCAGCAACATACAGTGCCTAGGTTATTACCATTGTACGGATTGCCGTCTGTGTCTTCAGCACCAATGGTATAAACCCCGTACCCAAAAGGTTTGTCTGAATAATTGTGTGAAGCCACTGTTCTGTCTTCATCATAAAACCAAAATGTTCCCAAGGCAGTGTTTTCAGGATCATAAAATAGTTTATTTAAGATCTAATGCCGAAGGATATGGATTACCTGTAAGGGTCATTTGTCCTTTCATGAAAGGTGGATTTGTAACTGGCTCTGCTACAGGAATAGCAAAACTGCCACTATTTGGACTTCCTCTAAAATCATATACTTGGTCACCGCCTGGAGTGGCCAATCCAAGACCTTTCATGGTAAAACCAAAGCCAGCAGGAGCATTGTTACCGCCGTTCATACTTGCATAATTACTTTCGACTTCAGTTCCAGGGGTCATGAAAGTGTATAAGCCAACTTGTGGAAATTGTCATTGGAGTTGTGGTGTTTAACCGTCGCGGCCTGTTGTAGTTAATGCTTAGTTGGCTGCAGTTAGACTGGAACGTCATGGCTCATATAAATAGCTTACGCCAAAATTTCTATTTCCTGGAGGGTCGGGAGTACAGCAAAGTTCCGGGCATTTCCTATTGGGGAACACCATAAATAATAGGCAAAGCATTAGTTACAGGGGTATTTTGTTGTACCGAAAGTTGGCCGTCACCGCTGTTGGTAGAAGCGGTTGCTCCCTGAATTAACTGTCCGTTTTCGCGAAGATAGATACTTGCTTCTTGATTGTTGGCAACTCCATTTCGGGTTAAGATTGATATTTCATTTCAACGAAAAGAACTTGATCTTTAACAAAAACATAGGAATCCGAAGCGCCGTTAGGCTTCACGGTCAACTGTGCAAAAAGCCCAGTAGATCCTAAAAGTATTGTAGAAAAAAGTAGTAGGTTTTTCATATTTTTACGGTTTTAAAAGGCTTTAGTGTGGGGCAATAAAGCTTTTTTTGACGGTTTAAATTTAAAAATAATATTCAACATAACATGCTGTTTGGTCTAAAATACGTAAAAAATTCGTTATTAGGTATTTAACCACGTTAAATAGATAAAATGCGGCAGGTATATAAAAGCATAAAATAACAGTTTAATAAAATGAAGAAAGGCGATAAAGTTTCCGTGCTGGATGATGCAATTTCAGGAGTGGTTACGGGGGTTAAGGAGAATATGGTTACCATTGAGACCGCAGATGGATTTGAACTCGATTTTTCAAAGGAAGAACTCATCGTGATGGATGGTTCCCTTTCCAAAAAAGAAATGGCGCGGATGGATATTTCCTCCATAATTTCCGAAAAAAATCACAAAAAACCAGGAAAAACCCAACGCATAAAGCCGAAGGAACGCAGTTTGCCCCCCATGGAAGTAGATTTACACATCAATCAATTGGTGCCAAAAACCCGCGGACTTAATAATTATGAAATGCTCACCATTCAGTTGGAAACCGCAAAAAGACAGTTGGAATTTGCAATTGCAAAACGCATCCAAAAGGTGGTATTTATACACGGGGTGGGAGAAGGCGTTTTGCGAACGGAACTGGAGTATCTTTTTGGGCGGTATGAAAACCTAAAATTTTATGATGCCGATTTTCAAAAATATGGGCGTGGGGCTACTGAAGTTTATATTTTTCAGAATAAGAAGTGAGTACTAAAGTGAGAAGTGGGAAGTGAGTATTGGTATTTTGTACTTCATACTTCGTATTTCGTACTTCGTTTTTCTCAAAAGTCCGGCTTGATAGTTTTGTCTTTCGTTTCCACATTTTCAATCTCTCCCATATTCAGGGTTTCTTGGGTTATTTCTTCATCACCACTTATAAGCACTATATTTCTCAGTATTATTTCAACGCTTTTAAAAATTTGATAGGTGTGCTCTCTGTATTCATTAATGTCATAATCTATTGTCGCGGCAGGGTTCAAATAATCGGGTCCCACCGTAGCATCGGTTACATCATTGGTAGGGTCTAAATCCCCGTTTTCATCCTCGTTTCGGGTTAATACTCCGTCTCCATCATCATCCTCGTCAAGATAATCGGGAATTCCGTCGTCATCTGTATCTTTTGGATTGGAAAAAGGATTGTTATCGCCATCAGCATTTTCAGTGTCTAGCTCGCGGGCGGTGGGCACATTGTCTCCATCATCGTCCAAATCATACAAATTTGGAAGTCCGTCACCATCCGTATCGCCGTCTTCTTCAATATCAACAGGGACATTGTCATTATCCTCATACACAAAAGAGGTTATAAATTCTGCCGTTCCAGATGCGGCGAGATAATCTACTGTTACATTGGGACTCGTGGGCGGGATGCTACTGCAAAAATAGGAAGTTCCCAATTCTCCGTCATAGGTTCTGTAATTAGCAAAATTGGTGGTACCGTTTAGCGTATAGCTATTGGTTCCTGCGGTTCTATAAAGACTGTCAGTAACGCCAAGTTTTAGTGAAAGGCTTTCCTGCGCTTCGGGGTTCACTTTGTAAAACACATAATTGCCCACGTTGCCGCAGGTTTTCAGTTCTGCATCGTCAAAATTGAAGGTTGTTATAATAATATCGCCGTCATCGCAGCTTTGTAAAAAGATGGTAAAAAAGAAAAGAAGGACAAAAAATCGATTCATATTTAAATTTTTTTACCTCAAAATAATGGCAAAACTGCCCAACTATATATTATTCAAGGTGAAATGATCATCAACCACAAAGTAACGCATTTCTTTTTAACTGAAACGTGGGCAAAACTGTTTTAATATGTATTTTTACGAATTGAAATACGGGATAGAAAATCCCAAAAATAACTCGACTATTTGGGGGATTTTTACACATAAAATTGCGAAATGAAAAAAATATATTTTGATAGTGCTGCAACTACACAGTTACGGGATGATGTAATAAGTTGTATTTCTGAAGTATTAAAAACAGAATACGGAAATCCTTCATCTACACATTCTTACGGCAGGTCTTCCAAATCATTACTTGAAAATGCACGAAAAGAAATAGCACGCTTTTTAAACGTAAGCGCCAGTGAAATTATTTTCACTTCCGGGGGCACGGAGGCCGATAATCTTATTCTTATTAGCGCTGTTCGTGATCTTGGCGTAAAGCGAATTATTTCTAGTAAAGTAGAACACCATGCCGTATTGCATACTTTAGAGTGGCTTCAAAAAGAGTACAATACACAAATAGAATTTGTGAAATTGGATGAATGCGGCCAAGTGGATTATGAAAATTTGGAGACTTTGCTGATGAATTCTTCTGAAAAAACTTTGGTAAGCCTGATGCACGTGAATAACGAAGTTGGCAATTTGTTGAATTTAAAGGAAGTAGCCATACTTTGCAAAAAGTACCAAGCGCTTTTCCATAGCGATATTGTACAATCCGTAGGTCATTTTGAACTTGATTTTACTGAAATCCCAATAGATTTTGCAGCGGCTGCGGCGCACAAATTCCATGGGCCCAAAGGTGCGGGTTTTGCTTTTATACGGAAGAATTCTGGGCTGCGTTCCCTAATTTATGGAGGAGAGCAGGAAAGAGGCCTGCGTGCAGGAACCGAAGCTGTTTATGCAATTGCCGGAATGGCGGAAGCTTTAAAAATATCATACCAAAATCTGGAAAAGGAAAGAGAATATATCACCGAATTAAAGTGCTATTTTAAGGAACAGCTATCCCAAAACATTCCGGGAGTAAAATTTAACGGCAGTTGCGACGATAATGAAAGAAGTACCTACACACTATTAAATGTTTGTCTGCCTATTTCAGCCGAAAAAGCAATGCTGCTTTTGTTTCAATTGGATTTAAAAGGTATTGCCTGTTCAAAAGGTAGCGCCTGCCAAAGTGGGGCCGAAGGTGGTTCCCACGTTTTGAACGCCATTCTATCCGAGGAAGATTTAAAAAAACCCTCAATTCGTTTTTCATTTTCCAGTTTTAATAAAAAAGAGGAAGTTGATTATGTTGTTGAAGTTTTAAAAGAATTTATTGATAATTAACAATTATAAATTTTTTAAAACCTTGAAGTAATCTTTACGTTGAAAACCCGTGGTGACAAATAATTTGGGATTGCGTATTGTACTTTGGTATAAACGTCTCTAACGAAGGTATTCGAAATTGAGTTTTGAACATCAAAGATGTTGAATATTTCTGCACCAATCGATAGTTCCTTAAAAGGTTTCAACCATCCGCTTTCCCTCAATTTTGTATCATCCACAATTACATAACTCACCCCAAGATCGGCACGTTTGTAATCTGGCAATCGCACTTGATATTTGTATGGATCGGCATAACTGGGTGAGCCGCCGGGAAGACCCGTGTTATAGGTAAGGTTTAAATACATTTTAAGCGAAGGAATCACTTTCACATAATCCTGAAAAAGCATACCAAACTTTAACCGTTGGTCCGTTGGGCGGAATATGTAGCCACGATCTTCTATGTTTTCCTCCGTTTTCAAGTACCCAAAACTCAACCAACTTTCGGTACCGGGAACAAACTCTCCGGCCAAGCGTAAATCAAGGCCGTAAGAATAGGCAACGGCATTGTTTGTTGCTCGGTAGCGGATACGGACATTTTCCAGTGTATAAGGGTTTACGTCGGTTAAATGTTTATAATAGATTTCTGAATTCAATCTAAAAGCACGGTCCCACATTTTGAAACTGTAATCGTTTCCAAAAACAATATGTATAGATTGCTGAGCCTTTACATCGGGCCGAACGGTGCCGGAGGAATCACGCAATTCTCTGTAAAATGGAGGTTGGTGATAAACCCCGCCCGAAAGACGGAATAACATGTCCATTTCCCAATCGGGTTTTAAGGAAACTTGGGCTCTTGGGCTAAAAACGGTTTGTGTTGTGCTTGTAATTCCTTTACCGCTAACGGTCCAATTATGTGCACGAACGCCGGCGTTTAGCCATAATTCGCTGTTGCCAAGGTTTGTTTTACGGCTCCATTGGGCATATCCAGAAATACGGTTTATTTGTGCGTCATTAATGGCGCGTACATTGGTATAAGGTTCAATAGGTGAGCTGTAAGGTTCGTATGGCTGATTGTTTGGAGGAAAAATAGGGGGTCGGATGGAAAAACCCGCTGAATCAATAACTTCGTATTCCTGCACACGGTCACGAATATCCTCGCGGGTATATTTAATGCCGTACTCAATGTTATTTTCTTCAATAGCGAGATTTCCTTTGTGTTCAACATTTAGAATCAAGGCATCTAAATCATTTCGGGCATGGGTGAGTTGGCCGCCAATGCCTTCACTGAATTCCACTTCACCCAAATTTTCATCACCTATGTCCGTATTTACTTCACCCAAACGGTATTCGGCAAGAATGTCATAATATTCCTGTTCTGTTGTTTGGTAAAGGGAAGCAATAATTTTTGCTGTATAATTGTCTGAAACAACCCAAGTAGATTTCAAAGCGCCAAAGTAGGTGTTGTATCGGTCTTCCTCACGGCCTTCATAAAAAACAAGTAAGGCGATTGGATCAGTTATAGTTCCAAAATTGGTTTGGCGTGTAAGGGGTCTATAATTATATTCGTTTATGGAAACATTTCCTAAAAAACTAAGCTCAAAGTTATTTGTGAATTTATAAGTTAGGTAGGTTTGTGCATCAGCAAATTTGGGACGATAGTTTGTTTCGGTCTCTTTGGCTTTTACCAAAAGGCTGTTGTCGCGATAGCGAAGCCCAACAATTCCAGAGAAACGACCATTTTTTGAAATGCCTTCCACAGAGCCGGCCGCACCCAAGAGACTCAAATCGAGCGAAGCGCCAAAATCTACCGGACGACGATAGGTGATATCCAAAACAGAGGAAAGTTTGTCGCCATATTTCGCTTGAAACCCACCTGCGGAAAAATCAACATTACTGGTAAGATCACTATTTACAAAACTTAAACCTTCCTGTTGTCCGCTTCTTATTAGAAAAGGGCGGTACACTTCTATTTCGTTAACGTAAACAAGGTTTTCGTCATAGTTTCCACCGCGAACAGCGTATTGGGTACTCAATTCGTCATTTCCATTAACTCCGGGAAGCGATTTCAATAGATTTTCTACACCAGGTTGCGCACCAACCATTTTGCGGATTACTTCGGGCTGAATGTTTACAAGACCTTCAATACGTTTGTTTTCCCGACCGGAGATAACTACTTCAGGAATTTGCTCCACATCAGTTTTTAGAACTGGGTTTAGCTCATAATCCTCGTTTGGACTTAAGTTGAAACGCAGCTTCGCTAACTTATGGCCTACGTGCGAAAAAGTTACCGTAACCTCTTGATTCGAAGGGATTTCCAGCAGGTAATATCCGTTTAGGTCAGATATTGTTCCCTTATCATTATAGGTGATATTTACTCCAGAAAGCGGGACGTTGAATTCGTCAAGAATAACTCCTCGTACTGTAGCCTTTTGAGCAAATACAACGGTTGCGAAAAAAAAGAAAAGGAGTGTAAGCGGTAGTTTGATTGTTTTCAAAAGCAAGGGTTAGGGTTGTTTTCTGAAAAATTTTGCTTCAAATGTAGCACTATTTCCAACATTATCTATAACAATAAGTTTCAAATTATTCTCAGATTCCAGATTCACATTATCATTGAAATTATAGGTAAGAACGTTTTTTTTGTATTCATATTCCATCAATATAAATTTTCCGTTAATTGTTGCGCGATAGGAGCTTATACCGCTAAGATCATCGGTAATTTTTACTTGCAGAAAGTTTTGGTTGCTGATCCATTTTCCATCAGAAAAATTAACTGGCTTTATAGTTGGGGGCGTCGTGTCTGAAGCAACGGTATAGTCACCAAAGGTTCTGGTTTTGGCTGTTAATTTGTCACCGCTACGCGTTGTGAAGTTATAATAGGGAAGTCCTCTGTAGTTTAACCTTCCAATATAAAGTTTGTCTTTGTCGGCTTCATTGTATGACGAAATATCAGCGGTGATTGAAATATTATTATGTATTGGAATTACATCTTCGTGAAACTTGAGAATATCGCCATTCGCTTCAATATTTAAATAGGTATCTTCATATAAACTATTTGCCGGAATATAAATGCTGAATTTTCCTTTGGTTATTGAAGTTGCGTGGTCTGCATATATGTAATCATCTGTTTTTTCATCTTTCTTGGGATCCAATATTTCAAGTTTTTTTCCTTCAATAGGGACAGAAACCAGCATGCTGTTTCCTTTAAAATCGTCAACTTTTATAGTGTAAATCGAATTGATGCTATCTGCAACCGTAATAAACCCATTTTCGTCTTCTTGGGTAATAATGCTTAAGGGATTGTTTTTCTCCCGAAAAAGCTTTTGCACCATACTTTTATTGGTTTCGTAATAGTTGTAATCGGTATAGCGATTTAAATAGCGAGTTTCAGAAAAGGAGAATTTATTGAATAGCACCTCAATTTTTTCGGTCCCGTTATAAGTTGTTTTTATTTTATAGGAACCATTTTTGTTTGAAGCACCATCCTGTTGGTCATAGGTGGTTATTCCAAAACCAATTTTCCCAAATGCGCTAATGTTTTCCGCTTTATAGCTGCCGTCTTTTTGTTTTGTAAGCCGAAGCTTTGTTCTGTTTTGGCTTTGGTTAATGTGGGCGTCCTCACTTATAGGATATGCAAAAAGGGCGCTTATTATAGGTGTTTTGGAATCGGGAATTTCTATCCCAAATAGCAACGGGTTCATAGGCCGTTGGGAAGAATCACGGATTTCAAAGTGCAAATGGGGTCCACCGCTGCCGCCCGTATTTCCGGAATAGGCAATTAAATCGCCTTTTTTTACTGGCAAAAGGGAAGGATCGGGAAAAAGCTCAACCTCATATGTTTCTTTTGAATATTGGGTGTCTTTTACATATTTTTCAATATCGCCGGCATAACTTTTAAGATGCCCATAAACAGTCGTGTAACCATTTGGGTGAAGAATGTAGAGTGCTTTTCCATAGCCATAATGTTGGACTTGAATGCGGCTAACAAACCCATCAGCTGGAGCGTAAACAGGGAATCCTTCTCTTTGTTGGGTTTTTATATCGAGGCCACTGTGAAAATGGTTGGCGCGCATTTCACCAAAATTGCCTGCCAGCACCAAATCAATATCCAGCGGATTTGAAAAATAATCTGTTGGAATGTCTGTTTGTGAATGTAAAATACTTCCCCAAAAAAGGAATACCAAATAAAATTTATTCATAGAGCAAAAATAAGAATATGCTATAACTAAATGGGGAGAGGGGAGATTTATTGTGTGAATATTCAATATTACAAAAAATAATAGAAAACAGTTTGCTTATTGGAGATGGTATGCTAACTTTGTGAAAGAAGTATTGAATATAAATATTAATGAGTAATCTATCTGATATAGTTGATTCTCTTGAAAATAGAATTAGCAAACTGCTAAATAGGCACGAAAATTTAAAGAAGGCTAATGCAGAATTAGAAGAAGAACTCGCAGTTTTAAAAACTAACCAACAAAAATTTCAAAAGGAAATTGAAATTTGGAGCGAAAAGTGCAACTCATTAAAATTAGCAAATTCAATGCTTGGCAGCGACCAGCATAAACGAGAAACAAAACTCAAGATAAACGCTCTCATTCGGGAAATTGACCAGTGTATTACCCAACTTTCCGAATAAAAATATAACAATGGCCGAACCATTAAAAATAAAACTATCAATAGCAGACAGGGTTTACCCCTTGACCATCAATCCCTCTCAAGAAGAAGGATTGCGGTTGGCTTCGAAAAAGATAGAAGAAATGATTAAAAAGTTCGAACAAAGTTATGCCGTACGCGACAAACAGGATGTATTGGCCATGTGTGCCCTCCAATTTGCTGCGCAGGTAGAGCAAAAACAAATTGATAAATCAAGCGATACGCAGGAAACAGAGGCAAAGCTTCAAGCTTTGGATCGTTTATTGCAGGAGCAATTATCATAAACGTTCTTTAAATTAAATAAGGTTACTGCCTACATTAATACTAATTTTTGGTAAACTCAACACGAATTCTTTAAAAAGGGTGAGTTGAAGTTGTAAAAGCGAGCCGTCTTTGAGCGGATACTTGATCAGCTTGTTAGCCCTAAACATTCATTTTAAGGAGTTTATTCAAAATAAATATATTGATGTAGGCTTTTTTTATATATATAAATCAACGAAAAATGGAAATAATAGTACCTGTAGTAGGCGCAGTCGTTGGTATTGCGATTGGATTTTTTATTGCAAAAATACTGGAGCGCAACAATGCATCCCAGCTTATAATAAGAGCAAAAAAGAGCGCATCATCAATACTGAAAGAAGCAAAATCTGAAGCTGAAACACTTAAAAAAGATAAGATACTCCAAGCCAAAGAAAAATTTTTAGAACTAAAGTCAGAGCACGAAAAAGTTATATTGAACCGCGATAAAAAGATTTCAGAAGCTGAAAAAAGAATACGCGATAAAGAATCAGTAGTATCAAGTGAACTGGCAAAATCAAAAAAGTTAAATTCGGAATTAGAAGAAAAAAAGACCGACTACACCGAGAAAATTTCAATGCTGGAAAAGAAGCAAACCGATGTGGAAAAACTTCACCGTAGCCAGATAGAGCAATTGGAGGTAATCAGTAGTCTCTCCGCTGAAGAAGCGAAAAGGCAATTGATGGAAAGCCTAAAGGATGAAGCCAAAGCCCAAGCAATGGCTTTTGTTCAAACTTCTATGGAAGAGGCAAAAATGACCGCCCAGCAAGAAGCTAAAAAGATAATAATCAATACTATTCAACGTATCGGAACAGAGGAGGCCGTAGAAAATTGCGTTTCGGTTTTCAATCTTGAAAGCGATGATGTTAAAGGTAGAATTATTGGCCGTGAGGGTAGAAACATTCGCGCTATTGAAGCCGCAACGGGTGTAGAAATAATTGTTGACGATACACCCGAAGCAATTATATTATCGTGTTTTGATTCCGTAAGAAGGGAAATTGCACGTTTATCGCTACATAAATTAGTGACCGACGGCCGTATTCATCCTGCGCGTATTGAAGAAGTTGTTGAAAAAACTACCAAACAAATTGAAGAAGAAATTATTGAAGTTGGAAAACGAACCGTTATAGATTTAGGAATCCACGGTCTTCACCCGGAGCTTATAAAAGCGGTGGGACGTATGAAATACCGTTCGTCTTATGGGCAAAACCTATTGCATCACTCGCGAGAGGTTGCAAGACTGTGTGGAGTAATGGCTGCAGAGCTTGGATTAAACGCCAAACTTGCCAAACGCGCTGGATTGCTTCACGATATTGGAAAAGTTCCAGAAATGGAAACTGAAATGCCCCACGCGCTTTTAGGAATGCAATGGGCTGAAAAGTATGGTGAAAAACCAGAGGTGTGCAATGCAATTGGTGCCCACCACGATGAAATTGAAATGACTAGTTTGCTTTCGCCAATTGTACAGGTTTGTGATGCTATTAGCGGAGCTAGACCGGGCGCAAGACGACAAGTGCTGGATAGTTATATTCAGCGTTTGAAGGATTTGGAAGATATTGCCTTCGGATTCGGAGGGGTTAATAAGGCTTATGCAATTCAAGCGGGCCGTGAATTACGGGTGATGGTAGAAAGTGAAAAGGTTAGCGACGAAAAAGCAGCCCAGCTTTCATTTGAGATTTCACAGAAAATACAGACAGATATGACCTATCCGGGACAAGTAAAAGTTACCGTTATACGTGAAACACGTGCGGTGAATATTGCGAAGTAAGGTCCCATTCGCCCCCAAAGGGGGAAGATAGTCCAATAAAAAAAGCTCCATTTGGAGCTTTTTTAAAACCATAATAATTTCCCCGATTGGGGGCAACGGGGGCAAAACAACCTATTTAAAAACATTCTTTACGGTATCAATGCCTTTTTTGATACCTTCAATAATAACTGAATCTTCATCATAAATATCTTCATAACCTTTGCTGGGTTCTTCAAAAAACTTGCCTGTTATAAAACGGTTATGCTTATCCAGTCTAGCAATTGCCTTCATATCTGCATCTTCTAATTCAATGGAAGCAGCTTTAAAATTTTCCTCAATATGCTCTTTGCTGGTAGATTTGGGAATTGCCGCTGTGCCGCGATGGTTGTGCCAACTAATCAATATCTGTCCCGACGAAGCATTGTGCTTTCTCGCAATTTCTTGAATGGTTTTTAATTCTAAAAGATTGGGTTCATCCTTTCCTTTCATACTCGCAGATCTATCTCCCGAACCCAATGGAGAATAAGCCGTAACAAGTATATTTTCTGATTTGCAATATTCCAGAAGGTCATCTTGCTGTAGCAGCGGGTGAAGCTCAACTTGGTTCATTTCGGGTTTGATAGTTGCTTTTGAAACTAAATCTTTCAGCTTTTCTTCACTGAAATTTGAAACGCCAATATGCTTCGCCAAACCATCATTTTTGGCTTTTTCCATTTGCTTCCATGTTTCAATTATTGGGGCTTCTTCAGGAGTTAGGTAATCATCAGGTTTTTTGGGCGAATCTATCCCGTTCTTAAAAGCAACGGGCCAATGGATTAAATACAGATCCAAATAATCCAATTTTAGTTTTTTTAATGATTCTTCCAAGGCTGGTCTTACCTGTCCTTCGGCATGTGAATCATTCCAAAGTTTTGAAGTAATAAACACATCTTCTCTAAAAATTTCACCTTCTGCAAAAATTTCGGCAAGTGCTTCTCCTATCTTTTCTTCGTTTCCGTAGGCAGCAGCGGTATCTATGTGTCGATATCCAACGTGAAGTGCATCCTTTACTGCTTTTTTAACTTCGTCGCCGGTGGCTTTCCAAGTGCCTAAACCAATAGCGTGCATAGTATCTCCGTTGCTGAATTTTAAAGTTTTCATATATCTTTTTGTTTGATTAAAATTTTTCTTTTGAAAATACAAAAGGACAGTTGTAATTTGAAGGATTTGAGAAAGTTTAGGTTTTATTTAACCATCAATAAGAAAACATCCCATTTATTTTCTAGGATGATAGCGATTAATGACTTCCGTTAAGTGTTTACGGTCTATGTGCGTATAAACCTCGGTGGTGGTTATGCTTTCATGTCCAAGCATTTGTTGAATAGCGCGCAGGTCAGCACCATTTTCAAGAAGATGTGTTGCGAAGGAATGACGGAAAGTATGGGGACTTATGGTTTTGCGAATACCTGCTTTTTCTGCCAGGCGCTTTACAATTGTAAAAATCATTGCGCGCGTTAAGGATTTTCCATGCTGGTTAAGGAAAAGTGTATCTTTTGCCGCGGAATCAATTTCTTGGTGTACGCGAATTTCCTTCCTATAAATAGTAATATATTTTTCGGTTGTTGGCCCAATAGGAACCAAGCGCTGTTTATCACCTTTTCCCGTTACCTTTATAAAACCTTCATCAAAAAAAAGATCGGAAATTTTAAGGCTTGTAAGTTCGGAAACACGAAGTCCGCAACCATATAATGTTTCAATTATGGCGCGGTTTCGTTCTCCTTGTTTTGAACTTAAATCTATGGCGCTTATTAAGGCATCAATTTCCTCAACAGCTAAAGTGTCCGGAAGTTTTCTTCCAAGTTTGGGAGATTCAATTAATTCTAAGGGGTTGGTTTTTCGGTAATCTTCAAAAATTAAGTAGTTGAAAAATCCCTTCAGTCCAGAAATGAGGCGACTTTGGGATCGGGGATTTACTTTTTTGGCGATTTCATAAATGAACTGCTGCAATGTTTCCTCAGTGATTTCAATTGGTGAGACCTGCATTTCATTAGTTTCCAGCCATCGCATCAGTTTTTTTACATCCAAAGAATAATTGATGATGGAATTTTCAGAAAGCCCACGTTCCAAACGGAGGTAGTTTTGGTAATCCTTTAAAACCTGTTGCCACTTCATTCCGCTATATTACCACTAAAAACAATAGTTAACAAAAAACTAAAAATATTTTCAGCCATAAGATTAAGACTATATTTACGTTTTAATTGAAATCTAAAAAAAATCAGATTATGAAGAAATTAATTGTAGCAGTAATTACGTTATTTATTGGAACAACCGCTATTTCACAGGAAATTGATCTCGGGATTAAAGCGGGGGCAAACTTCTCGAATATAACCGATGCTTCTGGGCTATCAAACAAAACGGGCTTCCAGGCTGGTATTTTTGCAGGAATTAAGTTTACTGATAAAGTAGGGCTTCAAGCGGATTTATTGTATTCGCAACAGGGAGCCGAATTTGATGCTGGGGATTTTGATTTAACATATGTAAATGTGCCCGTGGTACTTAAATATTATTTGGTTCAAGGACTGAATGTACAAGCTGGGCCACAGTTTGGGTTTATTGTAAATGATGATTTGAAAGGTGTAATTGTTGAAGGTGAAGATTATAACGCCGAAAAATCGGATATCTCCGGAGTCGTTGGTGCAGGTTATGATTTTCCATTTGGTGTTCGTTTGGATGCACGCTATAATTTTGGCCTAACAGAATTTCCAAAGATGTGGAGGGAAGAAAGTAAAAACAGTGTGTTTTCTGTAGCTTTGGGATATTCTTTTTTATAAAATATTTTACTTAAAAAATTGAAAGCCACCTAATTAGGTGGCTTTTTGTTCGTGAACATTTGTTTATACCTGAATACCAATCAAATTTTTAAAAATATATATACTTAACTTTAAACTAACTAATCTATATAAAAACAATTTATATTATGAAAAAACTTTTACTTTTTACAGCAATGGCAATTTTTGCATTTATTACTGCACAATCCCAAGGGAATTTAGAATGGGCGCAAAAGCTGGTGTTAATATTGCTTCAATAGGAGGAGATGCTTATTATCGGTGGTTTAGGAGGTTTCGATTCAAGAACAAGTTTTCAATTGGGTGGACTTGTGGAAATTCCCATAACGGACAAGATTTCGTTCAACCGGAAATATTGTATTCTTCTAAGGGCAGCAGAATGAATTATGGATTCGGAACTGAATGAAGATACATAAGATTGATTATATTCAATGTTCCTATAATGGGAAAGTATCATATAATTGAGGGTATTAAGTGCTGAGGTTAGGACCAGTTATTGGTGTACTGGTAAAAGCAGAAGGTGTAGATTTATGAGAACGGGGGAGGTAGGCGATACGAAGGATCAATATAAAAGTATTGATATTGGAATTGGAATAGGGGCAACATATCGTTTACCTATGGGTGTTTTTGGAAGTCTTGCGTTACAATAAAGGTTTAACGATATTAATGATATCAATGATTCGTCCTTAATACTGCAAAAAATCAAAACAATGTTTTCCAAGTATCAGCAGGATATTCCTTCTAGTTTAACTTTGTAATATTTTTAAAGCAGGGACTATGTTCCTGCTTTTTTTATATTTGCCAGCCTTAAAAAAACTAATATGAAATCAAAATTACTTTTTCTCTCTTTCGCATTATTACCAATATTATTAATGGCACAGACCAAAAAATTTGAAGTAGGTCCCGTAATTGCAGTCGAGTTTCCATTCGCAAGCAATTCAGAAGACAGTGATTTTGAATTTGATTATACTTCCCGGCCTTCTGTAGGTGCGGCATTTAAGATTGCTTTTTCTGAAAAATTTGCGTTACAGCCAGAATTTACTTTTCAGCTTAGAGAAGTTAAAGTATACAGAAAGGGAAACAATGACCAGTTGTTTAGAAATTCTCCAGTATATATTGTAATTCCTGTGTATGCGAATTACGCTATTAATGATAATTTTAGTTTACTATTTGGTCCACGACTTGGGGTCGATATTACGTTTAGTGCAAGCTACAGCACGGGCAGTAATGGAACACATAGTGAAACCACAGGGGAAAGTCCTGAATTTGGGGGTGTTTTTGGATTTCAATACACAACTCCCATCAATCTATTTGTTAATTTAAAAGGGGCTTACGCATTTACCAATCCAGAATACGATGATAATATAAACGAAGGCGCAATAATGTTAGGTGCGGGATGGTTTTTTTAGTCAAAAAAACAATCTGAATAAAGAGTTATATTTGAAGTATGAAAATAATAATAATCAACGGCCCAAACCTGAACTTGCTCGGCAAGCGGGAAAATGATATTTACGGCGATGAGACTTTTAATGATTTTTTTGAAAAATTGCAGCAGAAGTTTCCCCAAGTTGAGCTTTCACACTTCCAATCTAACATTGAAGGCGAATTGATTGATAAAATCCAAGAAGTCGGATTTCAATTCGATGGAATTATTCTTAATGCCGCCGCATACACACATACTTCTATCGGCATTGCAGATGCCGTTAAAGCTATAACCACACCCGTGATAGAAGTGCACATTTCCAATACTTTTTCAAGAGAAAATTTTAGACACAAAAGCTACATTTCCCCAAATGCAAAAGGGGTTATTGTTGGCTTTGGTCTGCAGAGCTATGAGTTGGCCTTGCAGAGTTTTGCCACCTAGCCCCCGAAGGGGGATTCTCACTGTTGTGAAAAAACAAAAGCTCCATATGGAGCTTTTTTTATTGAGTTTAGAGCTAAGAGTTCCCCCTTCGAGGGCTAGGGGGCTTACAAATGAATCACTTCCCCATAAGCATCTGCAACTGCTTCCATTACAGCTTCGCTCATTGTTGGGTGCGGGTGAATTGCTTTTAATACTTCGTGGCCTGTAGTTTCCAGTTTTCTTCCTAAAACTGCTTCTGCAATCATATCGGTTACGCCGGCGCCAATCATGTGGCAGCCTAACCATTCGCCATATTTGGCATCAAAAATTACTTTTACGAAACCATCTTTCTCTCCGGAAGCGCTTGCTTTTCCACTTGCGGAGAAAGGGAACTTTCCAACTTTAATTTCGTAACCAGCTTCTTTGGCTTGCTTTTCAGTCATCCCAACGCTAGCAATTTCGGGTGAAGCATAGGTACAACCCGGAATGTTTCCGTAATCAATTGGCTCAACATGTTGTCCTGCAATTTTCTCAACGCAGGTAATTCCTTCCGCCGAAGCAACGTGGGCTAGGGCAGGGCCGGGGGTTATATCTCCAATTGCGTAATATCCGGGAATATTGGTTTGGTACCAATCGTTAACTATTACTTTTCCTTTATCTGTAACGATTCCAACATCTTCCAACCCAATATTTTCGATATTTGTAGCAATTCCAACAGCCGAAAGAACTATTTCAGCTTCCAGTGTTTCTTCACCTTTAGCTGTTTTTACGGTTGCTTTCACTAATTTTCCAGAGGTATCCAATTTTTCTACGGAAGAATTCGTCATCACTTTGATTCCAGCTTTTTTGAAGGAACGCTCAAATTGTTTTGAAACATCTTCATCTTCCAAAGGAACAAGATTTGGTAAAAATTCCACGATCGTTACATCGGTTCCCATAGAATTGTAGAAATGGGCAAATTCAACGCCAATGGCGCCACTGCCCACAACAATCATACTCTTGGGTTGTTTTTTTAAACTCATTGCTTCACGATACCCGATAACTTTTGTGCCATCCTGTTTTAAATTTGGCAGTTCACGTGAGCGGGCACCTGTGGCAATAATTATATGGTCTGCGGAAATTTCCTTTCCGTCAACATCTATTTTTTTTCCGGGTTTAATTTTTCCGAAACCGTTGATAACGTCAATTTTATTTTTCTTCATTAAAAACTGTACGCCTTTGCTCATTCCTTCCGCAACGCCGCGGCTTCGTTCAATAACTTTCCCGAAGTCTTTATCAAATTCCTTTACGGTAAGGCCGTAACTGTCTGCGTGTTTTAGATAATCAAAAACCTGGGCGCTCTTTAATAATGCTTTTGTGGGAATACATCCCCAGTTTAAACATACGCCCCCAAGACTTTCCTTTTCAACAATAGCGGTTTTAAAACCCAATTGTGAAGCCCTTATTGCGGTAACATAACCACCTGGTCCGCTTCCTAAAACTATTACGTCGTATTTGCTCATTACTATATTTTATATTATTTCTTTTGAAGCAACGAATTTACGAAATACAAAAGAAATCCCGATAACTATCGGGACCAAATAACAAATTCCAAATCCCAAATAAATTCCAGAGGAAAGGAATTTTAAATAAATAAAGCACCAAATCCCAATTGTATTTTGGAATTTGGTGCTTTAATTAAATTTTATTTTAGGAATCTTATTCTTTCGGAATAAAATCTAATGCAACCCCATTGATACAATGGCGTTCTCCGGTAGTTTCCTGAGGACCGTCATTAAAAACGTGCCCCAAATGGCCACCACAGGTTGCACAATGTTCCTCGGTGCGGGTGTAGCCCATTTTGTTATCTGTTGAAAATGCTACATTACCCTTTATGGGTCGGTCAAAACTAGGCCAACCCGTGCCGCTATTAAATTTGTGCTTGCTCTCGAAAACAGGAGTTCCACAAGCTGCACAAACGTACGTTCCCTCTTTGTGATTGTCATTTAAATCACTGGAGAAAGCACGTTCTGTACCTTCGTGGCGAAGTACATTATATGCCTCTGGAGATAATTGTGCCTTCCATTCAGCATCGGTTTTTGTCACCTTAAAAGTTTTCTTCTTTGAAGCTTCAGTTTTTTGGGCTGGCGAATTGCAACTAAAAAACAAGGCGCAGGCAATAAGGATTGTGCTTAAGATTTTCATATTAAAGTTCTATAATTTCAAGATTAGAACCATCCGCTTGCTTCATTTGAAGAATTTCTTTCATCGTTAAATCAGCTGTTGCATATTCCGCTGGAACTATTGCTACGCGGAAAGTTTGGTTTGTAATGTCTGCGGTTTCAATATTCGTTAAATCAAAATTACCTTCTATGGTAAATTGTATGTCAAAAAAGGTATGGTTATAATTATACTGAAAAAAATCTCCCGTACCATCATTGTAAAATATATTCTGTGGTAGCTGTGTCCAAACATCGGCAGGAGGGTTTACAGAATTATCCTGTCCTGAAAGGCGGTAAACCAATACGGCATCACTTTCAAAAACCTCTACGGGGAAAGAGAAAATTGAACTAGAATAAGTATTTTCCGGATAATCATTATAGTCGAAAGTTGGATTAAATTCAAAAACCTGTGCATAAACCAAACCACCGGGTTCGCCCGGAGGTCCCGGATCGCCTTCACAGGAAGTAAATAAGATTGTTGATGAAAGGGCCAAAAAGAGAAGTATGTTTTTCATAATTGATTTTTTAAATATTTATTAAAAGTTTACAAAATTCGTTCCAATTTTTTAAAGTCTATAAATTTAAAAGCCTCAGAACTAATTTATATTAAAGAAAAACTAAAGTTTGAAATAGATAGGCACAAGATTTGAAAACTTAATTTTACAATAACTTTAATAGAATGCTAAAATTTATATCTCTAATTTTAACACTAAACAAAATTATCTGAATATGAAAATTTTAAAATCCCTTTCCATATTACTAATAGGTACCTTAGTTGTTGCCTGTAGTACCAACCCTTTTACAGGAAAACAAACTTTGGCCTTGGTGCCCAATTCGCAGATATTACCCATGGCCTTTCAACAATACAATGAATTTTTATCAGAGCATAAAGTGATAAACAATACGGCCGACTCACGAATGGTGAAAAGCGTTGGGCAAAAAATTGCCTCTGCTGCCGAAAGATATCTTACCGCAAATGGCTATGCAGGTTATTTAACAGATTATCGTTGGGAGTATAACCTTGTGCAAAGTCCCGATGTAAATGCTTGGGCAATGCCGGGCGGAAAAGTGGTGGTTTATTCAGGTATTTTGCCCGTTACACAAAATGAAGCCGGTTTGGCAGCAGTGATGGGCCACGAGGTTGCCCACGCATTGGCAAACCACGGACAGCAACGGATGAGTGCGGCACAATTGCAGCAACTGGGAGCCGTTGCAGGAAACATAGCATTGAGTAATAACCCGGAAAACCAACAAATTTTTAATACAGCCTATGGTCTGGGTTCTACTGTGGGGGTTATGCTTCCTTTTAGTCGCAGCCATGAAACGGAGGCAGACCGCATCGGACTTATTTTAATGGCAATGGCTGGTTATGAACCACTAGCCGCAGCGGAATTATGGCAACGCATGCAGGCTCAAGAAAGCGGAAATACGCCGCCGGAATTTTTGAGCACACACCCTTCCAGTGCAACAAGAATTCAAAATATCCAAGCTTGGGCACCTGAAGCTAAAGCAGAAGCTAGAAAGTTTGGCGTTACTTCCTTTAAGAGATAAAACAAACCAAATAAATATTTAATTGAAAAATTTAAAATCCCACTTTGAGTGGGATTTTTTAGTAGTTTAGTATTCTCAAAAACAAATCAAATTTATGCCCCACTTACTTAAAGGAAGTAAAAAACTGCTAAATGCGTGGGCTTTTTACGATTGGGCAAATTCAGTTTATAGTCTAGTAATTGCTTCGGCTATTTTTCCCATTTATTATCAGGCACTGTTTAAAGCGGAAAATGTAACCACGGTTTCTTTATTCGGCGGAAACATTCGTAGCACTCCTTTAATAAGTTATACAACAGCGGCAGCCTTTTTATTGGTTGCGATTATTTCGCCCTTACTTTCAGGGTATTGCAGATTATGTGGGCAATAAGAAGAATTTTATGAAATTTTTCTGTTACCTGGGTGCGCTGTCGTGCATGGGACTTTATTTTTTCAGCATTGAGAATATTGAAATTAGTTTACTTTTTTACTTTTTTGGATTAGTGGGTTTCTGGGGAAGTTTGGTTTTCTATAATTCCTATTTACCCGATGTGGCATTTCCTGAACAGCAGGATAGGATTAGTGCCCGTGGCTATTCTTTTGGGTATATAGGAAGTGTCCTTCTGTTGCTCTTCAATTTAGGAATGGTTATGTTTCCTCAATACTTTGGCTTTGGAGAAGGAGGAAAGGCGAGTATGATAGCAATGAGGTGGTCTTTCGTTTCCGTCGGGATTTGGTGGATTCTTTTTAGTCAATATTCTTTTTATTTTCTTCCGAAGGGGAACAAAAGCGGAAAAAAAGTAAGTACAAAAATATTGCTGAACGGTTTTAGGGAATTGAAAAGTGTTTACAATTCACTCTCCGAAAACATACAGTTAAAACGATATTTGGCAGCATTTTTTGTTTATAGTATGGCCGTACAAACGGTGATGCTTGTTGCAACTTATTTTGGAGAACAAGAAATAGCTTGGGGCGGTGATGATGCAAAAATGTTCGGATTGATTGGTAGCATATTAATAATTCAATTAGTTGCGGTTTTAGGGGCTATAATAACCTCGCGTGCATCTGAAAAGTTTGGAAATATACCCGTTCTTATTGTAATAAATATTGTTTGGGTTTGTATTTGCGTAGTTGCTTTTTTTATTGAAATGCCCATTCAATTTTATATAACGGCAGGTTTTGTGGGCTTGGTTATGGGCGGAATACAGTCACTTTCTCGTTCAACTTATTCAAAATTTTTGCCAGAAACAAAGGATACTACTTCCTATTTCAGTTTTTATGACGTTGCCGAAAAAATAGGAATTGTTATTGGTATGTTAATTTATGGCTTTATTGACCAAATAACAGGCAGCATGCGAAATTCAATATTGTTTCTTGTTTTATTTTTTATAACTGGGGTATTTTTGTTATTAAGAGTGCCTAGAAATAAAACCATTTAAACAATTTTGTTTATGTTTGCGTTTATTACCTACAAACTATTAAATAATATGAAGAAAATGTATTTTATAAAAGGAGTGCTTCTTGCATTTCTGGCATTTCAATTTTTTTCCTGTGACAATGAACCCCTCACAGGCGAATTCATTCAAAATGAAGAAAATGAGGCCGAGGTAGGACAATTTATAGCTAAAGTTGCGGGAGAGGATTATGTTGCTTCTTCGGCTACAGCAACACTTACTTCTACTAATGAAATGGTAATTACCGGCTTAAAACCTGGTGGTGAAAAAATAGTACTTTCAATAAAAGATGCGGCTGTTGGAAATTTTAATTTGACCACTGGCGGAAATACAGAAAATGCGGGCAGCTATTTTGATGGTTCAGCGAATGTTCTTCCATATATTTCGGCTGGCACCTTGGGCGGATCCGGGCTTTTGAACATCACTGAATTAAATACCACAGATCAAACTGTTACAGGAACTTTTAGTTTTACGGGCGTTCGCACAAAAGTTGATGGCGACGGAAATCCTATACTTGATGGTAATGGCGATCCAATTTTGGAAGACATTGAAATTACAAACGGAGCATTTAATGCCATTGAATATGTAATTGATGACACTGGAGGCGGTGGCGGTGGCAACAATCCAAACAACGAATTTTTCGCAAAAGTGGATGGAATTGATTTTATTGCTGATACCATTTCTGTGACTGAGCCAATGATAGGCAATGTACATATGATAAAAATAGAAGCCGAGTCCAGCACAAATGAGCTTATTCGTATTGACGTTCCACGTTCTTTGGGCGTTGGCACTTTTGATATGGTCAATATTTCTGACGGAACAAAGTTAATAGCGCTTTATAATGCTGGAAATGGAACTGAAAATCTTACTTCAAATCCGGGATCGATAACTATCACAGAATTTGATCTTGAATTGGGTATTTTAACAGCCACATTTTCATTTACAGGAAATGATCCATTAGGGCAGGTTCCCGATACTGTTGAAGTTACGGAAGGAAGCTTTACGGTATTTTTTGAAGGAGTAGCTGGAGCAAATAATGCTTTTACTGCAAACGTGGATGGCGCTTCCTACAATCCTGATGAAATTGTTATTACCACTTCAATAGTTAACCAATATCCAAGAGTTACAATATCAACAACAGTAGGTGATCAACGAATGGAGCTAACTTTCCCGCTTACAGTTACCGTAGGTACTCATGAAATGGGAACGGAAATTATAGACGGAAATGAAATTGTTGCTTATTACACCCCAGAAGTTGGAACTTCCATTACCTATGTTTCAAGTCCCGGAAGTTTGGTTATTACCAATTATGATATTGCAAGTGGTTTAATTGAAGGGATTTTTAATTTTACAGGAGTTGATGCTACAGGTCAAGACCCCACAATCCATCAAATAACCGGAGGGGAATTTTTAATAGTTTTACCGTAAAAGAAATATTAAATTATAAAAAGCCGCTTTTAGTTTTTAAAAGCGGCTTTTTTAATACAGCGAAATTTAAATTAAATAGATTTTACCTTGCCCGAGCCCATTACTTTTACATCGTTTGAAGAAGGGTTTCCGGCGCAAAATATAGAACCGGAGCCTTGAATACGTGCCTTCAAACTTGTTTGTGCAAAAATAGTTGAATCGCCAGAACCCGAAACATAGATTTGTACATTATCAGAAGTTAGTTCCTTGCCAGCAAAATTTCCACTACCGGTGGACTTTATTTCAAGATCTGTGGCCTTTCCAGTCAGTTCCAGATTTCCGGAACCATTTAATTTTACATCCAAGGTTTTGGCCTCCACGGAAACATTTATATTGCCAGACCCTTGCAGATTTAATGAAAGGGAATTGCTTTCCACTAAATCCTTTCCTTCAATATTTCCAGAACCATGAAGGGAAATCTCTGAAAGGTCCTCAAAAGGAACCGTAATGCTTATTTTTTTGGTATTACGAAGAAAGGTGTTTTTTTTCATTTTAATAGTAAGTGTAGCCCCGTCTGATTCAACCACAATATTGTCCTGTAAATTTTCTTCGGCAGTTATAGTGATTTTTCCTTCTGTTCCTTTTTCCAGAGTTACATCCATGGAGCCAGAAACATCAATAGTATGGTAAGGTTGGGTGTTTACGGTTTTCGTTATTACCTCGCCGTTTCCTTGGTTTTGAGCCAATAATGGTAAATTTCCTAAAATTAAAAGTGTCAAAACGAAATAGAATTTTGTTAGTGTAGCCATTGTTTTTTGATTTAAGAAAGTTTTATTTAGTTTAAAGACGGGTTTTATTTACTATTGTTACACCTGCAAATAATATTTAACTGGCATAACTCTTGAATAATAGAAGAGAGGAACTCGCAAAAAGGTTGATTGCTAGGTTTCTTTCATAAAATAATCATAAACAATTTATTAATAAGACAATGCCTGTGTTACTTTTGTGACACAATGTCCTAAACAAATATATGGCCAATTCAAAACTTACATCATTAGACAAGTTGTCATTTCAAGATTTAAAGGAAGATGCAGAATTCATCCCGTTAATGTCTGCTGAAGACGAAAACGCGATGCACCAAGAAGAACTACCTGAAATACTCCCAATTTTACCTTTGCGGAATACGGTTTTATTTCCCGGAGTGGTAATTCCCATTACGGCCGGACGTGATAAATCCATTAAACTCATTAATGAAACCAATAAGGGAAATAAGGTGATTGGTGTTGTTTCGCAAAAAGATGAATATGAAGAAGAACCCGGTATAAGAGATATAAATACCATTGGAACTGTAGCAAAAATTCTTCGCGTTCTGAAAATGCCCGATGGCAATACAACAGTCATTATTCAAGGGAAAAAACGTTTTGAGGTTGCTGATGTTATCACAACGGAACCTTATATGACTGCTACCATTCGCGAGGTGGAAGAAGCCCGCCCCGAAAAAGAAAGCGAGGAATTCCGGGCAATTATAGACTCAATAAAGGAAATGGCACTAAAAATCATTAAAGAAAGCCCCAATATTCCTTCGGAAGCTGCTTTTGCCATCAAAAATATTGAAAGTTCCAGTTTCCTTATAAATTTTGTGTCTTCAAACTTAAATATTGATGTTGAGGAAAAGCAGACACTTTTAGAAATAAACAATCTGAAAGATCGTGCGTTGGAAACTCTTCGATATATGAATATGGAAATACAGAAGCTGTCGCTTCGCAATGATATTCAATCAAAAGTGCAGAGTGATATTAACCAACAACAGCGTGAGTATTTTCTGCATCAGCAAATGAAAACCATTCAAGAGGAATTGGGTGGTTCATCTTCAGAAGAAGAAATTGAGGAGATGAAGGATCGTGCAAAGAAAAAGAAATGGGGCAAGGAAGTGGAAAAACATTTCACCAAAGAATTGACCAAGTTGCAACGAATGAATCCACAGGTTGCTGAATATAGCATCCAGCGCAATTATTTGGAATTGATTTTAGAACTTCCGTGGAATAAGTACAGCAAAGATAAATTCGATTTAAAGCGTGCAAGAAAAATCTTGGACCGCGACCATTATGGACTTGATGATGTTAAAAAACGCATCATCGAGTATTTGGCTGTTTTGAAATTGAGAAACGATATGAAATCGCCTATACTCTGTCTGTATGGACCTCCAGGAGTTGGAAAAACGTCTTTGGGAAAATCCATAGCCGAAGCTTTAGGTAGAAAGTATGTGCGTATGAGTTTGGGCGGACTTCGCGATGAAGCTGAAATTCGCGGACACCGAAAAACCTATATTGGAGCTATGCCGGGCAGAATTATACAAAGTATAAAAAAGGCTGAAACCAGCAATCCAGTTTTTGTCTTGGATGAAATAGATAAAATTTCTGCGAGCCACCAAGGAGATCCCTCGTCAGCTATGCTTGAAGTGCTGGATCCGGAACAGAATAATTCGTTTTACGATAACTTTTTGGAACTCGGTTATGATCTTTCAAAGGTTATGTTTATTGCCACTTCTAATAGTTTGAGTACCATTCAGCCAGCGTTATTGGACAGGATGGAGATAATAAATGTTACCGGTTATACCGTTGAAGAAAAGGTTGAAATTGCAAAACGACATTTACTGCCCAAGCAGTTAAAGGAACACGGCATGAGTCCTGATACGCTGAAAATCGCGAAGCCTCAGATCGAGAAAATCGTAGAAGGCTATACTCGTGAAAGTGGCGTGCGGTCTTTGGAAAAGCAGATAGCAAAAATGGTACGGTATGCTGCAATGAAAATTGCAATGGAGGAAGAATATGAAGTAAAAGTAACCAATGATGTTATTATTGAAGTATTGGGAGCTCCCAAATTGGAACGTGACAAGTATGAGAATAACGATGTAGCTGGAGTGGTTACAGGACTTGCGTGGACAAAGGTTGGGGGAGATATATTGTTTATTGAATCTACACTTTCCAAAGGAAAAGGCAATTTAAACATGACAGGAAACCTGGGGAAAGTGATGAAAGAATCTGCAACTATTGCCCTAGAATATATAAAATCCAATGCAGAACAACTGGGGATAAATCCAGATATATTTGACAATTATAATGTACACATTCATGTTCCTGAAGGCGCTACGCCAAAGGATGGCCCGAGTGCTGGTATTACGATGCTTACCTCTTTGGTATCGCTTTTCACTCAAAGAAAAGTGAAAAAATCAATCGCAATGACGGGTGAAATCACCCTACGTGGAAAAGTACTTCCCGTTGGTGGTATAAAAGAGAAAATTCTTGCAGCAAAACGTGCCCGAATAAAAGAAATTCTACTTTGTGAAGACAACAAACGCGATATAGACGAAATAAATGCTGAATATTTAAAAGGGCTCACTTTTCATTATGTTAAAGATATGAGTGACGTTTTAGATTTGGCTCTTACCAAGGAAAAAGTTAAAAACGCAAAAAAGCTGTAACCATTTTTACTTAAGGATTAAAGTATATTTTTCACCTTTTATACTTTAATCCTTTTTTCATTTCAAATGAACATAAAATGTATTTGTTTTTTGGGACAGAGGGAGCATTCCAGAGATTTCCGAGTGTTCTTAAAAAATTAATCATTGATGTTTCTTTCCTCTGCAAAAATAAATTATACTTGCATTCGTTTAGTTTTTAGTTACGGTAACTCGCGTCTATGACCCAAAAGGTTTTCTTAATTGTTTTACTTTTTATATCTCACCTTTTAACGGCTCAGATAGGCGGTAAAGCAACTTATCAATTTCTAAATTTGGTGAATAGTCCCAGAATGGCAGCCTTGGGAGGAAAAGTGGTCACTAATTATGACTACGATCCCACTCAACCTTTATTCAACCCGGCAAGTATCAATCCGGCGATGGACAACCAATTATCCTTAAATTATACAAACTATATTGGCGACGTAAATTACGGAACGGCGGCATATGCCTACCTTTGGGATAGAAGAACACAGGTTTTGCATGCAGGCGTTACTTATATTAATTACGGAAAATTTGACGGTTATGATGAAGCCGGGAATCCCACAAGTAGCTTTAGCGGGGGAGAAGTGGCTTTTTCTATTGGCCATGCCAGAAACATTGCCTTTACAAATTTTCACGTTGGAGTAAATTTAAAGATTATTTCCTCAAAGCTTGAAAATTATTCTTCTTTGGGTGGAGCCTTGGATATAGGATTAATGTACGTTTATGAAGATTGGGACTTACAAATTACTGGTGTAGCCAGAAATCTCGGGGCCCAGTTTACACCTTACCACATAACAAAAGAACCGTTACCGTTTGAATTGATTTTTGGAATTTCCCAAACATTGGAAAATGTTCCTATCCGTTGGCATTTCACTTTGGAAAATATGCAGCAGTGGAATATTGCTTTTTCAAATCCATCAAGAGAGGAGACCGATCTTGAAGGAAATACACAAAAAGAAAATATAAATTTCATTGATAACGCCTTCCGACATATGATTGTTGGCATAGAACTTTTCCCCGAAAGCGGTTTTAATATTCGCTTGGGATATAATCTTCGTAGAGGAGAAGAATTACGAATAGTAGAAAAACGAGCTTTTGCTGGATTAAGCGCAGGATTTGGCATTAAATTAAATAAGCTTAGATTGAGTTATTCCTATTCAAAATATAGCACTGCGGCATCATCGAGCTTTTTTGGGCTTAATATAGATCTTCAGTAATGAAAAAAATTACTATTGCCATTGACGGATATTCCTCCACGGGAAAAAGTACGGTAGCAAAACAACTTGCCGATTATTTGGGCTATGTT
Organism: uncultured Flavobacteriaceae bacterium; assembly: GCA_963822355.1. Classification (GTDB taxonomy): domain Bacteria; phylum Bacteroidota; class Bacteroidia; order Flavobacteriales; family Flavobacteriaceae; genus Aequorivita. The sequence continues at coordinate 40,434 of CAWGHI010000006.1, forward strand.
TATGTGGATAGTGGGGCAATGTATCGAGCTGTAACGCTATATGCGATGCAGCATGGCATTATTTCAAAAGATTATTTTGATGTTGAAAAGCTAAAAGAACATCTTCCTTTCATAAATTTAAAGTTTGTTAAAAACGCTTCTTGGAGCAAAGCACATATTTATTTAAACGGAAAAGATGTAGAAAACGAAATAAGAAATCTTGAAGTTTCCGAATTTGTAAGCCCTATTGCCACAATTCATGAAGTACGGGTAAAATTGGTTGTCCAGCAACAACAAATTGGTTTGGAAAAAGGAGTGGTAATGGATGGCCGTGATATTGGCACAGTTGTTTTTCCAAATGCGGAATTGAAAATTTTTATGAATGCATCAGCGCATGAGCGAGCCCAAAGGCGTTATAAAGAACTTTTGGAAAGGGGAGAAACCGTTGAGTTCAATGATGTATTAAAAAATATAGAAACCCGGGATTATATGGATACAAACCGTAAAGATTCTCCCTTGGTTAAAGCTACGGATGCCATTGAAATAAATAATTCCGATATGAATCTCGATGACCAATTTCACGCCGCGCTTCAATTGGCAAAGGACCGAATTGCTGGTCGTGTATAACGCCAATTTTTTAATAAATACTTTTCATTGTATTAAATCTTTTCTATACTTGAAGTTTCTTAGTATATATAAATTATAATGAGCTCATTTCTTCAAGAATTTAAAACCTTCGCCATAAAAGGCAATATGATCGATATGGCGGTGGGTATCGTCATTGGTACCGCTTTCAACAATGTAATCAGTACGATCGTAAAGAAAATAGTTATGCCGCCACTTTCTTTGCTTACAGATGACGTCAAACTTTCAAACAAAAAATATATACTTCGCACTGCAACAGATTCTGTAGAAGAAGTAGCTATTGGCTATGGCGAGTTGATAGAGGTATTAATTGATTTCTTAATCATTGCTTTCACCATTTTTATGGTAATAAAAGTCATTAATCGTTTTAAGAAAAGGGGTGAAGATCCGAAGGACACTTCTGTGGAAACCCCAAAAGATATCGAGCTTTTGTCAAATATTGAAAAGCTTATGGAACAGCAAAATGCTTTATTGAAAAAAAAAGACATCAACTCAAAATAAATTTTTAAGTTATTTTTTATGCAATATTTCAGTAATTTTAAGAATGCTTTCAAATAAACTTGTAGAACGCTTTGGGAAATATCGGTTCGGTTTGCTTTCCCTATTTTTGTTTCTCTTCTTAACAGCGTTGTGTGTTCTAAGTTATTACAGAACTATTAATGATCAAAAACAAGCTAAACTCCATCAATTGGAAATTGCTGGCAATTTAACGTATTCTGATTTTCAAAAAATAATAGGACATAACATAAATTCTTTAGAGGATTTAAGAGACCGTATAGTTGAAAGCAATGGCAGTTTCATGGTTTATCTAAATCCAGAAACAAAAAGGATTATTAAACAAAACCAATCCATAAAGTTTATTGAATTTATAGATAGTACGGGAATAATAAATTTTGTGGCTCCGTTAGAGCCAAATAAAGAAGCTCTAAATTTAGATATAAAAGCAATAGCATACCGGTATCCTAGCTGGTTGGCACACGCAAAGGATACTCTAACAAATATTACTCCTTGGGTTAACCTGACCCAGCATGGAAAAGCTTTTTTGGTAGATGTACCTGTATTTTACAACAATCGTTTTCAGGGAACCATCACTGCAGGGATGGATTTTAAACAACAGTTTGATGTTATTAGCGCAAAGCAAAATCTGTTCAGTATTCTTGTTAAAGACGATCAAGGAAATGTTTTTTACAGTTACAATAATCCCGATCCAGATTCCTTTAATTCAAATCAGATTTATACACACGAATTAAATCCTATTCCACAAAGGGCCATTAACGATTGGAAATTTGAATTCATGTTTTATTCACCGAGCGAGCTACAGGCCACGACGTTACAACATTTCATTCTTGCTCTTGGTATTTTTTTATCACTTCTTATTGGTTTGCTGGCCTATCTTTTACTGTTGGCCAACAGACAGTCCCATAAATATAAAATCATAAATCTAAAACTTAACGAACTGAACACAGCGCTGGATAAAGAAAGAATTAGGGCCGAAGATGCTTCATCGGCAAAAACTGAATTCCTTTCCAATATGAGTCACGAAATAAGAACGCCATTGAGTGCGATACTTAGTATTTCGGAAATATTGGAAGGAAAGCAACTTTCAGAAAGTGAGAAGGAATTTTTAAAATTAATGCAGAATTCATCACGAATATTGCTGAATTTGGTTAATAATATTCTTCACATTGACAAAATTGAATCAAGGAAGATAGAACTTTCCTCAGATGTTTTCAGCCCCTTTCTTACACTACAGAAGATTGTGGAAATATATGAACCGGCGGTAAAATTGAAAAATATAAAAATCGTTACAAATTTTAAAGATACCTCAAAGCCAAAAAATGTCCTCGGAGATGTTTCCCGCACAGAACAGATTTTCTCTAACCTTATAAGTAACGCAATAAAATTCACGGAAATAGGGAAAATAACTGTTAATTACCACGAACAGGAAAATAATGGAAATGTAAGCATTAACCTGAAAGTGAGCGATACTGGAATTGGCATTGACGATTCTAAAATGGAAGCAATTTTTGAAAGATTTAAACAATTGGATTTCGGAATTACCAAAAAACATCAAGGCAGTGGTTTGGGATTGGCAATCACAAAATCATTAATTGAATTGATGGGTGGTTCTATTGATGTTGAAAGCACAGTCGGAAAAGGCTCAACCTTTACAGTTTCATTGGAATTTCCGCAAGTAGTGAATATAAATAAAAATAAAAAGATAAAACAATATCCAAATTTGAGTTATTTAAAAGTATTAATTGTGGATGACAATCTTTTGAACCAAAAAATATTGGCAAAAATTCTTTCGCGAAGTCAAATAAATGCAGATTTTTCGCAGGACGGAGATGATGCTTTACGAAAATGTGCGTCCATGCATTATGATCTCATTTTTATGGATGTGCATATGCCCGGAAAGGACGGATTTGAGGTTGTAAAGCACCTTCGAAAAATGGACAACACCGCTGTGATACTCGGTTTCTCTGCAGATGTCACCAAAGAAGCTCTGGAGCGTGGCATAAAGGCGGGGATGAATGATTATCTAACAAAACCGATAAAACAAGAAACTTTGTTTGCTATTCTAAACAATTACTTTTCCTAAGAGCTACATTTTTACTTTTTTTGCTATAGCCTTGCTAGTCTTCGTTTTACCTACTTCACTGAATTCAAAAGTATATTGATTTTTTTCGGTCGTTAATATTTTTATGAGAATCGCTTTCTTTTCGGCCTGATTTTTTGGATTGATTTTCTTTAGAACATATTCGCAATCGTTGATCCATCTAATTGACGAGGTGTCACTTTTCCCTTTAAAAAAATCTATTTCAAGAGAATCATTTCTAATAATAGTAGTTTTGAAGACTTCTGTACCAGAAAGCGCTTCAAATTCAAATGTACCTACTTTAAAATCTGAGCAATCTCTGTTGCTCTCATAGCAGCCACTTAAAAAAAGAGAAATAAGAAATAATATAAATAAACGCATTTTTTGAATTTACGCAAATTTCAGAAAAAATAGCGAATTGGCTTAATTTTCATAAGCCTTAAAACTGCCGTCAGTGTAAAAAATCACAATCTTTTCAATTTCTATTGTAGTTTGGTTTGTTTGAGGCTGTTTCTTTGAGGAAACATTTTTTACTTCAGAAAAAAGATCCAACGGTTTTTCCGCTTCGGTGCCGGTTTTTTCTTTTGATGATACAGTTGTAGATTTATTTTCGGAAGTAGAAGGGAAGGTACCTTTTCCAAGCAGTAGCCAATTCATTTCTACTTCAGGAAATTTTTGTAAAAGCTTCATCACAAATTCCAGACTCGGTTTATTTCTTCCCGATAATAAATGTGAAATAGTGGAGCGGTTAAAAGCTATCTCTTCAGCAAAAGCTGTGGCTGAAAGATTGTAATAATCCAATATTTTTTCCAGTCTTTTTACAAATTCCTTACTGTTTACCATTGTAACATTATTCTATGATATTTCTCCGTTACAAATGTAAAACATTATTAATTAGTACACAATAAGTTTATAAAAAACTAAAAATATACTTGATTAATCACTTTACTATATCTATTTTAAATCAATTGATAATATGAATTATACATCCAATTATATAAAAATAGATATTTTTGATAGGGAAATTAAATTTAGCAAGCTCTTTTTGTTTACCAGCGTAACCATATTTTCTTCTTTTTCGTGTTTACAAGTGTAAACTAATCAATGTTTAACTTTGTAAACTTTAAGTTGGATATGAAAATAGAAAATTGGTACCGTAACAGTTTTGAGCATCAATTGGGAGGAAGATATATTACGCTACAAAGCATCATGCCATTGTTGGATGGTTATAATTTTACTTTTGAAATTTCAATCCCAGGAATTTCGGAATTGGGAAAAGACATTCCCCTAATTAAAATTGGCAATGGCCCTACAATTGTTTTGGGCTGGTCGCAAATGCACGGCAATGAATCGACAACCACTAAGGCTGTTTTTGATTTTTTAAAATTTATCAGTCAAAATATTGAGTTCGAATCACAAATCAATCTATTTTTATCAAATTATACATTCTATATTTTTCCCATGCTCAATCCAGATGGAGCGGAGCTTTATACCCGCGAAAATGCGAATGGGATAGACCTTAATCGCGATGCACAAACCTTATCGCAAAGAGAGAGCAAATGTTTACGGGAGATTTTTGAGCGTGTAAAACCTTCACTCTGCCTTAACTTGCACGATCAGCGCACTATTTATGGTTTAAAAACGGGTAAATCGGCAACTATTTCCTTTTTATCCCCTGCGGCGGATGCCAAAAGAACGGTAACGGATTCTCGGAAATCTGCTATGCAACTTATTGTTAAGATGTACCATTCACTTCAAAATTACATTCCTGGACACGTAGGCAGATTTGACGATAGTTTCAACGAATCCTGTGTTGGCGATACGTTTCAAAAAATGGGCGTACCTACCGTTCTTTTTGAGGCAGGACATTATAGGCTGGATTATCAGCGTGAAAAGACAAGAGAATTTATTTTCTATTCCCTGCTTTCACTTTTTGATATTACTGAAGAAAGTTCCCAGCCTATCCGCTATAAGGAATATTTTAAAATACCGGAAAACATTAAAAACTACAACGATTTTATACTTAGAAATGTGAAATTATCTCACGAAAAAGAAGTGGTTTCTATAGCAATTCAATACACGGAAGTATTAAAGGACAATGAAATAGACTTTATTCCGGTAATTGACGAAATAGGAAACTTGAAGGATAAGATTGGTCATAAAGAGGAAAATGCGCACTGCGCTGAAATTTTAACAATTCCTCAAAAAAAATTAACAGTAGGTCAAAATATTTCAAAAATTTTTAATAAATCTGACAATTCAACAATTTATTTTCAGTGATTAGGTTTTATTATTTTATAAAACTTATTATTTTTGCAAAAAAATAATGCTATGCCAAAGTTTAAATTAGACGATACTGATCACAAAATACTTGATTTACTTATTGATAACACCAGAATCCCGTTTACGGATATTGCCAAAAAATTGGAAATTTCTGCCGGCACCGTTCATGTGAGGGTGAAAAAAATGGAAGAAGCAGGGATAATTACAGGTTCTTCTCTTCAAGTGGATTATCAAAAGTTGGGATATTCCTTTATTGCATACGTTGGTGTTTTCATCTTTAAAACATCACAAACACAATTTGTTTTAGAACGTATTGGTGAAATCCCTTTTGTTACCGTTGCTAGCGTAACTACAGGAAAATTCAACATTTTTTGTAAAATTAGAGCCAGAAATACTTCACACGCAAAAGACATAATTTATCAAATAGATGATATTGAAGGAGTCAGCAGGACAGAAACGATGATATCAATGGAAGAAAGCATCAATGATAAGAAACGTTTGCTGCACTCCATCTTCAAGGAAATATAATTTATATTAAAGCTTTAAAAGACCTTTTTATTCAGCAAAGATTTTTTTTATCTTTATTGAAAAACAATGAACGTCTCTGAACTTGAAGTTTCCGATTACAATATATATTATAAGCCCTATTTAGATTTAGTTGAAAATATTCCCCTATTGGATGCCCTGGCAAAACAACTGGGAATCACCCAATCATTTTTTGAAAGCATTCCTCGCGAAAAATATAGCTTTCGATATGCCGAAGGAAAATGGACCCCGAAAGATATTTTACAGCACATAACAGATACAGAAAGGGTATTTGCCTACAGAGCTTTATATTTTGCGCGAAGTATAAATGCAGATCTAAAAGGTTTTGATGAAAATATTTTTGCTGATAATGCCATGGCAAACAGCAAAACAATAGAAGACCTTTTACAGGAACATTTAGCAGTACGTACTGCTACTATCTGCCTATTTAAAAATCTCAAAACAAATCAATTGAAACAAATAGGGATGGCCAATGGTAGCAAGATGTCTGTTGCCGCTTTGGGTTTTGTGATTTGTGGCCACGAAATACATCACTGCAATGTTATTAGTGAACGTTATTTATGATGAAAGTTTTTAAGCTTTTAAAGGATACTTATTTAAGTTGGGACAAAAATGATCCTTGGGCAAAAAGTGCCATAATTGCATATTACGCTCTTTTTTCGCTACCATCTTTACTTATTATAACGGTTCACCTTGCGGGTGTTTTTTTTGGTAGCGAAGCAGTGCAGGGGAGAATAACAAATGAAATTAGCGGATTGATTGGACACGGCAGTGCTCAATTGATTCAAGGAATGATTATCAATTCAGCCCTTTCAGAAAGTTCGACTTTGTTTATCATTTTTGGTATTGGAATGTTAATTTTTGGTGCAACGGGGGTTTTCTTTCAACTTCAGAAATCTTTGAACGATATTTGGAGCGTCCGTTCAAAAAAGAACACTATAATGGATACTATTAAACGAAGAATAGTCTCTTTTGGAATGGTGCTGATTATTGGTTTGCTTATGCTCATTTCGCTTGTGTTGACTACTGCTATCAATGCATTTAGTGATTTTATAGGAAACTATTATACTGAATTTTCTTCTCAGTTTATACAGTTTATCAATTTCGTAGTTTCACAACTTATTGTCACTGCGCTTTTCGCCTCTATTTTTACAATTTTACCGGATGTGAAGATAAAATGGAAAACAAACCTTATTGGTGCATTTATGACTTCCTTACTTTTCTTGGCAGGTAAGTATTTAATTGGATTTTATTTTGCTGAATCTGACCCCGCTTCAGTTTATGGAGGTGCTGGAAGTGTGGTTCTAGTTTTGCTTTGGGTTTATTATACGTGTCTTATTCTATTTTTTGGAGCAGAGTTTACTGTTAATTGGGCACTACTCAGAAACATTAAAATTGAACCTACTAGCAATGCAACCATTTCATACGAACTTGAGATGAAAAAACTCCGCGAATACAAAAAGAAAGTCGAGGAAGACAAAAAAAAAGCGCAAAAATTACAGAATAACTGATTCCGTTATAATTCCTTAACAAAGATTAGTAAAACATTAATATCAGAAGATTGATAAGACCCAATATCGTTGTTATCTTCATATAAAATGATTGTTTAACTAAAAATAAAAATTATGGATAAGAGAATAGCAATATTAGCTACAAACGGTTTTGAGGAATCTGAATTAAAATCACCCAAAGAGGCGATGGAGAAAGAAGGTTTTACAGTCGAGATTGTTAGCGAAAAAGAAGGAAAAATAAAAGCTTGGGCCGATGGGAATTGGAGTAATGAATATACCGTAAATAAAACTATCGATAATGCAAATGCTTCAGATTACGATGCATTAGTTATACCAGGAGGTGTCATAAACCCAGATAAATTAAGAAGGAATAAAGACGCTTTAAAATTTGCGCAAACTTTTTTTGAACAAAAAAAACCGGTTGCTTCCATCTGCCATGGACCACAAATATTAATCTCCGCAGAGGTTGTTAAAGGAAGAAAAATGACTTCTTTTAATTCAATAAAAGTCGACTTGATTAATGCAGGTGCAAATTGGGTAGATGAAGAAGTTGTAGTGGACGAAGGTTTGGTGACAAGCAGAAATCCGAATGATTTGCCTGCTTTCAATTCAAAACTAATTGAAGAAATAAAGGAAGGTAAACATACACTTCAACACGCTTAATAGCTTAATAACATTAAATAAAAAAAGAGGCTTTCAATAGCCTCTTTTTTTTTGGAATATATTGATTTGCTATTCCTCTTCGCTTAATTTCTTTTTATCCGGAATTTCACTTATTGGCTCATTGAAGTCTGCGTCATCATAATCATCTTCATCAAAATTTGCCATGGTTGTTTCCAATCGGGAGCTTACTTTCACCAAATAAATGGTATCATCTGTTCTAACTTCCACAGCTTCCACAGTTTCATTTTTGGCATTTTTAAAAGTAATAACATGGTCATCATCATATCCGTCGGGATATTTTTCAACCAATAGAGAAAGTATCTCGGGAGTTAACTTTCGGTAATCTACAATAATTCGCTTCATTTAATCTTCAATCGTTTGGTTTGAGGTTATAAAACTATTCAAAAATTGATGACTTAAAAATATTTTAAAGAAAATTTTCAGAAATTTTTATAATACTCAAAAGCCTTATAAATCAATTCATTGTTAACTTCACAGTTACATTTGGGGAGGCCAACGTCCTGCAAAAGCACAAATAAAACTTTACCGTCCCTGTTTTTTTTGTCGAATACCAGCAAATTTATGATCGCGGCAATATCCTTTTGAGTGAAATTTAGCTTGCTAAAATAATTGAAAATACTTTGTGTCATATCATTCAAAGTATGTTTGGGAAAGTCCAAAGCTTCCATTGAAATATACGTTGCCAAAATTAAGCCTACGGCAACTGCTTCGCCATGCAGTAATTTTTTTTTATCAGAATTCTCAAGGAAATAAGATTCTATTGCATGACCCAAGGTGTGGCCATAATTTAATGTTTTCCGAAGATCCTTTTCAAAAGGATCTTTGAGTACAATTTCTTTTTTTATTTCTACCGAATCCCAAATTAATTTTTCAAATTCTACTTTTTTTGTGGCATCAGCTTTTTTAACACGTTCCCAATACTCCTTACTGTGAATTAACCCGTGTTTCAACATTTCGGCAATACCCGAAATTATATGTTCCTCTGGCAGTGTTTTTAAAAATTCAGTATCCAGAATTACCATTTCGGGCAATCGGATAACTCCAATTTGATTTTTTTTGTAACCTAAATCAACACCGTTTTTTCCACCAACGGATGCATCCACCATTGCGAGTAGGGAGGTAGGAATATTTATAAATGAAATTCCACGCATAAATGTTGAAGCAACAAACCCGCCCAGATCAGTAACTACGCCGCCGCCCAAATTGATTACCAAACTATTTCTGTCTGCGCTTTTTTCAGAAAGAATTTCCCAAACTTTTAGGCAAGTTTCAATATTTTTATGGGTTTCGCCTTCGGGGATCGTTATAACTTCTGGAGTAGTTTTGAAGTTATATTTTTTTAAAAGAATGGGTAAACAGTAACGTTTCGTGTTTTCATCAACTACTATAAATATTTTTGAGTATTTTGAATTCAATATCCTCTCTGAAAATACGTTCCAAGCCATTTCATTTTTATAGACCGCACCTTTTTCAATTGCTGTTTTTTCCATGAATTTGTTGATTATTCTCATATATTCAGAGTTCAAATCTAACTATATTTGCACACTTTATTTTAGATTTTATGATATCAAATTCCCTTTTTGACAATACCGGGACTGCTTTTAAGCTTAAAAGTGATTCGGAACTTGAAAGAGCCTACTTTCTTTTTAAAATGATTTCAAAGGAACCGTTGGTTAAAATAGGAACTGCCGTAACAAAATTTGCACTAAATATAAATCTTCCGGTGGAAGGAATTATTCGTTTCACTGTGTTTGATCATTTTTGCGGTGGTGTAAATGAAAAGGATTGCCTTTCTACCGTTGATAAGCTTTTTGACGTGGGGGTTTCATCTGTTTTAGATTTTTCAGTTGAAGGAAAAGAAGAAGATGCACAGTTTGATGCTACGGCAAAAAAGGTAATTGAGCTAACCAAATTTGCAAAAAACAAAGATGCCATGCCCTTTTCAGTCTTTAAGCCCACGGGATTTGGGAAACTTAAAATATTACAAAAAGTAACTGAAAAACAACCGTTGTTCGAATCTGAGAAGATTGAATGGAAAAGAATTGAAGATAGATATGATAAAGTTTCAAAGGTAGCGCACGATAGTAATATCAGGCTCTTGATTGATGCTGAAGAGTCTTGGATGCAAGATGCGGCCGATGAACTTTGCGAAAAGATGATGGAGAAATATAATACCGAACGCCCCATAGTGTTTAACACATTGCAGTGTTATAGATGGGATAGGATGGATTATTTAAAAAACTTACACCAAAAAGCTAAAAGTAAAGGATATAAGCTAGGATTTAAAATTGTTCGGGGTGCTTATATGGAAAAGGAAAATGAACGCGCAATTGAAAATGGTTACAGAACGCCTATTTGTGTTAGCAAAAAAGCGACTGATGACAATTTTAATGAAATAATGAAATATATAATGGACAACCTTAATGACATTGAGTTGTTTGTTGGCACCCATAACGAATCCAGCACCTATCTTGCGATGGATTTACTAAAGGAAAAAGGGATTGCAAAAAACGATGATCGCGTATGGTTTGGTCAGCTTTTTGGAATGAGTGACCATATTACCTTCAATCTCGGTGCAGAAGGCTATAATGTTGCAAAATATATCCCTTTTGGCCCGTAAAAGATGTAATGCCCTATTTAATTAGACGTGCAGAGGAAAATACTTCAGTTGCCGGACAAACAAGCAGGGAACTTACGCTGTTGAAAAAGGAGCGAGCGCGAAGAAAGTTGATATAAAAAACTATTTTTTATTGACTTTTGCTTTAATAATTGTGGCTATTTTGTCACAATTTTCAACCGTAATTTTTAATTTTTTTTCTGAAATGACTCCATCAATTACATAGATTTTGCAGGAATCGAGTTGAGTATTACTTTCAGAAAATAATACATCGCCATCTTCAAGTAATGCGGATACTACTGCGGTGTCCATTTGATTTTCACGTAGCACTTTCAATGTTTCTTCAGAAAAAGCACGTTGTTTTAGTTTAATATTTTTCAATGTCCGGGCTTCAGGGCCATAGGCGCAAGATGTTTTTTTTCCGCTGAGAATAAAGAATAAAAGTGCTATTCCAATAATAAATCCGCCTGAAAAGTAGGCCAATCTGTATGCTAATTTCATTAATTTTTAATTAGATTTTTTTCCAATATCCTTCTTAGATTTAGAAAATCAAAAGATTAACATCACTGTACGGCATGTTGAACCAATCTGCCACAGCTTTATTTGTAAGGATTCCGCGGTAAAAGTACAAACCATTTTTTAAACCATTATCAAAACGGATGGCATTTTCAAGACCTCCGCTTTCGGCTATTTCTAAAATATAGGGAGTAAAAATATTACTTATTGAAATAGAAGCGGTTTTAGGATATCGTGCAGGAATGTTGGGCACTCCGTAATGGATTACTTCATGTTTTATAAATGTAGGACTGTCATGACTGGTCATTTCAGTGGTTTCAAAGCAACCTCCCATATCTACGCAAACATCTATAATTACAGCGCCTTTTTTCATATTCTGGACCATTTCTTCAGTTACAAGAATGGGTGCTCTGTTGTGGCCACGAACCGCACCAATAGCGACATCGCAACGCAATAATGCCTTCATCAAATTTTTTGGCTGCATCGTTGAAGTATATAAAATGCAGCCCACGTTTGTTTGAATAGTTCTTAATTTAGTAATGGAACTGTCAAATACTTTTACGTTTGCACCCAACCCAAGTGCAGAACGTACGGCAAATTCTCCCACCGTTCCAGCGCCAATCACCACAACCTCAATAGGGGGGACCCCGCTTATGTTCCCAAAAAGAAGGCCATTTCCTTTTTTTGCGTTTACCATTAATTCCGCAGCAATAAGAACTGCCGCTGTTCCCGCAATTTCACTTAGCGCTTTAACGGCTGGATAACTGTGGTCTTCATCTTTTATGAATTCAAATGCCAGGGCTGTTATTTTCTTTTTGGCGAGCACGTCAAAATAAGATTGTTGACGCGTTTTTAATTGAAGTGCTGAAATAAGGACTGTTTTTGGTTTAATCATTTCCAATTCCTCAAGAGTGGGGGGCTCCACTTTCAAAACCATGGGACAGCCAAATACTTTTTTTGTATCGTTAGTAAGGTGTGCTCCAGCTTCTGAATAATCTTTATCGGAAAATCCCGCTTCATTACCTGCGCCATTTTCAATTAATACCTTGTGGCCATTGTTCACTATTGCGTTTACTGCATCTGGGGTGAGACAAATTCTTTTTTCCTGGAAATAGGCTTCTTTTGGAATTCCTATAAAAAGCTCTCCTTTTTGTTTCGATAATTCAAGAGTCTCTTCCTGTGGAAGTAATTGCGCTCTAGTAAATGGTGATTTTGGATGTGGCATGATTGAATCTTACAGTTTCAATTTACGGAATAATTTTCATTTTTCTTATAAATTGAAATTACCTAAAAAGGTCTTTGATTTGTTGCATAAACGACCTTTTTTGCAGAAGTTCTTCCTCAAATGACTTTAGATCGTCCTTCCGCATTTGGCTGAAAAGCTTGGCGCGAATCAAATATACGAATGGAATGATAACCATCATCAGTGGGACCACATATACTATTTCAACTTCATCGGCATTTAAATTTTGCTTTAAAATGTTGAACAATTGAAAAACATACATCGCCAATGGAACTAGTATTATCCAATGCCACCAATGCCTACAGGTGAAAAACCAGATAAGTAATAAAATTACAGGAATTACTTTACCTGCTAAAAACCATGCGTAATGATATAAGGAAGTGTATTCAGTAGTGAAGGTAAAAAAGGAAGTTTCCCAAACTTGTGTGTCGCTTGGGAAACTCTCATATGCATAATATATAAAAGGGATGCATGCCATTATAAAAACAATAATGCCTCCCTGTATTAGGCTTTTTTTATCCGGCTGGCGGAACTTGAACTGTCCTGACGTCGATTTGTTGTGGGGTTTGTTCATCTTGGATTCCTTCTGGGGTACAAGAAGCAAAAAGTCCTGCAGCAAAAATAGCGGCTACGATAATCAATTTTAAGTTTTTCATAATAAGTAAGTTTTGAGGTTTATATTGGGTCAAACTTACATTCAAAAAACTTAAATATTATAACTATGTTAATTGTATATTTACAGGTTATAATGCAATTAAACACTTTAAAACACACGTTTAATGGAATTTTAAAGTTAATTTTTTAATTTACTTATAACGCTGTGCTTTTATTTCATTTTGCTTGCAATAAAAAATTACTTCAGTGTATGTTTGTTTAAAATTAGGGATTGGGTTTGTTTATTTATATATTTTTTAAGATTGCCCCTCCCATTAAGAAAATGAGACCCGGCATTAAAAAATAAAGGCTTTTGTTATACGGACGAATGTACGTATTTATTTTAAATTTTTGAAAGAAAGGATAAATCAGAATAAATCCTTGATCTGTTGCCAGAAATTTTTCTGTGCCCCTAATTCCTCTTCAAAACTTTTTAGATCCTTACCCACTAATTGGTTAAAAAGTTTGGCTTTAATTAAGTAAACCAAGGGCACAATAACAAGCATTATTGGAAAGAGCCACCATATTTCAACTTCGTCGGTAATACCAACATCATCATTAAAAACGCTGAATAACTGAAAGGCAAACATGCCTATTGGGATAAGAATTACATGATACCACCAATGCTTGCAGGTAATAAACCAAATGATTAAAAGAAACAATGGTACAAATTTTCCCATCATCGTCCAGGCCGATACTTTTACTTCTTGATACCAATTAGCCTGGTATGTAAATAAAAAAGTTTCCCACGTTTTTGTTTGTGGAAAACTTTCATAACTATAAAAAATATAGGGTGATGCAGCAATAATAAGCGCTATAATACTACCCGTTGCTAGGTATGATGATTTTGCTTTTCTCGATTTGTTGGGGTGATTGCTCATCTTGAATGCTTTCTGGTGTGCAAGAAGCAAAGATTCCTAGTGAAAAAATTGCTGCGATAAATAGATACTTTACAGTTTTCATGATTATAAGTTTTGTGAGGTTAATTTGTCAAACTTAATATGAAAAAATATAAGTACATTAATTATTTTTATTGTATCTTTACAAGTTTTTTGGGACAATAGATCCCTTGCTCTATAATTTTTGCGATTTGGGGCAAACGATTAAAAAGTACTAATAAAAATAATATTTCTCGCTACAACTCTATTTCACTGGCTTTAGTTTTAAAGTTCTACTTCCGTTATTGTTTTTCGTAATGTATATATTGTCTGTTTTGTCCGGCAAGATTTTATTTATCTTTTCCGGCCATTCTATAAAAATATAATTTCCGCTATAAATGTAATCTTCTATTCCAATATCATAAGCTTCTACAGCATCATTAATCCTGTAGAAGTCAAAATGGTATATTAAGTTTTGTGAGGTTTGATATTCGTTCACAATGGAAAATGATGGACTACTTGATATTTCATCAACGCCCAGTTGTTTGACAAGCTCTTTTATCAACGTAGTTTTTCCGACCCCCATATCACCATAGAATAGCAATATTTTTGAGTCTGTTGAGGCTAAGATCTGTTCAGCAACTTTGGAAATTTCGATTTGGGTATAAGTAAGTTCCATAGTTAAAACAGAACGAATATAGAAAATTTATCAATTCAAAACTAAAATATCTTATAAATATCTTATTTATAGCTATGTAAAATGTTTTATCGAGGTGTCAAAACTGAAAAGGGAATAATCATTTCTTCCAACGAAACACCACCATGCTGATAGGTATTTCTATAGTAACTTACATAATGATTGTAATTATTTGGATAAGCAAAAAAGTAATCGCCTTTGGCGAAAATAAAGGAACTGCTCATATTTATTGTTGGTAAACTTATGAGCTTGGGGTCTTTTGCGGCAAGTACCTCCTTGTCTTCATATGTCAAACTTTTTCCAGTTTTATATCTTAGATTAAGACTGGTATTCTTATCACCAATTACCTTTGATGGATTTTTAACATTTATAGTACCGTGGTCGGTTGTGATTATTAATTTGAAGCCTAAACGAGCAGCTTGCTGAATAATTTCAAGTAACGGAGAATTTTTGAACCAACTTTGGGTCAATGAACGGTAAGATTTATCGTTGGAAGCCAGCTCCTTAATAACTTCCATTTCAGTCTTGGAGTGCGAGAGCATATCCACAAAATTATAAACTACTACCGTTAGATCCTCATCTTTATGGCTTTTGAAATTTTCAACCAATTTTTTTCCTTGCTTTAAACTTGAAATTTTATGATAGCTCCAATTTAGATTTAGCCCCAGTCGTTTCAGTTGTGCGGCCAGAAATTGTTCCTCTTTCATGTTTTTTCCACCTTCTTCGGTATCATTAAGCCATAAATCTGGATGCAATTTTTCCATCTCGCTCGGCATCAATCCAGAAAAAATTGCATTTCGGGCATATTGTGTGGCAGTTGGAAGAATGCTGCAGAAAAGTTCTTCCGAAGTTTTTTTGTAGAGATTTGTTACCGTGGGCTCGAAAGCCTTCCATTGATCAAATCTTAAATTGTCAATTACCACTAATAGAGTAGGGGTGCCAGTTTGCAATTGTGGCTGTATTTTTTCTTTGAAAAGTGTATGTGACATGGTTGGTGCCTCACTTGGATCACTAAACCATTTTGGATAATTTTTATCGATAAATTTGCAAAACTGGTTGTTGGCTTCCGTTTTTTGTGACTCCAAAATTTCGAACATCCCAGAATCTTCAATGTCCTCCAGTTCCAGTTCCCAATAAATTAATTTTTGATAAAGATCTTTCCATTCCTCAAAACTGTTCACCATGGAAAGGTCCATGGCAATTTTCCGGAACTCCTGCTGATAGTTTGAGGTTGTTTTCTGCGAAACCAATCTACTGTGGTCAAGATTTTTCTTTAAGCTGAGCAAAATCTGATTTGGGTTTACAGGCTTAATGAGATAATCGGCAATTTTTGAACCAATTGCTTCTTCCATTATATACTCCTCCTCACTTTTTGTTATCATAACCACCGGAATGGAAGCTTGCTGTTCCTTGATCTCGGCCAAGGTTTCAAGTCCAGTTAACCCAGGCATATTCTCATCCAAAAAAATAATATCGAAAGTTTCTTTTTTTATTTCTTCCAAAGCTTCCGTACCGCTCTGTGCTGTAGTTACTTTATAATTTTTATTTTTTAGGAATAAAATATGTGGTTTAAGCAAATCAATTTCGTCATCAACCCATAGTACTTTTATCTCGCTCATATATGTATATTTGTCTTTATACTCTGAAGTTTTACCGTAGGAGTATCGTTAAATTCAATTTGTAAATAATCCAGCTTTGTACCGAAGAATTTTCTTCAAAAGTAGTCTTGAATTATTTCCCATTTTTTTTGAATCTATTAATTTAAAGTTAAAGTTTGAAAACCCTTCCCAAGCATAAAATCATTAACGATCCCATCTATGGTTTTATTACCATACCCAACAAATTGATTTTTGATTTGATGGAACATAAATATTTCCAAAGGCTTCGCCGTATTTCGCAAATGGGCTTTTCATATATTGTTTATCCCGGTGCACACCACACGCGATTTCACCATGCCTTGGGCGCAATGTTTTTAATGCAAAAAGCCGTGCAAGTGCTTCATTCCAAAGGGGTGCCCATTTCTCCAAAAGAAGAGGAAGCACTCTATATAGCCATTCTTTTGCACGATATTGGCCATGGACCTTTTTCACATGCCATGGAAAATAGTATCGTCGAAACTATTAGCCATGAACAAATTTCCCTACTTTTTATGGAGGCGTTAAACCGAAAGTTTAACAAGGGATTAACGTTGGCTATTCAAATATTCAAAGATGAATATCCTCGCAAATTTATGCATCAATTAGTTTCCGGACAATTGGATATGGATAGATTGGATTATTTGAAACGTGATAGTTTTTACACAGGGGTTCCCGAAGGTACAATAAACGCCCAGCGTTTGATCGCAATGCTTAACGTAAAAAATGACGCTTTGGTTGTAGAGGAAAAAGGAATTTATTCTGTGGAAAGTTTCATCATTTCACGCCGGTTAATGTACTGGCAGGTTTATCTGCATAAAACGGGGATTGTGGCGGAGCAACTTTTAGTTAGGGTCCTGAAACGCGCAAAACAATTGACGGCCCAAGGTGTGGAACTACCTTCAAGTGACGCATTGCGTTTTTTCCTGAATAACAATATCAATTTAAATGATTTTTCAGACCAAGTGCTCGATATATTTTCCAAATTGGATGATTGCGATATTATTTCGGCAATGAAAATGTGGGTTGGCAATGAGGACTTTGTTTTAAAAAATCTTTCAAAAATGCTTCTTAACAGAGATTTGCTAAAAGTGAAAGTGAAATCGGCGCCCTTCTCCATTCAAAAGGTTGAAGCGAAAAGGAACAAATTGATGGATACTTTTAAGATTTCAGAAAAAGAGGCTTCCTTTTTTGTTTTCACTGGAAAGCTGGAAAACCAAGCTTATAGCATGGAGAAAGACACCATAAATTTATTGAAGAAAAATGGGAAGATAATAGATGTGGCAAAGGCAAGTGATCAATTAAATTTGGAGGCACTTTCTAAATCTGTGGTCAAATACTACATGTGCTTCCCAAAAAACAATAAGGATAGCTATCGGGGCTAAATCCTTTTTTTCTATTTTTGCAACAATGAAAATTTACGACCCACATCAAATTCATTTAATTTGTACCGCTTTTTGGTTGCCCCTTATTTGCATTTTATTTAATAAAATTCAGCACGTCCAATGAAATTTACAGCAGCCCAAATAGCAGGAATTCTGAACGGTACCGTAGATGGCGATGAAGAAATTGAAGTTTCTAAATTAGCAAAAATTGAGGAAGGGAGTAAGGGCAGTTTAACTTTTTTGGCCAACCCGAAATACACTCATTATATATATTCTACCCAAGCTTCAATAACCATCGTCAATAATGATTTTGTGGCATCGAATGATTTGTCTACAACACTTATAAGGGTAGAAAATGCTTATAAGGCCTTTTCCCAATTGTTGGAATACTACAATCAAGTAAAAATGAACAAGACTGGAATTGAGAATCCAGTGTTCATATCAGAAAGTGCGAAATATGGTGAAAACCTGTATTTAGGGGCTTTTTCTTATATAGGCGAAAATGTAAAAATTGGAGATAATGTAAAGATTTATCCCAATGTTTACATTGGCGATAATGTTACCGTAGGAAACAATACAATTCTTTTTACGGGCGCAAAGCTATATTCAGAAACAGTTGTGGGCGAATATTGCGTTATAAACAGCGGAGTTGTTATTGGCGCTGATGGTTTTGGATTTACTCCAAATGAAAAAGGGGAATATCATAAGGTTCCACAAACGGGCAATGTAATTTTAGAAGACTATGTTGATATTGGCCCTGGCACCACCATAGACCGGGCAACTTTAGGATCCACACTGATAAAAAAAGGCGTAAAGTTGGATAACCAAATTCAAATAGCACACAATGTAACCATAGGTGAAAATACTGTGATTGCAGCCCAAACAGGTATTGCCGGTTCAACCAAAATAGGAAAAAACTGTATAATTGGAGGGCAAGTGGGTATTGCTGGCCATATAACCATTGGCGATAATGTAAAGATACAGGCACAAACTGGGATTGGCAGAAACGTTAAGGACAATGAAACCTTGCAGGGTTCACCAGCCTTCAATTATGGTGATTTTAATAAAAGTTATGTGTATTTTAAAAACCTTCCTAAAATAATGGAAAGGTTCAATATAGTTGAAAAAAAGCTCGATAATGAATGAAAGTGTTGTAAAACAGCGCACCATTGGTAAGGAAATTTCCCTTACTGGAGTAGGTTTGCATACAGGCAAAGAGGTAACGATAACCTTTAAGCCTGCACCCGAAAATCACGGATATAGTTTTGTGAGAACTGATTTGGAGGGTCATCCCGTAATTGAAGCAGACGCAAATTATGTAGTGAATACCCAACGCGGTACCAATTTGGAAAAACGTGGTGTTAAAATTCAAACTTCTGAACACGTACTTGCAGCATTGGTAGGACTTGAAGTAGATAACTGCATAATGGAGCTAAATGCTTCCGAACCACCCATAATGGATGGATCTTCAAAATTTTTTGTTGAAGCTGTTGAAATGGCCGGATTGGTGGAGCAAGATGCACCGCGAAAAGAATATGTGGTAAAGGAAGTTATTTCATATTTGGATGAAGAAACCGGAAGCGAAATAATTGTTATGCCGGCTGACGATTACCAAATAACCACGATGGTCGACTTTGGAACAAAGGTTTTGGGCACCCAAAATGCTTCACTTAAACACATCGCGGATTTTAAAGATGAAATTGCCAATGCACGAACTTTCAGTTTTCTTCATGAAATTGAAATGTTACTTGAAAATGGTTTGATAAAAGGAGGCGATCTCAACAATGCGATTGTGTATGTGGACAAAGAACTTTCCCCTAGCACCATGGATAAGCTGCGCACTGCCTTCGGAAAAGATACGATTTCGGTAAAACCGAATGGAATATTGGATAATCTCACCTTACATTACCCCAACGAAGCAGCAAGACATAAACTTTTGGATGTAGTGGGCGATTTGGCCTTAATCGGAACACGCATTCGCGGAAAAGTTATAGCCAACAAACCAGGACATTTTGTTAATACACAATTTGCGAAAAAGCTTTCAAAAATAATAAAGTTGGAAGCTCGAAACAACATTCCAAAATTTGACATCAATAAACCGCCTGTAAAAGATGTGAACCAAATTATGGCAATGCTTCCGCACAGACCGCCGTTTTTGTTGGTTGATAAAATTATGGAAATGAGCGATACGCACGTTGTGGGTCTCAAGAATGTAACAATGAACGAACCGTTTTTTGTAGGCCACTTTCCGGGAGCGCCAGTAATGCCAGGTGTTTTGATAGTTGAAGCAATGGCACAAACTGGAGGCATATTAGCTTTGAGCACAGTTCCGGATCCAGAAAATTATCTCACCTTTTTTATGAAAATAAACAATGTGAAATTTAAACAACAGGTAAATCCGGGCGATACCTTGATATTTGTTTTGGAATTAATCTCTCCAATTCGCCGGGGAATCGTGCATATGCAAGGAAACGCATATGCAAATGACAAATTGGTAACCGAGGCCGAGTTGATGGCACAAATGGTTAAAACAAAAAATTTATAAAAAGCACCGAGTATTTGTGAAAACTGTAATTGAAAGAAAAATGATATTGCGCAAACCTATTTCACTTATAAAAAAATAACAAAAGAGAAAAATGAACCAACCACTTGCATACGTCCACCCGGGCGCAAAAATAGCCAAAAACGTTGTTATTGAGCCTTTTACAACTATTCATAACAATGTTATAATTGGTGAAGGAACCTGGATTGGTAGTAATGTAACAATTATGGAAGGCGCAAGAATCGGTAAAAATTGCAATGTTTTTCCCGGAGCTGTTATCTCGGCAATTCCGCAAGACTTAAAATTTAAGGATGAAGACACCACCGTTGAAATTGGTGACGGTACAACCATTCGTGAATACGTAACAATTAACCGCGGGACTGTTGACCGTGGTAAAACCGTGGTGGGTAAAAATTGTTGGATTATGGCATATTGCCACATTGCGCACGATTGCATAGTTGGCGACAACTGTATCTTTTCAAATAACAGCACCTTGGCCGGGCACGTTACTGTAGGCGATCACGTAGTTTTAGCTGGAATGACTGCAGTGCATCAATTTTGTATGATTGGAAACCATGCTTTTGTTACCGGAGGATCTCTGGTGCGTAAAGACGTTCCTCCGTTCGTGAAGGCCGCTCGAGAACCTCTTAGTTATGTTGGAATTAATTCTATTGGTTTAAGAAGAAGAGGTTTTACCCCACAAAAAATAACGGAAATTCAAAATATTTACAGACTTCTTTATCAAAAGAATTATAACACATCACAAGCAACAGGAATTATAGAAGCCGAAATGGAGGCCACTCCAGAAAGAGATGAGATTCTCCAGTTCATAAAAAATTCAAAAAGAGGAATAATGAAAGGGTATTTCAATTCCAATTAAACAGTTAAACAGTTAAACAATTAAACATTAAACCATATAATGGCAACTTCATCAGATATCAGAAAAGGACTATGCATTCGCTATAACAATGACATTTTTAAAATTATTGAATTCCTTCACGTAAAACCTGGGAAGGGACCTGCATTTGTGCGTACCAAATTGAAAAGCGTCACCACGGGAAAAGTAATTGACAATACTTTTTCCGCCGGACATAAAATTGAAGACGTGCGGGTTGAGACCCATAAATTCCAGTATTTGTACAACGAAGGAGATATGTACCATTTTATGAATACGGAAGATTACTCCCAAATTCGTTTGATGAAAAGTATATTGGACACCCCAGAATTGATGAAAGAAGGTGAAGTAGTTACTGTGCTCATAAACACTGAAGACAGTTCTCCACTCTCTGTTGAAATGCCTGCACATGTTGTGCTAGAAGTAACTTCAACAGAACCAGGCGTTAAAGGAAACACAGCTACAAATGCAACAAAATTGGCTGTTGTGGAAACTGGGGCCGAAATTAACGTACCGCTTTTTATAAACGAAGGCGACAAAATTAGAATTGATACCGAAAAAGGTCAGTATCAGGAAAGAATAAAAGACTAATTGGATAAGTATTCTAATAATCTAACTATCGAGAAATCTAATAATCTAAAAAAGTGAAATTTCCAACTCCCCAAACACTTGAAAATATTGCCGTCATAATAGGTTCTGACTATGTGGGCGAAGCTAATTTTCCGGTTTTTGGGATGAACGAAATTCATGTAGTGCAGCCCGGAGATATTGTTTTTGTTGACCATCCAAAATATTACGAAAAAGCATTACAATCCCCAGCAACAGTAATTCTCATTAATAAGAAAGTTGAGTGCCCTGTGGGAAAAGCTTTATTGATTTCGGAAGATCCATTTCGCGATTTTAATAAATTAACAAACTACTTCAAACCTTTTCAAAGTGCCAGTGGCGCTATTTCCGAATCATCGGAAATAGGGGAGGGCACTATAATACAGCCAAATGTTTTTGTTGGAAATAATGTAAAAATAGGCCGTAATTGCCTTATCCATTCCAACGTGTGTATATACGACAATACAATTATTGGAAACAATGTAACAATACACGCAGGAACGGTTTTGGGAGGAGATGCCTTTTATTATAAAAACCGCCCGGAAAAATTCGATAAGCTCTTAAGTGGCGGGAATGTAGTTATTGAAGATAATGTAGATCTTGGCGCGCTTTGTACCATAGATAAAGGCGTTACAGCATCAACCACCATTGGTGAAGGTTCAAAGTTGGATAACCAAGTTCAAGTGGGGCACGATACGGTTATAGGCAAACGTTGTTTGATTGCCTCACAAGTTGGAATCGCCGGTTGCGTATTAATTGAGGATTTTGTCACGATTTGGGGACAGGTTGGCATTACCAGTGGTATAACTATTGGTGAAAAAGCCGTAATTTCCGCACAGAGCGGCGTGAGTAAATCATTGCCGGGAAACAAAGCGTATTTTGGAACACCGGCAGACGATTTTAGGAGTAAATATAAAGAATTAGCTTCCATAAAGCTCATTCCGGATATAATAAAAAAATTGGATGAATTATCATGAGCAAAAAGGCAAAAGAAATAGTTAGGGATTTTTATAGATCAGATATTTTAAAGGATGAAACAGTTTTGGAACGATTCTTCCATCCAGAATTGGTGTTTATTTGGAATAGCGCCAATGGCTTGTCCATAATGCATTTTGAAGATATCGTAAGCTTTTTTAAAGAAGTTAGAAGGTCATACAACGACTTGAGAGTGGAAGTGAGCCATTTATTGGCAGACGGTCCCCACGTCACCATTCGCTATAAATATTACATCCGCACTATGGAAAATCCTGATGAAGAATTGGGGATAGCACATTTCATCGCTATTTGGGAGATTAAAGATGATAAAATCTATCGTGGCTACCAAGTCAGCCAACCGGTTACAGACAAGGACGACACCCATGAAAGTTACCATAGAGTTAAGGTTTAATATCTTTTAAATCCCCCAACAAAAGCAGTATCTTTGCTGCAATATTGAAAAATCCCGTTAAATATTTTTCTTCAATAATAAATAAAAATAATCAATAGAAAATCATTAAAAATGAGCGTTTTAGTAAATAAAAATTCAAAAATAATTGTTCAAGGTTTTACAGGTAGTGAAGGTACTTTTCACGCCGAACAAATGATTGAGTACGGAACCAATGTGGTTGGAGGGGTAACCCCCGGAAAAGGTGGTCAAACTCATCTTGATAAACCCGTCTTCAATACTGTTTCAGAAGCTGTTGAAAAAACAGCTGCCGATACAAGCATTATTTTTGTGCCGCCAGCGTTTGCTGCCGATGCCATTATGGAAGCGGCTGATGCAGGTATTAAAGTGATCATTACAATTACTGAGGGAATTCCTGTGAAGGATATGATAATTGCTTCAGATTATATAAAAGATAGAGATTGCCGTCTTATCGGCCCTAACTGTCCAGGCGTTATAACTCCGGGTGAGGCAAAAGTTGGTATTATGCCAGGTTTTGTTTTCAAAAAAGGAACCGTTGGAATCGTTTCAAAATCTGGAACGCTTACTTATGAAGCGGCTGATCAAGTTGTAAAACAAGGCCTAGGAATTACCACCGCTATTGGAATAGGCGGAGATCCTATTATTGGCACAACAACAAAAGAAGCTTTAGAAATGTTGATCATGGATCCTGAAAGTAAAGCAGTAGTAATGATCGGGGAAATTGGAGGTCAACTGGAAATTGATGCCGCCAACTGGTATAAAAACAGCGGAATCAAAAAACCGGTAATTGGTTTTATTGCTGGTGAAACTGCACCTGCAGGCCGTACAATGGGTCACGCCGGAGCAATTGTTGGTGGAAGTGATGATACGGCACAAGCAAAGAAAAAAGTAATGCGCGAGTGTGGCATCCACGTTGTGGATTCTCCAGCGGAAATTGGGAAGAAAGTAAAGGAAGTTTTGGGCTAATTTTTCAAAAATATAAATAAGAAGCTCCGTGAAATTCACGGAGCTTTTTTTATGGAGAACCCGTAACCTTTTGTTATATTTGGCCTATAAGATAGAACCTGCAAGGTTTTCCAAACCTTGTAGGTTTTTTACCAACCATCAAAATCGAGTGAAAATATGAAATTACTGGAAGGAAAAACAGCAATCATCACTGGCGGTAGCCGCGGAATTGGAAAAGGCATTGTTGAAACATTTGCCCAACACGGTGCCAATGTGGCTTTCACCTATAGCTCTTCGGCGGAAGCAGCGAATGCCCTGGCTGATGAGATTTCAAAAACCGGCGTAAAAGCAAAAGCCTATAAAAGTGATGCCGCTTCTTATGATGAATCACAAAAACTTGCGGAAGAGGTATTAAAGGATTTCGGAAGTATCGATATCCTAGTTAACAACGCCGGAATCACTAAGGATAATCTCTTAATGCGCATTTCCGAAGAAGATTTCGATAAAGTAATAGAAGTGAACCTAAAGTCTGTTTTCAATATGACAAAAGCCGTGCAACGAGCTATGTTGAAACAACGCAAAGGTTCCATCATCAATATGAGTTCAGTGGTTGGCGTGAAAGGAAACGCCGGCCAGACCAACTATGCTGCCTCAAAAGCCGGAATAATAGGCTTTACAAAATCTGTTGCGTTGGAATTGGGTTCACGCGACATACGCTGTAACGCAATCGCTCCCGGTTTTATTGAAACAGAAATGACAGGAAAACTCAACGAAGCCACCGTACAAGGGTGGCGCGATGCCATTCCATTAAAACGGGGCGGTTCTCCCGAAGATATTGCCAATGCGTGCGTCTTTTTGGCTAGCGACCTTTCTGCATATATTACCGGGCAAGTGCTTAATGTTGATGGGGGAATGCTTACTTAGTTATTAGTGGGTGGTTGATAGTTGTTAGTCAATTTTTTTATCATCTAAATTCATAATCCTCTAAACTCATCCACTTATAAACTTCTAAACTTAATCAGTGACCACAGAAACCATACTTTATATAATTCTCGCCGGAGTAATTTCAATTGCCCTGGCGGTTTTCATGTATGGTTATAAGTCAAAACAAACTGGTACTTTACGATGGATTTTTGGCATACTTCGTTTCATAACCTTGTTTTCGATTTTACTTTTGATTATTAATCCAAAATTTAAAAGTGAAACCTATACAATTGAAAAGCCGAAATTACCCGTATTGATTGACAATTCTGCTTCAATAGGGGAGTTGGATCAAAAAGAAAATGTTTCTTCTTTACTTCAGAAATTAAAAGGAAACAGTGAATTGAATGATAAATTCGATGTTTCGTATTATTCCTTCGGAAATGATTTCCGTGAAAGTGATTCCTTAAATTTTGATGAAAAGAACTCAAATATTTCGAAAGCACTTTCTTCGGTAAATGAACTTTTCAAAAACCAAACTGCACCAACTGTTATAATTACAGACGGCAACCAAACCCTGGGGACAGATTATGAATTTTCTTCCGCAACCTTTAAAAATCATATTTATCCGGTAATTCTGGGCGATTCCATAAAATATACCGATTTAAAAATTGAACAGCTAAACACCAATCGGTACGCTTTTTTAAAAAATGAATTTCCAGTTGAAGTTATTTTGAATTACAGTGGCACCAATCCCATAAACTCAGAATTTACAGTAACTCAGGGCGCAGCAACCATCTTTCGAACAAGCATTTCATTCTCTGAAAATGAGTCATCAAAAACATTAAATTTCACCCTTCCCGCCAATTCCGTAGGACTTCAAAAATTTACTGCGCAAATCCTTCCGCTGGCTGACGAAAAGAATAAAACCAACAATACAAAGCAGTTCGCCGTTGAAGTGATTGATCAAGCTACCAATGTTTTGGTTGTCAGCAAAATTACCCATCCCGATTTGGGTGCGCTAAAAAAAGCGATAACCTCAAACGAACGACGTACCGTTACTTTCAAAAAACCAGCGGAGGCTGTAAATATTCTCAATGATTATCAACTTGTTATTTTTTACCAACCCGACAGAAGTTTCGCTTCGGTTTTTGCGGAAATTGAAAAACTCAACAAGAATGCCTGGGTAATCTCCGGATTGCAAACAGATTGGTATTTTTTGAATGGGGCACAGGACAACTTTCAAAAGGAAGCCTCCAATCAGAATGATGATGTGCAAGCGCTGCTTAATACCAATTACGGCACTTTTGCCGTAGAAGATATTGGTTTTGATAATTTCCCACCCCTTCACACAGAATTTGGCGCCCTTAGCATTTCCATTCCGAATGAAGTAATGCTGGAACAAACCGTGAATGGAATTTCAAACGGAAATCCTTTACTCGCCACAATGGAAATAAACGGTAAGCGTAGTGCAGTATGGGACGGCGAAGGATTTTGGCGCTGGCGCGCGCGGAATTATATTGAAACAGAAAGCTTCCAAGGTTTTGATGATTTTATTGGAAACCTTGTTCAGTATTTAGCTTCCAATAAAAGGCGAAGTAGGCTGGAGGTATCTTCAGAAACGTTCTACTATAATAACAATCCCATAAAAATTTCAGCTCAATATTTCGATAAAAACTATGTTTTTGACAATCGCGCATCACTTAACATTACAGTTAAAAATACGCAGACCGAAAAGCAAACGGTTTTTCCAATGCTTTTGCGGAACAATTATTACGAAGTTGATTTAAACAGTCTTCCAGCTGGGGAATATAATTATACCGTTACAGCTTCAAATGAAACGGTTTCCAGCAGTGGCAATTTTACAATTTTGGATTTTAATGTTGAAAAACAATTCCTGAATGCCGATGTAGCAAAACTCCGTCGAGTGGCTCAAAACACAAATGGAAAAGCTTATTTTACAGCGCAAGGCGATTCTTTAATTAATGCTTTAGTTGAAAACACAAACTTCCAAAACATTGAACGAAGCAAACAAAAAGTGGTACCTTTGATTGATTGGAAATACCTACTAGCACTTATCGTTCTAGCGCTGGCTGCAGAATGGTTTATCAGAAAATACAATGGACTTATATAAAAACAACCAAAACCAACTTAAAATGGAACGCCTACCTAAATTGACGATTCCCGTAATAATCGGGATTATCTTACTTATCATTTTAATGTTTAAATCCTTTGTGAAAATTGGATCCGGAGAAGCCGGAGTACTTTATAAACTTTCAAGTGGGGTGGTAACCGACGAGCCACCTTTGGGTGAAGGGCTTCATTTTGTTCTTCCGTGGAATGATGTAATTATTTATGAAGTGCGCCAACAGGAACTTTTTGAACAGATGAAGGTGCTTTCCTCCAACGGACTTGAAATTCAGATAGATGCATCTGCTTGGTACGTTCCTATTTATCAGGATTTGGGAAAATTACATCAAACCCGTGGGCAGGATTATTTGCAACGTGTAATTCAACCAGCTATCCGCAGTGCGGCGCGAAGTGTGGTTGGCCGTTACACTCCAGAGCAACTATATAGTAGTAAACGTGATGCAATACAGGATGAGATTTTCCACGAATTGAAGAAAATTCTCGATAACCAATATGTGCAGTTGAATGAGGTTTTGGTTCGCGATGTCACACTTCCAAATACTATTAAAGAAGCGATTGAGCGTAAACTGAAACAGGAACAGGAATCTTTGGAATATGAATTTAGATTGGTAACCGCAGCAAAAGAAGCCGAAAAAGTACGTATTGAAGCGCAGGGAAAGGCCGACGCAAACAAAATTTTAAGTGCTTCTTTAACCGATAAAATTCTTCAGGATAAAGGAATTGATGCTACGATTGGAACTCGCAAAATCGCCAAATTGCAAAGTGGTGGTGGTAGGTTCGGGTGAAAGTGGTTTGCCTTTGATTTTGGGGAATAACTAGTGTCTCTGGACGATTTAATATAAACAGAAAACCTTCCCGTGTGGAAGGTTTTTTTATGAAATATACTAATCAGTTTTTTGAAAGGATTTTATGATTTCAAGCAATTCTTTCGATATTGATTTCTTTTGTTAAATTTGAAATTATATAATTTACTATTTCTTCATAAATGTGTGAGGTTTTTCGACAATGTTGATGGTAATTTTAAAAAAAAAATAAACTCATCAATGAATTTAAATAAACAAAGTATGAAAATTTCTAAAATTGTGTTACTGTTATTGTTAATGGCGCTATTCGCCATATCCTGCTCAAAAGAGGATACAGTTAATGAGCCATTACAGGTAGAAGAAATCCAACATTTTGACTATACCATCGGCGAAGGGCCATTTGTACATTTTGATGATTTGGTTTTTAAAGAGTTACTACTGAACAATTTTGAGCTTAATACAAATAAAGACAATGAGATTAGTTTTGAGGAAGCTGCATCCTTTAATGGGGCAATAGATGTTTCTTTTAAGAATATTGAAAGCTTAACCGGAATTGAGAAATTTTCAACTATAGTATCACTGAATTGCGCAAATAATAATATTTATACGCTTAATTTGAGTAATAATATTAATTTAGAATCTCTTAACTGTGGCAACAATCCATTTACTGAAATAAATCTTACGCCAAATACCAAATTGACATACTTGGATATAAGAACCACAAAAATTTCGAAATTAGACCTTTCCGAAAACATAAATCTTGTGTCGATTAAAGGAATGTGCAATTATAATTTAAAAACAGTTAATCTAAAAAATAACAATAATACTGAAATCTTTATTTTCTTTTTTGGGCTTAACAACATGAGTTTAGAATGTGTTCAAGTAGATGATGTTAATTTTGCAAATTCCGCCAATAATTGGATAATACCCTCAAGTGCATCATATTCACTGAATTGTTTTGATGAACTACAAAACTAAAATTAGCCCTAATTAACGGTAAATAAAAATCAGCAACTAGGAAACGGGAAATTTCAAAAAAGCCGAACCCACAAAATAGAATCGTGCTAAAATCCAATCCTATTCTTAATGTGTTTTATTTCTCGAATTTAATTATTCAGTCCCTTATTTTCGTTTCCAAAGCTTAAAAATGAAAAAAGCCGAAATTACTGCAATGCCAATTAAAATAGAAGCTCCCATCACATTTCCGTAGATTACATATCCTGTGGCAAAAAGTGAAGTGTAAACAAATACAATCCCCAAAAGCATAGAGGCAAAATCAATGGTAAAAACATCGTGGCTTTCCTTTAAGGAAATATTCGCTTTGGCGGCCACGCTCTTAAAGTTTTTCCAACCATTTCCGTAAGGTGTAATGGCGTTGTAGAAATTAGCCAGCGTTTTTGTATCGGTAGGGCGGGTGAGGAGGGTAACCGCTATCCAGCTCACTGTGGTAATTGCCACGCCTATCACCAGTTTTTCATAAGGTTCCAGTCCCATTTCCACAAAGTTGAAAACTATCGCCACAATAAACGAAACTGCCATTCCGGTAATCTCGCTATAGGCATTCACGCGCCACCAAAACCATCTCAAGATAAAAATCAAACCCGTTCCGGCACCAATCTGCAACAATATGGCAAAAGTTTCCAAAGCACTGCTTAAAACCAATGCCAGCAAAGCAGAAAAAGCCATTAATAAAACGGTGGAAAGCTGCCCCACGCGAACAAGTTCTTTTTCCGAAGCTTCCGGTTTTACGAATCGTTTATAAAAATCCAAGGATATATAGGAAGATCCCCAGTTCAAGTGCGTGGAAATAGTACTCATAAAGGCCGCAATCAAAGAAGCGACCACCAATCCCAATAATCCTACGGGCAATTTGGTAAGCATGGCGGAATACCCCAGATCGTGCCCCAATACCGCATTGGGAAACTGTGCCTGAATATCCGAAAGCTGAGGATACACAACCAACGAAGCAAAAGCAATCAAAATCCAAGGCCACGGACGTAGCGCATAATGCATAATATTAAAAAGTAGGGTAGCGCCAATGGCATTTTTTTCATCCTTTGCGGAAAGCATCCGTTGGGCAATATAGCCCCCGCCGCCCGGCTCGGCACCGGGATACCAAACACTCCACCACTGTACCGCAATGGGAATAATAAGAAGCACTAAGAGCGTATTTGTGTCACCAAAGTCAGGTAAAAAGCTCAATTTATCAGATACATTTTCATTAGCCAGAAGATTTTGTAAACCGCCCACTTCCGGAAGATTCACAATATAATATGCCGCCCAAACCGAACCTATCATTGCAATAATAAATTGAAGAAAATCAGTAAAAATTACCCCCCGCAATCCTCCGATGGAACTATATATAACTGTTACAATAGAGGCATACAGCACACATTCCCAAGGGGCAAGATTAAAAAGAACTCCGCCAATTTTGATGGCTGCCAAACATACGGAGGCCATAATCATCACATTGAAGAAAACGCCCAAATACAACGCTCTAAATCCTCTCAAAAAAGCTGCGGGTTTTCCGCTGTAGCGCATTTCGTAAAACTGTAAATCAGTGAGTACCTTACTTCTTCGCCAAAGTTTTGCATATACAAAAACCGTAAGCATACCGGTAATCAAAAAAGTCCACCATACCCAATTTCCCGACACTCCATTCTGCCGCACAATATCCGTTACCAAGTTAGGTGTATCGGCAGAAAAGGTTGTGGCAACCATAGAAATTCCCAATAACCACCACGGCATATTTCTTCCAGAGAGAAAAAATTCCTGAGTGTTTTTACCAGACTTTTTGGCTACAACAATCCCAATAATTAAAAAAATAACAAAAAACGAAATTATTAAAATCCAATCAAGCGTGGCTAAATGCATAAGAAGTATAGGTTTTTCAACGATTCACAATTGCTTCGGTTAAAGTAAATAATTAGAATTAAAAATTATTTATTCGTTAAATTTAATATACACAGTTTTTGAACAAATATTTTTTCAAATAAGTAAATTGAAATATCCATAAAATTTACAAAATCATTTTTCCTACCTTTAAAAATATAAATCACTTTTATGGCCGCTAGAAGAAAAAAGAAACAAGTAACAACCAAAATTCAACCCAAAAGAGCAAGAAATCTTTCGCCAGGAACGGTGAGCTATACCGGTAAAAAAACTACAACGGTTACCAAACTTGATATTATAGATTATTCCAAAGAAAACTATGAGCGTTTTGAAACACATAACATTCAGGACGCTTTTGAATATGAGGATGCTACGCACATTACCTGGATAAATGTTCACGGATTAAGTAACACAGATGATATTGTTACCCTGGGAAATCACTTTGATTTACACCCACTAATACAGGAAGATATCGTTACCACAAACCAGCGCCCAAAAATTGATGAATATGAGGAGTATTTGTTTATTGTGTTCAAGATGTTGCATTATGATGATGAGGAACGGTTGATCAACGAGCACGTGAGCTTGGTGATGGGGAAGGATTATGTTATCACCTTTCAAGAGGCTGAAGGCGATGTTTTTGGTGACCTAAGGGAAAGGTTGGAGCACGGAAGGGGAAGAATAAGGGGATCAGGTGCAGATTATTTGATGTTCGCCATTCTGGATGCGATTGTAGACAATTACTTTACGGTAATTGAATTTTTAAGCAATAAATTGGAATTGCTGGAAGACAGACTTTTTGACGACAAAGAAGATCCAAATATTACTGAGGAAATCCAAGATTTAAAAAAAGAAATTTTAAAAATCCGGAAAGCGGTGGTGCCTTTGCGGGAAGTAGTGAATAGACTTGAAAAGATAGAAACCCCACTTATTGAGGAACGGACCAATAAATACATCCGCGATTTATACGACCATATTATACAAGTAAATGAAAGCGTTGAAATTTACCGAGATATGATTTGGGGCTTGATGGATATGTATATGACCACGATTAGCAATAAGATGAATGAAGTAATGAAAGTATTGACCATAATGGCTTCTATCTTCATTCCCCTCACTTTTATGGCTGGCATTTATGGGATGAATTTTGAGCATATGCCCGAGCTCCATTTTAGATTTGGCTATTACTATTTATGGGGGGCAATGATTTTAGTGTTCCTTGGAATGCTTTGGTATTTTAAGAGAAAGAAGTGGTTGTGAAACTGTTGAATTGTTTAATTGTTTAATCGTTTTATCGTTTAATTGTTTAATCGTTTAATCGTTTAATGGTTGAATTGTTGGAGTGTTGGATTGATGTGCAGATCCGTCATTGCGAGCGCAGCGAAGCAATCTCATGAAGCTACTTGTTATCATGAATAGAACTACACCTGGGCAGATTGCTTCAGTCGTGTGAACTTCCCTTTTTCACTTTTCACTTCTCACTTTTCGCTCTTCGCTCTTCACTGTTAAATCGTGAATAGTGTATAGTGAATCGTTGAATCGTTGAATCGTTGAAATACTCCGTGCTCTCTGTGCCTCTGTGGTTAATAATACAAATGCAGTCAATTAAAAAAATTACCACAAAGAACACAAAGCCGGCACAAAGTTCACTAAGGCCTTCTTTGCGGCCTTTGTGTAAAACACCGTGTCCTTTGTGGTTATTTATGCTGTAAACTGCAATTTTAAATTTTGCTTATAGCTTATTGATCGATTTTTCCCCCAGCCCTAAAGGGAGTATCTCTGTAGTTAAAAAACAAAGGATATATTAAAAATATACCACAAAGAACACAAAGCCGGCACAAAGTTCACTAGGCCTACTTTGCGGCCTTTGTGTAAAACACCGTGTCCTTTGTGGTTATTTACGCTTTTATTTGTAATTTATTAATTTGATTATTTGTTATTGTTTATTGAACCTTGAGCACAATTACGGTAGATTCAGCTACGTTCGAGTCAAAACGTAATCGTTTACTTCCGTACTTAACAGAAAACCAACTATATTTATCAGTCAATGCTGTAATATTACCATTTCCACAATTTGAAAAAATATGAAAAATACAGTTTCGAAATTAATGGTTTTGTTTTTGGTATCTGTAGGTTCCCCAATTCTTGCCCAAGACGATATTGACGAATTCTTAAAGAATCAGCCGATAATTGATGTCCATATTCATATTACCAAAGGTTATGCAGACAACGAAGATTACAATAAAATAAATCCTGATATTGATATTGCAAAAATTGAATGGATGGGGCAAAGATTTGACCAAAACAACATTGTATTGGCCTTAGGAGGCGGACCAATGAAATATGCACTTTTATGGCACAAATTGGATAAAAGATATTGGAGTGGACCAAGATTCCCCTGTAATCCTCTTCGTATACAAGATGAACCTTGTATAGAAGAAATGCCAGACATTAAAGTGCTTGATAGTCTTTATAAAAATGGCACTTTCAAGTACTTGGGAGAAACTTCATTTCACAGCATGGGCATTCTTCCTACTGAAGAACGTTTTGATGCGTATTGGAAATTAGCTGAGAAATATCAAATTCCAATAGGATTTCACGCTGACGCAGGACCTTATAAAAGAGATATGGCCCAAACGCCTAATTGGAATGAAGAATATGGCAATCCACTATTATTACTACCTATATTAGAAAAATATCCTAATTTAAAAATCTATCTAATGCATTTTCCCGGCAGATATTTTGAGGAATGTATTGAGGTAATGAAAAAATACCCTCAAATTTATTGTGAGATAAGCGCGGTAAGTATGTTTGCTCCCAAAGAACGATGGGAACCAAGGGTTAAAAAATTATTTGATGAAGGATTGGGCGATAGAATAATGTTTGGTTCCGATTATGTTGGGACAATCAGAAAAAATATTGAAATAATTTACAATATTGAATGGTTGACAGACCAGCAAAAAAGGAATATTTATTATAATAATGCAGCAAGATTTTTAAATCTTTCAGAATCGGAAATCAAATTACATCACAAAATGGTTGAATAAAAACTGTGAAGAACAGGCTATAATCCATTGAATACCACAAATAATGAAAACCTTAATTGCACTTATCCTGATACTCACCTCATTAATTGGGAAATCACAAAATTAAATTTCTGAATAATGCGAAAAGTTAACTGATTAATGATTATGGGAAAAGTAATTGGAGCATTCAATATGACCCTCGACGGGGTTTGCGACCATACCACGGGAATTGCAGACGAAGCATTACATATACATTATTCTGACCTGATAGATAATGCTGGAATTATTTTATATGGGCGGAAAACGTATCAATTAATGCAATTTTGGCAAACAGTATTGACAAATCCCACGGGTGAAAAATCAATGGACGACTTTGCCATTTCAATAGACAAAATTCCAAAACTTGTTTTCTCCAACTCTCTAAAGGCCACCAACTGGGACAGTGCAAAAATTTTTGACAGGCCCTTAATTGAAAAAGTCATGGAACTGAAACAACAATCCGTAAAACCCATTTTAGTAGGAAGTCGCAGCTTGATTATTCAACTTTTAAACAGTAATCTTATTGACGAATTTCAAATTTGTATTCACCCCATCATCGAAGGGAAGGGCCTGCAACTGTTCGACCAAATTAAGGATAGGATTCAGTTGAAACTCCTTGGAATTAAATCCCTAAACTCCGGAGCGGCGGTATTTTATTATGAGCCGAATGTGTTTTTGTGAATGTGTGAATATGTGAGTATGTGAGTTTGTGAGATTGGGGGTACGTGTGGATGTGAGCTTATAGATTTACCTCTTGAGAGGTGCCAGGGGATTCCTCCGTGCTCTCGGTGCCTCTGTGGCTAATAATACAAATGCAGTCAATTAAAAAAATTACCACAAAGAACACAAAGCCGGCACAAAGTTCACTAAGGCCTTCTTTGCGGCCTTTATGTATAACACCGTGTCCTTTGTGGTTATTTATGCTGGCAACTGCAATTTTAAATTTTGCTTATAGCTTATAGCTCAATTTTCCCGAGTCCTAAAGGGCGTGCCTCTGTGGTTAAAAATACAAATGGAGTATATTAAAAAATATACCACAAAGAAAACAAAGTAGGCACAAAGTTCACTAAGGCATTCTTTGTGGCCTTTGTGTAATACTCCGTGTCCCTTGTGGTTATTTATGCCGTGACTGTAATTTAATAATTTTGCTTATAGCTTATAGCCTATAGCTTATTGCCTACAGCTTATAGCCTACAGCCTATAGCCATTTAACCCCTATTCCTCGGAATCATCTATTTTTCCTTCCCTTTTGTGCTTTCTATATTCCTTTTCCTGAGTGGCATTGTTTTTCTCGGCATCAACTGGCCTTTGCGCCGGGCGATGGGAATCTTTTTTATCTTCCATAATTACACATTTTAAAAAGTTGTTTTAAACATTTTCCATCCAAATTCCATTGCTATTGGGGAGTCTGGGCTTTTTCATAAATAAGCTTTTCATCTTTCAATTCCTTCCAAAAGGCAGAAGGGATTTTTGTATTCAAGGCCTTTACATTATCCCGTACCTGTTCTATTTTACTCGCTCCGGGAATAATGGCCGCAAATTCATCGGCTGCCAAAACAAAATGCATGGCCGCGGTAATTATATCAGTGCCATGCTTTTTGGCAATAGCTGAAATTTTAGCGCGTTTTTCTGCCATCCCTTTTGGAATTACGGGCTTGTAGTTATAACGTTCCCTGCCGGCAATATAACCGGAATTATAGCCCGCACCCGAAACCAATTTCACTCCACGTTTTTTTACTTCGGGCAATAAACGGTCCACGGCATCTTCGTGCTCAAGAATGGAGTATTGCGTGGCCGAGAGGCAAATATCGGGGTCGGCAGCTTCCATACAGTCTAGGATAGGGCGTATTTTATTTACCCCCATTCCCCAAGCTTTTATGATACCTTGGGAGCGGTAATCGGAAAGTACCTTGAACGCTCCTTTTTTGGCTATTTCCATATGATAATCATAGCGATCGCCCACTTGATCTTCGGACAGGTCGTGCACATATACAATATCAATGGCATCAAGTCCCGTTCGCTTAAGGCTATCTTCTATTGACTTTTTTGTGGCATCGGCTGAATAATCATGATAGTAATCAAAAGGCAACGGATTTTGCCACATAGTAGGAGGGACCTCATCCTTAGGGACTTCCTTGAAAAGCCTTCCGACTTTGGTAGAAAACAAAAATTCCGATCTTTTCTGTTTGCTTAGGAAATCGCCAAAACGGCGTTCGCTTTTAGTAAGCCCGTACCAAGGGGAGGT
The DNA here is from genome assembly GCA_963822355.1 of uncultured Flavobacteriaceae bacterium. Lineage (GTDB taxonomy): Bacteria > Bacteroidota > Bacteroidia > Flavobacteriales > Flavobacteriaceae > Aequorivita. The sequence continues at coordinate 76,775 of CAWGHI010000006.1, forward strand.
ATCATAATAACGAATACCAAGATTCCATGCCTCTTGCAGGATTTGCTGCGCCTGTTCATCGGTGATATTTTCAAAGGCCGTACCGATGGCAACGCCACCCAAACCCAGTTTGTGTTCCTCTTTCATTATCTGTTCTTGCATCATCTCTACTTTTTAAGTTCTAAAATAAGGGTTCTTTTTTCTTTGTGCCGTTAAGGAAAGGTTATAATCGTGAATCGTTGGACGTGAGAGGGGAATCGTGTAATTGTGGAAGTGTATAATTGTTTATCTAAACTATTTTGCCACAGCGCTAAAGGGGGTTTGTTTTTTGTGGATCTGGGGATTACTCTGTGCTCTCTGTCTCCCCCTATGCACCCTTCAAAGAGGGGATGATGCTTGACTACATATGAGCAGATTGCTTCACTTCGACTCCGCTCAGTACAGGCAGTCGCTTTGGTCGCTCCTTCGCAATGACGTAGAACAAATCATGAACCAAACCGTCTTTGCGAGCGCAGCGAAGCAATCTCATGAAGCTACTTGTTATCATGAACATCCCCCTATCCCCCTTCAAAGAGGGGATGAGCTTGACTACATATGAGCAGATTGCTTCACTTCGACTCCGCTCAGTACAGGCAGTCGTGCCTCCTTCGCAATGACGTAGAACAAATCATGAACCAAACCGTCTTTGCGAGCGCAGCGAAGCAATCTCATGAAGCTACTTGTTATCATGAACATCCCCCTAGCCCCCTTCAAAGAGGGGATGAGCTTGACTACATATGAGCAGATTGCTTCACTTCGACTCCGCTCAGTACAGGCAGT
>CAWGHI010000007.1:0-108091 GCA_963822355.1 uncultured Flavobacteriaceae bacterium
ACGATTTCCCCTTTAGGGGGTTAGGGGGACTAATCCAATTTCTTTCCCTTTTTTCATCATAATATCCTTGGCAGCTTGATATTCATTGGGAATTTCACCTTCAAAAATTGCTTCCTTTATAGCGTCTTTTATTATTCCTATTTCCCGGGAAGGTTTAAGGTTGAAAGTTTCCATTATTTCTTCACCCGTAACAGGTGGTTGGAAATTTCTAACTTAATCCCGTTCCTCAACTTCCACTATTTTTTCGCGTACCAATTGGAAATTAGCGTGGTATTTTTTAAACTTTTTAGGGTTCTTTGTTGTAATATCTGCTTCACAAAGCGTCATTAAATCTTCTACATTTTCCCCAGCGTCAAAAATTAAACGTCGCACCGCGCTATCGGTAACATCGCTCGCCAAAACAATGGGGCGGGAGCTCATCAAAACCATTTTTTGGACGAACTTCATCTTGTCGTTAAGCGGCATTTTCAAACGTTTGAAAAGTTTATACACCATTTTGGAACCCACAAATTCGTGTGCGTGAAAAGTCCATCCCAGTTTTTTGTCGAATCGTTTTGTGGGGGCTTTCCCAATATCGTGTAGCAATGCCGCCCAACGCAGCCAAAGATCATTTGTAGCCTCAGAAATATTATCAACCACTTCCAGCGTATGCCAAAAGTTGTCTTTATGGGTTTGGCCCTCTTTTTCATCAATGCCCTGCAATGCGACCAATTCCGGTAAAATAAATGGTAATAATCCTGTTTTGTGAAGCAATGCAAATCCTTTTGAAGGCGTTTCCGAAAGTAATATTTTGTTGAGTTCCTCTACAACTCTTTCTTTGGAAATGATTTTTATGCGTTCCGAATTACGGCTGATTGCTTCCAGCGAATCTTTCTCTATTCGGAAATCCAACTGCGTAGCAAAACGAATAGCCCGAAGCATTCGCAAGGGGTCGTCGCTATAGGTAATATCTGGGTCGAGTGGGGTACGGATTATTTTTTTTTCAAGATCTTCCAGGCCGTTGAAGGGATCCAGCAGTTCCCCAAAATTGGCATCGTCCAGACTCAGTGCCAATGCATTTATGGTAAAATCCCTTCGGTTTTGGTCGTCCTCCAAAGTTCCGTTTTCTACTGCGGGATTTCGGCTTTCTTCCATATAGGATTCTTTGCGGGCCCCCACAAATTCAAGTTCTATTCCCCCACTTTTAAGCATTGCGGTGCCGTAGGTTTTGAAGACCGTAACTTTTGGTTTTCCGGGTAATAGTTTAGAAACCTCTTCAGCTAATTCAATTCCGCTTCCAACGGCTACTATATCAATATCTTTTGCCTCGCCTCTTTGTAGCAGAAAATCACGAACGTAACCTCCAATTACATAGCTTTCCAGATTTAAGTTTTCGGAAGCTTTGGAAATGGTTCTAAAAACTGGATTTTTTAATGCTGTTATATAGGTTTGTTTGGCCACTAATTATTGAGTTTTTTTGCCACGACTGCACGTATTTTTCTATTTATACTGATGCTTTTTTAACCACAAAGTTCACTAAGAAAGGCACAAAGTTCACAAAGGTATTTATTTAAAGGCTTGGTGGTCTTTGTGTTAAACTTTGTGCACTTTGTGGTTATCTATTATAATTTTCTAATTGAAAGCCATTCGTGACAACATTTACTGCCGAATCACCTTCACAGAACCATCATTTTTCAACTTGATTATCGCCGAGGGTTTTCCAGATTTTTTTTCGTGGTGCAAATTTACCACATAGTCCACGCCTTCCAAAATTAAAGGGTCTATTTCTGCATAGTTTTGCGGGGTTTTTTCATTGCTGAAATTTGCTGAGGTTGAAACTATAGGTTTCCTGAATTTTTGAATCAGTTTCTTGCAGAATTCATCTTTGGTTACCCGAATGGCCAATGAATTGTCCTCAGCAATCAGGTTTTCTGCCACATGCAGCGGTGAGTCGTATATAATGGTAGTTGGATTTTTGGCATACTTCAAAATATCGTAAGCAACCTCTGGGACATTCTCTATATATTGGTTTAACATTTTGAAATCGCTAACCAAACAGATCATCGATTTACTTTCGGCGCGTTTTTTCAATTGAAAAATTTTCTCAACAGCTTGATAATTTGTGGCATCACAGCCAATTCCCCAAACAGTATCGGTTGGGTAAAGGATGATTCCTCCTTTTTTAAGGATAATTAGCAGATTTTTTATTTCGTCTTCCTGTGTCATTCGGCTTCATTTTTAAAAATGCAAAGTACTTCAAAAAACACTTAAAATCCTTGGTGATTTCCATTAAACTTTCTTGCAAATGCCGATTGTATTAAATGGCTATATTTGGGGAAAATTTAGTTTATAATGAAAACTTCATTGTTGATTTCAACCTACAATTGGCCGCAGGCTCTGGAATTGGTTCTTCTTAGTGCTGAAAACCAAACCGAAATGCCCGATGAGATTTTGATTGCCGATGACGGCTCCACGAAAGAAACAAAAGAATTGATTGAGGATTTCAAAAAAAAGCTCCCTGTTGAAATAAAACATTTTTGGCACGAAGACAAAGGTTTTCGGAAATCTATTATTTTGAACAAAGCAATTGCAGCGGCACAGGGAGCGTATATAATCCAAATTGACGGCGACTGCATCATGCACAAAGATTTTATTAAGGACCACAAAGCAATGGCGCGCCCAAATACCTATTTGTACGGAAGCCGGGTAAATATTCAAGAGAATTTTCTATCCACACTTTTTGAAACACATAAAATCAATTTCAGTTATTTTCAAAAAGGAATAAAAAAAAGAAACAGAAATCTTCGGATTCCCCTTTTAAGCAGTTTTTATTGCCCACAAAAAACCATTTCAAAAAAAATGCGGGGCTGCAATGTTTCTTTTTGGAAGAAGGATGTGGTGGCGGTAAATGGTTACAATGAAGAATTTGAAGGCTGGGGCAGGGAAGATTCGGAACTGATTATCCGAATGATGAACAACGGGGTTTTGGGAAAACGGCTTCGGTATCGGGGCATTGTTTATCATATTTGGCACATGGTAAAAGACGTAAGCCATCTTAAAAGGAATAATAGTTTGCAGGAAAAAGCCATTGCCGAAAAAAGCAAATGGTGCGAAAATGGTATTGCTAAATATTTATAGATTTTTATCCAAATACTCTGTTATTGCATTAGCAGCAAGTTGGGAAGCGGTGGAGCCTTCCTCAAAATGAAAATTCTCTAAATTCATTTTTTGCTGTATCTCCCTGTATTTTTTATCAAATTGTTTCGGGGCTTTTTTTAGTGCTTTTGGCAACTTACCTGTTTTATTGATTACTTTCCCACAATTCCAAAATCGATAATTGAGGTCGCCTTTAAACTTCACTTTGTTCGGATTAAGAAATACACAGGGCCTTGGATTTATTATAAATTCAAAAACTTGGCTGGACACATCCCCCAGATAAATATCAGCTTGGTTTATATAGGTCATATTCACACTTTTTTCACTCCCCAAGTCAATATGTATGTTTTTTGCTGTAAAATATTTTTCGGGAATGGCTGTAGCGTTATCCACACCCACTTTATTAAAAAGGTTGATGTGTGGCGCAAAAATAAGGTTGTATTTTTTTGAGTTGAAAAAAAATTCAAGAATTTCCAACCCCATTAAAGGCCACGAAGAAAGGGCAGGCTCAAAATGCGGATTGTAAAGCACAGTATAATTACCATTGTCAAATATTTTCTTGGTTTCTAAGCTTTTTATCACATCCAATTTTGGATATCCCATGATTCCAAAATCGTTTTTCAACAATTTTTTCTTTCTTAATTGCTCTAAATGAAAATTTCCATAAACCAGTTGAAAATCAAAATCGAGTAATTCTTTATGGTAACTGTATTGACGTCCTGCTGCGCCGTGGGGTAATTTAATGAACTTAGGTTTATCGTTATGCCCGCGTGCTTTCAATAAATAATGATGAAAATAATCCGTAAAAATCACCGCATCAAAATTATTTAGAATATAATTCTGGTGCTTTTTTATCCAAAAACCTTTGCGGGGCAATCTTCTATTTTTTAACCGGTCTGTAAACGCTCTAAAAAGTGAGGTTTGTAGTTTTTCTACAATTACATTTTCCCCTCCGAGATTTTTTAGCGTTCTATAAAGAAACTCTTGCTTGCCGGGATGGGTAAGGAGGTGAACCTCATTGGTTTTTGAAAGCTCGACGGCAATACTCACAAAATGATAAATATGATGGATGTCATCCAAAAACACAATTGCTATTTTATGATTTCCTTTCATTCTTTTTCAGTTCAATTTTTTGTACAAAAGCCAAAGGTTCACATATCGTTTAAACACTGAAAAAGCACTTACATAGGCCAAAATAAACCCTTCCTTTCCGTCCAAAATGCCCAAACGGAAAATAAACTGGTTCCAAAATCTATAAAATGGACGGAATAGAAAATGGTAATAATTTGGTCTTTTTCCTTTTTTGTAGAGCATTTCGGCTTGTAGGGCACTGTATTGGTGCATTTTTGCGGTGTAATCGTCAAATGATTTATAGGTGTGATGCGGCAAAGTGTTCTTGAACTTTAGTGTTTTACCGTTAGTTTCCAATGTTTCGTGAACCAAATTTGCGTTGTATTTGCAGTGGTTTTTATTAAAAAAGCGAATAATAAAATCATTTTGCAAACCACTGTATTTTATGCGTTTTCCCATAAAGTAGAAATCGCGTTTCACAAAATAGGCAACCGCCTTCGGGTTTTTGAAAGTTTCAACTATTTCGTTAGCGAGCGCGGGAGTAATTTCCTCATCCAAGTCAAAAAAAGTCACCCAATTGTTTTTTGCTTTCGAAATGGCAAAATTCTTTTGTGCAGAAAAATTGTCAAAAACACGTTGATGTACTATAACCTTTTCGTGCTTTGAAGCTAATGCCACCGTAATGTCATTGCTGAATGAATCAACTATTACGATTTCATCTGCAAACCAAAGGCTTTTTATGTAGCCTTCAATATTATGCGCTTCGTTAAGCGTGATGGCGAGGGCGGAAATTTTAACGGGGTTTTCCAAAAACAGCGGTTATTTTTGGTAAAAGTAATGATTTTGGGAATTACGGATTTTTATTATTTTCAATCCCCTTGTTTAGCAACATCAACTTGACGTATCTTTCAAAAACACCATAGGCATTTACTGCCGCTACGGTCAATCCAGGGACGCCATCGCGGAAAGCTCCTTTTAAAATGAAAGAACGGAAAAAACGATAGGTAGGTTTGAAAAACAAGTGAAACCAAGTTGTCTTTTTACCTTTTGCAAACTGTTGCTCCGCTTGAATCCACGCGTATGATTCCTTTTTCGAAATATATTGGTCCAAACCTTTATAGGTAAAATGTAGCATTTTATTTTTTAGTTTTCCCACGCTTCCGCCGCAATGCAGTTTTTCGTGTACCGACCCTGAAAAACTTGCACTTTCACGTTTCACAAGCCGAAGCACATCATCGCTGTGATGATACAGAAAACGGTTCATATAAAAATGGGGAAAATTTATTTTGTAACCAATGTGTTTAGGATTTTCTATCGTTTTTATTATTTCAGCTTCCAGCGAATGGGTAACGCGCTCGTCCGCATCTACAAATAAAACCCAATCCCCGGTTGCTTCCTTTAAAGCGAAATTTTTTTGGGTTGAAAAGTTATCAAACTTTCGCTGTAGAAATTTGGTGGCATGTTTTTTTGCAATTTCTGGTGTAGCATCATTGCTGAAGGAATCTATTACAATTATTTCATCAGCAAATTTTACGGAGAACAGCGCATCCTCTAGATAGGCTTCCTCATTGAAAGTGGGTATGATTACCGTTAGTTTCGCCATATTTAAAACCAAGAACGTAAATGTTTTCAAAAAAAGAAAAATCGGAAATTTGAGGTTTATTCTTTTTAGAAAATATTTACATTTCGAAATTACAACTTTTTGTTTCCTGAGCCAACTTGATAAATAAATTTATCTTTGCAACAATGAAGCAACTGGACACTTCCATAATTATTAGCACCTTTAATTCCACCGAATGGTTGGAGAAAGTATTGTATGGCTATAACAATCAAACCTATAGACAATTTGAAGTAATAATTGCCGATGATGGTTCAAATGACGAAACACGGCAACTGTTAAAAAGGATGGAAGCAGAAGCTTTTTATCCGATAGTTCATGTTTGGCACGAGGACAAAGGTTTTCAGAAATCGCAAATTCTCAATAAAGCAATATTGCAATGTAGCACCGAATATATAATAATGAGCGACGGCGACTGCATTCCGCGGAAGGATTTTGTGGAACAGCACGTGAAATATAGGGAGGAAGGTTATTTTCTTTCCGGAGGCTATTTTATGTTGCCGATGGATATTTCGCAACAAATAACCAAAGAAGATATTTATACCGAAAAATGTTTTGATGTTTCCTGGCTGAAAAAAAACGGATTGACTTCCTCATTTAAGAACAATAAACTGTATTCAGGGGCTTTAAAAGCTTCCCTTTTAAATGCTTTCACTACTACAAATGCCAGTTGGAACGGGCACAACGCTTCGGGCTGGAAGAAAGATATTATTGCTATAAATGGTTTAGATGAGCGCATGCAATACGGCGGACAGGATCGTGAGCTTGGGGAGCGGTTAATAAATTATGGCATAAAGAGCAAGCAGATTCGCTACAATGCGGTAGTGCTCCATTTAGACCATCCGCGTGGTTACAAAAATGAGGAATCCATTCAAAAAAACCTTGCCATTCGTAAGCTCACCCGCGACCAAAAAAAGAAGTGGACGCCCTACGGGATTATAAAAAACACCGATACGACGCCATATGTTTCGGTTATTGTAAGCACTTATAACCAACCGGAGTGGCTACAAAAAGCACTTTGGGGATTTGAGCAACAGCTTGAGAAAAATTTTGAGATTATCATTGCCGACGATGGTTCTAAAAAAGAAACGGCTGCACTGATAAATTCTTTTAAAGAAAGTTCTTCGCTAAGAATAACCCACGTTTGGCAAGAAGACCACGGTTTTCAGAAAACAAAAATTCTTAACAAAGCGATTGTTGCTTCAAAAGGAGAATATTTAATTTTTACCGATGGCGATTGTATTCCTCGTAATGATTTGGTTTCAACGCATTTGGGACTGAGCCGGCCGGGATGTTTCCTTTCCGCAGGGTATTTCAAATTGTCAATGAAAATTTCAAAACAAATCACTAAAAACGATATTGAAACCCAGCGATGTTTCAACGCCAAATGGCTTTTAAAACACGGACTCAAAAAATCTTTTAAAATAAATAAGCTTACAAGCTATGGTTTAAAGGAAGATCTGCTGAATACTTTCACCCCCACAAGCGCTACTTGGGACGGAAACAATGCTTCTGGTTGGCGCAAAGATGTTATAGCTATCAACGGGTTTGACGAGCGGATGCAGTATGGGGGCGAAGACCGTGAAATGGGGGAGCGGTTGATGAACTATGGAATAAAACCACTTCAAATTCGTTACAGTACAGTCACTTTACATTTGGAACATGAGCGTGGCTATGTTACCAAAGAAATGTTTGTAAAGAATAAAGCCATAAGAAGGATAACGAAAAAAGAAAAAAGAGTTTGGACCGACTACGGAATTGAAAAAAATAAAGTCCAAAAGGAAATCCCCGCGCAATAAAATTTTTAAGAAGTGATTTTCGTGAATGTCCCTAAGTGATGCTCTAGAAAAGGTTTCAGTTTTGAAAGGATCATTGCGGGCGTTAACTTCAAATAAAGTGATTCTGGGCTTGCTTCAATTTTTTTTCTTTCCTCAGGTGAAAAACCATTAAACAAATCGGGTTTTTCTTCCAAAAGATGAATGGATTGATGAAATTCCCCATCCTCAAAACTATTCCAGGCATCTTTATCAATATAAGGCGAGTAAATAGTAAAAGTCGGTTTTTGCAGCGCCTTTGCTATATGCACACTTCCTCCCTCATTACTTACCAATAGTTTGCATTGATTCATTAAAACCGCGAACTTGCGGATTGATGAAGCGTATATATCAATATTTATTTGTTTTTTAAAAGAACACAATTCATAAATTTTCATAGCTTCACTTTTTTGGTGTGGGGCATAGTTGAAGAGAATGGTAACGTGATAATGCTCGGTTATAAAATCTATGATTTCGGCAATGTATTCATAGGGCATGGATTTTTGCGGGGTGCTTCCCAATACTCCCAGCATAATTACGGGCTGTTGGATTGCGCCAAGGTCATTGGAATTTTTCTCTTCTTCCGTTAAATATATTTTAGGTTCATAATCTACCTGTTCCAGTGTAAAAACCGATTGTATTAAGTTTATTCTGTCCTCAATACCACGTCCGCAGGGTAAAGTTGCCTTTAGCTTGAAATTTATAGCATGGGTATAAAACGGAAGCTTCAATTTTTTGTGTTCTCGCTTAAAGCCGATCCTGTATTTAGCGCCGCTGCCCAGACAGATCATCCTACTTTGGAATTTTGCATAAGGATCAAATATAACATCGAAATTTTCCGCACGTAGCTTAAGGATAGTGCTGAAAAGATAGGGTAGCCTTTTTAGTTTTTTTTCTTCTACAGCAATAATGCGTTCAATATGGGGATTATTTTCCAATACACCCGTGGTATAATTGTATGCGAAAAAGGTAATTTCACTGCTGGGAAAAACTTTTTTTATATTATTGGCAATTACGGAGCTTAATAGCACGTCGCCAATTCTTTTGTTTTGTATTACAAGTATTTTCTTCATATAGATTACCTTCGCAAAATACTTTTTTTGACTGTATAATTTTTCAAAATGCGCGAGAATTTTATTATCCACTCCCGATATTCCCATTTAGCTGAAAAGTTAAAGGCGGTTCTTGACAATTTTGAAAAAAAAGGGAAATACGTAACAAAAGGCGAGCGGAATGTAATAAAAATGGTGCAGCTTGAGGGAACTTCATTCAATATCAAAAAATTTAAAACTCCCAATACTTTTCAATCACTGGTTTATGAATTTCTTCGAAAAAGCAAGGCGAAGCGATCTTTTGAATACGCTACGAAATTAATTGGTTTTGAAATAAAAACACCCTTTCCCGTGGCCTATTTGGAACGGTTTTCTTTTGGGCTAAAGGAAAGTTTTTACGTTAGCGAACAGGTGGATTACGATTTTGACTTTCGCGAACTGATACACAATCCTCAGTTTAAAAAAAGAAAGGATGTTTTAGAGCAGTTTACCCAATTTACTTTTAAACTTCATGAAAAGGGTGTAAATTTTTTAGACCATTCCCCCGGAAATACCCTTATTCTTGAAACCGATAAAAATAAATTTGATTTTTATTTAATTGATTTAAACAGGATGCGTTTTGAGCCGATGGACTTTAAAAAAAGAATGCGCAACTTCCGCAGACTTTGGCTCTCAAAAACAATGTTGAAAATTATGGCTCAGGAATACGCAGAACTTTATGGAAAAACATATTCCGAAACGCACGAACTAATGAATAAGTACAGCCGGAAATTTCAGAAAGTCAAGAACAGCAAAAAACTGCGGAGGCGGAGATAATTTTGATAATCAAAAGGTAAGCTCAGTTCAACCATCAAACTGCCACCCCATATTCCCTTAAAGCGTCATTCAAAGAGGTTTTCAAATTAGTACTTTCCTTCCGTTTCCCAATTATCAATGCACATGGCACTTGATATTCCCCTGCAGGGAATTTTTTGGTATAGCTTCCTGGAATAACCACGGAACGTTCGGGAACATATCCTTTTATTTCCATGGGATTTTCTCCCGTAACATCAATAATTTTAGTGGAAGCTGTTAACACCACATTCGCTCCTAAAACAGCTTCTTTCCCCACTCGAACGCCCTCAACCACTATACAGCGGGAACCTATAAAGGCACCATCCTCAATAATAACCGGCGCTGCCTGCAAGGGTTCCAAAACGCCGCCAATGCCCACGCCGCCGCTAAGATGTACATTTTTACCAATCTGTGCGCAACTGCCCACGGTTGCCCATGTGTCTACCATCGTGCCTTCGTCAACATAGGCACCTATATTAACGTAGCTCGGCATAAGTATAACACCTTTTGAAATATAGGCTCCGTGCCGTGCAATTGCATTTGGCACTACACGAATTCCTTTTGCTTCATAACCGGATTTGAGTGGGATTTTATCGTGATACTCAAAAATTCCGGCTTCCAAAGTGCGCATTTTTTGAATAGGGAAATAAAGCACAATTGCTTTTTTAACCCATTCGTTTACCTGCCAACCTGTTTCAGTGGGTTCTGCGCAACGCAACTTGCCTTCATCACATAAATTTACTACTTCGCGAATGGCGACTATGGTTTCGGTTTCGGTGAGGAGAGAGCGATCTTCCCACGCTTTTTCTATGGTATGTTGGAGTTGGACCATTCGGTTAATTTTTTTATTCTTTATATTCTAGGATGAGATATTCATCATTGTTATTATAGGGTAAAATAATTTTAATTGGATAATTTTCGGCATCGTATTCAAAATTAAATTCACTGACACCATTTTCTGATTCTATAGTAATAAAATTATTTTTGTTAAAATACATAATCATATTGTCGTCTTCTCCCGGGGCATAACCACCAAAGTTGAGATGTGAGGAAACTGCCTCTAATTGTTTTATGGTGAAACCGTTTGGCAATTTATAGTCAAATATGAATAATGGATTTATTTTGTCATCAAAAGTATATGTGAATAATCGGTAAGGATCATTTCTGCTATAACGCTCGGATACTTTTTTTATGTTTCCGTTGGCGTCATATTCAAAATTTATGTAATTTATAAATTCATTTAAATCTTCATAAAACTTATCGGCCGCAGAAATATACCCATCAGCATTCAAGGTCATTCTTATTGCGTCATTGGTTCCTTCGTTAATATAAATAAAATTATCATAGTAGGTGAAAGTTTGTGTATAATTTGAATTATACCCTACATAATGGCGTGTTTTTAGGTTGCCATCCGGATAAAATGTGTAAATGGTTTCTTCCGAAGGTATAGTTGAGGTTGAATGTATAGTACTTATTTTTACCAGCTGATTTTCAGAATTATATATGTAGTTATGATTATAATCTAAAAAATCTCCGACATATTCTTTACGAAGAACCAATCTGTCTTCAGAATAAACCAAAGTGTCTGCTTCAGTATTGCCCACGGCTCTGAAAGAAGTGAGATATTTTAGTGATGGGGCTTGTGGATCAGATTCATTGGGTTCGTTATCATACTACTACAGGAAAGAAGTAAAAAAAGGAAGGAAACAAGGAGAATTCGAATGTACATTATTTTTGTTTTTAATTGTTGTGCAAATATAATCCCTGTATTTTAATTAAAAATATATTTTTAGTATACTATTTCCGAAACCCTTATTTTTGCAGTCGGTATGGGACGAATTTTAGCATTGGATTACGGCAGCAAGCGCACGGGGATCGCTATTACTGATGAACTGAAGTTAATTGCTTCTGGCTTGACGACGGTGGCTACTTCTGAATTGATGGATTTTTTGAAAAAATATATCGCTTCGGAAAAAGTAGAATTGGTTTTGGTAGGCGAACCCAAACAGAAAGATGGTACACATTCCAAAATTGAAGAGGAAATTCAGATATTTTTAAAGAAATTTTCCAAAGCATTTCCCGACTTAACAATGAAGCGCGTTGATGAACGTTATACCAGCAAAATGGCTTTTCAAACCATGATAGACAGCGGGTTGAAAAAAAAACAACGACAAAACAAAGCACTGGTTGATGAGATTAGTGCGACAATAATTTTACAAGAGTTTTTATATAATAAATAGTTGAATGATACTACCTATAATTGCCTACGGCGATCCCGTTTTACGAAAGGAAACCGAAGAAATTAACAAAGACTATCTGGAGCTTGATGCACTAATTGAAAACATGTTCGAAACCATGTATGAAGCCCGTGGTATTGGGCTTGCTGCACCTCAGATTGGTTCCCCAATTCGTCTTTTTATTGTTGATGCGAGCCCTTTTGAGGATGATGATGACCTTTCCGAAGAGGAACAAAAATTCGTTTCCACCTTTAAAAGAGTTTTCATCAATGCACGTATCCTTGAAGAAACTGGCGATGAATGGGCATTTAACGAAGGCTGTTTAAGCATTCCCGATGTACGTGAAGATGTTTTTCGCAAACCTAATATTTTGATTGAATATCAGGACGAAAACTTTAAAAAGCATACAGAAAGTTTCAGTGGTATTGTTGCTCGAATCATTCAGCATGAATACGACCACATTGAAGGAGTTCTCTTTACCGATAAGCTTTCGCCTTTGAAAAAACGACTGATAAAAAGCAAATTGGCCAATATTTCAAAAGGTAATGTTAGTATAGACTACCGCATGAAATTTCCCAATGCAAAAAAGAAACGTTAACTCGCTTGTGTATATAAACCAAACCAAAGATATTTGTATCCGTTAAAACATTTTAAAAGTAGTTTATGAGCTTAGAAAAAGTGCTTTCCATTGCCGGTAAACCCGGACTTTACAAATTAAAAACCCAGACCCGTGCGGGCTTTCTTGCAGAATCACTGTTGGACGGAAAAACCATAAATGTTAGTGGCCGCCATAATGTAAGCCTTCTTTCTGAAATAGCTATTTATACACTTACCGAAGAAGTTCCGCTTCGCAAAGTGTTCGAAAAAATTTCTGAAAAAGAAGGCGGAAAAGAAGCCATAGGCCATAAAGCTTCCAAGGAGGAACTTGAGGAATATTTCTTCGGAATAATGCCGGATTATGATGAAGACCGCGTATATGCCAGCGATATTAAAAAAGTGGTGCAATGGTACAATATGCTTATTAAAAACGGTATAACCGATTTTTCTGAACCAAAAGAAGAAACCAAAGAAGAGGAAAAAGAGACCGCTGAAAAATCAAAAAAGGCTACTACCAAAAAAACAGCTACTCCAAAAACTTCTGCGCCAAAAACGGCAAACCCTAAAGCTTCTTCCACAAAAAAAGGAGGCTCAACAAAAAACGCCGCTTCCCGTAAAACCTAGGGTGAATAAAAATTATTATCTTCAATCCCGATTGTTATCTAACTTCGGGATTTTTTTGTTAATTCCCCCAAAGAATAGAGAATAGAGAACAGAGAACAAGAAGAGAACAGAGAGTGGAGAATCCAGAACTAAGAGCGAAACCTGAAACTATGAGAAATTCCCGAAAAACACAACTGCAAGCTTTTGACCGATTATTGACCATTATGGACGAGTTGCGGGAGCAATGCCCGTGGGATAAAAAGCAGACCATGGAATCGCTTCGGCATTTGACCATTGAGGAAACCTATGAATTGGGTGATGCTATTCTTGATAACGATTTGCAGGAGGTGAAAAAGGAATTAGGTGATGTATTGCTCCACATTGTTTTTTATGCCAAAATAGGCAGCGAAACGAATGAATTCGACATTGCCGATGTCTGTAACGATATTTGTGATAAGTTGATTTCCCGCCATCCACATATTTATGGCGACGTAAAAGTTGCTGACGAGGAAGAGGTAAAACGAAACTGGGAAAATTTAAAATTGAAAGAAGGTAAAAAAAGTGTTTTGGAAGGTGTTCCGAAATCGTTGCCCGCATTGGTAAAAGCAAGCCGAATACAAGATAAGGTTGCAGGAGTGGGTTTTGATTGGGAAGAACCAAAGCAGGTTTTTGAAAAATTGCAAGAAGAGCTTGGCGAGCTGCAACACGAAATAAACGAAAACAACCAAGAAAAAATAGAAGCAGAATTTGGCGACGTACTTTTCTCAATGATAAATTATGCACGTTTCCTAAAAGTTAATCCGGAAAATGCATTGGAACGCACCAATAAAAAGTTCATTAAACGATTTCAGTATTTGGAAAATAAAGCTAAAGAAATGAACAAATCCTTAAAGGATATGACGCTGACCGAAATGGATGTTTTTTGGAATGAAGCAAAATTGCAATAAAATCAATTTGAAATGAAAGCACTCCTCCTGTCTGTTCGAGCGCAGTCGAGAACTATCATGATTAGGTCACGACTGCGCTCGACCTGACATAAACTCAAACTAGTCTTCCCGAACTTCCTTAATTTTCGAAAGCTTAGCCTTCCAAACTTCAAGTTGTTCTTTATGTCTTTCGATATTTTTATGGACTTCTTTTACCAGTGGATTGTTTTCATCAACATGATGGAAAAATCCTAGATTGTTTTCCAGCTGACGTATTTCATCTTTGGTCTCGTCTATTTTTTTCGAAATAAAGAAATGCTCATTCTGTAGTTTTCGTTCGTCTTCTCTATTTACAAGCGTATTTAACTTATTGTCGAACTTGATGAGCTCCGTTTCCTTTTTGCCTAAATCAAGTTTTGAGAAAAGTCCATCCAAGGTCTTGTTGAATTTCTGTTCAATCTGACGCTTATTGTATGGCACTCGACCCAATTCTTTCCAAGCTTTAATATGTTCTTTTATTGTTTTTAAATCTGCTTTATGATCGCCGCTCAATTCAAAAGAGGAAAGTTTTTCCAACATTTCCTGCTTGGCTTCGTAATGTGCCATTTCCTCTTTGTTGGCTTCATTTTTCTGTGCGTGCAGCCTATCAAAATAATGATTGCAGGCTTTTTTGAATTGCTTCCAAATCTTGTCGCTATCCTTTCTTGGCACGTGCCCAATATTTTTCCAGTCACTCTGGATTTTTTTCATCAATTGGGTGGTTGCGTCAAAATCTTCGCTGTCCTTGTTTTCTTCTGCAATTTTTATTAGCTCACGTTTCTTTTCCAGATTGGTATATTGTTCCTTTTTCTGGTTTTTATAAAAGTTATTTTTTTGATGGTTGAAATTTCCTGTAGCATCTTTAAAAGCCTTCCAGATTTCTTTGTTGTTTGCCCTTGGCACACGACCTGTATTAAAAAAGGCATCGCGAAGCTCCTGCACTTTTTTAATCGCGTTTTGCCAGCCTTGGTGACTTGGTTTGGCTTCGTCAGTTGTCTTTTTTATTTCTTCAACCAGTTCTTTTTTCTTTTCATAATTGGCTTCAAAGTCTTTTTCCATCTCGGCCAACTGCTCTTGGCGTTTGTCGTGGATTACCTTTGTGGCCTCGCTGAATTTATCCCAAACTTCATCGCGATATTCTTTGGCTACTGGCCCAATATCTTCCTTCCACATTTTGTGCAACATCTGCAGTTCGCGGAACGCTTTGTTGATGTCCTCTTCTTGCCCAAGCTCTTCGGCGCGGGTAATTAATTTAAGTTTCGCGTCAAGGTTATGTTTAAAATCCAAATCGCGAAATTCCCGATTTAGATGCAAGAAATCATAAAAATTTTCAACATGATGATGATATGTATTCCAAACAGTATTGTACTTGTCTCTGGGAATAGCACCCGCAACATGCCATTTTTCCTGTATATCCTTAAAATGTTTATAGGTAGTATTTATGTTTTCCTCCGCTCCCAAAAGGCCTTTTAACTCTTCAATGAGTTCCCAGCGCTTTTCAAGATTGGATTGCAGATTTTTTTTAAGGCTTTTATAATGGTTATTACGCTTTTCTTTATAATCGAAATAAAGCGAATTAAATTCCTTTTTTAGCGGAGTAGTGTAGTGAAAGTCGATAATATTTCCGCCCTCTGCAAGAAATTCCTCTTTTTTGTGCTCAAGTTCTTCGTTGAATTTGTTGTTGAACTCGGAACGAATTTCCTCAACATCGTGTTTTAATTCCTGAATTTTTTTCGTCTTCAGAAGTTTATCAAGTTCGGCAACCAGTTCTTTTTCCGAAAGTGTACTGTAATCTTTTTGTGCTTTTTCCTCGTTTTCCTCTTCATCGTCCTCATCTTCTGACGAAGCTACTTCTTCTTCATCCTCATCCTCACTCTCCGAAGATTCAATCTTTTCATTGGAAGTGGCTTCAATCTCTTTTTTTTCCTGAACCGATTCCTTTTCAGCAATCATTGCTTTTGCCACTTCGTTTTCTTCCTCAGATTCTTTTTCAGAAACTGGACTTTCCGTATTTTTTTCGGAGGTACTTTTTTCCTCCTTAACTTCTTCGCTTTCGGTTTTGGATGTATTTTCCTGGGCCGATGTTTCTGTAGTTTCAGAAGCCTCGCTTGTTGATTCGGTAGTTTCGTTTGCTGGAATTTCTACTTGGTTTTCTTCCTGTGGCAATTTTTCGTCAGACATTTGTTTCAATGTTTAGGTTCTATTTTATTGGAGGGTCAAGATACTAACAACTGCGCAATTGGCAAAGCACACATCTTTTTTTTGATAATTTTTATGTGAATTTTATGAATTCCATATTTCCCAAGCTTTTTCGGCCTGTAATTCCAACATTTTCAAACCATTGCTTGTTTTTGCGCCTTGGATTTTCCCTCTTTTTATGAATTCGGTTTCCGTGGGATTGTAGATTAAATCGAAAAGCAAATGGTTTTTTGTGATAAATTGATAGGGAATCGGCGGACAGTCCGTTATATTCGGAAAAGTGCCCAAGGGTGTGCAATTAATGATTAGCAGATGGTTTTCAATTATAGATTTGTTCAAAGCGGAATAGTCTAATATGTTTGAAGCAGCGCTACGACTCACAAACTTATATTCAAAGCCTAAATTACCTAACGTATATGCAATGGCTTTTGAAGCGCCACCTGTACCTAAAATGAGGGCTGTTTTGTGTTGAAGTGGCAAAAAATTTTCCAATGATTTTTGAAAGCCGAAATAGTCTGTATTGAAACCAATCAAATTTTTATCTTCAGTAATCTTTATTGTGTTCACCGCGCCTATTTTTTCTGCTTCAATATCTAATATATCCAGAAATTGAATCACTTCCTCTTTATAGGGAATTGTTACGTTAAGTCCCTTTAAATTTAATGTTTCAGCAATAATCTGTGGAAAATTTTTTATGGAAGGAATATCAAAATTCTCATAGGAATGAGGCAAGTTTTCCCGTTCAAATTTTTCAGAAAAGAAAGTTTTTGAGAAGGAATAGCCGATGTTTTTACCTATCAATCCAAATTTAGCCACGCTGCTTCTTTTTGAAATTATCGTACCAATCCAAACTTAAAACGATCAGTATCCCTAAAATTATGAACGCTATTGCCAAAATGGTTTCAGTTCCAAACTCAGAGGGAAGAAAACGATTATAGCCGGTAATTATTTCTCTTCCATTGGCGTCAAATTGGATATTGCCCAAGGCATCGAGAGCATATTTTTTTTCCTTCCAAGGCCAAACAACTCCTAAAGAACCTGCAATAAAACCAATAATTACCGCATAAGTAGCTTTTTTGAACCGTTTTAAAACATAAGCCAAAAGATGCGAAAGCGAGACCAAACCAACCAATGAGCCTAATGAAAAAACAGCCAAAACTTTTAAAAGCTCCACTCTTTCGGGATCATAAATCCAGCTGAAATCCAATTGAAAAATATTGGCAATCGTATCAAACAAGGCATTTACGGAATCTACCAAAAGAAGAACATAATTTCCCAAAAGAATTAAAATAAAGGAGCCCGAAAACCCCGGAAGTGTCATTCCGGAAACACTAATAATTCCACAGAAAAAAACGAAAAAGAGATTGCTATTTTCCTTTGCGGGTTCCAAAAAGCTGATAGCCACACCGGCAAGCGCCCCGCATAATAAAAAAGAAAAGTATTTGCGATTCCAATCACCAAAATCTTTCGCAATAAAGTAAATGGAGCCGATGATCATCCCAAAGAACGCGCTCCATACGTAAAGTTCATAATGAACAATTAAATAATCAAGAAGTTTGGAAATGCTGAAATAACTGACCACCATTCCAAAAATGAGCAGGCTCAAAAACTGTCCGTTGGTATATCTATAAACACTTTTAAACCGACCGTTAATCAATAATTTGAAAGCTTTTCTATTTATTTTTTGAAGGGAATAAATAAATTCTTCATAGAACCCGGCCACAAATGCTACAACACCGCCCGAAACCCCAGGCACTTTATTGGCCGCACCCATCGCTAGTCCTTTTAATACCAACCAATATTTATCGGAGAAGGAGCGATTTTCGTACACTTAATTTCTAGTATTGAGTATTGGGATTAGTAGGACTTTTTTTCATCAGTGCCTACGGCAACTTTCTTTACAGCAAGGCGTTCCAACAGAAAGATTGTTAAAAAACCTATCGTTGCGAATATTACTGCGAATAATATTTGTGGGTTACCCCCATAATTTTGAGGCAAAATGCTTCTTTCAATAAATGGAATTTGTTCTCCCAAGTGATTCATTCTATACTGTAAAACTTCTTTCCACGGCCAAATTTTGTTGAGGGCACCTATCATAAACCCAGTAAGTATTGCCAGAATTAAGTTTTTATGATGTTTAAACATCCAATTCAACGCTTTCGAAAAAACCTTGAGACCAATAATTGCACCCACCCCAAATATTAAAAGCTTTCCAAATGCACCCCAGAAAAGTGAACTATTTAATGTGGTGATTCCTTCCCCCAGTTGGGTTACAATGCCAATGACTGTTGTGTATGCGCCCATAAGTAAGAGGATAAAAGAGCCAGAAATTCCGGGAAGTATCATTGCGATAATGGCTATAAAACCCGCAAAAAATAGAAACCAAGTGCTTTCCGGAGAACCCACAGGATCCGCAATGGTTATTAAATAAGAAAGTACTGAAGCTAAAACTAATGCTACCATTACAGATAATCTCCAATTGTTTATTTGCTTGCCAACGTAAACAATGCTGGCTATAACCAACCCAAAGAAGAAGGACCAAACCATGATTGGATACACATCCAAAAGCCAAGTTATTAGTTTTGCTAGGGAAATAATACTTATAAGCACCCCGGAAAAAAGGGCGATCAAAAACGAAAGGTTGTAATGTTTCCATGCATTCAAAAAACCTTCATTTTTCCAGATTTTGAAGAAACCTAGATCTATATTGTGAATGGTCTCAATCAATTCTTCGTAAATTCCAGAAATGAAAGCTATGGTACCGCCAGAAACGCCCGGCACCACATCTGCGGCTCCCATGGCAAGGCCTTTAGCGGTTACCATTAAATATTGGAGAAAATTTCTTTGAGGCATAGTCTATTTTACTAAAACCTCAAAAATACACAAATTATAGTGAAGGATTTTTGTGCTGGCTTATTATTTCCTTTACGTTTTCCATTTCAAAAACTGAAGGGAAAAGCTCCTCAATAATCATTAGGTATTCAGGTTCAGATTTTAATGCATTTTTTAAATGAAAAGCACCTTTGGCAAACTCACTTAAAACATAATATAAACCAGACAAGCGATATTCTACTTCAGCATGTTCTGGGTAAAACTCCAAGGCTTGATTGAAATTGTTCACGGCAGCTTCATATTCGCCGAGATTGGTAAGAATATCACCGCGGGTTAACCATGATTCCAATTCATAATTGCCCAGTTCCAAAGCTTTGCGATAACCAACTTCTGCTTCCTCAAAAAGATTTAAACGGTTATTTATTTTAGCATAGCGTTTCCAGTAATTTACATTTTCACTGTCAATATTTATGGCTTTTTCTATGTAGTAAAGTGCTTTTTGGAATTGTTTACTCTTAAAATAAAAATCGGTTATAGCTATCCAGCCTTTGTCCAATAAAGAATCCTCTTCTACACATTTTGTGAAAAACTGTAGTGACATTTCTGAATTGCCCAATTTTTCATAACATTTCCCAATTCGCAATAATGCATATGAAGTGGGATCGTCTAATCCCAGCGTTATGGAGTAGCTTTCAATTGCTTCTTCATACATCTTCAATTTTTCAAGTACCCTTCCTTTTTCAAGGTACGCACCTATAAAACTATCGTCACTTATAATTGCAAAATCAAACGCAGCAAGTGCTTTTTTGTACTTTTTAAGCTCATAATATTGTTTCCCGATTTGGTGCCAAGCCACTTCGCAGTAGGGATTTTTATTGAGAAAATCATTCAAATAATCAATTGCAGCTTCATATTCGTCAAGATATTCAAAGCAATAAATAATGTTATAAAGTGCAGAATAATCTTCTTCGTCTTCCTCCAAACACTTCATAAAATAGTATTTGGCGTTTATGTAATCTTCCATAAAAAGATATTCCATCCCCAATAGCGACAACACGTCAGCTTCGTCATCGGTTATTTCCAAGGCTTGTTCTAAAAGTGTGATTGCTTCTTTATGTTTGTCTCTTCTGGAAAATATATTCGCTTTTTGGATATAGATTTCCTCGTTGCTCTGTTCCAGTTGGTACAATTCGTCCAAAAGTTCATCGGCGATGTCCAATTGGTTTTCAAAAATGTACATTTCTATTTGGAAAAGCTTCAGATTTATGGAAGATGGATGTTGCTCAAGACCCAATTTTGTGGCCTTTTTGGCCAGTGCAATCTTTCCGTTTTCAAGATAGTGGTGCACTATCTCTTCAAATTCCTCTGAGTCGAAAAATAGAACGCTGTTGGTTTTCAGCATGGATTCGAATCTTTCCAGCGAGAAGTTGTTATGCTCGTTTGAACTTAATTGCATACGCACGGTTTAACGGTTTCTTCTATTTTAAAGATAATAATGTAAAAATAAGTTCAATAGTTATGCCGTCTTTATTGTTAACGGACTTATCAACAGAAAGGTAATGGTTAAATTCCTATTAATAAAGGGGTTGCACACAATTGACTTCAATTGATTCGATTTAGCACGATTTGAAGCAAATTGCATCCTTCTGCAATTTCGTCATTGTTGATTGTTAATGGCGGTGTAATGCGGAGCGCGCGCCCTTCAAAAAGTAGCCAAAAAAGTATCAAGCCTTCCTCTTTGCAAGCGAGGATAACTTCGGAAGCGATCTCGGGAGTTTCCATCATTGCTGCGAGCATCAAACCTCTTCCGCGCACTTCCTTTATTAATGGATGTTTTAAAAGTTTTCTGAAAAGTTGTTCCTTTTCAAGTGTTTGTTGAATAATATCCGATTCCGTCAACTCTTGCAACGTAGCCAATGCAGCGGCGGCAATTACCGGATTTCCGCCAAAAGTTGTTATATGTCCAAGTTTCGGATTATCCTGAAGCAGCGCCATAACTTCGTATGAAGCTGTAAAAGCGCCAATCGGCATTCCGCCGCCCATTCCTTTTCCCATCACTAAAATATCGGGCACAATTCCGAAATGTTCAAAAGCGAAAAGTTTTCCGGTACGTCCAAATCCGGGCTGAATTTCGTCTAAAATTAAAAGTGTGCCCGTTTCATCGCATCGCCTCCGCACTTTTTTCAAATAATCATTTTCCGGTTGTATAAAGCCGGCGCCACCCTGGATAGTTTCCAAAATAATAGCCGCGGTTTCCGAAGTTATTCTTTGAAGATCCGCTTCATTATTAAAATTTACAGGGAAGCAATCTGGAATCAGTGGTTTGAAAGCATTCTTGCGCTCCTCAAAACCCATCACGCTCATTGAGCCCATAGTATTGCCGTGATAGGCATTATTTGCATACAGAATCTGCGTTCTTCCCGTGGCGCGTCGGGCGAGTTTTAATGCGCCTTCAATGGCTTCCGTACCGCTATTCACTAAATAAGTTGTGTTTAGATTATTAGGAAGATTTTGGGAAAGCAATTTTGCCAATTCTACCGCAGGTTCCTGTATATATTCACCATAAACCATTACGTGCAAATATTTATCTACCTGATTTTTTATTGCTGAAATAACTCGCGGATGGCAATGGCCAAGCGTACAGGCCGAAACTCCCGCAACAAAGTCCAGATGTTTTTTCCCTGAGGTGTCATAAATATAGCTTCCTTCTGCGTGAGAAATTTCCAACGGCCAATGGATGCGGTGCTTGTTTGTGCTTGATATTTGAAGAAGTCGTCGATCATTAATTTCCGGTTTGAAGGGAATCATTCATTTTTTGCTGAATGGAATCCCGTTTCGCTTCACTTTCCAACGTTTCCGGTTGTGGATCATCGGGTCTGTTTTGTAAATCTTTCGGACTTAGTTTTGATTCTTCGGGAAGTTGTATTTCTTCTTCGGGTATATCATCAAAAAATTGTCCTTCGTCTTTGGGCAAGGGAATTCCCGTTATTTTGGGAAGCACAGGGGCAGGTTTTCCTTTGAATAAATCTTCAACAGCATATAATCGTTCCTCACCACGCCATTGAAAACCCGGAAGAATTCGCGCATTTTCGGGCAACATGGAAGGAGGATAAATTTTTCCGGTGGCTTTTTTAATAAAACGTATTCCGGAGATTTGCTGTTCTTCCAAATATATTTGGATGGAACTGGAAACGGTATTGTTAATACCCACTAATTCGCCATTGTCGTTTCGCGGATAGTAAATTACCTGTGCATTTTTATTGATATTTACCGTGTCCAATTCATTATTGGTGAAAAGTCCGATAAGCCGTTCACCCTTTACCTGATTATACCCCAAACTATCTTTTTGAACCAAAAAAGCATTATTGAAAACTTTGAGGGTATCAAGTTTATCGGTAATCGTGTCTGAGAGTATATGTATTGTATCACCGATCATTTGGTTTTCACCGCTCCAAAGTACAGGGTTTCGAAGCAGTTTGGTAATTCCACGTTTTTCATTCACGTAAATGGAATCACATTTTCCGCTGGTGGGATCATCGCCCACCTTCCCTGGTTTAAAAAGTCTCGCTTTATAAAAACCTTTCATGATTCTGTTTTCTGGCTTCCCCGTTATTTGTAGCGTATCGGCGTGAACATAAATTGAATCATTGTCCCTGACTGTAATGGCTACGGCTCTCTTTGTTATGAAAACTGAATCTTTTTCACGGAAAACTTCGGCATAATGCCCGCGAATTACACTTTTATTAATAGTGTCCAAAACCCGAATATTATTGGTGGCTGAAGCAAAGCTTTTGTTTCGGTCAAAATAAATGCTGTCGCCGTAAAGAGTTCTGTTTTCGTAATCCACTTTTGAATTTTTTACGAAGTAACCCGTATCACCGCGAGTGTCGTAATAACCGCGTTCGCAATAAACCGTGCTTGTTTCACTAACAATTGTTGATGGCCCATAAAGGTAAGCTGCCCCGGTTTCGGAATAAAAATCCAGTTGGTTGCTGTTTACGGTATACTTAGGATTTACAAGTCTTTACATTTTGAAGAAATTGATATTTTTTGGTTTCTGCAAAATATCTGCCGGAACGGCTGGTCAATACACTTGCCGTGTCGCGTACGGTTCCGCCGGTTCTGTAATAGGCTTGCTGTTTTATTCTATCAAAGTAAAGAGTATCGGTTTGAAGGGTGGTTTTTGGTTCTGTCAAAACTACATCACCACTGGCAAAGGCAAATTGGGTATTACCGTTATATTCTGCGTATTTGCTATTCATAGAAACGGTGTCACCCTGGGTAATACGCACTTCTCCGTAGGCTTTCACAAAATTGCTTTTCAAATAAACAAAGGCCTGGTCGCACCACATTTCTATACCTTCGTGAACTATGTAAACCTGACCGGTTTCGTCTTTGGTGTAAATGGCGGCATCTGGAAATTCAGGTCGCAATTCAAGATAGCCGGATTGTATATCAACCTTTTGCTTTTCCTGTGCAGAAATATTGGTTCCAAAGAAAAGAAAAGCAATAACAAATATGATAGATGATATTTTCAAAAAAGAATTATTTATCATTAGCAACGAAAATATCAACAAAAAATTGATTACCGATGGATAGTCTGCTTTCTATCCGGTCCCACCGAAACTATTTTGATCGGCACTTCCAATTCTTTTTCAAGAAAATCAATATAATCATTTAGTGCCTCTGGCAACTGGGATGCTTCACTCATTTTAGTTAAATCTGCCTTCCAGCCTTTCATTTTTGTGAAGATTGGTGTAACGTTTTCAGCCTCGATATTAAAAGGTAAATGGTTGATAGTTTCCCCTTTGTAATTATATGCGGTACAAACTTTTAATGTTTCAAAACCACTTAAAACATCGGCTTTCATCATTATTAATTGTGTAACTCCATTAACTTGAACCGCATAACGAAGCGCTACCAAATCCAACCAACCACAACGTCGTGGCCGTCCGGTTACCGCGCCAAATTCGTTCCCAACTTTTGCCATTTTTTTACCATCCTCGTCAAAAAGTTCGGTGGGGAAGGGGCCACTACCCACACGGGTTGTATATGCCTTAAAAATTCCAAATACATCTTTCACTTTGTTTGGTGGCACTCCCAAACCTGTGCAAGCCCCCGCCGCTGTTGTATTTGAAGAGGTTACAAAAGGATAGGTTCCAAAATCTATATCCAGCAAAGAACCTTGGGCGCCTTCCGCTAAAATAGTTTTTCCTTCTTTTTGTGCTTGGTGCAAATATTCTTCGCTATCAATAAAAGTAAGGGTTTTTAATGTTTCGACTGCGGCAAAAAATTCCGCTTCCAAATCTGCTAAATCATACTGCACATCCACATTATAAAAATCAATCATCGCTTCGTGCTTGTCTGCCAAAGCGCGGTATTTTTCCTGCCAGTTTTCAAGCTCCAAATCGCCAATGCGGATTCCGTTTCTTCCGGTTTTGTCCATATAAGTGGGACCAATTCCTTTTAAAGTGGAACCGATTTTGGCCTTTCCTTTAGCAGCTTCTGAAGCCGCATCCAGCAAACGATGCGTAGGCAAAATAACATGTGCTTTTCGGGAAATGATTAGATTTTTCTTAAAATCTATATTGAATTTTTCCAACGCTTCAATTTCCTTTACAAAAACTACAGGATCTATAACAACACCGTTACCAATTACATTCACAGAATTTTTGTGGAAAATACCGGATGGAATGGTGCGCAGCACGTGTTTTATTCCATCAAATTCCAACGTGTGGCCAGCATTTGGCCCGCCTTGAAAACGTGCAATTATATCATAGTTTTTGGTTAGGACATCAACAATTTTTCCTTTGCCTTCATCGCCCCATTGTAGTCCAAGTAGTAAGTCTACTGCCATAATTTTTTAAGAATTGTCCGCCTTAATATTTTTGGCGGTTTTTTTATTTCCGTAGAAATAAAGTGAATGGTTAGTTATTTCAATATCGAAAACTTCTTCGATGGTTTTTTTGATGCTGTGTATTCGTGGATCGCAAAATTCAATTACTTCACCGTCCGCTAGGATAACATGATCATGATTACGGTCAAAATACGATTTTTCATAATGGGCTTGGTTTTGACCAAATTGGTGCTTGCGCACTAAGCCACATTCCAGAAGCAATTCTATGGTATTATAAAGTGTGGCGCGGCTAACACGATAATTTTTATTCTTCATATTTATGTAGAGCGACTCAATATCAAAATGGTCGTCGTGATCATAAATTTCTTGCAGAATTGCGTAACGCTCCGGCGTTTTCCGGTGTCCTTTTTTTTCAAGAAACCCCGTGAAAACGTTCTTTACAATTGCCTGATTATTTATATCTGTTTTTGAGCTCATAATTAAGGTTGCAAAGTTACTCAAATTTTACACTCTGGTAACTTTATCAATTCCGTTTATTTTTTTGATGTTTTCTACCAAATTATTGAGAATGGATTTATTCTTTACCACCACAACAATTTTTCCGGTAAAAATGCCATCGTTACTATCAAAATGAACACTTTTCATATCTATGTGAAGGTTGTTGGAAATCACTTTTGTAACTTCGTTTACTAAGCCTATGGTGTCTATTCCACTAATTGTAAGATCTGCTTTAAACTCCCGTTGCGTAGAATCTATCCACTTGGCGGGCATAATGCGATAGCTGTAGTTACTCTGCAGCTGTAATGCATTCGGACAGTTGGTTTTATGAACTTTAATCCCTTCATTGACAGTTACAAAACCGAAAACATCATCACCCGGGATTGGGTTACAGCAATTAGCCATTTTGTAGTCCAGTTTGTCTTCGTTTTTTCCAAAAACAAGCTGATCAAACTTTTCGGTTATTTCTTCTTTGTGAACATCTTCAGGTTTATCTGGTTTTCGGATTCTGTTTTTGAAGAAACTTATAAAGGCATTGCTTCGTGAAGCGGCAAATTCTTTCAGTTTGGGATTATCAATAATTCCAGCGCCCACGCGATAGTACAAATCCAGACTTGTTTTCACTTTAAAGTAAACAACCAATTGGTTTAGTAGACTCTCGTCCAAATTTAATTTTAAGGATTTCAATTTACGGGTCAAAATTACTTTTCCTTCTTCGGCGAGCTGTTTCTTTTCGTCTTTTAAGGAAGATTTAATTTTGGAACGGGCACGACCAGTTGTTGCATAGTTTAACCAGTTTGCCGTGGGCTTGGCATTGTCAGAAGTAATTATTTCCACTTGGTCCCCACTTTTTATTTCGTGACTTAGGGGGACCAGTTTTCCATTCACTTTGGTACCGCGCGTATGCATTCCGATTTCAGTGTGAATGTGGAAGGCGAAATCCAATGCTGTTGCGCCTTTGGGAAGTGAATAAAGATCACCTTTGGGCGTAAAAACGAAAATCTCTTTCGCGTAAAGGTTCAATTTAAATTCCTCCACAAAATCCACTGCGC
This sequence comes from uncultured Flavobacteriaceae bacterium, assembly GCA_963822355.1. Lineage (GTDB taxonomy): Bacteria > Bacteroidota > Bacteroidia > Flavobacteriales > Flavobacteriaceae > Aequorivita. The sequence continues at coordinate 26,365 of CAWGHI010000007.1, forward strand.
TTATTTCAGAATTTTCCAAAGTGTCCTGCAGTTTGTTTAACCAGTTTTCAAGTCCGCCGTCGTCTTTTTCCTTGTTTTTGTATTTGTAGTGTGCGGCGAAACCTTTTTCTGCAATTTCGTTCATCCGTTCACTGCGAATCTGCACTTCCACCCAGCGGCCTTTTGGACCCATCACCGTAATATGAAGCGCTTCATACCCAGTGGATTTCGGGGAAGAGATCCAATCGCGTAAACGAATTGGGTTGGGACGAAAATGATCTGTAACTATTGAATATATTTTCCAGGCGAAGAATTTTTCGTTTTCGGGAGCACTTTTATAAATTATCCGCACCGCGAATTTGTCATAAACCTCATCAAAGCTCACATTCTGGGCGAGCATTTTTCTTCGAATGGAAAAAATTGATTTTGGGCGGCCTTTAATCTCGTATTTCAAATCCTCGGCATCCAATGAATCTTTAATCACTTTGTTGAAAGCCTCAATATAGGCATCTTGTTCTTCCTTACTTTCTTTTATTCGTCCTAAAATATCGGCATAAACCTCCGGCTCCGTGAACTTGAGCCCCAAATCTTCCAGTTCAGATTTAATATTGTAGAGCCCAATACGGTGGGCGAGGGGCGCATAAATATATAGCGTTTCCGAAGCTATTTTTCGCTGTTTGTCCCGCGGCATGGAATCCATCGTTTGCATATTATGCAGCCTATCCGCAATTTTTATGATTATTACGCGAATATCTTCATTTAGCGTAAGTAACATTTTCCTAAAATTTTCCGCTTGCATGGAAACATCCTCGGACATATTGATGTGGGCAATCTTGGTAAGCCCATCAACAATACGCATTACCGCCGGTCCGAACATACGTTCAATATCTTCTAAGGAATATGTGGTATCCTCCACGACATCATGTAAAAGTGCGGCGGCAATAGATGTGGCATCCAAACCAATTTCGGAAGCGACAATCTTTGCAACGGCTATGGGGTGAAAAATATAAGCTTCGCCACTTTTACGGCGCTGATCTTTATGGGCATCCACGGCAACATCGAACGCGCTGCGAATCAGTTTTTTATCTTCTTTGGAAAGGGTGCGATAACTGATTTTGAGTAACTGTTTATATTGCTTTGTGAGCTCCTTTTTCTCTTTTTCTATAGCGGCTTCTGTCATAAACTAAAAGTACAGATAAGTAATTTAATTGGCAAGAAAATTAATGGATAGGGAAATTTCAAAAATGCATTTTTTCATTCGATTTTTTTTCTTTTAAGAAAATTATGTGTAACAATTTATTCAACTTAATGTCTATTAGGAAAATACTTTATGTTTTAACAAAAACCACCACTTATGAAAAACAAATTGCTGCTGCTTTTCATTTTGGCAACCGGAATTGCTGGTTTTGGCCAAAAGGTTAATGCTCAAAAAATGAAATCTTCAGAATTTAATGTTCCCGTGGAATATTACAAATTGAATAACGGTCTAAAAGTGGTATTATCTCAGGATAAATCCTCACCCACAGTTATTGTTGCTACTTATTATAATATTGGTTTTAGGATTGAGCCAAGGGACCGTACAGGTTTTGCACATTTATTTGAGCATATGATGTTCCAAGGTTCACAAAACTTGGGGAAAATGGAATTTATAAAATTAGTTCAACAAAATGGTGGGGTATTAAACGGTTCCACCCGTTTCGATTTTACAAATTATTTTGAAATAGTACCCTCAAATAAATTGGAAACCATGCTTTGGGCGGAGGCCGATAGAATGAAAGGGTTGGACATCACCCAAGATAATCTAACCAACCAACAAGGGGTTGTTAAAAATGAAGTAAAGGTGAATGTTTTGAACCAGCCTTATGGCGGTTTTCCATGGCTTGATATGCCGCAATATGCGAATACCAATTGGTACAATGCACATAACTTCTACGGGGATTTAAAAGACTTGGACGCGGCAAATTTGCAGGATGTGGAAAGCTTCTTTAAAACTTATTATGCGCCAAATAATGCCGTTTTATCAATTGTTGGCGATTTTGAAATGGCAGAAGCTAAAGCTTGGGTAGAAAAATATTTTGGTGAAATTCCTGCGGCACAGATACCTCCTAAGCCTGATGTTTCCGAACCGAGGCAGGAAAAGGAAAAAGAATTCACCAAAAATGATTCTTTGGCAAACAAGCCCGCGCTTGCGGTAGCCTACAATATGCCAACCCGAAATACTCCCGAATATTATGCGATGGGCCTGTTGGACCAAATTTTAATTCAGGGTGATAATGCGTTGCTTCAAAAAAAATTGGTTGATGAAAAAGGGTACACTTCTTATGTGAGTGGGGGCATAAATTATTTGGGAAATATGTTCAATTACAACGGCCCAATGCAGTTAATGTTTGATGTTACCTATGACAATGAAACATCAAAAAAACAAGTGATGGATGCTGTTGATGAAGTGATTGATGGACTTTCCAGCAAAGTAAACCAAGAAATGATTGATAATGCAATCGTAAAAATGCGCTCTCAATTATATGACGAATTGGGCGGAAATTTTGGTTTTGGCCGGGCGGATTTACTCAGTAGTTTCGCCCTTTTTGATGACGATCCGTCAAGAATAAATACTTTGGAAGACGAATTTAAAAAAGTGACTCCCGCACTTGTTAAAAAGACCATTTCAGAATATTTGAGAAGAACAAACCGAACCATTTTGGTAGTAAACCCACTATTGGCAAATAACGAAAAAACAAACTAAATGAAAACTTCAGTATATACATTTTTGATAGCCTTGTTCCTCGCAGTGCCAAGCATCGCGCAGAAACAAATTCCACCAAAAGGCACAGATCCAAAAGATTTTACGCTTCCGAAAAAGGAAGTGATGAATTTGGATAATGGAATGCAATTGGTACTGGTGCCCTATGGCAGTATTCCAAAAGCAACAATTAGTATTACCGTGAAAACCGGAAACATCAACGAAACAAAAGACCAAGTGTGGCTTGCGGATTTGCTTGGAGATTTGATGAAAGAAGGGAGTACCGCGGATTATTCTGTAAAAGATAAACTTGCCGGAATGGGCGGAAATCTAAATATTGGGGTAGGTTCGCACAACACTGCTATAAGTACCAATGTGCTTTCTGAATTTGCTCCTGATGCCTTGAAAATTCTTGCAGATGTTTTGGAGAATCCAAAATTACCGCAAAGTGAATTAGATCGATTAAAAAATAATATGAAACGGAATTTAACGGTTTCGCTTTCAACTCCGGGCGCTCAGGCAAGAAAAGATTTCTTTGCTGAAATGTATCCCAACCATCCCTATGGAAGATTATATCCAACAACCGAACAAGTCGATTCTTATACTTTAAGCGATGTAAAATCTTTTTATGATGCCAATTTTGGAGCGCAACGTACAACAATTTATGTAGTAGGAAATTTTGATGCACAAAAAGTGAAAGAGGTGGTAAAAAACCAATTAGGTGATTGGCGTAAGGGACCAAAGGAAAATTATCCTGTTGCGCAAGCGCAAACAAAAGGTAAAGTACAAATTATTGATCGGCCCGGCGCACCGCAATCAACCATTTATTATGGCCTTCCAGTTGCCGACCCTTCCAATAAAGATTATATCGCTTTGGATGTGATGAATACACTTTTGGGAGGATCTTTTGGATCGCGAATTACCAGTAACATTCGTGAGGACAAAGGCTATACCTATTCTCCCGGTAGTGCTTTGGTTGCGAACTATAAAAGCGGACTGTGGTATGAAAGTGCCGATGTAACAACTGAATTTACGGGCGCTTCCATAGACGAAATTAAAAAGGAAATTGTGCGTTTGCAGAACGAAGCACCGAACAAAGCAGAATTGGACGGGATGAAGAGTTACAAATCTGGGCTTTATGTTTTGCAAAATTCAACCCCCAATGGAATTATCAATCAGTTGAATTTTCTCAATATCCATGATTTAGATGAATCTTTTTTGGTGAACCAAGTAAAAAATATTAATGCAGTCACCCCGGAACAAGTTCAGGAAATGGCAAAAAAATACATTCAGCCGGATAAAATGACACTGATAGTAGTTGGTGATAAAGAAAAAATTAAAGAGCAAGTAAAGGAAACCATTGCACAACCTGCAAAAAAAGAACAGTAATTATTATTGTTGATTTAGTTTGTTGATAATAAAAAGTCCAACGTAAGTTGGGCTTTTTTTATTTAATTACCTGGTTGAACTCTAAGTTTGTAAAACGAAACTATTGTTAAGAATCGGGAAAAGTGGAGAAACAGGAGCTATGACCGTTACCGGCTTGCTCGCAGAGACTTACGATATTAAAGTTTTCTGTGGTAATAGCAATACTTTAATTCAAACTACAAATATCCACGTAACGGCGGGGATTTGCAGAACAAAACACCTTTTTAGGTATAAATCCACAGATCCTTTAAATTATCAAAAATGTGTTCTTTTTTTTCATCACGCAAACAAACGTAATTCTTCAAAATCCTAAAACTTTAACAGTTAAACCCATAAAGGACAAAAGCCAAAATTTAATGTTTCGTTTCACGAAATATAATTCCAGATATTCCGATATTTTACAAGCTGTGCATACGTATTTTTGATAGCACTGTTTTCTTCGGCAATTAGGTTGGGATCTTCCCGAAGCGTTTGTGCCGCATAACTTCGTGCAATCTTCAATATTTCCGAATCTCTTACAATATCTGCAATACGAAGGTTAAGCACCCCGCTTTGCTGGGTGCCCATTAAATCACCGGGCCCACGCAGTTTTAGATCCACTTCTGCTATCTCAAAACCGTCGCTGGTGCGAACCATCGTTTGCAGACGTGTTTTTGCATCTGCCGAAAGTTTGTGGCCAGTCATTAAAATGCAATAGCTCTGTTCCGCGCCTCGGCCTACTCTTCCTCGCAATTGGTGTAATTGTGAAAGGCCGAAACGTTCCGCACTTTCAATAATCATAACGCTGGCGTTCGGAACATTTACTCCAACTTCAATAACCGTAGTGGCGACCATTATTTGTGTTTCGCCTTTAATAAAACGGTTCATTTCATATTCCTTATCAGCAGATTTCATTTGGCCATGGACTATGGAAACTTGATATTCTGGCAATGGAAATTCGCGTACAATACTTTCATATCCGTCCATCAAATCCTTGTAATCCATAGTCTCGCTTTCCTGTATTAACGGGTAAACAATATACACCTGCCGACCCTTGCTAATTTCGTCCTTTATAAACCGAAAAACCTTCAGTCTATTTGCATCAAAACGGTGCACGGTTTTGATGTCTTTTCTGCCCGGTGGAAGCTCATCAATGATACTAATATCCAGGTCGCCATAAACGCTCATGGCAAGGGTGCGGGGGATGGGGGTGGCGGTCATTACAAGTACGTGCGGCGGATACTCATTTTTGTGCCATAATTTGCTGCGTTGTTCTACCCCAAAACGGTGTTGTTCATCAACAATTGCAAGCCCCAAATTTTTGAATTTTACCTTATCTTCGAGCAAGGCGTGGGTGCCAATTAAAATGTTTAATTCGCCATTTTCGAGTTTTTGGTGGATTTCTTTCCTTTTTGAAGTTTTGGTTGAACCAGTCAATAATTCAATACTGGTGTTCAGCTTATTACACATTTCAATTAAACCGTTATAGTGTTGTACTGACAAAATTTCAGTCGGAGCCATTAAGCAAGCTTGAAAACCATTGTCAAGAGCTATTAGCATTGACATTAACGCTACTATCGTCTTCCCCGATCCCACATCGCCCTGAAGAAGTCGATTCATCTGTGCGTTACTTCCCAAATCGTTGCGGATTTCTTTTATTACCCGCTTCTGCGCTGCCGTCAATTCAAAGGGTAAATGTTCCAAAAAAAAGGTGTTGAACTTGTCTCCTATTTTATCAAAAGTATAGCCTTTGATTTTTGATTTATGGATGAGGTTTTTTCGGATTAATTGCAGTTGAATGTAGAACAATTCCTCAAATTTTAATCGATATTGTGCGCGTGCCAAATGAGCCTGACTTTTTGGAAAATGTATGTTGAAAAGTGCCTCCTTTTTTGAGGCTAATTTTAGCTGTTCCAACATGGGTTTTGAAAGAGTTTCCACAAAAGCATTTTTGCTCTCCAAAAACAGTTGTTGCATCAGTAAATTTATCACCCGATTTGTGATGCCGCTGTTCGCTAATTTTTCGGTGGAAGGATATACGGGTTGCATTGCCGAACGGATGCTTTTCTCGTGCGCATCCAGGAATTCCATTTCGGGGTGCGGCATGGAAAAACTGTTATTGAACTGATTCGTTTTTCCGAATATGACATAGGGAACGTTCAATTTCAAATTCTCCCGAATCCATTTTTGACCACGAAACCACACTAATTCCATCGTTCCCGTTTCGTCCATAAATGTAGCGACCAGTCTTTTTCCGCGTTTTTGTTCCACCGTTTTTATGTGAGTGATTTTTCCAATAACCTGAACTTCAGCATTGGTTTGTAGCAATTGGGCAATTTTATAATACTGCGTGCGGTCCAGATATCTATTTGGAAAAAGATTCAGCAAATCCTGAAATGTATGGATGCCCAACTCTTTTTTAAGTAAATCCGCCCGGTTTGGGCCGACGCCTTTAAGATAATCTATTGGAGTTTGCAGGAAATTGGCATTCATAAAGTTAGCTTCCCGTTTTTTGGTAAAAAACGTTTTGGATTATTCTTTTTGATGTTATAAGTGATATATTTGTTAATACCTTGGCTAATTTAAACAATCCTTTGTATGAATTGTCTTCAATTAATTATAAACTAATCGATAATGGGTAATTTTGGCTTTCCAACTTCCTTATTATCAAAACTTATTCACGGATGAAAAAAAAATACTTTTTATTTGCTTTAATTCTTTTACTCCAAGTTTCAGCTTTTGCCAAAAACCTAGTAGTACCTGAGCTAACAACACGATTAACTGAGGATTATCCTATTGAAATGCCTGTATTGAAGGCATATCCAATTTATATGAATGCTTCGGTGGAAGCGCCGGATACTATTTCGGAAGTTACTATTACTATCAACGGTACCGAATATCCTGCTATTGCTGATACAGGCTTTTTCTATTATTTGTGGACCCCGGACGGTTATGGAAATCATGAAATAATTATGACTGCTAAAACCGTAAATGGTGACGAAACTTCACTTACACGAAATGTTTCAGTAACTGAGACTGCGACTTCACAAACTGTAAGAAGTTTAGAAGATGTTATTATAGAGTTTAATGGCGATAACAGCCGCTGGTATTATGGAACTTATTCTTTTCCGCAGTTTGTAGGTGCTTACAATGATATGAATGCTTTTTTGGAAGTGGAATGTCCAAATATTGCAGGAGGTTGTGATGATTGGGACCGCTGGGCTTTTATAGATGTTAAGGCGCCGGATGGAAATTGGATTCAACTTATTCGTTATATTACCCCCTATCGAGTAGCCTGCAATCACGAATTGAATGTAACCGATTATATGTCATTGCTTCAGGGCGAAGTAGAAATACGTGTGTTTATTGATACATGGGGAACTGGCGGTTGGCAGCTAACTTTAGATACAGATTATACCGCAGGTGCACCAGAATATGCCTACAGCAACGTAGTAGAAGTTTGGGATGGCGAATACGCTTTTGGCGATCCCGCCAATTTGCAACCTGTTGAAACTTTTAATGTAGAAATTCCAGAAGGAGTAGAGGCTTCCCATTTACGTGTTTCCAATACCGGGCACGGCTGGGGAGGAAATAACACGGGCAATGCTGCTGAGTTTTTTAACGCAACACATTATTTAGATATAAATGGAACTCAAACTTTCACACAACATTTATGGAACCAATGCAACCCGAACCCAGATGGCTGTACGGGTCAACAGGGAACTTGGCAATACTCAAGGGCTGGTTGGTGTCCTGGCGCCATTTCGCCGCCAAATATTTATGATCTGACGTCCTATGCAGGAACTACGTTTAATTTAGATTACCGTTTCCACCCGAGTTATCAGGATTTTTGCCATCCAAATAACCCGGACTGTATATCAGGTCAGACCTGTGCAGATTGCAATGACGGGTACAATCCTGTTTATTATGTAGATACGCAAATAATTAACCAAAGTAATAACCCCATGGTCTATGGGAATACGCTTGGAATTAACGCCATAGACAACACACAGGTTTACGATATTACCATTTTTCCAAATCCTTCAAAAGGAGTTTTTCAAATTAAGACTCAGTATCCTGAATCCACAACACGTATGACTATTAATACTGTGGAAGGAAAATCCGTGAAAGCTTACTATTTTAAAACTTCTACCGAATTGAACAATTATTCCTTTGACGTTACAAGTCTTTCGAAAGGTGTTTATTTCATCAACCTTGAAAATTCTTATGGTACAGGCGTGAAAAGAATTATTTTAGAATAGAAAATTAATTCACAACTTTTAAAAAGGTTATTTTTGACTCTCAAGAATAACCTTTTTTTATGCTTAATTTTTTGAAAATAAGATTTGATGAAGATCCGCGAAAGCTCTCAATGTTGCTTTTTTTTCTCCTGTTTTTTGGATTTTGCTTCCATGGAGAATTAGCAGCCCAGCAGACTGATGTTGTGGATTTTTTGAAGATTGAGGCGACAAATAAGTCCGGATGCTGTTGAAAAAAAAATAGCAGGGAGATTTGTGACCACCTTTGAAGTTTTAAAAAAAACCGATTCCATTTTTATGGATGCCGTAAATATAAATATAGATGAAATTAAAAGTAAAGAATTCAAAATATCTGCCGAGGAGAAGAAGGTTTGGTTTGTCGGCGATTTTGAAAAAGGAAAAACATACGTAGCGGATTTTTATTATGAAATGTTCCCCAAACAAACACTTTATTTTTTTGAAGATCAAATATGGACGCAGGGTCAGGGTAAATACACTTCGCATTGGTTGCCAAGTATAGATGATGTAAATGAAAAGATTGAGTTTGATTTGCTCTTAGTTGCCGAAGCTGATAAAAATATAATTGCAAATGGTAAATTAATGGATTTGGGTGAGATTCGCTGAAGAAGTACCTGGCAGTTCGATATGAAAAAACCCATGTCCAGCTATTTGGTAGCTTTCGCAATTGGCGATTTCGACAAAAAAGAACTCGTTTCAAATTCCGGAATTCCAATTGAATTGTATTACAAACCTTCTGATTCTCTTAAGGTTGAGCCAACCTACCGCTACAGCAAACAGATTTTCGATTTTTTGGAAACAGAAATCGGCCTGCCCTATCCGTGGCAAAATTACAAGCAAGTTCCCGTTCGCGATTTTCTTTATGCCGGAATGGAAAACACAACCGCAACTTTTTTTTCCGAAGCGTTTATGGTGGATTCCATAGGCTTTAACGACAGAAATTATGTAAATGTCAACGCCCACGAACTTGCCCACCAATGGTTTGGCGATTTGGTTACGGAAAAGGCAAACAAGGATCATTGGCTGCAGGAGGGTTTTGCTACTTATTTCGCTTTATTGGCAGAAAAGGAAGTTTTTGGCGACGATTATTTTTATTGGCAATTGTACCAAACCGCAGAGCAATTAAAGGCCATGAGTGACGAAGGCAAAGGCGAATCCCTATTAAACCCCAAAGCAAGTTCACTTACATTTTATCAAAAAGGAGCTTGGGCGCTTCATATTTTACGGGAGAAAATTGGCGATGAGGCTTTTAAAACTGCCATCAAAAATTATCTGGAAAAATATAAATTCAAAAATGTTTCTACCGACGATTTTTTAAATGAAGTAAAAGCTGTTACGGAAATTGATATTACTGAATTCGAAAATAATTGGCTAAAACAGAGCGCTTTTCAAAGTGAAGATGCCTATCAATCTTTACTGAAATCGCCGTTCATCAGAAAATATTTTGAAATCTCTGCGCTTCGGGCCGTACCTTTATCTGAAAAAGAAATTCAGTTAAAAACGGCGCTCACATTTCCGAATGATTTTATTGGACAGGAAGCTGTTTATCAATTGGTTGATGAACCTATTTCAGAAACACTTCCGCTCTACAAAACCGCTTTTGAAAGTAATAATCTATATGTTCGGCAAGCGGTGGCGCTTTCATTGCAGACCATTCCGAAGGAACTTCAAACTGAATATGAAAGTCTTTTAAATGACGAATCATACGTTACTTTGGAAACAGCTTTATATCAATTATGGTCACAATTTCCTGAAAAGCGAAAGGAATATCTAATTAAAATAAAGGGAATTGAAGGTTTTCAAAATAAGAATGTGCGTCAATTGTGGCTAACTTTAGCTTTGATTACGGAAGATTTCGAAATTGCTGAAAAGGAAAATTATTTAAAGGAACTGAAAAATTATACTTCCCCCGACTATAGTTTCGAAATCCGCGAAAAAGCGTTTGAATTTGTCAACGAACTTCTGCTTTGGGATTTGGAAACCCTTAAAAATCTTGCGGAAGCAACTGTTCATCCCACTTGGCGTTTTGCAAAATCTTCAAAAACACTATTGAATAATTTACTTCAGGAAAAAAAATACCACGAACAAATAAAGATTTTGGGCAGACAGGTTTCAGAAAAGGCCGCCAATTATTTAAATTCAATCATAAAGGAATGAGAGCATTGGTAATTTCGGGCGGTGGCAGTAAAGGCGCATTCGCCGGGGGCGTGGCTCAGTATTTAATGGAAAAAATGCGCCATGACTACGATCTTTTTGTAGGAACTTCAACCGGCAGTTTGCTAATTTCCCATTTGGCTTTGAACGAGGTTGAAAAAATAAAAGGGGTTTTTACCTCTGTCAATCAACATAGTATTTTCAGTAGTTGTCCTTTTATTATAAAAGAAGATAAGTTTGGAGGCAAACAAATCGCGATAAACCACTTCACGGTTTTGAAAAATTTTATGAAGGGGAAAAAAACCTTCGGGGAAAGTTTGAATCTTCGAAAATTGATTGAAAAAACGTTTACCGAGAATGAATTCAATAACTTGAAAGCCTCCGAAAAAGAAGTAGTGGTAACGGTTTCCAACCTTTCGCTAAACCAAGTGGAATATAAATCCGTCAATGATTTTGAGTACAAGGATTTTTGTGATTGGATTTGGATTTCTTCGAATTTCACACCATTTATGAGCTTGGTGAAAAAGGACGGATGCGAATATGCCGATGGTGGTTTTGGCAGTATGGTACCTATTGAAGAGGCTATAAACAGAGGTGCTACAACTATTGATGTAATTGTTTTGGAAACGGAGGTTACCTATTACAACAGGCTTCCTTCAAAAAATGTGTTTTCCCTGCTTACGAATATGCACAGTTATATGGCGGACCGTATAGAAAAACAGAATATCCGAATTGGAAAATTTGTAGCTGCCAATAAAGATGTTATTATCAACTTGTATTATACGCCCACTGTTTTAACTACAAATTCCTTGATTTTTGATAAAGAAATGATGGGTAAATGGTGGGAGCGTGGCCATGAATATGCAGAACAAAAAAATGGCGAACTCAATGAAATAAAAACCAATGATGTTTAAGTTTGAAGACCCGACCTTGCAATAGAATTACGCCAATATAAGTTAAAAAAGTTCGCTTACTTCTTTTTTTAAATAAGCTAAAGCTTTCTGGGAAGGAGAAACTTCGTCCATATTATTTTGCAGAAGCCCTGTGCGCATTTTGTCAACATTACCCTCTTTTTCCATCATAGCGCCTTGCCGGATAATGTGAATTGTAGCATTCTTGGCGGCGTTAATTAAATTCCAACATTCAGGGGTAACATATATTTGCTGGGTAAGATTGTGATCATATTCCTGTTCAATATTTTTTATCAACAGGTTTTCATAATCTTCTTTTGAATCGGAAAAAGGTTTTACGCGCACTAATAATCTATTGGGATCAATCCGCTCCAAAAACAATGTAATTCTTTCGTAGGCCTGCAATCTAAGCGGTAAAACCTGTTTTTGGGCTTCTTTTTGAACCAAATATCTTCTTCGGCCTTCTTCATTGGCAGTATGGCCTTTAAAGAAAAAATATGCAATAATTGCCACGACAATAGCGGGCAATAAATAGGCTACATAACTAATAATTTGGGTTGCTTCTTCCATAAAGATTTTTATATAGGAACAAACTTAATATGTTTTTGGTATATGGGCAAGAGATACTTTTAGATCAAAACCCTAATAGCGGACTTTATTTTCCTTCTTCATTGCTTTCACTTCTTTTTTAGCTTCTTTTTCGTGATAGTTTCCACCCAAATGAGGACAATCGGATAGCGCTTTTACGCTTTCAAAGGGAACTTCACATTTATGATACATAAACGATTCTGCCAAAGTTTTGACCAGGTTTTTATCGCCCACTGTTAAATCTACATCGTCCATTGTAAATTGGCAGGGATGTTCGTAACCACAGGCGTGGGTCATCTCCAGGAGTTCTTTTCTGAAGTTTTTAAAATAAAAATGGGCCCGAACCGATTTATCTTCAATATCTATTCCCCGCTGCAACCATTTATTTTGGGTTGCCACGCCACTTGGGCATTTATTGGTGTGACATTGTTGTGCTTGGATGCAGCCAATGCTCATCATTGCCTCCCTGGCAACGTTTACTAAATCGGCACCCATGGAAAAAGCCATGACCGCTCTTGCCGGAAATCCTAATTTTCCACTACCAATAAACACAATCCGGTCACAAATGTCGTGCTTTTTGAAAATTTTGTAAACTTCTGCAAAACCAAAAAGCCAGGGTAACGAAACGTGATCGGCAAAACTTGGTGGAGACGCGCCGGTTCCGCCTTCACCTCCATCAATGGTTATAAAATCTGGACCTTTGCCCGTTTCTTTCATTATCTGCGCGAGTTTCTCCCATTCACCTAAACCTCCAACGGCAGATTTTATTCCAACCGGGAGTCCTGTTGCTTCTGCAATGCTTTCAACAAATTCGACTAAACCATTTATCCCATCAAAAGCTGAGTGCCTAGGAGGTGAAAGTACATCCTTACCTAAAGGTACGTGCCGTATTTCCGCAATTTCAGGAGTTATTTTTGCGCCGGGAAGCACGCCTCCTTTGCCTGGTTTCGCACCTTGGGAAATTTTTACTTCGATAGCCCTAACTTGTGGATTTTCGTTTACAAGTTTTACGATTTTTTCCATCGAAAATTCACCGTTTTCATCGCGGACGCCAAAATATCCTGTTCCAAAGTGAAAAATTACATCAGCTCCGGTCTTGTGATAGGGAGAAAGTCCACCTTCACCCGTATTGTGATAGCAATAAGCCAAAGCACAACCTTTGTTTAATGATTCGACTGCGCGGGCAGAAAGTGACCCAAAACTCATAGCTGAAACATTTATTATTGAAGTTGGTCGATAAGGCCTTCTTCGTTTGTGATAGCCTCCCATTAATTTGGCGCACGGAACAAAATAGGGATTTTTATAATTCGGATTGTCTTTTTCAATTTTATAAGGAAGCAGCGAATTATTTATAAAAATATAATTCGGCTCATAAATGTCGCGGTCCGTTCCGAAACCTTCGTAATTGTTTTCATTTTTCGCGGAAGCATAAATCCATCCGCGCTCAATCCTGTTAAAAGGGAGTTCTTCTCGGTTATTGGCTACAATATATTGCCGGAGTTCAGGACCAATACTTTCAAGCATATAGCGTAGATGACCAACTATGGGAAAGTTATGGCTTATAGTATGACGCTTGTTGAAAAAGATGTCGCGAATGGCAACAATTAAAAGAAATAATAGAACCCAGCCCCACCAAGGTATATTGGCAAGAAATGATAGAAATGCATCCATGGAAAGTTTTTTTATAAAGGTATTTAAAATTGTAGGCTTTTGGAAATCGTTTAACTTATATTAAAATGTTTACTTAAAATAATCAGAAATTGGCAGAAAACGAACCCAAAAGCATGATATAGATTATTCTGCTTGTTAGGCAGAGATTCCAACTGGAATTATTAATCACCCGGTGTTTATAATTTCAATAAAAACCTTTTACATATTCTTTTGATAATGGTTATTTTCACAACTTGAAGAAAATGAAGTTTTGGAAGCATATTTAGAACAACTCAACGATGCGCAGCGTGCGCCGGTGCTGCAAAAAGACGGTGCCATGATCGTTATTGCCGGCGCTGGTTCCGGTAAAACACGTGTGCTCACATTTCGTATTGCATACTTAATGTCGCAGGGGGTAGATCCCTTTAATATTTTGGCGCTCACGTTTACCAACAAAGCCGCGCGCGAAATGAAAAATCGTATCTCTAAAATCGTTGGCGCCAGCGAAGCCAAAAATCTTTGGATGGGAACCTTCCACAGTATTTTTGCGAAAATACTTCGGTTTGAGGCCGATAAACTTGGCTATCCCTCTAACTTCACTATTTATGATACGCAGGATTCACAAAGCGTTATCCGCGCGGTAATTAAAGAAATGAATCTGGACAAAGACGTGTACAAATACAAGCAGGTCTATTCGCGTATTTCTTCCTATAAAAATAGCTTAATTACCGTAAAGGCATATTTCAATAATCCCGAATTGATGGAAGCAGACGCAATGGCGAAAATGCCACGCTTGGGAGATATTTATAAAGCTTACGTAGACAAATGTTTTAAAGCGGGCGCAATGGATTTTGACGATCTGTTGCTGAAAACAAATGAATTGCTGACTCGTTTTCCAGATGTTTTGGCAAAGTATCAAAACCGTTTCCGCTATATTTTGGTGGATGAGTACCAAGATACCAACCACAGCCAATACTTAATTGTGCGCGCGCTTTCAGATAGGTTCCAAAATATATGTGTTGTGGGCGACGATGCACAGAGCATTTATGCTTTCCGAGGAGCAAATATCAACAACATCCTAAATTTTCAGAAGGATTATGATGATGTGAAAGTGTTTCGTTTGGAACAGAATTACCGCTCCACAAAAAACATTGTAAACGCTGCAAATAATATTATTGAAAAAAACAAAACTCGTCTCGAAAAGGTAGTTTGGACTGCCAATGACGAAGGCAATAAAATTCTTGTAAACCGTACAATGACGGACGGTGACGAAGGCCGTTTTGTAGCCAGCTCCATTTTTGAAAACAAAATGAACCATCAGCTAAAAGATGGTGATTTTGCTATTTTGTACCGAACCAATGCACAAAGTAGAGCGATTGAAGATGCACTGCGGAAGAAAGACATTCCATATAGAATATACGGAGGCCTTAGTTTTTATCAACGAAAAGAGATAAAGGATGTTTTGGCGTATTTGCGCTTGGTTTTAAATCCAAAAGATGAAGAAGCGCTAAAACGGGTAATAAATTATCCCGCGCGCGGCATTGGTGAAACCACAATTGAAAGGTTAATTGTGGCTGCAAACCATTACAATCGATCAATTTTCGAGGTAATGCAAAACATTGAAAAGATTGATTTGAAGATAAATTCTGGCACAAAAAACAAGTTGCAGGATTTTGTAACGATGATTGAAAGTTTCCAGGTTTTAAATTCTGGATATGATGCTTTCACTATAACAGAACACGTTTCAAAAAAAACAGGTTTGTTGCAGGAATTGAAGAAAGATGGCACACCAGAAGGAATTGCACGTATTGAAAACATTGAAGAACTACTTAATGGGATGCGAGATTTTGTAGAAGAACAAAAAGAAATCGCTGATGCCACAGGCTCGCTTGCAGAATTTATGGAAGATGTGGCGCTTGCAACAGACATGGACAATGACAAAGGCGATGGAGAGCGTGTGGCTTTGATGACCGTACATTTGGCAAAAGGGCTGGAATTTCCCTATGTGTATATTGTTGGCATGGAAGAAGATCTTTTCCCCAGCGGGATGAATATGAATTCTCGAAGCGAGTTGGAAGAAGAACGAAGACTTTTCTACGTGGCTTTAACGCGTGCTGAAAAACAGGCTTATTTAACCTACACCCAATCGCGCTACCGTTGGGGAAAATTGATTGACGCCGAACCCAGCCGTTTTCTTGAGGAAATTGATGAAAGTTTTTTGGAATATTTGACCCCAATTACTGAAAATCGCTACAAACCATTGCTGGATGCAGATATTTTTGATGAAGTGGATCACAGTAAACTTCGTCTTCGGAAACCGGTGGCAGGCAAAGCACCCACGGGTCCAACTGAAGAGCAACTTCGAAAACTGAGAAGATTGAAACCTGTTTTAAGCGAAACCAATAAAGATTTTAGCGCAGAAGATGCAAATTTAAAAGTGGGAACAGTAGTGGAACATGTTCGTTTCGGCAAAGGAAAAATTCTTAAAATTGAAGGTGTTGGTGCCGATACAAAGGCCGAAATAGATTTTGAAAACGGAGGGCTAAAAAAATTACTGCTTCGGTTCGCAAAGTTGAAAGTAATTAATTAGTTTTTACTTTTCAGCAGCTATTCCGCTAGTTTGTAAATTCCAAATAAAGATCAATATAAGCACTTATTTGAGTTTTCATATCTTCAATGTCATTTGCTGCCCAATCGCCATGGCCGCCTTCATAAACTGTAAAATTATGATCAATTAACGCGGTGTTAAGTGCAGCATTTAGCGTTGTAGCATTTGAAAGTGGCACAAGTGGATCGGCATTTCCGTAGAAAAGCAGGGTAGGGCTACTAGCGTTGGAAACCCGAAGCGCAGGGCTTAATACTTCTGCATAATTTGTGCCTGGCGGGTATGCATTTTCATCTACCAATGCTGCCATTAAAAAAGAAAAGTCTGGATTTTCGCTGTAAAAGGGATCGGTAAAATCTGAGGGTCCCACAATGTCTCCAACCATTTTCACTTGATCGTCCAAATCGTAAGCGTAATCATACATCAAAGAAATATGCGCACCCGCACTCGCGCCAATAAGTGCAAACTGTGGCAAAATCTGTAAATCCTCTTTTTCAGATGTAAGTTTATTAATCACTGCATCCACATCTAAAAATTGGTTTGGAAAAGCAGGAGTATTGATATCTGCAAGCACATAGTTTATGTTAACTATCGCGTGGTTCGGATGCCTTAGTTTTATATAGGGAATCAAAAAGTCCATATCGGCTTTGTCACCACCGGTCCAACCACCGCCGTGAACCAGTGCAATAACTTTAGTTTTTTCTGAGGAACGATCTGCAGGTAAATAGAGATCGTATTTTTCTTGCTCATTGCTTCCATAGGAAACATTCATAAAAGTTTCGGCGGCTAACGGTTGCTGAGTGCTATTTTCAGTGTCTTTTGAGCAGGAAAGGAAAGAAATTTGAATTCCAAGGAATAGAATTAAAATGAAGAATTTTTTCATAAACAAAGTTTGTTGCAACCTGTAACGGAGAAATTCCTTTTTTATGTTACACGGTTGGTTATAAGTTGTTATTTCTTATAAAATGATTTATATTTAAACAAAAACATGTTGCAATGGCTGAGTTCATAAAGATTTACGAAGAAAACCCAAACCCCAAGGAAATTAAGAGGGTTGTAAAAATTCTTCGCGATGGAGGAGTAATTATATATCCGAGTGACACAGTCTATGCCCTTGGGTGTGATATAAAAAATAACCGTGCTATGGAACGCGTGGCCCAGTTGCGTGGCGTGAAACTGGATAAAGCAAATTTCTCTTTTGTTTGCGAGGATTTAAGCAATCTAAGCGATTATGTAAAACAAATTGACACCCCTACGTTTAAATTACTGAAACGAAATTTACCGGGTCCCTACACATTTGTTCTTCCCGGAAATAATAATCTCCCCACGGTATTTAAAAAGAAAAGGGAAGTGGGCATCAGGGTGCCAGATAATGCTATAACCCGCGCTATTGTCCACGAGTTGGGAAATCCGATAATTTCAACATCCATAAAAGATGAAGATGAAGTAATAGAATATACCACCGACCCCGAACTTATTTTGGAAAAATGGGAAAATTTGGTGGACCTTGTTATTGATGGTGGTTATGGGGGAAATATCCCTTCAACAGTAATTGATCTTACCGGAAGTGAACCTGTTGTAATACGTGAGGGAAAAGGAAGCTTGGAACTCTAGTTTTTGGTAATGTTTCTTTTGGGATTCTGGTAAAAGTTTAATTATTTCAACAAATGCTGTAATCCTCGATATATGTTTTCTTCAAGTATATCGATGGAGCCGTCTGTAAGAAACATACTTTTTATATTTTCAAAAAGTCTGTCTATCTCATTTTTTGAGTAATGGTAACGGGTAACGGTATCCTGAATTTTTTGAATACGTTGGTAATCGTTATCTTGATCAAACTCTTTGTGAATGTGATGATATTTTTCTTCACCCACTTTGGATTTTATATATTCCTTTTCAGCTTTGGTTTCAATAAAATTTGCATTAGCACAGTACATTAAAATATATGCTTTCAGCTCTTCACGGGTCCAATTGGTCTTAAATTCTTCCATTTTTATTTTAATTATAAAATGTTCTATTTTCTTATCTAAATATACAAAAAGCTTCCCTAAGATTTTGTTGACATACTGATTAAAAAACCCGGTCTTTTCGGGACCGGGTTCATTTTATTTTTATTTCAGAAAACTATTTTCCTCCAGCTTCAAGGTTTTTCATTTCCTTCTCAATCATATCATAGAATTGATCAATTTTTGGAAGAACCAAGATTCGGGTACGTCTGTTTGTCGCTCTGTTTTCCGCAGTTGTGTTTGGTACTAATGGTACATAATCTGCACGACCCGCAGCAATTAAACGAGCTGGCTCTACACCAAGTTTTTGTAGTTCACGTACAATAGCAGTAGCTCTTTTTACACTTAAATCCCAGTTATCAAGTAACAACCCGTTGCTATAAGGAACGTTGTCTGTATGTCCTTCAACCATTGCTTCAAACTCAGGCTTTCCGTTGATTACTTTGGCAACTTTACCGAGAATTTCGGTAGCTCTGTTTGAAATTTGGTAGCTTCCGCTTTTGAAGATTACTTTATCTGAAAGAGAAATATAAACTACACCTTTTTCAACATTTACTTCAATATCTGGATCATTTACGCCAACTTCTCTTTTAAGACTTGTAACCAAAGCAAGAGTTACACTATCTTTTTTATTGAGTGCATCTTGCAAGCGTGTAATTTTAAGATCTTTTTCTTTTAAACTTTCCAATGATTTTTCAAGATTGGTAGCACCTTTGGATGTAAGCATGGTAAGATCTTTTGAGCTTTGAATAAGATCAGCATTGGTTTTTTTCATATCTGCCAATCGCTCTTCAAGTTCCTTAGCTCGCGCGGTTGAGGCTGCTCTTTCAGCAAGACAATCGTTTAGTTTAACGGTGGCCGTGTTAAGCAAATCTTGCGTGTTTTTTTGTTTTGCTTCAAGTTCTTTATATTTCTTGCTCGATACACAAGAAGTAAAAGCTAAACTTGAACATACTACTAAAATCAATAATTTTTTCATAATGAGTTGGTATTATATTTAGATTGTTTATTCAATAATTCTGAACCAAAATTATCAATTTACATTTCAGCTAAGAAACGATTAACAATACTTTAAGTAAAATAAATTAAAGTTGGCTGTAAACTTTTTTTTTCAGTATAAAATACTGAAATACAATAGATTTAACGAAATAATATTTAAATTCTGACTTGTGGATTTTCCTTTTTTGAAGAAACTTCGGAATGAATCCATAAAAACTGAAGTGAGCTTTCAAAACCGCTAAAAAATGTTGTGTTTTTCCCTGAAATAAAAACTGAAAAGCGGCAATACCATCCAAAAGCATTCGCATTAAAATTGAAGTTAAAGCTTTGATTCCTTTTACGTTTTTTAAGATACTTAAAAGTGAATTTCTAAAGTTGTAAAATGTTTTTTTGGGGTTCATAATATTTAAGGTGGCACCGCCCACATGATAAACTTTTGAAGTTCCCACAAAAAGAATTTTTCCCCCATCTGATTGCAAACGCCAGCAAAGATCAATCTCCTCTTGGTGGGCAAAGTAATCTTCATCAAAGCCGCCTACTTTCCAAAAAGCTTCTGCATTTACAAAAAGACAGGCCCCGGAAGCCCAAAATATTTCAGAGATATCGTTATATTGACCTTCATCCTTTTCCAAGGTATTGAAAATCCGGCCGCGACAAAAAGGATACCCGTACTTATCTAAAAATCCGCCAGCGGCGCCTGAATATTCAAAATATTCCTTGTTTTTATAATCCAGGATTTTTGGCTGTGCGGCGACTACGGAATTGTTTTTCTCAAATTCGGAAATAATTGGCTGCAACCAATTTTCTGTTACTTCAACATCACTGTTTAGCAATACAAAAATTTCTTCGGAAAGATTTTTTAAAGCGTCGTTATAACCCTTAGCATAGCCACCATTTACTTTGTTTTGAATGACTTTCACCGAGGGAAAAAACTCCATAATAAAAGCAACGGAATCATCTGTGGAAGCATTATCCGCTACATAAACATTGGCTTCATTGGAAAATTTGACAACCGACGGCAGGAATTTCTCCAATAAATCCTTTCCGTTCCAATTAAGTATTACAACAGCTACTTTCACGGTGTAAAGATAGATTTTTGAAGTGTTTTTTCAGTTTTATTTATAATTGGGAATTTCTTCTAAAAAATTATAACATTCGTTTTCATTGTCCATTTGGCAATAATAATGTTCCAAACCGTTGCTAATCATCAAATATTGTGCATCCAAAGTTAGATTGTATCTGGCAATTTGATCAAAGGTAAGTTGTGTGATTGGGACGGAAGGTGATTTGCATTCAACAATTAAAAAAATACTTCCATCATTGTTAAAAACTACAACATCATATCTTTTTATAGTATTGTTAAGTTTCAGTTGCTTTTCAACGTTAATAAGGCTTTTGGGATATTTTTTTTCCTTCAGAAGAAATTGAACAACATGCAAGCGAACCCATTCCTCGGGCGTGAGTACCACGAATTTTTTTCTTATTTCATCAAAAACCAACGTTTTATTTTCGCTACTTTTGAAGCGAAAGGAATAAGTTGGATAGTTGAGTTTTTGCATACGCAAAGATTCAAAATTTAAATTTCAAAATTCAAAATTAAACTTCTTCAATCTAAAATCTTCAATCGTTAATCGTAAATCATCAAATGCCACTCGACAAAGTAAAATCTATTATTACTGATATTAAAAACGGAAACACTAAACCCATTTATTTTTTGATGGGAGAGGAGCCGTATTATATTGATGGTATTTCAAAATACATTGAAGAAAATGTTTTGTCTGAGGAAGAAAAAGGTTTCAACCAAATGATACTTTATGGCCGTGATGTAACGGTAGAAGACATCATCAGCAACGCCAAGCGTTATCCTATGATGGCGGAAAAGCAAGTGATTATAGTGAAGGAAGCCCAAGATCTTTCTAGAACAATTGAAAATTTGGTGGGCTATGCCGATAATCCACAACCAACAACCATTTTGGTTTTTTGCTACAAATACAAAACTTTGGACAAGCGAAAAAAACTGGCTAAAACTGTCGCAAAATCAGGCGTTGTTTTTGAAAGTAAAAAACTGTATGATGACAAAGTACCTGATTGGATTAAACGTGTACTTGCCGGAAAAGGTTACACAATCACTCCCAAAGCCGCACAAATGCTTGTGGAATTTCTTGGGAATGATCTCAGTAAAGTGAATAACGAGCTTGAAAAATTACAACTTATTATAAAGCCCGGAGAACAAATAACGCCACAAATTATTGAAGAGAACATCGGTATCAGTAAGGATTTCAACAATTTTGAACTACAGAATGCCATTGGTGAAAAGAATATCAAAAAAGCGTTTGCCATAATCCAATATTTTTCACAGAATCCAAAAAACAATCCTTTGGTGATGACGGTGGCTTTGCTTTACAGTTTCTTTTCCAAACTCTTAAAATACCACGCACTTTCAAATAAAGGCGACGCGGCAAAGGTTTTGGGGGTAAATCCGTATTTTGTTAAAGATTATCAAACTGCCGCCCGAAATTATCCGATGAAAAAAGTTAGTGCCATCATAGCCGCAATACGTGAAGTTGATATGAAAAGTAAGGGCGTGGGCGCCGCAAATCTTCCACAGGGCGATTTACTGAAGGAGTTGTTGGTAAAGATTTTTAATTAGAAAGAAATTTTCCACCAACAATCAACAATCAACTATTTCTTGTCCACAGAATACTTGCCAGGCCCCAAAAGCGCAATTGCCGTAAAGGCCAATAAAAAAAGAAGGGCCTTTTCTTTTGTTCCCAAGGGATCTGCGGCGTGAACAATAAAAGCTGCTACGGCCATTGTTAGGATAACGGGAATTGCGGACAGCCTTGTTTTAAATCCAATTATTATAAGAATAGGAAAAAGGACTTCACATAAAACTGCTAATATTAAAGTAGCTGGTTCGCCGATGCCAATGGGGTCCCCAAATGAAAAATCGCCCGAAAGCATCCTCATAAGTTTTGGTATTCCATGGGTGAGCATTAAGCCCCCGAAACCTAAACGTAGTAAAAGCAATCCTATATTTTGAATGTTTGTGTTGTTCATTTATATCAATTGGAATTAAAAACGAATATAGTAAACTATTCATTCATATTTAGTAGTAACCAATTATTAAAAAATTGCTATAGCCTTATTTTAAGTGTATTTTTGTCTTCATAAAAATATGGAATGACAAAAATTAAAGCTTGGTTCGCGGCGGCAAGATTGCGAACACTTCCGCTTTCGGTTTCAGGGATTATTGTTGGAGCTTCTGTTGGAAATAAAATTTTAAAACAACCAAACCTTGACTTGAATTTTAATGGAAATTCTTCTACCCATTTTTGGCAATCCAGTATTTTTTGGCTTGCAATATTGGTAACTATAGGATTTCAGGTTTTATCCAACTTTGCGAACGATTACGGCGATGGCGTTCGTGGAACTGATGCCAAAAGAGAAGGCGAAAAACGCATGGTAGCATCGGGAATAATTTCGCCGAAACAAATGAAAATAGGAATGATTATTACTGGAATCATCACGTTTTTTTTTGCAACTATTTTAATTTTTATAGCTTTCGGAAATGAAAACTTCATCATTTCCTTTATTTTTTTCAACCTCACAATACTTTCAATAATTGCTGCAGTAAAGTACACGGTCGGTAAAAAAGCATACGGATATTCAGGCTTGGGCGATATTTTCGTATTTCTGTTTTTTGGTCTTTTGAGCGTGTTGGGAAGTTACTTTTTATTCACACACTCTTTAAAATGGCAGTTCGTACTGCCTGCCACGGCAATTGGTTGTTTTAGCACTGCGGTACTAAATCTAAACAATATGCGCGATATTGAAAATGATGCTGCTGCGGGTAAAAACACATTGGTTGTTAAGTTGGGAATGAATAAAGCTAAAATATACCACACCTTTTTATTGCTTTCAGGAATGCTTTGTGCTGTTATTTACACGATCATCAACTTTCGGGAGCCCCTACAGTTCATAATATTTATTGCTTTCATTCCTTTCTTCTTAAATATAAAAACGGTTTTTAAAAACAAATCCCCGATGTTGCTCGATGGCGAATTGAAAAAGGTTGCGTTAAGCACTTTTCTGTTTGCGATCTTGTTTAGTATCTTTATGTGAAAAATAAAAACATGAAAATTACATTTTACGGACAAAATGCTTTAGGAATTGAAATAAAAGGAAAACACATTTTGGTAGATCCCTTTATTTCGGGAAATGATCTTTCAAAAGATAAAATTGATATCAATAAACTAAAAGCAGATTATATCCTTTTAACCCACGCACACCAAGATCATACATTGGACGCAGAAGCTATTGCGAAAAAAACAGGAGCTATTATTGTGAGCAATTATGAAATCACAAACCATTACGAAGCAAAGGGAATAGAAGTTCACCCCATGAACCACGGCGGAAGCTGGAAATTTGAATTTGGAAAAGTGAAATATGTAAACGCAATTCACACAAGTTCATTTCCCGACGGCAGTTACGGCGGTCAACCTGGCGGTTTTGTAATTGAGGGTGAACACAAAAACATTTACATCGCCGGCGATACTGCTTTAATGATGGATATGAAACTCATCCCGATGCACACAAAATTGGATTTGGCGATTCTCCCAATCGGCGATAATTTCACTATGGGAATTGACGATGCCATTATAGCAAGCGATTTTGTGCAATGCGATAAAGTTTTGGGCGTACATTACGATACTTTCGGTTACATCGAAATTGACCACGAAGAGGCTAAACGTAAGTTTTATGACGCCAATAAGGATTTGATGTTGCTTGAAATTGGCGAATCTATAGAATTATAAAAGTACAGTTGGAATATCAGATTGTTAGATGGTTGGATTTTTAGATAATTAGAAATGCATAGGTTTAAGGATTTGGAAATTTGGAAACAAAGTAGATTGTTTTGTAAAGATATTTATGAAATTACCGCTACATTTCCAGAAGCTGAAAAATTTGGACTTACCAGTCAATTAAGGCGTGCAAGCATATCAATACCTTCAAATATTGCTGAAGGAGCATCCAGAAAATCAAATAAAGACTTATCAAGATTTTTGGAAATAACAATAGGTTCTTGTTACGAAATTGAAACCCAATTACTAATAGCTAATGATTTGGGATTTATAAAAGAAGAAAATTTGAACCCATTACTTTTAAAACTGGAAGGAATTGTAAAAATGACTTCAAAATTTAAATCAACCCTAAAATAATCCAACCATCTAATAATCCAAAAATCTAGTAATCCAAATTGACAGCTTCTTATCATAAACACATCCTAAACTTCAAAAATCCCAGCGGCACTTCCCGCGGAGTCTTGAAAACCAAAGAAACTTATTTTCTTATTCTTAAAACTGAAGAAAAAGTAGGAGTGGGAGAGTGCGGCCTTCTGCGTGGGTTGAGCATCGACGATCGCCCCGATTATGAAAAAAAATTAAAGGCCGTCTGCGAGAAAATCGATTTTGGTTTAAATGAAGAAAATCTTTACGAAGCTTTAACTGAGTTTCCCTCAATACAATTTGGAGTTGAAACCGCTTTTAAATCGTTGCAGTCAAAAAATCCTTTTGAATTATATCCTTCGGAATTTACACGTGGCGAAGCAGCAATTCCAATAAACGGTTTGGTTTGGATGGGTGATACCATTTTTATGAAAGAACAGATTTCAGAAAAATTGAAACAAGGTTTCACTTGCATAAAAATGAAAATCGGTGCCATCGATTTTAAAACCGAAGTCGAACTTTTAAAATCTATTCGAAAAGAATTCTCAGCTTCCGAGGTAGAATTACGAGTTGATGCAAACGGCGCATTTTCACCCAAAGAAGCTTTGGAAAAATTGAAAGTGCTTTCAGATTTGAAATTACATTCCATTGAACAACCCATAAAACAAGGGCAATGGCAGGAAATGGCACGGCTTTGCGAAGAAACTCCATTGCCAATTGCGTTAGATGAAGAATTGATCGGAATCTTTTCCGAGGAAGATAAAAATAATTTGCTCGAAACCATAAAACCCCAATATATAATCCTCAAACCATCGTTAATTGGTGGGTTTCGCGGAAGCGATCGCTGGATAAATCTCGCGGAAAAACACAATGCAGGTTGGTGGATTACTTCCGCTTTGGAAAGTAATGTGGGTTTGAACGCAATTTCGCAATATACATTTACAAAAAATAGTAAATTGCCACAAGGTTTGGGAACGGGCAGTCTTTACACAAATAACATTGCAAGTCCGCTGGAAGTTTCAAACGGAGAATTAAAAATAAATCCGAATACCAAATGGGATTTCAATATGAAAACTTTCAATTAAAACTTATTTTTCTCACAAATCAATAATCACAATAAATGTATATAAAACAAGCTTTTAAGTCCCTACACGAATGGTGGCGCTATTTAATAGGTTTCATCATAATATTTGTCGCCAGCCAAATAGGAACCATCCCTCTAATTGTTGCAGTACTAGTAAAAATCCTTTCGGAAGGCGGAAGTATGGATTCCATTCAGGACCCAAATGTTATGATGACAGTATTAGATTCCAACCTTACCCTATTTTTGATGCTGCTCAGTTTTGCCGTAGGTTTGCTGGCTGTATATTTGGTTGTCCGCTTCTTTCATAAACAACCTTTTGTGGAACTTACAACATCTCGAAAAAAAACAGATTGGGGCCGAATATTTTTTGGCTTCGGGCTTATAACAATAACTACCATTGTTGTCACTGGTTTGGATTATTACAGCAATCCCGATGATTATGTGCTTCAATTTGATTTGGTTCCATTTATAATTCTCACCGTGATTGCAGTAATTATGATCCCCTTACAAACAAGTTTTGAGGAATATCTTTTTCGGGGTTATTTGATGCAGGGAATTGGCGTTTTGGCAAAAAACAAATGGTTGCCACTTCTTATAACTTCGGTAGTTTTTGGCGCGCTTCATTTGGCAAATCCGGAAGTTGATAAATTGGGTAATATTATTATGATTTACTACATAGGAACTGGTTTTTTCCTCGGAATCATGACGCTAATGGATGAAGGTATGGAACTGGCGCTTGGTTTTCACGCGGGTAATAACCTAATTTCCGCACTTTTGGTTACCGCAGATTGGACCGTCTTTAAAACCAATTCTATTTTAAAGGATGTTTCAGAACCTTCTACAGGTTTTGATGTAGTTGTACCTGTGCTGATTTTATATCCAATTTTTTTGTTTATAATGGCTTACCGTTATAAATGGAAGGATTGGAGTGGCAAGCTTTTCGGCAAAGTGGAAGAATCCATTGTTATTACTGAGGAAAAGGAACCGAATGAAAGTTTAATTGAATAGTGAAACCGTTATTGCATCCCAATTTTAAATTGAATGGCGAAATATTTTCTTCTGCGGAAGATTTAAAATTTCGCACAAAACAAATTGTTGAAAATAAGGCGGACGATCAAAGTGCCATTGGAAAATTTATTTTGGAATGGTTGGATGACAATTATTTTATTAAGGTAAAAACCTCCGGATCCACTGGTTTTCCTAAGGAAATAAAACTTCAAAAAAAGCACGTTTTTCAAAGTGCAATTGCTACAGTTACTTATTTCGATTTAAGGGAAAACACTAAAGCATTGCTATGTCTTTCTTCGGAATATATTGCAGGTAAAATGATGTTGGTTCGGGCAATGACTGCGGGTTGGGATTTGCAAACGGTTGCACCGGAAAAGAACCCACTGGAACATATTGTTGGGGAATTTGATTTTACCGCAATGGTTCCCTACCAAGTTTTCCATTCCTTGCCAAATTTGGACAAAGTGAAAAAATTGATTATTGGCGGAGCGGCTGTACCTTCAGAATTGGAACAACAATTACAAAAGTTGAAAACTAAAGTATTTGTCACATACGGAATGACCGAAACCATAAGTCACATCGCAGTTCGCCCACTAAATGGAAAAGAAAAATCCACTGTTTTTTCAGCACTTCCAAAAGTAACATTTTCACTGGGAGAAAATGGATGTCTACAAATTCATGCCCCGGAAATTTCTGAAGAAACCATTGTAACGAATGATATTGTTGAATTGCTTTCCCCAACTTCCTTTATATTTTTGGGTAGAGCAGACAATGTGATTAACACCGGAGGAGTAAAAGTGCACCCCGAAATGGTGGAAAAAAAGCTTTCCCTTCATATAAAACAACCTTTTTTTATTGCTTCAGAAAAAGATGATGCTTTGGGAGAACGGGTAATCTTAATAATTGAGAGTGAAAAACAATTGAGATTGGAAGATTATTCCGAAGCTTTTAAAACACTTTCCGATTATGAAAAACCGAAGAAAATCTATACTACAGCCCAATTTGTTTATACCGAAACTGGAAAGATAAAAAGGAATGAAGTGTTGAAAAAAATTAAACCTGAATTACCCCCAAATTAAATGTCTTCTCAATAGGTGCGTGGTTCGCCGCTTCAATACCCATGGAAATCCATTTTCGCGTATCCAAAGGATCTATCACCGCATCTGTCCAAATTCTGGAAGCTGCATAATACGGCGAAATTTGACGGTCATAACGTGCTTTTATTTTATCGAACATTTCCTTTTCGTCTTCTTCTGTGATCGTTTCACCTTTTTTCTTCAATGAAGCTGTTTCAATTTGCAGCAATACTTTTGCAGCACTGTTTCCACTCATTACTGCAAGTTCGGCGCTTGGCCACGCCACAATCAATCGTGGATCATAGGCTTTTCCGCACATGGCATAATTTCCTGCTCCGTAACTATTCCCTATTATTATCGTGAATTTTGGAACAACGCTATTGCTAACGGCATTTACCATTTTGGCTCCGTCCTTAATAATACCGCCGTGCTCGCTTTTACTTCCTACCATAAATCCGGTAACGTCTTGCAAAAATACCAACGGAATTTTCTTTTGGTTGCAATTTGCTATAAACCGTGTGGCTTTATCTGCACTGTCGCTGTAAATTACACCACCGAATTGCATTTCGCTGGGTTTGGTTTTTGCTTTTGTGGTTTTTACCAATGTGCGCTGGTTTGCAACAATTCCAACGGCCCAACCATCAATCCGGGCGTAACCCGTTAAAATTGTTTGTCCGTAGCCTTCTTTGTATTCTTCAAAATCGCTATCATCCACGAGTCTTTTTATCACTTCGCGCATGTCGTATTGTTCTGCCCGCGACTTTGGAATTAATCCGTAGATTTCTTCAGGTTTTTCTTTAGGCTTCACCGCTTTTTCCCGGTTAAATCCGGCTTTGTCAAAATCCCCTATCTTCGAAATAATATTTTTTATTTTGTCGAGTGCATCTTTATCGTCCTTTGCTTTGTAATCCGTCACGCCGCTAACTTCACAGTGCGTAGTTGCGCCACCAAGCGTTTCGTTATCGATGGTTTCGCCAATAGCAGCTTTCACCAAATAACTTCCAGCAAGAAAAATACTTCCGGTTTTGTCAACAATTAGCGCTTCATCGCTCATAATAGGAAGGTAAGCACCTCCGGCCACGCAACTGCCCATCACGGCTGCAATTTGTGTAATGCCCATACTGCTCATAACGGCATTGTTTCTAAATATTCTTCCGAAGTGTTCTTTATCGGGAAAAATCTCATCCTGCATAGGCAGATAAACTCCCGCGCTGTCCACCAAATAAATAATTGGTAACCGGTTTTCGATGGAAATTTCCTGTGCGCGAAGATTCTTTTTTGCGGTAATAGGAAACCAAGCTCCCGCCTTCACTGTGGCATCATTGGCAACTACAATACATTGTTTGCCTTTCACATACCCAATTTTCACAACCACGCCGCCACCGGGTGCACCGCCATGTTCTTCATACATTCCATCGCCGGCAAAGGCCCCGATTTCAATACTTGGTTTCTTTTCATCCAGTAAATATGAAATACGCTCGCGCGCCGTGAGTTTTCCTTGAGAGTGTTGTTTATCTATTCTTTTTTGGCCTCCGCCGAGTTTTACTTTTGCCAGTTTATTATTTAATTCTGAAACCAGCAATTTATTGTGGTCTTCGTTTTTGTTGAAGTTTAAATCCATTGAAATTTATTGTTTGCGCTAAAATACAAAATGTTTTATGTTCAAAGTTGAAAGTTGAAAGTTGAAAGTTGAAAGTTGAAAGTTGTCATCCGAAAAAACTATGACATTTTGTTAACGAAATTCAATTTTATAATCCCGATATTTGTTTTTACACTTAAATTTGCGACTTGAAAAAAGAAAAATAAACCAAACAGAAATAGCTTATGGGCATGAATAAAAATACTGTACTGGCTTGGGCCACTTTTATTATGATTATTGTGGGGTTAGTATTGATAGGAATGGGCGCTTTCCGGTATGATGACGTAGCTGGCTGGGGCTTTGCGGCAGTGGGAATTGGCTTTTTCGCCATTGCGTGGGTTTTTAATGCGCTGAAAGGAAGGGTGTAAAAAACCAATACTACAAAATATTATTTTCTACAAACACACAAATAAACTCTCGAAATGTCCGACGATAAAAAAGTAATTTTTTCAATGTCTGGGTTGACAAAAACCTATCAGAGCGCCCAGACCCCAGTTTTAAAAAATATATATTTAAGCTTCTTCTATGGTGCCAAAATTGGCATCCTCGGTCTTAATGGAAGTGGTAAATCCACTTTGCTGCGAATCATTGCCGGCGAGGAAAAAAACTATCAAGGCGATGTGGTTTTCGCTCCCGGTTATACCGTGGGTTATCTCGAACAGGAACCAAAACTTGATGAGACCAAAACCGTGCTCGAAGTAGTAAAGGAAGGCGTTCAGGAAGTGGTTGATGTTCTGGATGAATACAATAAAATCAACGATATGTTCGGTTTGCCGGAGGTTTATGAAAATCCTGTAAAAATGGACGAGTTGATGGAAAAACAAGCGAAACTTCAAGATAAAATAGATGCCACAAATGCATGGGAACTCGACACAAAGTTAGAAATAGCGATGGATGCTCTTCGCACGCCCGAGCCTGATAAACCTATTAGTGTGCTTTCGGGTGGTGAAAAACGAAGGGTCGCACTTTGTAGGTTACTTCTGAAAGAGCCAGATGTATTATTGCTGGATGAGCCTACAAACCATTTGGATGCGGAGAGTGTTCATTGGTTGGAACATCACCTTTCAGAATATAAGGGAACGGTGATCGCTGTAACCCACGATAGATATTTTTTGGATAATGTTGCAGGCTGGATTTTGGAATTGGATAGAGGGGAAGGTATTCCGTGGAAAGGAAATTATTCATCCTGGTTGGAACAAAAATCGAAGCGTTTGGCGCAGGAACAAAAGCAAGCCGGAAAACGTCAAAAAACCTTGGAGCGAGAGTTGGAATGGGTCCGACAAGGAGCGAAAGGCCGTCAGACCAAACAAAAAGCACGTTTGCAGAATTACGATAAACTATTGAGCCAAGATCAAAAGCAATTGGATGAAAAGCTCGAAATATACATCCCGAACGGACCGCGTTTGGGAACAAATGTTATTGAGGCGAAAGGTGTTGCCAAAGCATTTGGCGATAAACTGCTTTATGAAGATTTAAATTTCAAATTGCCACAAGCAGGAATTGTTGGAATTATTGGTCCAAACGGTGCCGGTAAAACCACGATTTTTAAAATGATTATGGGCGAGGAAACACCCGATAAAGGTTCTTTTGAAGTAGGGGAAACCGCAAAAATCGCTTATGTTGATCAGGCACATTCCAATATTAATCCCGACAAAACCATTTGGGAAAACTTCAGTGATAATCAGGAATTGATTATGATGGGCGGAAGGCAGGTAAATTCCCGGGCATATTTGAGCCGTTTCAATTTCAGTGGAAGTGAGCAAAACAAAAAAGTTTCCATGCTTTCCGGTGGGGAACGAAACAGGCTGCATTTGGCAATGACCTTAAAAGAAGAAGGAAACGTATTATTGTTGGATGAGCCCACTAACGATTTGGACGTAAATACGCTGCGTGCCCTGGAAGAAGGTCTGGAAAACTTTGCGGGTTGTGCTGTAATAATAAGTCACGACCGTTGGTTTTTGGATAGGGTCTGTACGCACATTCTCTCCTTTGAAGGAAATAGTGAAGTTTATTATTTTGAAGGAGGTTTCAGCGAGTATGAAGAAAATAAAAAGAAACGTTTAGGCGGCGATTTGATGCCGAAGCGAATTAAATATAAAAAGTTGATACGGTAAATTATGTGGAAAAACATTATATTAATCGGACTGATAATTTCGCTTTCATCTTGTGGGGCGAAACGAAAAAGTGTAGAAGCTTCCAAAGATTCAAAGGAAATAGTTTTAGGTAAAAGCGAAGCGGTTTCCTATAAAAGTTTAGGAAATGGTGTTGCTTCTATTTCGTTACAGCTATTCGAAAATAACACTTTCAAGTTTGACTTCAAAAGTATACCACAACCAGACACTAACGAAAAAGTGGTGAAAATTTCTGAAAATGGAACTTATACTTCAGAAGGGAATTGGAAAATCTTGAACTTTAAAAGTCCTAAATTCTCACTTGCTGCAATTTTCGATAAACAGTTTGGGGATTCAACATTTTTCAAAATAATTGATAAGGAAAATGTAAAAATAAATACTTCTAAAAACGCACTTCCAATTTGGGGAGTGGTTTGTGAAAAACAATAATGGGTTCAAAAATTAAAAATCCCGATTCAATTGCTGAATCGGGATTTTTTAGCTTTAAATCATTGCTCATTATTTGTTTATTATTAGTTTTTTGGTAACCGATTGCTTCCCACTATTCACTTTCACCATATAAATACCAGCGGCAATTCCATCGGTTTTTACTGTGATGTTTTTATTTAAAGCGAAATTTCCATTGAATAAATTCTTTATCTTTTTCCCCGAAATATCATATAGAATAACAGTTCCTTCCGTAGACATATTTTGGGTAATAGTAAATTCTAAAGTCGCTGGATTTGGGTAAAGTTTAATTGAATTTTCAGTGATTTCGCTACCATTAATGCTCAAAATATCGCTCACGTTATAGCTGTGCATTGCTCTTCCGAAAGTTCCTGCATAAAGTGTTTTGGTAGGTTCGTGAAATTTTAAATCCATAATTACCGTAAATGGGAGATTGTTTCCCAAAATAGTCCAATTCGCGCCGTCGTTCTTTGAATACCAAACGTTTAAATCTGTTGCCACGAAAAGTATATTTTCTGCGGGATAGGTTACAATGTCATTCACGGGAATATTTGGCAAATTCGAAGAAATATCTGTCCAATTTTGTCCGCCATCAGTGGTTTTGAAAACGTGTGGGGTATAATCCAAATATTTAAAACCGGAAACAGTTACATAGGCAGTCAAATCATTATCGGGAACCATTGCGATGGAAGTAATGTATTGATCCGGCAAACCGGCACTAACGTCTGTCCATGTTGTGCCGCCATCAAAAGTAACATTCACATTTCCATCGTCACTTCCCGTATAAATTACATCAAGGTTATTATAGGAAGAAGCAATTGCCGTAAGTGTTCCGAAAGCAAGGGAACCACTTGGGTGCAGACCATCGGTTAAGTCGGGGCTGATTGCAGTCCAAAATGCCGCTTTATCTGAAGTATACAATCTATTGGTTCCGTAATACAATGTTTCGTGATCGAAGGGAGAAATTATTACAGGTGTATTCCAATTATTTCTATCGCTTCCGCTTATTCCGCTTGTTGCATTATTGAAATTGTTTCCGCCATTGGTACTTCGCCCGAGATTACCGTATTGGGATTCCACATAAATATAATTATTGTCTACGGGATCAACATTCACATGAAAACCATCACCGCCCCAAATGGAATTCCAATCACTTGCGCCACCAGTAATGGTGCGGATCGTGTTGTTGTCCTGCGTACCGCCGTAAAGTCTTTCGGGTTGTGTTTTGTCAACTTCAATATTATAAAATTGGGTTATGGGAAGATTTAAAAATTTAGTCCAATTACTGCCGCCGTTATCTGAAATATAAGCGCCGCCATCATTTCCGGCAAGCATAAAGTTGCTGTTTGTCCTAGAGAAATCCAGCGCATGATGATCTACGTGCATTCCGTTCAAGGTACTCCAAGATGAGCCACTATTGGTTGATTTTGCGATATCAAAGCCAACAATATAAACTTCTGAGGAATTTGTTGGATTAACGCGAACGTTTCCAAAATACCACCCAAAATTCGCATCAATGCCGCTCAACGCTCCCGCAGGTGTAACCAACGTCCAATTGTTTCCATTATCTGTTGATTTATACAATCCATTAAATTCATTGGTGATTTCATTGGTAGTGAATCTGGCATAAACCGTTGAAGGATCTGATTCTGAAACAGCTATACCAATCCTACCTGTTTGTGCATTTGGAGCAGGAAGTCCGTTGGCAGCACCAAGTTGGATCCAAGTGGTTCCTCCATCCAAAGAACGATGAATTGCAGAAGTAACTCCACCGTAATCACGTTGCCAAGGCTTGCGAGTGCGCTCCCACATTGCGGCATAAATGATGTTTGTATTTGCCACATTCATAGCAACATCAATCGCAGCGGTTGAATCGGTTACAAATAATACCTGTTCCCAATTTGTTCCGCCATTAGTAGTTCTATAAATTCCACGCTCCACATTTTTTCCATATAATTGCCCCGTAGCTGCCGCAAATACGCGGTCTGGGTTTGTGGGATCAACCACAAGTCGGCCAATGTGATTGCTTTCCGGCAAACCAATATTCGTCCACGTATCGCCGGCATTGTCGCTTCTGTAAATTCCGTCACCAAAATAAGCGCCGTCTGTAGCACTTCCATTGGCTTCTCCTGTACCAGCATAGATTCGTTGGGAATTTGAGGGAGCTATAGCAATATCGCCAATAGAAGGTTTTGTAACTTCATCAAAAATTGGAGTCCAATTTGCTCCGCCATCATAACTTCTGAAAATTCCACCCGTTGCTGTAGCCACGTAAAGATGGTCATCATTATCGGGTGCAATGGCCACATCAGTAACACGTCCACCGGTGTTCAATGGACCTATAAAAGTCCATTCGCCAGCTTGCTCGGGAGATCGATTTGCAATAATTTGTTTGCTTTGAAGAATGGCTTCTTTATACGCTTCTTTATTAATATAGTTGTTGGGATATGCACGTTGGTTGTACATCCATTCTGCGGGATATTCCATTTTTCCAATTTCTTTTTCTGAAGCTTTTTCTTCTGAATTGTTTTTACAGCTCGATAAAAGAATGGCTGAAAGAAATATTGGTGCAATTATATTTAATGGGAGTTTGTGATTTTTCATCAATAAAGAATTAGGATTTGTTTTTATGAATGGATATGGCAATGTGCTAACGGTAAATATCGCAATTATTTGTTGGGATACCAATCCAATTGTGTAACCTTAATATCAGAGCTTTCGCTTTCAACCAACGACTTAAATTTTGCAACATCGCTCAACCCTTCCGTACCCCGATAATGATAGGGATAAACAGTTTTAGGTTGAAACGCCAAAACGGCTTCCGCAGCTTGCTGCACTGTCATTGTATAGGGCAGATTCATACAGATGAACGCAATATCAATATTTTTAAGGTTACGCATTTCGGGAATATCTTCGGTGTCGCCCGAAATATAAACACGTTTACCGTTTCTTTCAAGAACGTAACCATTTCCTCTGCCTTTTTCATGAAACTTTAATGCTTCGGGTCGAAGATTATACATTGGGATTGCTTCAATTGTCATTTCAAAATCATTGATTATATCGCCATTGTTTATTACCTGCGTTTTATTTTGAAGACTTTGAGGCAACTTTTCAAAAACCGCTTTGGGAGCAAATAACATTGTTTTTTCCACTGCTATTGCTTCCAACGTAGCTATGTCCATATGATCTCCGTGTATATCCGTAATTAGAACCATATCAGGTTCTGTAAATTTTGAATAGCTTTCTTCCCCACCAACCGGATCTACATAAATGATAGTGCCATCCCAGTTAATTACCATGCTGGCATGCTCTACGGGATTGATGGTAAACCTCTTTTCCATTGCGGCTTCTCCGCCATCAACCTCTTTTGTGGGTGTATTGGTTATTGCTTCGGGTTCGGTTTTTTCTGAATTGCTTTTGCAACTTACAAACGCAATTGTCAGTACGAGTAAATAAATATAGAGTTTCATAAATAATCCATTTTAGATGAAAATACCAATATTAAGTGTATTGGTGAGTTTTACTTTTTCAATAGTATATAAAATATAAGATTTACATTTTGCTGTCAATATATTCAATTGTTTCTTTTTCAGCCTGAATAGTAGCTGTGTAAATATCTTTTGCTCTTTTAAGAATGTCGTCTGCAAATTCTCTGTCCTTTATATCCTTCGCATTTATGCGCACATTGAAATAGGCTCCCAAAACCGCGGTTCTGGCGCAAAGGATTCCCACTCCGGCATCAGATAACGAGCTTTGCATGCCATCCTTTAACATAGCTTGCATAACTTCCAGGGAATGATACGCGGTTTCCATTACTTGAAAAGGAATTTGTGTAGCGTATTTGGTTGCTTCTTCAATTGCAGCTTTTCTTTTGCTAACTTCATCTTCGGAACCTTTTGGCATCCTGAAACTCTCCATTATTTTGTTGAAGGCATTCGTGTCTTCATCTACCAAATACAACAACTGTTTTTTATACGCCTGACCTTTTTCTGCCCATTGAGAAAAGAATTCCCATTTGTCGTCCCAACCCGCTTTATGTGCAGATAAGATTTGCGACCATAGTACCCAAAGCAACCCCCAAAGTGCCAACATAAGCTGCAATGGAACCACCGCCGGGAGCTGGAGATTCACCCGCTGTTTCATCGGCAAAATCATTCAACTTTAGATCTACCAATTTCTTTTCGCCCTTGTCAAGCATGTACTCGATAATTTTTTCATTTGGATTGAAAGGCTTTAAATCGTCCAATCCCAATGATTTAATGGCAATTTTAATTTTTTCACTTTCTGAAATTCCCAAAGAACGTTGTTGCTTCACTAAAAAATAATCGGCTGCATCAAGCATTGCTTGCAAAGGAATCAATCCAATAAGTTCAGAACCAGTTACCCGTAAACCTCTCTCTTCAGCTGCTTTGCAGGTTTCGTCAAAGGCCACGTGCATAGAGGTAATGGAAATATTGGTAAGGTTGTACGAAATTTGTGCGATGCCATATTCTTCTATATACCAACCAATACCTTTTACTGCTTTTAACTTTCCGGGGATCCGAACGGGCTCTCCATTTTTGTCCAAAACCTGTTTTCCGGTAATGGGGTTTCCCTCCCGTTTTACACGTCCTGCTTCGCGAATATCGAAAGCGATAGCGTTTGCTCTTCGGGTTGAAGTGGTGTTGAGGTTCACATTATAAGCAATTAAAAAATCACGCGCCGAAATAGCAATAGCTCCACTTTTTGCGATCTTATCATTAAATTCTGCAGGTCCAAAATCCGGTTTCCAGAGAGGATCAATCAATTTTTTAGGTAGGCCTTCATATTCTCCGGCACGGCAGCTGGCGAGGTTTTTACGTTTGTCTTCCTTCGCCGCCTTTTCATAAAAATATCCGGGAATACCAAGCTCTTTGCCTACTCTTTCACCCAATTTATGTGCATATTTGGCAGTTTCTTCCAAAGTGATGTTGGAAATAGGAACCAAGGGGCAAACATCGGTAGCGCCAAAACGAGGATGTGCTCCACTGTGTTTTGACATGTCAATAAGTTCCGAAGCTTTTTTAATTAATCTAAAGGCAGCTTCAATAACAGGTTCTGGTTCTCCCACAAAAGTGATGACGGTTCTGTTAGTTGCTTTTCCTGGATCAACATCCAAAAGCTTTACTCCTTCAACAGTTTCAACTATTTGGGAAATGGCTTTTATTTTTTCGGCATCACGGCCTTCACTTATGTTTGGAACACATTCTATTAACTGTTGTTTCATGTTTTTTTATTTGTATAATATTGGAATCTAAGCAATTGCATCTGAAATTAAAAAAGAAATGGTTTTTCCAACCTGTGCTGAAAAATTTCCCAATAGTGGTGCGCCTTCACATATATGGAAATAAACACAATTCTCTTTTTTTGAAAAATACGATATAAATTTTCGCGCATCATTAATCGAAAAACCTCCCGGAGTCATAGCACTGCTGCCCATATCCTCGATAGCGTCCAAATCCAGTTCCAATCCAAAAGGAGCATTGCATATAAACATTTCCGCCTCTTTTATGCCTTCTGAAAACGACAATTTTTCATTGATAGCTATATCTTCAAAAAGGCTGAATTTTATCTGGTCCTGATGCAACAAAAGTCTATCGAAAACAAATTGGGATGTATAATTACGATGGAGCCCGAAAGTAAAATAACGATTCAGAAACCCATCTTCAAAAGCATAGGAAAATCCATTGCCACTATGGCGGTATCCCAATGCCCTAAAATCGGTATGGGCATCAAAGTTTAGACAATTTACAGGGTTTTTAAGAGCTTCGGAAGCTCCCTTTAGGTTTCCATAGCTATTGTTGTGGCCGCCTCCAATAATAATTGGGAATTTCCCAGCTTCGATAATTGTTTTTACTATAATGGAAACCTTATGGTCTATTTGCGTAACTAGCTCGCCCAGTTTTTCTACAGAATGGCCATCTTCCATTGAAAGGTTTTCAGCCTGTTGCATTTGGATATCACAATCAATTTCACCTAACAAAATTACATTTCCTGCATCTGCAAAATAATTTAGCTGAATATTCAAAAAACTTTTTAAAGCAGCTTCCCAAGCTGTTGAAGTGCCGGCATTTCCATAGTTTGCACGAACCCCAATATCTTCCGGAATTCCTAAAAGAACATATTTTGCAGCATGGGTTTTTAAAGTCTTCCAGTTTTTCAACAAAAGTTACTTTTTCACCAAATTTGGTTTCGCCAATTCTCTTTTTTATAAAAGAAGCAACATCCTTTTCAGAATAAATTTTTAAAAGCCCCATTATACTTCCTTCCCGTTTATGATAACCGAATCAATCAAATTGCTACCGAAAGCATAAGGTAAATACCCGTAGGAGGGAATCGGTTTTGTTATAATAAGATTTGCAGTTTTCCCTCTTGTAATACTACCGTGCGTTCGGCTCAAGCCCATTGCGTATGCACCATTGATTGTTGCTGCATTTATTGCTTCTTCGGGTGTTAAGCGCATTTTTATACAAGCAGTGGCAACCACAAAATTCATATTTCCGCTGGGCGTGGAACCCGGATTATAATCTGTTGCGAGTGCTAAAGGCAATCCCGCATCAATTATTTTTCTGCCAGGCGTATACGGAATACTTAAAAAGTAAGAGCAGGAGGGAAGCGCCACAGGCATAGTTTTGCTGTCTTTTAAGGCTTCCAAATCCTGGTCAGTCAAAACTTCTAAATGATCCACACTCAAGGCATTGTGTTTTACGGCCGCTGCAATTCCGCCTATACTGTTGAATTGGTTTACGTGAACTTTCGGGATGAGGTTGTATTTTTTTCCTTCGGATAAAATACGTTCCATATCTGCCACCGAGAAATATCCATCTTCGCAAAAAACATCTATATATTCCGAGAGCTTTTCCGATGCTATTTTTGGTAGCATTTCATGACAGAGTAAATCTACATAACCTTCTTTGTTGTTTTTATATTCCATGGGAACTGCGTGCGCACCCAAAAACGTTGTTTTAATGGTAATTGGATATTCTTCGGAAAGTTTCTTTGCAACGCGTAACATTTTCAATTCGGCATCAGTGGTAAGTCCGTAACCGCTTTTTATTTCAATGGCGCCGGTGCCTAGACTCATAACTTCCTCTAAACGTGTGGCAGATTGGTGGTACAAATCCTCTTCTGAGATTTCTTGCAATTTTTTGGCGCTGTTTAAGATTCCTCCGCCTTTTTCAGCAATTTCTTGATAGCTGAGTCCGTTAATTCTATCTACAAATTCCTGTTCTCGATTGCCTGCGTAAACAATGTGGCTATGGCTATCGCACCAAGCTGGCATAACTATCTTCCCACTGCAATCAAATGTTTTAAAACCTTCGTGGTTTCCCATTTTATCCATTGTTCCGTAGTCTTCAATAATGCCGTGGTTTATAAATACCCAAGCGTTTTTTAGAGTGGGTAATTCTTTCATCTCTTTTCCACTAAGTTTTGAGGGACAATTTTCGCGGACTTGTAACAATTCTTTTATATGTGTGAGCAGTAATTTCATGGGAATAATTTTATAGCAAAATTTTTTATAAAGATATAGAAACTAATTTCCATATGCGAAATTCCCATTTCCGAAGTTTTAAGGGAATTTAATGTGAACGTGGCGCAATTCAGAAAACAGATTATTTAAAATATATATAATTTTAAAGTGAGATTAATATTGATATATTTTTAAACTAATTTATACCTTTAAACAAAATGAAATTTATAGAGAATGAAATTAAAGAACATAGGAATGAATACCGTCTGCACCCATATTGGTGAGGTAGAAGACACACAGTTTAAAGGCGCAATTTCGCCCTTGTTTATGTCCAGCAGTTATGCTTATGAGGATGTTGATGTAAAACGCTATCCGCGCTATTTCAACACGCCAAACCAAGAGGCACTTTGCAAAAAAATAGCAATGCTGGAAAAGAGTGAATCCGCACTAATTTTTGGAAGTGGAATGGCCGCAATAAGTACTACTATGTTCGCATTTTTGCACAAAGGTGATCACGTTGTACTTCCGCAGACTTTATATGGCGGAACTTATAATTTCGTGGTTGAAGAGTTTCCTAAATTTGGAATTGAGTATTCTTTTGCAAACGGTTTTTCCCAAGCGGATTTTACCGAGAAAATCAGGAAGAACACCAAAGTTATTTTTGTGGAAACTCCTTCAAATCCGTTAATGCGTATCACAGATTTGGAAATGATTTCAAAACTTGCAAAGCAACATGGAATTATAACAATGATTGATAATACGTTTGCTTCACCAGTAAACCAAACCCCGGCAGATTTTGGTATCGATATTATGATTCACAGCGCGACGAAATATATGGGCGGGCACAGTGATATTTTGGCGGGCGCCGTTGCTGCAAGTGAGGAAAACATTAAAAAAATCTGGAACCTCGCAAAAAATCTGGGAGGTAGCTTGAGCGATTATACGGTTTGGCTTTTGGAACGAAGTATGAAAACAATGGTTTTGCGAGTAAAAGCACAAAATAAAAATGCCAAAAAACTTTCAAGATGGTTAGAGAAACATCCGTTGGTGGAAAATGTTTATTACCCACGCCTAAAAAGTCATCCAGATCACGAACTTGCAAAGAGACAGATGAAAGGTTTTACGGGAATGCTTTCATTCGAAATAAATGAATCGTTGAATGTTGGCGATTTTCTAAAAGCGTTGACCATGATAAAACCCTCCATGAGTTTGGCTGGGGTGGAATCTACCATTCTTTCACCGGCAAAAACCTCGCACGCACTTCTTTCAGCGGAAGAACGGAAACGACAAAATATAAGTGATGGCTTACTTCGTTTTTCTGTAGGTATAGAGGAAGTGGAAGATATAATTGCTGATTTGGAAGAAGCTTTCAAAAAGGTCTCTAAAATGGAAAAAATATAAAATAAATATTATGAAGATTGACATACTTGCCATTGGTGCGCACCCAGACGATGTGGAATTGGGATGTTCCGCGACCTTGGCAAAAGAAATAAACAACGGAAAAAAAGTAGGTATTTTAGATTTAACCCGGGGTGAACTCGGAACCCGCGGCACAGCTGAAATCCGCGATAAGGAAGCTGCAAACGCAGCAGAAATTTTAGGAGTAAAGTTTCGGCAAAATCTTGAGTTTTCGGATGGATTTTTGGTGAATAATGCTGCATCCCAACTTGAGATAATTAAAATAATTAGGAAATATCAGCCCGATGTTGTGCTCTGTAACGCAATTGACGACCGACATATTGATCACGGAAAAGCCAGCAAACTGGCGAGTGACGCGTGTTTTTTAAGTGGATTACAGAAAATTGAAACCATCTTAAACGGCAATAATCAAAAAGCTTGGCGGCCAAAACTAGTATATCATTATATACAATGGAAAAACATTGAACCAGATTTTGTGGTAGATGTTACAGGATTTTTAGAGAAGAAACTGGAAGCGGTTTTTGCATATAAAAGCCAATTTCACCAAAAAGAAGCCGATGAGCCCGAAACGCCAATTTCCTCCACCAATTTTAGAGATAGCATTACCTATCGTGCACAGGATTTGGGAAGGCTAATTGGAGTAGAGTATGGCGAGGGGTTCACTGCTGAGCGATATCCGGCGGTAAATTCAATTTTTGATTTAATTTAAATTTCTTTAAAGTTAGTATTGCGCAACCATAAGAATTGATTTATATTTGCGTCCGCTTAGCGAAGTTGTGTTTTTAAACATAATTTATGGTGGTTGTAGCTCAGCTGGTTAGAGCGCTTGATTGTGGTTCAAGAGGTCGCCGGTTCGAAACCGGTCTTCCACCCGAAAATAAAATCCTCCCTTTTTGGGGAGGATTTTTTCGTTTTAAGTTATTTTATAAATGTCCTTCTTACTTTTTATTCAGAGCAATTCGCATTTCTCTATTGGCTATTTCCCAAGCTGTGTAAAAAATTAATTGGGCCCGTTTCGCCATTAAATCATATTCAATTTTATCTGGAGTATCCGTGATTTTGTGGTAATCTTCGTGTACACCGTTGAAATAGAAAATAATTGGTACGTTGTTTTTTGCAAAATTATAATGATCGCTTCGGTAATAAAAACGGTTGGGATCATTGGGGTCATCATATTTATAATCAAGATCCAGATTTGTGTATTTCTTGTTTACTTGTGTTGAAATATCCTGAAGTTCTTGACTTATTTTATTACTTCCTATTAAATAAATATAGTTTGGATTGTTCTTTTTCTCGGGATCAATTCTTCCAATCATATCAATATTTAGATCGCAAACAGTATTTTCTAATGGGAATATTGGATTTTCAGTGTAATATCTTGACCCGTACAGGCCAATTTCTTCCCCAGTTACATGCAGGAACAAAATAGAGCGTTTGGGACCATTGCCATCTTTTACAGCTTGTTGAAATGCTTGGGCTATTTCTAAAATAGCCACGGTACCACTACCGTCATCATCCGCGCCATTGAAAACGTTGCCTTCTTTATCTGTACCCACATGGTCCAAATGTGCTGAAATAACAACAATTTCATCCGGCTTTTCGGAGCCTTTAATAAACGCTACTACATTTTCAGAGGGTTTTGCTTCCTTTCTTCCTTCAAAGAAACTAGCTGGAATGCTCTGATAATAATTGTTCTTTTCAATGGGCGACTCAATGCCTTCATCCATATAAAAATTACGAAGGTATTCGGCGGCCAATCTTTGCCCTTTAGAGCCTGTCATTCTGCCCTCCATTTCATCACCGGCATAAATATACAAGTGCTTTTTTAGGTCTTGGGCTGTAATGGTATTGGCGTAATCAACATTTGTTTTTTTAGGCCCTGAAATGTGTTGTGCAGAATTGCAAGAAAATATAAAGGGCGAAAAGAATAAAAAAAGGATAATTTTCATAAAGATGTGAAAATGAAATTTACATTAAATAACTGAAATTTTTTTTGATTTTTTTTCTGTCTCCCATGGAACGGTAAACGATCAACTTTGTTATTGAGAAAATAACTAAATTTTCCATGATTGTTTAAACGGTGGTAAAATGTAAAGATAAAATAAGTTTAATGTCTGCTCACAATAAAAAATAAATTAAATAAGATAGCCCTGGAAATAAAAACATTCCAGGGCTATTCTTGCCTTTTTCTTCTTCATAGTGCTGATCTATTCAACATCGGCAAGGTCTTCTAAAGTCTTTACTTCAGATAAAGTATTGCCTATTTCGGAAGCTTGTTTCTGTATCAAATTGGAAACATTTGGCGGGAAATTTTCTTCCTTTAATTTTTCTTGATATTCATCATAACTGGCTTTCTCACCTCTAATGCATTCCTCCAAAACGGCTTCGTCCTCATTTCCGGAAACGGCACTTTTTATGTCTATCCAAGTGCGGTGAAGATCTCCGGTAAAGCTTCCGCTATCTTTTGGTTCTTCATTCAAATTTCTAATTTCGCGCGATAATTCATTTGCAAATCGACTTCTTTGCGCGGCCTGTTGTTTCAGAAAATTTTTAAGTCTTGGGTTTTCAGCATCTTCCATGGCTTTTGTAAAACCCTTTTCTGCATCATAATTTTTTTCCAACAGTCCCTGTAAATTATCAACCAGTTCATCGTGGTTGTGCTCTTTTGCTTTTTCGTTTGTAGTTTTCATAGTTTTCTATTTTTTAATTCCTATAAAGATACCTTTCACCTTTAAAAAAGATTCTTAGCACTTTCACAATTGAGAAGTGTTTAACGATATGTGTTAAGGTTTTGTTTTTTGTAAATTTTGAACTACTGCAATAGAAATTCTGGTTGGAATGGCGGATCTCAGAGTTGTTAATTATGTTTTAAAGTTTTGAGGTCCTTTTTAAAGTTGTGTAACTTATGGATTCAATTAAAAATAAAAATCATGGAAAAGAAAGAAAAATCAACCGAACAGAAAAAGCAAAGTATAAAGGAACAGGCAATTAATAAAGGTGCAACCCACGGAAAAGAAGTAAACCCCAAA
This sequence comes from uncultured Flavobacteriaceae bacterium, assembly GCA_963822355.1. Classification (GTDB taxonomy): domain Bacteria; phylum Bacteroidota; class Bacteroidia; order Flavobacteriales; family Flavobacteriaceae; genus Aequorivita. Next base: position 70,232 of record CAWGHI010000007.1, read on the forward strand.
TTGCAACAAAAGCAGGAAAAGCACCAACCTCGGGACACTGCTTAATACCGGAAACTTTCGAATTAATAAATGCACGGATAAATGAAGGTTCGTGCATTTTATTTTTTGGTTTATAGCCTGTATTTTCTATTGTTGTTTTGCGGTAGTAATATATTAATAATTATTTTGCCCAAAGCGCTGGCCCATTTAACGAATGCGCTTCAAAATTTTGCGCGCCCGGGCTTGATAGCCTGCACTTTTGTGGGGTGCGTTTTCAGTGAGAATATTTCGCAACTCCGGATATATCCACGTTTTATCGTGATCCCATCCCAAATAATAAAGACATTGCATTGCAGGAGCCTGACAGGCAACTTTTTGGTCTGTAATTAGCCAATCAAAGCAACATTCTGTAATGCATTTTTTTTCTTCTTTATTTAGAACACTGTAAACTATACCAAACACATGCATAAAATGATAATGGCACAGCATTTCACAGATTTTTGCGGAGGAACGCAGCGCAGAATCATTTTTTATAGTTGGAAGTCGTTCAAAAAACAGATGCATATACTTAAAGAAATTTGTTGCTTTATGTTTGCAAATAATTTCCAACACCCAAGCGGATTTCACCAAAAGTTCACTTTCTTCATGGAAACACCATTGTAACGTTTCCCGAACATAATGTGGTTTTTTGGTAATCCAGAGAGCAATTTCCAATCTTTTTTTTCGACTGCTGTCAACCTCCATCAATTTCTCCTTTAAATCTTCCGGAAGCATATTCTTCTATTTTAAAAGTTCAACAACCTTTGGAACCCCGGTCGATGCCTTTTCTGCAAAAACGGAAATTCTTTTTGTTTCTGAAATTGACGGTTTTGGATCCACAAAATAAATTTGAGCTTCATTTTTGGCATATTGAACCAAGCCAGCTGCGGGATAAACTTGCATGGAAGTACCGACAATTATTACCGCATCAGCTTTTCCAACTTCTTCAGCTGCAACTTCAATCATCGGCACCATTTCACCGAACCAAACTATATGCGGGCGCAGTTGGTGGTTGTGTTTGCACAAATCGCCAAGGTTTAAATCTTTTTTCCAGTCTATAATCAAGTTTTCATCAAAGGTACTTCGTACTTTCAAAAGTTCACCGTGAAGGTGAATTACATTTGTACTGCCCGCACGTTCATGCAGATCGTCCACGTTTTGTGTGATTATTGTAACATCGTGTTCTTCTTCAAGTTCGGCCAGAGCAATATGTGCGGCATTTGGCTGAACCGTTAAAAGTTGTCTTCGACGCTGATTGTAAAAATCCAATACAACGGCGGGATTTCGAGCAAAACCCTCGGGCGAGGCAACTTCCATCACATCGTGTCCTTCCCAAAGTCCGTCGCTATCCCTAAACGTTTTGATTCCGCTTTCTGCGCTTACTCCGGCGCCTGTTAATACTGTTATTTTCATTTGGATTAACGATTGTTGATTTTCGATTGTTGATTTTTGAATTTGTTGTTCCCCCTGATGACTGAATACTATTTTGGTATCTTCGCTTAAAATTAATTATTTTCAGTGGATATTGCATTATTAGAACATCTTCAAACGTATTTGACTGACCGTAGAAAAAATCTTTTTCAAAAAGTACTTTCTGAGCGTACCCGCCATTTCACTGTGGTTACGGAAGATGTTTACCAACTTCATAATACCAGTGCTGTAATGCGAACCTGCGATGTTTTTGGCATTCAGGATTTGCATGTAGTAGAAGAAAAGGTTAGCAAACGGATTGATAAAGAAATTGCGATGGGCGCACAAAAGTGGGTGGATTTCAAGAGATATACTTCAATAAAAAACTGTATTTCAAGCCTTAAAAATTCCGGCTACCAAATTATTGCTACCACACCACACGACAATTCCACGTTGCTCCACGAGTTTGATGTTTCAAAAAAGAGTGCTTTTTTATTTGGAAAAGAAATGGAGGGACTCAGTGATACGGTGATGGCTGAAGCTGATGGTTTTTTGAAAATCCCCATGTATGGTTTTACGGAAAGCTTGAATATTTCAGTTTCCGCTGCAATTATTTTGCAAAGCGTAGTTACAAAAATGAAGCAAAGCAATGTAAATTGGCAGCTTTCCGAAGAGGAAAAACTTGAACTTGAAATGCAATGGTTAAAGAAAACAATAAAGGCTTCCGATGAAATTATTGAAAGATATTATTCTGAAAATCCCAAATCCCAAATTCCAGATTCCAATTAAAGTTCAAAAATCTAAAATCGACAATCAACAATCGTTAATCAAAATGAAACTCGTCTTCGCAACCCACAATAAAAATAAATTCACAGAAGTGAAAGAAATGCTTCCGAAGCACATTGAACTATTAAGTCTGGATGATATTGGGTGCAGTGAAGATATAGCCGAAACCGCCGAGACCATTGAAGGAAACGCCATTTTGAAAGCAGATTACGTTCAAAAAAAATATAAATTAAACTGTTTTGCTGATGACACAGGTTTGGAAGTGAAATCATTGAACAACGAACCTGGAGTTTTCAGCGCTCGATATGCGGGGAATTCAAACGACTCAAATGCCAACATTCAAAAGTTATTGAAAAATTTAGAAGGAAAAGAAGATCGAAGTGCCCGTTTTAAGACCGCAATAGCATTAAATTTGGACCAAGAAGAAATTATGTTTTTGGGAATTTGTGAAGGCGAAATAATAAAGGAACTTCGCGGCGAATCAGGTTTTGGTTATGATCCTATCTTTCAGCCAAAAGGTTATGAAAAAACCTTTGCTGAAATGACACTTCAGCAAAAAAGTGAAGTTGGCCATCGTGGGAAAGCTATGCGGCAACTAATCGACTACTTATCGAAAGGCTAATTTCTTATTTAAAAAAAAGGTTTACGGGAACCCGTGTGCCTATATAAAAATGAAATCTCCTCTTATCGTCAACAATACTGCTAACGCCGTATAAAACTCCACCATCTATACTAAGAACATTTTTTATTCTGTACTGCAAAGCTAATTTTACAAGTCCATCAATAGCTGTGTAATTTTTAGGTTCAACATCTTTTACGTTTTCAAAAGCAGGTTTGTTTAGAAAAAAACCAGCACCAATACCTAAATTAAAATGAAGATGACTATTCCAAAGTTCCGCTCCCACCGTTGGAATTAAGTTAATACTTTGAAAAACATTATCTCCATAATTGGGTGAAGATGTTTCAACGTAATATAGGTCAACCGCGTATGAAAATGTATTTTCAGTATAATAGGCTGCATAGCCACCAAAAGCAATATGAGCATCACTTTCGGTTGTTTTATTGCCGTAATCTATATCGTTATCGCCTACAATAACTTTTGATTTGTCTTCAAATACAAAAGCCGTTCTATGATATTGAAGAAGGGGTCCAAACTCAAAGGTTTGCGAAGTCCCTATGAAGGAAATAAAAAAGAATGTAACTACTAAAAAAGGCTTATTCATACTATTTTTTTGAGGGAGTAAATATAAAAATATAGCTGAAATATATTAGTTTTTTCTTAACAAGAAGTTATTCTTCATTATCCATAAAATAAACTACCTTTGCGCCTTGAAAAATCTGAGGTATATAAACTTTAGATTTCAACAAAAAATCCTCAAGGTGAGGAGTGTTATAGTGAAGCTGTCCGTTTTTTATATGTCCAGTAGCTTCCCGTTAGCACACATATAAAAACTTTATTTAATAAAATGACAGCATTTAAAGCACTCGGCTTGGAAGAAAATCTTCTAAAAGCCATCGCCGACATGGGTTTTGAAACTCCCTCGGAAGTACAAGAAAAAGCAATACCAATTCTTTTAGAGCGCGAAACCGATATGGTTTCCTTAGCACAGACAGGAACTGGTAAAACAGCAGCATTTGGTTTTCCGATGTTGCAAAAAATTGACGTAAATAGCCGCACTACGCAAGGATTAATCCTTTCGCCAACACGTGAACTTTGCCTTCAAATTACAAACGAAATTGTAAACTATGGCAAGTATATGCCGGGACTAAACGTAACGGCTATTTATGGAGGCGCAAGTATAACAGACCAAGCGCGTCAGATTAAAAAAGGTTCGCAGATAATCGTTGCAACGCCAGGACGTATGAAAGATATGATTGGCCGTGGATTGGTTGATATTTCAAAAATTGATTATTGCGTGCTCGATGAGGCAGATGAAATGCTCAATATGGGCTTTTATGAAGATATCACCGATATTCTATCCCACTCACCAAAAGAAAAAAGTACGTGGCTCTTTAGTGCAACGATGCCTAAAGAGGTTTCCACCATCGCTAAGAAATTTATGCGTACCCCAGTTGAAATTACTGTGGGAACAAAAAACGTAGGTTCGGACCAAGTTTCGCACGAATATTATTTAGTAAATGCGCGCGACCGTTACAGCGCATTAAAGCGTTTGGCAGATGCAAACCCAGAAATCTTTTCGGTTATTTTCTGTAGAACAAAGCGCGATACACAAAAAGTTGCCGAACAACTTATTGAGGATGGTTACAGCGCTGCTGCCCTGCATGGAGATTTAAGCCAAAGTCAGCGTGATACGGTAATGAAATCATTCCGGGCGCGCCAAATCCAAATGCTTGTGGCAACAGATGTTGCAGCACGCGGAATTGATGTTGATGATATTACACACGTAATAAATTACCAATTGCCAGACGAAACTGAAGTTTATACCCACCGTAGCGGCCGAACCGGTCGGGCGGGTAAAACTGGGATTTCTATGGTTATCGTTTCAAAAAGTGAAGTGCGAAAAATTCACACTATTGAAAAGATGATCCAAAAGAAATTCATTCAAAAGGAAATTCCTTCGGGAATGGAAATCTGTGAAGTGCAGATGTTTCACTTGGCAAACAACATTAAGGAAACAAAAATAAACCATGAGATTGACGCTTATCTTCCAAACATAAATGAAGTATTGGCAGATTTTTCAAAAGAGGAACTTATCCAAAAAGTTTTTTCGGTTGAATTTACACGTTTCTTAAATTACTACAAAAACAGTAAAGACCTTAATATTTCTGGGGGTGGCGATCGCAATTTCTCGGAAGAAAGTAAAGACAGTACGCGCTATTTCTTAAATATTGGTAACAAAGACGATTTCGATTGGATGAGTTTGAAGGATTTTCTTCGCGATTTGTTACAACTTGGAAAAGATGATGTTTACAAAGTTGACGTAAAAGATAGTTTTTCGTTTTTCAACACAGATACAGTCCATCAAGAATTGGTGATGGGTATTTTCAAGGATTTTAAACTTGAAGGAAGACAGATCAATATTGAAATTTCAAAAGATACCGGACGCAGCAAAGGCCGAAGTGGCGGCGGCGGAAGGGATAGAGATCGCGGCAAAAGAAGAGGCGATCGAAATGACCGTAGTGATAGAGGTGGCAGAAGTGATAGAGGAGGAGACCGCGGAGATCGCAGTGAGCGCAAAGGCAGTTTCAAAAAACGTAGCGGCGGCTCAAGTGGCAGTGATAAACCGTCTTTTAAGGGCAAAAGCCGAAGAAGCAGTGAACGTCCAGAGACCAAAGGTACTGGCGGCAGACGCAGAAGAAAGGATTAATTAGTAGGTGAGGGATGAGTTTAGAGTCTTAAAAAAATTCTAGTTCACATTTTTTTGAATTTATTTTGAATTAAACTTTAGCACCACTTTAACGTCTATATAATTATATTTACGGGTCTTTTAATTTCGAGACCCGTATTTTTTTATACTTATGCAAACCTTCAACTTCCTGCAGGAACATATACTGGAAAACGACAGTGTTCGGCTCAATCCCCTGCACCATCAGGATATTGATAAACTTGTGCATTTTTCAGAACAACAGCCCGAACTTTGGAAGTATTCCCTTCAGCCTGCAAATGGGAAAGAGAACTTAAAAACCTACATTGACTTCGCCTTGAACGGAAGAAAAGAAGAGACTTCATACCCGTTTATTGTTTTTGACAAACGAACCCAGCAAGTTGCAGGAAGCACCCGTTTCTACGATTTTCAGAAAAACCACAATACCGTGCAATTGGGTTATACTTGGTACGGCAAAGAATTTCAAGGCACGGGGCTCAACAAACAGTGCAAATTATTATTACTTGAATTTGCTTTTGAAACCCTTGATCTTGATCGAGTGGAATTTAGGGCAGATGCCAATAACCAAAGAAGCATAGCCGCAATGAAAAGCATCGGTTGCACCGTGGAAGGGATTTTGCGCAGCAATTGCATAGCTCCAACAGGCAGGCGTGACAGCATCGTTTTAAGCATTTTAAAAGAAGAATGGTTTTTATGCGTAAAAGAATTATTGATATCTAAAATTGAAAAAGAAAGGAAGGTTTCGCCTCAGTGAAATTTTTCCGTATATTAAATCCCTATATGACAAAATTCATCCTACTTATAGCCCTTCTCTTTGCCGCCGCAAGTTCCTTTGCACAAGAAAATAATATTATAAAGGGGACCGTCATGAACGATGCGGACGACAAACTTTTGGAAAACGTGAATATCGTAAACCTAAACCAAGTAAAGGGAACAACCACGAATGAAAAAGGAGAATTCACCATTAAAGCGATGGTGAACGATACACTGTACTTTTCATATTTGGGTTTTAAATCCATTCGCGTGCGGGTAACCAATGACTGGCTTAACTTTGGCGGCGATATAAAAGTAAAAATGACCGAGCTGGGTATCGCTTTGGAAGAAGTGGTTATAAAACCCGTGCAGCTAACAGGTTATGTTGAAATTGATGCGAAACTTATTCCTATTTACGACAATTATCGTTATCGGATTTCAGGCCTAAACTCAGGTTATGAAGGTGGAAGCACTCAGCCTGGGGCCGTTAGCAAAGTATTAAGTTCCATTTTCAATCCCGCGGATTTTCTTTACAACGTATTTGGAAAGCGACCGAGACAGATGAAAAAACTCCGCCAAATGAAGGAAGATGACGAAATACGGAACCTTCTTCAAAGCAAGTACGATCGCGAAACTTTAATGGCCGTACTCCAGCTGGAACGCGCTGATATTGATGAAATATTAAACAAATGTAGTTTTTCCAAGGACTTTATCCGCACCGCAAATGATTTGCAGATTCTCGATGCCATTAGCGGTTGTTATGAAGAATACAAGATTTTGAATAGGGATAAGTAGTTTTAAAATTGAATTTATAGAAGTACCATTTGTATTTTATTCCGACACATAATAAAAAATATTATGACGGACAACGCAAAACCTACAGAACTAATCGGATAATCCACTTCCGATTTTTTAGTATCTTTCGGGTACAAATCCAAATAAACAATGCTATGAAAAAATATTACATCCTGCTTTTATTCCTTACCACTCAATTTACCTTCGCCCAAATACGCTTTCAAAATATTCCTGAAGGGGCAACATATCCCGAAAGCCTAGTGGTTGAAACAATCACTGCAAACATCGCATACCAAGGGTATGATGAAAACCAAGCATATTTCGGACAAGGCGAATATGAAATCTACTTAGACAACTTAGATGGCGTGCTGGACAATCCAATTATTGTTTTAGATGGTTTCGACCCAGGCGATACTCGTGATATAGGCGGTCTTTATGCCAGTTTAAGTTTTGATGGACAAAATCTTGCAGATATTTTGCGGGATGAAGGCTATGACATTGTCATTCTGAATGCCCCTCTATATAATACGGCTGGAAAAGACATAGATGGTGGTGCGGATTTCATTCAGCGTAATGCTATGGTTTTGATTGCGCTTATCCAACAATTAAATGCAGATAAAGTAGGCGATAATGAATTAGTAGTACTTGGCCCAAGTATGGGCGGCCTTATTGCCCGTTATGCATTGTCGTATATGGAAGACAATAGTCTTGATTCCGAAACGCGTCTTTATATTTCTTTTGATTCGCCTCACCGTGGAGCAAACATTCCTATTAGCCTTCAATATTTAATAAATTATTTTGCCGATCAAGTGGGCGACCCTACCGCACAGCAAGTTGTAGATGAATTATTGAATTCCCCTGCCGCCAAAGAAATGCTTGTGGACCATCTGCTCGGCCATCTATTAACAGGTTCAACTTATGAACAGGACCCTACAAAAGTTTTGCCTTTAGGAGCACCGGGTTTTAGAAATGAATTTCAAGCAGAGCTGGATGCAATGGGTTTTCCCACAAACGTTCGCAATGTTACAATGATAAATGGTAGCGGAAATGGTTCCACTACTGGCAGTCCGGGAATTACTATTGTTGATACAAACTTGACAGTTGACGCTACAACCGATATTGATGTAGCATTAAAATTCACACCCGCTGCAAATCAGAGTAACACAGTTACAGATGTTACCGTTAATTTGTTTAATATCCCTATTAGCACTTATCAAACAATTGCTCAATCACCAAGTAATAGCAATGGTGTAGATAGTTCGCCCGGAGGTACTGGTAGTATAAGTGATGCCCTTGGTGATGGTGGGGGAAACCCAGTGTTAATTGAGTTTATTGACGCGCTGCAACAGGATCTTTATTCTTTTATTCCTACTATGAGTTCTTTGGCCATAGATAATCCCGATTGGTTTGCTACGCCAGATTTGAATGATTCCCCTTTTGAGAATTTCTATATTCCGGATGACAATGAGCCCCACGTTACAGTAACCGCTGAAAGTGCACAATTTGCGTTAGATGAAATAAGAAATGGTTCCGCTTCGGTGAATGATAATCAATTTAGCAATCAATTTGTTTTTGCCCAAAACCCAGTTCAGAAAACAATAAACATTCTGATTCCGAACAATACTTCAATACAAAATTTAACAACAACAGTATTCGGCATCACCGGACAAAAGCTGATGCAAAACAAATGGGCAAACCCCCGTGGAGAATTAATTTGGAACCACAACCTGTCCAGCGGAATTTATATTTTGAAATTAAACAATGGTTCAACGGAACAAACTATAAAACTGATTGTAGAGTAACTGGATGTTTTATATTGAGAAGACTTGGCAGAGTTTTTAGTCAAAGTCACTACAGAAAAAAAGCACGTAAAAATATTCGTGCTTTTTTTATACAGCTGCTAGATTCAATATTTTTTCATTATGATACTTCTTCCACTACAAAAAAACCATCGTTTCCTTGGCTCTGGTAGAGTGGCATAAAAATATATGCATCCCATTCACTCAAAATTTCCTTTCCATTTTGATTCGCCAACAACTCTCCCTTTTTTATTTTCTGAAAATTGCTGTAGCCGGGCTCCATTTTAAAATTATCTTCTTTACTAATTCCGTGACGGTATTTAATTTCGAAAGTTTTCCGATCTTTTCTTTTTTCTTCCAGCATTTTAGCTGATTCAGGATAACTCTTTAGGGAATCGAGATTTAATCCACAAGCAAACTGAAGCGCCAACCAAATCATCCCTTCATGGTTTGTTTCTGAAATTTTACTTTCGTGTTGCCCACCTTCAAAAACAAAACCGGTAATTCCAATTCTGCTTTCATAATGGTCAATGCAACCTAGGACAATATCTGAAAAGCCGCGAATAATATAGGTAGGAAATTTATGTGCCCAAGCATCATTGTCGTTAACCTCCTGCACTGAAATATAGGGTTCACTTGCAGCAGAAGTGGTGTGGCAATCAAGAAAATAACGCTTTGTGAAATCCTTTTCGGGAAATTTTTTCAAGACATCAATTATCTCAAACATTTCCTTTTTTTCGTGCGAATCTTTTTCCCCCGAAGCAATATTTTCCACAGTCCAAGTCCGATTCAAATCTTCGTCAATATAGCGGACTCCATTAAGTAAAGCTTCTTTATTGCCGGAAACGCCCACAATTTTTCCTTTAATTTTGGGCTTTTCCTTTTGCAGGGTTTCAAATACTTTTTGCAAAGCTATTATTCCGCTCGGCTCATTTCCGTGTACGCCGGCTGTTACAAAAAGCAACGGGCCTTTTTTTCCACTTTCGTATTCTCCTATTATTCTTGGTATTTCCTTTTTCAAACTCATATTTTAATTTTCAACTAACAACTAACAACTAACAACTAACAACTATCTAATCCATCGTCGCCAAGACGCGGTTGCTTAAACTGTTTTTGTAATGTTTTCGATATTCAATTTTACGTTCTAAGGCATCAATTACAGTATCCGTAAATTTAGGAAGACCTATTTTTTCACAATAGTCAAGGCCTCCCGGACTCAAAACATTTATTTCAATCAGTTTGTCCTTTACAATATCGAGGCCCACAAAGAAGAGGCCATCGCGAATCAATTTTGGCGCTGTAATTTCTACTATCTTTTTCATTTCGGGGGTGAGTTTTGCTTTCTTCGCCTTTGCGCCTAGGGCAAGATTGCTTCGGAATTCACTTTTGTCTGAACTCACTCTTCTTATTACAGCTTTTTGTCCATCTTCCTCAAGAATTTTTCCGTTCATTAAAATAACCCGCACATCGCCCTTACTTACTTCAGGTAAAAATTCCTGGGCAATTATATATCCTTTTGTGGTAAGCGTATCTATAATTTGGTTTAGGTTTTTTTTGTCTTTATCAATCAAATAAACATCCTGCCCGCCACTGCCTTCCAAGGGTTTAAGCACCATTTTTTTTCCGGATTTTTCCCAGAAATTCAAAATGTCTTTTTTGTCACGCGTTATCAGACTGTTGGGTTTTATTTCTGAAGGGAGTTCTTCAAAATACAGTTTATCAATAAATGCGTGGCTCATTGCAAAGGCATCGTTAAGTACCAGTACACCACTTTTCTGAATCATGCGTGCAAAGGCAATCCCGCTATGTTCAGCCCAATGGCGGTCTGAGGTTTCTTCCGTGGGATTGTTTCGAAGAAAAAGAATATCCATATCTGTACTTGGTATAACTTTCGCTTTCAGTGTATCATCCTGCACCTGTTCCCAAAATTCCTGCACGGTTTCGCCTTTAATGGAGGGCGGAATCTTTTTACAGCGCAGACTTATATCTTCATCGTGGCGAAAAATAAAGTCGCCAACACTCATTACATACACATTGTGGCCGCGCTCCTGGGCCTTTTTCAAAATAACCACCGAAGTCCCGCAGGTTTCGGTTTTAATATCACTTAATACAAAACATATTTTCATTAGTCTATTAATTTAGAAAGGGAAATTCCCTGTTTAAGTTTGTTCAATTTATTTTTGAAATCTTTCTCCTGAAAGTATCTCGGTTTCAATTTTGGTGGATACAAAAGTCCACGTTCAGTAAGGTCTTTAATCATCGGCACATGTTTTAGGGCGAATTTTCCCGCGAGTAAAAATTCCAAATCTCCACCATCTATCAAGTAATCTCGAAGGTGTACCAAGCCTTTTAAATAAATAGTATCTTTCAGAAATCCGCCGCCCTGAAATATGCGGGAAGTAATGTTGAAAGCGGGTTCCTTTGAAAATCCGTGTGTTGTGTAAAGTAGATTGAAGACTTCCTTAAAATCTGCTCCATCCAGCAATGATGCTCCAGCAATCACTCTTCCGGCAAGAATTCGCAAACGGTTTGCGGAAAGTCCACCAATTAAATATTCGGATAACACCGCAATACCTTCCTGCAGTGGATCGTAATCTGCAAAACCAACGCTCAATTGACTTAGCGGCTGCCGGCTTCCATTAAAATGAGTGAGGGAGTGTGTACCAATTTCGTGCTGTATAAACGCCATTGCTTCTTTTTTTGTAAGCGTATAATCTGAAGGCAAATAAAGCTCGCCATTACTCACCATCATTACGTTAACGTCCTTTCGGATATGAACTTTTCCTTTGTAATTTGGATCTTGTTTTCTGAAGAATTCAAATTCCTCGTTTGCCATGTTTCTGAAGGTTTCGGCATTCAATTCCTTGGATTTTTCTTCCTCGGTATTTTCAGAAATATTTTGCAGAATAAGTTTTGCCTCGGTCAAAATATTCTTTTCCAATCCTTTATAAAGTCGCACGCTGCTGTAGAAAAAATTTTTCGAACCCCGTTCTTTCAGCATCGTTAATTGTTGATCAATCTCTTCTCGTTTTTCATCAAAAAGATAGGAGAGAGCGGGGTCGTCTATTTTATCAATATCAAGATTGTACAGTTTTCGCTTTAGAATATCGGGGTCAATAGGCAACAGGCGATAATGGTACTCCTCCAGTTCTTTGAAATTGGATTCAAAAAAGCATTGACGCATACTTTGAATATTGACAGGCGAAAGCAGCAATAGAAATTGGTAGCTGTTCTCAATGTGTGTAAGCTTTTTATCCATCTTAAAAACCTCTTGGTGTATTTCCCGCTTTCCGAGGGCATAATAACTAGCAAGGTTACTGGAGGTCTGTACGCGGATAAACTCAAATACTGATTTTTGCAGGGCTTCGGCAAAACTTTCCCTGAATTTTCTGAAATACAGAGGGTATAAATTTCCGTCCGCGTCACGAAAAACAGGCGGAATCTCTAGGCCAATGAGAGTTCCCCCACATCTTTTAATTTCTTCAATGCTAAAAAGTGCTGCTTTATTTGCTTGTTGCCTTTGTTTTGTCTGTTCAATACGTGCGCTCAATTGCACTCCATATCTTCTGCTTTCAATGTGGTCCAACTGCTCGCGCAACACTTCCAGTGAAACTGGCAGTTTGTGTGATGGTCCTCGTATCACAAATTCGGTGCTTTCTTCTTCACCGCTGTATATTTCCATTAAAATAAAGGAACCGAAACGGGCGCTCATTTTTTCGGTTAGTTGGTTTACAAATTCGGTGAAATAATTAAAATGATCTTCATCGATAATCAAATAACTCGCTCCGGTACGTGCCAAGCGTAGTGTAGCATAATCGTTTTCACGTTTTCGGTAAATAAGCAGAAAAGGAACGTCGTGCTCCAAAAAGAGAAAACCGCCATGCGGTAGTTCGGTAACCGTTCGGTATCCGTCCTTCAGTTCGCCAATCAGTTCATCCGTTTCGTTAGCGGCGGTAGCCTTCATGATTCAACTTTTATTTGGGAATATAAAGAAAACCACTGGGCAGGGTAAAACGTTTAAAGTTTATTTAACAGCTAATTGGGAGGGTTTTTGCTTTTCGGAACCAACTCTGCGTATCTTTGTAAAAGAACATAATTCAAGAAAAGCAATGAATTACACATCAAAAATGCTTCGAGACGATGCCTTAAAGGGAAAAACAATTGTAGTTACCGGGGGCGGGAGCGGTTTAGGAAAGGCGATGACCGCTTATTTTTTGGAACTGGGCGCCAATGTGGTAATCACTTCCCGCAATTTAGAGAAACTTCAAAACGTAAAAAACGAACTGGAAACAGCAACTGGCGGAAAAGTTCTCCCCGTGCAGTGCGACGTCCGCAACTATGATGAAGTAGAGGCAATGGTTGAAGCTTCGGTAAAGGAATTTGGGACCATTGATGTATTGTTGAATAACGCCGCAGGTAATTTTATTTCACCTACGGAACGGCTTTCCGCGAATGCATTTGATACAATTATAGACATTGTTTTAAAAGGAACAAAAAATTGTACCCTAGCTTTCGGAAAACATTGGATTGAGAAAAAGGAAACGAACAAAGCGGTTTTAAATATTGTAACTACGTATGCTTTTACAGGTTCGGCATACGTTGTGCCGAGTGCCACTGCAAAAGCTGGTGTATTGGCATTAACGCGCTCTTTGGCAGTGGAATGGGCAAAATATGGAATGCGTTTTAATGCGATCGCGCCAGGACCATTTCCAACAAAAGGCGCCTGGGACAGATTGCTTCCGGGCGATTTAAAAGAAAAATTTGACCCTGCAAAAAAGGTTCCTGTAAAACGAGTTGGCGAACATCAAGAATTGGCAAATCTCGCAGCTTATCTTGTATCAGACTTTTCGGCCTACATTAACGGAGAAGTAGTGGTTATTGATGGAGGCGAATGGTTAAAAGGCGCTGGACAAATGAATCTACTTGAAGAAGTTCCCCAACAAATGTGGGATATGCTGGAGGCAATGATCCGCGAGAAGAAAAGTAAATAAATGCTTTATGATTTAGGCGGCTATAGGCTTTAGGCGAAATGTATAAAAGCTTAAAGCCTACGGCTTACGGCTTAAAGCCAATGTTCACTTCCTGTTAACAAAAATCATTTTCTATCCCCATAAATAATTGTACTTTTAACTGCTAAAATTTCAAGCAAATTAATGGGTAAAATTATTGCAATTGCAAACCAAAAAGGAGGCGTGGGCAAGACTACGACCTCAGTAAATTTAGCGGCCTCATTGGGCGTTTTGGAGAAAAAAGTTTTACTTATTGATGCAGATCCGCAAGCCAATGCAACTTCAGGATTGGGAATTGATGTGGAAACTGTTGAAGTAGGTACCTATCAATTGCTTGAACACAGCGCTACGGCAAAGCAGGCTATCGTTTCCACTAATTCACCTAATTTAGATTTGATACCGTCCCATATTGATTTGGTAGCTATCGAAATTGAATTGGTAGATGTGGAGAACCGAGAGTATATGCTTAAAAAAGCCATTGAAGGTCTAAAAGAAGATTACGACTATATTCTTATTGATTGTGCGCCATCGTTGGGCTTGCTAACCTTGAACGCATTAACGGCTGCAGATTCGGTAATCATTCCAATTCAATGTGAATACTTTGCTTTGGAAGGGCTTGGAAAGCTTTTGAATACCATAAAAAGCGTACAAAAAATTCACAATGAAAACCTTGATATTGAGGGATTGTTATTGACAATGTACGACCAACGTCTTCGTCTTTCAAACCAAGTAGTAGATGAGGTAAAGAAACATTTCAATGAAATGGTTTTTGAGACAATCATTCAGCGCAATGTGCGTTTAAGTGAGGCGCCCAGCTATGGCGAAAGCATTATCAGTTATGACGCATCCAGCAAAGGAGCCGATAACTATTTGAGTTTGGCGCACGAATTAATAAAGAAAAACGAAAAAGAATAAATGGCGAAAGCTACCAAAAAACAAGCCTTAGGCCGTGGACTTTCAGCTTTGTTGAAAGATCCTTCCAATGATATAAAATCCGTAGCAGACAAAAATGCCGACAAAGTAGTGGGTAGCATTGTTGAACTGGATTTGGGGAGTATTGAAGTGAACCCTTTTCAGCCGCGAACCAGTTTTAATGAAGAATCACTTCGTGAATTGGCTTCATCCATTAAAGAACTCGGCGTTATTCAGCCAATCACGGTTCGAAAATTAGATTTCAATAAATACCAATTGGTTAGTGGCGAACGTCGTTTTCGCGCTTCAAAATTGGTTGGTTTGGAAACCATTCCCGCCTACATTCGCATTGCGAATGATCAGGAATCTTTGGAAATGGCTTTGGTTGAAAACATTCAAAGACAGGATCTTGATCCCATTGAAATAGCACTTTCCTATCAACGCTTAATTGAGGAAATTAATGTGACCCAAGAGGAACTGAGCGACAGGGTTGGGAAAAACCGATCAACAATTGCAAATTACTTGCGTTTATTGAAACTGGATCCTATTATCCAAACCGGAATGCGCGATGGTTTCATCAGTATGGGCCACGGGCGCGCATTGATAAATGTGGACAATTTAAACGATCAGCTTGATATTTATGAAAAAATTTTAAGCCAAAATCTTTCCGTTCGCGATACGGAAGCGTTGGTGCGAAATTTCAAAAATCCTGATCAAAAAGCTGCGCCTCAAAAAACCAGTCCACCTCCTTTCGCCAATAAAGCAAAGAAGGAATTAAAGGATCTTTTTGAATCATCTGTGGAAGTTAAGGTTTCAAAATCAGGGAAAGGTCAACTTGTAATTCCTTTTAAAAATAAAGAAGATTTCGAGCGTATTTTGAAGCTAATCAAAAGTGAAAAATAACTTCCTATATATTTTTTTTTTAATCTTCGCCACAAGCCTGTTTGCGCAGACCACGGATTCATTGGTTGTAAAAAAGAAAGAAAAGATAATAGTGGTGAACGATTCTATTTTACCTAAAGAAGAATACAATCCGTTGGCGCCTGCTAAGGCTGCATTTTATTCAGCCGTTATTCCCGGATTGGGCCAAGTTTACAACAAAAAGTATTGGAAAGTCCCTATAATTTATGCGGGAATGGCTGCCGGAATATACTTTTATAAACAGCAGGATAAAGATTATGACAGCTTCAGAAATGCTTATAAAAGGAGACTTGCCGGATATACAGACGATGAATATTATGGCAATGGAACTGAACCCTTAATTAGTAATGATAGACTGATTAATGCCCAAAAATCTGCCCAAAAAAATAAAGACATTAGTATAATCGTTACTGTAGCTTTTTATTTGCTGAACGTAGTTGATGCCAATGTTGACGCACATTTAAGGCAATATGAAGTGAGTGAAGATCTTTCATTGGAGCCTAATTTTGATTATAATCAATTCAATGCACAGCCGCAGTACGGAATGTCGTTAACCTATCGATTTAAATAATTTTACTATGAAAATAGCATTACTCGGTTATGGAAAAATGGGCAAGACTATTGAAAAATTGGCTTTGGAAAAAGGGCATTCTATTGTTTTTAAAAGCACGAGTGAAACTTCTGAAGGAAATTTTGAAACCGCTGAGGTTGCCATTGAATTTTCTTCACCCGAAGCTGCCGTAACAAATATTTCAAAAGCTTTGGATGCGGGAATACCCGTTGTTTCCGGAACAACCGGTTGGTTGGAAAAGTATGGTGAAATGGTAAAGTTATGTGAAAAACGTAACGGAAGTTTCATCACGGCGTCCAACTTCAGCGTTGGGGTAAACCTCTTTTTTAGTATTAATGAATACGCAGCGAAACTGATGGCGCCTTGGAAGGAATATAATGTTTCGGTGGAAGAAGTGCATCACCTTCAAAAGAAAGATGCTCCAAGCGGAACGGCAATAACCATTGCCGAAGGAATTTTAAAATTCAGCAATAAAAAAGATTGGAAACTAAACACTTCCGAAGAAAAAAGTTTAAACATCATCGCAAAAAGGGAAGAAGACGTTAAGGGAACACACACAGTTTCCTATGAATCTCCCATAGACACAATAACGATAAAACACGAAGCACACAGCCGCGAAGGATTTGCTTTGGGAGCCATTTTGGCGGCGGAATTTTTAAAGGATAAAAAAGGATTATTTACAATGAAAAATGTATTGGGAATAGAATAATAACAAATCCCAAATTCACGAATTCACAAAATTCACGAATTCACATATTCACAAATTCAAATATTATGAGTTGGACAGGTTGGTTTATATTTTTTTTGATAGTGCAGGTAATCCATTTTGCCGGAACTTGGAAGTTGTACCAAATAGCAGGTAGAAAAGCTTGGGAAGCAGCCGTGCCGGTATACAATGCGGTGATTTTAATGAAAATTATAAACCGTCCGTGGTGGTGGACTATTTTGCTTTTTGTGCCCATTGTAAATTTAATTATGTTCCCCGTGGTGTGGGTAGAGACCCTTCGCAGCTTTGGGCGCAATTCCACAACAGATACTGTTTTGGTTTTGCTCACATTGGGATTGTACATTTATTACATCAACTACACCCAAAATGTAAGCCACATAAAGGATAGAAGTTTGAAACCACGAACTTCAACGGGAGAGTGGGTGAGTTCTATTTTATTTGCCGTAGTTGCCGCAACCATTGTGCATACTTATTTTATGCAACCTTTTACTATACCTACTTCTTCTTTGGAAAAAACACTTTTGGTGGGCGATTTCCTTTTCGTTAGTAAATTTCATTACGGCGCCCGCCTACCAATGACGCCTATAGCCTTTCCGATGGTGCACGATACCATTCCGGTGATTAAAACAAAATCCTATTTATCGGAACCCCAAATCCCATATTTCAGATTCCCCGGATTTCAGCATATAAAGCGCAATGATATTGTAGTTTTTAATTGGCCTGTGGATACCGTAAATGCTTTTCAGCAATACGGTGACGGAAAATATTATTACAAGCCTATCGATAAAAAATCTAATTACGTAAAACGTTGCGTTGGTCTTCCCGGTGATTCCTTGGAAGTGCGTGATGGGTATGTGTTCATCAACGGAAAACAGAATGAGTTGCCAGATAGGGCAAAGCTTCAGTTTAGTTATGACGTGCAGGTAAATAGTCCGCTAAATCCAGAAATGCTATACAACCGTTATGACATTACAGACCGTTACGGCTATGGAAATAATACATATCGTTTTGGCGGAATTTCGGAAGAGTCCTTAAAAATGCTGAAGAATAATCCTAATGTTGTGAATGTTTCCCGTTTCCGAGGTGAAAAAGGATTGTGGGATGAAGGAATATTCCCGAACAATCGCAACTACCCTTGGAACAACGATTTTTTTGGCCCGCTATACATTCCCAAAAAAGGAGCAACCGTGTCAATCACTCCGGAAACATTGCCGTTGTACAAACGCGTTATTGAAGTTTATGAAGGAAGCGAAATAGGAATCGACAATAAAATTACCCAATCTGGCACTCAAGTTTTATTGAATGGTCAACCCATTACCGATTACACTTTCAAAATGGATTATTATTGGATGATGGGTGATAACCGAAACAACAGCGAGGATGCCCGTACCTGGGGTTTTGTACCTTTTAACCACGTGGTGGGTAAACCGGTATTTGTATGGATGAGTTGGGATAGCGTGAATAAAAAAGTACGGTGGGATCGACTTTTCACTACCGTAGGTGGAAGCGGTAAACCGGTTTCTTATTTTATGTATTTTGTGATCGCAGTTATTGGTTGGTTTGCTTTTGATTTTTATAGAAAAAGAAAAAAGTCTGGTAAAAAGTAACATCGATGTCTGTTCGAGCGGCAGCGAAAACTATTTGATTTACATAAGGAAGATGGATTCTTACTAGGAAGCATCTTCCTTAATTTTTTGCCTTCCTATAAAAATTTATCCGGCCCATTTTAGAACAGTCCAATATTGAGATTTTTTTGAGAGCCGCTTCATTTTATTTGATTATCGGATTTTTCCAAAAGCATTCCCAACCTCTTTGCCGAAACCTTAAACAAGTCTTATCTTTAACCCAAATATTAAGAATTATGGAAGAGCGCTATAACGTTTCGGTGAATGATGATAACATTTTTCAATTAACCACCATTGACGCTGAAAATATAGACCAAACAGAACTTATCGGTCAAAAAGCACATATAGTTTACAATAAAAAATCATTTTCTATTGAACTTTTAAAAAATGAATTTATAAAGCGAGATTATCAAGTAAAGATAAACGGCAACCTATATACTGTAAACATACAAACTCCTTTGGACAAGCTTATAAAGGAAATGGGGCTTTCCCTCGGAAATACTTCGGTGGAAAATGAAATCCACGCCCCGATGCCGGGTATAATTTTAGAAATAAATGTTTCCGAAGGAGATTCTATAAAAAAAGGCGATAACCTCTGCGTATTAGAAGCAATGAAAATGGAAAACACACTAACCGCTCCTCGTGACGGTGCAGTGAAATCTGTGAATATTGCAAAAGGAGATACGGTTGAAAAAGGAAAATTGCTAATTGAATTCGAGAAAAATGATTAAAAAAATATTGGTCGCCAACCGTGGCGAGATAGCTTTGCGAATAATGAAAACTGTCAGGAATATGGGCATCAAATCAGTTGCCATTTATTCCGAAGCAGATAGAAATGCCCCGCATGTAAAATTTGCTGATGAAGCGGTATGCATTGGCCCACCGCCATCCAACGAATCTTATTTATTGGGCGATAAAATTATAAAAGTTGCCAAAGAATTAAACGTAGATGCCATTCACCCGGGTTACGGATTTTTAAGTGAAAATGCCGAATTCGGCGAGCATGTTGAAAAAAGTGGAATGATTTTCATCGGTCCAAAATCACATGCCATTCGCGTAATGGGAAGTAAACTTGCCGCAAAGGATGCCGTTAAAAAATATAACATTCCTATGGTACCCGGCACCGATGAGGCTATTACGGATGTTGGCGCAGCAAAGGAAATTGCAAAGGAAATAGGTTTTCCCATTCTTATAAAAGCTTCTGCAGGCGGTGGTGGAAAAGGAATGAGAATTGTTGAGAATGACAATGAATTTGAAGACCAAATGAAGCGTGCCATCAGCGAAGCAGAAAATGCCTTTGGCGATGGTTCCGTATTTATTGAGAAGTTTGTCACTTCGCCGCGTCATATCGAGATTCAGGTTTTGGCAGATAATTTTGGAAACACAGTTCATCTTTTTGAGCGTGAGTGCAGTATTCAGCGCCGCCACCAAAAAGTGGTGGAGGAAGCACCCTCATCAGTTTTGACTCCTGAATTGCGCAAAAAAATGGGAGAAGCCGCCATAAAGGTTGCTAAAGCCTGTGATTATGTGGGTGCGGGAACGGTGGAATTTCTTTTGGACGATAAGCACAACTTCTATTTTCTCGAAATGAATACACGCTTGCAAGTGGAACATCCCGTTACTGAACTTATTACGGGACTGGATTTGGTAGCGCAGCAAATAAATGTTGCCAACAATGAAAAACTTTCTTTTTCACAGGAAGATTTGAATATCACGGGCCACGCTTTTGAGCTTCGTGTGTATGCGGAAGATCCGTTGAATAATTTTATGCCGAGTGTTGGGAAATTGGAAGTATATCGTCCGCCAAGCGGAAAAAACATTCGCGTGGATGATGGTTTTACCGAAGGAATGCAAGTGCCCATTCAGTACGACCCGATGCTTTCAAAATTGGTGACCTATGGAAAAAACAGGAACGAAGCAATGCAGCGAATGCTTGAAGCCATTACAGAATATGATGTTGAAGGTGTAAGCACCACCCTGCCTTTTGGAAAATTTGTTTTTGAACACGAAGCCTTCCGAAGTGGGGATTTTGATACTAATTTCGTGAAAAAATACTATTCCGCAGAAAAACTAAAAGCTATCAATGAAGAAGAAGCAAAAGTAGCGGCTCTTTTCGCATTGAAACAATATTTAAAAGATTCAGAAAAACTAAGATTACCCAAATAAAGCCTCCGTGTCCTCAGTGCCTCTGTGGTAAAAAAACCACAAAGACACGGAGAGCACAGAGAATAGTTTACATTTATGAGCAACAACAATAAAAAACTGCAAGAGATAATTTCCGAAGCAAAAAAAGGCGGCGGAGAAAAGCGAATTGCAAAGCAGCATCAAAAGAAAAAACTTACCGCCCGCGAACGCGTGGAATATCTATTGGACGAAGGGTCTTTTGAAGAAATGGGAATTCTTGTAACCCATAGAACCACCGATTTTGATATGCAAAAAGAAGTGTATTATGGCGATGGCGTGGTTACGGGTTACGGCACAATCAACGGTCGTTTGGTGTATGTTTTTGCACAGGATTTTACGGTTTTCGGCGGTGCGCTTTCTGAAACACACGCGGAGAAAATCTGTAAAATAATGGATCACGCCATACGGGTCGGCGCACCTGTGATTGGTTTGAACGATTCCGGTGGGGCTCGAATTCAGGAAGGAGTTCGCTCTTTGGGTGGCTATGCCGATATTTTTTACAGAAATGTACAAGCTTCGGGTGTTGTTCCGCAGATTTCTGCAATTATGGGGCCTTGCGCGGGTGGCGCGGTATATTCCCCGGCTATGACCGATTTTACTTTAATGGTACAGGACAGCAGCTATATGTTTGTTACGGGCCCGAATGTGGTTAAAACCGTTACCAATGAAAATGTAACTTCAGAAGAATTGGGCGGTGCCAAAACACACGCTACCAAGAGCGGCGTTACACATTTTACTGCGGCAAACGACATTGTTTGTTTGGAACAAATTAAAACCCTCCTTAGTTATCTTCCACAGAATAATAAATCTGTTACGGAGAAATTGCCTTTTGAAGCTGCGGATGAATTTCGGGATGAATTGGAAAACATCGTTCCAGATTCAGCCAACAAACCTTACGACATGCACGAAGTCATAAAAGGAATAATTGATGAAGATTCCTTTTTTGAAGTGCATAAGGATTATGCTGATAATATTATTGTGGGATTTGCGCGATTGGGAGGCAGAAGCATTGGCATAGTAGCAAACCAGCCCATGAGCTTGGCGGGAGTTTTGGATGTTGATAGTTCCAAAAAGGGCGCTCGTTTTACACGTTTTTGCGATTGTTTCAACATTCCACTTTTGGTTTTGGTTGATGTGCCGGGATTTCTTCCGGGCACCGATCAGGAATGGAATGGCATTATTCTGAACGGTGCCAAATTACTTTATGCTTTGAGCGAAGCAACGGTACCGAGAGTAACCGTAATTACCAGAAAAGCCTATGGCGGTGCGTATGACGTAATGAACAGCAAACACATTGGTGCCGACATGAACTATGCCTGGCCCACCGCAGAAATTGCCGTGATGGGGGCGAAAGGAGCCAGCGAGATTATTTTCAGAAAAGAGATTGCGGAAGCTAAAAACCCTGAGTTGAAACTTTCCGAAAAAGAAGCGGAGTACGCCGAGAAATTTGCAAATCCGTTCAAGGCTGCGCAACGCGGATTTATTGATGAAGTAATACAGCCAAAGGAAACCCGCAGAAAATTATTAAAGGCTTTTGCAATGCTGGAAACGAAAGATGTGCCACGACCCAATAGGAAACACGGCAATATTCCTTTATAAGAAATAAGGTTTAGCTGGAAAATTCCTTAAAAATAATATAGATTCCCATCAACAGCACAAACCATCCGAAACCTTTTTTCAATTTTTTTCCATCAATAAAAGTATTCAGTTTTATTCCCAGAAAAATCCCAACTATTGAAATTGCAGTGAATGTCAATAGAAAGAGCCAATCAATATTCAGTGCGGCAATATCGCCCGTAAACCCTATCAGCGAATTTATGGCAATTATAAGCAGAGAGGTGGCCACGGCTTTTTTCATCGGCAATTTAGCCAATAAAACCAAGGCAGGAATAATAAGAAACCCGCCGCCAGCACCCACTGCGCCAGTTACAAATCCTAAAAAAATACCCTGAAGAATAATTAATGGATAGTTGTATGAAACTGTTGCGCCAGTCTCGGGTTCGGGCCTTTTGTGGATAATCATTGTAATGGAAGCAGCAAGCATTACTATTGCAAAAAATACCATTATTGCGATCTCTTTTGTAAACGTAAAACCATTCAGCACAAATAATGTATCTGGTATTGCAGGAAGTACAAATCTTCTAGTTATATAGACTGATATAAAGGCAGGAGTAGCAAAAATGAAAGCTGTTTTAAAATCGACGAGCTTCTTTTTCATATTTCGAATAGCGCCAACAAGAGCAGATGTTCCTACCACAAATAGCGAATATCCCGTTGCAACAATGGGATTCAAGGCAAAAAGATAAACCAATACGGGAACGGTTAAGATAGAGCCTCCGCCACCAATTAGACCCAGGACCAAGCCAACCATAAGCGCGCCCAAATAGCCTAATATTTCAGTGATTTCCATTTATGTGGTTTTGAAATCTTTTCTACAAGGTTAAACATAATTTTAAAAAATAGGCCTTAACTTTTAAATGAATTTTCACCTGTGCGAAAATTAGAAAATAATCCAGAAATCTCCCATTGATATTTATCATAGAATATTATAAAGAAGATGAGTAATTTAATACGCTATAAAGTAATGCAATTTCTTCCAATTATATGGCTGTAGAAAATTTTGATATCCAAGGTCTGACGGATTCTGAAGTTTTGGCTTTGCGTGAAAAGTTTGGTCAAAACATTCTCGAATCAAAGAAAAGAAATCGATTTCTTGAAGCTATAAAAGGGTTATTAAGAGAACCCATGGTCATTTTGTTATTGGTTGCTGCAATGCTTTATTTTTTCACGGGAAATACGGGTGACGGTATTTTTCTTGCGGTGGCAATTCTTTTGGTGGCTGCAATATCGCTCTATCAAGATGCCAAAACGCACGATGCACTTGAGAAACTAAAGGAACTTTCACAGCCCCATTGTAAGGTGATCCGAAACGGTAAGGTGGTGGAAATAAAGAGTCAAGAAGTTGTGGTGGGCGATTTTTTGATGGTTGAGGAAGGTTCAACCATTGTTGCAGATGGCACCATTGTACATTCCAATGATTTTTCAGTAAATGAAGCCGTTTTGACAGGAGAATCCTTTTCTGTTGAAAAAAATGCTACTTCAGAGGACAACAAAATATATATGGGAACCCACGTTGGGGGAGGTCTCGCCATTGCTGAAATAACTGCGGTAGGGAATCAAACAAGGGTTGGAAAAATAGGCAAAAGCATTGAAGATATTTCCACGGAAAAATCAACGCTTGAAATTCAGATCAACAATTTTGTAAAAAAAATGGTGATAGCGGGAGCGGTTATTTTTCTCTTGGTTTGGGGAATCAACTATTTCAATTCCGGTGATATTTTGGATAGTCTTTTAATGGCGCTCACGCTTGCCATGAGCGTTTTGCCCGAGGAAATTCCTGTTGCATTTACAACTTTTATGGCCATTGGCGCCTGGCGGCTTATGAATCTGGGGGTAATCGTGAAACAGATGAAAACGGTAGAATCCTTGGGAAGCGCTAACGTTATTTGTGTGGATAAAACCGGTACGATAACGCAAAACAAGATGGCGCTCGATAGGATTTATACTTTGGAAACCAACAATATCACTTCGTTGGATGATACGCTTTCCGAAAGTGAAATTGCGCTAATAACAGCAGCAATGTGGGCCAGTGAGCCAATCCCTTTTGATACGATGGAGCAATCGTTGCATTCTTTTTATCAAAGCATTACTGAAAATGATGAACGGCCAAATTATAAAATGGTGCATGAATATCCGCTGGGCGGAAAACCGCCGATGATGACCCACATTTTTGAAAACGCGGAGGGCGACCGCATTATTGCTGCAAAAGGTGCGCCCGAGGCTATAACTGCCGTTTCCAATCTAAGCGCTGGCGAAACCCAAAGTGTAAAACAGAAAACAATTATTTTGGCTTCGGAAGGTTATCGCGTTTTGGGAGTGGGAATTTCCAATTTTGAAGGAACAGATTGGCCTAAAAAACAACAGGATTTTCGATTTGAATTTAAAGGATTGGTCGCTTTTTATGATCCGCCAAAGGAAAATATCGCGAAAGTTTTCCAAGATTTTTATAAGGCTGGAATTGCCGTTAAAATAATTACTGGAGATATTGCGGAAACTACTTCCGCCATTGCAAAAAAGATAAATTTTAAAGGCTCTGATGCTATTGTGTCTGGGAATGAGCTTATGGATTTAGATCAATCGGAGCTTCAAAGAATAACTTCAGAAAAAAACATTTTTGCACGAATGTTTCCCGAAGCAAAGCTCAAAATAATAAATGCCCTCAAAGCACAGGGTAATATAGTGGCAATGACGGGCGACGGTGTTAATGATGGGCCTGCGTTAAAAGCCGCTAATATTGGTGTGGCGATGGGAAAGAAGGGAACCGAAATTGCAAAACAATCTGCTTCCTTGGTTTTGGTTGATGATGATCTTTCAAAAATGGTGGATGCTGTTGCAATGGGACGAAAAATTTACTTCAATCTTAAAAAAGCTATTCAGTATATTATTTCCATCCACATCCCAATTATTCTAACAGTCTTTATTCCTTTGGTTTTGGGGTGGGTTTATCCCAATATTTTCACGCCTATCCATGTAATTTTACTGGAATTAATAATGGGGCCAACCTGCTCTATAGTTTATGAAAACGAACCGCTGGAAAAGGATTCCATGCTTCAAAAACCGAGACCTTTTTCAAGCACATTTTTTAGCTGGAGCGAACTTTTTACAAGTATAATCCAGGGTCTAGTTATTACTGCTGGTGTGCTTACGGTATATCAAATAGCCGTAAACAATGGCGCTGCAGACACCGTTACCCGCACCATGGTATTTACGGCCTTAATTACAGCAAACATTGTTTTAACTTTTGTAAACCGTTCTTTTATCTACTCCATTTTTACCACGTTTAAATATAAAAACAATTTAGTGCCAATTATGGTGGGCATTACCGTTGGAATAACTTCACTGCTTCTTTTGGTGCCACCGTTTACAAAATTCTTTGGGTTTGAAAGGCTTCACATGGACCAAGTTGGTATTAGTGTTGGCATAGGTGTTTTAAGTGTATTATGGTTTGAAATTATAAAATGGTGGAAGCGCCAAAAAATTTCTAAAAACGCTTTTTTTACAACACTTTAATTTATTGATAAACAGTCATAAAGTGATTTTTGTCATTTTATAATTTAGAATCCTACTATAATTTTGAATGTATTTTTAAAGTCATTCTCAATGAAAAATTCTTTTTTGTTGTTTGGAATTGCAGTCCTGTTTTTTTCTTTAACTGTAAAGGCCCAAGAAAAATGGTCGGTTGAATTTAGGCCCGGTCTCAATTTTCCCTCTAATGATGTGGGGAATACCGAGGCAAAAGTTGGTTATGGCTTTGAGATTGTAGGTGCATACAAAATTATGCCCCATTTGGCCGCTTATGCAGGGTGGGGCTGGAACCAATTTAAAGGGGAGGATAGAGTTTCAAAAGATGATATTATCTTGAATGAAACGGGTTATACGTTTGGTTTTCAGTTTATACATCCCATTGGAACCTCTAATTTTTCCTATGTGGCCGGGGCTGGCGCAATTTACAATCATATAGAGCTAGAGAATAACACGGGCGATATTACTGCAGATACTGGCCATGGCTTTGGATGGCAGGTGGCTGCAGGTATTGATTATGAAATTGCCCCAAATTTATCCTTTCGTCCAATGCTTCGTTACCGCTCTCTTTCAAGAAGCTTGGAGGTTGCGAATGTTTCCACGGATATGAAACTGAATTATTTTGCTTTCGGGATAGGCTTGATTTTGGAGTTCTGATATTATCTTTTTAAAATGAAAATTGCGTTTGTCATATTTGTCATTATTCACGGTCTTATTCATTTAATGGGATTTGTAAAGGCCTTTGGTTATGCTGAAATACCACAACTTTCACAGAGTTTTTCAAAACTGGAAGGGCTTTTATGGTTGGCAGTCGCTTTAGCTTTTATTTTGGTCGGAATACTTTTTCTGATGAAAAACAACCTTTGGATTTGGCTGTCAATCGTAGCGGTACTATTTTCCCAGGTTTTGATAATTATGGATTGGCAGGATGCAAAAATTGGCACCCTTGCCAATATTATTGTTTTGGTTGTAGCAATAATAGCAATAGCTGGCTGGAATTTTGAAAGACAGTACAAAAAAGATGTTTCGCAGTCTTTTGAAAATATAACTCTTTCCGAGGAAATAATTACACAAAAGGATATTGAAAACCTTCCCGTTCCCGTTCAGAAGTACTTGAAATATGTAGGGGTTTTGGGCAAACCTAAAGTTAAAACTGTTAAAGCTATTTTTAAAGGCCAAATGCGCGAAAGGGGAAAAGATTGGTTTGCCTTCACTTCAGAACAATATAACTTTTTTGGGAATCCGACCCGTTTGTTTTTTATGAAGGCAAATTTTAGGGGATTGCCTACCAATGGGTACCATCGCTACAAAGATAAAAAGGCTTCAATGCTCGTAAAGCTTTTGTCCGTAATGCCTGTCGTTAATATAAAAGGACACGAAATGTTTAAAACGGAAACCGTCACTTTTTTTAACGATATGTGTCTTTTTGCTCCCGCCGTATTAATTGATGACAATATTGAATGGCAATCAATTGATGACAACACCGTAAAAGCAACCTACACAAATAATGGAGCCGTTATTTCTGCAATTTTGTATTTCAATGAAAAGGATCAGCTAATCAATTTTATTTCAGAAGATAGGACCGACATTAATACCAACCAAAAAATTCCATTTTCTACACCCGTTACAAAATACGGAACAATAAACGGTTATAACGTAGCCGTTGCCGCAAATGCAGTTTACCAATTTCCTGAAGGTGATTTTATTTATGGAAAGTTTAATCTGCTGGATGTTCAATATAATTTGAAGAAACCGGATTAAATATGATAGCTTCAAGTACTAATAAACTCCTCTTAATTAAAATTATCCATACGTTGGTGTGGGTATTTTTCAATGTGGTGATTTTTTATCTTTTGTATGCGGCAATTGCCAATATCATTGACAAATGGCTGTGGATATGCATCGGGCTTGTATTTATGGAAGGTTTAGTATTGCTGGTTTTTAAAATGTTTTGCCCGCTAACGGTCCTGGCCAGAAAATATTCAGATTCGCAGAAGGCAAATTTTGATATTTTCCTTCCTAATTGGTTGGCCAAGTACAACAAACTTATTTATACATCTATTTTTGCCATAGCCTTATTTATTGTGGTTTATAGATTGGTTTCAGGCTAATTAAAATTTACAAAATGTTATATTACTGTAACTTAAGTTGCACTCAGAAAACTTGTTTAAATTTAAATTTGAGTGGTATTTTTTTAAACACCATATTATGAAATTACTTGCAACAATTTTATTGTTATTACTGTTCAATGCCTGTAATAGGAATAACAAGACCGAATATTTATCAATGACAGAAAATGAAGATTATACTGCTATTAGTGGTATTCAAGAACATCCGGGGAAGAAATTGATGGAAAACAACTGTTACGTTTGCCACAATCCAAAAGCCGCAGAGGAGAATATCATTGCGCCTCCAATGATAGCCGTGAAGATGAACTATATTTCACAGTACACTTCAAAGGAAGAATTTATAGCTGCAATGGTGCAATGGGCCAAAAATCCTTCCGAGGAAAAATCCAATATGCCAGGTGCGGTCAATAAATTTGGATTAATGCCCTATCAGTTTTTTCCAGAGGAAACCATTGTGCAAATAGCCGATTATATGTTTGATAATGAAATAGAAGAACCCGAATGGTTTGAAGCGCATTACAAACAAATGCACGGCGATAGACCACAAATGAAAGGCAAAATGGATCGAGGAATGGGCAATGGCAAAGGAATGGGTAAAAATCAGGCTTCAAATAAGAAACCCACCGTGAAGGAGCGCGGCATGCTAATAGCCCAAACCACCAAAGCCGAATTGGGTAAAAACCTAATGGGACAGTTACAGAAAAATGGCGTGATTGCCGCCCTCAACTTTTGCAACGCTCAGGCCCTGCGCATAACAGACAGTATGGCTACCGTCCATAAAGCACACATAAAGCGCGTAACGGATAAACCGAGAAATCCAATAAACCAGGCCAATGCTGCGGAATTGCAGTATTTGGAAAATTTTAAAAAGCAAGTTGCGGCGGGAGATGAGGTAGATCCCATTGTGGTGGAAATTGGTAATGAAACAGATTTTTATTACCCCATTGTAACCAATTCCATGTGTTTAAAATGCCATGGCATAGCTGGCAAGGAACTGGAAACGATTACCTTGGCCAAAATTCAGGAATTATACCCTGCAGATAAGGCTACGGGTTACGGCGAAAATGAAGTACGTGGCATTTGGAGCATCCATTTTGAAAATTAGTACATGAATTATTCCGAATCGTTTTGGAACGATAAATACATAACAGGTGATACCGGCTGGGATATCGGGTACATATCCCCACCCATAAAGGAGTATATTGATCAACTTCAGGATAAAAACCTAAAAATATTGATTCCCGGGGGAGGGAATTCCTATGAGGCGGAATATCTTTTTAAAAATGGATTTACGAATCTTTATGTTATTGATATAGCTGCTATTCCGCTCCAGAATCTAGCCGAGCGGATTCCTTCATTTCCCAAGGAAAATCTGTTGCATGCCGATTTTTTTGAACTTCAGGGTAGATTCGATCTTATTTTGGAACAGACTTTTTTCTGCGCCCTCAACCCGAGTTTACGGGAAGCGTACGTTTTAAAAATGCATCAACTACTAAAACCGGAAGGCAAGCTGGTGGGATTACTTTTTAACATTCCGTTGAATAATGATAAACCGCCCTTTGGTGGCAGTAAGGAGGAATACGTTGCTCTTTTTGAAGAAAAATTCAAGATTGAAACAATGGAAACTGCCTATAACTCTATTCCCCAAAGAAAAGGGAATGAACTCTTTTTTCAGCTTAAAAAGGAATAGTTTTTTATAGGAACCATTCTTTTTTTTGAATTAAAATGATAACTTTAAATGCAGTAAAAAAACCGAATTATGAAAGTACAACAATTTGAATATAAGCCACTTTCACATTTTTCATACGCCATAATCAGCGATGGAAAAATGGCTTTGGTAGATCCCGAAAGAAACCCGATGCAATATTACAAATATGCCGAGGAGAACAACGCCCAAATAGTGGCAGTTTTTGAAACCCATCCGCATGCCGATTTTGTAAGTTCGCACTTACAGATCCACAAGGAAACTGGGGCCACACTTTACTGCAGTAAAAAAATGGGTGCCGAATATCCGCATTTGCCTTTTGACGATGGCGATGAAGTAATGGTGGGAAGTACAAAATACAGCGCTCTAAACACCCCCGGCCACTCGCCGGACAGTATAACCATAGTAGCGACCCAAGATAACCAAACGGCACTTTTCACAGGCGATACATTATTTGTGGGCGATGTAGGACGTCCCGATTTACGTGAAAATGCAGGTCATGTGAAAGCCAAACGCGAGGAATTGGCACAACAGATGTATGATTCCATACAAAACAAATATTCCCATTTGCCGGACAACGCCTATGTATATCCCGCCCACGGCGCAGGTTCGCTATGCGGAAAAGGAATGAGTGCAGACTCCACCTCCAGCACTTTAGGAAATGAGCGAATAGGCAATTGGGCGTTCAAGAAGCAGACCGAAGAACAGTTTGTTGCGCATTTGTTGGATTCCCAACCCTTTATTCCGCATTATTTTGGATATAATGTTGATGTAAATAAAAACGGTGCAAAAAACTTAAAGTTAGCTTTGGGGCAAATCCCGATGCGACTGAATATAAATAATTTTGACAAAGACGCCTTGATTGTTGATATAAGGGATGAAGACGATTTTAAAAAGAAACATCTTCCCAACAGCATAAATATTATGGCCATTTCCGATACCTCCAAATTTGAAACTTGGTTAGGGTCTATAGTCCGGCCAAATGAAAAATTCAGTATTGTGGTGGATTCTGTTGAACAGGCTGAAAAAATACTGGAGCGTACCGCCAAAATAGGATATGAGGCTAATGTGGAAACTATTTTCACTCTGGGTGAAGAAGTCTTTGAAAAATCAATGGGCTTTAACTTGGAAGATTTCAAGAATCATACGGAGGACTTCACAATTGTAGATATTCGCAATGATAGCGAAGTTGCCGAAGGTAAATTTTTTGAAAGCGCAATCGCTATTCCGCTGCACCAATTGCGGGAAAGGGCAAACGAAATACCTACCAATAAACCCATAATGGTGCATTGTGCCGCTGGTTACCGTAGTGCTGCAGGGTCAAGTATTCTTGAAAAGGAATTACACACAAATAAGGTGTTTGACCTAAGCGATGATATAAACGACTTTAAGTAATTCAGAGTTTTATACCAAAACATAAATCGCCAGCGTCACCCAAACCCGGGACAATATAGCCGCGACTGTTTAGTTTGTCGTCCACGGTCGCAATCCAAAGATGGGTATTTTCCGGAAAAATATTCTTAATATATTCAATTCCTGGTTTTGAGCCAATAATTGAAATTATATGAATTTGCTTTGGTTTGCCGTGGGTTTCAAAGGCTTTCAGAACATTTTCAAGGGTTCTTCCCGTTGCCAGCATGGGATCGGTGAGGACCAAGGTTTTTCCTTCAACACTGGGCGAGGCCAAATAATTCACGATTACCTCAAAGGCATCACCGCCGTCGGGGTGATGTCTGTAGGCAGAAATGAAGGCATTTTCGGCATAGTCAAAAAAGTTCACCACCCCCATATGCAAGGGAAGCCCAGCTCTTAAAATGGAACAGACAACCATTTCATTTTCCGGAACCCGCATTTCCTTTTGCCCCAAGGGTGTTTTCACCACTTCGGGTTTATACGCCAAGGTTTTACTCATTTCATAACTTAATATTTCCGCAATGCGTTCTACATTTTTTCGGAAGCGCATGGAATCCTTTTGTATTGAAACACTGCGCATTTCCAAAATAAATTGGTTGAGGACGGAATTTTCGTTGCTAAAATCGTGGATGACCATAATATGAAATGTATTGGCACTAAGATGTTAAAACCTTTAAATGTTGTATTGGTTAATTCAAAATCGATTTCTTTTTTGTGTTGAAAACAGACAGTGGCGTTTTATAAAATTAGGAATTTTTAATGGGTCTATCCATCTCTTTTGTTATGATTTAAATCATATTTTAATGGAATTATCAGTAGTAATTTTAATCATTAAATTCGGTAAAATTGTTTCCCAATTGTATTTGGGAACAAGATTGAAGATTTCGATTAATTAGGTTAATTTCTTTAGTAGGTACAAAATTTATTTGAAAACCGGTATCGCCATATTGCTTTCAGTGCTCGTTTTTTTTCAAAGCGCAGGCTTGGGTTTGACAGATATTTTTTTATTCGGCCGTTTTGTGGAGCATGTGGAATATCATTCCCAAAATTACTGTGACGATTTTTCCACTTTTTTTAAAAAGCACTATGGTTCATTGATAGATGAACATCAGAAAAACCACAATGAGGAGAAGCAAGAACACCAACGGCTTCCTTATCAGCATTCAGCAAACATCCACATGGCGGGGGAACTTATCTTGGTTACATTTGAATTCCCACTTTTAAAGCAGGTGGTATTTGGCAATAATACTTCTAATTTTCATTATCAAAATTTATATTCCTCACTTGAAAATTCATTCATTTTTCAACCCCCGAAATTATCATAGCCCAAATTCTGTTCCTTTTTGAAATGTTTTGTAATTGGTATTAGAAGATAAGCTGTAAGCGAAATGGATTTTTAAAAACAAAAACCAAAACTATATTCAGAAGGTTTAGATCAAGGCTTCGGCCTACAGTATTTATCCACTACAGCATTGGGCGAAAAAGTGGAATTCACCTAGTAAATTATTCAAAAAAATTAAAAATATGGATGCAACACATCTTCATCTGGCATTGGCACATTTTCCTATTATAGGAACTTTAATTGGCGCCGCAATATTGGCTTATGGGCTAATGTTTAAAAACTTAGCACTACAAAAAGGGGGCTTGATTACCTGTATAATAATGGCACTTATAACAATTCCCGTTTTTTTAACAGGGGGGGAAGCGGAAGAAACCGTGGAGGACTTGGCTGGAGTTTCAGAACAATTGATTGAAAATCACGAGGAATTTGCCGAAAAAGCAGTTTGGCTTATTGGTATAATGGGTGCATTGGCATTAATAGCCTTCTTTATGATTATTAAAAAGTTTTCGGCAGCAAAAACCTTGACCTGGATAACCTTAATCGTTTCCTTAGCAACCTTTGGCGTTTTTGCTCAATTGGGAAATCTGGGTGGACAAATTCGCCATTCGGAAATAAGGACTTCAAGTAGCTATAGCCCAGAAAATTCATCACAATCACTTACAACGGACGATGATGATGACGATTAATCTGTAGAATAAAAAATATTTTATTGTAAAGTCTATCATACTGCCAGAAGGGAAAAGGAATGGGGTTGTAAGGGTACTCGAACCCACCCTTGGTTAGCCTTTTGAAGGGATTTGGAAAACATCCCCCTGACCCCCTTCGAAGGGGGAGAGTTTCGTGTTTGGATTGGGGGTTTTGGAGAACATCCCCCTGGCCCCCCTTCGAAGGGGGGCTTCTTTCGTAAGTGGAATTTGTTGATTAACAGATTTAAATTCAGGGGTTTGGATAAATTTTGTTATATTTGGTATTCTCTCCGGTGTAAAAGTCCATACGTACGGTTTTCGTACTTGAGCTTTTTTCTTTTTGATTTTTGTATAAAAATAATTTTTACCTGAACAGGTAGGCTCGTCGTTTGTATAAGCGTTGGAGCCGTTAAGGTAATTCTGAATAACTGTAAGTAGTTATGCGCACCATTACAATAAAACCACTGGAACACAAAGGAAGAGCTGCCTACCAGTTGCATTTACCCTATAACAGTGAGTTGAAGGACCTACTGAAATCCCTGCCATACGTACACTGGAGCGCTACATACAAATGCTTTTATGCCTTTTGTGACGCTATTTCCTTTGGTAAACTTTACAAACAGCTGCGCGATCTGGACCTGTATGTGGATTACAGCCAGATTCAAAAATCACGTGCCTTTCCTGCCCCAGTAAAGGCACCCAAACGTTTAAAACTACCACCACTTTTAGAAAACAAACAACAGGAAATGGGCCGTTTTGTTAGGTGGATGCAGGAAAAACGGCTTTCCAAAAGCACTGTAAACACCTATCAAGCCGTTACCGCATTATTCCTCCAATATTTACAGTTAAAACAGGCCACAGAACCTGACGCATTATGGATTCAACGATTTAACCACGACTATATACTCCTGTCCGGGCATAGTGTTTCCTATCAAAACCAGTGCATCAATGGCATAAAAAAATACTTCATCTTTAAAAATCTGGAATTGGAAGGAATGAATATAGTCCGCCCCCAAAAACCAAGATATTTGCCCGAGGTGTTGAGCAGTTCGGAGATTAAGGCAATTTTTGACCATACCCATAACCTAAAACACAAAACATTGCTTTCATTAATTTACAGCGCCGGGCTGCGCATTGGCGAGGCCATTGATTTAAGGGTACGTGACATAGACAGTAAGCGGATGCTAATACACATAAAAATGGCAAAGGGGAAAAAGGATCGTTACACTTTACTTTCCCCATCCTTTTTACTATTGCTCCGTGATTATTACAAGGCATACAGACCCAAGGAATATTTGTTTGAAGGCCAGTCTGGGGAACAATACAGCAGTAAAAGTGCCCAACAGGTACTAAAGAAAGCTGTAAAGTTGTGCGGTATAGAAAGGCGCATAACCTTACACACCTTGCGCCATAGTTTTGCCACCCACCTTCTGGAAAACGGAACAGATATACGCTACATACAAGCGCTATTGGGGCACAACAGCCCAAAAACCACGATGCTCTATACGCATGTTAGCA
Source organism: uncultured Flavobacteriaceae bacterium (assembly GCA_963822355.1). Lineage (GTDB taxonomy): Bacteria > Bacteroidota > Bacteroidia > Flavobacteriales > Flavobacteriaceae > Aequorivita. The sequence continues at coordinate 105,024 of CAWGHI010000007.1, forward strand.
GCACGAGCATCCAGAAAATAAAAAATCCTTTTGACAATTTATAAGAGAAACTTGTTATATTGCAAAGGTTAAAACCTTTTAACTGAAGATGAAAATGGCAAAAAAAATAAAAAGAATGTTTTTTATGAAAACTAGCGCCTTTCATGCTAGATAGGGAGATAAAAGGAAAAAAAGTATCGAGTATAAACAAGTTGGCAATAATTTGAATGAAAACCATAATCCAAACATTATTAGTAATTTTTATTTTACAGAGCTGTACAAAAAAGAACATCAATAATGACTTGCTCGGAAATTGGAGTTCCACTAAAAGTTCAAATATTATAGATTTACAATTCTTCAAAGATTCATTAATTGAAAATTCTTTCGGAAGAATAACAAAATTTTCTTGGACTAGTGATAGCTCAAAGATTTACTATACTCAACTGACAAATGTTGACCCTGAATTAGAAACGGATTTTATTCTTGAGTATAAACTTAATGCCCAAAAAGACACTTTGTTTTTAACTTTAAAGAACAAAACTGATTCTTCCTTTACTAACCAATTCCTTAAAATTAGTAATGCATATCAATATTTAAAGAAAAATTTAAATCTTGACATCAACTTACCCAAAAGAGAGAACGGACTAATGCCAAGCGGAAATAAAGATTTTGACTTTAACGTTTACATCGGTTTTAAAAATGGAAAATTAGTTGCTAGAACAGATAGATATATCAACCTAATGGAGTTAATAGTGAGATTTATGAATTAATATTTTCAATCAAAGAGCAGGAAAAAGAAAAAATTAAATTTATGTTATTCACAGACCAAAGAGTTCCAGAAAAAGAAGTTGATTCAATTAAGAACCTACTAAAAGAAACCCCTGTGAACAAAATATTTAGAGTTTACACAAACGACCAAGTTGACTACACAAAAGTTGACTGGAAAAATGAACTTAATTGGTTTGGAGAATATGAATAAAAAAACTATTGCCAACACCGGCTATAGTTCATTGCTTCTGACTTTCGTCCGAAGTCCTCGCTAATTTGCTATCTTCGGTGCTTTCGGCGGAAAAACATTGGATTTTTCCGCAACGAAACCATAGCCAAACCGTTAGGCACAAGCTAGAAAATTGGAATTTATAGTCAAAATATCAAAAAGAAAAAAAGGTTTTACTGAATATCCTGTAATCAGAGAATTAGTAGGTTTAGGAATTGCTGTTTTTGGATTATTAACTATTTGTTTTTTTGTAGTTATAATTGCTCCCTTTGAATTTATTAAAAGTAAACTTTCAAAATCAAAAATTGACAGTAACGTTATTGAAGTAAACACATTATTAAAAACAGATAAGTATCATTTAACCTTAAATTTTATTGATGACCCCAACCCTGAACATCAAATAGCATTAGATTTTATTTATTCAATTGTTGAGTTTCACGATGAAATGCCAGTATTTATAGTAAAAAATAAAGGACAAAAAACAGAACTTGATAATTCTTATATTACTGCATTTGAACATAAAATAAATGATAATTTATTACTGCAAAGAGTCAGATTGGGAGAAAACTCATTACCAACATCGGAACTAATTGAGTTTATAACTAAAACAGGAAAAGTTATAGTTCATAAAGAAATTGGAATTTATGAATTAGATAGTTTTGACATACAAAAGAATAAAATTATTGGAGGAACAATAGAAGAATGTATTGAAATAGAAATAAAAGCCAGTGCCTAACAATGTATAACCGCAATTACGGCGGATTCGACTGCGTCCGAATCCACGCGTAATTGCTACCGTCGGTGCTTATCCGAAAAACATTAAATTTAATCCCGTAACTGCGGTTATACTAAACGTTAGGGGCAATTTGAAAAAAACAATGAGCATTAAAATAAACTTCATTCTAATTTTAATATTACAGCTTTTTTGCTTTCTCGGATTTAGCCAAGAAAACGTGATTACCGATTACAAAAATGATAAATATTCCAAATTAAACTTGAGCTTAAATGGACAAGTTGAATCTTTGAAAGAAGTTACAGAGAACTTGGTTTCCGAAAACAATGAAGAGATTGAATATTATTTTGATAAAAATGGGCAACCAATTAAAATTGTAGAAATTTCATTGGGTCTTGATGTAATGGCTCGGGAATTAAGAAAGGAAAATACCGTATTTACATTTGAAAATGGAAAACTCGTTGCGGAACTTAATCAAATTGAAGGAGGAAAAGATGGATACACATACAAATTCGATGAAGCAGGAAATTTAATACAAAAAAGATATTATGTCAAAAATCGTGTTGTTTCAGAAGAAATATATGAATATGATGATACACACAGAAAAACCAAATATATAAAATATGTTTTTGGATATTTTCGAGATTATAGTGAAGAACTTCCACCAAATAAAAATGATTTTATTCAAGAATATAAAACCTATAAGTATAATGATCTTGGCAACTTAATCGTTGAATACACCCACACAAACAAAGGTAATATTTACGAAAAAACTATTTACACTTATGATGATAATGGAAATATGATTGAAGAAGGTAGTTGCAAACCGTATATTGAAAGATACTCAAAAAAAGAAAAGTGTGATTACAAAGGTTCTACTGGCTTCGTATTTAATGAGAAAAATCAAATGACGAAAAAATTTAAAATCGGGAATTGGTCACCGCATAATACTGATACATATTACAAATACGACAAGAACGGACAGGAAATAGAGGCTAAAGGATTTTATATTACAAAAAAAGATACAGTTTTAGGTTTTCATTACATTACCGAGTATAACGAAAAAGGCAATAAAACCAAAGAGGAAGAAATCGTAGGAAGTTACAGAAGTGTTGGTTTTGATAAATATAAAACGGAAAGTATTGAATATGACAAATTTCAAAATATAGTTTTACAAGAATTTATTACCTCGGATGGTCAAAGAATTAAAGTCGTACGATACAATTACATTTACGACGACAAAAACAATTGGATTGAAAGCATAAAAAAGGAAGGAAAAACATTGTCAGATTTAAAGTTGACCGAAAGAAAAAAACGAACAATTAAATACTATAACTGACGAACGGAACGCAGAAAAAC